>NZ_CP025803.1:0-2400000 GCF_003352065.1 Sulfitobacter sp. SK011
ATGACGTACGACCAATGGGGCGAAATTAGGCAGCGATTGCTAAAGACTGTCGGACAGAACAACTACACAACATGGATTGCGCCGCTTGTGCCAGGCGATGTGGCCGATGGCATAGCGACACTGCATGTCCCGACCAATTTTTTTGGCAACTACGTCAGTCAAAACTTTTCTGATCTGATCCTGCATGAGATCCGGGGCGAAGGTGTTGACGTGTCGCGCCTGAATTTTGCCCTGTCGCAAAATCTGGTCAAATCAGCGAACAGTCCCGAACCCGTCACCCGCCGGACAAGCGCCGTTCAAAAACCTGCCGGTTCAAGCGTGCTGAACACCGCTCCGTTGGACCCGCGCTTTAGTTTCGACAATTTTGTTGTGGGCAAGCCCAATGAACTGGCCCATGCCGCCGCGCGCCGTGTTGCCGAAGGTGGTCCGGTCACGTTTAATCCATTGTTCCTTTACGGCGGTGTTGGATTGGGCAAAACACACCTGATGCACGCCATTGCGCAAGAGCTGAAGCAGCGCAAACCAGAGATGAACGTGCTGTATCTGTCTGCAGAACAATTCATGTACCGGTTTGTTCAGGCCCTGCGCGACCGTAAGATGATGGATTTCAAGGAAATTTTCCGCTCTGTTGATGTATTGATGGTGGATGACGTTCAATTCATCGCGGGCAAGGACAGCACGCAGGAAGAGTTCTTTCACACCTTCAACGCGCTGGTCGACCAGCATAAGCAGATCATTATTTCAGCCGATCGCGCCCCGGGAGAGATCAAAGATCTTGAAGAGCGCGTTAAATCACGGCTGCAGTGCGGACTTGTGGTTGATCTCCACCCAACCGACTACGAATTGCGTCTGGGCATCCTGCAAAGCAAAGTCGAAGTGCAACGCAAAACCTATCCCACTCTTGAAGTTGATAATTGCGTGCTGGAATTTCTGGCACACCGCATCACATCCAACGTGCGCGTGCTTGAGGGTGCATTGACCCGTCTTTTTGCGTTTGCTTCGCTGGTTGGCCGTGAGATCAACATGGAACTGACCCAGGATTGTCTGGCTGACGTGCTGCGCGCATCTGAACGGAAGATTTCTGTTGAGGAAATCCAGCGCAAAGTCAGCGATCATTACAACATCCGTCTGTCAGACATGATTGGCCCTAAACGCCTGCGCAGCTATGCACGCCCCCGACAGGTGGCGATGTATCTGTGCAAACAGATGACAAGCCGGTCCCTGCCTGAGATTGGCCGCCGTTTTGGGGGGCGCGATCACACCACCGTCATGCACGGGGTGCGCCGCATAGAAGAATTGAAGCAATCCGATGGTCAGATCGCTGAAGATCTGGAATTATTGCGCCGCGCACTGGAATCATAAGGGCGATCTACCACCGTCTCTTTCGTCAAAATGAGGGGTGCTTGCGCGCCCCTCTTGCATTCCCAGCAACAAAGCCAGAAAAGTCTTGTGAAAGTGGGGGAACCGGGTAGTTTGCCTGTCCCGGCTGTCCTGAGGGAGAACGCATATGAAATTCAGCATCGAACGCGCCGCACTGCTTAAAGCAGTGAGCCAAGCGCAATCTGTTGTCGAGCGGCGCAACACGATTCCGATCCTTGCGAACGTCCTTGTCGAAGCCGAAGGCAACGAAGTGTCGTTTCGCGCAACGGATCTGGACATCGAGGTCGTTGATAAGGCTGCTGCGCAGGTTGAACGCGCTGGGGCGACAACCGTGTCCGCCACAATGCTGCATGAGATCGTGCGCAAATTGCCGGATGGCGCGCTGATCAACCTGACGGCAGATACCGCTGCGGGTCGCCTGACTGTCGAAGCGGGTCGGTCAAACTTTTCTCTGGCGACGCTGCCACGCGAAGATTTCCCTGTCATGGCGTCGTCGGAATATGCGTCAAACTTCTCGGCTCCTGCACCGGTACTGCGGCGGTTGTTTGATAAATCGAAATTCGCCATCTCGACCGAAGAAACGCGGTATTATCTAAACGGTGTTTATATGCACATTTCTGATGCCGACGGGGGCAAGGTGTTGCGCTGTGTGGCCACAGACGGTCACCGTTTGGCCCGCATTGATGCGGACATGCCAGAAGGTGCCGCCGACATGCCGGGCGTGATCGTGCCGCGCAAGACGGTCGGTGAATTGCGCAAACTGCTTGATGACGATGATATGAAAATCGCGGTGTCCGTGTCTGAGACCAAGATCCGCTTTGCCACACCAGAGATCACCCTGACATCAAAGGTGATCGACGGTACATTCCCTGACTACACGCGGGTCATCCCGCAAGGGAACACACGCAGGATGGAAGTTGACGCCGCCGAATTTGCGCAGGCCGTGGACCGTGTTGCGACAGTAAGTTCGGAACGGTCCCGCGCTGTGAAACTGCAGCTGGACGAGGATCGTCTGATCTTGTCTGTGAACGCGCCCGACAGCGGTGCCGCCGAAGAAGAATTGGCAGTTGCCTATGGTGATGAGCGTTTGGAGATCGGGTTCAACGCAAAGTATCTGCTGGAGATCGCCAGCCAGGTGGACCGCGAGAATGCAGTATTCCTGTTCAATTCGTCTGGCGATCCGACCCTGATGCGAGAAGGCAACGACACGTCTGCGGTTTATGTCGTCATGCCAATGCGTGTTTAAAAAGGCGTTCTTTGCTGAGAACCGGTATCGCTGATGGCGGGCCTGTACCTTTCACAACTGACCCTATCGCACTTTCGCTCGCACAAGCGGGCTGTCATCGACGTTGATGCGCGGCCTGTGGCGATCCACGGCCCCAACGGTGCCGGCAAGACCAATATCCTGGAGGCTGTGTCGCTGCTGTCACCGGGTCGTGGCCTGCGCCGGTCCAGTGCCGAGGATATGACGCGGCGACCAGAGGCATTGGGCTGGAAGATCACAGCCCTTCTTCATTCCTTGCACCAAACCCACGAGGTTGAAATCTGGTCGCAAGCAGGTGCGGCGCGGCAGGTACGCATAGACGGTAAGGCGGCCCCACAGACCGCATTGGGGAGTATCGCGCGGGTGCTGTGGTTGATCCCCTCGATGGATCGTCTGTGGATTGAGGGGGCTGAGGGCAGACGCCGCTTTCTGGACCGTATGACGCTTAGCTTTATACCTGATCATGCGGAACAGTCGCTGGGCTATGACAAGGCCATGCGCGAACGCAATCGCCTGCTCAAGGACATGGTGCGCGAGCCGTCCTGGTACGCTGCGCTGGAAACCCGGATGGCCGAAGCCGGGGCCGCGATCCATGCAAACAGGGTGCAGGCCCTCAGCGCCATTGCCGAGGCTCAGGTGCAGGCAGAAACGGCGTTTCCCACTGCTACACTCGAATTAATCTGTAAGATGCCCTCAGAGGCGGATAACCTGCGTGCAGCGCTGGCTGACAACCGTGCCCGCGACCTTGGTGCTGGTCGAACATTAATCGGCCCACACCGCGCTGACTTATATGGTGTCTTTGCGGCCAAGGACGTGCCCGCAAAAGACTGCTCTACCGGCGAGCAAAAGGCGCTGTTGGTGTCGTTAATCCTGGCGAATGCCCGTGCCCTCGCTGCCGATTTTGGCGCGCCGCCGATCTTACTGCTTGATGAAGTCGCAGCCCATCTGGACGCAGATCGCCGGGCCGCTCTATACGATGAGATCACCGCCCTTGGTGCGCAGGCCTGGATGACCGGAACCGGGCCCGAGTTGTTCGCTGAACTAAAAGATCGCGCCCAGACACTGGAAGTTACCGAAACTGAGGGCGCGTCAAAAATCACCCAGAATTCGTGATTTCATCTGCATCTTTCATCTGAGTTCCATTGCCGTCCGTTGACACAAAATCTTGTGCCATTTGCGTGACATTCCCCCAGAAAAAAACTATACATTGGACAAAAGAAGAAGGTTATTCCCAATGTCCGAAAACGAGCAGCAGCCCGAAGAATACGGTGCCAGTTCCATCAAGGTTTTGAAGGGGTTAGAGGCGGTCCGCAAGCGCCCTGGCATGTATATCGGTGACACCGATGACGGGTCTGGTTTGCACCATATGGTCTATGAGGTCGTGGACAACGGCATTGACGAAGCTTTGGCCGGACATGCAGACGCGGTAACGGTCACAATTCACGATGACAGCTCTGTTTCCGTCAGTGACAATGGCCGCGGTATTCCGGTCGGCATCCACGACGAAGAAGGCGTTTCCGCAGCCGAAGTTATCATGACCCAACTGCATGCGGGCGGTAAGTTTGACAGCAATTCCTACAAGGTTTCTGGTGGCCTGCACGGCGTTGGCGTCTCTGTTGTGAACGCCCTTTCCGACTGGCTGGAGCTGCGCATCTGGCGTGAGGGCAAAGAGCACGTTGCCCGGTTCGAAGGCGGTTTTACAACCGAACACCTCAGTGTTGTTGGTCCAACAGATCGCACTGGCACCGAAGTCCGTTTTATGGCGTCAACTGATACGTTTTCAAACCTCGAATACAGCTTTGAAACACTTGAGAAGCGGCTGCGCGAACTGGCATTTCTAAACTCCGGTGTGCGGATCATTCTGAAGGACGAAAGGCCTGCTGAAACGCTCCAATCCGATCTGTTCTATGAAGGGGGCGTGAAGGAATTTGTGAAATACCTTGACCGGCACAAGTCGTCGGTCATGCCTGAACCGATCTTTATCACGGGCGAAAAAGAAGACATCGGCGTCGAAGTCGCGATGTGGTGGAATGACAGTTATCACGAGAATGTCTTGCCCTTTACCAACAACATTCCACAGCGCGATGGCGGTGCACACCTGGCCGGGTTCCGTGGCGCTCTGACCCGTACGATCAACAATTACGCGCAATCCAGCGGTATTGCCAAAAAGGAAAAGGTTACCTTCACGGGTGATGACGCCCGCGAGGGGCTGACCTGTGTGTTGTCGGTGAAAGTGCCGGACCCGAAGTTTTCGAGCCAAACCAAGGACAAATTGGTCAGCTCCGAAGTACGCCCAGCCGTTGAAGGGCTGGTCAACGAGAAGCTGTCAGAGTGGTTTGAGGAAAACCCGACAGAGGCGCGGATTGTTGTCAGTAAGATTATCGAAGCCGCCCATGCCCGCGAAGCAGCCCGCAAAGCGCGCGATCTTACCCGGCGCAAGACCGCGATGGACGTGAATTTCCTTGCTGGGAAACTCAAGGATTGCTCGGAAAAAGACCCCTCCAAGACCGAGGTTTTCCTTGTCGAGGGGGATTCAGCCGGGGGATCTGCACAAACCGGACGCGACCGCCAGACGCAGGCCATTCTGCCGCTCAAGGGCAAGATTCTGAACGTGGAGCGTGCGCGTTTTGACCGCATGCTGGGGTCGCAGGAGATTGGTAATCTGGTGATGGCGCTGGGGACCGGTATTGGTCGCGACGAATTCAACATTGATAAGCTGCGGTATCATAAGATTGTCATCATGACAGATGCGGACGTCGATGGCGCACACATCCGTACGCTGCTTTTGACCTTCTTTTTCCGTCAAATGCCGAAGCTTATTGAACATGGGCATCTCTATATCGCGCAACCGCCGCTCTATAAGGTGTCGCGCGGCAAATCCGAGGTTTACCTTAAGGACCAGGCCGCGATGGAAGAATACCTGATCCAGCAGGGCGTTGAGGGCGCGATGCTGCGGCAGGGCAATGGCGAAGAGATCAGTGGGCAGGATTTGCTCCGCGTGGTCGAACTTGCCCGTCAAATGCGCCGCGTTTTGGAAGCGTTTCCAACACATTATCCGCGTCATATTTTGGAACAGGCCGCGATTGCGGGTGCTTTTGTGCCCGGCGCAGTTGATGCAGATCTGCAAAGTGTTGCAGACAAGGTCGCAGTCCGGTTGAACCTGATTGCGATGGAATATGAACGTGGCTGGCAGGGGCGGATCACCCAGGATCACGGGATACGTCTGGCCCGCATTCTACGCGGCGTGGAAGAAGTGCGCACGCTTGATGGTAAAATGATGCGGTCAGGCGATGCACGGCGCTCTGGCACGTTTACCGAGCATTTGCAGGAGGTGTATGACCTGCCGGCGACCTTGGTCCGAAAAGACCGCAATCAACTTATCCATGGCCCTATGGATTTGTTGAATGCAATATTGACTGAAGGTGAAAAAGGTCTG
The DNA here is from genome assembly GCF_003352065.1 of Sulfitobacter sp. SK011. Lineage (NCBI taxonomy): Bacteria > Pseudomonadati > Pseudomonadota > Alphaproteobacteria > Rhodobacterales > Roseobacteraceae > Sulfitobacter > Sulfitobacter sp. SK011. The sequence continues at coordinate 6,081 of NZ_CP025803.1, forward strand.
TCGCTGCAGCGCTACAAGGGATTGGGCGAAATGAACCCCGAGCAATTGTGGGAAACCACATTGGACCCGGATGCGCGCACCCTGTTACAGGTCAAGGTTGAAGACATGGCTGAGGCGGACGACCTGTTCACCAAGTTGATGGGCGATGTCGTGGAACCACGCCGCGAATTTATTCAGCAAAATGCGCTGAATGTGGAAAACCTGGATTTTTAGACCGATATGATTGTTAGCGCCGGTTCGATCCGGCGCTATTTCAATCCGTTTTTGGCAATATACGTCGCGAGATTAAGGATCAGCCGACCACGCGCGGCTGCGATCGCGTTTGGGCCACCTTTTGGGTCAAACGCCACTGTCAGATCAAAAAGGCCAGACCGTTCGCGGCGGCCATCCGACACGCCGACGAAATATTGCCCTGACGTGCGAAACTCGCCAGCGGCGCTGGCCACCAATTCGGAAAATCGCACTTCGAGGCGCGCATCGGGGAAGGCCTCAAATGGCCAAGGTTCCGATGCGACCCGCCGGCCTGTCATCCGGGCAAGGTTCTGACTTAGCTCAAGCGCAACGGCGCGTTCCGGAGCGTCTGCCCAAAGCACCGATTTGGAGCTAACCAACGTCCCATCTGCAGCTTGCGTCGTAATCTCATCTGCGGCGGCATAGCTTGGCAAAGACACATCGCGGACCTCTACCGCACCAAAGGCGATGCTGACCTGTTCGGTCACAGTGGGCGACTGCACCGCGAACCGCTCTGCATTGCTGCAGGCAGTGAGAGTTGCAAGAACCAAACCCAAAGTCATGAAGCGACGTGAAATCATCATGTTTTACCGTCCTAGCAATAGCGAATTAGGATTACGTTCAATGGTCCGCGCCAGCGAGGCAAGCGCATCTGCCGCCTTCTGGATGTCGCGCAATGTATCTTGGGCAGAGCGGCTAAGCTCTTCGCCTTTGTTATACCCTTCGATGGTCCGGCTTGCTTGTGCAAACAGACGCGTCAGGCGCTCAACGATCTGGGGCAGGTCCTTGGCGGAAACCGCAATGCTGTCTGCTGCGTTGCGGGCAGAAACCAGCGTGCGGTTCACATTTTCGATTGCGCCACCCTCGCGGAGTTCTTGCAAGGTGTAATTCACCTCATCGAGCGCACGTTTTAGCGATCCGGGTAGCGCCACGGCATCATCCGTGCCAATCACTTTTTCTGCAGACCGGGTGAGATTGGTAAGCTCTGCGATCAGATCATCCAAAGGCAATTCTTCGGCTTTGGCCGCCAATCCCTGAATTTGCTCGATGAGCTGCGGGACGCCTTCAACCGACGATGTCACGGCGTCTGCGGCATCCGCAGCGCTGTCAACTGCGCTCAGCAAACGTTCCGCAATCCGCTCTTCTTCCAGTGTCGCAACGAGCTTTTCCACCCGAACCAACGTCGCATTCAACGTCACGGGAATGTTTTTCACATCATCAGAGGTCACAAGCCCCTTAAATTCGGCCAGCAGTTCACGCAGGTCTTGCGGTGTCTCGCGCAAATCTTCGTCCGCGACAAACGCTTCGGCAGAATTGAGGAATGAGATCGCGCTGTTCAGCAATTCCTCAATTGGCAGGTTGTTGATGCGAGAAAATACACCCTCGACGGTTGCTGCTGCGTCAGATGTTTCGCTTTTTGTTGTGGGCATCAGGGGCTGGTCGTTCGGTTCTGCTACCAATCGCGCGGCTGGTGCGTCTGGCACCATCACCAATTCAACTTTTAGACCGCCCGTAAGCAGGCTTGCTGAGGCCAGTCGCGCCCGTAAACCGTTTGCCACGCGATCCTGAAGGAAATTCAATGCGTTATCAGCAGTGACCTCGCCGGGCAGGCCAAGCCGAGCGGGTTGGATGGACAGGTTGGCATTCAGCCGCACGCGGCTATCGCCAAATTGATCATAATCCACGATCCCGGAAAGCGCTTCAACTTCACCAATTTTGAGGCCGCTCAATTCCACTGCGGCACCGACAGCAAGCCCCGAGATATTATCATCAAAAATCACACTGACCTTAAGAGGTTCGACCTCTGATGCATTAAAGACTGAGTTCCGGGCTGTTTCCTTGTCTGGGAAGATTTCAAATACTGTCCCGTCCTGAACAAGTTCACCACCAGATACAAAGGTATCAAAAGTCACCCCACCACCGATCAGGGTCGCAAGCGAAGAAAAGTCGATCTCGGCACCGGCGGGTCCGATGTTCACGCTAAAACCCGAAGCATCCCAAAAACGTGTCGTCTGGTTTACCAACGTCCGGTGCTCTTCAAAAATGATGGCTTCTACAATGGCAAAATTACCGCGCGGGGCAATTTTGGCCCTGCCAACGCGACCAACCTCAATGCCCTTGTAGAGGATCGGCGCATTGTCGGTCAGTTGGCCGTTCGCAACGGTCCTAAATGCGATTTCCAGCCCCTCCTGACCCGGTCGGATCAAAGGGGGCTCAGATGCACCCTGAAATCGATTTGAGAAAGCACCGATCTGATCGTCCCAGGACCCTTCGATATGGACACCGCTCAGCACCGTGCTGAGGCCTGTGATACCTTGGGCGGTCACTTCGGGTTGCACAATCCAGAACACCGCAGCGTTGTCGATATAGGGTGCCACGTCCTTTTCAACGCGGATCTGTGCGGTGACTTTCCCTAAACCTTGGGTAAAGCCAACTCTTTCAACTTTTCCGACAGTGACATCACGGTACTTTAGCTCGGTTTCGCCTGCCGAAATGCCGGCGCCATTTTCAAACTCAACAAGAATAAGCGGGCCGCGATCAGTGTATGATTTCCACGCAACCCCAAGCGCAACAAGCAGCGCCAGCACCGGAATGACCCAAATGACCGAGGCACCGCTCAGGAACATCTTGCGTGTCGGCGACACGGACACCTCTGGTGGTGTATCACTCATTGCGGTCAGGACCCCCATCCTTGGCCTGAACGTCCCAGATCATCCGGGAATCAAAGGCCTGCGCAGAAAGCATCGTACAAATCACAGACAGAGCGAAGAAAATGCTCGCAGTTCCGGGGTTGATTGATGCCAACGACTTGAGTTGCACCAGTGAGGACAAAATCGCAACCACAAAGATGTCGATCATCGACCAACGGCCAATATATTCAACGATTTCATAAAGGAATTGGCGCTGCGGCTTTGATGCAACGTCTTTTTGTTTCACGCTGATCGCAAGAAACGCAACGGCCCAGAACTTGCCCAGCGGGATCACAACCGACGCAACGATGATGACCAGCGCAATGCCGAGGTTGCCGTGCTGCGCCAACTCGACAGCACCGCCGATGATTGTGCTTTCATCAACCTGAAACAGCGTTCTGGTCTTGAGCATGGGAAAAATATTCGCCGGGATGTAGCAAATCAATCCCATGACCCAATAGGCCCAAACCCGTTGCAAACTTTGATGATCACGCGAAACAAGAGCATGGCCACAACGCCCACAGGTTTTGGTGCCCAGCGGCCACGCTTTGGTGCAGCGTGTGCAGGCCACAACACCCATGTCCCGGGCGCTTATGATTTTTTGGGGTGTTCCAGAGAGTTCCATACAGACCATTTACACATAAAGCTGTCCTGAGCGATGACAAGGACAACAAGAATTCCGAACATCCAAAAGGCGGGACCAAAGCTGACCTGTGCCAAATCGGCAATTTTGACCAAAGCCACCGCACATCCAATGGCAAAAATTTCTGCCATCGACCACGGGCGCATCGCTTCTGACAGACGAAATGCGGTGATTGCGTGCCGGGCGGGCGGGCGATCCAAAACCACAGGCAAAAGCACATAAAGGGTCAGCAGAACGCGCATAAGCGGGATAAACACGATCAGGCCCGCAGTCGCGATTGAGAGCAATATCATCGGCCCGCCCGAAAAAGCCAGCGCTGCATCAAGGATTGAAACCGCGTTTTTGTTGCCTGCTGCATCAATGGTAAGGAACGGGAAAACCGCCGCACCGACGATCAAAAACACCACGGAAAGCGCGATGGCAATGATGCGCATGCCAGCGTTCTTACGGGGTGCAATCAAAACCTTGTGGCACCGCTGGCATATGGCACGTTCGCCATGCTTGGGCTTTTTGAGCTTATACGCAGCATCACATTGCGGACAGACGATCAAGTCATCCAGCATATCCATTGCGGCAGAGGCAGCAGCATCTTTCATGGATCGTTCTTACAGGAACCTGCATCAAGGTGGTATCGTTATCTGTGTATGAAAGCAGAGACTATCAAGGCACTTTCCCGGCATCATGTGCTGCTTAATCAGTTCAGTATGGCCTGAATATCTGCGTCACTGAACCCAATCTCGCGCAAGACATCTGCTGTGTCTTCTCCGATCCCCCTCGGGGGCGGACTTTGTGCTGTCGTTGACCGGGCGAACCGAGGGGCCGTGTTAGACTGGGTAATGCCATGCAGGGCTTGGAATGTCCGCCTTTCAGCCATGTGTGGGTGCATTGGTGCTTCGGAAAATGTCAGCACAGGGGCAACACAGGCGTCTGAGCCATCAAATAGAGCGGCCCAATGATCGCGCGTTTCAGTTCGAAAAATGGCGGAAAATTCATCGGATCGCGCGGGCCAGGTCCGCTTGTCGTTTTGCGTCTGCAGGTAGCTTTTTGGCAATCCCAGTTTGCTCAGTAAAACCGCGTAAAATTGGGGTTCCAGCGCGCCCACGGCAACAAATTTTCCGTCCTTACACGTATAACATCTGTAAAATGGTGCCGCCCCATCAAGCCAGTTGTCAGCGCGGGTTTCGCCCCAGGTTCCTTTCGCCAGCATACCGTGAACCAATCCCATCATCGCGGGAACACCATCTACCATTGCGGCATCCACCACCTGACCTTTGCCAGATATGCCGCGTTCGATTACCGCTGACAAAACGCCGAAAAGCAAAAACATCGTGCCACCGCCGTAGTCGGCAACCAGATTAAGGGGTGGCACCGGCGGTCCATCGCCCTGCCCCATTGCATGCAGTGCACCCGTCAACGCCAGATAGTTGATGTCATGACCCGCAGTTTGCGCCCATGGGCCGTCCTGACCCCAGCCGGTCATCCGACCATAGATCAATGTATCCGGGCAATCCTTGGGGCCAAGGCCCAGCCGTTCCATGACGCCGGGGCGAAAGCCTTCGATCAGCACATCATTGGCGGCAATCACACGGTGCGCCGCATCGACACCTTTGGACGATTTAAGGTTTAGAACAATGGATCGTTTGCCGCGTCGGTTGATGTCGGTCGGGTCTGCTGCTGCGGATGCCCTGTCAATTGTAACAACCTGCGCGCCAAGGTCAGCAAGCAACTGTCCGGCAAGAGGTGCGGGGCCCAACCCTGAAAACTCGACCACTTTCAGAGATGCAAGCGGGCCGCCGGTCATGCGGCACCCGGCACCATCACATTGCGCGCGCCTTCAACAAAATTATTGAGTGACAGCGGCCAGACTGTGCCAGGCCAGCGCAATTCCATCTCGCGCTTACGGGGGCGGTAAACGGCAGTGTAAAGCGTGCCAAAACCAGCCTTAAATGCAGTGGAATACAGCGGTGGTTTCAGAAAGGCATTGATAAACTTCTCTTCAGGATCTTTGTGCATGCGCAGGCGATTCAACAAATAACGCTCACGCTCAACCGTCGCGGTAAACCGCGCGTGGCTTACCCATTCAACGTTTTCCTGATGGTTGGTCGCCACCGCCGCATGGGTAATTTGCGTTGCCCGATCGGGCCCCATCATCGCGGTTGAATAGTCCCGTTTGCGGTCCAGAACTGTCACGTTATAGCTCATATGGGTCGGCACGCGCTCTAATACTTTGGTCGCCTCTGCAGTGGTTTCACAGGTCTGCAATACATATCGCAAAATCAGTGGCACACCAAAACCGGTGCCAACGATGCGCCGTCCGCCGAACGTCAAAGAAATTGACAGACCAGCATCATTCACACCATCAACCAACCCCCATAGCCCATCGGATGTTCCCATAACCCGGCGACCCATCCAGTTGGTGTTCAGTACCAATTGGTCGAACGCGTTTGGATTGTAGTCATAGTTGCGCACCATAACCGGTTCCTTGCCGGCCCAGATCGCTTGACTGCAACCCGACAGATAGGGTGGCGGATTGTAGAGGCTTAAAAAGCGCGCCGCCTGATCCCCGCCGCCTGCCAAGGCACAGAGTTCATCATAAAGCGGCATCAGTTCCGGCATATGGGTGTTCAGCGCGCGGCGGCATTGCGCATATGTGGGGCGCGCGGCATCGCCTTCCTGAAGCCACCAGGTGCGGTAGTCAGGCCAGTATTCAGCGAAAAGCCCGGACCATTTTGGTCCGGGCGTTTCTTCTTGGAGTGCGCGCCAATACATCGTGGCCTTTCTAGGCGTTAGAGGATTTTAAACGCCGGGTCAGACAATTCCGGACCCGCCGAGGCGGTGGGCAGTGGCTTGCCATCCACAGCTTGCTTGATGCCATGAATCCACTTTTTCGCCCGCTCATTCAACTGGAAAGACTTGGTCATTGAGCGGCCACGCGTCACAAGGATGCCAATGTCGGCCCCTTCATAGCGGTAATCACCCGGCTGCAAGATTCGCAGGAAGAAAGCTTCGTTTTCTGATTCAACAGCCCGGCGGTGATAGTCAAAGCGGTCAAATACGACGCGGCCATCCTCAAGCATCTTGTAGATGCCTGTTTCCGGTGCCGTGGTGCAGATATCAACGCTATCTTCGGTATGTTTGATGACCATCTGTGACCAGCCATCAATCATTTCCGGATCGGCCCAGCGGTTGTTCAGTTCATCGACATTCAGATCAAATTTCTTTTTCGAGAATTCGAGCAGGTGGAACAGGAACAACGGCGCATCGGCATGGGCAAAAGCCGCGTGGTTGGTCATTGAAGACGCACCTGTGATACGCGGGTTCAATTCGCCCAACCAGATATCGCCGGTCTTCTTGTCGATCAAGAAATCCAGTTCAAAATAGCCACGGTACCCCTCTTTGCGCAGTTGCTCACCGAACTTGAAGGTCAGATCACGGGCTTTTTCACGGACCTTTGGCGGGAATGCAGTGGCCAGCATTTCGTTGCCACACCAGCCCCCGCGATAGGGTGTCAGTTCCTTGAAGCCAACCAATTCAGTCATCAACGGACCAACGATTGTGCCTTCCTTGGTCGCGCATGCCTCAATCGCGGAACCCCGGCAATCGATCCGTTTCATGATCTTGATCTCGCCTTCGCCGACAATCTCGGATTCATGGCGTCGGAAGTCAGCCTCGGATTTAATAAAGAACGTCGTGTGGCCACTGTCACCAAAGGCGGATTGCAGGACCAGATCGTGACCGATGCCCGCCTTTTCGCACGTTTTGCGCAGGTCTTCGTAGTTTTTGACCTCGGCGAGGACGTTGGGCACCGACGGCACACCCGCTTTGTTGCCGATGCGGACGGTTTCGATCTTGTTGTCCATTGACTGGCGCAATTTCGCCTTGGGGAACCACACGTCTGCCCCCAGCTCTTTTGAAAGGCGTTCTGTTTCTTCGTCGAACATCAGGAACACAAACTTGGGCTTGCCGCCGCGGCGCTTGATGAAATCAATCACCTCTTTGTGCTGTAACAGGTAGTTGTTGATGTCTTCGATCGACTGGAATTCTGCATGCGGCTGCTCGGATGGGCAGAACACGTTGGGATGCTTGCCGCCGTAACAGTCGATGTAGCAGATGTATTTGAAATTCTTCACCCATTCATCAAGGCCCAACAGGTTAAAGTTGGTCGCCGAAATGAAGTACACCGGGTCTTCGTTCCGGTGAAAGAACCGGCGAATTTCTGAGATATTTTTGAGAACTGTAGCCATTTTGATGGTTCCTTCTACTTATGCAGGTGACGAAGAGAGGTGCTTGGCACGCACCCGTTTTAGCGCGGCATCGTTAAAGACACGCAGGCCCAGATCAGGGCGGTATCCATGAATTTCACTCACGTCCAAGGCGCGCATGAAGGCGAGAATTTCCTGGCTGACGACCTGCCCGGGGACAAGAATGGGAAAGCCGGGCGGATAGGGAATGATAAAGCTTGCAGACACCACGGTGTCGCCCGCATCCATCGCATCTTTCAGGGACCCGTCAAGTTCCAGATAATCACAGTTTTTCTCATCATAGGACAAGAAGAATGCGGTGCGAATATCACCCTCGGATGTGACATCATCGGCACGAAACGCCTCGTGAAAACGGCTGAAGTCAGGCAATGGCGGATAGTTTTCCATCAGGTTCGCCACCCGTTTGTCAAATGACAAACGTTCCATCCGGCTGGCATCATCCAACAATTCATCCAGAGATTTTGCAATCTCGACCAGCACTTCGATCAGATAGGCAACCGACGATCGCGTGGTGCCGATGTTGGTCATGAACAGAACAGTATTGCGCGATGTTTTATTGATCTGGATGCCGTACTTGTCCATCAAGATGTCAGTCTTGAATGTGTCGCCATCCCAACCAGTGCCGCCGACGGCAAGCGTGACGCGGGTTGCATCAAGAACAAAGGTATCCTGCTCCCAGCAATCCCACATGTCGGTCCAGCCCTGTTGCGTGTCATAATAGCTGGTCACGCCACTTTCGCGGTATTCTTCGGGGATCATGTCGCCCGCTGTCAGTACCTTGAAGTACTTGTTCAACAGCGGATGATCGGTGATTGCGCGGCGCATCGACATCGCCGCTTCGATCTGGCGTTGAACGAATTCAAACCCTTCCAATTCGACCTGCCGGCGACCCACATCCAATGATGCGATGATCTGGTAGTTGGGCGAGGTTGACGTATGCGTCATGTACGCCTCGTGAAAGGATTGTTCGACCTCACCTTTGAAGTCCTGATCGTTCACATGGATCATTGACCCCTGTCGCAATGATGTCAGCGTTTTGTGGGTCGATTGGGTCGTGTAGACGCGAACGCGGGATTTGGGCGGCGGAATCAATCGTGTGTTCAGGATTGTTTCATCATCCGCGTCTTTCAGCTCTTCTTGCTGCGCTTCATAGGCTCGCGCATGGGCCTCGGTCTTGAACTTTTCGCGCAGTGTGTTTGCCGCGTTCATGCCGGTGCGCTGACGATAGGTCGGGTTGAAGCGTGCAAAGGCAAACCAAGCCTCGTCCCACAGGAAGATCAGGTCAGGCTTGATGGCCAGACATTCTTCCATCATCCGCTCAACATTATAGACCAGCCCGTCGAACGTGCAGTTGGTCAAAAGCAGCATGCGGACCTTGTCCAGTTTTCCCGCCGCTTTGAGCACGAGCAACTGATGCTTGATTTCGCGCAGCGGCACGGCACCATACATCGAATATTTGTTCAGTGGATAGCTGTCGAGGTAACACACCTGCGCACCGGCCAGAACCATGCCGTAGTGGTGCGATTTGTGGCAATCCCGGTCCACCAGAACGATGTCGCCCGGACGCACCAGTGCCTGTACGACGATCTTGTTACAGGTCGATGTACCGTTTGTGGCAAAGAAGGTTTGCTTGGACCCAAATGCGCGGCTGGCCAGTTCCTGCGCTTCTTTGATCGGCCCATGGGGTTCCAGCAGCGAATCCAGCCCGCCTGACGTTGCAGAAGTTTCCGCCAGAAAGATGTTGGGCCCATAGAACGCGCCCATGTCCTGAATCCAATGCGACCGGGTGATGGACTTACCGCGGCTGATCGGCATCGCATGGAAAACGCCCGTCGGCTGCTTGGAGTATTCGACAAGCGCGGTAAAGAACGGCGACTTGTTACGTGACTGCACACCGCGCAGAATGTTCAGGTGCAGTTCCATAAAGTCTTCTTGGTTATAGAAAACCCGGCGGCAGATACCCAGATCGAGACCAGCAATGTCTTCGACGGACCGTTCGGTAACCAAATATGCGTCCAGTTCGGGCCGCACCTTGGCAATCATCCGGCACAGTTCGGGACCGTAGTTTTCAGGCAGCAGCGCGTCGATCTCGTCGCGGCCACCAGCGCGGGCCAGATACCTTGTCAGAATGGTTTCAACCATATTTGATTTCAGCGTCAGGCCGGGACGAACGACAATTGCCTGGATATTATGGTTAAACATTACTGCGATCAGCGCGCCTTCAATTGAGGGGACGACAACCGCTTCGTAGATGAATTGATCCTCCGGGCGGCGCATCCGCAGAACATTTGATTTCAACCAGCGTTCCTGCTGTTCGTTCACGTTGTCGACGATCAACACTTCAAAGTAAGGTTTTGCCAGCGCCCGTGCTTCCGGGCTCAGCAGTTCTTCGTCGTTGTGTTCTTCGACGTCCATGCTGTCGCGTTCAAGCGGGATGGAGCGGCGGCGATAGGCACCAGTGGTCAGCGCACGCGTGACCCGGCTGACGGCAAAGGCCAGATCATCCAGGTTGTTGTGTTGAAACTGACGCCGCATGTGGTCAAATGCGGCCATTCCAGGAAACGCCCAATAGGGTTCGATCAGCGCAAGCGACGTAAACAGGTCTTGCACCCGCGTGCTCAGATTTTTGACCTCATTTGGTTTTGGATCTCGGGTCAGCGCCGATGTCGCTTCGCGCAGCGCGCTCCAACGATCCGACCGAAGTTGGATCGCGGACGAATAGTCGTTCATATCATGCATCAGGTCGTCTCCGCTGTGCGGGGTTCACTGTGGCATGATCGCCCCGGCCGAAGAAGCCGAGGCGGGAAACGCCGCAGCTTAACCGCTAGATGAATCGGCTGTGTCGGTAAAAATACCGGGTTTCACAGGTAGGTTGGGCATCGCCGCAGCAGGTGCGGCAGTTGTCTGTGCGTCGGAGGGCGGGTTTGCCGTCCCGGCCGACGCGTTGGGCATTGGTTCGGTCCCGATACTTTCAGGCGCGCTGGAAAAGGGAAGTGTCGCCTCCTGACCCTTAAATGTGGGGGCCTCAGGAATAAGTTGTGATGGTACGTCTACATGCAAACCAGCGCGGGTCCCTTGGTGTGGAATCTCTAGTGGACCCAACGTCTTTAAATAGGCATCAGTTCCGCTGTTGCGGTCATAGACCGAGAAATCTGTTGATCGGTCGCGGAAGGATTTGAGGACCTGACCCAGACCTTTCATGCCTGTCTCGCGCTGACGACGCACCATCGACAGATCAATTTCGATCGGGAACATGTCTTCTTGACCGGCCGACTGGTGCAACACCATCGAGGTCGGATCGACAACGCAGGATTTACCGACACCGCCCGCACCCAGACCGTTTACGGCAACGACATAGCACTGAAATTGCGCCGCAGTTGCGCGGGCAATAGCCAGTTCAGCATCGCGGTCAGTTGTGCCTGTCAGCACAGGGTTCAGCAACACCTCTACACCCTGACTGGTCAGCTGGCGCGTGGTTTCGGGGAACCAGATATCATAGCAGATCGACAGGCCGAAACGGCCAACTTCCGGTACGTCGAAAACACAGAATTCAGTCCCCGCGGCGATGCCCGCCTCATAGGGCCGGAATGGAAACATCTTGGAATATCGGCGGATGATCTCGCCTTCCGGGTTGATCACCACGGCGGTGTTATAGACCCTGCCGTCTTCGCTGTTCTTTAGAAACATAGAACCCGGGATCAGCCAGACCCGGTGCTTGCGTGCGGCCTGTTGGAACTTCTCAAGTGTTTCATTGTCTTGCGGCAGGGCAAAGCGGTCAAGCGGGCCGTAGGGCGCGAGTTCAGAGAACAAGACCATCTGCGTCCACGGAAACCGTGCCATGAGGATATCGAGTCGCTGGATCATACCATCGACATTGGATTGAAGGGCGTTGACGTACATTTGTACGCCTGCGATTGCGAAAGGTGTCATAGCTGTTCACTCCGTGCAAAGCAGCGCTTTTTAGCAGGAAAAGTCCCGCCAAACATGCTGCGTTGCGCGTTCCTTACGCCGATCGGCGAGGAAGTAAAACAGGTGACTTTCGGACAACCTGAATGACCAAAGACCGGCCAGTATGTATTTGCGTCAAAGATAGTTCTTACGCCGCAACAGACTGTCGGGTGCCGCGCGCGTTGCGGCCCCTTTGCAGGAAAATGACCAAGAGCAAAAGCAACAGGGCGGGGATAAACATGAAATATTTACTGGGCTGGCTGACGGGTTTGAGAACCCGAAGAACCTCTTGATCCCAATCCAGACCCGCTGATTGTGCAGCGGAATCGTAGACAACATCGTCCACAAGCATCTTGCCACTGTCTTCTCTAAACGCCAGTCCTGCAGCCTCCAGTTTCTCCTCACCTGTGGCCCCTTCACCAATGGGCAACAGTGCTACAAACTCGATCGGATCGCCCAAATCATTCAAACCCGCCACCCGCAGGCGCAATTCCTCGCCAGCTGGCGTATCATTGGCGGCCTGTACAATCTCGGTCGGGGCTTCTTCGCTGTAGGGTGGCGACACCATATCCATCCAGAAACCCGGGCGGAAAAAGGTGAACGCGATCAACAACAGTGCCGCACTTTCGTAAAAGCGGTTTTTCGCCAGGAACCAACCTTGGGTCGCCGCCGCAAACAACAGCATCGCAAATGTGGCAACGATGAAGACGAATATCCCCTGCGCCCAGGTGACCCCAATCAACAGCAATTCCGTGTTGAAGATAAACAGAAACGGCAAGGCGGCAGTGCGCAGGCTATAGAAGAACGCAACCACACCTGTCTTAATCGGGTCGCCACCTGAGACAGCCGCCGCCGCAAAACTGGCGAGGCCAACAGGTGGCGTCACATCCGCCATGATGCCGAAGTAGAACACAAACAGATGCACAGCGATCAGCGGCACAATCAATCCGTTCTGCTGACCAAGCGTCACAATGACAGGGGCCAGCAGCGCGGACACAACGATATAGTTTGCCGTCGTCGGCAGCCCCATACCAAGGATCAGTGACAGAACTGCGGTCAACAGCAGAATGGCAAGAATATTACCACCCGACAGCACCTCAACCACATCGGCAAGGGCAGACCCCACGCCGGTCTGGCTTACCGCACCTACGATAATACCGGCCGTTGCTGTTGCGATGCCGATACCGATCATGTTGCGAGCACCGGTGACCAATCCGTCAATCAAATCGGCAAAGCCTTCTTTGATATCGGTGGCCAATTTGCTCTCGCCCCGGAAAATCGCCATCAAAGGTCGCTGCGTCAGCAGGATAAAGACCATGTAGGATGCCGCCCAGAAAGCGGACAAGCCGGGCGACAAACGGTCTACCATCAAGGCCCAGACCAGCACGACGACTGGCAGGATAAAGTGCAGACCTGACCGCGCGGTCGGACCCGGTAGCGGCAGGGTCGTCACTTCTGCATTCGGATCGTCCATCTTGAGCGGCTCTTCCTTGCTGCCGACATAGAGAAGTCCAACATAGACGGCTGTCAGGAAGGCAAAGATGATGTATCCGGCAGAGTTCGGGAAGGCGGGACGAATCCAGCCCATCAAATAGTAAACTGCAAAGGACAATGCGCAAATTGCGATGATCGCAAAGGCGATGCCGATCATCTGCTGCACTAGCGGCTTGGGCGTATAGGCGCGCGGCAGACCCTGCATGCCGGCCTTCATCGCTTCGAGGTGCACGATATAGACCAGCGCGATGTAGGAAATCACCGCAGGCAGGAAGGCATGTTTGACCACGTCAAAATAGGGAATGCCGACATATTCGACCATCAGGAAAGCCGCAGCACCCATGACTGGTGGCATGATCTGGCCGTTCACAGATGAGGCGACCTCGACCGCGCCAGCTTTTTCGGAACTGAAGCCGACCTTTTTCATAAGCGGAATCGTGAATGTCCCCGTGGTCACCACGTTGGCAATCGACGACCCGGAAATCAGACCGGTCATGGCCGACGCAACAACCGCCGCCTTTGCCGGTCCGCCGCGCATGTGGCCCATCAGGCTGAATGCGACCTGGATAAAGTAATTGCCCGCGCCCGCACGATCCAACAAGGAGCCGAACAACACGAACAGGAAAACAAAGGATGTCGAAACGCCCAGTGCGATGCCGAACACGCCTTCAGTTGTGATCCACTGGTGGTTCACAATTTCCGAAAGGCTGTTGCCTTTGTGCGCGATGATGCCGGGCATGTAGGGGCCAAGCACGGTATACATAAGAAACACGGATGCGACGATCATCAGGGCCGGACCAAGGGCGCGGCGGGTTGCCTCAAGCAAGATCATCAAACCAATTACGGCAATGACAAAGTCCTGCATGATCGGCGCGCCGACACGGCCTGAAATATCACGGTAGTAGACGTATAGGTACAGCGCAGCGATGGCACCAACCACGGCCAATGCCCATTCCCAAACCGGAATCCGGTCTTTGGGAGAGCCGAGCACAACAGTCGCCACAACACCAAGTGCCACAAGTGGTATCCACCAGGTAGATGTGTCGTCTTTCGCCCCTGTCATAAAGAGAAACGCCAGCACGACCGGGACAATAACGCCAAGGCCGATTTGGAATTTGCTGCGGGTCGCGGGAAATGCGGCGATGCCGAGAAATACGGCGAAGGCCAGATGGATGGAGCGGCTTTCGGTGTCGTTGAATACACCCCAACCAACAATGAATGGAATGGGCGAGGCGATCCAAAGCTGGAACAGTGACCATGCCAATGCAACGAGCATCAGAAAGGTGCCAACCGGTCCACCGGCAGAGCGGCCCCCGGTGTCGGAAGATGCGACAAGTTCATCCAGTTCTTGCTGGCTTAACCCACCGCGCCCGGCGGCCGCGTTTTCGACGGCAGCAGCTTGCTGTTGATCGTTGTTGGTCATGGATCGTCCCCCTGTCGCCTTACCTTTGGGCAAGTGCACATTTTATTGTTGGGCCACAAAACACGCAGTGGCAAGAACCCTTGCCACTGCTTTCGTCAAATCAGACCGGGTTACTGGATCCAGCCTTTTTCTTTGTAGTACTTTTCGGCACCTGGGTGCAGCGGAGCAGAAAGACCGTCCTTTATCATCTCTTCTTCTTTGAGATTCTCAAAAGCAGGGTGCAGACGCTTGAAGCGATCAAAGTCATCAAAGACAGCTTTAACAACTTCATAAACGACATCGTCAGCTACATCCGCAGAGGTTACAAACGTTGCTTTCACACCGAATGTATTGGTTTCTGCATCAGACCCTTTGTACATGCCGCCCGGCACAGTGGCCGCTGCATAGTAAGGATTGTCAGCAATCAACTTGTCGATTTCAGGACCAGTGACCGGGACCAGAACAGCATCAACTGTTGAAACAGCTTCCTGGATCGACCCATTGGGGTGGCCAACAGTGTAGATGATCGCATCCACCTTGTTATCACCCAAAGCCGCGGCTTGTTCAGCGGGCTTCAACTCTGACGCCAGCGCAAAATCGGCCATTGTCCAGCCCAGCGCGTCCATAACGACCTGCATTGTGGCGTACTGACCAGAACCGGGGTTACCAATGTTGACGCGCTTGCCCTTAAGGTCGGCAAACGTCGAGATGCCCGCGTCTGCGCGCGCGATCACGGTGAACGGTTCGCCGTGGACAGAGAAAACTGCACGTGCTTTGTCGAACTTGTTGTCCGCAAATTCCGACGTGCCGTTGTATGCGTGGAACTGCCAATCAGATTGGGCAACGCCCATGTCCATGTCGCCTGCTTTGATCGCGTTGATGTTGGCGATGGAACCACCAGTGGACGGAGCCGTACACTTCAGGTTGTGCTCGGCTGAACCACGGTTGACCAAACGACAGATCGACTGACCCACAACGAAATATACGCCCGTCTGGCCGCCTGTCCCGATTGTGATGAATTTTTCCTGAGCCATCGCTGCGGTACCGGCCACCATGGCCCCCGCAACAGCAAGCATTTTAATCATTTTCATAGATTTTCTCCCGTTGTTATAGACTACATCCCGCGTTTTTCGCAGTGACATAAGCATCTGTGACACCACCAGACGTTACCCAGCTTTTCGGAACAGCAAAGAAGCCACTTGAGGCCCCAATTTCTTCCGAGAAACGTGGCAACTTGCGCACAAGATTCTAATCGACAGGTTAGGCACGTTTGAAATTATGATCAAGCAGTCAATAGGCTGGCATCACAATTTAGTCTAAGCATCTGTTATTGATACTTATTTCTATTTAATATGTTTCAATGCGAGGTTGTGAGTTTGCTCATCTGTTTAATATTATAGACAAACTTGCTAGATTTTAAACCAATGGCTTGCACGGTCTCACAATCCTGTCAAAGTCGGTACAAACTGAAACATTGTGATAACTTATGAACGGAATCATATGCCTAACCTGCATTCGCTGACCCGCTTCGTGCCGCTTATTGGCGTGCTGGTGCTTACCCTTGCTTCCTTCACTCTCATGCTTGCTTGGTCCATCTGGTTTATCCTGCCGCTTGGCATTTTTGGGGTGCTGTCGGGGATGGGGCTTTATGATCTTATACAGACCAAGCATTCAATTCTGCGCAATTACCCGGTGTTGGGACATATGCGGTTCTTCTTTGAAGGCATTCGTCCTGAGATCCGGCAATATCTGATCGAATCAGATCAGGATGAGGAACCGTTCAGCCGCGATGACCGCAGCCTTGTGTACCAACGCGCCAAGGGCCAGGAAGATGCACGGCCCTTTGGCACTCGGATGCGGGTATACGACGCCGGGTATTCTTGGGTCACGCATTCCGTGCAGCCAAAGCACATCACTGATACAAGTTTTCGCGTCAAAATCGGCAACAAGGCGTGCAAAAAGCCCTATTCGGCGTCGCTTTATAACATCTCTGCCATGAGCTTTGGATCGCTCTCTGCCAATGCAATTCAGGCCCTCAACACGGGTGCCAAGCTGGGTGGGTTTGCGCATGACACGGGCGAAGGATCCGTCAGCAGATATCACAAGGCAGGCGGTGGTGACCTTATCTATCAGGTGGCGTCAGGGTATTTTGGATGCCGCGCCAAAGACGGCACATTTGATGCAGACAAGTTCGCCGAAACCGCGTCTCTTGATCAGATCAAGATGATAGAACTGAAGCTGAGTCAGGGGGCCAAACCCGGTCATGGCGGCATGTTGCCTGCCTCCAAAATCAGCGAAGAGATTGCGGAGGCGCGGGGCGTGCCGATGGGACAGGACTGTGTGTCGCCTGCGGCACATTCCGCTTTTTCGACGCCAATTGAGATGATGCAGTTCTTGCAAAAACTGCGGGATCTGTCGGGTGGAAAGCCTGTGGGATTCAAGCTTTGTATCGGGCACCAGCGTGAATTTATGTGTATCGTCAAAGCGATGCTGGAAACAAAAATCATCCCCGACTTTATTGTGGTGGACGGTACCGAAGGTGGCACCGGGGCCGCACCGGTTGAGTTTTCAAATCACGTCGGTATGCCGATGGTCGAGGGGCTGACCTTTGTCCACAACACGCTGCGCGGCGCGGGCATTCGCGATCAGGTCAAGATTGGTGCCGCCGGGAAAGTTGTTTCTGCATATGACATCGCCCGGACGCTGGCGATGGGGGCAGATTGGTGCAACTCCGCCCGCGGCTTCATGTTCTCGATCGGCTGTATTCAGGCGCAGGCATGTCATACGAATCATTGCCCCGTCGGTGTCGCAACCCAGGACAAAATTCGTCAGCGGGCATTGGATGTGGGTCACAAAAGCGAACGCGTGGCCCGTTTTCATCGCAACACAATGGAAGCTTTGGCTGAAATGACCGGCGCGGCGGGGCTGTCGCACCCAAGTGACTTTCAGCCTCGTCATTTGATGCTGCGTCAGGGCGACAGCAGCATGGTTCAGGGTGATCAAGTTTACGCTTATCTGCCGGAAGGATATCTGTTGGATGATGCTGCGACCGACTTTGGTGGCAACAAGTCGCGATGGGCGCGCGCCCGTGCAGAAAGCTTTGCACCAGTGGATTGAGCGCCATACAGATAGGCTTGAACGAAAAAGGGCGCGCTGACTTCTCAGCGCGCCCTTTTTGCGATTTGGGTAACTTAGTGTGCTTCTTCAGCAATCGCTGCAACAACTGCGGCTTCAAAGATCGCCAGACCTTCTTCCACGATTGCGTCTGATGCGGTCAGCGGCACCATCACGCGCAGGGCGTTGCCGTGCAAGCCACAGCTCAGCAGCAGCAGACCACGCTTGAGCGCATGCGCAATAACGCGCTTGGTAAAGTCCGCATCGGGTTTGGCGCTGTCAAAGTCGGTCACAAACTCAACGGCAACCATCGCGCCCAATCCGCGAATATCCCAGAAACGGAAGGGTGCGGCCCGCTCACCGATTTCGGCAAAGCGCGCTTTGAAGGTTTCGCCCATCGCGGTGGACCGCGCCAGCAGGCCTTCTTCTTCGATCGCCTCGATCGCAGCCAATGCCGCGGCGCAGGCGACAGGGTTGCCCCCGTATGTGCCACCCAACCCGCCGGGGATCATCGCATCCATGATGTCCGCGCGGCCAATGACACCCGCCAGCGGATAGCCACCCGCCATTGATTTTGCCACTGTGATCAAGTCAGGAACAACACCGGAATGTTCAATCGCAAACCAGGTACCGGTGCGGCCGAAACCAGCCTGCACTTCGTCAGCGATCAACAAGATACCATGCTGGTCACAGATCTCGCGAAGCTGTTGCATCATTTCAAAGGGCACAGGGGTATACCCACCTTCGCCCAGAACCGGTTCAATGATGATCGCCGCCACACGTTCGGGCTGCGCATCGGTCAGAAACAGGTTCTTGAGGCCAATGATTGCGTCCTCGACAGTGATGCCATCACGCACGGATGGGAAAGGTGCGCGGTAGATATCAGACGGGAAAGGGCCAATGTCTTTTTTGTAGGGCGATACTTTGCCGGTCATTCCCAGCGTCAGCAATGTGCGGCCATGATAGCCACCGGTAAAGGCGATCACACCGGGACGACCAGTTGCGGCACGGGCGATCTTGACCGCGTTTTCCACCGCTTCGGCACCTGTGGTGACAAGCAGCGTTTTCTTGGGCGCGTCACCAGGGGCCAGTGCGTTCAGCTTTTCTGCCAATTCAATGTAAGGGCCGTAAGGGACAACCTGGAATGACGTATGCGTATAATGATCTTCCTGCGCCTTGGCCGCAGCGATCACCTTGGGGTGACGGTGGCCCGTGTTCAAAACGCCGATTCCGCCGACAAAGTCGATGTACCGGTTGCCTTCAACATCCCAAAGCTCTGCATTTTCTGCATACTTTGCATAGATGGGTGCCGCTGACGCAACGCCACGCGGCACAGCGGCCTCACGGCGATCAACCATCTGTGCGTTGGTAATATCAGCAGCAGCGACTGCCTGAGATACGATGTTCTTTACGGCTTCCATCTGCGTCTTCTTTTTTACGACGGCCTTGCGGCGGGGTTTCTTTGCGGTGCTGGACATATCAAATTCCTTTGTTTCAAACGCCAACATGCGTTTAAAAAATCGTCTTAGGATGTTTAATATAATTGTCAATTGGGATAATGCAACGCATTCGAAGGCCCGACGCATTGGGCCGGATTTTGCCTGTGACAAACCCCGATGCAAACGCTAGGAACATATTACAGCTGCTATAGGGGTTGCACCGTTGGACATTGGTCACAAACTCAGAACCATCAGGAAACAGCGCGGCCTGTCCCAACGGGAATTGGCGGCGCGGGCCGGTCTGACCAATGGCACAATTTCTCTGATTGAGAAGAATCGGACAAGCCCCTCGGTCGCGTCACTCAAAAGCCTGCTTGATGCCATTCCGATCAGCATGGCCGAGTTTTTTTCGACACTTGAGGAATCCCAAGCCCCAAAGGTATTTTACAAGGCTGAAGAGTTTACGGAGATCGCGCCCGTCAGCGAAGGGCAAGTGTCACTTCGCCAGCTGGGAAATGCAGAACACCATGCGTTGCAGGTATTGCATGAAACCTACCCTGCTGGTGCAGATACCGGACCGGAGTTGTTGTCACATAATGGCGAAGAGGCCGGGATCGTTGTGCGTGGGTCAATCGAAGTGACAGTTGATGGGAACGTGGCAGTCCTGAATGCTGGCGACGGATATCTTTTTGACAGCCGCTTGCCTCATCGCTTTCGAAATCTGGGTGACGCAATATGCGTGGTAGTCAGCGCATGCACACCGCCCAGTTTCTGAGGCGACGGCACATGCAATGCCGGATCACCGATCGGAATTTGAACGTGACTGCCTGTCAGCCTGACCGCTATTCCCATTGGAATTCTTCGGCCTGCTAACCCGATCATTCGTGGTCAACGCAATAATGATGATCCCGGCGAGGGTCAGGATCGTCAGGCTGCCCAGAAAGAGCTCTGTGGTCATGTCATTATCCTTTCGATCGTCTCGTTACATTCTAACGATCCGGTCAAGAATTCTGTTCCAAAATAAATAATTGCTCTCGTCGTCTGTGTTGCAAGAGCCATTGTAATCGACGCAGATTTAGGTGGCGTTAACTCACATTCAATAGTCGTAGACTTCTTTGTTCTTAGGCGGGACGGGAAAATTCACAGTCATTTGGTATTGGCCATCAGTTTCGTCCACCTCGACCTGACCGTTAAGCTGACGCGCAAATGCGAGGATGAGGGTCGAACCCAAACCGGTGCCCGGAACAACCGGCCCAATTGCAGTGGTGTTCGCAATCAAAAGCTGCGCCCGGTCAGGACCATCGTAGGACAGATTGATGGTGATCTGGCCTTTGTCCTTGGGCGCATGCGACACATATTTGAGCGCGTTCGTCATCGCCTCTGAGGCCAGCAACGTTAAGGGTGCTGCATCATCGGCGTTCAGAATAATTGGGTCATAGTGCTGGGAAACCTTTACATTTGAGCCAGGCGCAAACCCGACAGCCAGCAATTGGTTTACAACTTCGTGCAGAAGAACGCCAGCATCGACGCTGGCCAAATCCGTGTTCCGATAGAGGCTTTGGTGAACCGTCGCGAGGCTCAGGATACGGTCTTGCAACCGACGAAGCACAGTTTTGGCCTCTTCCGAATCCGATTGCCTGATCTGCATGTTCATAATTGACGAAATCAGCTGCAGATTATTTTTGACCCGGTGATGCACCTCTTTCAACAAGATGTTCTTTTCACGCAGGCTGTCTTCGAGGGTCGCTTCGTCGCGCAGGATCGATTCAGCCATCTCGATAAAGGCGCTTTCCATTTTTACCAATTCAATTGGCACACTCGGGCTCATTGTGTCGCGCGGCAGGGTGCGGTTGATCGCAAATCGGCGCATCTGACGCCCGAGTTTCCGAATGTGCGTCAACGCAAGCCGGTTCAGCGCCAAAAACGCGACGACCAGGCTGGCCACCCACATCAAAATTGGCAACATTGCGCTGAGCCTGGTCGAGATATCTGATTGCAGGAACGGTGTATCTGAATGCCAAACGCTTAGCGCATATACGGCGTCGGGAACGATGGGCAAAATGGCATAGGCGCGTTCTTGACCCGACTGGTTGCTGGCAAGGAAAACATGCGTGTTGTTTTCTGTAAACAGCGAAAGTTCTATGTTGGCAGGCGCCTCATTCTGAGCAACATTCGGCGACCGTTCGGTGGTCAGAATTTCCCCGTCTTGATTGAAGGTCATGAGTGACAGTGGCGCGATTTCGAGGGGGGGTTCATCGACACTTTCAAACGTCGTTGACGGGATCGAGATTGCCATAAAGCCAATCAATTCATCATCTTCAAAAACCGGGGAATTAACGATGATCACGTGTTTCCCACTCACGACACCGACCCCCCGCACTGATGCTTGACGCTCGCCCCGGCGCATCGCGCTTTGGAATCCTTTGTTTTTAGAAAAGTCACGGGATTCAGCGGACGAAGAGCACTCCATCAGACCATCTATCGGAATAAATCCAACCAAGCTGTAGATCTTCGACGCCTCTTTATATTCTCTCAGGAAATCTGAGCATTCCTGGCTGTTGTTGCGTCTTAGCCGAACAAGGACGGACAATGCCTCTGCCGCCCCAAATGCTTCCTGAAGGACCCGGCGCTCCGCACCAGAGGCCTGCTCAGTCACCGCAAGCAATGACAATTCTGCACTGGCTCTGCTTTGATCTGAGATCTGGCGGGTTTGCACAATCGCAATCAATCCGATCGGCAAAAGAGCGAGCGACAGGAAAAACAGAACCCGTACTGCCAAACCGCGCATCAGGCCGCCAGAAAGAAAACCAGAGGTCATTGTTAGAAAGAAGAGACTTTTGACGCGGACAGAACTGACATCGTCGCGTCGTCGGTCATTTCCAGCGACTCGTTCTCGTCATGTCCCATCAGTTCGGCCAATCGTGCACGTGCCCGGCTGGTGCGGCTCTTGATCGTTCCGACCGCCACGCCGCACATCTCCGCTGCTTCCTCGTAGGAGAATCCCGACGCACCAACAAGCAAAAGTGCCTCGCGTTGTTCATCCTGCAATTTCGCCAGCGCTTTTCGAAAGTCGGTCATTTGCATGTGGCCGTCATGAGCCGGCTTCTCTGCCAAGCTCTCCGTAAACACTCCATCCACGTCTGCAACCTCTCTTCGGGCCTTGCGACGGGACGAATAGTAGGTGTTGCGCAGGATCGTAAACAGCCAGGCGCGCATGTTCGTTCCAGCCTGAAATTTCTCGATGTTGGTCCACGCCTTGACCAAGGTATCCTGAACCATATCATCAGCAATTGCGCCGTTGCGGGTCAAGCTGATTGCGAACGCGCGCATTGCCGGCAGGTGCTCTACCAGTTCGTCACGCGGATCCTTATTTTTCATTTGTCGGACCCTTGTTTGGCGTCCTGCTGTTTGAGCTGATCCAACAGGAGCTTGAACCGATCCGGTATCCCTTCATCCAGTGTTTCATCGAAAACACGCTTGAGGTTTTCATCTATCACACGCTCACGCTCATCTTTCTTTCGGGATTGCACAACTTACCTCTGGATTCAGTAGCTCAAATGAATATTTTTCAGCTTTCAACGGAACTAAACGCAGGCTTGTGGTGTTTGGTTCCCGAAAATACAAAAAAAGGACTGCTTTTCATGAACGATGCAACTGAGACCCGCAATATTAGCGATGAGTTGGGTGCAAATATACCATTTCTGCGTCGGTTCGCGCGGGCCATGACAGGCAGTCAGCAAAGCGGAGACTCATTCGCAGCGGCCACTCTTGAGGCTATCCTTGCCGATCGTTCGGTTTTGGATGGGTTAGATACTAAGACAGGTCTGTTCAAAATTCTTTACGGCATCTGGTCCAGCGCCGGCGCACCCGTAGAAGAAGGTGAAAGCGGCGCACGGGCCAAGGCGCAAAAACGTTTGGCAAGCCTGACCAATAATAGCCGCGAGGCGCTGTTGCTGTACACAATCGAAGGGTTTTCGTTTTCTGAGATCGCCGAGATTATCGGCGTTGACCAACCCGAAGCGGAAGGGCTTGTCTCAATCGCGCGTCAGGAAATGGCCGACAGTACCGCCGGTTCGGTGATGATCATTGAAGATGAGGCGATTATTGCGATGGATATCGAATCCATCGTGTCGGATATGGGTCATCGCATCACCGGCATCGCACGCACCCGAGACGAGGCTGTAGAGTTGGGCAAATCAGATGTGCCCGATCTAATCCTTGCCGATATCCAACTGGCGGACAATTCATCTGGTATTGACGCTGTGAATGACTTGCTGGCAGAATTGGGGAACCGCCCCGTTATCTTTATCACCGCCTTTCCTGAACGCTTGCTGACAGGGGACAAGCCTGAGCCTGCCTTCCTGATATCCAAACCCTATTCGGTTGATCAGGTTGTTTCTGCGGTGTCACAGGCGATGTTCTTTTCTTCGACCGAAACACTGCACAGCTGAGCAGTTTTTGGCGATAGGCGATGTAGTATGAAAATGGGTGCCTCGCATCTTTGGCACCCACTTGCTTGTAAAGTAAGCAACCGAAGTCGGCTGGTTCCCATTTTGATGGGAACTTTCTGCGTCAACTGGGGTTTGATTGTAACGAAAGAAAAAGGTGAAGGAGATTACCAATGGTTTCTACAAAAGCCGCCAATAGAGATTCCAAGTCAGCTCATGACGTGACAGTGGGCGATCTTTCAGACCAGATCGCGGTTCTGAAAAATGACATCGCTGCCCTGACAAACACGCTGGGTGCCTATGGCAAAGCCAAATCAGAAGAGGCGTCGCGCACCGCGAAAGAGACTGTCGACGATCTGACAACCGCCGGTCGTGTTAAGGCGCTTGAGGCACAGCAGCAGGCAGAGGAATTTATTCGCACGCAACCGGCAACCGCCTTGGGCATCGCTGCTGGCATCGGTTTTCTTGTGGGTTTGATCACGGCGCGCCGATAACATGCTGGCGATGCTGACATACCACTTGCAAATGGCCGCGACCAGAACCGCGCAGACTGCTGTGCTGGGACTGGCCGCGGCTTTTTTGCTTTTGATTGGGTTGGGCTTTTTGACTGCGGCTGTTTGGCTATTGCTTGCCACGCTGACAACGCCTTTGATCACGGCACTCATCTTGGGCGGCATTTATTCAGGCGTGGGTTTCTTATTGTTGGCTGTCATATCGATGCGCAGTCAGGTAAGACGCCGAGAGCGCGCCGCAGCGTTGGCCGCAGTAGCGCCAGCTTCGTCCAACAATCTGACATCGATCATAGCCGCGTTTATGGCAGGCCTCACTGCTGGGAAGAAAGCGCGTTTCTGACCGCCGATACGAGCGTAGTGGAATTGAACGGGCGGGGCACAAATTGTGCTGCTGGACGGTTGCCATTTTCGGCGGGAATGTCATCGCAGATGATAACCAGACCCGCACGTTCGGCAAACGACAAAGTCTCGCTGCTGCCATCCAAGGCATCTTGGCCAGAGACAGAAAGAATGACGACAGACGGTGTGACCTGCTGCTCAATGCAACGGGCAAAATCCCGCAGATCTTCGATCATATGAATGACGCCGCAGAACGCGTCCTTCAAAGTTTCGATGATATCGGTTCGCACCAAAGGATCTTGTTCGTAGACGAGAAATCGCATGCGCTTGTTTCCTTATTAAGGATGACAATTACTCTGCGACAGGCGATCATGCATTAAACTGTGACATACCGAGAGGCAAAGAAAACGATGGCTACAAAGTGTCGATACTGCCCCTTGCAGCGCAAAGATCTTTTTGTGCGTATGTCAAAAGACGATCTGGAGTTCATGCAGAAGTTTAAAGCCGGCGAACTCACCGTCGAACCCGGTACGCCCATTTTAATGGAAGGCTCAAATGCGCCGCAGCTTTTCACCGCCCTATCCGGGATGGGCATCCGCGACAAGATGCTGAAGAATGGCGAGCGCCAAGTTCTCAACTTTGTTTTTCCCGGGGATTTCATTGGTTTGCAAGCAGGTATTCTTGGTAAAATGGGCCATTCCGTCGAGGCGCGAACGCATATGCGGCTCTGTGTCTTTAATCGGTCAGAGTTCTGGCAATTTTTCAAATCCAACCCGGCCAGGGCATTCGACATTACCTGGCTCGCTGCCATCGAAGAACACTTTTTGGGAGAGACGCTTGCATCTGTCGGGCAACGTACGGCAATTCAGGCAATTGCGTGGGCTCTGGTCAAAATTTTTCAGCGCGGTGATGCGCTGGGCATGGTCACGAATAACCAAATGGAACTCCCCTATACACAACGAGACTTGGCCGATGCTTTGGGTTTATCCCTGGTTCACACAAACAAAACGCTGGGCAAGTTAAAAGACCGGCAACTGGCCTCTTGGTCAGATCGGATGCTGCAGATCAACGATGTGAAATCTCTGGCGGACATTGCCATCATGTCGCTTAAAAAGGCACCTCAACGGCCATTCCTCTGACGCCGCAATGCGCTTACCGCCTCATGCGTCATTCGTGTCTTTGACAACATTATCAGCGGCATAGGCCCCTCGTTTGCCCAACGGTTTTGGGTCGCCAACGGTGCTGTCCGGCCTTGTACGCAGTTCAATCTGTGCATTCAGAGATGCGCCCAGAAGGACGAGAAAGCTGCTTATCCACAGCCAGATCAGCATCGCGATCACAGCCCCGATTGACCCATAGACCTGATTGTAGTTGCCAAAATTGGCCACGTAGTATGAGAACCCCACCGAAATAATCGCCCATGATACGACGGCAAGAATGGCACCGAATGACAGCCATTGAATCCGCGCTGGGCGGCGGTTTGGGCCATACCGATAAAGCACACCAACCCCAGCCAATAAGACGGTGATGGCAACGGACCACCGCACAAGGTCAGCAATGAAATTCCCGAAAGGCCCCAGCGGAATGAAAGCCAGGACAACCGGTGCCACAACAACAGTAAGCAACGCCGTGATCCCAACCGCAACCAGCCCGATGGTCAGCAACAATGCCCGAAAATAATGCCGCGCCGCACCTCGGTTGCGCTCGTTATAAACGTTGTTCAAGCCGATCATCATGGCCCCCACGCCTGCCCGCGCTGACCACAGTGCGGCCAACAGCGACAGCAATCCCGCCCACCCCAACGCGTCAGCCCGCGCAGAGACCAGCGACACCACCTGATCGTTAACGATCTGGTAGACATCATTGGGCAAAAAGCCCCGGATTGACTCAAGCTGCGCGATGACGACGACCGGATCAGAAATCAACCCAAGGATAGCGATCAAAGCGGCGAGCGCTGGAAAGATTGACAGCATGGCAAAGAACGCCACGCCTGCGGAAACAAGGCTGATATTGTTCTCTGAAATATGGTTAACGCTCGCCTTCAGTGCGGACCAATATACCTTGGGGTTTGTCGGGGGTGTCCGTTTCATCAACTGCTCAGTCTATCCAATTTCGGTGTTGATTGCCTAGCTGGGTTCAACATCATCGCGCACCTGACCCCAGGCAACCAAGGTAAAGATCAATGTACCGCCGATGATATTGCCCGCCAGCACTGGTAAGAAGAATCCAAAAACAGCCGGACCCGCACTTAACTGCCCTTGCAACACGAGCACAGCCATCTCGACCGATCCTGCTACGATATGAGTAAAATCACCGGCAGCAATCAACCAGGTGAATGTCAGGATCAGGAAAAACGCTGTTTCATCCGCCTGAGGCAGCATCCAGACAATCAGCGCCACGATGATACCTGCGGGAATTGCCCGCCAGAACCCTTCACCTGCACCCATCCCTGTTGCATGGCGCGATAAATCTTCAATCGCGAGCATCAGGTCAGAAGGCAAGGCAGGGGTAAAAACAAACAGCGCAGCAGCGGCAAATGCACCGATCACATTCGCTGAAAGAACGATCGCCCAAAGACGCATCATACTGCCAAATGCCCGCCACGAGCGGGCCTTCATCACCGGCAAAACCGTCGTTATGGTGTTTTCGGTAAAAAGCTGCATCCGGCCCATGATGACCGCCAGAAATCCAAGCGAATATCCCAAATTCTCAATCAGGAACCGATAGGATGTATCCGGTAAATGGGTCCGAAAAATCGCTTCTCCCAGAACGGACAGGCTGATCAGCATACCTGCCGCGATCCCTGACCACATCAGTGACTTTTTGGACCGCGCCAGCTCTTCCTCGCCATCGCGGCGGATCACCTCATAAATCAGCTTCGGCGACAGCGCAGCGGCTTCACTGACCGATCTTTCCTCGGCTGCCTCTTCGACGGATTTGTTTATTGGGCGATGTTGGATAAGCGGGGCCATTTTTCTTTCCTCAATATTCTTTCGGGTGACTTAGCGCATTTTCTCCGAGGGCCTAGCAAAAAAGATCAGCACTATGTCGCAAAACACCTTGCAGGACCGGTGAGACCCGCAAAGATGCGCGTGATAGCATAAGGACAAAGAATGATCACCAATTCGCCAACGCTGACCAGTGATATCCGCAACCGGTTTGCACATGTGGAAACCTGCCCATTTTCTGGTCCGCGGATCTTTTTTGAAAATGCCGGTGGGGCGCTGACCCTAAAATCAGCGGTGGAAACATCTGCGATCTTTGCCGCCATCCCAGACAACCAGGGCCGCGATAATCCCGCATCAGCCGCATTGGTCGATGTGATCACTCGCGCCAAGGCGGACATGGCATTATTCTTCAACTCAGCTGACGGCACGTTTTTTGTGGGTGAATCCGGAACTGAACTGTCCTTCAGGCTCATCCGCACCGCGATCATGGGGTCAGCGCCGGGTGGGACGGTGATTGGGTCGTCCATTGAACACCCCGCATCGCGCAGTGCCGCACTTCATTGGGCGAAAATGGCCGGGAAACCCTATATTGACGTAGCCCATAATGATGCGACGGGTCAGGTGACGGCAGAAATGTATGCCAGTCAGATGACACCAGATGTCCGTGTGGCCACAATTCTGCATACATCGCCGGTGACAGGTATCGCAAACGATGTTGCCGCAATTTCTGCCGCGATCAGAGCGGTTTCACCCGATGCATTCATCTTTGTTGATGGCATCCAACACGCCAGCCACGGTCACATCGACATCACAAGCTATGACATCGACGGCTATGTGGTATCGCCTTACAAAGTCTTTTCGCGTCATGGATATGGTGTGGCCTGGGCGTCTGATCGGCTTACTGCGCTGCCGATTGAAACGCTCAAGAACGGCCCCATCGGAAACTGGGAAATGGGCACGCGCGATACAGGGTCCTATGCGACATTCTCAGACGTGGTGCGGTATTTCGAATGGCTGGGCGAAAAGGTGTCAGACACGACTGACCCACGCGCAAAAATTGAGGCTGCGGGCAAGGCAATCCATGATCATGAACAAACGCTGACAGATGCGATGTTGCGGGGGATTGGAAATCTGCCTGGTTTGGCCGACCTGCCGGGTGTGACGATCCTTGGCGGCGCGGACAACCCGGATCGCGAAGGGCTGGTGTGCTTTGCACTAGACAACGTTCCTGCCAGCGACATCGTCGACAATTTGAATGATGTGGGCATTCGCACCCATATTCGCCGCGCGGATCATTATTCCGGCAATATCCTAACCCCGTTGGGATTGGACGCAGCCGTGCGCGTATCGCTGTGCCACTACAATACATTGGATGAGGTGCGCAGCCTGCTGGCGGCAATGAAGGACATTGCAGATTAACGAAAACGCCCTCTGCTTCACCCTTTTAAAAATACCGAAATGCGACGCCTGTACCAAACTCGCCGCTTGCCAACCGGACGCAACCGTTGAACCATGTGATGATGAAGAGCATCCTTTCAAACGCTGTTACCGCCAAACGCGACGATCTGATCGCGCTGACGCAGGATTTGATCCGCATCCCGACCCTGAACCCACCGGGTGAAAATTATCGGCAGATCTGCGAATATCTGGACAAACGCCTGTCCGGCCATGGCTTTGAAACCGAATTGATCCGCGCCGTCGGTACGCCGGGGGACGGTGATAAATATCCGCGCTGGAACATCATCGCGCGCCGGACCGGCGCACGCAGCGGTGAATGTGTGCATTTCAACAGCCACACAGATGTCGTTGAGGTTGGTGCCGGCTGGACGTTTGATCCGTTTGGCGCTGAGGTGTCTGACGGCAAGATTTATGGGCGGGGCACTTGTGATATGAAAGGTGGCCTGGCGTCGTCGATCATCGCCGCAGAGGCGTTTATCGAAACGTACCCTGACTTTGCCGGCGCGATCGAAATTTCTGGCACAGCAGACGAAGAATCGGGCGGATATGGCGGCGTAGCTTATCTGGCTGAACATGGGTATTTTGACCCGGCCCGTGTCCAGCATGTGATCATCCCCGAACCACTGAACAAAGACCGTATTTGTCTCGGCCACCGTGGTGGATGGTGGGCCGAAATTGAGACAAAGGGTGAGATTGCCCATGGCTCGATGCCGTTTCTGGGCGACTGCGCAGTGCGCCATATGGGTGCGGTCTTGTCAGAATTCGAGGACAAGCTTTTCCCGGCAATGGCCGCACGTCACACGGACATGCCGGTTGTTCCGCAAGGCGCGCGGTCGTCCACAATGAACATCAACTCGATCCATGGTGGGCAAAAAGAACCTGACAGCGATTTCACGGGCCTGCCGGCGCATTGCGTCCCGGATTCGTGTCGCATCGTGATTGATAGGCGTTTTCTGGTCGAAGAACCCCTTGATCAGGTGCGCGATGAGGTCACTGCGTTGTTGGACGGGTTGCGCGCGACCCGCGCCGATTTCAACTATGAGCTGACCGAGATAAACTCAGTTTTGCCGTCCATGACAGACCGGGATGCGCCTGTGGTTCAAACCGTGGCAAAAGCCATTGAGGATGTGATTGGCAAAAGTCCTGAATACGTCGCCTCGCCCGGAACCTATGATCAGAAACACATCGACCGTATTGGCAAGCTCAAGAACTGCATCGCATACGGTCCCGGCATATTGGAACTTGCGCATAAGCCTGATGAATATATTGGCATCGACGACATGGTCGATGCAGCGTGTGTCATGGGTGCCGCTCTGGAATCTCTGCTCCTGCCAAAGGTCTAATCAAACGCGGCGGCGGCGGCCAGCGCCAAGCCATCTACCACACCGGTCAGGGCCGCTGCTTGATGCACTTCGGCCTTTGGAAATTCGCGCCGAAGGGCCGCATCGACCACCCCCATCAAACTTGACCCGCCCACAAAAATCAGCCGCGAAACATCATCTTTGGCCAATCCGGCCTGATCAACGGTCTGCATGGCAGCATCAGCAATCTTGCCCGCCATCTGCGCAAGCGTCGCCGCCATCATCGCCGCAGGCAGCGGCAGGTTCAGACCACGTTCCAGCATGTCCAATTTGATCTCTGGGGGTGCTGTCCCGTTCGGATCGTTCGCCGCGATTTTCGCAGCCTCAACAGCAAAGGCCAGGTCATGACCCAGCTCTTGTTCCAAAACCGTCACCAACCGCGCTAACAGGCCCGGTTCCACCGCATGGCGCGCAAGGTCTTCTGCAGCGCGGCAGGTTTCGCGGGTGTAGAGAAAGGGGATCTTTTGCCATGTTGCAAGATCAGCGAACATCGACTGCGGTGCGACATGGGTCTCGCCGCCAAACATATGTTTGATGTCACTTCCCATGCCCAAATGGGGCATCACGTGCGCGAGGCTCAATTCACGGTCAAAATCTGTGCCCCCCAGCCGCAAACCATTGCTGGCCAGAATATCAATGTCGGCATCGCCTTGCTGTCTGAACAATGTGAAATCTGACGTGCCACCGCCAATATCCACAATCAGCCCCAAATCCCCCGCGTTCAAAAAGGCCCGGTTGGCAAGCGCTGCTGCCTCTGGTTCGGGCATAAACCGCACATCCGTAAACCCGGCCGCATGATAGCAATCGGTCAGATCGACCAGTGCCTGTGCATTGCGAACGGTATCAGCACTGTGAAACATCACAGGCCGTCCTGACAGGGCACGGTGAAATTTCTGACCGGTTGCCGCCTCGGCACGCGCCTTGATCTCGGCCAGAAACCGTCCAACAATTTCAATGAAATCCATACGCTTGCCCAACAAAACCCGGCTTTCACGCATCAGCGATGTACCAAGTAGGCTTTTGAGCGCCCGCATGTAACGCCCTTCATCGCCGCCAATCAACGCGGCTTGGGCCGGACGGCCAAAAACTGTCTGTTTCGCGTCAAAATCAAAGAACACGGCCGTCGGCAGCGTCTTTTCGCCAGGTTCGATATCAATCAAGTGCGGCATACCGTTGATCGCCACGCCCGCCGCGGAATTTGAGGTCCCAAAATCGATGCCCAACGTGGTGGATAACGCAACCATGACGCACCTTTGCCTATCAAGAAGGCCGGAGCCTTATCGCGATGACACAAAGGGCGCAACAAGGTTTGCCACTGGTGAACCAACACGAATCTGGCTAACCTCTTTGCTAAATATCAACAGGGAGATACCCATGTTCCACCTACGCTCACTATTTCTTGGTGCCAGTGCTGCGGCGCTGATTGCCGGGGCCGCCACGGCACAGCAAACTGACATCACAGTCGCACTTCAGCTGGAGCCACCGCATCTGGACCCGACATCAGCCGCCGCTGGTGCCATTGATTCGGTTCTTTATTCTAATGTGTTCGAAGGTCTGACCCGGTTCATGGGCGATGGGTCCATTGTGCCGGGGTTAGCTTCTTCATGGGAAATCTCTGAAGATGGCCTGACCTATACCTTCAAACTGCATGACGGCGTCAAATTTCACGATGGCACCACAATGGACGCCGAGGATGTGAAATTCAGCCTTGACCGGATTGGCGCAGAAGATAGCGCGAATGCCCAAAAGGCGCTTTATGCCGCGATTTCAGAGGTTAATGTGATTGACCCGCTGACGGTTGAGGTGAAGCTGTCTGAGCCCAACGGGAGTATGCTGTTTAACCTCGCATGGGGTGACGCGGTGATCGTGGCCCCCGAAAGCATCGAGAACATCAAGCAAAATCCAATCGGTACCGGTGCGTTCAAGTTCGACAGCTGGGCTCAGGGTGACAAGATTGAGCTTTCAAAGAACCCTGACTATTGGGGCACACCTGCGAAACTCGACAAGGCCACGTTCAAATTCATCTCTGATCCGACAGCGGCCTTTGCTGCAATGATGGCCGAAGACGTTGATGTCTTTTCACAATTTCCAGCCCCCGAAAACCTGCCACAGTTTGAGGCTGATCCAAGGTTTCAGGTGCTGATCGGATCGACCGAAGGGGAAACGATCCTGTCCACCAACAACAAGATGGCACCTTTTGACAATGTCAAAGTCCGCGAGGCCATCGCCCATGCGATTGACCGTCAGGCGATCATTGATGGTGCAATGTTCGGGTATGGCACCCCCATCGGAACTCATTTTGCCCCGCACAACCCGGCCTATATCGATCTGACCGGGATGAGCAGTTTTGACCCTGAAAAGGCCAAGGCGCTGCTGGCTGAGGCAGGGTTTCCGGACGGGTTTGAGACCACGCTTGATCTGCCCCCGCCTTCTTATGCGCGGCGCGGCGGTGAGATCATTGCAGCCCAACTGGCCGCAGTCGGCATCAAGGCCGAAATTCGCAATGTCGAATGGGCGCAATGGCTGGAAACTGTGTTTAAAGGCAAGAATTTTGGCCTGACCATCGTCAGCCATACCGAGCCAATGGACATCGGAATTTATGCAAAGCCGGATTACTATTTCCAGTACGACAATCCCGCGTTCCAAGAATTGATGACCAAGCTGAACAGCACCACAGACGATGCGATGCGGACCCAGATGATGGCAGACGCCCAGCGCATGATTTCCGAGGATTACGTGAATGGTTATCTGTTTCAACTGGCGGCAACGTCGGTGGCCAAGGCAGGCGTTCAAGGGTTGTGGAACAACGCGCCGACACAGGCAACTGATCTGACAGCGGTAAGCTGGGCCGAGTAAGCCACGGCGCACAATGAAGGGGCCCTGCACGCGTGGGGCCCTGCCGCCGTCGGAGTAAAAAAGCTTGGCTGATCCTTTCACCCCTTCCCCGGAACTTGCCGCGATTGCGACGCGGTGGATCAAGGCCTATTCAGCCAGACGTTCCGTCGCGGCAGCCAATCTGCTCTCCTCCTCCAAGGCACTGACTTACATCGGGTCGGATGAAGGCGAGTTGTTCAAAGGGGATACGCTGCGCGAGACGTTTGAGAAGTATTCGGATGATCAGGCCGTTCTGTTGCCCGAGAATATCAAGGCAACAGGGTATGAGGCAGGTGATTTCGGCTGGGCCTATACCACGCTCACCATACATTCGCCCGAGGCAAACCTGCGGGTCGCCTTTCGCAATACCTTTATCTTCACCATGGAAGACGGTGTTTGGCGGATCGTGCATATCCACAACTCCAACCCAAAACCCAACCTCGAAGCCATGGGATACGAGTTGGGACGGTTCGAGGATTTGCTGGACGCCGCGCGTGCCGAACGTGTGGAAAGCACCCAGACCGGGATAGCCTCGGTCATGTTCACAGACATTGTCGACAGTACTGCTCTGGCCTCTGCCGCGGGTGATCACCGATGGAACTGGATCGTGACGGAACATATTGGTTCGATCACCCAGCAGATACAGACCGAAGGCGGCACAATGGTCAAATCGCTTGGGGACGGGACGCTGTCGACCTTCGCATCGGCGGGTGCCGCGATGCGGACCGCGATTGCGATCCAACGGGGGATGGTCGCGCAGACGGACGAACCGAAACTGCGCATCCGGATCGGAATCCATACCGGTGATGTCATCCAGAACGAAGGTGACTTTGTCGGTACGGTCGTGAACAAGGCTGCGCGTGTTGCGGCAACCTGCGATCCGGGAAACATCAGAGTGTCAGAGGCAACGCGCGTCATGGTAGGCGACGCCGATGGCTTCAACTTCGTTGATCCGGTAGAGGTGCCGTTGAAGGGCCTCAAGGGTGAGCATCTCATACATTCCCTTGTTTGGTAGCTAACACACCGGTTACGAAACGCGTTGTGTCAGCAGGTAAACGGCATCCTTAACCTGATCCCGCACCGCCCCCTCACGCGGCGCATCGCGCAATGTGGTGAACCAATGATCGGGCGGGTTCTTGCCGCGCCGGTTGCCATCAAAGCGCAAGCCTCGCAGCACTGTTTCAGCGCTTTCGGGAAGGTGATCCGGTATATCTTGCCCATTCAGAATGCCCCAAACTCCGGTCCATAGCCGTCCGACGGACCAAGGGTTGTATCCACCACCGCCAAGCACCAAAAGCCGGGGCGCGAGGCCCATGAGGCTGCGCAGGATATCCCAATGGGCATTGTTGCTAAGGCAGAGGTGAGACAGCGGATCTTCTTCAACCCCGTCTGCACCACACAGGAAAACGAGGGCCTCAGGGGCAAAGGCGGTCACCTTTGGGACGATCAATGTGTCTCTGACAAAAGCCATTTCGCTGTCGTTGAACCCGCGCGGCACGGGCAAGTTCAAGGCATTGCCGCCGCCATCGTTTTCCAGCGCACCACTGCGCGGCCACAGACGGTCTTCGTGCACGGAAATCAACAGGCAATCGGGATCGCCGCCAAAGCCAACCTCAACCCCATCGGGATGGTGTGCGTCGATATCGACATAGGCGATGCGCCGCACACCGTGACTGCGCAGGCTGAGCATTGCAAGAACCGGGTCGTTCAAATAGCAAAACCCGTTCGCCCGGTCCGGCATACCATGGTGCGTGCCGCCTGCCGGATTATAGATCACACCACCGTCGCGCAGCAGTTCCCCCGCCAGAATTGACCCGCCCGCCGCCGTTGCGGGCCTGCGAAAAATCTCCGGGAACACTGGATTGGTGACGCTTCCGATATCATGGCGCGTCAAATCTTCTGCGGTTGCGGCCTGCGCTGCCTCAACTCTTTGCAATGCGCCGATGTAATCTGACGTATGCCACCTTGTCAGCGCCGCAGGTTTGGCGCGGGGCGAGGTGATAAATTGCTCTTTCGGAAGCCACCCCAAAGCCCGGGTGAGGTCCATCACCGTTGACATACGCGGCACCCGCAACGGGTGCCACCGCCCATAGCTTGAGCCACGGAAAATCTCATGTCCAATGAAAGCAGGATGCTGCATGAGGCAAACCTAACGCGGTCCGGTCAAATTGCCAGCCACAGTGATCGCAGTCTGGACGCCCCTGCGCTGTGCGCCTAACGTCACAGTAATGCTCAGATATGCACTCAAACGCCTTCTTTCATTATTGATCAGCCTTGCCGTCGCATCGCTGGTAATCTTTGCCGTGATCGAAGTCGCGCCGGGCGATCCGGCGTCATTCATGCTTGGGATCAATGCCCAGCCTGAAACGCTTGCCGCGCTGCGGACTGAACTGGGGCTCGATGTCTCCAAGGTGCAGCGCTACATCGCCTGGGTTGGCGGTATGATGACAGGTGATTTTGGCACCTCCTATACCTATCGCACACCAGTGATCGACATGGTTTCAGGCCGATTATGGGTGTCGTTGCCTTTGGCGCTTTATGCTTTGGCGCTGAGCACATTGATTGCTTTTCCCGCAGGTATCTTTGCCGCGTCCCGGCGGGGTCAGGCGGGCGATATCGGGGTCATGGGGGCCACGCAGCTTGGCGTTGCGGTGCCGAATTTCTGGTTTGCGATGATTCTGGTCCTGATCTTTGCAATCAATCTGCGGTGGTTCGCGGCAGGTGGTTTTGTCGGTTGGGACAAAGGGTTCTGGGCTGGCCTGCACGGCCTGACACTGCCTGCCGTCGCCCTCGCGCTGCCCCAGGCGGCGATCCTTGCGCGTGTCATGCGGTCGTCATTGTTGGATGTATTGGGCGAAGATTTCATGCGAACTGCCCGCGCCAAGGGTCTGAGCGCCCGGCAGGCGCTTTGGCGGCACGGGCTGCGCAACGCACTGATCCCTGTTTTGACCATTATCGGGTTGCAGTTTTCGTTCCTGCTGGCCGGTTCCATCATCATCGAACAGGTGTTTTACCTGCCCGGGCTGGGACGGTTAGTGTTTCAGGCGATTTCTGCCCGCGATCTGATCGTCGTGGAATCGGTCGTCATGTTGCTGGTGTTTTCGGTGATCATGGTGAATTTCCTCGTTGATCTGGCCTATGCCGCCGTGGACCCTCGTCTGAGGTCCCGCACATGAAACGCAATCTGATCATTGGCGGTCTGCTTACGGCAGTTTTCGTTCTGGCCGCCCTTATCAGCTTTGTCTGGACACCTTTTGACCACGCCGCACTGAATATTCCAAATAAACTGAAAAGCCCCGGTGGTGCGCATCTGTTTGGAACGGACCATTTTGGTCGCGATATCCTGAGCATGATCATGGTCGGCGCACGCACGTCTATCGCCGTGGCGTTGGTGGCGGTGGGCATCGGCATGGGCCTTGGTGTGCCGCTGGGCCTTTGGGCCGCCGCGCGACAAGGGACATGGATGGATGAACTGATCATGCGTGGCAATGACCTGGTCTTTGCCTTTCCCAGCCTTGTGATTGCAATCCTGATCACTGCGGTTTTTGGGGCCGGGGCGATAAACGCGATCATCGCCATCGGTATTTTCAACATCCCCGTCTTTGCGCGGATCACGCGGGGTGCGGCACTGTCACTGTGGCAACGTGAATTCATCCTTGCTGCCCGTGTGGCGGGCAAATCGGCAGCCCGCATTTCTGCGGAGCATATCCTGCCAAATGTGACCAACCTGTTGATTGTCCAAGGGACGATCCAATTCTCACTCGGCATTCTGGCAGAGGCAGGCCTCAGCTATGTCGGCCTTGGTGCGCAACCGCCGACACCTTCTTGGGGGCGCATGCTGGCCGACGCCCAGACACTGGTAAGCATCGCACCGCATATGGCGCTGGTCCCCGGCCTTGCAATCATCTTTACGGTTCTGGGATTGAACCTCATGGGCGACGGATTGCGCGACTATCTTGACCCCAGGTTGCGGGTGACGCGGGTATGAGCCTGCTTGAGATCACCAACATGTCCCTGTCTATTCATGGCATCCATATTTTGAACGACATCACTATATCTGTTGGTGCCGGAGAAATTGTTGCAATCACCGGTGAAAGCGGTTCCGGCAAATCCATGACCGCACTTGCGACGATGCAACTGCTGCCCAAAGGTGCCACCACCACAGGTCAGATCATGCTGGGTGATCAGGAGCTGACCAATCTGGATGAACCCGCCCTGTGCGCCATTCGCGGTAATGATGTCGGCATGGTGTTTCAGGAACCGATGACAGCATTGAATCCCGTCCAGACCATCGGACAGCAGGTGGCCGAAACACTCCGCATCCATGACAGAACAATGACACGTCAGGACGCAGAACAACGCGCGGCAGAAACGCTGACGCGCGTTGGTTTGCCGCAAGACCGTTTTCCTCTGTCACGGTTCCCGCATGAGCTCAGCGGCGGGCAGCGCCAGCGGGTTGTCATCGCAATGGCCATCACCTTGCGGCCGCGCCTGTTGATCGCCGATGAACCGACAACCGCACTTGATGTCACCACGCAGGCTCAGATTCTCGACCTGCTTAAAAAGCTTGCTCAAGAGGACGGTATGGGGCTTCTGATGATCACCCATGATCTGGCCGTGGTTGCGGATATGGCTGATCGCATCGTGGTTATGCGCGCTGGTGAAGTGGTCGAACAAGGCGAGACACAGACGCTTTTGCGCACCATGCAGCACCCCTATACCAAGATGTTGTTTGCCGCCTCTGGCCATATGGTCACCCTACCCAAGGTGACCGATACACACCAATTGCTCGACGTGAGAAACGTCACACGCGATTATCGTCTGCCCCGCACAACGCTGTTTGGCGCGCCCGGATCATTTCGGGCTGTCAACGACGTCTCGTTTACCATCGCGCGGGGGGAACGCCTTGGTCTGGTAGGGGAATCAGGCTGTGGGAAATCCACGCTCACCCGCGCCCTGCTGGGGCTGGAACAGATCCAATCCGGCAGCATCACTTTGGACGGCGAGCCGGTGTTCACCGGTGCCAAACCGAACCTCGCAGTGCGCCGCAAGATGCAGGTTGTTTTCCAAGACCCGTTCGGCAGCTTCAATCCGCGCCACCGGGTTGATCGACTGATTACCGAACCCTTCCATCTATTGCGCGAGCCACCGCAAGGTGCAGACCGTGTCAGAGCCATAGACGCCGCGTTGACTGCCGTTGGTCTGGCCGCAAAGGACGCCACAAAATACATCCACGAATTTTCTGGCGGACAACGGCAACGCATCGCGATCGCCCGCGCCCTGATCATTCGCCCGGACCTTATCTTGTTTGATGAAGCGGTCAGCGCACTGGACGTCTCCGTGCGGGCCCAGATCCTCGATCTGCTGGCAGACCTTTGTGAAGCTTACAAGCTGACCTATCTGTTCATCTCACATGATCTGTCTGTGGTGCGCACAATCACTGACCGCGTCTTGGTCATGAAGGCGGGCGAGATTGTGGAACAGGGCGAAACTCAATCCCTTTTTGAAAACCCCCAACACCCCTATACCAAGGCGCTGATCGCGGCTGCACCGGTGCTGCCAGATCTGTCGCGAAAAACGGCATGACATCATCTGTGGAGAGGACGGGTCCATGCACATCCTGGTAAACGGCGTCCGGCTGTTCGTTGATGTAGAAGGGGCTGGACTTGTTGCCGAGGGCTCTGTGATGCGTGAAAAGCCCACAATGATCTTGCTGCATGGTGGGCCTGGTGCTGACCATTCCATCTTTAAACCGGCATTTTCACAGCTGTCCGATTTGGCCCAGATTATCTATGTCGATCACCGTGGCAATGGACGCAGTGAAGACGGCGATCCAAAGCATTGGACGTTAGACCAATGGGCTGACGATTTATTTGCCCTTTGCCAAACGCTGGGCATCAAAGAGCCGATCATCTTTGGCGCGTCCTTTGGCGGCTTTGTAGCACAGGCATATGCCACGAAATATCCCGGACATCTGCGCGCATTGATCCTCGCTGCGACCACGGCCCATGTGGATTTTGAAACCATCTTTGCCGCTTTTGGCCGAATTGCGGGCCCCCTTGCCGGACAGGTCGCACGCGCCTACTGGAGTGGTCCAACACCGGAACGCCGCCAAGCCTACTTTGAAAACTGCTTGCCTCACTATTCTGTCGCGCCTCCAGACTCGGACATGATGCAACGGATGACGGTAAAGAACCCTGTTGCAATGCACTTCAACGGGCCCAACAATGAAATGGGCCGCTTCGATTTTCGTGCTGCGTTGAACCGTCTGACCTGCCCGATATTGATCCTTTCAGGCGACCGTGACCCAATGATGCCGGTGCCCTTCAGCGATGTTTTGCTGACCAGCCTTGGCAACGCCCGCGCAACGCATCACACTTTGCCTGACGCGGGGCATTTACTTGAGTATGATCAGCCTGAGGTATTCTTTGCCCACCTGCGCCGCTTCATATCGGAGGACATAGCATGCGATTGACCGGAAAAACCGCCATTGTCACCGGGGGTGCCTCTGGATTTGGGGCAGGGATCGTAAGGCGGTTCCTGCAAGAAGGTGCAAAGGTGATGGTCGCCGATATCAACGCTGATGCTGCCACGCAAATGGCCCGTGAAATGGGAGATCACGCGATCGCATGCACGGTTGATGTTGGGGACGGGGCCTCAGTCAACGCGATGGCGAGAGCCGCAATTGATGCCTGGGGTCACGTTGATGTTTTGGTGAACAACGCAGGGATCACACATTTGCCTGCCCCGATGGAAAAGGTCAGCGAAGAAGACTTTGATCGGGTGTTCAACGTGAACATGAAGTCGGTTTATCTGACCGCCCGCGCACTGGTGCCCCATATGAAGGAGCGCGGCAAAGGGGCCATCTTGAACATCGCCTCTACGGCTGGTGTCTCACCCCGGCCCCGGCTGAATTGGTACAATGCATCCAAGGGTTGGATGATCACGGCAACCAAGACAATGGCGGTCGAACTTGCCCCGGATGGCGTGCGTGTGAATGCGCTGAACCCGGTTGCGGGCGAAACGCCACTGCTCAAGAGCTTTATGGGCGAGGACACACCAGAAATGCGGGCCAAGTTTCTGGCAACCATCCCGTTGGGCCGTTTTTCGCAGCCCGAGGATCTGGGCAATGCCGCCCTGTTCCTTTGCTCGGATGAAGCCAGCATGATCACCGGCGTGGCCATGGAAGTGGACGGAGGGCGCTGCATATGAAAGCGGTAAATCTGGCCGAAAAGCTGGCGCAGATCAGCACCCATTGGGATCCGCATGTTGTTGCAGATTACAATGAGAACGACATTATGGTGGTCAAGTTTCAGGGTGAGTTTCCATTTCACCTGCATGAGGATACCGATGATTTTTTCATGGTGCTCAAAGGTGAAATGATCATGGATCTTGAGGGGGCATCGCATGTCGTCAAAACTGGCGAGGTTTTCATCGTGCCCAAGGGCGTGACGCATCGCCCGCGTGCCGCCCAGGAATGCGAGGTCCTGTTGATTGAACCCAAAGGCGTCCCTAACACAGGTGATCCTGCTACTGCAGCAGCCAAGCCGCGTCTTTAATTCACCCTTTTCTAAATACCGATCATCCTTATCAACAGGCACCGCCATATGAAACCTGGACCCAAAAACCTGATCACAGATGTCGCTGGCCTGGTGGTTGGCAATGCGCAGGATGATACCCTCAAGTCTGGTGCCACCGTTTTATCTTCGGACGTGCCCTTTACCGCATCCGTGCACGTTATGGGCGGTGCACCGGGGACGCGCGAAACCGATCTGCTGGCACCCGATAAATCCGTCACTGCAGTTGATGCGTTGGTTTTGTCAGGTGGATCTGCTTTTGGGCTTGATGCCTGTTCGGGGGTGATGGATGGGTTGCGCGCAGCCGGGCGCGGATTTCAGGTTGGGGATGCAACGATCCCGCTGGTACCGGGGGCCATTCTTTTTGATCTGCTGAACGGCGGGGCAAAGGATTGGGTCGAGAACCCCTATCGAAACTTGGGGCGTCAAGCTTTTGACAACGCGTCAGATGATTTTGATCTTGGGTCTGTTGGTGCAGGGACCGGTGCGCTGAGTGCAATGTTGAAGGGCGGGCTTGGCTCCTCCTCGTTGCACTTGCCAGACGGGACAATGGTTGGCGCATTGGTTGCAGCAAACCCTGTCGGGGCCGTGACCACACCCGGCGACAGGCATTTCTATGCCGCGCCCTTTGAAATCGGGTCAGAGTTCGGCGGGTTGGGTCCGGACCCTGCGTCCGGTCTGGGATTGAACCTGGAAAGCCGCAAGGCCGCCGCGATTTCACTGCGCGAGAATACGACAATCGCCATTGTCGCAACCGATGCAACCTTGACGAAATCCCAATGCCACCGTGTCGCGGTTGCCGCGCATGACGGGATCGGGCGGGCCACCGTCCCCGCACACACACCATTTGACGGTGATCTTGTTTTTGCCCTCGCCACAGGCGGCAAACCGCAAGCTGATGTCAGCCTGATCGGTCACGCCGCATCGCTCTGTCTGGCGCGTGCAATTGCAAGGGCCGTATATGCTGCAACACCTGCACCCAATGATCTGCTGCCGAGTTGGCGCAGTTTGAACAGCTAAAACGCTTATACTGAGTCTGGCTGATTGGCGGGCGCTGCTGCGGAAAGTGCGGGAATGGCCATGCTGTTGGCGTGAATGCGCCTGATGGTCGGATAAGGCGACATATCCACCTCAAACCGCGCGTTGTTAAGGACTTGCGCATAGAGGCACAAATCAGCCAGCCCAACGACATCGCCATGGCAAAATTCCCCTGTCTCAGGTTCTGACGCCAACCGGATTTCCAGCGCGTCCATACCTGCCTGTGCCCATCGGCGAAACCATGCGGCCTTGCCCGCCGCATCCACACCAAATTCGGTCTCAAGATGCTTGAGGATGCGCAGGTTGTTCACCGGATGAATATCAAGCGCCACAATATGTGCCAGGCTGCGCACACGCGCACGTCCCCATGCATCAGTCGGCAAAAGGGGTGGTTCCGGGTGAACTTCATCCAGCCATTCCAGGATCGCCAGAGATTGCGGCAATGGCCCCTGTGGCGTCACCAACGTTGGCACCAGACCAGAAGGGTTCAGCGCCAGATGGTCGGCACTCGCCTGTTCGCCTTTGAGCAGGGACAGCGGGACATAGTCATAGCCAAGCCCCTTGAGGTTCAGCGCCGCGCGGACCCGCACCGAAGTCGATGACCGAAAGTAGTTATGCAAAGCGAGATCGTTCATGCGCGTGGGCCGATTGCCTTGAGAATTTCGAAATCGTCAGGCAAATATTCGGTAAGTGTCGGGTTGGAGATGGAGCCGGTTTGCGTGCTTTGCACCGCATGGCTGGCTTGGTTTGGGGCATTGAATATGTACATCTTGTGTTCCTTACTTCCAGTACCGCGTTGAAGAAATGTTACCGCGATACCAAAGCCGGGGCCAGTCTGCCGCGTGCTGGAACAGTTGTTGGCCTCCCCTACGGGATAGCATAGAAAGGCGCAAAGCAC
Organism: Sulfitobacter sp. SK011; assembly: GCF_003352065.1. NCBI lineage: Bacteria > Pseudomonadati > Pseudomonadota > Alphaproteobacteria > Rhodobacterales > Roseobacteraceae > Sulfitobacter > Sulfitobacter sp. SK011. The sequence continues at coordinate 48,757 of NZ_CP025803.1, forward strand.
CGCGACACCTTTCCGCGGCGACGGCGCGTTATTGTAGGATCGAAACCCATGAAAAAAGCACTTATCACCGGGATTACGGGTCAGGATGGGTCCTATCTGGCAGAACTGCTGCTGGAAAAGGGCTATGAAGTGCATGGAATCAAGCGTCGGGCATCGCTGTTCAATACGCAGCGGGTTGATCACATCTTTCAGGATCCGCACACAACCAATGCCAACTTCAAACTGCACTACGGTGATCTGACCGATACATCTAACCTTACGCGGATTCTATCCGAAGTTCAGCCCGACGAAGTCTATAATCTGGGTGCGCAAAGCCATGTTGCCGTCAGCTTTGAGGCCCCCGAATACACCGCAGATGTTGATGCCATCGGGACACTGCGTTTGCTTGAGGCAATCCGTTTTCTGAAATTGGAAAATACCCGGTTCTATCAGGCGTCCACATCCGAACTTTATGGACTTGTGCAGGAAACACCCCAGACCGAGACCACGCCATTTCACCCGCGAAGCCCCTATGCAGTGGCCAAGATGTATGCGTTCTGGATGACGGTGAATTACCGCGAAGCCTATGGCATGTTTGCCTGCAACGGTATTCTATTCAACCACGAAAGCCCGCGCCGCGGCGAGACATTCGTGACCCGCAAGATCACCCGTGGCCTGTCGAATATCGCACAGGGATTAGAGACGTGCCTTTACATGGGCAACATCGACGCATTGCGCGATTGGGGCCACGCCAAAGATTACGTGCGCATGCAATGGATGATGCTGCAGGAAGACGAACCAGACGATTTTGTCATCGCAACCGGCAAGCAATATTCAGTGCGTCAGTTCATCGAATGGTCGGCGGCCGAACTGGGCATGACCCTGCGCTTTGAAGGCGATGGCGTGAATGAGGTGGCGATTGTGGATACAATCACCGGTGACAATGCCCCTGCCCTTTCAAAAGGCGACGTAATCCTGAAAATCGACCCCCGCTATTTCCGCCCGGCAGAGGTGGAAACCCTGCTGGGTGATCCATCAAAGGCCAAACGCATCTTGGGCTGGGAGCCACAAATAAGCGTTCAGGAGATGTGTGCCGAAATGGTTGTAAACGACCTCAAAGCCGCCAAGCGTGAGCGTATTCTCAAAGAACATGGCTTTGACGGCCTGATGTCGAAAGAGGACTAACCGAATGGGCAGCAAAGGCAAAATGCTGCTGACCGGCGGCGGCGGCATGGTGGGCCGCAATATTCAGGATCACGCATGCGCTGCTGCCTGGGATATCCTTGCGCCCCGCAGTGCGGAATTGGACCTGAGCTATGCAAACGCTGTAGCGGCTTTTATAAACGCTCATAAACCTGATCTGGTGATCCATGCGGCAGGGCGTGTAGGCGGCATTCAGGCGAACATGGCCCATCCAGTAGCGTTTCTTGAGGAAAACGTGGCGATGGGCCGCAATGTGATAATGGGCGCGCGACAAGCGGGTGTTGGGGCCCTGATCAACCTCGCCTCCACCTGTATGTACCCTGCCCAGGCCGAAAATCCGCTAAGTGAGGAAATGATCCTGACCGGGCCGCTGGAGCCGACCAATGAGGGATATGCATTGGCCAAGATCATGGCAATGCGGCTTTGTGATTATATCCGGCACGAAGATGCGGCGGCGCAGTACAAGACTTTGATCCCCTGCAACCTTTATGGTCCGTATGACAAATTTGACCCGAAGAACTCGCATCTTTTGCCCGCGATCATCCATAAGGTCCATCAGGCCAAACTGACCGGCGATGCGACGGTTGAAATCTGGGGTGATGGCACGGCGCGGCGTGAATTTATGTATGCGGGCGATCTGGCTGACGCCGTCTGGAAAGCAGTTGAAAATCCCGGCGGCTTGCCCGGTGCCATGAACATTGGGCTGGGCCATGACCATTCGATCAATGACTATTATGCGACTGTTGCGGATGTAATCGGCTGGCAAGGGGCATTTACCCATGATCTGTCCCGCCCGGTCGGCATGAAACAAAAACTCTGCTCAACAGCACGCCAAAGCGATTGGGGTTGGAGCGCACCGACAACACTGCGCGATGGCATCTCACAAACCTATCGCCATTATCTGGAGTATCACGCAAAATGACGTTCAAGTACCCTTTGGCCACTTCATCCTGGGACGAGGCGGAATTCGCAGCACTTGACCGGGTCATCGCCTCTGACATGTTCTCAATGGGGCCAGAGGTACGCGCCTATGAGGAAGAATTCGCAGCGCTTTTTGGCAGCAAGTATGCTGTGATGGTGAATTCCGGATCATCCGCCAACCTGCTCATGACGGCGGCGTTGTTTTTCACCAAGAACACAGACCTAAAACTTGAACGCGGCGATGAAGTCATCGTGCCCGCAGTCAGCTGGTCGACCACCTATTACCCGCTTTGCCAATATGGATTGCGGTTGAAGTTTGTGGATATCGACCGGGAAACACTGAACTATGATCTGGCCGCACTTGAGGCTGCGATCACGGATGACACGCGCGCGTTGATGGTGGTGAACCTGTTAGGCAATCCCAATGATTTCGCAGCACTCAAACGCCTGACCGATGGCCGCAACATCGTGATGATCGAGGACAACTGCGAATCCATGGGGGCCACGTTTGAGGGCAAACAGGCAGGTACCTTTGGCGTTATGGGGACATTTTCATCGTTCTTTTCACACCATATTTCCACCATGGAAGGAGGTATGGTCGTCACGGATGATGAAGAACTTTACCATATCATGTTGTCCCTGCGCGCCCACGGGTGGACCCGTAATTTGCCGAAATTCAATCATGTGACAGGCGAAAAAAGCGATGATCCGTTCAAGGAAAGCTTTCGGTTTGTCCTGCCGGGCTACAACCTGCGCCCGCTGGAGATGTCCGGGGCGCTGGGCCGTGAGCAAATCAAAAAACTGCCAGGCCTGATTGCGGGGCGGCGCGCCAACGGGGCGCTGCTTCAGGGGGCGGTGTCGGATCATCCTCGTTTCATGATCCAACGTGAGATTGGCAATTCAAGCTGGTTTGGATTTTCGCTGGTCCTGCGCGATACGCATATGGGCGAACGCGCCCAGATGGTGCGTGATCTATCGGCGGCAGGGTTTGAATGCCGCCCGATTGTCGCCGGGAATTTTGCCAAGAATGAAGTGATGGACTATTTCGATTTTGAAATACACGACACGCTGAGCAATGCGGATTACATCGATGACAATGGATTGTTCGTGGGCAACCATCACTATCCCCTGCCCGAGGCGATCAAGGTGCTTGCGACGCTTTAACGGGGCGCGGCCAGATCGCGCAGGATCGGGCAATCCGGCCGATCATCGCCTGCGCAGGCCTTGACCAAAACACGCAAGGTATCGCGCATCGCTGTGAGTTCGGCCAGCTTTTGGTCGATCTCTGTCAAATGGGATTTCGCGATCTGTTTGACGTCAGCACTTGCACGCGTTTCATCATCGTAAAGCGCCAGCAAACTGCGACAGCTTTCCACTGGAAAGCCCAAAGACCTTGCCCGTGCAACAAAGGCTAGTTTGTGAAGATCCGTCTCGCGAAACGCGCGATATCCATTGGCTTGCCGCATCGGACGGATCAGGTCGATGTCTTCGTAATACCGAATGGTCTTGGCGGGCAGTCCGGTCGCCTTGCTTACCTCAGAGATATTCATTTTGAACCCTCAATACTGCGCAACCTCAGCGCGTTGGTTAGAACAAAAACGGATGAACATGCCATGGCCCCAGCGGCCAAGACCGGTGACAGCAGAATACCGAACATTGGATAAAGCACACCTGCAGCGACCGGGATAAGCGCAATATTATACCCAAATGCCCAGAACAGGTTTTGCCGAATATTGCGCAGCACGCTGTGAGAGACGGTGATCGCGGTGCCAACGCCTGACAGGTTTCCTGACATCAAAACAACGTCCGCCGTTTCGATCGCAACATCTGTGCCGGTTCCGATGGCAATGCCAATATCCGCATGGGCGAGTGCCGGTGCATCATTGATCCCATCCCCGACAAATGCGATCTTTTGACCCGCGCTGCGCAGGTGGTCCAGTGCCGCCATTTTTCCATCTGGCAGGACGTTCGCGACAACATGATCAATACCCAGCTCGCGGGCCACTGATTGGGCCGTATTTTCGCCGTCGCCGGTGATCATCGCCACTTGCAGACCTTGGGCCTTAAGTCCTTTGATTGCTGCGGCGCTGTCCGGTTTTATGGGATCCGAGACCGCGACAAGAGCGGCGATCTGGCCGTCTATCGCGGCAAATACAGTTGTCTGCCCTTTTTTTGCCAATGCAGTTGCGTCCGCCTCAACCTCAGACACATCAACGCCGCTCGCCGCCATGAGGCGTGCGTTGCCCACGATGATACTTCTTCCGCTGACGGTTGCTTTCGCGCCCTGCCCGGTGATCGCCTGAAAGCTTTCCGCATCAGGGATCGTCAGGTTTTGCGCTTTGGCTGCCGCCACAATCGCCTGTGCAATGGGATGTTCTGACAAGGTTTCAACAGCCGAAACAAGGGCAAGAACATCTTGTGGGTTCTGCCCCTCGGCCACTATCAAATCCGTCAAAGTGGGCCGACCGACCGTCAGTGTCCCAGTCTTGTCAAACGCGACGACATCAACTGCGCTAAGCGACTGCAATGCGTCCCCCTGCCGGAACAGCACCCCAAGTTCAGCGGCGCGCCCTGTTCCCACCATGATGGAGGTCGGCGTAGCCAGCCCCATTGCGCAGGGACACGCGATGATCAACACAGAAACCCCCGCGACAAGCGCATATGTCACGGTTGGATCAGGACCAAAGATCAACCAGATCACTATTGTCACGGCGGCCAAAATCAGAACGGCAGGAACAAACCACATGGTGATTTGGTCGACCAACCCTTGCACCGGCAAGCGGGTGCCTTGGGCCTGCTGAACCATCCGAATGATTTGGGACAGGGTGGTGTCATCGCCAATGCGCATCACCTTACAGGTCAAACTGCCCAGCCCATTGACCGTGCCACCCGTCACCAGATCGCCAGTTGTTTTGGTGACTGGCATCGGTTCGCCTGTGATCATGCTTTCATCAACATCACTGCCACCAGACACCACCGTTGCATCAATCGGAAGCCGCTCTCCGGGGCGAACCAGAAACACATCGCCGACGCGCAATTCGGAAATGGGGCGATCGGCCCAATCGTCACCAACTTTCACACGTGCGGTCCGGGGCTGAAGGCCGATCAGCTTTTGGATTGCAGCGCCCGTCTGGCCCTTGGCCCGCGCCTCAAGCCAGCGACCCAGCAGGATCAGCGTGACAATGACCGCCGCCGCTTCAAAATAGACTGCGCGCGCGGCCAGTGGCAGCACATCCGGGAAAAACAGCGTGACCGTCGAAAACAACCAGGCAGCCCCTGCGCCCAGCGCGACGAGGCTGTTCATGTCCGGAGCCCTGCGGATCAATGCCCTGAACCCATTCACAAAAAACCCGCGACCCGGCCAAATGAGGATGATTGTGGTCAATACAAACTGAATGGACCAACTGGTCCCCATGCCAATCGTCTGGGCAATAAGGTGATGCCAGGCTGGCACCAAATGCGCGCCCATCTCAAGGATGAAAACGGGCACCGCAAGAACCGCTGACACGATCATTCCGCGTTTTTGCTGTGCTGCTTCTTCGGCTTTGACGGCCGATCGGTCTGTGGGTGCCTGTTCGGACGGCACAGTCGCTGGATACCCGGCCGCCGCCGCAACTTGTGCAAGCTGCTCTGGATCTGTGAGGCCAGGAACATAGTCAACCGACGCACTTTCGTTAGCCAGATTTACATGGGCCTGCGTGACACCCGGGGCCGCAAGGAGTGCCTTTTCAAGCCGACCGACGCAGGATGCGCAAGACATGCCAGTGATCTGAAATCGGACATTTTCGGACGCCACGGGATAGCCGGCTTTGTCCAGCGTCGAGATGATCTCTTTTGATGTTTCTGGATCATCCACTTCAACCTGCGCTGTTTCAGTCGCGAGGTTCACAGAAAACGCTGATATTCCCTTCACGCCTTCCAGCGCGCGATTAACCCTGCCGACGCAGCTTGCGCAGGACATGTTTTTAATGGGCAATATGAATGTGGTGTCGGAGTGCATTTTTCGGAAATCCTATGCGTGTTCCTACCCTACATAGGTGTTCCAGTGACTGGAAGGTCAAGGGCCATTCAGCATTGCGTCAAACTCGACCGCAGGTACCGCGCGCGATCAGTTCGATATCACAGCGGATGCGGAATACGTCCAGTTCGGAATGAACAATGGATCTGGCAAGCCGCTGACCCGCAAGCAGACCGATGCGACGCGCAGGCAATCGCACAGTTGTCAGGTTTGGCTCCATTTCCTTTGAACCCTTAAAGTCGCCGATCCCGATTATTGAAATATCCTCGGGGATCCGCAGACCAAAACGGAATGCCGCATAAATTGCCCCCTGCGCCAGAACATCATTGCCACACAAAAGCGCCGTTGGCACCGGGCCGCTTTGCAAAAGCTCAAGTGCTGCCTTCTTCGCATCTGAGATGCTATAGGGTGCTTCGATCCACCAATGTTCTGGCGTCTTGATTTTTGCCTGCATCAAGGCGGCAAATGCGCCGCTTTGGCGGTCTGATGCGCGGTCATTGCCCCCGGTCGGTGGAAAGATAAGACCAATCTTACGGTGGCCAAGACCGATCAGATGTTCTGCCGCCGTCTGGCCCGCCGCAAAATTATCGGCACCTACACAGGATATCCGCGATGTTTCGGCAAAGTTCCAGATTGTCATCGCGGGGATCGCCTGACTGTCGAGCAGTTGATAGGTTTCTTCTGAATGTTCCTGCCCAATCAGCGCGACACCATCCACACGGTGTTCGAGAAATTTGCGCATAACCGCGTACTCACGCTCAAGATCGTAGCCGTGAGACGCAATCAGAATTGTGAACCCCTCGGCATCAACCGCGTCAGAGAACGCTTGTATCACCTCGGCAAAGATCGCGTGATCGATGGTTGGAACGATCAATCCAATGGTGCCGGACCGAATACCATGCATGGTCTGAGCAGCCCGATTGCGGATATACCCCAGCCGCCGCACTGCCGCGTCAATCTTTTTGCGGGTCGCCGGTTTGACCTGTTCGGGGTGGTTATAGCTTCGCGATACTGTCGAAATCGACACTCTTGCAGCTTTGGCAACTGCCACGATATCCGCTTTCTTTGTAATTTTATCAACCACTTGAACCCCAAAATATGCTTACGAATGAAAACATTTGCAAAACTATTTTCATTGCCTACCCTTAATTGTCAACGCGGCTTTGCGCTGTTCGTGGGGACTTGATGGAATTTATCTTTTACTTTGGTGATGTGTTCACGCCGATCAATTTCGGTCTGTTGTTGATTGGTACGATCGGCGGGCTGATCCTTGGTGCGACACCCGGGTTGTCACCCACAATGGCGGTCGCGCTGTTGATCCCCTTCACCTTTCAACTTGAGGCCGCGCAGGGGCTGATCTTGTTGGGCGCGGCCTATACATCAACTGTCGCGGGCGGTGCGGTATCGGCCATCCTGCTCAAGATACCGGGCGCGCCCGCCAACATCGCCACCACACTTGATGGGCACACCATGGCGCGGAACGGCGAGGGCGCTAAGGCCTTGCAACTGTCGTTCCTTGCGTCTGCGGTCGGGGGTGTTTTTGGCGTGCTGCTGCTGATCTTTCTGACACCGGTTCTGGCAAAATGGGCGCTGGCCTTTGGCCCCTCGCATTTGTTCTGGCTTGCCATTCTTGGGGTCACGGTCATCGGGTCGCTTGACAGCAAATCAGTGGTCAAGGGGTTGCTGTCTGGCTGCATAGGCCTGTGGCTGGCGACCATTGGATTTGACGACATCATGGGTGCCCAACGGTTCATCTTTCATCCGGCATTGGGCGGTGGCATCAATATTATTGCGGCCCTGATTGGTTTGTTTGCAATTCCGCAAGTGATCACGATGTTCGCCAAGGGCCGCATTGCATCTGGTGCCGAGGTGATCAGCGTCGAAAAACATTCCGTTGTTGATGCGATGAAAGAGATCATGCGCAACAAGCGGGCCATGAGCATCGGCACGATCACCGGGTCGATCATCGGTCTGATCCCCGGTGTGGGCGGGCAGATCGCCGGATTGGTCGCCTATGACCAGTCCAAGAAATTCAGCCCCCACCGGGACAAGTTCGGCACAGGCCATCCAGAAGGGGTTATCGCCGCTGAATCCGCCAACAACGCAATGGTGGGGCCATCACTGGTGCCGCTTCTGACGCTCTCTATCCCCGGTTCACCGACGGCGGCTGTGTTGTTGGGTGGGCTGCTGATCCATGGGATTTTTCCGGGAACGGACCTGTTTGACAACCACCCCGATGTGGCGTGGACATTCATCAACTCGATGCTGATCGGTCAAATACTGATGTGCATCTTTGGCCTCTATGTCGCTGGATTTGCGGCCAAGGTGGCGCGGGTCCCGCAATCTATCATGGCGGCTGTGGTGATGGGTCTTGCGGTCTTTGGCAGCTATTCTGTTCAAAGCTCGATGGGGGATGTCTATGTCATGGCGTCGCTTGGTGTGATGATGTATTTTCTTGAACGCTTCGGGTTCTCCGCTGCCCCTCTGGTGCTGGGTCTGATCCTCGGTCCAATTGCAGAGGCGAACTTTATCCAAGGCTCAATGATCGCCAATGCAACAGATGGCATGACGCCCTATTTCCTTGGTGGTCCATTGAACATTTTCCTGATTGCAGTGGTGATCGCATCAATCCTGTATTCGGCCTATATGGAACTGCGCAATCGCCGCTACACCTCAAAAGAGGAGATCATGGCATGAGCGATCTTTCTATGCCCCGCCTTCAACATATACTGGCCTCTGGCGCTGTGGCGGCGGTTGGTGTGTGGATCACATACATCAGCTATACCCAGCAACCATCCGAGGCCTTTCTGTTTCCGCGACTGATCGCAACCATCTTTGTCGTGCTCGCCATCTGGACCTTTGTCAAAGCATGCCTTGGATGGACAAAGGTCGGCACCGGCATCACCCTGCGGCAATTCACCAGCCTGCTGCCGGGCTTGATCGTCGCCCTTGTCTATATCTTCTGGGCGGCCAAGGGATTGGGTTTTTACACCGCGACCGCAATCGCCTTTTTCATTCTGCTAAGTTTGTATGACCCGAATTCACATTCTGAAGTCAGATCATGGGTCAAACGCGTCATCATCACGGCCTGCTTTATGGTCGTTATGTACCTTCTCTTCGCAACACTTCTCAAAGTGTACACACCGCGAGAGATATTCTTCTGAACCGCAAGGGCGGCAGATCACACATTCCAGGGAGGAAACAACGATGAAGAAGTTACTAGCCGGGGCCGCAATGGCCATTTTGGGCCTGACAGGGGCGGCATACGCAGATGGGCATGGCAACTTTCCAGACCGCCCAATTATGATGATGGTCAGCTATGGCGCTGGGGGTGCAACTGATTTTCAGGCCCGCATCGTGACAATGACCGCCGGGAACGAGGACGCGCTGGGCATGCCCATCGCCATCCTGAACAAACCCGGTGCGGGTGGCCGTGTCGGATGGAACTGGTTCGCGACACAGGCTGACGCCGATGGCTACACCCTTGGTGCCTATAACATTCCGCACTTTATCGCCCAATCGATCAAAGGCGGCGTTGAGTATTCCGCAGACAGCTTTGAACCGATTGCCAACTGGGGTGCGGACCCTGCAGTTCTGATTGTCGGTGCCGACAGCGCATTCAACACGCTGCAAGATGTGGTTGATTTTGCCAAAGCCAATCCGGGTAAACTGACAACCTCCGGTGCCGGTCTTTTTGTGGGCCACCACATCGCGGCCCTTCAAATGGAAAAAGCGGGCGACATGAAAATCGCCTTCATCCCGACCAAAGGCGGCGGTGCCGCAGCGATGAAGGCAGTGATTGCCGGAGAGGTTATGGCAGGCATCAACAACCTGTCTGATGCGTTCCGCGCCGCAGAAGCAGGGAATGTCAAAATCCTCGCGGTGGCTGATCTGGAGCGGAATGAATTTCTGCCAGATGTACCGACAATGAAAGAGGCCGGGCTGGATGTTGATAACGCATCCGTCAACTTTCGCGGCATCATGGTGCCCAAAGGGACGCCTGAAGCAATCATCGAGAAGCTGGCGGCAACAGTTCCGTTGATGTTTGAAAACAGCAGAGTGACCGGCAAGATGAAATCAGGTGGATCGCCCATGCACATCATGAACCGTGATGAGGTCAAAGCGATGTGGGCCGCGCGTGAAGAAAGCCTCAAGGAACTGCTTTCAGGTCTTTGACAAAACCTGACCACCAGCCCGCGCTGGCGGGGTGATGGTCGCCCCACTAACCCTGAATTAGGACACGCCCAATGAATGCCCATGATGACCTTGCCGACGTCGATGCCGTTGTCGCCAGTGCCCGTGTTGCACAGCAGGCATTTGAGGCAGGCGGATCGCAGCAACGCTATGACCGTGCTGCACAGGCTGCCGCCTGGGCCATCATGGAGCCTGCGCGGAACCGCAAGCTGGCTGAGCTTTCAGTGACAACCACGGGCTTGGGCAATGTGCCCGACAAGATCACCAAAAATCATCGCAAGACTCTGGGTCTGATGCGCGATATCGCAGATGCTAAAACCTTTGGCGTCATTTCCAACAACACCGAAACCGGCATCACCGAAATCGCCCGCCCCATCGGGGTGATCGGCGCGGTAGTGCCCTCAACAAATCCGGCTGCAACGCCTGCCAATAACATCATCAATGCGCTGAAATGCGGCAACGCCATTGTACTGTCGCCCTCGCCGAAAGGCGTTCCAGCCTGCGTGGCATTGCTTGCGTATATCCACGCAGAATTTGACAAGATTGGCGAAGACAAAATGCTGGTTCAGATGATCCCCGGTAAAGGATCGAAAGAGAAAACCCAGAGATTGCTTGAGATCAGCGACATGATTGTCGTGACCGGCAGCCAAAACAACGTCAGGCGCGCTTATACCAGCGGCACTCCGGCCTTGGCCGTAGGGGCAGGCAACGTCACCGTGATCATCGATGAAACCGCCGATCTGGATGCTGCCGCAGAAAAAATCACCGCCTCCAAGACTTTTGACAATGCAACCTCATGCTCGTCTGAAAATGCGATTGTCGTTGTGGATGCCGTCTATGACGGGTTTGTCGCCGCGCTTGCGAAAGCTGGCGGCGCACTGGTGAAAGATGAAGCTCAGATAGTTTCAAAACTTTGGCCAGATGGCCATCTGAACCGATCTGTCATCGCACAGGATGCGGACAAGATGCTGGCCGCGCTCGGTATGACCAATGAGGTGCCGTCGGACACCAGGTTTCTGGCAGTTGAGACAACAGGGATCGGGCCAGAATACCCTTTGTCGGGCGAGAAACTGTCGCGTGTCGCGGCGCTTTACCGTGCTGCGGATTTTGAGGATGCATTGTCTCTCACAGCCAAAATCCTTGCGCATCAGGGTGCCGGTCATTCAGTGGGCCTGCATTCAACCGACGACGGACGCGCACTTGCACTGGGCCGCGTGTTGCCAACCTGCCGGGTGATCGTCAATCAGGCGCATTGTTTTGCCACGGGGGGTGCCTTTAACAATGGGATGCCATTTTCCCTTTCCATGGGCTGCGGGTCTTGGGGCGGCAATTCGATAGATGATAATCTGCATTGGAAACATTTCATGCAGACCACCAAAATCATTCGCGAAATCCCGACACGAGAACCTTCGGTCGAGGATATTTTCGCAGGCTATTGGGCTGACGTCGGCGCATGATCCTGTCTGCTGAAACGCCGCCACAGGGCACCGTTCGGGATTGGCTCAATACACGGGCTGCAACCGATGGTCCGGCATTTGTTTTTCCGGCGGGTGATGATGATGCTTTGAGTTGGGCCGATCTGCGGGATCACGCAGCCCGGATTGCCGCGCACCTCACGGCACAGGGCATCAAAAAAGGCGAAAGTGTAGCGTTGATGCAGCCCAATTGCCGCGACGGTGTGCTGGCGCTTTATGGCGTTCTTTACGGCGGCTTTCGCGCGACAATGATCAACCTTGTCGCTGGTACCAGCGCCATAAGGTATGCGCTGGACCACAGCGAGGCACGGTACGCTTTCGTACATCAAGATGCGCAGGCGATCTTTGATCAGGCGGCCAGACCGGGACAAATCAGCCAGGTCCACATCAATGGCTCTGATACCGCACAGTTGGTTGATCTTGCCCCGACCGATCAGGCCTTGCTGATGTATACTTCTGGTACAACCGGTCAGCCCAAAGGCGTGGTGCACACCCATGCCAGTCTGCTTGCCGGCGGCTGGACCACGGCGATCGCACATGGCTTGACGCCTTCGGATTGCGGTCTTTGTGTGCTGCCGATCTATCACATCAATGGGTTGTGCGTGACCCTCATGGGGGCGCTTGTGTCGGGTGGGACTGTCGCGATGTGCCCCAGGTTTTCGGCAAGCCAATTCTGGGACCACGCCAGTTCTGCCAAGGCAACGTGGTTTTCAGTTGTGCCAACGATCATCTCGCATCTGCTGCACGCAGAGGCCAACCCAGATGCAAAGACCCGCGCGGCATTGCGCTTTGGACGCTCGGCATCCTCCGCTTTGTCGCCCGACGTGCAGACCGCGTTTGAAACGCGATTTGGCGTCGCGATTGTCGAGACAATGGGTCTGACCGAAACCGCGGCACAGATATTGTCCAACCCTTTGCCCCCCGGTGTTCGCAAAATTGGCTCGCCGGGATTGGCCTTTGGCAACGAGGTTTGCATCCTATCCAATGACCTCAAGCCCATGCCTGTCGATCAGGAAGGCGAGATTTGTGTGCGCGGCCCAAATGTCATGCTCGAATACCTCAAAAATCCGGACGCCACCGCCCGGTCGTTCACGCCTGACGGATGGCTGCGCACCGGTGATCTGGGATGCAAGGATGCGGATGGCTATCTCTTTGTCACTGGGCGCTTGAAAGAACTGATCATCAAAGGCGGCGAAAACATTGCCCCGCGCGAGATTGACGAGGCACTTTATTCGCATGCGGATGTGATTGAGGCGGCAGCGTTTGCGCGGCCCTGCACAAGTTATGGGGAGCGGGTTGAGGCGGCCGTCAAGATCAAGGCAGGGTCAACTCTGACCAATCTGGATTTGATTGAGCTTTGCAGCAAAAAGATTGGTGCCTTCAAGGCACCCGATGTCGTGCATATTCTGGATGACCTGCCAAAAGGACCATCCGGAAAGATCCAACGCCTCAAGATTGCAGAGCTGACCCGTGGTGATTGATCACGGCGCGATCAACTCGTCCAAATGGTCGCGACCCCGCGCCAACAGCACCTCATAAGATGCGGCATCCATGTTTGCCCCACAAATGACGACACCGATCTTTTGACCAAGCAGTCGCGCACGCAATGGCCCGATCATCCCTGCTATCGCCGCCCCAGCCGCAGGCTCAACAGCCAGCTTGGCCTCTTGTTGCAGAACCACCATCCCTGCGCAGATCTGGTCGTCTGTTACGGTCACAATTTCATCGACATAAGCCGCACAGAGCGCGTAGCCGAACGGCAGGGCCATCGGTGGCGCGAGGCTGTCAGCAATGGTCATAACCTTGTCCAGCGCAATTGGCTGACCTGCTGCAAGGCTACGTGACATGCTGTCCGCGCCGGTTGGTTCAACACCAAAGACCTTGCACTTTGGGTTCACGGCCTTGATCGCGGCTGCGACCCCGCTGATCAGCCCGCCACCGCCAACCGACACGATGACGGCATCAAGTTCAGGCACATCCTGGATCAATTCCAACCCGACGCCCGACGCGCCAAGCGTAGTGTCGATCCCCTCAAACGGGTGAATGAAGGTTCGGCCCTCCTCACGCGACAGGCGCTCAGCCTCGGCAAAGGTGTCTGGTCCGGGGTCGCGCAAAATCACGTCAGCCTGTTCGGCCCTGGCACGGGCAATCCGAAAGGGGTTCGCGGTATTCTGCATCACAACTTTGGCTGACATGCCACATTGCCGTGCTGCCCAAGCTGCTGCAATTGCATGGTTTCCGGCACTTGCCGCCGTGATCCCCGCACCAAGCCGATCCTCGGGTATCTGCCGCGCAACAGACAGCGCACCCCGCGCTTTGAACGTTCCCGTATGCTGAAAGCATTCAAGCTTTAGAAATACGGAACCGCCCCCCATAAGATCACCGATCAAGGGCGTTTTCAGCGGTACGACAGGCGTGCGGAGCACCGCATCACTGAGGGAAACAGCGCGGGTTGTCATGGCCTCCAACGTAACACCGTCGTTCTTAATGTTTGCCATATCTTGTATTTCCTCAATGACTTATGCTTAGCTGTATTGCGCAGGGCTTCTGGCTTCCAAGTCAATAGCCGATCGCGATAAATGCTTGGCCGTATAGCAAGCTGAGTATTGAGGTTAATGGTCTGGTGGACTGGTGCTTGGGCGCACCGTGCACTTTTGGTAACGTTCGCCCAAGCGACAGAGGAAGCATTGATGACGTCAAAGAATATCACCCCGGTTATTTTGTGCGGCGGTTCTGGCACACGTCTTTGGCCAGTGTCCCGCAAAAGTTTTCCCAAACAGTTCATTGCACTTGTTGGCAAAGGAAGCCTGTTTCAGCAATCCAGCGAACGCCTGTCTGGCGCTGGGTTTGCGGCACCGCTGATTGTCACCAATTCTGATTTCAGATTTATCGCGACCCAACAATTGTCCGAGATGGACATTGATCCCGGTGCCGTCCTGATCGAACCGCAGGCGCGCAATACAGCACCTGCACTGTTGGCGGCGGCACTGGTTCTCGCGCAGACTGATCCTGATGGTTTGATGCTGGCCGCCCCGTCAGACCACTATATCACCCAAGCGGATGTATTCCGAGACAGCGTACTGCGCGGGATCGCCGCCGCAGAGGCGGGGCAAATCGTGACCTTTGGTATCACGCCGGATCGTCCTGAAACCGGATATGGCTATCTCGAACTGGGCAGCGGCAAGGTCAACGGGGTTGTCCCCCTGAAACGCTTTGTCGAGAAACCGCATTTGGCCGAGGCGGAGCGGATGCTGGCCGCTGGCGACTACCTGTGGAATGCAGGTATTTTCATGTACACGGCACAGACGCTGATTGATGCCTTTGCTGAACACGCGCCTGATACGCTTACGCACGTGCGCGCTGCGGTAGAAGCCGCACAGACCGATCTGGGTTTCCTCCGCCTTGATCCAGACGCATGGGCAAAATGTGCCGATATTTCCGTGGATTTTGCGATCATGGAAAAGGTGAGCAATCTTTCGGTGATCCAACACAAGGGCGATTGGTCTGATTTGGGGGGCTGGAATGCGGTGCATCAGCACGCCGAGATAGATACAGACGGCGTCGCAACACAAGGCGCGTCCTATGCCATCGACTGCAAGGATACATTGCTGCGTTCTGATAATGAGGCGCTGCAATTGGTTGGGCTTGGGCTTGAGAACATCGTCGCAGTGGCCATGCCCGATGCGGTTCTGGTCGCGCATCGTGACCGGGTCGCGGATCTGGGTGATGTGGTCAAGGAAATGCGCAAATCCGCGATCCCACAGGCGGATACCTTTCCCAAGGATCACCGGCCCTGGGGCTTCTTTGAGACATTGATCATGGCGGGTCGTTTTCAGGTAAAGCGTATCGTTGTGACGCCCGGTGCGGCGCTCAGCTTGCAAAGCCATGTGCATAGGTCTGAACATTGGATCGTCGTCGCCGGGACCGCCAAAGTCACGATCAATGAAACGGTTCAATTGGTCAGCGAAAATGAAAGTGTCTACATTCCGGTTGGGGCGGTGCACCGCATGGAAAACCCCGGGAAATTACCGATGGAATTGATCGAGGTGCAGACCGGCAGTTATTTGGGCGAGGACGACATTGTGCGCTATGAAGATGTCTATGCCCGTGGGCAGGGTGCAAAGGGATAACTGCCTTTTTAGGGTCTGTTATTTCGCTAAGCCTCGGATTTGGGTTCGGTTGCTCCAAGAGGATAGCGGTCGAGGGCCACAAACATGCCGTCCGTCCGCTCAGCGACAAGGGTCAAGCTGTTGATCACGAAAGGCTGTGGGATCATGGGCGTGATCAATGGATCAAGCGCCGAGATCACCTTTGACAGTGTCACTTTATCAAGTTTGCCAGTCAGTGTGATGTGGAACTTGAATGCGTCCATAACGTGAGGGTACCCCCAGTTCCGCAGGTTTTCTTTCTGGGCAGGCGACAAATTGGCGCGGCATCGACGGGCATATTCACTCTCGGTAAAAGGCGCGCGAAAGCCGTCCAGCGTTTTGACGACCTCGGCGGCAAGATCATTCAACTCTACCGCATCCCCCACAGGATATAACGCCAAAAACCGTCCGAGCGTGGTCAGCATAAGCCTGTCGAGCATCACAGGCTGCAAGTCCTGACACAGCAATGCCAAAGCATTCTTCAATGCCTGCTCGTTGGTACCTTCAGCCAGCTGAAAAGGCGGTTTGATCGTCCCGTGCAGCCCATACTTCCGCGGCACTTTAGTTATCGACGAGATGTCGAGACCATCCAAATCGGGGTGTCCCACGCGTTTTGCCAACGCAATATCCCACCCCAGCCAAGCCGCGCCGAATTCAGCAAGCGGGCACGGTGGCAATGTGTAATAGATGGCATAGCGGGTGAACACGTGGCATTTGTCCTTTTTGGGCTAAGTAACGGAACCATAGCGGTCAATTGCCAGTCCAGACCAGCTTTGCCAAGGAGCAGGCGATTGCGTGCAGAGAAAATCCCGGTGAGAATCTTACCGCCGAACACAAATCCAAGACCGTGACTATTGCGGAACACCCTTATTTATTGATGGTTTAGCGCTAACATTCTCCGAAAATATAATGTAAGGCCCCTGTAACTGGTTGCGAATGGGGCATTCTGGGTGAATGAACAGCGCGTGACTGACTTTTATCCAAAGAGATCGCTATGCCTGAGTACACCCAACCTATCGCAACCGTAGATGTCCTGCGCGACGATATCTTGCGGCATCTAACGCTATCGCTGGGCAAAGACGCAGAGCATGCAAGCCTCTATGACTGGCGGATGTCGTTGTCGCTGGCACTGCGTGATCGGGTTGTTGAGCCATGGTTCGCGTCCACCCGCAAAACCTATGAGGGCAAGAACAAGCGGGTTTATTACCTGTCGATGGAGTTTCTGATTGGCCGGTTGATCGAAGACGTCACAATCAATCTGGACGTAGAAGGTATTGCACGTGACGCCATGGCAACACTGGGTCAGGACTATGAAACCGTTGTTGCAGATGAACCTGACGCTGCACTTGGCAATGGTGGGCTGGGTCGTTTGGCGGCCTGTTTCATGGACAGCCTGTCAACGTTATCGATTCCCGCCTATGGCTATGGCATTCGCTATGAACACGGCCTGTTCGAGCAGCATTTTCAGGATGGTCAACAGATTGAAACCGCGGAAGGTTGGCTTGCACAACGTCACGCGTGGGAATTCGAACGCCCGGAGGTCGCCTATAAGATTCACTTTGGCGGGTATGTCAGCGAAACGGATGGCAAGGCAAACTGGAACCCTGCGGAAACGGTCCTGGCAATGGCCTATGACACCCCGACGGTGGGTTGGAAGGGCAAATGGGCCAATACCCTGCGCCTTTGGGCTGCCAAACCCATCAAGCTTTTCGATCTCGAAAGCTTTAACCGCGGCGATTACGTCGGTGCGAACGCACCCGAGCGGTTGGCCAGAACCATCTCTCGTGTTTTGTACCCTGACGACACCACCGAAGATGGCAAAGAATTGCGGCTGAAGCAGGAATATTTCTTTACCTCCGCATCAATCAAAGACCTGTTGCGGCGGTTTTTGTCCGAAGGTCACAAGATCGAAGACCTGCACAAGATGGTCGCGATCCAGCTTAACGACACGCACCCTGCAATCGCTGGACCCGAATTGGTGCGCCTGTTGATCGACAAGCATGATTTCGATCTGGATCAGGCCATCGATATGGCACGTAAATGTCTGGGTTACACCAATCACACATTGCTTCCCGAGGCATTGGAAAGCTGGCCAGAAGGCCTTTTTGCACGGATATTGCCGCGTCATCATCGGATCATTGAAATGATCCAGGAGCGCCATTTGGCCGCAACAGGGTCTGATATTCGGATCATTGAGCACGGCAACGTCAAAATGGGCGAACTGGCCTTTATCATGGCGCATAGGGTGAATGGAGTGTCGGCGCTGCATTCCGAATTGGTCAAGGAAACCGTGTTCGCCGATCTGCACAAAGCCTATCCTGATCGCATCCTCAACCAGACAAACGGGATCACGCCACGCCGTTGGCTCTATTCATGTAACCCAGCGCTGCGCGGCCTGATCAACGACACCATTGGCACCAGTTGGCAGGAGGATCTGGAAAAGCTGCAAGATCTGAATGCACATCTGGACGACGGCGCATTTCAAAAGGCGTTTCGCGATGCCAAGACCCAAAACAAGCACCATCTGGCCAGGTGGCTGAAAGATCGCGATGACGTTACGCTGAACACCGATGCGATGTTCGATATCCAGATCAAGCGCATTCACGAATACAAGCGCCAGCATATGAACATTCTTGAAACGATCGCGCTTTGGAATGAAATCCGCGACAATCCGATGGGCAATTGGACACCACGGGTCAAAATTTTTGGCGGCAAGGCTGCACCGGGTTATGCGCTGGCCAAATCAATCATTCGCCTGATCAATGACGTTGCGGCGACCATCAACAACGATCCTTTGACACGTGATCTGCTCCAGGTGATTTATCCTGAGAATTACAATGTTTCGATGGCAGAGATTTTGATCCCGGCCTCTGACCTGTCAGAGCAAATCTCAACGGCAGGCAAAGAGGCGTCTGGCACGGGCAACATGAAGCTATCCCTGAACGGCAGTCCCACAATCGGGACGCTGGACGGGGCCAACGTTGAAATTCGCGATCATGTAGGGGCCGAAAACTTCTTTCTCTTCGGGCTCACTGCCGCCCAGGCACAAGAGGCACGCACACATCATGGCTATGCCCGGCGCGCCATTGAGAACAGCCCGCGTCTTCGCCGTGTGCTTGGACAGATTGCAGATGGCGTATTTTCGGGCGGTGACCGGTCGCGGTATTCAAGCATTCTGACCAACCTTTGGGAACACGACTATTTCCTCGTGAGCTGCGACTTTGACGATTACTTTGCAAAACAACGTGAAGTTGATGCAGTATATCAGGATGTTACACGCTGGACGCGGATGGCCGCAGCGAACACCGCCGGGATGGGGTGGTTTTCTTCCGACCGAACCATTCGAGGATACGCACATGACATCTGGGGTGTGACCTCAGTCCGCTGATGGCGTGGAAAAGCATAAGGGATGGATGACGTGATCAATTCGAACGATATGCAAAAAATCGTGAATGGTACCCATTCTGACCCGTTTTCCGTGCTTGGCATGCACATTATCGACAGCAAGGTGACAATACGGGTTTTTCATCCTGACGCTGATGCAATTGATGTACTGGACAGCAAATCAGGCCGCAAAGCCTTGTCGCTTACCCCCTCGCCCGATGCACCTGCCGTCTATACCGGCGTGGCGTCGCGCCGCAAAAAGCCGTTTGGGTACCGTTTGCGGATCACCAATGGCGATCACGTTTGGGAAATGGATGACCCTTATCGATTCGGCCCGGTATTGGGTGAATTGGACGAACATCTGATCGCTGAGGGCGCGCATCTTGATCTATGGAAGGTGCTTGGGGCGCATGTCATGGTTCATGAAGGCGCAGATGGCACACATTTCGCGGTCTGGGCACCAAATGCCTCGCGTGTTTCGGTGATCGGAGATTTTAACGGCTGGGATGGTCGGCGAAATCCGATGCGGCGGCGCGGCCAGACAGGTGTCTGGGAGGTGTTCATGCCCGGCCTGACCGAAGGCGAAGCCTATAAATACGAACTGCTTGATGGGCAGGGCACATTGTTACCGCAAAAGGCCGACCCTTTTGGATTTGGTGCCGAACACCCTCCAAAAACCGCGTCTGTCATTCGCAAGCTGGAAGGTCACAGTTGGACCGATGCAACCTGGATGCGCAAACGTGAGGCCCTGCACCGCATCGACCAGCCAATTTCAATTTACGAGGTTCATCTTGGATCCTGGCGGCGCGTCCCGGAGGACGGCAATCGCCCGCTGTCATACGATGAACATGCGCAACAATTGGTGCGCTACGCCAAAGATATGGGCTTTACCCATATTGAGCTGATGCCCGTCTCTGAATTCCCTTTTGACGGCTCTTGGGGGTATCAGCCTGTCGGGCTTTATGCGCCGACCATCCGGCACGGCACTTTGCAGGAATTCCGCGCTTTTGTTGAGGCATGCCACCACGCCGATATCGGACTGATCCTTGACTGGGTGCCAGGGCATTTCCCCGAAGATCAGCACGGGCTGGGTCTGTTTGACGGCACACCGCTTTATGAACATGCCGACCGCAAAGAAGGGTTTCATCCAGACTGGAACACGCTGGTCTATAATTACGGTCGCCGTGAAGTGTCGAACTATCTTGTGGCCAATGCATTGTATTGGCTGCGCGAGCACCACATTGATGGTCTGAGGGTCGATGCCGTGGCTTCGATGCTATATCGTGACTATTCGCGCAAAGAAGGTGAATGGGTGCCGAACAAGGACGGCGGACGCGAGAATCTTGAGGCGATATCGTTCCTGCAGCGCACCAATACCGTCGCTTATGGCGATGTGCCCGGCATTGTAACCGTGGCCGAAGAATCGACAGCATTTCCCGGGGTCAGTGCGCCCGTTGATCATGGCGGCCTGGGCTTTGGCTTCAAATGGAACATGGGGTGGATGAATGACACCCTGTCCTACATGGCCGAGGACCCGATCCATCGGAAATACCACCACCACAAAATGACCTTTGGCCTGCACTATGCATTTTCAGAGAACTTTGTGCTGCCGATCAGCCATGACGAAGTGGTGCATGGCAAAGGGTCGATGATCGAGAAAATGCCGGGGCATGGCGATGACAAATTCGCCAACCTGCGGGCCTATTACGGGTTTATGTGGGGCCATCCGGGCAAAAAGCTTTTGTTCATGGGTTGCGAGTTTGCGCAAGGTGTCGAATGGAACCACGACAGCAGCCTTGATTGGCATCTGCTGGATCATCCGCTGCATGCGGGCATGCAAAACCTTGTGCGGGACCTGAACACGCTGTTGCGTGATACGGCCGCCCTGCACCAGCTTGATTGTAAGCCAGAAGGGTTTGAGTGGATCGAGGAAGGGGCGGCAGAAGAATCTCTTTTTGCATGGTTGCGCAAAGGCTCTGATGGCACGGCACCTGTATTGGTGGTTAGCAATTTTACCCCCGTTGAACGCAGTGCGCGGCGCATCGGCGTCCCACGTCCGGGGCGCTGGGTTGAAAAGCTCAACACGGACGCCAGTATCTATGGCGGGGGTGATCGTGGGAATATGGGTTTTGCTGACAGCGAACAAATTGCCGCCTCTGGTCGGCCCCATTCGATTTCGCTGACCATTCCACCGCTAACAACTCTATTCTTTGAATTAAAAGAGGGTGACTAGCCCCATGACCGACGGCATTTAGGGAGGACGACAAATGGATACAGAACCACAACGACTGGCCCAGCAAACGATGGCGTTCGTACTTGCGGGGGGCCGCGGCAGCAGGTTGTTTGAACTGACCGACAAAAGAGCCAAGCCAGCAATGTATTTTGGTGGCAAGAGCCGGATTATTGATTTCGCCCTGTCCAACGCTGTGAATTCCGGCATCCGCCGTATCGGTGTCGCGACGCAGTACAAGGCACATTCCCTGATCAGGCATTTGCAGCGCGGATGGAGCTTTTTCCGCGCAGAACGCAACGAGTCGCTTGATATCCTGCCTGCATCACAACAGATGAACAATGAAAACTGGTACAAAGGAACCGCCGACGCGGTGACCCAGAATATCGAGATCATTCGCGGTTATGGCCCGAAATACATTATCATTCTGGCCGGCGACCACATCTACAAACAAGACTATTCTCTGATGGTCAAACATCATGTCGAAAGCGGTGCGGACGTCACCGTGGGCTGTATCGAAGTCCCCCGGATGGAGGCCACGGGCTTTGGCGTGATGAAAGTGGATGACACGGATCGCATCCTTGATTTCGTCGAGAAACCCGCAGACCCGCCCGCCATGCCCGGCCATCCCGACATGGCATTGGCAAGCATGGGAATCTACGTGTTCAAAACGGACTATCTGGCCGAATTGTTGGAAAAAGACGCGGCCAATCCCACATCCAAGCACGATTTTGGCGGCGATATTATTCCTGACATTGTCAAGAACGGCAAAGCCATCGCACATCCCTTCAGCCGCTCGTGTGTTCGGACCGGGCTGGAGGAAAAACCATATTGGCGGGATGTGGGGACTGTCGATGCGTTCTGGCAGGCAAACGTCGATCTGACCGATTTCAAGCCAGAGCTTGATCTTTACGACAACTCCTGGCCGATCTGGACTTATTCAGAGCTGACTGCCCCTGCGAAATTCATCCACAACGAAGAAGGACGGCGCGGTCATGCCGTGTCTTCCATGGTCTCGGGGGGCTGTATTATTTCCGGGTCGTCGCTTGAACGGTGCTTTTTGTTTACGGGCGTCAGAACCCATTCGTTTTCGCAACTCGAAGGCGTTGTCGCGATGCCTTATGCCGAAATTAATCGCAACGCGCGTTTGAAAAATGTCGTCATTGATCGGGGTGTTACCATACCCGAAGGTCTGGTTGTTGGCGAAGACGCCAAGCTTGACGCGAAGAGGTTTCGGCGCAGCAAAAATGGCGTTTGCCTGATCACCCAGCCCATGATCGACGCATTGGAAAAATGACATGAAGCTGCTTTTTGTCGCCTCTGAATGTGCGCCGTTCATCAAGACGGGCGGATTGGCCGACGTGATTGGTGCCGTTCCCAAAGCGCTGGCCGAACAGGATGTCAGCGTCAAAGTGCTGATCCCGGCTTATCCCGCGCTGGCGGGATTGGTGGCGAAAGGCAAAAGCGTCATGTCTTTCGATTATCTCTTTGGCGGTCCTGCGCGCGTTGTTGCGATTGAGGCTGAAGGGCTGGACATGCTCTTGCTCGAAGCGGCGCATCTCTTTGACAGACCCGGCAACATTTATCTTGGACCCAATGGTCAGGATTGGCCGGACAATGACCTGCGCTTTGGCGCGCTGTCCTACGCCGGGGCGCAGATCGGAACACAAGGCATTGAAGACTGGGTGCCAGATGTGATCAACGCGCATGATTGGCAAGCGGGGCTTGTCCCAGCATATCTGCAACAGTCCGAGGGGCCAAAACCGCCCGTTGTGATGACCATCCATAACATCGCGTTTCAGGGATTGTTTGACTCCACCCGTCTGGCCGCATTGGGGTTGCAGGCACAGCTTTTTACGTCAGAAGGTGTCGAGTACTTTGGCAAAATCGGCTTTCTCAAGGCGGGCTTGGCGCTGTCCGAAAAGATCACGACAGTCAGCCCAACCTATGCCGCAGAACTGCTGACACCGGACTTTGGCATGGGGCTGGATGGCCTTTTGCGCAATCGTCAGGCCGATCTTTCGGGCATACTCAATGGTATTGATCTGGATATCTGGTCCCCGGAAACAGACACCGATCTTGTCGCGACCTATTCCGCACGCAGCATCAAAGGCAAGGCCAAAAACCGAGCAGAGGTTGAGGCCCGCTTTGGTCTGACTACAGGTGACGGGCCCTTGTTTTGCGTGATCAGTCGCCTGACCCCTCAGAAAGGTCTGGATATGCTTCTGGATCGTTTGCCGCACCTCGTAAGCCTTGGTGGCAGACTTGCGGTCCTGGGTTCGGGTGAACCCGCGTTGGAGCGTGCCTTCATCGACGCGTCCAACCGCTATGCAGGATCAGTGGGCACAATTATCGGATATGACGAGGCTTTGTCGCATCTCATTCAGGCTGGCAGTGATGCAATCCTGATACCGTCGCGGTTCGAGCCATGCGGGCTGACCCAGCTTTATGGGCTGCGGTATGGCACGCTGCCTGTTGTCGCGCGCACCGGCGGTCTGGCAGATACTGTAATAGACGCGAACGAGGCCGCGATGCTTGCTGACTGTGCCACAGGCATTCAATTTGCGCCGATCAATGCAACCATGCTCGGCCATTCCATTTCTCGGGCCTGTACGCTTTTTGCCAATCAGAAAGCCTGGGCTGCCATGATGCGCCGTGCGATGCGCCATCCGGTCGGATGGGACCTGTCCGCTGCGGCCTATCTGGATGTTTACCGCGCGGCCCGGGACAGTCGCACCTCATGACATTCCAAAAGATACGGGGCGGCACTGACCGTAAACTTGGTGCGCATCACGACGGCAGCGGCGTCAACTTTGCCGTGTTCTCAGAGAATGCCACCAAGATTGAGTTATGCCTGTTTTCATCTGATGGGGTTTCCGAGAAAGCGCGCATTGCACTTCCCGAACGCACCGGTCCGGTTTGGCATGGTTATATGCCCGATCTACCGATTGGCACGCTTTATGGATACCGCGCGCATGGCACATACGCACCGGAACGCGGGCATCGGTTCAACCCCAACAAGCTGTTGATTGATCCTTACACCCGTGAGCTTAGCGGCGCATGGGGAAACGACCCCGCGCTGCTAGGCTATGACATCACATCCGCTGCCGAAGACATGTCATTTGACACACGCGATTCCGCCCCATTCGTTCCCAAATCAGTCGTATCTGATCCCGCACTCTTCGTCAGGAGCCAGCAAGGCCAGCATACCCGCACAGATCGCGATCTGATTTATGAAGCTCATGCTAAAGGTGCGACACAGCTGAACATGGATGTACCCGAAGCCGTGCGCGGTACCTATGAAGGGTTGGCGTCAGACCCGATGCTGGCGCATTTCAATGATCTTGGCGTGCAGTCGGTTGAGCTTTTGCCGGTCCACAGCTTTGTTGACGACAGGTTTCTGGTTGAACGCGAGATGCGAAATTATTGGGGTTATAACTCGATCGGGTTTTTCGCCACCGAGCCGCGATATTTTGGGCCAAACGGCATTCAGGGGTTTCGCCAAATGGTCGACCGGATGCACGCCGCCGGAATCGAGGTCATTCTTGATGTCGTCTATAACCACACTGCCGAGGGCGATCATCGCGGGCCAACCTTGTGTTACAGGGGCCTGGATAACGCATCCTATTACCGTTTGAACGCCAATCAGCCGCGCTATTATGTGAATGACACCGGGTGCGGGAATACGATGAACATCGCACACCCTTATGTGCTGCGCATGGTGATGGACAGTTTGCGTTTCTGGGTTGAAGCCATGGGCGTTGACGGGTTCCGGTTTGATCTCGCCACCACAATGGGTCGCGAAGACTATGGGTTCGACGCGAGCGGCGGTTTTTTTGATGCGCTGCGGCAAGATCCGGTTCTGTCGCAGGTACGCATGATTGCCGAACCATGGGATATCGGGCCGGGCGGTTACCGGCTTGGTGAATTTCCACCTGAATTTTCCGAATGGAACGACAGTTACCGCGACACCGTGCGCCGATATTGGCGGGGAGACGCGCACAGCGCTCAGGAGATTGCAGCACGGCTTTTGGGATCTGCCGACAAATTTGACCACTCCGGGCGGCGCAGCTGGTCATCCATCAACTTTCTGGCCTCTCACGACGGATTCACTTTGGCCGATATCACCCGGTATTCCAGACGTCACAATGAGGCCAACACCGAAAACAACCGTGACGGACATCACTCGAACTTCAGTGACAATTGTGGGGTTGAGGGCGACACAGACGATCCACAAATACGCGCCCATCGCGCACAGCGGCAGCGCAATATGTTGGCCACCTTGTTTCTGTCCCAAGGCACGCCGATGCTGCTTGCAGGTGATGAATTCGCCAATTCGCAACAGGGCAACAACAACGCCTATTGTCAGGACAATGCGACAGGTTGGCTGAACTGGGGTCAGGCAGACAGTGATTTGCAGCAGTTTGTCAGCCACCTGTCGGCGTTTCGTCAGTCGCATCCCGCCGTGCGGCAAACCAGGTTCTTGCATGGTGCGGTGCGCGCATCTGACGGGCAGCCGGACGTTGACTGGACAGGTTTCGATGGGCAGCCGCTGCATTGGCGTGATCCACGCCTTGCAAACCTGTGCCTCACGCTAAGATGTTCGGGCGAGGCACCAGAACATGATCTGGATGATGATGTGGTCTTTGTTGTCTTCAACCGAAGCGAGGAACAAGCAAGCGTTCAGTTGCCGAAGGTATCAAACGGACGTGCCTGGTTGCGCGCAATTGACACCAGCCAACCTGACATCACCACATCCCCAAAATGCATGGCAGACAAGGTCGACATCGCCCCACAATCCGTGGTGGCCTTTGTCCTGGATATGCCAATGGGCGCGGAATGAACGGCGATAGCACCCTCGATGCGCTCTGCGATCTGTGCGGGATCCTGCCGCGCTATCACGATCTGCAAGGGCAAGAACGGATCACAACACTGGAAACGCAAAAGGCGCTTTTGCGGGCCAACGGGTTTGATGTGACCAGCGACGCGACCATTCACGAGACGCTTTCCGCCCTGCGCCATGAACTCGAAAATCGTTGGTTCCCCCAAGAGATCATTATCGAAAGCAACAAAACCACACCGCTTGATTTTGGCCTTGGCGCAGCGTGGGAAATCCATCTGGATGACCAGGACACTGTTGTCGCCGAAGGACGGCCCGCCGATCACATCACCCTGCCCGCCCTGAAATCCGGCGTTTATGTTTTGACCGCTTCTGTTTCGGGACGGATCGAAACCGTCACTGTTATCGTTGCGCCGAAACGTCTGCCTCAGGTGCAGTCTTTGACCCAGACAGATCGCCTTTGGGGTCTCAATTTTGCGCTTTACGGGATCAGATCTGATCGCAACACCGGTTTGGGCGATTTTGAAGACCTCGCCGAGATGTCAGAGATCGCGGGCACCGAAGGTGCCGCCTTTGTTGGCATCAATCCGATCCATAATATGGGCTATTTCGACAAAACGGCCATCAGTCCCTATTCACCGTCGCATCGCGGTTTTCTGAACACATCATACATCGCCATCGATCAAATTCCGGGGTTGGAAGGCGGTGCAGAACCGTTGGCTTTCGATGAATTGCGGCGTGCTGTGGCGGTGCAATACCATGATCATAAACATACTCATAACGCTGCTCTGGAAACGCTGTTTGGCAGATTTCAAGCAGAGGCTGACACCAAGGCACAAAACGCATTTGCGCGTTTTGTGGTGAATGGCGGTGCAGAATTACAGACCTTCGCGCAGTTCGAAGTCCTGAGCAAAAATTTCGGGACAGACTGGCGGGACTGGCCAAATGATCCAGCAGTGCCGCCCAAAGAACAGCTTGGGTTTCACATGTGGTTGCAATGGGTCGCGGACACACAGCTGGGCCGCGCGCAAACCCGGGCAGTTG
This sequence comes from Sulfitobacter sp. SK011, assembly GCF_003352065.1. NCBI lineage: Bacteria > Pseudomonadati > Pseudomonadota > Alphaproteobacteria > Rhodobacterales > Roseobacteraceae > Sulfitobacter > Sulfitobacter sp. SK011. The sequence continues at coordinate 76,193 of NZ_CP025803.1, forward strand.
CGGCGGGAATGCCCCTTGGCCTCTACCTGGATCTGGCGGTCGGACCGCGCCGCGATGGCGCAGAAAGCTGGTGCGAACGGGACACCATTGCGCAGGGCGTATCGGTCGGCGCGCCCCCTGATCATCTTAGCCCGGAAGGGCAAAACTGGGATTTGGCCGCCTTTGCACCACGCAAGCTTCAGGCACAAAGATACGCGCCGCTGCGCCGCATCTTATCGCAGACGATGCACCATGCCGGGGTTATTCGGATCGATCACGTTCTCGGCCTGAACCGCAGTTTTTGGTTGCCCGATGACGGCAGCCCCGGTGCGTATATTCGTAAACCGTTTGAGGCGCTTTTGGCGGTCATCAAGATCGAAGCGGAGCGGCACAATTGTCTGGTGATCGGCGAAGACCTTGGTCTGGTGCCCGATGGCTTTCGCGATACGATGCGCGGGCATGGATTTTACGGATATTCCGTCCTGCAATATGAACGCGATGATCACGGTGGGTTCCGTGACCCGCATTCAGGTGCCGAACAGGTGCTGTCCTGTTTTGCCACCCATGACACACCAACTGTAAATGGTTTTGCCACTGGTCGCGATATTGACTGGTGGGCCAAACTTGGGTGGATTGATGCCCCTGAAGCCAAACACGCGCAGGCGCGGCGGCATGATGAAATAACTGCCATCGCACATGACGGTGATTTCCGAACCCATGTTCACACCCTGCTCGCACGGTCAAATGCAGCGCTGGTAGCCGTTCAGCTTGATGATGTGCTTGGCTCAGTTGAGGCGCAGAATTTGCCCGGCACAATTGACGAGCACCCAAACTGGCGGCGAAAATACACCTCACCGCTTGAAGGATTGGCCCATGACGACCGATTGACCGCCACCGCGTCAATCATGCGCGACGCAGCAAGACATAATTCTCTGAAAGGAGTGCCAGATGAAGATTGAAACTGTCAGCACCACACCGATCGAGGGGCAGATGCCCGGCACATCGGGTCTGCGCAAGAAAACACGCGTCTTTATGGAGCCGCGGTTCCTTGAAAATTTCATTCAGGCCACCTTTGACGCTATCGGCGGTGGCGCGGGCAAGACGTTCGTTGTCGGCGGTGACGGGCGCTACTTCAACAAACCTGCCATTCAGACAATCCTGAAGATGGCGGCGGCGAATGGGGCCGCGACGGTAATCGTTGGAAAAGATGGCATTTTGTCGACACCTGCCGCATCTCACTTGATCCGGCTCAATGGTGCGGATGGCGGCTTTATCTTGTCAGCAAGCCACAATCCGGGCGGGATAGATGAGGATTTCGGAGTCAAATTCAACGCCGAAAATGGCGGCCCCGCGCCGGAAAAACTGACCGCCAAAATCTTTGCGGCGACCACTTCAATCAGCGCATACAAGATCGCGGTGACTGACGATGTGGATCTTGGGACCATCGGCAGGATCCAGCAGGGGCAGATGCAAATTCACGTTATCGATCCGGTTGAAAGTTATCAGGCGCTGATGGAAACGCTTTTTGATTTTGATGCGATGCGGGGTCTGTTTTCCGCAGGGTTCACCATGCGATTTGATGCCATGCACGCCGTCACCGGACCCTATGCAAAGGCGATCCTTGAAGGGGCGCTTGGGGCCGCACCCGGCACGGTGGTGAACGGCGTGCCGCTTGAGGATTTTGGCAAAGGTCACCCAGACCCAAACCCAATCTGGGCGAAGCCCTTGATGGACCTGATGATGTCAGATGACGCGCCCGACATTGGGGCCGCGTCGGATGGGGATGGCGACCGCAACATGATTGTCGGGCGGGGCATCTATGTGACGCCGTCTGACAGCCTCGCTATTCTCGCCGCAAATGCCCATCTGGCCCCCGCTTATGAAAAGGGCCTTGCCGGGATCGCCCGGTCAATGCCGACCAGTGCTGCAAGCGACCGTGTGGCGGAAAAACTGGGCATTGGGGCCTATGAAACGCCGACGGGTTGGAAGTTCTTTGGAAACCTTCTGGATGCGGGCAAAGTGACGATTTGTGGCGAAGAAAGTGCCGGCACCGGGTCAGATCATGTGCGTGAAAAAGACGGGCTTTGGGCGGTTCTATTGTGGCTCAATATTCTGGCAGTCCGCAAACAATCGGTCGCCGAGATCGTGATGGATCACTGGCAAACCTTCGGGCGCGATTATTATTCACGCTATGATTACGAGAATGTTGCCATTGAGCAGGCCAGCACCCTGATGGATGATCTGCGCGCGCAATTGCCCCAATTGACGGGCAAAAATATCAGCGGTCTCACCGTGACGTCGGCGGATGAATTTTCCTATCTCGATCCGGTTGACGGATCGGTCAGCAAAAACCAGGGCCTGCGGATCGGGTTTGCTGGTGGAGGGCGCGCCGTTTTCCGTTTGTCAGGCACCGGTACCCAGGGTGCCACTTTGCGGCTCTACCTCGAACAATATTCCGGGATCGGGGGCGATCTGGAAATGGATAGCCAGGAGGCATTGCGCAAAGTGCGTGATGCGGCGCAGGCCATCTGTCGTATGGATGCCACCATTGGCCGGCTGAAACCGGATGTCATAACCTAGACACCCTGTCGCAATGAGGGATCATTCTTTGACGTTCTGGTCCACTGGAGCAGGACCGCCATCATAAAGACATTGCCGCTACTTTAACCGCGCATCTTTGCCGCGTGCCTTTGCGCTCATCTCTGCCGGTTTATCGTCTTCCTGCCAGACACCAATGAATATCCCAACAGGTTCCGATGTGCCGTCACGGGACCTGATCAAGGCATCATGACCAACCGTGGTCCGCTGTGACGGGCGGCGTGCCCATGCCGACAAGCGCGCCTGGAACTTATCAATGATGTCACCGTGATCGCCGCTGCCACCAAGATCGTTCAGTTCATTCGGATCGTTCAACAGATCAAAAAGCATGGGCCTAAAACCACCATCGGCAAAGATGCATTTCCAACGCGCATCCACCAGCATGAACAACCGCGCATGTCTGGGATCAACCTCCAATACCTTCGCCTGTGGGGTTGCGGAATAATCATATTCGCTGACCGCAAATTCCCGCCAGCTTTCGGGCTTTTTACCTTTCAAAAAGGGCCAAAGCGATCGCCCCTCAAGGATATGTTCGGGAACCTCGCCCACCATATCGACAAAAGTCGCCGCCAGATCGATGCTTTCCACCAATGCATCACAGACAGTGCCGCGCGTTCCATCCGCCTCGGCCGAGGGATCATAGATGATCAGCGGAACGCGCACCGAAGGGTCATGAAACAGGTCCTTTTCACCAAGCCAATGATCGCCCATGTAATCACCATGATCCGAAGTGACGGCAATGACCGTGTTGTCCATCTGCCCCTCGACCTCAAGCCAATCAAACAGGCGGCCCATCTGGTCGTCGGCCTGTTTGATCAGTCCCATGTAAGCAGGCAAGACCGTTTCACGTATCTCATCGCGGCTGAAGTTGCGGCTCACTTCGGTATCCATGAACGCCGCATAGACAGGATGCGGATCGTCTTTTTCGCATGGGTCGCGCACGACCTTTGTCAGATCATCCTTGCCATACATCGTGTGATACGGTGCCGGCACGATGTAGGGCCAATGCGGTTTGATATAGGACAGATGACACAACCACGGGCGCGCATTTTCGGCAGCTTTTTCAGCGATGAAATCCATCGCACGGCCGGTTAACCACGGCGTTTCGCTGTCGCGCTCATCAATGTTGGCCGCTTTGTCCGAGTGCCGCAAGAACCAGCCAGAGGCGATGCCACCCTTTTCATCAAGTCCGGCGTTCGCATTGTGCAGCCACGGGTTCTCAGCATCATAGCCTTTGGATTTCAGATAGGCATTATAAGGCGAGCGTCTCTTGTCATAAAACCCCGCAGGCCCTTCGCCCCACAGGCCATCGTCACGTTCAAATATGTCAAACCCACATTCGCTGACCCGTGCCCCAATGACGCTGTCACGCGCGATACCCAAACGCTCCATACCCGGATCATCAGCCTTCATATGGGTCTTGCCGATCAGCCAGCAATCCATGCCACGTTCACGCAGATGATCCCCGAGCGTCATCTCGCCCACCTTCAATGGAAAGTTATTCCAAGAGGCGCCATGGGAATGCACATACCGACCGGTATAAAAGCTCATTCTTGACGGGCCGCAGATGGGGGATTGGACATAGCATTTTGAAAACCTGACACCTTTGGCCGCAAGCTTGTCCAGATGGGGTGTTTTCAGATGCGGGTGCCCAGCGCAGCTTAGGTAATCATGGCGTAACTGGTCGAACATGATGAACAGAATGTTCTTTTGCGTCATTGATTTACCTTACCGCTGAAGCCTTGCGTGGCCTGTATATCCAATATCCGTTGGGCCTGCTGAAAAATCGAAGTTTTCATGTTGCGCGGTGGCGGGCATTACTGGGGGTCACGCCAAATTCCGCCTTGAACGCCCGCGTCATTGCGCTTGGGTTACGATACCCGGCACGCAGCGCCACCTCGGACAATTGCAAATTCGTCTCTTCCGCCAGCCTGCGCACCAGATTAAGCCGAAGCCGCAGGTAAACCTGCTGGGGCGATGCGCCAAGATCGCGTTGCATCACCTGCTCCAGCTTTTTCTGGCTGCATCCGCATCGCATCGCAATCTGACCAACGGTCAGGGGTTTTTCCAGATGGGCCTGCATATGGGTCACTGCCCCTTTGGCCAACCGCCCTCTGGCAGCGCCCGTCAGATGTTGGGTTTGGGGTTCACGGGCCATGAACAACTGCTCAACATCCAGCGCTAGCGCTTTGCCGTGATCTTGTGCAATCAGATGCAGGATAAGATCAAAAGCAGCCATTGCACCGGAACAGGTGATCCGGTTCCCATCGACGACAAATCTTTCGCGCACCACGTTCACATCCGGAAATGCCTCCGAAAATGCGGTCAGAACCTCCCAATGGATCGTGGCCCTGCGCCCCGCCAGCAGCCCGGCTTTGGCCATAAGCCAACTGCCCGTATCCAACCCCGCCAGATCCGAAAACCGACGCGCAGCGGCGCGCAGACCGCGCTGGACACCCGGGCCGCCAAAGTCCTGATATCCATAAGACGGCGTGATCATCAAAAGATCACCTTTTGCGTCCTCCAATCGTCCGTGCGGGACAATTTTCAGCCCACTTGAGCTTTCTGCGATGTCACCATTCATTGTCAGGTACTGCCATTCGTAATGCCGTTTATGTCCCAGCATGTTGGCCGCCCTTAGCGGTTCAATCGCATTGGCAACGCAGTGGTTCGAGAACCCATCGAACAGAACCACACCGACCCGCAGCGGTTTATCAGATGATTTTTTCCAAGTTGGCATATTTTTATCTAACTCTGCACAGAGGTTTCTCACAAGCTGAATAATGCTGCGGCTAAGGCCACAAGGGGGATTGCCCGTGCATTTTGGATTATCCGACGAACAAGAGATGATCGTTTCGACCGTTCGCAGCTTTGTCGAGAAAGAGATCTATCCACACGAAGCCGAAGTTGAGCGTACAGGTCAGGTGCCGCCGGCAGTGGCCAAGGCGATCAAGCAAAAGACCATTGATTTGGGTTTTTATGCCTGCAACTTTCCAGAAGAAGTTGGCGGCGCGGGCCTTAACCATCTTGAATTCGCGCTGGTCGAACGCGAGCTGGGCCGCGGTTCGATGGCGCTGAACCACTTCTTCGGGCGTCCGCAAAACATCTTGATGGCCTGCAATGACGAACAACGCGAACGCTATCTGTTGCCCGCTGTTCGGGGTGAACGCATGGATGCGCTGGCAATGACGGAACCAGGTGCCGGGTCGGATGTGCGTGGCATGAAATGCACGGCCCGACGCGATGGGGGTGATTGGGTCCTGAACGGGACGAAACACTTCATCTCGGGTGCTGATCACGCCGATTTCCTGATCGTTTTCGTGGCAACTGGCGAAGACGACACGCCACATGGCCCCAAAAAGCGCATCACGACTTTTCTTGTGGATCGCGGAACGCCGGGTTTCACCATTCGCGACGGCTATAAATCGGTCAGCCATCGTGGATACAAAAATATGATCCTCGAATTTGATGATTGTCGCCTGCCGGACGCACAGGTGCTTGGTGACGTTGATGGTGGCTTTGCGGTGATGAACGAATGGCTTTATGCGACCCGCATCACGGTCGCCACCATGTCCGTCGGACGTGCGCGGCGGTGCTTTGATATGGCACTTGGCTATGCCGCTGAACGACAGCAGTTCGGCCAACCCATTGGCAAGTTTCAGGGCGTCAGTTTTCAGATTGCCGACATGATCACCGAAATTGACGCCGCCGACTGGCTCACGCTTTCCGCCGCGTGGCGCTTGGATCAGGGGCTGCCAGCAAACCGTGAAATTGCCTCTGCCAAGCTTTATGCATCGGAAATGCTGGCGCGGGTCACGGACGCGACACTGCAGATTTATGGCGGAATGGGCCTGATGGATGATTTTCCGATTGAACGGTTCTGGCGGGATGCCCGCGTTGAACGTATCTGGGACGGCACGTCTGAAATTCAGCGCCACATCATTTCGCGGGATCTGTTGCGCCCGCTCGGCGCATGACACGAAACCTGGACCGTCTTCTGCGGCCCCGGACCATTGCCGTGATTGGGGGCGGCGCATGGTGTCGGCAGGTTATCGAGCAATGCCAAAAGATGGGCTTTGACGGTCAGGTTTGGCCCGTGCATCCTTCGGCGCAGGAAATCTTGGGCTTCCGCGCTTTTCCAAGCGTCGCAGACCTGCCCAGCGCCCCTGATGCCAGCTTTGTCGGCGTAAACCGCGATACAACGATCGACATCGTGCGCAGTCTGGCCGCGATGAACGCGGGGGGTGCTGTCTGTTTTGCCTCCGGTTTTCTGGAAGCCGTGGCCGAAGACAGCACAGGCGCAGACCTTCAGGCACAACTGCTTTGTGCGGCAGCCGACATGCCCATCCTTGGGCCCAACTGCTATGGCTTCATCAATTACCTTGATGGTGCGTTGCTCTGGCCTGACCAACATGGCGGACAACGCGTGCAAAGCGGTGTCGCGCTGGTGACGCAAAGCTCGAACATCGCGATAAACCTGACCATGCAGCAACGTGGATTGCCATTGGCCTATGTCGTCACCGCAGGCAATCAGGCGCAATCGGGCATATCTCAGATCAGCCGCGCGTTGCTGGACGATCCACGCGTAACAGCGCTTGGCCTGCATATCGAAGGCATTGGTGATCTGCGCGCCTTTGAGGGGTTGGCGGCCCATGCGCGCGCTTTGGGTAAACCGATTGTGGCGATCAAGGTGGGTCGCTCTGCTCAGGCCCGCGCCGCGACCGTGTCACATACTGCATCCCTTGCTGGTGATGACGCAGGCGCGGATGCCCTGCTGGCGCGTCTCGGCATTGCTCGCCTCGCCGACCTTCCTTCGTTTATCGAAACGCTCAAGCTGCTGCACATCACTGGACCCCTTACGCAGAGTACCGTCGCGACAATCAGTTGTTCGGGGGGCGAGGCGAGCCTTGCCGCCGATACCGGAGATGCCCTTGGCGTGACGTTTCCACCGCTTAATAGCCGACAAAAACTTGACCTGCGGGCCGCTCTTGGGCCACGCGTCGCGCTGGCAAATCCGCTTGATTATCACACCTACATCTGGCGCGATGTGCCCGCGATGACGCGTGCCTTTGCAGCCATGGCGGACCCCGCGCTTGCTATCACGATCCTGATTGCAGATTTCCCGCGGCCAGACAGATGTTCTCCCGAGGATTGGGACGGTGTGATTGAAGCCGCCATTGGGGCCGCCCGACAGACCGGCGCGCACTACGGCGTGGCCGCTACATTGCCTGAACTGATGCATGAACCGGTCGCCGAGACACTGATCGCGGCTGGGATCGTGCCCTTTTGTGGTCTGACCGAGGCCCTGACCGCCTGTGCCGCCGCAGCGATACAGGCACCCTCTGACACCGATCCAATTTTGTTACCCCGCGCAGATGCCACCGCCGTCCTCATCCCTGAGGCAATTGCAAAAACGCGACTTGCGGCACACGGTTTGCGCATTCCGCGTGCCACGCGATGCGCGTCAGCCGATGCCGTTGCACAGGCCGCCGAACACATTGGTTTTCCAATTGCCCTCAAGGGCGAAGGCATTGCCCACAAGACCGAGGCCGGTGCGGTGCGTCTGAACATCACTTCAGCGCAACAGGCCCAGAACGCTGCCCAAGGCATGGCTGCCCCCGGCTTTTTGGTCGAGGAAATGATCACGGGCGCAGTGGCAGAGTTGCTTGTCGGTGTTGTTCGTGATCCTGCGCATGGGTTCGTGTTGACCATTGCGGCAGGCGGCACGCTAACCGAAATTGTGCAAGACTCAGTCTCTTTGTTGGTTCCCGCATCAACCGCGTCGGTTGAACGCGCGTTGGCTGACCTCAGGATCGCCCCCGTCCTCACAGGATATCGCGGCGCGACACCTGCCAATATGGACGCGATCCTGCGTGCCATTCAGGCGGTCCAGGACTATACCGTGAGTAATGCAGATGAAGTGCTTGAGATTGAGGTCAATCCGTTGATCTGTACGCCAAACGACGCAATTGCCGCTGACGCGCTGCTGCGCTGCACGAAATGAAAGGACAAAAGATGTCTGACAGCCCCATCAAAACCCGCCGCGACGGTGCCATATTAGAAGTCACCCTGGACAGACCAAAGGCGAACGCCATCGACTTGCTGACATCCCGAAAAATGGGCGAGGTATTTGCCAGCTTTCGGGACGATCCTGACCTGCGGGTGGCGATCATTACCGGGGGCGGTACCAAGTTTTTCTGCCCCGGTTGGGACCTCAAGGCCGCTGCTGATGGTGATGCGGTCGATGGTGATTATGGTGTTGGCGGCTTTGGTGGTCTGCAAGAATTGCGTGGCCTGAACAAACCTGTGATTGCCGCCGTCAACGGGATCGCCTGCGGCGGTGGATTGGAGCTGGCGTTGAGCGCCGACATGATCCTTGCCGCTGATCACGCCACTTTTGCATTACCGGAAATCCGGTCAGGTACGGTGGCCGATGCGGCGTCGGTCAAACTGCCGAAACGCATCCCCTATCACATCGCGATGGAACTGCTGCTGACGGGCCGTTGGTTCGACGTGAACGAGGCCAAGGGCTGGGGCCTGATCAATGAAATTCTGCCCGCAGATCAACTGATGGACCGGGCATGGGAACTTGCCCGCCTGCTCGCCTCGGGCCCGCCACTGGTTTATGCGGCAATCAAAGAGATCGTGCGCGACGCCGAAGCGAGCAAATTTCAGGACAGCATGAACCGGATCACGCGTAGGCAATTGCCGTCGGTGGACGTGCTTTATGCCTCAGAAGATCAGATGGAAGGCGCGCGCGCCTTTGCTGAAAAACGTGATCCTGTGTGGAAGGGAAAATAGGGGCAACACCCCTATCCCATTTTTGAATGACGTCCCGGTGCCGCCTTGCGTTGCAGCTCCAACATCTTTTCGCGGTTCTTTTCGGCCTCTCGAAACGCCTGCGCCGCGCCGCTGATGTATTGTTTGGGCCACATCGCCTCGTTACGCGCCCCGTACCAGGCGGCGGCCTGATGGGTGAAGTAGGGGTTTGCCATATGGGTCCGCCCCAGCGCCACAAGATCGGCCCGCCGGGTATGCAGAATCGTGTTGACCTGTGCCGCTTCGGTTACCGCACCGACCGCCATCGTTGCCATGCCGGTTAGATTGCGCACAGCCTCTGCCAAATGGGCCTGAAACATGCGGCCATATGTCGGTTCCTGATCGGGAACAGTCTGGCCCGCTGACACATCAATCAGGTCACAACCCGCCGCCTCAAACGCGTTTGCGATGGCGATGAGGTCCTCTTCGCTCAGACCTCCGTCTTTCCAATCTGTGCCAGAGACCCGCACAGACATGGGCCGCTCTTTAGGCCAGATGGCGCGCATCGCCTCGAACACTTCCAGCGGATAGCGAAGACGGTTTTCGATTGAACCACCATAGTCATCTTCCCGTGTGTTGGTCAGGGGCGACAGGAAGGACGCAAGCAGATATCCATGCGCGCAGTGCAGTTCCAGCATGTCAAATCCGGCGCGCGCCACACGTTCTGTCGCTTGCACAAAGTCGGCCTTGATCGAATCCATATCTGCACGGTCCAACGGCTTTGGCGTACTGCTTTCTCCTGCAAACCATGGCAGGGCTGATGCCGAAACCAGCGGCCAGTTCCGTGATTTATCCGCGATAGGATGGTCCATTTTCTCCCACCCCAGTTGCGTTGATCCCTTGCGCCCGGCATGGCCGAGCTGCATCGCGATCTTGGCCCCGGTGTTGGTGTGGACAAGATCAACTATTTCTTTCCATCCTGCCTCATGCTGATCGGTCCACATGCCGGGGCACCCTTCGGTGATCCGCGCATCGGCAGAGGGGCAGGTCATTTCAACAAAGATCATACCCATGCCACCCATAGCGTGGCTGGCATAATGTATCTTGTGCCAGTCTGTGGGATTGCCGTCAGTATCGGCAGAATACTGCGCCATCGGGGACATGACCACGCGGTTGTCCACTTCCATGTCGCGCAGCTTGAATTTGGCAAACATCGGTGTCGGGCGTGTCTGGCGCAAATCTTCGCCCGTATCGCGCAGGTGACGCGCGTACCATTCATCGTCCACCTTTTGCACAAATTCGGGGTCGCGCACGATCAGGTTGTCATAGGTGATCGACTTGGCCCGGCACATCACGACCATCGCGAATTGATAGGGGTCCATGTCCCATGACCGCGACATATGTTCGAACCACGACAGCGACACATCGGCGTTGTGTTGTGTGATCTGGCAAGGTGTGCGGCGGACGTCGTCATAGACCTGAAATGCCTTTTGCACATCATTTTCGGCGTGGGCGACCAATGCGTCGGACAGCGCGATCGCACATTCCATCGCAAGTTTGGTCCCCGACCCGATTGAAAAATGCGCGCTTGCTTTGGCGTCGCCCAGAATAACGATGTTATCTGTGTACCAGTTTTCACAAAACACCCGTGGGAATTGCCGCCAATGCGATCGGTTCAGCAGCAAGGTGTGACCTTCCAGCTCCTCTGCAAAAATCTCGGCCAGCTTTGCCTTGCTGTCCTCCTCATCCGTTTCCTTGAATCCATGCGCGTGCCAGGTGTCATCATCCATCTCAAACACCCATGTCGAATGACCGGGTTCGTATTGATAGCAATGGGCCACCATTGGGCCGTGTTCGGTCTCGCGGAAGAAATAGTTGAATTCCCCCATTGGCCGCGTTGACCCCATCCAGCAAAAGCGGTTCTTGCGCAGTGTCGTTGAAGGCTGGAAGGCATCGGCGTATTCATTCCGAACCGCCGAATTCACGCCATCACAGGCGATGATCACGTCGCTATCTGCAAAGCGCGTCTTGATCTGGGACGCATCAACACCCGCGCCAAAATGCATTTCAATGCCTTCCTCGCGGCACCGCTGCTGCAACAGCCGCAACAGAGTATGCCGCGACAGCCCACAAAAACCGTTGCCACCGGCACGCATTTCCTCACCCTTGAAATGCACCGCAACGTCATCCCAATGCGCAAATTCATTGCGCATCAGTTCGAACAGGCGTTTGTCCCGACTCAAAAATTCGTCCAGCGTTTCATCCGAGAATACGACACCAAACCCAAAGGTATCATCCGCCTGATTTTGCTCAAACACTTCGATATGCCAATCGGGCTTCGCCTTTTTGGTCAGCAACGCCGAATAGAGGCCGCCGGGGCCGCCGCCAATTGTCGTGATCTTCATGCCGTGAACTCCAGATTTGCGCGGTGAGATGCTTAATATGTGTTATAGCACATATTAAGCATCTGAGTAGCTTTTTGTGCGTAGAAGCCGTAGTGTAGGGTCAGCCCGTTTCTAAAGGACCGCCCAATGCCCGCCGCCCCAGATATCCACGATCATCCAGCTGAGCATTGGCTCGACGATATGGACCCGCCCGAGTTCCTTATCGCGCTGGCGGGTCGGCACATTCAGGAAATGATGAATTCAGTGTTGCGCGGACATGGGCTTAAGCTGGTGGAATGGCGGATACTGGATTGCCTTGCGGCGCAGGAAAACCTCACCATATTTGATCTGGCAGAACGCGCCGTTGTGGACCGCACTGTTGCAAGCCGTCTGGTCGACAGGCTCGCGGATCGGGCGTTGGTCGAAAAGGTCGCGCTCAAGACGGACCGGCGGTTCGCTCAGGTTTCCTTGACCGCCAAAGGTCGCGATGTCCTGAAACTGACCAACCCGGATGTGCATCAGGCCCGCGCAAGGTTGTTTGCTGACATGTCCCCGGATGAGGCGACACAGCTAAGCCGCGCGCTGGAGAAACTCAGTATCAATGCGGCCCACAAACACCTGCGTTAGAGACGGTTTAGAACACCTTACTTCTCGGCGTTATTCGGCTCTTCCTCGGGGGGATCAGTGATCAGCTCGACATCTTCAATGTCGCTTCGCGTTGCGACTTTGGCAGCGCCATCTGCACCCGAGTTATCCTCAATCGCACCAACGATCAGCGGCAACATTTGCACGCCACCCGGCATAGCGACTTCTGACATCGGCGGCGATTTCCACGCCAATGTGTCAAAGCTCTTGCAGTTCTCACAGATCGGTTTCCACTCCGCATGGATGTGCTGACAATTGTCACAAATCCATTGCGGACCGCGCGACACCGTTAGTGCCCGTGCCAACCAGCCCTTCACAATCGTATCTGACGCCCCTTCGCCCCGTTCAATCGCCGCCATCAAGGTGACAGAACGCGCTGTCGGATCAGTTTCAATAAGGTCTCCCAATGCACGCCGCGCTTCGGGGAAATCTTCATTTGCGATGTGCAGTTCAGATAACAGCATGCGGGTTTCTGCGTGATCCAGTTGTGATTTGATCAACGCTTTGAACCGCTTGATTCGCTCCGGCGGTGTTTCGTCCGGCGCAATCGCGGCATAGGCTGCGGCGAGATCCGGATGTGGGTGCACGCTCCATGCCTTTTGCAAAAGACGAGCGGCGTATTTTGGTTTCGACTGCTCAATATAGCTATGAGCAGCCATAACTGCTGCCGGGATCAGATCAGGTGACAGCCTGTTGGCCTCAATCGCTGCTTCGCGGGATTCGATGCTTTTGCCCTCGGCAATCACATCCTTGGCCTCTGAAAGCGCCAGCACTGCATCACGTCGTTTATGCACGTCCCGTGGCAATTGGCCGTTTTTCAGTTTCGCACTCAGGGTCTGCCGCGCGCCGCTCCAATCTTCCTTTGCCGCCTGAAGCTGCAACAGAATATCACCGGTTTCCGCGTGCTTAGGCTTAAGCGCAAATGCCCGTTCGGCCAGCTTGAGCGCTGTTTCCGTATCCCCAGCCGCCAGTTTTTGTTTCATGATCCCACGCACGCCCACAAACCGGGTGGATTCGTCTTCAACCAGCTTGCGATAGGTTTCTTCGGCCTTGCGGCTATCACCGGCCAGTTCAGCTGCCTGTGCTGTCAACAGATTGGTCAGTGCAGGCTTGTTGAGATATTTGTCGGCCTTCGCCGCCTTTGACATCGCAACCCGTCCTTCACCGCTGGCCAACGCCATAAGGCCCTCTGAAAGCGCTTCAAACCCCTTCTTTTCACGGTTCCGGTCGAAATAACGCGACAATGCGGTCTCATCACCGTTCAGGAATTTCCAAGTCGCCACCAAGAGCGAAAATATCTTGAGAAGCAGCCAAACGCCGATCATCAACAGGATCACGGCGATGACGGATTGGAGCGGGCCAAAACTATATTCCGTACCCATAACAGTCACTTGAATGCCGCCTTGGCTTTCCAACAGGGACCCTGCACCCCAGGCCAACAGCGCAACAACAGCGACAAACAGAACGATCTTGATCAATGACCACAGCATAAATTCAGGTTCCTTAGTTTGCCGTCAGGCGTTGTGACAGGTCTTCGGCGGCAGATTCAGCCGCTTGTCTGGCGCGTGCGTCAGCCAGCCAAACGTCCATCGCGCTTTGTGAATTCTCAGGCAGCGTATCAAGTTCCGCCAAAGCGTCGATCAACCGGCCATCACGCACGGCGGCCTCGGCACGTGACAAAACGGCATCCGGATCGGTGCCTTCACGCGGGGCCACGGAACGTGCGCCCAACTGGCGCCGCAAAAAGCCGCCTACACCGCCGGTGTCTTCATCGTTGCCACTTGCGCGCGCCGTTGACAGTGCTGCACGCGCCGCGTCAGGAAACCGCGTCTGCAGATTGATTAAGGTAACCACACCATTGTCGGCATTATCTGCAAGGGCAGGCGGGACATCATCCAGACCGTTCGCCTGCAGATCGGCGAGCGCAGATGCGTAGGGCTTACCGCCATTTATCGCGGCCGTGATCCGTGTCAGTGCGGCCTGCAACGTTGCGCTGCGCGCCGCCTCGGCTGTCGCTTCTTCCACACTCAGCGCGTTATTGAGCAACCCTTCAATCTCTGAACGCTGCTCTTCGACCGACGCCTGCAGTGCCGCCAGTTCACGTTCATAAGCGGCAACCGCAGCCTCCGATGATCCGCCGGTAATGGGTCGCTTTTCAACCTCGGTCAGGCGGGCATCCAATGCGCCAAGCGCCTCTGACAAAGAGGCAACTTCGGATGTCAGGCCGTCCAATTCTGGAAATTCGATTTGCGGCACCATCGGTTCAGCGCTCTGAAGCTCAGCGATCTGCGCCTGTTGTTCACTTAGCAAAGCGCGCAAATCACCTGTGTCCCCGCGCGTGCCGAGCATGTTCATCTCTGAGGCAAGAAACCCAAGGGCGGCGGCCAACCCACCACCGATCAACAGAGGCCAAAAGACGCTGCCAGATTTTTCTGCCTCCGGCTTGGTGGTCACGACCGGGGCCGGTTTCGCCTCGGCCCTCGCTGGCGGGGATGATTTGCTGCCCTCAGGTGCAGGTTTTTCTGTTGGCTTAGAGTCTGAAGGCTTGTTCACAGCCTTTTCCAATCCCGCTGCCGGTGACTCTTTTGGCTCAGGTGCCGGTGTTTTTGCAGGTTCCGGGGACGCCTTGGAAACGGTCTGAGTCGCTGTTTTTTCAGGCAATGGCTGCTTTGTTGCCGCTTTCGAAGCTGTGGAGCCGGTAGAAGGTTTTGATCTGGCTGTCTTCGGCACTGATCCAGTCTTTTTGGTTGCCTCATCGCCGGTTTTGCCTGCTGCAGCAGCAGCTGTCGACGCTGGTTTTTTCGCTTTAGCCACTCTGTCACCCTTCCGATTCTGACCATCAAGATCAGTTTGACCTGACAACCTTACCCGGCATCCCTGCCCCCCTCAAGCTAAGCTGGTGCCCTGCAGTATCTTTTCAACAGCGCAAAGCATTTCTTTACCCGTCGGCTCTGCCACCACCATGACACTTTCGATACCCGCCATCTGACAGCAGTCCGCCACTGCATCACTGATGGCCACAACGCTGACATTATGCAACTTCGGTGCCCTCTCAATGAAATGCGCCGCCGAACGTGGTGAAAAAAGGGGAACCAGAATGCGCCCTTCCCCCTCAAACAACGCAAGTGCCTGTGCAGAAAGATCTACAGGATTTTGATCATAAAGGGTCTGAACGTCTGTTTTGATGCCCAGCCCGGTCAACCGCGCCGCAATATCACCCCGTCGATGCCGGCCTGCCAAATGCAGCAACGGCCCGATGGGGAGTGTTCTGGCAAGCTCTGCGATCAGGTTTTCCGCGTTTTGTTCTGTTGCGGCAATCGTCCATCCCGCTGCCTTTGCACGCTCTGCTGTCATGTTTCCGACGCAATAGGCAGGCCGTTGGTTTCCGTTCGGGGCCAAAGCAACCGCATTGGACGACGTAAAGACGACCCCGGCATAGGGCGATAGGTCAACCTGAGCGCCAGTCGGGACAATCTCAAGCAGTGGCGAGACGATGATTGTGACACTTTGCTGGATGTCTTCTGCCAAACGCCCCACAAATCGGGTCGCGCTGGCAAGGGGTCGGGTGATCAAAAGCGAAGGTCGGGTCATGGCTTCACCGTCATATCCTGCGTTGGCATTGTTTGCCATGGGTTGCAGTGTTACCTGCGAAAGGCAAATCGGAGAACACAGATGCCTCAGGCAGTGACCATATTGGGAATAGAAAGCAGTTGCGATGACACTGCCGCCGCGCTGGTCCGGGTGGGGGCAAATGGTCATGCATCCGTTTTGTCATCGGTTGTTGCGGATCAGACTGACCTGCATGCGGCATTTGGGGGCGTGGTTCCTGAAATCGCGGCGCGCGCGCATGCAGAAAAGCTCGATTTGTGCATTGAACAGGCTCTAATGCAGGGAAAGATGCAGCTGTCTGATATTGATGCAATCGCTGTAACGGCGGGGCCTGGTTTGATTGGAGGCGTTATTTCTGGCGTGATGTGTGCCAAAGGCCTGTCACTCGCCACCGGAAAACCGCTTTATGGCGTAAATCATCTGGCAGGGCACGCGTTGACACCGCGACTTACCGATAACGTGCCGTACCCCTATTTGATGCTGTTGGTTTCCGGCGGTCACTGTCAGTTTCTCATCGTACACGGGCCGCATAAATTTGAACGTCTGGGCGGCACAATTGACGATGCTCCGGGCGAAGCGTTTGACAAGATTGCGCGCCTGATTGGATTGTCGCAACCCGGCGGGCCCGCGATTGAACATGCCGCCAGACAAGGCGACCCAAAGCGGTTCAAATTTCCCCGACCGCTTTTGGATCGCGACGGGTGTGATATGTCGTTTTCCGGTCTGAAAACCGCCGTTCTGCGGACCCGCGATGCCATTATCGCTGAACGCGGCGGATTGACCGGGCAAGACCAGTCAGATCTGGCTGCCGGATTTCAGGCCGCTGTCGTTGACGTGTTGGTCGAGAAGACACGTCGTGCCTTTCAATCCTATCCACCCGATGTCAGCCGCACCCTTTGCGTTGCGGGTGGTGTCGCGGCAAATCATGCCATTCGGTCAGGGTTAGAGACTGTCTCGGCAGAACAAAATGCATCATTCGTTGCGCCCCCTTTGTCATTGTGCACCGACAACGCCGCAA
This sequence comes from Sulfitobacter sp. SK011, assembly GCF_003352065.1. NCBI lineage: Bacteria > Pseudomonadati > Pseudomonadota > Alphaproteobacteria > Rhodobacterales > Roseobacteraceae > Sulfitobacter > Sulfitobacter sp. SK011. The sequence continues at coordinate 93,185 of NZ_CP025803.1, forward strand.
TGATCGCCTATGCTGCTGCTGAACAGCGCGGCACGGGCGATGCAGATGATCTGACCCTGTCTGCCCGCCCGCGGTGGCCATTGGATATGTCGCAGCCTGCGATGCTGGGCAGTGGCAAGAAGGGAGCGAAGGCATGAAGGTCTCAGTGTTGGGCGCTGGCGCTTTTGGCACCGCGCTTGCCATTTCACTGGCACGCAAGGGCCCTGTTACTCTCTGGGCGCGGGATCTGGGCACCATGGCCAGTGACCGCGAAAACACCCTGCGCCTGCCGGGATGCGGGTTTCCCGATGCGCTGCGGGTCACCGACAACATTGATGACGCATGTCAGGCCGAAATTTTGCTGATTGCTGTGCCAATGCAGAAGCTGCGCAGATTTCTCAGCGACAATAGTGTCAGAATGGCTACAAAACGCCTCGTCGCCTGTTGTAAGGGGATCGAACTGTCGACCGGTGTCGGGCCAGTGAATGTTATTCAGGATACCATTCCGTCGGCCACCGCCGCGATTTTGACCGGCCCAAGCTTCGCGGCTGACATTGCGCGCGGTCTGCCGACCGCCCTGACGCTTGCATGCGCGGATGATGCCGTCGGCGCAGAGATGCAACAGGCTCTAACAACGGCAAATGTCCGTATTTACCGCACAACAGACACCGTCGGTGCCGAACTTGGTGGCGCGTTAAAGAACGTGATTGCAATTGCCTGTGGTGCGGCAATTGGGGCGGGCCTTGGCGAAAGTGCACGCGCCGCTTTGATGACACGGGGTTTTGCCGAGATGCAGAGACTCGCAGCCCATCTGAAAGCAGATCCAGCCACCCTATCCGGCCTTTCGGGGTTTGGGGATCTGACGTTGACATGCACCTCTGAACAATCCCGCAACTATCGGCTGGGTCTGTCATTGGGCAAAGACATCCCTTTTGATCCGACCACCACCGTCGAAGGGGCCGCCACCGCGCATGCAGTTCACGCTTTGGCCGAGAAATCAGGGTTGGACATGCCGATCACAGCCGCAGTTGCGGGATTGCTGGACAACAGGCTAAATGTACAAGACGCCATGAAATCACTGCTGACCCGCCCCCTAAAGGAAGAATGATATGCTTGTTGCCCTAATCGCAAAAGACAAACCCGGCGCACAGGCGATCCGGTCCGAAAACCGACCGGCACACCTGGATTACCTGAAATCAACTGATCTGGTTGCTCAGGCGGGGCCGTTGCTGGATGCGGATGGGGGCATGATCGGATCCCTGATCATTCTTGATGTCGCTGACTTGGCTGCGGCGCAGGCCTGGGCTGACAATGACCCTTACGCAAAGGCGGGTTTGTTTGGATCAGTTGATCTGATCCATTGGAACCGGGTTATCGGCTGATGGCTTATTGGTTGTTCAAGTCAGAACCCAGCACCTGGGGCTGGGATGACCAGGTCGCCAAAGGTGACACCGGCGAGGAATGGGATGGGGTCCGCAACTATCAGGCACGCAATTTCATGCGCGACATGGCGGTTGGTGATCGGGGTTTCTTTTATCATTCACAGACCGAAAAGGCCGTCGTGGGCATTGTCGAAGTGGTTGCGACCGCCCATCCGGACAGCACAACCGATGACGCACGTTGGGAATGTGTGGATATCAAGGCGGTGCGCGGTTTTGAGAAACCTGTGACGCTTGATCAGATCAAGGCCGATGAACGCCTGGCTGAAATGACCCTGGTCAGAAATTCGCGCCTGTCGGTCCAGCCGGTTAGCTCTGCAGAATGGCAGATCATTTGCGCGATGGGCGATACGAAACCGTAGGCGAAACTGATATTTCGGCTCATACTCCGTTCAGTTACTGAATAGAGGAGAGAAAAATGGGATTTCTAGCAGTCATCATTGCGGCGGCGGCAGGTTTTGGGTTTGGGGCCGTCTGGTACATGGCATTGGCAAATCCATGGATGGAAGCCGCAGGCATCACCGCAGGGCCAGATGGTAAACCGATGGGGGATTCGCCCACACCCTATATCATGGCCGCACTTGCCATGCTGCTTGTCGCCGGGATGATGCGGCATTCTTTCGCTCTGTCAGGCATTGATACGTTGGGCAAGGGATTGGTGTCTGGCCTCGGGATCGGCCTTTTTTTCATCAGCCCTTGGATCATGATCAATAATGGATATGGCGGTCGCCCATTCAAGCTGACGTTGATTGATGGTGGCTATGCCACTTTCGGGTGCGCCATTATCGGACTGGTTCTGACATTCTTTTGAGGGGCTAAGAGATACGAAAAAAGGGTTCTGGCACCCCGCCAGAACCCTTTCTCACCCCGTGTGCTCCCAAGACCACCACACACGTATCTGAAATCTGTTCTGGCCGTACTGGCCTGTTGGTTCTTGATACCAAAGGTGGCGGCGTCTCGCAACAAAACTGTATTTCAAAACCGCTCTAAAAACGAAACGCCCGCTTAACCAAGCGGGCGCTAAGGTCTTGGTAACTAAGGCTAGATTATCCGTAAACAGATTCTTTTCCAAAGTGCTTGGTCAGCATGTAATAGATCACCGCGCGGTATTTGTTGCGCTCTGACTGGCCATATGTCTCGACAGCCTTATGGATGCCTTCCATCAGGTTTGGACCATCGGTCATTCCCAATTTCTTAATAAGGAAATTGTTCTTGACCAGTTCAAGCTCGCTTGCCTGACCTGCCGCAACAGTTTGCGCGTCTGCGTTATAAATTGACGGGCCACAACCGATTGTCACCTTCGTCAGCAAATCCATGTCCGGCGTCATGCCACATTTGTTTTTCAGATCTTCCGCGTATTTTGCGATCCACTCATCCCGTTTGCCCATATGAAATCCTCCACCTGTCTGGCGTTGCCGCCCATTAAATCAAAAAGCCCCCTCCGGCGCTCCCATGGGACACTAACGGCTCTTTTTACAGTCACAAAGGGAAAATTCCTCGATTTCTCCCCCCTGTGGAAGCAGAATTTAACAACAACTTAGAGAAATCCTTCTTGTTGTCACATTCCGGCCAACTTCTGCCTGTTTCTTCTGATGGTAGTACAATCATCCAATGAACCACTTAGAGGCGACGATGACCGGAAACAAACATGGATTTGAAGAGCGTCTCAAACGCATTCAAAGCAAAGGTGCTGGCGCGCAATTGGTCCACAGTGGCGCCGCACAAATGGCTCCATCAATGCAACCAACCCTGCCCAAGGCCGAGATACCAAGGTCATTCAAGTTGCTTTTGCTTAGTCTGGGTCTTGTCATATCGGGTGCGTTAGGCGTCGTATTGGTTGTCTAATCCGTTGTCATAAAGGTTATTGAAGTGCCAACATCACGAATAGGCGCTTCGGGCGGCGGCGATGCCGGGCCGCTTTCTAATCATGCTGAGATGCGATTTTTCGGCCGCTCGACCCCGCGAGCCACCCGAATTGATCGGGTGGCTGTCAATACATGAGGCGGGCTAACTGGTTCGAGAGGCCTAGTAGCGATAATGCTCTGGCTTGAACGGGCCATCGGGCGACACGCCGATATAGGCGGCCTGCTCAGTGTCCAGTTTGCTCAATTTCACGCCAATGCGATCAAGATGCAAACGCGCAACCTTTTCATCCAGATGCTTGGGCAGAATGTAAACGCCGGGTTTGTATTCGTTGCCCTTGGTCCACAATTCAATCTGCGCCAATACCTGATTGGTAAAGGATGCTGACATCACAAATGACGGATGCCCCGTGGCGTTACCAAGGTTCAGCAAACGTCCCTCGGACAACAGGATCAACCGATTGCCATTTGGCATTTCGATCATGTCCACCTGTTCCTTGATGTTGGTCCACTTATGGTTCTTCAACGCCGCAACCTGAATTTCGTTGTCGAAGTGGCCGATATTGCCAACAATCGCCATGTCCTTCATCTCGCGCATGTGCTCGATGCGGATCACGTCCTTGTTGCCGGTGGTGGTGATAAAGATGTCGGCGGTGGCCACTGCATCTTCCAGCAACACCACTTCAAAACCATCCATCGCGGCCTGCAGGGCACAGATCGGGTCAACTTCCGTCACTTTCACCCGTGCGCCGGCACCTTTGAGTGACGCCGCTGACCCTTTGCCTACGTCGCCATATCCCATCACGACCGCAACTTTGCCCGCCATCATGGTGTCCGTGGCCCGGCGGATGCCGTCAACCAGCGATTCCTTACAGCCGTATTTGTTGTCGAACTTGGACTTGGTCACGGAATCATTCACGTTGATCGCCGGGAATGGCAGCTGGTTCTGCTTGAACAGCTCATAAAGACGATGCACGCCCGTTGTCGTTTCTTCGGACACACCCTGGATCATCTCGCGCTGCTTGGTGAACCAGCCAGGGCTTGCCGCCATGCGCTTTTTGATCTGTGCAAAAATCGCTTCTTCTTCTTCCGATTTCGGAACTGCGATCAACGCGTCTTCACCTGCTTCGACACGTGCGCCCAGCAAGACATAAAGCGTCGCATCCCCGCCGTCGTCCAGGATCATGTTCGCGCCGCCTTCTTTGAAAAAGAACGTGCGGTCCTGATAATCCCAATGGTCGACCAAAGACTGGCCTTTGATCGCAAACACAGGCACGCCGCTGGCCGCGATTGCCGCCGCTGCGTGATCTTGCGTCGAGAATATATTGCACGAGGCCCAGCGCACTTCAGCGCCCAGCGCCACCAGCGTTTCAATCAAAACAGCCGTTTGAATCGTCATGTGCAAAGAACCGGCAATGCGCGCGCCTTTAAGCGGCTTTTTCTCACCGTATTCTTCGCGCAGCGCCATCAAACCGGGCATTTCCGTTTCGGCAATGTCCAGTTCCTTGCGGCCATACCCAGCAAGATTGATGTCTTTTACAATATAGTCGTTGGCCATCTGGCACCTCATTCACAAGCTTTGAGCGCCGCGTATCATCTTTGGCCTAAGTTCTCAACGTCTGTTCGTTTTCCGTTTGCAGGATCAAGTTCAGTCGAAATGTGGGTTCCATGATCGCCAACTTCATGGGAAGAACAACGCGGTTCAACACCGTCATATTTGGAGTTCGCGACATGGCGCAACAACCCCGCGCATGGCAACGCATGTTATCGGGTCGCAGGCTGGATTTGCTTGATCCGACACCCGTTGACATCGAAATTGATGATATTGCGCATGGATTGGCCTTTGTCGCGCGCTGGAACGGCCAAACTCATGGTGATTTTGCGTATTCTGTCGCGGAACATTCGCTGCTGGTTGAAACGATATTTTCCCGGATTGACCCACGCGCCCCAGCCAAATGGCGGCTTGCTGCGCTTTTGCATGACGCGCCGGAATATGTGATTGGCGATATGATTTCGCCCGTCAAGGCCGCCGTTGGCCCAGGATACGGTGCGCTGGATGACCGGCTTTCAGCGGCTATTCACATCCGGTTTGGTCTGCCTGCTGCGATACCTGCTGCAGTCAAAAAGCAGATCAAGAAAGCCGACAAGATCAGCGCATGGATGGAGGCGACCCAGATTGCTGGGTTTTCCGAAACTGAATCGAGCAAGTTTTTTGGCAAACCCGACCTCGCGCTGATGCAGGGGTTGGACATCGTGCTGCGCGCGCCCGTGGCAACCCGCAGTGCATTTACTGCGCGGCATGCCGAGCTTCTAAGCCAGATTTCATGATCACTGTACGGTGCCCAATTACCCTCGACACGGCGGATATGGCGCGTCTGTTGAACGAAATTATCAGTGCCGGCGGTACCACCGCGATGGCCCGGCCCGTCACTGGACAGGACCTTGCCGAATGGATCGCGCATGATCCAGACCACAGCGCCTGGTATGTTGCCGTTGATGGCGCTGAACGCATTGTGGGTTTCCAATGGATTGAGCCGGCCAAATATTTACCGCGCGAAGCCGCCGAAATTGCCACCTTTGTTCAAATCGGGCAAACCGGCCTTGGAATCGGATCCGCGCTTTTTACCGCGACGTGCAAGGCGGCCAAGGCGCTTGGCTATGTCTGGATAAACGCCAACATCCGTGCCGATAACGAGGGTGGTTTGATTTATTATCAAAGCCGTGGGTTTCAGGATTATCGGGTGATCGAAGGCCACAAAATGGCCGATGGTCAGATCGTCGACAAACGGTTGAAGCGTTTCGATTTGTGATCGGCGCGCGCACCGACGTGATACCGACGTAGTACAGACGCGTTACTGAGGGGACCGCTTTGCCAATATCCGCTGCAGCGTCCGCCGGTGCATGTTCAGTCGCCGCGCGGTTTCCGAGACGTTCCTGTCGCACAATTCATAGACCCGTTGAATGTGTTCCCACCGGACACGATCCGCGCTCATTGGGTTTTCGGGGGGCGGGGGCATATCCCCTTCGGGGGCCAGCAATGCGTTGGTGATGTCATTGGCGTCAGCCGGTTTTGACAGGTAATCTGTCGCACCGATCTTAACCGCCGCCACAGCCGTCGCAATGGCACCGTACCCCGTCAAAACAACGACGCGGGCATCTTCACGCTTGTCCCGCAACACCTCAACCACGTCCAGCCCGTTGCCGTCCTCAAGACGCAGATCAACAACGGCATAGGCGGGTGGGCGCGCCGTTGCGATGGCACGTCCCGCTGCAACGGAACCGGCTGTTTCGACTTCAAAACCACGCTTTTCCATGGCTTTGGCCAACCGGCGCAGAAACGGTTCATCGTCATCAACAAGCAAAAGAGTTTTGTCTGGCCCCAAGTTTCGGCTGTCTTGTTTCACCTCGAATTCCCTCATGCTCATCATTTGCTTGTCAATATGGGGCGCACCCCAGCGCAGGTCAAACCTTCACATGTTATTGATGAAACAACCGATCTTGTCGGCCATTTCCTCCGGGGTCACTTCGCGACGAAAATATTCGACAAAGCCAACCTCTGGCAGGACAAGATAGCTGAATGTTGAATGATCAACGAGGTATTCATCGTCCACAGCCTCGTGAGCCTTGTAATATGTCCGATAAGTATTGCTTGCGGCCTTTATCTGTTCTGACGATCCGGTCAGACCGATCATTTTTGGGTGCATGTTGGAGGCAAAATCACCCACCACCTCGGGCGTGTCACGCGCAGGGTCGATTGAAATGAACACCGGCGTCACGCTTTGCCCGCGTTCCTCAAGAATATCAACAGCGCTGGCATTGCGGTCAACATCCAGCGGGCAAACATCCGGGCAATAGGTGTAGCCAAAATAGATCAACGTAGGTTCTGTTATCACATCCGCGTCAGTGACTGTCTGGCCGTTGCTGTCAAGCAATTCGAACGGGCCGCCAAGGTCACCGCCCGCAACCGCTGACGAACGACACTGTGCAAACTGGTCGCCACTTTGGCGTTGTGAGAACCAGACCATGCCGGCCAAAAATAGGGCTGTGACTGCAACAGCGGAAATAGCGACTATGCGTTTCATCATATCCTCCTGTGCCCAATGGCGCTCTTGATTAGGGGTCTATGCAGACCTACGCTACAGTTCGTTTGATGCAATAGCCAACAGATCAAAGGTGCGTTCATGACGCAGGGACATATTCGACCCCTCGGCGCGCGCACGCGGGCCAATTGGATCAGGTTACGCACCATGATCCTGCTGCGCTGGGTGGCAATCACCGGCCAGTTCATCGCCATTACCATTGCCCCGCTTGTGTACGGGCTGCAACTGGAGCTTGGCCTTTGTTATCTGGCAATTGGTGTGTCCGTTATCGGCAATCTGGTCGCAACCTTTGTGTTTCCTGAAAACAAACGACTGACCGAGCAAGAGAATCTTGCAATGGTCTTGTTTGACCTTCTGCAGCTCGCCTTTCTGCTTTTTCTTACCGGGGGGCTGCACAACCCCTTTGCACTTTTGATGCTTGGCCCGGTCACGATTTCGGCAACCGCGCTCAGTTTGCGTTCCACACTGTTGATGTGTGCAATTGCCATTATTGCGGTGTCGTTCCTGGCCGTCTCACATTTGCCTTTGACCACCGAAACAGGCGAGGTTTTGCGGATACCGCAGGTTTTTGTATTTGGTCATTGGATCGCGCTGCTGATTGGGATTGTGTTTACCAGCGCTTATTCCCGTCGTGTTACATCCGAAATTCATTCGATGGGCGACGCGTTGGCCGCCACGCAGATGGCGCTGGCGCGTGAGCAAAAGTTGACGGATTTAGGCGGGGTGGTTGCCGCCGCCGCGCATGAACTGGGCACGCCCCTGGCCACCATCAAACTGACCAGCACTGAATTGCTCGGCGACCTTGCCGATCTGCCCGAACTTGCAGAAGACGCAGCGCTTATTCGCGACCAAGCCGACAGGTGTCGGGACATCCTGCGCGATATGGGCCGCAGTGGCAAAGACGACCTCCACCTGCGACACGCCCCTTTAGAAGCCGTTGTTTTTGAAGCGGCAGAACCTCATCTTTACCGCGACAAGCAAGTCCATTTTAACCACCATTCGGATGATGAGGCCCGGCCAAATCCACCGACAATATTGCGCAAACCAGAAATCATTCACGGGTTGCGGAACCTGATCCAGAATGGGGTTGATTTTGCCGATCACAATGTCTGGATTGAAACGGATTGGACCGACAAGGACGTGTCCGTGCGGATCATGGATGATGGTCGCGGTTATCCGGCGCACATACTTGGCCGTATCGGGGATCCTTTTATGAGACGCGGCTCCGCTTTGCGGGCAAAGGGCGAACGACCCGAATACGAAGGGATGGGCTTGGGCCTTTTCATCGCAAAGACGTTGCTTGAACGGTCTGGCGCAACATTGAGGTTTGCCAATGGATTTGACGAACGGCACAAGGGACAAGCAACGGGTGCCGTGGTCGAAGTAAGCTGGCCACGCAGCACAATTGCTGCCCGCGACGGCGATGACCCGGTTCCATTGGGTCAAAATCGACGCATCCCTGTCTGAGTCTGGACCTATCTTGCCGCACTGACGTGTTGCGCCGAAGGGGCACTCGTTTTCCTTCGTTAATGGCCTGTTAACCTCAAACGTTAACACTTGGTCACTTCTAACCCTGTGAAGGAAGCAATTGTGCTTGAACTGTCAGATGTGATCGTGGTGCTGAGCGTATCTGTGCTGTCAGCGGCCTGCGCTGTTTGGTTTCTGCAACGCCCCAAGGCATCCCAAATGCGGCCCTTTGCAGAACCGGATGAGCCTATGTCGCTGCTTTTTGATGGCGGGGTTTTGCATCACGGAACAAATGCTGCGCTGGCTGAGCTTGCACTGCAACCGGGAGCCCATGGGTGGAATGATCTGCGCGATACCCTTGTCCCTCGGTTTCCGGGATTTTCCGATCTTCCGGGTGCCGGGGCGCATGGCCGTGTGACAATACACGCGTCTGATAACCGCACGCCCGATCGCCTGGAGGTTTCGTGGCGAGGACCACTTTGCTGGGTCACGCTCGCGAAGGGCAGACCGCAAAATGATAAAGCCAAAAATCAATCAGACACGAAAGAGTTGATCAACCTGCGCCGCGCCAGCGCATCCCTGCCAAATCCCGTCTGGCAAGAAGACTCGTCTGGCAAGGTCTTTTGGTACAACCCCGCCTATGCCGCTCTTTTCCAACTGGCGCATGGGGGCCCGGTTGACCCCGAAATACGGCTGTTCTCAGAAGGTGATCAGGATGCGCCCAAGCGCGTTTCGTTGCGCACCGAAGCTGAGGAACAACCTGACTGGTACGAGCTGTCCGTGATCTGTGTGGACGGCGTGACCGTTTTTCATGCTACCTGCATCAATGCAGTGGTTTCAGCAGAAAATGCGCAACGAAACTTTGTGCAAACGCTCGCCAAAACATTCGCCCATCTATCCATCGGGCTGGCCATCTTTGACCGCAACGGCCAACTGGCGCTCTTTAATCCGGCCCTTGTTGATCTCACTGGTTTGCCCGCGCATTTTCTAAGCGCACGACCAACAATGCTGTCGTTCTTTGACCGGTTGCGCGAAAATCGCCGGATGCCTGAACCCAAGAATTATCTAAACTGGCGGCAAGAGATTGCTGATGTCATCGCCGCAGCAACCGATGGCAGGTATCAAGAAACATGGTCCCTGGAAACCGGCCAGACCTATAGCGTCAAAGGGCGCCCCCACCCCGATGGCGCGACTGCTTTTTTGATCGAAGACATCAGCGCCGAAGTGACCCTGACCCGCAATTTTCGCGCTGAACTTGAGTTGGGCCAATCTTTGCTGGACACGCTTGATGATGGTTTGGCTGTGTTTTCGGCAAGTGGGATACTTACCTTCAGCAACGCCGCATACAATACGTTGTGGCAACAAAAGCCTGACGTTGCTTTTGCTGATGTTACGATCCTTGACTGCATATCTGTTTGGCAAGCCGGATCAGAGAAAAACCCGCTTTGGCACAAGGTCGAAGACTATATCGGTGCCTTTGGTGAGCGAGAAGAATGGAATATGCCGATCATCCTAAACGACGGTGGGCTTGTCACCTGCCAGCTTGTTCCGATTTCGTCGGGGGCGACATTATTGCGTTTTCGGGTGCAATCAAAGATGCAGAAACACGCCCTTGATCTGGCTGAGAATTCTGCGGACTGACGCCACTTTTTGCCTGTTTCGCCTTGCGAAGGGTGCCAGCGCCGCTAAGCATATGCCATGCCCAAATGTACGCTAACCCTTTCCGATCCTGATGACACATCCCAACGGGCCGCAGAATTGGGGCGCTCTTTGGTTGCAGGGGACGTTGTCTTGCTAAGCGGCGACGTCGGAGCAGGAAAAACTCATTTCGCGCGATCGTTGATCCAGTCATTGCTCAAAGAACCTCAGGACATCCCATCACCGACTTTTACGCTGGTGCAAACCTATGACACCATCAGGGGCGAGGTTTGGCATGCTGATCTGTATCGCATCACGTCAGCCAATGAAGTGGAAGAGTTGGGGGTGGTCGATGCCTTTGACAGTGCGATCTGTCTGATTGAATGGCCAGACAGATTGGGTTCTTTGCTACCTGCCTCCGCGCTGACCATTGAACTGGTCGCCGGATCAGACGAAAACGCGCGGACATTGACGGCGCATTGGCACGATGAAAAGTGGCCTGCCAAGCTGTCCGGTTGGCAATCATGAGGTCACGTGCGACCCAAGCCAACGAATTCATCGCACGCTCTGGCTGGGGCCAGAGCCGCAGCACTTTGTTGGCCGGCGATGCCTCTAACCGCCGCTATGATCGCCTTACCTCACCCACGGGCGCAACGGTGATATTCATGGATGCCCCCCCGAACCGGGGCGAGGATGTGCGCCCATTCGTGCGCATCGCGGAATATCTTTTGGCAATCGGCCTGAGCGCACCAAAGATATTGAACAAGGACCCTGACGCGGGGTTTCTGTTGATCGAAGATTTGGGCGACGCCCTTTTTGCGCGCATGATGGCGGCAGACTCGAAACAAGAAAGCATGCTTTATCGTGCGGCAACGGATGTTTTGATCGATCTGCACAGAGCCGAGCCCCTGAGCCTGCCAATATGCGATGCTGGCTGGCTGACCGACATGACCGAACCTGCATTTGAATGGTATTCAGGCGGATCAACCGATCAAATCATGCAGCACTTTCGAGATGTTTTTCATCCACTGGCCGCCCGGTTGGACGTGGCCCAAAAGGTTGTCATCCTTCGCGACTACCATGCAGAAAACCTGCTGTGGCTGCCTGAGCGTGAGGGTGCGGCGAACGTTGGATTGCTGGACTTTCAGGATGCATTACTTGGCCATCCCGCATACGATATGGTGTCAATCCTGCAAGACGCACGGCGGGATGTAGCGCCGGAGATTGAGGCTGAAATGATCGGACATTATCTGAATAATACAGGTGCAGATGAAGCTGAGTTTCGAGCGGCCTATGCGCTGCTTGGGGTGCAGCGCAATCTGCGTATCTTGGGCATATTTGCGCGGCTTTGCCTGCGCGACGGCAAGCCGCATTATGTCGATCTGATCCCGCGGGTCTGGGGTTACATTGTGCGCAACCTGACACATCCTGAACTTGCGCCATTGGCCGCATTTATTGAAACCGCCCTGCCCTATCCAACCCAAGATCATCTGGAGCATCTGAAAAGCCAATGCGCGACCATCCCAACGCCATCATGATGTTTGCTGCGGGCTTTGGCACGCGGATGAAGCACCTGACAAAAGACCAGCCAAAACCGATGATCCCGGTGGCCGGAAAGCCGCTGATTGACCATGCATTGGCATTGGCTCGTGCGGCGAACTGCGATCCTATTGTGGCGAACCTTCATTACAAACCTGACCTTCTGAACCAGCACCTGCAAAGCCAAGGTATTGTCACGGTTCTGGAACAGCCAGATATCCTCGAAACGGGGGGCGGGCTGCGCAATGCGCTGCCCAGGCTCGGCGATGGTCCGGTCTATACCATAAACACCGATGCGATCTGGGCAGGGCCAAACCCTTTGTTGGAACTGGCGGCCGCTTGGAAACCGGATGAGATGGACGCACTGTTGATGTGTGTCCCGCCGACCCATGCCGTCGGGTATGAAGGCAAAGGTGATTTCTCAATCGCGGAAAACGGCAAACTGAAACGGGGGACCGATGTGATTTATGTCGGCGTCCAGATCATCAAGACTGACCGCCTTGACCAGATGAAAGAAGGCGCGTTTTCGCTGAACCTGCTTTGGGATGACATGCTAAAAAACGAGCGGCTCTACGGCCTGCGCTATGAGGGGAAGTGGTGCGATGTTGGTCATCCAGCAGGGATAGCCCTTGCTGAGACGTTGCTGGCAGATGCCGATGTTTGACCAAAGTGACATGCCGCGCGTCTTTGGGTTGGCACCGGGCGTCGATTTTCCAGCGGCTCTGGTTCAGGGGCTGCGGACACGACTTGAGGGTCAGCCACCCGATGCGATGGCCCGTGTTGATTTGATTGTGAACACCAATCGAATGGCCCGTCGTCTGCGGGATATCTTTGATGACGGAGCGCCGGGATTTCTGCCGCGCGTTCGGCTGGTGACGGATCTTGATACGCTGGTGCCGGGGATCACATTGCCACCTGCGACATCATCGCTTCGCCGGCGGTTGGAGCTGGTCCAACTGGTGTCGAAATTGATCACCGCGGACCCCACGCTTGCGCCGCGATCGTCGCTTTATGCATTGTCTGATAGTCTGGCGAACCTAATCGACGAAATGCAGGGTGAAGGGGTTGCCGCATCCGCTGTCGCTGAATTGGATGTCAGCGATCAGTCGGGTCATTGGGAACGGGCGCAACGATTTCTGACCATCGCGCAAAACTATCTCGATCAAACAGAAGGCCAGCCAGATAAAGAAGCGCGGCAAAGGCAACTGGTCAGCCGCATCATTGCGCATTGGGAGGTGAAACCACCAACCAACCCGGTGATCCTGGCAGGTTCTACCGGGTCGCGGGGAACGACGTCGATGTTGATGCAGGCGGTGGCGAAGCTTCCGCAAGGGGCGATCATTCTGCCGGGTTTTGATTTTGACCTGCCCACCAAGGTCTGGGCGGCGCTGGATCAGGAATTGTTATCCGAGGACCACCCCCAATATCGCTTTGGACATATCATGCGGGCCCTTGATCTGCCCCGTGCTGGGATTGAGGAATGGACACCGACAAAGCCGCCATCGCCTGACCGCAACGCCTTGATTTCCCTGTCATTGCGCCCTGCTCCGGTGACACACGCATGGCTGACCGAGGGCCCAAAGCTGGAGGGGCTGGAGACAGCAACCGCCAATCTGACCTTGGTCGAGGCACCAACCCCGCGCATTGAGGCGCTCGCCATTGCCCTGCGTTTGCGCAAGGCGGTTGAAGACGGCAAGACCGCAGCCCTGATTACACCGGATCGGATGTTGACGCGGCAAGTAACCTCGGCCTTGGATCAGTGGGATATCCTACCTGACGACAGCGCAGGCACACCGCTTCAGCTTTCTCCGCCCGGGCGTTTCTTGCGCCATGTTGCAGCTCTGTTTGTCAGACGGCTGGATGCCGAGGCGCTGTTGACGCTTCTGAAACATCCGCTGACCCACAGCGATGCCAGCCGCAATGAACATCAACTCAACACCCAACGGCTTGAGATGCAGATCAGGCGGGATGGGTTGCCTTATGTCGACGCCGAAGGCTTGTCCCGGATCGCTGCGAAAGCGGCAGACAAACAATCAGACCCTGCTGATTTTCTGGCCTGGGCGGATTGGGTTGCGGAAACCTTTACCGGCCATGATGGCCGGGGTGACAAAAAGCTAACAGAATGGGTTGCTGATCATTTGAAGCTTGCCAATGCGGTTGCAGCAGGTCGATCAAAAACCGCGGATCACGAATTGTGGAATCTCAAGGCCGGGGAAAAGGCGCAAGAAGTCATGGCTGACCTCGCAGCGCAGGCCGAGCATGGCGGGGAAATGGCCGCATCTGATTACGCTGACATTGTTGGGGCATTGCTTGCGACAGGTGAAGTGCGCGACCGCGATGCACCGCATCCCGACATCATGATCTGGGGTACATTGGAAGCGCGCGTTCAGGGTGCTGATTTGGTGATTATGGGTGGTTTGAATGATGGCACCTGGCCTGAAGCACCACCCCCAGACCCGTGGCTTAACCGGCAGATGCGGCTCAAGGTGGGGCTGCTTTTACCTGAGCGGCGCATTGGCCTTTCTGCGCATGATTATCAACAGGCGATTGCCGCGCCAGAAGTGTGGTTGACCCGCGCCATCCGGTCGGATGAAGCGGAAACAGTGCCGTCCAGATGGCTGAACCGGTTGGGCAACCTGTTGAATGGCCTGCCGAAAAACGGTGGCCCCGACGCATGGGAGTCGATGCAGACCCGCGGTTCTAAATGGCTGGACCAAGTGCGCGCCCTCGAAGCGATCCAAAGGACGCCTGCCGCCATTCGACCGTCACCGCGACCGCCAAGGTCCGCACGCCCGCATGGGCTTTCGGTGACTGAAATCAAACGCCTGATCCGTGACCCCTATGCGATCTATGCGAAACACACTTTGCGATTGCGGACTGTCAATCCATTGGTGCAATCGCCCGACGCGCCGGTGCGCGGCATCATCCTGCACATGGTGATGGAACGTTTTGTGAAATCGATTTCTGCGGACCCTGCCCGCTTGACCAAAGAGCACCTCATGGAAATAGCTGCCGAGGTGCTGTTGGTTGAGGCACCCTGGCCCGCCGCGCGGCTGATGTGGATGGCGCGAATCGAACGCGTTGCGGATTGGTTCATCGAAAATGAAAAGCGGCGACAAGGCTATTCCAGCCCGGTCGCGTTTGAGAAAGGCGCGCGTGGAAGCCATGTGTTTGCTGATCTGGGGTTCACGCTGACCGGATATGCCGACAGGATTGATGTAACCGATGATGGCGATGCTTTGATCTATGACTATAAAACTGGCACACCTCCGTCGAAGAAAGAACAGCGGTTTTTCGATAAGCAATTGCTGATCGAGGCGGCGATGGTCGAAGAGGGTGGGTTCAAAGAGGTCGGTGCCGTTTCGGTGGCCCATGCTGCTTTCATCGGGTTGGGTGCAAAACCCGTCGAAATTGCCGCGCCGCTGGAAGAAGAACCGCCCGTTGAAGTGCTGCGTGGGTTGCACGAATTGATATCAAAATACCTTGATGAAACCCAAGGCTTCACTGCGCGACGGCTCGTCAAAACCGAAGAGGCTGCAGGCGACTATGACCAGCTTGCGCGCTTTGGCGAATGGGACGGTACGACAGATCCGACGCCAGAGGATCTGACATGACCGCGCGTTTTGATGATGCCACCCGCGCACAGATTGATGCCGCGCGTCCTGATGCGTCAACCTGGCTGACGGCAAATGCAGGGTCGGGCAAAACGCGGGTTCTGACGGATCGGGTTGCGCGGCTGTTGCTGGACAAGGTCGAGCCGCAGCAAATCTTGTGCCTGACCTATACCAAGGCCGCCGCGTCAGAGATGCAAAACCGGTTGTTCAAGCGATTGGGCGAATGGGCGATGCTTGATGACGAGGCGCTGCGGATATCGTTGGCCGATCTTGGGATTACTGACATCCTTGCGCCAGACAGGCTTCGCGATGCACGCACCCTTTTTGCGCGCGCAATCGAGACACCGGGCGGGTTGAAAATTCAGACGATCCACTCTTTTTGTGCATCTCTCCTGCGCCGCTTTCCACTTGAAGCCGGGGTTAATCCGCAATTTTCCGAGATTGAGGATCGTGCCGCTGACCTGCTGCGCGCCGAAATCGTCGATAGTATGGCTGAGGGCAGTCAGTCGCAGCTGATCGCTGATGTCGCACGGCATTACATTGGCGAGGATTTTTCCAAACTGACCCGGAGCATCGTGACCCAAAGGGACGCTTTTCTTCAACCACTCACCGTACCTGATACTCTGGCGCTATTTGATCAGCCACCGGATCTGACTTGGGAGAAAATCGAAGCGGCGGTCTTTGACGGCAATGAACAGGACCTGATCACACAGATGATCCCGCATTTGCTTGCGAAAGGCGGCAATGACCTTAGGGCCGGGGAAACACTTGGTGCCGTGTCAAAATTCGATATGTCTGCGCTGCCCACTTTAGAGAAAGTGTTTTTGACCGGTAGTGGTGCAAACGCGCCTTTTACTGCGAAAATCGGCAGCTTTCCGACCAAACCGACACAGGGCGTCATTGCGTATCTGATGGCCGATCTTGACGCGCTTATGCAACGCGTCGAAGACGCCCGCGAGGCACGACTTGCGCTATTGGCGGCCGAAAAATCTGCCGTTCTGCACCGGTTCGCCCATGCGTTTTTGATACACTACGAAGCGCAGAAACAACTGCGCGGATGGTTGGATTTTGATGATTTGATCCTCAAGACCCGTGCGCTTTTGACCGACAAGGCCGTTGCGGCGTGGGTTCTTTACCGCATCGACGGTGGTATTGATCACATTCTTGTTGATGAGGCTCAGGATACGTCCCCACGCCAATGGGATGTTGTCGAAAAGCTGACGGATGAGTTTTACCGAGGTGCAGGCGCACGCGAAGATGTTCAGCGGACGCTGTTTGTCGTTGGGGACAAAAAACAATCCATCTATTCGTTCCAAGGTGCCGATCCGCGTGAATTTGACCGCAAGAGCGCCATTTTCGAACGCACAATCACAGATGCCGGGCAGATGTTTCAGCACCGCAGTCTTGATTATTCCTTTCGATCTTCCAGCGCGATCTTACGGATGGTGGATACGGCGCTGGATTCTCGGGTTCAGCCGGGATTTGACAAAGAGACCCTGCACAAACCCTTCAAATCTGATTTGCCGGGGCGTGTCGATCTATGGCCTTTGGTTGAAAGATCTGCGACTGACGATGATCATGTTTGGACGGACCCCGTTGATCGACGCAGTGCACAGCATCACACGGTAATTCTGGCCGAACAGATCGCCGCAAAGATCAAGGAGTTGACCATCGGAGAACATTTCATCCCCGATGACAGACAGGCCAATGGAGCCCTTTACAAACGCCGAATCCAGCCTGGCGATTTTCTGATACTGGTGCAACGTCGGTCCCCGTTGTTTTCCGAAATTATCCGCGCGTGTAAGGCAGCCGACCTGCCAATTGCTGGCGCAGACCGGCTTAAGGTGGGTGCGGAACTGGCTGTCAAAGACCTGGCCGCCCTATTGTCATTTCTGACCACCCCGGACGACGACCTCGCCTTGGCGACCGCGCTCAAATCGCCCTTGTTCGGATGGGGCGAGCAAAGCCTTTTCGACCTCACACACCGCAGAACCGAGGAGCGTGTTTGGCAATCTTTGCGAAAGCGGGTTGAGGAGTTCCCTGAAACGATTGCCGTGCTGCGCGACTTGCGTGCACAGGTCGATTTTCTGCGGCCCTACGATTTGATCGAACGGATTCTTACCCGACATGATGGGCGCGCCAAACTATTGGCGCGGTTGGGGCCAGAGGCAGAGGATGGCATAAACGCAATGCTGACGCAGGCGTTGGCCTATGAGCGCAATAATGTACCCAGCCTGACCGAGTTTCTGGAATGGATGCAGACCGACGATCTTGAGATCAAGCGCCAGATCGACGCGTCATCTAACCAGATCAGGGTGATGACAGTTCATGGCGCAAAAGGGCTTGAAGCGCCGATTGTGATTCTGCCGGATACGGGCAGACGGGACATCACGATCAAAGATGAGATCATCAAGATGGAGGGCGTTCCGGTCTGGAAAGTTAGCATCGACGAAATGCCCAGCGCCATGAGGCACAGCGTCGAGGGTATGAAATCCTCACAATTTGAGGAACGGTTGCGGCTGCTCTATGTCGCGATGACCCGCGCCGAAAAATGGCTGATTGTTGCGGCGGCGGGCGACCTGTCAAAAGACAGTAATTCCTGGTATCAAATCACGCAGGCGGCAATGAGCCACGTGAACGGCGTACCCGTAGGAACAGAGGGCGCTGTCAGGTTTGAAGAAGGCGATTGGGACGGATTGCCAGTTGGCGGAACACCGCAGAGTACCGCAGATCAGCCTGTGTTAGAGCCTGTTTTCCTTCAACCAGCCCCGATGATCGTCGAAATGCCAAAGACATTATCGCCCTCTGAATTAGGGGGTGCCAAGGCGCTACCGGGGGAGGATGGCGCAGATCAGGAAACGGCAAAATCTTACGGATCCCTGGTACATCTGCTGCTCGAACATGCACATGACCCGATTGGGCATGGCGGCGCTGGTGTTGACCCGGGCGTTTTGGCAAATGCTCAACGTGAGGCTAGTGCCGTGTTAAAGGCACCCAATCTTTCGCACATCTTTGGCTCCGACACTCTGGCCGAAGTCGCTGTCACAGGAACAATTGGTACCCTTCGTGTTCACGGCACAATTGACCGCCTGCTTGTTTCAGAAAACACCATCCTTGCCGTCGATTTCAAAACCAACCGGGTTGTCCCCCAAAGTCCGGAAGCATGTCCCGAAGGGCTTCTCCGGCAAATGGGGGCCTATGCGCATGTCCTGGCTCAGATTTATCCAAAGCATGAAATCCGAACCGCTATTCTGTGGACCACCTGTCAGGAGCTGATGGTATTGCCCCACAATATTGTGACATCGGCGCTTGAACGCTCGCCATATCTTGACGACGCGGGCGTGGGTTCTTAGGTTCATTTCTCAACGCACTTCATCCTGTCAGGAGAACATCATGGCCACCGTCGCAGTCACCGACGATACATTCGACGCCGAAGTCAAAAATTCCGATATCCCCGTTGTGGTGGATTTCTGGGCCGAATGGTGCGGCCCGTGCAAGCAAATTGGCCCCGCACTGGAAGAATTGTCCACGGAAATGGACGGCAAGGTAAAAATTGTCAAAGTGAACGTGGATGAGAACCCGAATTCCCCCGCGCAAATGGGCGTGCGCGGCATTCCGGCGCTTTTCATCTTCAAAAATGGTGAAGTTGTATCAAACATGGCCGGCGCCCGTCCAAAGGCAGCTTTGCAAAGCTGGATCGAAGACTCAGTCTAACATTTGACGGCATGGGAATTGTAAGGGGCGTCCAATTTGGGCGCCCTTAGTTTATGGGCCACCCAAACCGTTTAAGGCGGGCCAAAATCTTGGCGCTGGCGTCGTCGCGTCCTGCGTTGATGGACTGTTGTTGCCAGAACCACCAAATGAAAGCGTCATAAGCCGGGCGCAATTGCGCTGTACTTTCAAAGCTTTGGGTCAAATTCTCAATATCCGCGCATTCCGCGATATGGTGAAAATCAACCTTGCCAAACAACAGCGCAGGTTTGCCAAAAAAATACCCCGAAAATGCGGCGCTTGAATTTTGGGTCACTACATAATCGCAATGCTGCAAATGGCGCACCATATCGCCGGTGTGAATGGACAGCCGCGCGTGTTTGCTTTGCAGCGCGTCCAATTTAGCAAACTCGCCTGCTGAATATTGCTCTTTTGGGTGCAATGTTGCGATGACGTCTCGCTGAGGATTATGGTCCAGGCAGGCTTCAATCATCTCAATCGGAGAACACGACTGAAAACTTCGGTGTTGGCTCAGTCGACCTTGCAGGGGGACATAAATGTACCCGTCTCTTCGGGTTTGATCCGGGGCATCCGCGAACAATCTTTTTTGCCAGAACTGATAAAACCGCGCCGCATCAGGTGCCGTGAGGTTGGGATCAAAAGGGGCCTTGGCGACATCCCAATGCCAGCGCTCATTTGTCTGCTCGATCTGCCAAAATGGATAATGATACACTCTGCGAAAGACGAGGCCATGCACATCTGGCGGTTCAACCATATGAGACAGAGAATATCCCCCGGTCTGTGTTCCCATTCCTTTGATATCGCAAAAATCGACCCTAAACCGAGCGTTTTTTAACACATCAACAACCAAATTGATGAAATTGTGCTCTCCGGCCTCTGCACTTTTGAGCAGAGGTTCCTCAAGATAGATACACACGGTCTGATCATCATTCATGGGGCAACGCTATCCTCGGGCCAATAGGCTCACAAGGGGTACCACCCTTGTGCCGAAGAGATGTGGGGGCCATATAGGCCTCAGACAAAAGGAGGTCGCAGGTGGCAAAACAGGATTTTCCCGGCTGGCATGGGACAACGATCATTGGCGTCAAGAAAGGCGACGAAGTTGTCATCGCTGGTGACGGTCAGGTCAGCCTTGGTCAAACCGTGATCAAGGGCACCGCCCGAAAGGTGCGCCGGCTTTCCCCCGGCGGATTTGACGTGGTTGCTGGCTTTGCCGGATCTACGGCGGATGCTTTCACCTTGCTGGAAAGACTGGAAACCAAGCTTGAGGCAACACCCGGTCAGCTGGCGCGCGCAAGCGTTGAATTGGCAAAGGATTGGCGGACGGACAAATATCTGCAAAAGCTTGAGGCGATGTTGATTGTAACCGATGGCACCGAATTGCTGGTGATCACGGGTGCCGGTGATGTGCTGGAACCAGAACACAATGTCGCAGCGATTGGTTCAGGCGGCAATTACGCACTGGCTGCTGCACGCGGCATGATGGACATGGACAAAGACGCCGAAGGCATCGCCCGCGCCGCGATGGCGATTGCGGCGGACATCTGCGTCTATACCAATGGCAACCTGACTGTAGAAAAGATTGGCAAATGACTGACTTAACTCCGCGCGAAATCGTTTCAGAACTGGACCGGTTTATCATTGGTCAAAACGATGCAAAACGCGCCGTTGCTGTGGCGCTGCGCAATCGCTGGCGGCGCAAACAACTGGCCGACGATCTCCGTGACGAAGTCTATCCCAAGAATATTCTGATGATTGGGCCGACAGGCGTTGGTAAAACAGAGATCAGCCGCCGTTTGGCCAAACTTGCACGCGCGCCATTCCTCAAGGTTGAGGCGACCAAATTTACCGAAGTTGGCTATGTCGGGCGCGATGTGGAACAGATCATTCGCGATCTGGTGGACGGTGCCATCATCATGGTCCGCGAACACATGCGCGAAGACGTCAAAGCCAATGCGGAAAGCGCCGCAGAAGAGCGGGTGATTGATGCCATCGCAGGCACCGATTCACGTGGTGGCACCCGCGAGATGTTTCGCAAAAAGCTCCGGGCGGGTGAGTTGGACAATACGATGATCGACCTCGACGTTGCCGAGCCCTCGAATCCATTTCAAATGATGGATATTCCGGGACAGCCTGGTGGCGGTGCTGGCATGCTGAATCTCGGTGATATTTTTGGCAAGGCGATGGGTGGCCGTACAACAAAGAAGCGCCTTTCCGTATCTGACAGCTATGACATCCTGATCGGGGAAGAGGCCGACAAACTGTTGGACGATGAAACCGTGAACCGCGCCGCGATTGAGGCTGTTGAGCAGAATGGCATCGTGTTTCTGGATGAAATTGACAAGGTCTGTGCGCGGTCGGATGCACGCGGTGGTGATGTCAGCCGCGAAGGGGTACAGCGCGATTTGCTGCCCCTGATCGAAGGCACAACCGTCAGCACCAAATACGGCCCGGTGAGAACCGATCATGTTCTCTTTATTGCGTCCGGCGCGTTCCATATTGCAAAACCATCAGACCTGTTGCCGGAACTTCAGGGCCGTTTGCCGATCCGCGTTGAATTGCGCGCGTTGACCGAAGAAGATTTCGTGCGCATCCTGACAGAAACCGACAATGCACTGACCTTGCAATACACAGCCTTGATGGGAACCGAAGAGGTAACTGTCAGCTTTACGTCGGATGGCATCGCGGCGCTGGCCAAGATCGCGGCAGACGTCAATCAATCCATTGAAAACATTGGTGCACGACGCCTTTATACCGTGATGGAGCGGGTGTTTGAGGAGTTGTCCTTTACCGCGCCGGATCGGGCAGGCGAGGCGATCGAGGTCAATGCAGATTTCGTGGAAGCAAACCTTGGCGCGCTGACCAGATCCACTGACCTCAGCCGCTACGTGCTTTAGGGCTTTTCATTTCGCCATGTCCCTGAAATTCAGGGGGCATGGGTTACCTCCGCTTCCTCAGACTGAATTGGCTGTTCCTGCTCGCTGGCTTTTTGCTGACGTTCACCTCGTCCTATGGGCAGACCTATTTCATTTCGCTGTTTGCGGGTGAAATTAAGGGCGAGTTCGGGCTAAGCGATGGGCAGTGGGGCGGCATCTATACCATCGGCACGACCCTGTCGGCGGTGGTGATGATCTGGGCCGGCGTTCTGACTGACAATTTCAGGGTCCGCGCGTTGGCATTTGGCGTGATGATCGGCCTTGCGCTGGCCTGCCTTGCGATGGCAGCTGTGCCAAACTGGGTTGGCCTGATCTTTGTGATTTTCGCGCTGCGCTTTACCGGGCAGGGGATGTTGTCACAGCTTGGCGCAGTGGCGATGGTGCGTTGGTTCGAGGCGGCGCGCGGCAAGGCGCTTTCTATTTCGTCGATGGGATTTGCCGTTGGACAGGCATTTCTCCCGATCATTTTCGTGGCGCTCTTTGCTGTTTATCATTGGCGCAGTCTTTGGGTCATCGCAGCCCTGCTTGTGGTGATCACCATCCCGGTGCTCATGCTGCTCTTGCGCCAGGAACGCACGCCCCAGTCCATGGCGAAAGAGGCACAGATTGCTGGCATGCATGGCCGACACTGGGCGCGGGCCGAGGTCCTCAAATCAGGTTTGTTCTGGTTGATGATACCGCTGATTGTTGGCCCGTCGGCATGGGGAACGGCGCTGTTTTTTCAACAGGTTCACCTTACAGAGGTTAAGGGATGGGAGCTGGTTGCCTATGTTTCGCTCATGCCGACCTATGTCCTGTCCGCAGTGATCGCGACCTTTACCTCAGGGTGGGCCATCGACAGGTTTGGGGTCAGCCGGGTTGTGCCGTTTCAGATGTTACCCTTTGCGCTGTCCTTTGCGGTGTTGGCCTATGCTGATACGCTGTTCATGGCTGGTGTCGGGCTGGTGATTTTTGGTGTCGGGCAGGGCATACAATCGACTGGAGCATCAGCGTTCTGGCCAGAATATTATGGGACTAAGCATATCGGCGCGATCAAGGCTGTGGCAGCGGCGCTTATGGTATTTGGGTCCGCAATCGGGCCGGGCGTCACAGGGGCGTTTATTGATCTGGGCATCACATTCCCGGAACAGATGATCCCGATTGCGGTCTATTACGTCCTTGCCGCAGCCCTCGCAACATGGGGCATCGTCAAATATCGACCAGCGCTGGGTCGTTAGCGGTGTCTTCTGAGATAGACGTAATAGGCACCGCCGCCGCCATGGCTTACGTGCGCTTGGGTGATTTGCAAGACTGCCGATGACAGTGGCGGCATCGCCAGCCATTGTGGGACCTGATGCCGCAGCACGCCGTGCCGAACGGGAATGGGGCCGCCATCATCCCGTAACTTACCCTTGCCGGTGATCACCAAAACCAGCCGCTTGCCGCGGGCGTGCGCAGACAGGATAAACTTTGTGAGTATTGGATGCGCGTGATCCAGCGTCATGCCGTGCAGATCAATCCGACCTTCCGGCTTGAGCTTGCCACGTTTGAGTTTGCCAAATGCCTTTTGGTCCATCTGAACCGGCGCGCTGCTGATTTGATCGGGCAGCGATGGTGCCAGATTGTGCGGCAAGCGGCGCAGTTTCCCCTCGGGCTTTCCCATCACAACAGATTTTGATTTGCGCAATGTGGTAAGCGCAGGGGCAGGGGCGTCTATTTCGGGCGTAAAAAGTTTCTTCAGGTCCAAACGCTCTGTCCGCTCGGTCACTTTGCGCCATAGCTCCAGATCGTCCTCGTTTAATCTGCCCTGCGTTCGGTCCCGCTTCATATCGCACTTTCAGGCAAAAGCGCATAGGCGCGCTGGATTGGCATCAATACGAACATACGGCCCGGATCGCGTAATCTGCCAGCCTCGCGGCCTGCCTTGTCACCGGTCCCAAAAAATACATCGGCGCGTTGAGCACCTTTGATCGCAGACCCGGTATCTTGGGCGATCATCAGGCGGTGCAAAGGTTTTTCACCTTCCTTTTCAATCCAGACGGGCGCGCCGAGTTGCACATAGCTTGGATCAACCGCAATTGTCCGCATCGCCGTAACCGACCTATTCATTGCGCCCAAAGGCCCCTGATCAGAGGGCACTTTGCTGACTTCACGAAAAAACACATAGGACGGATTATGCAGCAAAAGTTCACGCCCCTCGTCAGGATTGCGCCGCACCCAGCTTTTGATCACATCCGCACTGACCTGATGGGCATCATAGACACCTCGCCTGACCAATTCGACGCCGATGGACCGATATGGATGCCCGTTGGCCCCACGATAACCAACGCGAATGGACCGTCCGTTCGGAAGCCGCACCCGGCCAGACCCTTGAATTTGCAAAAAGAAAAGCTCAACCGGGTCATCGACCCAGGCAATTTCAAGCCCGCGGCCCTTCATGATGTCTGTGCCAAGAATTTGACGCCGGGTGAACCACGGGTTTGACTTAAGCGCCTCGGGTGGCATGGCATAAATCGGGTATCGAAAGCGGGCGGATTGATAAAGATCGCCGTCCAACTCGGGTTCGAAATACCCGGTGAACATTGCGTCATTGCCATCATCAATGAGCACGGGACGAAAAAACAATTCAAAGAACTGGCGTGGATCGGGATCAGCCTCGGCAAACTTGCACAGCGCGCGCCAGTCGGCGTCTTTCATATCGCGGCACGTGTTCAGAAAAACCTTTAGAGCCTGGGCATGATCATCCTGTGACCACCCGTCCAGCTGATCAAATTCCAAGACCTGGTACCGTACATCTGAGGCGCTGGCGGGGCTGGTCATAAAGACCGCCCCAATCCATGCCAATGCACAAATCGCATGGCTTACCCGTCTGTGGAAACCAACAACCAATTTGGATCATCCGAGCCCATGATACGGGCAAAGACCCAGGTATCTTTTTGGCGTTTGATTTCTGTTAAGCTGCCTTCGATGATATCTCCGCCCTTGTCCCGCACTGCTGACGTCAGTTCGGCACCAAAGCGAATGGTCATTTCCGCCTCTTTGGTATCGGGATCAAGTGAGGCATCAACCAGCGTTGTCTCTCGCACGCCGATAAAGTTCGCTTCGATGGTCAGGCCCTGATCCTCGCGGGCGGCAACGCCGTCAACAAAGCTCTCGTAGATGTCTTCCGAGAGGAATGGTTGAATTTCGGCCAGATCACCGCGTTCGTATCCCATCACGATCATCTCGTAAGCACCCTTGGCACCAGACAAAAAATCGCTCACGCCAAATGAAGGTTCAATGCGCTTCATTGCGGCCAAGGCTTTGCCTGCATCGCTGTCTTCTGCAACGTGATCGGTGATGTCCAGATCCGGACCACCCTGGATCACTTCAAGGGCCGGGCCCGTGCGCCGGGACGGACTTTGATCGGTCACAGGCGGCTTTTCAAAACCTTCCCGTGTGCCGAGAACATTTTTCAATCGCAAAATCAGGAATACGGCGATACCGGCCAACACCAGAAGCTGTATCATAGGTGAATTCATCGGAACCTCTTTTGGGCAAAACATGGAAACATGCGTGTCGATGTCTTATGTAGGTGCTTGATAGGGGCAAGTCCACTCTGACCCCACCAAAAGGAGCCAAAGCCATGTGGCTATTGATCGCGTTTATTGCTGTTCCGTTGATTGAGATAACTCTGTTTATCCAAGTCGGTGGTGCAATCGGGCTGGGATGGACCTTGGGAGTTGTGGTTCTCACGGCGATTTTGGGGACTTGGCTTGTTCGGACACAGGGTGCCATGGCGCTGGGACAACTGCGGTCGTCGTTCTCTGATATGCGTGATCCCACGGAACCTTTGGTGCATGGTGCAATGATCCTGTTCGCTGGCGCGCTTTTGTTGACACCGGGTTTCTTTACGGATGCTGTCGGATTTTCGTTCCTTGTACCCCAGATCAGACAAGCCGCGTTCAATGCGATCCGGTCGCGCGTGAATATACAAAGCTTTGATGCGCCCGGCACAGGCCCCAGAAGGCAATCTGCCAGAGGTGATGTGATTGACGGGGAATACCACGAGATTTCAGAAGAAGAAGCCAAGTCCAAGGGCCCCTCTGGTTGGACAAAGCATTGAGGGTGGCGGGGCAACCTGATAAGGCCGCGTAAATCTGATTTTAAGTTGAGGGAGCCAATCATGGCAGAAGCAGAACAACCAAAAGCGCCGCAAATGCGGGTCTTGGGTCAATTCATCCGCGATATGTCCTTTGAGAACATCATGGCGCAAAAAGGCGCGCCCACAGATGTGCAGCCCGACATTCAGGTTCAGGTCAATCTTGATGCCAAGAAACGCACCGCTGAAAACCAGTACGAGTCAGCCATCAAACTGAATATCACATCAAAATCCAAAACCGGCGACACGACGCTTTTCCTGTTCGAAATTGACTATGTCGGCATCTTTGACGTTCAAAATGTTCCCGAAGAGCAGATCCATCCCTTTCTCATGATCGAATGTCCGCGGATGATTTTCCCGTTCCTGCGTCGTGTTGTCAGCGACGTTACACGTGATGGTGGATTCCCGCCGCTCAATCTTGAAAACATTGATTTTCTTGCGCTTTACCGCGGCGAAATTGCCCGACGTCAGGCAGAAACGCCGCCAAAAGCAGACGCTTAACCCCTACGCCACACAGGATCGTCGCCCAGTTTGCTGATGAAGTCAGCATGGGCGGCGGCCTCTTTTTCGGTTAGTCGCGAGGGCAGTGGGGTCGGTCGTGGGGTTGCTGCCCACTCACTGCTGGCATCGCCCGATTTACGCTCAGGTTTTGCGGATAGCGCGAAATCCGGTTGCCGCCCTCCGATCAGCTCCAGATAGACTTCGGCCAGAATTTCGCTGTCCAAAAGCGCCCCGTGCAGGGTGCGTGATGTGTTGTCGATGCCAAATCGGCGACACAATGCGTCCAAAGATGCTGGCGAACCCGGAAATCGTTTTCGCGCAATGGCAAGCGTATCAATCGCCTGTTCCCATGGGATTTGCGGCAGGTTCATCCATTTCAGTTCCGCATTCAAAAATTTGATATCAAATGCAGCATTGTGGATGATCAGCTTGGATTGCCCAATAAAGTCGAGAAATGCTTGCCCAACTTGGGCAAATTTGGGTTTATCACGCAGGAATTCGTCGCCAAGGCCATGGACCTGAAAGGCCTCATCCGGCATTGCGCGTTCGGGGTTGATGTATTGATGAAAGGTTTCGCCGGTTGCCATATGACCCATCAGCTCAACCGCACCGATTTCGACGATGCGGTCGCCGGATTCAGGGTCAAACCCGGTGGTTTCCGTGTCTAGAACGATCTCACGCATGGCGTTGCTTTCCCCTGATATCCGCGACCACATCTTGCACCTGACGCCGGGCGTGATCAATTGTCTCCGTCTCGATTACATAGTCGGCGCGTGCACATTTTTCTGCGTTTGGCATCTGTTTTGCTTTGATTGCCTCAAATTGCTCAGCGGTCATTGTACCCCGTTCCATCACCCGCTTTTGCTGTATTTCCTCCGAAACAGTGACACATACGACAGCATCCATTTGAGCCTCTGCTCCGGTTTCGAACAGCAGTGGCATGTCGAGAACAACAACATCAGCTTTTGTAGCCTCAATGAAAGCACCGCGATCTTTTGCGACCAGGGGGTGCACAATTTGCTCAATCTGGATCAGTGCCTCTGGTGTTTCGGAAATGATTGTTTTCAGTTCCGGACGCGAAACACACCCATCAACGATCGCTTGCGGGAAAAGGGTGCTAATCGGGTCAACCGCAGCGCCCCCTTTTGAATAGAGCCTGTGCACAGCGGCATCTGCATCCCACACGGCGCATCCTTCTTCGGCGAACATCTGCGCGGTGGTCGATTTGCCCATCCCTATTGATCCGGTGAGCCCCAAAAGAAACATCAGCGTAGCGCGGCCGCACGTGTGGCGCGGTCA
The DNA here is from genome assembly GCF_003352065.1 of Sulfitobacter sp. SK011. NCBI lineage: Bacteria > Pseudomonadati > Pseudomonadota > Alphaproteobacteria > Rhodobacterales > Roseobacteraceae > Sulfitobacter > Sulfitobacter sp. SK011. The sequence continues at coordinate 121,411 of NZ_CP025803.1, forward strand.
ACCTCTGGCCGCGTTCCAAACCAGCGTTCAAATCCCGGCACCGCCTGATGAAGCAACATGCCAAGTCCATCAACGGTCACGCAGCCCATTTCTTCTGCTGTTTCAAGAAAACGGGTCTTGAGCGGCGCATAAACCAGATCCGTCACAATCGTCCCCGGTTTCAACCCATCAAGCGGTACCCGCATTTCACCCTTGCCCAACATCCCAAGCGAGGTCGTGTTCACCACCAGTGACGCGTGTTCAAGCATATTGCCGGCCTGCACCCAATCTGACACCCGAACGCGGCTGCCGAAATCTGACTTTAGCTGTTCGGCGCGAACTCTTGTGCGGTTTGACAGGAAAATCTCGGGGACGCCCGCATCAAGCAGCGATGCGATTACCGCTCGCGCGGCACCACCCGCACCCAAAACGGCGGCGGGACCGGCCTTGGGCTGCCATCCCGGCGCGCCGGTTTTGAGGTTTTCAAGGAACCCATAGCCATCTGTATTGTCAGCGTGGATTTTGCCGTCTTTGCGGAAAATCAACGTATTCGCAGCACCAATGAGAATTGCGCGATCAGTCACAAGGTCAGCAATCGCCAACACCGCCTCTTTGTGCGGGATCGTTATATTCACCCCGACGAACCCCATTTTTGGCAACATACGGATCACGTCGGTCAAGTTGCTGCTGGCCACATCCATAGGGATGTAATGTCCCGCGATCCCATAGGTTTTAAGCCAGTGACCATGGATTTGCGGCGATTTGGAATGTGCAATTGGCGAACCGATCACCCCGGCCAGCGGAATTTTTGGCAATGTCATGTGGCAAGGTCTCCGCGCAGAGTAAGATAATTCAGCAGTTCCAAAAGTGGCATACCCAAGACGTGAAAGTAATCCCCCTCGATATTCGAGAACAGCCGCACGCCTTCTTCCTCCAATTTATAGCACCCGACCGTGTGTCGAATGCTGTCCCAATTTCGCGTCACGTAGTCGGACAAATAATTATCGCTGACCTGCCGCATCCGCAGCCTAACCTGACCGATATGCCGCCAGATCGGTTTACCGTCTTCGCAGATAACCGCCGCTGAAAGCAGGCTGTGACGGTCACCTTGCAATGAGGTAAGCTGCCGTAACGCATCGTCCTGATCAACCGGCTTGGACAACAAGGTCCCCCGATGATCCAAAACCTGATCGCAGCCCAGAACCAATGTGCCTGGATGTTTATCGCTGACTTTGCGTGCTTTTATCTCTGCCAATGCGTCCGCGATGTCACGGGGTGTGGCCGTCTCGGCCAACATCGCCTGCTTGATCATCTCTTCGTCAACGCGCGGTCGTTCAACAACGTGATCAACACCCGCCTGCCGCAGCAGTTTTGCCCGGATTTCTGACCCTGACGCTAGGATGAAAGGCTGTACCATGTGGATAACCCTGTGTGTCTCATTAAGGACGACTTAAGGACTGGTTCTGCATAATCGGGCCCGGTGTTACAAGTACCTGCGGATCGCAAAGTTTCAGGGACGTTCAACCGATTCCTACAGATGCGGATAAGGAAAACTTGCGCTGCGGGAGGAATCACCAGATTTTTGGGTTATCCTATCTGATATCCACAGTTTTTCTTGGCCATGCATTATTTAAAAACCTGTTTTTAAACGACTATTACCCAAATTCGGTGATTATCTGTGGCACTTTATCCACGTGTGGGTAAGTACCCTGATAACTCAATAATCCACAGATTTCAGCGTCCCTACTTACAACATCATCTTTCTTATCTTCTTTATTATTATAAGAAGGGGCCAGAGATCGGAGATGAACATGTCAGATATTCTTGCCCTCATTTACCCTTGGGTCAAAGCACTGCACATCGTTTCAGTGATCTCTTGGATGGCAGCGCTGTTTTATCTGCCCCGGCTCATGGTACATCATACCGAAAAGGCAGGGCTTAGTGGTGAAATGCATGATCTGTTTGCAATGATGGAATTCAAGCTTTCTAACGTGATCATGCGTCCGGCGATGCACGCTACCTGGGTTTTTGGTCTATGTCTGGTTTTTACGCCGGGAATCGTTGATTGGTCGATGATATGGCCCTGGACCAAAGCTGCAAGTGTGATTGGGATGACGGTTTTTCACACCTGGCTGGTGATCCGCGTAAAATCATTTGGGCGCGGCGAAAACACGCTGACGGGGCGGCATTACCGGATCATGAATGAAGTTCCGACCGTATTGATGATCATCATTGTCTTTTCGGTTGTCGTGAAATTCTGATCTGATTGACTCGGCGGCGGGGTCTGCCTATATCTGCGCCACCACCCCGTCCGGGGATGGCGCACATCTGTAATTTTCGAAACATGAACAGCCGGCTCACTCATGCTGCAGCTGAACAGGATTTTCCATGACAACTGACACCCTGAACCTTGCCGATCTTAAGGCACAAACTCCCAAGAACCTGCTGGCGATGGCAGAAGAGCTTGAGATCGAAAACGCCTCAACGATGCGCAAGGGCGAGATGATGTTTCAGATTCTGCGCGAACGCGCGGATGAAGGCTGGGAAATCTCTGGCGATGGCGTGTTGGAAGTGTTGCAAGACGGGTTTGGTTTCCTCCGCTCCCCCGAAGCCAATTATCTGCCGGGTCCCGATGACATCTATGTTTCCCCCGACATGATCCGTCAGCATTCGCTGCGCACCGGGGATACCATTGAGGGGCTGATCAAAGCGCCTGACGATAACGAGCGCTACTTTGCGCTGACTGAGGTCACCAAGATCAATTTCGAGGATCCTGAGAAGGCACGCCACAAGGTTGCCTTTGAGAACCTGACACCGCTTTATCCTGATGAACGGATGACGATGGAGGTGGATGATCCGACGATCAAAGACCGTTCGGCGCGCATCATCGATCTGGTCTCACCAATTGGTAAAGGCCAGCGCTGCTTAATTGTGGCACCGCCACGGACAGGTAAGACGGTGCTGTTGCAGAATATCGCCAACTCTATCGAAAAGAACCACCCTGAGTGCTATCTGATCGTGCTGCTGATTGACGAGCGGCCCGAGGAAGTCACCGACATGCAACGCTCTGTGAAGGGTGAAGTTGTATCCTCGACCTTTGATGAGCCCGCCACCCGTCACGTGGCAGTCTCAGAAATGGTGATTGAGAAGGCCAAACGTCTGGTCGAACACAAGCGTGATGTGGTGATCTTGCTGGATTCGATCACCCGATTGGGTCGTGCGTTCAACACGGTCGTGCCCTCGTCAGGTAAGGTACTGACCGGTGGTGTGGATGCGAATGCCCTGCAACGGCCCAAACGTTTCTTTGGTGCTGCGCGAAACATCGAAGAAGGTGGGTCGCTGACGATCATCGCAACAGCGCTCATTGATACGGGGTCGCGGATGGACGAGGTCATCTTTGAAGAATTCAAAGGGACTGGTAACTCTGAAATTGTTCTTGATCGCAAGATCGCGGACAAACGCGTGTTCCCGGCCATCGATATTCTTAAGTCGGGTACACGCAAAGAAGACCTGCTGATCGACAAGATCGACCTGCAGAAAACTTTTGTCCTGCGCCGGATTTTGAATCCAATGGGGACAACGGATGCGATCGAATTCCTGATTGGGAAGCTGAAGCAAACCAAGACGAATTCGGACTTCTTTGACTCGATGAATACCTGAGTTATTTAACAATAACAAAAGGTTATGATTAATGGACACGATTTTTGCCCAGGCAACGGCACCCGGTCGTGCGGGTGTTTCCGTTGTGCGTCTCTCAGGGCCAGATGCACAGCAGATCGCTTCGCAGATCTGTGGTCCCGTGCCGGACGCGAGATTGGCCGGGTTACGCCATGTTAAGGATCTGGATGGCGAAGTCATTGATCAGGCGCTCGTGCTGTTCTTCTCGGGACCCAACAGTTTTACTGGCGAAGATGTCGTAGAATTTCATCTTCATGGGAGCATTGCCGTCGTGCGTGCCGTGCTCGATGTGCTGGGGCAGTTTCCAAACTCCCGGCTGGCAGAGCCCGGAGAATTTACCCGACGCGCCCTTGAAAATGAAAAGATGGATCTTGCCCAAATAGAAGGGCTGGGTGATCTGATCGAGGCCGAGACAGAAGCGCAACGCAAGCAGGCCTTTCGTGTATTGTCAGGGCACCTCGGCCAACGTGTTGAATCGTGGCGCAGTGACCTCATCAGAGCTGCAGCGCTGCTTGAAGCGACAATTGATTTTGCAGATGAAGATGTGCCAGTTGATGTCACACCTGAAGTTGGATCGCTTTTGTCCGGAGTGCACACCCAGATCGTGAAGGAAATCAAAGGAACGAAAGTTGCTGAGCGTGTCAGGTCGGGTTTCGAGGTTGCCATTGTAGGTGCGCCGAACGCGGGTAAATCCACACTGCTGAATGCTCTGGCCGGCCGGGACGCGGCGATTACATCAGAGAAGGCGGGTACGACCCGGGATATCATTGAAGTCCGTATGGATTTGGGCGGTTTGCCTGTTACGCTTCTTGATACGGCGGGGCTGCGTGACAGCGATGATGATGTTGAATCAATCGGAATCAGCCGGGCGATTGAGCGGGCGCAAACAGCAGATTTGCGGGTGTTTTTGGCTGAGCCAGGGGACTCATTGATGATTTCGCCATCTGGTGAAGATATTGTTGTCACCCCTAAAGTGGATCTATTGCCAGCATCAACCGTCGGGATATCGGGTAAAACAGGTGTTGGCATTCCTGAATTGATTGCACAGGTGCAGTCAGTTTTAGCCCAAAGAGCAGCATCAGTTGGTCTGGCGACGCATTTACGGCACCGGAAATCTTTGGAACAAGCTGCGGAATTTTTGGATGCTGCTTTTGACGTACTGGATCGTGGGCCTGACCATTATGATATAGCAGCAGAAGAGTTGCGTTCAGCGATTCGTGCGCTCGAGGCCTTGGTCGGGCGAATTGACGTAGAAAACCTTTTGGACGAAATTTTCGCTAATTTCTGTTTGGGCAAATAATGGAGTGTTTCACGTGAAACATTTTGATGTGGTTGTGATCGGCGGCGGGCACGCCGGATGTGAAGCGGCTCATGCTGCGGCGCGACTTGGCGCGACCACTGCTTTGATCACAATGTCACGAGATGGTATCGGCGTTATGTCATGCAACCCGGCGATTGGTGGCTTGGGCAAGGGCCATCTGGTTCGGGAAATTGACGCAATGGACGGTGTCATGGGTCGGGTTGCTGATAGGGCCGGGATTCAATTTCGGCTCCTAAATCGACGCAAAGGGCCGGCGGTACAAGGGCCTCGTGCACAAGCGGATCGAAAAATCTATCAGCGTGAGATGCTACAAGAGATGGTGGATCGGGTAAATCTGTCGATCATTGAAGCCGAAGTTGTAGATTTTAGCATGGATGGTAGTGCCGTCAAAGGCGTCGTGCTGGCCGATGGTGAGATAATCAGCGCACATTCAGTCATTTTGACCACCGGCACATTTTTGCGCGGGGTGATACATATTGGCGACGAACGGCATTCTGGTGGACGAATTGGTGACAAGGCATCGATCAAACTTGCAGAAAGAATTGACAGTTTTGAACTGCCTCTGGGGCGCCTGAAAACCGGCACGCCACCCCGCCTTGACGGGCGAACAATTGACTGGGACATCCTGGAAACCCAACCGGGGGATGATGAGCCGGTTTTGTTTTCCTTTTTGTCGAAGGGCACCACAGCACGTCAAATTTCGTGCGGAATCACCCACACGAATGCGAACACCCACGAAATCATACAGGAAAGCCTACATCTGTCCGCGATGTATGGGGGCCACATTGATGGGATTGGGCCGAGGTATTGTCCTTCAATAGAGGATAAGGTGGTTCGTTTTGCTGACAAATCGTCCCACCAGATCTTTCTGGAACCTGAAGGCGCTGACGATCACACGATCTACCCCAACGGCATTTCCACGTCCCTGCCTGTAGATGTCCAGATGCGGTATGTTCGGTCAATCAAGGGGCTTGAGAAGGCCGAGATTCTTCAACCAGGCTATGCAATTGAATATGATTACGTTGACCCTCGTGCGCTTGATTCGATCCTGGCAGTCAAAACTGTGCCGAACCTTTTTCTGGCAGGGCAGATCAATGGAACAACAGGCTATGAGGAAGCGGCAGCGCAGGGTTTGGTCGCTGGGCTAAACGCCGGATTGGCGGCCCTTGGCCGAGACAAGGTGATTTTCAGCCGGTCGGAAAGCTATATCGGTGTGATGATCGATGATTTAACCACGCGCGGGGTGACGGAGCCCTATCGGATGTTTACGTCCCGCGCTGAATTTCGGTTGTCCTTGAGGGCGGATAATGCGGATCAGCGTTTAACACCGGTTGCGATGGCGCTTGGGTGTGCTTCTGATGAACGTAGATCCATCTTTTCTGAAAAGCTTGAGAGATTGGAAAAAGCAAAAGCTTTGCTGACAGCCTCTACCTTTACGCCCAAGGAAGCTGCGCTGGCGGGTTTTCAGTTGAGCAAAGACGGAAACCGACGGACGGCGTTTGAGCTGTTGTCTTTTCCGGATGTGTCCTTTGAGAACTTGATTGAACTTGATGCGGCATTTTCGTCTGTCGACATCGAAACACGCCGTCAAATTGAGCGGGATGCGCTGTATTCGAACTATATTGAACGGCAGCAAAAGGATATTGACCGTTTGCGCAAGGATGAGGCGCATTTGATACCGAAAGGCTTTGATTTTACGGGGATGGAGGGTTTGTCCAATGAATTGAAGCTGAAGCTCACCGCGACCCGTCCAGCGACTCTTGCGCAGGCTGCGCGCATTGACGGTATTACCCCGGCAGCACTCACTCTTATCCTTGCTCATCTTCGGCGCGATGGACGGAAGCAGGCGGGATGACGACAGTAGGGGGTCTGGATGTTTCACGTGAAACATTTGCAAAGCTCGAGTCTTTCGCAAGATTGGTGGAAAAGTGGACGCCGAAAATCAACCTGGTGTCAAAGCCGAGCGTCCCAAACCTATGGGAGCGGCATATTGTTGATTCAGTTCAGCTTTTCACTATGGCTCCCAAAACAGGCTCATGGGTTGATATCGGCAGTGGCGGTGGGTTTCCCGGCATTGTGATTTCGATTTTGTCATCGGAACAGGGCGATAGTCACAATCTGACACTGATAGAAAGCGATCACAGAAAGGGCGCGTTTTTGCGTACAGCAATTCGAGAGCTTGGACTGAAAGCGACGGTGATCTCAGATCGGATCGAAAATGTTCCATCCTTAGAGGCCGATATCGTTTCGGCCCGCGCGCTCGCCGACCTTACCACACTTCTGGGGTATGCTGACATGCACCTGAAGTCGGCCGGCACAGCACTTTTCCCAAAGGGCGAAAGTTGGCGGAAAGAACATGAAGATGCACAAGGCGTGTGGTCTTACGAATGTGAACCCATTAAGAGCTTAACCAACCCTTCGGCGGCCGTTCTAAAGATCAAGGAAATAGCCCGTGTCTGACCTCTCCCGGCCTGTTGGCCCGAAAATTATCGCGGTTGCAAACCAAAAAGGCGGCGTAGGAAAAACCACTACAACCATCAACCTTGCCGCTGCTTTGGTTGAGAACGCCAAACGGGTCCTTGTGGTTGATTTGGACCCACAGGGCAACGCCTCTACGGGTCTGGGGATTGAGCTGGAGGATCGTGAGTTCACGACCTACGAACTGTTATTGGAAGACATAGATCTGAAAGAGGTTGTTCAGGAGACCGAGATTGCCAATCTGCTGATTGTACCTGCAACCGTGGATCTAAGCTCAGCCGATATGGAGCTTATTTCGAACGAAAAGCGTAGCTTTTTATTGCATGATGCACTTCGCCAAACGCAGATGGATGAGTTTGAATTTGATTACATCCTCATTGACTGTCCACCATCTTTGAATTTGTTGACCGTCAATGCGATGATTGCGGCACATTCCGTCTTGGTGCCGCTGCAAAGCGAATTTTTTGCACTGGAAGGTCTCTCGCAGTTGATGCTGACTATCCGGGAGGTTCGGCAGGCCGGCAACAAGGATCTTCGGATCGAAGGCGTCGTGCTGACCATGTACGACAGCCGCAATAACCTTTCGCAGCAGGTGGAGCAGGATGCCCGCAGCAATCTGGGTGACCTGGTGTACAAAACAGTCATTCCGCGGAATGTCAGGGTGAGTGAGGCACCAAGCTTTGCAATGCCCGTCCTAAACTACGATAGTCAGTCTAAAGGAGCGCGGGCCTATCGCAGTCTCGCGAAAGAGCTGATCAACAACAATTCAAACTGAGGGCGATGACCATGGCAGACAGATCAGATCGTAAACGTGGCTTGGGGCGCGGGCTGTCTGCGCTGATGGCGGATGTTTCGGAGACGGAGGAGGCAGTTGCCCGGGGGACCGTCGCCGCAGAGCAATACGTCCCGATCGAACGCATATCCCCGAATCCGGAGCAACCACGGAAACGGTTTGATCAGGGTGATCTGGATGATCTCGCTGCGTCAATCAAGGAAAAGGGCGTCATTCAGCCCTTGATCGTGCGCAAGCGGGATGATGGCAGTTATGAAATTGTCGCTGGTGAACGTCGCTGGCGCGCGTCACAGATCGCTCAGCTTCATGAGCTTCCTGTCATTGTGCGCAACTTTACTGATGTCGAGGTTTTGGAAGTTGCCATTATCGAGAACATCCAGCGTGCTGATCTGAACTCTGTAGAAGAGGCTGCGGGTTATCGGCAGCTCATGGATAAATTTGGACATACCCAAGAGAAAATGGCCGAAGCACTGGGCAAGAGCCGCAGCCATATCGCAAACCTGCTGCGATTGCTGAACCTGCCTGAGCCCGTTCTGGAAATGCTCCGCGCCGGTGATCTGAGTGCTGGGCATGCGCGCGCGCTGGTTCCAGCCGAGGACCCAGTGAAGCTGGCAAAACAGATTGTCAAAGGCGGCTTGTCGGTTCGAGCAGCAGAGGCTTTGGTCAAGAAAGAACAGACGGGCACTAGCGATAACATCTTTTCCAAGGACTCTGCGAAACCGAAGACCGAAAAAGATGCAGATACCAAGGCGCTTGAGGGGGATCTGTCGGCGAGCCTTGGGATGAAAGTCGAGCTTGCGCACAAACCGGGGCAAGAGGCCGGTCAGATGACGGTGCATTACAAGTCGTTGGATGACCTTGATGAGTTGTGTCGGAAGTTAAGCGGAAGCTAATCGACAAGAAGCTCTTCAAGAACGGCGTTCAGTAACATAACCCCTTGATTTGTAACAGATATATTGTCATTGGCGCGCGTGATCATGTCTATGTCCTCGAGGTGAGCAATCTTGTCCTCGGGCAATGGCTGGCCCAGTAACCTTTCGTACCGATCCAGGCTTACGCCTTCTTTCAGGCGAAGACCCATCAGCAGAAACTCATTTGCCTGATCCCGCCGGGATAAAGCTTCGCGCGGCTTTTCTGACGTTTTGTCCGCGACGCCATCAAGCCAGCGAAGTGGATTGCTATAACAGACGGTTGCCAATTTTTGCCCACCAACCGTGATGCGACCATGCGCGCCGGGGCCGATGCCAACATAGTCACCATAGCGCCAGTAGATCAGGTTGTGCCGGGATTGGGCACCGTCACGGGCATGGTTTGATACCTCATAGGCGGGCATTCCCATCGCACCACACAGATCTTGGGTCAGTTCATACATATCTGCGCCCAGATCATCATCGGGCAAACCCCGCAGTTTTCCGCGGGCATACCGATCACCAAATGCCGTGCCGCTTTCGATAGTAAGCTGGTAAAGCGAAAGATGATCAATCGCCAGATTTAGAGCCTGTTTTAGCTCGTTTTCCCATTCTGCCAATGTTTGATCCTGTCGTCCGTAAATCAGATCGAAGCTAACCCTGTCAAAAGCATTTCGTGCGATATCAAAGGCAGCCAATGCTTCAGCTGCGCTATGGATACGACCCAGCCGCCGCAGGTCCGGATCGTTCAGTGCCTGAATGCCCATGGACACTCTGCTTATCCCAGCTTGGCGGTAGGCTGCAAAGCGGCCTGCTTCGACAGAACTTGGGTTCGCTTCGAGCGTGATTTCAAGGTCATTGGCGGTTGGCCATAACTGCTTGATGTGCGTTATGATGTCAGCAACGACATCGGGGTCCATCAAGCTGGGTGTGCCTCCGCCAAAAAAAACAGCGTTTAGCACGCGTCCAGATGTCTCTGAGGCTGCGCGCGTAAGCTCTGTCAGGTAGGCGTCCCGCCATGCCCGTTGATCTATGTGCCGACTGACATGCGAATTGAAGTCGCAATAGGGGCATTTTGCCTCGCAAAACGGCCAATGGATATAAAGGCCAAACCCGCCATGCTGCCAATCTTCAGTCAAAACAGGCTGAAATCAGTTTGCTGAAAGCATCCGCACGGTGGCTGATTGCATTCTTTGCATCCGCATCCATTTCGGCAAAGGTAACTTCGTACCCGTTAGGCAGGAACATCGGATCATAGCCATGTCCCTGCCGGCCACGCATCGGCCATACCAGCGATCCGTTCACTTTGCCCTCGAACACTTCGTCATGTCCGTCTGGCCACGCCAACACGAGAGTTGCACAAAAACGAGCACGCCGTGGGTGAGGCGCGTTTTTCTTTTCAAGAAGGTCGTGGGTCTTGGTCATTGCCGCAATGAAATCACGACCGTTGGGTGTTTCAGCCCAATCGGCGGTATAGACACCGGGCGCATTGTCCAGCGCCTCTACCTCAATCCCGGAATCGTCCGAAAGCGCCGGAAGGCCGGTTGCCTGGGCCGCAGCATGCGCTTTGATGCGCGCGTTGCCGACAAATGTGCTTTCGGTTTCTTCTGGTTCGAGCAGGTTCAGTTCAGCGGCACCCACCACGGTCACGCCATATGGCGCGAACAACTGGCCCATCTCTTCAAGCTTCCCGGCGTTGTGGGTGGCGATCAAGATGCGGGTGTCGGTGAACTTTCGGGTCATGATGTGACTGACTTTTGTATTGCCACCAGTTCCGCCACACCTTTTTCTGCCAAATCCATCAGTTCGTTCATCTGACCGCGGGAATAGGTTGATCCCTCTGCGCTCATTTGAACTTCGATGAGTTGTCCGGTGCCGGTCATGATAAAGTTGCCGTCAACGCCCGCCTCAGAATCTTCCGGATAGTCCAGGTCAAGCACGGGCTGGCCTGCATAAATCCCGCAACTTGTGGCCGCGACTGGATCAATAAGCGGATCACTGATCACATCGCCAGCTTTCATCAGCTTGTTCACCGCCAGACGCAGGGCGATCCAGCCGCCGGTGATGGCCGCGCAACGGGTGCCGCCATCAGCTTGCAACACATCGCAATCGACGGTGATCTGACGTTCGCCCAATGCGACCCGGTCAACGCCTGCGCGCAGGGACCGACCAATGAGGCGCTGAATTTCAACAGTCCGGCCGCCCTGTTTCCCCGATGCCGCCTCGCGGCGCATGCGGGTGTTGGTGGCACGCGGCAACATACCGTATTCCGCAGTGACCCATCCCAGTCCTGATCCTTTGATGAAAGGCGGCACGCGGTCCTCAACTGTGGCGGTGCACAAAACATGCGTGTCGCCCACTTTGATCAATGCCGACCCTTCGGCATGTTTGGTAAAGCCCACGTCAACACTGACAGCGCGCATTTCATCGAGTTTCCGGCCAGATGGACGCATATTCTTTCCTTTTTGATGTTAGTGTCGAGATACCGCTCAGATGTGCGGGGATGCAACCCCGTTTGACGTTTGGTTGTTGTGCACCTTTACTGTAGGACAAACAGAGGATGCCATGACAGAGACCTCAGATATGCTGAACGACATGAATGACAGATCCCGCGAAGTATTTCGCCGGGTGGTCGAAGGTTACCTGGCCAACGGTGATCCTGTGGGGTCCCGCACGCTGACGCGTGATTTCAGCGAAAAGGTCAGCGCTGCGACAATTCGGAATGTGATGCAGGACCTCGAATATATGGGTCTGCTTGGGTCGCCCCATGTCAGTGCAGGGCGTATTCCCACACAGATGGGTCTGCGGATGTTTGTCGATGGAATGATTGAAATCGGTGATCCTTCCGAAACGGACCGCGAAAAAATAGACGCGACGATGGGCAGCAATGCCACTGATGTTGGGGGCTTGTTAGATCGGATCGGTTCCGCGCTGTCAGGTGTCACGCATGGTGCATCTCTTGTTCTGACGCCCAAACATGAAGCGCCAATCAAGCACATCGAATTTGTGTCGCTTTCTCATGAACGTGCGTTGGTCGTTCTGGTGTTTTCCGACGGTCATGTTGAAAACCGTCTGTTCACACCTCCGCCTGGGCAAACACCAAGCTCGATGAGAGAGGCGGCAAATTTTCTCAATGCGCTGGTAGAGGGAAAAACAATCACTGAACTGCAACGGACCATAGGCAATGAAATTGCACAAAGACGTCAAGAGATAGACATCTTGGCGCAACAACTGGTCGAAAGTGGTCTTGCGTTGTGGCAGGGCGAAGACGAGGCGACTGAGCGGCTGATTGTGCGGGGTCGATCGAACCTGTTGAGCGAAGATGGCGAAGGGGAGGATCTGGCGCGGATTCGGAACCTCTTTGACGACCTCGAACGCAAACGCGATATCGCAGAATTCCTTGATTTGGCCGAAGGCGGTGAAGGTGTACGCATTTTTATCGGTTCAGAGAACAAACTTTTCTCACTTTCGGGTTCCTCTTTGGTGGTTTCCCCTTATATGAACGCTGATCGAAAGGTGATTGGTGCCGTCGGAGTGATTGGTCCCACACGCCTAAACTATGGACGTATCGTGCCGATTGTGAATTACACGGCGCAACTGGTTGGAAAACTGATTTCCGACCGGAGTTAGAGGTGGAAGATGGCAGAGCCGAAAGAGAACGAATTTCTGGATGATATTGATGAGGCCGAGGCGGATGAATACGCCGATGAAATGGCTGAAATTGATGATGAAGCGTTAGAATTGGATCAGCTTCGCGCAGAGCGTGATCAGCTGAAAGATCGGTTTATGCGCGCGCTTGCAGATGCAGAGAACGCGCGCAAGCGATCTGACAAAGATCGGCGCGAGGCCGAGAATTACGGCGGTTCAAAGCTGGCGCGTGATATGTTGCCTGTCTACGACAACATGAAGCGTGCTCTTGAAGTGGCGACCGAAGATCAACGCGCTGTTTCCGGCCCGCTGCTGGAAGGCGTAGAGCTGACCATGCGGGAATTGCTCAACGTATTCAAAAAACACGGAATCGACCTGATCGAACCAAAAGTCGGTGACCGGTTCGATCCCCAGAGTCATCAGGCAATGTTTGAGGCACCTGTTCCCGGGACGCGGGCAGGAGACATCATTCAGGTTGCGGCTGAAGGTTTCATGTTGCATGACCGCCTGCTGCGCCCGGCACAGGTTGGCGTATCATCAACGCCAGCAAGCGCTCCTGGGCCTGAATATCCTGCATCCTGAGATTGCTGAACAAGGCAAGGCAGAGGCGGTCAGGATCTGGCCGCCTCTTTCAATTTGTAAAGCAAGTCCAGCGCTTCGCGCGGGGTAAGTTCGTCGGGAAGAATATCTTTGAGCTGTTCTTCGACCAAAGATGGCTTGCTGGGCGTTGGTGCAGGCGTTGGGTTGACGGAAAACAAGGGCAGGTCGTCGATCAGGGTTTTTTGTTTCGCACCCCCCTCGCGCTCGCCTTTTTCCAGCGCTTCAAGTACCACGCGGGCGCGGGCAATCACCGCTTCGGGCAACCCGGCAAGCTGTGCGACCTGCACGCCATATGATCTATCTGCGGCGCCCTTTCGGACCTCGTGAAGAAAGATCACCTCGCCGTCCCACTCCTTTACCGCGACCGTGGCGTTATCAACGCCATCAAGCTTGCCTGATAAGGCAGTCATTTCATGATAGTGTGTTGCAAAGAGGGCGCGCGCCCGGTTCACGTCATGCAAATGTTCCAGCGTGGCCCATGCGATCGACAGGCCATCATATGTGGCGGTGCCGCGGCCGATTTCATCGAGAATGACCAATGCCCGATCATCTGCCTGGTTCAAAATCGCGGCTGTTTCTACCATTTCGACCATAAATGTCGAACGGCCCCGCGCCAGATCATCCGATGCGCCAACCCGGCTGAACAGCTGGCTGATCAACCCGATGTGGGCGGAGGTGGCGGGAACATAGCTGCCCATCTGTGCCATGAGGGCGATCAGCGCATTCTGCCTCAGAAAAGTTGATTTACCCGCCATGTTCGGCCCGGTCAGCAACCAGATGTTCGCGGCTTCCGCCTCTGCGCTGAGATCACAGTCGTTGGCAATGAAAGGTTCGCCCGATTGTTGTGCCAATGCGCGTTCAACAACCGGGTGCCGACCGCCCTGAATGGCAAATGCGCGGCTGTTGTCGACCTTTGGACGTACCCAGTTTTCCGCCTGCGCAAGGTCCGCCAGAGCGGCTGCCAAATCAATCTCGGCAAGCCCGGTTGATGTCACACCAATTTCGGCCGCCCGCGCCAATATTTCTGCTTTTAGACCTTCATAGAGCCGCTTTTCGATTTCAAGCGCATGATTTCCCGCATTCAGTATCTTTGTCTCCATCTCGGACAAGGCCACCGTGGTAAAACGCACCTGGTTTGCGGTGGTTTGCCGATGGATGAAGGTTTCGGAGAGGGGGGGCGACAGCATTTTTTCCGCGTGGACGGCGGTTGTTTCGATAAAGTACCCAAGGACGTTGTTGTGCTTGATCTTAAGTGAGGCGATACCTGTGTCAGAGACGAATTGCTGCTGCATTTGTGCGATCACACTGCGGCCCTCATCCCGCAGTTTGCGGGCTTCATCCAGCTCGGCCTCATAACCGGGTGCGATAAAGCCGCCGTCGCGTGTGAGCAGGGGTGGTTCTGCAACAAGTGCGTCCTCCAAGAGGTCAATCAGATCGTCATGGCCAACCAACCCTGCCGCTGCAGTTTTGATAAGTGCGGGAAGGTTCCGCTGATTGAGCTGCGTTGCCAATTTGGCGGCCTCGATCAACCCGTTGCGCATTGATGCAAGGTCACGCGGCCCGGCGCGATCAAGAGACAGCCGCGATAACGCCCGATCCAGATCGGGCACACTGCGCAGGATGGTGCGGATATCTTGTGTCGCACGCGCATCTGTGAAACAGAATGTCACAGCATCAAGGCGGTCCAGTATCGTCTCTAACAGCCGTGAAGGGCTGGAAATCCGGCGTTCAAGCAGGCGCGCACCAGCAGCCGTACAGGTTCGATCCATGATCGCAAGCAGCGACCCGGCGCGCCCCCCAGTAAGGCTATGGGTCAGTTCGAGATTGCGCCTTGTGGCCGCGTCGATTTGCACGGTCCGTGCTTCGCTTTCTTTGTGCGGAGGGCTCAGAAGGGGCAATTTGCCTTTTTGAGTAATTTGAAGGTACTCGATCAAAGCACCCATTGCTGAAACCTCGGCCCGGGTGAAGGTTCCAAAGGCGTCCAGCGCCGCGATGCCAAACAGATCACAGATGCGTTTTTCGGCACTGGTGCTGTCAAATGCCGATGCGGCAAGGGCGGTCATAGCAATCCCGAATTCAGAGACTAAATTGCGTAAATCAGCCTCTTTGGCCTCCGATACAACCAGCTCTGACGGAGACAGCCGCGCAAGCTCGGGACCAAGTCGCAAAGGTGTCAGCGGCATGACATGAAACGCGCCTGTAGAAATATCAACCCAAGCCAAGGCGGCGGCATCGCGCACTTCGGCAAAGGTGGCCAGATAGTTGTGTCGGCGCGCCTCTAGCAGCGATTCTTCTGTTAAGGTGCCGGGCGTCACCAACCGCACAACATCGCGATTGACCACTGATTTATGACCGCGCTTTTTGGCTTCTGCTGGGCTTTCCATCTGTTCGCAGACGGCCACGCGAAACCCTTTGCGGATCAACGTCAGCAAATACCCTTCGGCTGCGTGAACCGGGACGCCGCACATCGGGATGTCCTGGCCATTGTGCCGGCCTCGTTTCGTCAGGGCGATATCCAATGCTTCTGCTGCGGCAACTGCATCATCAAAGAACATCTCGTAAAAATCACCCATGCGGTAGAACAGCAATGCGTCGTTATATCCGGCCTTAAGGTCGAGATATTGCGCCATCATTGGTGTGATCTTATCGTCGCCCACGTGCATCCCCCGCTTGCATACGTGTCTGTACAAAACCACGCCCCCTAGGGAAAGGGGCAGCGAAGCGGGTTCTCGGTGGACGGGTGCAAGGATCGTGTTAAAATTGGGTAACGATCAGACCACATGAAAGCTGCTGGACTCTGTGCGCAACAAAATTGAACTAAGGTCTCCGCCTGATACCCTGTTTCTGAACCCATGGCGTGACCCCGGGTTTCGGTTGCTGCTGGAGCCTGAATTCATTTGGCGTTCGATGCCAAAGGCGGTGATCGAAGGGTTTTCTGCCAGCGCTTTTAAAGAGATTAACCAAAAGATATCGGTATTTCTCACGGCAACCAAGCGTGACAAAAAATTCTCTCGCGCGATTGAGTACAATGCTGTTCCAGTGGTGCTTGAGCATGCAAGTTTTCGCAAATCCTACATCATGGCGCATGACCGATTGTTGTTGATCGGGGCATCCGGGACGCGTTTGCTAAACCAGTATCGGCGGGAAAACGAGGAGTCTGATCCTGACGTGGATGCGCGGCTTGACGCCTTTTTTTCCGGGTGTCGGAGTGACAACAAAGATCGTGAAATTCCGATCTATTCAGGCTTATTAGAGCCTGATATCGCCTTTGCCATCGAATGTCGCAATACGTTCAACTATTATCACTTTATCACCGAATCCCTGCCGCAACTCACATTGCTTGATACGCTTGGATTTCAGGGAAACATCTATTTCCACTTCCCAAACCAGGAAGACAAGCAACGCCCCTTTGCCGAGGCTTTTGTGATGGCGCTTTTTCCTGAGTTCGAGGGCCGGGTTTTTTTTGAACGGTCCCCGAAAGACTATGAAAAAGTGCTTACAGCTTTCGATCTTGTTGGGTCACATCCAATGCGGCCATTGGAAGATGTTGCTGGCATTGAAAAGCACGCACCCGCCGGATTGGCAGACCAAGTGGGGCTGACAGATATAACGCTTCAGCCGGTCCTTTCGATGAATTCAGTAAGTTCAGCATTGCTGACACTGCGTGCCCGGGCGTTGCAGGCAATCGAAGGTCATGATTTTGGCCATCTTCCCCGTCGGTTCTATGTTGGCCGTGACACACGGCAAAGCAGATCACGGCACATGGAAGGGGAGGATATGCTGTATGATCACCTCAGGCTGTTTGGTTTTGAGTACGTTGTTTTTGAAAGCCTGACCCCGCTTGAGCAGATCGCGTTGATGGCGAACGCCGAGATGATGGTTTCCTATCACGGCGCGGGATTTACCAATATGCTGTTTGCCAATCCGGATGCCTTTGTGATTGAGATCGGAACGTTGCAGACCGCGCAGTTCCGATGGACCGACTTTTGGCCGTTGGCGAACGCGGCACAGTGCCGGTACGTCAGTTTCTTTGCTGATTTCAAAGGCGACAAACCTCTTTCAGAACCTCGCTTTTCAATAGACGGCATTGTGCCTGTCATGCTTTCCAAAACAGGAACGGCACAGGTTATGGCCTTTGTAGTGACTGTTCTGGGGCATTATCCCACGTTGAAAACCGCAACGAGCCTGGAAGAAGTCGGGCGCAGGGTTTTGGCTGTTGGTGCCGGTGAACACGCTGTCAGACTTCTGGAACAACACCCCCAACTGGTCAGGGACAATGCCAAGCTATTTTTGCTTCAAGCCGATTGCCACAAGCAACTGGATGAACCAAAATCAGAACTGATCGCGCTTGACCGGGCTTTCAAAGCGGACCCTTCACGTTGGCAGACATTGGTTCGTATCGTTTGGTGCGCCAACAGGTGCGACCGACCTCAAGTCATCCGTTGGGCGCTTGCGCAGCTCAAGGCAGATTTCCCACAACGCCATGATGCGTTTCTGGGAAACCATAGTTGGGTTCGTTACATCGCCTGATGAAGTTTTTGTCGCTGACTGCTGTGTGATTGTAGGTCTGCGCGCAGATGGCTAAGGTCATCAAAAAGAGAAAGTCAAAACCCTTGTCCAAGACCCGTATTACCGACGCCGAAGCGCTTGCTTTCCATTTGGAACCCACGCCCGGCAAGTTTGAGATTACCGCAACAGTGCCGATGACCACGCAGCGGGATTTGTCGTTGGCGTATTCGCCTGGCGTCGCTGTGCCCTGCGAGGCGATCGCAGAAAATCCGGAGACGGCTTACGACTACACCAACAAGGGTAACCTTGTTGCGGTTATTTCCAATGGGACGGCGGTTCTTGGGTTGGGCAACCTTGGGGCCCTGGCGTCCAAGCCGGTGATGGAAGGCAAGGCGGTTCTGTTCAAACGATTTGCCGATGTGAATTCCATCGATATTGAGCTGGACACTGAAGACACGGATGCGTTCATCAATGCAGTCAAGTTGATGGGGCCGACCTTTGGCGGGATCAATCTGGAAGACATCAAGGCACCGGAATGTTTCATCATTGAACAGCGCCTCAAGGAAGAAATGAACATCCCAGTCTTTCATGATGACCAACACGGAACGGCCGTCATCTGTGCGGCGGGACTTTTGAATGCGTTGCACATTTCCGGCAAGAAAATCGAGGACGTGCGTATTGTCTTGAACGGTGCAGGTGCGGCCGGAATTGCGTGTCTTGAATTGCTTAAAGCGATGGGTGCACGGCATGACAACTGTATCATGTGTGATACCAAGGGCGTCATTTACCAGGGCCGTACCGAAGGTATGAATCAGTGGAAATCGGCGCATGCCGCCACGACCGACCTGCGGACATTGGAAGAAGCGATGGATGGGGCAGATGTGTTTCTGGGTGTCAGCGTCAAGGGCGCGGTCACACAGGATATGGTCGCCAGCATGGCGGATAACCCGGTCATTTTCGCAATGGCGAACCCCGACCCAGAGATCACACCGGAAGAAGCGCACGCGGTTCGGATGGACGCGATTGTTGCCACCGGACGCAGTGATTACCCCAATCAGGTCAATAATGTTTTGGGCTTTCCTTATCTTTTTCGCGGTGCGCTCGACATCAACGCCCGTGCGATCAATGACGAAATGAAGATCGCTTGCGCCCATGCGCTGGCCAAACTTGCACGGGAAGACGTTCCAGATGAAGTTGCTTTGGCCTATGGCAAAACCCTGAGCTTTGGGCGTGACTATATCATTCCCACGCCGTTTGATCCGCGTCTGATCCATCGCATCCCGCCTGCCGTTGCGCGCGCGGGAATGGATACCGGTGCCGCACGGCGTCCGATTATCGACATGGACGCCTATGAGCTAAGCCTGAAATCGCGGATGGATCCCACGGCCAATATCCTGCGTGGCATCAACGCGCGTGCGCGCAACAACCAAGCGCGGATGATTTTTGCCGAAGGCGACGATCCACGCGTCTTGCGGGCGGCTGTTTTGTATCAGCGATCCGGGTTGGGCAAGGCATTGGTTGTCGGTCGACAGGAAGACGTAAAGGCCAAGCTGCTGGCAAGCGGCATGGAGGATGCGGTGCGCGAGCTTGAAGTGGTCAATGCTGCAAATTCGCACCATTTGGACAGCTACAAGGAATATCTTTACGGGCGTTTGCAGCGGCGTGGCTTTGACGCCAAAGATATTCACCGCCTCGCGGCGCGGGATCGCCACGTTTTTGGGGCCCTGATGTTGGAGCACGGTCATGGTGATGGTCTGGTTACGGGTGCCACGCGGAAATCTGCGCATGTTCTTGAGCGGCTGAACCATGTGTTTGAGGCAAACCCCGAACATGGGGCCGCAGGTTTCACCGCATTGCTGCACAAGGGACGGATTGTCTTTATCGCGGATACTTTGGTGCATGAATGGCCTGATGAAAATGATCTGGCCAATATCGCTGTCAGCGGTGCGCGTGTCGCCCGACACCTTGGGCTTGAGCCACGTGTCGCCTTTGTCAGCTTTTCTACGTTTGGATATCCTGTCTCGGAACGTGCTGAGAAAATGCACAAAGCGCCCATGATCCTTGATCAGCGCGGTGTGGATTTCGAATACGAAGGTGAGATGACAGTCGACGTCGCGCTGAACGCTGAATCGCAGAAGAACTATCCGTTTTCGCGGCTTACAGGGCCAGCAAATATTCTTGTCGTCCCGGCAAGGCATTCTGCAAGTATCTCGGTGAAATTGATGCAGGAAATGGCCGGCGCTACGGTGATTGGACCGATCCTGACGGGGTTGGATAAATCCATTCAAATCTGTTCATCGACCTCGACGGCAAATGACATTCTGAATATGGCAATTCTAGCGGCTTGTAAGGTTGGGGAATGATTTGGAATCTCGGCTCAATCAATACGGATAATTTCTATCTGTTGCCGCATTTGCCTGCCCCGGGCGAAACGCTCGCCGCGCTGCAATTTGATCAGGGGTTGGGCGGCAAAGGCGCGAACATGTCTGTTGCCGCTGCGAGGGCCGGGGCGCGTGTCGAACATATCGGGGCGGTTGGGCCAAATGGAAGTTGGGCAGTTGAACGCCTGCTGGAATATGGCGTGGACACACGGCATGTGTCAGCCATCGACATTGCGATGGGGCACGCGAACATCAATGTCGATCAGAACGGCGAAAATAACATCGTGTTGTTTGCCGGGGCCAATCATGGCGTGACAGACCAGATGATCGGTGCCGCGCTGACGGAAGCATCTCCAGGCGACATATTGTTGATGCAAAATGAAACGCTTGGGCAATCTTATGCAGCGACAACAGCAAAAACACTGGGGCTTAGGGTAATCTATGCCGCCGCACCCTTTGACGCCGAAGCGACCCAATTGATCATGGATCAGGTTGATTTGCTGGTTTTGAATGAGGTTGAGGCGGCACAACTGCGAGAGGCGACTGGCAAAGACCTAGAGGATTTACCAATTTCGGACATTGTCGTGACCCTAGGCGGCGATGGGTGCAAATGGGTCTCTAACAAGAAAAAAATCACGGAATCCTTTGCCGCTTACAAGGTTGTTCCAGTCGACACCACGGGTGCTGGTGATACGTTCACCGGTTATTTGGCTGCGGGTCTGGACCGAGGCATGGACATTGCCGCGGCAATAGACCTTGCGTCAAAAGCAGGGGCGCTGATGGTCATGCGCCATGGCACAGCGGATGTCATCCCGGATCTCAAAGACATCCAGGATCATGATTTTGGTTAATGCGTAAACGGGGCCGCCGCACCCCAAAGTTGTTTAACCCGCTGGTCGCGACCACAACCGTTGCGGTAGCGTTTGTAGGCCACAGATTTCTTGACCCCTATGCCAACACTGCTGACCGCAAGTCGGTCACTGCTTTTGTAGTAATTCTGATGGTAGGCATCTGCCGGGTAAAACTTGGCTGGGCCTAGGATCGGGGTAACCACCGTTTGTCCCAAATCCACTTGTGCAGCCGCTTTGGCCCGTTCTGCCGCAGCTTTTTGGTCAGGCCCGTTTGGGAAAATGGCTGATCGATAGCTGGCACCGCGATCACAGAATTGTCCACCGGCATCCGTTGGGTCAATTGAGCGAAAGAAAAGGGCCAGTATCGAATCGCGGCTGACGACCGCAGGATCAAATGTGATCTGCACGGCCTCATAATGGCCGGTGCCACCTGACGTGACTTGTTTGTAGGTTGGATTGGCCGTCTTGCCACCAGCAAACCCTGATACGGCTTCTTTGACGCCCTTTACGGATTCGAAATCTGCTTCGACACACCAAAAACAGCCACCTGCGACAAGAATCGTCTCTGATCCAGCCGCATGCGCAGTTTTTGAGTGCGCAAACAGGCCAATGGCGATCATCGTGACCAAGGCAAAAGTCTTGAGATTGTTCATATGTGACATTGCGTGCTCCTGTTTTATGAAACGCTGCACCCACAGTTCACCAAGAGCAACTGCTCCACGCGCCAAGT
The DNA here is from genome assembly GCF_003352065.1 of Sulfitobacter sp. SK011. Taxonomy (NCBI): domain Bacteria; kingdom Pseudomonadati; phylum Pseudomonadota; class Alphaproteobacteria; order Rhodobacterales; family Roseobacteraceae; genus Sulfitobacter; species Sulfitobacter sp. SK011. The sequence goes on from NZ_CP025803.1 coordinate 143,287, forward strand.
CACGAGGTGGTGAAAGCAATTTACCGCTTGGCAGTACGCCGTAACATTTCTAGCGTCGCCAGAGCCGGTGAATCGACGTTCACACCCCTAAAGAAAGCGATCGGAAAATGCGCATTGCAATGTGGTCTGGACCTCGAAATCTGAGCACCGCAATGATGTACAGTTTTGGCGCGCGTTCAGATTTCGCGGTGATGGATGAACCTTTTTATGCGGCGTATCTGGCACGGTCCGGTGCCCTTCATCCGATGCGCGATGATATTCTAAAGCACCACGAGACCGATCCGGACAAGGCAGCGCTGGCCTGCGCCAAAGCCGGATCGCCGCATCTTTACATGAAACATATGCCGCACCACATGCTTGATGGGTTTCCTATGGAATGGGCAGCGGATTGCGTAAACATCCATCTGATCCGGCACCCGGCCCGCGTCATCGCAAGCTATGCCGCCAAACGCGAGGCACCGACGCTTGAGGACATCGGATTTCGCCAACAAGCTGAACTATATGGACGAATTGGCGGTTTGATCATCGACAGCACAGATATTCGGGCTGATCCCGAAGGGATGTTACGCGACCTGTGCCGTGCGATTGATTTGGTCTTTGATCCTGCAATGCTGCATTGGCCCGAGGGGCCCAGACCAGAGGACGGCGTCTGGGCCGCGCATTGGTATGGTGCGGTGCACCGCAGTACAGGATTCGCGCAAGCAGAGGGCCCTTTGCCGAAGGTTGACGCACAAAGCGAAGCGGTGTTGGCACAAGCTTTGCCTTATTATCAGATGCTGTCTGCAAATAAGCTCAGCAGGCCTTGTTAGTCTCTGTTTTAACGCTTTAGCCGCTTTTCTCGGGCTGCAAGCAATTTCAGGCGCAGGGCGTTCAGTTGAATGAACCCTTGGGCGTCTTTCTGGTCGTATGCGCCGGCGTCATCTTCAAAAGTCACATGCGCCTCGGAATACAATGAATGATCAGACCAGCGGCCAACAGTACGCACATGGCCCTTGTAAAGCTTTAGCCGCACTGTGCCCGTCACATGGGTCTGGCTTGCGTCAATCGCGGCCTGCAACATTGTGCGTTCGGGGCTGAACCAGAAGCCGTTATAAATCAGCTCGGCATATTGCGGCATCAATTGATCCTTGAGGTGCATGGCACCCCGGTCGAGCGTGATTGATTCGATGCCGCGATGCGCCTCAAGAAGCAAAGTGCCACCTGGCGTTTCGTAAATCCCGCGTGATTTCATACCGACAAAGCGACCCTCAACCAGATCAAGGCGCCCGCAGCCGTGCTTTCCACCAAGCTCATTCAGTTTGGTCAGGATCGTGGCCGGTGACATTGCCTCACCATTGATGGAAACCGCATCGCCGCGTTCAAACCCGATTTCAACATATTCGGGTGTGTCTGGTGCGTCTTCAGGGTTGACCGTGCGCTGATACACGTAGTCAGGCGCATCAACGGCGGGGTCTTCCAGCACTTTGCCTTCGGAAGACGTGTGCAGCAGGTTTGCATCAACACTAAACGGTGCCTCGCCGCGTTTGTCTTTCGCAACGGGAATTTGGTTCTTTTCGGCAAATTCCAATAGCTTGGTGCGGCTGGACAAATCCCACTCGCGCCAGGGTGCGATCACCTTGATATCTGGATTAAGCGCGTAGGCGGCCAGTTCAAACCGAACCTGATCGTTGCCCTTGCCCGTCGCGCCGTGTGCAACTGCATCTGCACCCGTCTCGGCAGCAATTTCCACCAGACGTTTCGAAATCAGCGGTCGCGCGATAGAGGTCCCCAACAGATAAAGCCCTTCGTAGACCGCATTCGCGCGGAACATCGGGAAAACAAAGTCGCGCACAAATTCTTCGCGGACATCTTCGATGTATATCTCAGAGGCACCCATCATCTCGGCTTTTTTGCGGGCGGGTTCCAGCTCTTCGCCCTGACCCAGATCGGCGGTGAAAGTCACCACCTCGCAGCCATATTCGGTTTGCAGCCATTTCAGGATGATCGAGGTATCAAGCCCACCGGAATAGGCGAGGACAACTTTTTTAGGTGCGGACATGACAGGTTCCTTTGCAATTCGCCTCGCGGGGTATCGGGTTTTTGAAGGGCGGGCAAGAATGAAGCGGCGCGTTGACCTGTGCGCCGCGCAGGCCTATCGACAGATATCAGGTTGAGGGGCTAAAAGTGACCACAGATTTCCAAGAAAAGGCGCGTGCAGGCACCCAGGCGATGCGGATGGTTTTTCCGGCAACGCCCCTCATGCGCAATGACCATTTGTCGGAACGATTTCGTGCCGAAATTTGGCTAAAGCGCGAGGATCTAAGCCCGGTGCGTTCCTACAAATTGCGCGGTGCATTTAACGCAATGCGCAAGGTGATCCCCGAAAAGTCGGTATTTGTGTGTGCGTCAGCAGGCAACCATGCGCAGGGCGTGGCCTTTATGTGCAGCCACTTTGGCGTGCGCGGCGTTATTTTCATGCCCGTCACGACCCCGCAACAAAAAGTGCAAAAGACGCGGACGTTTGGCGGTGCACAAATCGAAATTAGGCTCGTCGGAGACTATTTTGACAAAACGCTGGCAGCGGCCCAAAAATTCTGTGCCGATGAGGGGGCCTATTTTCTGTCCCCCTTTGACGATGACGACGTGATCGAAGGTCAGGCGTCTGTCGCGGTAGAGATTGAAGAGCAACTTGGGCGCATTCCCGACCACATCATATTGCCTGTTGGCGGCGGTGGATTGTCGTCAGGTGTGCGGAGTTATTTTGGTGAACCCTGCAAATACACCTTTGTAGAGCCTTCCGGCGCACCCAGCCTGGCCCGCGCGCTGGCGAACGGTGCACCGGTTGATGTGTCCCCGATCAACAGTTTTGTGGACGGTGCAGCCGTCGCAAAGATTGGCGCGCGCAATTTTGAACGGCTGAAGGATGTGAACCCAAAAGATGTGATCGACCTTTCAGAAGACCGCATTTGTGTGACGATAGCCGAGATGTTGAACGTGGAAGGGATTGTGCTGGAACCTGCAGGCGCGTTGTCAATTGAAGCGCTGGGCGAGGTTGCCGAAGAAATCAAAGGGAAAACTGTGGTCTGCATCGCCTCTGGCGGAAATTTTGATTTTGAGCGCTTGCCGGAAGTGAAGGAAAGGGCGCAACGGTATTCGGGGGTAAAGAAGTATTTCATTTTGCGGATGCCGCAGCGGCCCGGTGCACTGAAAGAGTTCTTGAACATTCTTGGGCCGGAAGATGATATTTGTCGGTTCGAATATCTCAAGAAATCGGCCCGCAACTTTGGATCTGTGCTGATTGGGATCGAAACACGGAGCCCTGAAAACTTTGAACCTTTCCTGCAACAACTGATTGAATCCGGGTTTACCTTTACCGACATTACCAATGACGAAACGCTTGCGCAGTTTGTATTGTGAGGGGCTGACAGATGAAATTTGCAGACGCCTCAGTTGTTATAACAGGTGCCGGAAGCGGAATCGGTGCGGCACTGGCCCGCCACGCGGCACGGTTGGGCGCGCGCGTCTGTGTTTCAGATCTGGATGGCGACAGGGCAAAGGCGGTCGCTGATGAGATTGGCGGCGTCGCCGTCCAATGTGATGTGCGTGACGAAGCGGCAGTCCAATCGCTGATAAAGACGGCATCAGCCACGCTGGGTGAGATTGACATTTATGTCTCTAACGCGGGGATTGGTGCGGGTGAACCAAGCCACGCAGCCTCTGCATCAAATGATGTCTGGATGCTGAATTGGCAGGTGCACGTGATGGCGCATGTCTATGCTGCGCGCGCGTTGTTGCCGCAAATGATTGCACGCAAATCTGGTCATCTGGTCAATGTGGCTTCGGCGGCAGGGTTGCTTAACCAAATTGGTGATGCGGCCTATTCTGCGACAAAACACGCTGCAGTCAGCTTTGCGGAATCGCTCGCGATTACGCATGGCGCTGATGGGGTCGGCGTATCGGTCGTCTGTCCACAATATGTCGCGACACCGCTTTTGGGATTATCTGATGAGGACGCGCAAAACCGCGCTTCTCTGTTGACCGCAGATGATGTCGCGGCGGTGATTGCTGATGGAATTGAGGCGAACCAATTCATGATCATGTCACACCCGGCAGTGCATGGATATGCCGTCAATCGGGCGCGGGACCATGACAGATGGATCGCGGGCATGCAGATGTTGCGTGAAAAAGCGATTGAGACTTCGGGCACTGCCCGAGCCGAGACGTTGTATAAACTTGTCTAGGTTGCCAGAACGCCGGGAAGCTTGCTTAAAAACACAACTTTGGACGCATCGTAAGAAGCAAGGATATTGGGTACATCCACATCACCCGCTTTACCTTGCGCAGAAGCAGTTTCGCCGTCCTGGCACAGGTTTGCAAAGTCACTGAACCCAAGGCTTAGGGCGCTGCCTTTGAGAAAGTGCAGATCACCCTCGAGGGTCGTCTGGTCGGACGTGACTTTGACACGCGCCGCGACCTCTTCAACCTCTTCAAGGAACAGGTCGACGACTTCCTGAAAGTCATCTGCACCCACTTCATCGCGAAGCTCTTTAACGCGTGTCCAGTCAATCATCCGCAGACTCCTTCGTTTGCAGATAGAATGACGGGATTTATTAAACAAAGTTTGATCAACGAATGTCGGAATGGTCAAAATTTTACCATTCATCCTAACTTAAACATGGCAGGCTATCGGGTGGGGGATTATTTTTAAGACTGACGAATAAATGGCCCGATTTTCCCCTGCGTTTGCTCATCCTGGCGGCGACGCAAATTCAAGTAAGATGAAACTGGTGTTGGTTGTCGATGACAGCCGCCTGCAACGGCGCATTTTGGCAAAGTCATTGGTAAAATGGGGTTTTGAGGTCGAAGAAGCCGAATCTGGCGAAGCAGCAATTGCGTTTTGCAAATCATGGCGACCTGACCTGATCTTAAGCGACTGGATGATGCCGGGCATGTCAGGGCTGGAATTCTGCCGCGCGTTCCGGGAATTGTCGGATGGCCACTATGCCTACTTCATCCTTTTGACATCCAAGAGTGAAAAGGAAGAGGTAGCGCGCGGGCTGGATTCTGGCGCGGATGATTTTCTGACTAAACCCGTCGACAACAACGAACTGCGCGCGCGGATTACCGCGGGGGAACGCATATTGCATATGCAGCGCGAATTATCCGAAAATAACCGGCTGATTTCGGACACGTTGGATGAACTGCAGCGGGTCTATGATTCCCTTGATAAGGACTTGTTAGAGGCCAAGAAGTTACAGCAATCGTTGTTGCGCGAACGTCACAAAACCTTTGACCAAGGCACCCTTTCACTGATGCTCAGATCCAGTGGGCACGTCGGCGGTGATCTTGTTGGATTTTTTCCGGCGGGTTTGGGGCAATTGGGATTATTTGCAATTGATGTGTCTGGCCACGGCATCAGTTCGGCTTTGATGACGGCGCGGCTGGCGGGGTATCTATCAGCAACCGCGCCAGATCAGAATGTGGCGTTGGAGCGCAAGCCTGATGGCAGATATGCCGCGCGCCCGACGAGCGAAGTGATTGCGACTTTGAATGACCTCGTTCTGAACGAGATGGAAACGGAGCACTACTTTACCCTTATGCTGGCTGTTGTGGACCTGAACACTGGCAGGGTGACCATCGGGCAGGCGGGCCATCCGCATCCGGCAATCCAGCGACGAGATGGCAGTATTGTTCAGACCGGTACAGGCGGGTTTCCTGTGGGCCTTTTGTCAGGCATTTCATTTGAACAATTCGATGTACAGCTTGAGTCTGGCGACCGGCTGTTGATCCTGTCGGATGGGGTGACTGAATGTCCTGATCCAGCGGGTCAATTGCTGGGTGAAGACGGCCTTGAACGGATCATGGTCAAACTGAGAGACGTTAAGGGCACGGCGTTATTGGAGGCGCTGATTTGGGAGCTGACTGATTTTGCTGGCGGGGCTGATTTCCCCGATGATGTGTCAGGGATATTGTTTGAATACTCAGGCGTCGATCAAAGGCCATAACGCGTCAGAAACATACGATCACCGTCGTTGCCGAGTGCTGCAACCGCCTCTGATGCGGACAAAACCAATGTGATGTGATCGGGCTCAAGTGGCTCCCTGATTTGTCGAACGGGATGCGCCGCGTAAACATGGCATAACTTTTCTGCCCACATGTCATATTCCGGCATGTACACAAACCGACGAAACGCACCCAGCCGACGCGGTCGCGCAATCCGCCAGCCAACTTCTTCAAGCACCTCGCGATGCAACGCCTGTATCGGGGATTCGCCGGGGTCGATACCGCCGCCGGGCAGTTGAATGTCAAACACTGGTTCGGTTTGCGCTGTCATCAAGAACCGCCCCTTAAGGGGCAGGATGGCATAGGCACCGGGTCGCAAACGATAGTTCTTTTCTGGCTTCGGCGGTTGCCCCACACGTCTGATCATATGTTTGCCCCTTTATCCAAGGCTTGCCGCCCCTATATAGACGCGGTATGCCAAGCGGCCCCCGATAAGGAAACCCCAATGACTCCCGATACACAGCCCGGCCAAATGATTGCATGGGACGACAGTGTTCTGCCTTTTCAGCTTGATGGTGCCGACATCCGTGGTCGCGTGGCCCGGTTGGATGGTGCGTTGGAAGGTATCTTGCGTCAGCACAATTACCCGCAACAGGTAGAAGCGCTTGTGGCTGAAATGGCGCTGCTGACCGCGTTGATCGGGCAAACGATCAAAGTGCGCTGGAAGCTCTCGTTGCAGGTACAGTCCAAAGGTGCGGTGCGAATGATTGCCACAGACTATTATGGACCAGAAGCTGACGGAAAATCCGCGCGCATTCGGGCCTATGCCAGCTATGATGCGGATCGTTTAACCGATGCAACACCGTTTGATCAGGTGGGTGAAGGTTACTTTGCGATCATGATTGACCAAGGCAAGGGGATGGCACCGTATCAGGGCATTACACCCCTCGAAGGCACCTCTCTTTCTGCATGCGCCGAGGCATATTTTGCGCAGTCTGAACAGCTGCCGACCCGGTTCTCGATGAGCTTTGGTCGGTCATCAGGTCCAAACGAGCCAGAGCATTGGCGCGCTGGTGGTGTGATGTTGCAGCATATGCCCAAAGCCTCGCCCTTTGTCGCAAAGGGTGAAGGGTCAGGGGGCGTCTTGACGGCGACCGATCTGGTGCACGGCGACGAAGAAGAAAACTGGAACCGGGTGAATGTATTGCTCGACACAGTAGATGATCTTGAGCTTATCGGACCCAGCATTGCCCCCACGGACCTGTTGTTGCGGCTGTTTCACGAAGAACTGCCACGGGTCTTTGACGCGCAGGCGGTGCGATTTGGGTGTTCGTGTTCCGAAGACCGTGTCCGGCAGAGCCTGTCGATCTATTCGGCCAGAGACATCGAGAAAATGACAACCGATGACGGCCGTGTGACCGCAGATTGTCAGTTCTGCAGTGCGCATTACGACCTGGACCCGGCCACTGTCGGGTTTGAGGCCAAAGCGACCAGCGGTGAGTGATCAGGTTCAGCCATATCGGGACGCCTTGGCGCAGACGGGCGTCGGGTCGTCTGACTTTGATTTGAATGCTGATGTGGTGTTGCCTGAGGGGCGCGTGTTGCGCCCTGCGGGCGTGCTTGCGCCGATCATCGAACAAAATGGGCGGCTGGAGCTGCTGTTGACCAAGCGTTCGTCGGCATTGAAGCATCACCCGGGCCAGATTGCCTTTCCCGGCGGAAAGCAGGACGAAACCGATGCAGATGTTGTTGCGGCCGCATTGCGCGAGGCGCGCGAAGAAATTGGTCTGTCGCCCGGCATCGTCGATATTTTGGGGACGTTGCCAGCACACGAAACTGTAACAGGGTTCAATGTAACCCCGGTCATCGGTTTCATCACTGAACCGTTTGAGATCAGCCCGGAACGCGGTGAGGTCGAAGAAGTGTTTTCCGTTCCGCTGGATCACGTGCTGAATCCCGGAAATTACCTGATCCAGTCCCGGCGGTGGCGCGGGAAACGACGGCATTATTACGTTGTTCCTTACGGGCCCTATTACATCTGGGGCGCAACCGCGCGTATGTTACGGGCATGGACCGATCGAATGATATCGTAATCCCGGCCAAGACCGGCTTTTTGAATGACCCTGAGGCGCAGAGGGTTTGCCGTGTTATTACTGGCGCGGGATATGATGTTTATTTTGTTGGCGGCTGTGTGCGCGATGCAGTGCTTGGGAAACCAGACAGTGACGTGGACATGTCAACAAATGCGCGACCAGAGCAGGTCATGTCCCTTGCCGAAGCGGCGGGATTAAAGGCGGTACCCACCGGGATAGACCACGGCACTGTGACAGTGATCTCTGGCAAGGACGCTTTCGAGGTTACAACTTTTCGTCGCGATGTGGCGACAGATGGTCGGCGCGCTGTGGTCGCTTTTTCAGACAATATCGCCGATGACGCGCGGCGGCGTGATTTTACCATGAACGCATTATATTCAGACCCAAACGGGCGCATTATCGATCCACTGGGCGGGCTACCAGATCTATTGGCGCGCAAGGTCAGGTTTATCGAAGATGCCAGTGCGCGTATCCAAGAGGACTATCTGAGGATTCTCCGATTCTTCCGGTTTTCAGCTTGGTTCAGCAATCAAACGGCGGGCTTTGATCCCGATGCCTTGGCGGCAATTGCGGCAAATACCGGCGGGTTAGAGACGCTTTCAGCAGAACGTGTTGGACAGGAAATGACAAAATTGCTGTCGGCTCCTAACCCCGCCCCGGCAATTGCGGCCATGCGCCAAACAGGCGTGCTTTCGGCCATATTGCCGGGATCGGACGACCGATGGCTTTCAATCGTGGTGCATATTGAACAACATCTAAAGATTGATGTGGATTGGGTTGGACGTCTGGCGGCACTGGGCGGGCAGGATGTCGCGGCTCGGCTCAGGCTCAGCAAAGCCAATGCGCGCAAACTGGAACTGCTGCGAGACACTGGGTTTTCCGGTCCGCCATTGCCGGAAGTCGCTTATCGTCATGGAGCGGAAATAGCCGAGCAAGCGCTTTTGTTGCGTGCTGCACTGGCTGAGCATATGCCGGAAACAGCCATGTTAGAGACGATAAAAAAGGCCAGCCAGGCCGTTTTTCCCATCAAGGCTGCCGACCTGATGCCGACATTCAAAGGCCCGGCGTTGGGCGCGCGTCTGGCCCTGCTTGAAAGTGAATGGATCGCTTCCGGTTTCACGCTGAGTGGCGTTGAATTGCTTGATCTGCCGTAGTGGGTCGACAGCCAGCTAAAATTTGGCTAGATCAGGTGGCATGGAGATGGAGGAATGCAAAATGTATCGCGGGATCTGGTTCGGCTAAGGCTGACATAACCACACCCCACTGTTGGGCCTGCGGCTGCAGCGCCTGATCATTTTGCGCTATCTGTCCTAAGGTTTCCCGCCATGTTCCGTTTTTTTGAGAACCTCGTTAATCCCTATGTGGATTACGATGAACAAGACCATCCGCCTCAGGCGCTTTGGCCGTTTCTGCGTGACTATTCGCGGCCATTCTTCTGGGTGTTTGCCCTGACGACGGTCATGTCGATTGTGGTCGCAGCGATTGAGATCGGTCTGATCTACTACATGGGCCGCATTGTTGATCTGCTGGGCACTGACCCTGCGCAGATGTGGGAGAACTACGGCACTGAGCTGATCATTGTTGCCCTGTTCGTGATCTTCATCCGACCCATCGTGCAGGGCCTGGATGTCGCATTGCTCAACAATACCATCCTGCCCAATTTCGGAACATTGATCCGGTGGCGCGCGCACAGACAGGTGTTGCGGCAATCGGTAGGTTGGTTCGAAAACGATTTTGCGGGGCGAATCGCGAACCGGATCATGCAAACCCCGCCCGCCGCGGGCGAGGTCGTGTTTCAGGTGTTTGACGCGATATCCTATTCGCTGGCCTATTTGATCGGGGCCGCGATATTGCTGTCTACTTCTGATCTGCGGCTGTTGATCCCGCTTGTAGGTTGGTTTGCGCTTTATTCTTGTTTGGTGGCCTGGACGGTCAGACGCGTCGGCCCGGCGTCCAAGGCGGCGTCGGATGCGCGGTCTTTGGTAACCGGGCGCGTGGTGGATGCCTATACCAATATTCATTCGGTCAAAATGTTTGCGCATCATGATCTGGAAGTCGATTTTGCCAAAGAAGCGATCGAAGGGGCGCGGAAGACATTCCAAAAAGAAATGCGGATTTTTACGATCATGGACATGACGCTGGTCGCGTTGAATGGCTTGCTTATTGTCGGCGTTGTCGGGTGGGCATTGGCGCTATGGATAGCCGGTGAGGCAAGCGTGGGTGTTGTCGCTGCTGCCACAGCGTTGACCTTGCGGCTCAATTCAATGACCGCATGGATCATGTGGGCATTGTCCTCATTTTTCCGCGAGCTGGGTGTCGTGGCCGAAGGGATGGAGACCATCGCACAGCCGATCAGTCTGGTGGATGACCCATCTGCGCCAACGCTTGATCTGTCGCGGGGCAAGATTGAAATGAAGCGGCTGACCCATCACTACGGGCGCGCTTCGGGGGGTTTGCAATCTGTTGACCTTATCGTTCAGCCGGGTGAAAAAATTGGATTGGTTGGGCGGTCTGGCGTAGGGAAATCGACCCTAGTTAAGCTGTTATTGCGGTTTTATGATGCGGAAGGTGGTCAGATCCTGATTGACGATCAGGACATCGCAACAGTGCGGCAAGACAGTTTGCGGCGGCACATTGGGATGGTGCAGCAGGACAGTTCGTTGTTGCACCGCTCTGTGCGCGACAACATTCTTTATGGCCGTCCTGATGCGACCGAAGATCAGATGATCGCGGCGGCGAAACAGGCGCAGGCGCATGAGTTTATCCTTGATCTGTCTGATCCCGAAGGGCGGCGCGGCTATGATGCGCGCGTCGGCGAACGCGGTGTGAAATTGTCAGGCGGTCAGCGCCAGCGGATTACGCTGGCGCGCGTAATCCTCAAGGACGCGCCGATATTGTTGCTGGACGAGGCGACCAGTGCGCTGGACAGCGAAGTCGAAGCCGTTATTCAGGAAACGCTTTATGGGATGATGAAAGGCAAAACCGTGATTGCAATTGCGCACCGTCTTTCCACCATCGCCGAAATGGACCGTATACTGGTGATGGATCAGGGCAAGATTGTCGAAGAAGGCAGTCATGACGCGCTTTTGGCACGTGGCGGGCTATATGCAGATTTCTGGGCGCGCCAATCTGGTGGGTTCCTGAAACTGGATGACGACACGTGAGCATTTCTGACTGGATCAACCCATTCTCTGCTGCAAAGGGCCCGCCGCCCCAATCGCTGGGCGCGTTTATGCGGTGGTGTCTGTCCGGGGCCTGGCCGGTTTTGTGGCTGGCCGCGTTTATTTCGGCCTTTGCCGGCGTGATGGAGGCGGGAACAGCGTGGATACTGGGCCGGATCATCGATGCGACGGTAAAGAGCGGACCGGACCAGTTTTTTGACGGGACCAATATCGCCCTGATCCTTGGCGCGCTTGCGTTCTTTTTGGTGGCACGTCCGATCCTTTTTGGCCTGTCGGCAGCATCCAATTCAATCATGGTTGGCCCAAACGTAAACCCGATGGTCCTGTCGCGTTTGCACCGCTGGACGTTGGGGCAGAACGTTACCTTTTTTGATGATGATTTTGCGGGGCGGATCGCACAGAAGCAGATGCAGACAGCACGTGCTGTTACGGATGTTGCCGTCGAAACGATCAACGTGGTCGCTTTTGCGCTGGCATCCCTGGTCGGGTCGGTGGCTTTGCTGATTGCGATTGACTGGCGCGTTGCGATTGGGTTTTCAGTCTGGCTCTTGCTTTATCTTGCCCTCATCTATTGGTTCCTGCCGCGTGTGCGCAAACGGTCGGCGGGTCGTGCGGGTGCACGCGCGATGGTGTCAGGGCAGGTGGTGGATACGATCACCAATATCAAAACGGTCAAACTGTTTGCCCACGCCGATCATGAGGACCGCGCGGCGCTGGGCGCGATGCAGACGTTTCGTGCGCGCGCATTGGAATTTGGCTATTTGGCCGCGGGTTTTCGGCTGGCTTTGATGAGCCTTGCCGGGCTGCTTCCTGTTTTGCTGTTGGGCGGCACGGTGATGTTGTGGCAACGCGGGTTGGCGACCGAAGGTGACATCGTTGCGTCGGGTGCGATTGCCATTCGCATCGCGCAGATGACTGGATGGGTCAGTTTTACGCTGATGGCGATCTATTCCAGCATTGGCGAGATTGAAGATGGCATGCACACTTTGACCCCGCGCACCCGCCTTGAGGACAAACCAAATGCGCGGGCGCTAGTGGTGTCAGACGGCCAGATCGACATCTCTGACCTCGGATTTGCCTATGGTCGCAAGACAGGTGGCATTGATGGCATCACTTTGACCATCAGGCCGGGCGAAAAGCTGGGAATTGTGGGTGCGTCGGGCGCGGGGAAATCGACCTTGGTCGCGTTGCTTTTAAGGCTCTATGAAGCGGAAAAGGGCACAATTTCAATTGACGGATGCGACATCCGGGATGCGACGCAAGAAAGCCTGCGGCAGAACATTGGGATGGTGACGCAGGAAACAGCGATGTTTAACCGATCTGCGCTTGATAATATCCTTTACGGTCGCCCGGATGCGACAAAGGAACAGGTGATTGACGCAGCAAAGCGGGCGGAAGCGGATGCGTTTATCCAAGACTTGCAGGATCACAAAGGCCGGCGTGGATATGCCGCCCATCTGGGAGAACGCGGCGTCAAGCTTTCTGGTGGGCAACGCCAACGCATTGCATTGGCGCGCGCCATTTTGAAAGACGCACCGATCCTCATTCTGGATGAAGCAACATCAGCCCTTGATAGCGAGGTCGAAGCGTCCATTCAGGCTGCCCTTGCCCGTGTGATGGAAGGCAAAACCGTCCTTGCCATTGCGCATCGGTTGTCCACGTTGACCGAAATGGACCGTATTGTCGTCATGGACGAGGGTCGCATCGTTGAAAGCGGCACGCATGAAGGGTTGCTGGCACAGGGTGGTCTTTATGCGCGCTATTGGAACCGTCAATCTGGTGGCTTCCTAAACGCGCGGGCCGCCGAATAGGGCTTTAGCATGATGCGTCACCGCTGTATGGCCGGAACATGACAGAACATTTTATCACGCGTTTGGGTCACCACGGCGACGGCATTGCCGAGGGTCCGCTTTATGTGCCGATCAGCCTGCCGGGTGAGGTGGTGACAGGTCGGGTCGATGGGCAAGCTTTGCGTGATGTTAAGATCGTCAGGCCGAGCGATGATCGGGTGTCACCCCCGTGCAGACATTTCAAATCCTGCGGGGGATGCCAACTCCAACACGCTTCAGATGAATTTGTTGCACATTGGAAGCTGGAAGTGGTGCGAAATGCGCTGGAAGCGCAAGGATTAGAGACTGTTTTGCGACCAATCACCACGTCGCCGCCGCAGTCGCGCAGACGGGCAACTTTTGCGGCGAAGCGGACCAAGAACGGTGCGATGGCGGGGTTTCATGGCCGCGCGTCTGACGTGGTAATTGAGGTGCCGGGCTGCCAACTTGTTCAACCCGATGTGTTGGCGGGACTGCCGATTGCGGAAAAGCTTGCCGTTGTCGGCACCAGCCGCAAAGCGGCGCTTGCGGTCACGGTCACCTCATCAAAATACGGGCTGGATGTTGCGGTTCAGCATGGCAAGTCTCTGGATGGTCCTTTGCGGCAGGAATTGGCCCAGCTTTGTGATCAACTGGGTCTTGCCCGGCTAAGTTGGGATGGCGACGTGATTGCCATGCGCAACCCGCCGCGCCAACAGTTTGGCAAAGCACAGATCACACCACCACCCGGCGCGTTTCTGCAGGCGACGGATCACGGCGAGGTCGCGTTGTTGGCAGCGGTCAAAGAGGCTGTTGGCGACGCAGGTTACGTTGTTGATCTGTTTGCGGGCTGTGGAACATTTTCATTGCCGCTGGCCGAAACAGCAAGAGTGCATGCCGTCGAAAGTGATGCAGAGATGCTGTCCGCGCTGGATAAGGGGTGGCGGATGGCCGAGGGATTGAAACCAGTTACAACTGAGACACGGGATTTGTTCCGTCGGCCAATGTTGCCCGATGAGTTGATCAAGGCGGGGGCCGTTGTGCTTGACCCGCCGCGTGCCGGTGCCGAACGGCAGGTTGCTGAGTTGATTGAGGCCGCTGTGCCGCGGATCGCCTATGTATCGTGTAATCCGGTAACGTTTGCCCGGGACGCGCATGCGTTGGTTGCGGCTGGATATACATTGAACTGGGTGCAGGTTGTGGATCAGTTTCGCTGGTCGTCACATGTCGAATTGGCTGCATCTCTGACCAAGACAATCTGACAGCTAAGCCATTGTCCAGGGGCAACAATTGCCCCTATTCTATGACGTATCACCTCTTTTTGACTGCAAAATATTCAGTTATATGCTAGTCGAGTTTGAAAAGAGCTGGAAGAGCTTGGGCATTTGGGACAGCAGGACATGAATCGCAGAAATCTAATTCTTGGTGGCACCGCGCTTGTGGCATTGGGGGCGTGCAGCACAAGCAAGTTCAAACGCTATAGTGGTCCTGAAGTGACCTATGTCATCGTGAACAAGGAACAGCGTCGGATGATGTTGCTGCATCATGACAGGGTGCTCGAAGCCTACAAGATCAGGCTTGGGTTCGCGCCAATTGGCCATAAGACATTTGAGGGCGATGGCCGGACGCCGGAGGGTCTTTACCGCATTGACAGACGGAACCCGAACAGCAAATTCCATCTGTCTTTGGGTATTTCATATCCCAATCAAACGGACCGCGAAGTTGCCAATGCGCTGGGCAAACAGCCGGGCGGTGATATCTTTATTCACGGCCAAAAGGATCCACGGAAGAAAGACAAATCCGATTGGACCTGGGGCTGCATATCAGTGACGAATAAGCAGATAGAAGACGTTTACGCGATGGTGCGCGACGGCACACCGATTGCGATCAATCCATAGCGATCGTTGAAGTTGGTGCGTTCATCGACCCCTTTTCTGGGTCAGCTGCCCATCACCAACGTCCACCAGATTTTGCCGCCGTTTTCCTGATGCCAGGAAAAACCCATGTTACGGGCATCGGGTGACATGATCACGCGGCGTGTGTCAGGCTGGTCCATCCATGCCGCGAGCGTTTCAAGTTCGGTCTCATAGGTTTCCGAAATGGTTTCACCGACCAGGCCGCCAGCATATCCGACCCTTTGGATGCGATCGACCGGGGACGAGCCGTCAGAGCCAAAGTGCCAGGGCCGGTTTTGGACCGACATATCGCGTGAGTGGGTTGCAGCGGCGGCATTCAAGTTTGAATTGAGCTGAACGGGTGCCACGCCAGCCGAGCCGCGCAACGCATTAATCGAATCAAGCATGCGGAACTGGATCTTGCCGGCGTCAGCGCGGCTGATCTTGTAGGCCCTCGGCAATGCTCGGCCATCAGTACCGATTTGTGGCGTTACAGGAGTACAGGCCGCAAGGGCAATCGTTACGGAAAGTAGTACTGATAGAATACGGATCACGGCGCAGCTCCACACAAATTTGATTTTGTCTGCCTTACATCGGCATGCGTTGCAGTTCAAACGCACATCGGCGTTACTCTGCTAAATGACGCGGGTTTGATTTGATACTGCGTCTTTCGCGCCATATATACATGGCAAATGTAGCAAATGCCGATTTATGGAGACATCAAATGTCTGATAAGCGATTCAATCTTAATAGCCGCCGGGCTTTTCTGGCCGGTTCCGCAGCTATGCTTGCTGCACCGGCAATAGCGCAAGATGCAGCTGCTGTGAATTCGGCGGCGACCACGGTGAATGAGCGCGATCTGAATGAAACAGTGCGCCGCAATATCTCAAGTTTCCGCACCTTGGACTGGCAGCCGTATTTCTCAAACACGAAGAATGGTGCGATTCTGGTCGATATCGACAGTCGCGCTGTACACTATTGGTCTGAGAATCAAAGTATTTACAAACTTTACCCCTCAAGCGTCCCGCTGACGGAAGATTTGACCCGTCGTGGCCGGACATCGGTGGTTCAGAAGGTCGATGGCCCAAGCTGGCGACCGACACCTTCGATGCTTAAGCGCAACCCAGAATGGCCTGCGTATATCGGACCGGGCCCTGATAATCCGCTTGGGACTCATGCGCTTTACCTGAGCTGGACGTACTACCGCATTCATGGCACCCACGACACACGCAAGATTGGCCGGAAATCGTCGAACGGGTGTATTGGCCTTTATAATGAACACATTGCGGAGCTCTTTGCGATGACCAAGGTCGGTACACAAGTGTTGCTTATTTGACGACATTCGGGTGCATCTGGGGCTGAAAAGTGGAATCTGGGTTTGCAATCACCCGGCGATGCTGTTTAGAAAGTTTCACGAGGTAAGTCTTGGGTGCGTGTGAGTACTTTTTGTGCTGCACGCCTTTTCTGGAGGTTATGAATATGAAAAAACTCGTTCTCGCCGCTGCTCTGTCAGCTGCTGCATCGACTGCATTTGCCGGTTCTTTGGCAGATCCAATCATCGAAGCGCCTGTTATCGTTGAAGAAGCAAACTCTTCTTCTTCTGGCATCCTGATCCCGCTGCTTTTGCTGGTCGTGGTTGCTGCTGCTATTGCTGCCGACTAATCGGTAATAGTATCTAAAACGAAAAAGGCGGTGCATTGCACCGCCTTTTTTGCGTTTTAACGACAAGGGATTGGCCAATTAAGCGAGCCAGCCTTGCAAATTCTCTTCGATGATATTCGACAGTGCCGCGATGTGTGCATCGTCATCGTTCAGGCAAGGAATATAGGTGAATTCTTGACCGCCTGCGTGTTCAAAACTCTCTTTGATTTCTTCGTTAATCTCTTCGAGCGTTTCGATGCAATCGGCTGAAAACGCCGGTGCGCAGACAGCGATATTCTTGATCCCCGCCTCAGCTTGCCGCGCAACTTCCTCAACGGTGTAGGGCTGCAACCATTCCTCAGGACCAAACTTTGATTGGAACGTGGTCATGATCTGGGTGTCATCCCACCCCAGACGCTCTTTCAGCAGCCGCGTCGTTTTCTGGCATTGGCAGTGATATGGGTCGCCTTCCGTCAAATACCGAATGGGTACGCCGTGGTACGAACAGATCAACAGATCAGGTTTGGTTTCAGCCGCCGCATAGGCCGCCTCAATAGATCCAGCCAGCGCATCAATATAATCGGCCCGGTCAAAATACGCAGGGACAGTGCGCGCAGAGGGTTGCCATTTCTCTTTCGCCAGCGCCGCAAAAAAAGCATCATTCGCTGTCGCAGATGTGGCACCGGCGTAATGTGGATATAGCGGAAAGAACAGGATCTTCTGACATCCAGCGGCGGTCATCTCGGCGACCTTTGATTGTGTAGAGGGATTGCCGTAGCGCATACAAAAATCGACCATAACGTCATCGCCATAGCGTTTCTGCATCGCCGATGTGATCTTGGCGGTCTGGGCCTTGGTTATGGTCATCAGCGGGCTTTCGTTCTCGGCCTCGTTCCAGATGGATTTATACGCAGCACCGCTGGTAAAGGGTCGTTTGCTGAGAATGACCAATTGCAAGAGCGGCTGCCAAAGCCATGGGCTGTAATCAATGACGCGCCGGTCTGAAAGGAATTCACCCAAGTATCGGCGCATCGACCAGTAGTCGTAATGATCCGGCGTGCCCAAATTTGCCAGCAAGACGCCAACCTTTGGACGGGGCAGTTTTGGATGGTCGGTATCGGCATGTTCCGGGCGCGTAAGCTGCATTCAGTTGTCCTTGGTATATCTTCGTTTTCTGATGAAATAGGCGCTGTGCCTCTGGGGTCAATTGGGCAGTTTTGTCTCATCCGTGTGCAAGGCATCTGCAAGCCGCTGTTTGGCGGACCCGGGGCGCAATGGCTTGGGCTGGCTGTCGTCGGGTGCCCAACCGGTCAGGAATATCAGATCGAAGGTTGCAACGATGCGTCCGTCGCCTGTTCCGAAATGGCTGTGGTAAAGATCTGCGGCGTGTTCCAGTACTTTCCGCGCTGTTGGGCGGCGCAGGCGGGCGTGCAAGGCATTGGTTTCGCCCATTGACCGCAAATCACGCATCAGACGCCACATGTCATCGTATTCGACACGTAAAGGCATGGCGTCAGCGACCGGCAACGCAAAGCCTGCCCGCTGCAGCAGCGCTCCCATGTCGCGAAGCTCGGCCATCGGTGCCACGCGAGGGGACATCCCCCCGGTTATCGTAGCCTCTGCCTGGCCCAGGCACGCGCGCAATTCATGCAAGGTCTGGCCACCGAAACACACAGACAGAAACAGCCCATCTGCCCGCAAAGCGCGCCTGCATTGGATCAGCTGCCCCACCGGATCATTGGCCCAATGCAACGCCATCGCGTGGACCACAAGATCATGCGCACCTTGATCAAGGGTCAGCACCTCATCCGCAGGCGCGGCCAGTGCAGCGGGCAATTGCGGTGCCCAAAAACTGGGGAAACCAGTCACAATGGCAGGTGCCTTAAACGATTTGTTAATCAATTCCAGCCGATCCTGAATTTCATCTGCGGCAGATTGGTGCAGGAACATGCCTGCCGGGGTCGCGCGTGCGCGGTTGCGGGCAAGTTTTGCAAGATCGGTCATGATGGGCTGTGCAGTCATTAAGGATCAATATGACGTTGTTGCAGGGATTTCAAACTGCGTTGAACTTTGTCTATCCGGCGCGGTGTCTGACCTGCGGCGCGATGGTGGACAGCGATTTTGGCCTATGTGGGCCATGCTGGCGCGACACGGCATTTGTGGGCGGGGCCGCCTGTGACAGTTGCGGTGTGCCCTTGCCGGGTGTTGATGTCAGTGGCTCACTACAATGTGATGGCTGCCTTGCGGCCCCCCGGCCATGGGTTCAGGGGCGTGCGGCCCTGGTGTATCGCGATACAGGCCGTAAGCTGGTTCTTGCCCTGAAACCCGGCGACCGACAGGAAATCGCCCGCCCTGCATCATTATGGATGGCCAATGTGGTGCAAAGCATCGCACCCGAAAATGCGTTGATTGCGCCAGTTCCGCTGCATTGGAGCAGACTGATGAAACGGCGCTACAACCAATCCGCATTGCTTGCCAAGGCGTTATCGACGCGGCTGGAGAAAGAATGGTGCCCGGATCTATTGCAAAGGGTTCGGCGCACCAGCTCTCTGGATGGATTGGGCAGCCAGGAACGGTTCCAAATGTTGGAGAATTCGATCCGTGTTCACCCAAAACGGCGACACAGATTGGCCGGCCGTCCGATCCTGTTGGTGGATGATGTAATGACCTCTGGTGCGACGTTAACCGCCGCTGCGCAGGCATGTCTTGATGCGGGTTCTGGGCCAGTGCGCGTGGTAACACTGGCGCGCGTCGCAAAAGATACCTAAATCTGGTGCCAACATCGCGTTCAAAGAGGCCCAGCCATGAAACCTGTCGAAATCTATACCTCGCCGCTTTGCGGCTATTGCCACGCTGCCAAACGATTGCTGACCCAGAAAGGCGTCAGTTTTTCTGAAGTCGATGTGTTGGCGGAACCGGGGCGGAAGGCCGAAATGATGCAACGTTCAAATGGTGGGCGTACCGTGCCACAGATTTTTATCGGTGATACGCATGTGGGCGGTTCTGACGAGCTGCATGCGCTGGAACGCGCGGGCAAGCTGGACGCTTTGTTGGCCGCATAATGAAAGCGGCGCTTGTACAGCTGAATGTTTCGGATGATCCGGTGGCAAACCTGCCAGTGACCGTCCAGTTGGTTCGGGATGCAGCGGCGCAGGGCGCGCAGTTCATCCTGACCCCCGAGGTCACAAATTGCGTATCGACAAGCCGAGAACATCAAAAAAGCGTTTTACAGCTTGAGGCGGACGACATCACATTGGCCGCTCTGCGGCAGGTCGCGTCGGACACCGGTGTCTGGCTGTTGATCGGTTCGCTGGGACTAAAGACCGAGGACGCTGACGGGCGGTTTGCGAACCGGTCCTTTCTGATTGCGCCTGATGGGTCGATTGCCGCGCGATATGACAAGATCCATATGTTTGATGTTCAGATCAACGAGACAGAGACTTATCGCGAATCAGCAGGCTACCGTCCCGGTACGCAGGCGGTGATGGCACAAACGCCTTTTGCAAATATCGGATTGAGCATTTGCTATGATATGCGGTTTCCGCTGCTCTATCAGTCGCTGGCAAGCGCCGGGGCGCAAATCCTGACCGCGCCAGCGGCCTTTTCGCCGGTGACCGGTGCCGCACATTGGCATGCTCTGCTGCGAGCGCGGGCGATTGAGACGGGGTGTTTTGTCTTGGCACCAGCGCAGACCGGAACCCATGCCAGCACAAACCATAAAACCCGCGATACCTATGGTCATTCTTTGGTCGTTGATCCCTGGGGAGAAGTGATTTTGGACGCCGAAACAGACACTGGCGTTTACATCTTTGATCTGAATATGGAAAAAGGGGTGGCAGCACGCCAAAAGGTGCCAAGCCTTGCCAATAGGCGCAGGTTCTCAGACCCCTGATCGGGCCCAGACATGACAGATGAAAAGAACACTCTTGCGATTCTGCTGTTCAGCGAACTGCTGGCAGCAGATCAATCTGTGCGAAGCCGGCTGACACGGGTCTTGCCGAAGGGCATGGAAATCTCGCATTTTTCGGTTCTCAATAATCTGGCGTGGCACGGCAGCGAACGGTCCCCTGCCAAACTTGCAGAGACATTCAACGTCACGCGCGGTGCGATGACCAACACGCTGAACAAACTGGAATGGGCAGGATACATTCACATCCGGCCCGATTGGGATGATGCCCGCCGCAAGATGGTCGGGATCAGCCCGGCAGGTCGATTGGCGCATGTGAATGCGATCTCTGCGATTACCCCGATGATCAACAAAGTTGTTGATGAGTTGGGCGAAGATCAGGCGCGTGCCGCCCTGCCGATCTTGCGAGAAATCCGGCGTCAGCTTGGCTGATCAGGTTTCGTGCTGGCGGTGACGTAATTCACGCTGAGGTCCCGATCTGACAACCGCCACGACCACGCGATCGGGTTAAACACAAACCCCTTGCGGTCGACCGGATCAAGGCCCGCCTGCCGCAGCAGATCAAACAATTCATCGGGCGTGATGAATTTTGCCCATTCATGCGTTCCCTTGGGCAACCAGCGCATCACATGTTCTGCGCCCACAATCGCCATCATGAAGGATTTTGGATTGCGGTTAATCGTCGAACAAATATGCAGGCCACCCGGTTTGAGCAATTGTCGGCACGCGGTCAGATAGTCGATGGGGGACGCGACATGTTCGACGACTTCCATGTTGAGGACTGCGTCAAATTGCTCGCCTGCGGCTGCCATCGCTTCGGCGGTGGTGTGACGATAATCAATCTCCAGCCCGGATTGCCGGGCATGCACCTGCGCCACCGGGATATTACGTTCTGCCGCATCGGCACCGACGACGTCAGCACCAAGACGGGCCATCGGTTCAGACAGCAAGCCACCACCGCATCCAATATCAAGGATGCGCAGACCTTTGAATGGTTCGGGTGACTTCAGATCACGATCAAACTCACCCGCGATCTGAGTGGTGATATAATCTAGCCTGCACGGGTTCAGCATGTGCAATGGCTTGAATTTACCGTTCAAATCCCACCACTCAGCGGCCATCGCCTCAAACTTTGCAATCTCGGCGGGGTCTACGGTTGTTTGATGCGCTTGCATTCTGCGCTCCCTATGCTCTTTAGTCCTGACAGACTATATAGGGCTTCGATGGACAAATTTCCCGATCAAAAACGCGCGGTACAGTATCTTTATCCGCCGATCGACCCTTTCAACCAACGAATGTTGGCTGTTGGGCAGGGTCACAGCATCTATGTTGAACAATGCGGTAACCCAGATGGCATCCCTGTTGTGGTGCTGCATGGCGGGCCGGGCGGCGGGTGCAGCCCGTCGATGCGACGCTATTTTGATCCGGATAAATATCGGGTGATTTTGCTTGATCAGCGGGGATGTGGGCGGTCCCGGCCGCATGCGTCTGTGACGGACAATACAACCTGGCATCTGGTTGCGGATATTGAGCTGATTCGCACCACACTTGGGATTGACGGCTGGATTGTCTTTGGCGGGTCCTGGGGGGCCACCCTTGCCCTGATATATGCGCAAAGCCATCCGGAAGTTGTGCGTCACCTGGTGTTGCGCGGTGTCTTTTTGATGACGCAGGCCGAACTTGACTGGTTCTACGGCGGCGGTGCCGGCAAATTCTGGCCCGAGGTTTGGGCCCGGTTTGCGGCGCTGATCCCCGAAAAGGAACGCGGGGACATGATCTCGGCGTATCATCAGCGCCTGTTTTCCGGTGATCTCCCAACGGAACAGAAATACGGCAAGGCATGGGCCGCGTGGGAAAATGCGCTGGCGTCCATACATTCGTCAGGCACCGCGCACGAAGGGCCGGCAGATTATGCACGGGCTTTTGCGCGGCTTGAAAATCACTATTTCACCAATGCGGGCTTTCTGGAATTTGATGGGCAGATCCTGGCCCATATGAAGCGTATCGCGCATATTCCAGGTGTGATCGTACAGGGGCGCTATGACATGATCTGTCCTCCGACAAACGCATTTGCACTGTCAGAGCGCTGGGCGAAGAGCGAACTCAAAATGGTTCGCAACGCCGGGCATGCGTTGTCTGAGCCGGGGATCAGCGCCGAGCTGGTGCGCGCGATGGATCGGATCGCGGCACAATGACACGGCGCAATTCCCTTTTGGATCGTCGCGCACTTTTTGCTTCTGGTGCTGCTGCCGCGTTGCTGGCGGCGTCTGGCGTGTCTGCGGCTGGAATTCCACGCGCCGGGGGACGTCTGCGGATGGCGCTGTCAGATGCCGCGCGCGATGACACTTGGACCAATGGCGAAGGCCTTTTTATGCAGGTTGCCCGACAGGGGTTGGTGTTTGACACACTGACCGAAGTTGCCGCAGACGGAACATTGCGGGCAGAACTGGCGACCGGATGGCACACGTCTGACGCTGGGCGCACGTGGCGGTTCGATCTGCGTCCAGCGGTGAAGTTTCATGATGATACCCCTCTGACTGCAAAAGATGTTGCTGGCAGTCTTGCCGCCGTCTTTGGCTTGGGGACCACATGTATCGCTGATGGGAAATATGCGGTCATTATCGCATTGAACGCGCCAAATCCCGGATTGCCACTGCTTTTGGCGCAGCCGGAATTTGTCATTCGCCCAGCGCACGCACCGCAGTCTGGCATTGGGACCGGCCTTTACCGCGTCAAACATTTTGCGCCGGGTCAGCAGCTTGTTACCGAGCGGGTTTCCGCCCATTACAAGGATGGGGACGCAGGATGGTTTGATGAGGTTGAGTTGGTGTCGATCCCATCTGAGAAAGTGCGCATTCAGGCGTTGGCAGAAATTCTAGTGGATGCGGTCAACGTGACAGATGCGGATGGGGTCACGGACTTGCCCGACATCGCGCTGCTGCCCCATCGCCGCATGCCTTCTACAGCGGTTTCGCGCGACATCGCACATCCGGCGCAGATCAGCCAATTGCGCCCGCTCGACAATCTGCGTGCAGCAGAACGCTGGTGGTTTGGATAGGCAGCGCTTCAGACTCCGCTTGCAGTCGCGCCTCATCCGCCCTATATCCCTTTTCAACAGCGGCGCGTTCGGGTCCAAACCAAACGCTCCACCGATCTTGAACACGGGCCGCGCGCCCGTTTTTTTGTGCCTAAGGACAACATGAACAACGACCTGATTGCCAAAGCAGCCATTGACCGCCGCATGGCCGAGATCATCACACCGGTGATCGAGGATATGGGGTTCGAATTGGTGCGCGTGCGGTTGATGTCGGGCAAGACCACGATTTTGCAGATCATGGCGGATCGGCCAGAGGCGGGCATCGAAGTGGATGAACTTGCCCTGATCTCTCAGGCGATTGGTGCGACACTGGATGTCGAGGATCCCATTGTCGAAGAATATACCCTTGAGGTGTCCAGCCCCGGTATTGACCGTCCGCTGACCCGGCTCAAGGATTTTGACATGTTCGAAGGCTATGAGGCCAAGATTGAAACTGAAGAGCTGATCGACGGCCGCCGCCGCTTCAAGGGCGAGTTGGCGGGTGTTGAAGGTGACGAAGTCCTGATCAACGTCGAAGAAGGCACGATTGGATTGAAATTCGACTGGCTGTCGGATGCCAAATTGGTGCTGACCGATGAGTTGATCAAAGAAATGCTGCGCCAGCGCAAAGCGTCGGGTGCAATTGACGAAACCAAGTTTGATGAGATCCAGACTGAAGAGTCTGATGAGGGAGACACCTAATGGCCATTACATCTGCAAACCAGCTTGAGTTGTTGCAAACCGCCGAGGCGGTTGCGCGCGAAAAGATGATCGACCCCGGTCTGGTCATTGAGGCGATGGAAGAATCGCTCGCCCGCGCTGCCAAGTCGCGGTATGGCGCAGAAATGGACATTCGCGTGGCGATCGACCGCAAGACAGGTCGCGCGACATTCACCCGTGTCCGTACTGTTGTGGCAGACGACGAGCTTGAGAATTATCAGGCGGAATTCACGGTCGAACAGGCCAAACAATATATGGAGAATCCAGAGGTCGGTCAGACCTTTGTTGAGGAAGTGCCGCCCGTTGAAATGGGCCGTATTGCCGCACAATCCGCCAAGCAGGTGATCTTGCAAAAGGTTCGCGAAGCCGAGCGTGACCGCCAGTACGAAGAATTCAAAGACCGCGCCGGGACAATCATCAACGGTCTGGTCAAGCGCGAAGAATATGGCAACGTCATCGTTGATGTGGGCGCGGGCGAAGCAATTCTGCGCCGCAATGAGAAAATTGGCCGCGAATCTTATCGCCCCAATGACCGCATCCGTGTCTACATCAAAGAGGTTCGCCGCGAACAGCGTGGCCCACAGATTTTCCTGAGCCGTACTGCGCCAGAATTCATGGCCGAGTTGTTCAAGATGGAAGTGCCAGAAATCTACGATGGCATTATCGAGATCAAGGCCGTTGCCCGCGACCCCGGATCGCGCGCAAAGATTGCCGTGATCAGCTATGACAATTCTATCGACCCGGTTGGTGCCTGCGTTGGTATGCGCGGCAGCCGCGTTCAGGCCGTTGTGAACGAGCTTCAGGGCGAAAAGATCGACATCATTCCATGGAATGAAGATCAGCCAACCTTCCTTGTAAACGCATTGCAGCCTGCGGAAGTCAGCAAAGTCGTTCTGGATGAAGAAGCCGGCAAGATCGAAGTTGTCGTGCCGGAAGAACAGCTGAGCCTTGCCATTGGCCGCCGCGGTCAAAACGTGCGTCTGGCGTCACAGCTGACCGGTCTTGATATCGACATCATGACAGAAGAGCAGGAAAGCCAGCGCCGACAGGCCGAATTTGAACTGCGCACAAAGCTGTTCATGGACAACCTTGACCTGGACGAATTCTTTGCTCAGCTGCTGGTGTCCGAAGGGTTCACGAACCTTGAAGAAGTTGCTTACGTTGAAGTTGAAGAATTGTTGGTCATCGACGGTGTCGACGAAGACACCGCTGGCGAATTGCAGGCCCGAGCCCGCGATGTGCTGGAAGCCAAAAACAAAGCAGCGATGGATGCCGCCCGTGCCTTGGGTGTTGAGGACAGCCTGGTTGAATTTGAGGGTCTGACACCCCAGATGCTAGAGGCGCTGGGCAAAGACGAAGTGAAAACGCTGGAGGACTTTGCAACCTGCGCGGATTGGGAATTGGCGGGTGGCTGGACAACGGTTGATGGCGAACGCGTCAAAGACGATGGTGTCCTTGAACCGTTTGATGTTTCCTTGGAAGACGCTCAGGCCATGATCATGACCGCGCGCATCATGCTGGGCTGGGTCGACCCTGCCGATCTGGAGCCGGATGCGACGGAAGAAGACGAAGAGTTGACTGAGGAGGCCGAGGCCTGATCGCAGGCCTCGGAAGAACCTGATGGGTCGCGGTGGCGTTCCAAAAGACCGAGATGACGGTCCTGATCGCAAGTGCATTGCCACGGGTGACGTGCAACCAAAACATGGGTTGGTGCGTTTTGTTGTGGGTCCTGATGATCAGGTTGTGCCTGACATACTTGGTAAGCTACCTGGGCGGGGCATTTACGTTGCGGCGGACCGAACGGCGATTGAATTGGCTGTTCAGAAAAACCTGTTCTCACGGGCTGCCAAACGACCGGTGAAAGTCCCGGAGGGTTTGGCGGACGAGGTTGAAAAGCAACTTGCGCGCCGTGTGGTCGACCTGATCTCGCTGCAGCGCAAGGCGGGAAAAGCGGTTGCTGGCTATGAGAAGGTTAAAGGCTGGCTGCAAATGGAAGAGGCCGAGGTTCTGGTGCAGGCCGTTGATGGTTCTGGACGCGGCAAATCGAAACTAAGTACGCCGCATTATGGCCATTACATTGGTTGGCTGACGGCGGATGAATTGGGTTTGGCATTCGGTCGCCAAACTGTGATACATGGGGCGCTCGCCTCTGGTGGACTCACGCAACGTGTTGTAGAGGAAGCCGGAAGACTTAAAGGCGTGCGCGTAATCGAGGCTGGCAAGGGCCAGTCGAAAGGATAGACAATCGTAATGAGCGATAGTGACGGTAGAAAAACATTGGGTCTGGGCGGTTCGCGTCCAAGCAACGTAAAGCAGAGCTTTAGCCATGGCCGGACCAAGAACGTTGTGGTCGAAACCAAGCGCAAGCGCGTTGTGGTGCCAAAACCGGGCGGGCAAAAGCCATCTGGCCCTGGTGCCGGACCGGTCAGCGATCCTACGAAACGCCCGGCAGGCATTACTGATGCCGAAATGGACCGTCGCCTGAAGGCAGTTCAGGCCGCGAAGGCACGCGAGTCTGAAGAAGCAGCCGCACGTGAGGCTGAAGAAAAGGCGCGCGCAGAAGACCGCGAACGCCGCCGTGCCGAGATTGAGGCCAAAGAGGCCGAAGATCGCGAACGCGAAGAGAGCCTCAAGGCGAAGGCAGACGAAGAAGAGCGCGCAAAGCGTGAAGCAGAGGCCGTGGCCAAAGCTGCTGCTGCCCCCTCCGAGCCTGCAGCCGCCCGGCCTGCACCAAACAAACCCGCCCCCGGCCCCACTGTCCGCAAGACGGATCGTGACCGCGAGGAGACGGACAAACGGAATAAGCAGGGCGAAGACAACCGTCGCTCTGGCAAGCTGACGTTGAATCAGGCGCTTTCTGGTGGCGAGGGCAGTCGCCATCGTTCGATGGCGCAGATGAAGCGCAAGCAGGAACGTGCGCGTCAGAAAGCCATGGGTGGCAACGTTGAGCGCGAAAAGATCGTGCGCAACGTGAACTTGCCCCCTGCCATCGTTGTGTCAGAGCTGGCCTCTCGCATGGCCGAGAAAACCGGTGCAGTCGTCAAGGCGTTGATGAACAACGGTTTGATGGTGACGCAGAATGAAACGATTGATGCGGATACCGCCGAACTGATTATCGAGGAATTTGGACACAAAGTTGTCCGCGTTTCAGATGCTGACGTCGAAGATGTGATCAAACTGGCAGAGGATGATCCCAAAGACCTTGTGGATCGTCCACCGGTCATCACGATCATGGGCCACGTCGACCACGGCAAAACATCTTTGCTCGACGCCATTCGCAATGCCAAGGTTGTGGCGGGCGAGGCCGGCGGGATCACCCAGCATATCGGTGCCTATCAGGTCACGACCGACAGCGGCCAAGTGCTGTCGTTCCTTGATACACCGGGTCACGCGGCGTTTACGTCGATGCGATCACGTGGTGCTCAAGTCACTGATATTGTCGTCTTGGTTGTTGCTGCTGATGACGCCGTCATGCCGCAAACGATTGAGGCGATTGCACACGCAAAAGCGGCCAAGGTGCCGATGATTGTTGCGATCAACAAGATCGACAAGCCGGCAGCCAACCCTGACAAAGTGCGCACTGATCTTTTGCAGCACGAAGTTATCGTCGAAAAGATGTCTGGTGAAGTGCAGGACGTTGAGGTTTCGGCAACCACCGGGCAAGGCCTGGACGAGTTGCTTGAGGCCATCGCATTGCAGTCTGAAATCCTTGAGCTGAAGGCCAATCCAAATCGCGCCGCTGTCGGTGCCGTGATTGAGGCTCAGCTTGACGTGGGCCGCGGCCCTGTTGCAACTGTTCTGATCCAGAATGGCACGCTGCGCCAAGGCGACATTTTTGTTGTCGGCGAACAGTACGGTAAAGTTCGTGCCCTGATCAACGACCAGGGTGAGCGTGTCAAAGAGGCTGGGCCATCGGTTCCCGTTGAGGTCCTTGGCCTGAACGGCACACCCGAAGCGGGTGATGTGCTGAACGTGACAGAAACCGAAGCGCAGGCGCGTGAGATTGCCACCTATCGCGAGAAAGCTGCAAAAGACAAACGCGCTGCGGCTGGTGCGGCGACAACGCTGGAACAGTTGATGGCGAACGCCAAAGCCGACGAAGACGTCAGCGAACTGCCGATTTTGGTGAAAGCCGATGTGCAGGGTTCGGCCGAAGCGATTGTTCAGGCGATGGAAAAGATCGGCAATGACGAAGTGCGCGTGCGCGTGCTGCATTCCGGCGTCGGTGCGATTACGGAAACCGATGTCGGCCTGGCTGAGGCATCAGGCGCGCCGATCATGGGCTTTAACGTCCGCGCCAATGCATCAGCGCGCAACACCGCGAACCAAAAAGGCGTCGAGATCCGATATTATTCGGTGATCTATGATCTTGTGGACGATGTGAAATCGGCGGCGTCCGGCTTGCTCAGCAACGAGATCAAAGAGAACTTTATCGGATATGCGAATATCAAAGAGGTCTTTAAGGTCACGGGTGTTGGCAAGGTCGCGGGCTGTCTCGTCACCGAAGGTATCGCACGCCGGTCGGCTGGTGTGCGCCTGTTGCGCGACAACGTTGTGATCCATGAAGGCACGCTGAAGACACTCAAGCGCTTTAAAGACGAAGTGCCGGAAGTACAGTCAGGTCAGGAATGTGGCATGGCGTTTGAGAACTACGATGATGTCCGCCCAGGCGATGTCATCGAGATTTTCGAACGCGAGGAAGTCACCCGTACGCTGAGCTGAGTTAGGTGAGACAAGGTATCCAAAAAGGGGCTGCGGTGACGCGGCCCTTTTTTCGTTTCAGGATTTGCTGAGAACCGGCATTCCGGAAAAAACAGTGTCGTCAACCTTCACTGCGATCCGTCCATCAGGCATATCTTTGACAAAAATGCCCTGAACGTAAACGCAGCTTCCGATTATTATTGTACGTAGCATCCGACTTCCCCCCCAGAAAGTTAACCTATTCTAGACAACAATGGCGTGATTACTACAAGATTGTTTCAAAAAAGCGGATAATGCGAGCGAAAATTTGCCCGGATTGCCAAAAAAGGCATCATAACCAGTCTCTGAGAATGGGAATAAGGGGTAAATCGGCTGCGGGCATGGGGTAATTCCTCATGTCATTGACCCGCACCCATTTGAGCGCCTGCGCCTCGCGGGACGTTGGTGTCCCTTCCCATTTGCGGCAGGCGAACAGCGGCATCAGCAAATGAAACTCATCATACGAGTGGCTGGCAAACGTCAGCGGGGCCAAACAGGAGGCCCAGGTGTTGATGCCCAACTCTTCTTCCAGTTCCCGGATCAACGCGACTTCCGGGGTCTCGCCCTGCTCAACCTTGCCGCCGGGGAATTCCCAAAGACCCGCCATCGATTTGCCCGCAGGGCGCTGTGCCAACAGCACTCGGCCGTCGACATCGATCAGAGCAACGGCAGATACCAGCACAACTTTCATCCCAACAGGACCTGCATCATGATCGGTAATCGGCGTTGATCTCAATGTATCCATGGGTCAAATCACAGGTCCAGACGGTTGCGGCACCGGTTCCCAAACCAAGGCTGACGCCAATCACGATGTTCTGACCCTTCATATGTTCCGCTGCGGCCTCTTCCGAATAATCCGGGCTGCGCCAGCCGTCCTTGGCGACTTCAACATCGCCGAACCGAATTGACAAAAGATCCCGATCTGCGGCGGCACCTGATTTACCGATGGCCATCACCACCCTGCCCCAGTTCGGATCCTGCCCTGCGATCGCCGTCTTGATCAATGGTGAATTGGCAATCGCCATTGCATGGACCTTGGCATCGGCATCATTTGCAGCACCGGTCACAGAAATCTCTACAAACTTTGTTGCCCCCTCACCGTCCTGCACAACCTGATGCGCAAGGTCGAGCATCAGATCAAAAAGCGCGGTTTTGAATACATCGCTGTTTGTGGCGTCAACACCAGACGCGCCCGTCGCGGCCATGATCAAGCTGTCCGAGGTGGAGGTATCGCTATCAACGGTAATGCAGTTAAATGTCTTGTCGGTATGCTCCGACACCATGGCTTGCAGCGCCGATTGATCGACCAACGCGTCGGTAAAAATATAGACCAGCATCGTCGCCATATCCGGCGCGATCATCCCGGACCCCTTGGCAATACCCGCGATCTTTACGGGTTTGTCGTTGATCATGACCTCGGCAGTCGCCCCTTTGGGGAAGGTATCGGTTGTCATGATGGCCTTGGCGGCTGCCGCAATGCCGCCTGCGTCAAGCAGTTTGGTCAGATCACCCAAGACCGAGGTAATGCGATCATGGGGCAAGGGTTCACCGATCACCCCGGTTGATGAGGTAAAGACCCGCGATTGCGGAACGCCACAGGCAGCCGCAACCGCCGTGGTGATCGCCTCGACCGCAGTTACGCCACCGCGCCCGGTAAAGGCATTCGCGTTGCCCGAGTTGACCAAAATCGCCGCACCTTGATCAGATGCGCCACCGATTTTTGCCTGACAGTCCAGAACAGGTGCCGCGCGTGTTGCGGACCGGGTAAATGCCCCGGCAATTGCTGTTCCGGGGGCCAGTTGGGCCAACATGACGTCAGTGCGACCCTGATACCGGACGCCTGCAGCACAGGTGGCAAATTGCACACCGTCAATAATCGGCAGGTCGGGGAATTTTGCCGGGGCCAGTGGCGATACAGCAGTAATCTTACCCATGCTCTATTCCAGCCACTCAACGTTCTTGGTGACTGCCGGATCAATCGTTGCGGCCGCGTCTTTGTTGACGTCTGCCGCGGCTGTTACCTTTTCGATCTCAGCCTGAACAAGGGTCTGTCGGACTTGCAAATCCAGTTCCTCGCGCACGGAGTCCAACATGGGTGCCTCGGTGATACGTTTTTCGTTCAGCTTGATCACATGCCAGCCAAATTGTGTTTTCACCGGGTCTGAAACACTGCCCGCTTCCATGCCGGCAACCGCAGTTTCAAATTCCGGAACCATCATACCGGCACCAAACCATCCCAATGACCCGCCGCTGGGGCCTGATGGACCGGTTGATTTTTCCTTTGCCAGTTCGGCAAAGTCAGCCCCACCGCTCAACTCTTCAACAATGGCTTTCGCCTCTTCTTCTGTTTCGACCAGAATATGTGACGCATTGAATTCCTCGCCCAGATCAGCATCGGCGTATTGTTCGTCATAGGCCGCTTGAATGGCTTCTTCTGTTATCGGCTGAGACATCACACTTTCGATCACTTCGGCTGCGGTGAGCGATCGGGTTTCATTTTCAAGTGACAGTCTGGCACGGGCAGGCAATTCGCCGCTAAAGGTGTCGGCCAGCGCCGTTTGCTGGATCAATTGGTCGAGGATGCCGGAAAACAAGACCTCATCCGGCAGTTGCTGATACTGCTCAGGCAGAGTGGCGCGCGCAACGATCATATGACCAACGGTGATATTCTTGCCGTTCACGGTGGCGACAACAGTGTCAAACGTTGTCTCGTCCTGTGCTGTTGCAGGAAGGGCAAAAACGGCTGCCATTGCCACAGATGCCAGAAAAGTGCGGGTTTTATGCATGGAATGTCCTATCGTTTCCCCGTGAAGGGGGCTGCTACATTGACAGTGTTTGGTGCGGCCCTTAAATCGCCCTATGGGTGCCGCTCGTGTGCTTTATTCACCCGACTATCTATGGGCTGATGAAGGTCTGAGCAAGCAGATCGGCGCAAACATCACAACTTCGGCTGGAGATTACATGCTGGGTATCGGAACAATCGCCAAAAAGGTCTTTGGCACACCCAATGACCGCAAAATCAAGGCGACGCGCCCGCTGGTCGAAAAGATCAACGCGCTTGAGCCAGAGTTTGAAAAGCTGAGCGATGAAGGTCTGATAGAAAAGACTGAGGAATTCCGCAAGCGTGCGTTGGATGGCGAGAGCCTTGATGACCTGTTGCCTGAAGCGTTTGCCAATTGCCGCGAGGCTGCCCGCCGTACATTGGGCTTGCGTGCGTTTGATACGCAGCTGCTTGCTGCGATTTTTCTGCATCAGGGCAATATCTCAGAGCAGAAGACTGGTGAAGGTAAAACACTGACGGCGTCACTTGCCGCGTATCTGAACGCGCTGACGGGCAAGGGCGTACATATCGTGACGGTCAACGAATATCTGGTGAAGCGTGACGCAGATTGGATGGGCAAGGTATTTGGCGCACTTGGCCTGACCACGGGTGCCGCTGTGTCGAATATGCCTGAGGATGAAAAACGTGCGGCCTATGCATGTGACGTCACTTACGCCAC
The DNA here is from genome assembly GCF_003352065.1 of Sulfitobacter sp. SK011. Lineage (NCBI taxonomy): Bacteria > Pseudomonadati > Pseudomonadota > Alphaproteobacteria > Rhodobacterales > Roseobacteraceae > Sulfitobacter > Sulfitobacter sp. SK011. The sequence continues at coordinate 175,831 of NZ_CP025803.1, forward strand.
CAACAACGAACTCGGCTTTGATTACCTGCGCGATAATATGAAATCGAACCTGGCCGACATTTTTCAAAAAGAGCATCATTATGCGATCGTCGATGAGGTGGATAGTATCCTGATTGACGAGGCGCGGACGCCGCTTATCATTTCCGGTCCGTCGCAGGACCGTTCAGAGATGTACCAGATCGTCGACAAGTTGATCCCGTCCTTGGAAGACGCGCATTTCGAATTGGATGAGAAAACCCGCAACGTAACATTTACCGATGACGGGAATGAGTTTCTTGAGGCGCAGCTTCGTGCCCATGGTCTGCTCGAAGAAGATGCAACGTTATATGACCCTGAAAGCACCACAGTGGTGCATCACGTCAACCAGGGCCTGCGCGCGCATAAGCTGTTTCAACGTGACAAAGATTATATCGTGCGCGACGGCGAGGTGATGCTGATTGATGAATTCACCGGGCGGATGATGCAGGGCCGTCGTCTGTCTGACGGTTTGCATCAGGCGATCGAAGCCAAGGAAGGCGTCGATATCAAACCTGAAAACGTGACGTTGGCTTCTGTGACGTTCCAGAATTACTTCCGGCTTTATGAAAAACTGGCTGGCATGACGGGCACAGCCCTGACCGAAGCTGATGAATTTGCCGAGATTTACGGATTGGGCGTGGTCGAAGTGCCGACAAACGTGCCGGTTGCCCGTGTGGACGAAGACGATGCGGTTTACCGCACAGTCCGCGAAAAATATGAGGCGATGATTGAAAAGGTCAAAGTGGCGAATGCCAAAGGACAACCTTGTCTTGTCGGTACGACCTCGATCGAAAAATCTGAACAATTGAGCACGATGCTGACAGCCGCCGGGATTGAGCACAATGTTCTGAACGCGCGGCAGCACGAGCAGGAAGCCCAGATCATCGCCGATGCCGGTAAGTATTCTGCGGTAACCATTGCCACGAACATGGCCGGTCGCGGCACCGATATTCAGCTGGGCGGCAACGTCGAGCTGAAGGTGCTTGAAGCGCTTGATGCGGACCCGGATGCCGATCCGGTCGCCGTGCGCAGCAGGATCGAAGCCGAACATGCCGACGAAAAGAAGAAGGTGATAGAGGCTGGTGGTCTTTATGTTCTTGCGTCAGAACGCCACGAAAGCCGCCGCATCGATAACCAGCTGCGTGGCCGCTCTGGCCGTCAGGGTGATCCGGGGCGCACCTCGTTCTTTCTGTCGCTCGAAGATGATCTGATGCGCATCTTTGGTTCTGAACGTCTGGAAAAAGTGTTGACCACGCTTGGCCTGAAAGAGGGCGAAGCGATCATTCACCCATGGGTCAACAAATCGCTTGAGCGCGCGCAGGCCAAGGTCGAAGGCCGCAACTTTGACATTCGTAAACAGCTGTTGAAATTCGATGACGTGATGAATGAACAGCGCAAAGTCATCTTTGGTCAGCGCCGCGACATTATGGAAGCGCAGGACCTGAACGAGATTGTGACGGACATGCGTCATCAGGTCATTGATGACCTGATAGACACCTATATGCCGCCCAAGACATATGCTGATCAATGGGACACCCAAGGGTTCTATGCTGCGGTGATTGAGCAGTTGAACATGGACCTGCCGGTGATTGCATGGTGTGAAGAAGAAGGTGTGGATGATGAGGTTATCCGCGAACGCTTGATTGAGGCGACCGACAAGATGATGACGGACAAGGCCCAGGCGTTTGGCGACGAAAACATGCGCAACATCGAAAAGCAGCTGTTGCTGCAATCCATCGATGGCAAATGGCGTGATCACTTGATGACGCTGGAACATCTGCGATCTGTCGTTGGGTTCCGTGGGTACGCACAGCGTGATCCGCTCAACGAGTATAAGAACGAGTCCTTTCAGCTGTTTGAAAGCATGCTCGACAGTTTGCGGCAGGATGTGACCCAAAAATTGGGGCAGGTCCAACCGATGTCCCCAGAAGAGCAGCGCGCAATGATTGAGGAAATGATGGCGCGTCAATCGGCGATGCAGGCGGATGCAAATGAAGCCGCGCCTGATCAGGCAGGTGCTGAACCGCTGGTCGAAGGATTTGACGAAGGTGACCCCGCAACATGGGGTAATCCGGGCCGGAATGATGCCTGCCCCTGCGGGTCCGGAAAGAAATTCAAGCACTGTCACGGGCGCCTTGCCTAAGGTCTGAAAGTGGCTTTTGCCTTCTTTTTGCCTCAAACTCCCCTTTTCAGGGCCATAACCCGGCCCTGATTTTGCGCGATACCTTTACACGAACGATTCCGTGGAGGGGATGGGCAAATGCGGCATATTAAAGAAATGCTGACCGTTGTAGGGACGCTGGGATGTGCTATTGGCATTGGCTTTGTCATGCAAAGTTCGGATGCCGCGCAAAGTCGGTACGGAAACAGTGAGAAGGCAATTGAGGGGTCGAGCCCGGCGGTTGCAGAGGCTGATGCGGTTGATCCCAATGACGCATTGCTGGATGTCCAAGAGATCGAATTGACCTCAGCAGAGTTTGAAACAAACGTGATCGTGCCGGCGGCAGACAGTCAGGTCACCACAGGTTCCGCGCCCAAGCTGGCAGAACCCAATGTACCAGAACCTTCTGTCAGCACTGCCTGCGCTGTCACAGCACAAGCGCGCGCAGTTGCAGCAGCCATGGTGAACTTGAGCCTGAACGCATCTTGCCTGCCAGATGAACGCATGACAGTTCATCACAACGGAATGATTTTTACGGAAACAACTTCTGACACCGGCACATTGGACATCACAGTGCCTGCGCTGGCAGAAGAGGCAGTTTTCATTATCGCCTTTTCAAATGGAGAGGGCGCTGTCGCACAAACTAAAGTTGAAGAACTTGAAGATTTTGACCGGGTTGTGCTGCAGTGGCGGGGCCAAACCGGTTTTCAGATACATGCCCGTGAATTTGGGGCTGATTATGGCTCAAACGGACATATTTGGGCAGACGCACCCGGTGACTTGGCCGATGCGGTGACCGGAAGAAGTGGTATGATCGTTGAACTGGGCAACAGCGACGTGCCGGACGCTCTTTTTGCCGAGGTCTACAGCTTTCCCAAACTAGCGGCATCACAGGGCGGCGAGATCGTGCTGAGTGTCGAGACAGAGGTCAATGCAATGAATTGCGGCCAGGAAATTGAGGCGCAATCGTTGGAAGTCAGTGCCGGTGGGCGGATGAAAACGCAGAACCTGACACTGTCCGTTCCTGATTGCGATGCGATTGGCAACTTTCTGGTGTTGAATAATCTGCTCCAAGACCTGAAAGTCGCGCGTAACTAACGCAACACTTGAGGTCCTATGATCATCGTAAAACGTGCGGCGGTTTTCGCTGCACTTTTTCTATTTTTCGGCCTGCCGCTTTTTGCGCAAGACGTCTCGCTGACTTCGCGTGACGGCAAGGTGGAGTTGAGCGGGACCTTGTTGGGTTTTGATGGTGAATTTTACAGGCTGTCGACAGATTACGGTGAGTTAACGGTTGATGGATCCGGTGTGTCCTGTGCGGGACCGGGTTGTCCCAACCTTCAGGACTTTGTCGCGGAAATCCAGATGTCTGGTTCTGCCAGCATGGGCGCGGTCCTCATGCCGGCCCTGATTGACGCCTTTGCCCAGCGCAATGGGTACAGCGTGACCCGGGAAGAGGCTGACCTTACGCGGTTTGCCTATCTGCTGACCCGGCTCGACACCGGCAAACTTGCCGCCCGGTTCGGTTTTCGCGCGACGAATACAGATGAGGGTTTCGCCGATCTGTTGGCGGATGAGGCGGACATCGTCATGGCTTTGCGTGAGATCCGCAAAGAAGAACGGATTAATGCCCGTGAGGCGGGTATGGGAGATCTGACAGGCGCGAACCGCAGTCGCGTTCTGTCTTTGGACGCTGTTGTGCCGATCGTGTCCCTTTCTAACCCGATCAAACGCATTTCGCCCTTTGATCTGGCTCAGGTATTTGCTGGAAAGATCACCAATTGGCAGGCGTTCGGTGGCCCGGATGCGCCGATTGATCTGCACCTGCCAAGCGATGCCAGCGGGCTTAACCAGGCAATTGTTGATCAGGTCATGACCCCCGCAAAATTGGATCTGACCGATGCGATCATCCGTCATGCCCTGCCATCTGAACTGGCCGAAGCTGTCGCCAAGGATACCTTTGCCCTCGGAATCACCAGCTATGCTGAACGGAGCAATACCCAGGTGCTGACGCTCGGCGGGACCTGCGGTTTTGCGCTTGATGCGTCGCGTCGGACGATCAAGACCGAGGATTATCCACTGACCGCGCCGATGTTCATGTATTTTCCGGCCCGGCGGCTGCCGCTAATCGCGCGCGAGTTTCTTGCTTTCACCCGAAGCCCTGACGCGCAGAATGTGATCCGTCGGGCCGGTTTTGTTGATCAAACCCCAGAAGAGATTGCCATCGAAGATCAAGGCAACCGATTTGCCAATGCGATTACCGTTGCCGGGCCGGAGACGTCGTTGGAGGAGCTGCAGCGCATGACCGCGACGCTTAGCCCGATGGCGCGTTTGACGACGTCGTTCAGATTTGAGGCGGGGTCCATCCGGCTGGATGCGCAATCGCGATCAAATGTGCAGCAGTTGGCCCGCGCGCTGGAGCAGGGCACCTATGATGCCCGGCAGCTTTTATTCGTTGGTTTCAGTGACGGGGATGGGGCGGCCAAGTCGAACCGGGACATCGCCCTGCGCCGGGCCGAAGCGGTGCTGCGGGCGGTCAGTGCGGCGGCGGTGACGGCGAATCTGGACCGGGTCAATCTGGGTGTGGATGCCTTTGGCGAGGCGATGCCGATGGCTTGTGATGACAGCGACTGGGGTCGTCAGGTGAACCGCCGGGTCGAGGTATGGGTACGCTGAAATGCGCGTCGGTATTTTGTCGGTTCTGCGTCTTTGGGTCAGAGATATCCTTCGGACCGAAAGCTGAGTTCACGCGATGTGCCGATGATCAGATGATCATGTAGTTCCAGCCCCAACGCGTCGCATGCGGCCGCAACCTGCTTGGTCATTTCAATGTCTGATGTGGACGGCGTGGGGTCACCCGAGGGGTGATTGTGCACCAGAATGAGCGCGCTGGCGTTGAGTTCAAGCGCGCGTTTGGCGACCTCGCGCGGATAGACTGGGACATGATCGACGGTGCCTTTTGCCTGTTCCTCATCCGCGATCAGCACGTTTTTGCGGTTAAGATACAGCACCCGAAATTGTTCTGTTTCGCGGTGTGCCATGGTGGTGTGACAATAATCAAGCAGCGCATCCCAACTGGAGACGACATGTTGCTGAAGGACACGGGACCGGGCCATTCGGTGGGCCGATGCCTCAACAATCTTGAATTCGATGATCACGGCGTCGCCCACGCCGGAAATGTCGCGCAGACGCGCCTCGGGCGCGGTGATCACCCGGTTGAAATCACCGAACCGGGCCATCAGGGCGTGGGCGAGCGGTTTGACATCACGCCGGGGGATCGCACGGAACAGCACCAGTTCGAGCAATTCGTAATCCGGCATGGCCGCTGGCCCGCCCTGCATGAACCGCGCGCGCAGGCGTTGGCGATGGTCGATCAGGTAAGAGGGTTGTTTGCCAGAAGGGAGTGGGGCGACAGGTGCCTCATCCAGCAGAAAGGGCAGCGGTTTTTCGGCGAATGACGAAGTGCTTTTATCCATATCCTTGAGACTGCGCACGGATGGTTAGGAAATGGTTAAAAATCGAACAGCGTAGGCTGAAATGGTTTTGCAGGGTGATTTGGGTTGTGCCAGCGCGCGCCGTGCACTTTGGTGTTTCATCCAGCGGTTATTGAGGCGACTTGCGTATCGGCCTAACCTAAGCCGGTGGAGCCGTCGTCACACCCAAACGTCTGGAAAGGAACACGCCGCATGATTGCCTACGTTACGGTCGGTGCTGATGACATCGCGCGCGCGAAGCGATTTTATTCTGCGTTTCTGCCAGCGCTTGATTACGGATTGAGGGAAGGTCCTGAGGGTTTGAGTTATGCGCTGCCCGTCGTGCCGGGCCAGTCGCCGGTTTTGCCGGATTTCTACGTGAAACCAACCTTTGATGGGCGCGCCGCCTCGGCTGGGAACGGGTCTATGGTCGCATTCGAGGCGCAGAGTCAGAGCCAGGTTCGTGACCTTCACGCCGCAGCACTTGCCGCAGGCGGATCTGACGAAGGCCCGCCGAGTTTTCGCGCGTCATATGGACCTCATTTTTACGTTGGCTACCTTCGCGACCCTCAGGGCAACAAAATCGCCTTGTTTTGCAGCAATCCAAATGAACCCGGTCGAGACGGATAATACGGGTGTCGCTGATCAGCCCTTCATCGAATCCCAGAAGGTTTTGACGCTTGAGAAGAAGCTGCTGCTTTCGGGGTTGTTGTTTTGGGCTTCGCCCTCGAATTCTTTCAGCAACTCTTTCTGACGGCTGGTCAGGTTTACCGGCGTCTCGACGGCAAGTTCGATGATCATGTCGCCGGTGCCGCCGCCCCTGAGTGGTGGCATGCCTTTGCCGCGCAGGCGCATTTGTCGGCCAGATTGGCTGCCTGACGGAATCTGCACGCGACCACGGCCCCCGTCGATGGTGGGAACTTCGATGTTGCCGCCAAGCGCTGCGGTGCTCATGGAAACTGGAACGCGGCAAAACAGGTTGGCCCCGTCGCGCTCAAAGAGTTCGTGATCGGCAACCTCGATAAAGATGTAGAGATCGCCGGATGGCCCACCGCGCATGCCGGCTTCGCCTTCTCCGGCCAAACGGATGCGGGTCCCGGTTTCGACGCCGGCGGGAATGTTTACGGACAGGGAGCGGTCTTTTTCAACCCGGCCTGCACCGCGGCAGGTCTTGCAAGGGTTTTTGACGATCTGGCCCATGCCCGAACAGGTTGGGCAGGTGCGTTCAACGGTGAAAAAACCCTGCTGTGCGCGGACCTTGCCCATGCCCGAACAGGTGGGGCATGTGGTGGGTTCTGCACCGCCTTCGGCACCAGAGCCGTTGCAGCCATCACATTGGATCGAGGTTGGAACGTTGATGGATTTTTGCAGGCCAGCAAATGCATGTTCGAGCGATATCCGCAGGTTATAGCGCAGGTCCGCGCCACGAGCGGCACGTCGTCCGCCCCCCTGAGCGCCACCGCGCCCGCCCATGAAATCGCCAAACAGGTCATCAAATACGTCTGAGAATGCGGAGGAAAAATCACCCTGACCGCCGCCAAAGCCGCCGCCGGGCCGGCCGCCGCCGCCCATGCCGCCTTCAAACGCCGCATGGCCATAACGGTCGTAAGCGGCCTTTTTGTCAGCGCTTTTCAAGACCTCATAGGCCTCGTTTGCTTCTTTAAACTGTGCCTCGGCTTTCGGATTGTCGGCATTGCGGTCCGGGTGCAGCTCTTTCGCTTTGGTGCGATAGCCTTTTTTGATTTCATCGGCAGAGGCCCCTTTGGCAACGCCAAGCACCTCGTAATAACACCGTTTTGCCATGGGATAAGCTCCTGCTTATGGAACGAGATGGGCCGGCCCGCCTGACGGACCGGCCCAGTCTAAGGGTTCCTAGGACACGCTTACGCGCGCTTGTCGTCGTCCAGATCTTCGAATTCGGCATCGACGATGTCGTCGTCGCCATGTGCGGCATCCGCAGCGGTGGCGACATCGTCATCATCTTCCTGAGCGGCCTTGTAGATCGCTTCGCCCAGTTTCATTGCCGCTTCGGTTACGTTCTGGATGCCGGATTTGATCTTGTCGGCATTGTCGTTTTCCAGTTCGTCTTTCAGCGCGGCGATGGCCAGTTCGATCGCTTCAACGGTGGTTGGATCAACCTTGTCAGAATGCTCTTCCACAGACTTTTCAGTCGAATGGATCAGGCTTTCCGCTTGGTTGCGCGCCTCGATCAGCGTGCGGCGTTCTTTATCCGATTCCGCATTCTCTTCGGCGTCTTTCACCATCTTTTCGATGTCCTCATCGGACAAACCACCAGAGGCCTGGATCGTGATCTTTTGTTCCTTGCCTGTGCCTTTGTCCAAAGCACCCACGGACACGATGCCGTTGGCGTCGATGTCAAAGGTCACTTCGATCTGCGGCATGCCACGTGGGGCAGGCGGGATGTTTTCGAGGTTAAAGGCACCGAGGATCTTGTTGTCGGCGGCCATTTCGCGTTCACCCTGGAAACAGCGGATTGTCACAGCGTTCTGGTTGTCTTCGGCTGTGGAAAACACCTGAGACTTCTTGGTGGGGATCGTTGTGTTGCGGTCGATCAGACGTGTGAACACGCCGCCAAGAGTTTCAATGCCCAAGGACAATGGTGTGACGTCGAGCAGAACAACGTCTTTGACGTCACCTTGCAGAACACCAGCCTGAATCGCGGCACCGAGGGCCACAACTTCGTCCGGGTTCACACCTTTATGAGGCTCTTTGCCAAAGAACTTGGTCACTTCTTCAACGACTTTCGGCATCCGGGTCATACCGCCCACAAGCACGACTTCGTCGATGTCCTTGGCGGTCAGACCAGCATCTTTCAACGCGGCGGCACAAGGTTTCATCGAGGCTTTGATCAGGTCACCAACAAGGCTTTCCAGCTTGGCGCGGGTCAGCTTCATCACCATGTGCAGTGGTGAGCCATCTTTGCCCATAGAAATAAATGGCTGGTTGATCTCGGTCTGTGAAGACGAGGAAAGTTCAATCTTGGCTTTCTCGGCGGCTTCTTTCAGGCGCTGGAGCGCCATCTTGTCTTTGGTCAGGTCCACGCCATTCGACTTTTTGAACTCATCCGCGAGGTAGTTGACGATGCGCATGTCAAAGTCTTCACCACCCAGGAAGGTATCGCCATTGGTGGATTTAACCTCGAACAGGCCATCGTCGATCTCAAGGATGGTCACGTCGAATGTACCACCACCAAGGTCATAGACCGCGATTGTCTGTGTGTTTTCCTTGTCGAGGCCATAGGCAAGTGCGGCGGCTGTTGGTTCGTTGATGATCCGCAGCACTTCGAGGCCAGCAATTTTGCCGGCGTCTTTGGTGGCCTGACGCTGGGCGTCGTTGAAATAGGCAGGGACAGTGATCACGGCCTGTGTGACTTCTTCGCCAAGGTAGGATTCAGCGGTTTCTTTCATCTTGCCGAGGATGAAGGCAGAGATCTGTGAAGGGGAATATTTCTCACCCTTGGCTTCGACCCATGCGTCACCGTTGCCGCCGTCAATCACGTTGAAGGGCAGGTTTTTCTTGTCCTTGGCCAGGTTCGCATCGTCATTGCGGCGGCCAATCAGTCGTTTGACGCCAAAAATCGTGTTGTCCGGGTTTGTGACGGCTTGCCGTTTGGCAGGCTGACCAACAAGACGTTCATCATCCGTAAAAGCGACGATTGAGGGGGTTGTGCGTGCGCCTTCTGCGTTTTCAATCACGCGAGGCTGGCTGCCGTCCATAATGGCGATGCAGCTGTTTGTCGTTCCGAGGTCAATACCAATTACTTTGGCCATGTTTTCGATCCCTTTTTGAGTTCAAGGCGATGACACGAGACAAAGGCCCGTTGCGGCACCATTGTCCCGATCTGATGATGCTTTGGGCTTAGGCCCGCGGCGGTTCGGAGGGTATATAAGGAGCGGAATTGGACCCTGCAACCATTGCGAGGGCAAGGAAACCGGGAATCTGAGATGATTTTTGCGAAATTGTGACAGGAAGGGTAAATTTATGACGGTTTTGCGGGTCAGAGGCTTTGAAATCCACAAAGGGTTCTTGGACCAATCGGCCCAGTCACAGCTGCTGTCAGCCATCCGCGACGTCGTTCAGGCGGCCCCTCTGTTCCGGCCCGATACGCCTTATGGCAAGCAGATGTCGGTCAGGATGTCGGCGGCGGGTAAATACGGCTGGTTTTCGGACATGACCGGCTATCGGTATGTGACCGCGCATCCCAATGGCAAACCCTGGCCGTCGATCCCAGTCGAAGTGATGGAAGTGTGGGATGCGTTAACCGGGTTGGATCGGCGACCGGAATGCTGTCTGATCAACTATTATGATGCAGATGCGCGGATGGGCTTGCATCAAGACAAAGATGAGGCTGATTTTCGATGGCCAGTCGTGTCGATCTCTTTGGGCGATGAGGGCTTGTTTCGCATGGGAAATGTGACGCGCGGAGGCAAGACGGAATCGGTTTGGCTGCAGTCAGGGGACGTGGTTGTGATGGGCGGCGATGCGCGCCTGACCTATCATGGGGTGGACCGGATCAGGGCACAGTCATCAACATTGTTGCGCGGCGGTGGGCGCATCAACCTGACGCTGCGCGTGGTGGAGTGAGGCAATTCATTGAAAGAGGTGAGAGGGGTGATTTTGCACCGTGCAGGCGTGCAACACGGATGGCAGCGCTGGCTGAGGGTCTGGACGGTATTTGAAAAAGGGTGAAATGAGCAGGAGCGAGTGAGCGATCTCTATCGGCGGGCATTCCAGCTGATGGATGCATGTTTGCGGGTATAGAATTCGCCCATCAGCCCGATCATGAGCAACACCAATCCGACCCAAAGGGGGTATTCCCAATTGCTGTAGCGTGGATTGTAATTGATGAAGGCAAAGCCGCGCGCCTGATCAATGGCGTGAAACAGCGGGTTCCAGTCAAACATCGCCAGCATGAAGCTTGGCAAAGTATTGGCCAGGAACATTTTGCCAGACGCAATCATATTGGCGCGCTGGTAGATCGTCGAAAAGAGGCCGACGAATGTCGGGAACCATGGCTTTAGTGCCAAAAGCACCATGCCCAGCGCGCAGCCTGTAAACCAGGCGATCAACAACATGCCGAAAGCGGCAATAGGTTGTTCAATTTGGAGAGGTGCAAAGGCCACGTGATAGGCCGCGAGAATCACACACAATGACAGCACCTGAATATAAAGCGCGCCCATAGCAGCCGAGGTAATGGCAATAACGGTGGTCATCGGCGCGTGTTGCATCATCGGGCTGGCAGGCCCTTCCGAGCCGGAGACCGCACCAACGGCCTTGGAATGGGTCATGTAGAGAAAAATCCCCGACATGATATAGATCAGAAAGTCGCCACGGACGGCAGAGCGTCGTAGGCCCAGCACCGAGAACATAATGTAAAAGGCACCCACAAACATGACCGCTTGCATCATGTTCATGAAGATGGCGACAAAAGCATTGTTGTGCTGTTTGCGCACGCTGCGCACAACTGAGTGGTATATCAGTTCGGCCATCGCCGCAGCCGAGGCAAAGGAGCCAGTGGGCTTTCGTCTGGATTGGAACATGTTCTGCTGCTTTCACATATGCCCTAGGCTTGCACGGAATTCTTGCTGTTCCGTTAGCTCGGCATCATAAGAGGAAACGATGTACTAATCAACGAAAGCCGAAGGGGCCCGAGCAGATGGATTACGACAAGTTGGTAAGGGTGATGCGCAAGCTGTCGCTTGAGGCGGGCGACAGGATTATGGAGATCTATAGTCAGGACGATTTTGACGTCAAAGCCAAGTCTGACGATAGTCCGGTAACCGCTGCCGACGAGGCCGCCGATGCGATTATTTCTGCAGGTCTGCGCGTGGCATTTCCCGATGTGATGCTGGTGACAGAAGAACAGGCCGCAACCCATACGGCGCAGGGCGATACATTTTTGATTGTCGATCCACTTGACGGGACCAAGGAGTTTATTCACCGCCGGGGCGATTTTACCGTGAACATTGCGCTTGTCGAAGGCGGTGTTCCAACGCGGGGCGTGGTCTATGCACCGGCCAAATCGCGCATGTTCTTTACGCAGGCAGACGGTCAATCGGTCGAAGAAACGGGGGCCTTTGCAAAGGATGAAGTGGGCAGTGTCGCGCCAATAACAGTCTCTGATGCGGACAATAATGCATTAATGGTGGTGGCGTCAAAATCCCACCGGGATCAGGCGACAGACGATTACATCGCAAATTACAACGTCCAGGACATGAAGAGTGCCGGATCGTCACTGAAGTTCTGTTTGGTGGCGACGGGAGAGGCAGATCTGTATCCGCGTCTGGGCCGGACGATGGAATGGGATACCGCCGCAGGGCATGCTGTGCTGGCCGGTGCCGGTGGTGCCGTTGTGCGGTTCGACGATCTGACCCCATTGACCTACGGCAAGAGTGACTTTGCCAATCCCTTCTTTATCGCCCATGCCCCCGGCGTCGCATTGAAGCCCGCCTGATGTCTGTTCTGATTGTCATCCCCGCCCGCTTTGCATCAAGTCGGTATCCCGGCAAACCCTTGGCAACACTAAAGGGTGCCAGCGGCGTCTCGCGCAGCTTGATTGAACGATCTTGGCGCGCGGCGTGCGAGGTGCAGGGTGTGGACAAGGTGGTGGTTGCCACAGATGATGACCGGATCAAAGAAGCAGCAGAGGCATTTGGTGCCGAGGTGGTCATGACCTCAGTTGCCTGTGGGAACGGGACAGAACGTTGTGCAGAAGCGTATGCCGTACTGGGTGGTGGGTTTGAGATTGTCGTGAACCTGCAAGGTGACGCACCGCTGACGCCGCACTGGTTTGTTGAGGGCTTGGTTCAGGGGTTGCGGGACGCACCGCAGGCAGAGATCGCAACGCCGGTTCTGCGCTGTGACGGGGCAACGCTGAACAGTCTTTTGGCAGATCGCAAAGCGAATCGTGTGGGCGGGACAACTGCGGTTTTTGCCTCGGATCATCGTGCGATGTATTTTTCAAAAGAAGTCGTGCCATTCACCTCAAAGCCTTATGCAGACACTGAAATGACGCCTGTTTTCCATCATGTTGGTGTTTACGCCTATCGCACGGATGCACTGGCCGCCTATCCAACCTGGCCCGCAGGAACGCTGGAACAGCTTGAGGGGTTGGAGCAATTGCGCTTTATGGAAAGTGGGCGTTCGGTCTTGTGCGTTGAAGTTGACGCCAGAGGCCGGGCTTTTTGGGAGCTGAACAACCCCGAAGATGTGCCAAAAATAGAGTCTATGATGGCAAAAATGGGCATTGAATGACCCAATTGCCGGTCAGCGTTGTTATCGTCAGCCGGGGTCGGCCGGAGGAACTTCAGCGCTGCCTTTTGGGTGTCTCGCAGCTTCAGTATTCGATGTTTGAGGTGGTTGTTGTCGCGGACCCTGACGGGGTTCGGGCAGCACAGAATATGCCTTTTGCAGATGGTCTGAAGGTGCTGTCCTTTGATGAGCCAAATATTTCTGCGGCGCGCAATCTGGGTTTGGTCCATGCGGCCGGAGAAGTTGTTGCGTTTATTGACGATGACGCTGTGCCGGAACCACAATGGCTGCGCTATCTGGTAGCCCCCAGCGCGCAATCATACGTCGCGGCGATGAGTGGCTTTGTCCGGGGGCGCAACGGGATATCGTACCAATGGAAGGCCCGCAGTCTGGACGCGCTGGGCGAGGCGCATGATCTGGATGTGAACATGCAGCAGGCCAGCATTCTAAAGCCCCCGAAGGGCCGCGCAATCAAGACAGAAGGCACGAATATGGCCTTTCGCCGAAGTGTCCTGATTGAGCTTGGTGGGTTCGACCCTGCGTTTCACTATTTTTTGGATGAAACGGACCTCAACATGAGGTTGGCAAGCGCAGGTCATACAACGGCGATTGTGCCAATGGCCGAGGTTCATCATGGGTTTGCGGCCAATCCGATGCGCACGAAAGCACGTGTGCCCCTTGATCTCTTTGATATCGGGGCAAGCTGGGCTGTCTTTCAGCATAAGCACATTGCCGAAAGTCTGCACAAGGATCAGTGGGACCGGCTGCGCAGGCAAGAGCGGCATCGGTTGTTGCAGCATATGGTAGGTGGCGGGTTGGAGCCGCGTGATGTGCCGCGGCTGATGCGCTGTCTTGATCAGGGTTATCTTGACGGTCAGCAGCGGGGTTTTGAAAAAGGGACGCTGCCGAAACATCCTGCCGCGCCGTTCGAGGCGTTTCCGGCTGGTCGGCGGAAAAGTTCCTTTGTGCCGACACGTCCGATGCGCTTCAAGAAAGACTACGCTATGGCTGTCGAACGGACGAAGAATGGTGAAATTGTAACTTTGCTGAATCTGTCGCGGACGGCGATCTATCATAAGCTAAAGTTTGATCGTGGCGGCATCTGGATTCAAAGTGGTGGCATTTACGGGAAGGCAGATCGAAAAGATAGCTTGGTTTGCATTACGGCAAGGGCGCGGCGCATCGCAAAGGAACGGGCGCGCGTTGCTTCTCAGCGAGGATTAAGCGAAGATTGAGAAGAATAGTATCATACTGTAACGGAAAAATGCGTTAGATATCGAAGAAAGACCAATATCTGAAGATGATGTCGATTGGATGATCACCGATAGCTGAGGCAACCTAACAAGAGTTTGTAAGGATAGAGATGCGTAGGAAAGTAACGAAAGCAATTTTTCCCGTGGCAGGCATGGGAACCCGGTTTTTGCCGGCAACCAAGTCGGTACCAAAAGAGATCATGACTTTGGTCGATCGCCCCCTCATTCAGTATGCAATTGATGAGGCGCGGGCAGCCGGGATCAAGGAATTCATCTTTGTGACATCTCGCGGCAAGGGTGCGCTTGAGGACTATTTTGACCATGCGCCACAGTTGGAGCAGGAGTTGAAAAAGAAGAAAAAGAGCGAGCTTCTTCAGATCCTGAAAAACACCAACATGGAAAGTGGTGCGATTGCCTATATCCGGCAGCACCGGGCGCTGGGTCTGGGGCATGCGGTCTGGTGTGCGCGTCGACTGATCGCCAACGAGCCTTTTGCGGTGATCCTGCCAGACGATGTGATCGCGGCGGAAAAGCCATGTTTGCAGCAGATGGTCGAAGCCTATGCGGAAACCGGCGGTAACATGGTTGCCGCGATGGAGGTGGAGCCGGAACGCTCGTCTTCCTACGGTATGCTGGATGTGGCCGAGGATCTGGGTCAGTTGGTTAAGGTCAAAGGCATGGTTGAAAAGCCAGCCGCCGACAAGGCCCCGTCAAATCTGGCCGTGATCGGGCGCTATATCCTGACACCAAATGTTTTGCAGAACCTGAACCAACTGAAATCAGGCTCAGGTGGTGAAATTCAACTGACCGACGCCATTGCGCGCGAGATTGAACAGAGCAGAAACGTCTATGGCTATCGGTTCCGGGGTCAGCGGTTTGATTGTGGCTCTAAATCAGGGTTTTTGCAGGCAACTGTTGCCTTTGGTCTGGCACGTGAGGAATTGCGCGACGACCTGAGCGCGTATCTGCGCAGCATCATGCAGATCGACAAAGCTGCGCAGTAGTACAGGCAAGGACGCAATGATGAGTAATATTCTTGTCACGGGCGGGGCGGGATATATCGGGTCGCATGCCTGTAAGGCGTTAAAGGCCGCCGGATTCACACCAATCACCTATGACAATCTGATCACGGGCTGGCAGGACTCGGTCAAATTCGGCCCGTTCGAGAGGGGCGATTTGCTGGATCGAGCGCGATTGGATCAGGTTTTTGCACAGTATCAACCCGTTGCCGTGATGCATTTTGCAGCACTCAGCCAAGTGCCCGAGAGCATGGCGGAGCCAGGAAAATACTGGCGAAACAATGTCATGGGGTCGCTCACGTTGATTGAAGCTGCGGTTGCGGCAGGGTGTTTGAACTTTGTTTTTTCATCAACCTGCGCGACCTATGGCGATCAGGACAATGTCGTGCTGGACGAGAACAGCGCGCAGTTTCCAATCAACGCCTACGGTGCTTCCAAACGTGCGATCGAAGAAATTCTGCGGGATTTCGAGGCGTCAAATGATCTGCGCCATGTGATTTTTCGCTACTTTAATGTGGCAGGCGCAGACCCCGATGGCGAGGTGGGCGAATTCCACCAGCCAGAAACCCATCTGGTGCCGTTGATGTTGGATGCGATTGACGGAAAACGCGACGCGTTGACGATCTTTGGAACGGATTATGACACGCCCGATGGCACCTGCGTCAGAGACTATGTGCATGTCTGCGACTTGGTGGATGCGCATGTTCTGGGTCTGAAATGGCTCAAGGATGGCAAGGGGAGCCGGGTGTTTAACCTCGGCACTGGTTCGGGGTTTTCGGTGCGTGAAGTGATTGATCACAGCCGCGAAGTTACCAACCGCGCTGTCCCTTACAATGAAGGTCCCAGACGCGCGGGGGACTGCGTCAAACTGGTTTCCGGGTCGCAACGGGCGATTGATGAACTGGGGTGGAAGCCGGAGCGTTCAACGCTTCGGCAGATGATCACGGATGCATGGAGATGGCACCAGACAGGCCATTACGACAGCTAGATGCCCGGCGCGCGGCTGCTTGATCTGACACGCAGTTTGCGGCGGGCCGGGCGGATTGCGACAGGCGTGGATAGGGTCGAACACGCCTATTTAGAGCAGTTTTTGGCGGATGATGTTCCTCTTTTCGGGCTGGTGCGGACGCCTTATGGATACATTCTGCTGGATCAGAACGGCATGCAGGATTTCCTGGACCGGATCGATGCAAGGGTCCCCTGGGGCGAGGTTGATCTTCTGTCGCGATTGCCGCGACGGCGCAGCATCGCGCACCAACGCGCAGAAAGTGATGTTCGGCGGTTGGCAAGGGCGCAGGTGTTGCCGAGCCGATTGCCCAAGATGCTGTCCGAGGTTTTGCCGGAGGGATATGTCTACTTCAACGTTGGGCATAGCAATCTGACGGACCGGGTTCTGGGTGCCATACATGGAAGCGACGGTCGCATCGCCGCGATGGTGCATGATCTGATCCCGCTGGAGCATCCCGCGTTTCAGCGCGCTGAAATCATTGAACCCTTTCGTGACAAAATGCGCCGGATCAGCGCCAGCGCCGATTGGGTAATATACAATTCGAATGATACGCGCGAGCGCGCTGAAAAATTCATGGAAGGTTGGGGACGTGTGCCACCCGCCATCGTGGCGCATCTGGGTTCTGAGGTGCCGCGTGCTGATGCCAGCCAGTTGCCAAAAGGTCTGGCGCTTGAAGGGCCCTATTTCGTTACTGTTGGCACGATTGAGCCTAGAAAAAATCACGCGTTCCTTTTGGATATTTGGGATGAACTGGGTGCTGCGGCCCCGCCGTTGTTTATCTGTGGAAGCCGGGGTTGGAATAATGAGGGTGTGTTTGCGCGACTGGACCAACCACTGGTTGAAAACAACGTTTATGAATTGTCCGGCTTGAGCGATCAGGCGCTTGCCGCACTTGTCCAAGGATGTGCCGGAGCCCTGTTTCCCAGCCTTGCTGAGGGTTACGGATTTCCCCCACTCGAAGCTTTGGCCCTTGGATCGCGTGTTTTATGCAACGATTTACCGGTTTTCGGGGAAATTTTAGGCAATAGACCCGTTTACGCACCTGTATCGGACCGGTATTTGTGGATAAATACGATAAAGAATTGGGAAGAAAGCCCGCCACAGGCGCAAAATGTTGATCTCTTTGTCGGACCAAGTTGGTCCGATCACTTCAAGACCGTGTTAAGGTTAAGATGATAGCGCATGAGTACGAGCGGTAATTCCCTGAAGATAGAGGGCGGTTTTGGGATTAATCCAGTCATATCGACTGAGGCTTCAACGGAAGCGGTGGCGTATTCGTGCGTTCCGAAAACGTCGGGAACTGAAACGTGTTGTGAACCGAACCGGGCAAATCCGAACGGACGATCTTCTGTTGTTTTGCACGCAGCGGAATGAACGGATCAGGCTGCCTTATTTTCTGGATTATTATCGCGAGATGGGCGTCGGCCATTTCTTTTTTGTCGACAATGACAGCACGGATGGATCGCTGGATTATCTGGCGGATCAGCCGGATGTGTCGGTTTGGCGGACAAAGTCGAGCTATAAGAGCGCGCGGTTTGGCGTTGATTGGCTGAACTGGCTGCAGATGAAGTATGCCCATGGACATTGGGCGCTTACCGTCGATCCTGACGAATTTCTGGTTTACCCCTTTTGTGACACGCGGCCATTGCGGGCCCTGACCGATTGGCTGGATGCGTCGTCGATCAAATCATTCTCGGCGATGCTGTTGGACATGTATCCAAAGGGACGGCTGGACGAACAGCCTTATCGAGAAGGGCAAAACCCGGTTGATATCGCGTCCTGGTTTGACAGCGGCAATTACACGATCACGCGAAATCATCTGTTTACGAACCTTTGGATTCAGGGTGGGCCGCGGGCGCGGGTGTTTTTTCCTGATGAGCCTGCCAAGGCACCCGCCTTGAACAAGGTTCCTCTGGTCAAGTGGGACAAGCGGTACACCTACGTGAGTTCGACACACATGCTGCTTCCGCGGGGTTTGAACCAGGTCTATGATGAATGGGGCGGCGAAAAAGCTTCGGGTGTCCTGCTGCACACAAAATTTCTGGATACCTTTGGCAGCAAAGCCGCAGAAGAGCTGGAACGCGGTCAGCACTATGCAAGTTCGGTTGAATATAAGGCCTATGCAGAGCGGCTAAAGGATGATCCGCAGCTTTGGTGCAAGTGGTCAGAACGCTATATCAACTGGCGGCAGCTTGAGATTCTGGGTCTGATGTCCAAAGGAAACTGGGCATGAGCGTCGGTATTGTCATGCTCGTCCACACTGCGCTGGGGCGCGCCGAACAGGTCGCCCGACATTGGGCAGCGGCGGGTTGCCCGGTTGTGATCCACATCGACAAAAGCGTGCCGCGCCGGACCCATGATGCATTCATATCGGCGTTGTCCGATTTGGACGCGATCGAATATTCAAAACGATACCGTTGTGAATGGGGCACATGGGGCATCGTTGCGGCGTCTCAGGCGGCGTCAGAGATGATGCTCGCCAGCTTTCCACAGGTTCGGCATGTGTATCTGGCATCAGGGTCGTGTCTGCCGCTTCGGCCAGTCGAAGAACTGATTGATTATCTGGATCAACGCCCCCGCACTGACTTTATCGAAAGCGCCACGACCTCCGATGTCCCCTGGACTGTTGGCGGGTTGGATGAGGAACGGTTTACCTTAAGATTCCCGGTGTCATGGAAAAAGAACCGCTTCTTTTTTGATCGCATTGTGGAGCTTCAGCGACGTCTGGGTCTGCGCCGCAAAATGCCAAACGGAATTGTGCCCCACATGGGGTCACAATGGTGGTGTTTGTCCCGGCAAACGCTTTCCGCGATCCTTCAAGACCCGGAACGATCAACCTACGACAAGTTTTTCAAACAGGTCTGGATCCCTGATGAATCGTATTTTCAGACGCTGGCACGGCAATATTCAACCAAAATTGAAAGCCGGTCTTTGACATTGTCCAAATTCGACTTTCAGGGCAAACCGCATATTTTCTACGATGATCACCTGCAACTTTTGCGTCGGTCAGATTGCTTTGTCGCGCGCAAGATATGGCCCTATGCGGATCGTCTGTATGAGGCGTTTTTGACCGATGCTGCCGGTGCGATGAAGAAGACCGAACCGAACCCCGGCAAGATTGACCGCATTTTTGCCAAGGCGGTCGAACGTCGGACGCGGGGGCGGTCTGGTTTGTATATGCAAAGCAGATTTCCAAATGAAGATTGGGAAAACGGCGTTACGGCGGCACCCTATTCCATGTTCCAGGGCTTTACCGATCTGTTTGAGAATTTTGAACCGTGGCTGGCCAAGGCAACGGGTGCGCGGGTGCATGGCCATTTATTTGCCAAGGACGCAGTCTATTACGCTGATGGACAGTCGGCGATTAATGGTGCGCTGGCAAGTTCCGCGACCTTGCGCGACTATAACAACAAGGGATTTCTGACCAACCTGATCTGGAACACCCGCGGGGAACGGCAATGCTTTCAGTTTGGTCCGGCCGATAATCAGGACATCAACTGGCGTGTGGCCAAGGACCCGAACGCGCAAGTGTCGGTGATCACGGGTGCCTGGGCGGTGCCCTTGTTCCGGTCGAACCTTGATTTTGCTGAAATCAGAAGCACCGCGGCAAAACTGCAGAAGATTGAAAGCGAACATATGGATGTTTTGCGGTCGCCTTACACCAAGGCCCGTGTGCGCATCTGGACCATGGCAGAGTTTATCGAGGCCCCAATGGAGCCTTTGCAGGGTATCCTTGACGAGATCGGGCGCATGAAGCTGCGTCGGCTGTCAGAGGCCCCCAGAATGGCCGATCTCAACGGATTTGGTCAATTCCTGCAGAACCTCAAGAATCAGGGTATGCACCCGTATCTGATGGGCGACTTTCCGGCCGAACGGGGGATTGATACGCCGCGAAAGACGACGCGCAAACCTTACATGGTGCAGTAACGGATGAGCGCCAGATTTGATTCATTCGTGGTGTTTGCAGAAATGCGCACGGGGTCGAACTTTCTTGAGGCCAACCTGAACGCCTTTGCTGGCATCGCCTGTCATGGTGAGGCGTTTAACCCGCATTTTTTAGGGTATCCGCAGAATGAGCCGATTCTGGGCGTCGATCTGGCCAAACGAGATGCTGATCCGGGTGCGTTGTTAAGTGCAATTCGCGATGATCCCACAGCTCTTAGCGGATTTCGGTATTTCCATGATCATGATCCAAGGGTGCTTGATGCGATTGTCGATGATCCGCGTTGTGCCAAGATCGTTCTGACCCGAAATCCCGTTGACAGCTATGTGAGCTGGAAGATTGCCCAGGCAACGGGACAATGGAAATTGACCGATATGAAGGCACATAAGTCGGCGCAGGCGGTGTTTGACAGTGGCGAATTTGAAGCCCACCTTGAGGCGCTTCAGGCATTTCAGTTGCTTTTACTGAACAGATTGCAAACCACTGGCCAGACCGCGTTTTACGTGGCGTATGAGGATTTGCAGAGCGTCGAGGTCATGAACGGGTTGGCCAAGTATCTGGGTTTGGATGAAACACTGGAGTCGCTTGACAAGAACCTGAAAAAGCAAAATCCAAGTCCGGTTTCCGCCAAGGTCAGCAATTACGACCATATGGTACGGGCGCTGTCGCGTCTGGATCGGTTTGACCTGACACGCACGCCGAACTTCGAACCACGGCGCGGG
Source organism: Sulfitobacter sp. SK011 (assembly GCF_003352065.1). Taxonomy (NCBI): domain Bacteria; kingdom Pseudomonadati; phylum Pseudomonadota; class Alphaproteobacteria; order Rhodobacterales; family Roseobacteraceae; genus Sulfitobacter; species Sulfitobacter sp. SK011. The sequence continues at coordinate 196,701 of NZ_CP025803.1, forward strand.
CCAAATGTGCCGTCCTATGTTGTCGCCGCTGAATCCTCTTTGGTCTATATGCCCCTGCGCAGTGGTCCGCAGGCCCAGGTGCTGGAGTGGATGGCGGCACTGGACGGCGTTTCAAAGAGTGAGTTGCAGACCAAACTGTCGCAAAAGGATTTGCGACAGTGGAAACGCAAACACCCCGGACACCGCAGCTTTACGGTATTGCGGCATCCGGTGCAGCGGGCGCATGATGCGTTTTGCCGTCATATTCTGACCACCGGCAAGGGCAGCTACCTGCAGCTGCGCAACACCCTGGTGCGGCGCTACAAGATGCCGTTGCCAGCGGGTGCACCGGATGAGACCTATGACCTTGCGGCGCACCGCGCTGCTTTTGCGGCGTTTCTGACCTTTCTGAAAGGGAATCTGTCAGGGCAAACCGCGATCCGTGTTGATCCGGCGTGGTGTACGCAGGCGCAGGCGATCATGGGATTTGGCGAACTATGCTTGCCAGACCGGATCATCCGTGAGGCCGATATGGCCGGGGAATTGCGAGAGATCGCACAGGCCTTGGGGCGCGCGGACGCGCCTGAACTGGGCGCGAGTCAACTGGACCAGCCTTTTGAGTTGGCCATGATTTACGACGACGAGATAGAGAAACTGACGGCTGAGGCGTACCAGCGCGACTATGTCATGTTTGGATTTGCGCGCTGGGCCTGAGAGGCGGCTATGCGGCCTGTACTGACTTGTCCTCAGTCAGAATTGTATAAAGCGTTCCGGCCTCTGGGTTCGCGCGCAGTTTGGTGCAGATTGCAGTATCACGCAGAGTGCGCGCGACCAAAGCCAACGCTTTGAGGTGTTCAACACCAGCATTTTCTGGCGCGAACAAGGCAAAAGCGACATCAACGGGCTGACGGTCAACGGACGAAAAATCAATCGGCTTGTCGAGCAAAACAAACGCACCAATGACTTCTTCCAGACCGTCCAACCGAGCATGAGGCAATGCAACGCCATGCCCGACACCGGTTGGCCCCAGAGATTCGCGGGCGATCAACGCCTCGACGACTTCGCTGGCATTCAAGCCATACGCATTGGAAACAAGATCACCAATGTCATGCATCAGGCGTTTTTTGCTGGAGGCAGACGTCAGTACCTTGACTGCCTCCGGCTTGAGGAGTTTCGCAAAATCCATTTCGCTCGCTCTGCTTTGCGGATGGGCTTGGCCCTTCCAGTTTGTTTATGACGGGTCAATCCAGCCGATGTTCCCGTCTTCACGACGGTAGACGACGTTCAAGCCTTCTTTGTTCTCTTTTCGAAACACCAGCACAGGTGCGCCCGCCAATTCCATCTGCATAACTGCTTCGCCGACAGACAAGGTTGCAATCTTTGTCTGCATTTCCGCAATAATCATAGGTTGGAGGGTTTCGGGTTCCTGTGCGTCTGAATCGCTATCTGATGCGAGGATATAAGTGGACGCGCCAAGAAGTTCAACAGGTTCCGCCCGGTCCTTGTGATGATCTTTCAACCGTCGCTTGTAACGGCGAAGTTGCTTTTCCATCTTTTCGTTACAATCATCAAATGCGCCATAGATATCAGTGTTATGTGCCTTGGCAGACGCGGTCAGCCCAGTTGACAGATGTACGGTCGCCTCGCAGACAAATTCATGGGCCGACTTTGAAAATATGACCATCGCATCTGTTGGACGCTCTGAATACTTTTTGACTGATACATCCAGCTCTTGTTTCACGTGGATTTGAAGGGCTTCGCCAATGTCGATCTGTTTGCCGGTGATTTGGTACCGCATATGGTCTCCTTGTTATTATGGGTCTGAGGATCAGCAAACGGTCCACGGGCGTGGTGTTTGATCAACTCAGATGCGGAAAAATGGCTTTTCGTTCGGATAATTTTTGACCCTGCCTTGGCAGGTAGGCCGGTGCGGGGTCAAACAGGAACGAATTGTTACCATAGGTCTATGAGGCCAAGAATTGTGTGAAAAGTCAATGGCAAGCAGGCGCAACCTGAGCGGAATTATACTTGCGACGTTAACGAAATGTTAAGAAATACGGAAATTGTCACCAAGATAAACCCGACGGACGTTTTCATTCTGAACGACCTCGCTCGGCGTTCCGGACATCAGGACCTTGCCTTCATGCAAAATATAGGCGCGGTCCACAATTTCCAGTGTTTCTCGTACGTTATGATCGGTGATCAGCACGCCGATGCCCCGGTTCTTGAGATCAGCAACCAAGTGGCGAATGTCGCCGACAGAGATCGGATCGACGCCCGCAAAAGGTTCATCGAGAAGCAGATATTTGGGATCGGCCGCCAAACACCGCGCAATTTCAACGCGGCGACGCTCTCCGCCTGACAGGGCCAGCGCGGGCGCGCGGCGCAGGTGTTCGATAGAGAATTCTGACAGCAATTCCTCGAGCCGCTCGCGCCGTTGGTGCCGAATGGGAACAGAGATATCCAGAATGGCGCTGATGTTGTCCTGAACGGACAGGCCGCGAAAGATGCTCATTTCCTGCGGTAAATATCCGATGCCAAGCTGTGCCCGCCGGTACATAGGCAATGTCGTGACATCTTTGCCGTCCACGGTGACAGTGCCGCCCTCTGGTGTGACAAGGCCCGCGATGGCGTAAAATGTTGTGGTCTTTCCCGACCCGTTGGGGCCCAGAAGTGCGACAACCTCTCCTCTGTCGAGATGCATCGAAAAGTCTCTGATCACGATCTTTTTGCGGTAAGATTTGCGCAGATGCTCAATCTTCAGGCCCAAAGAGCCCTGTGCAATCTTAAGATCGGGCGGGGAAGGCATCAGTTTTTGCTGCCAGTCTGCAAAATGGTTTTTACGCGGCCAGACATCTGCGCTGTCCCGTCTGACAACCGCACAGACATCTTGTCGGCGCTTAACGCACTCGCCCCCTGGGCAAGCAGAACATTCCCGGACATCACGATAGTGCCATCATCAATGTCATAATCCGCGCGCTCTGATTCGGCGGCGTCCGGGCCAGAGACCAATGTGACCCCGCCTGTCGCCTCCAGCCTTGCAATGCCCTGATTTTCGGCCCGGTAAACGACCAGCACGCGGGCCGCAGACAGGCGCATTTCACCCTGACCAATCAGGACATTACCGGTAAAAATCGCCGTGCCTGTTGATTGATCGACGGAAAGGTTGTCGGCGGTGACTTCAACCGGTTGGTTGGTGTCCTGCCGGATTGTGCCAAAGGCCACGCTCGTCCCTTGTGCGAAAACAGGTACAGTTTGAACAGCCAGAAAAATCGGCAGCAGTAGAATTCGCAAATGTTTCACGGTGGTCACTCTTTTACCTGTTTTGGCGTGTATATCAGTTTCACCCCATTTGTGAAAATCAATTGGGCGGGTTTTCCCTTGTCTGACGATGTCATCACCATGCTACCTGCGTTTAAGTTGCCGGCAGGGCCTGTTGCTTCAACCGGGCCGGGTGATTTCAGGTTCAGAACAGATAGTTGCGAGATCAATTTGTCGGAAATAATGCGAAACTGTGTTGAAGTTGTTATCACGACATCCCCGACCAGCTCAGCGATGTCTTTTGCAATGTCAAATTCAGCGATCTCGGCTGTGACCGTCACTTTGGACCCGTCCACGATATTGACGACAAGTTCGACATCCTCGGCCCGGTTGGACGCCACCTGGCCATCGGGTGTCTTGAGCGTTTCAGCCGAAAATGAAATCAGATCGCCAGAGGCCGTTGTGCCAGAGAAAAACGGGCCTGTTACCTGCTGATTGCGCAGCCGGTCCTGGATTTCCCTGTCCGCGAAAGGGATTACCGTTTCAGGATCAATGGCCCGTGACAGCAGAAAGAGGGTCGACAACAAAGCCAACGCAGCCAGCGGCAGCAGAACCTTGAGCCAGGACACCCACCTTGAATAGCTGTCTGCGTGCATGGCAACGTTACCCCAGCCCAACCCGCAAACAGTCGTGGATATGAAGAAGTCCAACAGGAATGGTGGGCTGATCCGGATCGACAACAAGGAGGCAGGTGATCTTGCGGTTGTTCATGATCCCAACCGCTTTTTCCGCCAGTGCGTTTGGATCAATGGTAACAGGCGATGCCGTCATCACATCCTTGGCAGTTTTGGATGCCAGCCCGTCCATATGACGGCTGAGATCACCATTGGTGATGATCCCTTGTATGTGGCCGTTATTGTCCGTCACACAGACAACGCCAAATCCCTTGCCGCCAATTTCCCGCAAGACGTCTGCCATTGTCGCATCAACCGTCGTCAAAGGAATGCCGGAACCCGTATGCATCAGGTCCCCCACCCGCGACAGCCGCGCACCAAGTTTACCACCGGGGTGAAAGTCGCGGAAATGTTCGGCTGTGAATTGACGGTTTTCCATCAATGCAACGGCCAAGGCGTCACCCATCGCAAGGGTCAGGGTGGTTGACGTGGTGGGCACAATCCCTGTCCCGCAAGCTTCGCCCAATTGTGGCAAGAGCAGTATCACATCACATTGACTGCCCAGACTGCTGGTTTCACGGCTGGTAATCCCGATCAGCGGAATCGAGAAACGTCGTGAATAGGCAATCAGATTGCCAAGCTCAGGTGCCTCGCCGGAGTTCGAGATGGCCAATATTACATCCGCAGTGGTGATCATGCCCAGATCGCCATGACTGGCCTCTGCGGGATGCACAAATTGGGCCGGGGTGCCGGTGCTGGCAAAGGTTGCGGCGATCTTGTTGGCGATGTGGCCCGATTTTCCGATCCCAGTGACGATCACCCGGCCTTTGGTGGCCATGATCATGTCAATCGCATCGCGGAACCGGGCATCCAGCCCTTCAGCTAAGGAGTTTAACGCCTTCGCCTCGGTGCGGATCACCCGCCGGGCGGTATCTAGATATGGGGTGTTCATGCGTGTGCAAATATATCCGTTTCGGGCCAGCCTTCTAAGTCAAGGTGGGCACGCATGGGCAGAAAATCAAAGCAGGCCTGTGCGATTTCCATCCGGCCCTCGCGGACAAGGCGCTTGTTCAGCTCGTCGCGCAGTTCGTGCAGGTATAAAACATCAGACGCTGCATATTCGATCTGCGCCTCGGTCAGGGTTTCAGAGCCCCAATCGCTGGATTGCTGTTGCTTTGAGATGTCGACACCCAACAGTTCCTGCAACAGCTTGGCCAACCCATGCCGGTCGGTAAATGTCCGGATCAACCGGCTCGCGATTTTGGTGCAATAGACAGGTGCCGTGACGGCCCCAAAGGCATTTTCCATCGCGGCGATGTCAAAGCGCCCGAAATGAAACAGCTTGAGCGTATCTGGATCGGTCAACAGCGCGCAAAGGTTTGGTGCCTCAGTCTGGCCCTTGGCAACCTGAACGAGATGCGCATTGCCGTCGCCCCCCGACAATTGCACAACACAAAGACGATCCCGGTGCGGATGCAGCCCCATCGTTTCGCAATCAATGGCAACAACGGGACCCAGATCAAGGTCGTCGGGCAGGTCGTTCTGATACAGATAATTTGTCATGCATCACCCTATATCGCGCTTGTGCGTCATGGGAAAGCGCGCGTTTTGAGGTGGTTAAGCAACAGTTTGCTGCCGCATGATGTCGGTAAGCGCGGGTCGGGGAAATTGGGCCAGCATATCGGCCACCAGCGCATGGCAGGCCAACCCTGGCCAATCCGGCGAGATCAAAGCCCTTGGTAAGCTGGGGTGTTTCAGAACCAATCGACGCCAGTTGTGCACAATAAGGCACCGCAGGACCGCGGTTTGCAATGGCGATACATGTGCCGGGTCGGGCAAGGCGGCATTAAGATCAGTCAAGGTTTCCAGCAAGTCAGCGTAATGATCGCGCAGCCCCTCTGGTTCGATCTGTCTTGGCAACCACTTCGGAACGTTCCCACCTTTCAGGCCAAGGGCACCGTCAGATGCTGGGGCATCCAAGGGGCCCAAAAACACCCGATTGGTGAGGGAAATAAAGCCTTTGGCCAGCATATGGGCGTGTGTGTCCGCGTTGCTGTCTTCAAGCAGAACCAGTTGCCAGTCCTGATCGGACGCGCTGGGCAGAGCATAGATTTTTGGGCTGGCCGCAGCGCTTTCTGTCCGACCTTTTGGGGTCAAGCCATGCTGGCTGATCCGGCCGAATTTCTGCGACGAGATCCATCCATCGTTGCGCAGACGGTGCAACGCAACACGTGCTGCCTCGGGCTTGACCTGCAGCATGTTCATGATTGCGGTGAGGACAGGACCATCAATGACGTCATCCTTGCCCTGAGCCAGATCGCCAAAGAGGCTGATCATCAATGACCAGACCCGTTGCCCGCCCAGATCACGCAGGCCTGCGGTGAAACGTATGAAATCGTCAGACTGCATTCATCGTCAAAAGCTCATATTCGGCCACAGCCTCTTCTTTCTGATTGGTCAGAGTTACGTGCCACCGTACCTCGCCGTATTCATCATTACGAGGGGTTTTGTGTTTGACGCTCAGCCGCACCTTGATGCTGTCGCCTGCCTCAACCGGTGCCATGAAACGCAAGTTATCAAGGCCGGTATTGGCCAAAACGGGGCCGGGGTCAGGTTGCACAAACAGCCCTGCCGCGAAACTGAGCAGCAGATATCCATGGGCGACCCGGCCCGGGAAAAACGGATTTGCGCGCGCCGCTTCGTCATCCATATGCGCATAAAACGTGTCACCCGTGAAATGGGCAAAGGTTTCGATGTCCTCCAGCGTCACCTGGCGGCTGTCGCTGTGGAACGTCTCGCCAATCTCAAGCGCGGTAAAGCTGCGGGTGAAAGGATGCGGCTTGTCTGTTTTCTCGGTCGCGCCGGGCACCCATTGTTGGCCGATCGCGGTCAAGATGTCGGGGCTACCTTGAACCGCCGTGCGCTGCATATAATGCATGACACCGCGGATGCCGCCCAATTCTTCGCCGCCGCCCGCGCGACCGGGGCCGCCATGGACCATATGGGGCAAGGGCGCGCCGTGCCCTGTCGCTTCGGCCATTGATGATCGGTTGTTGAAATAGAGCCGGCCATGGAACGCGGCCGCCCCCAGCGTGATATCCCGCGCAACATTACCGTCATTGGTAAAAACCGACGCGACCAGCGACCCCTTGCCTTTGTTGAGCAGGGCAATGGCGTGATCGAGATCGCGATAGGGCATGATTGTTGAAACGGGGCCAAACGCTTCGGTGTCATGTACGCGCTGCGCGGTGTCCGGGTTTGCGCAGTGAAACAGCATTGGCGGGACAAACGCGCCCTTGTCCTTGTCGGCCCCTTCGATGCTGAAATCATCGGGGTTGCCAAAAACACGCTCCGCCTCCGCCCCGATCAATGCGGTTTTTTTCAATACGTCATGTTTCTGACTGGCCGATACCAGCGCCCCCATGCCTGTCGCCTCGTTGCGCGGGTCACCGATTGTGGTGTTGGAAAGACGGGCACTGATCGCCGCAATCACTGCATCAATCCGGGCTTCTGGCACGATGATGCGCCGGATTGCTGTGCATTTCTGACCTGCTTTGGCGGTCATCTCGCGGTGGACTTCTTTCACAAAAAGTTCGAATTCTGCCGTATTAGGCTCTGCATCTTGGCCAAGGACAGACGCGTTCAGGCTGTCTTGTTCCGAGGCGAAGCGCACAGAGCGTTCCAGCAACACTGGGTTGCGGCGCAGTTTGAGCGCGGTATGTGCGGAACCCGTAAAGGCCACCGCATCCTGACAATCGAGATGATCCAGCATGTCGCCCAGTCCACCACTGACCAGTTGCAGCGCACCTTTGGGCATAATGCCGGAGTTTAACATGATACGCACGCACGCCTCGGTGACGTAACAGGTCGCGGTGGCAGGTTTTACAATGGCAGGAACGCCAGCCAGGAGGGTCGGTGCAAGCTTTTCCAGCATCCCCCAAACGGGGAAGTTGAAGGCGTTGATATGGACGGCGACGCCCTGCAACGGCGTGCAAATATGGCGACCCATGAATTGCCCTGCGCGGCCCAATTGTTCTGGTGGGCCATCAAGATACACATGAGCATCGGGCATCTCGCGCCGTCCTTTCGACGCAAACACCAACATTGTGCCAATGCCACCGTCCACATCGATCTTGTGATCGCTCAGGGTCGCGCCGGTGTCATAGGACAGGTCATACAGCGTCTGCCGATGCTCGCGCAGATGAAGGGCCAGCGCCTTGAGCATGCGCGCACGGTCATGAAACGTCATTTTCCTTAATGTAGGCCCGCCGGTATCACGGGCGAAACCCAGCATTCCCTGAACATCGAGGGCATCATTGCCCGCCTGCGCAATGACGTCACCGGTAATCGCGCTGGCGATATTGCGGGCACCTGCGCCAGATGAAACCCATTGCCCTGCGGCAAAGCTTTGTACGTCCAACATCAAGATGCTCCTAGTGCGTATCGTAGTCTATGATGAGCGCGTCACTGAGCGGATAGCTCTGACAGGTCAGCACATAGCCGCGTTCAACCTCATAGTCCTCAAGGGCATGATTGCTCAGCATTTCAACTTCGCCTTCAATAACCTTCCCCATGCAGGTCGAACAAACGCCCGCCTTGCAGGCAAAAGGTGCGTCCTGGCCGTTTGCCAAGGCAGCCTCCAATACAGATTGTCCCTTGGTCATCTCAAACGTGCGCTGGGCCCCTTCGATGATCACAGTGACTTGGGTGCCTCTTTGACCTTCGCTGCGCTTGGCCATTTCCTGTTTCGCCAATTGCCCTTGCTGGCTTTCACTAAAGAGCTCAAATTTGATCTGATCAGGCTCTAACCCGTGCTTTTTCAGGGATTCTGAGACGGCCAGCATCATCGGTTCCGGCCCGCAGATGAACGCGGTATCCATATTTTTCACGTCAATCCAATGCTTGAACAGCATCGCGCATTTTTCCTGATCGACGCGACCGGTAAACAGATCAATATCCTGCCCGGATTCCAGCATGTGAATGATGGTCAGGCGACCCATATAGCGGTTCTTGAGGTCCTCAAGTTCTTCGCGAAACATGACCGTGTTCACGGCGCGGTTTGCATAGACCAGTGTGAAAGTTGAATGCGGTTCGCGCTTCAGCACTGTTTTAAGGATCGACAAGACAGGCGTAATGCCCGATCCCCCTGCAAAACCGAGATAATTTTTGGCCTTATCAGGCTCTAACTTGGTGAAAAACTTGCCCTGAGGGGGCATCGCATGAAGTGTGTCGCCCACTTTCAGGCGGGTATTCGCAAAGGTTGAGAATGCGCCACCATCAACCCGTTTGATGCCAATCTGCAAGACATCGTCATCAAGTCCGGCGCAAATCGAATAGTTACGGCGCAACTCGGTGCCGTCAAAATCCTGTTTGAAGGTCAGATACTGGCCCTGGGTAAACGCAAACGCCGCAGGGTCCGCAGGTTCAAGCGTCAGGACAACTGCATCACGGATGGTATGGTGAATATCTGTCACGGTAAGGGGAAGAAATTGGTTCATTTCGGGGGCCTCAAATGCACTTGAAATAGTCAAAGGGTTCCAGACAGTCCTTACAACGCCATTGCGCTTTGCAGGGGGTTGAACCGAATTGGCTGATCCTCTCGACCTGACTGGACTTACAATGCGGACATGCCTTTGGACCGCCTGCGGGTTGGGGTGGGGCAATCCCATAGCGTTCCAGTTTTTCGCGGCCCGCGTCAGACAGCCAATCGGTGGTCCAGGCGGGTGATAATTGCCTTTTTAGAGCCAGTTTTTCGATGCCCTTGGCCCTAAGGGCCGTTTCGATATCAAGATTGATGATGCTGGTCGCGGGACAGCCGGAATAGGTCGGGGTGACGGTGACTTCAAGCGTATCACCATGCCACTGAATGTCGCGGATGATGCCCAGATCAGTCAGCGAGATCACAGGAATTTCCGGGTCGGGCACCTGCGCCAGCCAATCCCAAACAGTGTCTAACGAAGGCTTTTCGATCACCATGACGCATCCGGATAGGCGCGTTGGAGCCATTGCATCTGCGTCAGCATGTGCCCCAGATGTTCAGAATGTCGAACGCCGGATTTTCCGCCTTTGTGCGCAAAGTCGGTGGTCGGTCGGACCAAGGTTGCGGCGGTAAACACATCACTTAACAAGGCATCATACCCCTCGCGCAAAGATGCAGGATCTGGTGCAATGCCGTCTTTGACCATTTGTTCATCAACGGCATCAGACACAAACATTTCCCCGACATAGGGCCACAACCGATCAAGCGCTTTTTGCATCCGGTTGTGGCTTTCTTCGGTGCCGTCCCCAAGGCCGATCACCGTGTCAGAGGATCGTTCAAGGTGATAGGTCACTTCCTTGGTCGATTTTTCCGCTATTGCGGCAATCTCGGCATTGGATGACCCCATCAGGGCCTTCAATTGCGCCAGATGCCAGCCATCAAACAGGAACTGACGCATCATGGTGTGGCCAAAATCGCCATTTGGCTGTTCAACCAACAGGACGTTCCGAAAATCCCAAACGTCACGGTGAAACGCCAGCGTATCTGCATCGCGCGATTTGCCTTCGATCTGGCCAGCCAGACCAAGCCAAAGCTGAGTCTGCCCGATCATGTCGAGCGCCGTGTTGGCCAAAGCGATGTCTTCTTCAAGGACCGGGGCAACGCCACACCATTCAGAGACGCGGTGCCCTAAAACAAGGGTGTTATCGCCCATGCGGCACAGAAATTCAAAGAGCGGTTGGGTCACATCGCCCCCACTTCGTCCGGGATGTCAAAGAATGTGGGGTGGCGGTAAACCTTGTCATTGGCAGGCTCATAAAGCGCGCCCTTATCCTCGGGCGAGGAGGCGGCAATATCCATCGCCTGAACGGCCCAGATGCTGACCCCTTCGTTGCGGCGTGTGTAGACATCGCGGGCATTTTTGATGGCCATTTCCGCATCAGGAGCATGGAGCGAGCCAACGTGTCTATGGCTAAGCCCGTGCTGCCCCCGGATAAAGATTTCCCACAAGGGCCATTCGGTTGCGCGGGCTTTGCCGTGTGGCACGGCCTCGGTGCCGTCATATTCGCTGGATTCAGGGCTGCTCATGATTTTACTCCGCTGCTAATGCGCTTGCGCGTTTCTTTTCGGCGTGGGCCAGCAATCCTTCACGCACCCAACGCCCGTCGTCCCATGCTTTGTTGCGGGCCTCCAGCCGTTCGGTGTTGCAAGGGCCGTTGCCGCGCAGAACGTCAAAGAATTCGTCCCAATCAGGTTCGCTGAATTCGTAATGCCCGGTTTCCTCGTTAAGCTTCAGCTTGTCGTCGGGAATTGTCAGGCCAAGGTATGCGGCTTGCGGGGCGGTTTGATCGACGAATTTCTGGCGCAGCTCGTCATTGGTGTTCATCTTGATTTTCCACGCCATGCTTTGTGCGGAATGGACCGATTCAGCATCTGAGGGTCCGAACATCATCAAAGACGGATACCAGAACCTGTTCAACGCATCCTGAGCCATCTTACGCTGTGCCTCGGTACCGTTCGCCATCTTCATCATGATGTCGAACCCCTGGCGCTGGTGAAAGGATTCCTCTTTGCAGATGCGCACCATCGCACGGGCATAGGGACCGTATGATGTGCGTTGCAGGGGCACCTGATTCATGATTGCGGCACCATCGACCAACCAACCAACGGCACCCATATCTGCCCATGTTAGGGTCGGATAATTGAAGATCGAAGAGTATTTCATCTTGCCTGACAGCAGGTCACGCGTCATCTGATCGCGGGTCACGCCGAGCGTTTCAGCAGCGCAGTAAAGGTACAGACCATGCCCGGCCTCATCCTGAACCTTGGCCAGCAGGATCGCTTTGCGTTCGAGCGTCGGCGCGCGGGTCACCCAGTTGCCTTCGGGCAGTTGGCCGACGATCTCGGAATGGGCGTGCTGACCGATTTGCCGGATCAGGTTTTTGCGATAGCCATCAGGCATCCAATCCTTCGGCTCAATCTTGCCACCTGCGTTGATACGTTCCTGAAAGGCGCGTTCGTCCGGCTCCATCTCGTCCAGGGATTTGACGCCTTTGCCGGTGGACTGGATCATCTGTGCGTACATCGTTCAGGTCCTTTCTAGGATCATGGCAACACCTTGCCCAACACCCACACACATCGTGCAAAGGGCATAGCGGCCACCGGTGCGTTTGAGTTGCAAGGCGGCGGTCATCACCAGCCGTGCGCCAGACATGCCAAGCGGATGGCCAAGGGCGATGGCCCCGCCGTTGGCGTTCACATAGGGCGCATCATCTGCAACGCCCAAAGCACGTAGGGTGGCGAGGCCTTGGGATGCGAAGGCCTCATTAAGCTCAATCACATCCATCTGGTCGATGGTGAGGCCCGCGCGGGCGAGAACCTTTTGACAGGCCGGGATCGGGCCGATGCCCATGACACGCGGTTCCACCCCTGCGGCCGACATCGCAACAACGCGTGCAATCGGTGTCAAATTGTGGTCGTTCGCCGCCTGCTCTGACGCTATCAAAAGCGCCGCGGCACCGTCGTTCACGCCAGACGCATTACCTGCCGTGACGGTCAGGTCAGCACCGTTGATGCCGCGTAACTTTGCCAGTTTGTCGGCCGTTGTGTCTGGGCGCGGGTGTTCGTCGCTATCCACGATGATGGGGTCACCCTTGCGCTGCGGGATAGATACCGGCGTGATTTCTTCGGCAAAGATGCCAGCGGCATCCGCCGCAGCCCAGCGTTGCTGACTGCGCAGGGCAAAGGCATCCTGATCGGCGCGGGTCACACTGTGGTCCTCAGCGACATTGTCGGCCGTTTCAGGCATTGAATCGACACCATACTGCGCTTTCATCAATGGATTGACGAACCGCCAGCCGATCGTCGTGTCATAGACAGCATTGCCACGGGAATAGGCCGTTTCGGCCTTGGGCATCACGAAGGGCGCGCGCGTCATGCTTTCGACACCGCCCGCGATTGCCAGATCCATATCGCCTGCGCGGATGGCGCGGGCGGCGGCACCGACGGCATCCATGCCAGAGGCGCAGAGCCGGTTGATGGTGGCACCGGGCACATCCACTGGAAGCCCGGCCAAAAGGGCGGCCATACGGGCGACATTTCTGTTATCCTCGCCTGCCTGATTGGCGCACCCGAGGATCACATCATCGACCTGCGACCAATCCACGTTCGGGTTTCGCGCCATCAATGCGGCGATTGGAATGGCGGCAAGATCGTCGGGCCGCACACTTGCCAGGGCACCGCCGTAACGTCCAATTGGAGTGCGTATCGCATCACATATCAAGGCTTCCAAACGGATTTCCCCCTTTGCCGTGCCGAAAGCTAGCCGATCAGGGATAACAGAGCAAGATTAATGTTACTAATCTTTAGAACATCTCTATATTCAGTAACACGTTGAGCGAACCTCTACCCAATTTTACACGATTTTCGTGGAAAAGTCCCCTCTTAACGCGACCTCCAACAGTTCCAGATCTTCAGAACAATCCTTGTACTGCGCCATCATATCGGGTGGGATGACAAAGGCATCACCGGGTTGCAAATCGCGATCCTCTTGGCCCTCGGCAGAAAGCGTCATTGTGCCATCCATGACAAAGGTAAAATGGATGTCTGCATCATGCGTGCTGGCTGGCGGGGCCCCCTTCTCAAATCGAGCGACCTGAATCCCTGCCACACCTTTGGTTCCTGCGGCGATACCCGTGTCGCGCATCGTGAACCCCGGAATCCGAAAAGGGGCCCAATCTGCCTTGTCCTTGATGTGATGGACAAAGGTCTGCCCGTCCCATTCGCGATCGGGGTCGCCCGTGCCATTGGGCAGCGTGAATTCATGATCAATGGTGGTGACATGTTCGGCGGGGACACCAATTTCGATGACCTCAATCTCGGCAGAGGCTTCGACCACCCGGTGACGGATGCCGGGGGGTTGGGTCACACAATCGCCTGCATGCAGGCGGATCGCTTCACCCTGGTCCTCATAGAGAACATCAACCCAGCCTTTGTAGCAGAAAATGAGCTGAAATCCGACCGTATGATAGTGCACCATATCCGGCACCGGGCCGCCATCAGGGATGCGGATGTGACTGGCAATGATCGACCCGCCAAGGCGTGTCGGGATAAGATCGCGGTAATGCATCCCTGCTCGGCCGATGACCCAAGGTGCCTCATCGCGCAACCGGCGGACGGCAAATTCATGCTGTGTTGCGGGCTGTTCAACGGTTGGTGACAGCGGCACAATTTCAACCTTGGTGCCATTGGGCGCAGTCAATGACCGCTTTCCATCGGCAAAACTGTCTGGATCGTCGGTCAAAATCCGCAGGTGGCCCGGCGGGACAGCGGCACCTTTTTCAATCCGGATCCGGACACCATGACCTGAAAAACTGGCCACTGAGGGATCATCGGCCGGGAAAATATTCTCAAGCCGCATGCCCAGCGTCCTTGTGAAAAACGGCAGATCATTGCGCAATTCCTCGGTTGGCAAAAGGAATTCCGCTTTGATGTCAGATGAACTCATCCTGTGATCCTTGTTGGTTATTGGACGGCGACGATAGGGCTGAAATATGCAGGTGGCCGCAGTATGCCGTTTTTGCTTTTGCGAACAAGTCAGGGCGCAATCCATCTGACAGTGCCAACTGTCGGGCAACGCGGATTGGTTGTGCCGCATGATCCAATGGGCTTTCTTCGCGCTCATAGGGCGCGCCCGATTAACACAACGGTCACGTTACAAGTTTGCTGCGGAACATGTGGGAATGAAGGAACATCTAATTATTCTGACGGGACTGTGGTAATTTCCAACAGCACAAATTCATATAATTAAAAGAAATTCTTCTAAGGGATTGGTGCCAGGAGAGGACTCACATACTCAACTTAATCATTTGATTTCAAAAAGTTAAGTCGCGTGTGGTTTTGCTCGATACCCCCATTGATACCCACAGGGTGGGTAGCGTTTGGAGGTTCGGGTGCGGAGCAAGGACTCACTAGATCACCATTCAACGCCTTAACTGAACATAGCAGAGCACGCCATTTCGTTCAATCTAACGATGACGTCGTGCCAACGCAAATCTGTGGCTTGATCCACATCGCCGAGCAGCTAGACTGCAACCCTCTCGGGAGATTTGTCTAAACCCGAGCATCGCGATGCTCTTCATTCAAGGAGAGATCGTGATGAGGTTACTTTCAAAACGCCAGGTCAAGGAGATGGTCCTGTATTCACCGCAACACATAGCCAGACTGGAAAAAGCAGGCCAATTCCCCAAACGGGTACAGCTGGGCTCGAACCGGGTTGGTTGGGTTGAGCGCGAAGTGCTGGATTGGCTTGAAGTTCGGCTTGCGCGGCGCGAAGAGCCAAACTGAAACTCCTGAAAAGGAGCGTGGGCGACTGGATGTGCACTATCTGGTCGCCCACATCCTCAGGCCTAGTTTTAGCCTTTTGATGAAACTCAGCTCTTCAACAACCTTGCTAATACTGATTTTGCTATGTCCCGTTCGATCCGTTAACTATAGCTTTTGAGTTGGTGCTTGAAAAACTCAGTTTAGTTGCTTGCGAAGGCATGTTCTAAGCTTCCGATGCTGTAAAACCGCTCTCTTCACCTAATGCGATGGCCATCCAGTAAAATGAAAGATATCGTAAATTCTTAAGTAAGTTGCTGTGCTACGGATGGAGATTGTGCCGTATGACCAAGGCCAAAAATATCAACGTAAAAACTAATCCATCTGCTGCCAGCGCAACTGGACAAGAGCTCGTTTCCATGTTCGTGATGGCCTACAATCAAGTCAATTTTATAGCGGCTACAGTCAGATCTGCATTTGCCCAGACATATGATAATCTCGAAATTATTTTGTCAGATGATTGTTCCTCCGATGGCACCTATGAAATCATGGAGCGGCTTGCTGCAGAGTACCAAGGCCCACATCAAGTGCGCTTGAACCGAAACCATGAAAACCTTGGTTTCGTAGGGCATCTTAATAGCATATTTGATCTCTGCGAAGGGGTGCTGATCGTTTATGCTCCGGGGGATGACATTTCACACGCGGAACGTGCTGCAGAACTTTATCAAGCTTTCCGAGAAGACCGCCCCTTACTGGTGCATTCCGATGTGAACAACATGGACGAGAAAGGAAATCTTACGGGTGTGGCTACATCGCGCCAAAGCGTTCTGGCAGGCATGGACTTAAAGGATGCCGCAAATTCTCTGGTACTAGGTGTCGGTGCTAGCTGCGCATGGAACCCAGAAATACAAGATAGGTTCGGGCCTGTAGAAGGCAAAGAAACTTTTGACGACTTGATTTTCTTTTTTCGAGCAATGTTGCTTGATCGCATGGCGCATGTTCCCAAGGCACTGGTAGATTACAGGCTTGGAGCCGGGCTTTCTAGGCCGAAGGCTACCAGTTTCCAAGGGAGGGTTGCTCAGGAACGCAAGAATTGCCAGAGGGCAGTTGATACCTACAGGCAGAGATTGAAGGACTGCCGAAATGCCCGCCCGGAGTGTAGTGATGTGCTTCAAGTTTTGCGTGAGCGGCTAGCAGTAAAAGAATATATGCTAGGCCTATTTGAAAGCTCTTTTCTCACTGCATATCAAGCGGCGTTTTCAATGCGAAAACTCAAGGCGTTGCTTTCACTTCTCAACCGCATCAGAAGGGCTACGCCGAGCCGCCAGAAAAAGCGTTTACGGCAAGCCAACAAAATCGTTTAATCTTGTCTTGACCGCTTATAACAACCATATTATTTACGGCTCCGCCCACTAGATTTTAAGTTAACTTGATCCAATAACTCCCGCGCCATTTGGACTGAATACGCCTTTGTTAAGTGGTTGCGGTCGTAGATCACCATTTTTCCGTCGTCATCAACTGACGGGCAAGTCTTTGCATTACAGAAAAAATCAATCGTTGTTAGAAATCCGTCTGTGACCTCGGCCAAAAACTTCTGTTTCTCAACCATCGCCAAATGTCGTTCCCGGGGGGTTTCTTGTGGCTTGAAACCATCACGGTTTGAATTCTGGATATAATTAATTGCTACCGGTTCTGGAAACGTCAATCCTTGTTCTACAAGATATACCATTGCAGCAGTTGTCGAATGAATTTCGGAAACCGCACGGAAGATTTGTTGTCTGGCCGCAGTAATCGAGGTCGGCTGACCGTTAACTTTGACGTTTTCGGCAGTTACTGCTCCTTCGAAATTTCCTATAATTATTACATTCCGAACGTTTGGAAGTTGTAATATTCGGTTCAGAATTTCTGCGTGAGTTTTTTCGGAACATTGAGCAACTGCGGTATTTTTCAGACCTATAATCGGCGGGCAACCATTCGCTGTATACAATGTACCTTGCAGCCCATGCTCTTTTGAAACTTCATTGATGCCATAGAGGAGTGCACCGGAAAGGCTATCTCCCCACACAACGAGTGACTTTTCTGCCGAAACATCCCCGAAGTCGCAGTAGTTAAAACCAAAACTTTGAGCATTTCCACTGCAGGGCATGTGCGTATCGCGACCTTCGCTGTATGCAATCACGTCCGCAGGAGCGAATTTCAGTGCGCGTGCGTACGACGGGATTTTAGTCAGGTCACGGTCAATTGCAGCGTCAATCCATAGTCCCGCCACAACCATAAAAACTACCAAAGCACCCATAGACAGATATAATTGCCGTAGGTTTGCCCAATATCTAAACGGTCTTTCGAAAACCCACAGGCTGGCGACAGCCAACCCAAATGAAAGAAAAATCAGCCAAACCGCATGATCGTCGAAAGATTGGTTTCCAAACCTGTGACGAACTAAAGCAAAGACCGGTTGGTGCCATAGGTATAGGCTATAGGAAATCAGTCCTACAGATACCAGCAATCGCATAGATAGCACTTTGCCAATCATACTTTTGTCATTTGCAAAGACAATAACAAGCATAGAACCAAGCACCGGAGGAACCGCGCTCGCGCCGGGAAATGGCGTCTGATCGTCATATGTGAATACAGGTAATATAATGAGAAAAAGACCGATTGCGGCAAAAAAACCGCCTAATCGAGGCATGACAAAATGTGGCCTAGCGCGAAAATAAAGCCCGGCGAATGCACCCGCAATTAGTTCCCAAGCCCTCGCGGGAAGGAGGAAAAAAGCCGTAGGTTGATCATTCCGAACGCCCCACTGAGCTAACCAAAAGCTGATCAGGAAAAGACTGACTAACGTCCACAATACCATCGGTCGACCGAAGCGCCACAATGAGATGAGAACAAGCGGAAAGATGATGTAGAATTGCTCCTCAACTGCAAGACTCCAAGTGTGCAGCATTGGTTTGAGGTCTGCAGCCATATCGAAATAGTCTGTTTGATCCCAGAAGAAAAAATTTGATACAAACAGGATAGTGGCAAGCAAGCTCTCTAAGAACTCGCTCAGGTCATTGGGCATCATCCACATCCAAGCGAATGGAATGGTGACAAGCATGACAAGAAATAGTGCGGGTAAAATGCGCCGCGCCCGGCGTTCATAAAACCGAGCAATACTGAATCGGCTTTTATCCAAATCGTTGGCGATCAAGGTGGTAATCAGAAAGCCACTGATGACGAAAAAAACGTCAACGCCGATGAAACCACCACTGAAGACCTCATAGCCAGCGTGATAAAGCACAACAGGAAGGACTGCCAAGGCACGTAGTCCGTCTATTTCCGGACGGTACTTCATGAAAGTTGTTTCATTTTGCGTTCCGAAATCCGTGTGTCATCATTTTTTCGAAATGACGTTCCGGATTTGCGGCGTCAATACCGTTGGGTATACAGAATTTCTGGCAAAGGGCCAGAAGTGTCGTTCGCGAAATTTAGCTCGAACTGTAGCTTCGGTTCAATAATGGCGCTCTGAATCCGCTGGACCACTTCATTTTTCCGCACAGAAAACTTTAGCAAAAGTGCGGAAAATCCAGCTCTGAATGGGGACACTTTGGGTAGCACAGCACAAACCCGCAAACTCTCGTTATGAATGAGGGAGCCTAGGGGGTAGGTTAAATCAAAAGTTGCCCATTTTTTCCATTGAAAATGGTTTGCGCATCAACAATCGACAAGATCCCATTCCCTTAGCAATGTGCTGGCGATGTGATCGACGGAATTGAACATCATAACATCCAGAATGGAGAGAGAAGATACAAAGTCAGCGCCAATTTGCGGATAGGCCGAGAGACTTGGTTGGAGAAATTCTAACTTGAGTCCATGTGTCTGGAAATCTGCTGGCGCGTAAAGGTCTCTACCGCCGGGTAGATTGATATAGCCGGTTGCGCCTACCCGTTCGCAGATGTCGATGACCCGTTGCACACCATGCAAATCAGGAAGACTATCTTCAATCTGTGATGAAATCCGAACAGGTGTTGCGATGCCCATATGATCACAGCATTTAGAAATAGAATGGTGGACGAAATCAAAAAGGGTCTCTGCTTGAAAATGCAAAATTGTGTCTATCAAAGGCATAGTTTTCCCAAACTCAGGGGCCTTCCTATAAGCCCCTTCAATTTGGCTGCACAGTTTATGGGGATCAAACGTATCAGACAAATGTCTTTCTGAGACGTTCAAGTAGTCGGATTCTTTTTTTAGTGGAACAGTGAACATCACCGCTTCACCATTACGCAACATGCGGTTGCGATTTATCCACCCCTTTTTCGTATACTGGACCGTGTCGTAAACAACGAAGATATCAGCGGCCTCAATCAGCTGGAAATAACCTAAGTATGGCAGGAAGTAGGGTTGCATGATTGCGGTTTTCATTGGTTGACCTATTGATTCTCTAGAGCTCGACATACAGCCTATTTTGGACGCAGCAAGTCAATGACTCGCGTAACTCCACCCTCATCAAGGTCGGGATAGATGGGGAGGCATAGGACCTGATCTGCCAGTTTTTTTGCGACGGGCAGCAGGGTAGAATTTGCGGACGGAAGATTCTTGTACATATCGAACTCAGTGATCAGTGGATAAAAGTAACGTCTGGGGTGCACTCCTTTGGCTTTCATCTTATGGTACAAATCATCCCGCGAGACAGCAAATTCAGGACGAACCAGTATCGGAAAGTAGGCATAGTTTTTTCGGGCTCCGCCTAACGCCGGATCAAGGTAGTCAAGGCCATCAATCATATCGATTGCAGTTCGATATGCTAGACTGATCTCACCACGCCTTCGAATGGCATCATCAATATGCTTGAGCTGTAATAGACCAAAGGCACAGTTGATCTCGCTCATTTTGCCGTTGATGCCTGTGGCCACAACACTAGTTTCGCCCTCATGTCCGAAGTTTTTGAGCTTATCAATATGATCTTTCATTTTTGCGCTTTGGCTGATAATGGCTCCACCTTCAAACGTATTGAACACCTTAGTTGCGTGCAGGCTGAGAGTGGACAGATCACCATGCCTTAGTATGCTGCCCTGCGTATCCCGCACGCCAAAAGAATGAGAGGCGTCATAAATGAGTTTGAGATTGTGGCGTTTCGCAATGTCCCCAAAAGCAGCGACGTCGGCCGGGTTTCCATAGCAGTGGACGGGTAGAATTGCCGTTGTACGCTTAGTAATCGCCGCTTCAACCCTTTCAGGGTCCAAATTCAGGCTGTCAGGTGCTATATCTGCGAAGACAGGCGTTTGACGGTTCCAAAGAACAGCGTGGGAAGTAGCAACAAAAGAGAACGGCGTTGTGATCACCTCACCCTCCAATTCAAGGGCTTGCAGTGCAGTCACAAGGGCAATCGTCCCGTTGTTGAACAAGGACAAAAAAGGGACCTCCAGATAATCTGCCAGTTGCCGCTCAAGCTCTACGTGAAAGGGTCCGCAATTTGAAAGGACTCCGCTATCCCAGATCTGCTTTAGGTATGGGGTAAAATCCTCGAGCGGTGGCAGAAACGGCTTGGTGACGAAAATATCATCGCTCATGTCAAAATCCTACTTTCCAAAGTTTACCAAGTACCGGCCTCATATTACCAAGTACTGGCTCCATAATGTAGATTGCTCTCTGGATAGTGTACATGGACTTTGTACGTGCCTACTAAGTCAATTTTGTATTGGTCAGCCATTGGCTTGATTAAGCGATGCACATGTTCGATCCAATCTGCGCTAAATTCTGTTGCAGATATTACTTTTCATCGGTTTTTCAGATAGCGCTTGATCGCGCGCCTCCAGTTTTTCATCACGGTCTTGAAAGGCATATCAGTCAATTTTGCCTCCGCGAGCGGCAGAACACCGAGTTCATTGTAGAATCGAAGCATTGATTTGATCGACGCTCGAAATGCTGCTCTATCAGAGTTCTCATCGTGGAACGCTGCCATGTGAAAATGTGTAATCGCTGTCAAAAGCAATTTGCGCTCGCGGCTCTGCATTGAAAGTAGACCGTTTGCGTGAATTCGATAATTTGCTGGTGGCATATCCGGCAGAAAACGACCCCCACCATGATATCCCAGTATTCCCCAAACCGTTAGATCTCCGATGGTAGAGGTGCTCACAAATAGAGACGGCGAGCCGTCACGAAAAACGTTTCTGAAGCAAGCTGTAAGCGTGTTGATCGAAGGGGCATTTTTTAGATCGGATGGTGTTAAGTCATGTTCAGCACCCGCTCTGTATTGCGAAATCACCCCAGTTTCAGTAATTGCCCGAACGCGGCCATACGTCAATGCGATGTCTGGCTCTGCTTCAAGGATGGCCACCTGACGTGCAAGTTTCTCTGGGTCACTCCAGAAATCGTCACCGTCACAAAATGCGATGTAGTCACCGCGAGCAGCTGGCATAACATATGCGTAATAAGGATTCACGCCTTTCGAAAATTGGTTTTCTGTTTGTAGAATTAGGCGAAAAATAGTTGGATAAAGTTTTGCATATTTTCGCAAAATGCTTGCTGTGTCATCTGTCGATGCGTCGTCATGGATTACAATTTCAACGCGAAAATCACATATCTGATCTAAGAAGCCTTCGAGGCATTCCTCAATGAACAATGAATGATTGAATGTAATCGAACAAATGGAAAGGGTTACTGCTTCACTATCTGTAAACTCTTTGTCGCGCAGGGCGAGTGTCATCAGCGGCCCTTTTTCTGAAAGATCAATCAAGAAGAGATGAGGCCACGTCTAGCCGTGAGCCTTTTCGAACGAATACCGCTTCGATCAGCCAGAGGACACCTCTTCCAGGCGTTCTGTTCAAGTCAGTAACGTCAAAAAGCCGGAAGCCCAGTTCGTCCATCTTCTGAAAGACTGAGATCGCGGTATTGGGATATTCTGTGCACGCAACCGTTGCCTCTATCAGAACGACTTGAGCATGGGAGAGTGTTTCAGGCGCGCCGTCAACGACCTTCAGATCCAGACCCTCTGCATCAATTTTTACGACATCAGGCATCCCGAATTCGGAGGCGGCCATAGCAGTATCGAGCTTACATATCTTGACCTCACCTTGCGTTAAACCCTGTGCTTTCGCTTCAGGTGCGGAGTAGATAAAGCTGGAACTGTCGTCGCGTTCGTGGAATGTGAAAGGTGCCGTACCGTCGAAATCCCCGACCCCATCGTAGTAGATCTCAACATGCTCATTTTGAGCAAGATCGGTGTGTTTTTCTGCAAGTTTTTTCTGTGGCTCAAACATACTAAACTTGGCGGATGGAAATGCGACCATTGCCGCACGTGTCCAATTGCCGTGATTACCACCCACATCAACAATGTGAACAGGTGAAAAACCCAAGGATTTGAGTGTGCTAAACAAATGTACAGTCGGCGACGCCCCAGATATCAAACTCTTGGGTTTCCGGCGTTTAAAGAGAAAAGCCATATATTTCGTTCTATTTTTGGTTGTGCCGTTGCCAGCATGTGGGCCGGGCTTTGTAAGTGAACAAGCCCGCAACTAGTGTCGTGGTTGCGTTGTGAAGTCAAGGGTTGGAAACTTCCTTCGCCAACGCTGGAATATGCAAAAAACTGACCATTCAATCTTTGCAAAACGATCTTATTAAGAATTTCATCTGATCTCCGGCGCAAAATATCCGCTCAAAAGCGTTTTAGTTTGACGCTTCGATTAGCTTACCCCTTGGCCAACGTATCGGAGATTAATTAGCTAGAAAATGCTCGAAATACTAGACGGTTTGAGAAATTAATTTCAACAATAGAATTCTACGACTACGCCCATCCTGCCTCTGATAAACGCAACAGTCCCAGTTGACGATGCGCGCGACGTTACCGCATGCAGGATGCTTGCAGAATACGAGCTGGTGGACTGAGCCGCCCGATCAGGGATCGAGCACGGCGATGCCGAACCCCTCGCGCCCAAAGGCATTGCCGTTATACAGCAAATATACCGTATCCATGAGGCGAAACATATGAGGATAGCACAGCATCTCACTGTCCCAGGCACCGGGCGCTGAGGACTCAATTGCGGCCATATCATCGCGCTCCCAAGTCTCCAGATCATCAGACCAGGCAGCGCCGATACGGTACCCCCGCGTACTGTCCGTGCGAAACCCGTGAGCCTCCCGGTAACAGAACAGCATGAGATACCGGCCATTCACCTCAATGACTGTTGGCAGAGCCTGACATTCGTCCGGGTTGAGCCGATCCGTGATGATCTGACGGCCATCCCGCTGCCAGTTGATGCCGTCACGTGATGTGGCATGCGCGATCTTATAGACGCGGTCCGGAGGATCCTCGGGAGTGAATTTTTCCCATTTGGTACCGAAAATATACCACATGTGATAAGTGCTTGCGAAGCGCTGAACGAAGGCATCGCCCACCAGAAAGGGTTCGTGGAGCCCGGCTGCCAGAACTGGACCAGAGCCCGTTCTCTCAAAGCTGTCGCCATCATCCTTGCTGATGGCAAGGCCAATGGCCATGTCGATGTCGACGCTGATTTTCCTGCTCCACCCGCTGGTGTAACCGTACACTAGGTCATCAACACGAAGGATATTCATCGGAAATATTCCATGCTCATCGAAAGCACCCAGAGCCCCGTCCGAAATAATGTCCGTTTTTTTCACCCTCAGCACCCGGCTGAAGGACTCGTCAAAATCGGCATATCTGATCGTGCTGATGAATTTACCATTTTGAGATCTCTTTCTCGTAGAAAAGAATACACGGATAAAATCATCAAAAACCAGTGCCTGAGGACCTTGGGCGAACCCGATGATTTCATCACCCAAATCCCACTCATCCGGGTTGAAGAGATGTCCCAGCTTGCGCCATTGCATCAGGTCAAATCCCCCTTCAGGCGGGCAAGCCCGATACCATGGCGCCCCACCTGATTTCCGAGATAGAGCATATAAATTTGCTCATCCAACTCGAAAACGGTCGGGTACGCGACCATATCGGCATCCCAACCCGTGGTCGACACATCAATCCCTACCTTTGAATCGTCTCGCTCCCAGTGAACCATATCCTCTGATCTTGCGTAGCCAATGCGGTATGTTCTATCTTTTGCAAACCTGAAGTCCGTGGCTTCGCGATAGCAGAAGAACATGTGATATACACCGTTTCTCAGCAAGACATCACCACAGGCTTGGGCCTCATCCTCTCCCAGTTTGTCAGGAATGATGTTTTGATCAAGTCGGTCCCAGTTCAGCCCATCCTGCGAGCGGGCGAGCCGCAGTTTATAGATGATCTCCGGGCGGTCCTCCGAGATGAACCACTTCACGCCAGCCGTGTATATAAGGTACCAAATATTATCATATTTCCGGATCTTGGGCGAGGTGACCACGAAGGGATCGTTCAGAGAGTGACCCAAAACGGGCCCTTTGCCCTCTTTTTCGAACGTCTTGCCGCCATCATTACTTCGGGAACGACCGATCGAAACATTGAAGGGCACGGATTCACATCGCGACCATCCCCCATAATAGGCATAAACCGTGCTATCCTCATCCCTGATTGTTGAAATCGGATATGTACCGAACTCATCGAACGTCCCCAGATCTCCGAGAAGCATGATCGGTTTTTCGGCCAATTCAACGATTTCAAAAAGGTCTTTGCGATTCAAATCAGCGTAATTGCCGTAACTGACAAACTGTCCTTCGGCATCAGGTTTGGGACGGCAGCAGAAATAAACTCGGACGAAGTCATCATGAACGATCACATTGGGAGCCTGGGCGTACTCCCAGAACCATTCAGGGCGATCCTTCAGGGATTCCACATCAATGACCAGGCCCAGCTTTTCCCATTCAAACATCAAGATATCCTCGTTCGCGCATTATTTTTCCAATTGCTTGTGGCAAAAGCGCGTTCTCGGCCAGAAAGACGCGCCCCCCCAAATCCCAAGCCGTCTCGTTCTTTCTGGTTCTTATTTTATGCTGCAAGATTAATTCCCCACCATCCACGACAGGCGATACAAAATGTACCGAACATCCAGCAAATTCTTCGTGATTTGTAAGCACCGCTTCCTGAACACGCACCCCATACATGCCTTTGCCCCCGTATGCTGGAAGTAGCGATGGATGGGTATTAATCATCTTCATGTGATATTTGGCGCAAATGTCCTGAGGGATTACAGGCATGAAGCCCGCAAGCACAATCAAATCCGTATCTTCGGGAACTTCGCGATCAAAGGCTTCAAAGAAGCTACGCTGCAAGCGCGACTTTTCAAGAACGATCCGGGGAATGTCATTATCTCGGGCGCGTTCAAGAGCTTTGCAATCGCGATCCACAATCAACTTGGTGATCGTGAAACCGACACTCTTCTGGCTGTCGATAAGTGCCTGGAAATTACCACCACCACCTGAACAACACACACATACTTTGAATGTTTTTCCCATACGCCACTCTCAATTGAACGTGAGTGCCGAAGAGGCACGCACCCACGTCTCCTACCTCAGACACGACATGAACGGAAATACTAAACGCGTTGTTCATGCGTCTGCAAGAGTTCAGTCGATTGTGCCATTTCAGGTCGTTTTTGAGGGTTTTTCAAACCACCAAGAGTTGTTAAGCACAGTTTAATGAAACATCCGCACATCGCCGTGCCCTAACTACCAAGGAGAAGAAAATGGCCGTAGAACGTGACTATGACGCAGAACTCAAGGACACGGCAGATCATCGCTACGCATATAACTTTGATCTGGATGTAATGCATAAATACATGGTGCGCTCCTGTGAGCCGTTTTTCAGGCCGGGGTCCGTGTTGGAATTGGGCAGCTATATGGGTGATTTTACCCGCCGCCTGGTCTCGCGTTTCGATGACGTCACCTGCGTTGAAGCCTCACGCGAGGCTGTGACAAAAT
The DNA here is from genome assembly GCF_003352065.1 of Sulfitobacter sp. SK011. Lineage (NCBI taxonomy): Bacteria > Pseudomonadati > Pseudomonadota > Alphaproteobacteria > Rhodobacterales > Roseobacteraceae > Sulfitobacter > Sulfitobacter sp. SK011. The sequence goes on from NZ_CP025803.1 coordinate 222,762, forward strand.
CACGTGCTACACTGCCTGACACGGTTGAACTTCATCAGGGACTTTTTGAAACGATCGACTTGCCAAGACGCTACGACAATATCGTACTGACCCATGTCCTCGAGCATCTTGACGACCCTGTCCATGTCATGCAGCGCATCAATACTGAATGGCTGGCACCAGGGGGGCGATTCTTTCTGATCTGTCCAAACGCCAATGCGCCGTCGCGTCAAATTGCCGTAAAGATGGGCCTGATCACGCATAATGCGGCCATCACCCCCGCCGAAGAGGCCCATGGCCACCGAATTACCTATAGCCTAGATACATTGGAGCGCGATGCGGCGGCGGCAGGCCTCAAGATCGTGCACCGCTCCGGTATTTTCTTCAAGGCATTGGCGAATTTTCAATGGGATCAGCTGCTGAACACCGACATCATCTCGGATGAGTACCTCGATGGGTGCTTCATGCTGGGCCAGCAATACCCCGATCTGTGCTCGAGCATATTCCTCGTCTGTGAGGCTGGTGAAGGAAGGGGCTGACAAAGCCCTTTCCGTTCGAAGGCGACCGGGCTTTTCCAGCCGAGTGCTGAATGGCGTCGCCGTGGATTGTAGAGCTCGTTGACATATTCAAAGATCGACATCTCAGCTTGTTTTCGCGTTTTCCATGATCGCCGCCAGATCAGTTCTGCCTTGATTGTCTTAAAGAACGTCTTAACCGCCGCATTATCATAGCAATTTCCTTTTCCACTCAGCGACGCTTTAAACGCGTGCTGGCGCAGGATCTTCTGATATTCATGCGAACAATACTGGGCTGCCGCGTTCCGTATGATGAATGCGGCCTTAGATCTGTTCTCTTCCTAGCGATGTTTGCTATGAAAGAAACAAGAAAGGGCAACTTGATACAAAGACGAGCTCATGTTCTATGCGTCAGATAAGTCGACATCGTCGCTACTGGCTATATTATTTCTGGCGGGCGATTCTCAAACTGAGCAGAGCAGAGGGTTTTTAACATTACAAAAAACTTCTTCGCAGCCGACCGACATAGTGCATCCAATCTCCCCAACTCATATGTGTGGCGTATTTCTGACGAACATGGCGCAGTTCCTGACGTACGCGCGCGCGGCGGACGCTCTCGCTAACTTGACCGGAGTGCTGCCTGTTAACGACCAGTGGCTCGCATAGTACTTTTGGCAGTCCAAAGCGGAGCGAACACTGCTTGTAATAATCGACGTCCATCAGCCAAATCAGATCTTCATCAAATCTAGGCGCATTCTCGCGGTGCAAGGCCAGCACAGAAGGGCTGCTGATTGTGTTCTTTCCGAACTGGATACGGTCGTGAAACTTTGGGACGAAGGGGCGGATCAGAGTATGGCCGTCGCGGGTGTGCTCAGATCCGGTTACGATCCACTTAACTTCAGGGTCGCCAAAGGCATGAGCAATTTTTGTGAGCGCATCATCACCGTTCAGGAAATCATCTTGAAACAGGATTTTCACAATCTCGTTCTGTGCGGCATTGATCGCAGCGTTTGTATTTGCGGAACCTTGTCTTTTCAGGTGCCGTGTATCTAAATGGCGGACAGTCATATCGGCATAGCTCGAACAGAGATCAGCAATGTTCCTGTCGTCCGATTGATCGGCGACAACCACTTCGAAATTAGGAAAGTTTTGTTTCGCAAGGATGTCCAGTGATACTCGTAAATATTTCGCACCCATCCCATCCATAGAATATGCTGGGATACAAACACTTAAACTTAATGAGCTATCCATTTATACTACCGATATATTTCTGGGGCGAAGACGCAAAGCGACTGGGAACCGACGTGCCAAGCAGCATTGAGTAACTGATATTACGAAGTGTTTCCAATCCGACACTACCGGAGGTAGTGTCGCCTCAAGAAAAATTGTGTTAGTTGCCTGTATGCGACAGTGAAGATCAAACTTTCAGCACTTTTTCAAAGAACATCGCTGTCGGTGATAGTAGAGATTAAAGCGTCGATTACTGGGAACTGCTTTTCGAAAATCTTTGAAACCATGGTCTTATCAACATTTTCAAAAAGCTCGGCAAACTGGCGCTCACGAGCTTTGCTCAAAAACACCCACGACACCATCAAATTACACTTCAGCCCATAGTGCTTTTGATGCAGCTTCTGATCCAATACCTCACGATACTGCAACAAAGACCGCTGCAAAGATTTCCGCGCAGCATTGGAGCGCATCGGCTCCGTTCCTCGATCAACCTCCAATGCATACGCGCGATAACCGTCTAGATACTTGATAGCAAAAAGCTGATCCGGAATCACCGAACCTGTACTGAGCGGGATGGCAAGTGAGCTATCCTTGATGCTCAATATCCGCGCTGCTGGAATGTATTCCAGCCCAGTTTGCATCGCATTGATCTCAATCGCGCTGGAAACAGACGAGGTCCAAAATCCATGCCACCAGTGACCAGCTGGGCGGCAGTGCCGTTCCAGTGGTTGCTCATAGCTGAGATACTCGGAACCTATGGGTGTCAGATCATAGACAAACGGATGGAAGTCAGCCTTGGCGATTTGCTTTTGTTGCGGCGGTAGGAACAAGTACCCTGCCCCTCTGAGGGCCTGTAGGCGGCGCAGGGCGGTATCTTTGCAGCGGTGGGTGTCACGGGTCAGCTCAATCAGGAATTCAGATGATTGCGGACCATGCCGATCAATATGCGCAAACCAGCGCAATTCGCGGGCAGTTGGACGAATGTTTGTTCTGATGGTTGGCGCAGATCTAGACATGGCTCCAAATTAGCCATTTTTAGAGCTCCGGCGAAGGTGCAGTTGGGTCTTCTGGGTCGGTTTCTTCAGCTGGATCTTTTGGTTCAGTTTCAGGTGTTTCGCAATGTTCTTCAGTGCGCTCCCATGGTTCGGCGTAGCTCGCACGGCTGGCCGCCAGGGCGATGGCAGACATGAAGATGACAGGGCAACTATCATAGCGGGTCGCGACCCTGCGCCAATCCTTCAACCGTCCAAACATGTTCTCAACCTTGTGGCGGCTTCGATAAATCTTGGTGACATGTGGGATGGGGGAATGGAAACGGCCCTTACAAGGTCCGCTATCCATCGCGAACCAGTCATCCGACAAAAATCGTCAGATGACCGCTCCGAGCCCGATGCAGACATGTCCCGATTGCCGAGCGAGCAGATGCAGCATGAAAACGTCCGGTGTCATTATCTGCGTCGCAGAAAGAAAAGCGGCCATTCGTTGAAGGCGCAGCGAAATCTTGAGGGCCTATGACCAAATTGTGGACGAAGCGGCCGGTCGGTTATTTTCGCCCAGCCGGTGCTTTCGGGGCGCGGTTCAATCACGACCCACTGCGCCGCCGCAAGGCGGCTTCGAGCCCGGAGTAGCCGCTGCAGTAGTCATCACCAACGTCTCCTTCCTATGCCGTAGCGCCGTCAGCCAATCTGAAGACCTCCACCGGTTCGCGGATGCCCTTGAGCGTGACTTCTCCTGTCGAGACGGAGGTGAAGTCGTCCTCGACGGCGATAGCCGCGCGGGTGCTGAGCAGTATCTCACCGTCTTCAGCCATTTCGCACAGGCGGGAGGCGACGTTGATGGCGGTGCCGGAAGCGGTATAGTCAGACCGGCCCTCGTAGCCCACGATGCCGACGGTGGCGTAGCCCAATGTTACCCCAACGCCAAAGCCCAGTCGGAAGCCCATGCGCTTCCAGTCCTTGCCAAGCTCGGTCATGCGGGCGCGCATGGCGATGGCGAGGCGCACGGCATCGCCTGCCGGGTCGTCGCAGGGGATAGGGTCGTTGAAAAGTACCATTATCCCGTCGCCCATGCGGTGATCGACTCCTGCGCCATGGGCGTTGATCAGCTTGCCCATTTCTTCGTGGTAGGTTTGCAGCACCTCGATGGTTTCTTCGGGCTCGGCAGTTTCGCAGAAGGCGGTAAAGCCGCGGATGTCGCAGAATAATACGCCCAGTAACGCACGATGGCTGGACAACATCTTGTCCGCGCCCTGACTTATCACTGTCTCTGCCACGGCCGCTGGCAAGAACTGCTTGAGCCGTCCCACACGTTCGATTTCGCCCACCTGTTCGCTGACCCGCTCGCTGAGTTCATCATTCAAGATTTCCAGTGCTTTGAACTGTCGCACGTTCTCAATGGCGATCACCGCTTGCCTGCCAAAAGACTCGATCAAAGTGACTTCCTCGTCGGAGAACGCCCGCACTTCTTTACGGTGCAGACTGATACACCCAAAAGCAATTCCGTTCTCCAGCAGCGGCACAATCAACCGACTGCGCATTCCGACCTTGTCCACCAACTTTTTAGCTGTGGGGTCGCCATTCAAGTAATATGGGTCATCCCGATTGTCGGCAATATTCATCGTGCGCGAGTCTCGATAACACTGACCCATGGCCGAAACGTTTTCCCGCGGAAATTCTAAACCAACAGAGACCAGAGCTTCGCCCTTTTGGTCTTGGTTTTGGGCAATGCTTGCCAGCCTCGTGGCGTCGCCTGCAGAATTCAACAGCCATAATCCAGCGCCTGCTGCATCGCACAATTTGACGGAATTCTGAGTTATAGCATCCAGTACCGGCTGTTCGTCGTGTCGGTTCTGGCTGATAACTGCAAGAATTTCCCGACTTGCGGCTTCCCGCTCACGCAACCTATCGACTTCAGCTCGCAGGCTGACATTTTCGTCTTCCGTTGTTCGGTCCTGCATCCGCGCTGCTCCGATATCTTCTTCCTTTATAAACAGAGACGGTCGGAAGAAGTGTGACTATCTTGCTCTCGACGTGGAAAAGGCGTCAATTCCCCTGTGTAAGATTGCCTGACCCGTCGCGCCCCTTCCGCGATCCAGCAGCTCTGTTTTGGGCCCCGGCCCGAAGTGCGCCGTCAGTGTGACGCCTATCGGCCCAATACCCCGAGACATCTGTCAGCACCGCGCACAATCCGAGGCGCTTGTCGATCTCAAGGCACACCGACCCACGCGCCGAAAGCTGTGACGAGACCATCATTGAAAAGCAGCAGACAAGAAAGGGTGGCGACATGCACGGCCCTTTCTTCATGAATTTTGTCAGACTACATGGTCCAGGCCATCCGTGCAGGGTGGTATTCGAACCCGATATGGTGCTCTGCGCCAACCAATCCTTCTTTGGTATGGTTGTAAAGCGACCGCCAGTAAGGTTGGATCGTAACCCCCTCTGACTGGATCATGGCTTCGCCTTCCATCATCAGCTTGCGACGGGCTTCGACATCAGGTGTTGCCAGCGCCCTTTCCAATAGCGCGTCGAAGTCTGGATTGGCCCAGCCAAATTCGTTCCACGCCGCGCCGGAACGATAGGCTAGCGCCCAGATTTGCACACCCAAAGGTCGTGCATTCCAGTTGGTCGAGGAGAACGGATATTTCGTCCAGTTGTTCCAGAAAGTCGACCCAGGCAAGACTGTCCGCTTGACCTTAATTCCTGCATCACGCAACTGGGCTGCCACCGCATCAGTGGTGTCCTTTCGGTATGAGTCGTCGATGGAGAACAGCTCATGCTCGTAATCACCCATGCCTGCTTCTTCCATCAGTGCCTTAGCTGCAGCGGGATCACTCTTGCGCGGGGCAATTTCGGCATACTCCGGGTGCATTGGACCGACATGGTGGTTTTCCGCAACTAGTCCGCGCCCAGCATAGCCAAGCTCAAGCAGCACAGCGTTGTCCACCGCCATGCTTATGGCCTGACGCACGCGCAGGTCTTCGTAGGGGCGCTTGCCATCAACTTCGGCCAGCTGGTTTGGCCGGATCACGATGGTTGCAGCGGTTGCAATGCTGTTTTCATTCCAACCGTCCAATGTGCCGAAGATGTCAACGAATTCACCATCGATGCCATAGGTTGCGTCGATCTCGTCGGCGTCGGCTGCTGCGACAGTCGCCGATGGGTCTGTGCCATAATCAATGTATTCCAGCCGATCAATGTAGGGACCGCTGTAAACATCAGTTCCCCACCACCTGAAGTCGGAATTGCGAACGAGCACACCCTTGACGCCAACCTCAAGCAACTCAGGCAGATAAGGACCAGTGCCGATCGGGTTTTCCAGCATTGTCTCAGGATCAAAAGACGAATGCACGATAGCAGCAGGATAATCGGCCATTCCCGGGATTAACGTAATATCGGGACGCTGCAGCATCAGCTTTACGGTGTGGGCATCGACCACGACGATCCCACCATCGATAACTTTGCCGCTCGCTTCATCGGTCAGGGTCGCAAAACGGCCTGCCATTGAGTTGCCTTCAACGTTCTTGTCACACCATGCAGTGATATTGCGAGCCACGTCATTAGCAGTGAAGTCGTCGCCATTGTTCCACTTGACGCCTTTGCGAACATTCAGCGTGTATTCAGTGGCGTTGTCATTGAGTTCCCAACTTTCCAGCAGGGCGGGCGTGAATGTACCGTCATTTTCCCAGATCGCCAGATACTCCAGCCAGCCACGGCTGAAGTTTGCAATCTGTGACCAGTCATAAGTGCGTGGGTCTTTCAGGGCGCGTACTGCCATCTGCATGCGGACGGTGCCGCCTTCTTTGTGGGCTGCGGCTTGGACGGGTGCTGCCATGCCCAGCATCCCGTAGGCGGTCGCGGCGGTGGCACCAAATGCGCTGGCGAGAGCCAGAAACTCGCGTCGGTTCAAAGGATTCTTCTTCGCTGCCTCCGCAGAACCCAGAATTGACTGCGGCAGCGGCTTACCGGTGCGTGTAAAAAAACTCATGATCTTCCTCTCAGTTAGATGTGCCAGCAAAGTTTTGGGCGGTCACGATCTCCCGGACTATTGCCAGGCCGCAGTGGGTGATGGAGTTGATCTCATGTTAAGGTAGTTGACTAGCCTGAAATCAACCCCCTCCTCCACCAGAGCGGCCATTCGTAGATCGTGCAGCATTCTAGCGGCCAAAACGTAGGTCCGCGGGACAAATCCGTCGTCAGCTTGAGATGACAAAGTTATTCTGCGGCTATCCCGTTTCGAACGTCTAGGACCTGTTGCGTGATCTGGTCAATATGGCGTCCGTCGGTGCCGCAACACCCGCCCCAAACGTGGACGTGAGGAAAACGTCTGGCCAAAGTGGCCATCTGACCGCCGAGTTCCTCGGGATCGCCGTCCTCAAGATGCCCAAGCTTGCATAGGTCGAGCGTTTCCATAGCGACGGCATTCGGCATGAAGCCACCCAGTCGCTCTGTCCAGGCACCATCGGTGAGTGCTGGCTCGAACTCAGTCGGATGAGTGCAGTTGATCATATAGTAAGCAGGAGCTTTCTCAGTCGCCACATCAACCTTTGTGATCGCCTCTTCCAGTGTCTCTCCGCCGTTAAGTCTCCCACCTTTCGCAACGAAGAAAGAGATCACGACGGGAATGTCCGCCGCCTTCGCGGCCCGAGCGATACCGATCGCTTCTTCCGTGCTCGAAAACGTCAAGGCGCTTACAATATCGGCACCAGCCTTTTTGAAGGTCAGTATCTGTTCGGAATGGTAATCTTCGGCTTCCGCCGCGTCTGGCGTCCGGCCAACATTGTAGGCGTCACCGCGGGGGCCGATGACACCGCCGACGAGCATTGGTGTATCAGGGCTGTCATATTCGCGAGCAAAATCCTTGTAAAACTCGATCCCGCGAATGTTGATTTCCTCAAGAGCCTCGCTGGAAAACCCGATAAGCTCGCCCCAGTCCCGGCTGGCGCGGTAGTGAAGGCCCTCGTTGATGACACCAAACTTGTTTGCAACAGCCGTCTCAACAAGCTTGCGTTGATAGTCCCTTAAGCAAGCGACGCCGCGCTCATCATTAAGAAGCTCGAAAGCGCAGAAGTGGCGAAGTTCGAACCCATCGACATATTGCAGCCAGGTCTCGAACCCCCCGCCGCAAGTCATATGCTGGTTGTTCAGTTGCGGCAGTTCGCTCTGATCACTCATTCCACTTCCCTCCGTGATTTTCCCGGCAGGATAGCAGGAAAGCCGCAATTTGTCTTGCGAGAGGGTTTTCAGGGTCAACTTAAAGTCTGTCCGTTTTGGGCTCTCTGCGAGCCATCCGGCCGATATTGTCGGACGGCCGCTCAGCGGAGCCAGGCACTCACTTGGGCAGGCTATCAGGTCCCGGCTGGCCAGGCAAAGCTGGGTTGCAATGCCTCGTAGACCGGGCGACCATCCGATGGTTTAGGGTAGCCTTTGCTCTCGTCCCAGAACGCGTGATAGGTTGCATCAGGAAACGCCGCATCGTCGTAGCCCATTACATTTGGCACGGCGACCCGGATGCGCTTCTCCTTATCGTCCAGCATGAGAGCTGCCCCGCATTCAGAGCAGGTGCAAAGCTCCAGCGGACCGTCTGGGTTGTCCTTGTTGAACGGTTGCCTAGCCATCTTCTCGGGACGATCGGCTGTCAAATCACCCCAGTTGAAGAAAGCCACATGTGTGTGCTGCTGGCCGGTCACCGATTTGCAGACATTGCAGTGGCATTCATGGTTGTCGATCGGTTCGGCGGAAGCGCTTACACGCACGTGGTCGCATCCACCGTGATATTGGCTGGCCATTTAATCCTCCCTTTCTTTCGGCACCAGTTTATCCGGCACCTTGCGTCACAAGCATAGCACAGCGCCCGGAGAGTCGCGAAATTCTCATCTGTATCGAATTTTGTGACCGAGCCAAATGTTGCAAAAGGGCTCTGACCGGCCTTCCGCGTTGCGGCATGAACTGCTTGCCACGCATCATTCTAACCGACCTTCTCGGCCCAAAGCCGACCTTCATGCAATTTGCGTCTAACGGCAGGTTTGAGCCGATTGTGTTGAAAAACCCCGTTATTGACGAAAATCGAATAATTTTTCGCCTTAGAGAGTGACCAACTTTTGGAGGCGAGGGGGTCGGCCAATTTGGCCGGCTGCGGCTCCTGTGCCCGCACTATGCCTCTTACGGTCGATCTGTTCTGACTTTTGGGCTTAATGGGCAGCTGCGCAAAAATCGCGGATTTCAAATTTCAGAGTTTTTCAACACAATCAGCCCAGAGCAGACTCAATCAAAACCTGCTGTTTGCGTCTGCAGTATCTCTGTCTCCGCATGGGATGAGAGCCTATCAAACGACAACAAGAGACCGTGGCAGTTCGTGCTGGCCAAGTGATTTTGAAAGACGATAGAGTGAATGCTGAAAGCTCTCGACGTAAAGAGCCTTTCTATTTTGATAAGGGGACGAGGTAATTGGCGGAAGAGCAGAAACATTCATCAGTAGACAAGGCGAAAAGCGCACTCGGTGCGCTTCTAATTATGCCAATTGGTATTGTACTGGGTTTAATAGCACATGGGGGGGACAACACCTTTGCAGGGTATGCGCAATATTTTTTTATCTCCATTCTCGGGGTGTGTGTTGGTGGAGGGGTGTATGTACTACTAATCCACAACATCCTTGTAGCATTGACGTCAAAGATAGACTCATTTCGTGCTAGCTTTGTGGCTTCGGTCAATCGGAAATACGATCTCCAATCAACGCTGGTTTCTTTGGCGAACACGGTTGCTTCCGAAGAAGGCAAGATTCATGGAGGTATTGCGCGGGAACTTAGAAATGCCGCAGGCGATCTTGCGAGCAGCCAGAAGCCCTCAATTTTGCTAGCTAACTTGGCCGCAAGATTTCCCCAACTCCATAATATTGGAGGGTTCATGTCCGCACAGAACAGCGCTTCCGAGATTGAGCGTAAGATCGACGAAGACGTGCGGAACATTAATACTGAAATTGCAGCATACAACGAGATCGTGAGCAGTATTCCGTCAAGATTGGCGGCAGCGATCGCAAGCTTTCCTAAGCTTGATTTTGTGTCCTCTGTTGGCCTTGAGAATGAAGTTCACGAAAAAAGTGCGGCATAGCCCATCGCGGTGGTGTCAGACGGATGCGAACCAGTCTCTACAAGGACAGTGGGGCTGCACGACGTAACCATCACCTCCGAATTCCGGAAAGACTTCGATGGCTCGGGTGAGTTCAGCATGAGCTTTGACGGTGAAGCCGATAACGGCTTAAAAACATCCGGATTTGCCACCTTCAATGCCGCAGACCCCAGTGGCTTCACCGCAGGCCTCAAAGTCAGTGGCAAGTTCTGAACCAACTCTAAACAGGGTGCCAACAGGTGCCCTATTTCTTCAATACGAAGGCAAACCATTCTCTGCTTTGAAAATTACTTACCCTGTTCAGTCAAAGAAATTTCCCTGTTAATTAGCTAAGGGAATTCGCTTGCAAGCCATTGTTTTCTTTTCCGAACTCAGGGCCACTAAGTCGAATGCCGGTGAAACAAGCAGTTTTACCCTGTAAATTTCCCTGTTAGCAGGGAATTTCAACCCAGACGGGGTAGCTTGAGACTGGCTACACACGAGCAAAGTGCAAGACCAGCTTTGCAAATCTACGTTGGAGCCCGAAAAGGTACCGCGATTGCTGGATTATGAGAAAAAGTACTTGCAAAACACCATGCGATTAGACGACCCCATCAGGTCTCGCTTTCAAAAGGTCGTTGCTCATGTACCCCAAGCGGAAAACGCCGTCGTCCGCTCTCCGTTGACCATCAGCCGCACCATCATTCTGTAGTTAGGCATAGCGATCAAATCACGCGGCTCAACTCCATCAAAGTGCCGTGTGAGGCGTGGTGCATCCATCGGGCTGGTGCGAAAAGCAATCACCGTGCCGACATTGCCGAGGATCGAGTCCAATACATCGCCGTCAATCTGCCCCAAATACTGATTGGCCAGCGTGAGCGACAAGCCATATTTGCGGAGCTCAGACAGCATTTCGACCATGGCGTCGGTGGTGAACGAATGGAATTCATCCACATAGAGGAAAAACGGGCGGCGCTCTGGCTCCGGGACGTTGTGTCGGCTGTAGGCGGCATGTGCCAAACCGGATGTTATCATCCCACCCAATACGTTGGAGGTATCACTGCCAAGCTGGCCCTTGGCGAGATTGACGATCAGGATTCGCCCCTCGTCCATGATCTTGCGCAACCGCAATGGGGTTTCGGGCTCACATAGGGCGCGACGCACCACAGGATGGGCCAGAAACGCACCAAGCTTGTTGGCAATTGGGGCCACGCCATCGGCGGCGTTCTTATAATTCATCGCAGGGAATTCTTTCTTCCAGAACAGGCGAACCTGCTCGTCTGTGACCTGCGTCAGGATCTCTCTGCGAAACCCATCATCTAGAAACATCCGCATGATGTCGCGGACATCGGTCCTTGGCTGATCCAGCAGCGCCAAGATCGAATAGCGCAAAAGATGCTCCATTCTCGCACCCCAGGCATCGGCCCATTGCTTTTTAAGCGTATCGATCAGACCGGATGCAATGAGGGGTCGGAACTTTTCCGATGCCCGTGTCATCGGGTTGTAGCCAAAAGGACAGTCGGGATCGGCAATATTCCAGATGATGGCATCGGGAGGCGAAATTTGCGCAATCTGCTGTGCCAGATCACCATGCGGATCAACAAGGCAAAACCCGTGGCCCTGGCGTAGGTCCTGGCGCATCAGGTTGCCCAACAGGGTGGATTTACCGGTCCCGGTCTGGCCCAGGATATAGATATGCTGAAGTCGGTCCGCGAGGCGGATGCCAAACGGCCTGTTCCCATAGCGACTGTAGGCGGTCCCGATTGTGGCGACGCTGTCTCGGTTCCAAGTCATGCCTTCAGTGTGAGGCATGCCTACTCAGCACAAAACACTGCCTCCCGTTTCAATCCGGCGGTTGTCGTTTCTGCACCTTAGGTGGGCTTTGTGGATGTCGGGCCTTTGATATCCTGAGGTCAGATCAGATCTTTGGTTCCACACATCTCCTGTCGAGGGGTGCGCCTGAAATGGTTTCGGGCGGCCACCCTACGAGAAGGAGATGATCATGGGACAAATTGCTGAAACGGCAATCGAGGGTTTTGTCGGGGTCTACCCGGTCTGCAGTGATTGTGGTCAAACCCATATCGTTCGCGATGGTGAAACCTGTTGGAGCCTGCTGACCCGCACATGGACCCTCAAAACGGTCTGTGACACTTACGTCTGCGATGACTGCGGGTCTGAAGCTGCACCTTTCTGGAAGCTCGACAAAGAGTTCCGCCTGAACCGCATCGTGCGGCTTAATGATGCCGTCAGACAAGGTCACGGGGAGCATGTGACTGTCGTGGTGACAGCAGGCCTCAAAAACAGGGGTGAAGAGTACCTGATCAAAGCAAGACGAGCCGTCGCTGATTTTGACCAGTTCAACGTGGAAAACGACCCGCATGGCGAGCATGATTTCGGCGCACTCATCCTCAATGGCGAAAAGCTGTTCTGGAAAATTGATTATTTCGATCTGACCCTGAGCGCACATTCGCCAGACAAGGCGAACCCGGATATCACCCATCGGGTCCTGACCATCATGCGGGCGAGCGAGTATTGACGGTGCGCGAACAACGCCCGCTTTCCCAAGCCGATAAGGAAGAGGCATTCCGTATTGCCACACGCGCCCTCCCCAAATGGTATGCGGACGAGGTTGCAAAAGGGATGTCGGACGCAGTGCTGACAACCGCTATCGAACACGTCCTCGGGATCTTCGGTGGCAGTTGCGGGCCGGGCCGTCTCGACGTCGCACATCAGGCGGCAGGCCTGAAGATTTGGGGCGGGTGGCATCTTGTGAACCACCATACGGAGAAACCACTCTATTCGGGCACAAAAACCCTCGCCATGGCCCGGCACATCTATGGGATTGGCGACCCAGATGAGGAGCAGATGGCGTTGTTTTGAGTGACTAGCCTGTCCCAATGGGGCGGGCCATTTTTGCTGAGAAATCGCCAGGATTGAACGACCTGATTGAGCTTGGGAAGAACTGACCGGGACTGTTGCGGAAGGATTTCCACCACCGGATGCCTGAAGTCAAAATCCGAGCTGTGTCGTTTTCTTTTTCTTTGTGGAAATGGGGGAGTTTCCAATATAATGATCGAAGATTTCCATCATTCTTGGCAGCTGATCATCAATTTGAACTTCAGCCAAAGCCTCACATAACTTCTCAAGTTGTCGTTCATGCACCTGCGTAGGGGTTCGATCTGTGTCCCGGTAATCCCCACCGCATAGGACAGTCACAGCCATATCGACTGTCAGAAGCCAATTTGAAGGCTGCAACGCTACATTTTTTCCGTCCACCAATCGGTTCGAGGTTGCCAATTCCACGATCAATCGTTTTTCCGACGGATTTGCAATTTGGTAAAGCTCAGCAAGGCTTTTTACCAGTTCGAGAAATTTGGCGAGCTTGTCAGCTTCGGCGGTCAAATCATTCATTTTTTCTAGTTGGTCATCAATTTTCTGACATTCAATCAGAAGGTGCTGTTTGCGCTCGGCAAACGCCTCCTTGTCGATTAGTCGATCGATCAAAGCATCTGTGAGAGTGCCGATCCGCGCCTTGATTTCCGATTTTCGCAGGGTCAACGCATTGGAGGTGCCAAACGCATGTCGACGGTCTTCGAACCAGGTTGTAATGTTGCCCTTCAGCCGCTCAAAATTGGGCTTTGAGAAGCTTATTTGTTCGAATCCGTATTGCACCTCTCTCTCAATGATTTCCTCTCGTATACATTGTGTGACACAGCCATTTGTGTGGCACCGGTAGTACACATGCCCTTTCTGTCGTTCTGCGATCAATTTGTTGCTACAAGCCGCACATACAAACAGACCTCGGTAGGTGTGGAAGTGTCGCAACTTTTTTCTGTGATACTTGTCTGACTTCAAATCCTGAACCCGCTGGAACAAGGAGGCTGGTATCAAAGGTTGATGAACGCCTTTGAAAGTCTCACCGGTTTTTCGGACCCGAACGATCCCACAATAAAACGGATTGGAAAGCGTTTGCTCCATACTCGTGCGGGTCAAAGCTTTGCCAGCTCTCGATCGCAAGCCTCGCTTGTCCATTTCATCACACAGCCCGCGAATAGAAAATTTTCCTGTGCCATAGAGAGTAAACGCATCCGTGATCAATGGCGCACGTGCCGGATCCGGTGTTTTTGGGTTGCCACCGCCCTGGTTCAAATACCCAAGCGGTGCCATGTGGGGATAGAGTCCCTGTTTTAACCGTCCCCGAATTCCCTTGATGGCCTCTTCCCGCAGGTTCCGGATATAATCTGATGCAATCACCGCCTGGATGTCTGCTGTGAGCCTGCCGCCGCGGGACTGGAAATCCAGGCTCTCAGTGACGAAATGGATGGCAACGCCCTGGTCTGACAATTCACCGATTTTGGCCCAGTCGCGAAAGTTGCGCGCAGAGCGGTCAATCTTGTGGACGATCAGCCCATCAGCCTTGTGATTATTGAGATCGCGCATGATGGCATTGAAGACCGGTCGCCCGGATTTGGCTGCGGTTTCTTTTTCTTCAAACCAGCGCGATATCGTCAGCCCGTGCTTTTCAGCGTAGCGGGTAATTTCTTCCTTCTGGACCTCCAGGGAAACCCCTTCGCCTTGTTTGGCGGTGGATACGCGGGTGTATCCAAAACATGTGGTCATATGTGGTTTTCGTTATTCACTGGTAATAGTGCCGCCTTCTTTGGGCGGCTTGTCGATCTCTTCCTCCGGCCAGGGCCACGACCCTTCGCGCTCCATGCGCTCGAAGATGCGTTTGCACAGCTCAATGAATTGTTCAAAGCGTTGTTCTTCAGTCATGGGTCCAGAATACTGGCTCATGAAGGTGTCGAAAACACCGGCTTAGGTGCAAGGACGGTAATTCGGATCGCGGACATTGACGAGGAAGATTTGAAGCTGTTCAGGCGGCCTGCCCGCCGTTTGGCTCCGTTACACATTCTACCGAGTCTTTGGCAAAGAGTCATCTTTGCTGGTGGCATGCGTTGTGCCTGTTGCGGTCCATTGGCCGCAATACCTGTAGCATTTGCCCTGCAATCGACTAAGATTTCCTCTGAAAACCTTAACGCTCTAGAACCACTGCCTGCTCTGATTCCTGGCGTTCGGAATGGTTTCACCATTCCGATACCAAACCGAACGCCATGAGTGATCGGAGTAGGTAAGACAGATTGGGATGGTTGCCGTTTTTGAATCCGGTCGGGGCTTTGCGATTTTTCTACTTGCTGTAAACTGGGGATATACCAGCTTCACATAAGTTCATTTTTATGATCCAGGAATTCACCCTCGACCTGAGGGCGGCCCGACGAAATTCGGGGCTCAGACAGGTCGACTGCGCTCATCTCATGGGTGCCAACAAAACCAAAATCTCAAACCTTGAGAATGGCCGACAGCGCCCAAGCGTGCGTGATATCTGCACCTTGTCGATGATCTATGGCCGCAGCTTCGAAAGTCTCTTTGCCGGGATATTTGATGAGGTCAAAGCAGATGTCTTTTGTCACCTCTCTGACTTGCCAGAGCCGCAGTCCCATTATGGGCCCGCCAACAACAGGAAACGGACATTGGACGGTCTGAGAGCGCGTTTGGAAGAAGATCACAGCGCGGTCTATGACGACTAAACGAAAGCGCATTCTCAGTGTCGCCGTTGCCTCCGGCAAAGTGGCTTACATTTTTCTGATCGATGGCAGGTTGAAGGACTGGCAGTGTTCACGGGCGGCGAGCCTGTCAGCGCCCAAGGGCCGATCCCTGTTACGCAGAGCTGTGGCCCGTTTTGAGCCGGATCTTGTGGTGACTGAGGATCCGTTCAAGCCAACGCGCAAATCCGGGAGCTCACTAGAGATTCTAAATGCCCTGGTGCAGGAATTGACCGACAGCGCCACCCCGCATCATCTGGTACAACGCAACCAGCAGTTTGCCAACAAATATGACGAAGCTAAGGTTCTGGCGAAACGCTTTCCTGCCATCACCCCTTGGCTGCCAAAAACGCCCAAAATCTGGGAAGCGGAACCCGTGAATGCAATTTACTTCGAGGCTCTCTCAATGGCGGTTCAAATCGAAGACGACGGCTAAGTCGTATGGCCCAGCCAGTCTCACCGTGATGCTCGCGGCACGTTATTGGCTGCAATCTCAGCAATTCGTCGCCATTCGTTGGATGTGCCTCACATGTTTCGGACATCGATCTAACCAAAGTCTCAAGGGTTAGATGGGTGAAAAGGATCAGCCATTTCTTGCGTTTTATACATTAACTACAATGTGTTGCTTCATTTTTGGGCCGCTTGGTGGAATGGCGAGAATTCCACCGAAATGGTATCATATGTGCAGGTGTTCCCCACAAAAATCGGAGACTGCAATGGCACGCGATATATACGCGGAAGTCACCAATACGTTGGTGTCTTCCATCGAGGCTGATCCAGGGAAGCCAATCATGCCCTGGAACCGAACTGGCACAAATACGGTGCCAAGCAACATCGCTTCTGGCAGCGAATACGGCGGTGTAAACATCATCAATCTCTGGGTCACGGCACAGGTACAGGGGTTCGCAACCGGCATCTGGGGCACGTATCGGCAGTGGCGCGAGAAAGGCGCGTCGGTGCAGAAGGGGCAGAAATCGACCCCTGTCATCTTCTACAAACAAGTGACGAGAGAGCGCGCCGATGGTGAAGATGAATCCTACCGCGTGTTGAAGTATTTCAATGTCTTCAATGCCGACCAGGTGGACGGGTACGACCTGCCAGCGCTAACGGGTTCTGCCGAGCCGGTTGAACGTATCGCGGTGATTGATGCGATGATCGCAAAGACCGGCGTGGATATTCGGGAGGCTGGTGCACAAGCATATTACAGCCCCACCGACGACCGGATCACCATGCCTGAGAGTAGGCGGTTCTTTGATACCGTCTCTGGCACGCGCAGCGAAAACTACTTTGCTGTGTTGCTGCATGAGCTGACGCACTGGACGGGGCATCCGTCCCGATGCGATCGGGATTTGCGCAACAGGTTCGGAAATGCAGCCTACGCAATGGAAGAGCTTGTGGCCGAGATTGGCTCCGCGTTCTTCTGCGCTAGGCTCGGTATCTCCTCATCGCCTCGCGAAGATCATGCGCAATACCTGGGAAACTGGTTGTCTGTTCTGAAAAATGACAAGAAAGCCATTTTCACTGCTGCAGCGAAAGCGCAAGCCGCAATTGATTTCGTTTTATAGTGCACTTTCGGCCCCTCTTGCGTGAGGGGCCGTATTCTTGAACCTGCCATTACGGCCAAGGCAATCAAAAGGTTTCTTGGCCAATTGAGATACCAACCAAACACGCGTTTCATCGACCACTGAAGCTTAGCAGCCCGTTGGAGATACCACCAAAACGTCTATCCCATCCGCGCCTATCTCAGGAACACCTTGTCTAAAATCTGAAACGAGATGTGTGACCACCTTCGCAGAATTTTGGCGTCATCAATGATCTCAGAGCGCACTCGCGGCCTCCGAGTGATATGTTCAGAACCGACAATTACATTGACACGTTTTGCTTGTACGCCGCAGGGTGTCCGAATTGGTTTTTAAAGGAATTTTCAATGCGTTCATACGAAGCTGCCAGATCACTTTTTAGCTTTCTGGCATTCATGGCATGGTCGGTGGTTGTCGTCGGAGTGATTGTGGCACTGATCGGTGCTGCGGGGGCCTCTCAGTATGGTGGCAGTGGCGCAGGGCTGCTTGCGATGGTTCCAGGCATCGGTATTGGCATAACAGGACTTATCCTTGTCGCCTTTGTACAAATGGGCCGGGCAACCGTAGATACAGCCGAATACACGCAGCAGATGCTGAGTATTTCGCGTGACCAGCTAGAAGTATCGAAGCAAGGATTGAAGCTTCACGGTGCAGTGCCACAGACTTTCGCAGCGGCGGCGCAGAAAGAATTTGCACCTGACCCCAAGAGTTCATTTGCTGACTCAGCGACACCGTCGGAAGAGGACCCCGAGCTAGCCAAGTCGCAGCTCATCAGACTGCAAAAGGCAGAATCCACTGAAGAGATCATAGACTACAGAGGAGAAAAAATCAGAGTCGAGGGCGGTAAATACTTTGTCGGAAAAATAGGGTTTTTCGAGTTCGGTAGCGCGAAACGGCACATCGAAAAAATGGAGAACGTTTCCTCCTCCCTCGAACCAAAACAAAGTCCATGACCTCAACCCCATACGATACCCCCAACCTCTATGAGGATCGCGTATGGGGGGCCATTTCTGAACATTTGGGAACATATCATCACATGAAACGCCGTTTTGAAACCATGACTTCATCCGCTTTCGCGGATGATATGTACGTCGTCTTCTACGAAGACGCCGAAACCCTTCGAGACTGAATTCACATGCGTGTTTCCATCTCCCATGAAGTCATTCGAAAGGGTTTCATCTTTAAGAAGACCTATCATGAGGTGCATTTGATGGTCGCTTTTACCCATGAGGAAAAACAGATCATCAAACAACGTAGCTTGCTCAAAACGAAGCTGGTGGATCGTCGTCCAGCGGATGCCAAAAACGATGCCCGCGATGAAAAGTTCGAGCTGCGCGTCGAACATCTGATGGATGGGCGGATTGATCGTTTCCTCTGCGCCACGCCCTCGAAATCCAAGATCTATGAAGAAAACCTTCTGGCGGTGATGGCGCAAATGAAGGCCTGGCTGGATGACAATGCCGAAACCGGCACGCGCACCGTCGTGGAAATCTGATGGCAGGCTCAAACTCGGATGACTTCAGTGGGTTAATCCTGTCCTTCTTTGTTATCTCCGGCATTCTTGCCCTAGCGGCTATCCTTACGCCGGTTCTGCTGGTCGGCATTCCGGCCTATGTTTTCTATCGGCTCTACAAAGAAAGCCCACGACGGCTGGAACGTCTGGCCCGCGAGGAAACGGAAATTCTCTACAACCACGCGCTGAGCGGACAGGTGCGCCTGAGCGACGCTGAGATCGATGCAGCCCTGTCGCATCACTGGCCGCCAGACACGCCAGAGGCTCTCAAAATCCAATTGTTGCAGATCGGTCGCGCCTTGCTCAATGACGAAGGTTTGAGTCCAGAAATCCCACCAATGCCTGCACTCTGCAACACCGTTGAGGGCGCGCGGTATCGCGACATGCTGGCGCGATCCGGGCAGGCCCGCAGCGACCGGGTCATGGTTTTGACTGCACTAGATGTCATCTCGGACAGCCTGGGCACCATTGCACAGGCCGTGCCGCCGATTGAGGGCGACGTGCTGGTCGATGTGACCCAGTTTGTGCACCCACTGGGGCAGGCGGTACAGAATGTCATCGCACCGTTTTTTGCTGACACTGACTACAACCACTTCAAGCGCTTACGGGACCGGATTGACGCTAATCTCAGTCGGACCAATCGCACCCAGCCGATCTTCCCGAGCGACTATAAGGGCGATGATGTTGTGGAGACCTATCTGGCAGGCACTCATTTGAAAGAATTGTTCCGACTCAGAACCCCATTTGAGATCCCGGAAAACAGCCGGTTTGAACACATGCACATTGTGGCTGGATCGGGTCACGGCAAAACCCAGACCCTGCAATACTTCCTGGCGAACGATCTGGAAGATGTGGTGCGGGGTGACAAATCGGTCGTGGTGATCGACAGCCAGGGCGATCTGATCAATACAATCCTGAAGGCGAAAACCCTGCCACCCGAACGGATTGTTCTGATTGATCCAGAAGACATCGCCTTTCCGGTCAGCCTCAACCTGTTCTCCGTTGGCCAGGGTCGCCTTGAAAACTACAACGCCCTCGAACGTGAGCGGCTGACCAATTCCATCATTGAGCTTTATGACTTTGTTCTGGGATCGCTGCTGTCAGCGGGCATGACCGCCAAGCAATCCGTGGTCTTTCGCTATGTTACGCGCCTGATGTTTCATATTCCTGACGCGACGATCCACACCTTACGCGAGCTGATGGAACCCGGCGGCACGGAAAAGTACCGCGATCACATTGCCAAGCTGGAAGGCACGCCGCGCCGATTCTTTGAAACCGAGTTCGACAGCAAGGAATTCACCAACACCAAAACGCAAGTGCTGCGCCGTCTCTATGGCGTGCTGGAAAATCAGACCTTCGAGCGGATGTTTACCAACCCGCAGTCGAAGTTCGACATGTTCACTGAATTGAACGCAGGCAAGCTGATCCTGATCAACACCTCAAAATCACTACTGAAAGAACAGGGCACCGAGATCTTCGGCCGCTTCTTCATTGCTCTGATCACTCAGGCCGCCCAAGAGCGTGCCACGCTGCCCGCGCGCGATCGCCTGCCTGCCATGATCTACATCGATGAGGCGCATGATTACTTCGACCAGAACATTGGCATCATCCTCAGTCAGGCGCGCAAATACCGCGTCGGGATGATCATGGCGCACCAGTTCCTGGGCCAGCTCAGCAACGGGCTGCAAGAAGCATTTGAAGCCAACACGTCAATCAAACTCGCCGGAGGTGTCTCAGCCCGTGATGCGCGCGCCTTGGCGGGGCAAATGTCGTGTGATGCCGATCTGATCCAGCGCCAGCCCAAGGGCACTTTTGCCACCTTTGTGCGGGGATTAACCGACCGCGCCGTGCCCATCAGCGTTCCATTCTTTGTTATGGAAAATCGGGAACGCGCCACAAAAGCTGAGATTGATGCAATCCGGGAACACAGCCGCAACGCCTATGCGGAACCATGGCAGAGCAAGGCTGAAGACAGCGGAACATCGGATGAGACGCGGCCGAATCCACCAGAAGAAAACGAACCCGACGATCCCGCGAACCCTTCGCCAGAGCTTTGAGCCCGCCTAATCTGGCGACATGAGCCACACAGATTCACTGCAGCACAAGAAAAAAACCGACAGCCTGGGGCGCGCAACATTCCATCACATCGTTCCATTGGCCGATGTGCGCCCCACGCCTCGTGAAATCCGCTGGTTCAAGCATATTGAGCGTCACGGGCCACTAAACTCTGCGCATCTACATGCACTCACCAAAGACACGCACCGCTGCAGGGATACAAGCCTGCGGCAATTGCAGAAATTGCGGGCCGGTGGATTTTTGATGCTACCGCGTCAACAGCGATTCACCGAGCACGCCGACTTCAACCCCTACATCTATGACCTGACCAAACAGGCGCGCGCTCATCTCATTGATCTCGGCCTGGCCGAACCCGCCGTGCGGCCAACAGGGCATTGGGGCCATGGAGCTGCCGTCTCCAGCGTGACCAGCGCGATTGAGATCGCGGCAGCGCAGGATGACGTGCGGTATATCCCAGCCCATGAAATCCTCGCCATCAAGCAAGCTTTCCTCACTATTCCGATTGGCCGTCGCAAACTGATCCCGGATCAGCTTTTTGCCTTGGATTACGGTGGTAGATATCGCGCCTTCATGTTGGAAGTAGATCGCGGAACCGAACCCAAGACATCAAGTGCGGCCCGCAAGAGTTATGCCTCATCGATTGAGATGTACCGACAGATGATTGAACAGAACATTCACCGCGCCAACTATGGCCTCAAGGCGACGGTGTTAATTCTATGGGTGTTCTCGCGACGCAGCAATGAACAGCGGTTTCTGGACTTGGTTGGCCAGTTTGGTGGCCCGGCAAAAAACCTTTTCTGCGCGCAAGTGATGCCGAATGACAGGGCCGCTCAAACCACCATCGGTTCCCATTATGAGAACAATTGGGCCAGATGCCAAAGCGCGCCAGTGCTGTTGTCCCGATCTGGTCTGAAGACCGGCTGAACCTCTTGGTCGAAAACGGGTGGCCGAAGTGTGCACCTCCGGCCACCCATACTCCTACATGAGGAGTGTCGGTCAGGCCTCCTCGCGACCCTCCATCCGTGTTTGAAGCCAGTCCAGCACTTCATCCTCGACCCATCCCACTCTGTTCGGGCCCAGCTGTACCCGCTTGGGGAATAGGCCTGCCTTTTCCAGACGTGCGACATGTTGCGGTGAATACAGAACCAACTCCTTCAGTTGGGGTTTTGAAAGTATCCTCATCACGATCTCTCCATCTCTGAAGAGCATCGCGATGCCCAAGGTTACGACATTACCTAGGCAGAGAAAGGGTAGCAGCCCTCAGTTCGGTTGGCGAGAGGCCCGTTTTCAAGTCAAACAGTTCGAATATCTGAATAGTGCTCAAGTCGAAGAGGTCAGCAAGAATGCTTTCAAAGAGAAAATTCAGAGCCTATTACGAGCCTAAGAATTTCAAGAAAACTATAAGTCTCATTTAGTGGTGCCGGGGCGGAATCGAACCACCGACACGAGGATTTTCGATCCGTGTTCACACTGGGTGAAGGTTGATCAATAACTCGGTTTAGGCCTTGAATTCATCACAAAGATCGGCCCAAATCTGCATCAGCTCCACCCGTTGATCCCAGTAAGTTGTTCGATTGTATGTCCGCCTGATCGCATTAGTGTCTTGGTGTGCAAGCACCGCTTCGATCACGTCTGGGTTGAACTCTCGCGAGTTCAAGATGGTGCTGGCCGTCACCCTGAAACCATGGGCCGTCACCTCATCACCTGAATATCCCAGCCGCCTCAGCACCGTGTTGAAGGCGTTCTCAGACAACAGCTTGCGGTTGGAAATTAGTGAGGGAAATAGCAGTTCCATGCCCTTAATCTCAGACCAATTCTCCCTCACAATATTGAAAGCTTGGCTAGACAACGGTATCTTGTGCTCCCGGCGCATTTTCATTCGTTCTGGCGGTATGGTCCAAGTACGGTTTTCAAGATCAAACTCATGCAAACGTGCGCCTCTGGCTTCACCAGGGCGAGTACACGTCAAAATTTGGAACTTCATTGCTGCTGGTATCACTGGCCAACCAGTGTATTCATCCAACCGACGAAGTAGTTGGCCAAATTCCTTTTCATCTGTGATGGCGGCTCGTCCTCTCACTTTAGGGGGCAGTAGGGCGTCCTTGAGCGCCGCTGACGGGTCAGCCGGGGCTCGCATGGTCACCATGGCGAGCCGAAAAATCGCTGAGATAGTTGAGCGCAACTTCTTTGCTGTTTCTCGCCGACCACTTCGTTCAATGGGTTTCAAGAGATGCAACAGCTCTGCCGCTGTGACCTGGTCTATCGGGCGCGTATGCAGCGGCCTGGCAAGGTCTTCGATATGCCAGCGCTTCTTGCGCAGGGTAGCAACGGCCAGGCCACGGTCTACAAGATTCTCATAGTATTCGTCGGCGACTTCTTTGAAGGTCATGCGGGCTCTTGTCTCGGCGTCGATTTGAGTGAGCTGCTTTTCAACTGAGGGGTCTTTGCCCTCTGCGATGAGCAGCTTGGCTTCATCACGCTTCTTTCGTGCGTCAGCCAGCGAGATCACGGGATACTGGCCGATGCTGAATGTTTTCTCTTTTCCGAGGTAACGGTATCGCAACTGCCACAGTTTTGAGCCAGAGGGCTTCACTGCCAAATGCAGGCCCCAACCGTCGCTAAGGCGATACACCTTATCTTGTTGTTTTGCTTTGCGTATTTGTAAGTCAGATAGTGGCATTGTGGGTACCGAAACTCCGATTCTATCGAAATCTGTCACGATACCCACACTGGTACCCACAAATGCATGTGATTTTGTGGGTATCGGCGAGTATCTATGTTCAACTGGATAGCACAAAAACCGTTGTTTTTCAATGGTTTTGTGCATCTATGTTCGGGATTGATGGTGCCCAGGAGAGGACTCGAACCTCCACACCGTTGCCAGTACTAGCACCTGAAGCTAGCGCGTCTACCATTCCGCCACCTGGGCAGGTCACGTGAGCCGTGCATCTAGGCGCGGGGCGGGCGTGTGTCAATGGAAATTTGCCTCGATATACGAAGGTTCTGACCTTTGCCACCTCGCCAACTGCAATTCCGGCTTGTCCGGGGGTGGCGCGGCAGGTACATCCTATTGGTGAGTTTTTTGCGCGCAGGAGCATCATCATGTCAAAGCTGGTAACCATCTATGGCGGGTCGGGGTTTGTCGGGCGATATATTGTGCGGCGTATGGCCAAGGCGGGCTGGCGCGTTCGGGTTGCCGTGCGCAACCCAAATGAGGCGATGTTTGTGCGGCCCTACGGTGTCGTTGGTCAGGTCGAGCCGATCCTGTGCAATGTGCGGGATGATGCGTCTGTGCGTGCTGCGATGCAGGGTGCCGATGCCGTCGTGAACTGCGTTGGTATTCTGGTTGAAAATGGCAAGAATGTCTTTGATGCAGTGCAGGCCGAAGCGCCGGAGCGTATCGCCCGCATTGCTGCGCAAAGCGGTGTTTCGCGGATGGTTCATATCTCAGCGATCGGGGCCGATCCTGAGTCTGACAGCGACTATTCCCGCAGTAAGGGCGAAGGTGAGGCAGGTGTGCTGGACCATATGCCAGATGCCGTAATCCTGCGCCCGTCCATTGTGTTCGGGCCTGAAGACGGGTTTTTCAACCGCTTTGCAGGAATGACCCGAATGAGCCCGATCTTGCCTGTTGCCGGTGCCGATACGCTGTTTCAGCCGGTCTATGTGGATGATGTCGCCAAGGCCGCTGAAATGGCTGTCAAAGGCGCGGCCAAGGGCGGTATTTATGAGCTGGGCGGCCCAGACGTCGACACATTCCGTGGGCTGATGCAGCGGATGTTGGACGTGATCCATCGCCGCCGTCTGATCCTGAATATGCCGAACCCGATTGCGCGGATGATGGCGTTTGGTTTTGACATGCTTCAGGCAGTCACATTTGGATTGTTCACCAATAACATGCTGACCCGTGACCAGCTGAAGAACCTCAAAAACGATACTGTCGTCGCCGATGACGCGATGGGATTTGATACCTTGGGTATCGACCCTGTGTCGATGACATCTGTCTTGCCCGATTACCTTTGGCGGTTCCGCCCCTCTGGGCAATTTGATGCGATCAAAGATTCTGCCCGGAACCTGCGTCGCAGTTGATGGATCAGTCGACCACGCTTGTTGCTGCATTTCTGGGTTTGCTGGAAGGGCTGACGGAGTTCATTCCCGTCTCTTCGACCGGTCACATCCTGTTGGCGGGCCACTTTCTTGGCTTTGACAGCGCGGGCAAGACCTTTGAGGTGGTAATTCAACTGGGTGCGGTCCTTGCTATCCTAACGATCTATGCTGCGCGTCTTTGGGCTGTGTTCAGTTCTGCGCCGCATGATCCGCAGTCGCGGCGGTTCATTCTGTCGGTGCTGATCGCGTTTCTACCTGCGGTTTTCATTGGCGTTCTGGCGCATGATTTCATCAAGACAGTGCTGTTTGAAACACCGGTTCTGATCGCGGTGATGCTGATCCTTGGTGGGATTGTTCTGATCTTTGTGGACCGTGTCGCGCCTGAGCCTTCACACCATGAGGCGATGGAGTTTCCCTTGCCGATGGCGATTAAAATCGGGTTTATTCAATGCCTTGCCATGATCCCCGGCGTGTCGCGATCGGGTGCTACGATTGTAGGCGCATTAATGTTGGGGGCGAGCAAACGCGCAGCGGCGGAGTTTTCGTTTTTCCTGTCGATGCCGACGATGGCAGGGGCGTTTGCCTATGACTTTTATAAGAACCGCGATGTCCTGGATGCCTCGGCACTGGGTGAGATTGCAGTTGGGTTTGTCATGGCGTTCATTACCGCGGTTTTGGTGGTGAAATGGCTGCTGGGCTATGTCAGCAAGCACGGATACGCTCTTTTTGGGTGGTGGCGAATCGTTGTGGGCCTGTTGGCGCTGGCGGCTTTGATCGCTGGATATTAGATAATAGGTCCGTATCGGATTTAATTTAGCGCAATAATTTGCCACAACACAACCAATGAAGAAATAAAGCGACATATAGGTCAGCAATGCTGCCTTTATCTTTGCGCTCTGATGTAATACCCCGGACATCCAATGGTTTGACTGAGGGGCGGAATCATGGCTGAGCAGCCGATGCTGAAATTTACGAGCGTTGAGCGGGATATGCCCGAGAAACGTCCGCCGAACCTACGGCGCACAGA
Source organism: Sulfitobacter sp. SK011 (assembly GCF_003352065.1). Taxonomy (NCBI): domain Bacteria; kingdom Pseudomonadati; phylum Pseudomonadota; class Alphaproteobacteria; order Rhodobacterales; family Roseobacteraceae; genus Sulfitobacter; species Sulfitobacter sp. SK011. Next base: position 248,491 of record NZ_CP025803.1, read on the forward strand.
TTTCAACGAGATTTATGCCGAGTACGCGGATACCAAGGCCAAGGAGCAATCCAGCCGGTGCAGCCAGTGTGGTGTCCCCTATTGTCAGTCGCACTGCCCCTTGCACAACAATATCCCCGATTGGCTGCGACTGACGGCAGAGGGGCGTTTGCAAGAGGCCTATGAGATCAGTCAGGCCACCAACACCTTCCCCGAGATTTGCGGACGCATCTGCCCGCAAGATCGCCTGTGCGAAGGCAATTGCGTGATCGAGCAATCCGGCCACGGCACGGTCACGATCGGGTCAGTTGAAAAATACATCACTGATACGGCGTGGGAAAAAGGTTGGGTGCAGGCCATCAAGCCCAGTGTTGAGCGCGCTGAAAGCGTTGGCATCATTGGTGCGGGACCCGGCGGTCTGGCCGCTGCTGATGTTCTGCGCCGGCAAGGTGTGCAAGTCACGATCTATGACCGCTATGACCGTGCGGGCGGCTTGCTGACCTATGGGATCCCCGGTTTCAAGCTGGAAAAAGACATCGTTATGCGCCGCAATGATCAGCTGGCCGAGGGCGGCGTGACCTTTGAGCTGAACTGTGATGTCGGCCGCGACATTTCATTTGCCGATCTGCGCGCCAAACATGACGCGGTGATCATTGCGACGGGTGTCTATAAAACACGGGAAATTCGTGCGCCGGGCATCGGAGGTTTCGGTGTCGAAAGCGCGATTGATTTTCTGACCGCCAGCAACCGCAAAAGCTTTGGTGATACGGTTGAGGAATTTGAAAGCGGGCGTTTGAACGCAAATGGCAAGAAGGTTGTTGTCATTGGCGGTGGCGATACGGCGATGGATTGTGTGCGCACGTCGATCCGGCAGGGTGCGGAGAGTGTGAAATGTCTCTACCGCCGTGACCGCGCCAATATGCCCGGCAGTCAGCGCGAGGTCGCCAACGCCGAAGAAGAAGGCGTGGTGTTTGAATGGCTGAGCGCGCCCAAAGGATTTGTCGGGGACCCGGTTAAAGGCGTGATGGTGCAAAAGATGCGTCTGGGCCAGCCCGACGTATCAGGCCGTCAAGCGCCCGAAGTGATCGAAGGTGCGGATTATGTGGAAGACGCTGATCTGGTGATTATGGCGCTGGGATTTGAGCCTGAGGATCTGCCAACGCTTTGGAACGAGCCAGACCTGCCGACAAACCGGTGGGGAACGATCAAGGCCGATTATGTGACCGGAGCAACCGCGATAGACGGCGTTTATGCCGTGGGTGATATTGTGCGCGGCGCATCGTTGGTCGTCTGGGCCATCAAGGACGGGCGCGATTGTGCCGAAGCGATCCTGAAACGTTTGGATGAACCTGCGGCACTGGCAGCGGAATGACCATGGTTTCGGTGTCTGTGCAACGTCGGTATTGCGTCAGTATTGGCACCGTCATTTGCCATTGGGCACGGCACAAAGGCTGACCCTTTTCAGCCAGAAGATTTAGAATTCTTTAAGCGAAGCAATCATCAGGGAGAAGTGACATGAGCGGATCAAAAACAGGTGGATGTTTATGCGGTGCCACGCGATTTGAGCTTGCTGAGGCACCAACCGAATACGGCGCATGCCATTGCGGCATGTGTCGCAAAATCTCCGGTGGGATTGAGATGGGAATCTATGTACCGCCCGGCGGCATCACATGGACCCAGGCCGACACCCTGCGCGCCTATCAATCCTCTGAATGGGCCGAGCGGGGCTTTTGCGGCACCTGCGGGTCAAATATGTTCTGGCGTTTGACAGCGTCAGGCCCGATGCATGGCTTGTTAAGCCTGTCGGTCGGCGCGCTGGACAGCATGGAAACCATGAAATTCGCCACCGAAGTCTATGTGGATCACAAACCCAAGAGCCATTCCTTTGCCGGACGTCGCAAGAAGATGACCGAAGCTGAGGTTCTGGAAAGTGTTGGCATTTCCGATGGCTGACCAAATTGAGGGCCGCTGTCTTTGTGGTGCAGTGAAAATTCAGCTTGAGGCCCCCGCAGGTTGGGTCGGGGTCTGCCATTGCCGAATGTGCCAACGCTGGTCCGGGTCACTTTGGGCCGGTTTCCCGGCCGATCACGAGACGATCACCGTTACGGGCCCGGTGCGGCGCTACAGATCCTCACAGCTGGCGGAAAGAGCGTTTTGCGAAACATGTGGCAGCCATCTTTGGATGCGGGACCACAAAGAAGGCGCGCCCTATGATTTGATGCCCGGATTGTTTGATGAAAGTCGGACCTGGCCATTGCAAGGCGAGATTTATGTGGATGAAGCGATGGCATCGATGGCGATGGCCGGACAACATCGCCGCGCGACCGCCGCAGAGTATCGGGCGAAAAACCCCGAGACAGAGGGGGTATCCGATGAGTGAAAAGATCAATGGTCAATGTTTGTGCGGCGCTGTCAAAGTTACGGCAACCACAACAAACTCCATTGTCAGAGCCTGTCATTGCGACATGTGCCGCCAGCATACGTCGTCGATGTTCATGTCGTTGGCAACGGACCCCGGCAGCGAGACCATCGAAGGCCCGGCAAAGTCGTTCCAGTCTTCTGATTGGGCAGAGCGCGGGTTTTGCGAGGTCTGCGGATCGACGCTTTGGTACGGCACGTTGCATGATGGCGCAAAACACCTCGCGGCGGGCCTGTTTGAGAACGCTGCGGACGCGCCGCTCAAGTTGGAATTTTTCGTGGATAAATGTCCGCAGGGGTATGCGTTGGCAGGCGATCACAAGCGCCTGACTACTGATGAGACAATCGCGCTTTTTGCGCCCGTATAAGAAAGTTAAGTCCGATGACACGCGATTTTGATGCATCTGAGACGCAATATGATGACGCATGGGTGGCCCGCGAAGAAGCCAAACGTGCGATGATGGCCGAAAAGGGGCTTTATTCACCCGAGGAAGAACATTCCTCATGTGGGGTGGGGTTGGTCGTGAACATCGACGGGTCCAAAAGCCGCGATGTGGTGTTGAACGGGATCAAAGCGCTTAAGGCGATCTGGCACCGGGGCGCTGTTGATGCTGACGGCAAGACGGGTGATGGCGCGGGTATTCACGTGCAAATTCCGGTGCCGTTTTTTTATGATCAAGTCCGCCGCACGGGACATAGCCCGCGTGAGGACGAACTGATTGCGGTTGGTCAGGTTTTCTTGCCCCGCACAAACTTTGCAGCTCAGGAAACCTGCCGAATCATCGTTGAAACCGAAGTGTTGCGGATGGGGTATTATATCTATGGCTGGCGCCATGTGCCGGTGGATATTTCGGTTCTGGGCGAAAAGGCCAATGCGACCCGGCCCGAGATTGAACAGATCCTGATCTCGAATGCCAAGGGTGTTGACGAAGACACGTTTGAGCGTGAGCTTTATGTGATCCGTCGCCGGATCGAAAAGGCCGCGATCGCCGCACAGGTCCCGCAGATGTACATCGCGTCAATGTCGTGCCGCAGTATTATCTATAAGGGTATGATGCTGGCCGAGCAGGTCGCGGAATTCTATCCGGACCTCAAAGATGACCGGTTCATCAGCGCCTTTGCAATTTATCATCAGCGGTATTCGACCAACACCTTTCCGCAGTGGTGGCTGGCGCAGCCGTTTCGCATGCTTGCGCATAATGGTGAGATCAACACGCTCAAAGGCAACCTGAACTGGATGAAGAGCCACGAAATTCGCATGGCTTCGGCGACGTTTGGGGACATGGCGGGTGATATCAAGCCGATTGTCGCGGCTGGGTCATCCGATTCTGCTGCGCTGGATGCGGTGTTTGAGGTGCTGGTGCGTGCCGGGCGCAATGCGCCGATGGCTAAGACGATGCTGGTGCCGGAAAGCTGGTCAAAGCAGGCGGTCGAGTTGCCGCAGGCGTGGCGCGATATGTATTCCTATTGTAACTCTGTGATGGAGCCCTGGGATGGTCCGGCGGCCTTGGCGATGACCGATGGGCGGTGGGTTTGTGCGGGTCTTGATCGCAGTGGTCTGCGCCCGATGCGCTATGTGGTAACGTCCGATGGCATGCTGATTGCCGGGTCAGAGGCAGGGATGGTGCCGCTGGACGAGGCGAGCGTCGTTCAGAAAGGAGCCTTGGGGCCGGGGCAGTTGATCGCCGTTGATATGCGCGAAGGCAAGCTGTTTCACGACACCGAAATCAAAGACAAGATGGCCGCGCATCAGCCTTTTGGCGACTGGGTCGGCAAGATTGTCGAACTTGATGATGCGCTGGGCGCGGTGACGGAAAAGCCATTGTTTGAAGGCAATGAATTGCGGCGCAGGCAGGTCGCGGCGGGCTATACCATCGAAGATCTGGAACAGATCCTTGCCCCGATGGCCGAAGATGCCAAAGAAACGTTGGCCAGCATGGGTGATGATACCCCGTCTGCCGTCCTGTCAGAGCAGTATCGCCCGCTTAGCCATTTCTTTCGGCAGAACTTTTCTCAGGTTACAAACCCGCCAATTGATTCCTTGCGTGAGTACCGCGTGATGAGCCTGAAGACGCGGTTCGGGAACCTCAAGAACGTGCTGGACGAAGACAGCAGCCAAACCGAAATTCTGGTGCTGGACAGCCCTTTCGTGGGCAATGCCCAGTTTGACGAAATTACGCAGCATTTTAACGCTGATCTGGTGACAATTGACTGTTCGTTTGAACCCGGTGCCGGGCATCTGAGCGATGGATTGGCCCGTATCAGAGCCGAAGCAGAGGATGCGGTGCGGTCGGGTGCCGGGCATCTGGTCCTGACCGATCAAATGAGCGACGAGGGCCGTGTTGGTATGCCAATGATCTTGGCCACAAGTGCGGTGCATTCGCATCTGGTGCGCAACGGCCTGCGGACGTTCTGTTCTTTGAATGTGCGGTCTGCGGAATGTGTTGATCCGCATTACTTTGCCGTCCTCGTCGGCTGCGGCGCGACCATTGTGAATGCCTATCTGGCCGAAGATTCATTGGCGGACCGGATTGGTCGCGGGTTGCTTGATGTGTCTCTAACTCAGGCTGTTCATCGGTATCGCACGGCGATTGATCAGGGTCTGCTAAAGATCATGGCCAAGATGGGGATCAGTGTGATTTCGTCCTATCGCGGCGGGCTTAACTTTGAAGCGGTCGGATTGAGCCGGGCGATGGTGGCAGAATATTTTCCCGGCATGACCAGCCGCATTTCAGGCATCGGCGTCACCGGTATTCAACGCAAAGCAGAGGCTGTTCACGCAAAGGGCTGGCAAGGCGATGGCGTTGTCCTGCCTATCGGCGGTTTTTACAAAGCGCGCACCTCAGGCGAGACGCATGCATGGGAAGCGTCGTCCATGCATATGCTGCAAATGGCCTGTAACAGAGCCTCATATGAAATGTGGAAGCAGTATTCGGCAAAGATGAAGTCGAACCCGCCGATCCATCTGCGCGATCTGCTGGACATCAAGCCTTTGGGTGCGCCCATTGGTCTTGAAGAGGTTGAGAGCATCACATCAATCCGCAAGCGGTTTGTGACGCCGGGCATGTCGCTGGGGGCGCTCAGCCCTGAGGCGCATAAGACGCTCAATGTTGCGATGAACCGCATTGGCGCAAAGTCAGACAGTGGTGAGGGCGGCGAAGATCCGGCGCATTTCATCCCGGAACCGAATGGCGATAACCCGTCAGCCAAGATCAAACAGGTGGCATCGGGGCGCTTTGGTGTCACGGCCGAATACCTGAACCAATGCGAAGAGTTGGAGATCAAGGTCGCGCAGGGGGCCAAGCCCGGTGAGGGGGGCCAATTGCCTGGGATGAAGGTCACCGAACTGATTGCGCGGCTGCGCCATTCGACCAAGGGTGTGACGCTGATTTCACCACCGCCGCACCACGATATCTATTCGATCGAGGATTTGGCGCAGCTGATCTATGACCTCAAGCAGATCAACCCGCGCTGCAAGGTGACGGTAAAGCTGGTCGCGTCCAGCGGCGTAGGGACGATTGCCGCAGGTGTGGCCAAGGCCAAGGCAGACATTATCCTGATTTCGGGCCACAACGGCGGCACAGGTGCATCCCCCGCGACAAGCATCAAATATGCCGGTCTACCGTGGGAAATGGGCCTAACAGAGGCGCATCAGGTGCTGAGCATGAACAACCTGCGCGACCGGATCACCCTGCGCACCGACGGCGGTCTGCGCACCGGGCGCGATATCGTCATGGCAGCGATGATGGGCGCCGAAGAATACGGCATCGGCACCGCAGCCTTGATCGCGATGGGCTGTATCATGGTGCGTCAGTGCCAGTCGAACACCTGCCCCGTTGGTGTGTGCACGCAAGACGAGGCGTTGCGCGAAAAGTTCACCGGCAATGCCGACAAGGTGGTCAATCTGATTACCTTTTATGCCACCGAAGTGCGCGAGATTCTGGCGAGCATCGGTGCCAGGTCGCTTGGCGACGTGATTGGCCGTGCCGATCTTTTGACGCAGGTGAGCCGAGGGTCCGCGCATCTGGATGATCTGGACCTCAATCCGCTGTTGATCACTGTCGATGGCGCGCATGAAAACGTCTATGACCGCGACAAGCCGCGCAATGCGGTGCTGGATACGCTGGATGCCAAGATTGTCCGTGATGCGGCGCGATTCCTTGAAGACGGGGAAAAGATGCAACTTAGCTATGCCGTTCAGAATACGCATCGCACCGTGGGCACCCGAACATCGAGCCATATCGTGCGCAAGTTCGGCATGAACAATTCGTTGCAGCCTGATCACCTGACCATCAAGTTGACGGGGTCAGCAGGCCAATCGCTGGGGGCGTTTGCCACCAAGGGTCTGAAGCTGGAAGTTTCGGGTGACGCGAACGATTATGTGGGCAAAGGATTGTCTGGCGGCACCATTGTCGTCAGGCCGGCAATGGCCAGCCCGATTGTTGCGTCCGATAACACCATTGTCGGTAACACCGTTCTTTATGGGGCGACCGCCGGCTACCTCTTTGCTGCGGGCCGTGCCGGAGAACGTTTTGCGGTCCGAAATTCGGGTGCAAAAGTTGTGATTGAAGGCTGTGGCAGCAACGGGTGTGAATATATGACCGGCGGGGTTGCCGTGATCCTGGGTGAAATCGGCGCAAACTTTGGCGCAGGCATGACTGGTGGGATGGCCTATCTTTATGATCCAAAGGGTCGTGCGGTGGCGCTGATGAACCGTGAAACCATTGTGACCTGTCCGGTCACCGTCGATCTTTGGTTGAACCAGGTCGAAGAAATGCTGGAAATGCACCTAAAAGAGACCGGTAGCCGACGCGCCGCCGATATCTTGCAGCACTGGGACACGGAAAAGCATCACTTCTTGCAGGTCTGCCCGAAAGAGATGTTGGCGCATCTTCCTGCGCCACTCAGCAATGACCAATCGGCGATTCCTGCTGAGTGATTTTTGCTATGACGTGTTGTCCGACCAGACCGCCAACCGGTCTGGTCGGAGACGAGGGACGTCAGATGCGTAGATTTTTCGCCTTAATTGACTAAGATTTTGCCCAAATTCGAACCAATTTGTCCAGCATACCCAAGATTGTTTCCAATGAGGGTGTTCAGATGCCAACGGCCTACGAAGATCAGTTTTATACAATTGACCCCGGCAATCCGCCTGCGGTCGGGACCGCTGTCACCTTTCAGCGCGTCGAGTTCATTGACAACAATGACAATGGATTGATCCAGCCAAATACGGGCGATACCTTTAACGGCGTTCAGATCACCAGCGTTTGGCAGAACGATACATTGACGATCAACGTGCCCGGTGTCGGGAACGTGACGTACACCGGGGTCACATTTTATCTGGCAAGTGGTCCGGCGGTGTTTACCCCGACGGACGGGCAGGTCTTGCAGGATGGTACATTTGTCAGTTCGACATTTGTGAACACCAGCACACAAACACCTGTTGGTGCCTTTGGGCCGACCTGTTTTACGCCCGGAACGCTGATTGAAACGCCGGATGGTCCGCACTTGATTGAAGATCTGTGTGTTGGCGACCTTGTCACGACATTGGACAATGGCGCACAACCGATCCGAATGATCATCCGCGACCGGTATTGCGCAAGCGGGGAATTTGCCCCGATCCTGTTTGCTGCGGGGGCTGTCGGTAATGACGTGCCTTTACTTGTATCGCCGCAACACCGGTTGTTGATTACGGGGTGGCAGGCGGAATTGTATTTTGGTCAGGACGAAGTTCTGGTTGCCGCAAAGCATCTGGTGAACGGTCATTCGATCAAACAGGTGTTGGGCGGCATGGTTGAATACATTCATCTGTTGTTCGACACGCATCAGATCATTTTTGGCGGCGGCATCCCGTCTGAAAGCTACTTTCCTTCACATGCAATGATCAGACAGGATGCGGATGCGATGGGCGAAATCCTGATGCTGTTTCCAGATTTCAAAGTGAATGCAGACGCTGGTTGGGAATTGGTTCGTCCGGTTGTGCGCCGGTACGAGGCACAGCTATTGGCCGCTTGAGCCACTGCTGTACCACCCGGATACCTGCTGATGACCCGCAATCCTGCAACCTTTTTGCAGGTGACGAAGTACATCCTTTGGCCAAAGGATCTGCAGTGATTGGGACTTTTTTGGCGCACCATGCAGGATCACGGGCATCTCGCATCAAAACAAGGTTGTTATGATTGAGTTCAATTGCGGTTTCACTTTATAGCTAGGCATGGCTCGGCGCTCCAATACCTCCAATACCTCCAAGACCAAGACCAAGGCGAAAGCACCTGCAAAGCGTTCGATAAAACGACGTGTATGGCGCGTGGTCTTAAGGGCGGTTTCGATGGCATTTCTTGTGGTTGTCTTCCTTGTCGTGCTGACGGTGTTCGTGAACCCGCCAACCAATGCCTACATCTTTTCGGAAAAGCGCCGCTTGGGGACGGTCAAGCATTCCTGGGTCGCGATTGAGGATATTGCCCCGGTGATGGCACGGTCGGTGGTGGCCGCAGAAGACGCCAATTTCTGTGAACACTGGGGGTTTGATCTGGTTGCGATCAAGCTGGCCATTGCCCAGGGATCGTCCCGCGGCGCGTCCACGCTGAGCCAACAGACAGTCAAGAACGTGTTTTTGTGGCACGGTCGGTCATGGGCGCGCAAAGCGATGGAAGCGCTGATAACCCCTTTGGTAGAGGCGATCTGGACCAAACGCCGCATTGTTGAAGTGTATTTGAACGTCGCTGAATTTGACGAGGGTGTGTTTGGTGTAGATGCGGCGGCACGGCATTATTTTGGTGTTGAGCCTGCACAGCTGACGCCGACGCAGGCCGCGCGACTGGCGGCAATCCTGCCTTCTCCCAAAACGCGGTCTGCGTCCAGCCCGTCGACGGCGGTTCGCAAACGGACACGGCAAATCATCAGCGGGGCGGCAACGATTCGCGCGGACGGACGCGCCGATTGTTTCGAGAGTTGAATTGCTTATCGATACCGGGCATTGAAGGGCACCATCCTTTTTGCACCGGAACCTCATTATGGCCCGCTTGTTTCATGTCCCGCTTTCCCCGTTTTGCCGCAAGGTCCGTCTGAGCCTTGCTGAAAAGAAGGTCGAAGTAGAGCTGGTCGAGGAACGATATTGGGAACAGGACCCCGATTTCATGCGCCGCAACCCGGCGGGCAAGGTGCCGGTGCTGCGTCTTGATGGCATCATGATGTCAGAAAGCGCTGCAATCTGCGAATATATCGAAGAAACACGCCCCGAACCTTCACTGTTGCCAAGCGATCCGGTGCAGCGCCTGGAAGTGCGGCGTCTGGTCAGTTGGTTTGACGACAAGTTTCATTCTGAGGTGACATCGAAACTCTTGTATGAGCGGGTCAACAAGAAGATGATGAAGCAAGGGTACCCTGACAGCGCCAATGTCAAAGCGGGTGCCAAGGCGATCAAATATCATCTCGACTATATGGCATGGCTTTTGGATCACCGTCGCTGGTTGGCAGGTGACAAGATGACCCTGGCAGATTTCGCGGCGGCGGCGCATTTGTCATCGCTCGACTATATTTCGGATGTGGATTGGAACCGCAGTGAAGGGGTGAAGGACTGGTATGCCAAGATCAAATCCCGCCCTGCCTTTCGGGCGCTGCTTGCGGATCAGGTGTCGGGATTTCCGCCGCCAAAGCACTATAATGACCTTGATTTCTAGAGGCTGATTTCCGGGGGTTTCCCCCGGACCCCCGAGTATTTTTGGCGAAAAGAATATGGAACGGACCCTGAAAGACAGATTGGTCGAACAGGCGCTGGCCGAAGGGTTTGCCGCGTGCCGGGTGTGCAAACCCTGGGATGTGCCAGATGTACCAGAGCGGTTGGCCGCGTTTGTAGAGGCCGGATACCATGGGCAGATGGGGTGGCTGGAGGAGCGTATGCCGTGGCGTGGCAATCCGGCGGCGCTTTGGCCCGAGGCGCGGTCGGTGATCATGTTGGCGGAATCCTATGCGCCGGTACATGATCCGCTTGAGGTGCTGAAGCATCCCGAGAAGGGGGCGATTTCGGTTTATGCGCAGGGGCGTGACTACCATGACATTGTCAAAAAGCGGTTGAAGCGGTTGGCGCGCTGGCTGATTGCGCAGGAGACCTGCGAGGTAAAGGTGTTTGTGGACACCGCCCCGGTGCCGGAAAAGGCCCTGGCGCAGGCGTCCGGCCTTGGCTGGCAGGGCAAGCATACGAATGTTTTGAGCCGTGATTGGGGCAATTGGGCCTTTTTAGGGTCTGTTTTTACGACATTGGATCTTGAGGCAGACGCGCCAGAAACGGATCATTGCGGGTCTTGTACGGCCTGTCAGGATATCTGTCCTACGAATGCATTTCCGATGCCTTACAAGTTGGATGCGCGGCGTTGTATTTCATATCTGACGATTGAACATTCAGGACCAGTGGAGCTTGATCTGCGTGCCAGGATGGGCAACCGCATATACGGGTGTGACGATTGTCTGGCAGTCTGTCCATGGAACAAATATGCAGTCGCCGCGAGTGACATGCGATATCATGGGCCAGCCGTGAAACCCGCCGATCTGGTTGAGCTTGTGGCGTTGGACGATGCCGCCTTTCGGGCACGGTTTTCGGGGTCGCCGATCAAACGCATTGGTCGGAACCGATTTATCCGCAACGTGCTATACGCAATCGGCAATTCGGGGATGAAAGACCTGCGAGGTGCCGCACGGCCATTGACAGATGATGCAGACGCGGCGGTGTCAGATGCTGCGCGTTGGGCGATTGACCGTCTGTCCAAAGCTTGACGCAAACGGGGTGGACCTGTCGCGGATAATCTCTAAACCATCCATGACATGAGCGAGGAGAAGCCAGTGGCGTTGCTGTTGGGTGTTGATACAGGCGGAACATATACGGATGCGGTCCTGATCCGTGACGATGAGGCGGTGATTGCCTCAGCGAAATCGTTGACCACGCGGCATGATTTGGCGATCGGTGTTGGCGGGGCTGTCCGTGCTGTTCTGGCCGAAGCGGCGATCAGCCCTGAAGAGGTGTCGATGGCATCGCTGTCGACCACACTGGCCACAAACGCGCTGGTCGAGGGGCAGGGTGGGCGTGTCGCCCTGATCTACATCGGATTCAAGGAAAGCGATCTGACAGCGCATGGTTTGGCCGAAGCGTTAAAGGGTGATCCCTATGTGGTTCTGGCGGGCGGGCACAATCACGCGGGCGGCGAGGCCAGGAAGCTGAACGAAGAGGCGTTAATCGCCTTTTTAGAGACTCATAAGGACGATGTCAGTGGCTTTGCTGTCGCCAGTCAATTTGCCACGCGTAACCCGGCGCATGAATTGCGCGCGGCCGCGTTGGTTGCCGAGGTCACTGGCCGGCCCGTATCATCGTCACATCAACTGTCCGCGAAACTGAATGGTCCAAAACGCGCGATGACGGCGGTGCTGAATGCGCGGTTGATTGGTATGATTGATCGTTTGATCGGGCGCGCCGAGGATACGTTGACGGAACTTGGCATTACCGCGCCGCTTATGGTGGTCCGCGGTGATGGTGCGCTGATTTCAAGTGCACAGGCCCGCGAACGCCCGATTGAAACCATTCTGAGTGGCCCGGCCGCGTCGATTGTGGGCGCACGTTGGATGACCGGTGCGGATTATGCGTTGGTCAGTGATATTGGCGGGACAACCACGGATATTGCGCTGTTGAAAGGTGGACGGCCTGCCATTGATCCGGCGGGCGCGCGGGTCGGTGCCTATCGTACAATGGTCGAAGCCGTTGCCATGCGCACTACCGGGTTGGGGGGTGACAGTGAGGTTCATTTCATCTCTGAAGGTCTGTCGGGTGGTGTGACTTTGGGGCCAAAACGGCTGGTGCCGGTGTCCCTGATTGCGATCGATGCCGCTGATGTTGTCCACGCCGCCCTTGATGCGCAACTGCGCAGCGTCACACCGGGTGAATATGATGGGCGGTTTATTCGTGCCGTGCCGGGGCAGACCCATGAGGGGATTGGCCCGAGGGAAGCAGCACTGCTGGAGCGGATCGGTGATGGGGTGCATCCATTGGGTGATATCCTGCGCGCGCGGATTGAGCAGGGTGCGCTCAAGCGGTTGGTAGAGCGCGGTCTGGTGCAGATTTCGGGGGTGACGCCGTCGGATGCGAGCCATGCACTGGGGCGCGTGCTTCATTGGGATGCCGGGGCGGCGCGCAAGGCGTTGCTTTTGTTTGGGCGCAGGCGCACGGGATCAGGCAATATGCTGTCGACCAGTGCTGAGGCTGTGGCAGAGATGATCGTTGATCGGCTGACGCGTCAGACGGCATTGGCCTTGTTAGAGACTGCTTTTGCCGAAGAGAACCCCAGTTTTGATCTGGCACCAGAGGTGTTGGCAAGCCATGTCCTGATGCAACGCGGCATGACCGGGCACGTCGGGCTGGTCAAGTTAGAGACTGGTTTGAACGTGCCGGTGATCGGTTTGGGTGCTTCTGCCTCAAGCTATTATCCCGCAGTTGGCCAATTGGTTGGATCAAAGATGATCTTGCCGGAACACGCTGGGGTGGCCAATGCAATTGGTGCGGTTGTCGGGCGCGTTACAATGCGACAAAGCGGGACGGTAACGTCACCAAGCGAGGGAAAATTTCGGGTTCATCTGATGGATGGGCCACAGGACTTTGGCGACCAGGATAGTGCGATGGCCATGTTAGAGACTGTTTTGCGCGACAAAGCAGAGGCAGATGCCCGTGCGGCAGGTGCCGCTGATATTCAGGTGAGTGTCAAACGCGACATTCGCAAAGCAGGTGTTGAATCGCGGGACGTCTTTATTGAAGCGACCATCACCGTTGAGGCCGCAGGCAGGCCGCGCGTGGCCGAAGGGTAAGGCATTGCCCCCCGGCCCACACATTTATTCAGCTGCGGCGCGTTTGGGCAGAACCCAATTGGCACGGGGGAAGTGGCAAGTATAGCCGTTTGGCACCCGTTCGAGGTAATCCTGATGCTCTGGTTCGGCTTCCCAGAAATCGCTGACCGGTTCGACCTCGGTTACGACTTTGCCGGGCCAAATGCCTGATGCCTCGACATCCGCGATTGTATCAAGTGCGACGGCTTTTTGATCTTCATCGACATAGTAAATGGCGGAGCGATAGCTCATGCCGCGGTCGTTTCCCTGACGGTTTTCCGTTGTTGGGTCATGGATCTGGAAAAAGAATTCCAATTGTTCGCGGTACGATGTTTTGGTGGGGTCAAAGATCACTTCGATCCCTTCGGCATGAGTGCCGTGGTTTCGATAGGTCGCGTTTGGCACGTCGCCGCCGGTATATCCCACGCGGGTTGAAATCACGCCCGGGCGTTTGCGGATCAAATCCTGCATTCCCCAGAAACATCCGCCGGCCAATACTGCGCGTTCGGTTGTCATGCTACGTCCTCCACTTGGTTCAGGTAATCGCCGTATCCTTCGGCATCCATGTCGTCACGGTGCACAAACCGCAATGATGCGGAATTGATGCAATAGCGCAGGCCGCCACGGTCGGCCGGTCCATCGGGAAACACATGGCCAAGGTGGCTATCGCCATGGGTGCTGCGAACTTCGGTGCGGATCATTCCAAGCGACGCGTCACGCAGTTCACTGACATGGGCGGGTTCAATCGGTTTGGTGAAACTGGGCCATCCGCATCCGGATTCGTATTTGTCTGTAGATGCAAACAAAGGTTCACCTGATACGATATCGACGTATATGCCGGGTTCCTTATTTCTCAGCAGCTTGCCAGTTCCGGGGCGTTCTGTGCCGCTTTCCTGAGTCACATAGAATTCTTCGGGCGATAGGGCGGCGACGGCATCGGGGTTTTTCTCATAGCGGGGCATGGCGTTCCTTTCGCAAACTGTTGCTTGGCATTAGATGGGGCGTGGCATGGAAATTCAAAGGGTTTGTCATATCTATGCAACTCTATGTGATGTGAATTCGTATGTTTACCACAAAGCACATATATACGAGGAATGGCGATGCGTTGGATTTTAGTCGTGGTGATGTCTTTGCTGGGGGCGACATCAGGTATTGCCGCGCCACGCGATGTGACATTTTCTAACATCGATGGGGGCACTTTGAACCTTGCCGATTGGGCAGGTCGTCCGGTGCTGGTGGTGAATACAGCGTCCCAATGTGGTTTCACCTATCAATACGCCGGGCTGCAGGCGCTTTATGACCAATATGAGGCACGTGGTCTGGTGGTGCTGGCTGTGCCATCGGATGATTTCAATCAGGAACTGGCCAGCGCAGAAAAGGTCAAGGAATTCTGTGAGATCAGTTTCGGCCTCAACCTGCCGATGACCGACATCACCCATGTCCGTGGTGCGCAAGCGCATCCCTTTTACAAAGCACTCGCAGCTGAGGTGGGGTTCGTGCCGAAATGGAACTTTAACAAAGTGCTGATTGGGCCAGATGGGGATGTGATGGGGACCTGGGGTTCATCGACCAAGCCGCAATCGTCTGCGATTGTGAATGCGATCAAACCGTTGCTGAATTGAACGGCCGTGCTTAGGCTTCCGATTGGAAAAGGGAGCCTTTGATGCCTGAAAAAAATCCGGATCTTGATGCCGCCTATGCAATAGAGACGCCCGAGGATAACCGTCGTCTCTATGCGGATTGGGCAAAGACCTACGATGACAGCTTTGCAACGGATATGGATTATCAACTGCCGCGCATGGTTGGGTTGATCTTTTGCGAAGCATTCAGAGGGTCCGGGCCTGTGCTGGATGTTGGCGCGGGCACCGGGTTGTTGGCGCAAAGTATTCCGATCAGGGCGATGTTGGAAATGGATGCACTGGATATGTCGCCAGAAATGCTGGGCATCGCGCGGCAAAAGGGCCTGTATCGCAAGACCATCGAAGCAGATTTGACCCAACCGCTGGATATTGCTGATAATGTCTATGGCGCGATCGTAAGTTCAGGCACTTTTACCCACGGGCATGTGGGACCGGATTCCTTGGATGAGCTTTTGCGCATCGCCCGACGCGGTGCTATTTTTGTATTGGCTGTGAACGCGGAACACTTTGTGGCGCGTGGCTTTGCCGAGAAATTCGCCTTGTTAGAGCCGCATATCGAAGGTTTGCAGCGCCATGATGTCAACATCTATGGTGCCGACGCGGACGCAACGCATAAGGATGACCTTGCTTCGATTGCTGTTTTCAGAAAGAGGTGAAAGTGCTCAAAAAGCCCTTGTTTGACACTACTTTTTGCTGACGTCGGACCAAAGAACCTTGCCGTCCGATGCTTCCATGCCGGGCGGGATACCAAAAGAAGCGCGATAGCTTTTGGAGAAATGCGAGAGCGACTTGAAGCCACATGCCACACATACATCCGTTACGGAAAGATCAGTTTGGCGCAGCAGATTGCGCGCCTTTTCAAGCCTCAGATGCAGGTAATATCGCTTGGGTGAGGTTTGGATGTATTTTGCAAAAAGCCGCTCAAGCTGCCTTGTGGAGAGGGAGACGATGCTGGCAATTTCATCGGGGATCAGCGGATCTTCCAGATTGTTTTCCATGATCTGCATGGCCAGTAGCAGTTTTGCGTTTCGTACTTCGGGACGGGATTGAAGTGACATGCGTTGGCCGTGGCTGTGTGCGCGTGGCACGGTATAGACCATCTGATCGGCGACCCAGGTTGCGATTTTGACGCCATAGTCTGCATGGACGCGGTGCAACATCATATCCATTGAAGCTGCCCCGCCAGCAGAGGTGAATACGCGGCCATCAACAGAATATATCGTGTCTTCCATAATCACATCCGGCAACATTTCGGCCAATGCTGTCTTGTATTCCCAATGGGTCGTCACCCGTTTGCCCCCGATCAACCCGGCAAGGGCAAGGGTATAGGTGCCCGAGGACAACGCGCCGAAATCCATTCCCTTCCGGGTTTCGCGGCGCAGCCAGTTTAAAAGCACCTTGGTGCTGCCATGGCCGGCATTTTCACCTGCGCATACGATCAGGGTCTCTTCACGGGCAAGTTCAGTCAGCGCTGAATCGACATTGACCGTAACGCCATTATAGGCGGCAACAGGCGCACCGGTTTCCGAGATAAGCCGCCATTTGTAATATTTACGCCCGGACGGGTGATGATTGGCCAAAGACAGCGCATCCAGCGCACAGGAGAAACCCAACGTAGAAAAACCCGGCAAGAGCAAAAACGCATACGCTTTGGGGGGTGGATGCTCTGATTGCTGGGAAGAGTGGTTCATACCGGCATTTTACATCAGAATTTGAGGACTGGGGAATTGCATTGCGCGGCAGGTGATGTCGTGTTTGGCCTTTAGGTCTTGTTTTGGCGGGAAATCTGGACGGCCAGAATGCCAAGGCTGATGATCGTAACGCCCAATATGTCCGATGTCCCCAGTGCTTCGTTCAGCATCAGCGCGGCGATGGCGACGCCAAAGAATGGATTGAGAAAATGGAATGTCGCGGCGCGCGTGGCCCCAATGCGATTGACCAACCAAAACCACGCCACAGTGGCCGCAAGGCCCGGAACAAGACAGGTGTAGGTGAAGGCCGCTGCCAGACGCAGGGTCGGATCAATCCGAGGTGTTTCGAACAGGAATGTGGCCAGACTTAGAGCCACGCAACCGACCAGCATTTGCAGGCCGACAATCATCATGAAATTCCCACCCGATGTTGCCCCACGCACCAGCAATGTTGCGATCGTCAGTGCGATAACCCCGATTGCGCATAACATCACCCCGATCAGGTCAACATCGCCATCAAGCCGGGCACCCATGATAATCGCAACGCCCACAACGCCAGCGGCCAAACCAGCGACCCCCAGCGGCCGCAGTCGTTCCCCCAGAAACACCCATGCGGCCAGTCCAACCAACAGTGGCATCGTTGATGCGATGATGGCAGCCAGCGACGCCTGAACTGTCTGCATCGCAACAAAATTCAAACCCAGATAGATGGCGTTTTGCAAGATGCCGAAAATAATTGTGGCGCGCCATTGGGCTTTGCTCAGCTTCCAGTTTTGGCCCAGCATGAGGGCGATTCCAACGCCCAGCAGGCCAGAGATCAGATAGCGCAGGGACAGCGCAAGAAGGGGTGACGCGTCTGCAACGATGATCCGCGCAGAGGTGAACGCGGACGACCACATGAGGGCAAATGCAAGCCCGACCAATATTGCGCGCACGTCCATAAAATTGCCTCGGATCCGATGTCTGGCGCACCTTTTCTGAATTCCACGGTGAGAACAAGCATGGTGGTCAAATGTGAGTGGGGATTGCGAAGTCCACGGTCAGCTGGCTGCCGTCTTGGGTAAGGTCGTTTTTGGTGGTGCCGCCCAGGCCCGAGGCCGCTGCGGTCATCAATTTCATGCCGATGCCTTGGGGTCGGGTTGGTGTTTCATCGGCAAGTGACGATGATCCAATCCCGTCGTCCCGGCATTCCAAGCGGAAATTAGCATCGACCAGATCGCGAAGTGCGATGGTGATCTTGCCCGCTCTTTCATTTGGAAAGCCGTGTTTGATCGAATTGGCGACAAATTCGCTGACGATTATTGCCAGATTGGTGGCGTGTTCTGAAGATACGATAACCGGGTCGATGTTGGACGTAATCGCGATGTTTTCGGGGGCACCATCCTGCAAAAGCTCAATAACGCGTTGCATGTAGAGGCGCGTATCGACCAGGTTTGGCTTTTCTGCGGTTTGCAGTTCTGAATGCAGTGTCGCCACGGCATCTATGCGGCGCTGCAGGGCTGAAAGCGCATCTTTTGCGTTCTCGTCGTCAACCGTCCGGCTGTAGATGCGCACGACCGAGGCGATGGATTGCAGTGAGTTTTTGACGCGGTGGTCCATTTCGGCCTGCAGGATCTTCTGATTGTGCAATGCAAGCCGCAGCTCAAGCATTTTCATCACTTGTTTTGACAGAACACGCAGCGCGTTGCGTTGCAGTTCCGTCAGATGCCGCGGTTTGGTGTCGATGACGCACAGGGTGCCGATCGGCATTCCGTTTGGTGCGACGAGTTTTGCACCTCCATAGAACCGAATGGCAGCTTCGTCATGGGCCAGTGGATTGTCTGCAGTCCGCTGATCCGCCAACAGATCGGGGATCTCTACGAAATCATCTTCCAAGATCACATGAGAGCAGATTGAGCTTTCCAAAGGAGTTTCAGTCTCGCTCACGCCAACCTTGGCTTTGAACCATTGGCGCGTGTCGGCAACGAGGCTGATGAGGGAAATTGGGGTTTCGCAGATTTGGGACGCCAGTTCGACGATATCGTCAAAGTCTGCTTCTTGAGGGGTATCAAGGATGCCGTATTGACCTAGCGTTTCAAGCCGCTGTTCCTGTTGGGGGTGAATGGGGGCGAACATAAAAACCCTAAAATGGATACCTTCAGCGGCGGATGCCGTTAGATCATATATATGTCATCTGACATATTGCAATTGCAATTATGCGAACGAAAATGGGCCGCCAGAGGCGACCCATTCCCACGTCTGATACTGTTGTTCAGACTTAGCCGTTCACGCTGTCTTTCAGCGCTTTTGCTATGGTCATTTTCACGACCTTGTCCGCGTCTTTCTTGAACTGTTCGCCAGTCGCAGGGTTGCGAACCATGCGTTCCGGGCGTTCGCGGCAATAGATTTTGCCAACGCCGGGCAGGGTGACTGCGCCGCCACCTGACACTTCGCGTGTGATCAGGTTACATACCGCTTCGAGTGCCGCGCCTGCTGATTTCTTGTCTGCGCCCATGTCGTCTGCCAGTGCGGCGACGAGCTGAGTCTTTGTCATTGGTTTGGTTGCCATCTTTTATTCTCCTTAGACCGCCCGAATATAGGGCCTCATGCGCAGAATGTAACGGTATGTTGTAGGATAACACAACGAATAGTGGCCCGGAAAATGCGGAAATATGCGTTTTTCTGCGGTTTTTCGCCTTCAGAGAAAGGCCGTTTCGTCAAATGAGCGCAATTTCCGGCTGTGAATGCGTTCAAGCGGGGTGCCGCGGACCAATTCCATTGCGCGGATACCGATCATCAAATGGCGCGAAACCTGCGTTTTATAGAAGTCAGACGCCATTCCCGGCAGCTTTAATTCACCGTGAAGAGGCTTGTCCGAGACGCAAAGAAGCGTACCATAGGGCACCCTGAAACGATAACCATTGGCGGCAATCGTGGCACTTTCCATGTCCAGCGCGATGGAGCGCGACTGGCTTAGTCGTTGGACCGGACCGGATTGATCCCGCAGTTCCCAGTTGCGGTTGTCGATGGTTGCCACCGTGCCGGTGCGCATGATGCGCTTCAATTCGTAACCTTCGAGCTGGGTGACTTGAGCAACGGCCTTTTCCAAGGCGATTTGAATTTCCGCAAGTGCCGGGATTGGTACCCAAACCGGCAGATCGTCGTCCAATACGTGATCTTCCCGTAGGTAGGCGTGGGCCAGCACAAAATCACCCAGCGCCTGGGTGTTGCGCAGACCGGCACAGTGCCCCACCATCAGCCAGGCATGGGGGCGCAGGACGGCGATGTGATCGGTTGCTGTTTTGGCGTTGCTGGGACCGACGCCGATGTTCACCAGAGTGATGCCAGACCCATCGGCGCGTTTCAGGTGGTAGGTTGGCATTTGCGGTGTCTTGGGCGTGTCCGGGATCAGTGTATCCCCATCAGTGATCTCAACATTGCCGGTCGAGACAAACGAGGTGTAGCCGCTTTCAGGGTCATTCAACTGGGTGCGGGCAAAGTCTTCAAATTCTGTCACATAGAACTGGTAGTTGGTGAAAAGCACGTGACACTGAAAATGTTCAGGATCGGTTGCCGTGTAATGCGCCAAACGGGCCAGCGAATAATCGACCCGCTGGGCGGTAAAGGGGGCAAGGGGGCGTTCATCGTTAACGGGTGAAAACGTGCCGTTTACAATGTCATCATTTGTGGTGCTGAGGTCTGGCACATCAAAAATATCGCGCAGGGTGAAATCGGCAGCCCCGTCTTGTGGGATATTGATCGCGCTTTCGCCCGTCACAGCGAAATGCACTGGAATGGGTGTATCCGACGCGCAGATGATCACGGGTTGGTCGTGATTTTCAATCAGCAGGCCAATCTGTTGGATAAGGTAATTGCGAAACAGGTCAGGCCGCGTGATGGTCGCGGAAAAAGTTCCGGGCGATGACACATGGCCAAAGGACAAACGGCTGTCGACATGGGCATAGCTGGATGTGCGAAACCTAACCTCTGGATAGTATGCGCGGATGCGGACACCTGATGGGGTGCTCTCCATGGCGGCCGAGAACTGATCGCGCAGGAATGTCGTTGCCTGGACGTAAAGCTCGGTCAGACGGTCGACAGCGGCCGTGGCGTCGTGAAATTTCTCGGATGGGGTGGCATTGGGTGTCAGTATTTTTGTCATTAAAGCGGCTCTAATAAGGGGACAAATTCAAACTTTCGCACATCTACGAGGCCAAGATCGGATATCCGCAATTCCGGGATCACGACCAGCGCCAAGAGGGAGTGTTGCATGTAGGCGTTGTTTAACGTGCAGCCGCAGTCGCGCATCGCCTGCATCATCTGCTCGGCCTTGGCTGCGACTTCGGTGGCGGGGCTGTCAGACATGAGACCGGCAATTGGCAATGCAACCAGGGCCAATTCCTGACCATTGCGGAAGATGGTGATGCCACCCCCCACCTCGCGCAGGCGGTTCGCGGCCAATGCCATCTGGTCCGCACCGGTGCCAACGACGATCATGTGGTGGCTGTCATGTGCAACGGTCGATGCCATTGCCATCGACCCCTCATATCCAAAACCTGAAACAAATGCGTTGACCACAGTACCGGTCGCGCGATGGCGTTCAACCAGCGCAATCTGGCAGACTTCGCCGGTGCCCTGCACCCGCCCTTCGGTGACGGGCAATTCGAATTGCAGCGCCTTGGTCGGGGCCTGATTTTCGACGACGCCGATCACGTTTGCCGTGACGGCGTTTGCCCCTTGGGGTGCGGCGATATGAAAATCGGCGGCTGTCAGGATCTTGCCCATGTTCACCGTCTGGCGCGCGGTATCGGGCCAGTTGTAGTGCGGACAATCAACAAGGCATTCGCCATCCTGCGCAACGACCTGCCCGCGGGCGATAACAGTCTCTATCTTGAGTGTTTTCAGGTCTGGCGTCAGGATGATATCCGCCCGTCTGCCCGGTGTGATGGACCCGATTTCACGTTCAAGCCCAAAGTGAGTTGCTGTGTTGATCGTCGCCATTTGCAGGGCGATCAATGGATCACACCCGCACTCAATTGCGTGCCGTACGACACGGTTCATGTGGCCTTCATTGACAAGGGTACCGGAATGGCAATCGTCCGTGCACAGGATCATGTTGCGCGGATCGAGCCCCTTTTCCGTAATCGCGGTTATCTGAGTCTTGACGTCATACCAGGCAGAGCCGAGACGGATCATGGATCGCATCCCCTGACGCATTCGGGCGATAGCGTCTGCTTCGCAGGTTCCTTCGTGGTCGTCCGCAGGGCCGCCAGCCACATACGCGGCAAAAGGGGGGCCGAGGTCGGGTGACGCATAATGCCCACCAACGGTTTTGCCTGCTTTCTGGGTTGCTGCGATTTCGGCCAGCATTTGCGGGGCTGCGTTGCTGACACCCGGAAAGTTCATCATTTCGCCCAGACCGATGATGCCGGGCCATTGCATCGCCTCAGCCACGTCTGCGGCGGATATTTCGAAGCCCGTCGTTTCCATTCCGGGGGCAGAGGGCGCACAGGAGGGCATCTGGGTAAAGATGTTGACCGGCTGCATCAGCGCCTCGTCATGCATCATCCTGACGCCCTTGAGGCCCAGCACATTGGCGATCTCATGTGGATCGGTGAACATTGATGTGGTGCCATGCGGGATCACCGCGCGGGCAAATTCTGCCGGGGTCAGCATGCCGGATTCGATGTGCATATGCCCATCACACAAGCCGGGAATCATATAGCGGCCATTGGCCTTGATGATCGTGGTGTCGTCGCCGCGACAATGGCCGGCATCCGGACCGACAAAAGCGATCCGCCCGGCAGCGATGGCAATGTCGTGATCAGGCAGCGCTTCGCGGGTGTGCACGTTGACCCAAATGCCACCGGTAATGATGGTGTCTGCTGGTGTACGCCCCGCAGCCACGTTCACAAGCTGGGCGGCGACATCGGGCCATGAGGGAAAATTATCTTGCGTCATGTCCAAAGGTGCCACAGGGTTTAGGCATGTTCAAGCTGATGCGACGCAAAGGAACGCCGATGAATTTTGAGACGGTCGCCGCCGAAGATTTTGGGGCCAGCCTGCGTGGCATTGGATTGAATTTGCTTGTCCGGGACGTGAAGCGCGAAGTCGCCTTTTTAGAGACTGTTTTTGGGATGAAAGGGCACCGTGTAAGTTCTGATTTCGCGATCATGACCTATGGGGATCAGATTTTTCAACTGCACAGTGATGGGACCTATCATTCTAACCCTTTGCTTGGCCTCTTACCGGAAAGCCCGCCTCGGGGCACTGGGGTCGAAATAAGGCTCTATGAAAGCGATCCAGAGGCAGTTTGCGCGAAAGCGGAGGCCGCTGGAGGGATGATTTTACAAGGACCAACTGACAAGCCACATGGGCTGAGAGAAGCCTATGTGTTGTGCGAAAATGGCTATGCCTGGGTGGCAAGCAGGCCGATTTGATTTTGAAGGGGGCAGTGCAATGAGCGTAACACAGATCAGGTCCAACATGGACCATTGGCAGGAGCGTGTTGATCTTGCCGCGGCGTTTCGGTGGACCGCGCGGTTGAACATGCATGAAGGGGTCGCAAACCACTTTTCTCTGGCGGTCAACGATGCGGGCACGCAGTTCTTGATGAATCCCAATCAGGTACATTTCAGCCGTATCAAAGCCAGCGATTTGCTGATGATTGATGCCGAAGATTCAGAGACGCTTTCAGGCCCTAATGCGCCAGATCCGACGGCCTGGGGGTTGCACGGTGGGGTCCATCGGGCCTGCGAGCATGCACGCTGTGTCATGCATGTCCATTCCATCCACGCGACAGTTCTGGCGTGTCTGCAGGACAGCCGCCTTCCGCCCATAGATCAGAATTGTTGTACCTTTTACAATCGTGTGGTGATTGATGAGGATTACGGCGGGCTGGCGTTTGAGGATGAAGGCGCGCGCTGTGCCAAACTTCTCAAGGACCCCAAACAGAAAGTGATGGTCATGGGCAGCCATGGCGTTTTGGTGATCGGCGATACGGTCGCGGATACCTTTAACAGGCTCTATTATTTCGAACGTGCCGCAGAAACGTATATTCGGGCGCTGCAGACGGGTCAGCCCCTGCGCCGTATTCCTGATGACATTGCCGAAAAAACGGCGCGTGAATTGGAAGAATATGCTGATCAGGACACAAGACATCTGGCGGAGCTGAAGGCGATATTGGACAGCGAAGGGTCCGATTATGCAAGATGAAGCGCCAAAAAACGCGGTATGGAACTACCATCCGCCTTTGCCGCTGGAGGATCCATCGATCTTTGCCAAAGGTACGGGTATCGCGCATATTGCAGGCTGGTTTCGTCGAAATTGGCTGACGTTGAGCGAACGGATGCTTTTGCTGCTTTTGGCAATCGGTGGCTATTATTGGCTTTATCCACCGCTAGATGTGGCGCGCAGCTTTGGACTTGTTTGGATATTTCAAACCTATGTCGTGAATTTGGCATTGGTCGGGGGTATCGCGGGCGCGCTGCACTGGTATTTCTACATGTATCGGGGGCAGGCCAAGACGCTGAAGTTTGATGGCCGCGATCAAGCCAAGAACAACCGTGCTTTCAAATTCGCTGATCAGGTCAAGGACAACATGTTCTGGACGCTGACCAGCGGTGTGGCGCAGTTGACCGGGTTTCAGGTTGTCACGATGTGGTTGATGGCCAATGGATATGCGCCGGTCATCACCCTGGCGGAAAATCCGGTTTGGTTTGTGGTGTGGATCGTTCTGCTGCCCGTGTGGTCAGCGTTCCATTTCTATTGGGTGCATCGTTTGCTGCATGTGCCATTTTTCTACACGCGCTATCATTCGCTGCATCACCGCAATATCAACATCGGGCCGTGGTCGGGTCTTTCCATGCACCCGGTTGAGCATTTTATCTATCTGACCTCGTTGTGCGTTCACTGGATTGTCGCGTCGCATCCGGTGCATTTGATTTTTCACGTGTTGTATCAGGGGCCGGGGGCAGCGATGTCGCATACTGGATACGAGGATCTGTTGATCCGGGACAAGCGCAGCCTCGCGCTGGGCACGTTCTATCACACGCTGCATCACCGGTATTATGAATGTAATTATGGCAATCAGGAAATGCCCTGGGATCGATGGTTTGGCACCTTTCATGACGGAACCGAAGCCGCAACGACGGACACCCGCGCGCGCAAGAAACGGATGTACGCAAAATGACGGACACGCGGCAGGAATGGAATCATGTGCCTGAGGTACCGATCGCGGTTTCGCCGCTGTGGCAATGGCCGCCGAAACCTCTGGCGACGCTCAAATGGTATGCGGACGGCTGGTTTTTCCTCACCATCAATATGGCGATCCTTGGATTGGCGTGGGTGAGTTATCTTTGGTTCAGTCCAGACCTGAACCAGACCCTAATATTGGGCATTTCGTGGATTGCGCTGATATTTCTCCGCAACTTTTTCTTGTTGCTGGTGGTCGCTGGCGGTCTGCATCTGTGGTTCCATACCTATGCAGTGCAAGGCACGGACAAAAAATATGATCCACGCCCATTTCCGCGCAAGGGGCGGGTCTTCAGCTTTGATGCGCAGATCAAAGACAACATGTTCTGGTCGCTCGCCTCTGGTGTGACAATCTGGTCAGGATTTGAGGTGTTGCTTTGGTGGGCGCTGGCAAATGGCTATGCGCCGCTTACGTCGTTCAGCGAGACGCCCATTTGGTTCATCGCGTTCTTCTTTCTCATTCCGGTGTGGGAGAGTTTTTACTTTTACTGGATCCACCGCCTGCTGCATTCCAATCTGCTCTATCGGTTTCACGCTTTGCACCACCGCAATACCGATGTTGGGCCCTGGTCCGGGCTGTCGATGCATCCGATTGAGCATGTCATGTATTTTGGCACTGTGATCATCCACTTTGTTTTGCCGACGCATCCGGTACATCTGATCTTTCATCTGATGTTCTACGCGTTGCTGGCCGTCACCACGCACACTGGTTTCGAAGGTTTGTGGTTTCGCAATGCAAAGCGGGTGCATCTGGGCATGTTTCACCACCAGATACATCACAGGTATTTCGAAGTGAATTATGGCAATCTGGATGTGCCCTGGGACAAGCTGTTTGGGTCGTTCCACGACGGGACCCCAGAGGGCAAGGCGCGGATGCGCGCGCGGCTGCAGGCACGAAAGCGCTGAATTGTTGAGCGGTTGCTAACCTTTGGCTGCTTTGATTTTCTGGCAACACCCAATATCCGAGCAGGGATCCTGAATGAATTTCCTTTTTGTGCACCAGAACATGCCGGGCCAATACCGTGAATTGGTGCAATGGCTCGCAGCGCGTGGGGGGCATAAGATATATTTTCTCACGCAGCGCAAAAACGCGCCTAGCCTTAATGGGATTGAGACCCGTTTGTACAAGACGCACCGCAGCGCCACCAAAGAGTCCTACGGATTGTCGCGGGTGTGGGAAGAGGCAACAGGGAACGGATTTGGTGCGGCGCTGGCCGCCAAAGAGCTTGAGACCAAAGAGGGTTTCAAGCCTGACATCGTGATCGGCCACGTGGGTTGGGGCGAATTGACGTTTATCAAGCAGATCTGGCCCGATGTGCCAGTTATCGGCTTGTTTGAATTCTATTATAACCTTGGCGGAGGGTTGGTCGGGTTTGACCCCGATGAGCCGATCTCGGACCATACGCCATTCCTGATGCAGGCGCGCAATGCGGTGCCGCTGGCCAACATCGAGACTGTCGATATGGGGCATTGTCCGACCCTCTGGCAGCGTGACCAATTCCCAAGCAGCTTTCATGACCGCATGTACGTCTGCCACGATGGCATTCGTACTGACAAGTTGCGGCCCAATCCGAAGGTAACATTGGGGCTGGGTCGATTGGGGCGCGAACTGACCCGAGATGATGAGGTGATCACTTACGTCGCACGCAATCTGGAAAAAGCGCGCGGCTTTCACGTCTTTATGCGGGCGCTGCCGGGGATATTGAAAGAACGCCCAAATGCGCGGGTGCTGATTGTCGGGGGCAATGACACGTCTTATGGCGGCAAAAGCAAACACCGGGCCGGGATGCGCGCCGAAATGGAAGCTGAAGTTGGTGCTGACATTGATTGGGACCGCGTGCACTTTCTGGGTCAGGTGCCATATCCGGATTATCAAAAAATCATCCAGATCAGCAGGTGTCATATCTATCTGACGATGCCCTTTGTGCTGTCCTGGTCGCTGTTGGAATCGATGTCGATGGGGGCGGTCATCGTGGCCTCTGATGTGGCCCCGGTGCGCGAGGCGATTACAGACGGAGAGACCGGGCTTTTGGTTGATTTCTTTGATCACAATGCGATTGCGTCACGCGTTGTTGATGTGCTTGCCCGACCCGAGGAGTTTGCACATCTGCGCCAGGCGGCAAGAGATCACGTCATTAAAAAATACGACTTTCTGACCAGATGCCTGCCGCAGCATATTGCACAGATCAACGCGCTGGTGCCTCGCGGGAAACAGATAGAAATCCCTTAGTCAGAGATGTTGTTGCCGACCGAAATCAGACCAAATGCCGACCCGACCAGACCCAGAATGGTGCGTGTGTTTGTGATCGGGCTTTCCGTCGCCAGCACCAAATCGCCGGACAGAAGGTGAAAATTCCCTGCCGAGAACAATCCGTCTGATGTGGTCAGATCTAGGGTGAACACAACCCGGGTTTTTTCAGGCCCCCGGATGCCATCGCTGAGGGCAGTTGAACTGTATTCGCGCAGGATCAGGATGCCTTGGGGGTCGGCGCGGCTGTCGTTCACGCCGCCAATGATGGCCAGCGCGTCAAGGGCAGACACGTCATCGCGGTTAAAAGAGAATTGCGCCTCGCGTCCGGCGGCACCGAGCGACAGGAAGTAGCGGCGGTCGCCCTCCACGATGACCTTGTCGCCACCGCGCAGACGGGTGTCGAGGGACGGATTGTCATAAAGCCGGTCAACGGACGTGGCATAGATTTTTTGGCCGCGGACAAGTTTGACCTGAGGGTTTTCCAAGGTGCTGCTGACGCCGCCACCTGCGGAAATGGCCGACAGTACCGAAAAATTCTGATCTGGCATGACGATGTTGCCGGGATTATTGACGCCACCGACCAGATCGATTGAATTTGCACGCCCCTCGGCCATCGCAAGCTGCACCTGTGCAGAGGGCACAATCGCTTCAACCTGACGCTGGATCAATGCGCGGGCGCTGTCGGGGGTGCGGCCGGATACCTTTACCTTGCCGACGTAAGGCACAAAGATGCTCCCGCTTTCGGACACACGGATCGAAGGCAGTGTCGCAACGCGCTGTTCGGCCCCCGTCAGCAAAGAATTTTCACCGCTGTCCCAGACCAACAAATCCAGGCTGTCACCGGGGCGGATCACCTGGGCGTTTGATCCGTGACTGTGGCTGATCCAACTGTATCTGCGCGATCCACTATGGGGCCATGTCGCAACGTTTGGCAAAAAATTGCGGGTTACAGGGTACACGGCAATGTCGGCGGCCGGTTGGTTCGCGTTCTTTAATATTTCTCTTTCGACCGCTGCCCCACGGGGCAACGAGCCGCACCCGGCCAAGGTGACCGTCAGCAGAATGCAGACGAGTATTCTGAAACTTGGGCCCATATCTGCGCAACCGCTCTTCATTGTTAATCAGGCGTTAATTGTTTGCAGTCTTATTGCTTAAAACACGCAAAAGGTAAGGCGTTCAATCTAATTCTATCTAAAGGTGTGATTGGTTGCGCAAATGATACGAAACGAGGCCCGGCACAAGTGATTGCGAACCTGTCTAGCGGAACTGGCAAAGTCGTGTTGTTGGGGGCATCTGGAAAACTGGGCCAAATGCTTCGTCAGATGTGGCCGGTTCCGGATGATCTGGTGTGTCACAGCCGATATGAACGGCCGGGGTTTGTCTCTTTCGATCTTTGTCGCGATCTTGATGCGGCGCGCAAACACCTTGAACACGCGCGCGCCGTGGTTTGTTTGTCCGGGGTGACACCACGCCATGCTAGCCAAAGTGGTGATGCATTATCGTTGAACACAGATCTGGCCTTGGCCGCCGTGCATGCAGCGCATGGTGCCGGAGTTGGGCGGGTGTTTTTGGTGTCCTCCGCTTCGGTTTATGGACGGGCGGGTGGCGTTCTGCATGAAAGCGGCAGATGCGAACCGCTATCAGACTATGGGCGGGCCAAGCTTGACATGGAAAAGGCCGGGCTGAAGGAAGCCTTGGACATTGGACAGCAGACGACCGTGCTTCGGATTGGAAACGTTGCTGGCGCAGATAGCATTTTGGGCGGCTGGACCGCTGATATGGCAATCGATCAACTGTCTGATGGGCGGACCCCACGGCGCAGCTACATTGGCCCAGAGGCATTGGCGAGTGTTGTTTGCCGTCTGACCCAAGTGGTCGGTTTACCGGATATCATGAATGTTGCTGCACCGGGCACGGTTGAAATGGGCAGGCTTTTGGATGCTGCCGACTTGCCATGGGTGCCGCGCAAAGCCGCTGAGAATGTGATCGAAGACGTTGAGCTTTCGACCGGGCGGCTTGGACAACATGTGCGCGGCGGCGCGCTGATTTCTACCGCTGCCGGTCTGGTGGCGGAATGGCGTCGATTTACCCAGAACGACAGAGGGCACCAACATGACCTTGCGCAAGCGTATCTTTGACCTGTTCTTTGCCAGCATATTGGTGGTCATTCTTGGGCCGGTCCTGCTTTGCCTGCTGGCCTATTTGCTGATCAAAGAGGGGCGACCGCTGTTTCATGTGGCCGAACGGATGCGAGGGCAGAGCGAACCGTTCAGCCTATGGAAATTAAGAACAATGACCGTGGTTGATTTCGACAGAGGCGTGTCAGGCGGTGACAAATTGGCACGGGTTACGCGGACAGGTGCGTGGTTGCGCAGCAAAAGGTTGGATGAATTCCCTCAACTTTGGAACATTCTGCGCGGTGATCTGAGCTTTGTCGGGCCGCGTCCGCCGTTGCGCGAATATGTAGAACGGTTTCCTGACATTTATGACGAGGTCCTGAAATCGCGTCCGGGTGTGACGGGGTTGGCCACGATCCGGTTCCACAAACACGAAGAACGGTTGTTAGGGCGATGTGAATCGCCAGATGAAACGGATGATATCTATTGCCGGATCTGCGTGCCGCGAAAGGCGCGTCTTGATTTGATCTACCAGCGCAACCAATCGATCTGGTTTGATATCGATCTCGTATTTAAAACTATTGTTAACCTTTTTAAGCGTAAAAGTAGAATATAAATCTACTTAAGGTTGCATCATCTTTTCACCTTTGCAAAATAGAGTCGTAGGCACGGTGGCCAATGCCGGGTGCCGAGCTTTCGGGGGGGTCATGAAAACTGTTGTTTGAGGTTTGAAGCAAAGGTTGCGAAGCGTTGAAGAGTAAAAGGCATTATCCCGTGTTAGACCTGATCAAGGCCCTGACAAAGCCCCAAAAACGCATGATTATGCTGTTTCTCGACGCAATTCTGATCATGTTATCGATGCTATGTGCGCTGGCGGCGGTGGGCTTGCCTGCTGGGCTGGGTGCCAGTCTTATCATTTATTTTCCGGTACTGCCCTATGTTCTGGTCAGTGGTGCGGCCGCCTCTCATTGGCTCGGTGTGTGCTCAATTCGGCTGAAAGCCTATGAAACTGCAGCAATTGGGGTGACCGCCGTCTATGCGCTGCTTCTCGCCATCGCCTCAACCATTCTGTCGGGTATCGGGCATCTTGATTTTCCACTGGCGCTGCATCTTGTGTTTGGTGTTGTGCTTTTTGCGTCGATTGTCATCAGCCGCGCAGTATTGTTGCAGTTGGTTTTGGCGCTCTATCGACGGTCTGCACCACGTTGCAGGGTGCTTATTTATGGTGCCGGCACAACCGGGATCCAACTGGTTTCCGCCTTGCGCGGTCACGAAAAGATCGAACCTGTTGCATTTGTAGATGACAACGCAGCCCTACAGGGTCTGATGGTGGCGCACCTGCCCGTCTATACGCCACTGCGCATTGCCGAGATTGCCATTGCAAAGAAGATTGACCGCGTTTTGCTGGCGGTTCCTTCGTTGAGCCCACCAAAGCAGGCCCAGATAGCGCGACGCTTGAAGGGAATGGGATTGGAAGTTCAGACGCTCCCGTCGTTTGCACAATTGATTGGCGAAGAGGCGCTGGTAGACAAGTTAGAGCCGATCTCGGCCCACAGTTTTCTCAATCGCGACGAGGTTGCCGGTTCAATAGCTGATGGTGCGGTTTGCTATAGGGGTAAAGTCGTACTGGTGAGCGGTGCGGGAGGGTCCATCGGTTCAGAGCTGTGCCGTCAGGTGCTGGAATGCCGTCCCGCGAAGCTTGTCCTTTATGAACTGAGCGAGTTGGCATTGTATCAGGCCGATATGGAATTTCGGCATCAGACCAAGGGTATGGACATCGAAATTGTGTCGGTACTGGGATCAATCACGGATGCACGGCTGGTCAGCAAGACTATGGCAGAGCATGCTGTTCAGGTCGTTTTGCACGCGGCTGCGTATAAGCATGTTCCCTTGGTTGAGGCCAATCCGCTGACAGGATTGGTGAACAATGTGTTTGGGACCCAAGTGCTCGCTGAACAAGCGGTCAAGGCGCATGTCGAGCGGTTCATATTAATATCGTCTGACAAGGCCGTGCGCCCAACCAACATGATGGGGGCGTCCAAGCGTCTTGCGGAACTGGTAATACAGGATCTTGCCCGCTCCGGTCGAAGCGGCGGGCGGACGATCTTTTCGATTGTGCGCTTTGGAAATGTGCTTGGTTCATCAGGATCAGTTGTCCCGCTGTTTCAGGATCAGCTTAGCCGTGGTGGGCCACTTACCGTGACGGATCGGTCGGTCGCGCGCTATTTCATGACCGTTCAAGAGGCAGTCAATTTGGTCCTGCAAGCAGGTGCCATGGCGCAGGGTGGCGAAGTATTTGTGCTTGATATGGGCAAGCCGGTTTTGATTTATCACCTGGCGCGTCAGGTGATCGAAAGTGCGGGTTATACGGTGCGTGACGCGGACAACCGTGAAGGTGATATTGAGATCGAGTTTACCGGGTTGCGCCCCGGCGAAAAAATGACCGAGGAATTGACCCTTTCAGGCGAAATGTTGAGCACTGATCACCCCAAGATTTTTTCAGCCCAAGACGAAGGTTTGTCAGAAATCGAAGTGGCCTCGGCGATGCGGCAGTTACGCGAGGCGCAGATTGCCTATAATGAGGGCATGGCAGTTGAGGTCGTGCAGCGCTGGGTCGAAGGATTTGAGCATGCAGCCCAGAAGCGAATTGCATCGTAGTTGAAGCATTTCCTTTTGGGTATTCTCTCGGCAAGTTCGGTCAGCATCATACCGCCGCTGTGATTGGCGTGCAGAACGGGCGCGCATAGAACCACTCAATACAAAATGAGGGCCATTTCCGCATCCAGGGTTTGCTTTATTCTTGATGAACCCGCGGTTGCGGGCCATGTAAACGCACATGGATAAAACTTTGCTTTCATTTGGTCATGGTTTTAGTGCCCGCGCATTGGCCAAACGGTTGGTTCCGCAAGGGTGGCGGATCATTGGAACGACCCGCAGCGCTGAAAAGATGCCAGCCATCGCAGCATCAGGTGTTGAACCGCTGCTGTGGCCGGGCAATGACATCTCCAAACTGATCTCAAGAACACCGCATGTCTTGATTTCGGCAGGGCCAGATAACGACGGCGATCCGGTTCTGAATGCTTTGAGATCCGAAATTGCTGATGCGGCGTCCGGGTTTCGGTGGGTTGGCTATCTGTCGACCACGGGTGTCTATGGTGACCATCAAGGGGCTTGGGTCGATGAAGACACAGCCCTGACACCGTCAACCAAGCGCGGCCATGCCCGGGTGAAAGCCGAGGCGGAATGGCAATCCATCCCCGACCTGCCCCTGCATATATTTCGGTTGGCGGGTATTTATGGACCCGGGCGGGGGCCCTTTGCCAAAGTGCGAAATGGTACTGCCCGCCGTATCATCAAAAAGGGACAGGTTTTTTCACGCATTCATGTGGACGATATTGCGCAGGCGCTGGAGCTGTCGATTGCGGCACCGCACCCTGGGGCGATCTATAATCTGTGTGATGATGATCCGGCCCCCCCTCAGGACGTGATCGGACATGCCGCAGAATTGCTAGGTCTGCCCTTGCCAGAAGCTGTCGATTTTGAAACCGCAGAAATGAGCCCGATGGCCCGCAGTTTTTATGCCGAAAGCAAGAAGGTGCGCAATGATCGTGCCAAAGAACACCTTGGGTGGCGGCCCACATATCCCGACTACAAAACGGGATTGGCCGCCATGTTAAAGGATGTCACCTGAACGGCGGCTGTTCTGGTCCACGAAGCGTTAGACAGGATAAGATTGACGACAGGTCCTTGTTGGCCTTGGGCAAGATGGCCATATAGGCGCAATTGAACCAGCAGGCGAAATCAGTGAAAAACCGCGTAGAATCATTTCTTGAAACAGCCGGATTCGGCAATTTCATTATGGCCGTCATCATCTTTAATGCGATCCTGTTGGGGATGGAAACATCTGCGGCCATCATGTCCCGTGCGGGGGGGATAATCCTGTTTTTGGACAGGCTGTGCCTTGCCATTTTTGTGGTCGAAATTGCGGCAAAGCTGTTTGCGTATCGGTTCAGATTTTTTCGCGATGGCTGGAACATCTTTGACTTTGTGATCGTCGGCATTTCGCTGGTTCCCGTGACGCAAGGGTTTTCGGCGCTGCGGGCATTGCGCATCTTGCGGGTGCTTCGGCTGGTGTCCACGGTTCCGCGTTTGCGCCGGGTGGTTGAAGGGTTCGTCAATGCTTTGCCGGGTATGGGATCGGTATTTTTGCTGATGGCGCTGATCTTTTATATCGGTGCAGTGATCGCGACAAAGCTGTTCGGCATGAGCTTTCCAGAATGGTTCGGCACATTGGGCCGAAGTGGATATTCACTGTTTCAGATCATGACATTGGAAAGCTGGTCAATGGGCATCGTGCGCCCAGTGATGGAGGTTTATCCATTGGCGTGGATGTTCTTTGTGCCGTTCATCATGGTAACGACTTTCGCCGTGGTAAACCTGCTGGTCGGTTTGATTGTCAATTCGATGCAAGATGCGCATCACGAAGAAACCAACGCAGAGACCGACGCCTATCGGGTTGAAGTCGCTGACAGGTTGCTGGCCATCGAAAAAAGAATGGATGCTCTTTTAGAACAGCGAAACAAGTAAGCCCCATCAAGGAAGCCGGATCAAGCGCGTTGTGAATTCAGGCTGGCAACACCCAGCACATCCAGCACCTTGGCTTCAATCTGTTCCGCATTCATCCCGGCAACGGCGTACATATCCGCCGGGTTCGCCTGATCAATAAAGATGTCAGGCAGAACCATGGACCGATATTTGAGCCCCTGATCAAAGACACCTTCTTCGGCAAGGAGTTGCGCCACATGGCTGCCAAAACCGCCGATGGCCCCTTCTTCAATGGTGATCAAGACCTCATGGTCTGCGGCAAGCGACAGGATAAGGTCCCGGTCCAGCGGCTTGGCAAACCGTGCGTCCGCGATTGTGGGCGTGATGCCCTTGGCTGCCAGAGCTTCGGCCGCTTTTTCGACTTCGGCCAACCGTGTGCCGAACGACAAAAGCGCAACTTTTGACCCAAGTTTGATGATCCGGCCCTTGCCAATCTCAAGCGGTATGCCGCGTTCAGGCATATTCACGCCATTGCCTTCGCCGCGGGGGAAACGGAACGCAATCGGGCCGTCGTCATAGGCGGCGGCGGTCGCAACCATGTGCTTTAGCTCGGCCTCGTCAGCGGCAGCCATGACGACAAATCCGGGCAGATTGGCAAGGAAGGCCACGTCGAAGGCACCTGCGTGGGTGGCCCCGTCGGCCCCCACCAGCCCCGCGCGATCAATAGCAAAGCGCACGGGAAGACGCTGGATGGCGACGTCGTGCACCACCTGATCATACCCGCGCTGCAGGAAGGTCGAATACATCGCGCAAAACGGTTTCATCCCACCAGCGGCAAGCGCTGCGGAAAAGGTCACGCCATGTTGTTCGGCAATGCCCACGTCAAAACACCGGCTGGGATAGCGTTCGGCAAACAGATTGAGGCCTGTGCCATCTGGCATCGCAGCCGTTACAGCGCAAATCTTGTCATCCTCTGCCGCCTCAGCCATCAGGCTTTGCGCAAACACGGATGTGTAGCTTGGTGCATTTGAGGGTGCTTTCTTTTGTTCACCTGTCACCACATTGAATTTGGACACGCCGTGACCCTTGTCGCGTGCCTTTTCGGCGGGGCCATACCCTTTGCCCTTTTTAGTCAGGACATGGATCAGGATCGGCCCGGTGGCGCGTTGTTTTACAGTGCGCAAAACGGGCAGCAGCTGGTGCAAATCGTGGCCGTCGATTGGCCCGAGGTAGGAGAAGCCCAATTGCTCGAACAATGTCCCGCCCACGGCCATGCCCTTGAGCATATCCTTGGCGCGGCGCGCACCCTCGCGGAAGGGTTCAGGCAGCAGGCTGACGGCACCTTTGGCCGCAGCTTTCAGATCCTGAAACGGCTCTTCGGCATAAAGGCGGCTGAGGTACGATGACATCGCGCCAACCGGGGGGGCGATCGACATTTCGTTGTCGTTCAGAATAACGATCATGCGTTTCTTGAGGTGGCCTGCGTTGTTCATCGCCTCATAGGCCATGCCCGCCGACATGGACCCGTCACCAATGACGGCTATTGCATCACCAAGTCCCTCTGGCACCACACCGCCCAGATCGCGCGCCACTGCGAAACCAAGTGCAGCACTGATCGAGGTCGAACTGTGCGCGGCCCCAAAGGGGTCATAGGGGGATTCGCTGCGCTTGGTGAAGCCGCTTAGCCCGTCTTTCATACGCAGGGTGCGGATCCGGTCACGGCGTTCAGTCAGAATTTTGTGGGGGTAACACTGATGACCCACATCCCAGATGATCTTGTCACGGGGGGTGTCAAAAACGGCATGCAGCGCCACAGTCAATTCCACAACGCCCAGACCGGCACCCAGATGCCCGCCAGTAACCGACACTGCGGAAATCGTTTCGCTGCGCAGTTCTTTTGACAATTGGATCAATTGCGCGTCCGACAGTGCCTTTAGATCAGCAGGGCGTGAAATCTGATCGAGCAAGGGTGTTTCGGGCGTGTCGGTCATGTTGGCCTTCCTTGGGTCGGCAGCTTAGCTTTGGCGGGCAATAACGAAGGCAGCCGCCTCTCGCAAGGTTTCTGCGTCCTCGCCATACATTGATAAGGCATCGCATGCGGATTGCACGAGGTCTTGGGCGCGGCGTTTGGCCCCATCAAGGCCGAGGTGTGAAACAAATGTGGCCTTGCCAGCATGAGCGTCTTTTCCGGTGGCTTTGCCAACGATGGCGGCATCACCTTCAACATCAAGGATGTCATCGGCAATTTGAAAGGCAAGGCCTAGGTTTTCTGCATAGACGCGTAATTTGTGGCCGGGATCACCGACCATGCGCGGCCCAACCATCGCAGACCATTCTATCAAAGCCCCGGTTTTGCCTTTTTGCAGCGCGGTGATTTCGTCCAGTGATAAAGGCTTGGGCGCTGTTTCCGCCGCAATATCCATGGCTTGCCCGCCCACCATGCCCTGCACCCCTGCTGCCGTCGCCAGACTCCGGACCAAAATCAGCGTATGTTCGGGGGCGCAGCGTGACATGCTGACAAGCTGAAAGGCAATTGATTGGAGCGCATCACCGGCGAGCACAGCGGTTGCTTCGTCCCATTTACGGTGAACGGTTGGCTGGCCCCGGCGAAGGTCGTCGTCGTCCATACAGGGAAGATCATCATGGATCAGCGAATATGAATGCAACGCCTCAATGGCACCAGCTGCGGGCAGCACTGCGCTGCCACTGATGCCATGCAGCCGGGCAGTCTCAAGAACAAGAAATGCGCGTAACCCTTTTCCACCGGTCGTCGCGTAGCGCATCGCGTCCGACACAGGGCCTGTCCTACCGCTGATCAGGTGGCTGATTTGGTCACTTGCAGCTTCCTGCGCGTTCTTAAGGGCAACAGAAAAGGGATATCTCTTCAGGTCGACAACTTCGGAAACTTCAAAGCCCTTCAACAGATTTCGCCCCTGTTGGGTTGCCGTCCCCATCCAAAGTGATTGCGGCAACCTTTTCTTCGGCCTCTTTCAACTTGGCCTCGCAGCGCGCCTTCAATTTCGCCCCACGTTCGTAAAGTGCGATACTTTCGTCCAATGCCACATCACCCCGTTCAAGCTGACCCAGCACTTTCTCAAGCTCTGCCATCGCAGTTTCAAAATTCATCTCTTCAACGGGGGTATCGCTCATCGCAGCCTCTCAATTCACTATTTGCGGGACTTTAATCCGGCCAGCCCGGCAATGCCAGCAGGTCGTCCAATATTGGCGTGGTCAAATGGAACTCGGAAATCGCTTTAATCAGGGGCCAGCATATACCCTGCACCGCGCACGGTTTGAAGATATCGGGGCTGTTTCGGATTGTCTTCGATCTTGCGCCGCAACCGCGTTATCTGAACATCCACAGCACGTTCCTGGGCCTGTCCACGATCCCGTCCCAATTCTTCAACCAGCTTTGCGCGGCTCAGGGGTGATCCGGGCTCGGCTGAGAATATTTTCATCAATTGGATTTCAGTAGCGGTAAGACGGACAAGCTCATCGCCATGCCACATCTCACCACGTTCAAGGTCATAGCGGATGGCACCCAGGGACATCACCTTGGGTGCGGCATCTTCTGCCTTCGTATCAGGCATCCGGCGCAGGATGGCATTGATCCGCAATAGCAGCTCTTTGGGCTCAAACGGTTTGGGCAGATAATCATCGGCACCCGCTTCCAACCCTTCGATGCGGTTGCCGGTTTCGCCTTTGGCGGTCAGCAACAGGATCGGCGTTTGCATGGTTTCGCGCAACGAACGGGTCAACGACAAACCGTCCTCTCCGGGCATCATCACGTCGAGTACGATCAGATCAAAATCGAGCCCCGTCAGGATCCGACGCGCATGGCCCGCGTCGCGGGCGGCTGTGACCAAAAAACCGTTTCGCATCAGGAATTTCTGAAGCAGCGTGCGGATGCGTTCATCGTCATCAACGATCAGCAGATGGGCGTCCATATCGGTCATGCACCATTCTCCTTCAATTGCGTGTAACTTCTTCGCATTTCCGGATCCATCATTGCTTCCAAAACCTTTCGAAATCCGGCCACGGAATCGGGCCCAGCATCGCGAAACGCCGCGCGCATGCGGGCGCGCTGTGCATCTGACAGTTTCTGTTCCAACGCGCGGCCTTTGTCCGTCAGAAACAGATGCCGTTCGCGTTTGTCGTTGCGCCCAACCTTACTGATCACCAGACCATCGGCAATCAGGGTGCGCAACACACGGTTCAGTGATTGTTTGGTGACACCCAATATGTTCAAAAGGTTGTTCACTGTGGTGCCCGGTGCCCGGTTTACAAAGTGGACCGCACGGTGGTGTGCCCGACCATATGCCATATCGACCAAAATGCGATCCGGGTCAGCCGTAAAGCCGCGATAGGCGAAAAACATCGCCTCAATGCCTTGGCGCAGTTGCTCGTCCGTCAGAAACAAAAGGCTTTCGCCGCTGTTGGTGGAAGGTCCGCGTCCGTCTGCCATCATGCGCCTCGTTTTTCGTTGGAACGAGTTTAAGTCAGTGTTGTTGACATTCCAAGCCTCAAAGGCTATCCAATTTCAGGTTTTGCGCAACTTTATGTCCGTATCGGACGTATTTTGCGCAATAAATGCAAAGATATACCAATTACTTGAAGGGAAATACCATGGCGGGCGCGTATGATGATCGGGATGGTCACATCTGGATGGACGGTCAGATGGTGCCTTGGCGCGATGCCAATATCCACATTCTGACCCATGCGATGCATTATGCGTCTTCGGTATTTGAGGGCGAGCGCGCCTATAACGGCAAGATATTCAAGAGCCGGGAACATTCTGAGCGGCTGAAGCGGTCGGCGAATATGATCGACTTTGACGTGCCCTATACAATTGATGAGATTGAGGCCGCGAAGGTCGAGGTTCTGGCCTCTTCGGGGTTGCAGGATGCCTATGTCAGGGCCATCGCATGGCGCGGCGTTGGAGAGGACATGGGTGTGGCTTCCGCACGCAACCCCGTGCGGCTGGCCATCGCTGCCTGGGAATGGGGTGCCTATTACGGTGATGCCAAGATGAAGGGTGCCAAGCTCGACATCTCGAAATGGAAGCGCCCTTCGCCAGAGACAATTCCCAGCCATGCCAAGGCGGCCGGGCTCTATATGATTTGC
Organism: Sulfitobacter sp. SK011; assembly: GCF_003352065.1. Taxonomy (NCBI): domain Bacteria; kingdom Pseudomonadati; phylum Pseudomonadota; class Alphaproteobacteria; order Rhodobacterales; family Roseobacteraceae; genus Sulfitobacter; species Sulfitobacter sp. SK011. The sequence goes on from NZ_CP025803.1 coordinate 287,348, forward strand.
ACGATGTCCAAGCACGCGGCAGAGGCCAAGGGATGTTCAGACGCGATGATGTTCGACTATCGCGGTTATGTGGCCGAGGCGACAGGCGCGAACATCTTTTTCGTCAAGGATGGTGAAGTCCATACACCCGACCCTGATTGTTTTCTGAACGGCATCACGCGCCAGACAGTCGTGGGGATGCTGAAAGACAAGGGCATCAAGGTGCACGAGCGTCATATCATGCCAGAAGAGCTGGAAGGATTTGAGCAGTGCTGGCTGACTGGCACGGCTGCCGAAGTCACGCCCGTTGGTCAGATTGGCGACTATAACTTTGAGGTCGGCGCACTGACACGCGATATTGCTGAGAGCTATGAGAAACTGGTGCGGCTTTAGCGCTGAAATGGCTGAGAACGGCCCAGCGCCGGAGCTGGGCCGCAGCCGTTCTCGACTTTGCGCAGATGTGAAAACCCAAACCTGACCCTAATCGCAAGTCCAAATTCCAGGTTCCATGAAATGTGGGTTTCACCCTTGGTCGTTTTGGCTGCTCGGGCGAAGGGGATGTCAGATCATCTGGCGTTTATCCCCGTAGCGCCGGCAGGCCCACGCCAGTGCTTTCAAACCCGCCATCAGATGCAATGACCTGCCCGGTGACATAGCTGGACTTATCCGAACACAAGAACACGATCACTTCCGCGATCTCCTGTTCGGAACCATAGCGGTTCAGTGGGATCGCATCGTGGTAGGCGTCGATGATGTCTTGTGTGTGCACGGCCATTGCCAGCTTGGTCCGCACAGGGCCGGGGCAAACACAGTTGGCGCGAATGCCATGTTCGCCCAATTCTGCGGCCTGTTGTTTTGTCAGCTGAATCACCGCCGCCTTAGAGGTGCCGTAGGCCACCCGTAACGTGGATGCACGCAAGCCGGAAATAGATGCGATATTGACGATTGCGCCTTGCGTTTGTTTGAGCGCTGGGGTTGCGGCCTGAGACATGAGGAAAACACCGTCCAGGTTTGTCTCCATCACCCGCCGCCAACGGGCAAAGTCGGTTTCTTCAATAGGTCCAAAATCCGCGACGCCGGCATTGTTGACCAACGCATCAATGCGTCCAAATCTGGCCATGATATCTTTGATGGCGGCATCGACTGCACTTGGATCTGAAACGTCATAGTCAAAACCACCGGCACCCTGGCCCAAATCCTGCACTGCGGAGTTTAGCGCCTCGGTGTCTCGGTCAAGGACGGCAACCAGCCAGCCTGCGTCCAGAAAAAGCCGCGCGGTCGCAAAGCCGATGCCCCGCGCAGCACCTGTAACCAGTGCAACTTTTTCCAGCATATCAGTAATCCACACCCTTCTGCGCTTTGATCCCTGCCTTGAAGGGGTGTTTGACCTCGGTCATTTCCGTCACCAGATCGGCGTAGTCGCAAAGTTCCGGCTTTGCGTCGCGACCAGTCAGGATCACGCCCGTGCGTTTGTCACGGGCATCCAGTCCCGCCAGCACATCCGCGACCGATACATACTCATACCGCATCGCGATGTTAATCTCGTCGAGCACAATCAGATCATAGTCACCGCTTTCCATCAGTTCCCGCGCCTTGGCAAAAGCCGCTTGAGCGGCGGCGATATCGCGTTCCTTGTCCTGGGTATCCCAGGTGAAGCCTTCGCCCATGGTGTGCCAGGTGACCTCGCCCAAGCGATCAAAGAATATCCGTTCGCCGGTTTTCCATTTGCCTTTGATGAACTGGACGACGCCCACCTTCTGCTTCCAGCCCAATGCGCGCACCACGACGCCAAAGGCGCTGGATGATTTGCCTTTGCCAGCACCGGTATGAACCAGCACCAGACCTTTTTCCGGGTCTTGCAGGTCGGAAACCTTGGCGCGCTGGGCGGCCTGGCGTTCCTTCATCTTTTCTTTGTGCTGGTTTTGATCCGCGTCAGACATGGCATGCTCCCTATGGGTGATTGAACGGCACCATAGGCAGTTGCATCGCGAGGTAAAGCCTTAGGCTTTGGGATCAGTCACGGATCGCGCACGCCCGCGTTCCAGCCCCAACTGGCGTTCGCGCCAGATGATCAAAACGCCACCTGCAATGACCAAAGATGCCCCGATCAGGATCGCGCGCGTTGGCACTTCGCTGAACACGACCCAGCCGATGATGCTGGCGAATATCATTGAGGCATAATCGAAAGGTGCCAGCATGGATGCGGTGCCAAAACGATAGGATGAAGTGATCATGATTTGTGCAACACCGCCGATCAGACCTGCACAGATGATCAGTGTCAGAACCTCAATGCCCGGCGATGTCCATGCCAGTGACGGGATGGGGAAAACCCAACCCAGCGGCAATGAAAGCAGGGAAATGCACGTCGCGGTCAGGGAAAAATAAAATACGATGGCCGAGGTGCTGTCGGTCTGTACCAACCGTCTGACGTGAATTTGCACCAACGCGCGCAGGATCGATGCGGTCAGAACCATCAGCGCCCCAAGGGTTGCGGTTGTGCCCAGGTCTGTTCCGATGCTGAGGCGCGGTGCCAGTACAATCATCACACCGACCAGCCCAAGGGCAACGGCAGAAAGACGAAACAGGCGAACGGTTTCGCCTAAGAAAATCGCAGCAAACAGCACGGTAAACATCGGCGTGGCATATCCGATCGCTGTCACCTCGGGCAATGGCAGCAGCGCAAGCCCTGCAAAAGTCAGCCCCATCGCAGTTGTACCAAACAAGCCGCGCCAAACATGGCCAAGCAGGTTGTTGACGTATAGCCCGTCGTGCAAATGCCCCTGTTGCCACAGCCACAGACCAATCACCGGAATGGCAAAGAGAGAGCGAAAAAAGACCGCCTGACCGGGGGGGACGTCACCAGATGCCGCTTTGATCAGTGCGGCCATAACCATGAACAGAAAAACCGCGCCAAGCTTGAGGGCAATGGCGCGGCCGGGAATATTCTGTGTCAGGGCGCTGGGCATGGCCGCTTAATGCGCCCGCAATCGTTAAAGATCAAGCGAAGTTGCAGCGGTTCAGTTTAACTGCGCGACGCCCAAAGGCACCGCAAATTCCAGGCACCAGATATAAAGTTCATTGTAGTCATCAATGTTCAAAGATGCAGGCACGACATAGCTTTGTGCGCCGTTGAGGTTTTTCAGCGCGCCCAGGTCGGCGACTGAGACAAAGCTGCCGTCTTTGCCAAAACCCACGCGCGGGTCAGGTGCGCCATCCAGCGAAAAGCTTTGATCGAAAGTGACGGTCGCCGTGCCGTCGGCATTCTTGGTGATTGTCACGCCACCTTTGGTTACGTGGTCGCTGGCACCCGTGAATGTTCCAGAGGTATCTGCATAGGCAGCGGATACCGGGCCGAAAGCGATTATTGCTGTCAATGTGAGTGCAAATAGGGATTTCATTGGTTTGTCCTTTGAGCTGGGTTTGTATTGCTGTAGGGATCAAATAAAGTTAGGAACCACATAGTACAAAACACAAGAGCGTGAGTTGTGTAACAGTTGGTTCCTAACTAACTGTTGAAGACATTGAGGAGGACGAGATGGCGCGCCCGAGAGAGTTTGAACCAGATGATGCGATTGAAAAGGCGATGCAGGTCTTTTGGGCACACGGATATGAAGGTGCGTCTTTGCCGGCCCTTTTGGATGGTATGGGATTGACCCGAGGCAGCCTCTACAAAGCGTTCAAGGACAAGAGAAACCTTTTTCTGCTGGTCCTAGACCGGTACGAAGCGGCAGTCGTTGACGGGGCAGTAGAGCTTTTGGAAAGCCCTGAAATAAACGATGGAAAACAGCGGATATTGATGTTGTTCGAAAGTGTGGTTCGCGCTGTTGCTGATGCGGATTACCGTGGGTGTTTGTTGTGTACTGCTGCTACTGGCGACGCCGTGGATGATCCGAAGATTGCAAGATCAGTGCAAAAAGGGATGACAAAAATGCAGTCTGGATTCAGAAAAGCGCTGGAAGATGAGCGCAGTTTTGATCGGCTTGAACCAGAGACAAAGCATCGTTTGGCAAATCTGCTTTTGACGCAGTACATCGGCCTGCGTGTTCTGGCGCGGTCCCGTTTGCCATTGGGCGTGCTGGACCAAAGTGTTCAGGGCGTGGATGATGTTTTGACTGCGGCGGCCAAATAGGGCTGGGAATTAACCGATCTGGCCGCGGTTTTGACCGATCTGGCCGCGGTGCAACAGCAGATGGTCCAGTATCACACAGGCCATCATCGCTTCGCCCACCGGGACCGCGCGAATACCGACACAGGGGTCGTGGCGGCCCTTGGTGATTATTTCAGTATCTTCGCCCGACTTGGTAATGGTTTTGCGGGTGGTCAGAATGCTTGAGGTGGGTTTGACCGCAAACCGCAGAACGATGTCCTGCCCGGTGCTGATCCCGCCCAGAATGCCGCCAGCGTGGTTTGAGGAATAAACCGGGCCATCCGGCCCCATACTGATTTCATCAGCGTTCAATTCGCCGGTCAGCATTGCGGCGGACATGCCCTCGCCAATTTCCACACCTTTGACGGCATTGATGCTCATCATTGCGGCGGCAAGATCGGTGTCGAGCTTGCCATAGACAGGCGCGCCAAGGCCCGCAGGCACGCCGCGTGCGACGACCTCAATAATTGCGCCGACGGATGATCCCGATCTGCGCAATCCATCAAGGTAGTCTGCCCATGCTTTTGCGGCCTTGGCATCCGGGACCCAAAATGGGTTCTGGTTGATCTGGTCCCAGTCAAACGCAGCGCGGTCAATCTGATGCGGTCCCATCTGCACCATGTATCCGGTGATCTGGACGGCTGGTGCCATTGCCTTGATCGCTTCGCGCGCCAACCCACCGGCGGCCACACGAGACGCCGTTTCGCGGGCTGATGACCGCCCGCCGCCGCGGTAATCGCGAATGCCGTATTTTTGGTAATAGGTGATATCGGCATGACCGGGGCGAAACTTGTCTTTGATGTCGCCATAGTCCTTGGACCGCTGATCTGTGTTTTCGATCATCAACTGAATAGGCGTCCCTGTTGTGACCCCTTCAAAGACGCCGGACAGGATGCGCACCTCATCCGCTTCGCGCCGCTGCGTGGTGTATTTGTTTTGACCCGGTTTACGTTTGTCGAGCCAGTGCTGGATCATCTCGGCATCGACCTTCACGCCGGGGGGGCAGCCGTCGACAGTGGCACCAATCGCTGGTCCATGGCTTTCGCCCCAGGTGGTCACGCGGAAAAGATGGCCAAAGCTGTTGATCGACATGGGATGTACTCCTGTTGGCATGATCCTTAGCGGGCGGGACGATTTGCCTCAAGGGGATTTGGCTTGCATCCCTGACACACACCTCCTACCTCTGGTTCTACCTCGGGGGGCACTGATTGTGCTGAGATTGCGAAAGCTGACCCGTAGAACCTGAACCGGTTAACACCGGCGGAGGGAAGGTCTGGACATCCATCCACCTTTTTCCTTTCGCCGCAAAAGGAGGATGCGATGAAGTATCTTGCACTTGCGACGGCCATCATGGGGGCCCCAATTTTTACCCATGCGGCCTATGCCGAAACACCCATACTTACTGTCTATGCGGGCGATTATTTTACGTCTGAATGGGGCCCAGGCCCGGTGATTGAGGCGGAATTTGAAAAGATCTGCGATTGCGATCTGGAGTTTTCGACCGGCGATCTGCTGCCACGGCTTTTGTTGGAAGGCGCGCGCACCAAGGCGGATGTTGTCATTGGGTTGACGTCGGATGTGACTGCAAAGGCGCGTGCGACGGGCCTGTTCGCGCCGCATGGTCAGGACAACAGCGCGCTGACGTTGCCGATTGACTGGACTGACGACACCTTCTTGCCATTCAACTATGGCCACACGGCGTTCATCTATGACGAAACGCTCATGGCGACCCCGCCTGCCAGCTTTGACGACCTGCTGGCCATGCCTGATGATGTAAAGATCGTCATCCAGGATCCGCGCACCTCGATCTCTGGTCTGGCGCTCGTTCTTTGGGTTCAGTCGGTTTATGGTGATGATGCGGGGGCGGCATGGACCAAACTTGCCCCAAAGATCCTGACCGTGACCAAGGATTGGTCAGCCAGCTATGGCATGTTTACGGATGGTGAGGCCGACATGGTGCTGAGCTATACAACATCGCCAGCCTATCACATGTTCGCCGAGGAAGATTTTACCAAACACGCCGCGCTGTTCGCGGAAGGGCATTACTTCATGGTTGAAACGGTGGCCAAGATCGCCAAAACGGATCAGCCCGAGTTGGCAGATCAATTTATGGCCTATGTGATGTCGTCTGAGTTTCAGACGATCATCCCGACGGCCAACTGGTCGCTGCCGTCCGCATTGCCGCGAGAAAGCTGGCCCAAAGGATGGTCCGAATTGCCGCTGCCGGAAAAGGTGCTGTTTTATGACGAATCCGAAGCAGCCGCCCTGCAAGACAAAGCGATCGAAGCATGGCGCAGCGCGCTGACTCAGTAACCACACGGTTTGGCATCGCCGCCGCTGCCTTGGTGGTAGCGGCGGTTTTGCTGGCTTTTATTGGCATCGCGACGCGTGTTCAACCGGGGGCTGGCCTGGCCCCCGGTGATTGGGCTGCGATCCGGTTTACGGTTGTTCAATCGGTTTTGTCAGCAGTGTTGTCGGTCCTGTTGGCCATTCCGCTTGCCCGAGCATTGGCGCGGCGTCAGTTCATGGGGCGCGGCGTTCTGGTCACGCTTCTGGGTGCGCCATTTATCCTGCCTGTGATTGTTGCCGTGCTTGGCCTCGTGACCGTGTTTGGCAGGAGCGGTTGGTTGAATACCGGGCTGGCGATGGTCGGTTTGCCAGGCGTTTCCATTTACGGACTGCATGGTGTGGTTTTGGCCCATGTGTTCTTTAATTTGCCACTGGCCACCCGGTTGTTGTTGCAGGGGTGGCAAACCATCCCGGCAGAACGGTTCAGATTGGCCGCACAATTGCGCCTGACGCCTGAATCGCTTTTTCGCACCTTGGAATGGCCATTGCTCAAACAGATTGTGCCGGGGGTGGCGGCGTTGGTTTTTGTCATCTGCCTGACCAGCTTTGCAGTGGCACTGACGCTTGGAGGGGGGCCGAGTGCCACAACTGTTGAATTGGCAATTTATCAGGCGTTCAAGTTTGATTTTGATCTCGGCCGTGCGGCATCGCTTGCGGTGGTGCAATTGGTCCTTGCCGGAGGGGCGGCATTGATTGCTTTGTCGGTGATTCCCGCGATCAGCATCGGTGGTGGGATAGACCGGCCCGTGCAACGCTGGGACGCCGAGAGTGGTCTGCAACGCAGTCTGGATATTGGCATCATTGTGTTATCCGCACTGTTCTTGTTGCTGCCGTTGGGGGCGGTTGTGCTGCGCGGTCTTGCCGGGCTTGGCCAGGTGCCGGTGTCCGTTTGGCACGCGGCGGGCACATCGGTTTATGTGGCCACAATCAGTGTCGTTGTTCTGGGCCTGCTGGCGCTGCCCATGGCCGGATGGATTGCGTCCCGCCGCACTGGCGGGGTCGAGGCGATAGGACTGTTGGGGCTTTCCGCATCGCCGTTGATGATCGGGACAGGGTGGTTCATCCTGATCAATCCTTTGGCTGACCCTGTGCAATTGGCATTGCCTGTTACCGCGTTGGTAAATGCGTTGATGGCGATGCCCTTTGCCCTGCGCATCATGGTGCCAAGGCTGCGCGACACGGTGCAGGATTATGGGCGGTTGGGTGAAAGCCTGGGAATGCGGGGTTGGCCGCTTTGGCGATGGTTGATCCTGCCGCGCTTGCGGGCGCAAATTGGATTTGCAGCCGGGCTCACGGGCGCTTTGTCAGTTGGTGATCTGGGCGTTATCGCACTTTTTGCGGACCCGGATCGGGCAACATTGCCTTTGCAAATGTACCGTCTGATGGGGGCATACCGGATGGAGGCTGCCGCGGGTGCGGCGCTTATCTTGCTGGTCTTGGCGCTTGGCGTTTTTTGGATCTGCGATAAGGGAGGACGCTGGCATGCTGAGGCTTGAGAACGCCGTCATTCGGCAAGGGGATTTTGTTCTGGCGGCAGATATGACCCTTGATCAGGGGCAAAAGTATGCGGTGATCGGCCCGTCGGGTGCGGGCAAATCAACACTGCTCAGCGCGATCTGTGGGTTCATTCCACTTTATCAGGGGCGGATCATCTGGGACGGGCGCGACATCACCGATGCGGTGCCGGGCGCACGACCAATGACCATGCTTTTTCAGGACAACAACCTGTTTCCCCATCTGACCGTGGCGCAAAATGTTGGCCTTGGCCTGCGTGCGAATCTGCGCCTGAGCGCAGCAGACAACGACCGCGTGACAGATGCGCTTGATCGCGTGGGTCTATCGGACCACGCAGGCAAAAGGCCCGGTGCATTGTCGGGTGGACAACAAAGCCGCGCGGCGCTGGCGCGGGTTCTGGTGCAAGCCAGACCACTGGTTTTGCTGGACGAGCCGTTTGCCGCCCTGGGACCAGCCTTGCGCAACGATATGCTGGATCTGATGTGCGATCTTGTGTCCGAAACCAAGGCCACGTTGATCATGGTCACGCATGCGCCAGAGGATGTAAGGCGGATCGCCGATCAGGTCATTTTTGTCGAAGGCGGGATAGCGCAAGCGCCGCAACCAGCGGGGATATTGCTGGACAATCCGCCGCCGGAATTGCGCGACTACCTCGGGTGAGGTGGCTGATATGGGACGATCAGGTCTCTAGCTCCTCATACGCTTCGACAATGCTTAGGGCGGCCTCTGCGGCCTCGCGTCCCTTGGACACAAAATGGTTGCGATAAATCGCATTGTGATGATCGGTTTCTTGATATTGATGCGGCGTCAATGACACCGAGAGCACCGGCACTCCAAGATCCAGTCCGACACGCATCAATCCATCAACAACAGCACTGGCCACGTAATCGTGCCGATATATTCCGCCATCGACCACAAAGGCGGCACAGACGATTGCGCTGTAGTTACCTGTTTTGGCAAGGGTCTGAGCCATCAAAGGCATTTCAAACGCGCCCGGAACGTCGAAGACATCCACAAACTCGGGGGCAATAATCTCGGTGAAACCGTCCAAGGCACAATCGACAATATCGGCGTGCCATTGCGCTTTGACAAAGGCAAAGCGGGTGAGGGCGGAACTTAGCTGTGTCATATGTGATCTCCTTGTTTGGTCTCGACACGTCCACCCAAGGCGATCACGAAGACATGGGGCAGGCCAGAGCCCGCTTCTTGTCCACGCATTCTCTTTCATCCGGACTATGACCGTCGGCTCTGGGTTCACACCAAATCTGCTGTCCCTGTGCCTCTCGAAGAGAGGTCACAAGCGCTCGCGGGCTCCTGTGGGACTGACCACTTACCGCCGGTGGGGAATTTCACCCCGCCCTGAGAATGGTGCCACGTTGCCAAGGCCCGGCGAAACCTGCAATAGCAAAAGGGTCAGAGCGGAAGGACAGTCACGATGCACCCAAACCCGATTTATCATGATGCGGATGCTGCCCGTAACCTGGGCTATGCCCGCGAGCGGGGGTTTGGGGTATTGGCAGCTAATGCCAAAAATGGTCCGCTGATTGCCCATATTCCATTTTTGTTGAATGAGGCGGGCAATGTGGCCGACCTGCATTTGGTCCGTTCAAATCCGATTGCGCGCGCATTACGCGAACCGATGAGTGTGAAAATCGCTGTTTCCGGCCCAGACACCTACATTTCACCCGATTGGTACGGTGTCCCTGATCAGGTGCCGACGTGGAATTATGTCGCCGTGCATCTGACCGGTGTTCTTGAGCTGCGCCCACAAGAAGAACTGCGCGATCTGTTGGACCGACAATCGGCTTTCTACGAGGATCGTTTATTGCCCAAAAAACCTTGGAAGACTGCCAAGATGACCAAAGAGGTTTTGGACAAGATGATGCGTCAGATTGTGCCGTGTCGGATGCAGGTCACAGGTGTGGATGGGACATGGAAGCTGAACCAGAACAAGCCTGACGCTGTGCGGCTGTCAGCGGCTGATCATGTTGCGGGATACGGTTTTGGCGCAGAAACGGATGTAATTGCCGCGTTGATGCGTGGGGTCGGGGAAGAATGATTGCACATAGAGGAACACGAGGTGATACTTCGTGCGAGCCAACAAAGGATACATGATGCAACTCGCCTATTCCGCCACCTCGCCTTATGTCCGCAAAGTGATGGTGCTCTTGCATGAAACCAAGCAGTTGGACGATGTGACGCTGCAAAATCAATCCGGCACGCCACTTGCGCCTGCCGACGGGTTGCTTCCCAAAAATCCGTTGGGGAAAGTACCAGCACTTGAACGGCCTGACGGGCCAACGCTGTATGACAGCCGGGTGATTTGTGCCTATCTCGACGATCGGGCTGGCGGTAAATTGTACGGGTCCGGCGCGCGGCACTGGGACACGCTGACGCTTGAGGCGACGGCCGACGGCATCTTGGATGCGGCGCTGCTGATGGTTTATGAAACGCGGCTGCGGCCCGAAAACATGCGAATGGACGCGTGGGTTGATGGTCAGTGGGATAAGATCGCCCGCGCCTGTGCTGCGCTGAACACCCGCTGGATGAGCCATCTGTCCGGACCGTTGGATATGGGTCAGATCGCTGTTGGCTGCGCCCTTGGTTACGTCGATTTTCGTTTGGATGCGCGGGGATGGCGCACAGACAACGACGCGTTATCGGCCTGGTTCGAGAAATTCGATTCGCGTGCCTCAATGCAGGCAACCCAACCGCCAAAGGGGTAATCCAGGCCTGATTGCGGTGTTTTTTTGCATAACCCGGACCCCCTGCGACCCTTTGCGCGGCTTTGACATCTGGACGGGCGCGCCCTGTCCCGGTAGATACCGAATTGAAGTCGGGTAACATGTGACGTGTTGCCCCTATGTCTGATGGTCACTGATTGGCCAAGAAGTGGAGAAAACTCGTGTCTCAAGCAGATGATCACGCAGGCAACCGGAGGGATTTCCTCTATTATGCGACTGCCGGTACAGGTGTTGTCGCCGTTGGTGCTGCCGTTTGGCCCCTGGTGAACCAGATGAACCCGTCAGCCGATGTGCTTGCGCTATCGTCTATCCGTGTGGATGTAGGCGGTGTTGAACCTGGCACGCAATTGACCGTCAAATGGCTGGGCAAGCCCGTTTTTATCCGCCACCGCAGTGGTGCTGAGATCCAAGAGGCAAAAGCGCAGGATGAGGCAGCCGTCGGCACGCTTCCTGACGAAAGTGCGCGGAATGCGAATATTTCTGACCCCAACGCATTAGCTACCGACGAAAACCGTGTGATGCCGTCACCAGAGGGCGAAGCGCCGGGTGCCTGGATCGTTCAGATGGGTGTTTGCACCCACCTTGGGTGTGTCCCGCTGGCTGATGCCGGGGATTTTGGCGGCTGGTTCTGCCCGTGCCACGGCTCTCACTACGACTTGTCTGGCCGTATCCGCAAAGGTCCGGCCCCGGAAAATCTGCCGATCCCGCCTGCGTCTTGGGCGGACAACACAACAATTAAGCTGGGTTAAGGGAGCAGATAGATGGCTGGAATTCCGCACGACCATTACGAGCCAAAGACCAAGGGCGAAAAGTGGCTTTCAAGCCGCCTGAATGTCGTTGGCCTGCTCTACGACACATTGATGATCCCGACACCCAAGAACCTGAACTGGATGTGGATCTGGGGCATTGTTCTGACGTTCTGTCTGGGTTTGCAGATCGTTACCGGTATTGTTCTGGCGATGCATTATACACCTCACGTTGATCAGGCGTTTGCATCTGTTGAACACATCATGCGCAATGTGAACGGCGGCTATATGCTGCGTTATTTGCATTCCAACGGTGCTTCGCTGTTCTTTATCGCTGTTTATGCGCACATCTTCCGGGGCCTGTACTATGGTTCTTACAAGGCGCCGCGTGAGATTACCTGGATCATTGGCATGTTGATTTACCTGCTGATGATGGCAACCGGTTTCATGGGCTACGTCCTGCCTTGGGGTCAGATGTCGTTCTGGGGTGCCACAGTCATTACGGGTCTGTTTGGCGCTGTCCCGTTTGTGGGCGAATCATTGCAGACCTTCCTGCTGGGCGGACCTGCGGTGGATAACGCCACGCTGAACCGTTTCTTCAGCCTGCACTATTTGCTGCCCTTCGTGATTGCGGGTCTGGTGATCGTGCATATCTGGGCGTTTCACACCACAGGCAACAACAACCCGACAGGTGTAGAAGTGCGCCGCGGATCGAAAGAAGAGGCAGAGAAAGACACGCTGCCTTTCTGGCCCTACTTCGTGATCAAAGATTTGTTTGCGCTGGCCGTGATCCTTGCGATTTTCTTTGCTGTTGTCGGCTTTATGCCGAACTATCTGGGCCATCCCGACAACTATATTGAAGCGAACCCGCTGGCGACTCCTGCGCACATCGTGCCTGAATGGTATTTCTTGCCCTTCTATGCGATCCTGCGGGCATTCACCTCTGAGGTTTGGGTCGTACAGATCGCCTCCTTTGTCACAGGTGGCATTATCGACGCGAAGTTCTTTGGTGTTCTGGCGATGTTTGGTGCGATTATTGTGATGGCGCTGGTTCCATGGCTGGATACGTCGAGCGTGCGTTCGGGCCGCTATCGGCCAATGTTCAAATGGTGGTTTGCCCTGCTGGTCATCGACTTCTTCGCATTGATGTGGCTGGGTGCCATGCCAGCGGAAGAGCCCTATGCCAGTTTCTCGCTTATCGCATCGGCATACTGGTTCGGGTACTTCTTGGTTATCCTGCCGTTGCTGGGTGTTATTGAGAAACCTTCACCGCAGCCAGAAACCATCGAAGCCGATTTTGACGCGCATTATGGCCCGTCAAAGACAACGACAACTGCGGCGGAGTAAGGCAGATGAAAATGATAAAAAAACATATCCTCTCTGCTGCTATGGCGATTGTTCTGGCACCTGCCGCATTCGCGGCGGGTGGCGGAGACGCCCACATTGAAAACATCGACTTTTCATTCGATGGGCCTTTCGGGTCATACGATGTGAACCAGTTGCAGCGTGGCTTGCAGATCTACACTGAGGTCTGTTCAGCCTGTCACGGTCTTCAATATGTCGCCCTGCGGACATTGGGCGATGATGGTGGTCCGAGCCTGCCAGAAGACCAGGTAATTGAATATGCCAAGCAGTGGGACGTGTATGACGCCGATCTGGATGATACGCGTTCGGCTACTCCGGTCGATCATTTTCCGGGTTCCAACCTGGAAAACGCACCTGATTTGTCTTTGATGGCCAAAAAACGCGCGGCGTTTCACGGACCCTATGGATTGGGCATCAATCAGTTCCTCAAAGGTACTGGTGGCGCTGAATACATCGCAGCTTTGATGACCAGCTATACCGGTGAAACCAAAGAACAGGCTGGTGCCACGTTTTATGAAAACACCGCCTTTCCCGGTGGCTGGATTTCTATGGCACCGCCTATTGAAGATGAGCAGGTAGAGTTTGTCGATGGCCATGCGAACGATGCACATCATCTGGCAGAGGATGTGTCTGCGTTCTTGATGTGGACGGCCGAACCTAAAATGGGTGATCGCAAGCAGGCCGGTTTTGCCGGCGTGTTGTTCCTGACGTTGCTATCCGTGCTGCTTTATCTGACCAACAAGCGTCTTTGGGCACCGATCAAGCACAAAGAAAACGACTGACAGCTATTTGGATTTTCTCGAAAAGACCCCTCCGGCCTGTTACGGCCGGAGGGGTTAAGTTTGAGCCGCGTGAAATAAGCAGCTCCTCAGGGAGAAAGGGATACTAAAAAAATTTGGTCAGAAGGAGTTTGCTTTAAAGCTGGCTCCCCGGTCCAGAATGGCTTAGCCACCTTTCGCGCTTGTCTGACCGTTTACCGTTATATGATGCGCAGGTACCCGCAATTAATACTGGGGCTTTGGTCTTACCTGAGCAGTGTGTCTCAATGATTTGAGTATTGCCCGTCAGATCAGACGCGTCTGTGAACTAGCTCACATAGTGATTAAAAATCGATGATATTTGCGATTTTTGTTAATGAATTTCGGTCACGCAGTATCAGGCCACCCCGATTAAGGTCGATCACGCCATCAGCCTTCCAGATCGACAGGGTTTTTGAGACCGCTTCGCGGCTTGCGCCCACAAACTCGGCCAGATCCGATTGGGACATGATCAGTTTATCGGTCGGGGTTTGTCCATTGCCGGTCAAATGCAGGATTTTGCGCGCAAGTCGGGCTGGCAGGGGCAAAAATACCTGTTCATTCAACTGCGCCCCCATCCACCGCAGACGTTTTCCTGCAAGCTGGATCATGTCGATGTTCAGCCTAGGTTTATCCCGTAGGGCCTTGAGGACGTCAGAGTTTCGAATGCCCAGAACAGATGTGGCTTTGAGTGCTGTTATTGTTGCTGTTCTGGGGCCGGGATCAAACAAGCAGATTTCGCCAAAAACCGCGCCCTTGTGCATAATCTGAAGGCTCAATTTTCGGCCTTCAGGCGATGTGACGCTGACTTCGAGAGCACCGGAGAGCACAGCATAAAGCGTCTCGCCCTGATCGCCCTGAACAAAAAGTGTCTCGCCTTTGCGCAGGTCCTGCCGGACAGCGAGCGCTGTCATCAAGTCACGCAGATCATCCGACGCGTTGCCAAGGAAACCTGACTCGAATAGCGGGGGTGTCGAATTCACTGAAGCTGTCCTTTGACGGGTAAAATCACCATGCTATGCGGCAAGATGATCGGCGGCGGCGGACAGAATTCTTGCCTGAACAATCTGTCCTTCGGGACGGGGTTGATCAAACAGCACTGGAGTGAATTGTTCAGTGCGCCCCATTGTCGGGCTTTCCATCAGGATATGATGTGTCTTCCCGACTTGATTGCGCAGGTGATCCACGACGCGGATCGTTCCCGCCATCCGCAGACGCGCTGCGCGGGACTTGATGTCGGTACCGTTCACCGCGGGCATCCGCGCGGCAGGGGTACCGGGACGGGTGGAGTAGGGAAAGACATGCAGCCACGTCAGGTTGCAATCGTCCACCAACCGCAGTGAATTTTCAAACATCGCCTCGGTCTCTGTCGGGAATCCCGCAATGATATCGGCCCCAAAAGTCATGTCGGGACGCAATTGCATGGCCGTTTCGGTAAAACGGATTGCATCGTCTCGCAAATGACGTCGTTTCATCCGTTTGAGGATCATGTCGTCGCCATGTTGGAGCGACAGATGCAGATGCGGCATCAGACGTCGTTCTGTTGCGATGGCTTGCATCAGGTTGTCGTCCACCTCAATGCTATCAATTGATGAAATGCGCAGGCGGGGCAGGTCAGGGACCAACCGCAAGATGCGCATCACCAGATCACCCAATTTGGGGGTCGCAGGCAGGTCAGCACCCCATGACGTCAGATCAACGCCCGTCAGTACAACCTCGTTAAATCCCTTGTCCACCAGCCGCTTGATCTGATCTACGACCACGCCCGCCGGAACAGACCTGGAATTGCCGCGCCCAAAGGGGATGATGCAAAACGTACAGCGGTGATCGCAGCCATTCTGAACCTGCACGTAGGCGCGGCTGCGGGTGCCAAAACCATCGATCAAATGACCAGCCGTCTCAGTGACGGACATGATGTCATCCACCTGAACAGCCTCGGTCGTGCCGATAAAGTCTGCGGCAAGGCCGGTCCACGTGCCCGCCTGCATCTTTTCGGTGTTGCCAATTACGGCGTCGACCTCGGCCATTTTGGCAAAAGTGTCAGGCTCGGTCTGTGCCGCACACCCTGTCACGATCAACCGTGCATCAGGGTGGGCCTTGCGCAGCTTGCGGATGTCCTGGCGTGCTTTGCGCACCGCCTCTGCCGTCACCGCACAGGTGTTGACCACCACAGCATCTTTCAGCCCTGCCTGACCCGCCAGATCTTTCATCGCCTCAACTTCGTAAGCGTTCAGCCGGCACCCGTGATTTGAGAAAACAGGCGCGCTCATGTGATGCTCATCAAAAAGTCGGATGTCAGCGTTCCGCTGAATACATGCATGGTCGGACCTGTCATCCAGACACCATCCTCGCGCCAGTTGACGTGCAATGTGCCGCCATCCAGATCAATGCGCACATCACGCCCTGTGAGGCCCCTGCGCGCCGCTGCAACGCCCGTCGCGCAGGACGAAGAGCCTGACGCCCAGGTGACGCCGACGCCACGCTCCCAGACCCGCATACGAATGTGATCGGGGCCAACGATCTGAGCAATCTGTACGTTGGTCCGCATCGGAAAGAGTGGATGATGTTCGATGGTTGGTCCAAACTGTGCGAGGTCAATGGCTGCCACATCAGGCACAAAAAAGGTGCAATGCGGATTGCCCATCCCTGTCGCCGTTGGCACCCCATCCATGGGCAATTCAAGCGTGTCCATTTCGTGCGCCAGAGGGATTTCATGCCATTGCAGTTGCGGTTGCCCCATATTGATCGCTGTCAGGCCATTGCCAGCGTCCCTGGCGACCAGATCACCGCGATCTGTGGTCAGGTGCAGATGATCGGCCCCGCTTTCCTCCATCAAGTACCGAGCAATACAGCGTGTGGCATTCCCGCATGCCGCAGAGACAGAGCCGTCAGCATTATAAAAGGTCAGATATGCGTCACCGCTGCCGTTGCTGATCACCGCCAGCTGGTCAAAGCCAACGCCAAAATGCCGGTCCCCGATTCCCTTGGCCATCGTAGCCGTAATATTCAGGTCACACGCACGCGCGTCCACGACGACAAAGTCGTTTCCCAGCCCGTGCATTTTCATAAAGGGCAAATCAGGTGTCAAAGCGCTGCACATTTGGCGCATATAACTGTGCTGAGCGCACTTATCCAGCATGTGTCTAGAAATTCGCAGGTTTAGGGCTTGACCCCCCTCCGCCTCCTTTCTAAGTAGACCGCCAGTGGGCCTGTAGCTCAGTTGGTAGAGCAACTGACTTTTAATCAGTAGGTCTCCGGTTCGAACCCGGACGGGCTCACCAATAAATCAAAGGGTTAGGTGGAATCGCGTAACCCTTTCTTCATTTCTAGTCTCTTTTTAGTCACTTGTTTGACGTTGTTTTCGGGTGATCTGCAATGTTCAGGTATAAGAGCGTTGCTCACGATTTCTGATGCGCTTGCTGAAAAAACCCGGATTTGGGCGACCAAGTGATTTGTGTGCATTCCATGAACGCTCTCTCGCCACTTCAACTCCAAGCTGCTAGCCTTTCTCTGCCTGGGTATTGTCGTAACCTTGGGCATCGCGATGCTCTTCAGAGATGGAGAGATCGTGATGAGGATACTTTCAAAACCCCAACTGAAGGAGTTGGTTCTGTATTCACCGCAACATGTCGCACGTCTGGAAAAGGCAGGCCTATTCCCCAAGCGGGTACAGCTGGGCCCGAACAGAGTGGGATGGGTCGAGGATGAAGTGCTGGACTGGCTTCAAACACGGATGGAGGGTCGCGAGGAGGCCTGACCGACACTCCTCATGTAGGAGTATGGGTGGCCGGAGGTGCACACTTCGGCCACCCGTTTTCGACCAAGAGGTTCAGCCGGTCTTCAGACCAGATCGGGACAACAGCACTGGCGCGCTTTGGCATCTGGCCCAATTGTTCTCATAATGGGAACCGATGGTGGTTTGAGCGGCCCTGTCATTCGGCATCACTTGCGCGCAGAAAAGGTTTTTTGCCGGGCCACCAAACTGGCCAACCAAGTCCAGAAACCGCTGTTCATTGCTGCGTCGCGAGAACACCCATAGAATTAACACCGTCGCCTTGAGGCCATAGTTGGCGCGGTGAATGTTCTGTTCAATCATCTGTCGGTACATCTCAATCGATGAGGCATAACTCTTGCGGGCCGCACTTGATGTCTTGGGTTCGGTTCCGCGATCTACTTCCAACATGAAGGCGCGATATCTACCACCGTAATCCAAGGCAAAAAGCTGATCCGGGATCAGTTTGCGACGGCCAATCGGAATAGTGAGGAAAGCTTGCTTGATGGCGAGGATTTCATGGGCTGGGATATACCGCACGTCATCCTGCGCTGCCGCGATCTCAATCGCGCTGGTCACGCTGGAGACGGCAGCTCCATGGCCCCAATGCCCTGTTGGCCGCACGGCGGGTTCGGCCAGGCCGAGATCAATGAGATGAGCGCGCGCCTGTTTGGTCAGGTCATAGATGTAGGGGTTGAAGTCGGCGTGCTCGGTGAATCGCTGTTGACGCGGTAGCATCAAAAATCCACCGGCCCGCAATTTCTGCAATTGCCGCAGGCTTGTATCCCTGCAGCGGTGCGTGTCTTTGGTGAGTGCATGTAGATGCGCAGAGTTTAGTGGCCCGTGACGCTCAATATGCTTGAACCAGCGGATTTCACGAGGCGTGGGGCGCACATCGGCCAATGGAACGATGTGATGGAATGTTGCGCGCCCCAGGCTGTCGGTTTTTTTCTTGTGCTGCAGTGAATCTGTGTGGCTCATGTCGCCAGATTAGGCGGGCTCAAAGCTCTGGCGAAGGGTTCGCGGGATCGTCGGGTTCGTTTTCTTCTGGTGGATTCGGCCGCGTCTCATCCGATGTTCCGCTGTCTTCAGCCTTGCTCTGCCATGGTTCCGCATAGGCGTTGCGGCTGTGTTCCCGGATTGCATCAATCTCAGCTTTTGTGGCGCGTTCCCGATTTTCCATAACAAAGAATGGAACGCTGATGGGCACGGCGCGGTCGGTTAATCCCCGCACAAAGGTGGCAAAAGTGCCCTTGGGCTGGCGCTGGATCAGATCGGCATCACACGACATTTGCCCCGCCAAGGCGCGCGCATCACGGGCTGAGACACCTCCGGCGAGTTTGATTGACGTGTTGGCTTCAAATGCTTCTTGCAGCCCGTTGCTGAGCTGGCCCAGGAACTGGTGCGCCATGATCATCCCGACGCGGTATTTGCGCGCCTGACTGAGGATGATGCCAATGTTCTGGTCGAAGTAATCATGCGCCTCATCGATGTAGATCATGGCAGGCAGGCGATCGCGCGCGGGCAGCGTGGCACGCTCTTGGGCGGCCTGAGTGATCAGAGCAATGAAGAAGCGGCCGAAGATCTCGGTGCCCTGTTCTTTCAGTAGTGATTTTGAGGTGTTGATCAGGATCAGCTTGCCTGCGTTCAATTCAGTGAACATGTCGAACTTCGACTGCGGGTTGGTAAACATCCGCTCGAAGGTCTGATTTTCCAGCACGCCATAGAGACGGCGCAGCACTTGCGTTTTGGTGTTGGTGAATTCCTTGCTGTCGAACTCGGTTTCAAAGAATCGGCGCGGCGTGCCTTCCAGCTTGGCAATGTGATCGCGGTACTTTTCCGTGCCGCCGGGTTCCATCAGCTCGCGTAAGGTGTGGATCGTCGCGTCAGGAATATGAAACATCAGGCGCGTAACATAGCGAAAGACCACGGATTGCTTGGCGGTCATGCCCGCTGACAGCAGCGATCCCAGAACAAAGTCATAAAGCTCAATGATGGAATTGGTCAGCCGCTCACGTTCGAGGGCGTTGTAGTTTTCAAGGCGACCCTGGCCAACGGAGAACAGGTTGAGGCTGACCGGAAAGGCGATGTCTTCTGGATCAATCAGAACAATCCGTTCGGGTGGCAGGGTTTTCGCCTTCAGGATTGTATTGATCAGATCGCCCTGGCTGTCGATCACCACGACCGATTTGTCACCCCGCACCACATCTTCCAGATCGTTCGCCAGGAAGTATTGCAGGGTCTGGGTTTTGCCGTGACCCGATCCAGCCACAATGTGCATGTGTTCAAACCGGCTGTTTTCCGGGATCTCAAATGGGGTTCTGAGTCGGAACAATTCTTTCAAATGAGTGCCTGCCAGATAGGTCTCCACAACATCATCGCCCTTATAGTCGCTCGGGAAGATCGGCTGGGTGCGATTGGTCCGACTGAGATTAGCGTCAATCCGGTCCCGTAAGCGCTTGAAGTGGTTGTAGTCAGTGTCAGCAAAAAACGGTGCGATGACATTCTGTACCGCCTGCCCCAGTGGGTGCACAAACTGGGTCACATCGACCAGCACGTCGCCCTCAATCGGCGGCACGGCCTGTGCAATGGTGCCCAGGCTGTCCGAGATGACATCTAGTGCAGTCAAAACCATGACCCGGTCGCTGCGGGCCTGCCCGGATCGCGCCAGCATGTCGCGATACCGCGCGCCCTCAACGGTGTTGCAGAGTGCAGGCATTGGTGGGATTTCTGGACTCAAACCTTCGTCATTGAGCAAGGCGCGCCCGATCTCCAGCAATTGGATCTTGAGAGCCTCTGGCGTGTCTGGCGGCCAGTGATGCGACAGGGCGGCATCGATCTCAGCGTCGCTCAGGCGCACCTGTCCGCTCAGCGCGTGGTTGTAGAGAATTTCCGTTTCCTCGCGGGCCAGACGCTCCAGACGTCGTGGGCTTTCTTTGTAGAGCCGATAGAAAACATAGGCCGGAATGCCGACCAGCAGAACCGGCGTAAGGAAAGCCGCCAGGGCGAGGATGCCGGAGATAATAAAGAAGGACAGGATTAACCCATTGAAGTTATCCGAGTTTGAACCTGCCATCAGATTTCCACGACTGTGCGCGTGCCGGTCTCGGCATTGTCATCCAGCCAGGTTTTCATTTGCGCCATCACCGCCAAAAGGTTTTCTTCATATATCTTGGATTTTGAGGGCGTTGCGCAGAGGAAACGATCAATCCGCCCATCCATCAGATGTTCGACACGCAGCTCGAACTTCTCATCGCGCGCATCGTTTTTGGCATCCGCTGGACGGCGATCCACCAGTTTGGTTTTGAGCAATCCACGTTGTCTGATGATCTGTTTTTCCTCATGGGTAAAAGCGACCATCAAATGCACTTCGTGATAGGTCGTCTTGAAGATGAAACCCTTTCGAATGACCTCATGTGAGATGGAAACGCGCATGTGAATTCAGCCTCGAAGGGTTTCGGCGTCTTCGAAGAAGACGACGGAAATATCACCCGCGAAAGCGGGTGAAGTCATGGCTTCAAAACGGCCTTTCATGTGATGGTATGTTCCCAAATGTTCAGCGATGATCCCCCATACCTGATCCCCATAAAGGTTGGGGATATCGTACGGGGACCTCAGCTCAGGTTTCGTTGGATTCAGCAGGGAGCTTTCTTGCAGGCCGTGCCGCCAACATATCGATGTGTTCTTTGGCGGCAAGTAACGTTTCGAATGGAATACCTTTGTACAGTAACTTGCCCTTTACGTCTCTGATTGTCTTGCCCCTGTAAACGGTACTCTGGTCTTCCAGCTGCGCCGGCTCGAGATCCTTGACCATTCGTCCTTGAGGTGACGTTTTGTCAGCTTGATCCACAAACGAACTTCTGGGTTCCTGTGCACTCTCTGTCTGCGCCGCCGCCGCGAAAGTCTGTGGCACTACACTTTGCAGTTTCAGGCCTTGCTTCGATACTTCCAGCTGATCACGCGAAATACTCAGCATCTGTTGCGTGTATTCGGCTGTATCCACGGTTGCCCGGCCCATTTGCACAAAGGCGACAAGGATAAGCCCTGTAATGCCAATACCGATGCCTGGAACCATCGCAAGCAGGCCTGCGCCACTGCCACCATACTGAGAAGCCCCCGCAGCACCGATCAGTGCCACAATCACTCCGACGACAACCACCGACCATGCCATGAATGCCAGAAAGCTAAAAAGTGATCTGGCAGCTTCGTATGAACGCATTGAAAATTCCTTTAAAAAACCAATTCGGACACCCTGCGGCGTACAACCAAAACGTGTCAATGGAATTGTCGGTTCTGAGCATATTACTCGGAGGCTGCGAAAACACTCTGAGATCGTTCGTGACGCCAAAATCACGCGTAGCAGGTCGCACATCTCGGTTCAGGTTTTAGACAAGGCGCTCCTGAGATGGGTGCGGATGGGATGGATGTTTTGGTGGTATCATCAACGGGCTGCAAAGCGTCAGTGGCGGGATGACGCGCGCGATCGGTCAGTACCTCAGAGAACCGAGGTTATTGTTTTTGTCTTATGCTCTGGACCTATAAACGGGTCACAATTTCAACGGCAGCTTCCACCAGCACCAGACGTTCGTCGAATTCATCGCTATGACCGAGTTGCGGACTTTTGAGACATTCGCTGCTTTGGCACCAATGGCCGGTGTTGGCGCTTCGCGACGTTGATCATGGTCATGTGCGCTTCGTCTTTGGTAATCGGACTAGCTGAATACGCCGGGATGCAGCGAGCAAAGCGCAATGTTCGCCTGGAATACATCCAGCCCGGCAAGCCACAGCAGAACGCCTACATTGAGCGCTATAACCGCACGGTTCGTGGCGAATGGTTGGGGCAATACATCTTCGAAAACATTGAGGAAGCACAGGATCAAGCAACCGAATGGCTCTGGACTTACAACAACGAGCGACCCAACATGGGCATCGGCGGCATGACACCCGCCATGAAACTGAAAACAGCCGCGTGAGTTCTACGGCTGAACCCCATTAAAAATGGGGGGATTACCGTTCAAGCTATCCGATTGAGGACGCAGTCAGTTTTGAACTCAGCCGGCACCAAACAAATGTCAAAAGTTGCAGGACAATTCAAAATGGCTTTCGCATCCAATTTTCACCGGATTGTAGCACAAAACCTTCTTAGCTTCCTCAACGGTTGGTTTCTTGTTCGAAACAATAACCTTTGCGCCCTTGTAAATTATTTCGCCGTAATTGGTACTTTTCGTGTGGGTAAGCGAAAGACGGTACGGGTCATACCTGAAGCTTGCAATACAACCAGTTCGCGTTGGTGCCAAAACATGCGTGGCTTTGCAGCGTCGCGGACGATTAGACTTAGAGCACCCGTCGCGGGTCGCCTCCTCGACGGTGCGTCCCCGCCCAATTAGACCGACATTGGTAAAAATCACTGCTGGACTCGACAGATACCGCTGATATCTCTCACGGGCTTTGCTCACTTTGTCATAGTCAATTGCACCGCGCGAACCAGACTTGGGTTCCAGTGAATACGAAAAATAGTCATTGTCAGTTTGAGCTCGCAAAAAAGTTGTATTGAGCTCATACAAAATTCTAATGTTGCTTTCGTTACCTGGAAACTGTTCCAAGATGAGCTGCTTTGCAGCATTCGAAGTATCCAGATCGAGCACACCGGTTACTTCAACTTCATGACCGTAGTGGATCAAAATCTTTTGAATGCGCCTTACCTCAAACTTCGAAAGCTCTCTTGCTTCTGCGTCCGCTAAAAATGCCAACGTCGAGAAAGCAATACAGAAAGAAGCGGTTAGAAGTTTCTTAATTGTTTTGCGAATTGACAGAGAACTCATTGTACTTACTCCATTCATCCGAACAGCTGCACTCAACTTGTTCAACTTGATCGTTACTATTTAGCGGACGCATCTTTTGATGCCTTCCACTCACGCCAGGTAATACTCGAGTATGCTGCAGCCAAAATCAACTGTGGCATTCGGTGGATTTCTTTGAGCACCTTAGGCGTTGGCAAAAGTCAGCAAGCACGCGTTGACGCGGATACGCTGGCTCGAGGTGCGCCTTGCTGGCATGACACCCGCGGCACTTATTGGACCGCACAATACGCGGACACACCCTATTTTTTGACAAATGTGATCTGGTTCACAGACAAACGCCGAAGCGCATTGTAGTACCATTTAAAAGAAACACGGCATCAACCTCGGAGAACCAGAAAATGCAACGCCGCAAACAAATTCATACCCAGAGACTCAGTCAGCCATCAGGCTACCCCAACTCAATTGCGCGTCAGGTGTTTGAACGCATTCTCAACGCCATACGCCAGAGCATCGAGATCCAGATGAAGGTGAGCCAATATCACTGACGGTTGGTGAGCAAGAAGTTCGTCTCATACCAAAAGCAGAGGCGAGGGCCCTGACTCTGTCGGATATCTGCAAGAGTATCTGTAGAGTCTTTTTTGGGTTAAATATCTGAGCAAATCCAGAGAATACCCAGAAAATACATTGTACCTAATTTTTCCCTTTCAAGGGCTCCGGAGATCTTTTTTGGTTTGTATCTCGTTGGCCGTAGCCACTGGCGCAATCCTCATAACGGAAATCCAGACCTTCAGTCAGTTCTTACAGAAGGCCAGGATCAACCGACTGATAGCCAATTGCTAACAATCAGTTCCAATTTTTTCCCAAAATGCCACAATTTCTACGATATGCCGCCGCTTTTCCATGAGAGGCACAACTGTGCAACGCATTCAAGGTTCTGGGCAATGATGGTAGCTGGCAAGTTCATTCTGACACATATCGAAATTCATGCTGTATCGCTACGTGCAGTAAATTATGCACACGAACCATATGGATCACCTGCCGCTCATCTGCGTCGTCTGCTTAATATTGGACGTGGTGAGCAGCCAGGAGGTTCCTTTGGAAGGGCGATGGCAGCGCAGTCAAATGTTTCCAGGGGCTCCACCGCCGAAATGGATCGGGACCTCTAAACAGGTCACGTATGCAACGACAGCACCGCCCATAGAGCAGACACTGGGGAAAAACACGGCCATGACCGAGTTGCGGACTTTCCAGTCGTTCATTTTTCGGGCTTCGCTCGCGCAGCACTTTCTCGCAGTCGCGGCACATTTGTTGTTGCAACGCAGCGAGCGTTGTCGAGGCGGTCATTCATGGGCTGCTGTATCTGACGAAATTTTTGTGACCAGTCTGGCAATAGAGCGGGATACGTTCAGGCCAGTGGGTTTAACAAATTTGCCCTACCCAGACCCTTAAGCGAAACGGTCTTTGATGGATTTGACAGCATCCGCCAACAGGACGAGATCGACGGCAACGGCGACGAAGGTCGCGCCGAGGGCGAGGTAACGATCTGCCGCATCGGGGTCGAGTGCCATGACGCCTGCCGGAACACCAAGTTCGACCAATCGCTTGATCGCGTCACCAACTGCGGCGTCGACGTCCGGATGGGTCATTTGCCCGGGCAGTCCCATGCTCGCGCTCAGATCAGCTGGGCCGATAAAGACCGCATCGACGCCGTCTGTTGTAGCGATTGCATCCAGATTCCTCAGCCCCTCAACTGTCTCGACCTGCACGACCAGACAAAGCTCATCCCAAGCGGTGTGGAAGTAATCGTCGACTTTCCCGTAGCGGGTCGCGCGGGTCATGCCTGCCATGCCACGCATGCCGTGCGGGCCATAGCGCATGGCGTGCACGGCCGCGGCGGCTTCTTGCGGCGTCTGGACGTAGGGGACAAGCAGGGTTTGGGCCCCCATATCCAGAATGCGTTTGAACTGGGTCGGATCGTTGGCCGCAGGCCGCACCAAGGCGGACACTTGGCTGTGCTGGCCGATCGCTTGCAAGGCGGGCAAGACCTCGATCGTTTCAATCGCCGCGTGTTCGCAATCGACCAAGACCCAATCAAACCCCGCCCCGCCAAGCATCTCCGGCACCGTATTGCCGCCGATGGTGTTCCAGATGCCAAGTTGCGTCTGCCCTGTTTTCAGGCCCGCTTTGAACAGGTTTTTCGGGTTTTCCATCGGCGGTCTTTCAGGTTGCGACGTGGCTGACGTCCTTGTCGGGTGAATAGATATCAAGGATGTTCCAATGCCCTGTTGTGGGCGTCGGATTGTTGATCATGGGGACATCCAACACCGTGGGCTTGCCGCTGGCAATGGCGGCCTGCAATGCGGGCAGCAATTCGTCGGCGGCGGAAATATGGATGCCCTCGGCCCCATAAGCGCGCGCGATGTCGGCATAGCCTGGCCCGTTTGTCGGCGCTGCAGCACTTCCGGGGAAGGTCGTACCATAGGTCAAACCGTAGTGCGCCTTTTGCAAGCCCGCGATGGTGCCAAACGCGTTGTTGTTCATCACCAGCCAGATGATCCCAAGGTTCAGTTCCACGGCCGTGGCCAGCATCGACGGATTCTGTCCGAAACCACCATCCCCGACGAGGCTGATCACCACGCGGTCCGGTGCTGCAAGCTTTGCACCAATTGCAGCCGGTGGGCCAAAGCCCATTGTGGCAAAGCCGCCCGGCGTCAGGATCGACCCCGGCGTCAGGATGTCGAACTGCTGGCCAACGCCGTTCTTGTTCCAGCCCACATCCGTTGTGATGATCGCGTCACCGGGCAGCGCTGTACGGGCGTCCGCCAGAATGCGCTCGGGCATCATCGGGAAGGCAGCAGAGGTCTGCATTTCAACGTTGGAGGCTTTGAACGTCTCACGGAATTTGGCAATCTCGGCTTTCTTCTCAGCGCGATTAAACCCGTCGGGATACATGTCCTTGGCCACACGCGTCAGCACCCGCAGGGCCGCCTTGGCATCGGCCACCACGCCAATCTCTGTAGGATAATTGCGTCCGATTTCTTGCGGTTCGATGTCGATATGAATGACCTGCGTGTCGTTGCCCTCGGACCCGATATTGAACGTGTAGCCCGGATACCAACTGGAACAATCCGCCTCTTTGAAGCGCGTGCCGACAGCGAAAACCACATCCGCCGCAAGGCAGGTTTGGTTGACCAGTTCGGTCCCCCAGAACCCGGTCATCCCCATGACAAGCGGGTGATCGTCGCGCACCGCCCCTTTGCCCATGAGGGAATGCGCAATCGGCAGCCCCATATGGGTCGCGAATTCTTCCAGTTCGGCAGAGGCCTGCGCCAAAAGGATGCCACCACCAACATATGCGACGGGCTTTTGTGCCGCAGCAATCTTCGCGACAATCGCGCGGGCTGTGTCATCGTCGATGCTTGGTTTTACCAAGGTGCGGGTGTTCTTGGCCACACGATCAAAGGTCTCGGACGGGACGACTTCGCTGAAAATATCCATCGGGACGTTGACCAGAACCGGCCCCGGCTGGCCGCTTTCTGCCAAGTGAAATGCCTTCTCAAGAATTTCTGCCATAAGGTCCGCGCGGTCCACTCGCCATGCGCGTTTCACGAAGGGACGATAGATTTCCCATTGGGCCGCGTCGGCGTGCAGGTTGACCTCTTGGTGCGGATGCTTGCCGTAATAATGCGTCGGGATATCGCCCGCGATGACGACCATCGGGATACAATCAAGGGCGGCATTGGCCACGCCCGTGGCGCAGTTTGTGAGGCCGGGGGAGAGGTGGCTTAGCACAACGGACGCTTTGCCCGTTACGCGCGCATAGGCGTCCGCCGCATGGCTCGCGGTCTGCTCGTGGCGCACGGTGATGAACTCAATCGGGCTTTGGGCGAGTGCTGCCAGAACGGCGATATTCGTATGCCCGCACAGGCCGAATACGTGTTCAACCTCACGGCGTTCCAGAAAATCAACGATATGTTCCGCGACGGTTTTGCCGTCTACTTTGGTGCCGTCCATTATGCGTTCTCCTGTCCGTAAAATTCACCGAAAAGCTCTGCCTCAGAGGGGCGGTCTTCGGCGATTGGCCGCGCCACCCAAGTGTAGTTCATCATGTGTTTCATGGTGACGTTCTCGTTGGTAATATTGCCACCCCAGATGCCGCAGCCAAGGCTGGACGTCATCGGCATCCCGTTGGTCCATGACCCCGCATTCGCCTTTGATTGCGGCTGTCGCACCATCATCCGGCTGACGGGGGCTACCCGTGCCAGCGCGTCGATGTTGTCGTCGTTGTGGCTGTAAATACCGCAGGAATGGCCGATGCCGCCAGTGGCATAAATTGCCCGCACCGTGTCGAGCGCGTCGTCAAAAGTTTTGAAATGATAAAGCGCCATGACGGTTGTTAGCTTCTCCTTTGAGAACTTATGCTCCGGCCCGATTTGGCCTTGGTTTTCAACCATCAGGAATTTGCGATCCTGAGGGATCGTGAACCCCGCCACGTCCGCCGTTTGTTGTGGTTTACAGGCGATTGTGGGGAACGTGCGATTGCCCTTTTCGTCCCACATTGCCGCCTCAAGCAGTGCCTTTTCTTCGGCGTTGCACAGGTAACCGCCCTCGGCCTCAAGTGCCGCGACCATCTGGTCATAGATGCTGGCTTGGATGATGATGTTGCCATCCGCGGAGCAGCCGGATCCGAAATCTGAGGTCTTGGAAATCCGCGTATTTGCGGCCGCAATCTCGATGTCCGCGGTCTCATCAATCACGATAGAAGAGTTGCCCGCCCCAACGCCGTAAGCTGGACGACCAGACGAATAGGCCGCCTTCACCATCGGCTTGCCGCCAGTCGCCAAAGTCAGATCACATTCTTCCATCAGGTGCTGGGTCATGGGGATTGATGGATGGCGAACGGACTGAAACAGATCCGCAGGAGCGCCAACAGCAACGCAAGCCTTGCGCATAACCTCGACCATTTCAAACGTGGTGCCTGCGGTGCGCGGATGGGGTGAGAAGATAACCGCGTTGCGCGCGTTCGCCGACGAAACACCCGTCACGGGCGGCGTCATCGCAGGGTTCGTCATCGGGATAAGCGAGGCGATTACGCCCGCAGGTTTGGCATATTTCACCAACCCTTTGACCTCGTCCACCTCAACGACACCTGTAGAGGGCGTTCGCAGCACATCGCGCAAAACCATCTGAATTTTGAACCGCTTGGCAGGCCGCCCTGCGCGGTCACCAATACCAGACTCGTCTACGCCCTGTTCCGCCAGTCGCGTGAATGTCGCCTCATTGCCCGCATACCAAGCGATTGCTTGGCTCAGGCGGTCCAGATCGGCCTGTGACCAATCCTCAATCTCTGCCATCGCGGCGCGGGCGCGGGCGATCATGTCTGCTGTCAATTTACGTTCTTCTTCAGTGAGCTCTCTGGCCATCTGTCATGCTTTCTTGTGTGGGAATGGGGTGGGTGCGCCGCTGCGATCTGACATCTCCGAAAGTGCGCTTGGCGTGCTGTAGACAGCGCCGTGCATGTTCTTCAAAGCCCAGTTCTGTGACGCGGGATTGGTTGGGAAGTTCAATGGAATAATCGAGGGGCGGCATCCGTTCGATGATACCGGCAAAATCAATGCACCCTTCACCGGGATAAAGCCGCGCATCCCGCGCCAGCTGGATCATCCCTTGCCGTGTGTCGGCAATCCCCGGCAGAGCGTCCGAGATATGGAGGAAATTCAGCAAGTCACCGGGCACATGGAGCAGTTCAGCCAGATCGACACGGCTGAGGTGCAAATAGAGTGTGTCAACCAGAATGCCGCCATTTGGCTGATCGGCTGCCCGGACGACATCAAGTGCCTCATCCAGCGTACGCAGTCGCGAAAAGCTGGGAAACTCAAGATCAACGGACAATCCGTAAGGGGCAGCGATCTCGCATGTTTCGGCGTAGCAATCGACGATAAAGTTGCGGTCATCACGGGTGGGCGTCCATGCGGACATGATCATGCGTGTTGCGCCCAACTCGCCACCCAATTCGCAAGCAGCCTCGAACGACCGCGGGTCGCAGTCTTCAGTGATACGGGCCAACTCGATGTCGAGAACCTTCAACCCCGTAGTCTGCAGCGCCGTTTTGGTGGCCGACACCATGGCTTTGTCAATCGGGCTTTCGCGGAACTCTCCTGGCACGTTCATCTGGATAAACCGTGGCGAAACAGCGTCATAGCCTGCCCGCGCCGCGATATAGATCAACTCGGGCGCGGTGGCATTGATCAGCGTCAGATGCGCAAGCGAATAGAGCGGTTGGCCGGTCTGATCTGGCATTGTGAATCACTCCATGTCATCTGCCAGTAGTAATAACATATTATGGATTCAGAAATCTATGGTATTTTATACTTTATCATATTTACTGCCGAATCCTGGTACGCATCAAATGAAACGCAGGTCACACAGGCTGGTTTGGCGTGCTTGGGCGTGCGCCTTTGCTGAGTGACAAGAGTGCGACCGCGATGAGGGTTATCCCCAGAAAATCCATTACCGTGAGCGTTTCCGCAAAGACGACCCACGCAATCAGCGCGGCCCACACCAGCGCGGTCAATCGGAACGGCGCAACGAAAGAAACCTCTCCATTTTGCAACGCATATGTCATCAGCACCATTGCAGCGCCCTGCAGACACCCCGCGACAAGAGTTGCTCCAAGCGCCCATGGCTGGTCAAAAGCCAACTCCTGAACCCCAAATACGAGCGCGACAACGATCATTCCGACCGCGGCATAAAGCGTCAGGAAGCTCGCGCTGAAATCGGGCCCCAACTTTCTTGTCCAAAGCTCTCGTCCGGCCCCGGCCAACGCGCTGAGAACAGGCAACACTATCAACCAGCCCGCGCCTTGAACCTGAACTGACAGCAATACGCCCGCCCCCGCCATTCCAGTCAGGATTGACACGACTTTAAGCATACTCAGCCGTTCAGCCAGAACCCAAGCTGCCAGCATGGCGGCAAACAGGATGTTGGTCATGTCAACGAAAACGGCTAACGAGAAGGGCAAGGCTATGACTGCCGCGACAAATGCAAAGACATTGGCAATCGTAAATCCTGTGCGGATCAAAAGGTCGCAGCCCCACAAGCGCGGAAAGGCCCAGCCTGTCTTGGCCATGACCATCAGGCAAACAAGAACAGTTGCTGAAGCCCTGACCCCAATGATCTGGGTGGTGGATAGGTCACTTGCGTAAAGCTTGATCAAGGCATCATTCAGCACCAGAAGAAACGCCCCGGCGATCATAAACGCCGCAGCTCTCAAGGGCCGATGAACTGGCCTTTGCGCGCGCAGCAAACCAATTAACCGTTCGGGTCTGAAGGTGGGATGTAATCAGGCAGATAGGCCGGTGGCATTGGCCCTTTGTTGCGCCCGCCTTGCTGCATTTGCTCCCACGCGTGGGACAGAATGCCAACGGACCGAGACAGGCAGAACAAGCCGCGCGACAGTGGGGCGGGGAAACCGAGTTCACAGAAAATCACTGCTGTGGCGCCGTCGATGTTCATTGCCAATGGCTTGCGTGCGCTGAGGTTCGACTGCACGGCCTCGCCAATGTCAGCGTAGCGCCCCGACACCGTGCCCGCCTGCGCGGCGTCCTGCACCAAAGCCATCAAACGTGGCGCACGCGGGTCAACAGGTTTGTGAAACCGGTGGCCAAAGCCGCTGACAATCTTGCCGTTGATGGCGCGCCATGCGTCCAGCCCGTCTTGGACAGCCGCGTCCAAGCGAGCGCCACCATCCATCCGCGCAGCGATATCGTAATACAGCTCCGCGCATTGCTCTCCGGCGCCGCCATGGACATCGCCGAGCATGTTGACGCCATTGGCCATGGCGTTGTTCAACCCGACGCCACAGGTTGCGGTCATCCGCGCGGCTGCAATAGAAGGCGCCTGCGGGCCGTGATCGACGCCAGCAACAAGTGCGGCCTCAAGCAGGGCCGCTTCGGCAGCATCCGGTAGCCGCGCCGCTGTCATCAGCCAGATCATCTGCACGAAAGACACGTTGCCGATCAGGTCTTGGATCGGGTGGCCGCGAAATTCGATTTTGCCGGGGGCCATGTCGATGATGGATGTGCGCCACCAATTACGGATTGCATCTGCGTCGTCGCTCATGCGGGGACCTCTTGGGTAAGTGTGTGGAAATGCGCGGTCATGCGAGCGACATCGGCGGGCAGCCCTGTGAACAGCTCGAACGCCGCTGCCGCCTGACCAACCGCCATGCCGCCACCTGTCATGACATGCAGGCCACGCGCGGCGGCGGCGTGCAGCAACGGGGTTTGATGAGGAAAGTAGACGATATCCCCGACCCATTTGGCGTGCGGAACGTCGTCCAGATCAATCGCCTGACCGGGGTGGGACGCCATGCCCATCGGAGTCGCATTAATCACCCCGTCGATGAGGGTTGCCCCCGACCAGACTAAAACCTGCGCTTGTGGGCGAAGCCGCGCCAGCCGCGCGCGTAAGGCGTCGGCCACACAGGCATCGCGGTCGTAAACGTACAGGCAAGAAACACCCGCATCCAGCATCGCCAAACCAACGGCACCGCCCGCTCCACCTGCGCCGAGCAAGAGGACCGTGTCGTGTTGCAACGGACCGATCTTGGCCACGAAAGCCCGATGAAAACCTACATAATCGGTATTATGCCCGACGGCTCTGCCGTTCCGAAATACCACCGTATTGACGGATCCTATGTCGCCCGCCCCATCGCTGAGGTCATCCAGCAGCGCGATGATCTGTTGTTTGTAGGGATAGGTCACATTGACGCCCACATAGCCCGCAACCTTGGCTTCTGTCACCGCATCTTGCAAGGCAACCGCAGGCTCTGGCGCACCCGCCAGATCAAAGCGGCGATAGCGATACGCCAGTCCATGCGCGCGCCCTTCGGCTTCGTGCAAAACTGGTGTCAGCGACGCCGCAATCCCGTTCCCGATCAGTGCGGCTTTCACGATGCCACCGCCGCACGCACTTTGGATTGTGCCGCCAATCTGACGGGCGCATTGCGCGCGCCGTACCCTGCATAGCGCCCTTTGCGTTGCACGATTTCAAAGAAGAACCCGTCAAAGATCGCCTGCCCGTAAAGCTGATAATACCCGCCATATTCGTCTTCGTCGTACAGGATGTTATGGGCCTGTAATTGGGCTGTGCGCGCGTCGTCCAGATCAAAGGCCGCCTGCGTATCGCTGTAATAGTTGCGCGGGATGTGCAGGCGCGCGAACCCTGCCTCAGCCAATTGGCTGGATGTTTCAAAAATATCATCGGTCTGGACTGCGATGTGCTGCACGCCCGCACCTGGTCTGCCGCTCACGAACGATCCCGCCATGGTCTGCGCATCCGCTGCTCCGTTCAGGTTCAACCGCACGTCGCCCTCGGGCGTTTCAATCGCCTGACTGCGCACGATGCCAGACGGGTCCGCCACGTTGACGATGGGCGACTTGGTCATTTCGAAGGTCGACAAGTAATAAAGCAGCCAGCTTTGCATCTCACCGTAGCGCATCGTCTGCGCCACATGGTCGATCCGGCGCAACCCTGCGGGCGGGGTCGCCTGTGTCGTCCCGACGGGTTCAAATTCGATGTCCCAGACACGGTGCAGGTCGGATTGTTCATCGATGAAATGGATGACACTGCCGCCAACGCCGCGAATGGCTGGAATGCTAAGTTCGCCAAGACCGACCGCCTGCGAAAAGTCGTGTGTCCCCAACGCGCGGGCCCGTTCCACCGTTTCGGCCGCATTGTGAACCCGTAGCCCCATGTCACAAACGCACGACCCATGTTCTGCGAACGCGCTGCCTGCGTGACCTGCTTTTTCTTGGTTGATGACGATATTCACCGCACCCTGCCGCCAAAGCGTGACAGCCTTGGTCAGGTGGCGGCGTTCGCGTCGAAACGCCATGGACGTCAGGGTCGTCTCCAGGTCCTTCGCGCCGTCTCCGTCCACCGCGAATTCGATAAACTCGAACCCTCTGGCCGGTACTTTGGGTGGTAAATCCGGCGTCGCGCTGCGCAGCAAGGGTTCCGTCGCTGCCGCATCTGACAGCGTTGTCACCAGTGAACGGTACGCATTAAGCACCGTGTCGCGCCCCTGCGGTTCAACCCCGACAGACCAAGGGCCGACGTATCCGGCACGCGCCAACACGCGGGCGAAGCCG
Source organism: Sulfitobacter sp. SK011 (assembly GCF_003352065.1). Taxonomy (NCBI): domain Bacteria; kingdom Pseudomonadati; phylum Pseudomonadota; class Alphaproteobacteria; order Rhodobacterales; family Roseobacteraceae; genus Sulfitobacter; species Sulfitobacter sp. SK011. The sequence continues at coordinate 320,717 of NZ_CP025803.1, forward strand.
CCCAAGTTCAAAGTGCCTTGCCCAGGCAACATCGGCAGGCTTGGCCCATCCCACAGACTGACATGAAAGACAGTCGCGCCGTCCAGATCCCGCAACCGCGCGGGGCGTGATCCGTCGCCAAGCGCGTGGAATGAATTGTAGCCAAGCCCGATAGATGCCTGCGCAGTCTTTGCCACGTAGTCACGCACCGCATCTTCGGCATTGCGCGCCGGGCGCAAGGCGATGCGAACGGCACCAAGGGGATCAAGGCTTTCGGGCAGGCACGCTGCGTCTGCCACATCAAGTATGAGCAGATCACTGCCCAGCTCTTTCGCCAAGGCGATCTTTGCTGCGAGCTGCGCCGGATTCACCCCCGCATCAAGCGGCCCGACGGACGCAATTTTCAGGTCCGCACCAGATACCATCGCCGACAGGTCCGCCAATGTCCCGTCAAACTGCGTAATGTCCGTTAGGCTCAGGTCAATCGCTTGGAACCCTGCGGCTTTGATGGCCAGCAACTTGGCTGCCATATCGCCCGGAACGATATGTGTCGGGATCGTCAGCATCAGCCCTGATAGCCAAGCAAACGCGGCAACCACAGCACAAGATCGGGCGATAGCATCATGACGATGAGTGCTCCGATCAAAACCGCCAAAAAGGCCCAGATTTCTGCGATGATCTCGCGTAGGGGGATGTCTGTCACGGCATTAATGACAAAGAGCAAAATCCCGTAGGGAGGCGTGATCAGACCGATCATCGAATTGACCACGACCAACACGCCGAAGTGGACCAGATCAATCCCCAAAGCTTCGCAGGTCGGAATGAACAGCGGAACGATCACAAGGATGATCGTCGTGGCGTCCAGAACGCACCCCAACAGCAAGATCAGCACATTGACCATAATCAGGAACATCAGCGGGCTGATGTCGGCCCCTTCAAGCGCCCCTGAAATGGATTGGGGGATTTGTTCTGTGATGACGATGAAATTCAGGATGAACGCACCGCCGATCACGATCCCAACAGCCGCAGAGGACCGCGCAGAGTCTACGAACACCTGATAAAGCGCCTTGAACGACAACGACCGATAGAACAGCGCCGCCAGCATCAGCGCATAAAACGCGGCGACAGCAGCGGCTTCGGTTGGGGTCGTGACGCCCCCATAAATCCCGTAGAGCAAGATCACTGGCATCAACAGGGCCGGAAACGCATTCGCGGTGACCCGCGGCAATTCTTTGAGCGGCACTGTTTCTTCGACCTCGAACCCGCGTTTGTGGGCCAGATACCCGTTCATTGCCATCAATACGGCGCCCATGATCAGGCCCGGTAAAATACCCGCAAGAAAGAGCGACCCGATGGATGCATTAGACACCAGCGCGTAGAGGACCATCGGGATGGACGGCGGGATGATCGGGCCAATCGTGGCCGAGGCAGCCGTAATCGCCGCCGCATATCCACGGCTGTATTTGCCGCTACGTGTCATCATCGAAATAATGATTTTGCCGATACCCGCAGCATCGGCCACGGCGGACCCAGACATGCCCGAAAAGATCAGCGACGCCACAACGTTCACATGGCCCATGCCGCCCTTGAAGCGGCCGACAATGGCGACGCAGAAATTCAGCAGCCGGTCCGTGATCGACCCCGCATTCATGATGTTGGCGGCGACGATAAACAGCGGCACAGCCAGCAGGATCGCACTGCCATAAAACCCTTGCAGGATCTTTTCACCGGCCAGCGCGACATCAAGTCCAGACAGACCGAGATACACAATCGAGGCCAGCAAAATGGAATACCCGATAGGCGTGCCGATCCCTGCCAGCACGAACAGGGTTACAAGGAGGGAGGCGAGTTCGAAGCTCATGTCGATTTCTCCGCTTCAGCTGCAGCTTCCGCTTCCAGCACGATCTCAAGCTCTGTTTTGGGGGGGCCGTTGCGGATCGTGTCAATCGCCAGCCAGATATACCGGGCAGCCACCACGATCATGAAGGCGCCGTAGACACTGAAGATCGTCCGCATGGGGATTTTGCTACCCGTGAACGGATTGCGCACTGTCGATGTCTTGCGGATTTTCATCCAGTCGATGTAATCCCATGTGGGCAAAAACGCATAAAGCATCCCAGCCACAATCGCGACAGCAGAGATGACCGCGAAAATCCTGCGCATGCGACGCGATAAGGCGAGATAAATGATATCGAATTTCACGTGATCGTATTCGCGCACCACAAAAGCGCAGCTAAAAAAGATCACCCAAACCCACAGGATCGCGATCAGCTCAAGCGTCCATCCAAGGGGTTGAATTGTTCCCAGCGCTGGAAAGGTCTCTGCCCAGCCGAAATAGCCGATGATTTTGGGTGAATACCGCGACCCGATCTGGAGCAGGAAGATAAAGAAAATCGCAGCCAACAATGCGGCTGCGATTGCGTCAGAGATGCGAGAGACCCACCGGAACACAGATTTCATGGCGGGTCTCCCTTTTAGCTCTTAGTTGCCGAGTGCGTTGATCGCGTCCAGCACACCTTCGGGCCAGCTGGCGGCGAATTCGCTGCCGACATACTGGGCCTGAACATGCGTGCGGAAAGCGGCCAGATCAGGTGTATAGACTTCCACGCCATTCTCTTCGAGGAAAGCGGTCAGGCTGCCTTCCAGCTCCAACTGACGCAGACGACCCACAGACGCCGCCGCATCAGCTGCACGCTGAACCGTCAACTGCTGCTCGGGTGTCAGCGCGTTGAAAGTCGCGGCGGAAATCGCGATGTAGTTCAGGTCAACAAGGTGTGACGTCAGGGCGATCTGGTTGGTCACCTCGTAGAACTTGCGATCCACAACGGTTGGAAGCGGGTTGTCCTGACCGTCAATCGCGCCGGTGGACAGGCCAGTATAAACCTCGGTGAATGCCATTGGCGTAGGTGCTGCACCCAGTGCGGCCCCAAGGAACTGCCACGCATCTGTACCCGGCATCCGCAGGTTCACGCCAGCAAGGTCGGCAGGTGTCTGCACGTCCAGCTCTTCGCGGGTCTGGCGCAGGTTTACGTGGCGCTGGCCCAGATACATGACGGACAGCAGGCGCACGCCAAGCTCTTCTTCGACTTTCGCTTTGAACGGGTCCATCAGCGGATCGTTAAAGACGCGGACCTGATGAGCCGCGTCCTGATGCACATAACCCGTCGCGAAGATGGAGAATTCGGGGAAGAACTGTGCCAACTCCTGTGCGGATGTGATCGACATCTCAAGGTTGCCACGGCTGATCGCGTCCAGCTCTGTGCCTTGGTCGAACAGGGTCGCGTTGTAGGACGGCTCGTAGGATGCAAAGCCTGCAACCGATGGGCCAAAGACTTCAGCGAGAGCAACCGAACGTGCGTCGGTTTCGGAACCGGATGTGGCCATGCGCAGTTGAACCGCGTGGCCATCGGCAAAGGATGGGGCAGCGGCGACTGTGCCCGCGGCGATCAGTGTAGCCATCGCAAGACGGCGGGTCATTGTAAGTGTCATTTTGTCCTCCCAGACGTTTGTAGGCCCGTAAGGGCAGTTTGTGTGGCACATTAATGCCTCATTTTTCGCATTTCGCAATACATTTTACAAAATATCGGATATTTTTATTCGGCAGCGTTGGAAGACTTCCCCCCAGTGCCTGTCAATGTGACGGTCTGTTGCGTCTGCGCTGCGACCTGTATCGCCTCAACAACACTCAATGTTTTCAAGCCTTCTTCGCCAGTGACCAAAGGCTCGGCTGCACCGCGAATGACCTGTTCGAAGTGGGCGATCTGGTTGATCAACGGATCGGACGAACTTACTGGCATGGCCGTGGCCGTGATCGGATTCCACCAGCTTGTACCGCCCTCATGTTGCCAAAGCCGCATGTCGGGAATCGACAAGGCCCCCTCAGAGCCACCGATTAGGTAGCAAGATTCGTTTGTGGCCGGATAGATTGGATATTCCCGTGATGTCAGCTCCCAGCTCCATGGCGACACCACGCTGTCGGACACAGTTATCGTGCAGACCGCTCCGCTTTCGAACCGCAGAACGGCGGCGGCAAGGTCCTCGTTTTCAAACCCGCGCAGGGACGGCGCCATTTGCGCCTGAACCGTGACAACTTCGCCCAGAAAGTGACGCATCAAATCGACGTCATGCACAAGATTGACAGAAATCGGCCCCGCACCCGCCTTTTTACGCCAAGGTGCGGCGTCAAAATAGTCATCCGGCTTGTAAAACCAGCATGTCACCTGGGCCGCGCGGACCTGCCCGATGGCCCCGTCCTTAATGAGTTGTGCGGCCTTTTGGATGATCGGATTGTGCCGCCTGTGATGCCCCACCAAAATTGGCACGCCATTGCGGAGGGCAACAACAATGAGCTCCTGCGCATCATCTGCCGAGGCCGCCAATGGCTTTTCGATCAGTACTGGAACGCTTCGCTGGACGCACTCCATCGCACCCTCGACGTGCAACAACGTTGGCGTTGACAAAATCACGCCATCGACCGCAACGGCATCAAACATTTCACTGAGTGATTTGAAAACAGGCACTGGTTGTTCCGTCGCGCCGAGTTCCACCACAGCAGCAAGGTCAACCCCGTCCACTTGACTGATCGCTGCGATGTGGCGCTGCCCCACAAGGCCGGCCCCTACGACCGCTAATTTCTTTGGCTGCGCCATCTGTTCCTCATTCTTCAAATTTGACATAGGCTAGCAGAGTTTAACAGATTCGCAATAATATATGAGATTTTTATTATCCCCCTATTTTATCACTTGTTGAGGAATATCGGATGATCGTGTTACCATCTGCAAAACACGCAACTCATGAGGCACGGCATGTCCCAATCTTCTCCAACCGTCGGGGCAAGCACCTATGAGCGGATCAAGCAAGACATCATCTTTGGTGAACTCGTTCCGGGATCGAAGCTGAAACTCGACGGGTTGCGGGATCGTTATTCTGCCAGCGTCTCGACATTGCGCGAAACCCTCAATCGCCTTGCCAGCGAAGGGTTCGTGCAAGCAGCCGAACAACGCGGCTTCTTCGTGCGTCCTGTTTCAGCGGATGACCTGACCGAGATTGCGGAGCTGCGCATCTTGCTGGAGTGTTCGGCGCTTGAGACGTCAATCGCCTGCGGGGATGCCGACTGGGAAGGAAATCTGGTCGCGGCACACCACAAATTGCACCTGATCGAACAGAAGATGCTGGATGGTGACAAATCGCAAAAAGAGGTGTGGAAACGCTATGACTGGGAATTCCATCAGGCCCTGATCCGTGCATGTAATTCCGAGAATCTGCTGGCGCTACATGGCACGATCTTTGACAAATACCTGCGGTATCAGATGCTTGTGCTGACCTATCGTGGCGCTGTCGCCGTGGATGAACACAGGTTGATGTTTGAAGCCGCCCTTGCACGGGACATCCCAAAGGCCAAGGCCACGCTCGAAACACACATCCGGCTGGGATTGGCGCATACTTTGGCAGCGATGGAAAACCTGTAGTCATTTGCCGCTGTGTCGCAGAAAATAGCCATGACCCGCCCGAGGCACCATTCGCAGCGCGGCCCAAGTCAAAAGCAGTCATTGAAGATGCGACAAACCTTAGACGACGCGGACTTGTGCAGGTGTAGCTATTGCTCACGCAGCATTTCTTCGCAGTTGCGGCAGGTTTACCTCTTTGATTTGGTCAATGTCGTCAAAGCAGCCGTTTAAATTTAGCGTTCTTGGTGGATATCCAATCGACAGCTCGTGGCGGTCCATTCCATTGATCGCGACGCGGGCAAAGCAGTCGGTTGTGAGTGGTGTTACTTTAGCGGAAACCGTCCCAATAATTGCACTCAAACCACATATTGAGGGCCCAACAAAACGAAAATCCAAATAAATGATTCAACCTCCTCCGGTCTGATGAGCAAGCTGCCGAAGCAAGTCGGCAAAACGCCGGGCAGAACCTGACAGCGCTTCGTTGGTGCGCGTGGTCAATCCGATGATCGTCTTAAGCGAGCCGTGATCTATCGACAATTTCGCAAGTGTTCCACGTTTAAGATCCTGCGCGACCAGACCTGCGGGGGCGAACCAGATCGCCTCTGTTATTGCTGAAAAATTGCGGGCCAGACCGTCGCTAAATGTCTCAATGATGAGCGCCGTCGGTTTGATACCATGGGCAAAAAAGAAGCTGTCGACGCTGTCGCGCACAGTTGACCCAACAGGCGTCACGATAATTGGATATTTCGACAGGTCCGTTACATCAAGTGCATCCGTTTGAAAGAGGGGGTGAGAGGGCGCCGTGACCGCAACAACGCTTTCCTCATATAATTGCTCGAACGAGAGGCCGACGGTGTCACGGGTGATGATCCTGCCGACGATCAAGTCCAGTTCACTAGCACGAAGCGCGGCGGCAAGGTCTTCGTAGTGGCCGGTGACCACGTCGACATTGGCGCGTTCGTCAGGCCCGAATAATTCCTTGAGAGCATTTGGCACGATAGAGCCCGCCGCCGTTGGCAGGGCACCAATGCGCAACCGATGTTGCCGTTGTTCGGGCTCTTCGACGGCGGAAATAGCCCGATTGAAAGACAACAGGCTTTCAGTGGCATGTTGATGAAAGCGTTCTCCGGCAGCGGTCGCACGGACACCTTTTTTGCTGCGCTCCAGAAGCCTCACACCAAGCTCTGCCTCCAACTCGCGCAGGGATTTTGAGACTGCTGCAGGCGTGACATTCAAAGAACCGGCGGCACTCACAAGACTTCCTTTGCGCAGAATCTCTAAAAAGACCCGCATATGCCGCAGCCGAATGTTCAGAAACTTACCCATATCCAACCTCGCACAACCAAATGGTTAAGCATAATGTTACAATAATTCGTTTTTCATATCCATATAGTTTCCTTACCCTCTGAGCACGGGGATCGGCTGACTCTTTGTCAGTCACAGGGGGGACTATGGACAACGAAGATCATCACGGTCCGCTGATCGACACGACGATCCCGCGGCGCATGCCTGAGTTCATCATCGGTGCAGGGCTGCTCGTGGTTTTTGTCGCTTTGACAGTGACACAAGTTGTCACACGCTATGCTCTGAACGCGCCACTGCAATGGACGGAAGAATTGGCGGCGCATCTTTTGATCTGGATGGTTTTCATCGGCGCAATTGGTGTCCATCGCCGCGATACGCACCTGCGTGTCGAGATGTTGGACGAATGGGTGCCGCCGCGTGTGGTTGCGGGTATCCGTCTGGCGTTTGACTTTGCAGTTCTGATTGTCCTTGTCCTGATGGTGAAATCCGGTTGGGACCTGTATCAGTCGATGCGTTTTGACAAGCTGCCCGCGCTACGCTGGCCAATCCGTAACATCATCATTATCGCGCCGATTGCCTCGGCAATTATGGCCTTTTATTCCGTCGGCCACATCATCGGCCGCATCAAATTGCTGCAGGGTAAAACCGATGGATAACCTTATCCTCTATCTTCTGGCGCTCAAACTGATCTTGCTGTTCGCGGGCTTTCCGATTGCGTTTTCGGCAATCCTTGTGTCGATGCTTTACCTCTTTGTTGAAGGCATTCCGCTCTCGCTGGTCGCACAGAAAATCTCGTTCTCGATGGCGAATTTTACGTTGCTGGCGATACCGCTATTCATGCTTGCCGGTAAGATCACCACCGCCTCTGGCATCTCCGACAAAATCTTTGATTTTGCTTTGCGAATTGTCGGGCGCATTCCGGGTGGACTTGGTCATGTAAACATCGCGTCCAGCCTTATCTTTTCTGGCATGTCCGGGTCGGCTTTGGCAGATGTCGCAGGCCTGGGAGAGATCGAATACAAGGCCATGACCCGCAAAGGGTACGATCCCGATTTCTCGGTGGGGGTAACGCTGGCATCGTCTGCCTTGGGTCCGATGTTGCCGCCCAGCCTGCCGATGGTGATTTTCGGCGTGGCGTCAGGGGTGTCGATCACGGGCATGTTTGTGGGTGGTATTTTGCCTGCCTTCCTCATCGCGGGCGCGTTGATGGTCTATGTCTATTTCATCGGCAAGCGCGACGGTTATGTCGACAATAGCTGGGATGGGTGGACCAATTTTGCACGCGCTTTCTTTGGCGCCCTTCCTGCATTGTTGACGCCTGTGTTGATTGTTGGCGGCATGTTGTCGGGGGTGTTTAGCGCCACAGAAGCCGCGACCGCCGCCGTGCTTTGGATTTTGTTTGTGTCCTTCGTGATCTACCGCAGGCTGAGCCTTAAGGGCCTATATGCGGTCTTATATGAATCGGTGACGGAAACGTCGCGTCTGCTTTACCTGATCGCGACAGCGCTGCTGCTGGGGTGGGTTTTGACGGACGCGCACTTGCCCCAGATGATCACCGGCTGGTCCTCAACGACATTCTCTTCGGGATGGACGTTCATGTTGTTCGTCATCCTTCTGATGCTGCTGCTTGGCGCAATCATCGAGAACGCGATCCTGATCCTGATCCTTGCACCGATGCTGACACCTATCGCCATCGGGCAATTCGGCATTGACCCGATCCACTTCGGTGTCTGTGTCGTGTTTTCCATCATGCTTGGCCAATTCACGCCGCCCATCGGACTGTCACTTTTTGTCATGCGTGGCATCACCGGCTGGAAGCTTAGCCGTGTGTCTCTCGCCGTTGCGCCGTTCCTTATCCCACTGATTATCAGCCTCGTGATTATGGTGCTGTTTCCAGCCATCATCATGACACTTCCAAGGGCCTTCGGGCTTTGAACCGGAAACTAAAAATAGGGAGGAAACCATGTTTCTGAAAAAAATCGCAATCAGCGCAGTTCTGGCCATGTCGGTCGCCGTGCCGCAGGCCTTTGCGCAAGATATCACGCTCAAGCTCGGCTACGTCGACAAACCAAACGAGCCACGCGGCATGGGTTTCGCCCGATTTGCCGAGTTGGTCCCGGATTATACCGATGGCCGCGTTGCGATCGAGTTGTTCGATAGCGGCCATTTGGGCAACGACCGCGAGATGTTCAACCAGTTGCTGACAGGTGCCATCGACTTGGGTAAGCCAAGCTACCCGATCCTGTCTGATGTGGTACCGGAAATGTCTGTGTTTCTGGCGGGCTATTTCTTTGACAGCTATGACGATCATCTGCGTTTGGTCGCGGCGCCGGAATTCGGCGGGGAGTGGAATGCGCGCCTTCTTGACGAAGCGCAGCTTCGGATCATCGGCAACAGCTATCAAGGCGTGCGAAACGTAACGCTCAACGGTATTCAGCCACGCAGCCCAGCCGATATGGCAGGAATCAAGCTGCGCGCGGTGCCAAACCCGATGGCTTTGGCCGTGGTGTCCGGTCTGGGTGCAAACCCAACACCAGTTCCGTTCCCCGAGCTGTTCCAAGCGCTGAGCCAAAATGTTGTCGATGGGCAAGAAAATCCGCTGCCGACAATCTGGGCGAATAAGTTCTATGAGGTGCAGGACACTTTGGTGCGGACTGATCACCAGATCGCCAGTGCGCCAGTCGTCGTAAATGAAGCAAGCTGGCAAAAGTTGTCAGCGGAGGACCAAGAAGCCGTCACGCGTGCGCTGACCGAAGCCATGGATTACGCCCAAGAGCTGGGGATGGAAATGGAAGCGGGGCTCATCGAGCAACTTCAGGAACAAGGCATGACCATTGTCGAGCTGACCGATGAAGAGAAGGCAGCCTTCATTGCATCCGTGCAGGCCTCTGTCATCGAAACCTTTGACGGAGAGGCATGGCCGGCCGGTTTTGCCCAATCCGTCATTGATTTTGCAGCTGCAGAGTAGATCAAAGATGGTGTGGCGGGCATGGGCTCGCCACGCCTCCATTTGAGACCAAAGATGTCAAAGGGCCTAAAATCATGCGCACAATCTTCGTTCTATTTGACTCACTCAACCGCTCTGCGCTTGGCACTTATGGCGGATCCATTGACACACCAAACTTCGACAGGCTCGCGGAAAAATGTACCGTTTTTGACAAGCACTATATTGGATCCATGCCTTGTATGCCTGCGCGTCGCGATATGCACACCGGGCGTCTGAATTTCCTGCACCGCAGTTGGGGGCCGTTAGAGCCTTTTGACGACAGCTTTGTGGTCAAGATGCGGGAAAATGGGGTCTATACGCATCTCACGTCCGATCATAATCACTACTTCGAAGACGGCGGTGCCACGTATCACAACCGCTTCAATACTTACGATTTCATCCGTGGACAGGAAAGCGACGCATGGGTGGCGATGGTCAAACCTCCTATGGAGCGGTTTCGCGAAATGTATCACGAACGCCAGTTTGGTGGCGCGCGCTCGACCCAACGTGTGCAGGGTATGATCAACGAGACAACGCTCAAGGCCGACAAGGATTTCCCAATCCATCAATGTTTTGACGCGGCGCTGAACTTCCTTGATATGAACGGCAAAGAAGATGGTTGGTTTTTACAGCTTGAATGTTTTGATCCGCACGAACCTTTTGCCGCACCCGAAAGCTTTCGCGAGAAATTTAGGGCCGATTACACTGGTCCGATTTACACATGGCCACAATATCGAAATTCGTCCGACGACACTGCCGATGAGATCGCGGAAGTACGCGCGAACTATGGGGCGCTTGTGGCGTTTTGTGACCAACAGCTTGGCCGTTTGATGGATTACCTCGATGCCAATGACATGTGGGAGGACACGTCGATCGTGTTGACCACGGATCACGGGTTCATGTTGGGTGAGCATGAATGGTGGGGCAAGCTGCGCATGCCGTTCTTTAACGAGATCGCGCATATTCCTTTGATGATCCATGACGCCCGCAAGCCTGATTCATGGGACACTCGGGTCTCAGCCCTAACGCAAGCCATTGATCTGTCGCCGACGCTGTTGGACCTGTTTGACTTGGAGGCCTGCGAACACACGCAAGGCAAATCGATGTTGCCGCTTTTGAACGGAGAGGCTGAGGAGATCCGTGATCTTGCGTTGTTCGGCGTCTTTGGCGGGGCGATTAATGCGACTGACGGCAATCACACCTATTTCCTTTACCCAGAGGACATGGAAGATCAGCCGATTTTCGAATATACATTGATGCCGATGCATTCGACGAGCCTGTTTGAGGTTCGCGAGTTGGAGCACGCTGAATTGGTGCGCGGATTTGACTTCACCAAGGGTGCACCGCTCCTGAAGGTTCCCGCGCTCAAGGATGCCAAGCGGCCGCCGATGCAAGGCGGGGGGTTTGCAGAGACCCATACCCGTCTTTACGATCTGAACGACGATCCAAAGCAGGATAGTCCTGTTCGCAATGCTGAAATCGAGGCCTGGTTTGACAACAAAATTCGCTGCGAAATGCAGCGTCACGAGGTGCCCAACGAGGCCTACAGCCGCTTCGGATTGTGAACGATCTCAGACTTACTATCTTTTGTAGTCTGCCTTTATGTATTGCTATCTGTCATCGCCGAAAAGGCATGATCGAGGCCATTGCGAATAGGTGTTTCAAGAACGGCCTTTGCGGTCTTGGTATCCCGGGCAAGTGAAGCGTCAAACATGGTTCGGTGTTTATCGACAGCGATTTGACCCTGTGCAAGCGTTTTCGGTAAAAACAAGATAGTAATTCTGAAAGACGTAATGGCCTGAGAATTGAAGTACAAACCATACCAAACGTTGGGTGAAGTCTAAGGTCTGCCGACCACCGGATAGCTCCTTTGAGAGCGATTTTCTCTGTCCGAAATCTGCACCATTATTGCTATCGTCGCGCTGTGCCTTGCCTGAACGGCGGTTTATCTCGCCGCGCTGTAGCGGCAGTTTTCGCGGGATCGCAGCGACGATGTCTCTGCGAGCGCACGCAGCGAGAAAACTGAATTCACAGTGTGGGCTCAAAGCCGACCTTGGATGACGATTGATCGCCCCATCATCCCGCAAGAATTTCCAAACATCTCTGGCGCTTTCCCCCTTGACCTCCGCTCCGAATGATCAGCCAAATCGGGTTGAACCGTTTGGAAAATCCTCCGCCATGACCACAACCGCTTTCGCCCGTTTTGTCGCTGCATCTGGCCTGACCAACCTAGCAGATGGCATAGCGACTGTGGCATGGGCATGGCTGGCCTCCCTGCTGACACGTGACCCGCTTTTGATCGCGCTGGTCGCCGTCGCGCTGCGGCTCCCTTGGTTTTTTTTCGCCATCCCGGCGGGCGTCATCACCGACCGCGTCGACCGCCGATTGCTGATCCTGCGCATGGACATGCTGCGCGGTGTGGCATTTGCCTTTGCGGCTGTTGCAATCTGGACTGCTGTGCCGCTGGCACCGCCGACAACAGCGCTGACCCAACCCGGTCTTTATATCGCCATCCTTTCCGCTGCCACGATTGTCGGCATTGCCGAAGTGTTCCGAGACAATGCGGCGCAGACCATGTTGCCCGCGCTGGTGCCACAGGACCGTTTGGAAAAAGCCAACGGCAGGCTGTGGAGCGTCGAACTGGTCGGCAACGCATTGCTCGGCCCCGCATTGGGGGCGTTTTTGATTGCCGCAGCCTTGCCGCTGCCCTTCGCCGTCGGGGCGCTTGCCTATGTCGCTTCCGTTTTTCTTGTACTGGGCATCGCAGGGCAGTTTCAGCCTGCGCCAACCCAGACGCGCAATTGGCGGCGTGAATTGAAAGAGGGGTTTCAATTTCTCTGGGGCGCGCAATTGCTTCGGTCGCTGGCGTGGATCACCGGGGTGTGGAACCTATTGTTTCAGATGGTGATGATTGCCCTGGTCCTGCATGTGCAGGAAAATCTGGGTCTTGATGCCCGCGCCTATGGTCTGATCCTGGCCGCCGGGGCACTGGGCGGCATTGCCGGCGGTTGGTGGGGCGATGCGGTCATCACCCGACTTGGGCCAAAGCGGACAGCCCAGTGGATGTTGCTCGCATCCTTCCCGGCCTTTCTCGGCATCGCCTATGCGCCCGGCCCGATTGCACTCGCCGTTGTTCTTGCAGCGTTTGAATTTACCGGGCTGGTCTGGAACACCGTTTCCGTGTCTTACCGCCAACGCAAGATACCCGATGCCCTGCTTGGTCGGGTCAACAGTCTCTATCGGTTGCTGGCGTGGGGCATGATGCCTGTTGGATTGCTGCTTTCCGGTCTTATCGTGCGCATTGCCGAAGGCACGCTGGCGCGCGACGCCGCACTGACTGCACCGTTTCTGACGGCCGCAGTTGGGGCACTGATGCTGGCCCTTGCCGGGTGGCGCGCGCTTGACAGGGGCTTTGCCGCTGACTGAACCTTGCAGCATTGCACATGAGACCTGCATCTGTGCGACTCGACAGATTGCGCACCCAGGGGCATCTTTTGCCGGATCATCGAAAGGAATTTGTTATGACCTCTGCCCATCCTCAAGTCGGTCACGTGCACCTCAGGGTCTCTGACCTTGACCGCGCAATTGCTTTTTACCGCGATGTCCTCGGCTTTGAGGTGACACAGCAGTACGGCAAACAAGCTGCGTTTCTGGGTGCCGGGGGGTACCACCATCATATCGGTCTGAACACATGGGACAGTGCCGGTGCCACGCCACCGCCCTCAGGGCACACCGGGCTTTATCACGCGGCGTTCCTGTATCCTGATCGCGCCAGCCTCGCGACGGTTCTTGGGCGCGTTTTGGATGCAGGTATCCCTTTGGACGGGGCGGCAGATCATGGCGTCAGCGAGGCGATCTATCTGCGCGATCCAGATCAAAATGGTGTCGAGCTTTACCGAGATCGCGCGCCCGCCGACTGGCCGCGGGATGCGGACGGAAACCTCGCCATGATGAATGATCGGCTCGATATTCCCGCGCTGCTGGCCGAAGCTTCTTAGGACATAGGTGCACCGGCAGAAAAACCGACGTTATACCGACGCCATTTGGGGCCATGGACAATCATCCCCCTCTGGGCCAGTTTCCTCAGCAAGCAACAAAGGGCACCCCATCATGGCAACGGGTTTTTTCTGGGACGAGAAGTGCTTTTGGCACGCGGGCGGCAATTACACCTTTACCATGCCCATCGGTGGTCTGGTGCAGCCCTTGGCCGCAGGAGGCCTGCCAGAAAACCCCGAGACCAAGCGGCGATTGAAGAACCTGATGGACGTCACCGGATTGATCCGCGATCTGGACGTGTGCAGCGCTGAAATGGCTCCTCGTGAGGCGCTGGAGCGGGTGCACCCTGCGTCCTATCTGGATGAATTCAAACGCCTGTCAGATGGGGGCGGCGGCGAACTGGGCCTCCGCACGCCTTTTGCCCAGGGGGGGTACGAAATTGCAGCCCTGTCTGCAGGTCTGGCTGTTGCCGCCGTGGATGCCGTCGCGAGCGGTGAGCTGCATAACGCCTATGCGCTCTGCCGGCCACCGGGGCATCATTGCCTGCCTGATTTTCCCAACGGTTTCTGCCTCTTGGCCAATATCGCGATCGCGATTGAAGCGGCGCAGGCCAAAGGGATGGCCAAGCGCGTGGCCGTCCTGGATTGGGATGTGCACCACGGCAACGGGACCGAAGCGATCTATTATGACCGTGATGACGTCCTGACGATTTCGCTGCACCAAGAGGGGAATTATCCCCTTGATACCGGCGCTTTGGCTGACCGGGGTAAGGGTGCGGGCGATGGATACAACATCAACCTGCCGATGCATGCAGGGTCTGGCCACACCGCCTATCTGCACGCAATGGACCGCATCGTGATCCCCGCGATTGAAGCATTCAAGCCTGATATGATCATTGTCGCCTGCGGCTTTGACGCCGCAATCATTGACCCGCTGGCGCGGATGCAAGCCACGGTGAAAACCTTTGCGCAGATGACCAAACGGATCAAACAGACCGCTGAACGCCTATGTGATGGAAAATTGGTTTTGGTGCATGAGGGCGGTTATTCCGAGGCCTATGTGCCATTTTGCGGACATGCAACAATCGCGACTTTGGCGGGCAGTGCGATTGATGCCGGTGATCCACTTGCCGTTGCGCATGACAACCGGCAACCGACACCCGCTTTTGATGCCTTCCTGCGGCAGTCAATTGACGATATGGCAAATCAACTGAACCACTGAGATATCCCATGCCTGACCCCAATCCTGATGCCTTGCTGTTTTTGCAAACCCGCCGGTCGCGCCCTGCCAAAACGTTGGGATTACCGGTCCCTGACCGTGGCGCTTTACTGCTATTGCTGACCGCTGCGGCTCGAACCCCGGACCACGGAAAATTGGAACCTTGGCGGTTTATCGTTCTGGAACGCGGCGCAATGGCGCGGCTGGCTGGCGTTGTGGAAACCCGTGGTGCGGCACTGGGTCACGCAGCTGAACAGATCGAAAAAGGCCGCAATCAATTTGATCAGGGTAATTTGGCGGTGGTTGTAGTCGAAGTGCAAAAACCGTCCGAGAAAATTCCCCCTTTGGAACAAACCTACTCTGCTGGGGCGGTCTGCCTTTCACTTCTGAACGCATCCCTTGCCGCCGGATGGGGGGCCAATTGGCTCAGCGGTTGGCCCGCGCATGATCGCGGGTTCATGCGGGACGGTCTGGCGCTTGAGGATCACGAACGCATTGCCGGGATCATTCATATCGGCACCGAAACATCGCACCCGCCCGAACGCCCCCGTCCAGACCTCGAAAGCATCACATCATGGGTATCTCAGTGATATTGCAATCTTTTGGCTTGGCGGTGGGACAATTGTCAGACGCACAGTTTCGCCGGGTGTTTTTGATCGGTATTGGCCTGTCCTTGGCGCTGTTGATCGGCGCGACTGCCGGGTTTTCGTGGTTTATCGAGTGGGTCACCCCGGAAGAGGCGTGGCTGCCTGTTTTGGGCGAAGTCAGATGGTTGAATGACCTGCTTTCATGGGGGGCCGCATTTCTGCTGGCCTTCCTGTCGATCTTTTTGATGGTGCCGGTTGCCTCTGCCATCACGTCGATGTTTCTGGATGACGTCGCGGATGCGGTTGAGGGCGTACACTATCCCGATCTGCCGCCTGCACACCGGACATCCTTTGGCGATGCCCTGCGTGATACGGTGAATTTTCTGGGCGTGCTGATCGGGGCAAACCTGCTCGCGATTGTGCTT
Source organism: Sulfitobacter sp. SK011 (assembly GCF_003352065.1). NCBI lineage: Bacteria > Pseudomonadati > Pseudomonadota > Alphaproteobacteria > Rhodobacterales > Roseobacteraceae > Sulfitobacter > Sulfitobacter sp. SK011. Next base: position 336,660 of record NZ_CP025803.1, read on the forward strand.
TACCTGCTTTTTGCCCCAGCCGCGATATTCATTTTCTGGGCGCTGAACGGATTTTTGCTTGGCCGTGAATACTACACGATGGCCGCGATCCGACGGGTCGGGCGCAAACGCGCCAAGGCGTTGCGGCGCGAGAACTTTGGCACCATCTGGCTGGCCGGTATTCTAATGGCGATGCCGCTGTCTGTACCGCTTTTGAACTTGCTGATCCCGATTTTGGGGGCTGCGACGTTTACCCACTTGTTCCACTTGTTGCCACAGGGTGAAGCCAACGCTCAATATCGTCCACGCTGATCCAGCCAGACAGGATGATCCCCGCGATAATGCACCACAGAATCACCGCGACAAACGTGGTCCACAGCGCCTTTTTCTTAAGGTGATGATGTTCCGGCGCGCCCGCATGGGTCCCCGGCACCACGTCCTTTAGATCGCCTTGGGTCTGCACCCGGATCGGCAACGCAACAAAGAATGTCATGAACCAGATGATTGCAAACAAAACGAGACCAGAGACGACACCCATACCCTAAACCTCTTCCAACTCGACCAAGGCACCGTTGAAATCCTTGGGATGCAGGAAAAGCACCGGCTTGCCATGCGCGCCAATTCTGGGTTCGCCCGTCCCCAATACACGCGCACCCGTTGATTTCAGATGATCACGGGCGGCAATAATATCGTCGACTTCATAGCAGATGTGATGAATACCACCCGACGGGTTCTTTTCCAGAAACCCTTGGATTGGGCTGTTTTCACCCAAAGGATAGAGCAATTCGATCTTGGTATTGGGCAATTCGATAAAGATCACCGTGACGCCGTGGTCTGGTTCGTCCTGCGGCGCGCCAACTTTCGCACCCAGCGCGTTGCGGTATTGGTCTGCTGCCGCGTCAAGGTCTGGCACGGCGATGGCCACATGATTAAGGCGTCCGATCATCATAATGCTCCGTTGTTTTGCAAAGCTGCTTATGGCGAGCAGAGCCACCAAGGGCAATGCGTCACATTAACCTGCTGTTAGCCAACACCGCGTAACCATGGGTCCGTTAAAAGATGTTGGAGGCTTTGATGGATACCATAGACCCGTTTGCGGCGAACATCCCCGCGCCCACCGCTGCGCGCCCCTTGCTTGGGCTTACAATTCTGGTTGTCGAAGACAGCCGATTTGCTTGCGAGGCGATGCGATTGCTCTGCCTGCGCTCGGGTGCGCGGATCAGGCGTGCGGATTGCCTGCGCTCTGCCCGGCGACATTTGCAGGTCTATCGCCCGTCGGTTGTCATCGTGGATCTGGGGTTGCCGGATGGGAATGGTGTCGATCTGATTGCTGAATTAACGGAATGCCAACCACGCGTAGAAGCCATTTTGGCAATGTCCGGTGACGGCCATCTTGAGGGTGATGCATTGGCGGCGGGTGCAGATGGATTTCTGGCCAAACCCATAACGTCAATCGCGACGTTTCAAGAATGTATTCTAGCCCTGTTGCCCGCGGACCGCCGCCCCACAGGCCCCCGCGAAATCACTGATGAATTGGTCGTTCCCGACAAGATCGCCTATCAGGATGACATAGCCCATATTGCCGATGTGCTGGACGACCCGCCTGATGAACACGCATTGGATTACGTGGCACAATTTCTAAGCGGCGTTGCCCGTTCCGCCCGCGACGAAGGCCTTGAACAAGCGGCGCAGGCGCTCGCCACCAAACGCGCGCTTGGCCAGCCATCAGGCTCTGAAGCGGCGGCAATCGCTGGAATGATCCAAAACAGGTTGGCCCAAAAAATCGCTATTTGACTACACCGAGCAGCACGAGCAGATGTGGAGTTTAAAGCGTTGGGTCGCTTGTCGCCCGCACCAGTCCTGTCAAATCACCCAAGCGTTCAATCTGAACCCCTTCCGGAGTAAAATTACTGGGTGACAGCCAGGCTTCAAAGGCCTCCCTCAGCGCGGGCCATTCTTTGTCGATGGCGGCAAACCAGGCGGTGTCACGATTGCGACCCTTGATCACCAGCGCCTGTCGAAACACCCCCTCAAAACTGAGGCCCAGTCGCTGTGCGGCCCGCCGCGAAGGTGCGTTGAGCGCGTTGCATTTCCACTCATAGCGACGGTATCCAGCCTCAAATGCCCATTTCATCATCAGATACATCGCCTCGGTCGCGGCACGCGTCCGTTGCAATGCAGGGCTGTAACTGATGCTACCAACCTCGATAGAACCGCTTTTGGGTGCAATGCGCAGATAACTTGCAACCCCTTCCCAGCAATCGGTCTCAAGATTGCGGATGGCGTAAAAAAGTGGATCAGAAAGCCCCGCATTATCTCGGACCCAGCGGTGGTACTGCGACGCGGACGAATACGGCCCGTCCGCCATGTAATCCCAAATATGGTCATGGCCATCAAAGCTGCGAAACAACAAGGCCGCGTGTTTCTCAGCCGTCAGTGGTTCCAAACGGGCGTAGCGCCCGTTCAGGATTTCGCCAGACGGCATGGCTGGCGGCGTCCAGTCCCGTACGGGCGCGCCAACTGGGCGGTCAGATGTTGTATTCCTATTCATAACATCACGTTAGGGGCATGCCCCGAGACCGCCAAGCCCTATTCATCCGATCACGCCAATCTAAAAAGTCAGAGTTCTGGCACGCCGCTTCCCAATTGGTGCCATATTTTATGGCAATCCTCTATCAAATGGGAACGGGGGTTCGTGTCGAAGTGGAATAACGATGTCTGGTCCCGAAATGCTGCGTTTCTGCAAAGAAGCATACTGTGACTTTAGAGTTGATTGGATTGTGCTGACCGCATCCCTTGTCGGACTTGCCATTGTAATCATCGCATCATTTCACGCCGGTGACGGCGGCCTTGTAGCAAACATGGGCAATTATTTCGTAGCTGACATAAGCGACACCTAAAACACTGCCTGCGCGCCCTAGCCGAATATCAAGCGTCCGGCGCTTCCACTTCCCATATTTTCAATTCTGATTTGCAGTGGGTGCTAAATTCCTGGCCATTGTCCTCCGTATGATGGAACCGATCAAAGAGGAAGGCGTTTTCCAGCAACGCAGCTGAAAGGAAACCGCATGCCATCAATTTATGACGCCATCAAAGACGACCATGACAAACATCGCAAACTGCTGGATCAGATCGCTGAGACCAGCGGCGACAGCAAAGAGCGCCGAGAAGCATGGGACAGTTTTTACCACGATGTAAAATCTCACGCCGCAGCAGAAGAAGAAACATTCTATTCCAAACTGATTTCTAAGACCTGGGGCCAGGATGCTGCGCGCCATTCTGTTCATGAGCACCAGCAACTTGATGATATCATGGAAGAATTGCACGAAATGGATATGTCATCTTCCGGCTGGCTGACCCGGTTCAAAACGCTGAAGCATGATTACGAACATCACATGGAAGAAGAAGAAAAAGATGTCTTCAAACGGGCCCAAGAAGTAATCGACGCCAGCGAAATCGAAGGGTACGGCGCGCGTTTCGAGGCGCGAAAAAAAGAAGAACGCGGATTGATCGACAAAAAACGCAAAGACAGTCTGGAAGACTAACAAAAAAAGGGCCGCTTCACCGCGGCCCTTCTTGCTTATTCCTGTGGGATCACCCGCAGACCCAATTCCATCAATTGATCGGTGCTCGGATCACTTGGTGCGTTCATCATCAGGTCTTCGGCGCGTTGGTTCATCGGAAACAGAATGACCTCGCGAATGTTATCCGCATCGGCAAGCAACATCACAATCCGGTCGATCCCAGCCGCACATCCGCCGTGGGGCGGCGCACCGTATTGGAATGCGTTAACCATCCCACCGAAGCGCTTGCGCACTTCCTCTTCACCGTAGCCTGCTATTTCAAAGGCCTTGAACATAATCTCCGGCTTGTGGTTTCGGATCGCGCCGGACACCAACTCATACCCGTTGCATGCCAGGTCGTATTGATACCCAAGCACCTCAAGCGGATCACCCTGCAATGCGTCCATCCCGCCCTGTGGCATGGAAAACGGGTTGTGTTCAAAATCAATCTTGCCGGTTTCCTCGTCCTTTTCATAGATCGGGAAATCGACAATCCACGCAAAGGCAAAGCGGTTTTTATCGGTCAGGCCCAGGTCTTCACCAATGACATTGCGTGCCCGGCCAGCAACGCCTTCAAACGCTTTTGGCTTGCCACCAAGAAAGAACGCCGCATCACCCACATTCAGACCAAGCTGTTCGCGGATGGCTTCGGTACGTTCAGGGCCAATGTTCTTGGCCAAAGGCCCTGCTGCCTCCATGCCGCCTTCGACCTCACCGGATTTCAGCTTGGCTTGCGCCTCTTTGACGCTGATGCCCAGTTCCTGTGCCACTGCATCTGCTGTCTTTTCACGCCAAAAGATATAGCCCATGCCGGGCAGCCCTTCTTTTTGCGCAAAGGCATTCATCCGGTCACAGAACTTGCGGCTGCCACCCGTGGGTGCGGGAATGGCACGAATTTCGGTGCCTTCTTGCTCCAACAGCTTTGCAAAGATCGCAAACCCGGACCCTGCGAAATGGTCGCTGACAACCTGCATTTTGATCGGGTTGCGCAGGTCTGGTTTATCCGAGCCATACCAAAGGGCCGCGTCCTTGTAAGAAATCTGTGGCCAATCCTGATCCACTTTACGGCCGCCGCCGAACTCTTCAAAGATACCGCCAATGACCGGCTGGATCGTGTCAAACACGTCCTGCTGGGTAACAAAGCTCATCTCAAGATCAAGCTGGTAAAAGTCAGTGGGCGAGCGGTCGGCGCGTGGGTCTTCGTCCCGGAAACAGGGCGCAATCTGGAAATATTTGTCAAAGCCGCTGACCATCAGCAATTGTTTGAACTGCTGAGGGGCTTGCGGCAGCGCATAGAATTTACCGGGATGCAGGCGCGAAGGCACCAGAAAGTCACGCGCGCCTTCAGGGCTGCTGGCGGTGATGATCGGGGTCTGGAATTCGCGGAACTTTGCATCCCACATCCGCTTGCGCATAGAGGCGACAACGTCAGACCGCAGGACCATATTCGCCTGCATCTTTTCGCGGCGCAGATCGAGATAGCGATAACGCAGGCGCGTTTCCTCTGGATATTCCTGATCACCAAAGACCTGCAACGGCAGCTCGGCCGCCGCACCCAACACTTCGATATCGCTGGCGTAAACTTCGATCGCCCCGGTGGGAAGCTTGGGGTTCACCAGACTTTCGTCGCGTGCCTTGACGGTGCCGTCGACGCGGATGCACCATTCGGACCGCGCCTTTTCAAGCTCGACAAAGGCTGGGCTGTCGGCATCGCAGATCACCTGGGTGATGCCATAATGGTCGCGCAGGTCAAGAAACAGAACGCCACCGTGGTCGCGCACACGGTGAACCCAACCCGACAGGCGGACGGTGTCGCCCACGTTTTCCTTGGTCAATTCGGCACAGGTTTGGCTGCGATAGGCGTGCATGGCGGGTCCCCTTCGAGGGCTGAAATTTCTCGTGGCAGGTACACCTTTTGAGGCTCAGGAAGTCAAGGGCACGCACCCCAAAAGTCCTGCCGGTAGGACGACAATTGCGCCTGCGCGGTAGAGTGCCGCACCAAACCCGCTCATTTCGCTGATCAAAGTCACGCTGACCGCGTTCTGAGACAGGATCGCCACCCCTTGTGGCAGGTCGTTCAGAAACGTGGGGTCAGGGAACATGACCAATGCAGCAGGTGCCGCGTCGGATACCAGCATGACACCTGCCAAAACAGCGAGCCATCCAATCACAACGGCAAAGCCTGTCAGGACAATCTTAGTAATCATGCACATATTCCAATTGCGCGGGACCCGCCGCAATCGCGCGCAACTGATCCATCAGGTCCGGCAGCTTGACCAATAACAAATGCCGATAATCCCTGTATCCTTGCCGTGCAAAGCTGAAAATTGCACCGTTCATTATGGCTTGGTCGGAAATTACAGTCAGCATGATGTCGTCATTGCCTGCCATTTCAACAACATCCACACCGCGTCCTGCCATAACCGCCAAGAGCCGCGTCAACGCACGGTACCGGATCGTTTCGATTTCCGTACCCTTGTCGGTTCGCCCGATGACGGCAATGCCCTCCAAGCCGTTCAGGAAACGAAGGTCAGGCCCTGTGACAATCATCCGCAGGGTCAATTCATCGGCACCCGTCGCGGCAACAGCCGCAGAAATCACCCCCGCATAGGCGGCTTTGGCCCCATATTCAGCGCCCAGCGCAAAGCGGCGTTCACGGTCACGCAAGGCATCCGTCGCGGCAAGATATAGCGCGGAACGATCACCGTCGAAATCCCATTTGTACCACGGCACTTGCTGCAAAAATGCAGCGTAATCGGCGGCCTGGCTTGCAGACAGATCATCCAGCGGTGCGTGTACTGACCCACGCAAAAGGGTGAAAACGCGTCCTATGGTTTCTTCATATGCAGCTTTTAACGCCAGTTCGGCGGTAAAGCTGACACCGATCACATAGACCAGCTGTTTCGTTTCGCCATCCACACCCCAATGTGACGCTGCCTGTTTCTTCAAGGCACAAAGCGACGACCAATAGGTGCGCACGGCGCGAAAATAGCCGAAATCATGCGGATCGTCCGTTTGGATCACCCGCGCATAATCGTCATAGGCGTGCACGATGTGCCATTCGGGATAGGTCAGCAATGTACGCGCCTCTGCCCGGTGATGTTCCGGGGGCAAAAGGGACGTATAGCTGTTTTCGACCGTGTCGCCACGACAGCCAAATTCGACCCACGCCACAGGCAAAAGCAATGCTGCGATCAAAAAGGCCGCACTGATCGCAATCCGCAGCAGCCATTTGCCCAGTCGACGGATCATGCGCGGTCCAGCTTCCAGACTGACAACAGGGCAAAGCCGCCAAGTGCGATATGCGGCAGGTTCGCAAGGATACGGAATATCGTGAACGACATCCCCTCTGAAGCGTTGGTGAAGATGCCAAGGTCAAGATAACCATAGCCGGTGAAGAACCCGAACACCCCATCGCCCAGATAAAGCGCGCCGAAGATCAACAGAAACATCCGCGATGCACGATGCGAGATCAAAGCAGCGGCCAGCGCCCAAAGCGCCGAGGCGACATGCAGCGCATCATCAAATATATCGAGGGCAAAGATGCCGAAAGCGCGGCCTTCAGCATCGGTCAGACCGGGAATATAGTTCAGCGATGCGGCCCCCATCAGGGCCAGAAAATAGCCGATCGCGATTTTTTGCAAAGTGGTCATAGCTGCTCCAGATAGCTGTCCCAAAGGTTGTTTCGAAAGATCATGTCAGGGTCGAGGGCACGCTTGGCGGCGGCAAATGCAGCAGCGCGGGGATAGGCGCGTTCCAGTTGCGCAACGGTGGGGTGTGGGCGATATGGCAGATAGTACGCGCCGCCAATGGCGATGATCCCGTCCACCAGATCGCGGGTCATACGCGCCATGTCCGCCTCAGCCCGCGCGGTCATTTCCTGAGAAAACGACATGACAGCGGCGATGCGGGGAACCGTGGCATAAGACAGCCAGCTTTCCTTGTCGGTATTGATGAACCGCAGCGTGACGTTCAAGAACTCTTGGTATGACGACGGGATCACGTCGCGGCACAGCGTCAGAAAATCGGGAAACCTGTCAGGGGCCACAAAATATTCGTGCAAAATATCTGTTCGGGTGTCGTCGCGGTCATCCAGCGTGATCACCGGCTCATTGATCAACGAATTGCGCGTCGTCTCACCACCACCCAGCGATGTGCCAAGGTCTGTTTCAAACCACCAGCGCAGGTCCTTCATCCGCTCATTGCCCAGTTGTGCGCGGTACACATAGCTGGCGATTTTCGACATTGTGCCAGATCCGGACGCGGCGGGCAGATCAGATTGATCATCGGTAGCGCGATAGGTGATCATGAGCGCGTGTTTGAAAAACTCGGCGCGCGACACGTTCAGGCGTCCGTAGGCCATCGTGACTTCGGGATCTTCGAGGGCTTGAATAAAGGCGATCCCAAAATCCTCGGCGGGCATTTCGGTGAATGATGGTTTGAGCCGGGTGTTTTGCTCCATTTCGACCTCCATCGACACGATGGCACCGGTCAGGCCGTAGCCGCCCATGCTCTGATCAAAGAGCGTGCTGTTTTCAGTACGCGAACAGGTAACGAGCGACCCATCCGGGGTGATCAGGTCAATGGATTTGACCGTCGATCCCATCGGGCCAAACGGCACGGGCCAGCCATGGGCATTCACACAGAAAGTCGCCGCAACACCAAAATCATTGTTGGATTGCATGACCTTGGGCGAATATCCAATCGGATCGATCGCCTTGATCACCTGCGCCCAGCGGGCCCCGGCGTGGGCGCGGTATGTTCCTTGACTGGTGTCTGGCTCGATCAAGCCATTGTCAAACGTGATCGCATGACCGTCCAATGGGATCGCCTGACCGCCCATTGAATGACGCGCAGCACTTACATTGACCGGGCGACCATTCTCGCGTGCCTCTTTTATCTCGGCCCGAAGTGCCGCGACGAGGGTCTCGCCGGGGTCATCCTTGAGGATGATATGTTTGTGAACGGGCGTTTGGCTCAACAGGCTGGCATCGTTAAGCGTGCCGGGTGGGTTTGTCGTGGCAGTCGATCCCGCGCCGTCCAATGTCGGATTATGCGATGCCAAACCGCGATAACCAAGAGCACCCAACACCGCCCCTGACCCAAGCAATGCCGCCCTGCGTGTCCAATTCTTCATCCGCAAAAATGCCTTTCCACAACTCTTATCACTGCTCAGTCTGGTGCAGAAAAGCCGCCATTGAAACGGGGTAATTCCATACCTTGAACAATGTTCATATATTTACTATCTGGACAGGCCAAGTGTGATTTAGGCTGAGCTTAGACCGCTCAGATCAGGCCTAATTCTGGCGTCTCAACCTGAAAGTGCGGACTTTAAGGCCATATAAGACGCCTTTGGTGTGCGCCGGAGCGTTTCAAAATCGACATGTACCAAGCCAAACCGCTTTTCATAGCCGAGCGCCCACTCGTAGTTGTCCATCAAAGACCAGACCATGTAGCCCCTAAGGGGCACACCCGCCGCAATCGCTTCTTTGGCCGCCGCGACATGGCTGTTCAGATAATCAATGCGTCCCTGATCATTCACCACGCCATCCACCAAATGATCGTCGTTAGCCATGCCGTTTTCGGTAACATAAAGTGGCAATTCACCAGTATATTCCTGCGCAGTTCTGATTAGAAAATCACGCAGCCCTTGTGGGTATATTTCCCACGCCATCTGCGTTTTGGGTAACGGGCCGGGAACCTCGTGATGTCCGGGCCAGGGGCCATCGTCGGGGGCGATTATCTTGCGGGTGTAATAATTGATACCGCACCAGTCGACTTGCGATCCAATGGTGTCGAAATCGTCCTGCCAGCCGTCCGGCATATGTGGGCCCAGCCCTTCCATCACATTGTCCGGATAGCGGCCCTTAAAAACACCCTCCAGAAAAAAGCGGTTGTAATAGCCATCATAAAGCGCTGCCGCCTGCGCGGCTTGCGGCGTCTGATCGACGGGCGTGGCCCATTCCATGTTAAAGACCGCACCAAGGTTTTCCATGCCCAGTCCGCGCATCGTCTGGATTGCACGACCATGCGCCAGCAATACGTGATGCATTGCCCGTGCCGTGGCACGAATGTCGCGCAATCCCGGCGCGTGATGGCCCAGAAAATGCGACAGCCACCCGACGCACCAAGGCTCATTGATTGGGGCCACGCTGTACATCCGGTCGCCAATGCGCCCCATGATGGTTTCGGTGAAATCGGCAAACCACCCGGCAATATCACGGTTCCGCCATCCCCCCACATCGGCCAGCGGTGATGGCAATTCCCAATGATAAAGAGTGGCACAGGGTTTCAGCCCGCGTTCCAGCATAGCGTCTGTTAAACGGTCGTAAAAATCCAGCCCCTCAGGGTTTGGCGTACCGCGACCCGTTGGCAACACACGCGCCCAACTTGTCGAGAACCGGTAACAATCAAACCCCGCCGCCGCAACCAGATCGAGATCCTGTTCGTACAGGTGATAATGATCACAGCCGATATCGCCATTTTCCGCACGCACAACATTTCCAGGAGTCGCGGCAAAGCTGTCCCAGTGAGTTTTCCCAGCCCCTCCATACGCGTGGCCTTCGATCTGGTAACTGGACGTTGCGGCCCCGAACTTAAATCCGGCTGGAAAGTCTGAGCGTTTGAATTGCATTTCTTACCCCTGTACCAAGGCGTGCCGAGATACCGGTTCTGTTGAATATCCCACCGTCAAATCCACCTCGAGAAGACGCGTGACCGGTTCCATCGAAGGATCTTGAATATAATCAAGCAGCATTTTCGCACATTCGCGACCTGCATCGCGCACGGAAGACCGGGTGGCCGTAAAGATCGGAACCCCCTCACCGTTTTTGAGATACGACAGATCGTCGTCATGGGTAATGACCGACACATCCCGCCCCATTTTAAGCCCCGCATCTTCCAATGCCCGGCGCACGCCAATGGCCGAGATCATCGAAGAGGTCAAAAAAGCCGTTGGCGCAGCTGGTAGGCTCAGCATCTCGCGGGCCGAGCGATAGCCATAAATCTCGGTCATTTCCTCACTGCGCATGAGCGCTGGATCCGGGTCAATATGCCGATCCTTAAGCGCCTGCACATACCCATTTCGCCTGCGATGGGCGAAGTCCATCTCTTCCAATCCATTGATCAAAGCGATGCGGCTGTGCCCCAGATCAAGCAGGAATTTCGTTGCCCGTTCAAACGCACTTTTGTTGTTCACGTCCAGCCACGAATATCCGCCCTCAATGTCCGAGGCGCGGCCATGCACCACGAAAGGCAACCCAATTTCATGTAAAAGTGCGATCCGTTGATCATTCATGCGCGGCCCGTGAACGATAATTCCGTCCACTGTCCCCCGTGATTTCAGGTCGCGGTAAACCCGTTCTTCATCGCCATCTGGCACCAGCTTGAGAAGCGTATCATAACCACGTGAGGAATAGGTTTCGCCCGCACCAGCGATAAAGTCGCCAAAGACCGGATTGACCATTTCATGACTTGATGTGACCGGGATGACATGACCAATGGCCATAGCCCGCCCGGTTGCAAGGCTCTTGGCGCGCATGCTGGGCCTGTAGTCATACTGTTCTGCCGCCTGCTGCACCCTTGTGCGCGTGGCCTCGCTTACATCTGAATAGCCATTTAGCGCCCGGCTGACCGTGGTCTGAGATAGATTAAGTATTTCTGCCAGTCTCTTGAGGTTCATCTCTTACCGCCAAATCGCTTTGGTTATTGCCCCTTTTTACGGACATCGCAAGATCAGGTCAAAGGAAAGTTTTGGGTTGCCATCGAGTTGAACAACAAGATTGAGCCTTGTCAGTATACATATCCATTACATTTCTCTTGACGGACGTCAGTCAACTTGTGATTATCTCGCCATCCAAAGCGCTTTGGTTAGATCCGAATCGCCACTAAATAATCTGCGCGCAGCGCAATTTGGGAGGAACACATGAAACGAGTACTTTATGCGGGTGCCGCTACTTTGGCTTTGGCCTCTGGCATGGCCCATGCAGACGGACATTTGGCCGGCGAACAGGTGACAGTTTTTGGTCCGTGGCTTGGCCCAGATCAGGTGAACGTCGAAGCCGTGTTGGCCGAATTTGCAAAAGCCACGGGCGCAGATGTGCGCTATGTTGGTTCTGACAGCTTTGAACAGCAAATTCGCGTTGATACCGAAGCGGGATCGGCCCCAAACATCGCCGTCTTTCCACAGCCCGGCCTGGCCGCTGACCTTGCCGCCTCAGGTTTCTTGACGCCCCTGACCGCTGGCACCGACGATTGGGTCCGCGAAAACTATGCGGCCGGTCAATCCTGGGTCGATCTGGGAACATTTGCCGGGACCGATGGCACAGAGGCGCTTTACGGCTTTTTCTACAAAGTCGATGTAAAATCTTTGGTATGGTACTCACCTGAGAACTTTGAGGATGCGGGTTACGAAGTCCCAACTTCCATGGAAGACCTCAAAGCACTGACAGATCAGATTGTGGCCGATGGCGGCACGCCTTGGTGTATCGGTCTGGGGTCCGGCGGCGCGACAGGCTGGCCTGCGACCGATTGGGTCGAGGACATGATGCTGCGCACACAATCCCCTGCGGATTATGATGCCTGGGTGTCAAACGAAATGAAATTCAACGATCCAAAGGTGGTCGCGGCGATTGAAGAATTTGGCGCGTTTGCCCGCAATGACGCCTATGTTGCCGGTGGTGCCGGTGCGGTCGCATCAACCGACTTCCGTGACAGCCCAAAAGGGTTATTCAGCTCGCCGCCACAATGCTACATGCACCGTCAGGCGTCATTTATCCCCGCGTTCTTCCCTGAAGGCACGGTTGTCGGCGAAGACGCCGACTTCTTCTACTTCCCGGCCTACGCGGACAAAGACCTCGGCTCTCCTGTTCTGGGGGCGGGCACCGTTTGGGGCATCACCAACGACAGTCCCGGCGCACAGGCGTTGATTGAATGGCTGCGCGAACCCGTCGCGCATGAAACATGGATGGCACGCCAAGGCTTTCTGACGCCACACAAGGGCGTGGACACCAACGTGTTCAGCGATCCAACCTTGAAAAAGATGAACGACATCCTGTTGGGCGCGACCACATTCCGCTTTGACGGGTCTGACCTGATGCCAGGTGGTGTTGGTGCGGGGTCGTTCTGGACCGGGATGGTTGACTATGCGGGCGGCAAAGATGCCACCGAAGTTGCGACCGAAATCCAAAACTCCTGGGACGCCCTGAAGTAAGCGGGCCGCACAAAAACGAACAATCCGGGCGATATGACCCCGGATTGTTCCACCACTTCATGACAGTCTCGGGGAGGGGATCATGCATCCAGCGCTACAAGGTCTGATGACCATCTTTATCGGTGTTGGTGGCTGTGTTGGGTATTTCTATTTTTCCAATCAGTTGCTCGACAAGGTGCTGTTCCCGCCGCGAGGTCCGAACGCCGGACGTAACATCAATCAGGCGAATATGATCCGTCCCTGGTTGTTTCTTGCCCCTGCCATGATCGCCCTTGGGCTCTACCTTGCCTACCCGGTGTTTGAAACGATCCGCCTGTCCGTGACAGAGCGTATTCCGGGCGGTGGCTATAAGTTCGTCGGCCTTGCCAACTATACTCAAATGCTGGGTGAGCCAAAGTTTTGGGAGGCCCTTAAGAACAACTTCCTCTGGCTGATTATTGTACCTGCTTTTTCGACGGCCTTCGGGCTTTTGGCAGCACAGCTGACTGACCGCATCCGGTGGGGGAACATTGCAAAATCACTGATTTTTATGCCGATGGCCATTTCGTTTGTAGGCGCTGCCGTTATCTGGAAGCTGGTCTATGACACGCGCCCCGTTGATCAAGACCAGATTGGTGTCCTTAACGCGATCTATCTGGCCTTTGGTGGCGATGAGCCGCAACAATGGCTGACGATACCGCTGTGGAATTCATTCTTTCTAATGGCTGTTCTGATTTGGATTCAGACTGGGTTTGCCATGGTCATCCTGTCCGCCGCCCTGCGCGGTATTCCGGAAGAAACGATTGAGGCTGCGATTGTGGATGGGGCCAACCCGATGCAGGTGTTCTTCAAAATCAAAGCCCCCCAGATCATCCCCACAATCGTTGTGGTCTGGACGACGATCACCATCGTTGTGCTCAAGGTATTCGACATCGTTTACGCCATGACCAATGGGCAGTGGGAAACGCAGGTTTTGGCCAACTACATGTATGACAAAATGTTCCGTGCCAATGATTGGGGCGTGGGGTCGGCATCGGCCATGGTGATCATGCTGTTGGTGACGCCGATCCTGGTCTGGAACGTCTATAGCGCACGCAAAGAAATGCGCTGAGGGAGGTGCGGAACAATGGATAATATTGCAGGAACAAAATCGGGCCTGACATGGGCCGTTCACATCTCGGTTGCCGTGCTGGTCATGTTGTGGCTCTTTCCGACTGTCGGTTTGTTGGTGTCATCTTTTCGCACGTCCGACCAGATTGCAACATCGGGCTGGTGGAACTCCATGTTTCCATCGGAACAGAACCTGACCTTGCGCTCCGCAGACCCCGAAACGCAGCTCTTGATGGACGGCGTGTATGTGATTGAAGGGAATCTCTTTGGCGCGACCAGCGATGCAGAGATATCCGCGTGGGGCCTGTCGTCCCGCGAGATCGACACCTACGTCGCAGGAGATACGGCCGAGCTTAACAAAGGTGGTACGGTCACGGTTCAGGCCAACGGCGACTACCGTATGGAAAACGCCGAAGAATTCACGGGCAGCAGGGGCACACGGGTATTTGTGACCGCCAAGACGCCCCCGGAATTCACCTTGGAAAACTATCAAAAAGTGCTGTTTGACCCAACCAATCGGGAAGGCATGGCAAAGGCATTCTTCAACACGCTGACAGTAACGATTCCGGCGACGATCATCCCGATCCTGATTGCGGCCTTTGCCGCTTATGCGTTGGCCTGGATGGATTTTCCGGGCCGTGCGCTGCTGATCGCCGCTGTGGTTGGGCTTTTGGTGGTGCCGTTACAATTGGCGCTGATCCCGCTTTTGAAGCTGCACAACGAGGTTGGCATCGGCAAGGGTTATCTTGGCGTTTGGCTGGCACACACCGGGTTTGGCCTGCCGCTGGCGATTTATCTGTTGCGCAACTACATGGTGGGCCTGCCCCGCGATATCATCGAGAACGCACGCGTGGACGGTGCAACTGATTTTCAGGTTTTTGTGAAAATCATCCTGCCCCTGTCCTTTCCGGCCCTCGCCTCTTTTGCGATTTTTCAGTTCCTCTGGACGTGGAATGACCTGCTTGTCTCGCTGGTGTTCCTGATCGATTCAACCGGGGAAACCACGGTGATGACCAAACAAATCGTTGAGCTGTTGGGCACCCGTGGCGGCAATTGGGAAATTCTGGCGACATCGGCCTTTGTCTCAATCGCCGTGCCGTTGGCGGTTTTCTTTGCCATGCAAAAATATCTGGTCCGGGGCCTGCTGGCCGGATCCGTCAAGTAAGCGAAAGACATGCGGATGAACATGACTGTAAAACCAAACACCGTTGAATCAGCCGTGGTCGATCAAGACTGGTGGCGTGGCGCGGTCATCTATCAGATCTACCCACGCAGTTTTCAGGACAGCGATGGTGACGGTATTGGCGACCTCAAAGGCATCGTGCAACGCCTGCCCTATATCGCATCACTTGGAGTGGATGCGATTTGGATTTCGCCATTCTTTACCTCTCCGATGAAGGATTTCGGGTATGACGTAAGCGATTACTGTGATGTCGATCCGATGTTTGGCAAACTGACCGATCTCGATGAAATGATTGCCACCGCGCATGATCACGGCGTCAAAGTGATGATCGACCTGGTGCTGTCGCATTCATCCGACCAACATCCTTGGTTCGCACAAAGCCGACTAGACCGTGAAAACGACAAGGCAGATTGGTATGTCTGGGCTGATCCCAAACCCGATGGAACAGCCCCGAACAATTGGCTGTCGATCTTCGGTGGGCCGGCGTGGCACTGGGACCCCCGGCGCGAACAGTATTACCTGCATAATTTTCTGAGCAGTCAGCCGGATCTAAATTTGCACACACCCGCAGTGCAAGATGCCCTGCTGGATGCAACCCGTTTCTGGCTGGACCGGGGCGTAGATGGATTTCGGCTTGATACCATCAACTTTTACTTTGCCGACAAGCAGCTGCGCGATAACCCCGCCCTGCCTCCTGAAAAACGCAATGCCAACATCGCGCCGTCGGTCAATCCGTACAACCACCAGCAACATATCTATTCCAAGAACCAACCCGAGAACCTCGCCTTTTTGCGCCGCTTCCGCGCGCTGCTGGATGAATATCCCGGTAAGGCCGCGGTGGGCGAAGTCGGTGATGCACAGTACGGGCTGGAGATTTTGGGCCAGTACACAAGTGGCGATGAGTTTGTTCACATGTGCTATGCTTTCGAGCTTTTGGCTAAGGAAAAACCAACTGCGGAACGGATCGCGGAAGTGTTCGCCAAGGTCGCGGATGTTGCCGCCGACGGGTGGGCCTGCTGGGCGTTTTCAAACCATGACGTGATGCGCCATGCCAGCCGGTGGGCACTGTCCCCCGCAGCACAACGCCTGTTTGTGACAATGCTGATGTGCCTGCGCGGGTCCGTCTGCCTGTACCAAGGTGAAGAATTGGGCCTGCCCGAAGCCGACATCGCATTCGAGGACCTGCAAGATCCCTATGGCATTGAATTCTGGCCGGAATTCAAAGGCCGCGACGGCTGTCGCAGCCCCATGGCCTGGGAGCTGTCCAATCAAAACGGCGGGTTCACCACTGGCAAGCCATGGCTGCCGGTCAGCCCTGAGCATCTGAACCTCTCTGTTGCCGCGCAAGAGGCAGACCCCTCGGCAATGTTGCACCATTATCGAAAGGCCATTGGCTTGCGTCAATCAAACGCCGTGCTGGCCAAAGGAACGTTATCAAATCTGACAGTCAAAGACGACGTCCTGAGTTTTTCGCGCATGTTGGATGGCGAAGAGGTGTTCTGTGCTTTCAATCTCTCCGATGCCCCGGCGACCGTTGACCTGCCCACAGGTAACTGGGCCAATCTGGCCCCCGATATGGATACTGCCGACACGGATAAAGGCGGGACAATTGCCCTTGCCCCTTGGCAGGCATGCATCAGCAAACGATCCATTGATCAAAAGGAAACGTAAATGGCCAATCTCAAGTTGACCCAAGTTGCCAAGACCTATGGCAACGTCGAAGTCCTCAAGAACATCAATCTGGATATCACCACAGGCGAACTCATCGTGTTTGTGGGGCCATCAGGGTGCGGCAAATCCACCCTGCTGCGGATGATTGCAGGTCTGGAAAAGATCTCTGGCGGGACGTTGGAAATTGACGGTCAAGTGGTCAACAATGTGCCCCCGTCCGAACGTGGCATTGCGATGGTATTCCAATCCTACGCTCTTTATCCGCACATGACTGTGCGGGACAACATGGCCTTTGCGCTGAAGCTTGCCAAGAAAAGCCCTGCGGACATTGATGCGGCGATCAAGCGCGCGGCGGACAAGCTGCAACTGACCGAATATCTGGACCGCCTGCCCAAGGCATTGTCTGGCGGTCAACGCCAGCGCGTTGCAATCGGCCGTTCGATTGTGCGTGACCCAAAGGTCTATTTGTTTGACGAACCGCTGTCGAACCTCGATGCGGCGCTGCGTGTCGCGACTCGCATTGAAATTGCCCAACTTAAAGAGCAGATGCCAGATTCAACGATGATTTATGTGACCCATGATCAGGTCGAGGCAATGACCCTTGCCAGTCGCATTGTTGTTTTGGCTGACAAGGGCATCGCCCAGGTTGGCACGCCGTTGGATTTGTATGAGCGTCCCGAAAACGAATTTGTGGCCCAGTTCATTGGCTCTCCTGCAATGAACCTCCTGCCGGGCGAGGTGGTCAAGACCGGTGCGCAAACAACAGTGAAACTTGACGGCGGCGGCACGGCGGTTTCTGCGGTGAAAACTGACAAGAACGACAAGGGCATCCGCGTGAACGTCGGGGTTCGGCCAGAGGATCTTGTCAGGACGTCTGGTGATTTCCTGTTCGAAGGTGTCGTGAATTTCACCGAAGCACTGGGCGAAGTCACTTTGCTATATTTTGAAGAACAGGACGCGGGCAATGCCGTGATTGGCAAGCTTCCCGGCGTGCACAACAATGTACGCGGCACCTCAATCCGCCTTACCGCAGTCCCTGAAAAGGTACAGGTGTTCCACAACGGGCAGTCGCTTTTTTATCGTTAAGTATCAGGTCGCCGTCATGGCGGCCTTGTTGCGGCGAAAACTGGCTGGCCGCCGCGTCAGGTATCATCGCCTACTGTCCTAGCACCGCCCATTAAGCAGGCCAACACGACGCCGCGCAAGACTGTTAGAACAGCCATGGCAAAAGCCATAAGATCATCATTTGCAAAGTGTTGAGATGATTTGGTAGCGGACGGAAGATCATCCATATCATTCATTCAATATATTGATTTTAAATAGATAAATCCCAAAAAATTTCGGCATACCATATAAATAACCACCTCGAGACACATTTGGCAGCGATTTCCCCTTAAAGTCACTTGCATCGCAAGCGTATTAAACCACCAAATCCTGCGGTCGCGGCTTGCGAAGATGCACGAACCTGATCCGCGAGTGGGAATCCAGCAAACCGACTGTCTCAGAGGTGGTCGCGGAAATTCGGACCATTTGTTAAGGTGGATCGCATTAAATACGCTCCAACACTATTCTCTTTCAGCTATCCAACCAGCAAGCTGGCAGATCGCAATCAATTTCGAATGGAAGTCGAACAGGTTGTCCGCCAATGTCGACAACAAGTGCCGACGCAGCTAGCCACCATTTCCCGGTGCCCCCGCCTTTTTGGGCTGCATCACAGTTTTTGCCCAAATAATATACGGTGCCATCTGCAATTGTAACGATTGCACCGTGCTCATTACATTGGAACCCGCTCTGGGCATTAACTGCCGTGGCCAAGCTGATTGCAAAAACTTTCATTAAGAATCGCATACCAAGTTCCTGCGTTTATCTGTTGTAAGTGATGATTATTCACCAAAAAAAACAACTGAAGCTGGTTGTTCTGCAAAGAAGGCCTTGTATCTTATTTGCCCGCAATTGCCATCGCCAGCATAGCTGACCTTCGTGCACTGCGCAGCATTTGGAACAAAGGGCTCAGTGCCGTCGATCGCCGCGCTATTCGCGAACGTCCGCTTCTGGAAAAGCAGAAATTCGCTGCATGCCGGGCCAACTGGCAATGAGCGGACTTTTGAGACATTCGCTCCTTTGGCACCAATGGCCGGTGTTGGCGCATCGCGATATTGACGGCATCGGCAAGTTCAAGATCAGCCGTCATTGGCTGGGCCCAGTTTGCCGCGATGCCGTATGAAAAGCCGCCACTCATGTGCGGCGCAGCGAAAATCGAAACTTAGATGACCGAGTCGCGGGACCAAGCCGCCGTTCATTTGTATTGGTGATGCCAACCACATCAGCGTGTGTTAGCTGTCAAAAATGGATAAACCAAACTCAGCCAAAGGAGCAGCTACCCCCTATGCCCTTGCGGTCGCTGGTGTTCTTTTTGCATCCATCTGCTTTGGCTTTGTCCCGTATTTTAGCCGCGGGTTGACCGATCAGGGTCTCGCTCCCTATGCAGTCGCATTTTATCGTTACATATTGGCAGCGATTATCCTGTTGCCTGCAATCCTGAAGTATCGCTCAAATTGGCGGGAGATCGTCTGGGGGATGATGGCCGGAGGTGTGATGGGGCTTGGCTGGGTTGGCTATGTCACGGCTCTTGAGACAGTTCCTGCATCGACCGTTGGCGTTCTATATATGACGTATCCAGTGTTCACGATTGTGATCGCATGGACACTTTTTGGCGACCGACCGACACGGCGCAGCATCGTTGCAGCTGGGTTGATTGTTGTTGCGGCGATCATTGCAGGATCTCCGGCATCTGTGCCTCCAGAACAGGTTCCAACGCTACTCGTGTCCTTGGCGGCACCTTTTGGTTTTGGTTTTGGTATATGTGTTCTCGTTCATCGCCTGTCTCGTATTGCCCCTTTGGCCAGAATAGCGTCGGTCTCACTTGGGTCGATCATTGGCCTTGCCCCTCTCATTCTCACGTCTGAGGTTGCCGAAATCCTGCCAAAGGGCGGGAGTGACTGGTTTCTGATTGTTGGGATCGGCCTTGTAACCGCGCTTATTCCGCAACTGATTTACACTGTCTGTTCACCTATCATCGGTGCGACGCGCACGGCTGTTATTGGAAGCATTGAATTGCCGACGATGTTTGCCGTTGGCGTGCTTGCGTTTGGTGAAGTGATTACGGCTGCACAGGCGATAGCCTGCGCTTTGGTATTGGGGGCGATAGCCATTACGCAAAGCCGCTCTACACGAACTGTCACGACCGTAATCACTAAGGAGCCGGAAAGCTAACTTCGGGCTCGGACCCGCCGTTGCCACCCTTCGCGATTAGTGCAGGCAGGAGCCAATCAACCGTTGACCACTCCGAGCCCCAATTCAGACACGATTGGTGCGGTCAGCTGTGTACGTCCATCAACAGAGCATTCATTTCCTTGTTGAACACCGCGACCTTTTCCAAGAGCCATGCCTTGAAGTCTGCTTGCAACCTCGTCATCGGCCGCCCTCGAACCCATAGCAGTCGGTACTTGTAGTCTGTTTCGCATCGCATTGACGGTCCGAAGGGGATTAAGAGCTGACCCGAGCGAACGGCGTTGAACGCCTCAACCAGCCCGCACAAAACCAATCCTTGCCCAGCGATTGCCGATTGAAGGCCGGAACTGACTTTCGAGAACCGGACTCCATCGAGTATATTCTCTTGTTCGAAGCCGAAAACTGTTCCCCAGCCCTCGAACCCGACCCAGCTTGGGTCATTTGTCCGGTTCAAAATATGTATTAGCGGGATGCCCTTGAACGACCGAAGGCCTGGTTCAATCCCGTATAGTCGTGCAAACTCGGGTGAACAAACTGGTAGCACGTGATCTCCGAACAGCACCTCCCCCTGAAGTTGATCTGTCGGGTGTGAGCCGTAGCGCACGGCAAAGTCGAAGGGCTCGGTCAACAGATCGACGTCTCGGTTAGATGCGTCCAGGCGCAGATCAACCTCTGCATGGCGCTGATAGAACTCCGAAATCACCGGGCTTAGCCAGTTCTCGACAAAAGATGCAGGCAAAGTAACGGACAAGCGTGAGCCGGAAAGCCCAGCGCGAAGCTGGTCCAAGGTCGCCGCCAAACCTGAAAAACTGTTGGTCAACATAGGTTCGATCTGGCGCACCTCTTCCAGTGCCCGGATACCGGTGCTGGCGCGCTCAAACAGCTCCTTGCCAAGATAGTCCTCAAGCGATCGGACACGCTGCCCCACAGCAGCGGGAGTAATGCCAAGTTCACCAGCCGCCGCTGAAAAACTGCCATGGCGCAGCGTGGCCTCAAGTGCTCGCAATGCGTTGAGATGGGATATCCGCATATTTCATTACTAAAGATTTTCTATCACTGACCCAAACAAAATCCGCCGTGCATGAACCCAAATAATTTGAAATCGTGACTTTATACCATGGGATAGTGAGTGGGCTAAAGAAAATCTAACTTAAGGAGCGGAAATGTACACTTTGCACTGGGAATATATGGCGGGCTCAATTGTCGTGCATGCAATGCTGCAAGACATTAGAGCCAAGTTTGATCTTTGCTATGTCGATATGGGTCGTGGTGAGCACAAGGAACCCGATTATCTTGGCTTGAACCCGACTGGGCGCGTGCCTGCACTCTCGCTACCTGACGGTTCCACTGTCGGGGAAACTGGTGCCATCGTAACTTTGCTAGGCGAAGCCTTCCCTCAATCTGGCATTACGCCTCAGCCAGGGGAACCAGACAGGGCGGAGTTCCTGTTTTGGCTTAATGTCATGGCGACAGCAGGGTACCCGACAGTCGCGCGATGGAATCATCCAGAAAGATATGCCAACTCTGAAATCGCAATTGCAGAGGTAGAGAAGAAAGCTTCAGCTGATCTGAGCGTGTTCTTTGACGTCATGGAAGCAGCCATTTCGGGCGAAGCCTCCTTTATGAAGCGCGGCTTCACGGCGTTAGACTATTACTTCGCCATGCTAACTGAATGGCCAACAGATCGGGCAGCTCTGTTTGCCGCCCACCCAAAGATCGAGGCAATGTATCTCTCCGCCGCACAGCGTCCCGCTTACAAGAACGCGATGAAGACCCACGCGTTGCCAGAGCAGGGTACCTAATCCAGACACCTAGATTGCGACCAGCATTGGGTAGCAAAGCCCGAAAAGGGCAACGTCTACTCCGTCCGCGACCCGGTCATCCAACACCCTGCTCGAACAACAACAAGGCCATTGGCTGGTTTGGGGGAATTTTCGCAACCGCAGAAATTTACCAATCCATTTTCGTCGGCTTCGGTCGTATGGCAGGTTTGCGCAACTTGTGGCCGTTAGTGCATCGCGCAGCATCGGTCGAATTGGGCTCACAACCGACTTTTGCCGCATCCTACCTGAAGGTCCCGTTTCTTCATTTTGAGCCTGTTTGTGACTTGAAGGTCAGAGTTATCTGACGTTCGATCCACGCGGCACCACTTCATACCCCGGCTCTTCGGGTTCATCGTCGGTCATCTCGGCCGGGAAGCCATCTGCCAGAATCGACAGGCCCGTGGCATCTTCCAACCTGCGAATGATGTCGTCAGATTGTGCACGGCTGCCATAGCGTTTTTGCCCATCCTTGAATATCTCGATCATCAGCGGGCTGATTTCGAGCGGGATGTCATGCTGTTCCGCGATCTTGTGAAACAGGCCGATATCCTTGAGCACCAGATCCATGGTGAACGAAATATCGCGGCTGCCGTTCAGAATGACCTGACCTTCGGTTTCAGCGACAAAGGATGTGCCAGACGAGATCGTGATCGCCTCATAGGTGGTGGCCATGTCCATGCCCGCGGCTTTCATTGTCACCATCGCCTCGCAAAGGGTCAGCAGGTTGGCGGTGGCCAGATAGTTTGTCATTACCTTGAGCACCGACGCAGACCCAATAGGACCTGTGTGCAACACGCGCCGGCCCAAAGTGGTCAGCATCGGCAACATGCGCTCAAAAGTATCCCGGTCACAGCCCGCAAAGATCGAGATGTTGCCCGTCGCCGCACGGTGGCAGCCGCCCGAAACCGGGCATTCGATGGGGGCGGCCCCGGTGGCGCGCACCAGTTCCGCGATGCGTTTAACCTCGGTCTCATCTGTGGTCGACATCTCGGCCCAGATCTTGCCTTCGCTCAGCCCGGCGATCACGCCATCGGCGGCTTCCATCACGTCGCTACAGGCGGCGGGCGACGGCAGGCAGGTGATGATAACATCGCACATCTCAGCAAGTTCTTTGGGGCTGTCCGCGCTGTCCGCACCACGGGCAACAAAACCATCCACAAAGTCCTGGTTCAGATCCCGCACGGTCAGGTCGTACCCATTGCGCAGGATAGACCCGGCAAGTTTGCCGCCAACGTTCCCAAGTCCGATAAATCCGATTTTCATTTTCTAATCCTTTTGATGGCCAGCCCTCAGGCGTTTTTCACGATCAATATCACCCGTGCATTGCCCTTGGCCTGAATCGAATGATCCCGATCAGCACGATAGCGCAGGGTATCACCCACTTCTGCCAACGCAGTTTCCTCATCTGAGCGGACCAGTACGGTGCCTGCAAGCACGGTCAAATGTTCCTCGCAATTTGCTTTGTGCGGCGCGCTGTCCAGCAGAGCATTATCTTTGAATTCAATGTCGTAAACTTCGGTCTGTCCGACATCTTCGGGGGCGCTTAGGATTCGGATAATGCAACCACCTGCCTTGCTATTGATCTGCGGTATCTCGTTGGCGCGCACCACTTCTTTGATGGACCGTGGTGCATCGGCGCTTTCGTCCAAGAGCCCGGCGAAATCAACATTCAAGGCGCGGGTGAGGTTCCAAAGGCTTGCCACTGTTGGGCTGGATTCGCTGCGCTCAATCTGTGATAGCATTGACCGTGAAACGCCGGAAAGCTGTGCCAGTGCTTCAAGGCTCAGTCCCTTCTTCTTGCGCTCTTCTTTGAGGCGCGCGGCAAGACGTTCTCCTATTTCCAAATCAGCAGGCAAAGGGCGGCACTTTCATTTTTCAGGCTCTTGGCAATTTCATGAATGTGCGCAGAGAACTGGAAATTTGAAAGAGGCAATTGACACGCAGTGCGCAACAGCCTGTTGCCCTAGGCGGCCCGCTGGCGGGCAAGGTGGATCGCATCATACCACCGCAAGACGTGATGCCCGGGCCGACCGTGTTCAGGCAAACTGCTGCGATCAAATGTGTGCAGGATGCTGCTTTGCAGATGAGACGCGTTGCGTCGGATGCGACCAATATAGAGGCTTTCCAAGGCTGTGCCCGCCGCCAGCATTGTCTCATGACCCGGCAACAGGAGCTGAGAATAGCAGATGGTCGGACCGCAAGGTTCGTTAAGCGCGGCAAATCCGTTCACCAAATGACGTGCAGGCACCAATACGGCTTCCTGGCTGAACAGGTATTCGACTTCTGGGCCATCAATCACAAGGCGCTGATCCGGGGATACGATGATGTCCTGTTGCAGGCCAAAGTAGGGCGCGCGCAGGCGGATGGGCTGATAGCTGCCGCGCGCAGGGACCATCCTGCTGACCCGCTGCAACACAGGGACGATGCCGGCACTTTTGGTCAAAACGGTATCGCCACGCTGCAACTGCCCGGCGTTTTTGTACCCCAGAGGAGTCGCCAATGGCGTGTCGGGCAGCAGCGTTGGCATCGGACCAATTGGCTCAATCTGATTTGAGAGCGCTGCGAATATCATGTCTGGGGCAAATGTCTGATCGCCACGGCCCAGCATCAGGTCGCGTATGTCATCCAAAGACAGGGGCCGCGGGTTTTCAACGGCAACGCTGACAACTTGCATGTCTTCGGGTTGTTCCAGCGTCATGCGCCCCCATTTTGCGGTGCTGTCCCAAGAATAAGTAATGCGTACAACATCGGTGCGGCCCGCATCCTCATGTTGGATTGCGGCATGGGTGATCGCCTTGCCCTGGACCTGAACCATCGCGACCCCGCCACCGGGGATCGCCTGAAACGTGAGGCTGCGCAGCCAAGGATGGGTTGTTTTATAGCCAAACAAAACCTGCGGGCGACCGTCCGCAGACAATCGTGTTTCAAACATGATCGTGCCACGTGTCAGCATCGCACGCGGGTCATCCGCCAGCAGGGGGGTGTCTTTCTTATCTGACCCCAACCCGCGAAGGGAAAAGCGACGGTCATCGTGATCAGTGAGGGCAAGCCATGTCATGATCAGGCCGCCTGTGTCACGCGCAAAAGGTGGGCTTCGTACCTTTTGAGTGTCCGACGTGCAGCGGGCGAATACCCTTTCCCGGTGTCGGGATCCATTCCGGGGAATATCGCACAAATTTCATCCACGATGTCAGCCTCAAAACTTTTGGTTGTCTGCGGGCCGGGCAGAAAGCTCTCTGTTTCCAATCCTTCGGAAAACACGACCTGATGCCGGTCAAACATCAGATGGACATAGCACACCTCGCCTCCTTCACGACGCAGGACGGACCGGTCATTCACCAGATCACGTGCGGCGATCAGCACCTCGGCTTCGCCGAACAGCAATTCCGCCAGATTGTCGCGGATCAAGATACGATGGAGGGGCGACACCAAAAGATCACGATGTTCACCAAAGGTGTTCGCTCGGATGTGAATTGGGGCGAAATCACCACTTGCTTCAACGTGACGTGTGCCAATCCAACGTAGCGGCTGGGGCCCATCGTCTTTTGTCATCACCAGATCACCAGGTTGCAACAACTCTGCTGCGCATTCGCCATCAGGGGTCGCAATGAGCGTGCCGGCAACAAAACAGGGGACACTTGTCGCGTTGACAAAGCCAACGTCCGTGTTCGTCCCGTTGTCGATCGTGTAGGTGAAATTAAAGTTTTCGACATCACCGTCACCGGTAACAGTAAGTGTGCCGTCCGCGTTCAGTTGCACCGTCTGACCCGTCGGCAGGGTGATAAGGGTCCCAACCGAAACACCTTGTCCGTTGATCTGGGTGATCGTCAGCGCACCGACACCGTTGTTGATATCATTCCCCAAGACATCGATAGTTTTCTGTCCGGTGGGAAACACGTTAACGGCGTCAGAAATGGCAATCAGATCAGTTTGGACAGAGTCTCCAGCGATCAGAAGATTTGAATCGTAGCTACTGTCAGACACATCCGCGATGGCGATCCGCATGGAGTTTACAACTCCGGGATTGACCAACATGGTCAGGGTCAGCGTGATGGTGAACCCGTCCATTTCGGTGTTTGCCTGAGAGTTTTGGTTGGACACATACATGTTGATGTTGTTCGAGGTGTTCACGTTGCCGGGGTCAACATCACCATTGCCCACATCCATCGGAACAAGGGTGCCATTGATCCAGACGCCCACAAAATCCTGATAAATTGAATTCTGAAACTCGGGGTATTCCTCGGAAGAAAACACAAACTGCATCGTCATAACCGAGCTGTCGGGAATGAAATCAATATCCAGCGTTGCCGCGTCATAGGTACGCGCGCCTGCTGCTGCGTTGTACTGGGGGTTGTTGTTTGTGCCGGATGTGTTCGTAGAGGTGTTGGCCCTTTGGTTGGCCTGTCCATTGGAATTGGTGAAATCTTCTGCGTTGCCGGTCGACAATATGACGCCGGTGTCTCCCGGTACGACGCCCGGTGATGTCGAAAGCCCGCCCGAGTAGATGCCGGCGCTGTCGATATCGCCGAAAAATGTTGCCCCGGTGACAGTTACGCCACTGCCAAAGATGGCATTCGCCATATCCATGGCCGTCGTGCCCTCGCGGACTGTGTCAATCGGAAGTTCCGACGCTGCAACCATTTCTCTGCCCCAACCTTTGGTCGAGGTGGCCACAGTCAGCACGACATGGATTTGCCCCATGTCATTCGTTGATTTGATGATCCATCTGCCCTGTTTTCAGGTGCTAAACGCGATCTACACTGCTGATGCCCTGCCTCGGGTCATATTATTAATGAATTCATAACACGAGAAACGGGAAACTGTTAAGCTTTTCCTGCATCCACCCCTTGGCACTTCACTTTTTTCGCCACACAAAGGGTCGAACACACGTTTCCCCAAACAAAGGAGCCGAAATGTCTGGCGTTGACCCTGCTGAATTGACCGCAAAACTGGTGCGCTGCGCCTCTGTAACGCCTGCAAATGAAGGGGCGCTGGAAATCCTGTATGATCTGCTCAGCGGTGCGGGTTTTGACTGCGTCTGGGCGGATCGTGGTGGCATCAGGAACTTGTTTGCCCGGTGGGGCAACAAAGGCAACACCCGGTCCTTTGGCTTCAACGGGCATACCGATGTTGTTCCGATCGGAAACGAAGCGGATTGGACGATGCCGCCGTTTGGAGCTGAAGTAAAAGACGGCGTTATGTACGGCCGCGGCACCACGGACATGAAATCAGGCGTTGCGGCGTTTGCGGCAGCGGCGATTGATTTTGTACGCGAAACCCCGCCTGATGGGTCGATCATTTTGGCAATCACCGGGGACGAGGAAGGCGATGCTGACGATGGCACCACCGCACTGTTAGATTATATGACAGATCATGGCGAACGCATGGATGTCTGCCTTGTGGGGGAACCAACTTGTCCTGAAACAATGGGCGATATGATGAAAATTGGCCGCCGTGGATCGATGAATGCACTTTTTCGCGTCGTAGGAAAACAGGGCCACGCGGCCTATCCACACAGGGCGAACAATCCGCTGACTGCAATGGTCCGGTTGATGGACAATTTGGCATCCCATGAGCTGGATCAGGGAACGGACCATTTCGATGCGTCCACTTTGGCTGTCGTCACGGTCGACACCGGCAATCCCGTCACCAATGTCATTCCGGCGGCTTGCACAGCAGCGATCAACATTCGCTTCAATGACCTGCATTCGGGGGCCAGCCTGACCACATGGCTGGAACAACAGGCCAAAGAAATTCGCGAAAAGTTTGGGGTTCAGATTGAGGTAGAGGTTAAGATTTCCGGGGAAAGTTTTATCACGCCTCCCGGACCGTTGTCAGACATGGTGTCAAACGCGGTTGCCGCTGAAACAGGTGTGACGCCCACATTGTCTACCAGTGGTGGCACCTCTGACGCACGTTTTGTCAAGGCGCATTGCCCGGTGGTGGAATTTGGTCTTGTAGGGCAATCCATGCATCAGGTCGACGAACACGTGCGGGTAGAACACATTCATCAACTCAAGGCAATTTATGGCCGCATCCTGAAAGACTACTTTGCGTGAGTGTGGGCATTGTGCAGACCGATGATACTCTGGTGCGCAGAGCGTCGCGGCGGATGGCCGTCAAAGCATCAAACCTGGGCACGGTGCAAATGTTGTGAAGCCCACCCTGATCATCATGGTCAAAGAACCGCACCCCGGCAGGGTTAAAACCCGGTTGGGACGCGATATCGGGATGACGGCGGCGGCGTGGTGGTTTCGCCACCAGACGCGCCAATTGATCCGCCGCATGCAGGACCCGCGTTGGCATGTGGTCTTGGCAGTGGCCCCCGATACCCAAGGGCTGCAAAGCCGCGTTTGGCCCAAGCATCTGATCCGGTGGCCGCAAGGGTGCGGAAATCTGGGGGATCGTATGGCGCGGATATTGGGGCAGGTCGTGCGCGGCCCGGCTTGCGTCATTGGGGCTGATGTTCCCGGCATAAGGCGGCATCATATTGCAGAGGCTTTTCGGACGTTGGGCGCACATGATGCGGTGTTTGGCCCCGCGCCTGATGGTGGATATTGGTTGATCGGCCTGAAACATCCACGGCGACAACCGCCGAAGTTGTTCAAAGATGTCCGCTGGTCCAGCGAACATGCGCTTGCCGATACCAAGGCGACGATGCCGGGGTACCGCATTGCTGAAATTGCGACACTGCGTGACGTGGACGACGTGACCGATTTGACCATGACGTGACACCATGCGCGTGCTACCTGAGGCGCATGAAAACATTACCGTCAAAATCCGAGATCCTCGAATGGATCGAACAAAACCCCACTCTGACCGCCAAGCGCGACATCGCCAAGGCGTTTGGGATCAAAGGTGCCGCCCGCATCGACCTTAAGCGTATGATGAAAGAGTTGGAGGCCGAGGGCCATCTGGAAAAACGCAAGAAAAGCTATCAGGACCCGGACCGCCTGCCGCCCGTATCGGTGTTGCTGGTGACAGGGACCGACAAGGATGGTGATCTTTTTGCCAAACCGATGGAATGGCAGGGCAGCGGTAAAGAACCGGTCGTGCTGCTGATCCCGCGCGCCTCTGATCCGGCGCTGGGCGAAGGGGACCGTATTCTTGCCCGGCTGACGCTGGGCAAAGGGGACGGGCACGCATACGAGGGCCGGCTGATCCGCCGGATCGGCACCAATCCAATTCGGGTCATGGGCATTTTTCGAAAAACGGCCGAAGGGGGGCGTATTCAACCCATCGACAAGGGTGCGGACCGGGAATGGACCGTCGCCAGCGACGCAACCCATGGTGCCAAAGATGGTGAGCTGGTCGAAGCTGAACAGGCCGGGCCAAAAGGGCGGATGGGATTGCCGCGCGCGCGGATTGTTGAGCGGTTGGGTGATCCGTCTGCGCCCAGAGCGGTGTCATTGATTGCCATTCACCAGCATGGCATCCCGGACCAGTTTCCCGATGATGTCATCGCAGAGGCGGACGCCGCCAAACCCATAGGTGTCAAGGGCCGTGAGGACCTGCGCGATCTGCCACTGATCACCATCGATCCGTCTGACGCGCGGGACCACGACGATGCGTGTTATGCGCATGCTGATCACGATCCGAAAAATGCCGGGGGTCACGTCGTCTGGGTCGCGATTGCCGATGTCGCCGCTTATGTCACGCCCGGGTCCGCATTGGACCGAGAGGCGCGCAAACGTGGCAACTCCACCTATTTCCCTGACCGGGTTGTGCCGATGTTGCCAGACCGTTTGTCTGGTGATCTGTGTTCTTTACACGAGGGTGTGCCACGCCCGTCAATCGCCGTGCGGATGGTGCTGAACGCCAATGGCCAAAAGCTGTCGCATTCTTTCCACCGCGTGTTGATGAAATCACCTGCATCTCTTCATTACCAAGAGGTTCAGGACGCCATTGACGGTGCCCCAAATGACCGCACTGGCCCATTGTTAGAGCCCGTTCTAAAGCCGCTTTATGCCGCCTATGCCGCCCTGACAGAGGCCCGCAAACTGCGGCAACCACTTGATCTGAACCTGCCGGAACGGCGGATCGAACTGGGTGACGATGGCAAGGTGAGTTCTGTCAACTTCAAGGATCGGTTGGACGCGCATCGGCTGATCGAAGAATTTATGGTTTTGGCCAATGTTGCAGCGGCTGAAACACTGCTGGCCAAGAAAACGCCATTGCTGTTCCGTGTGCACGAGGAACCCTCACCAGAAAAACTTGATAGCCTGCGTGAGACTGCGCAGGCAGCAGGGTTCACGCTTGCCAAGGGTCAGGTCTTGCAAACCTCTCATTTGAACCGATTGCTGAATGACGCGGCCGGAACAGACGATGCCGAACTGATCAACATCTCGACATTAAGGTCGATGACTCAGGCCTATTATGCGCCCGCTCACATCGGCCACTTTGGCCTTGCACTGCGGTCATATGCGCATTTCACATCACCAATTCGGCGGTATGCTGACCTGATCGTTCACCGGGCGCTGATCACCGCGCATGGCTGGGGCAAGGATGGCCTGCAGGCCGAAGAGATTGAAGCGCTTGAGCATACTGGTGCGCATATTTCTGACACCGAACGCCGATCCATGATGGCGGAACGCGATACCACAGATCGTTATTTGGCGGCGTTTCTGTCGGAACGTGTTGGAAATGAATTTACAGGGCGGATCAGCGGGATCGCGCGCTTTGGTGCGTTTGTGAAACTGGATGAAACCGGGGCTGATGGATTGCTGCCGATGCGATCGCTCGGGCGCGAGTACTTTCATCATGACGCCGAAGCGCAGACGTTGACGGGGTCAGACACCGGGATGACAATCAGCCTCGGCCAACACGTCATCGTGCGGTTGGCCGAGGCTGTGCCCGTTACCGGCGGGATAGCTCTCGAACTGCTGGAGATTGAAGGTCAAAAAATACCACAAGGCGGTCGAAGCCCGGCCGGGCGCAGCCCCCGACGCAAGGGCAGTAATGCCAAACGCAAGAAAGACAAGATCAAGCGCAAAGTGACACGGACGCGGCGGTAGTTCTGGGCACCGACAACGCATCCTCTGTCCTGTCAATGTAGCGACACAGGATTTCATCTTCGGCAATCCGGGTCTTGAGCAGGGTCGTGCCGGGCGTTGCGCGCATACCGGCAAGCATCGGGGCAACGGATGCATCTGCGGCAGTTGGCTGGCCCCCGAAAAGGAACCTGCCGTGCCATAGCCGGGTTGTGATCGCCTGCAGATCAGGTTCAATTCTTTGCATCCGCTCCTGTGGTGTCAGCCGGCCAAGCCCCTGCCTGTCCATCCCCTGCAAACAGGCCCTGCGCAATTTGTTGGTGACGAACCCCCGCAGGACCGAAGGAATAGCGGTGAAATAGGTGTCACGGATCGTCGGCCAAACGGTGTCTTCGCCCCAGCGTTGCAGGACGCAATGGAAATACAGGTGTTCCTCGGCCATCCGAATGAAGGCGCGAGAGGTTGCCTTTTCCATGTCATTGAGGCCGGCATCAAAATCGGCCCCCTGTTGTTCAAGGTAAGCCCGGATGTTGTCGCTATCCTGGACAAGGGTTTGACCCACGCGAATAACAGGTAGTTTTTGTTTGGGCATCTTTCGGGGGTCCATGCTGTCTTCGCGCTGCCATTGCAGGCCCGACATATTCAGCATCCATGCCGCTTTGACGCAGAATGGGCTGGCGCTGATCTGACCAAATGCAGGGGCAAATGTGATGAGGGTGATCATGAGGTTCTCCAATTGAAATTCTAGGCATTTGATATCAGCCTATGCTGTCAATTTCTGTCAGCACAGGTTAAGCTGAGAACATGAATCGCACGCACCGCCTTTTTCAAATGATGACCTCACTGCGGCGCATGCCTGCACCGGTGCGGGCGATGCAGCTGGCAGACGAACTTAATGTGTCGCTGCGCACGGTGTACCGGGATATTGACGCCCTGCGGGGTCTGGGTGCCGTGATAGATGGGGAAGCCGGATTTGGGTATACCTTGATCGAAGACGCCGCGTTACCGCCCTTGGGTTTTGAGAATGATGAGCTGGAAGCACTGGTTCTGGGGCTGCGCGATGTGGCGGTGATAGGTGATCCGGCATTGGCGCGTGCGGCTCAATCTGCTTTGGCGAAACTGACGGCACGCGTCCCGCCGCGGCAGGCGCACCGGCTGCAACATGCCATCTTGGATGTGCGTCGTTTCAGACGACCGGAACCGCCCCGCATCAATGTGGCAGATCTGCGCGCCGCCACGTGGGACGAGGAAACCGTCAGCTTTGGGTATACTGACGCCAAGGGGGCCGCCTCACAACGCGAGGTCGATCCGCTGGGCATCGTTTATATGCAAGACACCAATATGCTGATGGCGTGGTGTCACCTTCGGACAGATTACCGCGTTTTTCGCCTGGACAGAATGGATGGCTTGGCGCGAACGGGCAAAAGTTTCAGGCCCCGCCGGGTTCCGATGCTGCGTGAACATCTGGCCCGTATCAGAGCCGAGATTGAAGCTATGGCGGAAAGCAGCGCGCAGCGATTGTGACCTCTTTGGCAGAACGCAAAATCCTACTAGGATTGGATAGCAAACCAATCATAAGAAACGGAGCAACTATGCTAAGGCAATTCGTTACAGGCATCACGATTTTGGCAAGCTGTGCGGGCCCTTTTGCTGCACATGCGCAAACATCTATGCGGCCTGTGGCGCGCAGTGAAGCCATCAAGATTGCTGCGACTGAGGCTCTAACCCCGTCACCACAGACCGCGACCGATGCGGGATTAAATGCCTGGATCAAAGATTTTCGCACCCGCGCGCTTGAGCAAGGCATCGAGGGTGCGACGTTCGATGCGGCGCTGCGCGGCGTCACCTATGATGCACAGGTTATCCAACGCGACCGCAACCAATCTGAGTTCACCAAAACGATCTGGGATTATCTCGACACTGCGGTGTCTGATTTGCGCATCGAAAACGGGCGCAAAGCGTTGGAAAAATGGGATGAGACCCTGATTGGAATCGAGGCGGAATTTAACGTCGACAAGGAAGTCATTGTAGCCATCTGGGGTTTGGAGAGCGCCTATGGGACCTTTCGCGGCAGCAGCAGTGTCATAAATTCCCTGGCGACCTTGGCCTATGACGCCCGCCGTTCAGAATTTTTCGAGGATGAGTTGATCAACGCCCTGCAGATTTTGCAAAGCGGAGATACAACGCCGGACCAGATGACAGGCAGTTGGGCAGGGGCCATGGGGCATACTCAGTTTATGCCATCCTCATTCAACAAACATGCCGTCGATCATGACAAGAATGGCAAACGAAACATCTGGGGAGAAAATCCTGTTGACGCATTGGCCTCAACGGCTGCCTATCTCAAGCATTTCGGCTGGAAGAAGGATCAACCATGGGGTGTTGAGGTTCAGGTGCCGAAGGGTTTCGATTATCTTTCGGCAAACCGGTCAATCCAAAAACTGCCAAGTGACTGGGCCGCTTTGGGCGTCACTGATGTAAACGGAAATTCGGTCAAGGATCACGGTCTGGCTTCGGTGCTTTTGCCAGCCGGAGCTGAAGGGGCCGCGTTTTTGGTCTTTTCTAACTTTGAGGTGATTGAGCATTATAACACCGCTGACGCCTATGTTATCGGCGTGGGCCACCTGAGCGATCGGATAAAGGGCGCGGGCCCGATCAAACATATATGGCCGCGCGAGGATCGTGCGTTGACGTACGATGAAAGGATCGAACTGCAAAAACGGCTGACCTCGGCGGGATTTGATACGATCAAGATTGACGCAAAAATGGGGCCGCTGACGATCAACGCAGTGCGCGGGTTTCAGCAATATGTTGGTGTTGTGCCGGATGGTTATCCGTCGCTGCGGTTGCTGGACAGGTTGCGCGCGCTGTGAGGGTCGCGCGGCAGGACAATCACCCCGCCGCGCAGAGATAGGTGTTTATGATGCCGCCTTGAGCATGTCTTTTTCTTTCAGCGTGGCATAGGTCGCGTCCAGCGCGAGCTTTGCCCGTTTGCCGAATTCTTTAATCTCCTCAGGCGTGATCACAAGCGGAGGCGAGATGATCATGCGGTCGCCGACGTGGCGCATCACCAGATTGTTGGCAAAGCAATGTTCGCGGCACATGTATCCCACCGTGCCGCCATCACTGGCAAAAGACGCCCGGCTTTCCTTGTGCGGGGTCAGGGGGATGGAGGCCATCATGCCGGAGATATTGACGCCACCCACCAGCGGGTGATCGCCCAATTTTTGCAGCGCTTCATTCAACGCGGGACCAGCCACATTGCGCACGTGATCAAGGATGTTTTCCTCTTTCATGATGCGCAGGTTTTCCAGCGCCACAGCGGCACACACCGGATGCCCGGAATAGGTATAGCCGTGGTTGAACTCGCAGGCATCAATGACCTTTGCAATCTTGTCGCTGACAATAGAGCCACCGATTGGCGCATAGCCAGAGCTGAGACCCTTTGCGATGGTCATAATGTCAGGGGTGATGCCCATGGTCTGCGAGCCGAACCAGTTTCCCGTACGGCCAAAACCGCAGATAACTTCATCAGCAATCAACAGCACATCGTATTTGGTGCAGATGCGTTGAATCTCAGGCCAATAAGTGCTGGGCGGGATAATGACGCCACCTGCACCCTGCACAGGTTCACCGATAAAAGCCGCAACGTTCTCAGCACCCAATTCAAGGATTTTGGCTTCAAGTTCCTGCGCGCGGGCAAGGCCGAAGTCTTCTGGTGTTTGGGTGCCGCCTTCGGCCCACCAATCGGGCTGACCGATATGATGAATGCCGGGGATCGGCATGCCGCCCTGTTCGTGCATATAGGTCATGCCGCCCAAGCTGCCCGACCCCATGGAGGAGCCGTGATAGCCGTTTTTGCGGCTGATGATGTGGCTTTTTTCCGGCTGGCCCTTTTGCGCCCAATAGACGCGGACCATGCGCAGGTTGGTGTCGTTCGCTTCTGAGCCTGAGCCTGCAAAAAAGACGTGGTTCAAATCACCCGGAGCCAGATCGGCCAATTCCTTGGCCAGCGCGATGGCAGGGATATGGCTGGTCATGAAAAATGTATTGTAGAAGGGGAGCTCGTCCATCTGCCGCGCGGCGACCTTACCCATTTCGGAGCGGCCATAGCCAAGGTTCACACACCACAGACCCGCCATGGCATCGAGGATTTCGTTGCCCTCGCTGTCGGTCAGGTAAATTCCCTTGGCCCGGGTGATAACGCGCGCACCCTTTTCTGCCAGTTCATTATTTGTGGTAAAAGGATGCATGTGGTGGGCAGCATCCAGCGCCTGTAGTTCAGAAGTGGGCAGGTGGTTTGTAATGGCGGTCATGGCGCATACCTCATGGAAAGCGGCGAAAATCAATGACCGCAGAATATGATCAAATTATGCGAAGTCAAACCGAATCAATAGGCAGGTCAATCTGATTGCAGGGCCGCGCGGACCTGCCGGATGCCTTGTTCGACATCCTGTGCCATCGCCTCGGCTGCGGCTTCGGTGTTGCCGGCAGACAATGCATTGAGCAGATCCATATGTCTGTCGGGCAGATTGTTGGTGCCAAAGCGGCCGCACACGACCCGCAAAGAGGGTCCAAACCGAAGCCATAATTGGTCAACTGTCGCGGTCATGATCGCCGCATTTGCGCAGTCATAGATAAACGCATGAAACCGATAATTATGGGTAAGATAACCGCCGACATCGCCCTGCTCGATCGCCATATTCAGATCGTCATCACAGCTTCGAAGATGGGCAAGTTGAGCCGTGGTTATCCGATTTGCAGCGCGCCTTGTCAGCTCGGGTTCGAGCGCTTTCCTCATAAAACCAAGCTCTTCGACGCTTTCAGCAGTCAGAATAGGGACGCTGACCCGGCGATTGCCCTGATGGGTCAGCGCGCCCTCGGCGATCAGCCGACGAAGCGCTTCACGCACCGGTGTCATGCCCACACCCAGCTCTGAGGTCAGCCCTTGAATTGTGACCGCCTGTCCGGGTGCCAGATCACCAAAGAGGATCATCGCCCGCAGACGCTCGTAGACGTGCTGATGCACAGGTGCCTTTCCGGTATCCTCAGACGTGAAGGGATTCGTCGGAGCGATCAGTTCCTGGTTCATCATCAAACGCCTGCTTTATGGTCGATACCGGTTACCTTGCACCAACGTGCCGTGCATGAAAGCATAAATTATCTTGCCGTGAGAGGCAAAACTTGATCAAATTAGCCAAAGGCGGGGAAAAACCCTGTCTGTATCACGTCGGTATGACGTCTGTTAAACGGGAGTATTACATGAAACTTGGAATTTTGGGCAGCGTTGCTGCCACGGCCTTGCTTGCATCCACGGCGATTGCCGAAGAGGTGCGCGTCTACAACTGGTCTGACTATATTGACGAATCTCTGCTCGAAAAGTTTGAGACGGAAACCGGCATTGATCTGATCTATGACGTGTTTGACAGCAACGAGGTTCTGGAAACCAAGATGCTGGCCGGTGGGTCAGGCTATGACGTGGTTGTGCCATCGGGCACATTCTTACAGCGCCAGATCACGGCGGGCGCATTTCAGAAGCTGGACCAGTCCAAGCTGACCAACTCTGGCAACATGTGGGATGTGATCAACACCCGTGTGGCGAAATATGACCCCGACAACCAATATGCGATCAACTATATGTGGGGCACCACGGGCATTGGCGTGAACATCAACAAGGTCAAGGAAGTGCTGGGCGACGATGCGCCTGTTGGCTCATTGGCGTTGATTTTTGAACCAGAAAACATGGAAAAACTGTCTGCCTGCGGTGTGCATTTTCTTGATGCCCCGGCAGAGATCATTCCGGCGGCACTGGCCTATATGGGCGAAGACCCCGACAGCCAGGACCCCGATGTCATTGCAACGGTAGAGCCGACGCTGACAGCGGTGGCCCCGTTTGTGCAGAAATTCCACAGCTCTGAATACATCAATGCGCTGGCGAATGGCGACATCTGCGTGGCGTTCGGCTGGTCCGGCGACATCTTGCAGGCGCGTGACCGTGCGGCAGAAGCGGACAATGGTGTCGAAATTGAATTCAATGCACCCAGCGAAGGGGCGTTGATGTGGTTCGACAACATGGCGATCCCGGTGGATGCGCCAAACCCGGAGGGCGCGCATAAGTTCCTGAACTTTATCATGGACGCGCAGAACATGGCGGCGGCATCGAACTATGTCTATTACGCCAACGGCAATCTGGCCTCACAGGAGTTTCTGGAAGAAGACGTGATCGGTGATCCGGCGATTTATCCGACACCTGAAACACTTGAGAATCTCTACACCACGTCGCCTTATGGCCCCAAGGTGCAGCGGGTTGTGACGCGGCTTTGGACCAAGATCAAATCCGGTACCTGAAGTTTTCTGACAAAGGGCGAGGCAATATCAGCCTCGCCCTTTTTTGACTGCCAAGACCTCCCGAACAAATGAAAGAAGCACCCTGTGAGCCAGACCGTTTTTGCACCTTGGGATGATCCTAACGAAAAGCCACTGATCCGGTTTGAGAATGTCACCAAGAAATTTGGCGAGTTTGTCGCCATCGACGATCTCACGTTGGATATCTATGCCCAGGAATTTTTTGCGCTGCTGGGGCCATCAGGATGCGGCAAGACGACAATGATGCGCATGCTGGCCGGGTTTGAAAACCCGACAGAAGGCAAGATGGAATTGGCCGGACAAGACATCGCCGATGTGCCGCCCAACAAACGCGCCGTCAACATGATGTTTCAGTCTTATGCTTTGTTCCCGCATCTGAGCATTTGGGAAAACATCGCCTTTGGTCTCAAGCGTGACAAGCAAAGCAAAGATCAGATTGCGGCACGGGTTGATGAGATGCTCAAGCTCACCCGGCTGGAAAAATTTGCACAACGCAAACCACATCAGATATCGGGTGGTCAGCGGCAGCGTGTTGCATTGGCGCGGTCTTTGGCCAAGGCACCGAAACTACTTTTGCTGGACGAACCTCTGGGCGCGCTGGACAAGAAATTGCGCCAAGATACCCAGTTTGAGTTGATGGACATTCAGGAAACGACGGGCACCACATTCGTGATCGTAACCCACGATCAGGAAGAAGCAATGACCGTGGCATCCCGCGTGGCGGTGATGGACGAAGGCCGGATCATTCAGGTGTCCACCCCGGCGGCGATTTATGAATATCCAAATTCAGTTTATGTCGCGGATTTCATCGGCGAAGTGAACATCATTGAGGCCACAGCAAAAGCAGTGGGCAAAGATAAGTATCACCTCGACTGGGCTGAGGGGCAGGACCCGATCGTTGCAATGTCTGAGCACCCCTTCAGCGATGGGCAAAAGGCGCATCTTGCCATTCGACCCGAAAAGATTGGCATCAGCACTGAAAAACCCAAGGACGCGGCAAATGCGCTGCAGGGCAAGGTTCTGGACATCGCATATCTTGGCAACCTTTCGACCTATCATGTGGAACTGCCCGGTGGTCAGATCATCAAGGCGCAGACTGCAAACACCCGCCGTCTTGCACGGCGAGACATCACCTGGGAAGATCCCGTCTGGATTTCATGGAGCGCGACCGCCGGCGTGTTGTTGGCGCAATGATGCGGCGTTTTGCTCTGATTGCAGTTCCCTATGCATGGCTCCTGGTGCTGTTTCTGGTGCCGTTCATTATCGTTTTCAAAATCTCGCTGTCTGATACGGCACTGGCGATCCCGCCTTATACCCCAACCTTGCGCGACGGCTTGGGTGCCCTTCTGGCAGAATTGGATTTTGAGAATTTTGCCTTCATCGCGTCGGACGATCTGTATTGGAAAGCCTACCTCAGTTCCTTGCGCATTGCGGTGATATCAACGTTCTGCACGCTCTTGGTGGGGTATCCCATTGCTTACGGCATGGCCAAAGCGCCCGAAGAATGGCGGCCAACCTTGATGATGCTGGTGATCCTGCCGTTCTGGACCAGTTTTCTGATCCGGGTCTATGCATGGATGGGTATCCTCAGCACCGAAGGATTGCTGAACCAGTTTTTACTGTGGTTGGGTGTTATCGGCGAGCCTTTGACGATCCTGAACACAAATACAGCCGTCTATATTGGTATCGTTTATACCTATCTGCCGTTTATGATCCTGCCGATTTACGCAGCGCTCGACCGGTTGGATGAATCCCTGAACGAGGCGGCAGAGGACCTTGGCTGTTCGCGCACGCAGGCGTTTTGGCTGGTCACGATCCCCTTGTCCAAGAACGGTATCATTGCCGGGTGTTTCCTGGTCTTTATTCCGGCGCTGGGCGAATTTGTGATCCCCTCGTTGCTGGGCGGTTCCGGCACGCTGATGATCGGCAAGGTGCTGTGGGAAGAGTTCTTTAACAACCGAGACTGGCCCGTCGCGAGCGCGGTTGCGGTGATCTTGTTGTTGATCCTGATCATCCCGATTGTGCTGTTTCAGCGGAACCAGCAAAAGCAAGCGGAGGCAGAACAATGAAGCGT
Source organism: Sulfitobacter sp. SK011 (assembly GCF_003352065.1). Taxonomy (NCBI): domain Bacteria; kingdom Pseudomonadati; phylum Pseudomonadota; class Alphaproteobacteria; order Rhodobacterales; family Roseobacteraceae; genus Sulfitobacter; species Sulfitobacter sp. SK011. The sequence continues at coordinate 375,900 of NZ_CP025803.1, forward strand.
CTCAGCTGGTTCAATGTGACTTCTCTGACCCTGGGGTTTGCGTTTCTCTATATCCCGATGATCATTTTGATCATTTACAGCTTTAACGCAGGTAAATTGGTGACGGTCTGGGCCGGGTTTTCGACCAAATGGTATGGCACCCTGTTCCAGAATGAAGCGTTCATGAACGCTGCGTGGGTTACGATCAAAGTCGCTGTCATCTCATCCACCTTTGCCACAATCCTTGGCACGATGGCGGCCTATGTGTTGGTGCGTGGTGGACGTTTCATGGGACGCACGCTGTTTTCGGGCATGATATATGCGCCGCTGGTCATGCCCGAAGTGATAACCGGTCTGTCCTTGCTGCTCTTGTTCATTGGCATCGGGTTGGACCGTGGGGTGCTGACCATCGTTCTGGCGCATACCACGTTTTCGATGTGCTACGTTTCGGTTGTGGTGTCGTCGCGGCTGGTCACTTTTGACCGGTCTTTGGAAGAAGCAGCACTCGATCTGGGGTCGTCCCCCTGGGAGGCGTTCCGGTTGGTGACACTGCCCATCATCGCACCTGCGGTTATTTCCGGCTGGCTTCTGGCCTTTACACTCAGCCTTGATGATCTGGTGATCGCCTCGTTTACCTCAGGGCCATCCGCCACAACCTTGCCGATCAAAATATTCAGCGCGGTGCGTTTGGGTGTGTCGCCCGAGATCAATGCGTTGTCGACGATCATGATTGCGATTGTAACCATCGGCGTGATCAGCGCCTCTTTGGTCAGTAAACGCAATTCCCTGCGTGCCCAAAAAGATACGCAAGCGGCGGAACGCACTGCTGAATGAAGCGTATCTATCCGGACTTCGCCTATAGCGATGCGCCCCGTGCGGGATGCTGGTGGGATGAAACCTGCCAAGCGCCCGAGCGGCCTGCGTTGGCAGGTGATCACCGATGTGATGTGGCCATTGTCGGCGGTGGGTTTACGGGCGTTTCAGCGGCTCTGCATCTGGCAGAAGCAGGGGTTGCCGCAACTGTGCTAGAGAACCGCTATGTTGGATGGGGTGCGTCCGGACGTAACGGCGGGTTCTGCTGTCTGGGTGGCGGCATGCTGGACAACGCGGCATTGGACAAAAAGGTTGGTCGATCCGGGCGTGATCAATGGCGACAGACCGAACTTGCGGCGGTCAAACTGGTTGAGGACCTGATCACCCGGTTCAACTTTGATGTCGGTCGCCATTCTGACGGCGAAACCCAATTGGCACACCGTCCCAAAGATATGGAACAGATGCGCCGCAAGCTTGACTATTTTGCCGAGAATTACGGCGTAAAGGCGCGGCTGACAGAGCAGGCAGATCTAAAGTCCGAGGGCATGAACGCGGGTTTTTATGGCGCTCTGACTGTGCCCATTGGTTTTGGTCTTAACCCCCGCAAGTACCTCTTTGGATTGGCAGCGGCGGCGGAAAATGCGGGCGCGCAAATATTTCACGAAACACCTGTGAGCCGCATCACAAGGCATGCCGGAACGTTCCGCATCCAAACGCCAAATGGCACGGTGACCGCCGAAAAAGTCATTATCGCCACCAATGGGTATTCATCCGAAGACCTGCCGGAGTGGTTGGCCGCGCGCTATATGCCCACGCAATCCAGTATTATCGTTACGCGGCCCATGTCTCAGACCGAACTGGGCGCGCAGGGATGGACAAGCGGTCAGGCGTCCTATGATACGCGCCATCTGCTGCATTATTTTCGGCTGATGCCAGACAATCGCATGTTGTTTGGTGTCCGTGGAGGGCTGATGGCAAACGCTGCATCAGAGGCGCGCGCCATCAACCGCGCACGTACCGATTTTGAAGCGATGTTCCCCGCCTGGCGCAACGTTGAAACGCCGCATGCGTGGTCCGGTATGGTCTGTATCGCCCGAAACAGAATGCCGTTTGTTGGCGAAATACCGGGCGAGAATGGCATGTTCACCAGCCTTTGCTATCACGGAAATGGCGTTGCCATGGCCAGCTATTCCGGCGCACTGCTGGCGGATATCGTGCAAGAAAAAGAACCAACGAAAATCTATCCGGAAGTGGTGAAACGCCCGCTTGCGCGATTTGAGTTGGGGCGTTTTAGGCGCGCAATCATGCCTTTTGCCTATGCCGGTTTTGCGCTGTCTGATCGATGAGGCGGGAATAGAGCGGTTGTGGAAGTTGCAGAGCCCACTCGGTCAGAGTCTATCTAGCCTCCCGCAGGCCGTTAACATTGCCAGCCAATACCGCCGACCCTCCCTCTAGAATCAATATGGTTTCCCCGGCTTGGGTGCGCGCTTCGACGATGCGGGCATAGGTTTCGACCGGGTCAGACAACAGCAATTCACCTTTAGCGCGGCTTTCGACCACAAAGCTGTAAAGTCCGTCCTGAAACGGGGTGCCATCATCCGACACACCTGCCCATTCAATCGGGTCAGCAGAGACCGGGATGGCGCGGCGCTGCACTTCCTGTCCGTCACTGTCATAAACGACAAGAAACACTTCATCCGACGCGGCCGCAGGGTTCGGCTCCATCGCGATGGGGCTGCCGTCAAATTGAACGGGGGCAGTGGTGCGTGCCTCCATCCCGATCCAATTGGCCATTTGTGCCATGTTTCCCGATCCCAATTGCGCGGTGAGCGCAGACAACAGATCATTTGACAGCACCTGTTGTTCAACCATTGAAAACTGTGCCAGCTGGGCGGCGTATTCGGACGAATCCATAGGCTCAAGTGGGTTTTGGTGCCTTGCCTGCGCGGTGAGCATTTTCAGGAACGTTTCAAAATCTGATGCCAAAACGGCTTCGCTTGGTGCCGCGCCACTTTGCGTTGCACCTCTGTTGGCGGCAGCGGTTGTCGAAGAAATATCCATGGGTGCCCTTTCTTAAAGCCTCAGGTCAAGGCCAGTCACGGCCTCGGCAGAGAGATGGATGCGTGTGTTTTCGATAGCGTCGTGATCAGGATCGAGGGGCGTCGCCTGACCACTGTGATCTGTTGGATGATCAGCCTGCTCATCCGACATGTTCTGTTCTGCACCTGAGAACGAAAAACCAATGTCCTCGTATCCCAGCCTTTGAAATTCCTGAGCAAGCTGGTCGATATGGCGGCGCAGCAAATCAAGCGTTTCAGGACGTTCCGCCAGCACGTTCACGACAAGACCATGTTCCGAAGGAACAACGGAAAGCCGCACACGCCCCAATTCCTCTGGACTGAGGGTGATGTCAACGGGACGGGCAGGCAGGTGCTGTGCCACCTCGGCCAGTTGACGCGCGATGTGCGCGGGCATCTCGGGACGCAAGGCAACAGGCCCCTGCTGAGATATGGGGTCATGCGAAACTTCTGGAGAGAGCAGCAAAAATGGCTCTGTCACAAGCGTTTTTGAAAGGAGGTTTTGGTTCGGCACCGCTTGCCCCGCTACGGCACTCCAAGACATGCTTTGAATTGGGCCAGTTGGCATTGGTCTGGTCGAAGGTGAAGTGGCCCGATCCAGTGTTGGCCTCATGGTGGGGTCAAATCGTTCCGGAATTGGCATTTGCCCCTTGTGACCCATGCCCGACGCCCTGATCACCGCATCAGCCTGAGCGGTAGAAGAGGCCTTAAATACCTCAAAGGCTTTTGGTTCACCCGTCTGTGATTGCTGAACTGAAAACTCTGGCTTTGGTTTTCCTGCTAGGGTGGACGCAGCGTTCTCAAAGTTCTTGCCCGGCATTGGAACGATCATGCGCCCGAAGTTATGACTATCCCCTGTCGCCTTCTGGTCTGCTGCTGCAACAAACGGATGAGCAGCATTTGGTTGAGCGTGATCTTTTCCCCCATGGGTCACAGTTGAACTTGTTTGCGTGTTGAGGCCGAAATTATGGGATGCCTGTGCTTGAGTTTTGGATGCCACGGGCCCGTCAAAGTGATCTGGATTGGGGGAAGTTTTTGTCGGAGGAGCCGCTTGGGATTCGCCAGGTTTGGAAGCGGCGGTGCTTTGCGTGGCTTTCGCCAAATGACCATTTTCCAATGGCTGGGGCTTTCTGTGCCCTGAATTAGCAGTGCTGTTCACAGGATCCCTTGCAAACTGAGCAGAGTCTTGACCAGACAGCCCGTTCGCCAAGCTGGTCCGGTTTGCCAAAGTGTCTGATCCGTCCATATCTTGCTCATCCGCCGGAGCATCAGTGATGTCCGCCGGCTGATCAGCCTCCTCTTCAGGAACCGCCGGTGGGGCGTTGACCTGTGTATCACCAGATTTGACGTCATTCTCGATTTCAAAAATCTGTTGAAAGCTCGTGAATGTGTCATCCCCTCGTCCGGCAAGGTCTTCATTTGTGCGTTTTTGAGGCGGCAGCTGTTCGGTTCCGCCCATCGACGGTTTGCCAACCAGAGTACTCTGGTTGGGGAGCTGCGATAATAAAGGATGCATGGTCGACCTCCGGGAGTTCTTCTCCGATTTGGTCACTATGCGCTGACATCCTTACTGGTTGTTTACCGCTTTCAGCGCAGGATCGCAAAAATAGAACGCAATTTAAGGATCCGATGCATGACGCACATATTACCTGTGGGACCCGCAGCACCGCCTGTTGGCAAAGACAGGGCTTTGATGGAAGCCGCCCAAAAACTGGAGGCCACTTTTCTGGCTGAAATGCTGAAATCATCAGGGCTTGGTCAGGCGAGTGAGAGTTTTGGCGGCGGGGCCGGGGAAGATCAGTTCGCGTCATTTCTTGTTCAGGAACAAGCGATGCAAATGGTCAGGGCCGGAGGCATCGGGTTAAGCGAATCGATTTATGAAACTTTAAAGGAGCGGCAGAATGTCGGATTATAAATCAGAGTTGAACGTTGACGCGCTGGATGCGCTTCTTGAAGAAGAACGCACAGCATTACTGAGCGGTGCGCTGGACAAGCTGACGGACATGTTGCCACGCAAAGAGGCATTGATTGATGCACTGAACGGCGTTCCCCATGCGGACATTCCGACGCTTCAATCGCTCGATATTAAGGTCAAGCGAAACCAGTTGTTGCTCGATGGTGCCTTGGAAGGCATCAGAAACGTGGCCGAACGTCTGGCGACCTTGCGCCGCCTACGCGGATCGCTTGAAACCTATGGATCCGATGGAAAGAAGCGGAACATTGGCGTCGACACGGATCATTCTGTCGAGAAGCGCGCATGAGCGTTTGAATAAAAAGCTGCCTACTCAATCCGGGCGCATTTAGGGGGCGTTAAGGTAAAACCGGACATGGTGGCGATGCATCCGAGGTCGGGTGGCGCATCGTGATCAAACATAAGCGATTGCACAGGTCAGAACGACATTTCGTCCAACCCTGAATAGGGAGGGACAACAACGGACGCAAAGCGTCAATGACTGAAGGAACATGCTTATCGCGACTTTCCAGGCACCACCATGATGCCCACCGCCAGCGATGACCTTTTTACGTTTAATGATGACTGGTGCCAAATTGCTTTGCGCACCCATCTCCACCACCTTTATTCACCCAAGACCTTTCTAGGGCGCTAAGGTTTACCGCCTGCTTAACATATCCAAATGTCATTACTTCTTTTGTGTCCTTGTACTTGGGTTGGCTTTTGCAGCAGATGGATATCAAGGAGTAACGCCATCATGCAGCAACCTGTGACAGACAGTGGATATTCGTGGTTTCGGCTGTTGCTGACCCTGTTGGTTGCAACCGTGGCGAATGCCGGCATGTGGGCGATTATCGTTATCATGCCCGCGGTGGAGGCTGAGTTTGCGACCACCCGTGCGGACGCGGCACTGCCTTACACCCTGACAATGATCGGTTTCGCGCTGGGAAATTTTGTAATCGGACGGGCAGTGGACCGGTTTGGCGTCACGCTGTCGCTGATCTGTGCCGCATTGGCGATTGTTGCCGGTCTGGGCCTGGCCATTCTGTCGCATTCTATCGCCATGCTTTCCTTGGCGCAGTTGCTCGTTGGTTTCGCATCTGCCGTTGGGTTTGGTCCCTTGATTGCCGACATCTCTCATTGGTTTGTGCGCAGACGCGGGATCGCAGTGGCGCTTGTGGCAAGTGGGAATTACCTGTCCGGGGCGATCTGGCCAATGGTTCTGGCAGGCATCTTGCAAGACAGCGGTTGGCGCGCGGTCTATGCGGTCATGGCCGTTGTTACACTGGTCTGCGTGATCCCGCTGTCGCTGGCCCTGCGCCGGCAGGTGCCGGAAGATGCGCGCGACGCGGCGCAACTGGCGTCGTCCCTCAATGCACAATCGTCAGGCCTTAGCCCGCGTACGTTGCAATACCTTCTTGGCCTTGCTGGCATTGGATGCTGCGTCGCGATGTCGATGCCGCAAGTTCATATCGTATCGCTTTGCGTGGGCCTAGGTTTTGGTCCGGCAGTGGGCGCTCAGATGCTGTCATTGATGTTGCTCGGCGGTGTCGGGTCGCGCATCGTATCTGGTTTGCTGGCGGACCGGCTTGGCGGTGTGCGCACTTTGCTGATTGGCTCAATCCTGCAATGCATCGCATTATTCTTGTATCTACCGGCCGGCAGCATGGTTTCGCTATATATGGTCAGCCTAATCTTTGGCCTGAGCCAGGGGGGTATCGTGCCCAGCTATGCACTGATCGTCCGCGAATATATGCCCGCAAAAGAGGCCGGTGCACGGGTTGGTTTCGTATTGATGGCAACGATACTGGGCATGGCGCTGGGCGGTTGGATGTCGGGCCAGATTTACGATCTGACCGGGTCGTACCAATGGGCCTTCATAAACGGCATTGTCTGGAACGGGCTGAATATCGCAATCATGATCTGGCTGCTCAACCGCAGCCGTCCGCGCGCACCTCGCATGGCCGTTCAACCGCTCTGAGCGTGCTTGCGTGCCTTGGTCAGGGTGATCTGCTTTTGCCGCTCGCGAAACCGATCCTTATCCCAATCTGATGTTTCATCAAAACAATGGTGGCAACTGACACCAGCCTCAAATTCTGGTCGTTTGGTATCAGACGGCAAGATCGGTCTGCGACAGCCATGACACAGCTCATGTGGTCCTTCGACCAGGCCGTGCCCCACGCTCACCCGGTTGTCAAAGACAAAGCAATCTCCCTGCCATGTGCTTTGATCCTGCGGGACCTCTTCGAGGTATTTCAGGATGCCACCCTTTAGGTGAAACACATCCTCGACACCCTGGCCCAATAGATAGTTCGTCGATTTTTCGCACCTGATGCCGCCGGTGCAAAACATTGCGACCTTTTTGTTGTGGAACCGATGCTTGTTTGCTTCCCACCATGCAGGGAATGCGCTGAAGCTTTCTGTCTCAGGGTCGATAGCCCCGTCAAACGTGCCAATCGCAACTTCGTAGTCGTTGCGGGTGTCGATCACCGCCACGTCTGGGCTTGCGATCAGGGCGTTCCAGTCGCGCGGTTCAACATAGTTTCCAACCCGTGAAAGTGGATCAACATCGGGTTGGCCCATCGTGACAATCTCACGCTTTACCTTGACTTTCATCTTGCCAAAGGGGCGGTTTTTGCTGGTCGACGTCTTCCATTCCAGATCGGCACATCCGGGCAGGGCGCGCAGGTGGGCGATCACGGTTTCGATCCCGGCTTGCGGCCCAGCGATGGTCCCGTTCACCCCTTCATGGGCGAACAACAGCGTGCCTTGTACCTCCTGTGCGACGCAAAGGTCCAGCAGCGCAGGTTGCAGTGCGGCGGGGTCGTCAAACCGGGAAAAGTGATAAAGGGCAGCAATTGTGTACATGGGCGGGGAAATAAAGGGTGCAGGGTCTGTTGCGCAAGAGGGCAGTGGGTTAAAACCCGGACAAAGCACGTTTTGGTAAAAGGACATCCCATGCAGGCACTCATTGTTATCGACGTTCAGAATGATTTCTGCCCCGGTGGCGCGCTTGCCGTGCCACAAGGCGACGCAATCGTGCAGGGCATCAATACAATGATGGCTGACTTTGATGCCGTGATTCTGACCCAGGATTGGCATCCGGCGGGCCATTCCTCATTTGCGTCAGCGCATCAGGGCAGCGCGCCGTATGACATGATTGAAATGCCTTACGGTCCACAAGCTCTGTGGCCCGACCACTGTATCCAAGGCAGCATGGGAGCAAAGTTTCATATGGAACTACAACAAGACCGTGCCGATCTGATCATCCGAAAGGGGTATAACCCTGCCATCGACAGCTATTCCGCGTTTTTTGAGAATGATCACAAGACACCGACCGGATTAGAGGGATACCTGCGCACCCGCGGAATATCAAAGCTGACTATGGTTGGCCTCGCATTGGATTTCTGCGTGAACTATTCGGCTGTTGACGCAGCGAAACTGGAGTTTGATGTGACCGTTCAAAAGGGTCTGTGCCGGGCAATTGATCTGAACGGATCGTTGGGCGCCGCAGTCTCGGGCATGCAGGCGGCGGGGGTCAACATTGTCTCATAGCCGATGATGCAGCCTTTGCCGTGGTGACAAGAATGACGTCCTAAAGCCCATCCAAAATAGGCCGCCCTGCGGTTACCACGCCTTTCACAATCTTGATGTCCTTTGCCAGATTGGATCGGTCGCCAAACCGGTCATTGGACAGAATCTTCAATTCCTCTTGCTTGGCGAACTTGAGGATAAAGACATCGGCTTCGGTCCCGGCGGGGCAGACCATCACCTGTTTTTGGGGCAGGCCCAAAGCCAGGGCGAACCCTTTTTCTGTCAGTGACTTGTCTTTTAAATGGTGGCGTGACGAGGCATCTAGAAAGACAATGGGAGTGATATCGCGCTGCTTCAGATAGTCCACAACGCTCCGCAAAGTATCGAGTTGGGCGGTTTCTCCATCCCAGTACATCACGTTGGTGCCATCAATCACAATGCGACGCTTGGTTGATTTTGGCATGCTGTTTTTTGAGATGGGTTTTGGCCCGGTTTGCCGCGACCTGAGGATCGAAGCGATGGCCAAGGCAACAGCAACGGCGAGGGCCGATGCGACCCAGTAGGGGATCGTTTCGGCATCAATTGGCATTTTCGCGCTAAGATAGGCAACAGCCAAGGCTGTCAGGGCCAAAGACGCCCAATAGAAACGCATCAAAAAAGTGATGTACCCAACCAGAGCAAGGCCCAAAACAATTGCTGCCAAGACGCTCATTGGCTCCAAATTTATCTCCGCCATAAACTAAACCACTCGATTGATGGCCACGTAAATAGGGCCCTTTGATGAATTTATCCCTAAAAGAGGTCGCAATTGCCCTTGCCCTTGCAGGTCTCTCCTTGGCACAAACAATGGAATTACAAAGGAAAGATCAATGGTCGATATCGCGTCCCGCGTCTATAACCACAAGTGGAAGATCGACCCCATTGTGCGATCCTTGATTGACACGGATTTCTACAAACTGCTGATGTGCCAATCGGTTTTCCGCAACAAACCCGATACACAGGTCACGTTCAGTCTGATCAACCGCTCCAAACTCATCCCGCTGGCTGACCTGATCGACGAGGGCGAATTGAGAGAGCAGCTGGACCATATCCGGTCCCTGTCCCTCAGTCGGGGGGAATCCACCTGGCTGCGCGGTAACACGTTTTATGGCAAGCGCCAGATGTTCCGCCCTGATTTCATGGAGTGGTTCGAGGGGCTGCGCCTTCCGCCTTATCATCTTGAACGCAAAGGCGATCAGTATGAGCTGACGTTCGAAGGGTCCTGGCCTGAGGTTATGCTGTGGGAAATTCCTGCACTTGCTGTGTTGATGGAACTGCGCGGGCGTGCCGTTCTGAATTCAATGGGACGGTTTGAATTGCAGGTGCTTTATGCCCGCGCGATGACCCGCGTTTGGGAAAAGATTGAAACCTTGCGCGGTATTCCTGATTTGTCGATTGCGGATTTCGGGACCCGACGCCGCCACTCGTTTCTCTGGCAGGATTGGTGTGTTCAGGCCATGCGCGAAGGTCTGGGGGATGCATTTACAGGCACATCCAACTGCAAAATCGCGATGAGCCGTGAAGTTGAGGCCATTGGGACCAACGCCCACGAATTGCCAATGGTTTACGCCGCCCTTGCCAAAGACGACGCCGCCCTCGCGCAGGCCCCCTATGACGTCTTGCAGGACTGGCAGGACGAACACGAAGGCAACCTGCGCATTATCCTGCCGGACACCTATGGCACCAAGGGATTTCTGGACAACGCCCCCGATTGGCTGGCCGGTTGGACTGGCATCCGGGTCGACAGCGGCGATCCGGCACAGGCGGCGCAGATCGCAATAGACTGGTGGCGAGACCGGGGTGAGGACCCCGGCGAAAAGCGGGTGATTTTCAGCGATGGACTGGACGTCGAGAAGATCAGAGAGTTGCACACGGAATTTGCGGGCAAGGTGAAGGTGTCATTCGGCTGGGGCACATTACTGACCAATGATTTCCGCGGCCTGGTGCCGGATGATGCCTTGGCCCCGTTCAGCCTTGTCTGCAAGGCGGTTGCGGCAAACGGCCAGCCGACAGTGAAACTGTCGGACAACCCCAACAAAGCGATGGGACCAGCGGACCAGATCGAGCGCTACAAACGGGTGTTTGGCGTGGGCAAGCAAGCCGCGCAAAAGGTTGTGGTTTGAAAAATGCGCAACGCGGTGCAGCCGGTTTTCCGCGGCAGTCGAGAATCGGTTCGTAAACGCCTTATTTTTATGAGAAACCCTGTGCTGCATCGCGACAGTAAAGTGTCGGTATTGCGTCGGTAACAGCAACGGTTTTCGGAGAATTCGCCCGGTCAACCCGGTGTGCGGTGGGGTTTATCACGCAAGGGTTAATGGCGGTGGTGAGGACGAAGTGAGGTTTTGCTGCCAACGAGATAAACCAGCCCGGCAAGTGCCAAGCCGACGCCAAACGCACGTGCGAACAGACCAGATCGCCAGACGAGTGCGCCCATCAGCACGCAGTTGCCTCCAAGGCCAATCCGCACAAAAGAAGGGCAGAAGAAACCGCACATGCCAACGTTCGCACGGTGTTCCAGAACGTCCAGAGAGGCACATAGGTTTGGGTCCAATAGTCATGAGTCGCGCTGCCGTCCAGTTCCATTCCGGCGAGTGTTTCGTTCATCGGCACATTGAAGAGAAGCGTCACGCCAAAGCATCCAAAAAGGTACGTTAGGCCTGCGACAGCCATGAACACGCTGACCGGTCCATCCAAGTGGGTTGCGGTGTATCCGACGATGATCAACGAGATGGGCACCAGACCTAGAAAGAGCGTCATGAACACCCAACGAAAGACCTCGCGGTTGATGACTTGCATTGCTTGAACACCTTCCACACCGCTGGTCTTGGCAAGGGAGCGCATGATGAAATCGGAAAATGCCAGGAACACGCCGCCCACAAATGCATAAGCGAGAACGGCGAATTGAATGAGGATGAATAACCAGAGTGACATTGGGCAAGCCCTTCGATGTGAGTTGAGGATGGTCCGGGGCGCATTTCTGCGCCCCGCTGTGGTCAGTGCATCACCGCGTAAAGAAGTGCTGTTTCACAGTGGCTATCGGCCCAGAGATCAACCACCGAAAGCTTGTCTTCCCAACGGTCAATAATCTTCTGCGCACAATCGTCGCGGATGCCCTCCATAGCGACGCGATAAGCCAGATTTGCGTTTTGAAATTCGACAGCTTCAAACCCGTTCATGAAACGATCATTGAAGCCTGACATCAGATTGTAGACCGTGGTTCTTACATCAAATGCGTAGTCGCGTGCGGCCACGACGTCCTGACGGTTGCCAAGTATGGACACGTGCCCAGAGAGGAAGTGTTCGAAGTCGTATTCTAGGAAAGTCGCAAAACTTTCGAAATAGGCATTCACGTTTGTCGTAGCGCCAAAGTTCATGAACGGTGCCTCGCCCGGTGTGATCGTATCGATTGCCATAAGAAACTTTTGGTCCGGCAAATAGATCATCACGTCGGTGTCTTCGGCATGGTAATTGGCCGTTTGAAGCTGGATGTCCACGCCGCCGATTGACAGGTCCAATGCAGAATCGAAGACCTGCGTTGGTGTAAGAACGCCTTCAAGATGGAACTTCTCAAGCGTTTCAGCCACTTCAGCAGCGGCGACAATTTCCAGTCCGGGGATGTCGGCGAAAAAGTGACCGCCGCCGTTATGATCACGGTGGCCATGGCTCATGATCAGATGGGTAATTGGGGCATCCGGGGCAGTCATCGCTATGGCTTTGCGCAGGTTTGCTCCAAAGCTGGGCGGCGCGTCCAGAACCACGACACCATCGTCGGTCACCACAAATGCGGATTGATAGACGAGGTCGGTTACAAAGAAGAGCCCCGGTTCGATCTCGCTTACGTGCAAGCCGATTTCGGTGTTGATCGTCGAAGCCCGCGCCCGCATTTGCGGCAACTCCGGAGCGAAATTTCGGAAGCTGTCAGGATGGTTGGAGTCAAGCGAGATAGTATTTGCGAGGTTGTGGTCAGTCTCTGCCAATGACGGCACTGCCGATGCAAGCCCGACGACACAGGCAACGGCCGCGAATGTGAGGGAAGTATGCATTTTGGGTCTCCCAGGTTTGAATGCGATGACCATGGGATAGGGGATCAGTGATTTGCAGTATTGGCTGATCCAGCCAACAAATTGACCAAAGCGGTCAGGGTGCCGCCGCGGGTCTGTTCTGTGCTTTGCGGTATTTCGCCGGTGTATCACCAGCCCAACGCTTGAAGGCACGGTTGAAAGAGCTTTGCTCTGAAAACCCTGTCAGGAATGCGACTTCCGCGATTGAATACCGCTCGTCACACAATAAACCCTCAGCCAATTCCTGTCGTGTTTCCTCAGTCAGAGTTCGAAAGGTCATGCCATCGTTTGCCAAGCGTCGATGCAACGACCGGACACTCATGCCGAGGTTACGCGCCACGTCTTCCATTTTTGGTACCCCTTCGCTTAACGCACGTGCAATTACATCCCGGGTTCGTTCATTCAGCGACTTTGTGTGGGTTATCTGTGCGAGTTCCTGATCGAGATGCTGCTGCAGGAATTGCGTGATACCTTCATCGCCAAGCTTGTTGGCCCGGTTAATACTTTCAGCCGAAATCAGAATTGCATCGCGGTCTGAACCGAAAAAGACCGGACAGCCAAAGTAAGCTTCGTGATGTACAATTATGTCTGGCCGGGGATGGGTGAAATGGACTTCAAGTGGCGTGAACGCGCCGTCTTGAGACACTTCTCGCGCTATTGCGGTCGCACTTGCAATTGTCGCTTCATTGGACAACCGCAGCCCCAACCGGCGGGCTCCAGGTCGGTGCAGCGCGAACCATGTGTTTACCCCGTCAGGCTCCAGTTCGTAGGCGACAACGCTTGTCCAGAGGCGGGCGTAACGCACCACACGGGAATACGATCCAAAGAGCGTTGGAGCCGCCTTGAACGCAAGTCCCAACGCACCATAGTCATCACATCGCATCGATGCACCGGTTCGCAACGGCAATTGCGTTGCGTCGATTTCGCCCGCGATTCTCTCTAGCAGATCGTAATACGCAGATGCCAAAACCATAACTTTGGGATCAGCCTTGGCATTCGGATCAAGGCCAACAGATTGAAGCAAGGCTGCGGCATCGACACCACTACCTGCAGTCGCCACCATCTTGCGTACAAAAAGTGAAGTCACAGCATCCATGGACGCCATCATAATGTGGCTGTGGCGATTGTCACTTTTCCAACGCTGACTTTTGCTGCAGCGCAACGGTCGCGGTTAAAGCACCTGAGACAACAGATGATAGACCGGCAGCAGGGTTTCAAACTCCGCAATCGTGCGATCAACAAGATCCGCTTTGGTGACAAACGCCGGATCGTCTTTATCAATCCAGGCCGCAAAACCTTTGCGCCGAAGCGCTTCGCCATTGGGATGATCCTTTTCAAAGCCGGGAGGTACCCGTTTCAGTTCGGGTTCCCCAATGCGGATCCCTTTTTCGCACAGTTCCGCACTGAGGCTGATCAGGTCTGATCCCATGGGTCCCGCCATTGCGGCACGAAAGTCGGTCAGCGTATCCTTGGGGTATTGAAAAACACCGCAGCCAAGCGAGAGCTTTTCAGATGAGACGCCAAAGAACCACATTGGCGGTTGGCCCGCCCGGCCCACGGGTATCAACGCGATGTGTAAATGCGCGTTGTACGGCGTTTTGTCCTTCGAAAAACGGATATCGCGATTGATCCGAAAGATCTTGCTGTCGTGGCTATGGCCGGTCAACGCGCCAAGCCTTCGCGCCAGGTGTGCTGCGAATTGCTTGCCGGGTTCCTTGAGATGTGCCTCATAGGACGCTTTGTTGGCAGCGAACCATTCTCTGGTGTTGTTTTTCTTAAGGTCACTCAAGTACCTGATCGCCTCTGGTGAAAATGCGCGAAATGTCTCCATGTGTTCCTCCGTTCATGTCTTTGCAGGCAGTGCGGCGGCATGGTCCAAGCATAGGTGAAGCCAGCGCCGAAGTGCTGATTCATCACAATCATGTGCGTCGACGCGTACGAACCCTCCCAGCTTTCGGGTGCCGTGGACCACCTCTTGCGCATCAGGGTCCCTGAGCGCGGTTGCCTGGTTCGCCTTGCCCACCCGAAACATGAACCGGCCGATGCCGTCCTGATGACGCCGCGCCCCGCAGAGCATGTTGCCATTCAAGAAAAAGCAAAGCCCGCCCATCATCTTTTTCTCAGAGATGCCCACGTGCGCGGCAAGCGCGTCGCGTATGCGCCGATTGAGGTGTTCATCAATGGGCATCAGAAAGACAAACCAAGTTGCCATAGGATCGTGATCGAGAGCACGAGCATTGTGGCTGTTGTCAGCCCGGCCCCGATCGCACGGCCCTTGCTGTCCGCTGCGGCGCGCAGGCCGAAATAATGGATAAGTCGCGCCAACAGCAGTGCTGCACCACACAGGGCGACCAGCCAGGGCGCAGCCCCTGCAATTTCCGCCCCTGCAAGCGCCAGAAGGGCAAGCGGTACATATTCCACAAAGTTCCCGTGTGCCCGCATAAGCCGCAACAGGTCAGCGTTGTCTCCATGCAGCAGCAGGATACCGGTTCTGGCGCGCTTTACGCCAACAGCAATCGCCATGGGTATGCTCATCAGGACAAACACGGCGGTCACACCTAGCGCGATCCTAGGGATATCTTCCATCTGATCCTTCCTTTCTCGGGGGCCTAGGTGGCCATGCTTTCGTATGTGATCAGCGCGAACCGCGCGCCCTGCGGATCGGTCAGGGTTGCCATGCGGCCAACGCCCGGCATATCCATTGCGGGCTGAACGACCGCGGCACCCTTGGCCTCAGCCTTGGCCACACCCGCATCAACATCCGCAACCGTGAAAAAGATCGTCCAGCTTCCGGTATCTTCCGGCATGGGCGAGAAGCCCCCGATGGCCGTCTCTCCGACAACAGCAGCCGAATAGCTTGATCCGTCCTGCATCGGCATGTCGTTGATCGTCCAGCCCAGCACATCCTGATAAAAGGCCTTGGCCTTTCCCTGATCAGGGCCGGAATGGCCGATCCAGCCGGAATTGCCGATGGTGGTCATGTCAAGAATACTCATGGTCATCTCCCTTGGTTGCGCCCGCCACATGCGGGTCTGATTCAAGGACGGATGAACGACGGGCTTCCCTACAACCGCTTCAATTCTTTTTTGCTGATTGCGATTTTATCTTTGACAGCAACGCGTTCAGGTGCAGTGGGTGCAAGTGTCAGGACGGACTGGAATGCCAAAATCGCCCCTTGATGGTCCTCTACCTCCTGCAAAAGCGCGCCGCGCATTGCATGAAACCAACGATATTCCGACAAATCCTCGGCCAAGGGTTCCATCGCTTTCAGGGCGAATTCAGGACCATGGAGTTTGGCCTGCACCGCAATTTGATTGAGGCGTATGACAGGGGTCGGTTGAAGCGCATTAAGCGCGGCATAATGGCTCTCAATCAGCGCCCAGTCTGTATCATCTGACGACGACGCACGTGCATGCGCAGCAGCGATTGCGGCCTGGATGATGTAAACACCGTGATGATTGATACGTTGGGCCTTTTGCAGCAGGGCCGTTGCCTCGGCGATATCTTTGCGGTCCCACTTCGTTCGATCCTGATCATCGAGTGCGACGAGCTTCCCTTCCGGATCGATCCGAGCCTCCCTTCGCGCGTGCTGCAACAACATCAGCGCCAAGAGGGCGGCCTGTTCGCCCATGGCTGGAAACAGCGCGACAAGCAGTCGGGCCAAGCGGATTGCCTCCTCGCACAGCGTCAGTTTCATCTGCGAGGGTCCTGCCGACGTTGACCACCCTTCGTTGAACATCAGGTAGATCATCAAGGAGACTTCACCCAGCCGCGCGCCACGTTCTGCCGGGCTTGGGGTTCCAAAGGCGATGGCACTGCTGGCGATCTTCTTTTTGGCACGGGTGATCCGTTGTTCCATGGTCTTGGGTTTGATCAGGAAAGCCCGGGCAATCTCTTCCACGGCAAGGCCAGCGATGATCCGAAGCGCGAGGGCAATCTGATCCCGCCGGTCCAGTTCCGGATGGCAGCAGATAAAAAGCAGCCGCAGCACATCGTCACGCATTTCGTTGGGGTCAGGCATTTCCGCAGGCACCGGCTGAAACTCCTCATTGTGGCGCGACAGGATGGCGGCCCGGCGCTGCGATGTGCGCAGACTATCCAGCCCGGCATTCCGGGCCGTCGCAAGCAACCAAGCCAATGGGTCACGCGGTGCCCCGTCCTGTGTCCAGACGGTGAGCGCCTTGAGGCAGGCGTCGGCAAAGGCCTCCTCAGCGACGTCGATATCGCGGAAAATCCGCGTCAGCGCCGCAATGGCCCTTGGGCGCTTTTGCGCAAAGGTGGCCTCCAACCAGTCAGACATTGGCTATTCCGATGAAATTGCACCTCCGGCCCAAGCCACCGGTCGGACTTCCAGGCGGGCGATGGGTGACGATATCATTTTTGCGTATTCCAAGGCTTCGTTAAGGTCTTTGAAATCCGCGGCATAAAAGCCCAGAAAATTCTCCTTGGTGTCGGAAAACGGGCCGTCGGTGATAAGCGGACGGCTGCCCTTTGACGTCGCAGGTTCAACCATCACCGCTGACGTTGGCGGCATAAGTTTCATCGACACGAACTTTCCCCGCTTCTTCAGCGCCGCCTGAAGCGCGCCATGCCCCGACATGACTTCATCCTGACGGTCCTTGGGAAGCGCTTCAAACACGCCCGCCTCACCGTAAATCGTGATTGCATAGATCATTTCTACCTCCGCAGTTTCGTGACATGCTGCAAGGACGCGCGACAACATGCAAATCCGACAACGCGGCAGGCTTTCGCGGCGCATACCGGACATTCGTCGCGATAGTCGACAGCCGTCCCGAAGCGGTCGTTGATCGTTGGCACCGTAAAAAAGGTAACACAAAGAGCGAGAAGTGGACTTGATCGGATTTCGCTGCGGTCGCACCAAAGGCTGCTGTCAGGTTAGCATCGCTGTCGAAAAGTTTGAGCGTTGAAAAACCCGTTGGGCCGTGCCAACCGCAACGCATTTGCGCGCCAAGTCGTATTTCAGATCCTCTGGTTCTGCAGACAATTGCGGAAAAATTTCCTGCAATTCCTGCTGCACCCCATATTTTGACGCACCCTCCGTAAATTCAAAAAACCCTTGGCGGGGACCAGCGCCTTGGTCAGACCCATGGCCGTGGACAACACACCATCGGTAATGAGCATCCGGTGTTGAGGCGATACGATTAGAGTGCGTTTGGGGTGGCCTGACCCCAGAGCACAGGCCTTGATTTCTATCGGTTTGCGTTTCTCTGGAGAGGCAGGGAATGTGAGCGTCCGCCTCATGACCAATCGGATCGCACGTGGTCCGTGATCCATCGTGGTCACCAGATCGCCCTTGCGCAGATTTTCGTCGGGCGTCTCACCTTGCGACGTCAGAATCAACGTTCCCGCCGCAAAGCAGACGACACCCTCGTTGGAAAAGCTGCTGTAGCTGGTCGAATTCGGATTTGTGACACTTGTGACCGTGTATGGAACGCCCAGTTCCGGGGCCGGATCATGGAAGATGTAGTAGTAGGAATTGCTGGACGCGATATAGATTTCGGTGATGCGATAGGTATTGGTGCCGTCGGTCAGGGTGATTTCATCACGGGGCTGAACCTGGCCGGACGCTTCGGGATTGCCGAATTCGTCGTAGACGATCACGGTTTGACTGGAATCCTCGTCGCCCCGGTCGTCGGTTCCGTGCTGGAGACTCGTGTCGGTATCGGTGATCGAAATCAGGTGATCTGTGGGGATGGTAAATGTGATCGTGTCCCCGTTGGTCGGGCTCCCGCCCGGCAAAAGTGACCTGATTATCATCTTAACCTGAGTAGTTGTACGTCGCCATGACATCGGTAGATATCGATGAAGGGTTTCGATTGCGCATAGCTTGCTTGTCATTGCAGAGCCAAATCAGGACCTTCTGGAAAAATGTGTTCGTTTGACGTGCAACGCTGGATAAGGGAGGCGTTGCAGCGTTGGTCACCGGTATTTGAGGTGCCAAGGGAAGCGAGAAATTACCATGAAGGCCAAGGCAGCGATTGTCAGAAACGTTGATGCGCTCGACAGGAAGGCACCGACATTGGTGCAAACCGCAGCATTCTGCGAAAATAATTTTCGCACAGCCCTTCATCGCGACCCGCATCATAAGCCGTCGCTCCTCATCCCCGTCGCTGTGCGCGTTCGCGCCAGACGATGACCAGACCACCGAGGATGATCAGCAATGCGCCCGGAAACAGCTCGCTCCACGGGGCCTCATCGTAAAACAACCAACCGAACACAAAGGCGAAGGGGATACCGAAATAGCTGAACGGGGCGAGGTTGCTTTGCTCTGTCATCCTGTACGCGGCGATCAGCAGCAACACCGCTGAGCCGCCAAAAGCGCCCATGCCGATGATCCACAGCAGGTCGGTGGGGGATTGAAGGGGCGTAAAGCCTTGTGTGAATGCTGCGAGGATCAGCGACCCAACGACCGCGACGCCGGACGAATATAGATTGATCAGGGCCGTCGGCACCTCATGGTCCATCATACGCGCGGTGATCCCGGTAAGTGCATAACAGGCCGCTGCGGCCAGCGGCAGCAGGGCGGCAGGTGTGAACGTGTCCCGCCCCGGCCCCACGATCATGATCACGCCGACAAAGCCGATCAGCACCGCGGCCCAACGGGCGGCCCCCACCTGTTCACGCAGCAAAGGCACGGCAAGTGCTACCATAAACAGCGCATTGGCATAGGTGATCGTGGAGGCGGTGGCAAAGCTGAGCAGCCCCAGCGACAGGTAAAAGAAGTATTGCGCAAAGGTCAGGATCGCCCCGCGGTTCAGCGCCAGACGCCATTGTCGCACGCGCATTTGCCGACCGCGCACATGCCAGTCAGCTGACCACCACAGCGCGATGGCCGCCGGGATAAGCCCAAACAAGTTACGATAGGCAGACAGTTCGGCCGCGCCATAATTCCCGGACAGATGTTTGATGATCAGCCCCATTGCGTCAAACAGGACCAGCGCCAGCAAGGAGTAAAGGATCGCAAGTGTGGTCCGGTTTGTCGGCATGGAGCTTTCGATTTTCAGAGATTCGGACGAAGCGAGGCGGCCCGTGATTGCGTATATATGAGTGACAACTGCCTCAGAGACCAGAAAAGAAGCGCTTCTGGTCTGTATGGCGTCGCAAATCCACCTTGCGTTTGGAGATGCAAAATGCGTAATTGGGGGCGCTTGGTGTTCCGAAAAGCGCCGTTTGGTGTGGGACCGAAAAGGGAATTCAGTAAGGGCCGCTGCATGCAGCACCCGAAGCCGAAGCCGCCCCCGCGACTGTAAGCGGTGAGCCAAGGCCCAATAGCCACTTGTTCATATGGACAGGGAAGGCGGGCCAAGGCCACGACCCGCGAGCCAGGAGACCTGCCAGGCGAGAATGAAACGCAACATGCCGTCGGGTGTGACGGTAAGGAGTACGACAATGACCACGATGACAAAAACGCTTAGCGCCAGCCGCGCACGATTTTTTCCAGCCCTGTTTGCTGCGATGATCGGCGTTGCCGTGATTTCGCTGACCGGCCATGTACAGGCAGCAGCCCTGCATGACGCGGCACATGATGTGCGCCATGCGACAGGCTTTCCCTGCCACTGATCATTTTTAGGTGCGTGTTTGAGGCGGGCTTGTCGATGGACAATGCCTGACCCATTGCGTTTGTGCAGACGTCAATCTGGCCAACCTGCCACACGCGATTGATCGCGCGGTACGATCATATCGAGGATACATTCATGTTTCAGAGGTTTCTGATAACATCGCTGTTTGCAGGTGCAGCGGCGGGCCTGATTGCGGGCATCTTGCAATTGATGTTTGTGCAGCCTGTGTTGCTGCACGCAGAGCTTTATGAAAGCGGTGCGCTGGTCCATTTCGGCGCAACCCCGCCAAGCGCGCATCCAGAATTATCCGGCTTTGATACCGTGCGTGATGGGCTGAGCCTGATTTTCACCATGCTGACCTATACCGGTTATACGCTGGTTCTGGTCGCCTTGATGAGCATTGCCGAAGAACGCGGCGCGCAGATTGACGGCCGCACAGGCATCCTGTGGGGCATCGCGGGTTTTGTGACCTTTCATTTCGCGCCGGGCCTGAGCCTTGCCCCGGAAGTGCCGGGTGTCGCCGCCGCAGATATCGGTGCCCGCCAGATATGGTGGTGGGGCACGGTGGTTGCTGCCGGGATCGCGATGTGGTTGCTGGCCTTTGGCCACAGTTGGACGATGTGGGGCGTCGCCGTGATCTTTTTGGCGGCTCCGCACATGATCGGCGCACCGGAACCCGACTACTTTGCCGGATCGGTCCCGCCAGAGATCGCGGCCCTTTTTGCGGCCCGCGCCTTTGGTGTTGGTCTGGCAGCCTGGGTTCTGATCGGTTCATTTGCGGGCTATTTCTGGCAACGTGAAGGGGCGCGGGAGAATGGATAGAAGTCTTGCGCTTTTCGCGATTGGCCTGATCTTTGGCGGCGGTATCGGATTTGTCGTTGCGGCAGGAAACGGCATTACGTTTGACGGCCATGATCACGCGGACACAGCAGCGCATGCTGATACAGACGTGGCAACTGCGCATGAAAACATGGACCATAGCGCGGCGCATGACACACCGATTGATGTGCCATCCGAGGATGCGCCAAAGGTATCACTGATGCTGATGGCCGATCCGATGGCGGGTTATAACCTGCATGTCACTGTTGAAAATTTCGTATTTCATCCCGAGGGTGCCAGCCTTGCCGCGGTTCCCGGTCAGGGCCATGCACATGTTTATGTAAATGGTGAAAAACTGTCGCGTCTTTATGGCGAGTGGATGCATATTGCCGCTTTGCCCAAAGGCGACGTGACTGTTGAAGTATCTCTCAACAGTAATGACCACCGACCGCTAGCTGTCGATGGCACACCGATTTCTGCCAGCACCACGCTAACCGTTGAATAGCCGGGCGCAACTTGCCCGACACCCCTCAATAGGATAGGCCGCAGGCTTGATCCGCACCCTGCTTTAGGACGTACCCGATGACCGTTACCCTCCACGTCTGCACCACCTGTCGCGCCGGCGAAGTGCTTGAAGAAGACGCGCCGCGCCCCGGTGCGTTGCTGCATGCCGCACTTACGGGTGCCACGGCACCTGAAGGGGTCAATATCGTCGGTGTTGAGTGCCTGTCTGCCTGTTCGCAAGGGGCGGCGGTGGCATTGTCGGAACCGGGCAAATGGACCTATGTCTATGGCCGTCTGACCAAGGATGACGCCGGCGATATCCTGGCTGGCGCTGCCGCCTATGCCGCGACCACCGACGGCCTTGTGCCATGGCGCGAGCGCCCCGTGATTTTCCGCAAACAAAGCCTTGCCCGTATTCCGCCAATGGAGCTGCCCAAATGACCGATCTTGCCAAAATTCCCGTAACCGTGATCACCGGCTTTTTGGGGTCCGGGAAAACCACGTTGATCCGCCATTTGATGACCCATTCCAAAGGCCGCCGATTGGCGGTTTTGGTCAATGAATTTGGCACCGTTGGTGTCGATGGTGATATCCTCAAATCCTGCGCGGACGAGGATTGCCCGGCAGAGAACATCGTCGAGCTGGCGAATGGCTGTATCTGTTGCACTGTGGCGGATGATTTCATCCCCACGATTGAGGCGTTGATGGCTATGCCGACGCGGCCTGATCATATTTTGATCGAAACGTCGGGCCTGGCGCTGCCCAAGCCGTTGCTAAAGGCATTTGATTGGCCTGCGATCCGGTCCAAGATCACGGTCGACGGGGTGATTGCGCTGGCTGATGCCGAAGCGGTGGCGGCAGGCACTTTTGCCGCTGATGTTGCGGCGGTGGATGCGCAGCGCTTGTCGGATGATAGTATTGATCATGAAACACCGCTGTCCGAAGTGTTCGAGGATCAGATTTCTTGCGCTGACATCATTCTGATGTCCAAGGCCGATCTGGCTGGCACGGATGGCCTTGCCGCTGCGCGCAAGGTGATTGAGGCGGAAAGCCCGCGCAAAATTCCAATTCTCGAAATGAGCGAAGGCGTGATCGACCCCAATGTCGTGCTGGGCCTGAATGCGCAGGCTGAAGATGACCTGGCGGCGCGGCCCTCGCATCATGACGGACACGATGACCACGAACACGATGACTTTGAAACCGTGGTGATCCCGATGCCCGAGGTGGAAGATGTTGAAGCCTTGGTGAAATCCATCGAACGGCTGGCACAAGAACAGCATATCCTGCGCGTCAAGGGATACGTGGCCGTGACAGGCAAACCTATGCGTCTGCTGGTTCAGGCCGTGGGCGCGCGGGTACGGCACCAGTTTGATCGGCCGTGGGGCAGTGACATGCGGGCAGGGCATCTGGTGGTGATTGGCGAACATGATCACGTGGATCCCGCCAAAATTCGCGCGACGCTGGGTGCCTGACCCATGCATGTCGTCTTCCGTGAAAGCCATGGGCTGGAGGATGCGGACACCCCGTTTGATCCGGGGCAAACGCCCGCTGATCTGGTGGTGCTGTCCTTTTCCGACAGCGACCTTGGCGCATTCGCGGCAGGCTGGCATCGCGGCGGCGGACCAGACGGCAAGCTGCCAACTTTGCGTCTGTGTAATCTGGTGGCACTGCGCCATCCGGCGTCTGTCGATAATTATGTTGAGGCGACGCTGACCGGGGTCAAGGGCATTTTGATCCGCCTTATTGGGGGCGAAAACTATTGGCCCTACGGCATCATGCAGGTTCAGGATTTCGCCCGCCGAAACGGCATTGCCCTGGCGGTGCTGCCCGCGGATGGGCGCGAGGACCCGGCGCTTGATGCACATTCGACGTTGCCAGTTTCAACCCTGCGCCGTCTGTCGCATTTGTGTGATGCAGGCGGTGCCGTTGCAGCGCAAGCGGCCCTGGCACAATTGGCGCTGGCTGCCGGGCTTTATGCCGGTCCGGTTCTCGGCGCGAAAACCGTTCCGGATTGCGGGTTTTATGACCCTGATCTGGGTGTGGTTCCGTTCGCCGACACCCAAGGCGATGCGATCGCTGTCACGTTTTACCGCAGCTACCTGACTGCCGCTGATACCAGCCCTGTTGACGCGATGATCAAGGCCCTGCGGGATCGCGGGTTCAATGCCATTGGTCTTTTTGTGCCCTCGCTCAAAGCAGAAAGAGCCCGGTCATTTCTGGGCGCGGCTTTGGCGCAGATTGATCCGGTGGCCATCGTCAATGCCACTGCGTTTTCGGGCCGTGGCGGTGATGGCACGTCGCCACTTGATGCCCCCGGTTGCCCGGTCTTTCAGATTGCACTTTCCACGGCGCGCCAAAAGGAATGGGCCGATTCAGAGCGTGGGTTGTCGCCTGCGGATCTGGCCATGCATGTGGTTCTGCCCGAGGTAGATGGCCGGATTTTCACCGGGGTTGTCAGTTTTAAGGCACCGCAAAAGAAAGACCCGGATCTGCAATTTTCGCGCTTTGCCCATCGGGCAGACCAGGACCGGATCGCTGCGGTGGCGGACCGGGTTCTGGGGTGGCACAGGCTGGGCCAGACGCCCGCCAAAGATCGCAAACTCGCACTGGTGCTTTCGACCTATCCCGGACGTGCCGACCAGATTGCCCATGCTGTCGGCCTTGATGCATTGGCGTCGGTTGAGGATATGTTGCTGACGCTGGCGGGTGCCGGGTATAGCGCTGAGCCCAGCATCGGATTTGGCAAAACACTGACTCAACAGACGGTTAAATGGCCGCTGTCTGCGTATCAAACAGCGGTTGCGCGTCTGCCGAAAGCCTTGCGGGCCGATCTGGAGACAGCTTGGGGCGCACCGGAAACAGACCCGTTGTTTGCAGGCGGCGCATTCCATTTCCCGGCCCAGACCTGTGGCAATGCGCTGGTCGCGCTGCAACCGGAACGCGGTTCGATTGCGGCGCGTGACACGGATTACCACGACCTTGCCCGTGTGCCGCGCCATTCCTATGTGGCGTTCTATTTGTGGCTGCAGGCCCAGGGCATGGATGCCCTTGTTCACATCGGCGCGCATGGCACGTTGGAATGGTTGCCGGGCAAAGCGGTGGCGCTGTCAAATGATTGTTGGCCCGAGGCGCTGACCGGACGTATGCCGGTGATTTATCCCTTTATTGTCAATGACCCCGGTGAAGCCGCGCAAGCCAAGCGGCGCATTGGGGCGGTGACATTGGGTCACCTGCCGCCCCCGATGAAAGACAGCGAAACGCCCGACGGATTGTTGCGGCTTGAACGTCTGTTGGATGAATATTCCACCGCCGATGGGCTTGATCCGGCGCGGCGCGATCGGCTGATTGAAACGATCCGGTCCGAAGCTCAAGCCGCAGGGGTGGAAAGTGACCTTGGCCTGACCGAAGATGCCAGTGCCGCCGAGGCGATCACCCGCATTGACCGGTTTGTGTGTGACATCAAGGAAAGCCAGTATGGCGATGGCCTGCACGTTTACGGCGCAGGAAAAGGGGAGTTCGAAGGACTGCTTGCTGCACTTGATGGCAAACGGGTCACCTCCGGGCCATCGGGTTCCCCGTATCGCGGGCGCACAGATGTGCTGCCCACGGGCCGCAACCTTTATTCCGTTGATCCGCGCAGTGTGCCGTCGCGTGCGGCCTATGCCCAAGGGGTGAAACTGGCCGAGGAATTGTTGCGGCGGCATCTGCAGGATCAGGGTGATTGGCCCAAGGGGCTGGTTGTCGATCTTTGGGGCTCTGCGACCATGCGCACAGCCGGTGAAGAGGTTGCAATGGCGCTGCATCTGGCTGGATTGGCACCAAAATGGGACGATGGGTCAGAACGTGTTTCGGGATTTGAGATCCTGCCGCTTACCCTGCTGAACCGCCCGCGCATTGATGTGACCTTGCGGGTGTCTGGGTTGTTCCGCGATGTGTTTCCGGGCCTCAGTCAGCTGTTCGAGGCCGGAGCCACCGCCCTTGCAGCGCGAGAAGAAGCGCCCGATATGAACCCTTATCTGACGCAGGCACCCCGCGTTTTTGGCCCAAAGCCGGGTCTTTACGGCATGAACATGGAAAGTGCGTTGCATGATTATTCTGATGCCGGTCGGGATGCGGCGGGTGAGGCGTGGCTCAAAGGGTCCGAATGGGCGATCAATGCCCAAGGTGAGGCGCATCAGGACCGCGCCGCGTTAGAGGCGCGTTTGCACGGCGCAGACGGATTTGCCCATGTGCAGGATTTGACCGAGACGGATGTGTTGCTGGCCGCTGATTATGCCAGCCATGAGGGTGGTTTCGCCGCAGCAATGGCCCATTTGGGCGCGGAGAAGCCAGCGATCTATCACGTGGACAGCACCGTTGTTGGCACACCGCGCGCCCGCACGATGCCAGAAGAAATCGCGCGGGTGGTGCGCGCGCGCGCCGCCAATCCCGATTGGGCCAGCGGGATGATGCGCCATGGGTTCCGAGGTGCAGCTGAGGTGGCAGCGACGCTTGATAACCTTGCTGCTTTTGCGCATCTCACCCGTGAGGTGCCGGCGCATCTGATTGACCTCTACTTTGATGCAACGCTGGGCCGCGACGATCTGGTTGCCTTTATGGAGGCGGAAAACCCACAGTCCCTGCAGGAAATGCGCGATCGTTTTACGGCCCTGCGCGATGCCGGTTTGTGGATCACGCGCCGCAATTCGATCAGCGCCCAGATGGACATGGCAGAATGAGTGGCGCACCTCAGATAAAAGGCTGGTGCCCCGGCGCGCTGCGCCCGATGCTGTCTGGCGATGGATGGGTCGTGCGCGTGCGCCCCTATGGCGGCAGGTTGCGCCGCGCGCAGGCAGATGGCCTTGCCACGTTGGCTGCGGCGCATGGCAATGGCATGTTTGACCTGTCGGGTCGTGGCAACATTCAGATGCGCGGCGTGCGCGAAGACAGCCACAGACCACTGATCGAAGGGCTGCGCCGCATGTCACTGGTGGACGCGGACGCCAGCGTTGAAGGGCGGCGGAATATTCTTGTCACGCCGTTCTGGCAATCCGGGGACGACACGGAGCTTTTCGCCGCTGAGTTGACCCAGGCTTTGGCAGCACCGGATGCGCCCGCATTGCCCGGCAAATTTGGTTTTGCCATCGACACGGGGCGTCTGCCGGTCTTGCAAACCGCATCTGCGGATATCCGGTTGGAACGTGACGCGGGCGGCGGGCTGATCCTTGTTGCGGATGGGGCTGATACTGGCAAACCAGTGACGTCTGAAACCGCCGTGGATGAGGCTGTTGCACTGGCGCGTTGGTTTATGGTCACCTGCAAAAATCACATGCGGATGGGTCGGCTGATGACCGCAGGCGCAGCCTTGCCACCCGGTTTCATGGTTCCGCGGCAGACCCAAAGTTATGTTCCAAAACCCGGCCATACGCCCTTGGGTGCCATGATTGCTTTGGCGTTTGGACAAATGACATCGGAAACACTTGCAACGCTTGCAAAACACGGCGGGCTGCGGATGACGCCATGGCGGATGCTGCTGGTCGAAAGCGCGCGGCAACTGCCACAGATTGATGGGATCATCACCGACGCCAATGACCCGTTGCTGCGCGTTGTGGCCTGTACCGGTGCACCTGGTTGTGGCCAAGGCCTTGGACCCACACGCGACGTTGCGCGCGCGCTTGCACCGCATGTGCCGTGCGGACAAACGTTACATGTCTCAGGCTGTGCCAAAGGGTGCGCGCACCCCGGTGCGTCGGCGTTAACGATCACGGCGACCGAAACTGCGTACGATCTGATCCGGAACGGCAGGGCGTCTGATGCCCCTGAACAAACCAAACTCACCCCCGACACTTTAATCAAGGCGATCTGATGCCCCATACCTACATCACCGACGGCGCAGAGATTTATCGCCAGTCTTTCGCCACCATCAGGTCAGAGGCGGCATTGGACCGTTTCACGCCTGAAGAGGAAATTGTGACCGTGCGGATGATCCATGCTGCCGGGATGGTGGGGTTGGAGGAGCATGTACGGTTCTCGGACGGCATGGCCATCGCCGCACGCGCAGCATTGGAAGATGGCGCACCAATTCTGTGCGACGCCTATATGGTCAGCGAGGGGATAACCCGTAAACGGCTGCCAAAGCAGAACGAGGTCATCTGTACCCTGCGGGATCCAGAGGTACCGGACATGGCCAAGGCGATGGCCAATACGCGGTCTGCGGCGGCGCTTGAGCTATGGCGGCCCCATCTGGCGGGTGCCGTGGTCGCGATTGGCAATGCGCCAACCGCGCTGTTCCATCTGTTGAATATGCTCGAAGACCCTGACTGCCCGCGCCCAGCCGCGATCATCGGCTGCCCGGTTGGCTTTATCGGGGCCGCGGAATCAAAAGAAGCACTGATGCAGGACTTGCCAGTGCCTGCAATGATCGTGCAGGGACGTCTGGGGGGGTCGGCCATCACGGTGGCTGCCGTGAACGCGCTTGCCAGCAGGGTGGAATGAACAATGGGTAAAGTAATCTGTGCAGGTCTGGGACCGGGCGACCCTGAATTGATGTCAGTGAAATCTGACCGGGTAATCCGTGGGGCGACGCATCTTGCCTATTTCCGCAAGAAAGGCCGCGCAGGTCAGGCGCGCACAATTGTCAAAGACATGCTGCGCGATGATGTGGTCGAGTACCCGATGGAATACCCGGTTACCACCGAGCTGCATTTCAGTTCGGATGAATACAAACAGCTGATGGTCGGTTTTTACGCCGAATGGGCCGACAGGCTGAGCGCTTTGGCACAGGATCACGAGGTCGTTGTGCTCTGCGAAGGCGACCCTTTTTTCTATGGCTCGTTCATGCATCTGCACACCCGGTTGCAAGGCCGCGCGGAGGTTGAAGTATTGCCTGCAATCCCCGGCATGGTTGGCTGCTGGAATGCGCTTGATCAGCCGTTCACCTGGGGCGACGATGTGATGACCGTGCTGATGGGCACCTTGCCCGAGGAAGATCTGATCACCCATATGGCGCGCGCCGATGCGCTTGTGGTGATGAAGACCGGGCGCAACTTGCCTGCCGTGCGCCGCGCGCTTGCCACCACCGGGCGGCTGGACGATGCATGGTTGGTTGAGAAGGGCACAATGCCGGGACAACGGGTTGCCAGGCTGATTGACGTCGATGACGCCGATTGCCCTTATTTCGCGATTGTTCTGGTGCATGGTCAGGGCCGCAGGCCAGAGGCGGCGGAATGACAGGCCAGACCAAAGGATGGATCGCCATCGCAGGGCTGGGGCCAGGGCGCGATGATCTGG
This sequence comes from Sulfitobacter sp. SK011, assembly GCF_003352065.1. Taxonomy (NCBI): domain Bacteria; kingdom Pseudomonadati; phylum Pseudomonadota; class Alphaproteobacteria; order Rhodobacterales; family Roseobacteraceae; genus Sulfitobacter; species Sulfitobacter sp. SK011. The sequence goes on from NZ_CP025803.1 coordinate 404,527, forward strand.
TAACACCTGAGGTGTCTCAGGTCTTGATGCAGGCCACCGATGTCATCGGTTACATTCCCTACGTTGCACGTGTGGCCCCACGTGAGGGGCTGAACCTGCATCCAACCGACAACCGGGTTGAGATTGACCGCGCGCTTCATGCGCTGCAACTGGCCGCGACAGGGGCACGTGTTGTTGTGGTGTCCTCCGGTGATCCCGGCGTATTTGCAATGGCTTCCGCTGTTTTTGAGGCGCTGGAAAACCACCCCGAGTTTGCCGAAACAGACATCCGCGTGTTGCCCGGCATCACCGCGATGCTTGCGGCTGCTGCTGCTGCCGGTGCGCCATTGGGGCATGATTTTTGCGCGATCAACCTAAGTGATAATCTCAAGCCATGGGCAACGGTCGAGCACCGATTACGCTTGGCGGCGCGGGCGGACTTTGCAATGGCGTTTTACAATCCCCGTTCCAAATCGCGCCCGCATCAATTCACCGAATGTCTGAACATCCTGAGACAGGAATGTGGGCTGGACCGTCTGATCACCTTTGCCCGCGCCGTGAGCACCCCAGAACAGAGGATCAGCACGGTCACACTGGGCGAGGCGACCCCAGATATGGCAGATATGCGCACCGTTGTGCTGGTCGGCAACGCCGCCACACGACGGGTCGGGCGGTATGTTTATACGCCCCGGTCGGCGTCATGACCCAGCCACGCCATCACCTCGGCCACGCCACCGGCGGTGACGTCACCCGGCAAGATAGGGCGGTTTGCCATGATCACCGGCAGGCCCAGAGTACGGGCGGCATCCAGCTTGGCCCGCGCGCCCACGCCGCCGGCATTCTTCGCCACGACATGCGTGATGGCGTGTTCCTGCATCAAGGCGACATCCCCTTGGATCGTAAAGGGCCCCCGCGCCAGCAACACCGTGACATCGGGCAAGGGCAGTTCCGCGTCCGGTGCATCCACCAGCCGCAGCACATAGTGATGCTGTGGTTTGGCGGCAAAGAGGCCAATCTGTTGTTTGCCGATTGCCAGAAACACCCGCGCGGGCGGGTCCGGCAGGGCCGCGGGAATTTCATTGATTGTCGGCACAAGCGTCCAGTTGTCACCGGGCCCAGCGGCCCATGGCGCGCGCTCAAATCGGATCAGCGGAACCCCGGCATCGCGACAGGCGGCAAAGGCATTCTTGCTCATGCCCGCAGCAAATGGATGGGTGGCGTCGATGACATGGGTGATTTTCTTTTCGCCCAAATACTCAATCAACCCCGCCACACCACCAAAACCGCCGATACGGGTGGACAACGGTTGCGGCACCGGGGATTTGGTGCGCCCCGCATAGGAGTAAACCGCATCGATCCCCGCATCAAACAAAGCTGTGGCCATCTGGCCCGCTTCGGTTGTGCCACCCAGCAAGAGGACGCGCATGATGGGTGATCCTTGGCTTAGCATCATTGGAATGGCTGACGATAGCGCGACAAACCTGCCGCCTGCAAGCCGTGCCGCCCTTGACGCGGCGGATGTAATTTTCGGCGGTCCACGACATCTGGAATTGGCGGACGCAGGCGCACGTGGTCGGCCGTGGCCAATTCCCTTTTCCATTGAGCCGGTGCTGGCCCATCGCAGTCAGCGCGTTGCCGTTCTTGCCTCAGGCGATCCATTTTGGTTTGGCGCTGGCGCAAGCCTCGCGACCCATCTGCAGCCAGACGAATGGCGGGTGTTCCCGGCACCCTCCACGTTCGCATGGGTCGCGGGCCATCTTGGCTGGCGGTTGGAGGATACGACCTGCCACGGCCTGCATGCCACGCCTTTTGAACGGCTTCGTGGGGTGCTGGCACCGGGTGGCCAAATGATCTGTCTGGTCCGCGACGGGGATGCACCGCAGGCATTGGCGGCGTGGTTGACCGGACAGGGCGCAGGTGCGGCGACCCTTTGGATTTGCGAACGGATGGGCGGCGATGCACAGCGCGTGCGTCGATCCACAGCCGGGGAATTTGACCTTTCAGACATTGCAGCACCGGTGGCCGTTGCCATCGCCTTGCCCGACAATGTCGGCCTCTCGCGCGCATCTGGGTTGCCAGACGACAGCTTTGCCCACGATGGACAGATCACCAAACGACCCATCCGGGCGCTGACCTTGTCTGCGATTGGCCCACGCGCCGACGAATTGCTCTGGGACATTGGTGCCGGGTCCGGGTCGATCTCGGTAGAATGGTGTCTGGCCGGTGGCCGTTCAATCGCATTTGAACAGCACGCGACACGTGTCGCCAACATCGCACAGAACATCGAGGATTTTGGCATCGGCCACCGCATGTCGGTTGTTCAGGGCGATGCAGCCACCGCAGTGCAGGACCATCCGGCCCCAGCCGCCGTGTTCGTCGGCGGGGGCGGGAACGCGGCGTTGTTTGACCATCTGTTTGATCTGCTGCCCAAAGGCACGCGACTTGTGGCCAATGGGGTGACCCTGGAAACCGAAAGCCTGTTGGCACATCTTCATGCCAAAATGGGCGGTGATCTGTTGCGCATTGAACTGGCGCAAGCCGCACCGCTTGGCCGGATGCGCGGCTGGGCATCGGCACGCCCCGTTGTGCAATGGAGTGTTACGTTATGAGATTTGCTGGCATCGGATTTCGCGGCGCGGCGGATTTGGCAAGCCTGCAGGACGCATTGCAAAAAGCCATCAGCGCAACCGACGGCGGTGCAGTTGATGCGCTGGTAAGCGAGGCTTCAAAGGCCCGTGAAAAAGTGTTTCGCGAGTTGGCGCAGGCGATGCGCATTCCGGGCATGGGTGTGACGCAGACGGATATGGCTCAGATGCTCACGCCGACCCAATCCGCCCGCATTCAAGATAAATTTGGCACAGGCTCATTGGCCGAAGCCGCGGCCCTTGTCGCCGCCGGACCGGGTGCGCGATTGCTTGCAGAGCGGGTGATCTCAAGCGATGGTATGGCCACTGCGGCGATTGCCGAGAATTAAGGGGAAACAAGCCTGTGACGGTACATTTCATTGGCGCAGGGCCGGGTGCCCCTGATCTGATCACATTGCGCGGGCGTGACCTGATCGCGGCCTGTCCTGTGTGTCTATTTGCCGGGTCTTTGGTGCCCGAAGCCGCGGCCCTTGTCGCCGCCGGACCGGGTGCGCGATTGCTTGCAGAGCGGGTGATCTCAAGCGATGGTATGGCCACTGCGGCGATTGCCGAGAATTAAGGGGAAACAAGCCTGTGACGGTACATTTCATTGGCGCAGGGCCGGGTGCCCCTGATCTGATCACATTGCGCGGGCGTGACCTGATCGCGGCCTGTCCTGTGTGTCTATTTGCCGGGTCTTTGGTGCCCGAAGCCTTGCTTTCGCATTGCCCCGAAGGGGCGCAGGTGGTCAACACGGCGCGTATGTCGCTGGATGAGATTATCGAGGTGATCGCGCAGGCGGACGCGGCGGGTCATGATGTGGCGCGGCTGCATTCTGGTGATCTCTCGGTCTGGTCCGCGATGGGCGAACAACTGCGCCGATTGCGCGCGCTCGGTATCGCGTATGACGTCACGCCCGGTGTGCCGTCCTTTGCCGCTGCGGCGGCCGAACTTGGTGCTGAACTGACGCTTCCCGGTGTCGTTCAATCCGTGATCCTGACCCGCACGTCGGGGCGTGCCACGGCAATGCCTGATGGCGAAACGCTTGAGAACTTTGCGAAAACGGGGGCGACGCTGGCAATCCATCTGAGCGTTCATGTTCTGGACAAGGTGGTGACGGACCTGACCCCATTTTATGGTACCGATTGTCCGGTTGCCGTGGTCTGGCGCGCCAGTTGGCCGGATCAGCGCATCGTCAAGGCAACGCTTGCCACCCTGCAGACCGCAATCGGTGCCGAAATGGAGCGCACGGCGCTGATCCTTGTCGGGCACGCGCTGGGGTCCGAAGATTTTGGTGAAAGCCGGCTTTATGCCGGTGATTATGATCGGCGATTCCGGCCTGTTGGCACAGACCCGCGCTTTCCGGAGACAGCCGAATGATCCCCCCCGGCATTCTGATTTCCGCACCCTCATCAGGCACCGGCAAGACCACGCTGATGCTGGGCCTTTTGGCCGCGCTCAAGGCGCAAGGCGTCAACGTGCAGCCCTTCAAAAGCGGCCCGGACTATATTGACCCTGCCTTCCATACGGCCGCATCAGGGCGCGCATCTTTCAACCTTGATAGCTGGTCGATGGACCGTGCGCGTATCGACGGTTTGACAGGAAACGCGGCGGGCGCAGATTTGATCCTTGCCGAAGGGTCGATGGGGCTGTTTGACGGTGTGGCGGTGCCGGGCGCGTGCGGAAATGGCGCAAGTGCTGATGTTGCGGCCCTGATGGGCTGGCCTGTGGTTCTGGTTCTGGATGTGTCCGGTGCAGCGCAATCGGTGGCGGCGACGGCGCTAGGTTTCAAACTGATGCGCCCGGATGTGACATTGGCGGGCGTGGTCCTGAACCGCGTGGCGTCTCCGCGCCATGATACCCTGGTGCGGGTCGGGATGGCGCAGGTCGGCGTAACCGTGCTGGGGTCCTTGCCTCGACGGACAGCGATTGAAATGCCTGAACGCCATCTGGGATTAGTGCAGGCCGGAGAACAGGAAAACCTGCCGCAGCTTTTGGCAGAGGCCGCAGCGTTTGTGACTGAACATGTGGACATCGCAGCCATTCGCGCAGCAGCCGCCGGGACGATGACCGATGCACCCCCGCCAGCAAAGATACCGCCGCCCGGGGGCCGCATTGCGCTGGCACAGGACAATGCCTTTGCCTTTGTCTATCCGCATCTGTTGGCCGGTTGGCGTGCTGCGGGCGCAGAAATTCTGCCATTCTCACCGCTGGCGGATGAGGCACCGGATGTCAGCGCTGATGTGTGCTGGCTGCCCGGCGGGTATCCTGAATTGCATGCAGGGAAACTGGCGGCGGCGGCGCATTTCCGCACCGGATTGCAAAGCTTTGCCCAGACCAAACCCGTGCACGGCGAATGCGGCGGCTACATGGCGATGGGGACCGGAATTATCGACAAGGATGGTGTGCGTCACGAGATGGCAGGCCTCTTGGGATTGGAGACGTCTTTTGCCAAACGCAAGATGCACCTTGGCTATCGCAAAGCGGACCTGAACGCAGCGATCCCCGGTCATGATGCGCGGGCCCGGCTGCGCGGGCATGAATTTCACTATGCCACCATTCTGACCGAACCTGATGCGCCCTTGGCGCACATCACCGACAGCAACGATCTGGACGTGCCGGAAACCGGATCGGTGCGGACCTTTGAAGGTGGCGGACGCGCGACGGGCACGTTTTTTCATATGATCGCTGAGGCACCATGAACGGCTTTGTCTCTTTTGTCTCCTCCGGGCCGGGTGATCCCGACCTGCTGACCGTCAAGGCGGTGGACCGGCTGCAAAAGGCCGAAGTGGTTCTGTTTGATGATCTGAGCGCAGGACCGATTCTGGAACACGCCAAACCTGACGCGGATCTGATTGGTGTGGGCAAACGGGCCGGGCGCGCGTCGCCGAAACAAGATCACGTCAGCCGGGTTCTGGTGGAATATGCTCAAGCTGGATTGCGGGTGGTGCGCCTCAAATCCGGTGATTGCGGTATGTTCGGACGGCTCGAAGAAGAGATCATCGCGTTGCGGGCGGCGGGCATTCCGTTTGAGATTATTCCCGGTGTGACCTCGGCCTCTGCTGCAGCGGCTACGGCAGGTATTCCATTGACCCGCCGCCTGACCGCCCGGCGGGTGCAGTTTATTACCGGCGCAGATGTCACCGGTGATTTGCCAGCCGATGTGAACATGGCCGCTTTGGCTGACCCTCTGGCGACCACCGTTGTCTATATGGGCAAACGGACTTTTGCCGGACTGGTCGCACGTTTGATCGAACATGGGTTGCCGGGCGATACACCTGCGATGCTGGCCGAGGCGGTATCGACCCCCGCCGAAAAGGTTCAGCGATTTACGATTGCGACCCTTGCCCTCCATCTGGAAAAAGCGACAAGCACCACACCTGCGCTGATCTTTTACGGCCCATTGGCGGAGTTTGACGGGTGAAGGTTTTTGTCTGCAAGAGCTGTTCCGTCGAAGGTGATTTTGTCGATGAGGTGCGCGTCGGATTGCAGGAGGTGGATGTTGTCAGTGTCGACTGCATGTCAGGCTGTGAGCGTGCACAAACGATTGCGTTCCGCAGCCCCGGCAAGGTTGCATATCTGTTCGGTGACATCACGACGGCGGACATGGACGATTTGCGAAACTTTGTGCGGCTTTATCTGGCGTCCGAAGATGGGACATTCCCGGATGCACGCGTGCTGGGCAATCTGCGCACCAAAGCCATCGCGCGGATACCGGGATGAGCCTTGTGCATCTGACGCTGATCGGGATCGGGACGGGCAACCCCGAGCATCTGACCCTGCAGGCGATCCGCGCGATCAACAGGCAGGATTTGATCCTGATCCCGCGCAAAGGCGAGGCAAAGGCCGATCTTGCCGAACTGCGCCGCGCGATATGTGATGAGGTTTTAAACAACAAAGCCACACAGATTGTGGAATTTGATTTGCCTGTGCGGGATGAAGCGACAGCGGATTATCGGCAACGGGTTGATGATTGGCACGACGCCATTGCGCTGGCATGGCAAGAGGCGATGGCAGGTCATCCGGGGGCCGCGAAGGTCGCACTGCTGGTCTGGGGGGATCCATCCCTTTATGACAGCACCTTGCGGATTGCCGCGCGGCTGGACCCCGCGCCGGCGCTTGAGGTGATCCCCGGTATCACATCATTGCACGCGCTGACCGCGGCACATGCGATCCCCGTGAATGACATTGGCGCGCCATTTGTCGTGACCACAGGGCGGCGGTTGCGCGATGAAGGGTGGCCCGCAGGTGTCGATACTGTTGTTGTCATGCTGGACGGCGATTGTGCATTTCAGACACTGGCAGCTGACGGGGTGCACATCTGGTGGGGTGGGTATGTTGGGATGATGGAACAAATCATTTGCGAGGGGCCGCTGGTTGAGGTGCGGGATCAGATCATCAAAATGCGCGCTGAGGCGCGGGGCCGGCACGGTTGGATCATGGACATATATATCCTGCGCAGAATGTGCTGAGGGCCGCCAGTAAACGGTGCGTCCTTGCTTTGGCACTAGGTATCCGGGTCGACTTTTCCACGCATTGCCTTGACCTCACCACGCACCTTCTTGGCCTTCAATCGCCGTTTCTTGGACCCCAAAGTGGGCCGGGTCGCGATGCGTCGCTTGGGTGGTGTCAGCGCCTTTTTAATCAGTTCCGCCAGACGATCCCGCGCGATATCTCGATTGCGCGCCTGTGATCGGGTTTCGTCGCACTGAATGACCAGCGCACCTTCAAGCGTCCAGCGCCGACCGGCCAGCCGTCGCAGTCGCGTTTTGACCGGACCCGTCAGCGAAGGAGACGTTGCTGCCTCAAACCTCAACTCGACAGCAGACGAGACCTTGTTCACATTCTGGCCACCCGGCCCCGACGCCCGCATGAAGGTTTCGGTCAATTCCCAGTCTTGCAGGGCAACGGTATCGGTGATGCGTAACATGGGTTCAATATCGCATGGGCATTGGCCAAGTTGAAGGGCGAGAAACGAAATGGGCCGCTCCAGCTAAGGAGCGGCCCAATCGAATGGTTTAAGGAGGTGGGATCGGTTAGATCAACTGATCCACCTGGGTTGTTATCGCTGCCAAGGGCTGCCCTAGCAGGTTACCTCCCAAGCTGTTCCGACACCTCGCTCCAGTACCTTTCTTGACACTAGATCACCTCCTTTACATTTGTTGAACTCACCTGAATCGTTGCACAGGTATTTCAAAACGCAAAGCACTTTTTTCGCTTACATTCCGAAAGTGTGACATTGCCGCACAGGAGGTTCCCTTTGTCATTGCGACAACAATCACGCCGTCGGCATGAGCCTGCTGGTAATCATGCGGAACGGGATCAGTGCGACCAGGGCAATGCTGAGTTTCACGGCCCAATCTGCCAGCGCAAGCGAAACCCAGAGCGGGGCCGCCGGACCAAAGCCAAGCAGCGGCAGAATTTCAGCCGCCCAGGAAACGTCCGTGGCAGGGTGCACAAAAGATAGCGCACCGGAAAAGGCGATCCCAAAGAACAATGCCGTATCAACTGTGCTGCCGATCAAAGTGCTGATCAGGGGCGCGCGCCACCAGGCACCGCCGCGCAGGGCGGCAAAGATGGAAACATCAAGAAGCTGTGCAGCAAGGAACGCCACGCCAGAACCAATTGCGATGCGCAAGGTGACCAGCGGGCCAAATTCGCCCATGATCTGGGTGCCAATCAATGAACAGATCAGGCCGACTACAAACCCGACAAGGACAACACGGCGGGCAGCCGATGCGCCATAAACGCGGTTCATCACGTCTGTGACCAGAAACGCGAAGGGGTAAGTGAATGCGCCCCAGGTCAACCACTGACCATAGAGAAATTGAACGAGGATGTTTGAGGCCACAACAATGGTGGCCATGGCAAGAATGCCGGGAAGATAAGTGCGTGTCATATGTAAACCGTTTTTTGCAAGGGTGCGGCGACTTGGCCAGCGGGGATCGCTGACAGGGGCGCTTTACGGTTTCCTGACGATGCGCGCAAGCTATTCTTCCAGGGCGAATTCCACGATCTGTGTCTGCTGAATGGGCAGAAAATTGTCGTCAGAAACCAGCGTTACGAATGTTTGACCTGACATATCCCGCCAAATGCTGATGGCTTCAAAATTGTCAAACTGGCCGGGGCCGGTGGTAAGCAGGACCTCTTCGTCCAGGTCAGGCGCAGCAAGATCGAACCTGCGAATGCGACTGCGAAAGCCCAAAGGCGTCACAGCCCGTTCGAGAAGGTAGAACAGCCCATCATCACTGAAATCCGCACCCACCGGCAGGAAGGGGCCGCGACGTGGGATATGATGGGCCACATGCCATTCCCCGCCCACATGTGTGAAAACGGGAAATGGGGTATCAATCATGCCCGACCGTTCGGGCAGTGTGTAAAGTGTCCCATCGGGGTGAACGGCAAGCGCCTCAAGTCCAGAATTGTCCTGCAGGTCTACAAACTCTGTTGTGGTCAAGGCACCTAGGATGCGCGCAGAGTCGAGATCCACCTGTTCCACCCGATGATCTTGTTCAAAGGATACAAATGCGTGACCATGCGCATCCATGGCCAGCCCTTCGGCATCCAATTCAAAACTTTCTGACGAGACCCTGACGGTAGGCGTCAATAAGACATGCCCACGCAACTTGAGCGCTGTGAGGACACCGTTCTCACGCAGCATGGTCGCAGTGACGAGACTGCCCTTGTCGGTGATCAACGTTATGTCGGTGCCGTTTGCCGTCACCTCGGCCCCGGAGAAACCGCCGAACCACGGATCGGTTTGTGACCAGATTAATTTGGACACCTGATGAAGTGACGGTTCGGCCTGTGCGGTCAGTGCGACACAGGTGAATGCAACGAAAAAGGCTGTTCTGATGACGTAGATCAGTTGTCCAGCACAGACTTACATTGGGCGGGCAGGTCGGCCAGCACCAGTTCACGCCGGGGTTTTGGTTTCGGCGCGTTTGGGTTTGGTGGCGGCGGGTTCAGAATATTGCGCTGCCATTCGCGTGCATCGGCGCAGCCGTCCCCGGCGGGGGGTGGTGTCTGGTTGGTGCAGCCGCGCGCCCCAGCCGGACAGGCAAGGCGCACGTGGAAATGGTAGTGATGCCCATACCATGGCCTGATTTTGCGCAGATAGGCACGGTTGCCTTTTTCATCATTGCACATCTGCACCTTGGCACCGGGGAATACGAAAATACGCTCGACACGCGGGTCTTCGGCGGCGGCTTTGATGATCTCGTGGTGCGCGCGGGTCCAACTGCTGTTCACATATGCACCGTTGGCACGGCGCATCGAAATGGATGAAATGCTTTCGCGCTGTGCGCGGGACAGGCCCAGTGTTTTCGGGGGCAGCATCCAGATGTCTGCGTCAAGACCAATCTGGTGGCTGCGATGGCCTGTCAACATCGGACCGCCACGCGCCTGGCTCATATCGCCCACATAAATACCAGCCCAACCGGGCTGCTGAGCGGCTTTGGCGCTGAGTTTTTTGACCATATCAATCAGGTCGGGATGCCCCCAGTTTCGATTGCGTGACAAGCGCATGGCCTGCCATGTCGGGCCTGTTTCGGCCAGTTGTTCTGCCCCTGCAAGGCACCCCTTGGCATAGCTGCCATAGGGCGCGGATGACTGTGGCGAGGCAAAACTTTTTGCCCCAAAGAGCTTTTTCGCCTGCACATTGCTGAGTGCGCCGCCGGACGACCCGATGGTGGGCAGGACCGCTGATCTGCCGCTGATGTCATTGCTGGAATTGCCACCGCCACACGAACCCATTGTCAGGACCAAGGCCGCACAGGTCAAAAGGCGTGTCAGGATCATTTTTCAAAATCTCCGTTCGGTTTGACCCATGCTAACAGTATTAGGCCGACAATGAACAGACCCACAACGGGTGTAATGCCAAGGCGCTGGCTGCCTGTGATGTCACTTGTGAGCGCAATCAGCGCAGGTGCAATGAATGAGGTTGCCTTGCCCGACAATGCATAGAGGCCAAATGATTCGGTCATGCGGTCCGGGTTGCCCTGACGTGTCATCATGTTGCGCGATGACGCCTGCAATGCGCCACCTGCAGCACCAATCAGTGCACCGGCCAGATAGAACATGATATCAGGCAAGGTGGAGCCTTGCGCAACGGTCATGCCCAACACGGATGTAGGCGTCAACGAGATGATCAGGCAGGCCGTGAAGATCAGGATGATACAGCAAAATACGATAACCGGCATGGGCCCGATGCGACGGTCAACCCGGCCACCGATCACACAAAAAATAGCACCCGAGATGGCGGCGAGGATGCCAAAAATACCAATCTCCTGAATTGACCATTCCAAGACGCCGGACGCATAGAGCCCGCCAAAGGTATACATGCCATTGAGCGCGTCACGGTAAAACATCGACGATCCGAGATAGGCCATCAATGAAGGATGCCGCGGCAGATTGCGTAATGTCTGCACCAAATCGGTCAATCCTTTGCCCAGCCGATACCGCGCGGCGGCCGGTTTGGGGGTGTCGCGTGTATAAAGGAAGAAAGGGATCATGAAGACCGCGAACCAGATCGCAGTCAGGGGTCCGACCACGCGGGTATCGGCCTTGGTCGCCGGATCCATACCAAAGAGCGGTGACAGTCCGGCCATCGTTTTGCCGCTGGACCCGCTTTGGAACAAGGCAATCATGATGATCAATGCAAGCACCCCACCGGCATAACCAAACGCCCAACCGTCCCCTGAAATACGCCCGCGTTCTGCAGGGTCCGGGGATAACTCTGGCAGATAGGCATTGGTAAAGATCGTCGCGAACTCCATCCCGATGAGGCCAATGCCGAAAAAGAACAACGCCCAAAGCACCGAGAAATCCTGTGGGGCGGTCCACCAAAGCGCGCCGGACCCAACGACATAAAGCAGCGAGAACAGCCAGACCCAAGGCAACCTCTTGCCGGACGAATCCGCAACCGCACCCAGGATTGGCGCGAGGATTGCGATGGCGATGCCCGCGATGGCCAGACCATATCCCCAATAGGCCTGCGCCTGCGCCTTGGCGGCAGACAGTTCCATGCCGCCCTCGACCAGAGAAGCAGTTGCCGTCTGGGCGAAGTAGGGGCCAAAAATGAAGGTAAGCAGAAGGGTATTGTAAGGCTGGCTTGCCCAATCAAAGAAATACCAGCCCCAGATGCGTTTGCGTGCGGTGATCTGTGTCATAGCTACCCCGTTCTTCGTTGGCTGAAGGTAGAACAGGGCAGCGACGTATGCGCAAGATACGGTTTGGTGCTCAGGCGTCCTGCATGGGCGGCCAGGGACGGTGCGTTTCAGCAGCGCACCATTTTGCCACCCAATCCGGCATCTCTGGCGACGTGGTCGGTTGCCCCATTGCCGACAGCACGGTGTGCGGCGCGACAATACCGTTTTTGTTGGTCACGGCAGACCGATAAAGGACATGGCTCGCGCATTCGCCGTTCCGCTTCCACATGGATTGCTCAAGATAGATAAATTTGTCATCCCAACACAGGGCTCGGCTTCGCATTTCAAAACGCTCAAACCCGCGAATGCGACGGCGGAAACGAGTTGACGTACCAGCCATGGTCAACCCCCACCCTTCACGCTTCAATACACCGATCATACCGGCGCGCTGGGCCATTGCCGTGCGCCCCAGATCATAGAGCGACAGCGCGCGGCCATTGTTCAGTTCAAGCCAGACATCCAGATCATGCGGCCAGCAGATGTGATGGCTGACATGGGTTTCGGTCAGCGTTTCAAGCGGCGGTTGGCGGCTGGCCAGAAAGAGATCTTTGAACAGACGGACGAATGGGAACATTTTAGCGTCTCCTTTGGCCGTAGTCAGGTGCACCTGAACGCGTGCGCGTCAAGCATGAACCTCGCGGCACTCTTGCGGTTTTGTGCGCCGACGCTTAACTGACAGGCACCACTTTGAAAGGGTTTGCCATGTCATCGCTGTTTGAAATTTTGATGCTGCTGCTGAACATCGTTTGGTTTGTCATCATCGCGCATGTGATCATGTCATGGCTCATCAATTTTCAGGTCCTGAATTTGCGTCAGCCTCTGGTCGCGCAAATCTGGTACGGGCTGAACCGGTTGCTGGAACCGCTTTATAGCCGTGTGCGGTCGGTCATCCCTGCGATGGGCGGGCTTGACCTTGCCCCCTTGGTTGTCTTGATCGGTGTGGCGATTTTGCGGATCATCCTGACCAACAACGCGGCTGCATTCTATTAAACCCAGATTGGTCTGGCGTATTTTTGGGCCAATGAGGCGCTAGCACTTGTTCACCAATTGTTAGTGTGGGAGTCTGCAAAAAAGAGCAGACAAACATATGGGTTCCCACATGACGGCCACACTTTCCGGTGCTGATACGCTGATCCGTGATGTATTCGGCTTTGACGCGTTCAGGCCCGGACAGCAGGAAATTGTCGAGGCTGTGACAGCCGGCGAAAACGTGCTGGCGATCATGCCGACGGGTGGCGGAAAATCCCTTTGCTTTCAATTGCCTGCGCTGATGCGCGAGGGGGTCACAGTGGTGATTTCCCCGCTCATTGCACTGATGCGGGATCAGGTGCGGTTCTTGCAAGAGGCGGGTGTGTCGGCGGGTGCCCTGACCTCTGGCAACACACCTGAAGAAACCGACGCCGTCTGGGAGGCGCTGGAAGCAGGCACGCTCAAGCTGCTTTACATGGCACCAGAGCGGTTGGCGGCGGGGTCGGCCATGGGCATGCTGCGGCGTGTGAACGTGCGGCTGATCGCGGTCGATGAAGCGCATTGCGTCAGCCAATGGGGTCATGATTTCAGGCCAGATTATCTTCGCATCGGGGAATTGCGGCGCAGTTTAAACGTGCCACTTGCCGCGTTCACGGCAACTGCGGATGCAGAAACCCAAGTCGAGATTGTGCAAAAGCTGTTCGATGGGGTTGCGCCACGCGCCTTTCTGCGCGGGTTTGACCGCCCCAACATTCACTTGGCTTTTGCCGCGAAAAACAAACCGCGCGACCAGATTTTAAATTTTGCATCCGCGCGCAAAAGCCAATCGGGAATTGTCTATTGCGGAACGCGGGCCAAAACCGAAGGCCTTGCCAAAGCACTGCGCGACGAGGGTCATGTGGCGCTGCATTATCACGGCGGGATGGACGCCGAAGACCGCCGCATCGCGGAACGGCGGTTTCAACAAGAGGACGGTCTGATTGTGGTTGCCACCGTGGCCTTTGGCATGGGCATCGACAAACCGGATATCCGCTGGGTTGCGCATGCCGATTTGCCGAAATCAATCGAATCCTATTATCAGGAAATTGGCCGCGCTGGCCGCGATGGTGCACCAGCCGAGACTTTGACCCTGTTTGGGGCGGACGACATCCGCCTGCGCCGCAGTCAGATTGACGAAGGGTTGGCCCCACCCGAACGGCGCAGCGCCGATCATGCGCGGTTGAATGCCTTGCTGGGTCTGGCAGAGGCGTTGGAATGCAGACGTAAGACATTGCTGGGGTATTTCGCTGAGGCGGACATCACCTGCGGACATTGCGATCTGTGCGATGCGCCAGCTGACGTATTTGATGGCACAACGGCGGTGCGCAAGGCGCTTTCTGCAATCTTACGCACCGAGGAATGGTTCGGCGCGGGGCATCTGATCGATATTCTGCTGGGGGTCGAGACCGACAAGGTGACACAGCGCGGCCATACCAGCCTTCCGACATTTGGTGTGGGTACTGAATATGATCGCCGCCAATGGCAGGCGGTTTTCCGGCAGATGATGGGGCATGATCTGATCCGGCCTGACCCGGAACGCCACGGCGCGTTGCGCATGACCGATGCGGCGCTGCCGATCCTGCGCGATGAGGCCAAGATCAGCCTGCGCGGGGATTCGATCAAGGCAGCATCGGCCACCCGCCGACCCGCAGTCAAAGAGATGGTAAGCGACGAGGACGCGCCGTTGTTGTCAGCCCTCAAGGCCAAACGCCGCGGTCTGGCAGAGGCGGCCAAGGTCCCGGCATATATTATTTTCAACGACCGCACGTTGATTGAGATGGCCGAAACCCGGCCCCGCGATCTGGATGGGATGGCGCGGATCGGTGGCGTCGGTGCCAAGAAGCTTGAGACTTACGGCAAGGCGTTTCTTGAGGTCATCAACGGAGAGGTGCAGCAAATGCATCCGACAAGGCGCAAATTGGCGGGCCGTGATGCGGGCACGGTCTATGATCAGTTGTTGCAGGTTCAGGCAGACCTGGCGCGTGGTTCCGCAGGCGCGGACAAACCTATGTCCTGCTCTGCCTCGGTGCTCGCCAAGGTGGCGCAACTGCGCAATGCCGACGACAGCGCGTTGAAAAGGCTGCTTGGCGACCGACATGCCGAACGATTTGGACCGGCTTTTCTGGACGTTCTACGGGACGCGGGCTAGATCAGGCACATCTGTACAAAGGGGACTATGATGTTGGTTGTTATTTCGCCCGCCAAGCGGCTGGATTGGGACACACGCGACGTTGCAACGACCGAGCCTGCCTTTCAGGATGATGCGGTGCGACTGGCCAAGACGGCACGCAATCTGACCTTGGGCAAACTCAAGGGACTGATGGATTTGTCAGATGATCTGGCGCGGCTCAACCGGGACCGGTTTGCAGCCTTTGAAGATGAACCGGTCAGCGATGTCACAAGGCCGGCAGCACTGGCCTTTGCTGGCGACACCTATCAAGGTCTGGAGGCTGGCAGCCTTGACACAGACGAGATGGCCTGGGCTCAGGATCACCTGCGCATTCTGTCCGGGCTTTATGGCGTGCTGCGTCCACTGGACGCGATCCAGCCCTACCGATTGGAGATGGGCAGCCGCCTGAAAACGCGGCGGGGTAGCAACCTTTATGACTATTGGCGTGACACGCTGTCCAAAGCGCTGAATGCGCAGGCAGCCGCGGTGGCCAGCGATGTTTTGGTGAACTGTGCAAGCCAGGAATATTTTGGGGCGGTCTCGCCAAAAGCACTGAAGCTCAGGGTCATCACGCCCCAGTTCATGGAAGATAAGGGCGATGGAAAAGGGCCAAAGATCGTCAGCTTTTTCGCGAAAAAGGCACGCGGTGCGATGGCGCGTTTTATCGTGCAACATCGGCTGACAGATCCGGACGCCATTCACGGATTTGAAGCGGGCGGGTATGTCTGGCAGAAAGCAGCATCAACACCGGATCGCCCGGTGTTTGTGCGACCCTATCCCGTAGCCTGAACAGGGTCGGCAGATAGGGGTGGGATGATACCTGCGCTGACTGCCGCCTCAATCTGGGCGATGATGTCCGGCTTGCGCAGTGGTTTTGTCAAATAATGGTCCAGCCCAGCGGCCAGAATGCCCGCGTCATCACCGTCCATCGCATGTGCCGTCATCGCCACGATTGGCACATGTGCACCTGTGTCTGCCTCAAGCGCGCGGATGGCTCTGGTGGCCTCTTTTCCGTCCATCTTGGGCATTGAGATATCCATGAAGATGATATCGGGGGTAAGGCTTTGGAACAATTCAACGGCTTCTTCGCCATTGCACGCAAAGGTCAGATCAACTTCCAGATCCTTGATCATTTTTCGAAACACCAGCTGGTTCGTTTTGTTGTCCTCGGCTGCGAGGATGCGCATCTTTCTCAACGTAACTGCGGCATCTGGGGCGGGTGGCATGACCACCGCCTCGAGCTGCGCCAAAAGTTCCTGACGGGGCAGAGGTTTTTGCAACACGCCCTGAAGGTGAACCCGTGCGGGATCATTTTCCGCAAGGCCGGGATTTGAACTGAGCAGTAAGATCGGAACGGTGTTGCCGGTGCCGCGCACTGCCTTGGCCAGTTCGATGCCATTCATCTCAGGCATGTTGTGATCGGTCAGGATCAAATCAATATTCTCATCCAAGCGGGCCAATGCTTCTTGTCCGCTGGCGCAGCTGATCACACCAAGGCCCAGTAGTTCCAACTGCCGCTCCAATATGGTGCGGTTGATCGCGACGTCATCCACAATCATGATGCGGCGCAGCCCCGCTGGCAGGCTATGATGATCGGGATGCAAATCAGAGGCGGCTGCCATATCCAGCTTAAAACCAAAGCATGATCCGACGCCTTCTTCGGAGGTAACCCAGATGGTGCCACCCATCATGTCGATCAGGCGCTGCGAGATGGCAAGGCCAAGTCCGGTACCGTCAAACTGGCGGTTTCGTTCATTTTCGACCTGATTGAACTCGCCAAATATGTGGTTGACCATATTTTCGGGAATGCCAATGCCGGTATCCTCAATGGTGATGTGCAGTGCCACAATGTTTGTCGCCGCATCGGGCACCCCTGTGACCCTGACCAACACATGCCCGCTTGTGGTGAATTTGACGGCGTTGCCAACCAGATTGGTCAAGACCTGCCTAATGCGCCCGGGGTCACCCAGCAACTTGGTCGGCAAGAACATGTCATAGTCCAGCAGCAAGTTCAGGCCTTTACTGCGCGCAGATGTTTGCAGCAGCATCAGGACTTCCTGGATGGCCCGTTCAAGGTCAAAGGGTTCTGGATGCAGATCAAGTTTCTTGGCCTCAATTTTCGAGTAATCCAGCACGTCGTTGATGATCACCAACAATGCCTCGCCGGAATTCTTGATCGTATCGACATAAAGCCGCTGCTCGTCGGTCAGTTCTGTGTCGTTCAGGACATCCGCCATGCCGACAACACCATTCATCGGTGTCCTGATCTCATGGCTCATGTTGGCAAGGAAAGCCGACTTGGCGCGGTTGGCGCTTTCTGCGATGGCGCGGGCTTCTTTCAGTTGCTCCTCATACATAACGGTCGCCGTGATATCGAGGCCAAGCGATACCATGTCGCCCCCCGGTCCGCGCTGGTCGATCAATTTGATATGAGTGCCATTCCAAAGTTGGATGACGATAGGTTCGGGTTGCAGGTTGTGCAGGCGTTCCGTCATCATCTGGCGCCAGCCGTTCGGGTCCAGATGGCCGGTGTTGACGATGCCTTCATCGGTGAGGGCCTGAAGGATCGTCACATAATTGACCCCCGGTTTGACCACCTCAAGACCATCAAAGATCGCCAGATAGGATCGGTTGGCCATTATCATCTCGTTGTCAGCGTTAAAGAACGCGAAGCCATCGGTTATGGTCTCAATCGAATACCATAACCTGCGTTCGACGATCTCGATCTTTTGGTTTGCTGCGGTGAGGTCGGATTTGACCCGTTGATTCTCGCCCCGGATGTTTTCAACTTCGGCGCGGGTTTCGACAATTTCCTCGGTAAGTTGCTGGGCATGTTGACCCAATTTTCGGTTTGCCGCGAACAGTTCGGCCTGTTTGAGCTCCAGCAGGCGCTCTGCCGCAAGGCGGCTGCGCCGCTCTTCGGTCAGTTTGTTGGCAAGGCTCATCCGCCACTCCGATGTGGTCCTCAAGACGTCATGCGCAGACTGCTGTAACAGGGTGAACATATGCTTAAGTCCTGCAGCAACACTTGCTCGAAAGGGGGCTGCGTGGCACGATGAAAAGACCCCGAATGGAGAGTGTCATGACTTTTTTCCGCGCGTTTCGTCTGATTTTCCTGATCCCGATTTTTTTCGCCACGCAAGTCTGGGCTCAGGCTGCGGTGCCGGATCATCGGTATGTCTATACGCAGGATGTGGATTTCTTTGGGGCCGACCTGACCAATCTCTTTGATACGACGCAATCCGCTTGCGAAAGTGCGTGTTCTGCGCAGGCCGATTGTGTCGCCTTTACCTTCAACAAACGCTCCAACGCATGTTTTCCAAAGTCAGCCATTACAGACAAACAACCCTACAACGGGGCGATGTCGGCCAGCAAAGTATCCACGGACCCCGACGTGATAAACAACGCTGCTGCACGCGCGGCTGATCTGGGGATTCTGACAACAAGCGATCTGGAAAGCGCGCGAATGCTGGTTGGCACCAACGCGCGGCGCTTGCCCGTCGGCGATGCCGTTCTGGACGACCTGATCGCGGCGATGGTGGCGTCAATCCAATCGGGTGCCACACGGTCAGCATTGGTATGGGCGGGCAAAGCGGTTGCCGCCTCAGACCGTGCTGACCTCTGGGCGCGATATGCGCGGTTGTCACTGCGCGAGGCAAACCGGGAGGGCAATTCCGAGCGGCACCGCGCACGCCTTGATGCGTTGTCAGCGGCGGTGAACGCTTACCTGCGGGCAACCGATGCCGGGGTCCGCGTGGATGCGCTGGATGTGATGGCGCAGGCATTGGAAGCGAACCGGCGGGGGCGCGACATGATCCCGGCATTGCGACTGGCCCTTTCCCTGACCCCACGCGACGATCTGAATGCAGCGCTGGACGAGGCCATTGGCAAATACGGATTCCGCATTGTGGAACATCGGGTCGATAACGACGCAGCAGCGCCGCGCATTTGCGCCGAATTTTCGGAAAAGCTGGTGCAGGTCGGTGTCGATTACGAACCTTTTGTGCGGATTGAAGGCAAAGGGCTGGTTGTGCAGGCCGACGAAAGCCAGCTTTGCATTGATGGTGTCGAACACGGCGTGCGCTATGATGTCACGTTTCGTCAGGGGCTGCCCGCTGCCAGCACAGAAACGCTGCACGAGGATGTGCGGTTGGTCCTTTATGTAAAAGACCGCAATCCAGTGGTGCGGTTCCCCGGTCGGGCCTATGTGCTGCCGCGCAGCGCGCAGGCGGCATTGCCTGTTGAGACGGTAAACGTCGACACACTGGATCTGAAATTGCGGCGCGTCAGCGACCGCAATCTGGTGCGCGCGATCAGAGAAAGCTATTTCGGGAAACCCCTGAGCAAATATGAGGATGATCAGTTTTCCAGCGACCTTGCACAGGAAATCTGGACCGGGACAGGCGATGTTCAAAATACACTGAACGCCGACATGACCACGCGCTTGCCGATGGGCGATGTATTGGTGGGTCAGACAGCGGGCATTTATGCGTTAAGCGCTTCAGTGCCGGGACAGGACCCGTATGATTACCCGGCAGCGACGCAATGGTTTGTGCTGTCTGATCTGGGATTGTCGACTTGGGCAGGCGTGGATGGCATGCAGGTTTCTGTGCGCCGATTGTCAGACACCGCACCGCGTGCTGGGGTAAAACTGACCCTGATTTCGCGCGCAAATGCGATTCTGGGTGAGGTGACATCAGATGCTGATGGTTTTGCCGCATTTCCGGCGGGCCTGACCCGCGGGACGGGTGCCGCCAGTCCTGCGTTATTGATGGCTGATGATGGTGGGCGGGATATCGCGTTCCTGCCGCTGACCGATCCGTCCTTTGATCTTTCTGACCGTGGCGTAGAAGGCCATCCGCCCAGCCCGCCGATCGATACGTTTCTGACCACCGATCGTGGTGCATACCGCGTTGGCGATACCGTTTATGCCACGGTCCTGACCCGGGATGCGCAGGCCAGGGCGCTGACAGATTTGCCAGTGACCGCAATCCTCAAGCGTCCTGATGGGGTCGAATACAGCCGCACTCTTAGCCAGAATGCTGTCGCTGGCGGGCATGTTTTTGCGATGCCATTGGGGCCGGACGTGCCGCGCGGTGCCTGGCGTCTTGATATCCTGTCAGACGTGGAAAGGCCGGCGCTGGCAAGCCAAACCGTGCTGGTTGAGGATTTTCTGCCGGAACGGATTGATTTTGATATCAGCCTGCCGGATGCACCTTTGCGGATCACTGGCACGCCCCCTCTGTCTGTAGATGTTCGGTACCTGTTTGGTGCGCCGGGCGCGGATTTGGCCGTGCAGGGCGATCTGCGCCTGCGTGCGACACGTGAAATTGCGGGCTGGGATGGGTACCTGTTCGGCCGATATGATACCCGATTTGGCACGCAAACGCAGTCCATCGGCGACGAAGTGACTGATGGTCAGGGCAGGGCGATACTGGCCCTGAAACTGCCGGAACTCAACGAAGATCCGGGAATGCCGCTTGAGGCCCAGGTGATATTGCGGGTGTCCGAAGGGTCAGGCCGACCAGTTGAACGCCGTCTGACGAAACCAATTGAGCCTGAAATGGCGTTGATCGGGATCAAACCGAACTTCGATGATGTCCTGCCTGAGGGCAGTGAGGCCTCGTTTAACCTGATCGCGCTCAACCCTGACGGAACACCTGCACAAATGCCGGTGCGCTGGACATTGAACAAGGTTGAGACGCGCTATCAGTGGTATCAACTTTACGGCAACTGGGAGTGGGAGCCGACCACACGTCGCATCCGTCAGGATACGGGTGAGATGACAATGGGTGAAACGCCTTTGACCCTGACTGCTCCAACAGAATGGGGCGAATATGAGCTGTTGGTAGAACGCATTGGCACGCCCTATGCGGCAACATCGGTTCAATTCTATTCTGGCTGGTACGGTGGCGACGGGGCGACGGATACGCCCGATCGTCTGGACCTGTCGTTAAATGACACAGAATTCAGCATGGGCGATACCGTTCAGGTGCGACTGGTTCCTGAAAGTGACGGCGTGGCGCTGATCAGCGTGCTGTCGAACCAGGTGATTGAACGCAAGGCCGTGGCCGTGTCGGCAGGTGAAAACCTGATCCCGCTGGAGGTGACCGAAGATTGGGGTAGCGGGGCCTACGTCACAGCATCGGTCCTGAGCGCCATGGATGAGGCAACAGGCCAAAACCCCACGCGCAGTCTGGGGTTGGCACACGCCGCTGTGCGACCGGGCGATAAGAATTTGTCGGTCAGCTTTGAAACACCGCAGGAGGTTGATGGGCAAGCGGGCACGATGCGTGCTGCGGTGCTGGTCGATGGGGTGAAACCCGGCGAAACGGCCTATGTCACCCTTGCCGCAGTTGATGTGGGCATATTGAACCTCACAGGGTTCAAAGCGCCTGATGCGACCGATCATTATTTTGGTCAAAGAAGATTGGGCGTGGAAATGCGCGATCTTTATGGTCGGCTCATCGACGGCATGAACGGCGCGATGGGCGCTGTGCGGTCGGGCGGTGATGCGGCAGCCAGCGCGCAATTGCAATCACCCCCGCCAACCGAAGAGTTGATGGCGTTTTTTACCGGACCATTGCAGATCGGCCCCGATGGCCGCGCCGAGGTTGAAATCATCCGTCCTGCTTTTAACGGGACGATCAAACTGATGGCGGTTGCCTGGTCTGACAGCGCTGTCGGCGATGCCTCTGCTGACGTTGTCGCCCGCGATCCGGTTGTCGTTACCGCGTCGCTTCCACGGTTTCTCGCGCCCGGCGATCAAAGCCGGTTGTTGCTGGAACTTGTCCACGCAACAGGTGCATCTGGTGAGATGGCGTTGCAGGTCATTACAGACGCTGGTGTGGCCCTTGGCGATGCGCCGACAATCGTAAGCCTCCAAGATCAAGGGTCGCAGCGTCTGAGCGTTCCGATCACGGCGCGCGAAATTGGCGATCATCTGATCACCGTTTCGCTGACCACGCCGGATGGCAAAGAATTGCGCAAGGTGCTGACCATGCCCGTGCGTGACAATGATCCTGAGGTATCAGTAACCCGGCAGTTTGCGCTGGGCGTTGGCGAGACATTCACTTTCGATGGTAATGTTTTTGCGGGATTGCGGCTGGGCACGGCCAGCGCCACGCTCACCGCTGGGCCGTTGGCGCGGTTCGATGTGCCGGGGCTGTTGCGCCAGTTGGACCGCTACCCTTACGGCTGCACCGAGCAGGTGACATCGGGCGCGATGCCGCTCTTGTATCTCAGTGCGATGGCGCAGGCCGCAGGCATTGGGGAACCTGCGCAGATCGACGACAAGATCAGCAAAGCCATTGCCCGCATTTTGACACGACAAGCCAGCAATGGTGCTTTTGGTCTTTGGCGGGCCGAATCCGGCGAGTTCTGGCTTGATGCCTATGTCACCGATTTCCTGTCCCGCGCCCGCCGTGAGGGTCATGCCGTGCCTGACCTGGCCTTTGCACAGGCGATGGACAACCTGCGCAACCGGATCAGCTATGCGCCCGATTTTGACGAGGGGGGAGAAGACGTTGCCTACGCCCTTCTTGTGCTTGCACGCGAAGGAGCCGCGAGCATGGGTGATTTGCGGTATTACGCAGATACCAGGATGAACAATTTCGGGACGCCTTTGGCTGCCGCCCAACTGGGCGCGGCACTTGCGGCTTATGGCGATCAGGTCCGCGCCGATATGATGTTTCGCAGGGCCGGGGCGCTGTTGCTGCGCGACAGGGATCAGCGACGCGGCTGGCGGTCGGATTTCGGGACCAATCTGCGCGATACTGCCGGTGTTCTCAAACTCACAGCAGAGGCAGGCAGCACTGCCATTGATGCCGCAACGCTGGTGTCCTGGGTTGGCAATGACAACAAACATCTGTCGACACAAGAAGCGGCCCAAGTGGTTCTGGCGGCGCATGCGCTTTCGTCACCGGATGCGGTGCCGGGTCTTAGGGTGGACGGCCAATCGGTGAATGGCCCTGTGGTAAAACGCCTGAATGATGGCGACCCGATACCGGCGGTGATCGAAAACGTCAGCGATATCGCGATGGATGTCACGATGACCGCTTATGGGGTGCCAGAGGTGCCGCCAGCGGCGGGCGGATATGGGTATGCGATTACGCGCAGCTATTTCACGATGGAGGGTGTGCCAGCGCAGGGCCCGATGAAATCGGGGGATCGGATGGTGGTTGTTCTGGAAGTGAACCCGTTCGAGGATGTGGGCGCGCGGCTGATCCTGGACGATCCGCTTCCGGCAGGTTTTGAGATCGACAACCCCAACCTGCTGCGCAGCGGTCAGGTCGGTGCGCTTGACTGGTTGCAAACCAAAGAGGCCGAAAACGCCGAATTCCGTAGTGATCGGTTTGTCGCGGCAGTCAATCACCGTGACGCTGATGCCTTTCGACTGGCTTACATCGTACGGGCCGTGACACCGGGGACATATCATCACCCCGCAGCCACGGTGACAGATATGTATCGCCCCGAATACCGCGCCAATACCGACACGGGCGAGGTGACGGTTTCCCCATGACCCAGCGGTTTGGCCTCTTTGTTCTGGTCGCGGTACTTGGCATCGCGGCGGGCGTGAGGGACGGGTTCGACGCTTGGGTGGATGCGACTGATCTGCCGCCTGTCCTCGTTGAAAACTCGGTTGAGGTGCGCGACCGGGATGGTGAGCTGATGCGGGTCTTTCCGGTTGAGGATGGGCGGGTTCGACTGGCCCTCAGTCTGGAGAATGTCGACAAAGACTATCTCGCAATGCTGATCGCCTATGAGGATAAGCGGTTTTACCGCCATCAGGGTGTGGACCCGCTCGCGGCGCTGCGTGCCGTTGCTCAAGCAGCATGGAATGGGCAGGTTATTTCTGGCGGCTCGACGCTGACGATGCAGGTTGCGCGCCTTTTGGAAAACTCCGGCACGGGGCGCTGGCAGGGCAAACTGCGCCAAGTGCAGGTCGCGCTGGCGCTCGAACGGCGGCTCAGCAAGGATGATATCCTGAGGCTGTATCTGGCGCATGCGCCGTACGGCGGTGCTGTCGAAGGGTTGCGCGCGGGGTCTTTGGCGTGGTTTGGCAAAGAACCAGCGCGGCTGACCATGGCAGAGGCAGCGCTATTGGTGGCGCTGCCGCAGTCACCCGAAACACGCCGCCCCGATCGCCATCCTGACGCGGCCAAGGCTGCCCGTGCGCGGGTCCTGGACCGTGTGGATGCACCCGAACAAATGCGATTGGCCGCAGTGCCACAAGCGATGAAACCCTTTATCAGACTGGCCCCGCATCTGGCGGACCAGATGCAGCACGCGGACCCGTTGGCCGGGCATCACGATCTGACGTTGAATGCCCGTTTGCAGGCAGAAATCGAAAACCTTGCCCGGCGCGCGGTTCAGGGTCAGGCGCGCGGTGTCTCAGCCGCCATTGTCATTGCGGATCATCAGACTGGCGAAGTGCTGGCCTCGACGGGGTCGCCCGATTATTCGGCCCAAGGCGGCGCGCTTGGCTTTGTCGATATGACCCGCGCTGTGCGCTCTCCGGGTTCGACGTTAAAGCCCTTTATCTATGGGTTGGCCTTTGATCAGGGGCTGGCCCACCCCGACACACTGATCGACGACAGTCCGGTCGCCTTTGGCCGCTATGCGCCGCAGAATTTCGACGGACAGTTTCGCGGTGAACTCACGGTGCGGGAAGCTTTGCAACTGTCGCTTAATATCCCGCCCGTTCTGCTGACCCAAGAGCTTGGACCCGCCCGGCTGATGGCCAGTTTGCGCGGAGGTGGCGCTGATCCGCAGGTGCCGGGTGGCAAGCCGGGTCTGGCGGTGGCGCTGGGTGGTGTTGGCCTGACCCTGAACGATCTTGTGCAGCTTTATGCAGGGCTTGCCAATGGCGGCAAAACGCGGCCTTTGGTTTGGCGGCTGGGCAGCGAAAACGCATCTCAGCACCAGATGATGTCAAGGTCCGCCGCATGGCAGGTCGGTCACATCCTTGCCAGCATCACGCCACCTGCGGGCACCACCGCGCGCAGCGGCCAGATCGCCTATAAGACGGGGACGTCTTATGGCCATCGGGATGCCTGGGCGATTGGGTTTGATGGCCGCCACGTGGTGGGTGTCTGGCTGGGACGCCCTGATGGTACCCCGGTGCCGGGTGCCTTTGGGGGTGATCTGGCCGCGCCGATTTTGTTTGAGGCCTTTGGCCGGCTCAAGCCAACGCCCACGCCACTGGCAGCGCCGCCGCCCGAGACCCTGATCCTCAGCACGGCGGCATTGCCCGTTCCGTTGCAACGCTTTCGCAGCCGCGACGCGGTTTTTCAAAAAGCCACCGATGCACCTTTGGTCAGTTTCCCCCCTCAAGGGGCAGTGCTGCGGCAAAGCGGCGACAGCATTCCGCTTAAGCTGCGCGATGGCGTTCTGCCGATGACGGTGCTGGTGAATGGTGCGCCCGTTTTGACCGGTGTCCGTGAACGCAGTGTCATGCTGCCAATCAGCGGGCCGGGGTTTTCCCAAATATCAGTGATTGATGCCAGAGGTCGCGGGGCGCAGGTGGAAATCCGTCTGGACTGACGTTGCCGCCCGTGGCACGGGCCGCGTTGAATGGGTACATCATCGCCAAGCAAATGGGTGGAGACGCCGACCCTTATGTGGATGTTTTGTCCTGGCAGACGCTTTTATGCCTGATCGTGCTGCCAATCTGGGCCTATGCGCTGATCGGCTAAGTCCCGCATGCCCGTGATGTGCCTGATTGCTGCAGGGTCCGCTCTGCGCTAAGACGTCAGGCAATGAAACGTATCATTCATCCTGTTGTTGCTTTGATGATGGCGACCCCTTTGGCGGCACATCCACATGTGTTTGTCGACACGGGGCTGGAGATGATTTTTAATGATACCGGGCAGCTGACCCATGTGCAGGTCACCTGGCAATATGACGCCCTTTACTCATTGTTAATCACTGAGGATATGGGGCTTGATCCTGACTATGACGGTGTTTTGACCACAGCCGAACAGGCGGCACTGACAGGTTTCGATATGAAATGGGTCGAAGGTTTCAACGGTGATCTTGAGGTGTTGAACGGGGCCGAGGTTCTTGCCCTGTCGGGCCCGTCAAAGACCACTGCG
Organism: Sulfitobacter sp. SK011; assembly: GCF_003352065.1. Taxonomy (NCBI): domain Bacteria; kingdom Pseudomonadati; phylum Pseudomonadota; class Alphaproteobacteria; order Rhodobacterales; family Roseobacteraceae; genus Sulfitobacter; species Sulfitobacter sp. SK011. The sequence continues at coordinate 430,613 of NZ_CP025803.1, forward strand.
GTGTTCGCAGAGGGCCGGATTACAACCACGCACTTACGCGAAATTCTGTCGCCTGTGTCTGTCGTAGAGCAGGTGGTGATCAAACCTTACGATCCAACCTATTATACGGCCTATGATGTCACCCTGCCTGTGGTGATCAGGGGGTCTGATACATGCCGTGCGCGCGTGAAGATGCCGGATATAAACGCTGATCTCACCGAAATACGTGACCAGCTCAGCACGCTTGATCCCGACGCTGAACCCCAGGATGCGGGGCTGCCGAATATTGGGGCGGAACTGGCCAATGATGTGATCGTGACATGCGCCGGATCATAACTTTGACGGTTTTGGCTGTAGTGTTGGGCCTTGCATTGATGTGGCTCACCGGAGGGTTTGCGGAACTTGGCCTATGGGCCGCAAGCCAGCAACGCGCGTTTCAAAACTCCATCGCGATATCGTTGCGCGGCGCACGGGCCGGTGATGCAGGTGCAGTATTGGCACTGGTGACGGCTTGTTTTGCCTATGGTCTGGCGCATGCTGCGGGTCCGGGCCATGGCAAGGTTCTGATCGGGGCCTACGGGTTTGCGCGCAGGGTTCCGATGTTCCGATTGTCCCTCATCGCTCTGGCTGCATCTCTGGGTCAGGCGGTGACAGCAATTGCATTGGTCTATGCGGGCGTGTTGATCCTGAACCTAAGCCGTCAGGCCATGGTTGGCGTGACAGAACAGGTTTTTGCGCCCGTAAGCTATGGCGCTATCGCCGCAATCGGATTGTGGTTGGTCTGGCGCGGGCTGCGGCGGTTGCGCGGGGCCAGTGCGCCGCAGGTGCATAGCCATTCGGATCATGGCGAGGTTTGCGCCAGTTGCGGTCACGCACATGGTCCCACGTTGCAGCAGGTGGAAAACGTGAATTCACTGCGCGAAGGTCTGGCGCTGATTGCAGGTATCGCCATTCGGCCCTGCACCGGTGCGCTGTTTGTGCTGATCATTACCTGGCAAATGGGGATCGCGCTGCTTGGTGTCCTTGGTGCCTTTGCAATGGCGATTGGCACGGCGGCGATCACGATCTCTGTGGGTCTTGCAACAACTGGTCTGCGCGGTGGCATGCTGGCCGGTGTCGCCGGGTCCACGCGGGGCGCTCAGATTGCTGCGGTCGTGGAAATGGTTGCAGGGTGTTTTGTCGCATTCCTTGCCGCGGTACTGCTGTTGCGCGCCATCTAGGCGATCATCGCCGCCCTTCACGCAGCCACGCGCCGGTGATCAGAGCGGCGCTGAGCAGCAATACCAACCATCCCGGCAGGATCGGCGTCTGGCGCACATCGCGGGTTTCATATGCGCCGCGCGGGGTCAGGCCCAGCCATCCGCGCCCGGCAGCGGGACGACCTGCGCGCACGTTGCGCAACCGCGGTGATCCATCCTCAAGTCGCACAACACCACCGCGCAATGCGGAAATTGCAGGTGCCAAGGCCACTGCATCGGCGATGGTTTCGACAAATTCACGTGGTGCGGCAGGGCCAAGGCCGATCACCGACGTCTCATCGCCATTTTCCAGGCGATAAAGGCCAATATCAGGCCCTTGATACGTGCCCTCAAATGTACCGGGTCCGTTGGGTGTCAGATCAACCGCGCTGGTGCTGCCATCGGGTGCCGTAACAATGACCGGGGGGGCGGTTTCGCCCAAGGTCCGGCGCGTGATGCGCATGCTTTGACCCTCAGCGGTGGCGGTCAACGCTTCTTCCTCAAGCTCGGGTTCTTTCATCATCCAATGGGCCAGGCGGCGCAGCAGTTCCAACTGTGGTCCGCCCCCTTCATAGCCCCGGCTCCAAAGCCATGCATGATCCGATGCCAAGAGCGCCACGCGTCCTTCGTCAACTCTGTTCAGGATCAAAAGCGGCCGCCCTTCGATCCCTTCAAGAACCACATTTCCCTGTGGTTCGGCGACATCAATCTGGCGCAGCCAGCGACCCCAATCGCCATTGCCGGGCAACCCCGCCGTAACGGGATGACGCTTGCCCAAATCGCTGACCGTTGGCAGGAAGGGATCCTCAAACACCCGCGCGGAAGGTGTGGCAGGCAACACCGACCCCAAGGGCGACCGATAAAGGCTGTCTGCGCTGGCAAAATCGGGGCCAGCAGCAACCAGCACCGCCCCACCTTTGCGCACATAATTCGCCACGTTCTCAAGATAGAGGCCGGGCAGGATGCCGCGCCGTTTGTAGCGGTCAAATATGATCAGATCGAAATCGTCGATTTTTTCCATGAACAATTCACGGGTGGGAAATGCGATCAGGGACAGTTCGCCAACCGGCACGCCGTCCTGCTTTTCGGGCGGGCGCAGAATGGTAAAATGCACCAGATCGACAGAGCTGTCAGACTTCAGCAGGTTGCGCCATGTGCGCCCGCCCGGATGCGGCTCGCCGCTGACCAACAGCACGCGCAGGCGGTCACGCACGCCGTTCATCTGGATCAGCGCGGCATTGTTGCGGTCCGTCAACTCGCCGTCTGCGAAGGGCAGCGAAAAGCGGATCACATTGCGCCCCCCGTGGGGCAGCGTGACGGGAAGGGTAATGTCCTCGCCAATCGGGACACGGAACGTCTGTGCCGGTTCGCCGTCGATGGAAATATCGAGGGCTGCAAGGGTTTGCCCGGCAGGTGCCGCCCCCAAATCGTCAATGCGCAGGGTAAGCGTCACCGCTTCACCGATGATGGCAAATGCAGGGGCATTGCGCACGGTCAGGCGGCGGTCCCAATCATCCGCTCGCCCCGACAGAAGCACATGCATGGGCGCGGGCAGGTCGATAGGCAAATCGGCGTCATGCACGCGGCCATCGCTGATCGCTAGGATGCCAGCAACCCGCGCGCGGGGTTCTTCGGCCAGCGCATCGGCAATGGCAGTCATCAATTCGGTGCCCGCATCCCCCGCACCATCCGGCACAGAGACACGGCGCACCTCGGTATTGGGTCGCGCGGCGATCTGGGCAGCGATGGCATTGGCGGCATCGGCGCTTTGATCTGCGCGGTCGCCCAGTTTCTGGCTGGCACTGTTGTCTTCGACAAGCAGCACAATATCGCTGAGCGGTGCGCGGTCTTCTTGCTGATATGATGGCCCTGCAAGGGCACCCAGAATAACAAGTGCCGCCAATCCGCGCAACGCCCAGCCCTGCAGCCCCCGCAATCCAGCCAATACAACGCCAAGTGCCGCAATAATCGCCACAACAATCAGCAGTGACAAGGGAACCAACGGGTCAAAGACAATGGTTGCCGTCATTGTCCCAACCGATCCAGCAGGGCGGGAACATGCACCTGATCTGACTTATAGTTGCCCGTCAGCACATGCATGACGAGGTTCACACCAAACCGATTGGCCAACTCGCGCTGCCGCTCACCGGAATAGCCGCGCCCGATGGGCAACAGGGGTGCGCCGTCACTGCGCACGGCCCAAGCAGCGGCCCAATCGTTGCCGCCGATGATCACCGGCGTCACACCATCGTTGAGGTTCCTGAACGGCATCCCTTCGATGCGTTCGGCATCAGGTGGGGATGCCTCAACCCAGACATCGCGGCTAATGTAGCGGCCCGGAAAATCCTGCAACAGATAGAATGTTCGGGTCAGCACATGATCGGCAGGCAGCGGTTCAAGCGGTGGAATATCAAGCGGTTCGGCAAGTTCCTGCAGCTTGCGGCCATTGGGGCTGGCGGCCCCATAACGCGCAGTATCCGCGTCGCGGGTATCGAAAACGATCAACCCGCCAGATCGCAGATATTCGTTCAGCTTGCCATAAGCCTCGGCAGAGGGGCGCGGCTGATCTGGTGTGATCGGCCAATAAAGGATCGGGAAAAACGCCAGTTCGTCCGTTTCGAGGTCAACACCGATTGGTGTAGCCGGTTCGACCGAGGTGCGAAAGAAAAGCGTGTCTGACAGGCCCACGAGCCCCGCATGGGCGATCTCATCAAGTTGAGCATTGCCCGTCATGACATGCGCCAGTGACACTTCGTTTGTGGCTTCAAGGGCGAAAGCATCTGCGTTGGTTTGGGCATGGCCTGTGATCGGCTGACCAATGAGAGGCAGCGCCAGCAAGACCACCGCCGCCGCATTGCTGCGGGTCAACAAACGGCCCGACAGCGCCAGTGAAGCGACAACATCTGCCAGAAGCAGCAAGATCGAAAGGCTCAGCAGCCAACCGGCGATGGGCTGTTCCGGGGCCACGGCAAGGCCGCGCACGGTCACATTGGCGGGCCATGTTGCGGGCGTCAGCATGCTCTCGCCCGTAAAAACATTGCGCGCCAAACGTCGGTCACCGGACCCGTAAATCCCGGGTTGCATCCGCGGCCCTGCTGGGGCGTTGATCAGGTCAGGGCCATTCACACCGGGCAGATTTCCCGCATCTGTCAGAACGCCATAGCCATCCATCACCCGTAGTGGCGTCCATGTCGTGCCCACCAGATCACCGGCGTCCGGTGTCGCGGCCGCAGAGGACACCGCCAACCGCTCCATCATCTCGACGAACAAGCCCGAAATCGGTAAAGTGGACCATTCTGCCGTTGCCGTTACATGAAACAGCACAATCTGACCCTGGCCAACAGGTTTGCGCGTGACCAAAGGCGTCCCATCACTGAGCGAGGCGATGACACGGTTTGCCAAAGTGGGATCCGGTTGCGCCACAACTTGTGCAGAGACCACGACATCGTCCGGGACGTTCAGACCAAAAAAGGGTGATGTGTCCCGAAATGGTGCGAGCGATTTTGGCTCCCCCCATGACATCGCGCCTCCGACACTGCGCCCGCCGGCCCGAAGGCGCACGGGCATCAGCGGGTCTTCGTCAATCCGGCTGATGTCGCTTGCGGCAATGCGGGGGCCAGCAAAACGGACCAGCATGCCACCACTGTCAATCCAGTCCATCAGCGGCCCCGCTTCGGCCTCTGAGAGTGTCGCAATATCGGCCAGCACGATCACATCGGGGTTGGCTGGCAATACATCGGCAAGTGATCCGTCGATCAGATCAGCGGTTGGTGCCAGCGCCTGCTCGATGTAGTGCAAGGGCGACAGAAGTTGCAGGCCCTCGCGGTCATTGCGCCCGCCAATCAGTGCAACTTCGCGGCGGCGCAACCCGTCATCCACAATCGTTGTCGCCCCGGCAGAGCGTTGCCCGGCAATCACGAACCCCGTCACCCGCGCCCGCATTTCTGCAGGCAGGGCCAGTTCGGCGCTTGCGTTCACGGACCCTTGTTCAAATAGCGCAGGGACAGTTGCCAGAATACGGGCATTGCCCGCAGGGTCGCGCCCTTCTGTCTGGATAACGACCTCTCGTTCAGGTCCAGCGGCGGCGCGGTTAAGCTCCAGCTTGACAACATTGTCTTCGTACCGCGCAGGCGCGATCGCCAACACGTTTGCGGCGGTCTGATAGACGTCAACACTGCCCCGTGCCTGCATCGCGTCCAAAGCGACAGCGCGTCCGTCAAAGTCCAACCCATCACTGAACCAAAGCGTGTCGAATGCCGGCAAGTCAGCCATAATTTTTGCGGCTTTTTCGAGATCTGCAGGGGATGGTTGCCAAGCAGCAGGGGCAAATCCAGCAAGCCGGGAACGCCAAACATCGGCAGATTGAAATGCCGGGATGTCCGGCCGGGTCAGGACCAGGAAACCAACGGTGCGTCCGGCGCGTCCGGCACGGGTCAACTGGGCCTCAATCGCTTCGGTCTGTTGCGGCCAACGGGGGGCACCCGCCCATGTGCCATCCAAGACGATCAGCAGGGGCCCATTACCCTCAGCCTGATCTGCCTGGGGATTAAGAACTGGACCCGCCAACCCCAAAATGATCGCCGCAACCGCCAGTATCCGCAGCAAAAGCAACCACCATGGCGTGCGATCCGATACAGTTTCATCGTCATTCAACCCCAACAGCAATGCGACACCGGGAAAGCGACGCCGGATTGGCGCAGGCGGCACGGCGCGCAAGATCAGCCACAGGATTGGAAGCGCCAATAAGGCGACAAGCAACCAGGGTGCCGTAAAGCCTATGCCCCCGAAGATAATCATGCTGCGACACCTGCCCGCGCATCAAGCGCACCATAAAGCCACAGCAGGGCGGACTGCGCCGATGCATCCGTGTGATGCAGGCCATATTGCCATCCGGTCAGGGTGCACAGCCGCTGAAGTTCGAATTTACGTTCCGCAAGGCGTTCAAGATAACGCCCCTTGAGGTCATTCGCCTTGAGCGTTTCGTGGCTTAACGTGCCGCCGATACTTTCGAAAATGGTGCGTCCGGTGAACGGAAACGCTTCCTCTGACGGGTCCAGCACATGATAAAGCACCCCGCGCACGCCACGATCAGCGGCCTTGGTCAGTGCCAGTTGCACCCCAGCCAGATTACCCATGAAATCCGATACAAATACCGCCCGCGCATGGGGGATCATGGCGCGGTGTTCGGGGGGGCTGTAATCGGTCTCATCGTCACGACAAAACATCTCGGCCAGCCGCAGGACCTGAGGATTGCCCCGACGCGGGGGCAGGGTGGTACCCGTCAGCCCAACCCGTTCGCCACTGCGCAGCAGCAGGATGGACAGCGCCAGACCCAGCAAGCGTGCGCGATCCGCTTTTTGCGGTACATTTGCGTCAGATGCGAAACGCATCGAGGCACCCTGATCGACCCAAAGCATCACTGACTGTGCAATCTGCCATTCGCGCTGGCGCACAAATTCCTGATCCCCCATGGCCGAGCGGCGATAGTCAATGGACCGGCGGCTGTCGCCCATCTGCGCCGGGCGGTACTGCCAGAAATCGTCACCCATGCCCGCGCGTCTGCGCCCATGGGCACCCAACAAAACCGCCCCAGCAAGATGTTCGGCCCGCGCCAGCAGGTCTGGCAGGCGGGTGGCCTCACGTTCAGCAGATGCGCGTAAGGTTGCAGGGGTGTTCACGCTGCGGCCTTTGCCCCGGACAAATTGGCGGCAGTTTCGTCGATGAGCGCATACAGGCTGTCACCCCGCGCCCGCGCCGCGAAATTCAAGGCCATCCGGTGGCTCAGGACCGGGCGCGCCATATCAATGACGTCTTCGGCCGAGGGTGCCAAACGTCCCTGCAACAAGGCACGGGCGCGCACCGCCAGAATCAGCGCTTGCGCGGCACGCGGGCCGGGGCCCCAAGCGACAGTTTCACGGACTTGCTGACTTGCACCGTCCTCTTCGGGGCGAAAGGCGCGGACAAGATCAAGGATCATCTCGACAACGGATTCACCGACTGGCATGCGGCGCAGCAAACGCTGCGCATCAAGCAATTCAGCGGCAGTGAAAGTCTGGGTCGCCTGCGCTTCGACGTCGCCTGTAGTGGCAATCAGAATGTCACGTTCGGTGTCGCGGTCCGGATATGCGACGTCGATCTGCACCAGAAACCGGTCAAGTTGTGCTTCGGGCAGGGGATATGTCCCTTCCTGTTCAATCGGGTTTTGCGTCGCCAGCACGTGAAACGGCACACCCAATGCCCGGTCCTGCCCGGCAACGGTCACCGTTTTTTCCTGCATCGCCTGCAACAGCGCGGATTGCGTGCGTGGGCTGGCACGGTTGATTTCATCAGCCATCAGAAGTTGGCAAAAAATTGGCCCTTCGATAAACCGAAAGGACCGGACGCCATCGGCCCCGGTTTCCAGAACTTCGGACCCCAGAATGTCCGCTGGCATCAGATCGGGCGTGAATTGCACCCGGCTGCCATCCAGCCCCATCACCGTGGACAATGTTTCAACCAGCCGGGTTTTGCCCAGGCCCGGCAAACCGATCAGCAACCCGTGACCACCACATAAAAGCGCTGTCAGCGTCAGGTCGACAACCCGTTCCTGACCGATAAACCGACTGGTAATCGACTTCTTTGCCTCAGCCAGCTTTTCGCCCAACGCTTCGATTTGCGCTACCATATCTTCGGCTTTGGTCATGACATTCAGGTCCCTTGGGTTATATCGTTACAGTGTAAGTGTATATCGGTCACAGGAAATGGCAAAAGCAATGAGCGGACAAAAAACCGTTACCCCAACCGCTGAAAGCCTTGTGGCGTCGGCAAAAGCCGCCAAAACGCGCGGTTTGCCGCCGTTGGAAAAGTGGAATCCGCCGTTTTGCGGTGATCTGGACATGCAGATCAAGCGTGATGGGACGTGGTTCTATCAGGGCACACCCATCGGACGCCGTGAACTGGTGAAATTGTTCGCGACGATTCTGTGGCGCGAAGGGGACAAGTATTTCCTCGTCACGCCCGTTGAGAAGGTGGGCATCACCGTCGAAGACGCACCTTTTGTCGCCGTAGATTTTGAGGCTGAGGGGACCGGAGAGGCACAAGACCTGCGGTTTGAGACCAACTTGGGCGATTTCAGTGTCGCAGGTCAGGACGCGCCAATCCGTGTTGTGCGTGATGAAAAAACAGGCGAGCCATCGCCCTATGTGCGGATCCGCCGTAACCTTGAGGCGCTGATTGACCGCAAGAGTTTCTACCGGTTGGTCGATTTGGGCGTGCATCATGAAGGCTGGTTTGGTGTTTGGTCGGGCGGGGAATTCTTTGGCATCATCCCGTCGGATGAGTTGCCGGAAGCCTGACGTTGGCCCTTCCAAAGATGAAATGTGCCGCCAATCTAAGCCTTTTATGGCCGGAATTACCCTTTCTTGAGCGATTTGACGCGGCTGCGGCGGCTGGGTTCACTGGTGTTGAGGTGTTGTTCCCTTACGATATTGCTGCGAAAGCCATTCTGGCAGCACTGTCGCGGACCAATCTGGAAATGGTGCTGATCAACGCACCTCCGCTAAATGAAGCGGATGGGGAACGTGGATTTGCCGCCGTACCGGGCAAAAGAGCCCGGTTTCAGCAGGATATGCGACTGGTTTTTGAATATGCGATAGGTTCGGGCGTGAGCATGGTGCACGTCATGGCTGGCGCTGCAGGCGGATCTGAGGCCAAAGCGACGTTTGTTGAAAACCTCAAATGGGCAGCAAAAGTTGCACCGGGCGATCTGACGTTGATGATTGAACCGCTGAACCGGGTGGCGATGGCCGGATATTTCCTAAACGACTACAACCTTGCTCGGGATGTTCTGGTGGCGGTCAACGCGCCGAATGTTGCGCTCCAATTTGACAGCTATCATGCGCAAATGATCCATGGGGATGCGGTTGCGGTCTTTGATCAATTTGCCCATCTGGTCCGTCATTTTCAGGTCGGTGACACCCCGGATCGTGGCCCCCCAGGAACTGGTGAGGTTGATTTCAAAGCGCTCTTTGACCGGATGAGGACCAGCGGATATCAGGGTTGGATCAGCGCAGAATACCACCCGAATGGACGGACCGAAGACACGTTGGATTGGATGAAAGACCTATGATACCTGCCCGATTTGCACCGATATTGTTTGGCTTTATTCTGTCGGGTCTTATGTCACTGATGGTTTCCGGCATCGCGACATATAGAGCGGCGGGATTGGCCCCTGATTTTGCAGTGCTCTGGATGGGCGGTTGGTTGGCCAGTTGGATGATCGCTTTTCCGGTTGTTCTGGTGATCGCCCCGCTGACCCGGAAACTGGTCGCTAAATTGGTCCGGTAGGTCCGAACGTCGCAGTTAATCGGGAAAGAATGTTGGCGCGTCGCCCTCGGACCATTGCGGGTATTTCAACATGATGTTCTCAAACTGATCCGTCGCCAGAAACCGGTCCAGCCAGCCCTGCAGGTCGGGCCATGGTTGCGCATCAAACCACGGCTTGTCGATAAAGGCGAATTGCCGGACAAAAGGTAAGATCGCAAAATCCGCAATACTCGGACGCTCAAAAATCCAAACTGCGATCCTACTGTCCAATTCCGTCAGAAATTCTGCAGCGACCTCGCGCTGTTCTTTGGCGTCGGTATCTGAATAACGGCTGGCGTATTTCGTGCGGTCCAATGCGTCTTTGAACGGACCGTCAGCGCGCGCGATCAAGTCCCAGCCCGTATCTCGCATATCCAGCCAATGATCTGTGTCGTTGCGCGCCAAGGCCCATTTCATAATGTCGAGGCTTTCGTCGATGTTGCCTTGATCCGTGACAAGGCAGGGAACCGTGCCGCTGTCTGACGCCGCTAGAAAAGCAGCGGGTTTATCGCGCAGAACCACCTCCCGCAATTCGACTGTGATGCCAGCCGCCGCAATCGCCAGTCGTGCGCGCATGGCATATGGGCAACGGCGAAACGAATAGAAAATTGGGGTCATGTCACCCTTAATGCGCCTCGGCCCAGTTCTTGCCCTGTCCTGCGTCCACTGTCAGTTTTACATCCAACTTTACCACTGGATCATTGGCGTTTTCCATGACCTCTCGGGCCGCAGCAATCAGCGCATCTTCGGATCCTTCGTCCACCTCGAACAGCAATTCGTCATGCACCTGCAAAAGCATTTTTGCCGGCAGATCGGTAATGGCATCCGGCATGCGGATCATAGCGCGGCGAATGACGTCGGCAGCGGTGCCTTGGATCGGCGCGTTGATGGCAGCCCGCGCGGCGAATCCGGCGTGCGGGCCTTTTGCGCCGATGTTGGGGGTATGTATCTTGCGGCCAAATAGCGTCTGCACATACCCGTGTTCTTTGGCAAACGCCTTGGTGTCGTCCATGTAGGTTCGGATGCCGGGAAAGCGTTCGAAATAGCGATCAATAAATCCCTGTGCTTCGGCCCTCGGGATGCGCAGGTTTCGGGCAAGGCCAAAGCCCGAAATGCCATAGATCACGCCAAAATTGATCGCCTTGGCCTGACGACGCACATCCGGGGTCATCTCGTCCAGGGGCACACCGAACATTTCCGAGGCCGTGAGCGCGTGAATGTCGATGCCATCCGCAAAGGCCTGTTTCAATTCGGGGATCTCAGCAATATGCGCCAGAATACGCAACTCAATTTGGGAATAGTCGAGCGCAACAAGTGTCTTGCCCGGTTCCGCGATAAATGCCTCGCGGATGCGACGGCCTTCTTCGGTCCGGATCGGGATGTTTTGCAGGTTTGGATCGGTGGATGCGAGGCGGCCTGTCGAAGCGCCCGCGATGGAATAAGACGTGTGCACCCGGCCCGTATCGGGGTTGATGTGGTCCTGCAACGCATCGGTATAGGTGGACTTGAGCTTGCTCAACTGACGCCAATCCAACACACGCGCAGGCAATTCATGTTCGGTCGCCAGATCCTCCAGCACATCGGCACCTGTGGCATAGGCCCCGGTCTTGCCCTTCTTGCCACCCTCAAGCGCCATTTCGTCAAACAGGATTTCACCCAGTTGTTTGGGTGAGCCGACATTGAACTTTCGGCCTGCCAAACCGTATATCTCATCCTCCAGCCCGGCCATCTTTTGGGCAAAGGCATTGGACATGCGGGACAATGTATCGCGGTCCACTTTGATGCCAGAGCGTTCCATCGCGGCCAGCACCGGCACCAACGGCCGCTCAAGCGTTTCGTAGACTTTTGTAACTTGCGCCATGTGCAATTGAGGTTTCAGCAATTGCCAAAGCCGCAGGGTGATGTCGGCGTCTTCTGCTGCATATTTCACAGCGTCTTCCAGCGGCACCTTGTCAAAGGTGATTGCGGATTTACCAGAGCCCAACAGCGGTTTGATCGGGATAGGGGTGTGCCCCAGATAACGTTCTGACAACGTATCCATGCCATGATTGTGCAGACCTGCGTGTTGCGCATAGGACATCAGCATCGTGTCATCGAAGGGGGCCACAGTTATGCCGATCTGAGCAAATATCTTGGCATCATATTTCATGTTCTGCCCGATCTTGAGGATACTTGCATCCTCCAACACCGGCGTGAGCATCCCAAGCACGTCTTCAACAGCCATCTGCCCCTCGGCCAGATCATCGGATCCAAACAGATCATCGCCGCGATGCGCTTTGTGGATCAGCGGGATGTAACAGGCCCGCCCTGCCTCAACCGCCAAGGATATGCCAACCAGCTCTGCCGTCATTTCATTCAGACCGGTGGTTTCGGTATCCACGGCGACGTACCCAAATTCGTAAATCTGGTCGATCCACTTTTGAAGGGCAGCCGCATCACCGACCTGCTCGTAATTAGCGGCGTCAAACGGGATATCCGCAGCAACAGGTGCATCAGGCGTTACAGGGGTGTCTTCAATTACTGGAGCTTCTCGGCCAAGAACTTCCGCAACTCGTTTAGAGAGGGTGCGAAACTCCATCTCGGCAAGGAAAGACAAGAGCTTGTCTGGGTCAGGGTCTTTTACCTCAAGATCATCAAGGGTGAAATCCAGCGGGGTATTCTCGTCCAGCTGGACAAGGCGGCGCGACAGCCGGATTTGCTCTGCATGCTCAATTAAGGTCTCGCGGCGCTTGGGCTGTTTGATCTCGCCCGCGCGCTCCAAAAGCGCATCCAGATCTCCATACTCATTGATCAACAAGGCCGCTGTCTTGACCCCAATGCCCGGCGCGCCGGGGACGTTGTCAACGCTGTCGCCCGCCAGCGCCTGCACATCGACCACCCGCTCAGGGTAAACGCCGAATTTCTCAAATACGCCTTCCCGGTCGATGGTCTTGTTCTTCATCGCGTCAAGCATCTCGACGCCGTCCCCGACCAACTGCATCAAGTCCTTGTCAGAGCTGATGATCGTACACCGCCCGCCAGCCTTGCGCGCTTGGACCGCGAGGGTTGCAATAATGTCGTCGGCTTCAAACCCTTCTTTTTCCTTGCAGGCAATGTTGAAGGCAACTGTCGCATCTCGGGTCAGCGGTATTTGCGGGCGCAAATCCTCGGGCATTGCATCGCGGTTGGCTTTGTATTGGTCGTACATTTCATTGCGAAACGTATGGCTGCCTTTGTCGAAAATAACGGCGGCATGGGTCGGCGCATCTGGGCCGGTGTTGCCCTCGACATAGCGGTGCAGCATGTTGCAGAAGCCCGCAACCGCACCAATGGGCAAGCCATCAGATTTGCGCGTTAGCGGCGGCAATGCATGGTATGCGCGAAATATGAAGGCCGAGCCGTCAATCAGATGCAGGTGATGGCCTTTGCCAAATGTCTGGGACATGCTGCGTTCCTTTTCCTGCGTTGTCTGTTGCAAAGGATCACATGCGACCTGCGATACAGGCAAATCGTTGTCCTTCGCCTTTTCAAAAGTACCGTCTGACCCGTCCAGTAGGAGAGGTCGCCATTTTGATCAGGATTTTCCCTCAAAATCCGAATGCACAAACCTGCAATCGCAATAGCCGCACTCGACCCATCCGGTATCGCGGGGAATTTGCAGCCAGACACGGGGATGGCCCAACGCACCTTCGCTGCCATCACAGGCGACGCGGTAGGTGTTCACGATCCGGGTTTCGGGCGCTGATATGGTCATCGAATGATCCTTGGCTCTGGGCAGATTGCCAGTCTGTTATGCCCAAAGCCAGCGAGCGGGACAAGCCCTGCTTGAAGACCGTTAATCGCGATCAATCCGCGCCAGATAGCAGTTATTGCTTGCGGATCTGACGTGGACATATGTGACGCGAGGATCTTTCAAGACCTGAGCCGCATGATCAGGAATCTCTGCTGATTTCACAATCGCACCAGTGCCATAGACGATGCGATCATCAGATGAATAGCCTTTGACCAGATATGCAGGCGAGGTGGTTAAAACCGGCGGTAGGACATCGCCACCCCCGCGCCTGCAATGTTCGGCGCATAGAAATATCGGCCCTGTTTCAGCGTATGGGTGCAGCCCGTCAAAAGGCCGATAAGCAAGTATAAGCATGCCTGCGCCTTTCGGGATATTCTTTAGACAATGCCGGCATGGCGTGCCGGGCCCGTTTGAGACTGCTTGTTCAGGCGCGTTGTCATAAGCGTCAGCCATACCCGTCTGATAAGCGCGGGCAATGTTGGTGGGCATAGCGGAATAGTGCATGGTGTGTCTCCCTTGATGTGCCACTTCTTGTTGTGGTTTTGGATCAACCGCTCAATCCGATTATTGCGCATATTTGCCCATCACCATGAAAACGGTTCACCCCGGCCCTTTGACCCGCTAAAAGGCCAACAAAACAAAGATCGTTCGGAGCAGACACAGACATGAGCAGCCCCAAACCAGTAGTGTTGTGCATCCTTGACGGATGGGGATTGCGCGACGCGTCCGAGGGCAATGCACCGCTCTTGGCCAAGACGCCCACTTATGATCAAATCATGAAAACCTGTCCCAATGCGACCTTGATCACCTATGGCCCCGACGTGGGTTTGCCACGCGGGCAGATGGGGAATTCTGAGGTCGGCCATACCAACATCGGTGCAGGGCGCGTCGTGGCAATGGATCTGGGCCAAATTGATCTTGCGATTGAGGAAGGCAGCTTTGCCAATAACGCGCGGTTGCGGGCCTTTATCGGCCAGATGCTTGAGACCGGCGGCACCGCCCATCTGATGGGTGTTGTGTCCGATGGGGGGGTGCATGGTCATCTGAGCCATATGATCGCTGCGGCAAACGCCTTGCACGACGCGAAAGTGCCGGTTGTGATCCACGCATTGACCGATGGTCGTGACGTGGCCCCTCGTTCGGCGCTGGGATTTCTTGAGACTTTGGAGGCTGAATTGCCGACAGGTGCGGATGTGGTCACAGTGACAGGGCGCTATTATGCGATGGACCGTGACAACCGTTGGGACCGTATTGCCAAGGCTTATAAGGCTATTGCGCAGGCTCAGGGACATCTCGAAAAGTCAGCCAAGGCAGCGGTCAACGCCGCCTATGCGCGCGACGAGAATGACGAGTTCATCCTGCCGACAGTTCTGGAAGGCTATGAACGGGTTAAGGATGGCGATGGGTTGTTTTGCCTGAATTTCCGCGCCGACCGCGCGCGCGAGATCATGGCTGCGCTGGGCGATCCGAAGTTTGATGCATTTGACACAGGCAAACGCCCGAAATTTGCGGCGCTCATGGGTATGGCGGCCTATTCCGATGCCCATACTTCCTATATGACCACGATGTATCCCAAGCCCGACATCGTGAACACATTGGGCGCGTGGGTGTCGCAGCAGGGCCTGCGCCAATTCCGTCTGGCAGAAACCGAGAAATATCCGCATGTGACATTCTTTTTGAACGGCGGCGCTGAAACGCCTGTGGCTGGTGAAGATCGGTACATGGCGAAATCGCCAGACGTGGCGACCTACGATCTAAAACCAGAGATGTCTTGCGGCGAGGTGACTGATCATTTCGTTCAGGCAATTGACGATGGCTATGATTTGATTGTCGTGAATTACGCCAACCCGGATATGGTGGGCCATACCGGCGATTTGCAGGCCGCAATTGCCGCCTGCGAGGCGGTGGACGCGGGGCTTGCACGGGTTGTTGAGGCGCTGGAAAAAGCGGGCGGTGCCATGATCCTGACGGCGGATCACGGCAATTGCGAGACGATGATTGATCCTGAAACAGGTGGTCCGCACACGGCGCATACTTTGAATCCTGTGCCAGTAGCTCTTCTGGGCGGACCGACCGGCGCGACACTCAAAGACGGGCGGCTGGCAGATCTGGCACCGACACTGTTGCACTTGATGGGCTTGGCAAAACCCGACGAAATGACGGGGCGGTGTTTGTTGTCATGATCCGCACAGCGCTGATCCTCATGCTCTTATGGCCAATGACAGCCGTTGCCCAATCTGAGGCAGCCAGTCAGGCCCGTGCAGCGGCAGCAGAGCTGGAAATAGCATCGGCACTATTGGACAGTGCGGAAGGTGCCCGCGACCGGGTCAAGGCCCTGACTGAGACGATCCAGGCCTTTGAGAAGGGTCTGGGCGCGATGCGTGCAGGGTTGCGTCAGGTTGCGATCCGCGAGGCACAGCTGTCCCAAAAACTGCAGGCAAGTGACGGTGAAGTCGCACAGTTGCTTGGTGTATTGCAAAACATCGGCGGCACACCGTCGCCCGTGGCATTTCTGCATCCAAGTGGCCCAACGGGTACCGCGCGGGCCGGCATGTTACTGGCGGAATTGACCCCCGCGCTCAACACCCGTGCCGATGCCCTGCGCCGCGATGTGGAAGATGTGCAAACCCTGCGCGACCTGCAGGTCGATGCAGCCGAACGTCTGCAAGATGGGCTGACTGAAGTTCAGGCGGCACGGACGGCACTTAATCAGGCCATGGCAAACCGCACCGACCTGCCCAAGCGTTTTACCGAAGATCCGGTGCGGACCGCTATCCTGATTGCCTCAACCGAGACCTTGGGTGGCTTTGCCAGCGGATTGTCAGAGATTGTGACAGACGAAACGGCACCAGCCCTCGCAAAACTGGACGGCAAAGTTGGAGAGCTTGCCTTGCCGGTCCAGGGCTTGATCTTGCGCCGGGCAGGCGAAGCAGATGCCGCTGGCATCAGAAGACCCGGCATTATCGTGGCAACCCGCCCGCGGGCCATCGTGATCAGCCCGACGGCGGCAACGATCCGCTATACCGGCCCATTGCTTGATTTAGGCAATGTGATCATTTTAGAACCCCAGGCGGACACTTTGTTTGTTATGGCTGGGCTGGAAACGGTCTATGGCCAGACTGGTCAAGTGATCGCTGCGGGCACGCCGATTGGCCTGATGGGGGCCCCGGCGGATGAAAATGACACGACATTGTCACCCAATCGTGATGGCACTGGCACTGATCGCTCAGAAACGCTCTATATAGAGGTCAGGCAAGACAACACTCCACAGGACCCAAGTGACTGGTTCCGCACCGACAAGGATGGATAAAGAGATGAAGAAATTCGTGATGGCGGCCGTTGGCGGCACATTGGCAGGTGTAATCGCCACTACCCAGATTGCCGGGCCGTTGTTAGCACAGGAATCGGCCAAGACGGTCAATGTCTATGAGCAACTGGACCTGTTTGGCGACATCTTTGAACGCATCCGCGCGCAATATGTCGAGCAGGTCGATTCAAGTGAACTGATCGAAGCGGCGATTAACGGCATGCTGACATCTCTTGATCCGCACTCAAGTTATCTGTCGCCGAAGGCCGCCGCGAAGATGCGTGAACAGACGCGCGGCGAATTTGGTGGCCTGGGGATTGAGGTCACGCAAGAAGAAGGTTTTGTCAAAGTGGTTTCCCCCATCGACGGGACGCCTGCGGCAGAAGCCGGCATTGAGGCAGGTGATTTTATCACCCATGTGAATGGCGAGAGCCTTTTGGGCCTGCTCCTCGATGACGCGGTTGAGCTGATGCGTGGCCCGGTCGGGTCCGAGATCATCATCACCGTGGTGCGCGAAGGCGAGGCGGAACCATTCGATGTCTCAATCATTCGCGACACCATCCAACTGACCGCGGTGCGTGCCCGTACTGTTGGATCAACCGCTGTCCTGCGCCTGACCACCTTCAACGAACAAACCTATCCCAAGATGAAGGAAGAACTGGCCAAGCAAATCGATGCTTTGGGCGGTATCGACAACCTGAATGGAATCGTTATCGACCTGCGCAATAATCCCGGTGGGTTGTTGAACCAGGCGATTGCAGTATCAGACGCATTTCTGGAAGAAGGCGAGATTGTCAGCACCCGAGGCCGTGAATTGGCGGACGGGGACCGTGTCAACGCAACACCGGGTGACCTGTCACAGGGCAAACCGATTGTAGTGTTGATCAATGGCGGCTCTGCCTCGGCCTCTGAAATTGTGGCCGGTGCTTTGCAGGACCACCGCCGTGCCATTGTCATCGGCACCAAAAGCTTTGGTAAAGGGTCGGTTCAGACGGTCATGCCTCTTCGTGGTGACGGTGCGATGCGCCTGACGACGGCGCGATATTACACACCATCAGGCCGGTCTATTCAGGCGCTGGGTGTTTCGCCTGACATCATCGTGGCACAGCCCCCCGCAAAGCCCGCAGCAGAGGACGAGGACGAAAAAAATTCAGCGCGTCGTACACGTTCGGAAGCCGACCTGCGCGGTAGACTGAACAATGACAGCCTCACCGACGACCAGATCAAACAAATCGAAGCGGACCGTGATAAAGCGGAAAAGGCAGCAGAGTTGCGCGAAGAGGATTATCAACTGGCCTATGCCATTGATATTCTGAAAGGCCTGTCGGCGTTGGGTCCGAAAGAGTAACGCGAGGCAACAGCATGATTGAAAAGGCCCGTGCTTTATGCGCGGGCCTTTTTCGTTGTGATCCTTGGTTTGTGAAATCCATAGGACAAAGCGCTGGGATCACGTCGCACTCATGCGGCGAAAATCACATCGTTTCAAGGCAATGGCGGCGAAATGCCCGTTTCAGCATATCCAGTTCCGCCCGCAAAAGATCGATTTCAGCACGGATGTCATCTCCCAACACTTCACCTGCCAGCAATGTGATATGACCAATGTCTACATCAGCGGCGGTGTCTCGGATAATCAGCGTTTGAACGCCATCCGCAATTGCCTCTTTCGGGATGGGAACCGACAAAACCCAGTGATTGGCGGCGCTATCATGGGTTATGCTCACGTCTGCTATAGAATTCTTTTGATGTGACACATCAATCTGTGGGGTGTCTGTGCCATTTTGGGTGATGATCCCCTGCCAAACCCCTTGCTGCATTTTGGTCTTTGTTAGTTGAACTGCAGTCATGTGCATGGCTCCTCAAAGGTGGGCGCGCGGGCGGCGCGAAAAGGTCAGGTCGCGCAGGATCACCTGGTTCATTTGCGGCCCTTCAAATATCAGATCAATCCACGCCCGCTCGACCCTTTTTTCGTTCATGTTGGAATAAGCCAGATCAAATTCAACGCGAATATTCTCTTCGCTCAGGGGCAACTCACGCACGATCTGTTCGGTATTGGGGCCATGGCGGATGTTCAGGCGCGCAAAAATCTCAAGCGGTTTTTCCATCTCGACGATGGCATCCATCCGCAACAGGTGGCTGCGCTTGAGCCCTTTCACCCCGGCATCCGGCAGGTCCACGACCAACGACAAAAAAGACCCGTCAAATTTGAAAACATCCAGTCGTAGCCCGTAAGGTGCGAGGTCTTCTTCGCGAAGATTGCGCAATTGGCGCAAGGTCAGCTCTGAAAATTCGCAATCATGAAACAGCGTGACTTCATCGCCCAACATGGATTTTGTCTGAACCGACGACAGCCCCGGCGTGGGCAGCGATCCGCGCCAAAGTTCCGGCCGCCACGACCAGTCTGCATTGTGGGGTTTGGGAAAACTGTTGGAGCCGACTTTGGGCAAAGCCAACCGTTCATCCGCTGTGTGAATAAGCCGGTCCAGGTGCGTTTTGAGCAATCTCGCACGGCTGCGCTGGCGGCGCAGCAAAGACAGGTCGGTCGTTGCCGCCATACGGGCCGCACGCGCCCAACGTTGGATGTTGCGCGCATATATCTTGCCATCCAGAAACCGAAAACCGAGCTTGGACATGTATGGACTGCCTCTGACTTTTTGACACTCTATCTAGCCTAAAGGTTTCATTCAAATAAATTGGCAACAATACTTGGGCGAAATCCTACTATGTTGCTTTGATGGAAACAGTTAGCGTCACGATCCAATTTGACTGCGTGACAACACGGCGGAAACGATGCTGCGTCCCTCTCCGGTTATCGCGCGCCCCTTTTCAGGTCCATAAAGCGCCACGCCGACAATTTGCGTGCCGATACGTGTTGTACCGCGCCAGTGGGTATTGCTCACCCCGTCAATCGGTGCGGCCCCCTTGGCACGAAAGGTAAGCTGACCATTCCTGATCTGAGGATCTGATACAGCGCTTAATGCGCTGGCCGCTGCCAAATGTTCAACAGCTGGCAGTGAGGCGTCCGGGCTGGCGGGTTGGATGCTGACCGTGATGAATGCCAGGGGCGCATCGCCTGCGGCCTGCGGCGCACCCAGAATGTCGCACCGGGCCATCAGCGCAAATCTTTTCCGCACACTTTTTCTGTCAATACAAAATCCCGGTGGCGCGACAAGTATAACGGCACCCTCTGACAGCTTTGCCTGCAAGATTGGCTTGGTTGTTCGACCTGTAGCCGGAGGCACTGATAGCCCTTCAAACAGCGCTGCACCCTGACCGTCTTCGCAGGCGGTCAGGGCGAACAGCAAAAGGGCCGCGATGGGACCTTTACAGGTCCATGTAGTCATGGGTTTCCGCCTTGGCACCGGGATGTGTGACCGCACCCAGATAGGTTGGCCCAACAAGTTGCGCGTATTTCCACAAGGCTCCGCTAGCATAATTGGTGGGGCGCGCGCCTTTCCAGTTGGCCTTGCGCTTGGCCAGTTCGTCATCGCTCAAATCGACAGAGATTGACCCTTCGATGGCATTCAGCGTGATCATATCGCCATTTTCCAGCAATCCGATTGGTCCGCCAAGTGCCGCTTCTGGGCCAACATGGCCCACACAGAACCCGCGTGTCGCACCTGAAAAACGACCATCGGTGATCAGCGCGACTTTCTTGCCCATGCCCTGACCTGACAGCGCCGCGGTCGTCGCGAGCATTTCACGCATACCCGGACCACCGGCGGGACCCTCGTTGCGGATAACGAACACGTCGCCTTCTTTGTAGGTCCGGTTTTGCACCGCTTCGAAAGCATCCTGTTCGCATTCGAAAACCAATGCGGGACCGGTGAATACGATATCATCCTCTGACATACCGGCGATCTTCACAATTGCGCCTTCAGGCGCGAGGTTGCCCTTAAGCCCGACAACGCCGCCTGTCTTGCTGATCGGGTTCGCAACGGAGTGGATGACCTTGCCATCCGCTTCACGCTCAATCCGGTCAAGTTCTTCACCCATCGAATAGCCTGTTGCCGTCATACAATCGGTATGGATCAACCCCGCTTTGCGCAGTTCCTTCATCACCACGGGCACGCCGCCCGCCTCATAAAGATCCTTGGCCACATAAGCGCCGCCCGGTTTCATGTCGACGAAGTATGGCGTGTCGCGGAAGATCTCGCAGACATCTTCGAGAAAGAAATCAATGCCTGCCTCATGTGCCATCGCAGGCAAATGCAGACCCGCGTTGGTCGAGCCACCCGTGCAGGCAACGATGCGCGCCGCGTTTTCAAAGGCTTCGCGGGTACAGATATCGCGGGCGCGGATATTCTTCTCGATCAGGTTCATCACTGCCGCACCAGAGGCCACGGCATATTCATCGCGTGATTTATACGGAGCAGGTGCGCCGGACGAATTGGGCAGGGCAAGGCCAATTGCTTCGGATACGCAAGCCATCGTATTGGCCGTGAATTGACCCCCACACGCGCCCGCAGACGGACAGGCCACCCTTTCAAGAATTTCAAGTTCAGCTTCGGACATGGTGCCGCTTTGCCAGTTGCCAACGGCTTCGAACATATCCTGGACCGTCAGGTCCCGATCTGCAAAAGCGGCCGGGACATCGGCCCCTTCGGGGGCCCGACCCGGCAAGATCGATCCGCCGTACATGAATACCGACGGAACATTCAGCCGGATCATTGCCATCATCATACCGGGCAGCGATTTGTCACACCCTGCAAGACCCACAATCGCGTCATAGCAATGACCGCGCATCGTCAACTCAACCGTATCGGCAATCGCCTCGCGGCTTGCCAGCGAAGACCGCATGCCCTCGTGACCCATTGCGATGCCGTCCGTGACGGTGATGGTGGTAAATTCGCGCGGCGTACCTTGTTCTTGTTTGACACCGATCTTGACAGCCTGCGCCTGACGATTGAGCGCAATGTTACAAGGTGCCGCTTCGTTCCAGCAGGTCGCGACACCCACCAAAGGCTGATGGATTTCTTCGTCGGTCATGCCCATCGCGTAGTAATATGAACGATGCGGCGCACGCGCAGGGCCTTCGGTGACATGGCGGCTGGGTAATTTGGATTTATCAAAGCGTTGATTGGTGGACATCGACAGGCTCTCCGTTAAGCATTTCCACTGGAATAGTCGGCTGCGCCCGGTGCTGCAAGGCCGCAAGACAACACAGCCTGTGCAGGATGTTGTATTGGCCAACCGCAACGCTTACCTTTGCACAAGCGTATTCGGTGCCTTTTGCGGCCCTTCCCAAAGAAAGAGCGGCGTATGGAACCCAACATATTTTCCTTTATCTGGAAATATTCCCGTCGCGATCAGCTGGCATTATTGCTGTTCACAATCGTCACCTTTCCATTTCTTTATGTGACGCTGGAACTGCCCAAACGCATCATCAACGACGCGATCGGATCAACCACCAGATTCGTTGATGTGTTTGGCTTTGAGGTCACCCAGGTGCAGTTCCTGTTGGCGCTGTGTTTTGCCTATCTGGCATCCGTTCTGGTGCATGGCCTGATGAAAATGCGTCTTAACACCATGAAGGGTGTCGTGGCGGAACGTCTGTTGCGTCGTTTCCGCTATCAGTTGATCGCGCGGATGATGCGCTTTCCGCATAGTTATTTTCAGGACACCAGCCAGGGCGAATTGGTTAGCATGGTGACATCCGAGGCCGAGCCCATGGGCGGGCTGATGGGCGAAGCCGTGGCGCAGCCTGTGTTTCAGGCCGGTCAAATGCTCATCATATTGTTGTTCCTTTTTATCCAATCGCTCTGGTTCGGCCTTGCTGGTGTGGCACTGATCCCGTTGCAGGCATGGCTGATCCCTTTGCTGCAACGTCAGATCAATCTGTTGAACAAGGAGCGTATCAAAGAGGTCCGCCATTTGTCTGCCGAGATCGGCGAGACGGCGGCAGGCATCACTGATTTGCGAACCAACGGGGGCTGGCGATTCCGATTGGCGACGTTTACCGGTATTTTGGGGCGGCTCTTTGAAATCCGGTTTCGGATCTATCAAAAGAAGTTCTTCATGAAGTTTCTCAACAACTTCATCACGCAACTTACTCCGTTCTTTTTCTATGCGGTTGGCGGTTATCTGGCGATCAACGGTGACATAACGGTTGGGGCGCTTGTCGCAGCGCTTGCAGCCTACAAAGACCTCAGCAATCCTTGGAAAGAACTGCTGACATATTACAATCAGACACAGGATATGTCGCTGCGCTGGGAAATCGTGATCGAACGTTTTGCCCCGAAAAACATGATAGACGAGGCATTGTTTGAGGGTGAGCCAGATCAAATTCCCCACTTGCGCGGCGACATCGATCTGACAAACGTCTCGGTGCGCAATGCCAGTGGCAATACCCTTCTGGACGACCTGACAATCCATATTCCGGCAGGCAGCCGCGTGGCGATCGAAGTGCCGACGCAGTCAGAAAGAACGGCGTTGGCCGAAATCTTGACCCGAGAAATTATTCCAACCCGCGGGAAAGTCAGAAT
The DNA here is from genome assembly GCF_003352065.1 of Sulfitobacter sp. SK011. NCBI lineage: Bacteria > Pseudomonadati > Pseudomonadota > Alphaproteobacteria > Rhodobacterales > Roseobacteraceae > Sulfitobacter > Sulfitobacter sp. SK011. The sequence continues at coordinate 453,734 of NZ_CP025803.1, forward strand.
TGGTGAGTTTGACCTGTCACGCCTCCATCAATCAGTCGTTGCGGCGCGCATCGGGTACGCGAGTTCATCGCCCTATCTGTTTCAGGGGACGGTCGGCGACAATTTGTTGATGCCGCTGCGCACCAGCCCGAAAACGGTTTTGTGGGACCCAAAAAGCAGTGACCGTGAAACCATCGAAGCAATGCGTGCCGGCAACAGCCGTGATAGCCTGCGCGCCGATTGGCTTGATCCGGGGCTTGCAGGTCTAAACACCGACGAAGACATCCTCAAATGGTGGTTCCAAATCACGCAGGCATTGGGAACAGCCGAGGTATTGTTCGAACGCATGCTGAATTCTCGCATGGATGCGACAAAGCATGGGGAACTTGCCCGGCGGATCGTGTCGTTGCGCGATGAGGTGCACAAAAGGCTCAAGGCCAAAGGCTTGGACAAAGTTGTCAACCGGTTCGATCCTGACAAGTTCAATCCGTCAGTGCCTTTAGGGGGCAACCTTATGTTTGCGAGCCCGGCACGCAACATCAGCCCCCAAAGCCTTGTCGCTGAAAAATCGTTTTTGGCGATGATCATTGATCAGGGCCTTGCGGAACAGGCCATCGCAATTTCACAAACCCTCATCGAAGGGCTGCACCAGACCTTTGGCATGGATGGAACCGGGCATCCATTGTTCACGGCACTGGGTATTGAAGAGGCGCTTTACGAACAGCTTGTGGATATCGCCGGCCGCCGCCGCGAGATGGGCGACGAGGCGCTGACGCCAGACGAATTTGCACTGCTCCTAACTGTTCCATTCGCCTTTACGGCAGAACAGATCGGTCCGGCCTTTCCGGACAGCTTTAAAAAAGAAATCCTCCACATTCGCAAAACCAACGGTGAAATGCTGCGGAAAAAGGCCAGTGCATTGTTTGTGCCCGTGGCACCGGAGAACTACCTGCCACGGCTGACGATCCTTGAAAACATGCTATATGGCCGATTGTCTTCGGTCGCCGGTTTGCAGGGTGATCTGGTGCAGGATGTCGTGGCCGAGGTGCTGGAAGAACACGGATTGCAGCAAATGGTTTCAGCGATCCTTTTTGATGTTGGCACAACAATAGGTGGCGCGAATTTGCCTGCGGTTTTTCAGGAACGCGTTGCCTTTGGTCGCGCTGCGATCAAGCGCCCCGATGTGTTGGTCTTTAACCAACTCCTCGCAGGTCAGGACGCCAAATCACAATCGGATATACGCAACAAGCTGAGCGCCCTTTTGCCCGAAAGCACCCAGATATATCTGGGCAGTAAGTTCGCTGCTCCGGAAGACTTCGACCTTCATATGGTCATCCGACATGGTCGCATTGTTGGGGTCGTCGAACAGGAAACAAGTGATGACGATGAAGGCACTTCCGACGATCTGCGTCGCAAACTACAGATCATTTCGCGAAATGATCTTTTCGGCAGTCTGGATGCCCGGAGCCAGCGCCTTCTGGCGTTTGCCGCCCAATGGTACGACGTTGACGCAGGACAACGTGTCTTCTCTATGGGCGAACGCCCTGATGCCGCTTATCTGTGTCTGTCGGGCCGTGCCGATTTGGGTTGGTTGGATGAATATGGCGTCTTGCACCATGTCTCGCAGGTTGAGCCGGGACGGTTGATCGGCGATCTGGCAATTATCCTCAATGAACCGCGGCAATTAAACCTGACAGCGACTGAACCCACCAAGTTCTTGCGCATCGGTGCAGAAGAATTTTTGGCTGTGGTTGAAAATGATAAGACCGTATTGCTTCGGTTGCTCCAAACGGTCGCGGGGCATTTGACAGGTGCCGCAGAATTGTTACGTGCGTCACAAATTGAAGTTCCGCGCGAATTTGGGCCAGGGTTGCCCCCGCTGATCGAGGCAGAGGAAAAGAAGTGATCTGGCGATTGAACTATGCCGCGCATGAGCAGTTTATTGCGCCAGCGCGTGACAGCGCTGCATTATGGCGGCTTGTGTTGGGCTTTACTCTGGCATCGCTGGGGTATGTTGCGCTTAATCAGATGTTTTTTCAGGTCGTGTATTCGTTTCTGGGCGCGCAAAGCAGCGCGCTTTATGAGAACTTGTTGAAAGGCAGTTCACCGCAGGCGATGTACCTGCTGCTTTTTAGCTTTGCATTCATGACAATGGCGGTTGGTGTCACCGTACGCATTGTGCACCGCAGATCGGCATTAGGTCTGCTGGGCGACCTGCGCCTTGCGTTGTCACAGTTCGGCGCGGTGTCCGCAGCCATGTTGGGCCTGATGATTGTGGTGTTTTTGTTGCCCCCTTGGGACATGGGCGGCGATTTCGTCGCGAACATGTCAGCCAGCCGTTGGGTCGTTCTGCTGCCGATTTCATTGGTGGCTGTCATGGTGCAGGTCAGCGCAGAAGAGATCGTTTTTCGAGGCTATGTACAGCAACAGCTGGCCGCCCGTTTCAAGTCGCCGCTGGTTTGGATGATCTTGCCATCAGTTCTGTTTGCACTGGGGCATTACCTACCCGACTCCGCGGGTGAAAATGCACTGTTTATTGCTGTTTGGGCAGGTCTATTCGGGATCATGATGGCCGATCTCACGGCCCGCGCGGGCACACTTGGCCCCGCGATCGCCGTGCACTTGTGGAATAACGTATCGGCAATCCTGATCGTGTCGCTGCCCGATGACCTTTCGGGTCTGGCGCTGTATCTGGCACCCTTCGGTCTAGGCGATGCCGCAGAAATACGCGCATGGCTGCCGGTTGATTTCGTCTTGATGTTCGTCTCATGGCTGGCGGCGCGGCTGGCCCTACGCCGCTGATTGCAATTCACCGGCCGGCAGCTTATTTCAGATGCAACTGATGCCAACAGGGGCTGCACATGAACTGGATTACCAATTACGTCCGGCCACGGATCAACTCGATCTTTTCGCGCCGCGAAACGCCGGACAATCTTTGGACCAAATGTGATGATTGCGGCACCATGCTGTTTCATCGTGAGGTTTCCGACAACCTGAACGTCTGTACCAACTGCGGCCACCACATGCCGATCACCCCGCGTGAGCGGTTTCAGACATTGTTCGACGGCGGTGTGTTTACAGAAGTCAAAGTTCCGGCCCCCACGCCGGACCCCCTGCATTTCCGGGACCAGAAGAAATATCCCGACCGCCTGAAAGCCGCGCAGAAACAAACGGCAGAGGCCGAAGCGATGTTGGTGGCCACGGGCGAGATGGGCCGCACACCGATTGTCGCGGCAGGACAGGATTTTTCATTCATGGCCGGATCAATGGGCATGTATGTAGGCAACGCAATCATTGCCGCCGCCGAAGAGGCAGTGAAGCTAAAGCGCCCGCTGATCCTGTTTTCGGCCGCAGGGGGCGCGCGGATGCAGGAAGGGATTTTGTCACTGATGCAAATGCCGCGCACGACAGTGGCGGTGCAGATGCTCAAAGAGGCCGGATTGCCCTATATCGTTGTCCTGACCCATCCGACGACCGGTGGCGTCACGGCAAGCTATGCGATGCTGGGTGATGTTCACATTGCTGAACCCAACGCGTTGATCTGTTTTGCCGGGCCGCGCGTGATTGAACAAACCATACGCGAAAAGCTGCCCGATGGGTTCCAGCGCGCAGAATACCTGTTGGATCACGGTATGTTGGACCGCGTGACCCCGCGCACGCAACTGCGCGACGAGCTGATCAAAATCACCCGAATGCTGCTTGGCATGCCGCCTGCTGTGCGCGGCGATCTGCCAGCGCCACGCGAGGGTGGCGAATTGGATCATGCGCTGAGCGATGTCGAAGAGGCGCAAGCCAAGGCAGATGCCAAAAAATGACCACTCCGACGTCGGACGTCATCCTGGCCCGGATGATGGCGCTGCACCCCAAGATCATTGATCTGACACTGGACCGCATGCACCGGTTGCTCAGCGCATTGGGCAATCCGCAAAATGATCTGCCGCCTGTGATCCATATTGCAGGCACGAATGGCAAAGGTTCAACGCAGGCCATGATACGTGCGGGATTGGAGGCGATGGGCAAGTCGGTGCATGCCTATACCTCTCCGCATCTGGCCCGGTTCCATGAACGTATTCGTGTTGCCGGATCGTTGATTGACGAAGATGACCTCACAAAAGTTCTGGATGAATGCTATGCGGCCAATGGCGGCGAGAGCATCACCTATTTTGAGATCACCACCTGCGCGGCTCTGCTGGCGTTTGCGCGCACCCGTGCGGATTATACCTTGCTTGAGGTGGGGCTGGGTGGACGGCTTGATGCGACCAACGTCGTCGAGACACCGTTGCTCACAATCATCACGCCTGTGTCGGTCGATCATCAGCAATATCTGGGCGACACTCTGGCCGAGATTGCCGGTGAAAAGGCAGGGATCATCAAGCGCCATGTACCATGTGTCGTTGGACCGCAGGACGACGCGGGTTTGGATGTGATCGAGGCGGTCGCGGCCCGCAATGCCGCGCCTCTTTTGGCATATGGCCAGCATTGGCATGCAGGTGCCGAAGCCGGGCGCATGATCTATCAGGATGAGCGGGGCTTGCTTGATTTGCCACGGCCCAATTTGCCCGGTGATCATCAGATTATGAATGCTGGGGCAGCGCTGGCCGCCCTGCGCCATCTGGGCGCAGATGACGCTGCTTGCGAGGCGGCTGTGACCCAGGCCTACTGGCCCGCGCGCATGCAGCGTTTGAAAACAGGACCGCTTGCCGATATCGCGGACCAAGCAGAACTATGGCTCGACGGTGGTCACAACCCCGCAGCAGGCGATGCAATCGCAGCGGTGCTAGCACAGGGCCCCAAACGTCCCACGCATTTGATTTGCGGCATGTTGAACACCAAGGACATTGGTGGATATCTGCGCCCTTTGGCGGCACATGCCACCACCCTGCATGCGGTTTCCATACCTGGGGAAACCGCGACGCTGCCTGCCGCTGATACTGCGGCTGCCGCACGCAAAGTGGGGATGGATGCCTTTGAAGCGCCAAGCGTGGCACAAGCCCTGCGTGACATTGTGGCGAGCGATCCGACCGCCCGAGTGCTGATCTGTGGCTCACTTTATCTGGCCGGTGGCGTGTTGCGAGAAAACAGCTAACCCGCAGTATTTTGTGTGCTGAGCTGATCAATCATCAATATTTGGTGTATAGTTAGGCGTATTCAGGCGCGACACGCGCATGCAATAAATCAAAAGACCAAAGGTGAGCACCATGGAAAGAAAGGACCAGACCGCGATTCTGCCGCCGTCAAAAGCAGATGCTTCAAACCGTTCTCAGGTGATCTTTATCGGCGTTGGCTTTGCCATCGTTGTGGGTGGTTTGTGGCTGCTTTATGATGTTGACGGCCCCTATCATCCAGACATCCCCGTGACCGAAACGCTGATCATCGACACCGCCGATTCCTAAGCGGGACGTCTAGTCGCCCCAGCCATCCGCCTGCATTTCACGCAGCCGCGACGCGGTGCGTTCAAATTCAAACGTGCCTTCGCCTTCGACATACAGCATTTCGGGTTTTGCGGCTGCCGAGCAAATGAGACGCACGCGTGCCTCATAAAGTGCATCGATCAAAGTCACAAACCTCTTCGCTTCATTGAAATTTGATCGGCTGAGCGTGGGAATATCGTCAAGCAGCAAAACCCGAACGGCCTCAGCCAGGGCGAGATAATCGGCCGGGCCAAGGGCAGTACCACACAGGTCATGAAATTGCGCGCGCGCCATTCCGTTGTGAAACGCCGGGATCACCACGTCGCGGCCTTTGACACGCAGCGTTAGCGGTGTGCCGGGGCCACCGGCCAAATCGTCCCAAACCGCATTCATCGCGGCGCGGCTGTCGGCGTTGACCGGGGTAAAATACACTTGGGTCCCTGACAGGCGGTTCTGACGGTAATCGGTTGGGCTGACCATTTCACGCACAACCATTTTTTCTTTGATCATTTCGATAAACGGAATGAAAAGGCTTCTGTTCAAACCATGTTTATAAAGCTCATCCGGCAATCGGTTTGAGGTCGTCACCACAACGACACCCGCAGCGAACAGGGCCTGAAACAACCGACCCACAATCATTGCATCGGTGATATCACTGATTTGCATCTCGTCGAATGCCAAGAGCCTCACCGAGGCAGCGACATCTGCAGCGACGGGGGCAATCGCATCGTTGACGCCGGTTTTGCGCGCCTCGTGCATCGCGGCATGAATTTCCTGCATGAAAGCGTGAAAATGCACCCGGCGCGATGGAATGTCGGGCAAGTGTTCAACAAACAAATCCATCAACATGGATTTACCACGGCCCACACCGCCCCATAGGTACAGCCCCTTGGGCGGCTCCGGCGCTTTGCGAAACAGGCCCTTTTTCATCGGTTGGGACATGGCGTCGCGAATGCGATCAAACTCTGGTATCAGCGCTTCTTGCGCTGGATCAGATTGCAGTTTGCCCTCGTCAATCAGGCGGTCATAGGTTTCACGAAGGCTGGTCATACCACTGGCTTAGCGTGCAGATGCCCAGTTGAAAAGCCAAGGCTGCGCTTGGCTATCGATTTATCTGATCTGACCGGCATAGGCGGTGAATGGATCAGTGACATAGTTTAATCACCAAGAAGTTTGTTTGAACGCAAGCGGTTACGAACGCGGCGTCACCATGTGCCGCCGGTCAAAATTGAAATTCACTCAATCGCTCCTTCGTTCTGAGTTGCGGCAACGCCCCGATCAGCCGCGCGCTTTCCAACGATCAAGGATGTAGCGGCTTGTCATCAGGTCCAGATGCGCGCCACCGCCATTTTTGAAGAGGGTGATCTCGTCGTTTGAGGTGCGCTTGAACTGATCAAGATCATAGTAATCCGCAACCAGCGTGTCTTTGGTGATGACACCAGCCTCAATGGGGATCTTAATCTCCCCGATATGGCCAACGGTCGTGTCATAGCTGTCCACAAACACGCGAGCTCTCAACAACGCGTCATCGTCCACCTCGCGCATGTCGGGGCGATACGCACCAATCAGATCAAGGTGCTGACCCGGCTTTAGCCACGCACCCTTGATGAGTGGCTCGGTTGACATCGTAGCGCTGGTAATCACGTCAGCGGACCGAACGGCGGTCTCAAGGTCATCGGCTATACGTAGACCCGGCAATTCGGCGGCCATCGCATCGGCATTGGCGCGGGTACGGTTCCAGACGGTGAAATTGGCAGCCGGAAACGCGGCTGAATAGGCCGCATGCAATGCGCGCCCTTGGTTCCCAGCACCAACGATCAGGATATCCCGACTGTCTGGCCGTGCAAGGCGGCGGGCCGCAAGCAGGCTGTCACCGGCAGTTTTCCATTTGGTCACAAGGTGAAAATCGACAATCGCCTCCAGCGTGCCATCAGCATCTGCATAGAGGTTCAAACCGCCATTGATCATCGGTGTGCCATGGGCGGGATTGTCGGGAAAAATAGTGGCTGATTTCACGGCGATTCCCAAGCCATCGATCCACGCTGCCCGGCTCAGCAATGTATCCTTGCCGCGGTACAAAAAGGTATCGCCAATCTCAGCACGGGGCAGGGCGTGACCCGCCGACAGCGCATCGGTCAGTCCGATCCAGTCCAGCACCGCTTCGCCAGCGTCAAAGGGGATGAAGGGGATATCGTTCATGTCGCCTGCTCCTGGGTCAACAGGCCCGCGTCGACCAGCCTGTTCGCCCATCCCGCGGGCCCGTCAAACAAATGAGTTTGCCAGCCGCGTGCCGCTGCCCCGGCAATGTTGTCGGCCCGGTCATCGGTGAAAAGTAGGGCCTCGGGCGCAATGCCGCTGCTCTCTTCCAAGGTCTTGTATATCAGAGGATTGGGTTTGATCATGCGCATATGTCCTGAGATGAAGTCACGGTCAAAGTCGCGCAGAAAGGGATAGTGCGTGGCCGCGAGATCATAGGTTTCAATGCCAAAATTGGTCAGCGAAAAAACCGGCACGCCGCGCGCCCGAAGCGCTTTCATCAACCGCACAGAATGATCAATGGCCGGGGTGGCCATGTCGGCCCAGCAATCGTTCCACATCCGGATTTCGGCGCGCCATTCCGGATATTGCTCGGCAGCTTCATAGACAACTTCGCGAATGTTCTCGCCCAAATCGACACGGTCGTTCATCGCGTGCAGATCAACCGCGGCAAACATTTCGCGCCTTTTTTCAGGGCCAATGGCCTTGTCATAGAAACGCTCCGGTTGCCATTCGATCAGGACGTTACCAATGTCGAAAACGACAGCTTGAGGCACCATGTTCTATCCTTTTGTGTTGCAGTGGAAATCTTAGGCAGGTCCGTTGCGATTAACTTTTGGGGGAAATGCTCACACGTGCGGCAGCGCGTAACTCACGCTCCAGCGCTTCCAGAAAGCGCGAGCGGTCAGCCTTGGTAAATCCCTTACCCCCTCCCTGGCGAAACGGATCAGCGGCACGCAGATCAGTCATCAGATCACGTGTTGCCAGCACATTGCCAATATTCGCCTCCGTCAGCGCCTCACCATTGTGTTTCAACACCCGTGCGCCAGCCTCAACACAGCGTGCGGCAAGCGGGATGTCCCCCGTCACAACCACATCGCCGGGGCCGCACCGCTCAGCAATCCAGATATCTGCAACATCCGGCCCATCCGGTACAATCACCATCTCCACATACGGATTTTGCGAGGGCCGCAGCCCGCCGTTGGACACCACGAACATTCGAATTTTATGGCGGGTCGCCACGCGTTCGGCTTCACCCTTAACTGGGCAGGCATCGGCATCAATATAAAGTGCGGTCATCTGTCTTTCTTCTTGGCTGTGGGTCTCTCGTCCGTGTTCTGTACGACATAACCCACGGTCCCCCCCCCTGAACTCAACCTGCATAAAGCGCATCGGCATGGAACGCGATGTGATCTTCCATAAAGGTGGACACAAAGAAATAGCTGTGGTCATAGCCTGGTTGCATCCGAAAAATCGCCTGCTGACGACGCAGAGCAATGGCAGCGGCCAAGGCTTCTGGTTTTAACAGGTCAAGAAACTGGTCCTGCGCGCCCTGATCGATCAGGATGGGGCCGTCGAACCCTTTTTCCTGCATCAGGACGGTCGCATCATTCTTGCCCCAGTCTTTTTCATTGCTGCCCAGATATGCACCCAGCTGTTTGCGACCCCAATCGCTCTTGCTTGGGTTTGCGATCGGCGCGAAGGCTGAGACAGACAGGAATCGCCCGGGCAGGGTCATCGCCAATACCAGCGCGCCATGGCCGCCCATCGAATGACCGGTAATGGCCTGCCTCGTCATATCGACCGCGAAATTTTCGGCCAGCAGGCCTGGCAATTCGTCAGCAATGTAATCCCGCATTTGAAAATGAGGTGCCCAGGGATCTTGGGTTGCGTTCACGTAAAACCCGGCACCTTTGCCCAGATCATAGGCCTCGTCGTCAGCAACGTCTTCGCCGCGCGGCGATGTATCCGGGAATACCAGTGCAATCCCGTGTTCAGCCGCCCAAGCCTGTGCACCCGCCTTGGTCATCGCGTTTTCATGCGTGCATGTCAGGCCAGAGAGATACCAGAGCACCGGAACGGGCCCGTCCTTGGCCTCTTCCGGCAGGAAAACAGCAAATGTCATTTCGCAGTTGCAGGCTGCTGAGGCATGTGAATAAACGCCTTGGGTTCCGCCAAAGCATGCATTTTCAGAGAGCGTTTTCATGGGCTGGTCCTTTATGTCGATCTGTTTTGGCTTGAGGCAGGTGGCGGACGGTATTTGAGAAAGGGTGAAGATCATGTTCCAGTCACCCAGGCAACAACTAAGCTGACTGTAACGATGCTGAGCGCGGTGGACACCAAAATTGCGGCGGACACGCGTTGTGGTGCGACACCGTAATGCTGAGCGAGGATGTAGACATTGCCGGCAACAGGCAGGGCAGCAGCCGAAATGATCACGCCTGCCTTGAACGGATCAACCTCGAACACGAAAAGTGCGGCAAAACCGACAAACAACGGATGCAGAACCAGCTTACAAAAGCTGAGCCAGCCCGCGATGGACAACCGTTCGGCGGATTTTGTGGCCAGAGACGCCCCAATGGCAAAAAGCGCGCCGGGCGTTGCGGCCCCGCCAAGAATTGCCAGAAAATCATTCATTGGGGCCGGGATCGGTATCGACATGCCGGACCATGCAAATCCTAGGACGATGGCCACAATCATCGGGTTTTTGATAAGTCCGAGGCCGATCGTGCGCAACATTCTCAGACTGAACTGACCGTCGCGCGCGCCTGTAATCAAGATCACGATGAGGCTTGAAAACACCACAAGATCGACAGCAAGCGCCAACAGAACCGGGCCAATCGCATCCGGCCCCAGCAATAAGGTCAGCATGGGGACACCCAGGAATCCGGTATTGCCGATGGCTGCACATTGCGCCTCTATTGCGACCGTCGGAACGTCCAGCCGCCGCAAGAACCCAACGATTGTCGCGATGCCATAGACAAATGCGGTGCCCCACAGATACGCCACAACAAGGCGCGTATCCCAGACCTCTGCCAATGACAGATTTGCGGAAAACCGAAACAGCATGGCGGACAGGGCAAAGTAGAACACAAATTTCGTCAGATACGCCGTGGCTTCGGCACTGAAGAAGCGCGTGCGTCCGGCCCAATAGCCCAGCCCGATCAGTGCAAAGAAGGGTAGGGTTTTCAGGAAGATCGCGAGCATGGACAAAGACCTACCCCAGCAAAGCTGGTGCGCGCAAGGTACTGGAGGAGACCAGCAGAGGCGAAATGGCGTGCCGCTAGCCTGACCCGATCAGGACACCGGCAGCAAACACCAGTGCGCCACCCAGCACCACCTGCAATGCCGCGCGGAAAAAGGGCGTGTCCATATATTTGTTTTGTATCCACGCGATGGCCCAAAGCTCAATGAACACCACAACAAAAGCTGTCGTCGTGGCGGTCCAGAAGTCGGGGATCAGGTAGGGAAGGGCGTGGCCCAACCCCCCAACTGTCGTCATGATGCCAGACGCAAAGCCGCGTTTCCAAGGCGATCCACGGCCAGACAGTTCGCCATCGTCCGAGGCCGCTTCGGTAAATCCCATAGAAATGCCTGCACCGACCGATGCGGCCAGGCCAACGAGGAATGTTGTCCAGGTGTCTTGTGTGGCAAACGCCGTGGCAAAGATCGGTGCGAGCGTTGAGACGGACCCATCCATCAATCCGGCCAGCCCGGGCTGCACCCATGTCAAAATGAATTGCCGATGCGCGCGGGCGTCTTCGTCCTTGACCGTATGGTCGTCCAGATGTCTGGACGTCAGATCATCGGCGGCGATCTGATGCCCGGCCTCGGCGGCGGCCAGATCCCCCAGCAATTTGCGGGTATCGGCGTCAGTCGTCCGAGCTGCGGCGGCAAGATAAAACCGCTCGGCATCTTGTTCCATCGCGGTTGCCTCTGCTCGGATGCGGTCGAGGCCCAAGTTCTCAATCAGCCAAACCGGACGCCGCGCATAATAGCCCGACACATGTTCGCGGCGGATCAATGGGATCACATCCCCGAACCGTTTTTGGTGCAGATTGATCAAGCGCTGCCGATGGGTATCTTCTTCGGCTGCCATTCCGTCGAAAACCGCGGAGCTGTCAGGATATTCGCCACGCAGTCTTTCGGCGTAGCCCCGATAAATGCTTGCGTCGTCTTCCTCAGAAGAGATCGCCAAAGCCAGCACTTCTTGCTCTGTCAAATCTTTGAAACGCTTACGGCTCCGAGAAAAACCCATGACATGTCCTTTGCTTGCTTAGAATGATTCTAACCAAATAACTCAGAAACAACAACTGGGATTGCCTGAGGTAAAGTCAAATAGGCCTTGGAACTAAACGATTCGGTTTATAAAGTGTCCTTCCAACAGCCGGAGTCGCGATGACAGCCATAGACCACCATATCCGCAAGGGCCGCAAATTTGATCAGGTGCTTGCCGGCGCGCGGACTGTTTTCATGGCAGATGGGTTTGAGGGTGCAAGCGTAGACGAGATCGCGCGCGTAGCCGCCGTGTCAAAAGCAACCCTCTACAGCTACTTTCCGGATAAAAGGTTGCTGTTCATGGAAGTGGCCAATGCCGAATGCCAACGCCAATCGCGCGAAGCGATGGACAGCATTGATATGGATGGTCCACCTCGTGAAGTGTTGATGCAAACGGGTCTGCATTTTCTGGGGTTCATCACATCGACGTTTGGTCAGCAGGTATTCCGCATCTGCGTGGCTGAATCGGATCGCTTTCCCGAGCTTGGTCAGCGCTTCTACAATTCGGGGCCTGCGGTGATGCGGGCCGAGATGGCAAAGTATTTCGGTATGGCTCAGGCGCGCGGGGAATTGAAAATCGACGATGCCATTTTGGCGGCGGATCAATTTGGCGAGCTTTGCAAGGCAGATATCTGGCCTCGGCTCATTTTCGGGGTCAGCAGGTCGGTGACCCACTGCGAAATGGTGCGGGTGGTCAACGGGGCGGTTGAAACCTTTATGGCAAGGTACGGCGCGTGAGCCGCCGGGAATTGCTGTGATGAAGGTGCCGAAATGATCCGGAGGCAGCATACGGCAAACGAAAGCGGTCCCAAGTATGGCTGCAGATTGGAAAACCGGATGGGCCAAAGCGCTGGGCAATATCCCGATCATCCGGGAAGCTGTGCTTCTCACCGCTCACCCAAAACCACCCTCTAAATCCAAAGATCATTAAGGGTGAGTGTAAGTGGCGGAGAGCATGCTACTAACGAAGGGCGACACCAACACGAAGAGGACGGCTCATGCGATGTATGTTTTTCAGTCTGCTGATACTGGCGGGATGTGCGGGCGTTGCGACCAACAACACAGCAAGCAAAAGCGGGTCAGCAGGGCCTGATACCTGTAACGCGGCCGCCTATGTGGGGCTTATTGGTCAAGAGGCGGTGACAGCACTGGCCGTGCCAGACCCCAAACGCGAATACCGCATCGGACAACCCGTTACGTCGGATTACGTTGCAAATCGGGTCAACATCAAACTGGACGAGACGGATGTCATTGTCGCCATTGATTGTGGCTAGGTCTTGGGACGGTTGTCAACGATCCGGACGGCTTTGCCCTCGGATCGGTCAACGCCACCCACATCGGAAACCTCGACCTTCACACTGATCCCGACCGATTGCTTGATACGTGCTGACAATGTCTTGGCGGCGGCATCGCGCATGTCCACCGAAACCGATCCATCGGCGCATTCGCAGAAGACCCGCATCTGATCCATGCGGCCCGGACGGCTCAATTCGATCTGAAAGTGTGGCGCAAGCCCATCTGTTGCCATCAACGCCTCTTCAATCTGGGTGGGGAACACGTTGACGCCACGCAATATGATCATGTCATCACTGCGCCCGGTCACCTTTTCCATTCGGCGCATGGACCGAGCGGTTCCCGCCAGCAAACGGGTCAGATCACGGGTGCGATAACGGATGACCGGGAACGCCTGTTTGGTCAGGGATGTGAAAACCAACTCGCCCATTTCACCATCTGCCACCGGTTCTCCGGTTTCGGGGTGGACAATCTCTGGGAAAAAGTGGTCCTCCCAGATGTGCAGGCCGTCTTTTGTTTCTACACATTCCATTGACACACCGGGTCCCATCACCTCGCTTAACCCGTAGATATCAACCGCATGCATATCGAACGCGTGTTCAATTTCCAGCCGCATCGCGTTGGTCCAGGGTTCTGCCCCGAATATCCCAACCTCAAGCGATGAGGCGCGTGGATCAATGCCCTGGGCCGCGAATTCATCCAAGATGGACAGGGCGTAAGAAGGTGTAACGGTTATGCCCTTTGGTTTGAAATCGTCGATCAGACGGACTTGGCGCGGCGTCATCCCACCCGAGATCGGATAGGTTGTCAGCCCCAGCGCATCCGCGCCCAAATGAATGCCCAGGCCACCGGTAAACAGCCCGTACCCATAAGCGTTGTGCAGCATGTCGCCCGGACGCATGCCCGCCGCGCGCAAAGACCGGGCAACGACGCTTGCCCAATTGGTAAGATCATCAGCCGTGTATCCTACAACGGTTGGCTGACCTGTGGTGCCCGAGGACGCATGAATGCGTGCAACCTGTTCGCGCGGCACCGCAAACATCCCAAAAGGATAATTGTCCCGCAGGTCCGTTTTCACGGTAAAAGGAAACTTGGCCAGATCGGACAGATCGTGCAGATCATCAGGATGCACACCCGCCGCATCAAAGCTGGTCTTGTAGAACGGCACATTGTCATACGCGTGCCGCAACGACCATTTCATGCGTTCAAGTTGCAGGACAGAAATTTCGTCGCGGCTGGCGATTTCAATTGGATCAAGGGTGTTCTTGTGGGGTGTCAGATCTTTCATATTTATCAGCCCTCTTCTGGAAAATGCTGGCCCTTTACACTGCGCGACAGGCCGCGAAAAAGCGCGACCGTGCGTCCATCTTCGCCCGTGACCGTGACATCATAAGTGCCGGAGCGGCCAGATTTAGAAACCTCTGCCGCTGTTGCGGTCAGCGTTTCCCCCAATTTTCCCGGCGTCAGATAGGTAATCTGGTTCTGCTGCGCCACAGTCACCTGATTGTAGGTGTTGCAGGCAAACGCAAATGCGCTGTCAGCAAGCGTAAAGATATACCCACCGTGGCAGATGCCATGCCCGTTCAACATGTCCGGCCTGACCTGCATGCTCAGCACCGCTTGGCCCGGCTTGATCGTTTTGATGCTCATGCCCAGACCCATCGACACCGCATCATTTGCAAACATGATATCAGCGCATTTTTTTGCACGGGTTTCAGGGGTCATACGGGGGCCTTTGTGTTTCAGTTTCATGGATACTTACAGTATTGTGTAACGCATTCAATATTTATGATTTGCTCTAAGTCTTGATTTGCGGATGGAACAGCGCAACTGTCAAATCATGACACTACATATCCCGCCAATGAATGGCCCGATTGACCGCCCACCAGAGCAAGTTGCGTTTCACCGTACTGAGCTTTCAGTCATCTTATCGCTTTATGGGCGCATGGTCGCGGCGGGCGAATGGCGTGACTATGGCATATCTTGTTTGCGTGAGGTTGCCGTTTTCTCGGTTTTCAGGCGGACAGCCGAAATCCCGCTGTATCGGATCGAAAAACGGCCCAAGTTGAAGGCAAAACAAGGGATGTATGCGGTTGTCGGCACCGGTGGTCTGGTCATGCGGCGGGGGCATGACCTTAAATCGGTTTTGCGTGTGTTGGAACGGAAATTGATCCGGGCAGTCGAATAGCGATCTAGCCAAATGTCACGATGGCGGCGACAATTGTGCAGGGGTATTTTGGGTCACTTCGAACGTTGTCTTGGCGCGTCATAACCGACGATGCGCCGTAACGGGGCCGTCACCCTGCTCGCTGATCCTTTTGATGGCGGCAGTGATCGGTTCATTGGTGACGGACATTGTGTACGCATTTGCATGGATGAGTGTATCCGCATCGACGACCAGCGCCACGTGCCCCTTCCAAAATATCAGATCGTTCCGCTGATAAGGGCCTGTCGCGGCGGCTCCGATACTTTGTTGTTGATCACTATCCCCGGGACAGGGGATGGCGCAGGCCAAGAGGGCGGCTTGGACGAGCCCGGAACAATCAATGCCTTCCCTGCTGTTGCCACCCCAAAGATAGGGTGTTCCCAGAAAGAGTGCGCAGACGGTGGCGGGATCTGTGGCATAGGTATCAACCTCTGCCAAATGGGGCAAAGGCACAAAACCAGCGTCGATCTGTGCAAATTTTTCTGTCTTGCCCGTGACCTGCAACTGGCTGCCGAAACTTAGGCCCAAAAGGTTGGGTGACTTAAAATCTGGCCGTTCATAAATGTGGGTGGCGGGCGCAGTCACCTTGTGGCTTGGCCGCAGCAAAGCACCCAAAGTGGATGATCTGATGTGGCCACAATAGCCGTCTTTGTCCGCCTGCACGTAGCACCACCCATCACGAGTGTTGAGCACCACGACGCTGTCACCGAAGATCAACTGCCGGACGCGTGGCCCATCGGGCGTGCGGCAAAGGTCCGACACCGCCAACACAATCTGCGCTGGATCGCGCTGCGTGATCTGAGCAGGATCAGGTGTGGTGCGCTGGTCGCTCATAATTTTAACAGCGGGCCGAGCGCCGCATAAAGAGCCCGCGTTGCCTGACCCACGCCTCCTTTAGGCCGGGCCGGTGCGTCGCTGGGTTGCCATCCGAACAGATCAAAATGGGCATAGGGGCTGTCCGTAACAAATCGGCGCAGGAACAATGCGGCGGTGATACACCCCGCAAAACCGCCCTTGGGCGCGTTGTCCAAATCCGCGATACCGGGTTCGATCATCGTTTCATAAGGGGTATGAAAGGGCAGCCGCCAAACAGGGTCCGCATGCTGCGTGGCCGCATCCTCAAGCGACCGAACAAATCCCGGATCGTCGCTGAAGTAAGGGACAAGGTCGGGCCCGACAGCCACGCGTGCAGCACCGGTCAGCGTCGCCATCGAAATGATCTGATCTGGCTTTTCCTCGTCTGCAAACGCCAGCGCATCCGCCAGCACCAACCGTCCTTCTGCATCGGTGTTGTTAATCTCAACTGTCAGGCCCTTGCGGGACGTCAGGATATCCTGGGGACGAAACGCATTGCCGGCTACTGCATTTTCGACCGCTGGGATCAGAACCCGCAATTGCAGTTTCAGGCCCGTGGCCATGATCATATGCGCCAGCCCCAGAACAGCCGCCGCCCCGCCCATGTCCTTTTTCATCAACCCCATCGACGCACTGGGTTTCAGGTTCAGCCCCCCGGTATCGAAACAAACGCCCTTGCCAACCAGCGTCAGCTTTGGCCCCGCTTTGCCCCAGCGCATGTCGATCAACCGAGGTGCGCGGTCGGCAGCGCGGCCCACAGTGTGAATCATCGGGAAATTCTGGGCTAACAGGTCGTCACCCATCGTCACATGAATTGAGGCACCATGTTGATCCGCCAAATCGCGTGCGGCTTGTTCAAGGTCTGGTGGGCCCATGTCAGACGCTGGCGTGTTAATCAGATCACGGGTCAGGATTTCACCCGCGACCAAAGCCTCAATCAGGGCCGCGTCAATACCATCAGGGGTAACAAGACCTGCGACCAGTCCAGTTTGTTTGCGGTAGCGGTCAAACCGATATCCGGACAAGAGCCAGCCTAAAGCCTCGTTCGCCACCTGATCTTCGGGCAATCCACCAATGATGCGATAGGCACCCTTGGGCAGTTTCATCGTCGCCGCCGCAAGCGCAAACCGGCCGCGCCGACGCGATGCCTCGGTTCCATATCCTGCAAGCGCAAGGGCTGGCATTCCGGCACGATCGCTGACGGTCAAAGCCTGACCCAAACCACCCGTGAAACCATGTGCATTCACCCAAGACTTGGTGGTCGTCGGTTGGTCACCCAACCACTCTGCCAAAGCGTCTTCGGCAATCACTTGCAATGGAATTGCGGTATCAGAGGAAGGTGCAAAGGTCGCAGGCATGTTCGGCCTTTCAGGCTGACGGGGTTATTTGCATAGCCTAGCCTTTCCTGAGATGCTCGCAAGCCGTCAGATTTTCAAGTCTTGCATATCCCAAATGGTGGTCAGGGACTTTTCACCAATCCGCAGCAACCGCGACAGCGTGGCGGCAAGGCCGTTGGTGTCGCCAGCGTCAATGCATCGCGTGACATCCCCCGCAACCTGAGCCAGCTTTTGCATGCCGATCTGATCTGCGATTGCGATCAAAGACCGTGTATTTTTACGCAAATCTGGCCAGTTTTGTTCGCGGTATAGCCGGTCACAATGTGACATCCTGAGTGCAAGTTCCTCAAGCGCACGGCAAACGATGTCCTCGGCGCTTGCTTCGCCCAATTGCGAGTAAAGCGCGCCCAGACGTTCCTGATCGAGGTTCACTTGTTCCAATGGTCTAATTTGCAGTACCTGCATTGTCTCTCACCCCATAATCAGCCCCCACGGCAGATTTGCACTATGGCCCGAACAAGTATTCAAATGATTGAAGCACAAACGCATTTTCCCTCGAATTGTCGCAGAATTTGCGATATCGCATGGGCAATAGAGTGAAGGGACGGGGCCGAAATGAACAAGGCAAAGCCACTGCCAGCGTACTTGCTGCAACGCTATCATGGGTGGAAGGCAACCGGATATGCCGACAATCAATCTTGGTATCGCAGGTTGGCCGCCGAGGGTCAGCGACCGCGCGCGATGGTGATCTCGTGTTGTGACAGCCGCGTTCATGTAACGTCGATTTTCGGCGCGGATCAGGGTGAATTCTTTATCCATCGCAACATTGCCAACCTTGTGCCGCCGTATCAGCCTGATGGCGATCACCACGGTACGTCTGCTGCCGTTGAATATGCCGTGCGGGTCCTCAAAGTGGCCCATCTGATTGTCCTTGGGCATTCCAATTGCGGTGGGGTGCAGGGATGCATCGACATGTGCCAGGGCAAAGCGCCCGAGCTTGAGGCAAAGGACAGCTTTGTTGGTCGTTGGATGGATATTCTGCGGCCAAAGTACGAGGTCGTTGCGGACATTAAAGATGCCAATGACCAGCTGCGGCAACTTGAAAAGCACGCGGTGATGATATCGCTCGAAAACCTGATGACGTTCCCTTGGATCAACGAACTGGTGCAGGCCGGCGATCTGAGCCTGCATGGCCTGTGGACCGATATTGGCGAGGGTGGGTTGGAATATTACAGCCCCGAGACAAAGATGTTTCAATCTGTCTGAGGTCAGGCTGAATGGGTCGGCTGACCAATAGATTGGCGCTTTCTTTGTCGGCAGGACAACGAATTAGGACGGATTTACGATCTTGATCCGTCCCGATCCACTGCGGGCTGAAGAACTTTAGGAATGGGAAGGGCCGCTGCCATTGCCCTTCCCATTCCGACTTGGCAAAACAGGGGGCCAAGCCTTTTCTATTTCGGCGGGACCGCGATACATGATCATGATCCCCAGCTGATTACGCTGCGCGGCGCTCTTCAAAGCGGTACACTCTGACAGACCTGAAAACCGGCTTGGCGGCCATTTTTTCGCGCATGGATCGAAGGCAAAGCACCTGACCTTCGCTTTGGCTTACCTGCTTTTTGAGGCGAAGTGTTTCAAGAGCTGCGGTGCGGTTCTGGCGGGCTGTTTCATAGAGTGAAGTGTTCATTGTGTTCTCCTAAGGAATTTTGATTGTGAGAGAGGGAGGGATCAGGCGAGGTTTCCGGGCTGCGCCAGGACGGATGTGATGAAGAAAACTCCGTTCGGGGTTCGAAGGGCCCGTGGCGTGGTCTTCCATTCCATAAGAGACACGACATTGTCGGATAATTTCTGAATAACCGCACGCTTGCGATTATTGGTACACTTTTTGAAAGAGATGACGTTGTTCACATGTTTTCCTTCCTTGCAGCAGGCGAATTCGCCTTGTTTTTAAGTGCAACCATCCCCATGGCTACGTATTTTCGTCCGCGCCAAAGCATTCGCATGAATGCCATCTGACGCTGGAAAATTTCCATCCGCTAGCTGCTGGGGGTGAAGGGTGTACGGGCTGGATGACGCTTGTCCTCCAATTGATTCAAGAGAGGACTTGCCCGAACTCACTCACCAAACCAACTACCGAATACCTACTCATGATTGAATTGAAATCTGGCGGGAATCGTTCATTCTTGTGTCTAGAATTTGTTGAATCACAATTTTGACACGGGATTGTCGCCAAGTTTGCCAATTGATAACATGTCTATGCCAAGATTTATATTGGTTTGGAAACAATCGTTTTTGCATGACCTTCGCAGGGTAACGAATCGTTAAGCGATTCTCGGATGCGACGCGGGCAGCTTTTGGAAAAAAAACATAAAAATGCCGCTTCTGATCGTTGAGATCAAAAGCGGCACGCTTGAGAAACCTGTGTCAGGTTTACCCCTTTTTCAGCACTTCGCGTCCCAGCAGTTCGGCAATCTGAACGGCATTCAGCGCGGCACCCTTACGAAGATTGTCGCTGACGCACCACAGGTTCAGGCCGTTATCGATGGTGCTGTCTTGGCGAATGCGGCTGATGAATGTGGCGAAATCTCCGACGCATTCAACTGGCGTGACATAGCCACCGTCCTCACGCTTGTCGATCACCATGACACCGGGTGCCGCGCGCAGGATCTCGCGGGCTTCTGCCTCGTCCAGGTGGTCCTCAAACTCAATGTTGATGGCTTCCGAGTGGCCTACGAAGACCGGCACCCGCACGCAGGTTGCAGTAACCTTGATCGATTTATCCACGATCTTCTTGGTCTCCGCCACCATCTTCCACTCTTCTTTGGTGGATCCGTCTTCCAGGAACACGTCAATGTGCGGGATCACGTTGAAAGCGATCTGCTTGGTGAATTTTGTCGGTGGCTTGTTGTCGACCGGATTATAGATCGACTTGGTTTGATCCCAAAGCTCGTCAATGCCTTCCTTGCCTGCACCGGACACCGATTGATAGGTGCTGACCACCACACGCTTGATCGTTGCACGATCATGCAGGGGCTTAAGTGCAACAACCATCTGCGCGGTTGAGCAATTGGGGTTGGCAATGATATTTTTCTTTGAATACCCATGCACCGCCTCCGGATTCACTTCCGGCACAATCAACGGTACATCGGGGTCGTAGCGATAAAGCGACGAGTTGTCGATGACAACGCAGCCGGCCTTGGCCGCGGAAGGCGCGTATTTCTTGGTCGCTTCAGAGCCGACTGCGAACAACGCAATGTCCCAGCCTTTGAAATCAAATGTATCAAGGTCCTTTGTCTTGATCGTCTTATCGCCAAAGCTAACCTCAGAACCCATAGATTTTCGGCTGGCCAGGGCCACGATCTCGTCCACGGGGAACTGGCGTTCAGCCAGAATATTCAGCATTTCGCGGCCCACATTACCAGTGGCACCAACGACGGCGATGCGATAACCCATCTGATTTCTCCAAAATTGATGTGTGATGGTCGCTGCCCTTTAGCGCGCTTGTGCACCAAGGGAAAGGGCTGGAGGCGTGTTAGTTGGGGCTGTCACTGCTGAAAAGATAAATTACCAAACCAACAGCCAGAGACATGGCAAATAGCGTGAACACGGCAACAAAGGGGTCTGACGTGGTCGCGGCGGGCACTGCGCTGCTGAACACGTTCCCTGACAGGAACTGCAAAAGGCCGACGCCCCCTATGCTGAAGAGATTGAGCATGGTCACGCCTCGGCCGATCAGATGTGGCGGCAGAAAGCTGCGACCATGGGCCATAATCACCGGATAGGTTGCCCCGAAAAAGCCAATCGCGCACATCATCGCAATGGACAGCCCGGCCGACTGGGAGGGGATGATGATCAGAACCACTGCTGCGATCAGAGCAGCGAAGGAGCCGCCTGCAATCATCCATTTGCGTGACCGCAGCGCCTTATCAAGTGGCCCGTAAGCCAAAGTCCCTGCAATCATCGCAAGCCCCATGATGAGTGTCGCACGCCC
The DNA here is from genome assembly GCF_003352065.1 of Sulfitobacter sp. SK011. Lineage (NCBI taxonomy): Bacteria > Pseudomonadati > Pseudomonadota > Alphaproteobacteria > Rhodobacterales > Roseobacteraceae > Sulfitobacter > Sulfitobacter sp. SK011. The sequence continues at coordinate 475,124 of NZ_CP025803.1, forward strand.
GATCGTCGCAGTATCTGCGCCAAAAACACCCGCAAGGTAGGGGCCAATCCAAAGGCCGCGCACCGCGATGGAAATCGCATAGCTGACACCGATCAGAGGAAAAATGAACCACAACGCCCGCAGGCGAAACAACTCAGCCAACGATCCTTTGGTTTCGCCGATGATTCTGATGGGATCCTTGACCAGAACAAGCGTCCCAAAGGCCACACATGCCGAAACACCCCCCAAGGCCCAAAGGGATGCGCGCCAGCCAATCGTTTCTTCGGCAAGCGCCATGGGATAGGAGGCAACCAGGTTTCCGACGCTGCCCAGCCCCACCATAAGCGATGCCAGGACGGCGAATTGTGCCGGCGGATGATCGCGCGCAAAGATGTAATACGAGGCCATCAGAACCGGGGAGCAGCCCACACCAATCAACGCCATTGCGATGTCGATGTGCGCGGGAGATGTTGCCAGCGCAAAGACTGCCGCTCCACCACAGCCGCCCGCCAGCAAAAGCCACCCTGCGGTGCGCCGCGGGCCGACGGTATCAAGCGCCCAACCAACAGGGATCTGCATCGCAGCAAATGCCAAAAACCACATGCCAGAGGCAAACGCCAAGTCATCCGGCGTTGCCCCGACATCGCGTTCAAGAACGGGTGCGAGCACGGCAAGGAAGACACGAAAGAACTGGCTAAGGACATAAGCCAGTCCCAGAAGGAAGATACCTGCGTTCATATGCTGGACCCTACCCATTTGTCAGCAAGCCGTCGCGCTGCTTGGCCGAGCAGCAGGCTGTCCGCACCAACGGCAACAAACCTTGCGCCTGCCTTCAAAGCATTTTGTGTCATTGCATCGTCGGTCGACAGGATGCCCGGTGCCTTGCCGGCAGCAGCGATGCGGCGCAGCGCATCCATAATCTTGTTCTGCACATCGGGCTGTAATGAATTGCCCATATGCCCCATATCAGCGGCCAGATCGGCAGGGCCGATAAACACACCATCAATCCCGTCAATCGCCAATATCGCGTCCAAAGCGGCAAGCCCTTTCAGGCTTTCGACCTGAACCAGCAGGCACACCTGTTCATCTGCCGTGGTCCCGTAATCAGCGATCTGGGCAAAGGCAGACGCACGGGTAAGCGCATAGCCAACGCCACGATCCCCATGCGGCGGATAGGTAACATCGCGCACCAGCTGGCGCGCCTGATCGGCGCTGTCGACCATCGGCACCAGAACGGTTTGCGCACCGGCATCCAGAACCTGTTTCATCAGGTAAGTCTCGCCTGTGGGCACACGGACAATTGCGTGACTTGGGCTGGCTTCAAGGACTTGCAGCTGAGCCAGAATGGAACGCAGGTCATTTGGTGCATGTTCGCCGTCAATGACCAGCCAGTCGAAACCAGCAGTCCCCATCAATTCAGCACTAAAAGTATCGGCAAGACCGAGCCAACATCCAAAAACAGTTTTTCCCGCGCGCAGTGCTGTCTTGAAGGGATTTATCGGTGCTGGCATCTGCGTGATCCTCGGTCTGATTGTCGGCGCACCCTAGACATGGATCTTGTGAATTGACCAGAGGGGTGCCGTTGCTTTGCGCGTCGAACGGTGTGGAGCCGTCGCAGCCCATAGGTCGCTGTGAACCGCGTCTACAAATAGAGCCAGAATGACAGTGATGCGCTGAACCAGCTTCTGTCCAAGTGCACAAATAGGCAAGTTGGCACCTGTTTGTGATCTGGGATGAGTGTATTTGAAGAACAATGAAGCAGCATCAGTGTAAATCAGATGACTTTGATCACGTCCTTGTCGATGGCCAGCATGTAGCCACGCCGTGCTATATTCTTGACGAGCAGCTCTGCAACTATTTGGTTTCCAAGCGTATCGCGCAGGCGCTTGATACGCGTAGCCCCGGCAGCTTCGTCACAATCCGATGCGTTTCGGCCGGAAATGACACCTTCGATTTCAGACCCGGACATCACGTCATCATCCATCCGTGCCTCGGCCAGCACCGACATGGTTTCCATGGCGGCGGCGGTCAGTTTGAAACCGAGGTTGTTGATGTAAACAGTGTTTTCTTCGCGACTGATCAGCAGGGAATTCACCTGAATGCCGACACGTTCAATCTGTGCCATGCGGCGGTTGAAGCCGATCAACATGACGAGGAATACCATGGCGGCAATCAGCATGGCTGTGGCGAACAACAAAAGCACCATAATCACCACGCGGTAGCTGGCGAGGGTGTCTGAAAACGCCGTGCCGGATTGTGCGAGAATTTCCAGCAATTTGATCTCGGCACCAGTATTCAGGTCGTCATTTTCAATGAAAATACGTTCTACCTGAGCGTTAAAGACATTGGCGTCCGGCAAGGCCCAGAACAAGACCACGATACCGATCAGAAGAACGGCGACAATGGCAGCGATGCCACCACCCACGAACCGGCCACCAACGCGGCGCATCTTAGAAGCGGAGGTAGTTTGGTCCTGCACTGTCTCTCCTTTGTGCCAAGCCTTCGTCGCCGAAGACCGAAACGATATTCAGCAATTTCCAACCCTGCCTGGCAAGGCGTTCCGCCAATTCGGTCTGTGCAGAAGCTGCATCGCAGGCACCCGTCAACTGCGCAACACCGTAATGCAGACGCAACGGATTGTCCTGCTTCGCCTTATAATCGGCATAGCAATTGGCTGCTGTGGCCGGCAGCGCCAAGCCAACAACAAGTGCCGTAAAAAGGGAAAGCGTAATGTTTTTCATAGGCGGTGTTTTGCGCTTTTGCCGCTGGTTATTCAATATCCAAAAGCACTTGGCGTGGCTGCTATTGGATAACATGGCGATGTTATTGCCTGTCTGAGCATCAAAACCCAGATTGGTCCCACGACGACCACAAAGCGCCCTTCACGATGTCAGGTGCCACACTTTGAAAGGATCAAACCATGTACCGCAAATTCATTGCTACTGTTGCAGCCGCGTCGATCGCCATCACTGCACTTGGTTCGGCCCCGGCATACGCAGATGACAGAGACGTGGCCCGGGCATTGGCCGCGATTTTGGGCATCGCTGTTGTCGGGAAGATCATTCACGACAACAATAAGAAAAAGGAACGCGAAGTAACGCGTCGTCACACAGCGCCGGTTTATACAGCGCCGCATCGCTACAACCAGCCGCGGGTGCAGCAGCGCCGCTACAACCAGCACATCCAGCCCCGCCCGCTGCCCAGACATGTCCGCAACGACAAATTGCTGCCAAGCCAATGCTTTCGCAGTTTTGATACCCGCAGCGGCCCGGTTCGGATGTTCGGCAACCGCTGCCTCCAGAATAATTTCCGCCACGCAAACCGTTTGCCACAACACTGCAAGGTACGGGTGAAAACCTACAACGGGAAACGCACAGGGTATCAGGCCAGGTGCTTGCGCGACGCGGGATACCGATTGGCGCGCGGATAATCCCGTCGCCGATCCGGGCAACACGTCCCTGTTGCCCGGACAGGAAGGGAAAGTTGTTCGGGCACCTTTCCCTTCCATATTTTTTAACGAGTAACAGACAATGCAGACAGCCCAAGCCTTGCGGTTTGGGCTGTCTTGCGTTTTGAGACATCTATGAAACCAGATTTTGAATTTGAACGCCGCGCCCATGCACGCGGTTATGTGCGCATCGCTGGCGTTGACGAAGTGGGCCGTGGGCCGTTGGCCGGTCCGGTGACTGCTGCGGCTGTGGTGTTGGACCCAGCATGTATCCCGCAGGGCCTGAACGATTCTAAAAAGCTGACCAAGAAAACCCGTGCGCGTCTTTACGAAGAGATAATGGAGGTCGCTGACGTCAGCATCGCCCACGCATCGGTCGAGGAAATCGAAGAACTGAATATTTTGCGGGCCAGTCACCTTGCCATGATACGGGCGTTGGAGGGACTGAGGCAGGCAGCGGACTATGTGCTGATCGACGGCAACATGGTGCCAAACGGGCTGACAGTTCCTGCCGAGACGATCATCAAGGGGGACGCGCGATCACAGTCGATTTCGGCGGCTTCAATTATGGCCAAAATATGTCGGGATTGTGTCATGTTGTCCTTGGCGCAACAGCATCCGGGGTATGGTTGGGAAACTAACATGGGATACGGGTCAAAAAGACACATGGAGGCGCTGCAGAATTTGGGTGTGACCCCACACCATAGACGTTTGTTTAAACCCGTCCACAAGATGTTGTATCAAGATAAAAACTTAAGCGATTGATTCAAAAAAGAAATTGACCGCGAATCCCCTTTGAATCATCCTGTCCCTCAACCAACGAGCACAAAATGTGCCGGGGACAGAGGCAGATATATGAAGACAATGACAAAGGGCGCTGGTGCGCTTCCGTTGAACACCATCCTTGCGGGTGACTGCATTGAAGCAATGAATGCACTGCCTGCGGAGAGCATTGATCTGATCTTTGCGGATCCGCCATATAACCTTCAATTGCGGGGTGATTTGCACCGTCCTGACAACTCCAAAGTGGATGCTGTGGACGACGAGTGGGACCAGTTTGCCAGTTTTGCAATCTATGACAAATTCACCAAGGCGTGGCTGAAGGCGGCGCGCCGTTTGCTGAAACCCAACGGGGCGATCTGGGTCATTGGAAGCTATCACAACATTTTCCGTGTTGGAGCCGCGTTGCAGGATCAAGGCTATTGGATTCTGAATGATGTCGTTTGGCGCAAGTCGAATCCGATGCCAAATTTCCGTGGCAAACGCTTTACCAATGCTCATGAGACAATGATCTGGGCTGGCAAAGATGAGAATGCCAAGTACACGTTCAATTACGAGGCCCTCAAGGCGCTGAACGAAGGCATCCAGATGCGCAGCGATTGGGTTTTGCCGATCTGCACGGGCCACGAGCGGTTAAAAGATGACGCAGGGGACAAGGCTCATCCAACCCAGAAACCAGAAAGCCTTTTGCATCGCGTCTTAGTCGGCTCGACCAACCCTGGCGATGTGGTCCTTGATCCGTTCTTTGGCACAGGTACGACAGGGGCCGTTGCCAAAATGCTGGGCCGCGATTTCATCGGTATTGAGCGGGAAGAAGCATATCGCAAGGTCGCAACAAAACGCATCAGCAAGGTGCGGAAGTTCGACAAAGAGGCGTTGCAGACAACCACATCAAAGCGCGCCGAACCTCGCGTACCCTTTGGTCAACTGGTTGAACGCGGCATGTTGCGCCCTGGAGAAGAGCTGTTTTCAATGAACGGGCGCTATAAAGCCAAGGTTCGCGCGGATGGGACATTGATTGGCAGTGACGTCAAAGGATCCATTCACCAGGTTGGCGCGGCTTATGAAAAGGCACCAAGCTGCAATGGCTGGACATATTGGTGCTATAAAAAAGATGGCAAACGGGTGCCAATCGACATCCTTCGTCAACAGATCAGGGCCGAAATGGCCAACTGACTTACCGAAAACTGAACACCGCCGGTGCCTGCGGCCTTCCAGATGAAGGTTCGCATTGAATGGCACTCACCTTGGCCTCGCCTTTTTGGCGGGGCCTTTTTTGAACCTCAATGGGCCAAGTTCATTTTGGTGCGCCGCGCTGATCCCATCTTGAGTGCCGCGTGAACGTAACGGGCATCAAATTCGCCCTTGTTCAACACGTATAGAACACCTGCTGAAGCGGCTTTTTCCCACATGAAAGGAGAAGGCCAATCGCTTACAAGAATAACTGGAATTACAGAAAGGCGCGCATCAAGGGACAGTTCGAGCGCGAAATTCGCGCCTAGGCCGTCCGGCAAATTATTGTCCAGCAGGATCAACGACACCTCAGCGTTCGACAGGGCAAGCCGCGCCGAACGAAGGGTGGTGGCAACCTCAACATTTATCTTTCCCATGGTTCTGTTCAGCACACGGGTCATCTTTTCGCGGTCAAAATCACTGTCTTCAACGATCAGACAGGTTCTTTGCTGCGCAGCGGTTCTTGCTGATGCCGGATGTTTCATCACGTCCCCTTCTCACCATGGACCGCATTTTTGTGGCAGAGAAGTATTAAGATACTGTTCGCAGGATCTAGCGTGGCATCGGGGTCGTGCCTTTGTTGTAAGCCTGCCAGTTGGTGATTTCGGGATAATACATGTCGCGCCATTTGCGCACCCGCGGGTTCATGATCCGCCGCCAGAGTGGTGGAAACATCGCTGCGATCGTCATGATCGGATACCCAAACGGCAATTGTGGAGCCTGATCCGCTCCATAGGTCTGCAGCACGGGGAAACGGCGATCTGGTTTAAAGTGATGGTCGGAATGACGTTGCAGATTGATCAAGAGCCAGTTTGAAGCCTTTTGCGCGGCGTTCCAGGAATGCCGAGGCTGCACGTGTTCGTACTTGCCGCCCCCCAGATGTTTCCGGGTCAAACCGTAATGTTCAATATAATTCACCAGCTCCAACTGCCAGATCGCGACACCTGCCTGAACCAAAAACAGCACCAGTCCGGACCATCCGCCCAGGATTAGCGCCAACAACAAAAACCCGCCCTGTAGCGCCCAGTATTTGAAAAACGGGTTATTCAGATTTGTCCACGGCAACTCCTTGCGCGCCAACATCTGCGCTTCGGCCCGGAACGCGGATTTCAACGATTGCTTGAGGACACGCGGATAGAAGCGGTAAAAACCTTCGTTGTAATGGGCTGTCACAGTATCACGTGGGGTTGCCACATAGCGGTGGTGCACCAACAGATGCTCGGATCGGAAATGCGAATAAAGCACCATGGCCAACAATGCGTCGCCCAAAAATCGCTCCAGCTTGTTCTTTTGATGCATCAATTCGTGACTGTAATTGATACCTATGGTGCCGGTAATCACGCCCACGCCAAAGAATAAAAATACCCGCTCTGCCGTACCCAGATGATCGGCGCGCGGGGCATACCAAAGCAGGCCAAACAACGTGATAAATTGCAACGGCACCCAGATCAGCGTGACAAGTCGGTACCAAAAAAGGTCTTCGTCGGTCGCTTCAAGATCGGCATTCTCAAGGTTCAGCCCGACGATTTGATCGAGCAGCGAAAATAACATCCAGGTCATCAGCGGCAAAAGGGCAATGGTCCATCCGCCTTGCAGCGCACAAAACCACGTCAACGGGATCAGGCCAAGCGACAGCCAAAACGGCAAAACACGCGACATCCGCGCAAGATCGGCAGGGGCGATGATTTGATGCTGCTTGGCCATGGTGACGAACCTCTTGTCCTATTCGGTGCCATATAGCGCAGAATGTGATGTGCTCATAGCTGTGACGCTGCGCTCGCCCTGCGACAAATCAAATGCCTTGCGCATCACGGTCGGCAGATCAGAGGGACGAAATTGGTCGCGGGGGATGAATTGTCCTGATGCAGCGGCGGTACTGGCGTCAACTTGGGCAATTTTGACGGTCAGGATCAAATGAAAATGTGTAAAAGTATGCCGTACTTCACCGGGCAGGTCCTGCCACTTGGCTCCGATAGGCGGTATCCCCTCGGGCCGATCATGGCGCACATCCAACCAATCGGAACCGGGCCAGCCCAGCATGCCCCCCAACAATCCTTTGTCCGGGCGGGTTTCCAATAACCAGGCGCCGTCGTCACGCTGGGCCAGATAAACAGTACCATGTCGCACAGGCTTTGCCTTTTTCGGCGTTTTTTTAGGAAGTTCGGATGCGGTCCCTGCCGCCCGCGCCGCGCAAGGATCACGCCATGGGCAGATGCCGCATGCCGGTGATTTTGGGCTGCATATGGTTGCCCCCAGATCCATGACAGCCTGCGCATAATCGCCGGGGCGTTCCGTCGGGGTCAGCGCCTCAGCCTTGGCCATCAGGTCGGGCTTGGCGGTGGGCAGGGGCGTATGAATGTCGTACATCCGCGCCATCACCCGTTCAACATTGCCGTCCAGCACCGTATGCGGCAAATCGAATGCGATCGATGACAATGCCGCAGCCGTATAAGGACCAATGCCCGGCAGCGTGAGCAAAGCCGCGTGATCCGCCGGAAAGGTGCCGCCATACTGATCGACGACTGCACGCGCGCATTTCAGCAGATTGCGCGCACGCGCATAATACCCAAGACCCGCCCATTCGCCCATCACATCGGCATCTTGTGCTGCGGCCAGATCGGCCACAGTGGGCCAGCGCGTCACGAACCGTGTGAAATAATCGCGCACCGTTGCAACGGTGGTCTGCTGCAACATGATTTCGCTCATCCACACACGATAAGGATCGGGCAGGGCACCTGCCTTGCGCGCAGATGGAACAACGCGCCACGGCATGTCGCGGGCATGCACATCGTACCAGTCCAGCAAGATGCGCGGCAGGTCGTTTGTCGGTGCAGTGTCACGCAATATTTATGGCTCCTGATGGGGTCATGGGTTGGTGCGAAGGGTCAGGCAGGTTATGTAGGACCAGATCACCTGAGGAACATAGTCATGCCGCCGCGGCGCACCAGCACAAAAGGGTTCAAACGCACAGACAGCTTGCTATCCGGACAAATCCGGCATGCATCTGAATCCCGTGGTTTCGCGCAGTCGCGTTTGCTGACGCAATGGGCTGAAATCGCAGGCACGGCAACGGCGGCCATCGCGCAGCCCGTCGAAATCAGCTATGGGCGTGGCGGGATGGGGGCAACATTGACCTTGCTGACGACGGGGTCGAACGCCCCGATGCTGGAAATGCAAAAGGAACAATTGCGCACCAAGGTGAACGCTGTTTATGGCTACAACGCCATCGCGCGGGTTCGCATCACCCAAACCGCCGCATCAGGGTTTGCCGAAGGCAAGGTGGCCTTTGGTCACCAGAAACCGACCATCGACACTGCCCCTCCTGATCCCGCCCTGCGTCAAAAAGCGGCAGAGGCAACAAAGCCTGTTTCGGACGATGGTCTGCGCGATGCCCTTGCGCGCCTGGGTGAGAACATATTGAACAAGATGAAACGCTGAAAAGCCGACAAAGGAAAACCAGATGAACCGCAGAAACGTTATTCTCTCCGTATTGGCCGTACTCGGTGTCGGCGGTTGGGCCTTAAGCAGCAGCATGAGCCCCAACTCCACACCCGTAAATCCGCTGGCCAATGCCGCCAATGCACAAACAGCCGATGTTGATACGTCAGCCATTCAGGACATGATGATCGGTAACCCCGATGCCCCGGTCACTGTCACTGAATACGCGTCGTTCACCTGCCCCCATTGTGCGGCGTTTCACGCAGGACCGTTCAAACAGCTCAAGGCAGATTACATCGACACAGGCAAAATCAATTTTGTTTACCGCGAGGTCTATTTTGATCGGTTTGGCCTTTGGGCATCGATGGTGGCGCGGTGTGGTGGCCCGGACAAATACTTTGGGATCGCAGACCTGATTTACAAAGGGCAACCTGAATGGACCCGCGCCGGTGAACCTGCTGCGATTGCTGGCGAATTGGGCAAGATTGGCCGGCTCGCCGGGATTGATGCTGAAGCGCTTGACGCTTGTCTGAAAGACGCAGGCACAGCAGAAACTCTTGTTGCATGGGAAAAGCAGAACCGCGAGGCAGATGATGTGACCTCGACGCCCAGCTTTTTGATCAACGGCACAAAGTATTCGAACATGTCATACAGTGACATGAAAGATCTGATCGATGCGGCAATTGACGGCTGATGGCGGCACCATTAGCGGGTCTCAAAGTAGTTGAAATGGCGCGTGTTCTGGCTGGCCCATGGGCCGGTCAGACGCTGGCCGATCTTGGCTGTGAAGTCATCAAGGTAGAAAGCCCGGATGGCGACGACACGCGGCAATGGGGACCACCCTTTGTCACGCGTGATGATGATGTGTCCGCAGCCTATTTCCATTCGACCAATCGTGGCAAAGCGTCGGTGACAATCGATTTTCGCACGCCCGAGGGGCAGGCGCATGTCAAGGAGTTGCTGCGTGACGCGGATATCCTGATTGAGAATTTCAAGACCGGCGGTCTTGCGAAATATGGGTTGGATTACGCCAGCCTTGCGGCGCAATTTCCAAAGCTGATTTATTGTTCGATCACCGGCTTCGGCCACACGGGCCCCTATGCCCACCGCGCCGGATATGACTTTATTATCCAAGGTATGTCTGGCCTGATGTCCATCACCGGCGATCCTGATGGCCAACCGCAGAAATCCGGCATGGCCATTACGGATGTTTTCACTGGGGTGTATGCCACCACGGCCATTCTCGCCGCCGTTCATCAACGCGCGCATACCGCAAGGGGCCAACACATTGACATGTCCTTGCTGGATTGTGCTGTGGCCATCACCGGAAATCAGGCGATGAACTATTTGACGACAGGCAAGGCACCAAAGCGGATGGGCAATGCGCATCCAAACCTTACCCCCTATGAAGTTTTTGCATGCAGTGACGGCCATCTGATCATCGCGACGGGTAATGATGGTCAATACCAACGGCTGTGTCGGCTTTTGGGTCTGGATGACATGGCAACGGCCCCGGAATACGCGAAGAACGCGGACCGGGTTGCCAACCGACCTGACATGATCCGCCATCTGAATGCAGCGACGCAAATTCGCACGCGGGATGATCTTTTGGCAGCGTGTGAAGCGCATAATGTGCCCGCAGGGCCGATTAACGACATGGCAGATGTGATGGCAGACCCACAGGTCGTTGCCCGTGGCATGCAGATCGAGTTGGACGGTGTACCGGGGCTGCGCTCGCCGTTTACGTTTTCTGACGCGGAACTGTCCCTGCATCGTCCATCACCAAAGCTGGGCGAGGACAATTGATGATCAGACGTTGGCCCCGACGAAAAACGGCCTAGGGAATTTATAGTTTCCGAGGGTTACTTTGGCTTGGGCAATGCCCTCAAAGAGGCAAAGAGCGCGTTATCCTCAGGAAACTCCAACCGCACCGGCAATGTGATGACTTTGGTCCGAAATGTTGCGGGAAGCCGCACGGCATCTTTCTCTGTTGTCACCAATTGCGCCCCGCGCAGTGCGGCATCCGCCTCCAGGCGGGCCATTAATGCTGCTGTCAGGGGTTGGTGGTCGTCCAGCGCTTCGCACTGCACAAGGGTCGCCCCCAATCCTCGTAATGTGGCAAAGAATTTTTCTGGGTGCCCGATGCCGGCAAAGGCCAATGCCCGCATATCCGTCCAATCCATGCCAGTCTTAAGGGGTTTTAGCGTGGCACGGACATGAGGCAATTGGGCAGGCAGCTGCGCTGTGTCAAAACCACTTTGCGCGGCATCATCACCAATCGACAATATCAGATCGGCCCGTTTGAGACCCATTTCAACAGGTTCCCGCAGAGGTCCAGCAGGCAGACAAAGGCCGTTGCCAAATCCCTTTTGTGCATCCACCACGACAATGCTGAGGTCATAATGTACCGCTGGGTTTTGAAACCCATCGTCAAAAACCACAACACTTGCACCGGCATCCTGTGCTGCCCGCGCACCTGCGGCGCGGTCACGCGCCACCCAAACTTCGGCAAATGCAGCAAGCAGCAATGGTTCATCACCGACATCCGCCGCTTTGTGCCGGGCGGGATCAACGCGCACAGGCCCCTCAAGTGTTCCCCCATAGCCCCGAGAGACGATGTGCGGTTCATGGAAAAGCCCGCGCAGATGATCAACGACGGCAATGGCAGTCGGCGTCTTTCCGGTACCGCCCGCGTTGATGTTGCCGACGCATACCGTGGGTATGTCCAACGTGATCGGTACGCCCTTTTTCAGCCGTCGCGCTGTTGCCATCGCATATGCCACGCCCAACGGGCGTAATGCCCGTGCCCGCCAATCAGGTTTGGGCAGGTGCCAAAAGGCGGGGGCGCGGCTCACGGTTGCCCGGCCCGTTTATCAAGCGCGTCCTGCACCAGATCAATAACCCGGTCCATCAATGCGGCTCCTTGGCTGATGACGTCCCATCCCGCATGCGCCATCGCGGCGGCCTGATCTGCTGCGATCAGATGCGACACCGCAGTGCCAAGCGCATCCGCGTCATTCACAATCCGCGCGGCACCCGCCGCAGCGAGCCGCGTGTAGGATGGCATGAAGTGCCGCACTTTAGGGCCGTACAGAACTGCTGATCCAAGGGCCGCTGCTTCAAAGGGATCGGAGCCGCCCTTTTCAGACATCAAGGATGAGCCAAGAAACGACACCGGTGCCACGCGAAAAAAGAGCCCCAAATCATGCGGATCATCGGCAATCATCACCTGCGTTGAATCGTCGGGATTATTGGCACCACCCCATCGGATCACATTAAGACCATTCTCACTGGCATGTTCTGTGATCGCATCTGCATCGCCCGCATCTGCGGGATGAATGATCAGCAACAGCCGATGTGAAAGCCGCAGCGCTTTGCGGTGCGCGGCCAGAACAACCGGGGCTTCTTGTCCCAAAACGTGGGCGGCAAACCAAACTGGGCGCCCAGCGAGAGCCGCCGACAATTCTGCCAGATCTGAATCGGCACAAAGCAGCGTTTGCCCACCAGCCATCAACGGCGATGTGACCTCAATATCTTCGCGCCTGAGACCCAGTTGGACCAGCCGCCGCTGGCCAGCGTCGGAGCGGGTCAGGATGGCCTCAAAACGGCTCAACATATTCTTTGTCAGCTTCGACAACCATCTATCCCTGCGACCATCGAAGCCTTTGGTATCGGCATCTATCATGATCAACGGGCATTTCCTTTCAGCGGCCTCCAAGATCAGGTTTGGACGCAGCGCGCCCCAGACCCAGACGCAGAGATCAGGCTGCCAGTGGTCCAGAAACGCGGCAACACTGCCGGGATGCTCATTTGGCACGTTTTGCACAATCAACACTGCATCGTGAGGGACGGCAATGCGGCTCGGCTGTGTTGTTTCTTCGGGCAAGGTAATCAACACATTCAACCCGACCCGGTTTGCACAAAGTCGCAGTGCAAGGTCTTGGACAGCGATCAGATTGCCGGGCTCAGCGGCGTGTATCCACACCAGTTCGCCATCGGGGCGGGGCGTTGCGGGCGTGTCCATGCGCGCCTCGCTCCGCCGGGCCAAAGCCCGATACGCCGTCAACCCCAGCGACTGAGCCATGTGTGATTTATCCCAGTTCTTCGGTCGATGATGCGGCCGTTTCTTCGTCACGCAAGCGGTGCAGATGCGCGATGAAATAACGCATGTGCGCATTATCCACGGTGCGCTGGGCCTCGTTCTTCCAGGCGTCATATGCCGATGCATAGTCGGCAAAGATGCCAACAACATGAATATCATCCACATTCTTGAACGCAGTTTCGGTGGGGGTCACCAGTTCACCGCCAAAGACAAGGTGCAGGCGTTGGGTCATGGATATTATCCTTTCATCAATGAGCTCGGGTCTTTGCGTATCAGATGGGGCACGTCACGCAAGAGCGTCTATCAAAGCGGTGTGCACGTTCGACCCGCCCGCGACAACACCGTTCAGCCGTGGATCACGGTTATTGAACAACAATGCCGTCCCCTGTTGATCGCTGCATGCCCCACCTGCCTCTGACACAATCAATGCACCTGCGGCGATGTCCCATTCCCAACTGCGGCGCAGGGTGATCATAGCGTCAAAGCGCCCATCGGCCACCAAGGCAAGGCGGTACGCCAGTGAGGGGCGATAGCTCCGCTTAAAAATGGGTTCAGTTTTGGATATCCAATGATCTGCTATCATTGCGGGGCGCGCCGCGAGCACTGTCGCGCCTGAAAGTTCTGATATTTGTGATGCTGCAATCGGTTTGGCGTTCAGCGTGGCACCGATGCCCAAACCCGCAGCGTATAGCTTTTCGCGCATCGGCAGATAGACAACCGCAGCGGTGACAATGCCGTTTCTTGCGATGGCAAGCGAATGTGCCCAGGTGTTCGACCCTTCGACAAAGCTTCGGGTGCCATCAATGGGGTCAATGATAAACACATGTTCTTTGGAAAGGCGTTTGTCGTTATCCTCGGTCTCTTCTGACAGCCATCCGTACTCCGGACGGGCCAAGCTGAGCACAGAGCGTAGCAAATCGTTTACCGCCAAATCAGCCTCTGTTACGGGACCGGCACCGCCGGGTTTGTCCCAACGCTGTGCCGTGCGCCCCACAAAGCTGGTCGCGACCCGGCCCGCCATCCGCGCCGCATCTATCAACAAAGACAAATCACGCCCCGGCAAGGGTCATTCCTGATACCAACAATGACGGGACAACACGTGACAGATGCGCGCGCGCGTCATTGGCTGGCACGATCGCGCGCAGCATGTCCCGCAGATTTCCCGCAATTGTACATTCATTGACCGCATGCGTGATCTCGCCGTTCTCAATCCAAAGACCAGATGCGCCACGCGAATAATCCCCATTGTTGGGGTTGATGGTGCTGCCGATCAAAGATGTCACCAACAAACCTGTGCCCATGTCGCGGATCAGGTCATCACGGGTTTTTTCGCCTTGGGTCAGTTCAATATTCCAGTTTGTCGGAGTTGGTCCTGATGACGTGCTGCGTGCGGCATTCCCCGTAGAGGACAGCCCGAGTTTCCGCGCCGTTGCCAGATCAAGCGTCCAGCCCTGCAGAACGCCATTCTCAACAATCAACCGTCGGGCCGTTGGCAACCCTTCACCGTCAAATGGGCGCGAACCGCTGGTCCGGGGGCGATGAGGGTCTTCGATCAGCGACAGAGTATCGGGCAGAACGGGCTGACCCAATGCGTCCCGCAGCCATGAGGCACCGCGCGCGATTGCCATACCGTTGACGGCCCCAAGAAGATGGCCGATCAATGACGATGAGATACGTTCATCAAAGAGCACCGGATAAGCGCCCGTCGGCGGTTTGCGCGCGTCCAGCCTGCGCAACGCCCTTTCGCCCGCTGACGTGCCGATATCGCGTGGATCGCGCAGATCGCTTTGAAAAATGCGGCTGTCACCGTCATAGTCTCGTTCCATCCCGCTGCCTGTACCGGCAATGGCGACACAAGACAGGCCACGATCCGTGCGGGCGTACCCACCTTTAAATCCATTCGTTGTGGCAAAATGGACTTCTTGTGCACTGTACCCGGCACTTGCCGACTGCACCTGTGCAACACCTTTGACCGCCAATGCCGCCGCCTCAGCCAATACAGCATCCTGTTGCAGATCAGCGGGGGAAGGTTCAGGTGTGGCATCGTAAAGCTCAAGTGCGTCGATGTCCCAATCTGTCGCAAGTTGATCCGGTGCGGCAAGACCACTATGTGGATCCTCCGGTGCCTCTTTGGCCATTGCGACAGCACGTGCTGCCATTTCTTCGATCGTCCGGTCTGATGTGTCCGAGGCCGATACATTTGCCGATCTTTGGCCCACAAAGACCCGCAAACCAATGTCGATGCCTTCGGCCCGTTCGGCCTGTTCCAATGCGCCGCCGCGCACATCAACGGATACCGATGTGGCCCTTACGGCTTTGGCATCCGCACCGTCGGCACCCGCTTTGCCTGCCGCCCGCAGCAGTGATTTTGTGAGCGCATCTAGGGGCTGGGACATGGTACTGGTTCCGTTTGTGACTGAAGGGCAGACGTAATGGTCCCAAAGGGGCAGGGCAAGGGGACCACACCAGTTGCCAGCTAAAAGGGCGCACCAATTGGCACGCCCCTTACTTGGATCGGCAGTTCAGTTACTTAATGCGCTGACCATTGGCCAGAACCTGACCTTCTTCGGTAAACTCAATTTTCGAATTGAGCGTATCCGGCTCGGATCCAGGTACCGCAAAAAGCCCCATCATCATGCGTGCGCCCATTGCCTGATCCTCAGGGAGCAGCCCCATCGCCACGAGCTTGTCCAGCAATCCGTTGCCGCCAACCAAGGACAGATCGACCGCGCCCACGGGTTTGGGCATGCCGGGAAAGGTTGTCATGTCGGTATTGTCGAAGGTGAAATCGCCCGCGCCGTCCAGTTTGGCACCCGCCGCATCTAATTGCAGCTTGTTCACCGTCAGGGACTGTACTTCGCCGGGTTGTTCGCTTGCGAGCTGTGCCGCAGCATCAGGGTCAAGGAAATCAACCAGCAATTTTGCCTTGCCTGACAGATCAACCACCATGGTCGCCGGGTCGCGTGGCAGTTGGCCGGCAGGATCAAAGATACTCCAGATCACGTCGGACATCTTGAATTCGCCCAAGGTGATGCCAAATGCAAAATCCTGTGGGTCCTCTGATTTGCTGACGGGCATGCTTAGGTTAAACGCACCCTTCACCATGCTCATATCAATCGGAAAGGGCAGGCCAGCGACATTCGCTGTTATCGCCATATTGTTCTGGGATCCGTTATAGGCCAGCCCATCTGCGCCCATCTTGATGCCCAGATCACCGCCATCCGATGTCGTGGACATTGAAAAATTTCCGTTCTCGGAATCTTCGACATCCATCTGAGTTGAGCCGGCGCCATAGGCGATCAGACCAGAGACATCGAACCCGGCCTTGAGCATCGCAGCCATGTCTGCGGCATCACTGATCACCAACGGGATTATGCCGCCGCCATCCATAGTCAGATTTGCAACGCTGCCATTCATCTTCACCTTGGCAGGCTCTGTCGGATTATTGATCGCGATATCGTATTGGATGCTGTCGATCTTGCCGGTTTGCTGATAACTCCGGATCTCGGCGATGGCCATTGTTGTGCTGCTGCTAAAGCCCGTGCCGATGATGTTTACCTTGGCGTTTTCCTGCCCATAGGTTTCGGAACCAACCTGCAATCGGTCCAACGTAAACGCGACCGTCCCTGCAGAGTAATCATAGACCATTTCCTGGGGTGATCCGCTGGCCGTCATGGCGTGATCAGTTTGGCTGTACCGCATGCTGACCGTGACGGGTTCCGCACCTCCCTCGGGTGCGATGTTGACGGTCATCGGCAGTTCACCGGGCATAACGACAGAAACCGTACCATCCCCGTTTTGCACGAATTCCAATGTACCCAAAGTCATCGACATCGCGCCGGCGTTTTCCGGCATGACCATGTTCAACCGGATGTCAGCAACCGTTAGAACACTGCCATTCTGGCTCTCTGAGGCATCAATACCGTAGCCCATGCCCTCCATGTATTGACGCCAGTCGCCCCACACTTCGGACGGGGTCAGATCGGCCAGCGCCGCCTGAGACATGACCGCAAGGGGCAAAGCAAGGCCAAAAGCCGTTGGGGAAAGACGAGACATGATGAAATTCCTTTGTGCAATTCTCGGGACCATAGGTCGGACAAACCCGACGGATCGTCAAGGTGTCGAGGGCTGGACCAAATCTTACAGGCAGATTACCACTTGGCTGACATCGGATGCAAAACCTCTTTTCAGGATACAAAGGATCAGCGCCATGGATATGACAGGTAAAACAGTGATGATCACAGGGGCCAGTCGGGGCATCGGCGCCGAAACCGCGCGCGTTTTTGCCGCAGCGGGGGCCAATGTTGCCTTGATCGCGCGATCCCAGGAAGCGATTGCAGACCTTGCCGGAGAAATTGGTGAAAAAGCCATCGCAATCCCCTGCAATGTAGCGCGCTTTGGTGAGGTGTCTGCGGCGGTTGCAACGACTGTCCAGGCGTTTGGTGGTCTGGATGTGCTGATCAACAACGCAGGCGTGATCGAACCCATCGCGCGCCTTGAAGATGCCGATCCCGACGATTGGGGTCAGGTCATCAACATCAATCTAAAGGGCGTATTCTTCGGCATCCGCGCGGCGCTACCTGTGATGAAGGCAGCTGGGGCCGGGTCGATCCTCACCATTTCATCGGGCGCTGCACATGGCCCGATCGAAGCCTGGAGCCATTATTGCGCCTCAAAGGCCGCCGTGAACATGCTCAACCGATGTGTGGACAAAGAGGAAGCAGAAAACGGGATTCGCGCGATTGGATTGTCGCCAGGCACCGTCGCCACCCAGATGCAGCGCGAGATCAAGGCCAGCGGGATCAACCCGGTTAGCCAATTGGATTGGGATGTCCATATTCCCGCTGATTGGCCTGCCCGAACGCTTTTGTGGATGTGCAGCGCCGAGGCTGACAAGTATGTGGGCGATGAAATCTCATTACGGGACGATGATGTCCGCCGCGCTGTTGGTCTTATATGATTGAGCTTGCGCGCGACGGCGATGTCTGGACGGTGACAATCAACCGCCCGGACAAAGCCAATTCGCTGACCCACGCGATGCTCAGCAAATTGGCGAGCATTATGGAAGACGCCCAAAACGCCCGCGCAGTGATCTTGACCGGGCACGGCAAGGTGTTCAGCGCTGGTGCGGACCTGGCCGAGGCCGGTGCGGGCCTTGCGGAATCCGACGTTTGGGAGCGCCTGTCAGGCGCTATTGCGGCCCTTCCGGGGCTAAGCATCGCGGCCCTGAACGGAACATTGGCAGGTGGGGCCATGGGCATGGCGCTGGCCTGTGATCTGCGCATATCCGTGGCGAGTGCCAAATTCTTCTATCCTGTTATGAAGCTGGGGTTTTTGCCGCAACCTTCCGACCCCACACGTATGGTGGCCCTGATTGGACCGTCGCGTACCAAATTGATTTTGATGGGTGGCCAGAAAATTACGGCGGATGAAGCGCTGGCCTTCGGGCTGATCGACCGGATCGTGCCGGATGCCGATCTGTTAGGGCACGCACGCCTGCTGGCCGCTGATACGGTTGCCGCCGCACCACAGATTGCAATGGGGATCAAAGAGATGTGCGCAGGCACGGCTCGGGACATCGCCCAAGATATCCTTTAGCCAGAAGACTAGCGAGAACATGGAAAAGGCGCACTGTTAGGCAGGGCACCTAACGCTTGCGCATTCCGCCCGGCACCTTGGACCTAAATCCCGGTGGTCGTTTCGCCACCCATTCAGCAAATTTTGCAAGCCGAGGATGCGCGCGCAAAGCGTCCATCGTGCTGTAACTGCGTGCCAATTCGGCCTCTGTCAGTGTCGCGTGGATCTCGCGGTGACAAATGTGATGCATCAGAACGGTCGGACCGCCTTTACCGCCTTTGAGCTTTGGAATGAGGTGATGTCGGCTTTGCGGCACGTCGGGTGGTATGTCGCGGGCGCACAGGGGGCAGATTGGGTGAGGCATCGCAGCGCCGCCTTCACATCGTGTTGGAGCCTCCTAAAACATAGGCCGCCTGACCTCAGCGTCGACTAACATGTTGATTGACCCGCTCCGCAGGCGGGAACAACCCCGATAAACCTTGATCCCATCGCACATGCGGGGCAATAGGACGCGTTGTTATCGCCATGAAGCAAAGGTTCCGTATGGAGTTTGATCTCTCATCTCAGCCAGAAATCGTCCAGCAGGCCTATGGGTATGCGCTTCAGGGCTGGGAATTGGCCTTAAGTTGGCTCTTAAGCCCGGTCGCATGGTCGCAATTTGGCCTCCTGGTGCTTGCCTACCTTTTGGCAATTCTTGTCGCGCGGCGGTTGCGGCCCGTTTTGGCGACGAAGATCGCGCCGGCAAAAGACAGTACAGGTGCCCTTGCTGATGTCCGGCGCTTTGCGGTGTTGTTCCTGCCGCTCTTGCTGCCGCTGTTGGCCTATGGCTTTACCGCAATTGGCGAAACGCTCGTGCGGTCGATGTTCGATAGCGGTGCTGTCATCGCATTTGGCAAACGCGTCTTTCTGTTCCTCGCAGTCCGTCGATTGGTCCGCGATATCATCCACGATCCATTCCTGAAAGTGTTGGGACGGTACATTCTGTTGCCGATTGCAGCCCTTTATATGTTTGGCGTTCTGGACGATGTGCTGGCCGCGCTCAAGTCGATGAAGGTCACGTTTGGCAACATCTCAATTTCGGTCATGGCCCTGCTGCGCGGTGCGATTGCAGGCAGCGTATTGTTTTGGCTGGGCGGTTGGTCGACCCGCCAGACATCGCAGTTCATCGAGGCCCAGGAGCAGATGCGCCCGTCTGTGCGGCAACTGGTGGGCAAGGCGATTGAATTTGTGATATTTGCGACCGCGTTCTTTCTGTTGCTCAACATCATGGGAATCAACCTTGGTGCGCTGGCCTTTTTGGGCGGTGCCATCGGGGTGGGCCTCGGGTTTGGTCTGCAAAAGATTGCGTCAAACTTTATCTCTGGTGTGATCCTGCTGGTTGAAGGCCAGGCAACAGTTGGCGATTTTGTCGAACTCGACGGCGGCGAGAAAGGCACAATCGTCAAGATGATGGCCCGTGCCGCTATTCTGGAAACGTTCGACGGTCGCTGGATTGTGGTCCCGAACGAAGACTTCATCACCACGCGGGTCACAAACTATTCCGATTCAGGATCGGCCAACCGGTTTGAGGCCGAATTTTCCGTCAGCTATGACACTGATATCAACAAGGTGCCTGCCTTGATCGAAGCGGCGGTGTCCAAACATCCAGATGTCTTGGACGAACCATACCCACCAGATTGCGAATTGCGCGGATTTGGTGACAGCGGCATCGACTTTGCCGTCGAGTTTTGGGTCGAAGGATTGGATGATGGCCCGAATAAATATACCTCCGACGTGCTGTTTTTGGTTTGGAACGCGTTGAAAGACGCCGGTATCGAAATTCCTTATCCACAGCGGGTGGTTGAGATAAAGGGTGGCTTGTCCCAGATGAAATTGTGAAGCAGGCCGTTGTCATAGGCGCTGGCCCGGCCGGATTGATGGCTGCAGAAATTTTGGCCGCTGCAGGGCTTCACGTCACGGTTTGTGATGCAAAGCCATCCGTAGGGCGCAAGTTTCTGATGGCGGGAAAATCGGGTTTGAACCTCACAAAATCCGAACCGCTGGACCCGTTCATGGGTGCCTACGCTGAGGCGCAGCGCGCGCTTAAACCGGTTATCACTGCGTTTGATTCACAAGCTGTTCAGGCCTGGGCGCATGATTTGGGGCAGGAGGTGTTTACAGGCAGCACCGGGCGCGTCTTTCCCAAGGCGATGAAAGCCTCGCCGCTTCTGCGCGCGTGGTTGGCACGGTTGGGGCAGTCGAATGTACAGATCAACACAAGATGGCTTTGGCGAGGCTGGGAAGGTGTGGCGTTGGAGTTTGTGACGCCTCAGGGACGTGAATATCTCTCGCCAGATGTAACCGTGTTGGCGTTGGGCGGGGCCAGTTGGGCGCGTCTTGGATCGACGGGCGATTGGGCCGCCTATTTGCGTGCCAAGGGAGTGGCACTGACCGATTTTGCGCCAGCCAATGCGGGTATCCGGGTCGAATGGTCCGATCACATGACACGTCATTTCGGTGCGGCCCTCAAGGGTATCGCCCTCACATCCGGGCCGTATTCCTCGCGAGGCGAGGCCGCGATTTCCAAGCGGGGATTGGAAGGCGGCGGTGTCTATTCGATCTCGCGCGGCGTGCGCGAGGGGCATCCGCTGACGCTGGATATGTTGCCGGACTTGAGTGTGCCAGAGATCACCGCACGCCTGTCCAAGCCGCGCGGCAAAGCCAGCCTTAAGGAACACCTGCGCAAGACGCTGAAATTGCCACCGGCACAGATTGCATTGCTTCAGGAAATGGCGCGCCCTCTACCTGATGGCTTACGCGCCCTTGCCCGGCTGATCAAAGCGTTGCCGATCAAACACGCGGGTCTGCGTCCAATGGATGAAGCCATCTCAACCGCTGGCGGCATCCGGTTTGATGCGCTCGACAAAGGCCTGATGATCGACGCACTGCCGGGCGTTTTTGCGGCAGGCGAAATGCTGGATTGGGAGGCCCCGACCGGTGGCTATCTGATCTCGGCCTGCCTTGCGACAGGCCGCTGGGCCGGTGAACATGCCGCAGATTGGGCGCTGCGGGGCTAGGACGTCTCTTTGGCTTGCGCAGCTTTGAACGCTGGACGGTCTCGCATTTCCTTGGCCCATGCGCCCAATTTGTCATCCACCCGTGGAAATCCCGCGCCAATCGACCAGTTGATGCAATGCACTGCCAGAATATCGGGGATCGTCATTTGATCGCCCATCAAGAACGGACCGGTCAAGCGGTCTGACAAAACCGCGGCGGACCGTGCAAATTCGGCCTTCAGGGCGTCTTTGATGGCGGGCACGCGTTGGTCTTCGGGCAGTACGAAACTGTGTTTGGCTGCGGCCCACAGGATGGCATCAAATTCGTCAACCAACCAAAAGGTCATTGCATCTTGCCGGGCGCGGGCGGGGGTGCCGGCAGGCGCAGTCAATTGTCCATGTTTGTCGCCAAGATAGGTCATGATCGCCATGCTGTCGGTCAGCACCTCGTCGCCATCGACAAGTGCGGGTATCTTCCCCAGCGGATTGAACTTTTTTGCATCATCCGAGCGTGGTCCGGCAGGGTTATGATCATAGTCGATCCCCATTTCTTCAAGCATCCACATCACGCGAAATGCCCGTGATTTGGTGGCACCAACAACAGTATACATGGGGTATCCTTTCAAAAGATCAGTCAGATTCTCAGCGTTGCGCGCCCAGCATGGCCAGACGGATGAAGGCACGTTCCACCAGCGCAAGTGCGGGTGCGTGTTGCCCGGCAGAGCGCAGCGTCAGATCCGTATCAGTTAAGACACCCAATGCCATTTCCAGCTTTGCCGCGCCCCAGCTTTTGGCCTGTCGGGTCGCGCGGTCACGGTCGCGGACACCGTAAATGGGCGCGCCGGGGTTGGCAGCAATTCGGTAAAGCGTGCGAAAATGCCGGATGGCCATGATGGTCAAGGTCACGGCGTTGACGCCTTGGCCTTGCAGTTTGCTCATCACCGGGCCGATGTCGCCCGCGCGCGCCTCGGCCACAACATGCAAGATGTCGTCAACTTCTGCCTCGGTTGAGGTTGGCGCACAGGCCACTACATCCTCTGAGCTTAGCGGGCTGGCATCGTTGAGCTTGTACAGAGTAATCTTTTCGATGGTTTGGCGAAAATCACCGGGATCAAGGGCCCGGGCCAGATCTGTCAACGCCGCCATGGCATCAGGTTCAGGCACCAATCGCGCCTCACTGAGAAGACGCTCAATCTCGGCGCGGTCGGGTGGGTTATCATAGATCGCCGCTGCAAAAGCGGTCTTGTGGGCCTCAAACGCCTTGAGGACTTTGGACGTCTTTTTCAGATCGCCAGCGCTGACGACAATCTGCGCATCGCCGGGCAACCAATCCGCAAGAGAATCAATTAGAATTTGTGCGATGTTGTCATTGGCGTCTTCGACAAACGCCGCACGCGGGCCGGGAAAGAACCCCACGGCCTTGATCGCGTCAAGCAACATCGCTGGATCACGCCGTAAATCCGCTGCTTGCATCCGGGTCAGGCGCATTTCTTCTTCTGCGTTGACCCCCAGAAGTGATTTCAGAAACTCCTGCCGCTTGAGCGCCACGCGCATTGCATCGCCGCCATAGATCAACAACCCCGTCTTGGATGCGTCGGGACGCGCGAAGTAAGCGTTGGCGTCACGTGGCGAAAGTTTCATCCGCTTATGTCAGCGGCAAACAAGCGGGTGACAATCTGGTCTGCCAAAATGGTCATCAGCCGTACCTGTGCATCCTGTTCCCCGGCCAGTGTCGCAACGGTTGTGCCGGTCGCAGAATAACCTGTGAAATTGTCAACCTTGCCCGACGTGACAATCTGACCCGTCGACAGGTCACGCAGCGCATAATCCACGGTGCCAATCAGGTTGAACCGCCGGGTATTGCCCTCAACATCTGTGGCAAGACCTGCTTGTTTGGTCGCGATTGTAAGTGCCAAACCATACGTTGGTGTCGCGGCGCGGCCCAGCCGCCCTTCAATTTCGCGGGTCAGGAAATATCCATAACGCTCATTCGGTTCATCAACCAAAACGCGATTCTGCAATGCCGTGCCATTGCCACCGGGGCCATACACCGGTTCAAACCCGCAGGCGGCTAATGCCAGCGGGGCCAAAAGCAGGGTTCTGCGATTAAGCAACGACATTCACGATCCGTCCCGGCACAACGATCACCTTTTTCGGAGTGGCACCATCCAGGGTCCGAATGACAGCTTCGTGGCTTAGCGCGATCTTTTCAACCTCTTCCTTGGACATGTCGGCGGGAACCTGAATTTCAGCACGCCGTTTGCCGTTGATCTGGATCGGCATGGTCACCGTGTCATCAACCAGCATTGCATCGTCAGCAACCGGCCAGGGGGCGGTTGCGATCAACCCTTCTCCACCCTGATGCGCCCAGATATCTTCGGACAAATGCGGCGTCATTGGTGACATCAGTTGCGCAAGCGTCATGATGGCTGTGCGCTGGGCGGCATGGCTGGCCTGTGATTTCTGCAAGATGGCGGTGAATGCATAGAGTTTTGCAATCGCGGCATTAAAGCCAAAGCTTTCAATGCCCATGGTGACATCATGAATGGTCTTGTGCATGGCACGCAAAAGATCGTCATCGCCTGTGCCATGGGCATCCTTGTCCATCTCGCCGATGCGATCACACAGGTTCCACACCCGTGTCAGGTGCTTGAACGCGGCATCCGCGCCCGATGCCGTCCATTCCACATCTCGTTCAGGGGGCGAATCGGACAATACGAACCAGCGGGCGGTGTCCGCGCCGTAAGTTGAGATGATGTTCAGCGGATCGACCACGTTGTTCTTTGATTTCGACATCTTGGCCGAGGGTATGATCTGCACCTCGGCACCGCCGTCTTTCAGGAATGCTTTGCCATCGCGCAACTCAACCTCTTCGGGATAGTGATAAGTGGGCCGACCATCCTGTTTTGGGGTCTGGTATATGGCGTGGGTCACCATCCCTTGCGTGAATAACGCATCAAATGGTTCGATCGCGGATGCGGGCAGATGTCCGGTGATCTGCATCGCACGCGCAAAAAAGCGCGAATAAAGCAGATGCAGGATCGCGTGTTCAATGCCGCCGATGTACTGATCGACGTTCATCCAATATGCCGCATCCTCCAGATTGGTTGGGGTCTCGGCGTGCGGAGCCGTGAAGCGCGCATAATACCACGACGAATCCACAAAGGTGTCCATCGTGTCGGTTTCGCGTTTTGCTCCGGCCCCGCAAGACGGGCAGGCGCAGTCGCGCCATGTTGGATGGCGATCAAGCGGATTGCCGGGAACATCAAAGCTGACATCATATGGCAACTCGATTGGCAGGTTTTCTTTCTTTTCCGGCACCACACCGCAGGTTTCACAGTGCACGATGGGAATGGGGCAGCCCCAATAACGTTGTCGCGACAGGCCCCAGTCGCGCAGGCGGAACTTGGTGACGCCCCGTCCGACCCCATTTGACTCGCAAAATGCGATGGCGGTGTCGATGGCTTCATTTCCCGTTTGGTGCGGTTCCCCCGCGAAACCGCGATTGTAGAACACAGTTTCAGTTTTTGCGGGGACAAAGGCGGCCTCCAGCTCATCTGGGCTGTCTTCATCCGGCAAGAACGTCGAAATGATCGGCAAGTCGTATTTGGTCGCAAACTCGAAATCACGTTCATCGTGCGCAGGGCAGCCAAAAATGGCACCGGTGCCATAGTCCATCAAAATAAAGTTCGCGATGTAGACAGGCAGTTCATGTGCCGTATCAAAGGGATGGCGCACGCGGATACCAGTATCCAGACCCAGCTTTTCAGCCGTTTCGATGGCTTCTTCGGTAGTGCCCCCTTTGCGACAGTCGCCACAGAAGGTTGCAACCGTTTCATTCCCGCGTTCCAGCACCTTGGCGAGCGGATGATCCGGCGAGATGCCAACAAAGGACGCGCCCATCAGCGTGTCGGGGCGTGTTGTATAGACCTCAATGCGGTCATGGCCTTCTGGTGCGTCGATGGTGCTGAACGCAAACTGCAGACCGCGGGATTTGCCGATCCAATTCGCCTGCATCAACTTGACCTTGGCAGGCCAGTTATCAAGCGTATCAAGTGCCGTCAGCAATTCATCGGAATAATCAGAGATTTTAAAGAACCATTGGGTCAGTTCGCGGCGTTCCACCAAAGCACCAGACCGCCAGCCGCGCCCGGCCTCTACCTGTTCGTTGGCCAGCACGGTCATATCCACCGGATCCCAATTCACGATGGCGTTCTTGCGGTACACCAATCCCTCATCCAGAAAATCAAGGAACAGCGCCTGTTGCTGGCCATAGTATTCGGGGTCGCAGGTGGCAAATTCGCGCGACCAGTCAATAGAAAGGCCCAATGGTTTCATCTGCGCGCGCATGTCGTCGATGTTTTTGTAGGTCCAGTCCTTGGGATGCCCCCCTATGGCCATCGCGGCATTTTCAGCGGGCATGCCGAAGGCGTCCCAACCCATCGGATGCAACACATTATGGCCCGTCGCCAACTTATACCGTGCGATCACATCACCCATCGTATAATTGCGGACATGCCCCATGTGGATGCGCCCTGATGGATAGGGGAACATCTCAAGCACATAATACTTGGGCTTTTCAGCGGAACGGACGGCCTGAAACACGGCATCCTTTTCCCAGGCTTGCTGCCAGCGGGCTTCGATTTCGGCAGGTGTATAACGGGGCATTTACGAGGAACCTTGTAACATGAAAACGCCGGGCAGTTTGGAAGACAAAGCCCGGCGTTGGATTGAGAATTGAAGATCGGCCGGATTAGAACTTGCTATCGGCGATGCGTAGTTCTCGGGCACGCGACAAAATAGCATCTTCAACGGCACGGCTTGTTGCCTTGCTGACCGGGCTACCACCACGTGTTTGAAGGGCCACATTCAAAGAACGGGCATCAAGCGCAGGGTCATCAATCAGTACAGTTGCGCGGTACGCACGTCCACCGCCGGGCGGGGTGCCGTATCCGGTAACAATAACGCCGGTGAAAGGATCAACCGATTGCACAGGCAGGAAATTCAACACTTCAAGCGATGCGGCCCAAATGTACCTGTTGACCTGCACTTTGTTTTCGGCGGTCTTTTTGCGGAAAACGGA
The DNA here is from genome assembly GCF_003352065.1 of Sulfitobacter sp. SK011. NCBI lineage: Bacteria > Pseudomonadati > Pseudomonadota > Alphaproteobacteria > Rhodobacterales > Roseobacteraceae > Sulfitobacter > Sulfitobacter sp. SK011. The sequence continues at coordinate 501,799 of NZ_CP025803.1, forward strand.
CCAGATCGTATTGTCAGGGTTGGTTTCGACATCATTCGAACCACTCAGACTGGGACGCGCATAGGACTGGTCAGAGCCACCACCGCTGCCGCCAGTAATGTTGCGCAATGCACCACAGGCACCCAGAGTACCTACCATGAATAAGGTGATTGCGATTCTGCCAACGGTCCCGTGCGCCATTCTCAGCTTTCCTTTGCCTGTTTGGTCAATTGTCTAAACAAGCATGCCCGTGTGAGCAAGGTCTATGTAAAGGGTGATTCCGCAGGTTTTGTGGGGGTTTGGCACCTGACCATATCAATGTAGGCTCAAGTGTCGGGGAAAACTGTGGCAAAGCTGCACCATTGATCACGACATTGATGCAATGATGTTCAGTCTTCTTGCCAAGACAGGGTCATTGGATGCAAACACCCCTCATACCCTTTCCGGATGCTCCGGTCAGGGCATATGAATTCAAATCGAGGGAAAGCCCATGAAAAAAGTTCTCTTCGCTACAACAGCTTTGGTCGCAACGGCCGGCGTTGCAGCAGCAGACGTTACATTTGGCGGTTACGGCCGCTTTGGTCTTCAGCACCAGGAAGATCGTGCGCTCCGTTCTGGCGTTGCAACCGATGAAGATACAATCATCGAAAGCCGCTTCCGCCTGAACATCGACGCGTCAACAGAATCTGACGCTGGTGTTACTTTCGGCGCGCGTGTTCGTCTTGAAATCAACGAAAATGGTGGTTCTGGCGCAGCTGGCGGCGGCGGAGTAGGCGGCGGTACATTCAACGGCGCACGTTTCCACGCTGAAACCGGCGGCTTCCGTCTTGAAGTTGGCAACATTGCACACGCACTCGACAACTTGGCGAACTACTACGGTTACGAGCCAGGCTTGATCGGCGCAGTTGGTCAGTACGCTAATTTCTCCGGCCCAGTAACTGGTTACACCTCAGGTGGTGCAGGCGAAAACGGCGTAAGCGCTATCTACTCAATGGGCGATTTCCGCGCTCAGTTGTCTTACGATGGCGACAGTGACGATGCCGCTGCTCTTGGTGATTCCGAATCAACATCTGTCAGCGTTGCGTACACTTTCAGCGGTTGGACAGTTGCTCTGGGATACGAAGAGTCTGACGATGGTGAAGGTAACCCGACTTCCAAGAACGACGGTACAGTTTTGACTGTTGGTGGTTCTTTGGGTGTTGCTGACGTTGCTCTGTTCATCGGTGATGACAAGTACGAAGGCACTTCTTACGGTATCTCCGGTCGCTTTGATGTAGGCGCGTCGACAAAAATCCTCGCCTCTGTTTCTGGTGGTGGTGATGACGTTACCACAACTAAGAAATCTTCTTACGGTATCGGTTTCGACCACGATCTGGGCGGCGGCGTTGCCCTGCGCGGTATGGTTGGTCGTAACACTGCAGACCAGACAGTTGCTGACTTGGGTGTTATCTTCAACTTCTAAGTTGATCTAACACACTACAGTATTTGGGGCAGGCCATTGGTCTGCCCCTTTTCTTTTGCGCATGGCTATTGTTTTCTGCACCTCTAACAAAGAGGTAGAATATGACCCTGCGCGACATCATCACCAGAATTGAACAAGCGACACGTGACGCTGATCGCGCTGACGGTGCCGTCACGCTTATTGCTGTAAGCAAGGTTCAACCGAACGAGCGGGTGAAAGCGGTGCTGGACCAAGGACACCGATGCTTTGGAGAAAACAAAGTGCAGGAAGCAGCCAGCAAATGGCCGGATTTCCGCGAGACCTATGCGGGCGTCAATCTACATCTGATCGGACCGCTCCAATCCAACAAGACCCGGCAGGCGATGGAGCTTTTCGATGCCATCCATTCCGTTGATCGCCCCAAATTGGCGAACACGATTGCGCGTCTCGCGCAGGAAATCGGGCGCTGTCCTGATCTGTTCATTCAAGTAAACACCGGAGAAGAATCGCAAAAGGCAGGCGTCTTGCCTGCCGATGCTGACGCTTTTATCAAGGACTGTCAGGGGCTTGACCTTAACATTCAGGGCCTGATGTGCATCCCGCCCGCCGACGAAGAACCGTCATTGCATTTCGCCCTTCTGGCCAAAATCGCCGCGCGCAATGGCCTAGCTGGGCTTTCCATGGGGATGAGTGGCGACTTTGAACGCGCTATTGCCTTGGGAGCGACCCACGTCCGCATCGGTTCCGCGATTTTTGGCGAACGCACAGCGACATAACACAGGCCCTCCGTCTCAGAGGATGATCAGCCGGGTTGCGGGTGTAATCCGTTGCGCAACGAACCGCAGGCGCATCCGATCCAGCGCCAGACATCCTTCGGTTGGATAGCCCGGACGCCGCCATTGATGGATAAATATGGCAGATCCCTTGCCCGGCACCGCAACCGGCCAATTCCAATTGGTCACCAGAACAAGATCATACAGCGGATCGGCGCGCCTGAGGGCTTCGTGGCTGCCCTCATAGGGTGCTGATACCTTATGGTTGTAGACTGGCGATGACACATCATCTGACCAAAGATCCAATGGCCCAATAGGTGTCGCCCAATCAGCAGGCCGGGCCATTCGATCAGGTCGATAAAGCATACCGACGATCCTGTGAACACCGCGCGGCGTTGCCCCGTCGCCCTCGCGTTTGGCATCGCTCAGTCCACCTTTGCCAATGCTACATGGCAAAATGCACCCCTGAAACCGCAGGCCACGCGGCGTCAGGACCAGATCGTGGGGTGTCACAACAGGTGCCCCGATTTCGCGGCTTTGGTTGCCAGATACGCGCGATTGTGGCGGGTCTCACCCACCGCCAAAGGCACCCGTTCGGTTACTTCGATCCCGCTCTTTATCATCATATCAACCTTGCGGGGGTTGTTGGTCAGCAAGCGTATCGCAGAAAACCCCATTGATTTCAGGATATCGGCCCCAAGCTGAAAATCACGCTCATCGTCTTCAAAGCCCAGTCGATGATTGGCTTCGACAGTATCAAACCCCTGATCTTGCAGGGAATAAGCGCGCATTTTGTTGGCAAGGCCGATCCCACGGCCTTCTTGGTTCAGGTACAGCAGAATGCCGTGCCCTTCCTGCCCCATCTGCGCCAATGCGGCGCGCAACTGCGGTCCGCAATCGCACTTTAGGCTGCCCATCAAATCACCTGTAAAACAGGCCGAATGCAGTCGGGTAAGTGCCGGCTTGGCTCTGTCTGGGCGGCCAACTTCAATCGCATAATGCTCCTCCGCACCATCGTCTGGACGGAAGATATGCAGCCGACCGGTCTCTGACACCTCCATAGGAAGCCGCGCATTGACGACAGGATGCAGTGGGCTTCGTTTGCTCAAAGCAGGTGTCGCAGACGCAAGATCGATGCAATTCAGGTTGTTTTCTGCAGCAAATGCCACAGCATCAGCCAGTTCAAGCACCAGAACTGCCGGCAGCAATCGCGCCGTTTTGGCCAGTTGAATGGCGGCACGGTGCGCGGACACATCTCCGCCACGCAAGCAATTGAAAGGCCCTTTCATCGGCGCGCGCAAATCATCGCTAGGGTTTGCAATGCTTTGAACCCAGGCAGGTGTCGCATCAACCGGCAATGCAATGCGTGCCAGATCGCCATCATAGGCCCGTGCCTTTAGCGTCTCTGCACGGCGCGCTGTGATGGCCAAAACAGGGGCCCCGCCCAAGGCAAGCAGGTCCGTCAATCTTTGTGCCGTCAAAGTTTCGGCTGCCATGACAATCACTGGATGCGCCCCCGTCAAAACAACAGGAACACCCATGCGCAGATCCGCCCGGGCGCGCGCAATCTGTTCTGTGATGTCGGGTGCAAAGCTCATTGTGTTACATCTCCGCAGCGGTATTGAAGGATATCTATGCCACAAAGCATGAAATTGAAACAATTGACCCGGCCAATAACACGAGGCTGTGAAAGATTTGCCGCAAACCTTGTCGGAACTGATCACAAGGCACATCTTTCTAGTAAGCGAAACGGAGAACACCATGGCGCAACTCAAGAAAATCCTGCTTGTTGACGACGACGATGATTTGCGCGAGGCGCTGAGTGAGCAACTCATCATGACTGAGGATTTCGACGTTTTCGAGGCCGCCAATGGCAGCGACGCCATGAGCCGGGCCAAAGAGGCGCTGTATGATCTGGTCATTCTCGATGTTGGATTGCCCGATACCGATGGCCGCGAACTGTGCCGTCTGATGCGCAAACAGGGCGTGAAAAGTCCGATCATGATGCTGACCGGGCATGATGGCGATGCAGATACCATCCTGGGCCTTGACGCGGGTGCAAATGATTACGTCAGTAAACCATTCAAATTTCCCGTGCTGCTTGCCCGCATTCGTGCGCAGTTGCGCCAGCATGAACAATCCGAAGACGCGGTTTTCCAGCTGGGGCCATATACCTTCAAACCGTCAATGAAGATGCTGATCACTGAAGATGACAAAAAGGTGCGTCTGACGGAAAAAGAGACCAATATACTCAAGTACCTCTATCGCTCGAACGATGGCGTGGTGCCTCGTGATGTGCTGCTGCACGAGGTCTGGGGCTATAACGCGGGTGTAACCACGCATACGCTTGAGACGCATATTTACCGTCTTCGTCAAAAAATTGAACCAGATCCGTCAAATGCTCGCCTTCTTGTGACCGAATCTGGCGGATATAGATTAATGGCCTGAGGTCGCAATGATTCGCGCCTCAGGGTCTTTCATATTCCGAAGGGCCGGGTTGTCATGACCCGCCCATCGACCCGAATCCCGACTTTTGTGTCCGGGTTATGACACATACCTCCCTGTTGGACTGGCCGAGCCTTTGTGCTCGGCCTTTTTTTGCGCTGTTGGATGACGTCGCGGTGTGAAGGCTGGCCTTGAATGTCGCGACACGCCATGGTTGTGGCAATCCAAGGAGCGACAGCATGAAAAAAGTGATCTATGAAGCGTTCGGAAATCCCGCAGAGGTCCTCAAAGTCGTTGAGGTCCCGTCAGAGCCGTTAGGCGCAGGTCAGGTGCGGGTTGAGGTGTTGCGCGCGCCGATCAACCCTTCTGATCTGATCCAGGTTTCAGGCAATTATGGGGTCAAGCCACCCTTGCCCGCAGTTCCCGGTAATGAAGGGCTGGGCCGCATTGTTGAAGGTGAGGGCACGGGGCAATTGGTTCTGCTGCCCGCGGGGCAGGGGACATGGGTCAGTGAAGTCATTTGCGATCCACGTTACCTGATCCCGTTGCCGGAGGGCAATTTGGATCAATTGTCGATGCTTATGGTAAACCCGGCGACGGCGCATTTGCTTCTCAGTGAATTTGTCGCCTTAAGCCCCGGCGATTGGGTGATCCAGTCGGCAGCGAATTCTGCGGTTGGCGGGTATCTTGTTCAATTGGCAAAAGAGCAGGGGATCAATGTTGTCAGCGTCGTGCGCCGCGAAAGTGCGATTCAAGGTCTCAAAGACCTCGGGGCGGATATCGTTCTGATTGATGGTCCTGACCTTGCGGACAAGGTCAAGGCGGCGACCGGGGCCAAGATGAAACTGGCTGTCGACGCTGTCGCGGGCCCAACATTTGGGCGTCTGGCGGCCTGTCTGGAGAGACGCGGTACGATGGTCAACTATGGCGGCATGTCAAACGAACCCTGCAGCATTGATGCCAGTGCGCTGATATTTCGCAACATCCACATTCACGGCTTCTGGCTGGTCAATTGGTTTGAGCGTGGTGACTCTGCTGCACGCATGGCCGTTTATGGCGCATTGACCAAAGCCATTGCCGCAGGAACGCTATTTGCACCCGTTGACCGGCATTTTACATTGGATCAGATCGCCGAGGCGGCGAAATATTCATGGGCTGGTGAACGCAGAGGGAAGGTAATCCTGACCCCAAACGGCATCTGAATTCACCATGGCGGCGGCCGGCGGCAAGGAGTAGGGTGCCGGACGTCACCCCAATCTCGGAGCCTGCCAATGCCATTCACACTTGCCACATGGAACATCAACTCTGTTCGCCTGCGCGAACCTCTGGTTCTGCGTCTGTTGGCGGAGCATGGCCCGGATGTCTTGTGTTTGCAGGAATGCAAAAGCCCGGTTGAGAAAATTCCAACCGAGGCGTTCCATGCCGCGGGATACACGCACATGGTGGCGCGTGGTCAGAAGGGATATAACGGTGTCGCGATCCTGTCCAAGCTGCCATTGGAAGATACCGGCGATCGTGATTTCGCAGCCCTCGGTCATGCCCGCCACGTGTCAGCCAGACTTGAGAACGGGACCACGGTCCACAACTTCTATGTGCCGGCCGGCGGTGATAAACCGGATCGCGAAATAAACGAAAAGTTTGGTCAAAAGCTCGACTATCTCTCTGAGATGCGGGATTGGTTCCACGAGCAGAAGCCAGAAAAAGCGATCCTTGTCGGTGACTTGAACATTGCCCCGCGCGAAGACGACGTATGGGATCACAAAAAACTGCTCAAGGTCGTCAGCCACACCCCCATTGAGGTTGAGGCGCTGGGTGCCACGCAGGATGCGGGCAACTGGGTCGACATAACCCGCAAGGATATACCTGACGGCAACCTTTATAGCTGGTGGTCCTATCGGTCCCCAGATTGGGACGCTGCTGACAAAGGTCGCAGATTGGATCACATCTGGGCCACAGCGGATATTTCGAACGCCGGTCACTCCAGCCATATTGGGCGGGCAGTGCGTGGTTGGGAACAACCCAGCGACCACGCGCCGGTTTTTGCCAGTTTTGACCTTTGAATCATCACGCCTTGCCTACATATAAAGGCAAACAGGAACGACCAAGGAATTTGACATTATGGAACTGAACCTCGCCGGCGCAACAGATGCTGACCTGATCAAAGACAGTGACGAAGCCAGCTTTATGGCTGATGTGATCGAGGCGTCCCAAACGACCCCGGTCATTGTTGATTTCTGGGCACCGTGGTGCGGGCCGTGCAAGACGCTTGGGCCGCAGCTGCAAAAAGCTGTGCAGGCCGCAAAGGGTGCGGTCAAAATGGTCAAAATCAATGTTGACGAGGCGCAGATGATCGCCGGTCAAATGCAGATCCAGTCAATCCCCACCGTCTATGCATTTTTTCAGGGCAAGCCGATTGACGGTTTTCAGGGCGCGCAACCAGAATCAGAGATCAAGGCTTTCGTGGACCGCACGATCAAAGCCGCCGGTGGCGAAGCGCCCGGCGACGGCCTGGCCGAAGCGGTTGAGGCCGCAGAAGATATGCTGACCGCAGGTGAAGCAGCAGATGCGGCCCAGACATTTGCCGCTATTTTGGGCGAAGACCCCAATCACGCCGGGGCATACGGTGGTCTGGTGCGGGCGCACATCGCGATAGGCGAGCTTGATCAGGCCGAGGCATTGTTGAACGGTGCACCAATTGAGATTTCAAAATCCCCGGAACTTGAAGCGGCACATGCGCAGTTGCTGCTGGCGCGACAGGCGGCGGATGCGGGTCCTGTAGGCGAATTAATGGCAGCGGTTGAGGCAGACGAGAACGACCATCAGGCGCGGTTTGATCTGGCACAGGCTCTTTATGCAAATGGGGATGCCGAGGGGGCAGTAAATCACCTTCTTGATCTTTTTCGCCGAGACCGCGAATGGAATGAGGGCGCTGCGAAAACTCAGTTGTTTACGATATTCGATGCGTTGAAAGCGAATGATCCCGTAGTGCTCAACGGACGCCGCAAACTCAGCTCAATGATATTTGCCTGATCCACGAAGCGCGCTAGGTCAGTAACCATGATAAAGCAAAGCGAACTGCCAGATACAATTGCGATTTTCCCGCTTGGTGGGGCGCTTTTGTTGCCGCGCGCGCGCCTGCCTTTGCACATTTTTGAACCGCGATACCTGCAGATGATCGAAGATGCCCTCAAGACCGATTGCCGTCTGATCGGCATGATCCAGCCAAACCCGGTCCCCGGACGTGATGGACCGGGTTTGCATACGATCGGATGCGCGGGACGGATCACGCAGTTTTCTGAGACCGAAGATGGGCGCTATATGATCACGCTTGGGGGGGTGTCACGCTTTCGGGTGACGAAAGAGGTCGAAGGATTTACCCCCTATCGCCGGTGCGATGTGAACTGGGATGGATTTGATCGCGACCTTGGCAAGGACGAAGCCGATACGGGCTTTAACCGGAAGTCTTTTCTTGATCTGCTTGAGCGGTATTTTGATACGCGTGGGCTGTCCGCAGATTGGGATACCCTCAAAGAAGCGGACGACGAATTGCTGATCAATTCGCTGTCGATGATGCTGGACTTTGAGGCAGAAGATAAGCAGGCGCTGCTTGAGGCACCATCGCTCGAAACCCGCCGCGAAACGCTGGTGACATTGATCGAATACACAATGCGGGGCGGACAGGAAGAAGGAATGATGCAATGAGCGATGTTCGCGTCGATTTTGACCGCCGGATGCTTGACGGGCTGATCTGTCCGCGGACCCAGACCACACTCAGCTATGATGCAGACAAACAGGAGCTGGTCTCAAAAGCAGCCAATCTGGCCTATCCGATCCGCAACGGCATTCCTGTGATGCTGGTGGATGAAGCGCGGGCGCTCGACTGATCTGCTAAAGCGGTTTTCCCTGCATCAGACGGGGTAGTTCACCGGTCAATCCGGCCGCTTCACGAATGAACCCCCGCCGCAGAACGGGCAGGGCGTTCACCGCCGCCATTCCAATATCACGGGCCATGCGGATCAGCGGATTGTCGTTTGAGAACAATCTGTTGAAACTGTCCGTCGCCAAGGCCAACGTTGTGTTGTCAAAGCGTCGCCATTCCTGATAGCGCGCCAGTGCGGCATCAGACCCCACATCCTCGCCCCGACGTTGGGTATCTGCGATGACTTCGGCCAATGCCGCCACATCACGCAGTCCCGCATTAAGCCCCTGACCCGCAATCGGGTGAACACCGTGGGCAGCATCGCCCACCAATGCCACGCGAGGGGCGACCATATCGTGCGCGAGTGAGAGGCTCAGCGGATAGGTGTAGCGCTGACCGACAACTGACAATTCACCCAGAAAACTGCCAAAACGAGGGCGCAATACGTCGAGATATGCCTCATCAGATAGCGCATTGATCGCGGCGGCATTCTGGTCTGTTTCGCTCCAGACGATGGACGATCTGTTTCCCGTCAGTGGCAAGATCGCCAAGGGGCCGGGCGGCATAAAAAACTGATGCGCGACACCGTGGTGAGGCAATTCATGCTCCAACGCACAGACCAGAGCGGTCTGTCCATATTCCCAACCAATCCTCTTGATCCCGGCGCGCCCGCCGGTGCCGGTGCTGCGCCCATCCGCCCCTATGGCAAGACGCGCACGCAAGCTTTTTCCGGACGCCAGACTTAGTGTGATGCCTGAACCATCGGCCTGCTGCGCCACAACTGTCTGTCCGTTCATCTGAACGATGTTTGGAATGGATTTGACAGCATCCAGCAACGCACGCCGCAGATGCCGATCCTCGGCCATAAAGCCCATTGGTCCTTCTTCAATCTCGGCATGATCGAAGTGCATGAACATCGGCGACGGCCCATCGCCTGCGCGCCCATCGGTGACTTTGATCTCCAACATCGGTTGCGCATATGGCTCAACCGCGTCCCATACGCCAATACCCTGCAACAATCGGGTTGAGGTCAAAGCCAGTGCATAGGACCGCCCATCAAAACCCGCGTTCTTGCGGGTCTTGATCGCCAATGCGTCTATCATTGTCACCCGCAGCCCTGTTTGCGCCAAGGCAATTGCCAAGGCAGGGCCATTCAATCCGCCACCGATGATGGCAATATCCGTATCAAAATCCATGGCCCTAGATATGACCGCTGCACAGGGATTGTCCATGTGCCCAACGGTCGCTACCGTCAGGACGAAAGTAGATAACAGGGGATGATAGATGCAGGCATGGTTGAAAATGACCGCTGCGGATTTGGGCCGCGGCATTGCAGCAGGGCAAATTGATCCTGTGGCACTGTGCCAGACCTATCTGGATGCCATTGAGGCGCATCCGCTGCGCGACCGGATTTATGCCCGTGTGACCGCTGACCGTGCGTTGGCAGAAGCGCAGGCAGCAGCAGACCGGGCAAAGTCAGGGCATCGGTTGTCTGCTTTGGACGGGGTGCCAATTTCGTGGAAGGACCTGTTTGACACAACTGGTGTCGCAACTGAAGCGGGATCAAAGCTGCTTGAGGGTCGGATACCGGATGCGGATGCTGCTGTATTGGTCAATGCGACAGCCGCCGGTTTGGTATGTCTGGGCAAAACCCACATGAGCGAACTTGCGTTTTCCGGCCTTGGCCACAACCCCAGTACGGCCACTCCTCCTTCCGTCAACGATGCTGATGGGGTTTCGGGCGGCTCCTCATCAGGGGCTGCCGCTTCCGTGGCATTTGGTTTGGCTGCTGCTGGCATCGGGTCTGACACGGGCGGTTCGGTGCGCATTCCCGCCGTTTGGAATGATCTGGTCGGGCTCAAGACAACATCTGGCCGTTTGTCCCTCGAAGGGGTGGTCCCACTGGCATTGAAATTTGACACGATCGGGCCGCTTTGCCGCTCTGTCGAAGATGCAGGGCTGTTGCTGGCAGCACTTGAAGGCAAAAAGCCTGCCGACCTGCAACACGCGACACTCGAAGGCCGCCGCTTTGCTGTTTTGCGGACCGTGGCCATGGACGACGTCGCCGACCAGCCGGCGGCCGCATTCAAAAGCGCTATAGAGCGGATACAAAACGCCGGTGCCGCCATTGAGTATATTGAGGTGCCAGAGGTCTCAGACGCCATGCTATTGAGCGCGTGTCTTTACACATCAGAGGCTTACGGGCTTTGGCGTGATGTAATTGAGGCAAATCCTGAAGCAATGTTCAGCGAGATTTTGGAGCGTTTTCGTTTGGGTAAGGGGTTTTCTGGCCCGGATTATGTTGCCGCCTGGGCCAAGCTTGAGGTTGCGCGTATGGGCTATGATCAGGCCGTTGCAGGATATGATGCAGTGCTCTTGCCTACCGCGCCCATTGTGCCGCCTAATCTTGAGCGGCTGACGCGTGATCATGATTACTATATCGCGCAAAACCTTTTGGCTCTGCGCAACACGCGTATCGGCAATCTTTTGGGTGTCTGTGCACTCACGCTGCCTACGGGACAGCCGTCTTGTGGCGTCATGATGATGTGCCCCCCCGAAATGGAAGAACAACTGTTGCGTCTGGGCATCGCTGTCGAAGAGGCGATCAGCTAAAGCGGCCACATTCACACACCTACACAACCGAAAAGCCACAAATGCCTGATTACGGTCGGGTTTTTCTGGACGAATGGGCGGGCCTTGTCTAATTTGGGGGAAACGGGACGTTAATGATCCCGACCCTGAGGCAGTTTTGATGAAGTTTCCCGAGCGGTTTTCGAACCTTCCGGCCCATGTATGGCCGCGTCTGCGCGCATTGTTGGATGCGCATGACGGGGGCGGTACGCCTATTCACATGACGATTGGTGAGCCAAAACACGCCTTTCCGGCCTGGGTCACAGATGCAATTGCGCAAAATGCAGCTGGTTTTAACAGCTATCCTCCAAACGACGGCTCACCCGAACTGAGGGGTGCCATCGCCCGTTGGATCAAACGACGCTACGGCGTTGAAATGGACCCCGATACCGAAGTGATGGCCCTGAATGGCACGCGCGAGGGTCTCTATAATGCGGTGATCGCGCTGTGTCCTGAGACAAAAAACGGCCAAACGCCCGCTATCCTGATGCCGAACCCGTTCTATCCGGTCTATATGATTGGTGCCATTTCGGGTGGGTCTGATCCGATTTTGGTACCAGCCACTGCAGAAACCGGGCATTTGCCGGATTTCACAAGCGTGCCTGAGGATATTCTGGATCGCACCACCGCAGCCTACATATGCTCTCCGGCCAATCCGCAAGGCACGGTGGCGACCCATGAGTATTGGGCGAGCCTGATTGCTTTGGCCGAAAAGCATGATTTTATGATTTTTGCGGATGAATGTTATTCAGAGATTTATCGCGACACGCCGCCCGTCGGGGCGATGCAAGTGGCGGAAAGTATGGGCGCAGACCGCAACCGCATCGTTGCGTTCCATTCATTGTCCAAGCGATCTAACCTGCCCGGTCTGCGGTCAGGTTTTGTCGCCAGCGGGGCGGACACGATCCGCGAGGTCAAGCAACTGCGTAATTATGCGGGCGCGCCACTGCCGCTACCCCTGCAACAGGCTGCGGCAAAGGTTTGGGATGACGAGGCGCACGTCGAAGAAAACCGCGCCCTTTACGCTGAAAAATACCAGATCGCTGATCGTATTCTGGGCAATGTGCCGGGCTACGTCAGCCCCCAAGCTGGATTTTTCCTGTGGTTGCCTGTGCAAGACGGTGAAGTGGCTGCCCTGAAACTTTGGCGCGAGACTGGCGTGCGGGTTCTGCCCGGCAGCTATCTGGCCCAAGACGTGAACGGGGAAAACCCCGGCAAAGAATACATCCGGGTCGCACTTGTGGCCCCAAAAGACGAGACGGAGCGTGGATTGGAAGCAATCCGCGACTGCCTGTACTCAGACGTATAACGAGGGAATAGAGCAATGGCATATCAGACACGCGGGCGCGACCCACTGTTGGACAGCAAAACCGCCGAGGCGATTGAAAGACGTGGTAAGGAATTGCTGGGGCTGGCGCTCATTGGTTTGGGTGTGATGGCCGCGATGATGATCGGCAGCTATACCCCTGACGATCCGAACTTCCTTGTCTCAACGGATGCCGCTGTCCAAAACTGGCTTGGACGCATGGGCGCATCCATTGCAGCACCGTTGTTCATGATCGGCGGATGGGGTGCGTGGAGCATTGCGGTGGTTCTGTTGGTCTGGGGCGTTCGTTTCGCGTTGCACCGGGGCGAGGAGCTTGCGGTTGGGCGACTGATCTTTGCCCCAATCGCAGCGGCAGCATGCGCCATCTATGCAGCGACCTTGACGCCAAATGCGGAATGGCTGCAAACCCACAACTTTGGGCTTGGCGGGCTGTTTGGCGATTTCGTAATGGGTTTCCTGCTGACGCTTTTGCCCATCGGTTCGACCTTTACGGTCAAACTGATGTCACTCTTCATGGGTGTTTCGATTGTCGTTTTGGGGACCTTCGTATTGGGCTTCACCAAGCTGGAATTGACGCGTATCGGTCGGTTCCTTCTGGTTGGTGTGATCATGGTTTACGCCGGTCTGATGAATGTTCTGGGCCGTGGTGCCAGCGGTGCCGTGCAAGCCGCGCAGGGCTTGCAGGCCCGCCAGCAGGAACGCCGTGAACGCAACCGGATTGAGGCCGAAGAGGCGGCCGCCTTTGCCGCAAGCCAGCCCGAGTTTACTTCTGCTGCGCGCGCATATGAACCGATGCTGACCGAACCAACGGGGCCAAAAGCCGGGCTGCTTGCGCGGATGCCCGCGTTGATCAAGCGTCCTGAAGTGATGCCGGAACCCGAATTGGTTGAACACTACAGCGATGCCGTTGTTGATGAAGGACCCGGAGAAGACCGCATCAGAAGCAAGATCGCTGACGTCATCAAGAGCCGGGTGCGCACCGGAAATGCAGTGCATACGCCGACCACAGCGCCGCTTACAAAAGGCCGGGGGCGTGGACCTGACCCGCTTGTGCTGAGTGCCAATGCACCTGCAGACCTGCGCGCCGAGCCACCTCTGACGGGTGCGATGCGTGCCGAACCGCCACTTAGCGCGTCAAGGGGTTCGCTGGATTGGACCGCGTCATCAGAGGCTGCTTTTCAAGATGCCGAGGCCCTGCCGCTTGAGCCTGCACAGGCACCTGACATGGCATCGATCCCACTGGCCGAGCCGCGCAAAGTTGTGCAGCAACCGGTGCGCAAACCGGTCCAGCCCAGCAAACAGGCCAAGGCCGAGGCGCAACCGACCCTGACATTCGACGATACGCATCCGGGCTTTGAATTGCCGCCGCTGAACCTGTTGGAAAGCCCCGATGTGGTGGAGCGCCTGCATCTGTCTGATGAGGCATTGGAAGAAAACGCGCGGATGTTGGAATCCGTGCTGGATGATTACGGCGTCAAGGGCGAAATTGTCGCCGTACGCCCCGGCCCCGTTGTCACGATGTACGAACTTGAACCCGCGCCGGGTCTCAAAGCATCGCGTGTGATCGGGCTTGCTGATGACATTGCCCGCTCAATGGCGGCGCTATCCGCGCGTGTTTCGACTGTGCCGGGACGCAGTGTGATCGGCATCGAATTGCCCAACGAAACACGTGAAAAGGTCGTCCTGCGTGAAATTCTGTCGGCCCGCGACTTTGGTGACAGCACCATGCGCCTGCCGCTGGCCCTGGGCAAAGACATTGGCGGTGATCCCGTGGTCGCCAACCTGGCCAAGATGCCCCACCTCTTGATTGCGGGGACCACCGGTTCTGGTAAATCGGTCGCGATCAACACGATGATCCTGTCACTGCTTTATAAGCTGACGCCAGAAGAATGCCGGTTGATCATGATCGACCCGAAAATGCTGGAGCTCAGCGTCTATGACGGCATCCCACATCTTCTGTCCCCAGTCGTAACCGACCCGAAAAAAGCCGTTGTCGCACTGAAATGGACAGTGGGCGAAATGGAAGAACGCTATCGCAAGATGTCAAAGATGGGCGTGCGCAACATCGAAGGATACAACGGCCGGGTGCGCGAAGCGCTGGCCAAGGGCGAGTTGTTCAGCCGCACAGTACAAACCGGATTTGACGAAGACACCGGCGAGCCAATTTTTGAGACTGAAGAAAACACACCCGTCGCATTGCCCTATATCGTGGTGATCGTCGATGAGATGGCCGATCTGATGATGGTTGCCGGCAAAGAGATCGAAGCCTGCATTCAGCGCCTGGCACAGATGGCGCGTGCATCAGGCATTCACCTGATCATGGCGACACAACGCCCCTCAGTTGACGTGATCACCGGGACGATCAAGGCGAACTTTCCAACGCGAATTTCGTTTCAGGTCACTTCGAAAATCGACAGCCGTACGATTTTGGGCGAAATGGGTGCCGAACAACTGCTCGGCATGGGTGATATGCTTTATATGGCGGGGGGTGCAAAGATCACCCGCTGTCACGGGCCATTTGTCAGCGATGAAGAAGTCGAGGAAATCGTCAATCACCTCAAGGCGTTTGGTGCACCGGATTATGTTTCCGGGGTGGTCGAAGGCCCGGCAGAAGACGCGGAAACGAGCATCGACGCGGTTCTCGGCCTTGGTGGCAATACCGATGGCGAAGATGCCCTCTATGACACCGCCGTTCAGATCGTGATCAAGGACCGCAAATGTTCGACAAGTTACATCCAGCGCAAATTGGCGATTGGATATAACAAGGCCGCGCGTCTGGTTGAACAGATGGAAGAACAAGGACTTGTTTCCTCTGCAAACCACGTTGGGAAACGTGAAATTCTGGTGCCGGAACAGGGCTGAGTTTTACGTCCTGACGAGACTATCAAACCGGATTTAAGCACCGCCGAAATTCGCTTCGGCGGTGTTTCTTATGGGCAGTATGACTTGGCTCGGCAAAAAGCCGCGCCTTGATATCGCATATCAGCTGCAAAGGACCTATGTGGTTGGACAAGACCTAAACACAGGAACAAAAGTTATGCGTTTTATCACCTCTATCGCCCTCACATTGGGGCTGGCCGTACTGACACCCTTTGCTGCGATGGCGCAAAAGCTGCCGTTGAACGATTTGTCCGGCTATTTGAACAAGCTGCAAACAGCCCAGGGCGAATTCACCCAGATCAATGATGATGGGTCGATCAGCACAGGCACGATCCTGATCAAACGCCCCGGCAAAGTCCGGTTCGAGTATAACCCGCCGGAAACTGCCCTGGTGGTCGCAGGCAGCAATACGGTTGTGATCTATGACAAAAAGTCGAACCAGCCGCCCGAAACCTATCCGCTGTCCCGAACCCCATTGTCCATTATTCTGGCAAAACAGGTTGATCTGGGCCGGGCAAAAATGGTCACCGGACATAGTTATGATGGAACAGCAACAACTGTGACGGCGCAGGATCCGGAACATCCTGAATATGGGAATATTCAGCTCAAGTTCACGGCCAACCCTGTCGAGTTGCGCCAATGGATCATCAACGATGGGAATGGCGGCCAGACAACTGTAATTCTTGGCAATCTGAAAAAGGGCGGCAACATCCCGAACAGCAAATTCGACATCAGCCGCGCTACAATTAACCGATAACGACAAAAGCCCCGGCAGTTTCTGCCGGGGCTTTTATATTAGCCACGCAACCGGCAGCCAGCGATCTGACCTTGGTACATCTGCGCGCGTGCATCGACTTTGCCTGCGACCGCAACCAACCAAGCCTTGCTGTTGTAGCTTTGCCGCGAAAACCCAGTGTGACCCTCATGATAAGCTAGGTATTGGTTGCGCGCGTCTGACAATGCGATCCCGTTTCGGTCCCGGCTTTGATTCATGTACCAGCCCATAAAATCGGTGGCATCCTTGATCCGGTCCCGCTTGGCCGAGCGTCGCCCCTGGGCATTTCGGTACTCATCCCATGTGGCATCAAGCGCCTGACTATAGCCAAACGCGCTGGATTGGCGACCCATCGGAATGACGCCCAGCACATATTTGAAAGGTGTGCGGGCGTCCGCCACAAATTTGCTTTCCTGATGGATGGTGGCCATCTGCACATGCACCGGCACACCCCATCTGCGTTCTGCCGCACGGAATGCTCTGTAATATTCGGGGCGCTGTTGAAGAATTGTGCAGGCATCATCCAATCCACGGGGTGCAGACGTCTGTCCACCACCGCAGGATGCCACCAGCAACACAATAATCAATGCGCGAAGAGTTTTGCTCATCTGCCTCTCGCTTTTTTGTCGTTTCTTATTTTCGCCTATCTTAACCGAAAATGCGTCGGCGTCACATCACTTTTTCTAATGCAAGGTCGTCAGCACCGTGCCCGCGCCCCTGCCGCAACAGTTGCCGACAAAAGCGTTGTTACTGCGGGCCGGATCCATCTGAGTTTTCGTCAATGGCGCAAAAATATGGTATGATCCAGCATCATGAGTGCCAGTTGTGTGAGGGATTTTACCCGCCCGTCAGAACGACGTCTGATGAAGCTAAACCTATTCCCTGCCAGCAAATTACTGCGGTTTGGGTGCCGAATTCTATCATTGCGAGTATCAACAGTTTGTTTCCGCGAATTGCCGCAGCGTGATTGGACAAAAGGCCCTTGAAACGACTACTAACGAAAGATAGGGGCAGTAATGTTATGCTACGAACGCGCGCAAAATATCATCTGGGCCAGGTTGTTAGGCACAAAAAACACCCCTTTCGCGGGGTGATCTTTGACGTGGACCCTGAATTTGCAAATACCGATGAATGGTACGAAGCGATCCCGGAAGACAATCGTCCCATCAAAGATCAGCCATATTATCATCTGTTGGCCGAAAACGATCAAAGCTATTACGTCGCCTATGTGTCCGAACAGAACCTGGTTGCGGACTATTCAGGCGAACCGGTGGATCACCCGGACATCCCCGATCTGTTCGGACCTTTTACCGATGGCGCGTATCCGCTGCATTTTCAGTTGAACTGATCTGTCAGTAACCCAACGCGCAGCCGTCCTTGCGCGGGTCACTTGCCCCTTCCAGAACACCGTCATCGCGTATTCTGATCGCCTGCGCCCCGCCGATTGGGGTGTCAGGAATAACAACGTCATGGCCCATATCGGATAGTTTGGCATGCACATCTTTGCCAAAACCCCGTTCAACCTTGAGCGCGCCAGCATCGGCAAATGCCCGCGGCGCGTCGATTGCGGTTTGCAAATCCATGTCGAAATCAACGAGGTTCGAAGCAAATCGCGCATGGCCACAGGACTGATACGAACCGCCCATCACGCCAAAGGGGATGATGACCTTGCCGTCTTTTTTGATCATCCCTGGAATAATGGTATGCATCGGGCGTTTTCCGCCCTTCAACTCATTCGGGTGGCCTGCCTCCAACGTGAACCCGGCCCCCCGATTTTGCAGCAATATTCCGAATTTGTCAGATGCAATACCAGACCCGAAGCCGTGAAAGATTGAATAAATCAACGACACGGCCATGCCGTCCCGATCCACGACGGTGATGTAAATGGTGTCTTTGTGAACCGCCTCGCTCAGCGGTGCCGCGGCCTTCATCGCTTTGCGCGGGTCGATCAGTCTGGCCAATTTACGCGCAGTTTCAGGGGCCAGCATATGATCCAACCGTGTTGTAAAATCCGGATCAGCCAGGTACCTGTTGCGAGCATCATAGGCCAGTTTTGTGGCCTCCGCTTCAATATGTACCCGCTCCGCCCCCAATGGGTCCATCCCGGCCAAATCAAATTCAGCAAGGATGTTAAGCAGCAACAGCGCTGTGGCACCCTGACCGTTTGGCGGATGTTCGACCACTTCGATGTCCTTGTACGTGCCCGCGACAGGCGTTGCCGCGTCACATGCGGCGGCTGCGAAATCGGCACTGGTATGGGTGCCACCCATGGCCTGCAGTGCGGTAATCATATCCTCAGCAACCTCGCCCGTATAAAAAGCATCGCGCCCATTCTTTGCGATCCGGCGCAGCACCTCGGCCTGACCGAGGGCCTTGAACATGTCACCGACCAAGGGCGGTTTTCCGTTGCTCAAAAAGTAGTCTTGCGCTTTGCCTTGTAAGGTGCCGGCGTCGTTGGCCCAATCCATCGCGACGCGCGCTGCCACAGGGACACCGGTTTCTGCATAATGGATGGCCGGTTGCAGTATTGCATCCAACCCTATCTTCCCAACGGTCCCAGAGAGATGACAGAAAGCGTCAATGGCGGTTGGTATTGTGACCGCATGGGCGGACTGCAAAGGCACGGTTGTCTCACCCTGTTCGCGCAGCATTGCTGCATCAAGCCCGGCAGGTGCGCGCCCCGACCCGTTGAGCGCGTGAACCTCATCTCTGCCGGGAAGTGTGTAGAGTGCAAAACAATCCCCTCCGATCCCGGTCATCTGGGGTTCGCAGATGCCCAACAAAACCCCGCCAGCAATGGCTGCATCCATCGCGTTCCCCCCTCGTTCAAGGATGTCGATTGCCGTCTTGGCAGCGAGTGGGTGTGAAGTGGCGCACATGCCGTTGGTTGCGAACACCGAGGATCGCCCCGGAAGATGAAAATCACGCATGTCTGCCCCTTACCAATTACGTTCAAAAAGCGAACCTAGCTCGGGTTTGTCATACTGCCAACAATGTAAGGGATAAGATCCTCGACGTCGCGCACTGGGTGGGGGCTATTAAACGCAACGCCGAGGGAAGCCATAATCAGCTATGAATTCTTTATGCGCTGTGACCATGGCGCAAATGTGATGCAAACGCGGCAATTTCAGGAATGTTCTGGGCCTAATTGCGGCGTGGCAGGGGCGATGACGAGCCAAAAGATGCGCCTCTCTGCCGTTCTTTGAGACAGCTGGTGAACAATATTCAGCGACTACTTGAAGCGTGGGATTGCCACCGCGATCCGTAAATCCAACTGGTTTTTCTGACCAACGCGATGATACTGAATGTCCTTTGCCAGATCTTTGATCAAAAACCAGCCGTATCCGCCCTCGGGCAGATCGATGGGATCCACTTCGATGTTCTGGGGCAAACCAAGGGGCATCTGTCCATCTGGCATCGAATTGCCTTGGTCATTGATCGTAAAATGAAGGCCGTTGGCCCGGTGGCGACATCGAATATTGATAGGCCCCTGCGGAAGCGATGCGGGGTATGCGTGTTCGACAATGTTGTTCAGGGCTTCGGCAAGGACCAGCTCGACGATTGCTGTCTCTTCGATATCCAGCGACAGCGCTTTCAATCCCGCAAGGACCTGACCCAAGGCATCGCGCACGGCCAAGTTGCCGCTATCGACACAGACATCAAAAGGCTGCAAGGAACATATTTCACCTTCGTCCTGCACATAAGGGAATAGCGCCGGATCAGTCACTTTGAGCCATCAATGCCTGGTCCAAAGTTGTATAAACACTGAAAACGGAATCCATCCGGGTGAGTTTGAATACTTTTTCGACGCCCGCTGTCAGCCCCGCGAGGATCAATGCACGTTGGGGCGCTAGAAACTTCATCGTGGCGACAATTGCGCCAAGGCCGCTGGAATCAATGAACTCAACCTGCTGCAGGTCCAACACCACGTCAGATTGTCCGCCATCGGTTGCCTTGCGCATCGCTTCTTTGAACGCAAGCGCAACCGCCGCATCAATACGCGCTTCCTGCACACTCACGACGCACAAACACCCTTCATTCCTTGCAGAGATTTCCATAGACATACCTTTGAGCTTTACATCCGCTCAATTGGATAGCAGCGATTGCTTACCAAGTTATGAGTGTGACCAGACCAGGAGACCATGATGAGAAATGTAGTAATTGCCGGTGCGGCAAGAACGCCAATGGGCGGATTTCAGGGCGCGTTTCAGATGCTGACAGCCGGCGAACTGGGCGGCAAGGCGATCAAAGCAGCACTTGATGGTGCCGGTGCCGCGGTGGTGCAAGAAGTGCTGATGGGTTGCGTCCTGCCTGCGGGACAGGGCCAAGCCCCTGCAAGACAAGCCGGATTTGCGGCTGGTCTGGGTGAAGACGTGCCTGCGACGACCCTGAACAAGATGTGTGGTTCTGGTATGAAGGCCGCAATGATCGCCTTTGATCAGATCGCACTTGGCCAGACCGATGTGATGGTGGCTGGCGGCATGGAAAGCATGACGAATGCGCCCTATATGCTGCCCAAAATGCGGAACGGTGCGCGGCTTGGCCATAGTGCAGTGGTGGATCACATGTTTCTGGACGGTCTTGAGGACGCCTATGACAAAGGCCGCCTGATGGGCACCTTTGCCGAAGACTGCGCAGAAACCTATCAATTTACCCGTAAAGTGCAGGACGATTATGCACTGGCGTCTCTGTCCCGCGCGCTTGAGGCACAGGCATCCGGGGCTTTTGCGGACGAGATCACGATGGTCACGGTCAAGGACCGCAGGGGAAACCATGAGATCGCTGCAGATGAACAGCCTGCAAGTGCCAAACCTGAAAAAATCCCTCAGCTCAAGCCAGCGTTTCGCGATGGAGGTACAGTCACAGCCGCAAATTCATCATCCATTTCTGACGGTGCAGCCGCGCTTGTTCTGGCGTCCGAGGACGCAGCGCAGGCGCAAAACCTCACGGTGCGGGCGCGTATTGTCGGCCATGCCAGCCATGCTCAGGCACCGGGGTTGTTTACAACCGCACCCGTGCCTGCAGCGCAAAAACTGTTGCAACGCATTGGGTGGACCAAAGAAGAGGTCGACCTTTGGGAAGTGAACGAGGCCTTTGCCGTTGTGCCGCTTGCTTTCATGCATGAAATGGGGCTGAGCCATGACATCGTCAACGTAAACGGGGGTGCCTGCGCGCTGGGCCATCCCATTGGAGCATCCGGCGCGCGGATCATGGTTACTCTTTTGAACGCCTTGGAAAAGCGCGGGCTGAAACGTGGTGTTGCAGCCATCTGTATCGGTGGCGGTGAGGGCACTGCGATTGCGATTGAACGGGTCTGATATCCATGCGTGCTGACTATCCTAGCCTGTCCCAATCAATCGCATCACTGACGTCAGGCGAAGATGATCCCATCGCCCTTATGGCAACGGTTGCCTGCGAAGTGCACCATGCCGACGACCGCTTTGACTGGACGGGGTTCTACCGGGTCACCGGGCCAGAGTTGTTAAAGATCGGCCCATACCAGGGTGGCCATGGATGTTTGGTCATTCCGTTCTCGCGTGGTGTCTGCGGGGCGGCGGCCCGGACCCGTGAGGTTCAGTTGGTGCCGGATGTTGATGCTTTTGACGGTCATATCGCCTGCGCCAGTTCAACCCGGTCAGAGCTTGTCATACCTGTCTTTGACAAAACGGATAGGCTTTTGGCGGTATTTGATATCGACAGCGATCAACATGATGCGTTCACCCAAGAGGATGCAGATGCCTTGTCAGGAATTCTGTCGAACGTCTTTGCATCGGTTGATCCGCTTTCATGAAATAATGCTGGATTTTTTCATGCGACTAGGCCATCGTGAAATTCTGACCTAAAATTTCACGGATTCCCATGCGCCACGATCTGCCTGATACGCCACATACACTGGGTGCTGACCTGCGCGCCCTGCGCAAGGCGCGGGGGCTGAAATTGTTGGAAATGGCAGATGTGCTGGGCCGCTCTGTTGGCTGGCTCAGTCAGGTAGAGCGGGATATGTCGGAACCCTCTATCACTGATCTGCGCGAAATCGCAGCCTGTCTGGATGTCTCTGTCTCTATGCTTTTTCGCCACGCCGCAGCGCCCGCGCATGAGGCCGGGTTTGTCGTACGCAAGGATGCCCGGCGGCCCATCGGATCATCGATTGCCGGGCTGGTAGAAGAATTGCTGTCCCCTGATCTTACCGATGATTTTGAGATGGTGCATTCCACCTTTCTACCGCACAGCAAGATCAAGGATACCGTCATAAGGCCAACCCAAGAGGTTGGGTATCTCGTTTCAGGGACCCTTCAGATTGAGATCAACGGGAAAAGCCATCACCTAAATCCCGGCGACAGCTTTCGGGTGCGCGGCGAACCGTTTCGCTGGGCCAATCAATCCGACGAACCTGCGGTGGCCATCTGGGTCATTGCGCCGCCGGTGTACTGATATGACGTTTGACGCCTGGATCATATTCGCGCTGTTCTGGTTGGTGTTCGTCACCACGCCTGGGCCCAATGCGGTGAATTGCATCACCAATGGCATGACCATTGGATTTCGCCGGTCAATGATCGGCGTGTTGGCTATACTGACTCAGGCGACGCTGTTTCTTGTGCTCTCTGCGGCAGGGGTCACCGCGCTGATCGCAACATCACCTACGGGCTTTATGATCGCAAAATTCGTCGGGGCGGCTTTTCTTGTCTACCTGGGCGTTCGGGGCTGGATCATGGCAAAGACACCGGTAAAAGTGGATGCGCGCCCGGCATCCTCGGTCTATGTGCGGGCCTTTGCCATCGCGACGATCAACCCCAAGAGCGTTGCAGGCTACCTCGCGGCGTTTTCGCAATTTGTGCAACCCGACGCGCCAATCTGGGGTCAGATGTTGGTGATCATGCCCACCGCCCTCACGCTGACGGCCCTCAGCTATACTGGATTTACCGCGCTTGGCGCAGGCATTGGACGTGCTGCGTTGGGTGCGGTGTTCAACGTTTGGGTCCGCCGGATCATGGCCGTGTGCTTTGTTATTTATGGCGTGCTTCTTGGTGTGGCCTCTACGCCGGAAAGGGTTTGATGTGTTAAACGGAAGCTGCCTGTGCGGCGCGATTAAGTTTACAGCACGTGGTGCCGCCCGCGATCCAGCGGCCTGCCATTGCACCCAATGCCGAAAGCAATCGGGTCATTATTGGGCCGCCGTTCAGGTCATGGACGCCGACCTGACCATAACCGGAACGCCGAAATGGTACGCCGCCAGCCCCAGCGCCAAACGCGGATTTTGCCCAACATGCGGCAGCTTCCTGTTCTGGAAGGGTGCTGCCGACGACGATACCGGCATCGCCCTGGGCGCGCTGGACGGGCCGACAGGTCTGCACCTTGAGCGGCACATTTTTACCGAAGACAAAGGCGACTATTACGACATTACCGACAACGTTCGGCAGGAGGAGCAAGAAGATGAGTGATTTCCCAACCACGGCCCGCGTGGTCATCATCGGCGGGGGCGTTGTCGGCGTTTCATCGCTTTACCATCTTGCCAAGGCCGGTTGGACGGATTGTGTCTTGCTTGAGAAGAACGAACTTACGGCTGGGTCAACATGGCATGCTGCGGGCAATTGCCCAAGCTTTTCAACGTCTTGGGCTGTGATGAACATGCAGCGGTACTCGCTGGAGCTTTACTCACGGCTGGCTGAAGAAGTCGATTACCCGATGAACTATCACGTCACCGGGTCTGTCCGACTGGCCCATGGCAAAGAACGCATGGCTGAATTTGAGCGCGCCTGTTCCATGGGCAACTATCAGGGCCTGAACCTTGAGATGATGGATTTGGACGCGATCAAGGCGAAATACCCGTTCATCGAAACCCATGATCTGGCGGGCGGTCTTTATGATCCCGACGATGGTGATATTGATCCCGCGCAACTGACCCAAGCGCTTGCAAAAGGGGCGCGCGACATGGGTGCCCGCATCGAACGGTTCTGTCCGGCAACCGGTGTCAGCCGCGATGGTGATGAATGGATTGTGCACACGGACAAGGGTGACATTCGGTGTGAAAAGGTCGTCAATGCGGCGGGATACTATGCCCAACGTGTCGGTGAATGGTTCAAACCCTATGGCGGGCGCACCGTGCCAATGGCTACCATGTCGCATCAGTATTTCCTGACTGAAGAGATTCCAGAGCTCAAGGAATGGACGCTGGCACAGGGTCACAAGGTACCCCTGCTGCGCGACGTAGATAGCTCGTATTATCTGCGCCAGGACAAATACGGGCTGAACCTGGGTCCCTATGAACGCAACTGCAAGGGCCATTGGATGACACCTGATGATCCGATGCCAGAGGATTTCAGTTTCCAGCTCTATCCCGATGATCTTGAGCGGCTCGAATGGTATATCGAGGACGCCATGGCGCGTGTGCCGATCCTGGGCACCTCCGGTGTAGGACGGGTCATCAACGGCCCGATCCCCTATGCCCCTGATGGGCTGCCGCTGGTGGGCCCGATGCCCGGTGTGCGAAACGCCTATGAGGCCTGCGTGTTCACCTTTGGCATCACCCAAGGGGGTGGCGCAGGCAAGGTGTTGGCCGAATGGGTCATCGAAGGGCAAACGGAATGGGACATGTGGGCCGTCGATCCGCGCCGTTACACCGATTACACCGATCAGGATTATTGCAACCAAAAAGCTGTGGAAGTGTATGGCCACGAATATGCAATGCATTTTCCGCACCACGCTTGGCCAGCGGGCCGCGACAAGAAACTATCACCTGTGCATGACAAGGTGATCGCGGCGGGGGGCGTGATGGGTGCCTATAACGGTTGGGAACGCGCCAACTGGTTTGCCAAGAATGGCGACGACACCTCCGAAGAGGCCACTCAAACCTGGGATCGAAACGGCCCGTGGGCGGCGCGCATCAAAGAAGAATGCGAAGCGGTCCGCGACGGCGTCGGTGTGTTGGATCTGCCGGGCTTTTCGCGGTTCAACCTCACAGGCGATGGTGCCGCCGAGTGGTTGCGGGGCCGGATCACTGGCGGCCTACCCAAAGTGGGCCGTATGAACCTTGCCTATTTCGCGGATGATCGCGGGCGTATCCTGACCGAAATGTCCGTGCTGCGCCATGCGGAGGATCATTTTACCCTGATTACAGCCGCCACAGCGCAATGGCATGACTACGACGTGCTGCGCCCTGCCTTGGATGCCGGATTGGACCTGACCGATCGCACAACCGAATACAGCACATTGATTGTGACCGGTCCAAAATCACGTGACCTGTTTGAGGCTTTGGCGACCAAGGCCGACCTCTCTGCCACATGGTTGTCGCATCAGATGGCTGAAGTTGCGGGTATCAAATGCGCGTTGGCGCGGGTCAGCTTTGCGGGCGAACTTGGCTGGGAAATCCATGCCGCGAACGCAGACATTCCCGCGCTTTATGATGCTGTGACGGGCGCAGGTGCCGTGCCGTTTGGCATGTGGGCGCTGAATTCGCTGCGCATCGAAAAAGGGTACCGCGCATGGAAGGGCGATTTGTCCACAGATTACACCTTGCTCGAAGGCGGGTTGGACCGCTTTGTCAAACTTGACAAACCACAAGATTTTCCCGGCAAGCAGGCATTGCTGAACGAAAAACAGCAGGGCAGCAAAAAGCGCTTTGTGACCATGGTCGTCGACGCCGGGGATCAGGATGCGCCCTATATGTCCACGGTGCTGCACAACGGTGAAGTTGTCGGTGAGACGACTTCGGGCGATTGGGGCTACCGTATTGGAAAATCGGTGGCGCTGGGCATGATCCGCACCGATCTGGCGGTGCCGGGGACCGAACTGACCATCAATATCTTCGGCAAGATGTACAATGCCACGGTGCAACCGGATCAGCCGCTGTGGGATCCGGATAACGAGCGGTTGCGCGCTTAACTGCTTCGCTTCAATCAAAACGCCGCAGGAAAACGATAAAATCCCTGCGGCGGAGGAATGACAATGACAGAAATCACGCTGCTGGATGGTGGACTGGGCCAGGAACTGGTCCATCGGGCGGGGGATCGCCCAACACCCTTGTGGTCCACGCAAGTGATGATCGACCATCCCGGCATGGTGGCAGAAGTGCACCGGGACTTTGCCGCTGCGGGGGCCACGATCATCACCACCAACACCTATGCCCTGCACCGCGACCGTCTGGCGGGCACGACGTTTGAAAACGAATTTGAGGCCCTTTATGCATTGGCCCTGAATGAGGCACGGGGCAGTGGCGCGCGGCGCGTTGCCGGCTCAATTGGGCCGTTGCGCGCATCCTATCGCCCTGATCTGCATCCGGAGCCTGAGGTTGGTGCCCTGCTTTATGCAGAAGTGGCGGGCCTGCTTGCGCCTGAATGTGATCTGCTCATTTGTGAAACAGTTGCGTCGTATGATCATGCGGTCAGCGTGCTCAAGGGAACGGGAGCGGCTGGCAAACCAGTGTGGCTGTCGCTGACCGTCAATGACAAGGACGGCACATTGCTGCGCTCTGGCGAACCGCTTGTTTCGGTTCTTGAGGCAGCGAATGCAGGGGCTGCGGCAATCTTGATAAACTGCTCTGCACCAGAGGCGATCCCGGCAGCACTGAATGTCCTTGCTCAGGGCGACCTCCCGTACGGTGCCTATGCCAATGCTTTTGAGCAGATCACGGATGATTTCCTCAAGGACAAACCAACCGTGGACGCGCTGACCGAACGGCAGGATATGACGCCGGCTGCTTATGCCGATCACGCGATGGCATGGGTCGATCAGGGGGCCACCATCATCGGGGGATGCTGCGAAGTAAGCCCTGCCCATATCGCTGAAATCGCCAGCCGCCTGCGCGCGGCTGGGCATGATATTGTATAAGGAGCCTGACAATGGCTGACGTTCCCTCACACGCACGCGTGGTTATCATTGGCGGCGGCGTTATTGGCTGCTCGGTTGCGTATCACCTGACGAAATTGGGGTGGAAAGACGTTGTGTTGCTGGAACGCAAGCAACTGACGTCAGGCACCACATGGCATGCGGCAGGACTGATCGCTCAATTGCGGGCGACGGCCAATATGACCAAACTGGCCAAGTATAGCCAAGAACTCTACGGCAACCTTGAGCAAGAAACAGGCGTGGCGACCGGGTTCAAACGCTGTGGGTCCATCACTGTGGCGCTGACCGAGGAGCGCAAGGAAGAGATTTACCGCCAGGCGGCGATGGCGCGCGCCTTTGGTGTAGCCGTAGAAGAAATCAGCCCCGCAGAGGTCAAAGCGAAATACGAACACCTGAATATTGACGGGGTTACAGGGGCTGTGTTTCTTGAAAAGGACGGGCAGGGAGACCCGGCCAACATCGCGCTGGCACTGGCCAAAGGCGCGCGGCAGCGCGGTGCCAAGGTGATCGAGCGTACCCGCGCATCCGGGGTCACCCGCGAGGGCCGCAGGATCACTGGCGTCACTTGGGAACAGGGCGACGAGACGGGTCACATCACTTGCGACATGGTTGTGAACTGTGGTGGCATGTGGGGCCACGAGGTGGGCCGCATGCTGGGCGTGAACGTGCCACTGCATGCCTGCGAACACTTCTATATCGTGACCGAGGCGATCCCAGGCCTGACCCAATTGCCTGTCCTGCGCGTGCCTGACGAATGTGCGTATTACAAAGAAGACGCTGGCAAGATGTTGCTTGGGGCGTTTGAACCGAATGCAAAACCATGGGCGATGAACGGCATCCCCGCAGACTTTGAATTTGATCAACTGCCCGAAGATTTTGATCACTTTGAACCCATTTTGGAATCGGCTGTTACACGCATGCCAATGCTGGCAGACGCAGGCATTCACACCTTTTTCAACGGGCCGGAATCCTTTACGCCCGATGATGCTTACCATCTGGGTCAGGCCCCCGATATGGACAATGTTTGGGTCGCCGCCGGGTTCAATTCCATCGGCATTCAATCGGCGGGCGGCGCAGGCATGGCACTGGCGCAATGGATGGAGGATGGCGCAAAGCCATTTGATCTGGGCGATGTCGACATTGGCCGCATGCAACCCTTTCAGGGCAACAAGACCTATCTGTTTGAGCGCTCCAAAGAAACGCTGGGATTGCTCTATGCTGATCACTATCCCTACCGGCAAAAGGCCTCTGCACGCGGTGTGCGGCGCACGCCGTTTCATCAACACCTGCTAGATCAAGGCGCGGTCATGGGCGAACTGGCCGGATGGGAGCGTGCCAATTGGTATGCGAGAGATGGGCAAAAACCCGAGTACGAATACTCGTGGAAGCGGCAAAATTTCTTTGACAATGTGGCCCAAGAGCTGGCCGCGATCCGCACGAATGTCGGGATGTACGACATGTCATCTTTCGGCAAAATCCGTGTGGAAGGGCGCGATGCAACTGCATTTTTGAACCGTGTGGGGGGTGGGCAATACGATGTGCCGGTGGGCAAGATCGTCTATACTCAATTCCTGAACCATCGCGGCGGGATCGAGGCGGATGTGACGGTGACGCGCCTCTCTGAAACGGCGTATCTGGTGGTAACACCGGCCGCGACCCGTCTGGCGGATGAAACATGGATGCGCCGGCATGTGGATGATTTTAACGTCGTCATCACCGATGTCACAGCGGGCGAAGGTGTGTTGGCCGTCATGGGCCCGAATGCCCGTAAGTTGTTGCAGGCGGTGTCACCGAATGACTTCTCGAACGACATAAACCCGTTTGGTACGGCGCAGGAGATCGAGTTGGGGATGGGGCTCGCTCGTGTCCACCGCGTCACCTATGTCGGCGAGCTTGGCTGGGAAATTTATGTCAGTGCTGACATGGCTGCACATGCCTTTGAAACACTGCACGCAGCGGGGCAGGATATGGGGCTTAAATTGTGCGGCATGCATATGATGGATTCTGCACGGATCGAAAAAGGTTTCCGGCATTTTGGTCATGACATCACGTCAGAGGATCACGTTCTTGAGGCGGGTCTTGGGTTTGCTGTGAAAACTGACAAGCCTGACTTCATCGGGCGCGACGCAGTCCTGCGCAAAAAAGAAGAGGGGTTGAATGCCCGTCTGTTGCAATTCCGTCTGACCGATCCTGAACCATTGCTTTATCACAATGAGCCGATCATCCGGGACAATCAGATCGTTGGTTTCTTGTCTTCTGGATCATATGGCCACCATTTGGGTGCGGCAATTGGATTGGGGTACGTCCCTTGCAAGGATCAAACTGCCGGTGATGTTCTGGCATCAGCATATGAAATCGACGTGGCCGGAACACGGGTCAGAGCAGAAGTATCCCTTAAACCAATGTATGATCCCACGTCTGAGCGTGTGAAGGTTTAGCACTGGCAGCGGAGTGCGTATCGCGTTACCTGCCTTGAGGTGGAGGACACCGAATGCGCAACCCTTACAGCCTGACCAAAAACGCTAATGAGGATACGCCGCAGGGCCTGGCATTTGCTGTGGGGGCCTATGTCTTTTGGGGTTTTTTGCCGCTCTATATGAAACTGTTGTCTCATATGTCCGCGGCTGAAGTTGTGGCGCACAGGATAATCTGGTCCCTGCCAATCGCGGCGATCGTTCTGATAGCCTTGCGCCGGACGTCCGATTTGCGCGATGCCCTTAGATCCCCGCGCATGTTGGTGATGGGCTGCGTGACGGCGGCACTCATCTCAGTCAATTGGGGTATCTATGTCTGGGCAATTTCCTCAGGCCATGCGTTGGACGCTGCATTGGGGTATTACATTAACCCGCTCTTCAGCATCTTTCTCGGCGCGGTTCTGCTTGGTGAACGTTTGTCGCGGGCGCAGTTGGCGGCGATTGCTTTGGCTGCTGGTGCGGTGCTGGTTCTGACCCTTGATGCCGGACGCATGCCTTGGGTTGCGCTGGGTTTGATGTTGTCATGGGGCCTTTACGCGCTTGCCAAAAAGAAGCTGCCCATCGGCCCCAATCAGGGGTTTCTGTTGGAGGTCTTAATCCTGATGCTGCCCGCACTTGCAGTTTTTGGATATCTGGTGAGCACAGGACAGTCCCATTTTCTAACGGGCGGCGCGCTGGATACCTGGCTGTTGATTGGCTGCGGGGCGGTGACGGCAATCCCGCTGATGATCTATGCCAACGGCGCGAAACTGCTCAGGCTGTCGACCATGGGCATTCTTCAGTATATCGCGCCCACAATGATCTTTCTCATTGCAGTTTTTGTTTTTGACGAACCTTTCGGCCCCGCGCGAATGATTGCCTTTCCCATGATCTGGGCCGCGCTGGTGATCTATTCGACTTCAATGCTACACCAGATGCGGCACAAAACCGGGTGAGACAGGGCAGCATGGAAACTGAATATAACCCCCCTGACGGGCCGCTGGTGGTGCTGCACGAAGACGCCGAAGTGTTGTTGGTCGATAAGCCCGCCGGATTGCTCAGCGTGCCGGGAAAAGGACCACATTTGGCAGACTGCCTTCTGACCCGCATTCAGGCGGTGTTTCCGGACGCACTGCTGGTGCACCGACTGGACCGCGATACCTCTGGTGTCATGATTTTCGCACTGACACCCTACGCCCAGCGACACCTCGGTCTGCAGTTTGAAAAACGAATGACACGCAAAACCTACGTTGCACGCGTCTGGGGTGTGCCTGTTGAAAAAACGGGGGTGATTGATCTGCCGTTGATAGTGGATTGGCCAAACCGGCCATTGCAAATGGTGTGCCATGAAACCGGAAAATCCGCACAAACAGAATGGCGGGTGCTAAAAGACCAGGGTGATACAGCACGCGTGCGGCTTACGCCCAAAACGGGCCGCAGCCATCAACTGCGCGTGCATATGCTGGCGCTGGGGCATCCGATTTTGGGTGATCCGTTTTACGCGACGGGCCCGGCACGGGATTTCCCGCGCCTGATGCTACACTCAGAGGAATTGCGCTTTAACCACCCGCAAGGCGGCCATTCGACAAAGGTACGTGCCAAAGCCCCCTTCTAACTGGCGATGGCGATCCAGTCGCTGGGGAGGATATCCGGGTTGCGCTGATGGTCATTGGCGAACCACCGCGCGGGCGCTGCAACGCGTTTTTTTGCGTTACTGTTCAACCAGGCGGACCACCACGAGAACGTCGAATTGGCAATCACGTTATGGTGACAAAGGGACATGAGCCGCATGTCCTCATGTGCTGTTTCGCGCCCATTCAGATCGACCACGACCTTTTCAAACGGCACATCCAGATTATTGCGTGCCCATGTCGGATCGTCGGAAAAGACAAACACTTTGGGGTCTTTTGGCAACCCATCGGTGACTGCCCTCAGCGCCGCTGTATAATAGGCCTGATCACACACAGCACTCGCCCCCAGCGCAACATAATCGCCGCGACGCACATGTAGCGCGACCGACGGCCCCGCTTTTATCTGATCCGCCATTGCGGCATTTTCGGGTGACATGGGCGGGATCATGACAAACACCTTGCGCAGGTGCTCTTCGATGGATGCAAAGTATTTGTCACTTTGCCAGTATCCATGAAGGTAACTCTCATCTTCCCAACCCGTGATCGCCGGATCATAGGCCAAGGATTTCTCCCTGCGAAGGTACGGTTTGCGGCCCAGAAACCGCCAGGCCATATAGGCCAGCGGATGTTTGTCCTGGTCTGGCGGCAGATGGTCAGGTGTGACCACGGGCAGATCAAACACCGACGTCAGGTTCCCTTGCCCCTTGGCCATCGCGCGACGTGGATCGAGGGCAACCGGCACATCCAATCGGGCGGCAAGATCAGCCGCGGCGGCATATTGAAACATCTGATTACCAAGAAAGCCGTGCAATCGGGTATAGATCATCTGAAAGGGTGCCTTTTGAGTTTGCTCAACACCTTGTAGGATATAGATGACAATCTTCGCCAGATGAAACGGTAACCCACCATGAGTGTCAGAAGCGAACTGCACAAAGTGTGGAAACGCATCAGCGATCCCGAATTTCGCGCCATGATACCCCAGATGGCGTCATTTCGGGCAGCACATGGTCGGGGCACGCCCGAGCGGTATTCAGACCTTAAGCCGGGCGATGTGGTTTTGGATGTGGGCGGTTATCACGGGGACTGGGCGCAAAGAATGACCGACCTTTATGGTGTTACGGTCCATGTATTCGAGCCGCATCCAAGGTTCATCACGCACATGCAGAACCGGTTTGCCGGCAGGGATGATGTGCAAGTTCACGGATATGCCATGGGTGCCGAAGCTGGAAAACTTGATCTGTCAGATGATGAAAATGCATCATCGGCATTGGTCACCTCAGGACCAACGGTCAGTGGTGACATCCGCCCGGTCGAAGACGTGTTCAAGGAACTTGGTCTACGCCGGATTGCCGTGGTCAAAATGAATATTGAAGGGGGCGAATATGATCTGCTGCCCGCAATGATCGAGACAGGACATATTGAACAGATTGACAGGTTGACCGTACAATTTCATCGGTATTCGGAGGCTCAGATTGGCCAACGCGATGAAATTCGCAACGGTCTTTCCAAAACCCACGAATGTGTTTGGGAATATCCGTTCATTTGGGAAGAATGGGTGCGCAAAGCGGGCTAGGAGCGGTTGAACCTTGACCCCATTCGCTTGACCTCATGGACAAAAGGGGCCGCCAAAAGGCAGCCCCTATTGCATCGCTTCTCTGAGGTTGGTTATTCCGCTGCCCAGCCAGATACCGCTTTGACTTCGAGGAATTCCTCAAGTCCGTAAACGCCGCCCTCGCGGCCATTTCCCGATTGCTTATAGCCCCCAAATGGCGAGCCTTGGGCAAAGCCCGATCCATTGGTTTCCACCATGCCCGACCGCACCCGACGCGCCACACGGCGACGTTTTTCGGTGTCTTCGGTTTGGATGTAGTTGGTCAGGCCGTAGGGCGTGTCATTGGCAATCGCGATAGCCTCTTCTTCGGTCTCAAACGGGATGATTGACAACACCGGGCCAAACACCTCTTCGCGCGCGATGGTCATCTGGTTGTTCACATCAGCAAAGACCGTTGGCTTGACGTAATAGCCACGGTTCAACCCATCCGGACGGCCCAGACCACCAGCGACCAGACGCGCCTCGGACATACCCACTTCGATCAAACCCTGGATCTTGTTGTATTGCGCTTCTGAAACCACCGGACCAATGTGCTGGCCCTCTTCTGATGCGGGACCGACATGGGTGTTCTTGGCGACATCAGCCGCCATTTCAACGGCTTCATCGTACCGCGATTTGTGCACAAGCATCCGAGTCGGGGCGTTGCACGACTGACCAGAGTTGCGGAAACAGCGGATTGCGCCGGATTTCGCCGCTTTGGGGTGCGCATCTTCAAAGATGATGTTGGCACCTTTGCCGCCGAGCTCAAGCGAAACGCGCTTGAGGGTATCCGCCGCTGCTTTGGAAATTGCAATACCGGCACGGGTCGAGCCGGTAAAGCTGACCATGTCGACCTCGGGATGCACAGACAACTGGCTGCCCACGCCGGGGCCATCGCCGTTCACCAGATTGAACACGCCGGGGGGAAAGCCGGCTTCGTGCACAAATTCTGCAAACAGAAGACCCGACAAGGGGGCAATTTCGGATGGCTTCAGAACGACGGTACACCCTGTTGCCATCGCAGGGATCGCCTTGAGAATAATCTGGTTCATCGGCCAGTTCCAAGGCGTGATCAGGGCACAAACACCGATCGGCTCAAGCAACGTCTTTTCAGTTGCAGTGAAATCCCGATCAAATGAGAAGTCTTTGAACGCGTTCAGGAAACCATCAATATGCCAGCTCCCTGCGCCGACCTGCTGGTTGCGGCTCAGATCAATCGGGGCACCCATTTCCATGGACATCGCCTGCGCCATCTCTTCCTGGCGGGCATCATAAATCTTGGCCAGTTTTTTAATGAGTTTGGTGCGTTCCTCTTTTGAAGTCTGTGACCAGCTGTCAAATGCCGCGCGTGCCGCAGCAACGGCGGCATCGGTATCGGCCTGACCGCCAAGGGAAATGACCGCACATTGTTCTTCGGTCGATGGGTCGATCACGGCGTAGTCGTTTGGTTCTGCGGGGGCTACCCATTGGCCGTTGATATAGAAATCACGTTTTTCGAGCATTGAAGTACTCCTTTATTCACTTGCGCGACCGGGGCGATTGCCTCGGTTAAATCTGCGTAACATTGTCACTGGGCAGATGTGGCCGCAAGAGAGGGGATGCAAGTGCGGCGAATAAATACTACATCATAGGGACAATATTCTGAATCATACCCTGGAGGACATCATGGGCTTGCGCATCAACGACACCATTCCTGATCTCACTGTCGAAACGGACCAAGGCTCTATTTCGCTGCATGATTTCGTCGGCGACAGCTGGGCGATACTTTTCTCGCACCCCAAAGATTTTACCCCCGTTTGCACCACCGAATTTGGCGCTGTTGCCCAATTGGCCGACGAATGGGCCAAGCGCGGAACAAAGGTGATTGGTGTTTCCGTGGACGGTGTTGAGGACCACAAAAAATGGAAAGCGGATATTGAGAAAGTCGCAGGAGCCAAGGCGGGTTTTCCGATCATTGCTGACACGGGGCTTGAGGTGTCAAAGGCATTCGACATGTTGCCGGCAGAAGCCTATCTGCCCGATGGCCGCACACCCGCAGACAGTGCCACGGTACGGTCTGTATTCATCATCGGACCAGACAAACAGCTAAAGCTTAGCATGACCTATCCAATGACGGTGGGCCGCAACTTTGCCGAGGTGCTGCGCGCGCTTGACGGCTTGCAGATGTCAATTGGCAAAGGTGTCGCGACACCGGCGAACTGGAATGTGGGTGAGGATGTAATTATTCCCCCATCCGTGTCGAATGAGGACGCCAAGGCAAAATTCGGTGAGTTCAAGACAGTGCTGCCCTACCTGAGGACCACAGCAGCGCCAAAATAAGTTTACGCTCTTTGAGGTCTCTGTCTGACCTTTGCGCGATAGAGCGCGCGTCTGATTTCCCGCATCAGTTTGGCACTGGTGCGGGTTTTCTTTTGGATGGTTGATCCGCCGGTCTCTGCGGTGAGTTCACGCACACCATTTGGCAGGATTGTACGGATGGTCTGACCTGTTGCCCAATGCATTTGCAGAAAGGTGTCGACCGATCGGTCCAGCGTTTCGGACGCCGCCAGCAAACGCTGCGCGGCACCCCGCCCGACAACCTGACAAACCGTCTGAAGCCCGATGACACGCGGTACAAAGAGGGACGCACTCCCCTGTGTTTCAATCGCTGATGCAGCTGTTTCACGGTTCTTTGCAGGAATGCGGATAAAGCTGTCCTCGGCGGCGTGTCGTTCAATCAATTTCAGGACATCGGGCCAAATAACCGGATCAATACTTAAATCATCCTCAGCAATCAGGGCAAAGGGTGCCTTGTCATCTGCGATCATCTGCCAGCATTTACGGTGGCTCAGAAAACATCCAACCTCGCCGGGGCCAAGGGTAAAAGGGTAGGCGGGATCAAGATGGGTGCCGGGCATGATCTGCACACCTTCCACTTGCACCGGATCGCGGCCATCAACCGCTTCAACCAATCGTGCGTCGGGCAACGCTGACAACAATCGATGCGCATTTCCGCGGCGCGCAATGCTTGATGACATATGAATAATCAGCGATTTCATAGCGTTTGTTAGCGTCAATTCGCGGCCGGTCATAGACTAAATCTGGTGCAGCTACTCTGGCTTGGCGTTGAATGTGAAGAGCTGCTGATTGTTCAATTGGTACCCGTTTATCAATTCTCGCGCATGATCTGCGACCAACCATTGTTCCAGCCGGCGGGCGGCATCGGCATTCACATGCGGGTGTCGTGCAGGGTTGATCGGAATATAGGCGTATTGATTAAAGAGCGTCGGATCGCCCGCATAAAGCAATGCAAGGTCGCGCTTGTTGGCAAAATTCAACCAACTTGCCCGATCCGACACAATGTAGGCACCCAAAGCCGCCGCGGTGTTCAGGCTTGCACCCATGCCGGACCCGACGGGCTTATACCAATCGGCAAATGTTGTGGGGTCAAGCTCTGCCGCAGCCCAGAGCGACAGTTCTTTTTTGTGGGTGCCGCTGTCATCCCCACGGCTGACAAATGGCGATTGCAGCGCTGCAATACGCCGCAGCGCATCGTTCGCGGATGGCGCAGTTCCAATCGCGGCAGGATCATCCATGCGCCCGATGAAAACAAAATCATTGTACATGAGTTCGCGCCGATGTGTCCCGAAAGCCGCCTCAACAAAAGCCTCCTCGGCTTTTTTTGAATGGACTAGAATTGCATCCACATCCCCCGCTTCGCCAACCCGCAGAGCCTGACCTGTACCGACGACCAAAAGCTGCACATCAATCCCGGTGTCGCGCTTGATTTCGGGCAGCAAGACGTCAGACAAACCGGAATTGTTAAAAGATGTCGTCACCGCCAATTTGATCGTTTCGGCGTGCAAGATACTGGCGGTCAATACGAGCAAAGCTGCAAGAACCATACGGGCCATTCGACGATATCTCCCTTGAACAAAGCACCTAGCGAGCGGATCTGAGGGTATTGAAACACTCGGCTTCGGGACTGATCTTACCGATTTCGAATGTCTCTATCCACCATCTCTGTTGTGACTATTGGTCTATTCCCTCAGGAACTGCCACTGAAAATCGAAACCTTATACCTGAGTCCAATATTTCTGATCTCTCAGCGCTAGTGCAGCACTACGCGCGCGCCGTTCGGCACCCGCTGGGCAAGGTCAATGACATGCGCATTGATCATCCGCACACACCCGTTTGAAACCGCCAGGCCGACGTTTTGCGGACGCGGTGTGCCGTGGATGCGCAGGTACGTGTCGCGGCTGCCGGCATAAAGATAGAGCGCGCGTGCGCCCAACGGGTTATTGCCACCACCCGCCATGCCGCCTGCGTGTTTGGCATAAAGGTGCGGTTCGCGCCGGATCATGTTCTTGGTCGGTGTCCAGCTTGGCCATTCGGCTTTGCGACCGACCCGGAACGTACCTGAGGCATAGCGCCCAGCTTTACCAATGCCGACCGGGTATCGGATGGCCTTGCCGCCTTCCAGCGTCCAATAAAGTGCGAATTGGCCCGGATCGACATGGATTTCACCGGGGCGGAACCCGTCCCTGATCTTTACAATCTTGGCCTGATGGTGCTTGGGAATTTCATAGGCTTCGGTCGCGGCAAACGCAGGGCCAGCCAAAATGGCGGCAGCACCTGTGGTGAGAATGGTGCGACGGTTGAAATGTGTCATTAAAATTCCCCTCTCTCAAATCGTGTTTGCGGCAGCCTAGCCCGTCGCAAAAAACGGCGCAAATCGTAAAGCGGCGCAGGCCCGGTACACATCCCAACGCAAAAAGGCCCCGATGTTTCCATCAGGGCCTTCTTTTTATGCTCTTAAAGGTCGGGCTTGGGACTTACTCCTCAGCCGTTTCCTCTTTTTTCACTTCTTCGCCAGTTTCCTGATCAACCACTTTCATCGACAGGCGCACCTTGCCGCGATCGTCAAAGCCAAGCAGTTTGACTTTCACTTCCTGACCTTCTTTCAGAACATCGGAAGGGTGGTTCAGGCGGCGGTTTTCGATCTGTGACACATGGACCAGACCGTCGCGCTTGCCAAAGAAGTTCACGAATGCACCGAAATCGACAATCTTAACAACCGTCCCGGTGTACACTTTGCCTTCTTCTGGCTCTGCGACGATGGAATGGATCATGTCGTAGGCTTTCTTGATCGCTTCACCGTTCGGGCTTGCGATCTTGATGATGCCTTCGTCATTGATATCGACCTTGGCACCGGACACTTCGACGATCTCACGGATCACTTTACCGCCAGATCCGATCACTTCACGGATCTTGTCGGTTGGGATCTGCATGGTTTCGATGCGTGGCGCGTGCTCAGAGAATTCGGCAGCACCAGAGATCGCTTTGTTCATCTCACCAAGGATATGGATGCGGCCTTCTTTGGCTTGCGCCAAGGCTTTTTCCATAATCTCTGGCGTGATGCCCGCGATCTTGATGTCCATCTGCAGGCTGGTGATCCCGGCTTCTGTACCCGCAACCTTAAAGTCCATATCGCCCAGGTGGTCTTCGTCACCCAGGATATCGGACAGGATCGCATATGATCCGTCTTCTTCAAGGATCAGACCCATGGCAACACCAGCAACAGCGGCTTTCAGCGGCACACCAGCGTCCATCATCGACAATGAGCCACCACAAACAGACGCCATCGAAGATGAGCCGTTGGATTCAGTGATCTCGGATACAACGCGGATCGTGTACGGGAAATCGGTCGAAGCAGGCAGAACCGCCTGCAACGCACGCCATGCCAGCTTGCCGTGACCAATTTCACGACGGCCTGGAGGGCCCACGCGACCCACTTCACCAACCGAATAGGGAGGGAAGTTATAATGCAGCAAGAAGTTCGATTTGAAGTTGCCATGCAGCGCGTCGATGAATTGTTCATCATCCCCGGTGCCCAGCGTGGTCACAACCAGACCTTGGGTTTCGCCACGTGTGAACAGGGCTGAACCGTGGGTCCGTGGCAAGATGCCGGTCTGGGACACGATATCACGGATTTCATCCGTTTTACGGCCATCAATCCGCTTGCCAGTCTTCACAACGTCACCGCGCAGGATAGACGCCTCAAGACCCTTCATCGCGGAACCCAGATTGGCGTCGGCCAATTGTTCTTCGCTCAGTGCGGCTTTGATTGTCTCGCGCGCGGCAGCAACGGCTGTTGTGCGCTCTTGCTTGTCAGCAATTGCAAAGGCGGCCCGCATGTCTTTTTCGCCAGCTTTTTTGACAGCGGCCGACAGGTCGGAATAGTCAACGGGCTGGAAATCAAACGGCTCTTTCGCAGCGTCTTCGGCCAGATCAATGATCAGGTCGATCACCGGCTGGATCTGCTCGTGCGCGAATTTCACCGCACCCAGCATCTCTGCTTCGGTCAGCTCATATGCTTCGGATTCGACCATCATCACGGCGTCTTTGGTGCCGGCAACAACCAGATCAAGGCGCTGATCAGGGTTCAGCCGCAGGTCCTGCATGTCGTCGATTTCAGGGTTCAGGATGTATTCACCATCCGAGAAGCCAACGCGGCATGCCGCAATCGGGCCCATGAACGGCGCGCCAGAAATGGTCAAGGCGGCAGAGGCGGCGATCATCGCAACCATGTCCGGATCATTGACCAGATCGTGTGACAACACGGTACACATCACCAGAACTTCGTTCTTGAAGCCAGGGACGAACAGCGGGCGGATTGGACGGTCAATCAGACGGCTTGTCAGCGTCTCTTTTTCAGTCGGGCGCGCCTCGCGCTTGAAGAAACCACCGGGGATTTTACCGGCAGCATAATATTTTTCGTTGTAGTGAACGGTCAGTGGGAAAAAGTCCTGTCCGGGCTTTTGCTGACGTGCGAACGTCACGTTCGCCATGACGCTGGTTTCGCCCAGCGTGGCAATCACAGAACCGTCTGCCTGACGGGCCACTTTGCCGGTTTCCAGTGTCAGCGTTTCTTCGCCCCACTGGATTGATTTTGTCGTTACATTAAACATCTACGTTTCCTGTTTCGGCCCTGTTTGGGCCATTTGCATAGGGGCCGAATTGCCCCTGACCTCGGTATCTTCTTTTAACAGGGGCTGAGGTCCGGGCACCTGCTTTCAGATTGCGGGGGCATACAGTGTTTTAAAGGGGATGGGAAGGGTGGGGATGCGTAGCGCCTCGGCGGTTACGATCCCTGTTCGATGCGGTGGGCAAAAACGAAAATTTTGCGTGCTTTCTACGGTCTGTACGACGTCGGTATGACGTCGGTTTCTTTCGCCCAACAATGTAGAGACAAAGGCGATGTGCGCGCTGCTGCACTGCTGTGGAACGCTATGCTTCGTGGAAGGCGGATTTTCTTTCAGCGGGCAGACCTAGAACGGGAACGGTCCGGCCCCTGCAACTGGCCCGATCCGCACAGATTGAAAGCCCGCATTCCACCGGTGAAGCACACATCCATCTTCGAGCGTCATGAATCCCACAGGTGCACCGCCACGCACATCATAGGCGAATGTGCTGCAAGGTGACGGCGCTGAGATCGCGATGTGACCTCCGATATCCATCACCATCATACTGTGAATATGACCGCAGACGATCCGCAGCGGGCCTTTATGATCAGCCACTATCGCCCGAAAAGCGTCGCGATTTGTCAGCCCGATGTCATCCATGAACTTGATCCCGGATGGGAAAGGCGGGTGGTGCAGCGCGACCAGAGTTGGCGCGGTCTTTGTTTTTGCCAATGTCGCTTTGAGAAATGACAGGGACTGGGCCGAAAGGACACCTTTGCCCGACCCTTCTGCAAGGGTATCAAGGCCGATTACCGTCATCTCACCGATTTGCGTGTCCCAATTCAGCCGGCCTTGCGCGGGCAACTGGTAGGCAAAGGCCACGCGCATCGGTTCGCGCGCATCGTGATTGCCGGGAATGACCAGCAGCGGCAGGTTCAACCGCGCCATCAACGTCTTGAACCGGTCGTAGCTTGTCGGGCTGCCATCATCGCTTAGATCGCCGCTGACCAGTACGGCATCAATCGGTCCGATCTCGTCGCGGATCGTTTGAATACGGGTGATCAGTCGCGCCAAAGCCTCTGCCGTATCCAACCGTCCCGACACCAATGCGCCCTCGGGCACGATATGCGTGTCCGAAATTTGCAGGATTGTGGTCATTTGATCCCCGCGCGCAGGAATGCTTGCACGAACTGGCGCTGGAAGATCAGGAAAGCAATCAGGAGCGGGGCGACCGACATCAGGGTCGCGGCAGAAATCACACTGATATCCACACCGTTTTCCGGCGCACCAAAGATCGAAAGGCCAACTGTCAGGGGCCGTGTGTCAGGCGAATTTGTCACAATCAGCGGCCAGAGGAAATTGTTCCAATGGGTTGAAACCGACACCAGAGCATAGGCCAGGTAGGTGGGTTTCGCCAACGGCACATAGACCCGCCAGAGAATGCCCAAAAGCCCGCAGCCTTCGATCCTTGCGGCTTCATGAAGTTCTATGGGAACGCCCTTGAAAGCCTGCCGCATCAGGAAAATGCCAAACGCACTGGCCATATAGGGCATGCCGACGCCGAGAATTGTGTCAAACAAACCAAGGCGCGAGACCATCGCATAGTTTTCCACGATCAGCACTTCGGGCAGGATGAACAGCTGCATCAGCACCAGTATGAACACGTAGTCCTTGCCCGGAAACTGTAACTGCGCAAAGGCAAAGCCTGCAAGCGTGGTCAGGATGAACTGACCAATCAGGATCACCGTGACCAGCATGAAGGTGTTTATGAAGTACTTAAGCCAAGGCGCGCCTTCCCAGGCGACGCGGAAATTGTCCATTGTCCAGGGCGCGAACAGGTTCAGGTTGACGGCGTCGGAGGTCGAGTGGGTCGCGGCCCAGAAGGCAAACAACAAAGGTGCAATCCAGATGATTGCCAAAAGGATCGCGCCAAAGCTGTCCATGAAATTTGTAAGGCTCTTCATTGGTAGTGCGTCCTTTTATCAAGGTAGAGGAACTGCACCGCGGCCACGATCCCAAGCACTGCGATCACAAGGATCGTCATGGCGGCGGCGTGGGGCGCGTCAAAGAAGGCAAAGGCCATTTCCCAGATGTAGTAAAGGATCAGCTTGGACGCGTCCGAAGGCCCGCCCTTGGTCAAAATGAACAGATGATCAATCAGCTTGACCGAGTTGATCATTGCGTTGACGGCGATGAACAGCGTGGTGGGCATCAACAGCGGCAGCACGATCCGGCGAGTATAGGTCCAGCGGCTGGTGCCTTCGATATCGGCGGCTTCCTTGAGGTCTTCTGGAATTGTCTGTAATGCGGCGAGGTAAAAGATCATAAAGAACCCTGCCTCTTTCCAGATTGTTACAATGATGATCGCCCAAAGCGCTGTTTCGGGCTGGCCCAGCCAGTTGACCGAAGGCAGCCCAAAGAGGCTGCCGATCTGATCCAGCACGCCCAATCCGGGGGTATAAAAGAACAGCCACAGGTTGGCGGCGGCAATCATCGGCAGCACCGTGGGCGTGAAATAGGCGGTCCGCACGAATCCCCGCGCAGATATCTTTGAATTGGCCCAAAGCGCCATTGCCAACGCGATGCCGATGGAAACGGGGATCGTGACGCCCGCGTAGAGCAGATTGTTTTTGACCACGAGCCAGAAGGTCGGATCAGCGAACAGGTCCGCATAATTTTCGGTGCCGATGAATTCTGTTGGGTTGCGGCGGGTGCCGCGGGAAAACATGCTCGACCAGAGAGTCGCGATCGACGGATAAAACGCAAAGACCGTCAGCAACACCGCGGCAGGTGACAACAACAGCCAGCCGTAGATGGCCTGTCTGCGGCGTTCAAGATTGGCATGGGCGGACATGGGCGCGTCTCCGGGTATGGGGGAGGTGGCGGGGCCGATGCAAGGGATGCACCGGCCCCGCCGACAAAGTTACTGGTATGCAGCCAGCAGGCGCTTTGCGGCTTCTTGTGCTTCGCCCAAGGCATCCGCAGGGGCCTTTGCCCCGGTCAGCGCAGACTGAATGGCGTTGTTCAGGCCATCACGCACACGCGCTGTTTCGAATGTCGAGAATTCAGCAACTGCATTTTCCAACTGATTGCGGGCCACCAGTGCCGGCGGAAATTCAGCGGTATATGCCTTCAGCGCTTCAGTCTCGTAGGCGGCTGGTGACACGCCCATATAGCCGGTCGCGATGGACCATGCAGCAGCCTGCGCTGGGGCTGTCATGAACTGCATCAGCTTGAGCGCTGCGGCACGTTCTTCATCAGTTGTGTTTTTGAACAGATAGAAGTTGCCGCCACCCGTAGGTGACCCTTTGCGCACATTGCCGGGCAGTTCCGCCACACCAAAGTCAAAGCTTGCGCCGTTCTTGACCGCTGTCAGGTTGCCTGTGGAATGCCACATCATCGCCGTTTGCCCTTCAAGGAACGCCTGACGCAATGTGCCCCATTCAACAGTGCCAGTAGGCATGATGCCATGTTCAGCCGACAGTGATTTCCAGAACTCAAGCGTTTCGACCACGGCGGGATCGTCAAAGTACGTCGTCAGACCGTCGTTCGACATAACCTCTTTGCCATTCTGGATCGCAAGCGCCTGAAACATCCAATAGGGATAGCCGGTTGAGGGGATCATCAGCCCATAGGTATCGCCCTGCGTCAGCGCCTTGCCCATTGATACCATTTCATCCCACGTGGTTGGCGGTGCTTCGGGGTCCAAGCCTGCAGCGCGGAACATGTCCTTGTTGTAATAGGCGACGATGGTCGAACGCTGAAACGGAATGCCCCATGTCTGACCTTCGATCAGGCTGTTGGCCATCAATGCCGGATAAAAGCTGCCGAGCCATTCCTTGTCGGCATCCGTGGTTGCAACCTCTTCGAATGGCACAATCAATTCCTGTTCGATCAGGTCATAGGCATCAATGGAAAACATGACAGCAAGCTGTGCCGCCTCACCCGATGCAAGGGCGGAAAGCGCGCGCACGCGTGTGTCGTCGTAGTTGCCGGAATAGATCGCGGTGACGTTGATATCGGGGTTTTCAGCCTCGAAATCCGCGACAATGCCGTCCACCA
The DNA here is from genome assembly GCF_003352065.1 of Sulfitobacter sp. SK011. NCBI lineage: Bacteria > Pseudomonadati > Pseudomonadota > Alphaproteobacteria > Rhodobacterales > Roseobacteraceae > Sulfitobacter > Sulfitobacter sp. SK011. The sequence continues at coordinate 545,492 of NZ_CP025803.1, forward strand.
CCTCTGTGAGCGCGCCCCCGACCGCGATGGGGTAATACATTGTCAGTTCGGTTTCGGCGCTGAGCGGGGCAGCAAGGCCAGCCGCCATCGCAGTGGCCAATCCCAATCCCGTTATTGAAAATAGTTTCATGTCGTTCTCCCTTGTTTTGATCTTTGTCTTTATGGCGTGATAAGGTATTACCGTGCCGCCATCCGTTGTCCTGACCCGTCAAAGACGTGCAGGTTGTCGTCTTGAAACGTAATGTCGATCTCTTCGCCCTCGGCCATCAGCGACAGCCCGGACCTCAACACGCAGAGACCCTCGGTATGCGCATGGTCCAGCCCAATCAGTGTTTCCGATCCCAGAAATTCGCTTTCGGTGACGATGCAGCGCAGGCGGCCTTCGCCCTTTGGGACGATCTGGATATTCTCGGCCCTGATGCCGATGGTCTGATCCGCACCGAACCCGTCCAGTGCGGCAGATCCGATCAGCGCCATCGGGGGGGCACCGACAAATTCGGCCACGAAAGTGTTGTTGGGCTTGTTATACAGGTCCTCTGGCGCGCCGATCTGTTGGATATGACCGTCTTTCATCAACACAACCGTATCCGCCATGCTCATCGCTTCGGTCTGATCATGGGTCACGTAGACGACCGTGATGCCCAGATCGCGCTGCAGTTTCTTGATGTCCTTGCGCACCGAATTACGCAGCTTTGCATCGAGGTTTGACAGGGGTTCATCCATCAGGCACAGGCGCTGACCGGCCACAATCGCACGGGCAAGTGCGACGCGCTGACGCTGACCGCCCGACAGTTCACCAGGCTTGCGATCCTCATAGCCCAGCAGGCCCGTGATCTCTAAGGCGCGGTGCAGCTTTTGTTGCCGCTCTGCCTTGGGCACACGCCGCACTTTCAGGCCGAACACAACGTTTTCGGCAACCGACAAATGCGGGAACAGAGCGTAGGACTGAAACACCATCGACAGGTTTCTGTCGGACGCCGCACTTGTGGTGACATCCTTGCCGTCGATCAGGATTTGGCCTTCATCCGGCAATTCCAATCCAGCCAGCAGGCGCAGCGTCGTCGATTTACCACAGCCCGACGGCCCAAGCAGCGCGGTAAAGCTGCCCTCGGGAATATCCAGCGTGATGCCTTCGACGCCAAGCTGGCCATTCCAGCGCTTCGCCACGTCCTTGAGCACAACAAATGGGGGTGTTGTCATGTCGCTTCTCCTTCGGCCACCAGCAGCCTGTCGTTTACTTTTTCGAGCAGCGGCGCAAAGGTCTCGCCCGGCCGCCGGTCAATGATGATGGTGTCAATATCGGCGATGTTGTCACCAAGGGCCGGCGCCTGCCGTCCGAACTTTGACCAGTCGACCACCAGAATGGACTTTTGCGCATTTGCACGAATTTTTTGTGTCGCGCGGACTTCAGTTGTGTGAAATTCCAAGAGGCCGCCGTCACTGGCAACACCGGCCGCGCCAAAGACAGCAAACCCGGCCCGGAAACGCCCGAAAAAATCCAGAACTTCGTTCCCCAGTATGTCGCGATCTGGCAGACGCAGTTCACCACCCGGCAGGATGATCCGGTTGGATACCTCTTCGCTCAACGCCATCGCAGCGCTGAGATTATTGGTAATGATCGTCAGCCCTTTGCGGCCGCGCAGCGCCTGCGCCACACTCAGAGGGGTGGACCCGATCGAGATGAATACCGTTGATCCATCGGGGATCAAGGCCGCTGCGGCCTGTCCGATGGCGCGTTTACCCAAAAGGTTGGTGCCTGCGCGTTGATCGAACGGGGTGTTCAGAAACTGTTCGCTTAGCTCTATGCGGCCATGAACCCGGTGCAGCATGTCGCCTTCGCACAATGCATCCACGTCGCGCCTGATGGTTTGCATCGAGACATCGAAACGCTCGGCGAGCGAGCCGACAGTCACAGCGCCCTGCTCTTGAACAAGAGACGTGATTGCTTCTCGCCGACTGCGCTTTTTCGATGACATTCTGCCCCCCGAATCCCGATCTTGACTTTACGCTAGGTCATAAAAAGCAACAAAACAACAAAAAAGATGGGCGAATTTTTGGGGTTATTACCTGAATGGGGTCGTGTTGGCGGCGGTTTTCGATAGAATACTGTAAATCTATTGCGAGATGACGGAATAAATGTTGTTTTGTTGTTTACGCCTGTGTTCTGGCTCAGTACCCTCAGAGATGCACAGAAGACTAAACGACCACTGACAAGCGCGGGGACTTCATGCTTACGACGCAATCAATCTTTGATCGCTATCAGGCCGTCCGCAGCCGTTTTCCAAATGTTGCTGCCCGAACAGAAACTGTCGATATCACCTGCCTTCTGGATATCGCCGACGACGTTGATGCCTTTGTTTTTGATGCCTTCGGGGTGCTGAATGTGGGCGAAACCATGATTCCGGGGGCTGATCACAGGCTGGATCAGCTGCGCGAACGGGGCTGCGCCATTCGTATCCTGACCAACGCCGCCAGCTATGACCGCAGCGGCGCTGTCGCGAAATTCAAACGTCTGGGGCTTACACTCTCAGATGATGAGATCATCACAAGCCGCGAGGCCGCATTGCTTTACCTGACCCAAGGGCAATGGGGTGTTATTGCTGCGGATACGGACCGGCTGATCGACCTGCCTGCCACTGCGTTGCGCTTGGGCGATGATCCGAAAGACTATGATATGGTAGACAAATTCCTGTTCCTTTCGACGTCCAATTGGACAACCGACCGTCAGGATTTGTTAAAACAAGCCATGCAGAACCGCCCGCGGACACTGTTCATTGGCAACGCCGATCTGGCGGCCCCGCGCGACGATGGGTTTTCCGTGGAACCCGGCCACTTTGGTCATCTGATTGCAGACCTGTTCCCTGAAAAGGTGCGATTCTTCGGAAAACCTTTTCCCGAGGTTTACGACCTTGTTGAAGCAACGCTTCCCGACGTGCCGAAAGATCGGATCGCAATGTGTGGGGATACGCTGCACACTGACATACTTGGGGCTGCGGCACGCGGATGGCGTACCGTTCTTGTGACTCAAGATGGATTGTTTGCCGGGTACGAAACAAACACCTTTTCGAATAAGTCGAACCTTTTTGCCAATTGGCGGCTGGGCCGTATTTGATGATCGGGTTTTTCCCCGCTTCTCGCAGGCTTTTCGCCATGCGGTGCCCATGAAAAAACCGCCCTCTGTTGCCAGAGCGCGGTTTCATATTCTTCAACGATGCCTCAGCGCTTAGCGGCGCAGGCCCAGACGTTTGATCAGGTCCTGATAGCGGGCCTCATCCTTGCCTTTGACATAGTCGAGCAATTTGCGGCGGGTCGCGACCATTTTCAAAAGGCCACGGCGACCGTGGTTGTCTTTCTTATGAGTCTTGAAGTGTTCTGTCAGCGTCGCGATGCGCGAGGACAGGATGGCGACCTGTACTTCTGGCGATCCTGTGTCGCCTTCTTTGGTGCCAAAGTCCTTCATGACTTTTGCTTTTTCTTCCAGTGTAATCGACATCGGGGTCTCCTTTGCGGAAAAGTTAAAATGAATGGCGCAGGCCGGGATGTCGTCCAGCTCAGGCCCATGGAGGCATCACATGCCAATCAGAATCAGCAGGTGATGGGCGCGTATAGGAAAATAGCTTGGGAATGGCAAAGACTTATTGCCATAGCGGTTCGGCTGCCCGCTGGTCAGGCGGTGATCAATCCGCTGGTAAATGCGGAACTGAGCGGGATCAGCATCACCTCAGCGCTGTCCAACGCCGTTTCGCCTGTGACATTTGCCACGATCACATCACGCATAAAGATGTTTAGAAGGCCCGCCTTGTCAGGATCGGCCACAATCGAAACCTCTGGTGCTTCGCTGTCAGCGGCGCTGTCATCCCAGACAAACAGCAAGGCGTCATCGGTTGGCACGAAATCTGTGATATGTGCCGCGTGACCTGCGCCAATCCAGTCCCCCATGACGATCTGATCGGCCCCATCACCCGTGGTCACAATATCGTCCTGACCAGCCAGAATCACATCATCGCCACCGCCACCGTTCAGGAAATCCTGGTCATCGCGGTCTTGAATTCCTGCTGTATCGGGGTCATCGACGATGCCATTCAACACATCAGCACCCCATCCCCCAAAAAGAACGTCCTGTCCCGCGCCACCCTCAAGTGTGTCGTTGCCCAGGCCGCCTTGCAGGGCATCGGAACCTTCCTCACCAAAAAGCTGGTCATCACCCTCGCCCCCGTGAAGGGAATCCTGCCCGACACCGCCATAAAGGATGTCATCATCACCGTGGCCCATCACACTGTCGTCGCCATCATCCCCATGAATGTCGTCATTGCCTTGATCCCCATGGACAGTGTCGTCGTCTGGCCCGCCAAAAAGCGTGTCATCGCCCCCGGCACCATGAACATCATCATTGCCGGCCCCGCCATCTATGGCATCGTTGCCGTCATAACCATTGATCTGGTCGGTGTGGTCGCCGCCGGTAATGAAGTCCGCATCAGCACTGCCCAGAATGATGTCGTCTTGTGTAGCCATGCGGTTTTCCGGTGTGCCCGGCTGGTCGTCGCCGTCCAATTCTTCGCTCAGATCGACATAGACCGCCGTGCTGACCGCCATCAAACCCATCAACCCTGCCAACCACAACATCTGATCATCCTAAAAAGCGGGTCTTCGGCCCAACCAGTACCGCCCCGGCGCAGATAAACCACGCAACCGCGCGGTCGCCTAAGCCAATAGAGTTAACTGGTTAATGGGCCGTTAAAGGGTGACCTGATCGATTGACCACGAAATGGGTTGTTGGGAATAGGGCAGGTAGAGCGGATGTTTAGGGTGCCCTGCCTTCGATAAACCCAAATGGAACAATGATTTGCCCTGTCGGGACAGCATGTCAGCCACAGCAATGCCCCGATCCAGATGCGCACCATGAGTGCCCCATGCCGCGATGATGTGGTCGGCCCACAGCGCACCTTCTTTCAAGGTTGAATCATTTTCAGGGCCAACAGGATCGGGGGCGGCACGCATGTCGCGTGGATCCGTGGCGCGCCACGCAAAGATGTTGGTCACGCGAAAACCGCCGTACCCCAGCGCCCGCGCCCGACGTTCACAGCGTTCAACAGTTGGGTCGTTCTGCACTTCGGTTGCGGTTGACGGGTTGAGCATCACGAACATCACCTTCTTGCCCGCCGGGTCCCAAATGCGGCCAAGGCTATAGCGGTATCTCTCGCAGTCGGAATAGACCGCAGTAGAGGGCGCATCGCCTTTGGTGTGTGTTCGGGTGATCATGGTTTGGTTGTGCCAATCCTAGCGTCTCGGTGCAATTCGATTGGCAGACAGTCTGGAATTGGCCTGATTGGTGCGGCATCGCAATGAACGGCATCACTCAGTCGTTGCCTGACGAAGATACATTAAAAACCCGTGTGGGATGAAGTTCGCCTGATTTGAAGCGGCCAACAGCAACAGCTTTGCCGTCAAAGGACGCCCAGCATTCGTCGCCGTATTCAACATCATGTGCGATGACCATGCCGGGATTGCCATTGCGCAGGCGGACGGCACCTTCTGCGGTTGCCTTGACCTCAGGCAAAGCGTGCAACCCCTGCTCAAGCGGCAAGAGGTGCGCATCAAGCTCGGGCGTGCGGGCCATCGCCTCAACCTCTTCCATGGTCAATCCCTCGGACGCGTCAAAGGGCCCTGACCAGATACGCCGCAATTCGCGGACATGGCCGAAACATCCCAATGCCTGCCCCAGGTCCCGCGCGACAGATCGGACATAGCCGCCCTTGCCGCACACCATTTCTAGTGTCACGTGATCCGCATCCGGTCTGTCGGTCAAAAGCAGGCTCTCCACCCAGAGGGGCCGCGCCGCCAAATCCATCGCTTCGCCGTCGCGGGCGCGTTTGTAGGCGCGTTCCCCGTCAATTTTAACCGCAGAAAACTGTGGCGGCACCTGTTCGATATCACCGACAAAGGCACCCAGCGCCGCCTTTATTGCCGCATCATCCGGGCGCATATCAGATGTCTCAAGTATTTCCCCTTCGGCGTCATCGGTGTTTGTCGATGCCCCCAGGCGCACGGTGAACACATAGGCTTTCAAGGCATCGGTGATATAGGGCACAGTTTTTGTGGCCTCACCCAGTGCCACGGCCAGAACCCCGGTCGCATCCGGATCCAGCGTGCCAGCGTGGCCTGCTTTCTTGGCATCCATTGCCCAGCGCACCTTGTTCACCACCGCCGTTGAGGTCGGCCCGGCGGGTTTATCGACCACCAGCCAACCTGAAATATCCCGACCTTTGCGTTTGCGTGCCATGTTCACTCTCTTTGTTGACCAAAGTGCCACTTAACGCGCCAAAGCGTGACTGCCCAGACCCAAGTTTGAAAAGAACCCGAACGGGCAAGCGGCCGCTATCTGGCTGGCTCAACCACGCCAATGATCGGGCCCAGCGCGCTAAACCCTGCATCGTCCCGGCCCAGTTCGGGGGCACGCAGGCGCGATACATTCCCATCAAAATAAAGCGCATTCGGCATCTTGAGGTGGTCGCGAAAGAGAACACCGAAATCATAAAAATTGACCGTGTTGTCCGAAATCGCAAACACCGCACGGGTGCCATCCGCCGTGGTGCCGACACCGTTGCGGATGTAGCGTGACGTCCCGTCTTTGAGAAACTTTGGGTGCAGCGCACCATCAATCACCAGCATCGGACCAGATTGTGTGGCAGAGACGCAAGGTGGCTTGTCGCGCAAAAACGCTTTGGTTTCAAAAACATCTGCCCGACCGTCCCGAAGGCACAGCACACCATTGGGCAGCAGACCAAAATTGCCGGGACCATCGCTGCTGATCACACGCTGGACCTCTTGCCCGTTTTCGACATAATGGCCCACCGGCGCGCGGTCTTCGTGAAACATCCCGGCGTTCATCGCAAAGCCAAGATGCTGACCGTTTGCAGTCAGGGCTGCTTCAATATTGCCAAAATGTCCGTAAATCTGGCCATCCTCATCCTTGAGGAAAAGCTGCAGGTTTTCCTGCGTCAGATCGACCTCGCAAATTGAGTATTTATTGCCAGCGTAGGTTTCGGACCGACATGTCGCAGCGTCCGCTGGTCTGGCCACAAGAACCAGAGCCAAGAGGACAAGCAGCCTCATTCGTCCGGTGCCTGATCCGGGGCATTGGCATCCCGGCGCACAATATCCTGGGCCAGCATCCGCCGCGTTTCGTCCATCTGGTCAAAGGTCTGATCCAGCTGAAACCGCAAATCCGGCGCAAATTTGAGCGTTAGTTTCTTTGAGACCATGCGCCGCAATTCGCCTTTGTTGCGCGCCAAAAGCTGCAGCACCTCATCCTTGCCTTGCCCGCCCAATGGCAAAACATAGGCGGTGGCGATCTTGAGATCTGATGACGTGCGCACTTCGCCGACGGTGATCGACATGCGGTTGAGTTCGGGGTCGTGCACATCGCCACGCGCCAGAACGTCTGACAAAGCCCGTCGAATGGTTTCACCCACCCGAAGCTGTCGTTGCGATGGGCCTGTGCCCTCATGAAACTTGTTCTTTCCCATGGCTTCCATCTAAGACGTCCAGCAGCCTTTGCCAAGCCGCGCCATGCAGGCTAAACCAAACCAAATTGACCAAGGAGCGCGATCATGACCCAAACCCCCGGTATCGCCATCACAGGTGCCTCAGGCCGTATGGGCCAGATGCTGATCACGCAGGTTTCAGCAAGCGATCGGATGCGGTTGGTTGGCGCGATTGAACGACCCGGCCATGCGTGGGTGGGTCAGGATGTAGGCGTGGCCATGGGCGGCGCACCTTTGGGTGTGACGGTCACAGACGATCCGCTGGACGCCATTGCACCCGCGCAAGCCATCATTGATTTCACCGCGCCCAAAGCAACACTTGAGTTTGCTGCGTTCGCAGCGCAGGCCCGCGCCGTACACGTCATCGGGACAACCGGCATGACCGAGGATGAGATCGCGGCCCTTGAACCAGCTGCCCGCCATGCTGTGATCGTGCGCGCCGGCAACATGAGCCTTGGGGTGAACCTGTTGACCCAATTGACCAAACGGGTCGCGGCCGCGCTGGATGAAGATTACGACATTGAGATCATCGAGGCCCATCATAATCAGAAGGTTGATGCGCCCTCTGGCACGGCGCTGATGTTGGGTGAAGCGGCAGCATCGGGCAGGGGTGTAACGCTGGCCGAGGTTTCGGACCGGGCGCGTGACGGCATGACCGGCGCGCGCCGAACCGGCGACATTGGTTTTTCAGCCATCCGCGGTGGCGATATTATCGGAGAACATGACGTGATGTTTGCCGCTGCCGGTGAACGGATCATCTTGCGGCATGTCGCCTCTGACCGCTCGGTGTTTGCGCGTGGCGCGCTTAAGGCAGCACTTTGGGGGCTGAGGCAGTCCCCCGGTCAATATGATATGCTTGACGTTCTGGGCCTGTCTGATTGAGCGTCGAGAGGTTCTTCAACAAAGATGAAACCAATCGGGCGGTTGAAACGTATCCTTTATAACCAGTCAAAGGAGATGCGCCTTGAAATTATCGTTTGCCTCCATTTCCGCTTGTGTCCTCGCTTTGGCAACACCTGCCTTTGCGGATTATGAACAGGTCACAACCAAAGCCGATTTTGTTGCGCTGGTCGCGGGAAAGTCACTGACGCGTCCCATGGTGAAGTTGTCGGTGCTGCCAAACGGACAAATCTCGGGCATGGGCGCAGTCTGGGAGATTACGGGGCAATGGCAGTGGAAAGGCAACTATCTTTGCCGCAGCCTCGAATGGGGCGGTGACGATCTGGGCTACAACTGCCAGTCGGTCGAAGCGGATGGGGCCAAGATGCGCATCACTTCTGACAAGGGTACCGGTCAGTCGGCTGAGTTCAGGCTGCGTTGATCATTTGAGCCATCAAAAAGACTCACAGGTTTTCGTAACAACGGTTCGGCCCTGATCAAAAATCGACCGCAAGACCTTTTTTCTCCCAATCTCCGTATCTGACAGGCTCCGGCCCGTCCCGACCGCCTAATTCCGGCGGCAGATTTATCACTTTTTTGGCCTTCCGCCGCTCTTCAGCCTCAGCCAGCGCGCGCATGGCGGCTGGTGGTAGGTCGGGCTTGGGGTCTGGCGGGGTCGGGTTGGGCACGTCGGGGGCGGGGTTTTCCCTTGGCTTGGGCTGAGGCGGCAGGTCCGGTCCGGGGGGTGACGTAGGATTTGGCATGGGGTCCTCTTGAGGCAACTTCCACCTTGATATACGTCCCGGATTACCGCAGACAACCCATGCCTTCAGACATGCCCGCAAGGCTGGCCCCCAGATAGAAAGTGACCTCATGGCAGATACAGGCGTTCAGGCCCGAAAAAGTGCCGTCTATTTGTTGGATCAGATACTGGGCGAAGAGCCGCGCCTGATGTCTGAACTTTTGGCCGGTGGTGCGCTTGATAAACTGCCCCCTGATGACCGCGCCCGCGCGCAACGTCTGGCGCTCGAAACGCTGCGCGGCATGGAACGGGCGGATCGCTTGCTGCAAAAATACTTAAGCTCATATCCACCCCTGACCATCCGCAACGTCCTGCGCGTTGGCACGATAGAGCTTTGCCAGGGCGGTGCCGCGCATGGTGTGGTGAACGCAATGGTCAATCTGGTTTCGGGTCACCGCACCCTGAGCCATCTCAAAGGACTGACAAACGCCGTTCTGCGCAAGATCGCTACAGAGGGGCCGGACGCCTGGGCCGCCCTGCGCGCGCCGCGTTTGCCCAAATGGTTGCGCGGTCCACTGACCGAAGCCTGGGGGGCCGAGGCAATGGCCGCCATTGAGGCCGCACATTTCGCGGGCGCGCCGCTGGACCTGACTGCGAGACGCGATCCTGTGGCATTGGCCGAGGCCGTTGGCGGCGTGGTGCTGCCCAATGGGTCGGTGCGGGTTCGGGATGCAGGGCAAGTATCCGCAATGCCGGGGTATGCAGAGGGCGATTGGTGGGTTCAGGACGCCGCCGCGGCGTTCCCGGTTCAGGTTCTGGCCCCGCAAAAGGGCGAAAATGTGCTTGATCTATGTGCGGCACCGGGGGGCAAGACGATGCAACTGGCAGCACTTGGGGCACAGGTCACGGCCGTCGACAGCTCTGCGTCGCGCATGGTGCGGGTCAAGGAAAACCTTGCACGTGTGCATCTGCCCGCCAAGACGCGTGTGCAGGACGCGCGCGAGGTGGCAGGTGAATATGATGCCATTTTGCTGGATGCCCCGTGTTCGGCCACCGGCACGATCCGACGGCACCCTGATCTGCCCTATGCCAAGGATGGGTCTGAATTTGGCGATCTGATCGAACTGCAATCGGAGTTGATCGACCATGCGTGGTCATTATTGAAACCCGGTGGCCGGTTGGTTTTCTGCACCTGTTCACTCTTGCCTGATGAAGGCGAAGTGCAGGTGGACGAGGCATTGGAGCGTCACGCCGACATGACAACGGATACCGACGCTTTGGATGTGCCGGGGATTGATCCTGACTGGCACACCACCGAAGGCGGCTTGCGCCTGCGCCCGGATTATTGGGCCGATCGGGGTGGGATGGATGGTTTCTACATCGCCTGCCTGCGCAAGGCAGGTTGATCAGCTGTCACTTTCTGGCGGGTTGGGGACGGCCAGATAGGCCTCTTTAGGGATCGGGATCAGTCCCTGAATGCCCATCGCTGCACGATCCGGACCTTCCAATGCTGCAATTGCGGCGCTGACGGCGTCAAATGTTGCTGGTTGGTCGGCACCGGCAGCAGCGATATAGGGCAAACCGGGGGTCGGGGATGTCCATTCCAGCACCCGCAGGCGCTCTGCAAAAGGTTCATACCGCGCGATCAATCGCCAAGACACAGCGTCAAGTGCCGCAATGTCCGCCTGACCCTCTGCCACGGCGCGGGCAGAGGACAAATGACTGTGGCTCTGCACCCGATCTGTGAACCAGAACCCAAGCGGTTTTGTGTGGGCATAGGGTGCCGCAAAACCTGATTGTGAAAACGTCTGGTTAAAAGCGAATCTCGCATCTTTGAAGTCTGGCAGCGCCCCGCGTGTGTCATCCGCCCGCACCACAATCGCGCTTTTGTAGTATCCCGGCGGGCAGTCGGGCACGCCGAAGTCAGGTGTGCCGATCAGCGTGACCTTGTCGTGCAACCATTTCCGGTAGGGCATCCCACAGGTTTGGCTAAGCACCAGATACGGATCGTTCCATACTTTGAATTCATCCACATCATGGGACAGGGCCAGAGGGGCGGCAACGCCCCGCGCGGACAATTCAGCACGGATCAGACCCCAATACCGCGCATGTGCCGCGTCAAGCTCGGGGCGCATGTACATCATCAGGCTGGCGATCATGAACTGGTTTCCTTTGGATATTTCGCCCGGAAGTTAATATGTGCAAGCAGCTGGCAAACGCCCATTTGCGACCAATCCCGCCGATTGCCAGAAAAAATACCAAAATGCGGTGACTTGCAGGTTGACTCAGGGTATGCTTGCGCCAAACGCCAGCAGAGCGTCAAGGGCAGCACATATGTTAAACACCACCAGTCTGAAGGCGCGCAAAGCGCGTTTTCTCAATCTGTGGCACGCAAAGGTCGCAACCCGTACCCGTGCGCAGGTCAAAGGATTTGTATCCTCGCCGGAACCCCGCACCATCGGGTCCTATGCGCGTGGGCGGCAGTTGGTGGCAGGCAATTACCTGTTTGCAGGGACATTATTGAACGAACCGGGCACGTCCATCTGGGATGTGGAACCGCCTGATGCGGCATATGCCGAAGAAATTCACGGGTTTGCGTGGATGGACGATCTGGCCGCTGTCGGCGACGTTGCAGCACGAACTGCGGCACAAAACTGGCTGTGGGCCTGGATTGACATTTATGGCAAGGGCAAGGGTCCGGGATGGACACCTGATCTGACGGGGCGCCGGTTGATCCGCTGGATCAATCACGCGCTTTTTGTGCTGCGCGGGCAGGAATCGGATCAAAGCAAAGCGTTCTATCGCTCGTTGGAACAGCAAACCCAGTTCTTGTCACGGCGCTGGCGCGGGGCCGCCCCCGGATTGCCGAGGTTTGAGGCGTTGACGGGCCTCATTTACGCGGGCTTGTCGCTTGAGGGGCAGGAATCGCTGGCCGATCCGGCCATCAAGGCTTTGGCGCGCGAATGCACATCGCAAATAGACAACCAAGGCGGTTTGCCGACACGCAACCCCGAAGAATTGCTTGCTGTATTCACGCTTCTCACATGGGCTGCGGCGGCGCTGAGTGATGCGGGCCGTGGTGCGCCCAAGGAACATCTTGAAGCCATCGAACGCATCGCACCCACCCTGCGCAGCCTGCGGCACGCCGATGGTGCCCTGGCACGGTTTCATGGCGGCGGCCGCGGCGCTGAGGGGTGGTTGGATCATGCGCTTGCGGCGTCCAATGTACGGGCCACTCAGCCAGACGGGCTGGCCATGGGGTATGCGCGACTGTCGGCGGGCCGCACCAGCGTGATCATCGACGCGGAAACACCGCCGTCGGGTGCAGCGTCTGACAACGCCCATGCCTCAACGCTCGCTTTTGAACTGACCTCGGGGCGCAGGCCCCTGGTGGTCAACTGTGGCTCTGGCGCGTCCTTTGGTGCCGATTGGCGCAGGGCAGGTCGGGCCACACCGTCACATTCAACGCTGTCTTTGGGGGGCTATTCAAGTGCCCGGCTTGCCGAACCGGATCGCCACACCGGTCATGAGGCGCTGATTGATGCGGCGACCCATGTGCCCGTCGAGATCAGCCAGATGTCCGACGGCATTCGCTTTCAAGGCGGTCACAACGGATATGTCGCGACCCATGGTTTGACCCATGCGCGGACGCTTGAGTTAACGCTGGATGGGCGTGGGCTGGCGGGTGAGGATATGCTGCTGGCGTTGGAGGACGTTGAGAAGAGGCGTTTTGACCGCGCTCTGGATGCCGGCAAGTTGAAAGGCATTCAGTTTGATATACGGTTTCATCTGCACCCTGACGTCGATGCGACCCTCGATCTGGGCGGTGCTGCGATCTCTATGGCGCTCAAGAGCGGTGAAATATGGGTGTTCCGCCATGACGGCACACATAATCTCAAACTCGAAGCAGGCGTCTATCTGGAAACCACGCGGCTGAAACCACGTGCTGCACAACAGATTATTTTGACCGGAATGGCATTTACCTATGCCACACGGGTCAGGTGGTCCTTGTCCAAAGCGCAGGAAACTGCGATTGGCGTGCGGGATCTGTCACGAGACGATCCTTATGCCGAAGAAGACTGACCAGAGGACCTCTGCCCATGCCCGACCTGCACCCCGTCAAACGCGCCCTGCTTTCTGTATCTGACAAGACCGGATTGATTGATCTAGGCAAGGCTCTGACGGCGCATGGGGTTGAATTGCTGAGCACGGGTGGCTCGGCCAAGGCATTGCGCGATGCGGGGCTTGATGTCCGCGATGTGGCAGATGCGACCGGATATCCGGAAATGATGGACGGCCGCGTCAAGACATTGCACCCCGCAGTGCATGGCGGGTTGCTGGCCCTGCGCGACAACAAGGATCATCTGGCCGCGATGGACACCCATGGCATTGGCGCAATTGATCTGGTGGTGGTGAACCTCTATCCGTTTGAGGCGACGGTGGCCAAGGGGGCGGACTATCCTGAGGTTATTGAGAACATCGACATCGGTGGCCCGGCGATGATCAGATCAGCGGCCAAGAACCATGGCTTTGTGACTGTTGTGGTCGATACGGAAGATTATTCTCAGGTGATTGCCGAACTGGATGCCCATGCCGGTCAGACGACCTATGCCCTGCGCCAACGTCTGGCCCAGACCGCCTATGCCCGCACGGCGGCCTACGACACAGCGGTCAGCACATGGATGGCAGAGCAGGTCAGTGAAACACCGCGCCGCCGCACCTTTGGCGGAACCTTGGCGCAAACCTTGCGGTATGGCGAAAACCCCCATCAGCACGCGGCGTTCTATACCGATGGCAGTGACCGCCCCGGCGTGGCAACGGCCACCCAGCATCAGGGAAAAGAGCTGTCATATAACAACATCAACGACACCGATGCGGCGTTTGAACTGGTCAGCGAATTTGCACCCGCGAACGGCCCCGCCTGCGCGATTATCAAGCACGCCAACCCATGTGGCGTTGCAACGGGCAGCACCATGATCGAGGCCTACACGCGCGCCTTTGATTGTGACCGCACCTCGGCGTTTGGCGGCATCATCGCTTTGAACCAAATCCTTGACGGTGAAACTGCGGAAGCCATCAGCGGGATATTCACCGAAGTTGTGATTGCGCCCGGTGCTGATGCAGACGCCATGAGTATTTTTGGCAAAAAGAAGAATCTTCGGTTACTGACCACAGATGGGTTGGCTGACCCCACACTGGCAAAGCTGGCGGTGCGGCAGGTGTCGGGCGGATATCTGGTGCAGGACAAGGATGTGGGTCGGATCACCCGTGATGATCTGAAAGTTGTGACCAAGCGCGCGCCCTCTGACCAAGAGCTCAGCGATTTGCTTTTTGCCTGGACGGTTGCGAAACACGTTAAATCCAATGCGATTATTTATGTCAAAGATGGCGCCACAGTCGGCGTGGGCGCGGGCCAGATGAGCCGCGTCGACAGCACCCGAATTGCGGCCCGCAAGGCACAGGACATGGCCGAGGCGATGGGCCTGCCGGCCCCCTTGACACAAGGGTCTGTTGTGGCATCTGACGCGTTCTTTCCCTTTGCTGACGGGTTGATCACCGCAGCAGAGGCGGGGGCAACGGCACTTGTTCAACCGGGCGGGTCGATGCGCGATGACGAGGTGATCGCGGCTGCGGACGCGGCTGGTCTGGCGATGGTCTTTACCAACATGCGCCACTTTCGGCACTAAGAGGGGCAACAGATGCGCAATTTTATCTGGGCCGGATTTGCCGCCTTTCTGATCGATCAGGCCAGCAAATATGTGGTGATCCACATGATGGAACTGGCCCGCATTCGGTCGATTGACGTGTTGCCGCCTGTTCTGAATTTTCGGTATGGCGAAAATCGGGGCATCAACTTTGGCCTTGGCGATGGCGTCAGCATCTGGTTCTTGATCGTCCTCGCGTTGGTTATTTGTCTTGCTGTTACCCTGTGGCTGCGACGATCAGAACAAGGGTTCTGGGCGCAAATAAGTGGTGGCCTTCTGGTGGGCGGGGCACTTGGTAACGTGGCGGATCGGCTGATCTATGGCTATGTGCTTGATTTTCTTAATATGTCTTGTTGCGGCATCAATAATCCGTTTGTTTTCAACATTGCCGACATCTTTATCTTTGCGGGTGCGTTGGGCTTGGTGTTGTTCACAACCGACAAAAAGGCACCTCCGAAAAGCGCTGTGCAAAAACGACAGTGACATTGACCACCTGCCTGCGATATTGAGGGGCAGACCCAAAGGAGACGACCCATGCGCCGTACGCTCATATTAGTCCTGATCCCCCTGACCCTTGCGGCATGTGCCAGCACCGGGTTGAGAGACCTGCGTACGAATTCAAGCGGTCCCGATGAGTTCCGGGTGGCCCCTGTCAAAGCCCTTGAGGCACCAAACAGCTACGCCAGCCTGCCTCCGCCAACACCGGGTCAGGCGAACCTCACAGATCGTTCAGCGCTGAATGAAGGGATTGCGGCATTTGGGGGCCGGCCCGAAGCCGCAGGCGGTGGTATTCCCGCAAGCGACGGTGCATTGGTGCAACATGCCAGCCGATTGGGTGTGACGCCGGGTGTGCGACAGCAATTGGCCGAAACGGATGCTGATTTCCGCAGGCGCAAGGCGCGCCTTACCCAGTACCGCATTTTCCCCACCGACAATTATGCCAAAGTCTATCGCCGTCAAACGCTGAATGCTGAGGTTGAGGCCGCACGTTGGCGCCGCGCGGGTGCACGCACGCCTTCCTCGCCACCTGCTATCCGTTAAACAGCAATTGGTGAGCGCCTGCCTGCTCACTTTTTTGCGCAGTGGGTTGAATGTGGGGTGCAACGGCGTACCTACCTTTCAATGTTATACACCAAAGGATTGATGATGTTCCGATCGCCGATTTTTGCGGCCCTGATGGCCTTTGTCCTTGTGCCTGTCAGCGCTTTCGCGAGCGACAACGAAGCCGTGACATATTTTACCCTGGAAAACGGCATGGACGTGGTGGTGGTCGAAGATCATCGCGCACCGGTGGTACAACAGATGGTCTGGTACCGTGCCGGGTCTGCTGATGAACCAAAAGGATCGTCGGGCGTTGCGCATTTTCTGGAACATTTGCTGTTCAAGGCGACGGACAAGATGGAATCGGGCGAATTTTCGGCAACGGTTTCGGCCAATGGCGGACGTGACAATGCCTTTACCAGCTATGATTTTACTGCCTATCACCAACGGGTCGCGGCGGACCGTTTGGAACTGATGATGCAGATGGAAAGCGACCGGATGAAAAACATCCGTCTGACGCCAGAGAACATCGAAACGGAACGCGATGTCATCCTGGAAGAACGCAACCAACGCACTGAAAACAGTCCCGGCGCGCTGTTTAATGAACAACTGAAAGCAGCCCAATACCTCAACCATCGCTATGGCACACCTATTATCGGCTGGAAGCATGAGATGGAGCAGCTTGATCTGCAAGATGCGCTGTCTTTTTATGGGCTCTACTATTCCCCCAATAATGCGATTTTGGTGGTTTCCGGTGATGTGAGGCCGGACGAGGTGAAAGCACTCGCCGAAAAATACTATGGTGTGATCCCTGCCAATCCTGAATTGCCGGCACGGCTGCGGACCGAGGAGCCTCCGCAAACCGCAGAACGCCGTTTGCTGTTTCGGGACGCACGGGTGGCGCAGCCCTATGTCAGCCGGTCCTACCTTGCGCCAGAGCGTGACACGGGCGCGCAGGAACAGGCGGCCGCCCTGACCATACTCAGCGAGATTTTAGGGGGTGGCACGACATCCTACCTGACCGAAAAGCTGCAGTTTGACAGGCAAATTGCGACCTATACCGGTGCTTTCTACAATGGGACAGCGCTGGATGACACGACCTTTGATCTGGTCGTGGTCCCGACCGCTGGCACCAGCCTGCAGGATGCCGAAGATGCCCTGGATGAGGCGCTGACCGCTTTCATGCAGGAAGGCGTCGATGCAGAGCAGTTGGACCGGATCAAGTTGCAGATCCGCGCAGAACAGATCTATGCGCGCGACAATGCAGATCAGGTTGCCAGCCGATATGGTCGGGCGCTGGCCATCGGATTGACAGTAAGCGACGTGCAGGATTGGCCCAAGATCCTCGAAGCTGTGAGTGCTGACGATATCATGCAGGCCGCTGCCGCAGTTTTTGACCGCCGTGCGTCCGTCACCGGATGGTTAATGAAAGAGGGAGCAGCGCAATGAGAGTGTTAACGGCACTTTTCCTGATGATGATCGCGGCATTGCCGGCCCGTGCAGAGGTGAACATTCAATCGGTCACCAGCCCCGGTGGCCTGACCGCTTGGCTGGTTGAGGAACATACGATCCCATTTGTCGCGTTGGAACTGCGGTTTCGCGGTGGTGCTTCGTTGGATGCGCCCGGCAAACGCGGTGCCATCAATCTGATGACCGGATTGCTTGAGGAAGGGGCCGCCGACATGGACGCGCGCGCGTTCAGCCGCGCATCCGAGGCGCTGGCCACAAGCTTTGGATTTGAAGTCTCAAGTGACTCCCTGTCGATTTCAGCGAGGTTTTTGACGGAGAACAGAGAGGCGTCTGTCGCGCTGTTGCGGGCCGCTTTGCAAGAGCCGCGCTTTGATCAGGAAGCCATTGATCGGGTGCGGGGGCAGGTTTTGTCAATCATCCAATCGGATCAAAAGGACCCTGATGACATCGCCAGCGAAACCTTCAATCGTATCGTATTTGGCGATCACCCCTATGCCTCATCGCTCAACGGAACACTGGACAGCGTTGCGGCGCTGACCCGTGATGATCTGATTGCAGCGCATGATGCGGTATTGGCACGTGACCGCATTTACATTGGTGCCGTCGGGGACATTACGCCCGAAGAACTTGGGGTACTGATGGATGATCTGTTGGGCGATCTGCCTCAAACAGGTGCGCCAATGCCGCCGCGTGCCGAGGTCACCATCCCACCCGGTGTCACCGTGGTGGATTTTGCCACACCGCAATCTGTGGCGCTGTTTGGTCAAAAAGGGATCAAACAAAGCGACCCGGACTTTTTCGCGGCCACCATCCTTAATCATGTCCTAGGGGGTGGTTCCTTTGAAAGCCGCCTGATGAATGAGGTGCGCGAAAAGCGCGGGCTGACCTATGGGGTCTATTCATACCTGGTGCCCCGCGATTTGGCAGAGACTTATATGGGGTCGGTCAGTTCGGCCAATGACCGGATCGCTGACGCCATTGACGTG
The DNA here is from genome assembly GCF_003352065.1 of Sulfitobacter sp. SK011. Classification (NCBI taxonomy): domain Bacteria; kingdom Pseudomonadati; phylum Pseudomonadota; class Alphaproteobacteria; order Rhodobacterales; family Roseobacteraceae; genus Sulfitobacter; species Sulfitobacter sp. SK011. The sequence continues at coordinate 563,859 of NZ_CP025803.1, forward strand.
ATCCGCGATGAATGGGCCAAGCTGGCCCGTGACGGCGTGACAGAAACGGAACTGCGCGATGCCAAGACCTTTATTACCGGGTCTTATCCGTTGCGTTTTGATGGCAATGGTCCGATTGCCAGCATCCTCGTTGGAATGCAGATGCTGGGGCTGCCGATTGATTACATCGCGACCCGCAACGAAAAGGTTGAGGCGGTCACGCTGGATGATGTGAAACGCCTGGCGGACGAGTTGCTTGACCCTGAGGGGTTACATTTTGTGGTGGTGGGTCAGCCGGTCGGTCTTGAAACCACTGCCGGGAATTGATGCCGTACGACCATTGGTTAATGGGGAATCTACTGTGCGAAATACGGCCTTGGCTTTGAGAAGGCCAAGGCCGTTTTGCATTTATTTGCCAGCCTGGACCTGGATTTATTCCCCGTAGGGTACCCAGATATTCTTGACCTCTGTCGCGGCTTCAAGAAATGCCCGCCCTTCGCCCGCTTGCCCCATCCAGTCACGCGCAAGGCCATGGTTGACCCATGTGCGTTTCAGATTGCCCGCTGCGCCGTGTTCAATTGTTTTGCTTAAGTCGGCGGCCCCAAAACACCAGACTGCATCGATATCCATGTGACGGCCCATCGCCTCTGCAAGGTCGCTTTGCGGGCCGGTCAGGATGTTGACCACGCCTGCGGGCACATCAGAAGTCTCAATCACCTGCGCAAAATCAGTAGCGGACAGGGGGAACGGTTCAGAGGCGGCAAGCACCACCCGGTTGCCCATCGCGATGGCCGGTGCCATGCACGAAATCAGACCCAGTAGGGGGGCCTCGGCGGGGCAAACTGCGCCAATTACACCAACGGGTTCTTTCATCGCCATCGCGACACCCCGGATCGGAACGCCGTGGACCTGCCCATCGAATTTGTCGGCCCATGCGGCATAGGTGAAAAGGCGTTTGATGCTGGCTTCGACTTCGTTTTTGCCGTGCCTTCCGCCTTGCATCGCATCCAGTCGGTGACTGAATTCGTCGGCCCGGGCGGCAAGGTTTTCGGCGATGTAATACAGGATTTGGGCGCGCAGATGCCCGGTCGTTTTGGACCAACCCTTTGCCGCATGCGCCGCCTCAACCGCGTTGCGCACGTCTTTGCGATTGGCAAGCGATGCATGCCCCAGCAAAGCACCGGTTTTGCCCCAGACCGGCGCGGAATAGCCGCCATCGGGACGCGCTTGCTTGCCGCCAATGTAGAGTTTCGCGGTGCGGTCGATCGGATCGACAGGGGTGCCGTCACCTGCCATCGGCTCGATCAGCTTCAGCGGCTTTTGCTGGCCCTTGGGACGGGTGTATCCCGCCAGACCTTCCCAACCACCTTCACGTCCAAACCCGCTTTCGCGCACGCCACCAAACCCGGCTGCGGCGTCCATCAGGTTGGTGCCATTGACCCAGACAATGCCCGCGGCCAGTTTCGGGGCGATATCCAGGGCCAGATTGATGTTCTCGGACCAGACCGTTGCCGCCAGCCCGTAGCGGGTGTTGTTGGCCAGTTCCACGGCCTCAGACGGGGTGCGGAAGGTGGTCGAAACCAGCACAGGGCCAAATATCTCTTCCTGCATCAGCGTATCAGCGGGGTTCAGTCCGGTAATCAGCGTCGGAGGATAAAAACATCCCTGTCCGGGCATCGCCGTGTCAGCCACGAATTTTTCGCCAGCCGTATTGGCGCTGACCATATCGCTGATCGATTTCAACTGCACCGGATCCACCAGAGCGCCCACATCGATGGATTTATCCAAAGGATCACCAACGCGCAGTTTGCCCATTCGGGCCCGCAATTTGGCATAGAAAGTATCGGCAACGGGTTCCTGCACCAGCAGGCGAGATCCGGCACAGCAGACCTGCCCCTGATTGAACCAGATGGCATCAACCAATCCTTCGACAGCGGAATCCAGATCGGCATCGTCAAACACGATATAAGGGGATTTCCCGCCCAGCTCCAACGTGAGCGCCTTGCCGGTGCCAGCCGTTGCCTCGCGGATGCGGCGGCCCACGGCGGTGGAGCCGGTGAAGGCAATCTTGTCGACATCTGAATTCACGATCATCTCGCCCACCGTGCCATCACCGGTGACAATGTTCACCACCCCCTTGGGCAGGCCCGCCTGACGGCAGATGTCTGCAAACAGCAGGGCGGTCAAAGATGTGTATTCAGCAGGTTTCAGCACCACTGTATTGCCCATCGCCAAGGCAGGTGCGACTTTCCATGCGAGCATCAGCAGCGGGAAATTCCACGGGATGATTTGACCGCAGACACCCAGAGCTTCTGCATCCGGCAGTTCGCTTTCCATCAACTGTGCCATACCCGCGTGGTAGTAAAAATGCCGTTGCGCCAATGGCACGTCGATATCACGCGCCTCGCGGATCGGCTTGCCATTGTCGAGGACTTCGAGAACCGCAAAGAGGCGGCTGTGCTTCTGCAAGAGCCTTGCGAGCGCATAGAGATACCGCGCGCGGCCGTGACCGCCAAGTTTCCCCCACTTGGGTTGCGCTTTCCTTGCGGCTTTTACGGCGGCGTCCACATCCGCCTGTGTGGCTTGGGTTAATGTTGCCAGCACCTCGCCGGTCGCCGGGTTCTTACTGTCAAAACCATTGCCTGGATCGGTGAAGGCCCCATCAATGAAATGACCAAAGCGGTCGCCCATATCAACCAGCCAAGCCAGCGCATCAGCGGCTGATTCCGGGGCCTTGCCATAGTCCATGGTCTCGAAGATGTCGGAAATGGTCATGTTACAGCCCTCAGCTTGTCGCGTGGCGATACCCGGCGGAATAGTTGCCGGTGATGTGGTGTTCAAGTTGCCGTTCAATGTCATTGAGCAGGGACGAGGCACCAAACCGGAAGAGATCCGGCTGCAACCACCGGTCCCCCAGTTCTTCTTTCATCAGTGCAAGATAGGTGATCGCATCCTTGGCCTTGGAAATGCCGCCCGCAGGTTTGTACCCAACGCGCAGTCCGGTGCGGTCATAATAGTCGCGGATGGCGCGGATCATCACGAGGCTGACAGGTAGCGTCGCGTTCACCGTTTCCTTGCCGGTTGAGGTCTTGATGAAATCGGCACCGGCCATCATGCAAACAAGCGATGCCCGTGCGACATTGCGCAGGCTGCCCAATTCGCCCGTGGCAAGGATCGCTTTGACATGCGCATCACCGCACGCGACACGGAAAGCCTGCATTTCGTCATAGAGCGCCTGCCAATCACCCGACAAAACATGCCGCCGCGAAATGACGATGTCGATCTCAGACGCCCCTGCGGCCACGCTCATTTCAATCTCTTTGATCCGCAGTTCCAGCGGCGACAACCCCGCCGGAAAGCCCGTTGAGACAGCTGCGATGGGAATATTGGTACCGCTCAGGGCGGCTTTCGCGGCCGGGATCATCTCATGATAGACACAGACCGCACCCGTGGTGATCGGCCCCATCCCAAGGGCATCAAGCAAGGCTGGTGCCACCGGTTGACGGGCCTTGGCGCACAGGCGCGCAACCCGGCGGGCGGTGTCATCGCCAGACAGCGTCGTCAGATCAATGCAGGTGATTGCACGCAACAGCCACGCCGCCTGATGCTGTTTTTTTACGGACCTGCGCGCAGGCAGCGATGCCGCGCGCCGTTCGATGGCAGATGTATTCGCCTGCACCGTGCGGACCCAATCCATATCAAGAGGCATGCCCGGATTACGGGGTTCTGTCACTTGCGGCAGATGCGACTGCGTTGTGGTCGCAGCAGCGGATTGGGCGGTGGTGATCTGGGTGGCCATGGGGCATCTCCGGGTCGGTCAGGTATCCAAAGTGCCACGCAAACGCCCCCTTTGGCAATGCCTCTGCCGCGCACTGCCGCGATGTCATTTGCGCGAAAAATGCACACGCGCGCCCCGGATCCTGCACATCAGATTGTCAGAACCAAGGTCAGAAATATGACAATGAGGGCAGTGAAATATGAAAACTTTTTTGATCCGGGGCGTGCCATTGGCAATGCAGCAGGATGGTTGGTGGATGGATGGCAACACTCGGGCCGACACGCGGGATCCAGAGGCCGCGTCAAAAACACCGCAAACGGGGCGGCTTGCCCTGCTGATACCCTTGATTGCGCTCGGCGATGTGTTGGTCTGGCAGGTTTTGCCAGGCTTGTCGCTGGCGGTTTTTGGTGCGGCTATTGTGGTGGCGGCGTTATGGGTTGCCGGGAAACAGATCAGCGGCCAAAGGTTTGGTCTGGTGGCGGGCGGCAGCGTGTTAGCGTTGTTGCCGTTGGTCGAGCTTGTGCAGCCCCTGTCACTGTTGATCGCGATCTGTGGCGTTTCAGCGATGTTGGCGCTGCTGGCGGGGTTGAACCCGGCGGAACTTGGCGGCGGTGCGTTGCGGTTATGGCCAATGGGTTTGCGGCAAACATTTGATGATGGCGCGCATATGCTGCGACACAAAGATGGTGCCGGCCTGGCCGCGCTGGTTCAGCGGATGCTGATGGGGTGGCTGGTGCCCATCACGCTTGGGCTGGTCTTTTTGCTGTTGTTGCTTGAGGCAAACCCGATTGCCCAAGGCTGGGCGGATGCGGTTTGGCGCATAGACATCGCGTTGCCAAATGAAGACAGGCTGCTCTTTTGGCTTTGCCTGCTGCCGGTGATCTGGACGGCCCTATCGCTGACAAAAATGCGTGAGCGTCTGCGGGCCGTGCCACGTGCCCACAAGATGGGCCCAGCGCGGCAGGGCATCATCAATCCGGCATCGGTGACGCGGGCCTTGGTTTTGTTCAACGCTGTCTTTGCGCTACAGACCGCGATGGATGTGATCTATCTTTATGGCGGCGTGGGCCTGCCAGAGGGCATTACCTATGCCGAATATGCGCATCGGGGCGCTTATCCTTTGGTGATCACCGCCTTGCTGGCGGGTGGATTTGCCCTGCTGACGCGACGCTGGACCGACGGCAATCGGATGCTTCGCGCCTTGTTGATGTTTTGGGTTGCCCAAAACGTGATGCTGGTGGTCAGTTCACTGGTGCGCCTTGAGCTTTACGTTGAGGTGTATGGTCTGACGCATCTGCGGGTTGCCGCCGCGATCTGGATGGGTCTGGTCGCAGGGGGGCTGGCGTTGATCCTTTGGCAGGTCTGGCGGCGGCATCGCAACGGCTGGCTGATGCTGCGCGGCGGGGCAATGGCGGGTGTTGTGCTGTATGTCTGTGCGCTGGTCAGTTTCGATGCGGTGATCGCGCGCTACAATCTGAGCCATCCGGTGCAACGCGACACCTATCACCTGTGCTGGCTGGGCGATGCGGCCCAGCCAATCATTGCAGCACATGAATTGAAGCTTGGCCGACCCCTTTGCCACGCACGATACCGGGTCAGAGCCCCACAAGACTGGCGCGAATGGGGCTTTCGCAATTGGCGCGCCCTGAGTAGCCTGCGGGACATGCAAGCCGAGGTCGCCCCGTGAAGTCGCACATTCTGATTGTTGATGATGATCCACACATCCGGAACGTGATTTCGATCGCCCTGCGACAGGCGGGAATGCAAACCAGTGAGGCTGGAGATGGCACCGAAGGATTGGCCAAGGCTCGGTCCGGGCGATTTGACTTGATCGTGCTGGACATCGGATTGCCGGAAATGGACGGGCTGCAGGTTTGCCGCACATTGCGGGTCAGCGACCAGACGCCTGTTCTGTTCCTGACGGCGCGCGATGACGAGATCGACCGCGTTTTGGGGTTTGAACTGGGCGGCGATGACTACGTGACCAAGCCGTTTTCACCCCGCGAACTGGTCGCCCGGATCAAAGCGATCCTCAAGCGCAGCGGCGCGGGACCGGTCAATACGAACGGGCAGGCTGTGCTGCAGACCGGTAGCCTGGCAATTGACCCGGCGCGCCATCGGTGTCTCGTGAATGGGGTTCCGGTTGCCTTGACTGCGCGCGAGATGGGCATTTTGAACCATTTGATGACGCGGCCCGATCAGGTTGTTCCTCGGCCTTCGCTGACCGACGCCGTTTATGGCGCGCATATTCATGTCTCGGACCGAACGGTGGACAGCCATCTGCGCAATTTACGTGCCAAACTGGCGGATGCGGGCTGCGCTGATGCGATCGAGACAATACATGGCGTTGGCATCAGGATGGGACCATGCCGCAGCGCGTGAGACGCAAATGGCGCCCGCCCCTGGCCTTGGTGGTGGGGGGCACTCTGGCGGCCGTGCTGGGCGTGCCGCTTATTGGTATCGGGTATTTCAGGGTTGCTGGAAATGTGCTGGGTTGGGCAGAAACCGCCTGGCTGATTGCGTGGATGGCAATTCTGTCGACGACAATCCTTGGCTTTCTGCTGTGGCGTCTGGTGTTGCGACCGGTTTATGCGCTGACGGCCCATGCCCGCGCCATGAAGGCCGGACGGGTGGATGCGCCGTTGCCGGTGCATTTTGGCACGCCGGAGTTCAGCGAGTTGGGACAAAGTGTCATTGATATGGGCGATACCTTGCACAACCGCGCCTCTGGCTTGCGGGCCTATGCAAACCACGTGACCCACGAGCTTAAATCACCGCTCACCGCCATTTCCGGGGCGGCAGAATTGCTGCAGGGCGACGTGAACAAACAGGACCGTATTGTGCTGGCCGCAACGATTGAAGAAGCAGCGACGCGGATGGAACATTTGCTGAGCGATATGCGCGCCCATGCCGCCGCAGGGCTGGAACGTGCGGGAGGGCAGGCGGATCTTGCCGAGGTGGCGGCAACGCTCACTGGTATCAACACAAATGTCATGCAAGGTGGCACATTGCCCATTTCGGCGGATGATCTGCGGGCGGTACTGACCCAGCTTGCACAGAACGCAGCAGGTCACGGGGCGTCAAGCCTTGATCTAAGTTGGGCTGACGGGGTTCTGCGGGTCACAGATGATGGCCAAGGCGTGGCCCCCGGCAACCAGTCGCGGTTGTTTGATCCGTTTTTCACCACAACGAGGACCGAAGGGGGTACGGGCATGGGCTTGCCAATTGCGCAAGCATTGCTGGGCGCGCACGGTGGCAAGATTGTATTTGTACCGTCGGAACAGGGCGCACGGTTTGATATCTCGTTCTGACTGCCAATCGAGATTGAGAATAATTCGCAACTAGATTGACTTAGTTGCGAATTATTCTCATATAGAGACCATGAAAATAAATTTTGCATCAGCCCCGTTGACCCGACGCGCTACCCTATTGGGGGGCATGGCATTGATCAGCACCGCCTCGCTGGTCAGGGCCGCTGATACCATTGCGATTGTGGCGACCACGGGCATGATTGCCGATGCCGCCCGCCGGATCGGCGGCGATTTTGTGACTGTCCGCGCGCTGATGGGACCGGGTGTTGATCCGCACGGATACCGCCAGACCCGCAGCGATATCGTTGCCATGACCCGCGCCGATCTGGTGCTCTGGCACGGACTTTATCTTGAGGCGCAGATGGAGCGGTTCTTTGAAGAGCTCGCTGGCAAACGCACCGTCGTGGCGGTCGCAGAAGCTTTGCCAAAAGACAGTTTGCTGAGCCATCCGTCTTATGACGGGCGATTTGATCCGCATGTGTGGATGGACCCCACCACCTGGCAGGGCGTCGTCAGCGAAATCACCGCGGCCTTGTCAGCGGCGCGCCCAGAGCATGCGGATGCCTTTGCGCAAAATGCCAGCACCTATCAGTCAGAACTGACGGCGCTGGCGGCCTATGCTAATGATGCGCTGACCAAAGTACCCCAAGATCAGCGTGTTCTGGTCACTGCCCATGATGCCTTTGGTTATTTCGGACGGGCGTTTGGGTTTGAGGTTATTGGCATTCAGGGCATTTCCACAGCAAGCGAAGCTGGCCTGAACCGGATCAGCGAATTGGTTGATGACCTTGTGGCCCGCAAAATCGGGGCCGTTTTTGTGGAAACCTCAGTCTCGGACCGCAATATGCGCGCCTTGATCGAAGGGGCTGGCGCACAGGGGCACGAGGTACGCATTGGCGGATCGCTTTTCAGTGATGCAATGGGGTCCGATGGCACCTATGAGGGCACTTATATTGGCATGATTGACCACAATGTCACCACCATCGCGACTGCGTTGGGTGCTGATATCCCGGCATCGGGGATGCAGGGAAAACTGGCGCAGGGAAGCTGATCAATGAGTGTTGAACTGGCCACAACCCAAGACGCGGACCCCGTTAAAGTGAACCGCGAGAACAGTCCGCTGGCAATACGTGGCATGACGGTTTCATATGGCCAGAAGCCCGCTATTTTCTCTGTCGATATGACGGTCGAGACTGGCAAAATGACAGCGATCATCGGGCCGAATGGGGCGGGGAAATCCACTTTGCTGAAGGCGGCATTGGGCATCCTCAAACCCCTGGCCGGGACGACCACGATCTACGGCAAACCCGTTGACGACCAGCGCCACCGCATCGCCTATGTGCCGCAACGGGCCTCTGTAGACTGGGATTTCCCCACGCGGGTGATCGACGTGGTGCTGATGGGGCTTTATCCTCAGCTTGGTCTTTTGGGTCGGGTCAGGCCCGCCCATCGCGAAAAGGCAAAGGGGTGTCTGGCCCGTGTCGGAATGGAGGATTTTGCCACGCGCCAAATTGGTCAGCTTTCAGGGGGTCAGCAACAGCGTGTCTTCTTGGCGCGCGCGCTGGCGCAGGATGCGGATCTGTATCTGTTGGACGAGCCTTTTGCAGGCGTCGATGCCGCCACCGAAAAAGCGATTATTGCCGTTCTGAAATCCTTGCGTGATGCCGGTAAAACGGTTGTTGCAGTACATCATGACCTCAGCACTGTTGCGGAGTATTTTGACAATGTGTTTCTGATCAACACCCGCCGTGTGGCCGAAGGGCCGGTTGCAACGACATTCACGACCCAGATGTTGCAAGACGCCTATGGCGGGCGTCTGGCCGCCCCACAGATGGAGGCGCTGCAGCTCATATGATCTGGGACGCGCTGACGCTTCAATTGGGGTATAACGCCACGCTGGTGACACTGGGTGCAGCCCTTTTGGGTATGGCCGCCGGTGTAGGGGGAACATTCCTTTTCTTGCGCAAACGCGCACTGGTCAGTGATGCAATCAGCCACGCAACGCTGCCGGGTGTTGCGCTGGCTTTCATGCTGATGGTGGCGCTGGGCGGCGAGGGGCGCAATCTGGTGGGCCTGCTGGGCGGTGCGGCTCTGTCCGCGGCGACTGGATTGCTGTTGGTATCCTGGCTTACGACGCGCACGCGATTGGCCGAAGACGCAGCGATTGGATCTGTCCTGTCGGTGTTCTTCGGCTTTGGGATCGTGCTGTTGACAGTGATCCAAACGATGAGCGCGGGACGACAAGCCGGGCTTGAAGGGTTTCTGCTTGGCTCAACTGCGGGGATGTTGCGCGCCGACGCATTGGTGATTGCGGGGTCTGCTGCGTTCACACTGGCGCTGGTGCTTTTGATGCGCCGCCCGCTCACACTTGCGTCTTTCGATCCCGATTTTGCAATTTCATTGGGGCAGAATGTAAGGCGCACTGATCTTGCAATGATGGGGCTGGTGCTGGCGGTGACAGTTGTGGGGCTGAAAATTGTTGGCCTGATCTTGATTGTGGCCTTGCTGATCATCCCGCCTGTGACAGCGCGCTTCTGGACCGAACGGACCGACCATGTTGTGCTGATCGCCGGGGTGCTGGGTGGCCTGTCCGCCTACATCGGTGCCGCACTCTCTGCATCTTTGCCAGACATGCCGACCGGACCCATTATCGTTTTGGTTAGTTTCGGCTTTTTCGCAGTGTCATTGTTGCTGGCCCCCGGTCGCGGCGTTGCATCGGCAGTGCTGCGCCACACCGCCTATCAACGCAGGGTTCATTTGCGGCAGGGGTTGCTGGCGCTGGCGCATGGACAGCCGATATACGAGCGCCTCACGCTCCGGCTGCTTCGGGCCCAAGGGTGGGCATTGCCCGATGGCGTTGCGACAAAAGAAGGCCGCGCGCGTGCGACAAAAGCACTGCGTGACGAAACCCGGTGGCAGATCATCCGCAGGGACCCGGCCTATGAAGCTGCTGCATCGTTCTATGACGGGCTGACCGAGATCGAAACAGTGCTCACGCCCGACCAAATCACCGAAGTGGACAGCCGCATTGACCTGCGCGCCGTGGTACCGGCATGAGCGGCGCGGAATTTGTTCCCCTGTCGCTGGTGCCGATGCTGACGGGCATTTTCGTTGCCGTGGCCTGTGGGTTACCGGGCAATTTTCTGGTGTTGCGACGTCAGGCGTTGATCGGGGATGCGATCAGCCACGTTGTCCTGCCGGGTATCGTTGTTGCGTTTCTTGTGACCGGTGTTGTGACCACATGGCCCATGTTGCTGGGGGCCGCCGGTGCCGCCGTGGTGGCGGTTATCGGGATTGAGGCGGTCCGGCGTTTGGGCAAGATCGAAGCCGGTGCCGCAATGGGCGTTATTTTTACATCCATGTTTGCAGGCGGTGTGCTGCTGTTGGAGCAGTCTGATACCAGCAGCGTCCATCTGGATGTTGAACATGCGCTTTACGGTAATCTGGAAAGCCTGATCTGGCTGGACGCGACCGGATGGCACTCCCTGCTGGATCCTGTTGCGCTGGCTGGCTTGCCGGTTGAATTGCCACGTATGGCCATCACACTTGTGGCCGTTGCACTGTTTATTTTCGTATTTTGGCGGCCGCTCAAGATCAGCACATTTGACGAAGGCTTCGCGCGGACCATCGGCCTGCGCACCAGTCCACTGGGGCTGGCGCTGGTGATCATGGCGGCAATCGCGGCGGTTGCGGCCTTTGATGCGGTTGGCAGCATCATTGTGATCGCGATGTTTATCTGTCCGCCTGCAGCAGCACGGCTGATGACCAATCGACTGGAACATCAGGTGGCATGGTCTGTGGTCTTTGCCACAGTTTCAGCTGTCATTGGGTATGTTCTGGCGGGATACGGCCCTTTGTGGATCGGTCTTGCCGATAGTGTTTCCGCGGCGGGTATGATTGCCACGGTCTCCGGTGTTCTTTTGGGGATCGCAGCGCTTTTTGGCCCGCATCGCCTGCGCGGTTCAACTGCCCCGGTAGGTTGAAAAACCGAACGGCGACAACAAGAGAGGTACGTGATAATGCGCATCCGCATCAGAGATCCCAAATCGGATCGGTATTTCGTCTAGGAACCGTGGGCTTTCCGGCGCGGCCCCGGATCGATCGAGATAGGTGCCGGCATCAAAGACCAACTCATATGTGCCGGTGACGCATTGCCCCTTTGGCAGAATTGGCGTTTCTGTGCGCCCATCAGAATTCGTCTGCATTGTCGCAAGCTTGAGGCGGTTTGCCCCGTCAATCCGATAAAGAGTGATTGTCATCCCGCCTGCAGGCAGCCCGCGGGCCGTATCAAGGACATGCGTCGTCAAATATCCAGCAGACATCACGGTTCCCCCTCTTGGCTATCTCAGGTTGAAAGGGGCAGGATAGAGGCCATCCAGCCAAGGTCAATGTCGTCAATCTGACCAGGATAGATGCCAATTCGACTCACTGTTCCACTCATTCGACATTTTTGCCAAAGTGATTCGTTTTTGCTTTGACCTCCGAATCATCATTTGACTATATGTAGCCCACAATCCAAGGGGTGCGCGGCTTGCCGGCCAGCGCAACTATATCTGGTAGTGCGTCTGGGGGGACGATATCATGTTAAGGTTGGCGGCAACGCTATTTGCAATTTTTTGCCTCGCCAGCGGCGTAGTTACAGCACAAGACATATTCAAAGAAGCCAAAGCGTCGTTCATTTTCAACGGCGAACGTGTGAACATCAGTCGAGAAAACCAAGAACCTGCTCGCATTGCCACACGTTTTTCGACCAATGGTGCAGAATGTGACGAGCCCTGTATCGCGCCGATGGTTATCGCAGATGGGATAGAAACGTTTGGCGAGCTCGATGTGCTTGCATTTCTGGTAAATGAAGTCGCAGGCAACACCGGTTTGATGGTGGATGCACGCATGCCGGCTGATCGGGCCAAGGGTTACATTCCCGGCACCGTGAGCCTTCCTTACGCGACGCTTTCGCCAGAAAATGAATTCAAGGACGAGATCCTGAGAGCCCTTGGTGTGCGCGAAATTGATGGCATGTTCACCTTTACAGACGCCCGCGAACTGCTGGTGTATGACAACGGGCCAAGCGCGGATGACGCGGGAAAACTGGTTAGAAATCTTTTGGACGAAGGGTATCCTGCCAGCAAAATCCGATATTATCGCGGTGGCATGCAGGTTTGGGCGATCTTGGGCTTCAGTATAAAAGAAGTCACCTCATGAGCATGCATCGCCTTCCTGATCCGACCTCGCCGCCCATCATCTTTAAGAGCTACGATGTTCCCGAAACGTTGCACGAAAATGCGGCATCCCGTCGGGCAATGGGCTTTAATGGAACAATCGCGGCGGTCAGTCTCGTAGCGGTTTTGACATTCGTGCTTGTCATCATGTCCACAGTGCAATTTGGCGGACCAACCGAACCTGTCGCATCTATTGCCTTTGTCGCGCCGACCGAGCCGACACCTTCTGACCTTGAAATATTTGTTGCGGCCAGCCTTGAGCAAGAAGTGACACGTCAGCAGTCCCCAGACCTGCTGTCGCCAACGGGCGATGCACTGCGCAACGACCCTCGGTTCCCGAACCTTGAGGCGTCAATTCTGCAAGGTCTGATGCCAATCCGCACTGTGGGTAAGTTGACCGAGGATGAACGCAAAGCCAAATCCCGCGAAGCATTGGCCATTGTCAGCCGCAACAAGTTGCGCATGCTGCGTGAGGGTGTTCTGGCAGGTGTATACACCGTCAGCGTCAACACTGAGAACGCTCAGGAACGGATCGTCCTGAAAACCATCAATGCTGACCTGACCAGCAAAATAATGGCAAATCTGTTGCAAAAAGCAGCGGACGAGGGCCGCATCGAACTCCCGGCGTCATTGAACACGACGGACGGCAACGTCGATATGGACACGCTGCTGTTCAATCTGGTTCAGACCTCATTGGCCGAGGATGGGACTGAGGAGGGCGCAGAGGCCGCCCGGGAAATGAGCCGCCGTGCCTTTGCCGCGTCACGCGCCAAAATCCGCGAGATTGAGGGTAAGCGCATTTACGTGGTCGAGCCGGGTGACAGTCTTGCCTATCTCTCGCTTCAGTTTTACGGGCGCCCCAGTGACTACCACCGCATTTTTCAGGCAAACCGTCCCCTTCTCAAATCACCCGATCTCATTCAGATTGGCCAGCGCCTGATAATTCCAGGATAATAAAAAACACAGCGCGCAAAAGCAGCCTTTCTGGCATCGGGCCGATTCTTAACAGGGTCGGCCCGCTGGCTTTTACGCAGTCTGGCCAAGGGCCGGACTGTTGCGGGTCTGCCGCCAAATTAGCCGTGGATAACTATGTTCCACCGCTGGAAGAATCGCCCTTAGATATGCTAGGTCTAGCGGTATGGCCCGTCCTAACCCCAATATAAGCGAAACGCAGCCCATCATCCGTCAACTGGATGAAGCTGCCGTGAACCGCATTGCAGCGGGCGAGGTGGTTGAACGCCCGGCATCTGCCGTCAAAGAGCTGGTGGAAAATGCCATTGATGCGGGCGCGCAGCGGATCACCGTGGAATATAGCGATGGCGGCAAGACCCTGATCCGGGTGACAGACGACGGATGCGGAATGGCACCGGGTGATCTGACGCTGGCGATGTCACGGCATGCGACTTCCAAAATCGACGGGTCTGACCTGCTGAACATTCATTCGTTCGGGTTCAGGGGCGAAGCGTTGCCTTCCCTTGGGGCTGTTGGTCGTCTGACGATTGCCAGCCGGGCCGCCGGTCATGACGGTGCCGAAATTGCGGTGAATGGGGGTCACGCCACACCCGTTCGCCCCGCTGCATTGAATGGCGGCACCGTTGTGACGCTGCGCGATCTATTTTTTGCCACACCAGCGCGGTTGAAATTCTTGCGCACGGACCGCGCAGAGGCGCAGGCAATTGGCGATGTGATCAAACGTCTGGCGATGGCAGAGCCGTTCGTTCAATTTGTGCTGCGCGATGTATCGGGCGACGGTTCGGGACGCGAGGTGTTCCGCGCCGCGGCAGAACAAGGTGAAATGTTCGATGCGTTGCAGGGACGGCTGGCACAGGTTCTGGGGCGCGAATTTGCAGATAACGCACTGCCCATTGATGCGACGCGCGAGGGGCTTCACCTGACCGGTTTTGCCGCCCTTCCAACATATTCACGCGGGTCTGCTGTGATGCAGTATCTCTTCGTCAATGGCCGTCCGGTCAGGGATAAACTGCTGGTTGGCGCGTTGCGCGGTGCCTATTTCGATTTTCTGAGCCGTGACCGCCATCCTGCCGCCGCGCTGTTTCTGGATTGCGATCCGACACTGGTCGATGTGAATGTCCATCCGGCAAAATCCGAGGTCCGCTTTCGCGATCCCGGGTTGGCGCGGGGGCTGATTGTGTCGGCACTGCGCCATGCGTTGGCCGAGGCCGGACATCGTGCCTCAACGACGGTTGCCGGGGCCACATTGGGCGCAATGCGTCCAGAGCCGACCGGCGCGCGTGTCTATCAGATGGACCGCCCCAGCGCTGGCGCACGGATGACAGCCTATACCACCCAAGCGCCCGGTTTTGCGGAAACGGCCGGGATGTGGGGACGGGTCGAAAGCGCGGCACAAGAGCCAGAACAGACAGAAAATGACGCGACGCATCACCCGCTGGGGGCCGCGCGCGGGCAGGTACATGAAAACTATATCATCGCGCAGACCGCCACTGGCATGGTGATCGTTGACCAACACGCCGCGCATGAACGGCTGGTCTATGAAAAGCTCAAAAACCAGATGGCGGAAAATGGCGTTGCAGCGCAGGCGTTGCTGATCCCCGAGATTGTTGAACTGTCCGCTGGGGATTCCGCACGGCTGCTGGAATGTGCTGACGATTTGGCGCGCTTGGGTCTTGGCATCGAAGCATTTGGGGGGGGTGCCATTGCCGTGCGCGAAACGCCTGCCATTCTTGGCCCGGTGAATGCGCGGGCCTTGATCATGGATATCCTTGATGAACTTGCAGACCAAAACGAAAGCAATATCGTGCAAGCCAAGATCGAAGCGATCCTCAGTCGTATTGCTTGCCATGGCTCAATCCGGTCCGGCCGTTGGATGCGCGCCGAGGAAATGAATGCGCTCTTGCGCGAGATGGAAGCGACACCGCATTCGGGTCAGTGCAACCACGGTCGCCCGACATATGTTGAACTCAAACTGGCCGATATTGAACGGCTATTCGGACGCACATGATTGAAATTGCAGGGCAAAGATATGAATGGGGTGATCCCCTTGTAATCGCCGCATTAAGCGGCGCGGCGATTTTGGTGGTCATCTTCATCCTGTTGATCATGGCGGTGCGTGCCGCCGGTCGCTCTGCCAGAATGGCGGCCCCGCTGAGCCAACAAATGCAAATCATGGGCGGCCACGTGCAGCAATTGGGCGCGGGGCAGGAACAATTGCGGGGGGGTCTGCAAACCGTATCTGACACCCAGGCCAATGCCCAGGCGCAGATGATCCAAAGCATGGAGGCACGGCTGGCCAGTGTTCAGCAGAACATGCAGGACCGGCTGGCCGACAATGCCGCTAAATCCGCACGCTCCTTGGCCGAGATGCAGGAACGGATGAGTGAGACGCTGCACGGGTCATCCAAACAGACAACGACCAGCCTGACCCAGTTGCAGGAACGTCTGGCGTCTATCGACAAGGCGCAGGATAACATCACCAAATTAAGCGGTGATGTGCTGAGCCTTCAGGACATTCTGAGCAACAAGCAGACGCGCGGGGCTTTTGGCGAAATCCAGTTGACCGATATCGTGTCCAAAGCGCTTCCAACAGACAGCTATGCCCTGCAGGCGACGCTGTCGAACGGCAAACGTGCCGATTGTCTGATCCATTTGCCGAACCCGCCCGGTCCGATCGTGATCGACAGCAAATTCCCGCTGGAGGCCTACGAGGCACTGCGTCGGGCCAAGACCGAAATCGAGCTAAAAGCCGCTGCTGCGCAGATGAAAGTTGCGGTCCGCGCTCACATCAATGCCATTTCGGACAAATACATTCTTGAGGGGGAGACCGCCGACGGCGCATTGATGTTCTTGCCGTCAGAGGCGGTCTATGCCGAACTGCACGCGAATTTTCCTGAACTGGTGCGGTATGGTTTTGACTGCCGGGTGTGGATTGTATCGCCGACCACGTGTATGGCCACCCTGAACACCATGCGCGCGATCCTCAAAGATGCCCGCATGCGCGAACAGGCGGGGGCCATCCGCAAGACGCTCAAGCAATTGCACCGCGACGTAGAACTTGTGGTCTCGCGTGTGGACAAGCTGAACACCCATTTTGGTCAGGCACGTGCCGATCTTGACGGCATCGGCACTGCTGCGGAACGGGCGGGCAAACGCGCCGCCCGTCTGGACAATTTCGATTTTGAGGAATTGACCCCCGAAGAGTCCGTCAACGTTGTGCCACTGACCAAACCCGAAGGTTAGATGCCGACGAAACGCTGAACGATCCGCGGCAGCAATTTTTTGAATTCCAATGGTGCATCCGTTACCGCAAGACAGATGCAATCGTCACCAATGTCAGCGATGGGTGTGTGGGTTACGCTGCCATCGGCGACCTCGATATCACCACGGGCAAATCTATCGTCTTCATCAAAGAATGCGCCTTGCAATACCAAGGTCAATTCATTGCCGCCGTGACTGTGATCGGGCATTGCAACACCCGCCGGAATGTAAAGCAGCCGTGCAACCGCCTCTGACGAGGTGGTCAATATCGCTTGCTTTACGCCCATGCCAATCGGCCGCCATTTGATGCTTTCCAGATCACCGCCAACATAGTCTTGCAATGGACCGGGCAGTGTACCCTTTTTCATCACCCTGTGCGGTGGCGTTTGCGCCTCGGGCAGATCCAGCCGTGCCATCACATGTGCAAGGCTTTCATCCGCCAGATCAGAAACCTCAACGGTGTCCATCAAAACACCCCCAACCGCATCGCAGCTTGCGACAGCCGCCCGGCACTCATCACAGAGCGATACATGTGACGCAACAGCGAGATTGAACGCCTCTGGTAAAGTACCTGCGGCATAAGCCATCAAGGTGGCGTCATCCAAATGATGTCTGATAGTCATATT
The DNA here is from genome assembly GCF_003352065.1 of Sulfitobacter sp. SK011. Classification (NCBI taxonomy): domain Bacteria; kingdom Pseudomonadati; phylum Pseudomonadota; class Alphaproteobacteria; order Rhodobacterales; family Roseobacteraceae; genus Sulfitobacter; species Sulfitobacter sp. SK011. Next base: position 581,005 of record NZ_CP025803.1, read on the forward strand.
TACCTTCAATTCATAGCGTGGCGTAAACGGTCAAGCGCCAGTCGAATACGGGATTTGATCGTGCCCAATGGCAGACCGGTGATTTTTGCAATTTCGGCTTGGCTGAGATCGCCAAAATAGGCCTTTTCGATCAGCTCGCGCTGCGCATCAGGCAAGGCGATCATCGCCGCCTTGAGCTGTTCGGTTTCTTGCATCAGCGCGATTGTGTCAGCCTGATCCGGTTCCGGCTCAGGTCCCCATGTCAGCTCTTCCGGCTCAGGACGGCGCTGCCGGCGCAACATGTCGATGCGGCGATTGCGGGCGATGGTAAATATCCATGTGGCAACCGAGGCGCGCGTCGGGTCGAATTGTTCCGACTTGTGCCAAAGGGTTGTCATCACATCCTGCGCACATTCCTCGGCCATTGCGGCATCGGCACCGGACTTGATCAAAAACCCTTTTATGCGCGGCGCGAAATGGGTGAAGAGCGCGGCAAACGCCTTGCGGTCTTTCTGATCCCGAACGCGCAACATCTCGGCGATCCAATCTGAGTTCTGTGACTTCTGCTCCATCGACAACTTCCCAAACCCCGACATCTTGCCGCCCCACAACGCACAGGGACCCCCATCAGTCAGAGTGGCGGGCCGGGGCAGAGATTGCAATGTATGTGTCGAGGCGTTCATATCCAGAATACGTGACACATCGCGGAACGGATCAATTTCTTTCGAACTCTTTTGCATCCATCCGCGTGGTTGGTGCGTATAGTAAGCAAAAGACTAAGAAAGTACGGGAATAAAATAGCTTATGCCAATCGAAGCAGCGACCAATGGTCCCTTTGCCTCCTCCAAAAAACAACGCAACATCGCCGTGATCGGTGCAGGCATCTCAGGGATGGGGGCGGCGCATCTGTTGGGCGGCAATCACCGCGTGACCTTGTTTGAGGCAGGCAAAAAAATAGGCGGTCACGCAAGGACTGTCATGGCGGGAAAAAACGGTGATCAACCCGTAGATACCGGGTTTATCGTTTTTAATTACGCCAATTATCCATATCTGGCCGGACTTTTCGCCGAACTTGACGTCCCTGTGGTTAAATCCAACATGAGCTTTGGGGCCTCTATTGACGGCGGGCGGTTTGAATATGCGCTGACCAGCCTCGACGCTGTTTTTGCGCAGCGCCGAAATCTATTGAACCCGGCTTTCATAGGCATGTTGCGGGATATCTTTCGGTTCAACAAACACGCGTTGAAAATTGCCAAGGATCAGAACCTCACGATCGCCGAGTTCTTGTCGCTATTGGGCACTGGTCGCTATTTCCGAGATTACTATCTTGCACCGTTGTCAGGTGCGATCTGGTCCACACCCACCGACAAGATCATGGATTTTCCCGCCCATGCGATGATCAATTTTTTCGAAAACCACGCCTTGCTTAATTACTCCGGTCAGCATCAGTGGTACACCGTCAAAGGCGGCTCACAGGAATATGTGACGCGGCTGGATCGTGCGATGCGCAACAAGGGTATCGACATTCGCCTGAACGCTGCCGTGCAGGGGGTGCGCCGCACGCCAATGGGCGCAGAGGTCAAGACATGGGGCGGGGATTGGGAACAATTTGACGAGGTCATATTCGCCACCCATTCTGACGACACTCTTGGGATGCTGACAGACGCAAAACCACACGAAAAACGCAGCTTGGGCGCGATTAAATATCAACCGAACGACATTACCCTGCATGCCGATACTTCCATCATGCCCAAGCGCCGATCCACCTGGGCCTCTTGGGTTTACACCGAAGATGGCAATGCGAAATCTGACAAGATTGACCTGACCTATTGGATGAATTCCCTGCAGCCGATTCCGATGGACGATTTGCATTTTGTGACCCTCAACACAAAACGCACCATCCGTGAAGAGTTGATCTATGACCAGACCACGTTGCGCCACCCGGTCTATGACCTTGCTGCACTATCGGCACAAAGGGAAATCGCGACATTCAATGGCACAGATAACACCTGGTTCTGCGGCGCTTGGATGCGCAATGGGTTTCACGAAGACGGGCTGGCCAGTGCCGTCGAAGTTGTGCATCGCATCGAAGGTGCAGCAGGCCTGACGATGGCAGCAGAGTGATGATGAAACCATGACAGCAACAGTCGATCATATCGCAGGTCATACGTTTCACGGCCGCAAGGGTGCGGTTGAAAACGCGTTCCGATATTCCATTGACTATGTGCTTTGCGATGCAGAAGTACCCGTCACCACGCCCCTGCTGTTCGGACGCAACAAAGCGGGTGTTTCATCGCTTCAGGACGTGGACCATGGGGGAGCGCCCAAACAGGGTCGGGGCGCGCCGTGGGTGCGTGACGTATTGCTGGAACATAATGTGAAGGGCGTAGATCAGATTGAGCTTTTGGCCCAACCGCGTGTTCTGGGCCATGTCTTTAACCCGGTCAGCTTTTGGCTCTGTCGCCGAGGCGGGGCGCTGATTGCGGTGATCGCCGAAGTTTCCAACACCTATGGGGACCGTCACTGCTATCTCTGTCATCACGACGATCTGCGCCCCATCGCGGCTAATGATCATCTGCATGCAACAAAGATATTTCATGTCTCGCCGTTCCAGCCGGTGACGGGGTCTTATACATTTCGATTTGATATTCGAGACGACCGCATCGGGATATGGATCGATTATACCGCAGGCAATGGCGGCCTGATCGCAACACTCACTGGCAAGCGTAAGCCGCTGACAAATTTGGGAATACTGCATGCACTTTGGCGACGTCCGTTTGGGGCGCGGCGGGTGCTGGCGTTGATCCACTGGCAGGCTCTTAAGCTTTGGTGGAAAGGTGCCACCTTTCGACCGCGCCCCACGCCCCCGGAAAAAGAAATCACCCGCGGATGACGGCACGTTCACAACGATTGCCGTCTTATGCGTTGTTCGCCGCTTTGCTGTCTGCTGCGGGTTTGCCGATCTATATTCACGCGCCGAAGTTCTTTGTCGATGAATACGGCGTGTCGTTGGCAGCACTCGGGGCCGTCCTTTTTGGCTTGCGACTGCTGGATGTGGTGCAAGATCCGTTGCTTGGGCGGTTGTCAGAAGCTTTGCGCCACCAGCGCGGATTGGCGGTCGGAATTGCCGCCGCCATCATGGCCATCGCGATGTTCGGTTTGTTCGCCGTAAACCCCCTGGGATCACCATTGATCTGGTTTGGCGCTATGCTGACATTGGTCTTTTCTGCGTTCAGTTTTTTGACGATCTGTTTTTATGCCCAAGGCGTGGCAAAGGCCGATCTGATGCCCGGCAAAGGCCACCTTGAATTGGCGCGGTGGCGTGAAACGGGCGCGCTTTTGGGCATTTGCGTGGCGTCTGTGACACCAGTGGGACTGGGGATTTGGCTTGACGCACCCTTTGCCGGGTTTGCGGCAGGGTTCATCGTGCTGGCCTTGGCAGCCGTCTGGTCCATGCGGGGTGAATGGCGGGACGCCGATCTGCCAACCTCAACAGGTTTCGCAACCGTCCTGCGCGATCCGATTGCACGGACACTGTTGCTGATTGCCCTGTTTAACGCGGCACCGGTCGCCGTTAGCTCAACACTTTTTCTGTTCTACGTAGAGATCGCGCTGGAGGCACCGGGTTTTGAGGGGCCATTGCTGCTTTTGTTCTTTCTGAGCGCTGCTGTCGCGGCCCCGTTCTGGGGATTGGTGGCCGAGCGGTTTGGCGGCAAGCGGGTTCTGCTGCTCGCGATGGTGCTTGGCATTGCGGCATTTGGCGGGGCGCTGTTTCTGGGTCCGGGGGATGTTTGGCTGTTCGTCATCGTCTGCGCGGCCTCGGGGGCGGTGCTGGGGGCTGACATGACGTTGTTGCCCGCGCTGTTTGCGACGCGTATGGCCAAAATCTCACCCTCAGCGGCCATCGGCTTTGGCTTGTGGTCGTTTGTTTCAAAGTTCACATTGGCATTGGCGGCTGTTGCCCTACTTCCTTTGCTGGAGGGGGCGGGATTACAGTCGGGTTCTGGTAAAAGCCCGCAAGAAGCAGTGCAACTGCTGATCTGGCTTTATGCCGGTGTTCCTTGCATGCTGAAACTCATTGCCATTGCGCTGTTGGGCAGCGTCAAAGAGATTGGGGATAGCTAATGGAAGCTTTTTTGTGGTTCATGATCGGTCTGTGCATTGCAGTCTCGCTTGTTTTCATGCGCCGGAGATATGCAGAATTTCCCGGCCAGACCCCGCAAGACTATGACGATGGTTTCCCCGCGTTTTCCCTGAAGGAACACCTCAACGGTGAGATGATCTGTGAAGGTATTATTTTTGGTCCGATGGGCAGGATGACAAGTTCGTTTGTCGCGGATTTCAACATCACCTGGGATGGCGATACCGGCGTGATGGCTGAAGAGTTTCGATACAATGACGGCTCGACCCAACTTCGCCAATGGACAATCACCATGGGTGAGGATGGGCACTTTACTGCCGCCGCACCTGACGTTCCGGGCAAGGGGCGCGGTGTTCAGGCCGGGTCAGCCGTGCAAATGCGATATAAGATCAAGCTGCCAGAGGATGTGGGCGGACATGTCCTGAACACGGTCGACTGGATGTATCTGACCCCAGACGGAACAATTGTGAATCGCAGCCAGTTTCGGAAATTCGGTTTTAAGGTGGCTGAACTGGTGGCCACGATCCGCCCCAAGGAGATGTAATGAAGAATTGGCAATCAAAGCGGTATTGGGTTGTAGGGGCGAGCGATGGGTTGGGGGCGGCCCTTGCCCATAAACTCAGCCGTGCAGGTGCCGAGGTGATCGTCTCTGCGCGGTCAGAGGATAAGCTGAATGATCTGGTCTCTGCATTGCCCGGTCGCGCCTCTGCGCAAACCATTGATGTGGCGGACGATGCGAGCGTGGCAGCGGCGGCCAAGGCTGTGGGGCAGATCGACGGAATTGTCTTTTTGGCAGGTGTCTATTGGCCATTTGCGGCCACGGAATGGGACGCTGAAAAAGCCACGGCCATGGCGGACGTTAACTTTACCGGGTTGGTGCGGGTGATGGGGCAGGTTGTACCCGACATGGTCGCCCGTGATCAGGGTCACATCGTCATCACCTCAAGCCTGACCGGATTTCGGGGGCTGCCGGGTTCGATCGGGTACACGGCATCCAAGGCCGCGACGATGTCGCTGGCGGAATGTATGTATGCCGATCTGCGCAAGACCGGCGTGCAGGTTCAGGTCATCAATCCCGGCTTTATAAAGACGCAACTTACGGACAAGAATGACTTCAAAATGCCGTTTCTGATGGAAGCCGACGCCGCCGCCCAAGAAGTGCTTGAGCACATGAGTGGTGACAGCTTCAAAAAGAGCTTTCCATGGCTCTTTTCACTGGTGTTCCGCGGCGCACAGTTCTTGCCAGATTGGCTTTATTATCGAATTTTCGCCTGATCGTTCAGACGCGTTTGACATGATCGTCAAAGAGGCTTTTGGCGCGTGACCACGTGCCACTGCGATCCTGCCCAAGGTCCAGCAACGTCGGCAGCAATTGTCCCGCAAAGTCCTCTGAGCTTTCACGTGGCAACATCGAAGGCAGATTGTCGATGGCCATGACATCCAGCGGCGGATCGTCGTGCACGCGCAGCGCGGGTGCCGCCCAGGTGGTTGCACGGTCATAGACCTGCACCGGGTTGAAGTCGCTGTCAGGATCGCAGGCAATGTCGCCAATCACCCGCAATCTGCGTGCTGCCGTGGGCGCATCCGGGCGCACGAAGGCAGGCGTGGTTGGACCGGCCAGAATGCAATTGAAGAACAAATCATGGTCGAGGATCTCAGGAAATGGACCGCCGCTTTTTGTTTCGGCCATGTCCCATCCGGTGACCGTCACCCCCATCGCGCGACACAGGTCGGCAGCCCCGGTGCCAACCCTGCCCAAAGCGCCGATGATCAGCGCCGTCTTTGGCGGTGCCCCAGCTTCCCTGAGTTCTTCTGCCAACGCGAGTTTGAGCGCTTGAGCGCTTGCATAAGGAGCGACGGGCCCCGCGACCGCGCCGCGCTGTTGAGCGGCCCAGCATTTGAGCGTGACGGCGGCACCGGCAAACCCGGCCCAATACCCGAACGCGGCGACGCGGCGGCCGGTGTCATTGGTAAGGTATTCCAGATCAAGCAAGGTGCCGCCCCCCGCCTTGAACCGCTGCAAAAGGGTGCGTCCGGCTGATTGTCCTTTGTAGGCATGGCCAAACATGATGTGGCAATGCGGCAGGGCAGTGCCATCCTCGGGCAATTCCTTGAGGCCAAAAATCACGGCGTCGTGCGGTGCGTCAGGCCAACTGTGCTCGCTTGCAATAGTGCAGCCTGCATCGACGTAGCCTTGGGTTGCGATGGCGCGTGTGTCTGATGCTTCGACAGTGACCTTGAAACCGGCTTTCAGCAGCGTCGCTGCCCCGTCAGGTGTCAGGCCAACCCGTGTCTCGTTTGCGCGTTGTTCAGCGCGTACCCAGATATGTGTCATGCTCACAACATTCCCAATTTGCGGACCGCCTTAACGCTGTCGCGGGTTTCCATACGGTTCAAAAAGGCGTCGATCTTGGGAAAACCAGCACGTGGTACGCCGTCACCTTCCATCCAATTGCACACCACAAAGAGATAGGGGTCAGGGAGGCTGATCTGGTCACCTGTCACAAAATCACCGCGCAGGCATTCGGCCTCAACATAAGCGGCACAGGCAGCAACGGTTTGTGGGACCTTGGCTTTCATGTCCTCAAAACTGGATTGCTGATCTGCCCAACGGCTGCCGCGCATTTTGTGGGCATGAGCGACATGCATGGTTGAGGCCAGATAATACATCACGCTGCGCATATGTGCGGCGACCTCTGTATCCTGAGGAACCAAATTCGCAGCGGGGGCGAGGGTGGCAATATAGTCCAGCACCGCCCCGGTTTCGGTCAGTATCGTGCCTTTGGATGTCACCAGTGCAGGAACACGGCCCTTTGGATTTATCGCCAGATAGTCCGGCTTGGTCTGCGCCGCCGATGCGAAGTCAACTTTGATCGGTTCATAATCCAGCCCGGCCTCCTGTAAGGCGATGGCAACAGCGATGGAGATCGTTCCGGGGGCGTAAAATAGTTTGAGCATCGGGACGCCTTTCAGATATGCGTTTGCGCGACGCGCCGTTCGGGCGTGTCGAGATGCGGTACGGCATTGAACAACACCGGCGACCAGTGACCGCCGATTGGGAAAAGACGGTGCATCGACGTATGCATTATTGCCAGTGCAATACGTGACATGGCCGGAATACCAAGCCCCATCGCCTGTGCCATCACCATCGAGATCAACCCGCCCGAGGTAACGACCAGCGCGGGCCCGTGGCCTGCGGATATTTCGTGCAGCACGGTTTGAATCCGCTCTTCGAAATTGCTGTAACTCTCTGGAGGATCTTCTATTTTGCCGGATTTCCAGAAATCGAAAACCTGCGGCAAATGGCTGGAAAACGCGCCCTGTTCAGTCGGAAACGGGATTGCATGCTGTTCTTCCATCAATGTGGCGAGGGTGAAATACTCCAACTCGTTGAGCCGCGCATCGCGGATTGGCTCCATCCCTGTTTCCATCCCGTTTGCCGTTTCAATATGGCGGGTCAATGTGCCGGTATAAAGCCGCGTATGATGGGTGCCGGTGTCGCGCAGATAACTGCCCAGCCAGACCGCCTGTTCATGGCCAAGATCGCTCAATTTATCATAGCTCACTTCGTCTTTGGCACCTGAATTGGCCTGACCGTGGCGGATAAGAGTGATGTGAGACATGAAGTGCAGCTCCCTTTGGTGCTTTGATAGGTGAGGTGGCACCGCAATGAAAGTGCGGGATCGGTATTTGTAAAAGGGTGAAATGAAAAAGGCGTCTTCTTGATTGTGAACTGTTTGGCGCAAAACTTTGGCAGGGTGTCGGGATTGGGACTCCTGATCTTGTCTGGAATTGGGTATAGGGTGAAGCAAGACATCTCGGGAGAATACCATGTCAGACAAGATCACCTTTACGCTGGACGGCGAAAAAGTCGAAGCCGAGGCGGGCCTGACGATCTGGGAGGTGGCGAATGGCAGGGGGCTGATCATTCCGCATCTGTGCCATAAACCTGCGCCGGGATACCGCCCGGATGGCAACTGCCGCGCCTGCATGGTCGAGATCGAGGGCGAACGCACATTGGCCGCGTCCTGTATCCGCGAGCCCAGCGATGGCATGGTTGTGACCACAAACAATGCGCGTGCTGTGAATGCGCGCAAGATGGTGGTTGAGCTGTTGATGGCGGATCATCCGGACCAAGACGTTGCCCATGACAAGTCGAGCCACATGTGGGATATGGCGGCGATGAACGGCGTTGAGGCCAGCCGTTTTCCCAAGTTGGAAGAGGGCCGTATTCCGCTGCTTGATGACAGCCACGTCGCGATGTCGGTGAACCTTGATGCCTGTATCCAATGTGGGCTGTGTGTGCGGGCCTGTCGCGAAGTTCAGGTCAACGATGTGATCGGTATGTCGGGTCGCGGGCATGATACATACCCTACCTTTGACATGGCGGACCCGATGGGGGCGTCCACCTGTGTGGCCTGCGGTGAATGTGTGCAGGCCTGCCCGACCGGGGCATTGATGCCCGCTGCTGTGATGGATGAAAATCAGGTGGGCGACAGCGCCGATTTTGACAGTGAAGTCGAAAGTATTTGCCCATTCTGTGGTGTCGGTTGCCAGATTTCGCTCAAGGTGAAAGACGGAAAAGTCAAGTATGTGGATGGCATCAATGGTCCCGCGAACGAGGGGCGTTTGTGCGTTAAAGGGCGGTTCGGGTTTGATTACATTCACCATGATCACCGTCTGACCAAACCGCTGATCCGGCGTAAGGATGCACCTGCCAAGGGGCTGAATGTGGATCCCGGCAACTGGGCTGAATTTTTTCGGGAAGCATCTTGGGATGAAGCTCTGGATTTCGCCGCCAAGGGTCTGAAAGACATTGGCGGGCGCGGTGTTGCGGGTTTTGGTTCAGCCAAATGCACCAACGAAGAGGCCTATCTTTTCCAGAAAATGATCCGCCAGGGATTTGGTCATAACAACGTCGATCACTGCACGCGTCTGTGCCATGCCTCATCTGTTGCGGCGCTGATGGAAAATGTGGGCTCGGGTGCTGTGACAGCGACCTTTAACCAGATCGAAAATTCCGATGTGGCGATTGTGATCGGGGCGAACCCGGTTGAAAACCATCCCGTTGCTGCGACCTATTTCAAGCAGTTCACCAAACGGGGTGGCAAGCTGATTGTGATGGACCCGCGCGGCGTCGGCCTGCGCCGTTTCGCGTCGCATATGTTGCAATTCCGACCCGGCACGGATGTGTCGATGCTGAACGCGATCATGCATGTGATTGTCGAAGAAAAGCTTTATGACGAGCAATATATCGCGGCCTACACCGAGAACTGGGAAGCGGAAAAAGAACATCTGAAAGACTTCTCACCAGAGAAAATGGCCGAAGTATGCGGGATCAAAGCGGACGTGCTGCGTGACGTGGCACGGACCTTTGCCGGGGCCAATGCGGCGATGATTTTCTGGGGTATGGGTATTTCCCAGCACATCCACGGGACAGATAATTCACGCTGCTTGATTTCGCTGGCACTGATGACCGGTCAGGTAGGGCGTCCGGGTGCGGGCCTGCACCCGCTGCGCGGTCAGAACAATGTGCAGGGCGCGTCCGATGCCGGCCTGATCCCGATGTTCTTGCCTGATTATCAATCGGTGACTGATGACGGTGTGCGCTCGGCCTTTACGGATGTTTGGAAGTCTGAGGATTTCAGCAATGAAAAAGGGCTGACCGTCACCGAGATCATGGATGCGGTGCATGACGGTGATATTCGCGGCATGTATATACTGGGCGAAAACCCGGCGATGTCGGACCCGGATGTGGAACATGCGCGTGATGCACTTGCCAAGTTGGAACATCTGGTTGTGCAGGATATTTTCATCACCGAAACGGCAAACTATGCCGATGTGATCTTGCCTGCATCTGCTTTTGCCGAAAAATCCGGGACTGTGACCAACACCAATCGACAAGTCCAGATGGGCCGGGCTGCAGTGGCACCTCCCGGTGAGGCACGCGAGGATTGGTGGATCGAAGTTGAGCTGGCCAAACGGCTGGGGCTTGGGTGGACATACGAAAATCCGGCAGATGTCTTTGCCGAGATGACGCTCAACATGAAGTCATTGAAGAACATCACGTGGGATCGGTTGGAACGCGAGAACGCGGTCACCTATCCGTCGCTTTCCGCCACGGACCCCGGACAGCCGATTGTGTTCAGCGATGGATTTCCCCGCAAAGATGGCCGGGCAAAGTTTACGCCTGCATCCGTGATTGCACCTGACGATGTCCCAGACGCGCAATATCCAATGATTTTGACCACCGGGCGGCAGTTGGAACATTGGCATACAGGATCCATGACACGGCGTGCGTCGGTTTTGGATGGGTTGGAGCCTGAGGCGAATTGTTCGCTGCATCCAAGCACCCTGCGCAAGTTGGGCGTGTCACCCGGCGACCATGTGCGCCTGACCACCAAACGCGGCTCCATTGAGATCATGGCACGTGAGGACCGCGCTGTGTCGCCCGACATGGTATTTTTGCCGTTCGCCTATGTCGAGGCCGCGGCAAATATCCTGACCAACCCGGCTGTCGATCCTTACGGGAAAATCCCGGAGTTCAAGTTTTCAGCCGTGAAGGTTGAGGCGGTCGCACAGCAGGTTGCAGCGGAGTAATCGAAAGGCGCGCCTCTTGCGCTCCTGCGGGACTGCGATGTTGATGAGGGAGTGACGTTGCTGTCATTCGGATCAGTTGTGTCCGAATGGCGATCCTTTCAGTCACGTCTGGCGATTTATGGCCAGAGCAACCGGCAATAGGGAAAGATCATGAACGCAGAACGGTTTTTGAACGATCTTAATCATTTGCGTTCTTTTGGCGCATCGGGTGTGGGCAAGGGTGTTGTCAGACCCGCCTATTCCGAGCCTGACATTGCCGCACGCAAATGGCTTGCAGAGCGATTTGCCGAAGCCGGGTTGCGTGTGGAGACTGATGAGATGGGCAATCTCTTTGGCCTTGCTGATGCACCGTCTCTTTTGATGGGCTCGCATTCGGACAGCCAGCCTGAGGGCGGCTGGTTGGATGGTGCGCTGGGCGTGATCGCGGCATTGGAAGTTGCGCGCAGCAGTCGTGAAACGGGTGGGCCTGCAATTTCGGTGGTTTCCTTTCAGGATGAAGAAGGTCGATTTGGTGTGACGACCGGTTCCGCCGTCTGGGCAGGGCATTTGTCGTTGGCAGAGGCTGATCTGCTGACGGACCATGCAGGCATTCCACTTGTCCAGGCGCGGCATGCCATTGCCGGGATGGTGACTGGCCCGGTGGATGCAACTCAATTTCAGGGGTTTATCGAACTGCATATTGAGCAAGGCCCGACGCTGGATCAAAGTGGGGAACAGATTGGCGTAGTGACGGATATTGTCGGTATCCGCGATATGAAGATGACATTTGAGGGCCAGCAGAATCACGCGGGCACCACGCCAATGCACCTGCGTAAAGACGCCTTTCAGGCGGTTTCAGCGTTTAACACGGCACTGAACGAGCGGTTTCGCAATGTTGTGACGCCCAGCACGGTGTGGACGGTGGGCCATCTCAGCCTGCACCCGAATGCGTCGTCAATCGTGCCGGGCAAAGCCGTGTTTTCCATGCAGTGGCGCGATGGTGATGTGGACCGTCTGTCCCGGATGGAGCAGATCGTTCGCAACACAGCAGAAGAGATCGCGCAAGAGCGTGACATGGCGCTGACCTTTGGGCCGTTGTTGGGGCTGGAGCCTGTGGTGATGGACGCCCGATTGCGTCAGGCGCTGATGCGGGGTGCGCAGGACATTGCCCCCGGCGAATGGCGTGAAATGCCATCTGGCGCGCTGCATGATGCAACAAATGTGTCGCGTCTTATGCCGGTGGCGATGCTGTTTGTGCCCTCAATTGGCGGCATAAGTCACGCGTTTGAAGAAGACACTGATGAGGCGGATTTGGTCGCTGGGGTTTCGGTTTTGGTGCGGGCCATCAGGCATCTGGCTTAGCTCCACATAACATCGCCCAAGAAAATATAACCCGCCCCATATATTGTCTTGATAAGCTGCGGATTCTTAGGGTCCTCGCGTAGTTTTGTGCGCAGGCGCGAGATCCGGACGTCCATCGCGCGGTCAAAGCTTTCGGACGCAGCACCACCCAGACTGGTTTGCATTTGATCGCGGCTGATCAGACGTTTCGGGCTTTCAAGGAACAGGCGCAACACCTCGCCTTCCGCATGTGAAAACCCGGTTTCGATCCCGGCTGAATCCTCCAATACATATCTGTCAAAATGCGCTTTCCACCCATTGAATGATGCCGTGTTCCCCGCGTGCGTGGCTGATTTCGGGCTGCGCAACCGGGCGCGGATACGGGCGACAACTTCGGCGGGGTCAAAGGGTTTGATGATGTAATCATCGGCACCAAGTTCCAGACCAGTCACGCGGTCCTGAACCTGTGCGCGGCCAGAAATAATGATCACGATTGCACCCTGTTCCAGCGCCAACCGATGGACCAGGGTCAACCCGTCCGTGTCAGGTAGCGACAGGTCGACAAGGCAAACGTCAGGCTGGTGCGTGGCCAATGCCGCCTCAAAGGCGCGGGCGCGGCCAAAGCAAAGCGTGTCAAACCCCGCTTCCTCCAGCACATCCGCCAGCATGGTGCGAATTTCGGGTTCATCATCAAGGATCGTGACAAGCGGGCGGGTCATTCCGGGACATCCTTAGCCGCAGAAATCAGCGCGGCCAGATCGACAGCATCAAAGGGTTTGCGCAGCACCGGGGCCAATGTCTGGGCGGTGTGAAACAATGCATGATCCGCGGGCAGCGACGTCATCAACACCAACGGCATGTTGGTGCCGATGCGCGCCGCAAGGTCCAGACCGGTTGCCTCGCCAGTCAACTGGATATCGGATACGACACTGGCAATATCGGGCAGATCGGCAAGCAGCGCGGTCGCTTCATCCGCGCTTGACGCCTCAATCACGGAATGACCCAGCGACATCAGCATATCGCGGACGGTGGCGCGGATGTCATCCTCGTCTTCCACGAGCAGCACCAGACCGGTCGTGGCGGCCATGGCAATGCGGTACGGCAATCGCAGGATCACCTTGGCACCACCTTCGGATGCGTTGGCCAGTCGCAGGTCGCCGCCTGCAGTTTTGGTCATGTCATAGACCATGGAAAGGCCAAGCCCGGATCCTTCGCTGCCTTTGGTGGTGAAAAATGGATCAAATCCGTGTTCGAGGGCCGAGGCCGAAAACCCGGGACCTGAATCCTGTATCCGCCATTCGATCCAGGTGTCATGCACCAGATGTTGCGAAAGCGTGATTGTCCCTGACGCACCGCACGCATCGCGGGCATTGAGGATGAGATTGAGCAAGCTGTCCTGCACCTTGCCTTTGTCGATCAGGACAGGTGTGTCAGGTACGAGGTTTTGCACAGATAAAAGGACGTCGGGCGGCAGCGTTGGCGTGGCGAGCGTCACCAGATCGTCAAGAAGGATCCCAAGATCAGTTGCAGTGGGCCGCATTGCACGCGGCCCGGTGACGTCTGCGATAGAGCTAAGCAGTGTACCGCCGCGGCGCGCTGCGGTTAACGTGCCCTCAATCAGCGGTGCCGCCTCGGACGGCAGATCAGGCAGGCGGCCAAGGCGGGACTGCATCCCCAGAATAATGGTCAGTAGATTTGAAAAATCGTGGGCAAGCCCCGAGATCATTTGGGCGGCCAATTCGCGTTTGCGGGTTTGTTGCAGGGCCACGCGATTTTGCGTTTCTTCGGTGACGTCCATCGACAAGATGTAAACGCCACCCCGGGTGTCAGGGGTAAAGGCGGCCCGGATGCGGCGCGCGCTGTCATTGTCAGTGAATTCCTTGACCGCCGCCGTCCCGCCATAGGCTTGCGCCAATGCTGGGGCGATGCGGCTGTGCGCGGATTGTCCCAAAGCCGTGCTGATATGCAGCCCAACGATATTGCTGGGCCGTCCGGGAATAACCGACGACAGGCGGCGGTTGGAATAGGTGTAATGGCCAGCGCTGTTCACATGCGCGATATGGGCGGGCATCATCTCGGTGGTGAGCCGGGTGCGCGCCTCTGATTCAGTCAGTTGGCGCTTGGTTTCTTCAAGCGTGGTGATCATCGCGGCCAGTTCGCGGTTGGTTGCGGACAATTGTTCGGCGTGGGTCAACACCTGCGTAGACAGCGCATCAGAGCGGGCGCGCAAAAGCAGTTCTTGCTGTTTGGTGGCCGTGATATCGGTATAAACCGTCACCCAGCCCCCCTGCGGCAGCGGCGACCCTTCGACGCTGATGGTGCGGCCATTTGCACGGGTGCGTTCCATGTAATGCGGTTCAAACGCGCGGGCAATTTCAACGCGTTCAGTGACAAAGGTGTCGATGTCATCAACCTGTCCATATTCGCCGCGACTGGCGAGGTGACGGATGGTATCCTGAAACGTGGCACCGGGGGTGACAAGGGGGGCTGGCAGGTCGAACATGGTCTGAAAGGGCGCATTGCACACGGCGAGCCGCAGGTCCTGATCATAGATGGTCAAGGCCTGCGCAATCAGGTTCAACCCTGCGCTGGTCATTGCCTTGGTCTGATTGTCGGTGATCTGCATCTTCTATCGCTAGCACCCGGCGCGTTGTCAGAAAAGAGCGCAGTTCACACTGTTACAATTCGTAAGGATTGAGAAAACATCAGGAAAAAGTTGACCTTCACACCAAAGAGAACATCCTTGTGCAACAACAGAATCGCACGAGCGGTCGGATCTGCCGAAAAGGCAGACATGGGAGGACTACAATTGGCCACGCCTGAAACGCGCGCTGATGGACCACAATCGGTTCCAGCGCTTTTGCACCGCAACGCAGAAAAATTCGCGGATGCGCCAGCGTACCGCGAAAAAGAATATGGCATTTGGCAAAGCTGGACATGGGCACGGACCCGTGACGAGGTTGAAGCCCTGGCGCTTGGGCTGCTGGACCTCGGCGTGAATGAGGGTGATTTTGTTGCGATCATTGGGCGCAACCGTCCCTATCTCTATTGGGCGATGATGGCTGCGGAAATGTGTGGCGCGGTGCCTGTGCCGCTATATCAGGATGCCAACGCAGAAGAGATGGCATATGTCATGAACCATTGCGGTGCCCGGTTTGCCATCGTCGGCGATCAGGAGCAGGTGGACAAAATTCTTGAGGTGCAAGAAGGGTTGCCCGATTTCGAGCATATGATCTATCTCGACCCGCGGGGCTTGCGGAAATATGACCACAGCCATCTGCACCAGTATTCCCATATTCAGGACGCAGGCAGGGCCAAGCGCGACGAGCTTACCGAGGAGTTGACCGCGCGGCAGGACAAACTGGATTACGATAGCATCGGCGTCATGCTCTATACATCCGGCACAACGGGTAAGCCCAAGGGCGTCGTGCTGAGCAATCGCAATGTTATTGAGACAGCGAAATCGAGCTCTGAGTTTGATGACCTGCGGCAAACCGACGATATTCTGGCCTATCTGCCAATGGCATGGGTGGGGGATTTCATCTTTTCTGTTGGGCAGGCGCTCTGGACTGGTTTCTGTACCAACTGTCCGGAAAGTGCCGATACCTTGCATGTGGACCTGCGTGAGATTGGTCCGACCTATTATTTCGCGCCGCCACGTGTTTTCGAAACGCAACTGACCAATGTGATGATCCGCATGGAGGATGCGAGCCGTTTCAAGAAATGGCTTTTTGACGTGTTCATGGCGCATGCCCGTAAGGTTGGCCCCGACATTCTTGATGGCAAATCGGTGTCCCAATGGGATCGGTTCAAATACAAACTGGGCGAAGTCTTTATCTATGGGCCGCTAAAAAACACATTGGGTTTCAGCAGGGTGCGTGTCGGCTATACGGCGGGCGAGGCAATCGGGCCTGAAATTTTCGATTTTTATCGATCCCTGGGGATCAACCTGAAACAGCTTTACGGTCAGACCGAAGCGACGGTGTTTATCACAGCGCAGCCTGATGGCGAGGTGCGCTCGGATACGGTCGGCGTGACCTGCCCCGGTGTGGAGTTGAAAATCGCAGACAATGGCGAGGTCTTTTACCGGTCGCCCGGCGTCTTTGTTGAGTATTACAAGAACCCCGAAAGCACCGCAGACACCAAAGATGCCGAAGGCTGGGTCGCCACCGGGGATGCTGGTTTCATCGAAGAGGGCAGTGGCCATTTGCGGATCATTGACCGGGCCAAGGATGTAGGCCAGATGGCCGATGGACGGCTCTTTGCGCCCAAATATGTTGAGAATAAGCTTAAATTCTTTCCCAATATTCTTGAGACTGTTGTGTTCGGCAATGGCCGTACAGAGTGCACGGCGTTTATCAACATCGACCTGACAGCCGTGGGCAATTGGGCAGAGCGCAATAACATCGGCTATGCGTCCTATCAGGAACTCGCGCGTCACCCCCAGGTGATGGATACTATCCAGTCCCATGTCGAAGACGTGAACCGCTCTGTCGCCGAGGATGAAATGTTGTCGGGCTGTCAGATTCACCGCTTTGTGGTCCTGCACAAGGAATTGGATGCGGACGACGGCGAGTTGACCCGAACCCGCAAGGTGCGCCGCAAGATCATTGGCGAAAAATACGATGACATCATCGCCGCACTTTATGACGGGTCCAAATCCGTGAGCACGGAGACCGAAGTGACATATGAGGATGGCCGCAAGGGCAGCATCAAAGCAACGCTGGAAATTCGGGAAGCCAAGGTCGTACCGGTTGCCGCAAAGATGGCAGCAGAGTGAGTGATATGAACATGGCAAATGAAAGCTTTACCACAGCAGATGGTCGCACCATCGGACCTGTTCTGATGGAGATGAAAAACATCACCCTGCGCTTTGGTGGGGTGGAGGCGATCAAGGATATTTCCTTTGATATTCGCGAAGGTGAAATTCGCGCAATTATCGGCCCAAACGGTGCCGGAAAGTCGTCAATGCTGAATGTTATCAGTGGCTTCTATGTCCCTCAGGAGGGCGAAGTCTGGTATCAGGGTAGCCGCCGACCGCCGATGAAACCGTTTGAGGTGGCCCAGCAGGGTATCGCGCGGACCTTTCAAAACATCGCGCTGTTCGAAGGGATGACGGTGCTGGACAACGTGATGACCGGGCGGTTGACCCACATGAAAACCGGTATGCTGGCCCAGTCGATCTGGAAGGGGCAAGCCGAGCGTGAAGAAATAGAGAACCGTGAAGTTGCTGAAAAGATTATTGATTTCCTGGAAATTCAGGCGATCCGCAAAACGCCGGTCGCCCGTCTGCCTTATGGTCTGAAAAAGCGGGTTGAACTGGCGCGGGCGTTGGCCGCGGAGCCGTCGTTGCTTTTGCTGGACGAGCCGATGGCGGGCATGAACGTCGAGGAAAAAGAGGATATGAGCCGCTTTATTCTGGATGTGAACGACGAATTTGGCACGACGATTGCACTGATCGAGCATGACATGGGCGTGGTGATGGACCTTAGCGACCGGGTGGTTGTGATGGATTACGGCAAGAAAATCGGCGATGGCACACCATCAGACGTGCGCAACAATCAGGAGGTCATTGATGCCTATCTGGGGGTGGCCCATGACTGATTTTGTACGTCGGTATTTTGTCGGTATTGCGTCGGTGGAGAATGACCAATGAATGAACAGCTGGCCTATACCATTGAAGTGTTCGCAAACGGCCTGATGGCGGGGGTGCTTTACGCGCTGGTCGCCCTCGGGTTTGTCCTGATCTACAAAGCATCCGGGATCTTTAATTATGCCCAAGGGGTGATGGCGCTGTTCGCGGCGATGACTCTGGTGGGCATTCAGAACGGACAGGTCCCGTTTGCGCATCTGATCAATGCGATCTTTGGCACGGAGGTGCATCACTTTGGCTGGCACGTGCATTCGTTCCTTGCCATTGCGCTGACGGTTGTTGTGATGATTGCGCTGGCCTGGATGGTGCAGAAGTTCGTGTTCAGACATCTGGTGGGCCAGGAGCCGATCATCCTGTTCATGGCGACCATCGGTCTGGCCTATTTCCTCGAAGGGGTGGCGGACCTGATGTGGGGGTCCGAGATCAAGTCGCTGAATGTATGTGCAGCCGAAGGCACCTGTTTGCCGCAGGGCATGAATGTCTGGCTTGAGGGTACGACATACGAGGCGCTGGGCTATGGGTTCTTTATTGATAATCTTGATATCGTGGCCAGCATCGTTGCGGCAATCCTGGTGATCGGGCTGGTGATGTTTGCGCAATACACCAAGCAGGGCCGCGCGATGCGGGCTGTGGCCGATGACCATCAGGCGGCACTTTCCGTTGGTGTGTCGCTGAATTTCATCTGGGTGCTTGTGTGGTCGCTGGCCGGGTTTGTCGCCTTGGTTGCGGGCATCATGTGGGGCGCGAAATCAGGCGTGCAGTTTTCGCTGTCGCTGATCGCTTTGAAAGCATTACCCGTGTTGATGTTGGGCGGTTTCACCTCAATCCCCGGTGCGATTGTTGGTGGGCTGATCATTGGCGTGGGTGAAAAGCTGTTCGAATTCCTAATCGGTGCGCCCTACCTCGGTGGGGCCACGGAGAACTGGTTTGCTTACATGTTGGCGCTCTTGTTTTTGGTGTTCCGTCCGCAAGGCTTGTTCGGGGAGAAGATCATTGAGCGGGTTTAAGCGCTTTTTTCTTCGATCTGCCCGCAAGCCCTTTTGGGAGCGCGGTGGGCAGACGTCGGAATGGCCTGGTCTGATGCAATTTCTGTCTGGCCTGCTGTGTTTGGGAATTGCCTATGTGTGGGCCAATGCCATCCTGACCCATGCCGCACCGCTGATTGGAAATCTGGCCGGCAAAAGTGATTGGTTTTGGGCATACGCGGAAGTTGCAATCAAGACCGGTATATTCTGGATCGCAGGCCTTTTTCTGGTATTGATCGGAGGGGTACAATTGTTGTTTGTGCTGGCAGCAAAGTCAGGCGAGCGTATTGCAAAACGGGTTCTGCCCAACAAGAAAAAGGACGTCTGAATGTTCTATCGTGAAGCAGGCGATTTCAGCACGACCTACGCCGAGGATCAACAGACATTCCCGATCAAGTTTGATCGGTATCGTTATTACGTCGTGCTGTTCATCGCCATCTTTGTTGTGCCGTTTGTGGTAAATGACTACTGGGTCAACTCGCTGCTGATGCCGTTCCTGATCTATGCGATTGCGGCGATCGGGCTGAACATTCTGGTCGGATATTGCGGACAGGTCAGCCTTGGCACCGGCGGGTTCATGGCGGTGGGCGCGTATTCCTGTTATAAATTCATGACCGGCGTGGACATCTGGTGGGGCGGTGAATTGCTGTTCCGGCTGCCGGAATTCAACATTATTTTGAGCGTGATTATGGGCGGGGTCATGACGGCCATCGTAGGTGTGCTTTTTGGTCTGCCAAGCTTGCGGATCAAAGGATTTTACCTCGCGGTGGCGACACTGGCCGCACAGTTCTTTCTGGTTTGGCTCTTTAACAGGGTGTCCTGGTTCTACAACTACTCCGCCTCCGGTCAGATCAACGCGCCGGAACGCGATATTCTGGGGGTGCTGATCACCGGACCAAGCACGGCGCCTTGGGCGACCTATCTGTTTTGTCTGTTCTTTACGATCATCTGTGCGGTCATTGCGCGCAACCTGACGCGCGGCGCATCGGGGCGTAAATGGATGGCGATCCGCGATATGGATATTGCGGCCGAGATTATTGGGGTGAACCCACTGCGCGCCAAGCTGACGGCCTTTGCGGTGTCATCATTCTTTATCGGCATATCCGGTGCGTTATTCTTTTCTGTCTATTTGGGGGCTGTGGAAGTGGGCGAGGCGTTTGGCATCACCAAGTCGTTCCTTGTGTTGTTCATGATCATCATCGGTGGCCTTGGCAGCATCTTTGGCAGCTTTGCCGGGGCGGCGTTTCTGGTGCTGTTGCCTGTGGTGCTAAAGGTGGTCGGCGTCGATTGGCTGGGCTGGCCCACGGACATTGTGGCGCATCTGCAATTGGTGATCGTGGGCGCATTGATCATCATCTTCTTGATCGCTGAACCACACGGGATTGCGCAACTGTGGCGCGTTGCGAAAGAGAAACTGAGATTGTGGCCGTTCCCGCATTAGGGGGGCCGCGTAACGAAGCCGGGTTGAAACCCGGCCTACAAACCAAATCGGATAAAATCCAAGGGAGGAAACACCGATGAAATATAAACTAGGAACAATGGCCGTTGCGGCCATGATGGCGGCAAGCCCGGTCATGGCGGATCTTGTATTCCCGTCTCTGAGCTACCGCACCGGCCCATATGCGGCGGGCGGTATTCCGTTTGCGGATGGCTATGCAGATTACTTTACCCTGCTCAATGAGCGTGACGGTGGTATCGGCGGCGTGCCTGCCAAAGTGATCGAATGTGAGACCGCCTATAACACCGAAAAAGGTGTGGAATGCTATGAAAGCACCAAGGGCGAAGGCGCGTTGATCTATCAACCGCTGTCCACCGGCATCACCTATCAGCTGATCCCCAAAGCCACAGTTGACGATATTCCTATCCACTCAATGGGGTATGGCCGGACGTCTGCCGCGAATGGCAATGTGTTCAGTCACGTGTTCAACTATCCAGGCAACTACTGGAACGCAGCCTCGGGTGTCATCAATCATCTGCTTGACATCAATGGTGGCGACATCAATGGCAAGAAGGTCGCGTTGATCTATCACAACTCTGCTTATGGCAAGGAGCCGATCCGCACGTTGGAAGAGCTGGCCAAGAAGCATGGTTTCGAGCTGAGCTTGTTGCCCGTTGACCATCCCGGTCAGGAGCAGAAATCGCAATGGCTGCAAATCCGTCGTGAAAAGCCGGACAATGTGGTCATGTGGGGCTGGGGCGTGATGAACCAGGTCGCCATTCAGGAAGCCGCGAACATCCGCTATCCGATGGATCAATTCATTGGTGTTTGGTGGTCTGGCGCGCAACATGACGTTCTGCCTGCAGGTGATGCGGCGAATGGGTACAAGGCTGTGACATTCCACGCGGTTGGCGATGACTATCCGGTGTTTGACGACATTCGCAAATATGTCGTTGATGCGGGCAAGGCTGCTGGGGCCGGTGATCAGGTTGGCACGGTGCTGTATAACCGTGGTCTCTATGCTGCGATGCTTGCAGCAGAAGCAGCCAAAGACGCGCAAGCAGCCAATGGTGTCACAGACATCACCGGCGGCATGATGCGCGATGCGATGGAAAACCTGAGCATCACCGAAGAGCGGATGGCCTCGTTGGGGATGCCGAACTTTGGGCCATCGTTCCAGGTGTCTTGTGAAAACCATGGTGGACCGGGTCTGGTTGCTGTGGGTCAGTGGGATGCGACAGCAAAGGAATGGAGCCTGATCTCTGAATTCAAGGAATCGGATATGGAGATCATTCAGCCGCTGATCGATGAGGATTCCGCTGCGTTTGCGGCGGAAAACAACATCGAACCCAACTGTAAGTAAATGAAACCTCTCTGGCGGCAGCATCTGTTGCCGCCGGAGTTCTAAGGTATTTTCAAAAGGGTGAAGCCCATGCTGGACACCGCCAAATCTGTTGAGGCCACAAATGAGAACCTGCTTGAGGTGAACAACATCGAGGTGATCTATAACCACGTGATCCTTGTGCTTAAGGGCGTGAGTTTGAATGTGCCCAAGGGTGGGATCACGGCGTTGCTTGGTGGCAATGGGGCCGGCAAGACCACGACGCTCAAGGCGATATCGGGATTGTTGGCGTCCGAGCGTGGTGAGGTGACCAAAGGATCAATCAAGTATCGCGGCAATGACATTCAGCACACCGATCCGGCCGAAACTGTGAAACGCGGTGTCGTGCAGGTGATGGAAGGCCGCCATTGTTTTGAGCATCTGACGGTTGAAGAGAACCTGCTGACCGGGGCGTACACGCGCACCGAAGGCAAGGCGGCCATCGCCGCTGATCTTGAGATGGTTTATGAGTATTTCCCGCGCCTGCGCGAACGGCGCAAATCACAGGCCGGATACACATCAGGTGGTGAACAGCAGATGTGCGCGATTGGGCGCGCGTTGATGTCACGGCCCGAAACGATTTTGCTGGATGAGCCGTCAATGGGATTGGCCCCGCAACTGGTGGAACAGATATTCGAGATTGTGAAATCGGTGAATGAAAAGGAAGGCGTGACCTTTCTTTTGGCTGAACAGAACACCAACGTGGCCCTGCGGTTTGCGCATTATGGGTACATCCTTGAATCTGGCCGTGTGGTCATGGATGGCCCCGCCAAGGATCTGCGCGAAAATCAGGACGTGAAAGAATTCTATCTCGGGATGTCCGATGAGGGCCGCAAATCATTTCGCGATGTACGCAGTTACCGCCGCCGCAAACGCTGGTTGAGCTAAGCCGCATCACCCATCCTGCGATACGCTAACATAGAAAGTCTGCTGTATGCCGACCTCCTCCTTTTTCGATGATTTCGAGACCCGCAGCGCCGATCAGCGTGAGGCCGAGCAATCGGCGCTGTTGCGCACCCGGCTGGCGGCCATCACGACGGCACCGCAAGACTGGCGGGATGCGGCGGCTGAGGTGAAAACTGCTGCCGATCTGGTGCACCTGCCGGTGCTGCGCAAATCCGATCTGGTTGAGTGGCAAAAGGCCAGACCGCCCTTTGGCGGGATCGAAATTGGCAACGTCACCCATGTGTTCCAATCGCCCGGACCCATCTATGAACCCGGCGCGCTGGAAAATGATTGGTTTCGGATGGGGCGATTCCTGCATGCGGCTGGGATTGGCGCGTCGGATACTGTGCAGAATTGCTTTGGTTATCACCTGACGCCTGCCGGGCACATGTTTGAAAGCGGTGCGCGGGCGGTGGGGGCACGGGTTTTGCCCGCTGGCACGGGCCAGACCGAATTGCAGGTCGCGGCGGCACGGGATGTGGGGACAACGGCCTATGCCGGGACGCCCGATTACCTCAAGATCATTCTTGAGAAAGCCGATGAAATGGGCGTGTCCCTTGGCATCACCAAAGCAGCCGTAGGGGGCGGGGCGTTGTTCCCGTCTCTGCGTCAGTATTACCAGGATCGCGGCATTGCCTGCCTGCAGTGTTACGCCACCGCTGACCTTGGCAACGTCGCCTATGAGACGCCTGCGATGGAAGGGATGATCATAGATGAAGGCGTCATCGTTGAGATCGTGACCCCCGGAACTGGTATCCCGGTGACGCAAGGCGAGGTGGGTGAAGTTGTGGTCACATCGTTGAACCCGGATTATCCATTGATCCGGTTCGCCACTGGCGATCTGAGCGCGGTGATGCGGGGACAAAGCCCGTGTGGGCGCACCAATACGCGGATCAAGGGCTGGATGGGCCGCGCCGATCAGACCACCAAGATCAAGGGCATGTTCGTGCGGCCCGAACAGGTCGCCGCACTGGTCGCGCATCATGAAGAGGTCAACAAGGCACGGGTGATTGCCAGCCGCGCAGGTGAGCAGGATGTGATGACTGTGCAGATCGAAAGTGCAGGCGGTGATGCAGATGCCTATGCGCAGTCGGTCGTTCAATTGCTGAAGCTGAAAGGCAAGGTTGTGGTGGTAGAACCCGGCAGCCTGCCCCGCGATGGGTTGGTGATCGAGGATCAGCGGACATACGAATAATCCGTGGGTAACCTTTGGGCAACGCCGCACTGGAAATCCCGACTGAAATAGTCGAAATAGGGGCATGACCCGAAACGCCGTGCCAGCCTTGTCAAAATCAAAACCCCGCGATGGGGTGAATGGCCTTGCCGTTGCGGCGGTATGTGTGGCGATCATCTGTGCATTGCCGATGCTGGCCGTCCTGGTTGCAGCACTCAGCGGTGGCACCGAGACAGTTCAACACCTCATCGATACGGTATTGGGACGGTATGCGGCGACCACGCTGATGCTGGTGGTCATGGTATCGATCGGGACATTTGCAATTGGCGTCGGGGCCGCGTGGCTGGTCACGATGACGCGCTTTCCCGGTGCCAAGGTGCTGGAAATTGCACTGGTTCTGCCGCTGGCCTTTCCGGCCTATGTGTTGGCTTATGCCTATACCCACGTGCTTGATCATCCGGGCATTGTGCAATCTGTGCTGCGCGATGTGACAGGGTGGGGCCCGCGCGAATACTGGTTCCCTGAGATCAGATCGCTGGGCGGTGCGGCGGTGATGCTGATCCTCGTTCTATATCCCTATGTTTACCTGCTGGCCCGTGCGGCGTTTCTTCAACAAAGCGGCACGACCTTTTTGGCGGCCCGTGCCTTGGGATCAAGTGCTTGGGCCGCGTTTTTCAGCGTGAGCCTGCCGCTTGCGCGCCCGGCAATTGCCGGTGGCGTATTGTTGGCTGTGATGGAAACCATCGCGGATTTTGGCACCGTTGCGTATTTTGGGGTTCAGACATTTGCCACGGGCATCTACACCTCGTGGTTCTCGTTGTTTGACCGGGCCGGTGCCGCGCAGCTGGCGTTGTGTTTGCTGAGCTTTGCGCTTTTGCTGGCCATGTTGGAACGGTTGCAGCGCGGCCGTGCCAAGTACCATGATCCAGCCCGCAGAAGCCAAGCGATGCCGCCTGTGCAATTGAAAGGTTGGCATGCGGTCGCCGCAACGGTGCTTTGCGGTATTCCGGTGCTTTTCGGGGCAATGCTGCCGATCGTGATCTTGCTGACGATGGGTCTGGGGTCAGAGCAGGATCTGCTGAGCCCGCGCTATCTTGGGTTTATCCGTAATTCTGTCACGCTGGCCGGAGTTGCCGCAATACTGACGGTCCTCGCGGCGATCTGCGTCGGGTTTTTTCAACGGTCGCGACCGGGGCGCTTGGCGAGCAGTGCCGCCTATGTGTCGCGGTTGGGATATGCCGTGCCGGGGGGCGTTATTGCCGTGGGATTGCTGGTGCCGTTTGCCGCGTTTGACAACGCGTTTGATGCATGGATGCGCAGCACTTTTGATATCTCGACGGGGCTGCTCGTTACCGGATCGATCTGGTTGCTGGTGACCGCCTATCTGGTGCGGTTTCTCGCGGCGGCACTGGGTGCCTATGAGGGTGGGCAGGCGATGGTCCATGCCAATATGGATGCGGCCGCAAGGTCGCTGGGTCAAACGCCGATGGGCACCTTGCGCCGGGTGCATCTGCCCATTCTTGCACCGAGCTTGTTGACGGCGTTGCTGATCGTGTTTGTCGATGTGATGAAAGAATTGCCCGCAACGCTGATCATGCGGCCGTTCAACTATGACACGCTGGCGGTTCAGGCCTATCGGTTGGCGAGCGACGAGCGGCTGGACGGTGCAGCGGTGCCGTCACTGGTGATAGTCGCCATGGGGCTGCTGCCTGTGATCCTGATTTGCCGTCAGGTTGGGCGGCAGAAATGAGACGCAGGCACCCTGCGTCTCACCTGTCGAGCGATTGTTAGCCGCTTAGATTTTCTGCAAAATGGGCCAGCGTTCGATCCCACGCAAGCGTTGCTGCGGCTTCGTCATACCGTGGCGTCGTGTCGTTATGGAAACCGTGATTCACATCCGGGTAAAAGTGGACCGTGAACTCCTTTTGATTGGCCTTGAGCGCATCAGAATAGGCATCCCAGCCAGCATTGATACGTTCATCGAGACCCGCGTAATGGATCATCAACGGGGCCTCGATTCTGGGGACATCTGCGGCGTCGGGCTGTCGGCCATAGAAGGGCACAGAGGCCGCAAGATCGGGATAGGCCACTGCAAGCGCGTTGCACACACCGCCACCATAGCAGAAACCAACGGCACCAACCTTGCCTGTCGACCCTTCATGGTCGCGCAGGAATTCAAAGGCGGCAAAGAAATCTGCCATCAACTTGCCACCGTCCAGCGTGCGCTGCATCTCGCGGCCTTCTTCATCCGTGCCGGGATAGCCGCCCAAGGGTGTCAGGCCATCAGGGCCAAGCGCCATATAGCCAGCTTTGGCGCAGCGGCGCACAACATCTTCGATATAGGGGTTAAGGCCCCGGTTTTCGTGCACAACCAACACCGCTGGCAGGGGGTCGGTGGCTCCGGCGGGCTTGGCCATCAGACCTTTGATGTCCCCATGGCCATCAGGGCTTTGGTAGGTAATGACCTGGGTTTCGATATCGGGGTCATCGGGTGCCACTTGTTGGGCCAGCGCATAGTTGGGTTGCAGTTGTTCCAGCAGCATCGCACCGGTCACGCCGACAGCAGCATATTTTCCGGCCTGCGTGATGAATTCACGCTTTGAGACCTTTCCGTGGACATAGCCATCGTAAATTTCAAGCAGATGGGGATCAAAGTCTCGTGCAGTCTTGCGGGGGGCAGTCATGGCGAATCTCCTGATACTGTTTCATATCAGACAGAATAGGGCATACCGACGTTTCGTCGATATGCCCTGTTCATCACGATATCCGGCGCGGATTATTCCCAGCCAACCGCATCAAAGATTTTTTGTGCTGTGGGCAGGTTTTCCGCCACATCAGACAGGTTGACCTCGTCGGCCTTGAATGCGCCCAGCTGTTCAACCGATGCGGCCAAGGTGACGCCTTGGACAGCCGGGTATTCATCATTTCCTGCTGAAAAGTATTGCTGTGCCTGATCTGAGGCGAGGTATTCGAGGAATTTCACTGCGTTTTCCTTGTTTGGCGCATGGGCCGCAACCCCCGCACCCGACAGGTTCATATGCGCGCCGTTTCCGGCCTGATCAGGAAAGACATGACCGATTTTGCCGATGCTGGCGCTGACGCCGTCCACTTCGGTACGGATCGCACGGGCGAAATAATAGGTGTTGGACACAGCGATATCACATTCGCCCGAGACAATACCGCGCAACTGATCGGTGTCGCCGCCCTGAGGGGCGCGCGCCATGTTGTCGACCACGCCTTGCGCCCATTTCGTGGCGGCCTCTTTGCCCTCATGGGTCACCATGGCGGCAAGCAAGGTCTGGTTGTAGGTGTTGGATGACGACCGGATGCACACTTGGTTTTTGTAGGCTGGATCAGCCAGATCAAGATAGGTCTTTGGAGGATTGCCCACTGTTTCGACATTGTAGAAAATGATCCGCGCCCGTTGTGAAAAGCCGAACCACATGTTGTCGGCGTCCTGAAGGTTTGCCGGGATGCGCGCCTCAAGGGTTTCGCTGTCAATCGGCTGCAACAGGCCCATGTCCTTGGCCCGTTTCAGGCGGCTGGTATCGACGGTGATCAACACGTCAGCAGGTGAATTTGCGCCTTCGGCCTGCATGCGCGCGGCCAGTTCATCAGCATCGCCTTCAATGCGATTGATGGTGATGCCGGTCTGTTCGGTGAAATCGGAATATAGGCGTTCATCAGTGTCGTAGTGACGCGATGAATAAAGGTTTACCTCGCCCTCGGCGAAAGCGGGCAGCGCGACTGTCATAAGAGCAATTGCTGTGGTCGTTGATCTGAAAAGAGCCATGGGGGAACCTGAATGTTAAGTTAATCTGACTAAAACAGTAAGAAACAGATTCCCATCTGGGATGCAAGATATTCCTGATTATTTTACTTGGTTTTTCGCCCCACCGCTGTTCGGATGGGGCGAAACCCTTATTCTTGTGGCGCAATTTTGTCTTGGGTATTGATCTCAAAGTCCTTGGCATCATGACGCTCGTGCAACTGCATCGAGAGGTCATCGCCAAAGGTCCGGTTAACCATGCGGCCCCGTTTCACGGCGGGACGTGCATCAATCGCCTCGGCCCACCGCAACACGTTCTTGTAAGAAGTCACGTCGAGAAACTCAGCCGCTGAATAAAGCCGGCCCAGCACAAGTTGCCCGTACCACGACCAGATGGCGATATCGGCAATGGAATATGGGCCTGCAAGATATTCATTATCGGCCAAATGGCGGTCCAGCACGTCCAGCTGCCGCTTGGTTTCCATGGAAAACCGGTTGATCGGATATTCATATTTTTCAGGAGCATAGGCGTAGAAATGGCCAAATCCACCGCCCAGATATGGGGCGCTGCCCATCTGCCAGAACAGCCATGACAGCGCCTCGGTCCGTTGGGCCGGGTCCGAAGGCAGGAACGCCCCAAATTTTTCAGCCAGATAGAGCAGGATCGCCCCGGATTCGAAAACCCGTTGAGGTGTGTCACCGGAATGGTCCATCAACGCGGGTATCTTTGAATTGGGGTTCACATCGACAAATCCCGATCCAAATTGAT
Source organism: Sulfitobacter sp. SK011 (assembly GCF_003352065.1). Classification (NCBI taxonomy): domain Bacteria; kingdom Pseudomonadati; phylum Pseudomonadota; class Alphaproteobacteria; order Rhodobacterales; family Roseobacteraceae; genus Sulfitobacter; species Sulfitobacter sp. SK011. Next base: position 609,199 of record NZ_CP025803.1, read on the forward strand.
CACCGTCCCCAATCTTGATCAGCCACGCATCGTATTCGGCACCGGGGTGACCAGCGGCCAGCAATTCCTCAAGCATGACAGTGACCTTGACGCCATTCGGGGTGGCCAGTGAGTAAAGCTGTAGTGGATGTTTGCCGACGGGCAGGTCTTTGTCATGCGTGGCCCCGGCGATGGGGCGGTTGATGCTGGCGAATTGACCGCCACTTTCGGCCTCCCATGTCCAGACTTTGGGCGGTGTGTAGATATCGGTCATATGGGCCTCGCTTCATTTGGGGTGATCGGTTGGACATATGTTGGCCTGAAGCGGGTGCAAGGGCCAGAGGGATCAGGGGTTTGTGATGGGAGGATGCAGGCAGACGGGCCAGTGAGATGTACCTAGTGCCCAATATTGTGGGAAGATGGCTGCTGTGAGGCCAAATCACTCTCCTGCAGCCTCTTCTCCCCGTAGGATTTCGAGTCGGTTTTCAGGAGCATCCGGCGCTAAGAAATTTGGGATGGTGTCATCGGTTCTCTTAGGTCGACCCAGAAATTCAGCCGGCCACTCTGTGACCCTTTCGGCCTTTACGTGAATGTATTCACCCGGCGAAGATTCATCCAGATATTCACGTTTTAGGATCAATGCCAATGGAGCCTTTGCACCCTCCAGATTACGTGAATACTCAAGAGCCTCTTCATAATTTTCAAAGCTGTAGTAGTAGTCCGAGCCGCATTCCAAATCATTCGCCTCAAGACGTGGGCTGCACCATACTTGCTATTCTAGGACCTCATCCCAAACATAGCCACCGCCTGCTTTCGCGGAAGCGGGATAAGTCCCGACCTTCTCAGGCGAAACCGCTCTTGGATAGAGGCTTTCTTTCTGTGCCATCTAATGGTCTATTTGATTGATTTCGACTGACGTGTATCAGTCGCAAGGAACGTCGCGCAATGGCAGCTTCGTCCGCAATCCGGTCATCCGGCAGTTTTTGTTGAGCGTCCGGTGCTGGTAGAAGCCGTCGTCCAAGTGAGAGTTTTCGAACGATGGCTTGCAATGCCTGCTTGACTTGATGAAGTGGTCATCTGAGTAAAACAGTCGGATGACCGCAAAGAACCCAATCTGACAGATTCTGCGCCGTGAACCAATGTCTGCTCTTGCTATCCTACAGCCGCGATCCGGGGAATTTTTCGACCATGTGACAGCTCACTGGCGGATTGTACCAATGCAGATGCGTTAATTCGGAAATGACGATACAGCTCGGCGATGGTTCCGGTCTGGCCAAAATGTTCGACGCCGTGCGGGATAGTCTGATGTCCGTGAACAGCCCCCAGCCAAGACAGCGTCGCCGGGTGACCATCAATCACCGTGATCAGGGCGCAATTGCGCGCCACATCTGCCAGCAGCGTTTCGATATGTGACTTAGCATCTTGAATGCCGTTTGCACGTGCCCGTTGCGCCGCCGTCCAGCCAGCATTTAATCGGTCTGCAGATGTCACGGCCAGAACGCCAACGTCGCGGCGGCCTTGGGCGATCTGCCCTGCCGCCTTGATAGCTTCCTGAGCCACAGCACCCTGATAAGCAATCACGATCTCGCAGTTCGGCCCCGGCTTGCGCAACCAATACGCGCCATCAATGGCCCCTTGGCGAAAGGCATCGTCATGGCGCTTGCCGGGCTGCTCAATCGGGTTGGTGGTCAGTCGCAGATAGACCGAGCCGCCGGTTTCATCGCGCAGCCAGGTGCGTTCATCCGGGTCGCCCTCGCCATCACGTTGCAGATAGTCGAAGGCCCATTCCATGATCAATGCGAGTTCATCAGCAAAGGCAGGCTCAAACGCCGCCAGCCCGTCCTGGCTCATCCCGATCAGCGGCGAGGCGATGGATTGATGCGCGCCACCTTCAGGGGCCAGCGTCACACCCGATGGCGTGCCCACGATCATGAAGCGCGCATCCTGATAGCAGGCATAGTTCAGCGCATCGAGGCCACGCGACACAAACGGATCATAGACCGTACCGATGGGGATCAGTCTTTTGCCAAATACCGAATGCGACAACCCTGCCGCGCCAAGCAGCAGAAAGAGGTTCATCTCGGCGATGCCCAATTCGATATGCTGACCCTCGGGCGTAAACTCCCATTTCGCCGTGGAGGGAATGTTTTCCGCCTTGAACGTATCTTCCTGATGGGCACGCGCAAACAGCTTGCGCCGGTTGACCCACGGGCCAAGGTTGGTTGTTCCGGTCACATCGGGCGAGGTGGTGACGATGCGCTGCGCCAGCACAGAGTCGCCCTTGGAAAGATCATCCAGGATCTTGCCAAACGCCATCTGGGTAGAGATTTCTCGATCCGAGGACAAGGCAATCGCCGGAACATCAATAATATCATCCGTGTAACGACGGCGGCCTTTGGAGAAGAACGGCGTGTTGTTCAGCATGTCCTCAAAGGCTGCGGGATCTGCGATAGTGGCAAATTTCTCCCACTCATCGCCCTCGGCCACACCCATGTATTTCTGCCATTCGGCCATCTGGGTCTTGTTCATCAGGCCTCCGTGATTGTCCTTGTGGCCTGCAATCGGCGTGCCCCAGCCCTTGATCGTATAGGCCAGAAAACAAACCGGGCGGTCATGATCAATCGACGCAAACGTTTCGGCCATGGTCTCGACGCAGTTGCCACCAAGGTTTTCCATCAAAGCGGCCAGCTCTTTATCGCTGCGCGCCTCGATCAGGGCGGTCACATCACCCTGATCGCCCAAAGCATCCATCAGACGTTGCCGCCACACGGCCCCGCCCATGAAGGTCAGCGCGGAATAGAGCTGATTGGGACAAGCATCAATCCACTTACGCAGCTTGTCACCACCGGGCTCAGCAAAGGCCGCCCGCTGCAGTACACCGTATTTGACCCGCACAACGTCCCAGCCGAAGGCGTCAAAGATCTGCTCAACACGCTGGAACAGCCCCTCGCGCACGATCCCGTCCAGCGATTGGCGGTTGTAGTCGATCACCCACCAACAATTGCGCAGATCGTTCTTCCAGCCTTCCTGCAGGGCCTCATAGATGTTGCCTTCGTCCAGTTCGGCGTCGCCTACCAGCGCAATCATCCGCCCCATCGGCGCGCCTTTGCCCCAGTCTTTCGCGCCAATGTAGTCCTGCACGATGGACGCAAAGGACGTGATCGCCACGCCCAGCCCCACCGAGCCGGTCGAAAAATCCACGTCATCCACGTCCTTGGTGCGGCTGGGATAGCTTTGCACCCCGCCAAAACCGCGGAAATTCTCCATCTTCTCGCGCGTTTGGTTGCCCATCAGGTATTGGATGGCGTGAAATATGGGCGAGGCATGCGGTTTGACCGCCACCCGGTCCTCGGGCTTGAGCGCCGAGAAATAAAGCGCCGTCATGATCGACACCATCGACGCCGAAGACGCCTGATGCCCACCCACCTTGATGCCATCGGCCTTAGGCCGAATGTGGTTGGCGTGGTGGATCATCCAATGCGACAGCCACAGCAAACGCTGTTCGATGGCTTTGAGGTCTTCGGACATGTCGAATTTCCTTATGCAGCGTTACGGGTTTGCGGTTTGGGCAAAGCTTGTTCCAAATCGTAAATCACGTCATCAATCCCCTCGAGCCCGATGGACAGGCGTACCAGCCCTTCGCTGATGCCGTGCAGGGCGCGTTCTTCGGGAGTGTAGGTGGAATGGGTCATGCTGGCCGGGTGCTGCACCAGCGTTTCCGCATCGCCCAGTGACACAGCGCGGGTGATCAGTTGCAACCTATTCATCATCGCGCGCCCCGCCTCCAGACCGCCCTCCAGCTCAAACGCAATCATGCCACCAAACTGCGCCATCTGTCTTTGGGCCACGTCATGCTGCTCAAAACTGGTTAACCCCGGATACCAGACTTTTTGCACGCCATGTGACTGCTCCAGCATCTCAGCAATAGTCGCGGCACTGGAGCAGTGCCGATCCATACGCAGTTCCAACGTTTTCAGGCCCCGCAGGATCAACATCGCATTAAACGGTGCCATCACGGCACCCGTCATATCCTTCATGCCATAGAGGCGAATTTCCGATACCAGTTCGGCAGAACCAACCAGCAGCCCCGCAACAACATCGCCATGGCCCCCCAGATATTTGGTGGCCGAGTGCAGCACAATATCTGCGCCATGTGTGATTGGCTGGGTCAGATAGGGTGTCGCATAGGTGTTATCGACAACAACAAGGGCCCCCTGCGCATGTGCGATATCGGACACGGCCCGAATATCCACCAGCCGCATATTGGGGTTCGCGGGTGTTTCAAAATACACCACCTTGGTCTTGTCGCTGATCGCGGCTGTCAGGTTTTCCGGCGTCGTCAAGTCGACATGGGTCACAGTGACTCCGAATTTCGCCAACCCGTGCTGCATGAACGAAAACGTGCAGCCATAGAGGGTTTTATCCAGGATCACCTCGTCTCCGGGGGCTAGCAATGTCCACATGGTCGCGGTGATCGCCCCCATCCCCGACGCCAGCGCCAATCCGGCCTCGGCCCCCTCCAGCACTGCGATGCGGCGTTCCAGTAAATCACATGTTGGGTTGGAAATCCGCGAATAGATATGCCCTGCGCGATCCCCGGCAAACATCTCTCCGCCCGCTTCTGCCGTCTCAAAGGCAAAGGTTGATGTCAGATGCAACGGCGGCGTCAAAGCGCCTTCGTTCTCCATCGGGTCATAACCATGGTGGATGGCACGTGTGGAAAAGCTGTCTGGACGATTGCGCATTGGATGGCTCCCTGGTTTCAGGGATCATAATATTGCAATAGGACAGCAGAAGATTTTAAATTATGCTTTGAATGGTATATATATTGGCACTATATGCTAATAAATGAAAAAAATAGACAATAAAGATCAACAGATCATCCGAGCGCTGCAGCGAAATGGTCGCATGACGAATCAAGACTTGGCGGCAGAGGTAAACCTGTCTCCTTCTCCCTGTCTTAGGCGGCTCAAGCTGCTGGAACAAAGCGGAGTGATCACGGGTTACAGTGCCAACATTGATGCGGATGCCTATGGGCTACCGGTCACTGTATTTGTTCATATCAAACTGGAAAGCCACACAGAGGCTAAGGTCAAGCAATTTGAAGCAGACATCGCGCGCGTAGATCAGGTTCTGGAATGCTTTGTCATGACTGGCGTATCGGACTACTTGCTTCGCGTGGTTGTGGTCGATCTTGCAGATTACGAAAATTTCGTACGTCGAAAGCTGCATTCTATTGGCAGTATCGCATCCATCGACAGCAGTTTTGTCTATGGTGTCGTTAAGAAAACAAACGTGTTTCCAACTATCAGGTAATGTTGGTTGGCAGTTAACAAGAGTTGATTAGCAGACATTGGCGCAGTCGAAGTGAAAGACCGGCCTTATGTATCAAACGCACCAACAATCTAGCTGAACAATCTGCCCACGCGAACCCATAATGCGGTATGCGGAAAACCTTTCACGGACTTATCAGAAAGCGCGGTGAAATCGCAGGCCAGCACAAGGCCGCTGTGAAGGTCGCAAACGCCCTCAAAGGCGATCTGGACGCCATAGACCGCGCACTGGTACTGTGTGGCTATGAGGACGACCCCGCCGGCATAGCGCCGCGTAGTAAGTACAAGCAGCTATTCGGGCGGGTTCAAGTGGCCCGCCGGCATAGAGCTTCACTTCTTCGCGTCGCGGGGAAACTGCGGCGGTGTGACTGGCACATAAGGGAAACGTCCGCGTTGCTTGGTTGCGGTTGTGCTGGGGTCGGTGCCGCCACGGACATAAACTTTGCCGGGATCATAATCGGGTCCGAAGTCCCAGGTCGGGAAGCGGCCGTGCTTCATGGCGTCATGAACGAACATGCGTTTTTTCTGCGAGTTGCGTATCCGCACTTCCAGGTCCGCCTCGTCCCACCGCTCCATCATGGCAGCGAACATGCGTTCGATCTGAGCTTGATGCTCAGGCGCGTCCGCAAGGTTGGTCAGCTCCAGTGGGTCAGCTTCCGTGTCAAAGAACATCTTGGGATCGGTACGCGTGTAGACCAGTTTTTTCGCCCCTTCGATCATGATGAACGCAGGGCCATAAAGGCTTTCGCCGGTGGATTCGATGAAAACGCGGTCATCAGGGCCGTTGCGTTCCGGTCGGTCCAGCAGGCTGCGTCCATCGTGAGGCGCGACATAACTATCGAAGCTGCCGCCGCTGGCGATATCGGTGAATGTCGGCATCAGATCAACGAGCGAGGCCAGCGCCTCCTCGCGATGACCGGCCTTGACGCCGGGGCCTTGCATGATCATCGGCACACGTAGCGAGGCCTCATAGGGATTGAATTTGAACCACATGCCACGTTCACCCAGCATTTCGCCGTGATCCGAGATCAGGAAAACATACGTATTGTCCAATTGCCCAATGCTTTCCAGCGTTTCGATCAGCCCGCCGACGAGTTCGTCAATATGGGTAACCATGGCGAAATAGGCGCGGCGTGAATTGTGCAGCTGTTCCGGTGTGATGTCGAATTCGTCCTGCCGGATGGTCATGAAATAGCGCTGCGACCAGGGGTCCCGCTCCTCGTAGGGGATAAAGGGCACTTCGGGTTCGGGGATGTCACGGCCTTCGTACATGTCCCAGTATTTGCGGCCTGCGACGAACGGATTGTGCGGTTGTGTGAATGAGACGTGCAGCATGAACGGGCGGTCGTCGGTGGATCGCGCGTGATCATAAAGCTCTTTACGGGCTGCGATGAACACCTCTTCGTCGTAGTCCAGTTGCAGGTTCCGTTCGCAAGAACCGGATTCAACCACGCTGAGCAGGCTCATGACCGAGGGGGCATAGGCCTCATCCGTTTTGTCCCAGTCCATCGTCCAGGCAAAATCGGACGGATAGATATCGGTGGTCAGGCGTTCCTCGAACCCGTGCAGTTGGTCCGGCCCGACAAAATGCATCTTGCCCGAAAGCGTTGTCTTGTAGCCAAGTTTCCGCAGGTAATGGGCATAGGTCGGTTCAGACGGCAGAAACTCGGCCCCGTTGTCGAAAACGCCGACATCCGAGGGCAGCCGCCCGGTCATCATCGAGGCGCGCGAGGGGCCGCAGACCGGGTTGTTGCAATAGCTGTTGGCAAAGGTCGTCCCATTCGCAGCCAATTTGTCGATGTTCGGTGTGATCGCATAGGGCTTGCCGTAAGCGGAAAGGCAAAGTGCGGTCATCTGGTCGGCTTGAATTACGAGGATGTTGGGGCGTGTCATGGGATTTCCTTGCGCAAGTGTCTCCGCCCGAACGCAGGCCCGGGCGGAGTTGGGAGGGGTGAATTATCCGCTGGTGCGGGTCACGAATTCCTCGATGCCGGGCACACCGATCTCACGGTAGTATTTCAGCGCGCCGGGGTGCAGTGGGGCACCAAACCCGTTCAAGACAGTTTCCTTTGACACCCGGCCAAAGGCAGGATGCACGCCGGCCAACATGTCGAGGTTTTCAAAAATCGCCTTGGTCATCTCGTAAACGCGATCCTCGGACACATCCGCCGAGATCACCAACCCGTTGGCAAGTCCGTAGCTGGGCGTTTCACCCGGCACGTCTTCATAGGTGCCACCGGGGATTGTGAGCCGGAAATAGGGTGGATACTTGGCGTTGAGATCGGCGAAAAACGCGTCGGAGATCGGGATCAGCTTCATGTCGCGCTGCGCGGACAGTTTGATTACCGGCGGCAGCGGGAAAGAGCCGTTCCAAAGCGCCGCGTCGATGTTGCCGTCGCTCAGCATGTCCACCATGTCGCCAAGACGCACGCGGAAGGCTTCGAAGTCCTCGCCCGCGACCATACCCATCAGCGCATTTGCGTCCAGCATCGACACACCACCTGGCTGACCCATGCCGACCCGCTTGCCTTTCAGATCCTCGACCGAATTGATCGGGCCGCCTTCTAGGGCGATGATATGCATTCCAACCGGTGCGATGGACATCCAGGACAGGATCTTGCCGGGCTCGGTGCCTTCATATGGCCCCGTCGCCGCCCAAGCTTCGTAAGAGGACAGCGAGGTTGCCATCGACGCCTCGATCTCACCATCCTGCAGTAGTTTGATGTTGGCGACGTAGCCTTTGGTCTCCTCCGCCGTGGCTTCAATGCCGTCGACGTTCTTGTTGATGACATCGGCGATGCCAGCCGACCACGTGTAGGCCGTACAGCCGACCGGGCAGGACCCGATGGACAGGAATTCGGCGTGGGCCGCGACCGGTGCAAGAACTGTGGCCGCCGCAAGCAGGGTGTTTCTAAGCGTATATTTCATTGGATATCTCCCTTTGAAGTTAAATTGACCGGTTCTGATCCGATTTCTGTTGTTTTTGTTGTGTGAGCTGTGCCCTTGCGCATGTGCCAGACGATCAGTCCTACTGCGACCAGCACCGCCAAAGCGTCTAATCGCCAGTCCGAGCTTACGAACAACAAGGCTGCCAAGGCAAAGCCAAGCCGTTCAATGATACTGAGGCGGTAGGCGAATACGCCCATCATCGCGATGCTGGCGCATACGCCGCCGGCAATTGCGGTGAGGAATGACAATACGACTTGGACCCAAGTGACGTCTATCCCCAGAAGGGCGGGATCATAGACGAAGAAATAGGGCACCGCGAAGGCACCCATGCCGAACTGGCAAGCCAGCACAGCGATCTTTAGCGGATTACCCTGCGAGATCGAAGCCGCCGCGTAGGCCGCGAGCGCGACAGGAGGCGTGATTGAGGACAACATCGCGGAATAGAGCACGAAAAGATGTGCCGCCAGAAGCCCGACGCCCAGATCAACAAGCGCAGGTGCGACCAACGTCGCCACAAGGATGTAGGCCGCTGCCGTGGGCAGACCCATCCCAAGGATCAGGCAGGTAAGCATGGTCAGCACCAATGCCAGCGGAAGATGCCCGCCAGACAGCAGTACGACGAGGGTCGAAAATTTCAGGCCGACGCCGGTGAGTGTGATAATCCCGATAATGCACCCTGCCGCAGCACAAGCCAGCGCCACAGGGATAACAGCATTGGCCGCCGCAACTGCAGTCTCGACCATTCGGCGCGGTGTTTGTGCCGATGCCCGGCTGAAGAAACTGACGATCACCGATGCCGCCACGGCCCAGAAGGATGACAGCATGATCGAATAGCCGTTCAGCAGCATGCCGACAAAGACCGGCAGCGGTGCCAACAGGTAGGACCGTCTTAAAATGGATTGCCAATCGGTGATCGAATCTGCGTCGCGCAGTAGGGGAATGTTCCGTTTGACTGCTTCGAAATGCACCATCGCCAGCAGGACCGCATAGAAGATCACCGCGGGCAGAAAGGCCGCTTTGGCGATGGTCAGGTAGGATGTCGAGGTAAACTCGGCCATGATGAATGCAGCGGCACCCATGACGGGCGGCATCAACTGCCCACCGGTGGAGGCGACAGCTTCGATGGCTCCGGCGGCTTCCTTGCGATATCCGCTTTTACGCATCAGTGGGATCGAGATCGGACCGGTGGTCAACACATTGGCCACGGCAGTGCCCGAGATCATCCCCATCAGGCTGGATCCGACGACGGCGGCTTTTGCCGGCCCGGCGCGCATCCTGCCCGTCAGCCCAGTGGCAAAGTCCATCAGCACCTGTCCCGCGCCGGTCTTTTCCAAAAGCGCACCCAACACAACGACCCCGGTGACAAAAGTGGCGCTGACACCCAAAGGTGTACCGAAGATACCACCGCCGCCCAGATAAAGTTGCGCGGTCACCCGTTTTAGGGAATAGCCCCGATGCGCCAGGCCGTCAGGCAGATAAGACCCAAGCAGCCCATAGGCGATGAAGATCGCCGCCAGGATCACGATGGGCCAGCCAATGGTCCGGCGGCATGCATCAAACAGCGCGATCACCAGAATAACGGCAAAGATGATCTCAAGCCCGGTGATTTCGCCCCAACGGTCGTTGATGGCGTCAAAATTGAAGATGTGATGTCCGGTCGCGATAATGCCCGCAGTCAGAACAACCACTATCCAAAGCGTTTGCAGGGTCCGCGACGGGCTGCTTGCCCCTTTGTCATTCAATGACGTACGCAGGGCCGCCACATACACCAGCGCCATCACCAGAAGCAGATGAGCACTGCGCTGAAGCCCGTCCGGAAAAACACCGAAATACGCGGTGTAAAGCGTCAGGCTGACCAGCAGCAAAGACACGATGCCGATGGTCCAGTCGAAAAACCTGTCTGGCAATGCGCTAAGCATAGGCTGCACCTTTGTCATGATTTGATGCACTGTCGTTCAGGCGTTCGAAATCGAGCCTGTCCGAATAACAGAACGTATGCAGCGCCAGAAGTGCTGCGGCCTCCGCAGGAGAAACCTCGCCTTTCACCAGTTGGAAGCTGTTGTTTGGGCCATAGCCGTAAGCGGCCGTCAGTCTTTGCTTGGCACCTTCAAAGTATGCGGTGCTTGATCCAAGAATTCCGCTCAGGATGATCAGCTCAGGTGCCAGGATCTTGGCCACCGGATCCAAGGCCTCGGCCAGTCCCGCCCCTGCTACTTGCAGGTACGGGGTGTTCGCGTCGTCATCGATCACTGCCAGAAGCGATGTCGCATAAACCGGAAGCTTCGAGCGATCAAATGTGTCATGGTCCAGTTTGCCCAACTTCGCCAGCACACCGAACCCCGTTGCGGAAAGGTTCAGACAGTCGTCTCGTCCACACGTGCAGCGCAACGGCTTTTGGTGCGAGCGGAAGTGACCAATGCGCCCGGCGTCACCAGAAGCGCCACGCACAACGCGCCCTTCCGAAACGGCTCCTACGCCTGCAAAGGTCGCAACATGGGCCAATGCGAATTCCGAAATGCCGCGGGCCGCGCCGAACCGCATTTCCGAAAGCGCAAGCGCGTTGGCGATGTTCTCGATCACGACGGGAAGGCCGGTGTTGCGGCGCACTTCTTCCCAGAACTGTCCGCCATCGTTTTCCCAGCCAAAATATTCCGATCGGACAATTTCGCTCCGATCTGGCGAGGTTTTGGCGGACAGGGCGACGCCGACACCAACGATCCGGCTGATGTCGATGTCCGTATCTTTGATCAGGGCGTTCAGTGCATTTGAGTAGAGGCGGGCAGTTTCGGCGGCGTCTTCAAAAGAGCTGTTGTTGACCTCCCTTCGGGCAATCGTCTGCCCGTTCGCATCGCAGATCGACACTTCCGAAAAATAGGCCGAGACAGTTATTCCAGCCGCAAAGACCCCTTGCGGATTAATCCGCAGGCCCTTGCGCGGACGTCCAAGACGGCGTTGCTTGCCGGTGTCTTCGTCGGGCAGATCGAATTCCTCGATGATCTCAGCACCAAGCAAATCCCGCGCGATCCGCGTTGCGGCCATCTCGGAAAAGCCAAAGCGTCGTGCCAATTCGGCGCGGGACACACCCGGTTCTGCCTGTATGCGGCTTAACATAAGGCCCCGGTGTGTGCGGCGGAGACTGGCGGGGGTGGCGCTGGAGGATTCTTTATTAACCATCTGTTAGTTTGTAATTGTGATAAATTGATTCTGTCAATCATTTCTCGCCCACAGGGGCGTATTTCAGGAGTTGCCAACATCGTGCCCGTCTTCTGAAAGGTAGCTTGGCAGTGGCACGCGGCCGGCAATAATCGCGGCCACATCTTCTTGAGAAAGCTCAGGAAAATGCGCTTCGATCGGTTCCACTTTGGGCAAACGGCGATTGGCCTTGGTCCCGTCCACGCCGCCCGATCCACGTCGCACATAACGCGCCTCGTCGCCAATGCGCGCGACGAAATCCCAGACCTCGGGCGTGCCGGGCGTTGTTTTCAGAAACAGCCTTTCGGCTTGGCTGGTGCGAATCTGTTGGTCGATGTCCTCGGGGTCCCATCCGTCCAGCAGGATGGATTTCAGCCGCTGCAACGTCTCATCATGGGTCGGATCGTCCGCAAGGGTTTGCAATTCGTCCGGATCCGCCTTGAGATCGAACAACAGGTCCGGGTGGTTGTGGGTATAAATCAGCTTGAACCGTCCCTGACGGACCATGCGGTAGGGCACACAAGGCCCGATGCCGTAGTAGTCAGCGATCACCAGATCGCGGGTCGCGCCCCCGGTCAAAGCAGGTTCAAGGCTTTCACCATCGCATGGCAAGCTCACCTCGCCGCCCCCGATGCCCACAAGCGTTGGCAACAGATCAACCAGCGACACACAATCATTGACCCGTCTGGGCGCGTATTTACGGGGTGCGGACACCATCAAAGGCACCCGCGCGGACCATTCATAAAAGCTTTGTTTGAACCACATGCCGCGCTCGCCCAGCATCTCGCCATGATCCGCGCAGAAGAGGACGACTGTGTTGTCGGCTTGTCCGCTGGCCTTCAAAGCCGCGAGGATCTCACCGACCTTTTCGTCAATGAACGATATCATGGCGTAATATCCGTGGCGTGCACGACGCAGGTCATCTTCTGTCACCCGGTGCCGGTGTCGCCCGTGGGCGAAGAACAGCGCGCGGGACGCGTAATCCAGATTGTCGAAGGGCAGGGTGCCGACCTTTGGCAGATCAATGTCATCCGGATCGTAGCGGTCCCAGTATTTCTGGTCTGCAACGAACGGTGTGTGCGGGCTGGTGAAGGATGCAATCTGAAACCACGGGCCCGCATCTTTACCGCGCCTTGCCAGATCATAGATGGTCTGCACCGCAGCGTGCGCGACTTCTTCATCAAAATCTTCCTGCAGGGTGCGTGCGGCGGGTCCGGCATCGACGACACCGTTCAATCCTGTGGCCGATGGCACAAAGACCGGTCCGGCCTCCCAATCGGCAACCCAGTCAAAGCCTGAGGGGTACACATCCGTCACCGTGCGCTCTTCAAACCCGTGCAGTTGATCGGGTCCGATGAAGTGCATCTTTCCTGATAGAACAGTGTGATAGCCCAGATGACGCAGATGGTGCGCCAGTGTTGGTTGGCCGGAGGCCAAGGCGCAGGCGTTGTCCCAAACCTCTATCGCGGGCGTCAGCCGCCCCGACATCATCGAGGCACGCGAGGGCACGCAAACCGGATGGTTGCAATAGGCATTGTCGAACACCACGCTGTCGGCTGCCAACCGATCAAGATGCGGCGTCTTGCAGACCGTGTTGCCATAGAACGACAAGGCTTGCGGGGCCAGCTGATCGGCCATGATCATCAGGATGTTCGGCTTTTCGCTCACGGCGTTACACCTTTGCCCGACGATAGACTGTGTGCTCGGTGGTATAGAACTGGATGGTCGACGGGCCGTTCGATCCGCCGACGCCCATGGCACTGTTCTTGACGCCCACAAAAGGCAGGTGGTTTTCTGGAAAGCTGCCCGCGTTCACATGAATCATCCCGCTTTCGCTTTCGGCGACAAAGCGTTCCACCACGTCTGTGCGTTCCGAGTACAGACAGGACGACAGACCAAAAGCGATATCATTGGCAATGCTCATAGCTTCGTCCACCGTGTCATAAGCGATCACCGACAGGACCGGGCCAAAGACCTCGTCGCGAGCAACCTCCATGTCGCGCGTGACGCCGGAAAGAATGGTCGGCGCATAGAAATACCCGCCTGAGGGTGTGTCGAGCATGTGACCGCCTGCCGCGACTGTCGCGCCCTCGGACCTGGCGCGTGCGACAAAGCCGTCCACATCCTCAAGCTGCTGTGCGCTGGACAGCGGGCCAATTTTCGCACCCTCTGCCGTGCCGTCCATTGGCTCCATGGTGTTTGCGCGCCGTGTCAGTCCTGCGACGACGTCCGCCTCCAGCGCGCGGTGCACGATGACACGGCTGACCGCGGTACACCTCTGGCCACATACCGCGAAGGCCGACGCCATGATCTGATCAAGTGCGGCGTCCAGATCGCTGGCGTCATTCACGATAGCGGGGTTCTTGCCGCCAAGTTCAAGCGACACTTCCGCCAGATGTTCCGCCGCCGCGATGGCAACCCGTTTGCCGACGTCGACCGATCCGGTAAAGCTGACGGCATCGACGCCCTTGTGCTCGGTTAGGGCATGTCCCAAAGCGCCGCCGCCGATCACGGCCTGCACAAGTTTCGCAGGCAGGATCCCGGTGGCGATCTCGGCCATCAGGGCGATGGCGCCGGGTGTCAAAGACGCAGGTTTAAGCAAGATTGCGTTGCCGTAAATCAGGCCAGGGATTGCCTTGCGCATCGGTGTGCTGAACGGGAAGTTCCAGGGATTGATGCCAAGGATCACGCCACGCGGGCGGCGTGTCGAATAGGCGACGGTGCCGGGGATCTGCGACGGAAACACCTCGCCAATCGGTGCGCTGGCCCGGCCAATACAGGCCCGCGCTTCGCCGATTGCCTTGCCGACCTCGCCCCGCGCCTCGGCCATGGGCTTGCCCATTTCCCGGGTGATGGACAAGGCGATGTCCTCGGTGCGGGCCTCCAGCGCATCAACGTATCTGGCGACCAGCGCACCGCGCTCCGGTTGTGGTTTCTTTGCCCAGTCAACCTGAGCCTGACGCGCTTGGCCAACACAGTCGTCCAGAGCGTCCATGGGCATTTCATTATAACTTGCCACGATCTGGTCCGGGGCGGCGGGGTTGCGGATTTCAATGGGCATGGGTGTTGTCCTGTCTTGCACCTGAGACGGCATCGCGGATCATCGCGGCAGCCTTTTCGGCGATCATGAAAGTGGGGGCGTTTGTGTTGGCCGACGTGATTTTGGGCATGACCGAGGCATCAACGACGCGCAGCCCCTCAACGCCATTGACCCGCAACTGAGGGTCCACAACAGCGCGCGTATCCGACCCCATGCGGCAGGTGCCTACCAGATGATAAACCGTTCCGGCCATCTGACGCACGGCGGCCAGCACCTCGGCGTCGCTTTGATGCTCGGCACCGGGGATCACCTCGCGCCGCCAGCGATGGCGAAATTCGGGGCGGTTGTAGAGTGCGCGGACCAGCCTGACACCTTCGACGATGACCTTCTGGTCTTTCTCAGCTGACAGATAATTCGTGCAAATGCTCGGATCGGCAAAAGGATCGGTCGTGGTGATTCGGATCGAGCCACGGCTTTCCGGGTGGCACTGCCAGAACGAGGTCGTGAAGCCGGAAAAACGATGCAGCGGCTTGCCGGGTTTGTCGACGGACAATGGCATGACGAATAGTTGCAGATCGGGGCGACCACCTTCGGCGTACTTTGTGCAGGCCGCACCCCCAACCTGGCCTGCACCGACGGTCAGTGGTCCGCGCGACTGCAACAGCCACTCCAACCCCATTTTTGCCATGCTGATGGGGTTTCGCATGTGATCGTTAAGAGAGGCACCGCGCGCGTCCAGCTCGACAATGGTGCGCATCTGCAGGTGGTCCTGAAGGTTCTCGCCCACCTCAGGCGCGTCGTGGCGCACCGCGATGCCGTGGTCACGCAGCAGCTCCGCCGGTCCGATCCCGGACAGCTGCAGAAGCTGCGGCGACTGGACGGACCCACCACACAGGATCACTTCGCAATCGGCATGAACCTCGTGCGTCTGGCCGTCCTTGATATAGCGGACGCCGGTTGCGCGCGTGCCATCAAAAAGGATCTGGGTAACGTGGGCATGGGTTTCCAGCGTCAGGTTCGGGCGCTGCAATGCGGGATGCAGAAAGGCCGTCGCCGCGCTGTCGCGCCACTTGCCCCGCAGTGTCAATTGATACGCGCCGACGCCATGCGCGCTTTCACCGTTAAAGTCGTCGTTCTGCGGCAGACCGTGACCCTTGGCCGCTTGCATCCAGTCCTTGCAGGCGCGGTTGTCGTTGCGTAAGTCCGAGATTTGCAAAGGCCCATGTGCGCCGCGCAGTTGCGAGGGCGGGCCGGCATAGGTCTCGACCGCGCGAAAGTGTGGCAGCACATCGTTGAACGACCATCCATCCGCGCCAAGCGAGGCCCAATCGTCGAAATCCGCGTGTTGTCCACGAATATAGATCAGACCATTGATTGAACTTGACCCGCCGACAACGCGTCCGCGCGGGCAATCCATTTGTCGCCCCATGATGCCGGGGTCCGGGTCGCCGCGATAAAGGTGCGAGACGCGTTTGTCGTAGATGGATTTGTAGTAGCCAACCGGCAGTTTCAGCCAGAAACCGCGATCAGCACCACCGCCCTCCAGGACCAGAACGCGCGCTGCGTCGTTTTCAGACAATCGGGCGGCCAATGTCGACCCTGCCGTTCCCGATCCGACAATGATGTAATCAAAGCCCGCCACGCATCCACCCCAAAAGTTCTAATAATGGAATTAATTCAAAAGCTCTGGTGATGCAACAAAAAATCTATATATAGGACTTTAGAACTAATATGGACGACCGCCGCTATGACAGACACGCTCCGGCAAAGCCGCTCCCCGCTTTACCTTCAGATCGCCGAGATCCTGAGGCAGGATCTGGATCGGGGCGTTTGGACTGCAGGTGAACTTTTGCCAACAATTTCAGCTCTTTCGGCACAATATTCGGTGGCAAAGATCACTGTGCGGCAAGCCGTGAAAATCCTTGAGGAAGAGGGCCTGCTGGAATCGCGGCGCGGACGTGGTACAACGGTTCTGCCGCCCCCACCATCGCGGGACAGGTTGCATCTTGGCACACGCCTCTCAAACCTGGCTGATCTCTATCGCGGTGACAAACCGGCGCTCGACCTTTTGGAAGATCGGGACGCGGATGTGACGGGCGAGCTGGTGATCGGCACGGTGTCAGAGCGTGGCTATCACCTGTTGCGGCGCACCCATACGCGCAATGGCGAGACCTATTGTGTCATCTCGATCTACTTCGAAAAGGATGTCTTTGCCCGCCACGAAGCTGAGTTCAGGACCCAGCTTGCCTTGCCGGTGCTGGTTGATTCAGGCGACATCGATATTGCCCGCGCGCGCCAGTCGCTCACTATTGGCAAGTGCGATTATGGCACCGCGGGCCTGTTGGGCCTTGCGGTTGGCGACCCGGTGGTCGAAGTCCGGCGGGTGATCTGCGATGCTCAGGATCAGATCATTTACGTCGCCGACGTTACCTATCGCAGTGATTATGTGCGACTGGAAATGGACCTGCTTGCATGATCGAAATTACCCGCATTCAGGCATGGGCCTTCCGCAGCCCGACGAAAAAGCCCGTCGCCACATCTTTCGGCGTCATGCATGACCGCCCGGCTGTGTTGGTACGTATCGAGGATCGCGATGGTGCTTTTGGCTGGGGTGAGATCTGGGCCAACTGGCCCGCTGCAGGGGCAGAGCATCGGGTGCGCCTGCTGGAAATGGATGTAGCCCATCTGGTGCTCGGCGTGCCCTTCGCTTCACCAACCGACTTCTTTCACAAGCTCGACGCACAGACCCGCATCCGCGCCGTCCAATGCGGCGAGGTCGGACCTTTTGCGCAAGTGATCGCCGGGCTGGACATCGCGCTTTGGGACATGGCCGCGCGACGCGAAGGGCTGCCGCTGCGCCGTCTGATCCGCAAGGATGCGGCCGACAGCGTTCCAGCCTATGCCAGTGGCATCCAGATTTCAGCGGCTGATGACCTGATGCCGCGTGCACGCGCTGACGGGCACCAGCGTTTCAAGTTGAAGGTCGGCTTTGACATGGACGCCGACATCGCCGCAGTGCACAGGGTTGAGGCGGATCTGGCGCAGAATGAACTGATCGCCTGCGACGCCAATCAAGCCTGGTCCCTGCAACAAGCCAAGGAATTTCTTTCGGGCATTGCGGGCGTACCACTGCATTGGCTTGAGGAACCGCTGCCGGTTTTCAACGATGCCGCAGACTGGCGGACCCTCGCGGATCACGCAACCATCCCGCTGGCAGGCGGAGAGAACATCATCGGGGAAGCCGACTTTGACAACGCGATTAAGGCAGGCGTTCTGTCTGTGATCCAGCCGGACGTTGCGAAATGGGGCGGCGTCACCGGCAATCTTGCGGTGGCGCGGAATGCGCTTGCCAACTCTCGCCGCTATTTCCCGCATTTCCTTGGCGCAGGCATCGGAATGGCCGCATCGGCAGAGCTGCTCGCAGGTGCTGGCGGCGACGGCCTTTTGGAGGTCGACGTTAATGAAAACCCGCTCCGTTCGATGCTCTTTGAGGGCGGTGAGCCTGTGTCGGACGGCATGTGGCAGTGTTCTGACAGGCCGGGGCTTGGCATTCACGACATCCCCGAGGGGCTGGCGCAGTTCGAGACTCTTTTCGCCGAGATCCGCTAGGCGCTCAGACCGACCAGACCACGCGGAAGCCGTGATGCGTTGTCGAACTGTCCGGCGATGAGCCCGAGCGTGCGGCGATGCGGTATCGATAGCAATAGCTGCGGTGACAAAGAAACGATCCGCCCTTTGATAGTTTATACCCCTTCATCCCAGCCAGCCGCGCCTTGACTGAGCGTTTCAGCGACTTGACGCGGTAAGGATCCGCGGTCCACTCCCATACATTGCCTGCAAGATTATAGAGCCCCCAGGGGTTTGGCTCAAACGACCGAACAGGTGCCGTTGTGACATACCCATCCGTGGCGCTGTTCACTTTTGGAAAATCACCCTGCCAGATGTTACAGGGGGTGAACGTGGTGTCATTCGGCTCGTCATCGCCCCAGGGGAACCTGACGTCACCCTGACCGGCACGGGCGGCGTGTTCCCATTCTACTTCGGTCGGAAGCCGTCCGCCGACCCAGGCCGCATAGGCGCGGGCATCATGCCACGAGATGTGAACAGCAGGATGATCCGGCAGACAATCGTCTTCGGTGTTGGGACCGTTTGGGGCGAACCAGCAGGCACCATCGACCCTTCGCCACCATTCAACCTCGCTGACCGCTTGGGTAGGGCCGACGCTATGGGGGACCTGGCTCCAGAACACGAAAGACCAGCCAAAGCGCTCTGCCTCGGTGATATAGCCGGTATTCTCGACGAAAGCGCGGAACTCAGTATTGGTGACGGCGGTGACCGCGATGCGGAAGGATTTGACCGCGACCCTGCGCAGCGGTCCTTCTCCGTCGTCCGGGATCTGCGGCGCGCCGGTGCCGACGATGGCCGATCCGGCTGGGACAACTACGGTCTCTGTACTGCCGTGGCTTCCGCCAGCTTTAAAGTCCAATTGTGGATGCCCGAGCGATCCGCCCCTCGCCGGTGTGCAGCAGGTCTTTTTCGTTTCTCGTTTGACAGTTGGCATCAACACCCCACGGCAGACTTCTGAAATGAACCTTCGGCTTTCCGCTCCCAAATCTGGTGAAAGGGAAGGGGCAGTCGTATGGGCAGTAGATAAGAAACAAACGCTGCGCCGAAATTGTATCGGACTGATTTTGATTAAACTACCTGAAAACATCGAACATGCGTCCGGGTCCCAAGTAACAGATTCGAAGATCCCGAGACAAACAGGTGGCAGAACCAGCGGACCGCCTGCAAAGGCATCAGATACGAAGTCTAATGACCAAAGATGATTGGCGCGATCTTGGCCCCGCGAAAGTGCCCGTGCCAGTAACATTCCATGATCACGCTACGGCCTCTGTTGTTTCGAAGGAGGGCATAGGCCTCGCCCAAAGGAATGACCGGCTTTGTCGTGAGAGACTTAATCAACGATCTTTTCTAACAGCCACTCTGCACGCTCAATTTGTTCGCTAACGGTCGCGAGCTTGCTTTCAAGACGGGTCTTTTTCGATGGCTTTTCCGCACTTCCTAGCTCCTCTTGGAGCAGCTTTTGCTTTGCACGAAGCTTTGAAATCACTTTCTCCACATGGTTGGGTTTTATCTTGGCCGCTTTTCCCTGTTCCAGACGGTTGAAGTATCTGTCCAGTTTCTCGCCGATTTTCTCGAGTCCCATTTTAGTCTCCCGTTGTCAGATCAACATACCGCCACATTGAAGCAGCGATGTTACATCTGTGTGCATCACAATCTCCGCCGCTTTACAGTCGCCGATGGAGCAGCAGCCACCAGATCGCTCAATTCATCGTCCTCTACTTCCAAGATGCGTTCGACCTCTGCCATCGCGTCTTCGGTTTCGATGTAATAGGCCCGCGCCGCGCCCAGAAGATCGCGCATGGCGCTGTAGGCGTAATTTGAATCGTTCAGGAATGAAGTTGCCATCTTAGCGTCGATCTTTCGGGCGCGGATTAGCCTGTCGATCTTGCTGTTGGTTTCCTGTTCGTCCTTTTCGACCTGAATGCGTTCCTGATCCAGCCAAAGGCTTGATCGGTGTTCTGGGTCCGCCAGCTCAAGCTTGCGGATTTCCACGAGGATGCGGGCGATCTCTGTACGCAAGTCATTGTAGAGGTCCGTGATCACACCTTGCTTGCGCACCGTGTAATGGGTGGCGTTGCGCCGCAGGTGTTTGACCGCTTTCACGGCCCTGACGATACGCCCGGCAACATCTCGCATGGTGTAAATGTCTTGCATGACATCCTCGGGCATGTCCTTGGCCCCGACCCGTGTCGCAAATTCGATGATCGCGGAATAAAGTGTCTTGACCCGTTTTTCATAGCGTTCACCGATATCGAATTCAAAGGATGCACGGCTGGCCGCGACAGTTGCAGCGATATCGTTGGTTTCAAACAAAGCGCTTCGGTGCAGGTTGAGACCATGGGTGATCAATTCGATTGCATTGTCATAAAGGTGCTGAACTTCCCGGCGCATCGCTGTCCGAAAAGTTTGCGGAAACTCGTCTACCGCTTCGTTAAGATATTTCGGCTGGCTTAGGTCTTCCTTTGGTTGTGCAATGGCGAATTCAAGGAATGCGATCAACTGATGAATGAGTGGAAGGATCAAAGCGACGCCCAGCACATTAAAGATTGAGTGGAACACGGCCAATTTCAGCGCGTAATCGGTGTCTGGAATACCGACGCCTGCACTTATGTAATCTACCGCCAAACGAATTTGGCTGATGAAAATCAGCGCCACGCCTGCAGTGACAAGGTTGAAGATAAGATGTGCCAGCGCCAGCCGTTTACCCTGAAAATTCGCGGTAAAAGCGCCAATGATCGCGGTGACGGTGGTGCCGATGTTGGCACCGATTGCCAGCGCGATTGCGTTTTCATAGCTGATCTGCCCGGCGGCCAGTGCTGTGATGATCAGCACCATCGTGGCATGGCTTGACTGCATGACAACGGTCGCCGTGGCCCCCACAAGCGTATATACGACAAGCCCAAGCAGCCCGGTCAACGCAAAACGGGTCAGATCGAACTGGTCTTTGAAGGCCTCAAAGCCCTCCTTCATGTGGTGAATGCCCAGGAACAAAAAGCCAAGCCCCGCCAGAACATAGCCGGCACCGCGCAGGTATTTCGATTTTTGAAACACCAAAACGATCGCAATCGCCAGCATCGGCAAGGCATAGGCCGAGATGTTGACCTTCATCCCGAAACCGGCAACCAGCCAGGCTCCGGTCGTTGTTCCGATATTGGCACCGAATATGATGCCGACCCCTGCCAAAAGTGAGATCAGACCCGCACTGAGGAACGAGATCGTGATCACCGAGACCAGAGAGCTTGATTGCATGATCGTTGTAGACACAACGCCAAAGCCCACAGATTTTGCGATCGACCCGGTTGCTTTCTCCAGCGCACGTTCAAGAAATCCGCCACTGAAAAGCTTAAACCCGTCTTCAAGCATCAACATGCCGAAAAGAAAGATGGCCACGCCTGCGGCAATCTCCTGAAAGTCGGAACTGGCCCAAAACCCCAGGGTAAGCACCAACAGGATGACAGGCAAAAGCAGTCTTTTGAACATCACCTGTGACCCCCTACGGCAACATCATCCCGCGTAAGACGAAATAGAACATGGCGGCCAGAACCGCCGACACCGGAACAGTGATGATCCATGCCGACACGATCTTGAACAGCGATGAGCGCTTGACCAGTTGCCGTTTCAATGCCTTTTGCAGTTCCTTTCTCTGAGCGGCATCAATGACGGCCTCCGACCCCATTCTCTGAAGTTCCTTCAGAATGCGCTGTTTGTCTTCGGGTGGTGCGTTCTGAAAATCCATCAGCACCTTTTCGGCCTGCTCAAAGTTTGGCTCGCCTTTGTGCTGAGCCAGAACATCTTCGACGACCCTACCCAGCCGCAACTCAAGGAACTCGCGCAGGAAGCCAACCCCGAACACCGCCCCAAGTGCGACGTGGGTCGAGCTGACCGGCAATTTGAGGTGGCTCGCAATGATCACGGTGATCGCGGCCGACAGCGCAATACAAAAGGCGCGACTGCGGTCGAGCTCGGTAATTTCCGAACCGACAGTGCGGATCAGCTTGGGCCCGAACAGCGCCAGACCCACCGAGATGCCCATCGCGCCGATAACCATGACCCAAAGCGGGATCGCGACTTTTGACGCGCCGCCCTCACCGGCGGTTAGGGCATCGACAATACCGGCGAGAGGACCAACAGCGTTGGCGACATCATTGGCACCATGCGCAAAGCTGAGCAGGGCCGCTGAGATGATCAGCGGGATAGTGAAAAGCTGGTTCACCCCTTCGCGGTTGTTTTCCAGATTTGGAGCCACATTGTTAATCAGCGGACGAACGATGACGATGGCAAGCAGACCGGCAACCAGACCGATCAAAATAGCATTGGTGAAGTCAATCTTGACGAGTTTCGCGATACCTTTCAGCGCAATGTATGTGGCAAACGCCCATGTCATGATACCGATCATGAACGGCACGACTTTGCGCGCCGATTCCACAGGCTCGGACTTGAAAAAAATTGTCCGCTTTAGAAAATACAAGAACAACGCGGCAATGATACCGCCGGTGACAGGCGAAATGACCCAGCTTGCCGCAATTTTTGCCATCGCGTCCCAGTTTACAATATCCCATCCAGCCGCCGCGATGCCTGCACCCATGACACCGCCCACGATTGAGTGCGTTGTGGACACCGGCGCGCCAAGCCATGTGGCGGCGTTAAGCCAGATTGCCGCCCCGGTCAGGGCACCCATCATAACCCAGACAAAGACTTGCGGGTCGGCAACATCGGCCGGATTGATAATGCCCTTCTTGACTGTACTGACCACATCGCCGCCGGCAATGATTGCCCCCGCTGCTTCGAAAATCGCAGCGATGATGATCGCCCCGGTCAATGTCAGCGCAAAAGAACCAACCGCGGGCCCGACATTGTTGGCAACGTCGTTGGCCCCAATGTTGATGGCCATATAGGCACCGATTACTGCGGCAGCGACCAGCAAATACGATTGTTCAACATGGGCAAATTTCGATCCCGCATAGACCATCACGCCAACGACAAACAATATCGCGGTGCCCAAACGCCCCACTTCTGTACGGCTTAAATCAGTCGCACTTTCGATCTTTAAATAGTCCTTGATCTTCATTGATTACCCCCCCGGTATCTGCAGTCCGCGCAAAACAACCCAGCACGCTCAATGATCGTGCGGGCGGATCACGCTGTTGAACTAATCAGATCACGGTCAGAAAAAGCGCGCCATGAGATGGATCAATTTCAGCGGCGGTAAATCGACTGGAAGCTCAAAAAAGAAGGAGGTTCGGTGTGTTCCCTCTGGTGCTGGCAGAGCCGCACTGGAGTATATCACTTAATCAGCGGGCAGGGCTGTGGCATCCACTGGCTGGCAGCAGCCTTTCCACCACGCACCGATCTGATCTGCATGGGTGCTGCGGTTTTCGGACCAGATACCGTCGGTGTCATCCATGAAACCGAAATGATGCACCCCGACAAGCACCCCATCGGCATTGAAAACCGGCGACCCCGACGACCCACCTGCGGTATCGCAGGTATGGGTAAAGTCGCTGCCTGTCGCGCGCCCGTCCACGCCCGTCTGCACTGCGGCACAGTTGATGAAGGAAACCTGTTTTGGCTGTGACCCAGGGTGCTGAATGATAAAAAGCGGGCCGTCAGGGTCTGGAATGTCAGTTGTGATATCGACCGGTACATACTCAGGCCCGACGGGGCGGTTCAGCCGGATCACCGACACGTCCAGGTCAAATGTGCTGCGTGTATCGTCATATTCGTCACAGCGCAGTTGCGGCCCCATGACAAGACGGTTCTGCGGATCGAATTCATAGCCGAATACGGCGGTCATGCTCCGGCAGGTCTCGGCGCTGTTGATGCAGTGTTCGTTCGTCGCCAGCAGATCGGGTTCGATCAGAAATCCGGTGCAGGTGCGGGCAAAACCGCCGTCGATGAACGACAGGAATGCGACGGGGGCGGCCAGCGCACGAATGGCCTCGGGGACTTCCTGCGCGTTGATTGGCAGGATCTCATTTTCGCCCCAGGTAGAATAGAGCGACCCTTTGGCGCTTTGCACTGCGAGGTTTTCAATGATCAGCGCCGCCTCCTGCGGCACGCTCTGAGAAACCAGCGCCAGCCGCACCCGGCCAAGCGGCATCAGATTGGTCCAGTATCCCTCAGGCCCGATTGTGGATAGAGGAATGTCAAAGCTCTGGTCAAGTGCAGATACAAGGTGGACAAAAGCGGCGGGGTCAAACCCCTCCCCCTCGATCCGCAAGAGCAGGCGGATATAGTCCGCACCGGGTTGGCTGATCTCACCAGTCCACAGCACCGGCGGTTGGCCTGTCATGCGATCTGGCCCCACGCGGATGTCGCTGCCGCGCACCTTACCGTCAACATGGGCTTCCATGACCGGCGCTTGTTGTGCTGCCAATGGTGCCGCGAGCGCAAAACAGATGAGGATCAACAGAAGTTTCATTCGTCGAACAACGGCGACGTGTAATCTTTGATGTCGGCAAACCGGAATTCCACAATCTCAAACCCGTCCGCGACGCTGGTTTGTACTTTCACTGGAGCTGACGCTGTGGTCACATTGCACGAAGGATACCTTTCCAGTGCCCCATAACGGTCACCCAGATCACCGCCGATATGTCTGAAAATGATGTGCCGATTGCGGGCTTCGTTGAAGACCAGCCGCCGGACATTCCACCACTTCTGAAACTTCTGGTTCTCATGTGGCGTGCGACAGGAGAATTCGTCTGGGGCCTGCTTGACCTGTCCGACGATTCTGCGGCCATCGAAAAGCTCGAACTGGGCGTCACCAAGATGCATCGACCTGCCGATATTCAGCCGCCCGGCACTGACGTCACCGCTCAACTCCCCAAAAAAGTCAGCGGTATAGATCAGCCGATCCTTGACGATCTTGGGGGCCAACTGCGCGCCGCCCTGAGCGTCCCGATAGATAAATTCCCCGGCAGAAAAGATAAGTGAGGCGGCGGCGGCAACTTGTGGGGCTGCAATCGACGTGCCCGATTTATGCGCGAAACGGTTGTTGGAAACTGTGGACAGGACGTTTTGCGCAATTGCGCCTACATCGAATTCTGGATTGGTATTGGTCGCCGCCGTATCGGTTTGCCAAGGGCGCGGATCAGCGAGATCAGCGTTCAGCCCGACGACCGTGATAACATTGGGCAACCCGTTCAGGCAGGCGGGCAAGATACGGCAGCTTTCATCGTCCATCGCCTGGCCTTCATTGCCGGCCGCCGCAACAAACAACATCCGGCTACCTTGCGCGGCCAAGGCGGCTTCGACCTCATCGAAATTGCCCCAAATTTGCAGGATACCAAAGCTCATGTTTGCAACGCGGGTCCCTTCGGGAATATCCTGCTGCAACTGGTTTACCAGATTTTCGATCTGGGTTTCTGCCACAGCATTCTTGTCGAATTCCAAAAACCGCAACTGCGCCGCAGGATTGAGACCGATCATGCCCTTGCCATTTTCCTGCGATGCGATCAGCCCACCAACCGATGCCGCGTGATCACTGTCGCTCAGCGCCAGTTCGTCGATCTTGGCACAGTCCACACTGGGTATGGCCGCTGTCGTGGTGTCATTGGAGGCTTCAAGAACATCTGCTGTAAACTCTTCAACCGGGGCAACCAGTTCGGTCCCGTCTGTTGTCGATACATTTGGCCAGTCGCAATGACCTGACAATAACCGGCTGTCGATCACCACAACACCTATGGGGCGCTTATATTCATCTGGCATATCCCCAGACCCAGCAAACGGATGGTTTATCAGCTTGAAAAGATCAATCTGTTGGTCAAAGTATGGCTCATCTTCGACCGCGTACTTGGACACGGACCCAACAGGGCGCAGATTTTTCTGCATGGCATCCAGCGCCAGATCATTGGGCGACTCGGTCGTGATGAGCTGGTTCCATTCTGCTGAGCGCTCCGTGACGCTCACAAATTCGCGTTCCGTCTTGCTGCCGGGTTGCGCCATGCCGAGGTCTGCCAGTACTTTGCTGAAGCTGGACTTGCCGTCTGCTTTGAGTGCAACCGTTGTTGCCAACCGAAGCTGTGGAACCGTAACTTTGATCGTGCCCGTGGGCCGCTTGATCGTCGTGGGGTTGAAACGTTTCACGAGGTCTTCGCAGCTTGCTTTCCAGGCGGAACACTCCACCCCAGCCGGTACCACATAATCCTCAGCGCGCCAGTCCGCCGGCACTTCGATGCGTGACAGGACCGTCACGCTTTCGAACAGGTAATCCGGGATCAGGATTGTCGTGCCTGCCCGGGTCGCCCAACGCCCTCGGCTGATGGTAAACCCACCAATATGAGCGGCAACGTCCGATATCGTCTTTTCCGATACGGCTTTGCGGGTTCGCGAACAGACATCTGGGTTCAGATCACACAAGAGCGCGTCCAGCGCCTCGGGAAAGAACGATCCCATGAACACGCCCTCTTCGCGAAGCAGAATCTCTACAAAGGGTGATTTTGCCGTGGTCGCCTCGCGGACTGTCAGATTGCCTGAGTTGTAGAGCACGACATAAAGCGTGCTCAGTTCAATCGCCAATTCTGCGTCTGACTGGCTGGCAGAGCGCCACTCCAGCTCTGCAACCGGCACTGCACTTTGGGCCCACGCTGGCCCCACACCGCACAGCAGCAGTGCAATAACTCGGGCAAACACCTTCATGGTTATTCCTCCTTGTTGGCTTCGCAGGTCATGGACCCGTGTGGGTGACGGTGATAGCGAAACGGCCCGCGTCATACCCGTGGACAGCGACAAATGCAGTGCTCTGCCCTGCCGGCACGTCGACAGCGCAGGTTTCTTCTGCGCCATCGGAATACGGTCGACAGTCAAAGTTTGAGATCAGCGCCGGACCGCCAAATTTGACATAAAGATCAGGATCACCTGACGCAGGACCATCCCCCGTCATGACGGCGCTAAAAGGGGTTCCGGGCGCGACAGGAAACTGGCCAATCAGGATGAAATCATCCTGGGCAACATCCATGGGCCCAAAGCTTTCTGTCATGGCCCCGCCACCGCTGCCATGCAGAGGCGTACAGACCGAGGTGTCGATGACAAACCCCGCCGCCGCACCGTAGATACAGGCGGCACCGTTCTTGTCGGTTTCGGTCAGGCGCAAAGTCCAGTCGCCCAATCCATTGCACTGCGGATAATGCATCACCGAAAAGGCATCATAGTCTGTCACCGGTCGCCAATCGGTATCCTCAAAACAGGCCCCGGCGTCTGGACGGACATGTTCGTGCCTTGCACCGATGACGTGCCCCAGTTCATGCCGTAGGATCCCCCGCAGCGTCAGGTTGCCGTTCGGATCGAGGCCAAAGGACGAAGGGTCAATTACGACGCTACGGTCATCGCGTGGGTCGTTTGGGAAAAACGCGGCGGCAAGAAACTGACCGCCGGCATTGACCGGACGCACATCAAAAAGCACCCCGTCGTTGGATGTGTCACAGATTGAATCTTCGCCGGGATGATAGATAAAATCCACATCCGCCACGGCCTCCCACGCTGCTGTTGCACCTTGCATGTCCGCGACCACCGCAGCATGACGCCCACCAAATGCCGTACTGATGCAATAGCTCAGCTGACGTTGCTGAGTGGCACCCCAAAGCTGGTCAAGGCCGCCGTTGGTGATGATCGTAAACTCGGGGACATTGCCGCTGGGGACTGGTGGTGTGTTTGCGATGTTCTGCTCATAAAACTCGCGCAACAGCTTCTCGTTGCGTATCGGCGTGTCGCCATTGACGTAGTATTTTCCTGTCTCGGGCAAGAAAGGCGTCTGGTCGCGAAACTCTTCGAAGGTCAGTTGTTTTGCTTGCGTGCGGGCCGCCTCGGCCGCGGATTTCAACGCCTCTTGGGCCTCTTCCGGTGTGGCCTGCTGTGCCGAGGCTAGATGCGGCGTGAGTGCCAGTAAGGCTGCAATGAGTATTCTTGTGGTCATCAGAAATCCCCTTGATGAATGTGGCGATCAAACTCTGGAAACGATCACCCGCTGTTGAAAATGTCCTCAAAAACCGGATGACCGGCAAAAAATTGTGAAAGCCGGGACTGTTGCGCGCCATCAGCGTCCAACCCCAGATAGCGCGCGGCATTGCCTCCCATGACGCTTTCTCGGGTGGCATCATCCAGTGCCAACTCGTCCAGCGCCTGTCGCACACCCGCAAGATACTGTGGATGGCTTGGCACCCGCCCGATCATTGACCAGTCCGACCCATACATCATCCGGTCCAGCATTTTGGGCGTCCGCCCAAGCAACGTTGCGACCCGTTGCATCACCCGGTCCCTTGATGGAGACTCTGGATCAGCCGCGTCGGTCCAATAGCTTAGATCGAAAAAGAGGTTCGGATAGGTCTCCAGCATACCTGCGAGGGTTTCTTCCCAATCCACCCCTGTCGCCAATGCCCCGGCAGGTGCGCTCTCATCAAAGCCGCCAAAATGTGCGAGGTTCAGGCGCAGATTTTTCAGTCCGGGCTGGTCCAGCACGCCGCGCCATCCATCGGGGGAAGCAAACGCGCCAGTGTCCGGGCCAGCGGCAATGGAATTGTTGGCATGCGCCTTGATCGGCACGTCATTCGCCACACACCATTCATAAAGTTTGAACAGCTCCGCATCCAGTGCTGCGCCGCCCGCCTTGGGTTTGCGTGGTGCCCATGTGATGTCGATCCGGTCATTTCCGGACGGAACGAAACCCATCGGCGGATAGAGCTTCACGCCGGCGAACCCGAATTCGAGAACCGCCCGCTTGACGTGGCGCAATGTGTCGGCATTCGGATCATCTTCGGCTTCAAGGGCGGCCTTGAGCGGACAAAACGGTGCAAAGTTCAAGATCACAGCATCCGGATAACTCTTGGCAATCGCAGAAAACAGCGTGATCAGATCCTCTGTCGGAGTGACCGTTTCTTCGGTCAAAAACCAGGCGCTGAATTCCACCAGTGAGGGCGAGAATATACGGATGCCTGAGGGCCCGCCGTAAAGCCGCCCCAACTCTGCGAGGATATCCACGCGCGGTCGCGTCAAAAGACCGGCCCAACGGATCGTTTGCATGAACGGTGAATAATGGACATAGCTGCGCGTTTCGCCTTGTGACAACGCGCCGGTATTGCCTTGCCTGAAAATTTCAGCGGCCAAGGTGCGCCCTTGATTTTCTGGGGTTTGAAGCGAGTTTCGCAAATTTGGCTGCCCCACCTCTGCGGCAATCCGGTCCAGCACCTGTTCCTCTTCGGTTCGTGTGGTGCGCAACCCGGCGGTCTGCTGACCCAGATTACGGCTGAACGCGGCCAGTCCTGCGGCCACGTTGCGTTCGTCGCGCTTCAGGACCTCTGGCTCTGGCGCAGATATGAAACCTTGGGTACCCAACGTCTCAAGTTCCTTTCCGGCGCGCGGTGTTCCTGACAACATGATGGCTTTGAGCAGTTTCAGAAAAGCTCCGGTGACGGGCGCGCTTTCGACCGGCTGGTGCGGGTCGCGTAATATAGTCTGCTGTAAAAAGCCCACCAGCGGCACATCCCGACCATTAAAAATATGCGCGTGAATGTCGATCGCGGTACGGGAAACCTCAGGCTGGAAAAAGCTTTTGATCCGCCCGCAGCCCGGCAAAAGCGACAGCCCACCAAAGCCAAGGCCGCGTTGCAAAAGCCGTCTGCGGGTGATCATTATCGTCTCCCTCTCTTTCGAGTGCCTGCGGTTCCCTTACTCCATTACCAGCGCAAATTTCATCCATTTGGAAATGCTGTCGATGGGGGTGCCATCGGGTGCCTCCAATGGGCTGTCCTGCGGCGTGAAATCAAGCGAGAGCGCAGAATCCGGGTCCGCGAGCAGGATTGCGATGAACGTGCTTGCCACGATCCAGCTGCCCAGTTCGCCCAGATGGTCGCCGCCTGTCGCTTCGGCTTCGGCCAGACAATAGAACCACAATGGCGTCCGCTCGAACAAGCGCGACTGCGACCCTTCCAGAAAGGCCTTTAGGTTGGGCTTTCCGTCCAGCAGGTCGGCGACATTTGCGACGGGATCGCTGGTCACCGCGCCAACGGATTTCAGATGCGCATGCAGCGCTTGCCCGGTTGGCAACCGCAGGCTTAACCCGCGCCGAAGATTGCGCCGCGCAAGATGCCGGAACAACGCTTTGATGTTGGGGTTGGGTTCGTCCTTGGCCTCGTTGTGCAAATCGCCCAATGGTGGTGCCAGCAGCGTATCGATTTTGCGGGCCGTCTTGGCAGGATGTCCATCGGCACTGTTGCCGTCGGCCTCTACGAACCTGGTCCAGTCAATGATCCAGTTTTCAGGCACCCGGGCACCGCCTCTGAAGCCACCGCCACCGGTGAAGGTAAATATCTCGTCGAACGGCGCGGAGGGCAGGAACGCCCCGCCCGTCGAGCGGCCAAAGTTTTTGTTATAATCGTAGGCATCGCGTACCATGGTGTGCCCGAACCTGAACGCCGCCACGGAAAATTCCAGCGCCATGGCGTTGCCCAAGGTTTTGGCACCGACCCTATCGGCATGGGCGGCACGGAATTCAAAGAAGTGCCGCGCTTTGGCCGCAAGAACGGCGTCGACCACCGCTGGGTCACAAACTTTCTTGAGATATCCGTCGACGATCAGCCATTGATAATGCAGCCGTGTAAGCGCCTGTGCTGCATGAAAGTCAGGCATCCAGCCGGTGTCGTTGGCCTCAAGAAAGTCTACCGCGCGATTGTGAAAGCGCAGAAAGCTCAGGTGGAACTGCGCGATGATGAGGTTCTCGTCGTTGCGCATGTCCCCGATGATGGCCCGCTGCGGCAAACCAGCTTCGAAGGCGGCAAAATCCGCCGGGGACAGGCTGTCGCGCAAGATATTCAGATAGGCGTCGCGTATTTCTGGCTGCACCTGCTGAAACCGGGGCAGATCACGGTGCGGGTCCAAGCCATCTGGCAATGGTCCTATCGCCTCTGCCGTGCCGACGCGCATCTTTTCAGGATGGGCCGGATGCCGCATGCCGGAGATGACCTTGACGACGTCCGGCGTGATGTCGACGCCCACCGGCAAGCCGCCATAGACACTGTCCAGATCAAAGCGTGGCGTCCGTGCATTCTTGAGTTTGGTCTCAATTTCTGCGGCTGACATCAACGGCACTGCCGTATCGATCTTGGAAATATCCGTCTCGCGGTCCGTACGTGCCGTCAGCTCGTGGTCCAGAAACTGACCCCAATAGGTCAAGATCGGGGGGAGGGTCGAATCCGGTGTAACATGCAGATTGCCAGGATCTTCGTCGGGCACCATCAGGTTGCCCAACTCATCCAGTTCACCCAGAACATCGTCAGAAAGATAGTCGCCGGGATTGCCGGATGGTGGAAACAGGTACCCGAAATCCGCCGCTTCATCGACGGCGACATCGCCTGTTGCGGGAACCAGTGCAGATGGCGCAGCCGCGGCTCTGGTCTTGGGTTTTGAAACGCGGTTAGAACCGCCATGCGATTGGAAAAATATGGACATGAAATACTCCATCTATTTATTAAAATACTTACGATGTTAACCTAACGGCAGCTTTCTATCTATGGTGGCATTCCGTACCCTGTCTAAACCGTCTGTATTTATTGGATTATTTCTGCCTTGCAGTTCTCGTTTCACGCGAAAATACTGACTTATCGAGCAGGGCGTTCATGATTCGTTTTGTCAAAAGATCGAGTTTCTCGCAGCCACCAATCGTCTTGGCGTGACCTGCGTGAGGCGGCTTGCGATAACATCGCCGGACCTTTTTTCAATGCCGATCAGGACAGGAAATTGCGACAGGCTTTCGCCACCACCAACTCTTCGTTTGTGGGTATCACGAGGACCTTCACCTTGGATGCCGCTGTGCTGATCAGGACCTCGTTGCGGGTGTTGGCGGCGTCGTCCAGCATGACATCAAGCCAGTCAAGCTGATCACAGATCTGTCTGCGGACAAGGGCCGAGTTTTCACCGATGCCCGCGGTAAATACCACGGCGTCCAAACCGCCAATCGAAGGCACAAGCCCCGCCAGACCGCTTGCGGCCCGATAGCAGTAAAGCGCGATAGCATCCTTTGCATGTGGATCGTCGCTGTTTTGCAGCACCTGCATGTCGTTGGTCAGTCCTGAGACACCCAAAAGCCCGGATTTCTTATAGAGCAGTTTCTCAATCTCTGCGGCTTGCATACCTTTGGATTGCATCAGGTATAACACCACGCCGGGATCAAGCGTGCCGCAGCGGCGGCCCATCATCAACCCATCCAGAGCCGTAAAGCCCATGGTGGTTGCGTGGCTCTTGCGATCCTTCATCGCACACATGCTGGCCCCGTTGCCAAGATGGGCGACAATGATCCGCCCATCCGCCTGTTTGCCAAGGTGCCTTGGCAGGACGCTGGCAATATGATCGTAGGACAGACCGTGAAATCCATAACGGATGATGCCCGCATCGGTAAGGGTGCGGGGCAGGGCAAAGCGCTTTGCCAGCCGCATCTGGTCACGGTGAAAGCCTGTATCAAAACAGGCAATCTGAGGCAGGTTGGGTTTCCAGTTCGCAACCGCGCGGATGGCCGCGATGTTGTGCGGCTGGTGCAGCGGGGCGAGCGGCGCGAGGGTTTCCAGCTTGTGCAACACCTCGTCGGAAATGCGTTCTGGTGCAGTGAAGTCCCGACCGCCGTGCACAACGCGGTGACCTACTGCGGCAAGCGACCCCTGACCATGGTGCGTTTCAAGCCATGGCAACAGACGTGCTATCACCTGATCATGGTCGGCCGACACCTCGAGCGTTTCCAGCATTCCTTTATCAAGTAGCGCGCCGTTCTTGTCCCGCGCCGTGAAGATGGGGGCATTACCGATCCCCGCGATCTTGCCGCAAATCACGGGTTCAGTGGAGACAGTATCGCCCTCGAATACCGCGAATTTAACGCTCGATGATCCAGCGTTGATCGTCAGTAGAACCCTGCTCATGCAGTGCAGCCAGCAAAAGGGCCCTGAACAGATACCCGCGCCATCACCGCTGAGGCCAGACACATCGCCCCACCAAAACAGAAAGTGGCAAAACTATTGGGAGACTGTCCGGAGGTCTGCGGGGACATCTGGACCAAAGAAGTCGCGTTACAAAGTAAAATGCCGCCCGCCATCGCGCAAACCGTTCCACAGCAAAGTAAATTCATGTCCGTCTTATATGGAGCAGACGCTTGATTATTGACCTTTGTCAATCAATCGCAGGTCTCATGTGTCACTCCTGAGTTCAAGCAGATCTGGTCGGGCCTACCCTGTGACATTGGGCCGACCAGTTCAAAGACCGAATTGGAACGCGGGTGTGGCCCGTGAACCAAAGGAGAAGGCCAATGCCAAAAGATTTGTCCATATCCATAGGACACACGGGCGTCTCAATCTCTTGTGGTCAGGCGCATGACCGGATGCACACAACAAAGGTGGTTCCTTTCGCCACTTCGGGGGCGTGAGATGTTGGTTGTCGCTGCTGTCGGTGGAAACGCAATTTTGCAAAGGGGGCAGCCTCTGACCGCAGAAGCGCAACGGGCCAATGTCAAAACGGCGGCGCGGTCGCTGGCGCAGATTGTGCAGGCCGGTCATCAGATGATCGTCACCCACGGCAATGGTCCGCAGGTGGAGTTACTGGCGTTGCAGGGCGCTGCCTATAAGCAAGATGGAGCCTATCCTCTGGATGTGCTGGGTGCCGAAACCGAAGGGATGATCGGATACCTGATCGAACAGGAACTGGAAAATGCGCTTGGTCACGATCATGCGGTTGCAACACTTCTGACGCAGGTGATTGTGGATGCCCACGACACCGCTTTTGGCACGCCAAGCAAATTTGTGGGCCCAGTTTACACCAAGGACGAAGCGGAGGCACGGGCCAAGGCGGCGGGCTGGACCATCGCACAGGATGGCGCATGCTGGCGTCGCGTCGTCGCGTCACCCAAACCGGTCGAAATCCCTGATCTGCGGGTGGTGCGAATGCTGCTTGATCAGGGCGTGATCGTGATTTGCGCAGGCGGCGGTGGCATCCCGGTGATACGCCGCGCTGACGGCAGCTTGATCGGGGTCGAGGCGGTGGTCGACAAAGATGCTGCCAGTGCGCTTTTGGCTGCCGATATCGGCGCGGAGGCTTTGTTGCTGTTGACGGATGTGGATGCTGTCTACCAGGGCTTTGGAACTGACGCCGCCATGCCGCTCCGCCACCTGACACCGAATGAGGGCCGTGCGCTTGATGTGCCGGCGGGGTCGATGGGCCCCAAACTGGCGGCTGCTTGCGATCTTGCGGATCGTGGCGGCGTTTCGGGCATTGGCCGCCTGACAGATGCGCTGGCGATCCTTGACGGCACGGCGGGCACCCGCGTGTCCCAGAAAACTGAGGCAAACGGATGGCAATTAAGACCCCTATGAAACCCGACACAATGACCGATGGTCGCATCGCGGCCATTCGTGGTGGTGTTGTTGATGTGAAGTTCGATGGGCCAGTTCCGCGCATTCATGACTTGCTTTACGTGGGTAAGATCGCGCTGGAAGTGGCCGGGTTGATCGGCAACGGTATGGTCCGGGC
Organism: Sulfitobacter sp. SK011; assembly: GCF_003352065.1. Classification (NCBI taxonomy): domain Bacteria; kingdom Pseudomonadati; phylum Pseudomonadota; class Alphaproteobacteria; order Rhodobacterales; family Roseobacteraceae; genus Sulfitobacter; species Sulfitobacter sp. SK011. Next base: position 643,813 of record NZ_CP025803.1, read on the forward strand.
CATTGCCATGGCACCGGTGCGCGGGCTTGGCCTTGGCATGACAGTGCGGGCGACAGGGGGGCCGATCCACGTTCCGGTTGGCGACGCTGTTTTGGGCCGAATGCTGGACGTGTTCGGCGCGCCGATTGATGACCGTCCGGCCCCGGTGGCAACCGAATACCGATCGATCCATCAATCCCCACCCAAGCTCCGCGACCGTGTGCTGCATTCCCAGATACTCGAAACTGGAATCAAGGCCATTGATTTGCTCTCTCCCATCGAACGGGGCGGCAAAACCGGTTTGTTCGGCGGGGCGGGCGTGGGCAAGACCGTTCTGATCACCGAATTGATCAACAACACCGTAGAGCGCCACAAGGGCGTGAGCCTGTTTTGCGGCATCGGCGAACGTTCACGCGAAGCTGAGGAATTGTACCGCGAAATGGGTGCGGCAGGCGTGCGAGAGAAAACAGTGATGCTTTTCGGCCAGATGAACGAGGCCCCGGGCGTGCGATTTCTGGTGGGCAACACTGCGCTGACGATGGCCGAATATTTCCGCGACGACAAAGGGCAAGACGTTCTGCTGCTGATCGACAACATCTTTCGGTTTGTCCAGGCCGGGTCCGAGGTGTCGGGCCTGATGGGGCGGATGCCATCACGTGTTGGCTATCAGCCCACGCTGGCCACAGAACTGGCGGCACTTGAGGAACGCATTACATCCACAATCCGCGGTGCCATCACATCCATTCAGGCGGTCTATGTGCCCGCCGACGATTTTACCGACCCGGCAGCGGCGCATATCTTTTCACATCTGTCCGCCTCCGTGGTCTTGTCGCGCAAACGGGCAAGTGAGGGGCTCTATCCAGCGGTTGATCCACTCGCGTCTGCATCGGTGATGTTGACGCCTTCGGTCGTCGGGCAGCGGCATTACGACATTGCGCGCGCCGTGCGCCGGACACTGGCCGAATACGAAGAATTGCGTGACATCATCGCCATGCTCGGACTTGAGGAGTTGTCGTCGGCCGACCGCGCCACCGTGGCGCGGGCGCGGCGGCTGGAGCGGTTTCTGACGCAGCCCTTTTTCACGACGGGGTCTTTCAGCGGGATGGACGGCAAGCGGGTGGCGATCGAGGATACGCTGACTGGTTGCGAGACCATCCTCGCGCAGACGCAATTTGATCGCCCTGAAAGCGCCTATTACATGATTGGTGGCCTTGATGATCTGGAGGTCAACCCATGAGTATGGCACCTGACATGAGAGTAACGCTGCGCCTGCCAACCCACACGCTATTTGAGGGACAGGCGACGCGCCTGACAGCTATGGGACAGAACGGCGCATTCGGCATCTGGCCCAATCATGTTGATTTCGTCACAGCACTGGTCCCGTCGGTCATGACGCTGCGCCTTGTCGACGGATCCGAAGAAATTTTTGGCATCGACGAAGGCCTGCTGGTCAAGAAAGGACAAAAGGTTTCTGTTGCCGCCCTGCGCGGAGTCCGCGGTGATGATCTGGGCAATCTGCAAGAAACTGTTGAGGCAAGCTTTGTCCAAATGGATGAAGATGAGCGTCAGGCCCGGTCCGCCCTGTCGCGACTTGAAGCCAATATGGTCCGTCGGTTCGCGGAATTGCAAAGGCCATGGCAATGACACCGAAACCCGACAAAGCCACCGAAGAAATCGCCCGCCAGGCCAGGCGGATGAAATCGACGCGCGATCATCCGGGGCCAAGCCCACTGCGCGGCATCGGTACATTCGGCATGATCGGTTGGTCCGTCGCGGTGCCTACGGTTGGCGGCGCATTTCTCGGCCTTTGGCTGGATCGTGTGGCCCCACAGAGTTTTTCCTGGACCATCGCTTTGATCCTCGGCGGCGTCGTCCTGGGCGCGTTCATTGCCGCGGCATGGATCAACAAAGAAGGAGGCGAACGATGATACACGTTGACTGGATGACTATGATACTTGGCCTTGCGATCGGCAGCGCAATGGGGGCGGTCTTTTTCATTGGGCTGGCTTTTGGGATGCGGTTTGCCCTAAGGACCCAAAACCCGATCAGAATTCTCGCATTCAGCGCAGCTTTGCGGATCTCAGGCTTGCTTGGGGTTGGTTTGGTCGTCGTGGGGCTGGGCGGGCTATGGGCCGCTCTTGGGTACGCAATCGCGTTCTTTTTCGCGCGTTTCATCGCGACGACCTTTGTAGGCACAGGCGCACCTGCCGGAGGCGCACCATGAATCTGTCGCCCGATCAAACGATCATGTTCGACGTATGGGGATATCCCATCAACGCGACCATCTTTTACACCTGGGTCGTGATGGCGCTGCTGACGGTCGCTTCAATGGTCATCACCCGCAGACTGCAGCCGGATGTGCCGCCGAACCGATGGCGCACGATGCTCGAAGTGATTGTGCAAGGCATACAGGGACAGATTCAGGAAATCGCCCCCGGCCCGTCACGCTACCTTTTGTATTTCGCAGGGACGCTGTTTTTGTTCATCGCCGTTTCAAATCTGCTTTTGGTTATTCCGGGCTTTGACCCGCCCACATCATCCCTGTCGACGACGACAGCACTGGCGATTTCAGTTCTCATTGCGGTCCCGCTCTTTGGTGTGATCAGCCGAGGTCTAGGTGGGTATCTCAAGACCTATCTGGAACCGTCTTTCATCATGCTTCCCTTCAATATCATCGCAGAGTTTTCGCGTGGTATCTCACTTGCCATCCGGCTTTACGGGAACATCATGAGCGGTGCGGTGATTGCGGCGATCCTGCTTAGCGTGGCACCTTTCTTTTTCCCGGTGGTGATGGATGTGCTTGGCCTTCTGACCGGGATCATTCAGGCCTATATCTTCGCGATTTTAGCGACGGTCTACATCTCCAGCGCTACCGGTGCGCCGACCCCTCCCCAGCCCGAAAAGGACAAGCCATGACAGACCTTGGAATCATCGCTGCCATCTCCATTTTCACAGCGGGACTGACCGTATCATTTGGTGCGATCGGTCCGGCACTCGGTGAAGGACGCGCCGCCGCGACGGCATTGAGCGCGATTGCCCAACAGCCCGACGCCGCCCCGAACATCTCGCGGACCCTGTTTGTGAGCCTCGCCATGATCGAGTCGACGGCGATCTATTGTTTTGTCGTTGCCATGATCTTGATATTTGCAAACCCATTCTGGAACACGGCTGTTGCTGCGGCAAAAGCGGCAGGTGGCTGAACCATGTCCATCGACTGGATCACTGTTGCTGCACAGATCGCCAACTTTCTGGTTCTGGTCTGGCTCTTGAAGCGGTTCCTCTACCGCCCGATTCTGGACGGTATTGACGCAAGAGAGGCTGAGATCACCAATAGAATGCAAGAGGCTGTCGAGGCCAAGGATCAGGCAGCGGCTATCGAGGCAGAGTACCGCGAAAAGAAGCGGGCCCTGCACGTTGCCCAGTCCGAGATGTCTGAGACAATCCGCAAAACCGCCGAGGAAAAGCGCGATGCACTGTTGGCCGAAGCGCACCAGCGGATGGAACAGGAACATGTCAGCTTGCAGGCACATTTGGACGAAGAAGCCCGTCAATATGCCACCAAGATGCATCATGCCGGGGCCGGTGCGTTACTTTCGCTGACGCGCAAGGCGCTCATTGATCTGGCGGATGAAACGCTGGAAGAGCGGATGGCGCGGCACCTTGTTCAGCAAATCAAACCGATGGCCGCAGAACTGCAACATGCGGCCGGGGAGGCGATTGTTGCTGTGATGACAAGTCATGAGCCGTTGCCGAAATCGGCGCAAGTTGGTTTTGCTACCGAACTGAATGCTGTATTCCCTGATATTTCAGTGGAATTCGACACGGATGCGGATCAAGCGCCGGGTCTGGTGCTTCGCATGGGTGGGGCGCAGCTGGCTTGGACCGTGGACTCCTACATTGATGAACTTGAATCGCTGATTGGCAAGCGGCTTGCCAGCGGTGCCGAGTTGAAAGTGCAGTCTCGTGAGCAGTGACACCATCAAACAGGGTGCTGATCCTGAGGCTATCTTGAAGGTGCTTCTGGACAGTCCGGCTCCTGCGCCAACGCTCAGTGAAATCGGGCAGGTTGCCGAGGTGGCTGACGGAATTGCCATTGTAACAGGGCTGGAACGAGCCTTGTCAGACGAAGTGCTGCGCTTTGAGAGCGGCGTGCAAGGCATCGTGCTTGATCTTGAACCGGGACGTCTGGGCGTTGTTCTGTTGGGAACGTCTGATCGTGTTGCGGTGGGCTCAAGCGTTCTGCGGACGCGCACTGTGGTCAGCACCAAGGTTGGCCCTGCACTTTTGGGGCGCGTTGTGGATGCGCTTGGTGAACCACAAGATGGCAAAGGCGCGATCAAGGCAGAGGCCTCGCGCCCTGTTGAGGCCGAGGCACCGAAGATCCTTGATCGACAGGCCATCACACGGCCTCTGGCGACAGGCATCAAAACCGTAGATGCCGCAGTGCCGATTGGCCTCGGACAGCGGCAACTGGTAATCGGGGACAGGCAGACCGGCAAGACATCATTGGCAGTCGATGCGATCCTGAACCAGAAAAGAACCGACGTAATCTGCATCTATTGTGCCATCGGGCAACGCGGCGACGCGGTTGCCAAGGTGATCGGTGCGATCCGCGAGGGTGGTATGATGGCGCGGTCAGTCATCCTATCGGCCAGCGATGAAGATGCGACAGGGCTTGCCTATATCGCGCCCTATGCCGCGCTGACCATTTCGGAGTATTTCTCAGGTCAGGGTCGCGATGTGCTGGTTGTGCTTGACGATCTGACCCACCACGCCCGATCTTACCGGGAATTGTCGCTATTGCTGCGCCGTCCGCCGGGGCGGGAGGCTTTTCCCGGCGATATTTTTCACATCCACGCGCGTTTATTGGAGCGTGCAGGCCAATTTACGGAACCCGCTGGCGGTGGGTCGATCACGGTTCTGCCGGTTGTCGAAACGCAGGCGGAAAACCTGTCCGCGTATATTCCGACCAATCTCATTTCGATAACCGATGGCCAGATATATCTGTCGCCACGCCTTGTGCGCAAAAATCAGTTTCCGGCGGTCGATCTGGGGGTGTCAGTTTCAAGGGTAGGCGGCAAGGCACAAAGCAAGGCGTTCCGATCCGTGGCCGGAAATCTGCGCGTAACCCTGTCACAATTTGAAGAGCTGGAGGGTTTTGCCCGTTTTGGCACACGGCTGGACGACGCAACACGCGCCCGACTGACACGGGGTGCCGCGGTCCGGGCCTCGTTACGACAGGCCGAACGCGACCCGATCCCTGCCATCGAACAGCTGACCGTTCTGGTTGCCGCGATGGATGGCCAGTTCGATGGATTGAGCGAGGCCGACGCCCTTGCGACAATGGTGGCCCTCAGAACCGCTGCTGCACGTGATCTGGACGATATTGCCGAATTGATCAGGCGGAACGAACCCTTTGACGACAACGCCCGCGCCCGGCTCGTCGCACTTGGAAAGCAAGTCCGTGAAGCACTGGGAGGGCAAGATGGCGCAGACGCTTGAGGCGCTGTCACGGCGCACAACCAGCATGCAGGGCATTCGCAGCGTTGTTCACACAATGAAAACCTTATCGGCAATCAATTCTGCACCCTATGAGCACGCGGCCCGCGCCATCGAAGCGTATCATCACACGGTGCTGGACGGCTTACATGCCCTGCTGTCGCAATCAGCGCCATTGGATCGTGCGACTGCGGCCGTAGCTCAGCGGGTGGTGGTCGTATTCGGATCGGATCATGGTTTGTGCGGCAACTATAATGAGGCACTTGCCACGCATGTTGCAAAGTACATTTATCCAAGCAGTGACAAGGCAACGACCGTTCTTTGTGTTGGGGCACAAATGACGGATGCGCTGGCGGGCAATGGCATTAGTGTTGAAAAGGCGTTCTTTCCGCCAGCATCCGTCGATGGGATCGGACGTCTGGCAAACCTTCTGACCCAGAAACTGGACGATTTGCAGCGTCGCAGCCACCCACGTGACATTGCCGTCTCGCTTGCTTATTTCGCGCGCAAAAAGGGCGGAACGCAGGCCCCTGAATTAACGCCTTTGCTGCCTCTTGATAGCGCCCTTGTCCGAGATCTTGGGGTAAAGCCCTGGGCCTCGCGCAGCCTGCCATACTTTTCAATGGCGCAAGACGATCTTTTGAGGGCGCTGGTCAGGGGCCATCTGTTTGCCAGCATTTTCCGGGCTGCTGCAGAAGCGATGGTGACTGAGAATGCAGCGCGGCTTGCGCTGATGCAGCAGGCGGAACAATCCGTCGACGACAGGCTGGAAGAACTGAAGTCGGAGACGCGTGCTGTGCGGCAAACCGAAATAACCACTGAGCTTCTTGATGTGATAATCGGGTATGAGGCCCTCAAAAAAAGCGAGCATCGATACACTAGCGCAGATACTGTGAGCATTAGAGACTTCTGACTTCTCATGATTATCACTTGAATCAGGAACCAATTATGCTCGCAAACATGCCCTGTCCGGCATGCGCCAGCGCTTGAGGCGAGGCTCAAATTCCGTAGAATTCCGCGCAGGATTTTTCCCGCCCGCGCACAATGCGCCGCCCGTCTAATGCGCCACCGTGTTGCGTGATGACGGTGGCCTGACCTTCGGCATGGCCGTCGCGCTCAAAATAGATGACGACCCAGTCACGGGTTCTGCCGTACTGGTGGGCTGAAGCAGAGTTGGAATAGAGCGCGGTGAACTGCCACTTGCCGCGCTCGGTGTGCAAGATGGGGATGCGGCGATGCCCGGTTTCGTTAAAGCGGCGCGGCTTGATGGCGGGTAAGGTATCCGCCGCGCCGCGGTATTCCTGATCCACAGCCAGAATGTCGGCGACGGACGGCTCCGCTGTTGCCTTTCTTGGTCCTGACGGTCGCCGTCGCGCCAGCAGATCATTCAGGGAATGGCGAATGCTGTCGACACGCCGCTGGCCCATTCCCTTGATCAATTTCAGTCGACCATCGACGGCTGCGGCTTCCAAAGCTTCCAACGTGTCAATATGCAGCGCATCATGGATTGCGCGTGCAAGTGTCGGGCCAATCATTGGAACGGTCTGAAACAGCTTTTCGGGGTCTAAAGACCCACGTAACCGGTCCAGAACGCCCAGGGCACCGGTATCAAGCAACTCAGCAATAGCGGCGGCGATAGACACGCCGATTGTCGGCAGATCCTCCAGCCCGCGTCCGCCCTGTATTTGATAAATGGTGCGGATCGGGTCGGGCAGTGTTGCGACATAATTTGCGGCCTCTCGATAGGCCCGCACGCGGAATTGCGCAGCGGCCTGTTGGTCAAGCAGGTCGGCCACCTCTCTCAGCTTTTCCGCGACAAAGACGTTCTCCGCAATCGGGCTGGTTTCAATATGCTGCGCTGCCATCGGTGGTTGCCTTTCCATATATGTCAGGCAGCTTAGATCAGTGATCTATGTGCACATTGATCGGTGTCAAAGCGGCGCAGATGACAGTCTTAATCCATAAAATGGGTGAGACCGACCAGCATCGCAACACAAGTGACCAGCCCGATGAAGGCAGCAGCAACCAGCTAACTGGTCAACGCAATTGCTATCACAGCAGGAGTGTCCGTGATTGACTGCAAAACAGTTGGCAGATCACGAATGAGTTCGGGTTGGTGCCATATCGCCGCCAATCTGACTGACTCGATAATCCCCCAGACCGCAATCAATCGGGTGAATAGAATGATCATTACAAGGAAGAGCCAAAGCGGCAACGACACGTTTGTTGGAAATGAGCCCGCGCTCCCCATAGGGATTGCTGAGGCCGCGCTTATTATCCTGCCCGAACGGCGGTGGTGCCGACAAGTACAAGGGCACCGGTGCTAATTGTGACGCGCAGCTCATAAAAGATCAAAAGCGGCAGGGTGATGGCGCGTCTCAGGGTCGGGATTGCGCCTGCATCCACAAATTGCACACCGTTTTAGAGCTTATGAACCACCATTGCGACCTGCGATATCGGAGGGGGGTGGAATATGCGTGCTGTGTTCGAGCATTGCGTTCATTCCGGACATGCCAAACACCAGCAGAGGGCAGCGTGCGACTTCAAGAAGTCGCGCAAGATCATCCAGATTGTGAATGGGCCCGTGTGTCAGATCCACCAGCACGGCTTGCGCATTCGTGCGTGTGAGGGCCTTTAGCGCGTCATCAAAAGTCTTAAACTGAAACCCTTCTGGATGCTGGTTGGCAGTTGGCCGGTCAACGCCTTGATCGACCGAAAACACCAGTCGATCAGCTGATAATTGCTTTGACAGGCGATTGGAGGCCTCTCTTACGGCGTCACTTGGATGGTGGGTTGCTTCGAGAACGACAATTTTTCCTGGTATCTTGTGAACCTGACGGTATCCAATCACAAGAATGTCCCAACCTGTGGCAGCACGAAGTGCCGTGCCGACAAGATCGCCCCTGTCTTGTGCAAAAACCCAATGAGCGCCTGTTGGATTTGCGGTGTGTGCCAGAGACCTCTGAAACGCCCGCGCATCCGCTTTCAAAAGTGTGTGCATCTGCGATTGAGTGGGTGCCAGACTTGTTGCGCCGCTGACCAGCACGATGCGTTGATTTGGTATTTGGCATGAGGCAAGTGTGTCGACCTCTTCAACCAAAATGCCACCAAGTCCGGCTTGGAACGCATTGGGCAATTGCGCGACAACACGCAGCGCCGCGGCGGCGTCAGCAAAAGAGCCTGCACCGACGAGAATGCGCAGGCCGGGACGAGGTGTTTCTGCCATCAGTCCGCCCCCCCGTCGGGTTGCTCGTGATCCCGAGCCGCAAAACGGCGGCGATTTTCGGCAAAGCTGCGCAATTGTGCCTCGACCAGACCATTGATGCTGTCAGGAGGGAATTCACCGCTGCGTCCACGTTTGCCAGCGGACGTGCCCGTCAGCACTTCTATGCCCTGATCAATGGTCTTGATCGGAATGACCCGGAATGTGCCGGCCTTGGCAGCGTCGACGACGTCACGACGCAGCATAAGGTGATCGACATTTGATGCCGGAATAAGAACCCCCTGTTTGCCAGTTAGTCCGCGCGCATGACATACGTCATAAAACCCTTCAATCTTTTCGTTTACACCGCCAATCGCCTGCACCTCTCCGTTCTGGTTCACTGACCCGGTAACGGCGAACGCCTGGCTGATCGGAACACCTGACAGGGCCGACAGCAGCGCATAAAGTTCAGCCGATGACGCACTGTCACCGTCGATACCGCCATAGCTTTGTTCAAAGACCAGGCTTGCATGCAAGGACATCGGGACATCCAGCGCAAATCGGGTGGCAAGATAGCTGCTCAGAATGAGCACACCCTTTGAATGCAGTGGGCCGCCAAGCTCTACCTCGCGTTCGATATCAATCAACTTGCCCGCGCCCATACGTGCGTGCGCCGTAATCCGTGAGGGACGGCCAAAATGGTGCGTACCAATTCCGACAACCGAAAGGCCATTGACCTGACCGACCGCACGGCCACTTGTATCAATTAGAATTATTTCGCGTGTGATGGCTTCCTGCATGCGCTCCTTGATGCGGGACGATCTGAGCATTGCCTGTTGGATCACCTGTTTGATGTCGCTGTCTGCAATCAAGCTACGTTTTTGTTGCGCTGCATAAAAATCGGCTTCGCGCATAACATCGGCCAATGCGCCCAGTTCAAGCGTGAGCTTCTTGGCGTCGTCGGCAAGCCGAACGGCGTGATCAAGCAGCGCCGCGACGGCCGCGGCCGTCATTGGCCTCAGACCTTGCCTGTTTGCATATCCGGCGACAATTCTTGCCAGTGCACGCGTGTTTTTGGCAGTGCGGGGCAGATCGTCCTCAAAATCAGCCTGTATCTTGAAAAGCTGACCAAACTCGGGATCAAGAAGAACCAGCAGCATGTGAAGCCGTCGATCGCCGACCAGCACCACGCGGACATCCAGCGGAATGGGATCAGGTTCAAGCGTAATGGTAGATGACAGACTGAGGCGATCCGCGAGCGATGTGATCGAAATTGATTGGCTTTGCAAACAACGTTTGAGACCATCCCATGCATAGGGTTCCGACAGCAAGCGCTGGGCATCCAGAACCAGATATCCGCCATTCGCACGGTGCAATGCACCCGGTTTGATCAGGGTAAAATTGGTGGCCAGAGTGCCCATCTCAGAAATATGTTCGATCCGACCGGTCAGGTTGTTAAGCGAAGGCAGGTCTTCCCTGACAATCGGCGCGTACCTTGGCCCTGCGTCATGAGTAACCATGATGTTCACGGCATATCGGTTAAAAATCGGATCTTTGTGATACTTGCGGATGACTTCCGGAAACGGGCCAGTGTTGCCCGCCCCTCTGGACACCAGAAACAGATCGGCATTCGACACCATGTCTGTGCGCACCTGTTCCAGATAAGAGCAGATATTAGCACTACCCGAAAATTCAGTTTCGACTTCACGCACCCTAAGAGAAACAACACGTTCGGCCATTTCCGCGTGCAGCGCCTCTACCTTCTGCCTGTGCTCCTTTTCCAACTGCGGTCCATTTTTCAGAATGCTGGCCAGTTGTTCTTGCAGTTCTTCGATTTTTGCATCGATCTCAGACCGTTGTTCGGGCGTCAGCGCTTCGTAGACCTCTGGCTTAATCGGCTTGCCATCAACAATCGCCGACAGCATGAACCCCATCGGCGTTCTCAGCAGCGCCACATTCTCAGCCTGTGCCCGCTCTGCAAATTCGGCAATCGGCACCTCGTGCTTTTGCCCGAATTCTTCTTCAATGGCGCGCCGCTGGGTCTGATATTCCTCGGACTCGAACAATGCGGGAATTTCAATTGCAAGATCATCGACCAAACGCTGCATCGCTGATTTCAGCGTGGCGGCGGTGCCGGGGTTCAGCTTCATCGCGTTCGGTTTATGCGGAGCTTCAAAATTGTTGACGTACACCCAGTCGCAAGGTTCTGGGCGGCTTTCTGCGGCTTTTGATAGCAATTGATCAACCACGGTATGACGCCCCGTACCTTCGCGCCCCAAAACATACAAATTGAAGTCTTTGCAGGTGATTTCGGCGGACAACTTAATCGCTCCGATGGCACGATCCTGGCCAATGAGCCCCGGCACGGGTTTGAGCTTGGCAGTCGTTGTAAAGCCAAGTGTCTTTGGGTCGCATTCCGCGCGCAGACGCAGGGGGGACAAGCCTTTTGGGATGCCTGATTTTTTGGAAGTTTTCCGCATCACATCACCTCCCCCAGGCACTTATAAGGTCGGCATACTCGGGGCCTCTATTTGGGGAGGGAGTGGGCACCAAACCAGCTTGAAAAATTTCAATGCATCCGTCTTGGCCCCTGATCGCTTCCTCCAGCAAGGCTGCGCCTGAAAGACGCTGGATGACCTCTTGCGTGTTGTTCTGCATGGCAATGCTCCGCCCATTTGTACCATCAGACTGCACAAACAGACGCGAACTTCATTGATGCGTATCAATGCAGTGAGTGGTTCTCGGGTTTGGGGAACACCGAGATAATTTCTTGAGGGTGGAGGTCAAAAGGGTTGAGATAGAAGTACAGAAACCTGTGTTAGTGCGAAGCGTGGCATCTAAAGACCGCAGCCACAGGTCAACAACTTGCGTTAGCACCGCGGAGGGGGCGCATCGCCTCAGGTATCGTGTGCCAAGGCCTGCTGTTTTATGGCCGTCACGGCACCATCAGATGGACGGTGGTTTTGCATCGGGCAGGTGGCCCGTCTTAATCCAGACCTTTGCGCCATCCTCACCTGCCACTGCGGACAGCGATTGACCTTCTGGCAGCCGCAACCAATCATGCTTGCCCAGTGTATTCCCATCTACGCTGACAGAGCCCGCGATGATCAGCACCTCAATCCCGCCAGCATCCGTATTCATCAATACAGCGCCTGCGTCCAGGTGGCTGTAAGTGACCGTTTCGCGGCTGTCTTTGTGCAAGACTGCGGTTGCAACGCCATCAACCGGCGCATTCAATTCCGCAGCCATATCCTTGCGAAACTGGTTCCGATCATCCATGTCGAACTGCCAAAGTTTCACAAAGATTGTGCAGCCAAGTTCAGAACCTGGGGTGTGTGATGTTGTTGGCGGGTTGCGCACATAAGTGCCTTCTGGAAAGTCGCCGTGTTCGTCCTGAAACACGCCATCAAGCACGATGAACTCTTCACCACCCGTGTGGGTATGTGCCGAGAATTTGCTGTTGGGGGCATAGCGCACGATGCTGGTTGCGCGCGCGACTTCACCCCCGATGCGATCCAGCATGCGGCGGTCGACACCGGGCATCGGCGAGGGGCTCCATTCAAGCTGATCGGAATGAACAACCACGCGTTCGTCGAAATCTGCATTCAATTCCATTGCATGTCCCTTCGGTGTTGTCGGCCGCGACGGTTATCAAACAGCAATGAGTTCGTTTCCGTCGCTCGTTCCTTAACCCGTCGTCAGTGTGTGTTCCACCTGCAATTGCAGGGCGCTAAACCGTCCCGCCAAGCGATCCCTCAAGCGTGGCCAGCTCTTGCCCGCCAGCCATCATATCCTGCAATTCCTCCGGCGTTATTTCACCTTTACTGGCGGTGCCATAGGTCGTGCCGCGATTGAGGACAGTAAACCGATCACCGACAGCCATCGCGTGGCGAACATTGTGAGTGATAAACACAACTGAGATGCCCTGTTTGCGCACTTTGTCGACAGTGGCAAGCACATTGGCCGTCTGCCTGACGCCAAGTGCAGAAGTGGGCTCATCAAGGATCAGAACCTTTGCGCCAAAATGCACTGCACGCGCAATCGCAACGGTTTGACGCTCGCCGCCCGAAAGGGTTCCAACCGCCTGATCGGGACCACGCAGGTTGATGCCCATTTCGCGCATTTCTGTCATTGTCGTTGCGTTGGCGTGTTCATGATCAAAGAACCGCAAACCGAACTTTTTCTTGATCGGCTCGTTTCCCATAAAGAAATTACGGCTCACTGACATCAGTGGGATCATCGCCAGATCCTGATAAACCGTGGCAATCCCGGCCGCGATGGAATCCCGCGGATCGTCAAAGTGCATGGGTTTGCCTTCAAACTTGATCTCACCTGACGTGGGTTTGTGCACGCCCGACATGGTCTTGATGAATGTCGATTTCCCCGCACCGTTGTCACCCAGCAGGCAGTGACATTCACCGGGGTAGAAGTCGATTGTGACACCAGCGAGCGCGATGACAGAGCCAAAGTGCTTTTGGATGTCTTGCATTTGAATGATCGGTTCCATCAGCGCTCTCCTGTGATCAGTCGGCGAATATAGGTGTTCAGAATGACCGCAAGTAGAAGGATCACACCCAGGAACACCCGGAAAAGCGAGCTTTCTACATTGGCGAAAAACAGGCCCTGTTGTACGACCCCAAAGATCAATGCGCCAAGGGCCGCGCCGATGACGGACCCGTATCCACCCGTTAGCAATGCGCCGCCGATGACGACCGCGATGATCGCCTCAAATTCCTTGAGCAGGCCGCGATCAGCCCCCGCTGATCCAAATTCCATCACCTGGCAGACAGCGAATACGGTCGCGCAAAAGGCCGTGAACATGAACATTCTGATTTTGACGCGGTCCACAGGAACACCCGCATAGCGCGCTGCCTGGGCGTCACCTCCGGCGGCGAAAATCCAGTTACCAAAGCGCGTGCGGGTCAACAACACATGGCCAAAGATCACCAACGCGATGGCCCAGATCATCAGCATCGGGATACCATCGACGACCGGCTCACCTGCGCGGTTGCCGCGGGTGAAAACACCAATGACGCCAATGTCTCCCAGCCACTGAAAGAACGGGCCACCGATCTTGGCACCGAACAGAGGGGCGAGCCAATCGCCCTCAGCGGCTTCGCGAATGCCGCCGATAATGGTCTTGGATTCGATCGTCTGGGGAATAAAAATCGTGAACCCGCGCAGAATGAAAAGCGTCGCCAGAGTAACGATAAAACTAGGTAGGCCAGTTTTCACGACAATGTAGCCGTTCAGCCAGCCAAACGCGATGCAGATGACAAAAGTCACAAGGATTGCAAGCCACATCGGCCACGCCATGACCACGCCAAAGATGGCGATCATCATGCCCGCAAATCCAATCATGGAACCAACGGATAAATCGAATTCGCCTGCGATCATCAAAAGACAGGCACCCACCGCGATGATCATGAATTGCGCAGATACAATGGACCAGTTCATCACACCTTGTGCATTGAACATGCCGCTGTCGTAGGCAAACAAAATGAAAAATGTGAAGACAGCAACAGTACCGACCATGCCGCCCAATTCGGGGCGGATCAAGGCGCGCCGCAGGCCCGACATTTCCTTTATTCGTTCATCAGTGTTGGTGGCGTCTGACATCGTCTTGACCTTTATTCGGATGTGATTTCGAAAAAAGGGCGGCCTTGATGGTTCATCAGGGCCGCCCGGATTCAGATCGCTTTAGCGGAATTCGCCTGCAAACTTTTCAACCATTTCCAGACCATCAGCTGTCACGAAGCCCGGGCCAGAGTTGATGTTGTTGCCGGGCAGAACCCCATACCGGTCATAGTTGGTCAGGACGACAACCGGCAGGTAGGCCTGCAGGAACGGCTGTTGGTCAATTCCCCACTTGATTGTGCCATCTTTGATCCCGTTCACGATCTCTGTGCCCAGGTCAAATGTCCCGAAATAGATGTCGCCCGCGATGCCCATTTCTTTGACCGCCAGAATGGTCGGATCAGCAGAAGTTGGACCAAGCGTCAAAATCGCATCCGTTTCGGGGTTCGCCGTCAGATAAGCGATCACACGGTTTTTGATCTCGGCAGGGTCCTGGCCGGAATCGATCATGGATGACCCCAGTTCAATCCCCAGACCATCCGCAAAGCCACGGCAGCGTTCGGCGACGACCGTGTTCGAAATCACATGGTTGACGCAAACAAAAGACCCAATGCCATCGCCCTTGGCGCGCAGACCCGCAGCAAAGCCGGCGTCATATTCGGGCTGACCAACAAACATCAAAGCGCCAACTTCGCGCGTTTGCTCTGGTGTGCCGGAATTCATGATGATCACATTGATGCCTTGGTCGACAGCAGATTTGATCGGGCCGGACAAGACGTCAAAGTCCGCCAGCGTTGTGATGATCCCATTCGGATTAGACGCTGCGGCCTGTTCGATGATGCGCGCCATATCTGCCAGATCACCTGTCGGCGGATTGCGATATTCTACAGTTACGCCCATCTGTTCTCCGGCAAGTGCGATGCCGTTCTTAATCGTGTTCCACCAGCTGTCGCTGTCAGGGGCGTGACTGACCAGAACATATTTCAGGTCATCGCCATGGCCATCTGCAGAGGCCATAAGTGGTGACAATACCACCGCCGCTGTCAGCATCAATTTCTTCAAAATAGATTTCATATTTTCTTCCTCCCAAAAGCAAACTTGCTGTTTACAGAGCAGGCTTGAGCTGTCTCTGGGCAGGAGGGAACCATGGATTCGAATTTTTTGCAACCGGTTGCAAAAGGAATCGAATGGAATTTTACTGCAACCTCATGGATAAGACTGTAATCAAGCCCCGGGTAACACTGACGGACAGGACGACCGCATGTCAGCAACGTTAAAGGATGTGGCATTAAAAGCTGGGGTTTCTACCTCGGCTGTTTCACGTACTTTTACGGATGGCGCGTCGGTGTCCGACAAGATGCGTCGAAAAGTGGAAAAAGCTGCGAATGAATTGGGTTACAGCCCAAATTTCCTCGCACGCAGCCTGACGACACGCCGTACCAAGTTGATCGGTTTGGTCAGCAATAACTTTCACAATCCTATCTTTTTGGAAGTGTTTGACCTCTTTACACGAGGGCTTCAGGACCGGGGACTTCGCCCGTTGCTGGTCAACCTCAGCAACGAAACCGATCCCGAACAATCGGTCCAGATGCTGCGCCAATACTCGGTTGATGGTGTTGTCGTGGCGTCCTCAACCTTACCACCTGCATTTTCCAAAGCGTTTCGAGACAAGCGAATCCCTGTCGTCAATACATTTGGTCGATATTCCAGCAGTCCCGAAGTGCATGTGGTGGGGATTGATAACGCCGAAGCGGGGCGTATGGCCGCGCGCGAATTGATTGACCGCGCATACAAGAACATCGCGTTTCTGGGCGGGCCAGAAGAGGCGACCTCGACACAGGATCGCCTCAAAGGTTTTCTCGAGGAAGTTTCAAAACATCCAGATATCAATGTCAGTTTTTCGTTTGCCACACAGTATTCGTTCCAGGCGGGACGGGCCGAAATGATGCGCCTGGCAAAGGGCACATTAGCCGAGGCCTATTTTTGCGGTGACGATGTTCTGTCCATTGGATCTCTGAGCGCGGTCAAAGACCTCGGTTTGAGCGTGCCTAGGGATGTTGGGCTGATTGGCTTGAACGATATGGAAATGTCGAGTTGGGAAAACATCTCGCTGACGACCATTCATCAACCAATCAAACAGATCATCAACTCTTCGGTTGAATTGATGGCAGCGATGTTGGACGAGCCCGACCGCTATCCCGAAGCACGGCTTTTTCCGTGTCGGGTGATAGAGCGGAACACATTGCGGCCCCGCCCTTAGGTTATGTCCGAAACATCGGTGGTCTGGCATCCAACCAATCGCCATTTTGCTGCGCCGACGCCACAGCGGCATAAACTGCGCCCATAGATCTGACACCATCAGCGGCACTTGGCAGGCTATCTCGCACCTCGCCCGAAATTGCATCTGCCAGATCGCAGTAGATGTTTGCGACTGCCAATGGGAAACCTTCTGGATGCGCAATCGAAACGCGCGACAGGCGCTGCGCATCTTCATGCAGCCCGGCTTCGCCCTTTTCGATGATCTGCGTACGTCCGCCCACAGGTGTATAGATCAGTTGATTGGGCTGCTCAGACGCCCAACGCAGTCCGCCAGTTTCCCCGAAAACCTGGATATCAAACCCATGCTGGCGGCCAATCGCGACTGAGGATGTCCACAGGCGACCAACTGTACCTCCGGTCATACGGAAGTTGACCATTGCGTCATCTTCCAACTCACGTGAGGGGATGGTGGACGCAAAATCAGCGGATAGTTTTTCGACCTCGTCATCGCAGACAAAGCTTGCCATGTGCATCGCGTGGATGCCGCAGTCTGCGAATTGCCCGGACACGCCCGCCATTGCCGGATCATACCGCCAGCGTACACGCGGGTTGTCCGCGTCCGTTGCATCGCCATGATGGCCATGGCTGAAGTTTGTGACAACCAGCCGGATTTTCCCCAGTTCCCCGGCCCGCACCATCGCGCGGGCCTGACGCACCATCGGATAGGCGGAATAGCAATAATTTACCGAACAGACCTTTCCGGTGGATTTTGCAACACGCACGATCTCTTCACCTTGTTCGACCGTCATCGTCATGGGTTTTTCACACAAAACGTTGAAACCTGCCTCCAAGAAGGCCTTGGTGATTTCGAAATGGGTGGCATTCGGTGTTGCCACGGTAACAAGGTCAACACGATCGGCACGGTTCTTTTCCCCTGCCAGCATCTCGCGCCAGTCGCCATAGGCACGATCAGGATCGATGCCCAAACGCGTGGCATAGGCCCGCCCCGCATCCGCGCGATGGTCAAGCGCGCCTGCCACAAATTCGAACCGCCCATCGGCCTGCGCACCCAACCTGTGGGCAGGTCCAATCTGGCTGCCTTCGCCGCCTCCGATCATACCCCATTTCAGCTTTTTCATATGAATTTATCCTTAGAAACCAATTGACTGAAGATATTCGCGGTTTGCCCGCGCATCTTCTAAAGGAGTGCCGGGCAGCGCCGGGTCGCAGTCTTGCTCGACGGTACACCATCCTTCAAAATTCGCATCCAGCAGACGTTGACGCACGGCCGGGAAATCCACATCGCCCTGACCGAGTTTGCAGAAAATACCCTGACCGCAGGCCGTATAAAAATCGGTGCGGTTTTCCACCACATTCGCCTTGATAGCCGGGTCGATATCTTTGAAGTGCATGTACGAAATGCGGTCCATGTGCCGATCCATGAATGCGACGGGATCATAGCCCGCATAAGAATGGTGGCCGGTGTCAAAGCAGATTTTCAGAATGCTGTCGTCAACTTCATCAAGCAGCCTTTCAAGCTCAGGTTCAAAGTCCATAAAGCCCGCCGCATGTGCGTGAATGCCAACAGTCAGCCCATATTCGTCGGTCCCGAGTCTGGCGATGGTGGCAATGCGATCCCGGAATGCGGTCCATTCGGCTTTGTCCATCTGTTCGGCCTCGTGCGCACGGCCGGCCGTAGGAGCGCGGCGTGGCGAAATGCTGTCGATTAAGACAAGATGCTGCGCGCCGTGGGCAGACAACGCTTTACAAGTGCGCACAGAAGCGTCCAGCACATCATCCCACTTTGCCGGATCATGAAAGGCGCGAAAGACAACGCCACCGATGATTTCCAAACCGCGTGCGTTCAGCTCGGGGGCCAACACAGTGGGGTCCTCGGGCATATAGCCAATCGGCCCCAATTCAATCCCGGTATATCCGGCAGTTGCACATTGATCCAAAACGGACTGCCAGGTTGGATATGAAGGGTCGCTGGGAAATTCGATGCCCCAAGAACAAGGGGCATTGCCTATTCTGATTGTCATTTTGATGCCTTTCGAAAAGGTTAGACGCTTGCCACGTCGATCCATGTTTTGCTACGGGACGACGCCATTGCAGCAGCAATAACTTGGTTCACTTCCATGCCATCCTGAAATGTTGGCCAAACTGGGATTTTGGTTTCAATCGCGTGCAGAAAATCCCGCGCTTCGATGGTGATCTGGTCTTGATACCCTGTGCCATGCCCGGGGCCTTGGCAGAATGCCTCATAGTCCGGGTGCGCGGGGCCGGTCAGGATCTTGCGAAAACCACGGGTTTTTTCAGGCTCGTCCATCGAATAGAGCCAAAGTGCGTTTTGATCTTCCTGATCAAATCGAATGGCACCTTTGGTCCCGGTTATTTCGTAGGCATAGCCCATTTTGCGGCCATGACTGATCCGGCTAAAATACATTTGTCCCATGGCACCGTTTTGAAATCGGCACATCATCTGACCGTGGTCGTCGTTGGTCACGTTGCCGCCCGGTCGCTTGTCATGTACCGTTTCAACTTCGGCAATCACCGACATTATCGGTCCGATCAGCGCCAGCGCTCCGTTCACCATATGCGGTGCCAGATCGCCCATTGTGCCATTTGCATCCCCATCGGTGCGCCAGTTGGCAGGCGATTGGGGATCTGCCAGAAAATCTTCGGTATGTTCTCCGCGAAACCACGTAACGTCGCCAATCGCGCCATCGGAAATCAGCTGCCGCGCAAATTGGCTGGCAGGCGTTCGGATGTAATTGAAACCCGTCATGCTGATCTGACCAGCGGCGGCTTTCACCATGGCCCTGCTGTCGACAAGAGATGCGCCAAGGGGTTTTTCGCAAAACACCGGCTTGTTTAAGGCGAACGCGGCTTCTGCTATTGCGCGATGGGTTTCTTGCGGGGATGCAATGATGATCGCCTCGACCTTTGGGTCGGCAACAAGCGTTTCCCAATTGTCTGTTGCGCGGGCAAAGCCAAAGGCCTTACGATATGTCTCAGCACTTTTGGCGCTGCGGGCACAGACCATTTCAAGACGGGGACGCAGCGTTGTGTCAAATATCGGTCCGACCGCTGACATAGCAACGGCGTGGGCCTTGCCCATATAGCCGCCGCCAATAATACCAATGCCTATTTCAGTCATTGCACTGCGCTTTCCATGAATTTGGGTTTGCAACCGGTTGCAAAATAAGTATCGTCAGATTCGAAAACACGCAAGCTGCAATCGCTCAAGGTGGCCAAAAATGGGATTTCATCAGCAATGACCGACAGCACAATTCAACTGACGACCGCACAGGCGATCATCCGGTTCCTGGCGAACCAGTATATCGAGGTGGATGACCAAGAGTGGCGCGTCTGCGGTGGTGGATTTGGCATTTTTGGCCACGGCAATGTCACCTGTCTGGGTGAGGCGCTTTATGATGCCCGCGATGCGCTGCCGCTTTATCGGGGTCAGAATGAACAGAGCATGGGATTTGCCGCTGCAGGCTATGCCAAGCAATGGTTGCGCCAGCGGTTTATGTTTTGCACTTCCAGCGCAGGGCCCGGCACAGCGAACCTTTTGACCGCAGCGGCACTTGCGCACGCCAACCGTCTGCCGATGCTGATGTTGTGCGGCGATACGTTTCTGACGCGGTTGCCTGATCCCGTGCTGCAACAGCTTGAGCATTTTGGGAATCCGACGCTGGGGGTGAACGACGCCTTTAGATCGGTGAGCCGCTTTTGGGATCGCATCACCCATCCCGCGCAAATCCTTCAATCGCTGCCCGCTGCACTGGCAACGATGCTGGACCCTGCCGATTGCGGCCCTGCCTTTATTGGATTGCCGCAGGATGTGCAGGGATGGACCTATGATTATCCCGAAAGTTTCTTTGCAAAGCGTGTGCATCGGATCAGACGCCAAGCGGCGGATGCATCAGAGGTCGCAGATGCGGCGAAACTGTTGGCTGGTGCAAAGCGCCCGATTCTTATTGCAGGCGGCGGTGTTCAGTATTCCGGGGCGGTTGCGGAATTGACAGCCTTTGCAGAGGCACATGACATTCCCGTGGTTGAAACGATCGCGGGCCGTGCGAACCTTACTCAAAACCACGCGCTCAACATCGGCCCTGTGGGCGTCACCGGGTCAGACAGCGCGAATGCTGTGGCCGAAAAAGCGGATGTGATTCTGGCAGTCGGCACGCGGCTCCAGGATTTCACGACCGGGTCATGGACAGCCTTTGCCAAAGATGCACGGATCATTGGGCTAAACGTCGGGCGGCATGATGCGATGAAGCATTTATCGCTGCCGGTTGTGGGGGATGCCAAACTTGGGCTGGTGGCGCTGGGCAAGGCGCTGAGCGGCTACAAAACGCCGACCGACTGGACCGGATTTGCCCAAGAGGCGCGGGCCAAATGGGTTGCCTACACTGACAAGGTCACCGCACCGGGCAATGGACCCAATTCATATGCCCAAGCGATCCGCGTGGCGAACGACTTGTGTGATCCGCGTGACCGTGTCGTGGCCGCCGCTGGTGGCCTGCCCGCCGAAGTCACAGCACATTGGCAAACCAAGGACATCGGTACTGTCGACGTCGAATTTGGCTTTTCCTGCATGGGATATGAAATTGCCGGTGGATGGGGTGCGCGCATTGCCCAATTTGAACGTGAACCCGGCAAGGATACAATCGTGTTCACAGGCGACGGTTCATATCTGCTGATGAATTCAGACATTTATTCATCTGTCCTGACGCGGCGCAAGCTGATCATCTGTGTGCTCGACAATGGTGGATTTGCCGTGATCAACAAGCTGCAAAACAACACTGGCAATGAGAGCTTTAACAACCTGATCGCGGATTGTCCGACGGTACCCGATGCCTTTGCCGTCGATTTTGAGGCGCACGCGGCGTCGATGGGTGCGCACGCCGAAACTGTCGCAAATCCGGTCGAATTTGGAGAGGCTTTCAAACGTGCCAAGGCCGCCGATAAAACCAGCGTTATCGTCATGAAAGTTGACGCCTACGAGGGGTGGACGAGCCAAGGCCACACATGGTGGGAAGTCGGCACGCCGCATCTGTCTGACAATCACAATGTCACCGAAAAACACAAAGAGATTGAAGCATCACGCAGCAAACAACGAAAGGGCGTTTGATGAAGAGTTTCACAGCAAAGACAGCAAATCCTGATGTCATCGTTGATGAGTTGCTGAATGGTGGCGGGGCTGTCAAAATCTCTGGATTGTTTACGCCCGAGCAAATCGCCGAAGCCCGCGCCATTGTCATGGTACATTCCGAACAGAACGCAGAGAAAGTGACCCACTTCCAAGGTGCCGCTGAGCAGGAAGGCAAAATTAGCCTGCAACGCCGTGTCTGGAACCTGCTGGCCAAGGGCGAGGTGTTTTCGCAGATGGCAGCCCATCCCGTTCTGATGGACATTTTACGCAAATTTCTAGGGACCGAATTCATCATGGGCTCGATTGCTGCGAACCGGATATTGCCAGGTGGGCCGGGGCAGGAGCCGCATGTGGACTATCCCTATTGGGACTTTCACAAACCTGAAACGCACCCCGTTGGTTTTAACGGATCGTTTCCGATGAATGCGCAGGTTTCCATAATCCTTGATCCTTTCACCGCCGAAAGCGGTGCTACTGGATACTATCCCGGCAGTCAGAAAATGCTGCGTTACCCTACGCCAGAGGACAAGTTTTACGACAATTGCGCCCAGATGACGGGTGAGCCGGGAGATGTGGCACTGTTTTACGGCGTGACCTGGCATTGCGCGATGCCCAACAATTCTGATCACGACCGCAGCGCGATCCTGATTCAATATCTGCCCAAGTGGGTCAAACCGATGGAAGATATTCCCGGTGCCCTGCCGCAGTCGTTCGTCGATGGTGCCAGCGACGATATCCGACAGCTGATGGGCCTCAACTATCCCTATCCAGAAGTTCTGGACGCGGCCAAGGCTGGCAACACCGAAGGACGCAAATGACCGATGTGATGTCAGGTATCAAGCGCAACGCATTTGTTGTGGTAGGGCGCGTGGGAATGGATTTGTTTCCAGCACCCGGCGTTGCGACAGAACACGCCGACAGTTTTATTGCCGACATGGGCGGGTCATCTGCGAACATTGCTGCTGGCATCGTCAAGCTGGGCGGTACTGCATCGCTGGTGACGTGCGTATCAGATGACGCCGTGGGGCGATTTTGCATCAATAAATTGCGCCACTATGGCGTCGATACCAGCTACGTGAAATCCGTAGGTGGCGAGGCCCGCAATTCGCTGGCGCTTTATGAAAGCCGGATTAAGGATCACCAGTCGGTAATTTACCGAAACGGTGCTGCAGACTTTGAAATGACAGAGGCGGATGTCGAGGCAGTGGATTACAGCCAATTTGGCGCGTTGGTCACAGCAGGCACCGTTTTCGCGGCAGAGCCTTCCCGGACTGCGGCTTTTCGCGCGTTCGAACTGGCCCGGGCTGCGGGACTGCCAATTATTTTTGACGTTGATTATCGGCCGTACAGCTGGCCCTCAGTTCAAGTCGCACAAGAGGTTCTTTCAAAGGCGGGGGATTTGTCGGACGTGATCGTCGGCAATGATGAGGAATTTGGATTTATGGCTGGCGGTATCGAAAATGGCTTGGCCAGAGCCCGTCAATTGGCGACCTCCGGTGGGCGGATCGTGGTTTACAAAATGGGCGAAAAAGGCGCTGTGACATTCTCGGGTAGTCAGGAACTGCGCACCGGCATTTACCCGGTCGATGCTTTGAAACCCACAGGTGCCGGCGACAGTTTCATGGCTGGTTTCCTGACAAGCCTGGCTGCCGGTGATGGGATGAAATCCGCCGTCCTACGCGGCTCTGCTTGCGCGGCCATTGTTGTGGCCAAGCCTGGCTGCGCGCCTGCGATGCCATACCCGATCGAACTCGACACCTTTCTTGCCGATCATCCCGGCCCAACTGACGTTGCCTAAAGGAAAATCCATGCATATTGCGCCGCACGACAACAAGAACAAAGCCATCGTTGATGCCAATAACCCTACGGTCCCGCTCAACTACTTCAATATTGTCAGATTAAAAGCGGGCGAGGCCTTTGAATATCAGGTCCCGGGGTATGAAACCTGCATCGTGCCGGCGACCGGGACGGTAGATGTGTCTGTTGAAGGGGTCTCGTTTGCCGCCCTTGGCAACCGGGGCAGCGATGTCTGGGACGGTGAACCCGAAGGCGTTTATGCCCCCGTAGGTGCCAAGGTCACGATCGTCGCCACCAAGGATACAGAGACGTTTGTCGCGGGTGCAAAATATGACAAAGTGCTCGATCCCTTTGACGTGCGCGTGGCCGAGTTGGACAAGGTCCAATATGGCAGCGATGACACCAAAACACATCGCAAGATCAAACATATCCTCGGTCAAAAGCAGCATGGCAAAGTGGGGCGGTTGCTGGTGTCGGAACTGTACACGGTCGGCCAGGGTGGCTGGTCGGGTTTTCCTGCACACAAGCATGACACGGACCGCACAGACGAAAACGGCAACATCATCGAAACGCGCCATGACGAAACCTATAATTTTCGGTTTCGCCCAAATCATGGGGCAGGCGTGCAAATTCTTCAACGTGAAGAGGGCAAACCTGGCGACGCCTATCAACTGATGGACCGTTCCACGATCTGTATCGACAACGGCTATCACCCCTGCGCCGTCATGCCGGGATATGAGATGTATTATTTCACTATCCTTGGCGGGCTATCGCAGCGGTCGCTGGTCCAGTTTTTCCAGCCAACGCATGCCTATCAGGTTGAAACGATCCCCGGCATCAAAGACATGGTGGCCAAGTTCAAATGACACTTGCCACACTTGCCGAGGTTCTTCAGCCCGCCTTGAAAGGCAACTATGCGGTCGCCGGTCTGGTGACATTGGGCTGGGAAGACATGCGCGCCTTTGTTGCAGCAGCTGAGGCCGAAGGGTGCCCCGTGATACTTCAGGCCGGGCCATCCTGCCGGGTCCATACACCCTTGCCGATTCTGGGCAAGATGTTTCGCCATCTGGCGGAAACGGCCAGTGTCCCGGTCGTGGCGCATCTGGATCACGGCTATTCCGTCGAAGAATGCCGCGCCGCATTGGACGCCGGATTTACGTCCTTGATGTACGATGGTTCGCGCAAGCCGTTGGCCCAGAACATTGACGAAACTGCTGCGATAGCAAGGCTGGCCCATGATGCTGGCATCTCTTGCGAAGGTGAGATTGGTTTTGTTGGCTACGCCGAAGGCGAAAGTTCGGCGGGAACTGATGCAAAAGAAGCCGCGCAATTTGCACGTGAGACCGGTGTGGATGCAATGGCGATCTCGGTAGGCAACGTGCATCTGCAACAAGATAAACAAGGCGGTTTGGATGTGGCACGCATCGCGGAAATTGAAGCGCTGACAGATGTCCCGCTTGTCATTCACGGCGGCTCTGGCGTGCCTGTCTCACAGCGCAGGGCGCTGGCAACGGGGTCGAAGATTTGCAAGTTCAACATCGGTACAGAACTAAGAATGGCGTTTGGGGATGCTTTGCGCCACGCTGTTAACAGTGATCCGGGGCGGTTTGACCGCGTTGCGATATTGAAAGAAACCCATGAACCGATGGTGAGGGCAGCAAGAACTGTTCTATCTGCCTTCGGCCATCATCAAAAAGGGGCATGAATGATGCGGATCGGAATATTGGGGTGTGGCCGAATTGGGCAGGTCCATGCCCGCTCCTTCATGCGGCTGCGCGATGCTTCACTCGTCGCTGTTGCAGATGCATTCCCTGAGGCCGCGCAATCACTCGCTGAACAAACGGGTGCCGAAGTGCGTGACGCTCAGGCGATTATCGAATCCAAGGATATTGACGCGGTCATCCTCTGCACACCGACCGACACACATTACGATCTGATTCACGCGGCTGCAAAAGCTGGCAAGGCGATTTTTTGCGAAAAACCGGTAGATCTGTCTGCTGCGCGCATTCGCGATTGTATAGACGTTGTGCGCACCAGTGGCGTGGCGTTCATGACTGCGTTCAACCGACGCTTCGATCCGAACTTTGCCAATGTCCAGGCACGCATTGCCGAAGGTGCCATTGGCGCGGTCGAGATTGTGACCATCCAATCCAGAGACCCGAACCCACCACCGATCTCGTATATCAAAAGCTCTGGCGGGATATTCCGCGACATGATGATCCATGATTTCGACATGGCGCGTTTCCTTTTGGGTGAGGAGCCGATCAGCGTCTATGCCGTCGGATCGGCCTTGGTCGATCCTGAAATTGGCGCGGCCGGGGATGTCGATACTGCGGCAGTGACATTAACCACAGCGGGTGGAAAAATCTGCCAGATATCCAATTCACGCCGGGCCACCTATGGCTACGACCAGCGGATCGAAGTGCACGGTGCAAAGGGCATGTTGCGCGCCGATAACATACTGGAAAACACAGTAGAGCAGGCCACGGCGACCGGATTTATCCGGGCACCCGCACAACACTTTTTCCTCGAACGGTACGAGGCGGCGTATCTGGCTGAAATTAGTCATTTCGTTGAGACAGTGAGCAAGGGTGAAGCGCCAAAACCGTCGATCGAGGATGGGCTCAAGGCGCAATTGCTGGCAGATGCCGCAGCACTTTCGCTTGAAAAAGGGCAACCCGTTTCTGTCTGACGGTTTGGAGATGGATCATCATGAAGTTTGGTCAAACTCGGACGCGATGATACAATTTGCCGAAGAATGAGGTTGACCAAGATGGCCCTGAAAGACAGCAAAGATCTTCGTTCTGCCCGATGGTACGCACCTGATGACCTGCGGTCCTTTGGGCATCGTTCCCGCACTTTGCAAATGGGGTTATCTGCCGAGGATTGGGAAGGCAAACCCATCATCGCGATATTGAACACCTGGTCCGACCTTCAACCTTGTCACATGCATTTTCGAGACCGTGTGGCGTTTGTGAAGAAGGGAATTTTACAATCAGGCGGCATGCCTGTGGAGATCCCGGTGCATTCTCTGGGCGAGCAACTGCTGAAACCCACTGCAATGCTTTATCGCAACATGGTCGCGATGGAGGTGGAAGAAGTTCTTCGGTCTAATCCCGTTGACGGTGCTGTTTTGATGGGAGGCTGCGATAAATCCACACCTGCGTTGATTATGGGTGCGGTGTCGATGGGGTTACCGTTCATCTTTCTTCCAGCCGGACCGATGTTGCGCGGACATTATGCGGGGCGAACATTGGGGTCGGGTGCCGACGCATGGAAATATTGGGATGAGCGGCGCGCTGGCAATATATCCAAATCAGAATGGCAAGGTGTCGAAAGTGGCATTGCGCGGTCATACGGCCACTGCATGACAATGGGTACTGCCAGCACGATGACCGCTCTTGCTGATGCGTGGGGTCTGTGCCTGCCGGGTGCTTCATCAATCCCAGCCGCAGATGCGAACCATCAACGCATGAGCGCTGCATGCGGGCGGCGGATCGTTGACATGGTTTGGGAGGATCTGACCCCTGACAAAATCATGACCCCGGCCAGCACCCGCAATGCCGTCACGGTGGCCATGGCAACGGGATGTTCGACCAACGCCATCATTCACCTGATCGCCATGGCACGACGGGCCGGCAGTGCCCTTACCCTTGATGATCTGGATGCGATTGGCCGCACAACTCCGGTGATCGCCAACATACGCCCCTCTGGCAACCAATACCTGATGGAAGATTTCTATTATGCGGGTGGCCTTGTTGCCCTGATGAAAGAACTGGGGCCGAAGCTGGATTTGACCACGCTTACGGTAACAGGAGAGAGCCTTGGCGACGGCCTGAAGGATGCAAAAAATTACAACGAGGATGTGATCCGGCCGCTGACCAATCCGGTCTATCATGAAGGATCACTGGCGGTTCTGAAAGGCAATCTTGCCCCCGATGGTGCGGTGATCAAACCGGCTGCAATGGACCCGAAATTCATGACCCACCGCGGCCCTGCGATTGTGGCGAACTCGTATCCGGAATTATCCAAAATCATCAATGATCCGCAGGCCCAGATCACAGCCGATCACGTGCTGATCCTGCGCAATGCGGGGCCACAGGGGGGGCCGGGGATGCCGGAATGGGGCATGATCCCCATGCCACAAAAGTTGTTGAATGAAGGTCATCGCGATATGGTCCGCCTGTCAGATGCGCGGATGAGCGGCACAAGCTACGGCGCTTGTATCCTTCATGTCGCTCCGGAAGCGTTTATCGGAGGACCCTTGGCATTGGTCGAAACCGGAGACATTATTTTGCTGGATGTCCCAAACCGCCGCTTGGAAGTTGAACTTTCAGAAGATGAACTAACCCAGCGGCGGGAACGGTGGCAGCCGCCCGAGCCAAAATATGAAAGGGGCTATGGCTGGATATTTTCCAAACATATCGAACAAGCTGACAAGGGCTGTGATTTCGATTTTCTGGGTACCGAATTTGGTGCGCCTGTTCCTGAACCGGACATCCATTGACAGATTGGTAGACGTTTCCGGTTCGACCGCTAGAAAAGTCGGCAACCACTTTCGGTGATTGGCCCACGATACACAGGGCGGCCGGGAGCGGGATTGATAATCACCCTTTGAATACCCGTCAGACTGCGCATGCACCGATTGGCCGCCTGTCCACCTGCATTTTTTCCATCCACATAGATATCAAGCCAGACATGACCATTATATCCACTGTGACAGGGACCATATTGTGGTGTGTTGCCGTCCCCGCATAAGTCTTCGACAATTGCATACTTTTGCAGGCGGGGAATGTAAAACCGAGTGCCTGCCGGGAAGTCCATCACGCTGCGCCCCCCATGTTTGACATGTCCCACGGCGAGCGTGACCGGATCGCGGTATGTACCGGAACCACCGGCCTGACGGTGCACCACTGGGCGCGCGATCTGGCTTGATCCTCTGGGTGTGTTGTCCCAATAACTGTACCCTGTCAGAAATGCATTAAACTGCTGTTCCGCCGATGCTATGTTGGCACCACATGCCGCAAAAGCAGCACATGCTAAAATCCGAAAGTACTGACCAAGCTCCATCTCGATTGTCCCCTTTTCAAATCAAACCGCGTGTCTGGCCGCCACGTGTGAGAGGCCGAGCGATCATGCGAAGGTGGACAGAAATGGTTGATGAATGCTTAAGACCTGGGGGCGGAAACCAGTTAGAAATATGACGGTTTGTTACGGTTGCACTGAAGTGGGTCGAGAAGTCAGTCCATTTTGCAGCCCCTCAAAATCAACTTGAGTCAGTGCAATCTCAAGAAAACCAAATTCAACAGGAGCAAAATTTAGAATCAGGTAGGGTAATGGAATATTCACTCAACTTGTAATTGTCTTTATTGAAAGAAGTCACGTTGAAGGTGATCGTAAGAGCGCCAATATCGGTTTTCAAAGACGATCGTGTTCTTTTTCAGAACGACCTTTCTACTGTCGGTTGAGATTGCGCGAATTCGCAACGCAATCCGTGACACGACAATGGATATCATCATATATTATTGGGGGCTACTTTGGGTCAGCAGACGTTTGTGAGGCTGCTGGATCCGGTTAAAGTTGTTAATTCCGGGCGGATCCAATTTCTGCAAAACTGCGCTGAGCGCGCCGCACTGGAATTAGGTGATTGGTGAATTGTTGAGTGGGGTGCTGTTTCTGATTAATTGTCGGCTATTTTTATAAAATTTCATTTGAATTCTCCGTGCGCCCAAATCGTACCTGAGAATTCATGCCCACAGCAGTGAGAAATTCACTGTTTCATTTAACGTTCTTCCGGAGCGAAGTTTGCACAAATCGTCACATTCATTTCGCGATCCGAGGATCGAACGCGGCTTGTCTGAACGAGTTTTTTTCGATCCGAGCAATCGCCGGCGCGGGCGAATTCTGTATTCCGGGGCAACATTATTGGTTGCCGTTTTTTTATGGGTGATAATTTTTTCAGTGGGGCTCATGTCGACCCATGAACTGGAAGCGGCTCTTCCAGATGATCTTGTCCACATAAAAGGACAGTTCACCCAAACCGGATCAGAAAAGGATCGAAATGCGCCAAGCAGAATTGATGGTTTTACAACTGCAATCGAAACATACCATCGCCAAGCTGCCGCTGAATATCGCTGCCTGCCGACCAACGGGCAAGCAAAGATGGGCGCGGCCGCGCCCGTAAAACAAATATATGGCTTTGTTCCCAGCACGCATTCCTGGAGCGGCGATGCGCTTGAACAAAGTTGTGATACGATCGATGTTCTTGTCCCTGAATGGTACGAATTGGGCGGCGGTCCTCAAGGGCTTGCAATGCAGGACCCAAACGCTGAGGCACGGGCGACATTGCTTGAAGATGCGGCGCGCCATCCCCGTCAGATAGAGGTTTTGCCGGTGATCTCATTCGGGGAAACCGCAGCGCAGCTTTATCTTACTGCGCCAGGACAGGCCGAAATCAATGTTTCACTGGCTCGTTTCTTTGATCGGTGGAACCCTGCCAACGACGTGGTCGGCGCGTGTCTGGATGTGACCAACTTGTCCCAACAAGGCACGGCTGCGTTTGCGTCCCTGCTGAGACAGGTCGGACGGAGCCTGAAAGAACAGGGACTTCGAACCTGCATCATAATGCCGTGGGCGGCCGACCGTCGTTCATTCAGAATAGCAGATCGCTTTGCGGATATCATTGTGGCCAAGGCATTTGCCGAACCCTGGATAGGATCGGCACCACAACCGCTCGCGGCGACCGACTGGTTTGAACGTCAAGTTGAAATGCTGCAGACGACGGTCGCACCAGAGAAGCTGGTTATTGCACTTGGCACGTTCACGGTCGATTGGGTATCGGGCACGCCAAAGCCGCAAACCGTTCCCTACGCCAAAGCCATGTCCGCCTTGGCGCAGGCCGAAAAAGCGCCACAGTTTGAACCGACCGTCGGCAATGCGCGCGCCGTCTTTGTTGATGCCAAGGGATTTCAACACCGGCTTTGGATGCTGGACGCGGTGACGATGCATAACCAGCTGTTGCTGTTAACTGACCGCGACGTGGCCTCCATCGGAGTGTGGGGTTTGGGATACGAAGATCCGGGGATTTGGGCGGTTCTGGATCAGGCGCGGAAATCACAACCACTGTCCGCCGACAGCTTGAGTAACGTCGTCTTTTCCAACTACGTTGAACGTATTGGAAATGGCCCGTTTGTATCGCCGATATCAATGCCAATCGTCGGCCAACGTGACGTGTCTGTTGATCCACAGAGCAACCAAATAGTGTCGCTCAGCTATCCCAAAATGCCACAGGCCAGTGTCGTTCGCTTTTATGGACAGGGGCAGGCAAACAAGGTTGTGCTGACTTTCGATGATGGACCTGATCCAGCCTTTACGCCCAAGACACTGGACATCCTTAAAAGTACGGACACGCCAGCAACATTTTTTGTGTTGGGCAATAATGTTTTGAAATCTCCGGAATTGGTCGAGCGCATTCTGGCAGAGGGGCATGAATTAGGATCGCATACCTATTCCCATCCTCGCATGGGTGACATTTCTGCCGGACGGGCAACGATCGAAATCAACTCAGTCCAACAATTGGTTAACGGTATTACGGGCAAGGAGATGCGTCTCTACCGGGAACCATACATGGTCAGCGGAGGACCTGTATCTTCCAAGCAGGTCGCGTCGTTATTGCCGCTGGAGAAGTTGGGGTATGTGATCGCGGGCATGGATATCGTGCCTGATGACTGGGTGCCACAAGCCCCCGAACTTTTGGTTAGAAAAATTGTTGCCGAAGTAGAAGAAAATGCAGGTGGCATTATTCTCTTGCATGATGGTGGCGGTGATCAAACTCACATGGTCAAAGCCTTGCCAATGGTGATCGAGACACTGCGTGACAAAGGTTATGTATTTACATCCATCGCCGATTTTCTTGAGACTTCACCGCAAAGCCTGCTGCATGATACGGGCGGCCTGAATTCAACATTTCAAAAGCTCTCTTTTCAGGCAGTTGGCAACAGCTGGTCCCTGCTTGAGATCATTTTTTGGTCAGTTCTGACAATTGGTTTGCTGCGGTCGGTGTTCCTTTTGATCCTGACTGCCGCGCGCCAGCGGCACCTGCCACCTAATGGCCATGCGCCATCTGTCACGATTGTCATTCCCGCGTTCAACGAGGCGGACGTGATTGGTGCATGCATCGAGAATGTTCTGGCGACAGAGTATTCTGATTTTGACGTGATCATTATTGATGATGGGTCAACCGATGGCACCTATGAGGCGGCGATGGTATTTGCGGATCACTCGTTGATCACAGTTCTGAAGCAACCAAACAGGGGCAAGGCCAGTGCGATAAACGCGGCGTTGTTTGAAACGGACAGCGACGTGTTGATCTGCATTGATGCTGATTCACATATCCACCGCCGGGCCGTCGGATATTTGGCCGCGCATTTCAAAGACCCTGCAATCGGTGCCGTTGCAGGACGGGTTGTGGTTGGCAATCGCACCAATATCCTGACGCGCCTTCAGGCGCTTGAATATATTACAGCTCAGAGCATTGAGCGGCGTGCGAAAGAATACCTTAACGCCATCACAGTCGTGCCCGGTGCAATCGGGGCATGGCGGACCACAGCCTTGATGGAGGCGGGCATATTCTCGACCGAAACACTGACCGAGGATGCTGACATGACCATGGCAATCATCCGAACGGATTACCGCGTCGCCTACGAAGAAAGGGCGATCGCGACGACCGAAACCCCGAGCACCGTCAAAGGTTTGCTGGCGCAGCGTTTACGCTGGTCATTAGGGATGATGCAGGCCGGTTGGAAACATCGTGGCGCAATGGTTGAGGGCCGCAAACTTGGCCTGATTTCGCTGCCCGATTTGGCCATCTTTGGATACCTTATGCCGCTATTGGCACCTCTGGCTGATCTTTTTCTGATCATCCTGATCTACAACTTTTTTAGCAGCTCAGGCCTACCCACACAGGGCGTCCCTGCATCAGCATCAGGTTCAATGCTGTTGGCCTATCTTGCGTTACCGATGTTTGAAGTTCTGACTGTGGCGCTCGCCTTTAGAATGGATCCCAGAGAAGATCGTCGTTTAATGTGGCTGATCCCCTTGCAGCGAATATTCTATCGCCAGCTGCTGTATTATTCCGTCATCCGGGCGCTCTGGCGCGCGGCCACTGGATCATTGGCGAAATGGGGTCGTGCGAACCGACTGGGTTTCGAATTTGATCATTCAAGACTGACATGATTTCCCGTCGCACATTCCTGAAGTGGGGCAGCGCCGCACCGATCCTCATGACTGCATCAGGTGCGGCCATTGGCGCGACATCAGTGACACAAAACACGGTTTTGGTCATGGACGGAGTTGGCCCGGACACGGATGCAGAGCGATTGGCAATCGTTCTTAATACGTTTGCCAAGGCTGGCGTGCCGCTGACCTGTTTGATTGAGGTGCCAAAGAACAAGACGGACCGGCTCCATTCTCAAGGTCTCGTTGCAAGCGCGCTGCGCACGCATCTTCAAAAGCTTCCGGGCCTTTTTGAGGTTGTGCCAGTTGCAAAGGATCTGGCCACTCTAAACCCCTACTTTCAGGCACGCGCAGCCCACCAGGCGCGGATTGATTTGGCCACCAGTATTTGGGGCGACGGCGCAGGCATTGCAAATGTCATGCATCTGCGCACCATCGCCTGTGACATGGCGAATGACCCGCTCGCTCCGTCTGGCATACGGGCAGGTGGTTTTCGCAATGTGCTGATGCGCCCGTCTGAAACTGAAGAGGTGCGACCAGAAGCATGGGACGACGGCGTTCTGCGTATGATCGGTGGCCGCCGTGTGACACTTGGGGGTGCGAAGGGGGACGTGGGTGCTGCGCAACCGCATCGCGTTGAACAGGTGTTGTACCTGTCGGCAAAAGACTTCGCCAATTTGCCGATTGCCAATCTGGAGGCCGCGGCCGCGCAGTTCGCGCTTGATGTCCAATCCTCAGATGGTGCGGATTGGTCTACGCCCATTCTCGGCTCAGATTTGCAATTCAGGGATGCTTACGGATACCGGCGCAACATCGGGCTGCACTTTGTGCTAGGTGAAAACGCCAACGCTGAGGATCAGGAAATTCTTGCGGGATTTCGCCAAGAACTGGCAGTGGCCGGTCTTGCGTCTAGCTTTGGCGCGCCGGCAATCGGGCACGCTGCTAAAGACGGGCAAGCAACCTACTGGATTGATGTTCAAGGCCCTGCGATATCCGACAGACCTGATCTTCCGCTTCAGCGTCTGGATGTATCCGAGCCCGTCGCTCGGCCTACCAGGACCGCGCCGATGCCTGAGACTTATGGACTAGGCGTCGCATTGGTAGACTGGGACGATCCAAGCAACACAGGACTTGGCGCGCAGGGCCAACTTAGAGTCCCTGCCTTCTTGGTAGATGACCCCGTCAGTATCTCTGATTTGCGCAAAGTTGATTTGGGGACAGGTGATTTTGTGATCGTGGTGTCGAACGCTGCGTTACGCACCCGCGCCCAACGCAATATGATAAAGTCCACACTGCTGAATTTGTCCCAAGATGGAATAACGTCTTCTGTGTCTTTGCCGGATTATGTGCGGGCCATTGTGCCGAAAGGCGCTTACATCTCGCACTTTCGCCGCACTGTTGCCTATGCCGCCGCGGGCCAGCCAAGGCAAAGAACTTTAAGCACGAAAGCGATAGATGCGTATTTGCAGGACGCCAAAACAGCGTGGCGATATTTTGATCGATGGACGAACAGGACGACCGGTCTGTGTCCCGCCACAATCTCTTCCCCAGAGGGTGAGCCGATCCTGCATGAGGCCGTTACCATGTGGGATGTCGGCAGCCAGATCAACGCATTGATAGCTGCGGTTGATATCGGCCTTATCACGTCTAAGCAATTTCAGGCAGCCATCAAGAAAATCCTGCCAAATATTGCCGGGCGCAGATCACAGGGGCGCTTGTTGCCGCAAGGCTGGATTGCGACGGATCGGTTCAAATGGGGCACTAAAAATTTCGATGGCTGCGATGCAGGCCGGTTAATGGCGGCGCTCTACAATTTGGATAGCCATCCTTTGGCCCGGGATAAGTCGGCCCCTATTGTCAAGAAATGGGACCTGCGCGAAATCATCAAAGACGGGGTCATCAATTCGGTTCAGGGCGGAGAACTGGAAAGCACCTTTCGGTCCCATTGTGCGCATTACGCGGCCTGGGCGTTCCGTACATGGGGAATTGAGGCGCTTTCCCCTTACGAGGTGTTCGTGGGCAACACAGCGGCTGATGGCAGGATGCGATTGCTTGAGGTGGCCGGCAATATTGGTCCGATGGGTGCCGAACCATTGTTGCTGGAAGCAATTGAGCTGGGCATGTCGCCCGAGTCGTCATATCTGGCCGACGTTCTCTTTGCAGCCCAGCTTGAGGAATATGATCAAACTGGTCAACTTACCTCCGTCTCAGAGGGACCGCTTGATCGCCCACCATGGTTTACCTATCAGGGACTGCAATTTGATGCGCCGGGCAGAGTTTGGGCAACGGATACGGTTGCTGGACTGGCAGCGCATCGGTCGCCGGAATTCAGAGAGAAAAACGCAGTTGTCAGCTCAAAAGGCGCGTATTTGTGGGCGGCCTACAAAAATCACGATTATTGCGATGCCTTGGTTGAATATGTCCGCAGCAAAGCACAGACGCCTTTTGGCTTTTGCTCAAGCATTTACCGCAACACCGGGCAGGCGACATCCAACTATGCAGATATCAACACCAACGCGATTATTCTGCAGTCCATTGCGCGGATATTGAAAACCGCTGAGGGGCTATAACGCGTCGGTATGCCAGCATTTTTCAGCGGTCAAACCCGCGCCCGCATCATCTTTGCAAAAGGCGTGGCTGACAACCCATGCAGCAGTACTGACATTGCAACGGTCATAGAGACACAGGCCAGCAATTCGGCTTCGCCCGGCAGATCAAATTCGTCCACGATGATAAGGGTAAACAGGATTGAGGCCAAACCGCGCGGGCCAAACCAGCCAAGAAATAA
Organism: Sulfitobacter sp. SK011; assembly: GCF_003352065.1. NCBI lineage: Bacteria > Pseudomonadati > Pseudomonadota > Alphaproteobacteria > Rhodobacterales > Roseobacteraceae > Sulfitobacter > Sulfitobacter sp. SK011. The sequence continues at coordinate 679,312 of NZ_CP025803.1, forward strand.
TTTGTCGCGTACCGTCAAACCCGTCCCTGCAAGAGATAGAAATATGGGAGCCATCCGCACAACTGTCAGAAACAGGATCGCCAACACAAACACTTTGGGCGTCATGTGCAACAGGCCATCCGTCAGCAAGATTGCGCCAAACACCAAAAACGCCGCCATTGTCAGAAGCTGACCGACGTCTTCCATAAATTCTGTGATGAAATGAATGTCGTGGCGATAAGAATTACCAAAGACCATCCCGGCAACAAATGCGGAAATGAAACCGTTGCCGCCAATCTGCTCTGACATCAGGTACGCGCCAAAGGCTGTTGAAAGGAAAACGATCCCGCCCGCGGCCTCGCCCATAAGATCACGGTCTTGGGCGGCGTCCGTCAGGCGCGCCATGGCCCAACCAATAGCGATGCCGGCCAATGGCCCGACTATGATCTGCAAAACAGATGAAATGGCCAATGAACCCGTTTCTGCCTGGCCAATTTCAGCGGACACCAGCAATGCACCCAGCAGCACGAAAGGCAGTGCCAGACCATCGTTCAGCCCACTTTCCACATTAATCGTTTCGCTCAATTTCTCGGGCACATCCGGGCTTTTCAGCACCGCCTGACCCAAGGCGGCATCGGTCGGGGTGAGTACCGCAGCGGTTAATAGTGCCATCGCAAAGCCCGAGGCGGGGTTCAGCCAAAATACGATAACTGTGCCAAGCCCAACTGTCAGTGGCATTCCAACCACCAACATGCGCGCTGGCAATACCCAGTTCTTCCGTAGCTGAGAAAACCGCACGTGGCTGGCATCCGAAAACAAAATCAGGATCAGCGTAATCTCTGCCAAAAGGCGCTTTCCTTCAGACAGCACCTCTGGATTGCCGTGACGTGTAACCGGCTCGGACAAGGCCAGACCTACCAGTGTAAAGATTAACGGAAGCGTCAAAATGCTGCGGTCAATTGCTTTGCTTAGAAGGGCGTAGAGGCCAAATGCCGCTAAAATCGTAAGTAACAAAAGGCTGGGCGTGGTCATGATCTTCCCTTGCAAACAATTGGGCGCGCAAGGTGACTATGCGGCATCGCTGCTGCCAATGCCAAGAACCGTCTGGGGAAGGAAATCATACTTGCGATACCTCCCCAACACCGCAAGCAGATGCCCCGCAGGCGAACCCTGCGGTGGCTATCCGGCGTTGGGGACCAACGCCGGAAATGGTGACGATTGTTCAGGCCGCCTTGGGTTTGAGCGCGCCGATGGTGACGTCCAATGTCTGCTCTGTCCCTTTACGCAGCACGACAATCTTGGCCGTCGCGTCGGGTGTGGTCGTTGCCACCGCCCGTGTCAGATCGCGCAGTTCCGTGATTTCAGCGTCATTGAAAGACAAGATGATATCGCCTTTTTTCAAGCCCGCCGTTGCTGCAGGGCTGTCTTCCGCAACGGCTTCGATCACGGCACCCTTGGGCGTGTCATAGCCCAGAACATTGGCGACTTCTTCGGTCATGGGGCGGATATTGACGCCCAGCCAGCCGCGCGCAATCAGGCCGTCATCAGCAAGGTCAGCAACGACCATTTGCACCAGGTCAGAAGGCACCGCAAAGCCGATCCCGACAGACCCGCCACCTGGTGAGATGATCGCGGTGTTCACACCAATCACATCACCATTGTTATTAAAGAGCGGTCCGCCTGAATTCCCGCGATTGATTGCGGCGTCGGTCTGAATGAAGTCATCAAAAGGGCCTGCATGAATGTCACGCGACAGGGCCGAGATAATGCCGGACGTCACTGTGCCACCAAGACCAAAGGGGTTACCGACAGCAACCACTTCATCCCCGACGCGCAACGTCTCGGATGTGCCAAATTCAACGAAAGGCAAGTCGACATCTGCCTCGATCTTCAGGACCGCGATATCGGTCATCGGGTCGCTGCCGACCACCATGGCAACAAAACTGCGCCCATCCGCAAGCTTGACGGTGACCTCTTCAGCGCCCTCAACGACGTGATGATTGGTCACGATCTGCCCGTCATTGGATATGATGAAACCAGAGCCAAGCCCCTGCCGAGGCATGGGCGCGCCGTCCCTACCCGGCAACATTTCTTCAAACTGCTTGCGCAGCGCATCCGGCATGTTCTGTGGCAATGTGACGTTGGCATCTTGGGCCTTTGTTGTGACTTCGATGAACACGACCGCGGGTGAAACGGCCTCAACCAGATCGGCATAGCCACCGGGGGGTACGGCGAAAGCGGCGGAAGGTGCCAATGTGAGTGCAGATGTAGATACAAGCGCCGCGCTCAGCGCCAGTGCTGCGACATGAGGTGATTTGTTAAGGAAGGATTTCATTGAGATGCTCCTCGCATTCTGTTGTTACCCTCCCCACATGAGACCTGCGGCTTACAGCGTTCTTTGATTGGCTATACAAATTTGTAAGATTGCCCCACATCGGCGGCAGGGTGGCTATATAGGGTATGTTGGAATTCAGGACCGAACCCAGATGAAACTGCTTGTGATCGAAGATGATGCGACCACCGGGGCTTATGTTGCGCGCGGATTGCGTGAAGAAGGGCATGTGGTGGATCTGGTCACCGATGGTCGGGCCGGGCTTATCGCGGCGACTGGTGGGGGACACGATGTGCTTGTCGTGGACCGGATGTTGCCCGAAGTGGATGGGCTGACTTTGCTCAAGACATTGCGGGGCGCTGGCAACCGGGTGCCAGTGCTGTTGCTAACCGCGATGGGCGATGTCGAGGATCGGATCGCTGGGCTGAACGCGGGTGCGGATGACTATCTGCTCAAACCCTTTTCTTTTGGCGAATTATCCGCACGGGTGGCGGCGCTTGCGCGCCGACCGCAAGCTTTGGAACAACAAACAACGCTTTGCGCACGCGACCTTACGATGAACCTGATCACCCGCAAAGTGACACGCGGGAACGTTGAAATCGATCTGTTGCCCCGAGAATTCCAATTGCTGGAACATTTGCTGCGGCGAAAGGGCAGGGTGCAGACCCGTACGATGCTGCTTGAATCGGTCTGGGACCTCAGTTTTGATCCAATGACGAATGTGGTTGAAACGCACATCAGCCGGTTGCGCGCCAAGGTGGACAAACCGTTCGAGACAGAACTGATCCAGACCGTGCGCGGTGCGGGATACAGGATAATCGGATGAACGCGCGGCTGTCCCAGCTATGGCGGTCAATGCCGTTGCGGCTGGCGGTTCTGATGGTGGGCTTGTTTTCAGCGGTCAGTCTGCTGAGCCTAGCGGCCAGCTATGCCGTTACCCAATCCTCGTTCGAACAGGCCATCCGCGCCGATCTCGCACAGGATCTGGCCGGCTTCCGGGCCGCTCCAAATGCCCGCGCCGTGGCGCTTTTGGTCAAGGCGGAATCGCGCGAAACTGACCCCAACCGTCTGATACTGAGCTATGTGTCGCCCAGCGGCCAGATTTACGGCAACGGTGCCATCGCGCGCGATGACGAAGGTTTCCACATCATATCATTGGATGCAGATAGGGCCGAATATGACGGTGCCTATCTGACCCTCACCGAACCGCTTTTTGGTGGATTGCTGACCATCGCACGCAGCCGCGCCGAGATTGCAGCACTTGGCGATGTATTTGTGAATATATTGCTGATCTCCCTTTTGCCTACAGTGCTGATTGCGCTTTCCGGCGGTCTGATCCTCGCGCGGCGCTCAAAGCGGCACGTTGAGGTCGTGGGCCGTGCGCTTGACGATATGACCTCCGGCAACCTTAGCGCGCGTGTCGAAATCGGGCCGCGCTGGTCCGACGACCTGAGACAAATCGGCGGCAAGCTGAACGAGATGGCAGGCGCGCAGGAGACCTCTGTTGCAGCGCTCAAACAAGTGTCTTTAGATATCGCTCACGACCTGAAAACCCCGATCCAGCGGGTATCTGTGCACCTCGACGCATTGGCCCATATCACCAAGGACGGCTCGGATCAGGCCGCTTTGGTCGACAAGGCTCAGGAAGAATTGGATGGTATCGCGTCGGTCTTTCAGTCCCTTTTACAGCTTGCCCAAGTCGAAGCAGGATCACCCAAAGCGCGCTTTACACCGGTTGATTTGACCGCCTTATGCCGAACGATAGTCGAGGTGTTTGAGCCTGCAGCCGTCGAACATGGGCAAATATTGCAAAGCGATTTGGCCGAGGAGTCCCTGATTGTGACCGGTGATCGGGCGCTCTTGGGGCAAATGCTTTCTAATTTGCTGGAAAACGCAATGCGCCACACGCCGCGCGACACCACCATTACGGTCGCTCTGGACCGACATAAAGGGCGTCCACGCCTCCGCGTCACGGATACAGGACCGGGCATTCCGCTGGATGAAAGAGACAAGGCAGTGCGTCGGCTTTACCGTCTGGATCGCAGCAGGCACACGCCGGGCAATGGACTGGGCCTAAGCTTGGTCGATGCAGTGGCAAAGCTGCACGGCGCAGAATTTGAACTGGGCGAAAATGCGCCGGGGCTAAGCGCGATTATTCTCTTCTAGGTGTACGTGCGGCGTTATGCGCCTGTGCGCCCGGCGATGACGCACCATATTATACGCCAAATTAAGGTGCGAGGATTTCACCATGTTTGATGGGTTCACCGCTGAGACATTGGCCCGGATGCAATTTGCATTCACCATATCGTTTCACATTATCTTCCCGGCATTTTCGATCGGGCTAGCCAGTTTCCTGGCCGTTCTGAATGCACGCTGGTTATGGACCGGTGATGATACGTTCCGCGTATTATTCGATTACTGGAAGAAAATATTTGCGGTGGCTTTTGGCATGGGCGTCGTGTCGGGCATTGTCATGTCATATCAATTTGGCACCAACTGGTCCGTTTTTTCGGACAAGGCGGGGCCAGTTTTGGGGCCATTGATGGCCTATGAGGTTCTTTCGGCGTTCTTTCTGGAAGCCGGGTTTCTTGGCATCATGCTTTTTGGTCGCAAGCGCGTGGGCAACGGCTTGCATATGTTTGCCACAGGCATGGTCGCTTTTGGGACGCTGGTGTCGGCCACCTGGATATTGTCGGTAAATTCTTGGATGCAGACCCCTGCCGGTTTCGGGATGAATGACGTAGGCCAGTTTATCCCTCTCGATTGGTGGCAGATCGTGTTTAATCCGTCGTTTCCCTACCGGTTGGTGCATATGGTGTTGGCGGCGTTTTTGACCACCGCTTTGGTGGTGGGGGCCGTGGGTGCGCTGCATCTGCTGCGCGACCGGTCTGACAACCCCAGCCGCCGGATGTTTTCGATGGCAATGTGGATGCTCGTACTGGTCACGCCATTGCAAATTCTCGCGGGCGATTTTCACGGGCTGAATACGTTGGAACATCAACCAGCCAAGGTGATGGCGATGGAAGGCCACTACGACAGCCACGAAGATGGCGCGCCGCTGATCTTGTTCGGCATCCCGAATGCGGCAGAAAAACGGATCGATTATTCAGTTGAAATACCCAAGCTGTCCTCGCTGATCCTCAAGCATGATCTGAACGCGCCGTTGGCCGGATTGGACACAATCCCAGACGAGGATGAACCGCCTGTCGCGATTGTCTTTTTCTCATTTCGCGTGATGATTGGCCTTGGTTTTGCGATGTTGGGTCTTGGCCTGTGGGGGCTCTGGGCGCGCATGCGCGGGCGTCTCTTTGACGCGCCAATGCTGCACCGTGCGGCGATCGTGATGGGGCCGACCGGGTTTATCGCGGTCCTCGCGGGCTGGATCACCACCGAGGTGGGGCGGCAACCGTATACGGTTTATGGCCTGCTGCGCACCTCTGACAGTCTGGCACCAGTGGCGGCCCCGGCGGTGGCTGCGTCCCTTGTCGCGTTCATTGTCGTCTATTTCTTTGTTTTTGGGGCAGGGACTTTCTACATCCTGCGGATGATGGGCCAGTCGGTCAAAGTGGTCAGCGCGCAGCCGTTGCGAGATGACGCGCCCACACGCACAGCAGGCACCACCCCGATGGCGCAGAGCCAGGCAAAAGGAGACACCTGATATGTTTGGATTGGAACTATCGTTCATCTGGGCAGGGATTATCGCGCTCGCTGTGCTGATCTATGTCATTCTGGATGGCTTCGACCTTGGCGTCGGGTTGCTGTTTCCTCTGACCAAGGACGAAGGCGAACGCAATGTGATGATGAATTCCGTGGCCCCGATCTGGGATGGCAATGAAACGTGGCTGGTGCTGGGGGGTGGCGGGCTTTTTGCCGTGTTCCCCTTGGCCTATGCCGTCATCATGCCCGCGCTTTATATTCCGATCACACTGATGTTGCTTGGGCTGGTGTTTCGCGGTGTGGCGTTTGAATACCGTTGGCGCACCAAGCGTTTCAAGCCGTTTTGGGACATGGCATTTTTTGGCGGATCGCTAACCGCAGCAATGTGTCAGGGCATTGCGCTGGGTGCACTGGTGCAAGGGATCGAGATTGAAGGCCGCGCTTATGCCGGGGGCTGGTGGGATTGGCTGAGCCCGTTTTCCGTGCTGACCGGGGTGGCGGTCACCGTTGGCTATGCGCTGCTTGGCGCGACCTGGCTGAACATGAAACTGGTGGGGCGCATCCAGGAACACATGCGCGGACTTGTCTGGCCTCTGGCAATTGCGACGCTGGTGTTTATGGCGCTGGTCAGCCTTTGGACGCCCTTCCAGAATGAAGAGTTCTTTGGCCGCTGGTTCGCTTGGCCGACTGCCGCGTTTAGCGTTTTGGTGCCAGTGTTGGTTGGCTTGGCAGTACTGGGGCTATTTCAAGGGATACGCACGGGCCGCGAGATACGTCCTTTTTTGTGCGCTCTTTCGCTTTTCGTCCTCGGATTTGTCGGGATCGGGATCAGCTTTTATCCCCATATCGTCCCCCCGAGCCTCACGATTGCCGAGGCCGCAGCGCCAGACAGTTCATTGGCCTTTGCGCTGGTTGGCACCCTGGTCCTGTTGCCAATGATTCTGGGTTACACTGCCTATGCCTATTGGGTATTTCGCGGCAAGGTTGACCCCGATGAGGGCTATCATTGATGCCGCCCTGGGTCAGGCGCGTTGGCTGGTTTGTGTTGATCTGGGTGGCATCGGTGCTGGTGCTGGCCGGTGTTGCCTACGGCATTCGGATGGTGATTTTCGCAGGCTAGGTGACGTGACGATCATCCTCTTGCCAATGTTCCACCCACTGGCCACTCTGCACCAAATTCAAACGAGGGAGCCGCCTGATGCGTGCCATGCAAGTCACCGCCTATGATCAGCCATTGTCGATGCAGGTATTGCAGATGCCTGTCCCTGAAAAAGGTCAGGTGTTGGTTCAGATTGACACTTGCGGGTTGAACTTTGGCGACCTGCTGATCATCAAAGGGACGTATCAGGAAAAGCCACCCTTGCCGTTCACCCTTGGGATGGAGCTTGCGGGAACAATCACTGCGCTTGGCGACGGTGTGGATCATTTAAAAGTGGGTCAACGTATAGCGGCCTACACCGGCTTCAACGGGCTTGCAGAATATGCTGCAATCCCTGCCGATGTTTGTGTCCCCATCCCGGATGAGATGAATGCAGTCGATGCCGCCGCATTCCTGATCGCCTATGGCACCAGCCATGTGGGGCTGGCCTATAAGGCGCGCTTGCAACCGGGTGAACGGTTGTTGGTTTTGGGTGCCTCTGGTGGGATTGGATTAACCGCTGTCGAGTTGGGCAAACTGATGGGTGCCGAAGTGATCGCCTGCGCGCGCGGTGCGGACAAACTTGAGGTCTGCAAAGCGGCCGGGGCCGACCATCTGATCAATTCAAAGACGGACGACATCCGCGAAATAGTCAAGGCGCTGGGCGGGGCAGATGTGGTTTATGACCCCGTCGGTGGCGATCAATTCAAAGCGGCGATGCGGGCCTGTAACCCCGAGGCGCGGTTGATCCCGCTTGGTTTTGCCTCTGGTGACGTGCCGCAAATCCCGGCAAACATCCTGCTGGTCAAGAACCTGACAGTGCTAGGATTTTACTGGGGTGCATATGCCCGGATCAAACCGTCGGTATTGACCGACAGTTTCAAGGAACTGACCCGATGGTATGTTCAGGGCAAGCTGAAACCGCATGTCAGTCATGTTCTGCCATTGGATCAGGCCAACGAGGCGCTGGAGCTGTTGCGTACCCGCAAGGCGACCGGAAAGGTGGTCGTGCAGGTGACATCGAAATAGCTATCGTCGCCCGCCTTGGGCCCGAGTGATGTTGCGGGCTTTTTGCCGTTCGCGCAGGAATACAAAAAGGCCCGACCCAAGGATAAGTGCGATGCCCACCCAGACTTCCCAAGATGGCAGGTCGCCAAAGATCACAAAGCCCCAAAAGACAGCCAAAGGCAGCCCGACATATTCAAACGGGGCCACGGTGGCCGCATCTGCCATGCGGTAGGCCTGGCTTAAACAATACCCAATGATGGCGGCGTTCAACCCAAGCCCCCAAAAAACCCAGCCATCACCCGGGGCGGGCCAGACCCAAGCGCGCAGCAGGAATTGCATGGATGCCATGGACGTTTCGTCAACAAACCGACCGTCGCCCGCAACCAGATAAAATGCGACCGAAACGACAATGAACACCGCCTGAATATAGAGTGACAGCACCGATGCTTTGGCAGTGACGCCGAGTTTGCGGGTCATCAACTGGTTGAGCGCATAAGTGACTGCGGCCAAGACCGGCAACAACAGCACCAACCGCGAGGCGTGCAGGGTTTCATCGCCTGCCCAGGGGCGCTGCATGATGACCACACCGACAAAACCGACAGCCACCGCGCTCAGACGCATGACGCCGACTTTTTCACCCAGGATCGGGATGGACAGCAGCGTGATAAAGAGAGGTGCCGCAAAGAACAGCGCGGTCGCTTCGGCCAGTGGCAGTGCTGCAAGCGCTAGGAAAAACGCCATGTTGGCGATCACAACCAGAACCCCACGCAGAACATGCAAACCGGGATGTTTGGTCCTGAGCAGATGCCAGCCACCTTCGAGCTTGACCAAACCAAGGCTAATGATGATCCCGATTGCAGAGCGTGCAAACACGATCTGATGCAAAGGATACCCGCCCGACAGCTGTTTAATCAGCATGTCATTGATGGAGATCGCACCGACCCCGATAAGGACAAACAAGATTGCCAATCCGGCGCGGTTCTGCGGGGCGGTGTTCATGGTCCAGACCTATCAAGCTTGGCTGCATAGTCCAGCGCCTTTGGTGTTGGCGCGCGCTTTGATTCTCGGCTAGGTTCAAACCCGAAAGCCAAAGGAGCCACCCCGATGCAGATGTCAGACACCCGCCAGATCGCAGTTCCGCCATCCGCCGTCTATGCCGCATTGCTGGATCCGGACATGTTGCAAAAATGTGTGCCGGGCGCACAGGATGTGACGGGGTCCGTCGAAGACGGCTACGAGGCGACTGTCGTGCAAAAGGTTGGGCCGGTTAAGGCCACGTTCAAAGGTCAGGTCACGCTGAGTGATCTGGTGCCGGATCAATCATTGACCATCACAGGCGAAGGGAAAGGTGGGGCTGCTGGCTTTGCCAAAGGCGGTGCCGAGGTCCGGTTGTCAGCCAAGGATGGTGGCACTGAGCTAAGTTATGACGTTGAGGCCAAGGTGGGTGGCAAGCTGGCACAACTTGGCAGTCGGATTATTGACGGCTTTGCCAAAAAGATGGCCGATCAGTTCTTTAACAACCTTCAGGAATCACTTGAAGGCCCGACCGAGGACACAGCCGAAAACGACGCCACAGAGGGCCCTGCCAAAAAAGGTTGGTTCGGAAGGTCCAAAGACTGAACCGGTCTGTTCACTTGTGATTTTCCGGTTTAGGTTGCCGCGACATTTAGCGGAGAGCCCCATGCCGACCATTGTGGACATCAAGAACCTGCGTAAATCCTATGACGGTGGCTTTGAGGCGCTCAAAGGCGTTGATCTGGAAATACACGAAGGAGAGATTCTGGCGCTGCTCGGCCCGAACGGCGCGGGTAAGACCACGTTGATTTCCACCATATGCGGGATCACAACGCCGACGGACGGCACCGTGACTGTTGGGGGCCATGACATCATCACCGGATACCGCGCTGCCCGTTCGATGATCGGGCTGGTGCCGCAGGAAATTAATCTGGAACCCTTTGAAAAAGTGATCAACACGGTTCGCTTTTCGCGCGGGTTGTTTGGCAAACCAAAGGACGATGCCGCGCTTGAACGAATTCTGCGCCAATTGTCATTGTGGGACAAGAAAGACAGCCAGATCAGGGCGCTCTCTGGCGGGATGAAACGGCGGGTTTTGATTGCCAAGGCGCTGGCGCATGACCCACGGGTGTTGTTTCTGGATGAACCCACCGCTGGTGTTGACGTTGAGCTGCGCAAAGACATGTGGGAAATTGTGGCAGACCTGAAGGCTGATGGCGTGACCATCATTCTGACCACACATTACATCGAAGAAGCGGAGGCGATTGCCGATCGTGTCGGTGTGATTGCACATGGCGCACTGTTGCTAATTGAAGACAAGGCCAAGCTGATGGCGCGAATGGGCAAGAAGCAACTGGAAGTACAATTGAGCAAACCAATCAAGGCGCTGCCAAAGGCGCTGCAATCGGACGCACTGACGCTTTCTGAGGACGGCACCACACTGATCTACACCTATGACACGAGGGCGGAACGGACAGGCATCACCAAGCTGTTGGCCGACGTTTCAAAGGCTGGTCTGGTACTGACGGATGTGATGACCCGGCAAAGCAGCCTCGAAGATATCTTTGTCGATTTGGTTCAGGAGGATGCGGCATGAACTGGACGGCGATCAGTTCCATTTACGCCTTTGAAATGGCACGGTTTTTCCGCACCATCGCGCAAAGCATCATCTCGCCCGTACTGTCCACATCGCTTTATTTCGTGGTCTTTGGTGCGGCCATCGGCAGCCGCATCCAAGAGGTTGAGGGTGTCAGCTATGGTGCGTTCATCGTACCGGGTCTGATCATGCTCAGCGTGATCACCCAGGCGATATCAAACGCGTCATTTGGCATCTATTTCCCGAAATTCATCGGTACGATTTTTGAATTGCTCTCTGCACCGATCAACTTTTTCGAGATCGTGATCGGCTATGTCGGGGCGGCGGCGACCAAGGCGTTGTTCATTGGGGTGATCATCCTGATCACTGCGTTTTTCTTTGTCGATATTTCAATTGCACATCCCTTTGCGATGGTCGCGTTTCTGGTTCTCACCTGTATCAGCTTTGCTTTGATGGGATTTATTATCGGTATTTGGGCCGGCAGCTTTGAACAGCTGCAGTTGGTACCGCTTTTGATCGTCACACCGCTCGTCTTTCTTGGCGGGTCGTTTTACTCCATCTCGATGCTGCCGCCTGTCTGGCAGGTCATTTCGCATTTTAACCCGGTGGTGTATCTGATTTCAGGATTCCGCTGGGCTTTCTTTGGGTCGGCAGATGTGCCAATTCTAGCCAGTTTGCTGGCGATTGGCCTGTTTACCGGGCTGTGCATGGCGGTGATCTGGTGGATTTTCCACACCGGTTGGCGGATACGGCAATAAACCTTTGGGAACTTGGCTTGTTTGCCTGTGTCTAGCGCTCTACATGGGTTGGTATGAAACGCTGGATCCCTTTCCTGAAATCTGAACCCACCGTTGCCGTGGTCCGCCTCTCGGGTGTGATCGGGCCTCAAAGTCGGTCAGCATTGAACGACGCCACTCTTGCACCGGTGCTTGAAAAAGCATTTGGAAAGGGAAAACCTGTTGCTGTGGCGCTTGAGATAAACTCGCCCGGCGGCAGCCCTGTGCAATCGTCCTTGATCGGGGCACAGATCAGGCGGCTGGCGACCGAAAAGAACATTCCAGTGATCGCTTTTGTCGAAGATGTGGCCGCATCTGGCGGTTATTGGTTGGCGGCAGCAGCAGACGAGATCTATGCAGACCCAAGTTCAGTTGTCGGATCGATCGGTGTGATTTCGGCATCGTTTGGCGCACATGAGTTCATCAAGGATCATGGGGTGGAGCGGCGGGTTCATACGGCCGGAAAATCGAAATCCATGCTCGACCCGTTCCGCCCCGAACAGCCTGAAGATGTGGCACGCCTTAAGACGTTGCTCGAAGACATTCATGAGAATTTCATCGACCACGTCAAAGCCCGCCGTGATGGCAAGCTTACCGACGCGCAGGACCTGTTCACGGGTGAAATTTGGCTGGCCAAACGCGCGACCGAGCTGGGCTTGATTGATGGCATCGGACATCTGCAGCCTTTGTTGAAAGAACGCTTTGGCGAGAAGGTAAAATTGCGGCGCTATGGCGCAAAGAAAGGTCTGTTGTCGCGTTTCGGCGTGCAACTGGTCCATGACGCGGTGCACGGCATCGAGGAACGCGCAGCCTTTGCGCGCTTTGGCCTTTAATTCATGGTCATCAAGGTAGTCCTTCTGTTCATGGTGTTTATGGGCGTCTTGGCGTGGTTTGGAAAAATGCACTGGCTGGGGTCCAAACGTCTGAACCAGACAAAGTGCAAGGCCTGTGGCCGGTACCGGATTGGTAAAGGTCCCTGCGGCTGCGGAGGATCAGATTGATGCTGATGCCTTGGCTGCTTTCCGGGTTGGGTCTGTTAATCTTGCTGCTTGCCGGCGATGCGCTGGTCAAAGGGGCGGTGAACCTGTCCTTGCGATTGGGGGTACCTGCACTGATTGTCAGCCTGACAATTGTGGCGTTTGGAACATCTGCGCCGGAACTGCTGATTTCAATCAAGGCGATTCTGGATGACGCGCCGGGTATCGCATTGGGCAATGTGGTGGGGTCAAACACTGCGAACATTCTGCTTGTGCTGGGTATTCCCGCGCTGCTGGCCACCATGCACACATCTGAATGTAACACGCGAAAGACCTATAATTTCATGATTGGTGCCAGCGTGGTTTTCATAGCGCTGGCGTTTCGCGGTGTATTTGATTGGATTGCTGCGCTGGTTCTTTTGGGTGCGCTTGCCTTTGTGCTTGCCGATCAATTTCGTGAAGCCAAAAACCATCGAGATGCGTGCAAGGGCGACGCCGAAGAAGAGCTTGATGGCGTTGACCCCGATATGCCCGGATGGCGCATTGCGGTCTTTATGGTTTTGGGCCTGATTGGCCTGCCGCTGGGGGCGGGGCTGCTGGTTGATAACGCCACGATTATCGCGCAGGCCTATGGGGTCAGTGACACAGTGATCGGTTTGACGCTGGTTGCGATCGGGACATCCTTGCCGGAACTTGCAACCACCGTCATGGCGGCTTTGCGCAGGCAAGCAGACGTGGCACTGGGCAATGTCATCGGCTCGAACATGTTCAACCTGCTGGCGATCATCGGCATCGCAAGCCTTGTCGGCCCGATCAATGTCGATCCCGAATTCCTGCGATTTGATCTCTGGGTCATGCTGGCGGCATCATTGCTTTTGATTCCGTTCGTTTACCTGAACAAAGACATCACCCGCATCTGGGGCATTGCATTGAGTGCGCTATATGCAGTCTATCTGATTGTTGTTCTGATCTGAGGAGGCCACGCATGGGCCGTGCACTGATAACCGGGGCCGGGCAGCGCCTTGGCCGAGCGATGGCGTTGTATTTGGGCACACGCGGATACGATGTCGCGGTGCACTATGCCAGTTCAGGCGAAGGGGCAAATGCCGTCGTGACCGAACTCAAAGCGATGGGCCGCACGGCTGTTTCTTTGCAGGCGGATCTGTTGGATGAGGAGGCAATCCAGACATTGCTGCCAAGGGCAGCAGAGGCGCTGGGCGGCCCGATCACGTGTCTAGTGAACAACGCGTCGATTTTTGAATACGACACAATTTCAACTGCAACGCTGACCAGTTGGGACAGACACATGGGGAGCAATTTGCGAGCGCCCTTTGTTCTGACCCAGGCGATGGCCGCGCAGGGATTGGCAGCAGAAACCGACCAAACAGGCGAACCGCGTGCTGTCGGGTTGATTGTGAATATGGTGGACCAACGCGTGCGCAAACTCACGCCAGAGTTCATGACCTATACGCTCGCGAAAATGGGACTTTGGGCGTTGACCCAAACCACGGCGCGCGCACTGGCCCCTGCAATCCGCGTTAACGCCATAGGGCCGGGCCCAACGATGAAGGGGCAACGCCAATCTGACAGTCATTTTGACACACAACGGCGCAACACGGTGCTGGGCCGAGGGTCCAATCCAGACGACATTTCGGCCGCGCTGGGTTATTTTCTGGATGCACCAGCCGTGACAGGCCAACTGCTTTGCGTAGATGGCGGACAGCATCTTGGATGGCAAACGCCAGACGTGGTAGGGATCGAATAACGAAGGGTCGCGGCGTAAGTTCTGCACGTCTCCCATCTTCGTTACCAAACTGTTACAAAAAGCCCTTTGTTTTCAGTGAGTTGATATTATAGCAAGAAAATATCATTATAAATCAGGTGCTTACAAAGGTGCCTAAAAATTAGGCAAATCCACGAAGGGGGCCAAAAGCAACAATAATTTTGCCAAGGCCAGAAGTTATCAGCAGAGTTATCCACAAGTTCCGTGGACATGTTAAGTCTTGTAGCGGACCACGCCATATTGCAGCGCAGACAGAGAATCAGACAACCCGATGAACCAGATCCCCAACGCACCGCCGCAAGGCCATGAGGTTATTCAAAGTTATCTCAAAACGATTGACACCTCGCCGGGGGTGTACCGGATGCTGGATGCAGAAAGCCGTGTCCTTTATGTCGGTAAGGCCCGTAATCTGCGAGCCCGCGTCAGTAACTATGCGCGACCCGGCGGCCACTCCGGGCGCATTGCCCGGATGATCGCGGCCACCACGTCGATGATGTTTCTGACCACCAAGACAGAGACCGAGGCGTTGTTGCTGGAACAGAATCTAATCAAGCAACTGAAACCCAAATTCAATGTGCTCTTGCGCGATGACAAAAGCTTTCCGAACATCTTGGTGACAGCGGATCACGATTTCGCTCAGATCAAAAAACACCGCGGTGCCAAAAAAGAGAAAGGCAGCTACTATGGTCCTTTCGCCAGCGCAGGTGCCGTAAACCGAACGCTAAACCAATTGCAGCGGGTTTTTCTGCTGCGCGACTGTTCAAACTCAATGTTCGACAGTCGAACGAGGCCCTGCCTGCAACACCAGATCAAACGGTGTTCGGCCCCTTGCGTCGGCAAAATTTCGAAAGAGGACTATGCCCAAACAGTCCGCGATGCGGAACGCTTCCTGACAGGTAAGACCACGGACATTCAGGCGCGCCTGGCCGCCGAGATGTCGCGCGCCTCACAGGAGATGGAATTTGAACGCGCAGCCGCCCTGCGCGATCGGATCAAGGCATTGACCCAGGTGCAAACAGCACAAGGGATCAACCCCAAAGGCGTGTCAGAAGCTGACATCATCGCCCTGCACATGGACAGTGGACAGGCCTGCGTGCAGGTCTTCTTCATCCGTGCCAATCAAAACTGGGGTAACCGCGACTACTATCCGCGTGTGGGACCGGATGTGGATGCCGCCGAAGTGTTGGAGGCGTTTATTGGTCAGTTTTACGATACCCGCGAACCGCCACGTCAACTGATCCTGTCCAACCAGATTGAGAACCCTGATCTGATGGCGGATGCCCTTGGCGGCAAAATCGGCCGTAAAGTTGAATTGCTGGTCCCTCAAAGAGGTGAAAAAGCGGAACTGGTGGATGGTGCCCTGCGCAATGCCCGTGAATCACTCGCCCGTAAACTGGCCGAAACCGCAACACAAACCAAGCTGTTGAAAGGTCTGGAAGAGGCGTTTGAATTGCCGGGCCCCCCAACCCGGATTGAGGTTTATGACAACAGTCACATTCAGGGCACCAATGCGGTTGGTGCAATGATCGTGGCAGGTGCCGATGGCCTGATGAAAAACCAATACCGCAAGTTTAACATTCGCGGCGACGAACTGACTCCAGGCGACGATTTTGGCATGATGAAAGAAGTGCTGACCCGGCGCTTTAAACGATTGATCAAAGAAGACCCTGATCGCAACGGCGGCATGTGGCCTGATCTTTTGTTGATTGACGGTGGTGCGGGACAGGTCAGTGCTGTTGCTTCAATTATGCGGGAATACGGGGTTGAGGATATTCCGATGGTTGGCGTTGCCAAAGGTGTCGATCGGGATGCCGGCAAAGAAGAATTCCACCGCGTCGGTAAACGGCCGATGGCGCTGCGGCACAACGATCCGGTATTGTATTTTGTACAACGTCTGCGGGACGAGGCGCACCGCTTTGCCATTGGCACCCACCGCGCAAAACGGGCCAAGGCAGTTGGTGCAACGCCACTTGATGATGTGCCGGGAGTCGGGGCCGCACGCAAAAGATCACTGTTGGCGCATTTTGGATCCGCCAAAGCGGTGGCGCGTGCAAATTTGAGCGATCTCAAGGCCGTTGACGGTGTATCTGATGCCTTGGCCGAAACGATTTACGCCTATTTTCACGAGCGTGGATAACCCCGCAATGACGGCGTATTCGGGGATGAGGGATTGTGCCCTGTTGGCGCTTTTAAGCCAGCAAGGGGCGTAGTAAGGTGCCACTATGAAATGGAACCTGCCCAATGTTTTGACGCTTTTGCGACTGGTCGCGGCCCCTGGCGTGGCGTTGATGTTTCTATATTTTACAAGACCTTACGCCGATTGGTTTGCGCTGATCCTGTTTGTGCTGGCCTCGGTCACCGATTGGCTTGACGGCTATCTTGCGCGGGCTTGGAAACAAGAGACCAAGCTTGGTGCGATGCTCGACCCGATTGCGGACAAGGCGATGGTGGTCATCGCCCTGATGGTGATCATCGGTTTTTCAAGCTGGTCGCCTTGGCTGGTGCTCCCCGCGACCGTCATCCTCTTTCGAGAAGTGTTTGTGTCAGGACTGCGCGAATACCTGGGTGATGTTGCCGGGACGTTGAAAGTGACCGCTTTGGCCAAATGGAAAACCACCATGCAAATGGTCGCGATTGCGGTCCTGTTTTCGCAGGGGGTGTTTGAACATTATCTTGGGATGTCCGTTTTTGGCATGGATCAGGACATGATCGGCGCAATCCTGAACGGCGACGAAGAAGATTTGTTTGGTCTGAACTGGAAACTTGCCGGGATGGAATGGTCGGGCCGGGTTGGACTGTGGTTGCTGTGGATCGCGGCCACACTTACGGCGGTGACAGGATATGATTACCTGATGAAAGCCCTGCCACATCTGCGAGAGGGGCGTTGATGGACGTTTTGTATTTTGCATGGGTACGTGAACGTATCGGGGTGCCGCGTGAGCAGGTGCAAACCGAGGCGGCGACAGTGGCTGATCTTGTCGAAGAGTTGCGCGCACGCGAGGAACGTTATGCCCTGGCCTTTTCTGATCTGAGCGCGCTGCGCGTAGCCGTTGATCAGGAATTGAGCGATTTTGATGCGCCGTTGAAAGGCGTTCGAGAGCTGGCGTTTTTTCCTCCAATGACGGGCGGCTGATGCGCATTTTTGTTCAGGACGCACCCTTTGATCTGGGCGCAGAAACCGCAGCTTTTGCTCAGGCTCAGAACAGTATGGGTGCGATTGTGACCTTTACAGGTGTGGTGCGTGACACCCCCGATCACGCATTGGATGTAATGGAAATTGAACATTACCCCGGCATGACCGAAAAGGCGATTTCGTCCATCGCGGAACAGGCAATCAAACGGTTCGGTCTTGGCGACGCGCTCATCATCCATCGGCATGGGCGGCTGGCCCCTGGCGAGGTCATCATGATGGTTGCGACTGCCGCACGGCATCGAAAAAACGCGTTTGATGGCGCGGAATTTCTGATGGACTACCTTAAATCCCGCGCCCCGTTCTGGAAACGTGAAGTCGGCCATGATGGGGCGAACTGGGTGGAGGCGCGAGATGAGGATGAAGACGCATTATCGCGCTGGTTAAAATCTTGATCTCAATCAAAGTATTGTGCGTGTCCCTCTCCTAGGGTGGTGAAGAAATTTACCCGGAGGAAAAACCCATGATTACCAAAATACTCGTCGGCTACGACGGTTCAGAAGCTTCAGGTCGGGCTTTGCGTTTGGGATGCGACATCGCCACCAAATACCGTGCCAAAATCGAGGTATCGCATACCCCCAAAGACGAAACCGTGAGCTATGCCGCCGAAGCGATTTCGGGCTTTTATATTGGCCCAAATGTTGCGCGTGACGAAACCTTGCTGGCCGCGGCAGAAAAGATGGCAGACAAGGCACGTGCAATTGCCGCTGATTGTGGCCATCAGGGCCTTGAAGTGCATATCGGCCATGGCAATCCGGCGGAAGACCTGCTTGCCCGCGCCAAATCGGATGGTGTTGACCTGATTGTCACAGGGCGGCGTGGTCTCGGCGATTTGCGCGGATTGCTGTTGGGCAGCACCTCGCATGGTATCAGCGCCAAGGCGGAATGTGCGGTTTTGACCGTTGCTTAAGGTATGGGTAGCGGTTCAAGCAGGACCGCGGCCCAGCACTTGGAAAACTAGTGAGCTTGCTGGCAGTCTCAGCTGGCTTCGCGTTGCTGTTCGATGAAAGCGCGCATTTCTTCGGCTTCATGACGTGCATCGCGCAGCCCGTCCATGGCGGCGCGCAATTCTGCTTCGGTTTGGGCCAGTTGATTGGTCAACTCGGCCTCACGCTGTTGCAGATAGGTAATCGCCTGATCGCGGGTCTCTTCAGCCTCGTGCAGTTCCTGGCTCATCCGATCCAGTTGAGCGACATCATCCGCGGCTACACGGGTAAAACGATGCAGTAGCCAGTTGGCAAACCAACCCAGACAAAACGCCACAAAAAGAATAATTGCTGTTGCGAGGACGAACTCAGTTCTGCTCATCGTTGGGGCCTTCTTGCACTTGATCTTGAAGTGTATCGCCCGTTTTTGCGGTACTTTCCAGCGTTGTTTGTTCCGGATCACTCACGGTATCGGGACGGATCAGGCGAAATTCGATGCGACGGTTTGCTTCGCGCCCTGCTTCGGTGCCATTGTCGGCAATCGGATTGTCCTCGCCATACCCGCGCGCGACAAAGGAACCGGTCAGAACGCGGCGGGCGCGCAGCTCGTTCAGAACAGATTCAGCGCGCGATTGCGACAGCGCAAGGTTCATTTCTTCGCGGCCCTGACTGTCGGTATATCCTTGAATTTCAAGCAATAAATCACCGCAACGTTTCAAAATCTCGGCGATGTCATCCATCGTATCAAGAGCAGAGGCGTCGATTGTTGCACTGCTCGGCTCAAAATTGATTTTGCCTACTTTCAAAACAGCACCGATTTCGGCCTCGCATTCGTCGGGCGTTGGCAGGCCCAGAACCGGATCAAGTTTTTCTTGATAGGTGACATCAATGTCAAACGCCGCCCCTTCCCCCAGCTTTCCAGCGAGCAAAGATGATATTTCCGTGCTGGCGTCCGGGTTGCCCGTGTATCCCGTCACAGAAAGAGCATCGGGCGTGACGGTCATCGCCCCATTGCTGAGCGTTGAAAGCGCCTCAAGACCTGTCAAAACCCGCGGTGCCCAATCGTCCGGCAATTCTTCGTCAATGCGTGCGGCGGTGTAGACCTTGTCAGATCCAAACCGCGCCTTGGCAAAGCTGTCGGCCAGTTCGCGCAGGGCATCACTGCTCAGGCGACCGCGCAATTGCACCTGACCTTCAGGGCTGAGCGTGGCACTGAATTCGGGCGGGCCTGCGTTTGGATCAACGACCGCAGGCAGGCTGGCATGCAAGGCAAATACATCCGGCAAACTGGTCTCCAGCTCGCCGATCACCCGGTCAAAAAGGGCCTGATCAGTTCCTGCAGCCGCCAGCAAAGTGATATCGGCATCGGCCAATGTGACGGACCCACCCCCAAGTTGTTGCACAGCATCCATCGCCATTGATGCGGCTTCTGTCCAATTTGGACTGGGCACGCCCATGCCAACGGTACACCGTGCGGAATCAGTCAGCCCTGCGCGTCTGCCTGCTTCGACGATGCGTTTGCGTGCCGTTTCGGTATCAGCAGAACAGGCATCGAAACGACCACCATTCTCGTCCAGCTCAAACCGCAGGGTAAAGGGGGTGATCACCGGACGCGGCGCCGCGATATCCAGAATGACCTCAAGCCCTGACGGGATGGACTTTCTAACGGTGGTTTCCATCTTGGCTTTCGCGGCGGCGCTGTCTGCAATGGCCGTGATCGAAACGCGGCCCGCTTCGACCGAGACTTTGGCACGCGGCAGCAGCGCCATTGCACTGATCGCGAAATCAAGGGAACCCTGCCAGCCTTGCGGCGCAGGGTAATCGGCGGTCTCAAGAAGATCCGCCACTTTTTCATCGCCTACCATCGCTTGAAATCTGGCAATGGTCGCGGCTCTGTCGGTGCTTGCAGGGATCAGTCCAATGACTGAAATACCGGAATCATTGCGCAGCACTTCGGCAGAAAAATGAGGCGGTGCGATTGCAGCCTGCGCCTCGACTTCCATGTCATCAATGACACGTGCGGCGTCGACGATGCCGCCTGCGGTGGTCAGGGCACGAAAGCGCACGGCCTCGGTCGGTGCAATCCCGGCAAGCGTGACCTTCAGTCCATCTGCTTCTACTTCAGCCCAAGTCATGCCTTGGTCATCGAGTGCATTACGCACCCCGATTTCAGAGTTTTCTTCGATCAGTTGCACAGAAAAATTTGCGGCTACCAAAGAAACCACCGCAGCCGCAGCAAACGTGAGGGCGATGGTTAGGACAGAGGACAAGCGCATGGGGGTACTTCTGTGTTACTCATGATTGGTCTTTGATACGCAAGTGGGGCAGGGGGTGCAATCATACCAGCAGTGCAACTGCGAAAAACAACAGCGGGATCATGCCGGTGTCTCGATTGGCAAGAAACAATTGGTGGCACTTGGCGGGGTTATGGATGTCGAGGCCGCGCAGTTGCCATGCCATATGCCAGCCCATCGCCCAGGGGCCACCCAATCCGATCACCAGAGCCAGCACTGACGCATTGGGCATCGCGCTAAAGATTACCGCAAGCCCCATCAACCCGACGGACGCTGCCAAAAACCTCCGCAACCATTGACTTGTGTTTTCGCCAAACAGCCGCGCGGTGGATTTCACCCCGATCAGGGCGTCGTCTTCGGTATCTTGATGCGCATAGATGGTGTCATAGAAAAGCGTCCATGCAATACCCGAAAAATAGAGTAATATCGCGGGCGATTGAAGGCTGCCTGTATGGGCCGTCCAGACCAGCAAAGCCCCCCAGTTGAACGCAAGCCCCAAAAACACTTGCGGCCACCAGGTAAAGCGTTTGGCAAATGGATAGATCGCCACCAGCAAAAGCGACAGCACACCCAGTGAGATGGCCGCGCGGTTGAACGTAAATAGGATCAACGCCGCCGCCAGAATTTGTATCACCATCCAGCTAACGGCACCGCGCACGCTGACCTGACCCGACGGTATAGGCCGCGACCGGGTGCGGGCGACCTGTGCATCGAAATCGCGGTCGGTGATGTCGTTCCACGTACACCCCGCACCGCGCATCAAAAACGCCCCCAAGGCGCAGCCAATGAATATCCAAAGATCACCCCAGCGCGGCGTCTGGTCAAAAATGATGGCCAGCGCCAAACCCCACCAGCACGGCAACAGCAAAAGCCATGTGCCAATGGGCCGGTCCGCCCGACTGAGGCGCAGATAGGGACGCGCAAAAGCAGGTGCGTATCTGTCCACCCAATTGTCGTTTGGAGCATCTGCGACAGGTGCATCTGGCGAAGGTGGAGGGTTGTGCATATATCTTGGTCCATGAACGCAAAAATCAGACTTTATGTAGAGCACCCTTTGGGTCAGGGGCAATCGCTGACTTTGGACAAAGCGCAGGCGCATTATCTCTTTGGGGTGATGCGCTTGGCCGTTGGAGCGGCGGTTCTGGTTTTTAACGGGCGTGATGGCGAATGGCGTGCGGATGTTGTCGAGGCTGGCAAGCGCGGGGGCATGCTGCAATGCATGGTGCAAACGAAACTCTTGCAGATGCCGCCCGATCTGTGGTTGCTGTTTGCCCCAATCAAGAAAGCCCGCACTGATTTTATTGTGGAAAAGGCTGCTGAAATGGGGGCCGCGCGCATTCTGCCAGTGATGACAGCCTTCACCAATGCTGGCCGGATTCAGCGTGACAGATTGCAAGCCCATGCAGTTGAGGCAGCAGAGCAATGCGGCGGCACCTATGTGCCCGAGGTTGCAGAGGCTGTAAAACTTGATCGGCTGTTGGAGAGCTGGGACAGCAAACGCAAGATCATGTTTTGCGACGAGGCGCTGGCAGGTGGCACTGCCTGCTTGCCAGATATCACTGCGGCTGTTGGATCCTGGGCGATACTGATCGGGCCAGAAGGAGGGTTTTCTGACAAGGAACGTACGCGCTTGCACGGGTTGGACTTTGCACATCCCGTAACGCTTGGCCCGCGCATTCTGCGCGCGGATACCGCAGCAGTTGCCGCGATGACGCTTTGGCAGGATCGATTGGGGGATTGGGCATGACGTTCTTCCGACCAGAAGCGCAAGCAGAGCTTTGGCGGTGGCGCGAATGCCTTGTGGGGCTGGTGATAACGGCACTGGGCCTATGGCTGGTGCTGGGGCCTGGCCTGTTACTGGCGGTGCCGGGATATGCGCTGATTCTGGGCGGCGCTGCCGGCATCTGGCTGGGCGTGCAACGCGCGCGATTTCGGGGCGCGGACGGCGGGGCAGGGGCCGTGCAGGTCGACGAAGGGCAAATCACCTACTTTGGGCCACTGACCGGCGGTACCGTCGCCCTGCGCGAAATGGACCGTCTAAGCCTTGAACGCGCGATGTTTCCAGCGCATTGGCGCTTGGATCAACCGGGTCAGCAGCCACTGTTAATTCCAGTAAATGCAGCTGGATCAGAGGCATTGTTTGATGCGTTTGCCAGCCTGCCCGGATTAAAGACGGAACGGATGCTGACCGAATTACACGCCACCCGGCATCAAGCGGTTGTGATCTGGCGACGCGGTGGCGGGCCGCTTGAGACGGGCTTGTTGCATTGACACCCCCGGCAAATGCCCGCATCCAAGTCTGACCGTTTTATCTAATCTCGGAGCCTCGATCATGTCTATTCCTCAGTCCGGCGGCGGGCCCATAGAGCACCACGATCAACTGGCCCAATATCTGGCAGATGGCTGCAAGCCGAAAGAAGATTGGCGCATTGGCACCGAGCATGAAAAGTTCGGCTATTGCAAAGATACGTTGCTGCCATTGCCGTATGAGGGGCCACGCTCTATCCGGGCGATGCTGGAAGGTCTGCGGGATCGGCACGATTGGACCCCCGTCACCGAAGGCGGCAAACTGATCGGGCTGGAAAAGAACGGCGCGAATGTATCGCTTGAACCGGGCGGTCAGCTGGAATTGTCGGGTGCCCCGGTCGAAACCATTCACGAGACCTGTGACGAGGTGAACATCCACCTGCGCGAGGTCAAGGATGTGGCCGATGATATCGGTGCCGGTTTTATTGGCCTTGGTGCCGCACCGATCTGGACCCACGAGCAAATGGATCTGATGCCCAAGGGGCGTTACACCTTGATGAATGACTACATGGGCCGCGTGGGCACGATGGGCCGCATCATGATGCGGCGGACCTGTACCGTGCAGGTGAACCTCGATTTCGGCTCAGAAGCGGACATGATCAAGAAGATGCGGGTCGCCTTGGCGTTGCAGCCAGTGGCAACCGCGCTTTTTGCCAATTCACCATTTTTCGAAGGCAAGATAAACGGCTACAAATCCCTGCGCAGCCGCGTGTGGCGTGATCTGGATGCCTCACGCACCGGCACCTTGCCATTTGTATTTGAGGATGGGTTCGGGTTTGAGCGTTGGGTCGAATATGTGCTCGATGTGCCGATGTACTTTGTGTATCGCGATGGCAAATACATCAACGCGCTGGGTATGTCATTTCGTGATTTCATGCAAGGAAAGCTGCCGGCCTTGCCCGGTGAAATGCCGACACTAAGCGACTGGGCCGATCATTTAACCACCGCGTTCCCCGAAGCCCGGATGAAAAAGTTCATCGAGATGCGGGGGGCCGATGGCGGACCATGGCGGCGGCTTTGCGCTTTGCCGGCGTTTTGGGTTGGGCTGATGTATGATCAATCCGCATTGGACGCTGCATGGGATCTTGTCAAAGGGTGGAACAGCGCTCAGCATGATGCGCTGCGCGTGGCAGCCTCGGTGGACGGTCTGCAGGCCAAAGTGACAGGCATCAACATGCACGACATCGCCCGCGAGGTTGTAGCCTTGTCTGATGCGGGCCTCAAGGCGCGTGCCCGCGTTGGCGCGGGTGGCATGGTGCCGGATGAGACCCATTTTCTAAATGCGCTCAAAGAGAGCATTGAAACCGGCAAGGTCCCGGCAGATGAACTGCTGGATGACTACAACGGCAAATGGAACGGCGATCTGAACCAGATTTATGCGGACTACAGTTACTAGCTGCTGCCGCTTTTGGCCAGAACACGGGTTTGGTAGAGCGACCGGATTTCTTCTTTCTGGTTGATCCGAAGCTGTGCCTCTTGTTCCGGGCTGCGTTCATAAAGGTATTTGTATCCGGCAAACGGATTGGCCGATTTGGGACCTTCTACAAGAGTCTTGTGCTTGCGTTTGCCCGCCCCAAAGCTGTTTTCATCAAGCTCTGATGGAGAGATCATAAAAAAGAAATGCAGCATGATCGCGACAAACGGTGTGGCGATCATGACCACCATGACCAACAGCATCGTCGAGGTCAGCGCTGGCTCTTTTTGCATTTCTTTGGCGATGTTTGAAATTCCGCCTGCCACATCTGGGGCTGGCACATTTGCTTGCATCTCGGCGAACAACGCCCAGATCGCGTCCCAGCCAATCGCATTTAAAATCGCGGCCACCGCAAAAATGCTGTTCCAAATGCTGTCGCTATCCACACCGCCAAATGCCATTCCCATTCCGACAGCAGCCATTGCGCCTGCGTCGCCGCCCACGTTTGAGGTAAGGATCGCCGATCCAAGGCCGAGGATTAAGACCAATCCAGAGCTGACTGCAACAAAAGGCAGTTTTGCCCATTTCCCGCTTTTTCCGCTGTCATGAAGCCGCCGCACGGTCAGAGACAGGCGCGGGATGAAAGTGATGATGAAAAGCATCAACGATTCGTAGTAGAACGGATTGAGCGGTGGTACTTCGCGGGCGAGAAGGAAGCCCCAGAATGCGTGCGCATCGCCTGGAACCATCACAAGAATCAGCAACCAGATGACGGGCATGACGCACCAATACTCAAGTGGCGAAGCGCGGTCGTCAAACTTCATTGCCTTGAAGGCAAAGTTCTCAAAAAAGGAAAGGAATTTCTTCATCTGCCAGCGCCTTCGCGATCCCAATATTGATTACTATCTAAAATTGAAATTCGCTCAGATTGAGGCGAGGTTTTGGCGAGTCCGGCGCAAGATTAATGTTTAAGGCGAGTATTGTTGAACTATTATGATTGGTCTGAACGCTGGACACGCAGACCTACCCAATCTTGGCGGTCAGCACCTTTATCGCAATTGCCCCAAACGCCAGCGCAAAGAAGCCCTCAAACCAACGTTTTGCACGGGCGTATGCCGATGCCATGGGTGCTGAGGAAAAGATCACGGCGTAAAGGTGAAACATGATCAGGCTTTGGATGCCGACGGCGACGATCACCGTGATCAAAGCGGCGGGTGGCGTGCCAATGGGAATGCCGATCGCATAAAGCGCGCCAAAGAATAAAATCGCCTTGGGGTTTGTCAGGTGCAGTGCCAGGCCTTTTGCATAGGCGCGGCACGGGGTGGTCAAGGGCAGCGGATTGGTCGTCAGCTTGTTGCCATACCATGCGGATCGCGCGGCTTTGAGCGCCAGCCACATAAGATAGGCCGCACCTATATAGCGCGCGACCTCGAACATCCACGCGTTTGCCGCCATCACGGCCCCCAAGCCAAAGGCCGCGGACACCGACCAGATAAACGACCCTGTCGTCACCCCCGATGCCAGCGCCAGACCTGCGCGGCGGCCAGACGACATGGAAGTGCCGGCAATGGCCAGGGTGGCTGGTCCGGGACTGCCTGCGGCGATGAAGGCGGCAAATAAAATGACGGGCAGGTTCACATCGGTCATGATGCACCGACCTCGGTTTGGCCCGGATCAGGCTGATAGCCCCGCAAAAAGGCCATCACCTTTTCCGCAGGCATTTCGCACGGATAAAGGAGCGGCCCGGCCGCCAATTCATAAAAGTTCAGGCTGATGTAATCAGGCCCGCCCAGTTCCTCGGCCACCAATTTCGCTGAACGGCCATTGTTAAAGATGCTGCGTGTGGCGACATATCGTTTGCCATGCGCGGTGCCAGTGCTGGTTCCGATCGGCAGCGCCGCAAGCCGTGCGACCACATCATCCGGCGGTGTCACACTTTTTGGCCTATCTTCGGCTCAACACCCGCTTTGATGCGTTTCATATTGGCGCGGTGCCGCCAGAAAACCAGAAGGGTCAGCGCAGCACCAAGCAAAAGCGCAGTTCCATACCCCAGAAATACCATCAGGAAAGTCGACGCCGAGGCTGCCGCCAATGCACCCATTGACGAAATCCGACTTGCTGCTGCGGCAATCAACCAGACAATGCAGCATCCGACACCAACAGGCCATGCCAAGGCCAGCAAAATACCCAGAAACGTTGCCACCCCTTTGCCACCGCGAAAGCCCAGCCAAACCGGATAGCAATGGCCGATCATGGCAGTCAAGGCAGCCACTTGCGCTGCATCCTCGCCCGCCAACATCCGCGCCAACAGGACCGCAACGGCCCCTTTGCCGCCATCCAATAACAACGTCAGCGCTGCGGCTTTCTTGTTGCCGGTGCGCAGAACGTTGGTGGCCCCGATATTGCCTGACCCAATTTCTCGCAGATTGCCCAGACCCATGTAGTTGGTCACGATCATGCCAAAAGCGATGGATCCGATCCCATAACCAATCACAGCCCAAAGGATCAAAACTGCAAGTGAACTGTCAATTATTGGCATCAAGAGCCCTCGTAAACACATGTTCCGGCAACGTAAGTTGCAAGCACCTTACCCTGCATCCGCGTCCCGTCAAATGGCGTGTTGCGCGATTTTGACCGCAGCGTGGACCGGTCCATCACAAAGGGCGCATCGGGATCAAACAAAACCAGATCGGCAGGGGCACCAGCGCGCAAACGACCTCCTGGCAGGCCAAGGCGTTTTGCAGGATTCAACGACATCGCGCGCCACAGGGTCGGCAGATCCATCAGCTCTGCATGCACAAGTCGCATGGCGGCGGGCAAAAGCGTTTCCAGACCTACGGCACCTGAGGCCGCTTCTTCAAAAGGCAGGCGCTTGGATTCCTCATCCTGCGGCGTATGCATGGAACAGATAATATCGATTAATCCGCTCGCGACGGCCTGGGCCACCGCGATGCGGTCGTCCTCATCCCGAAGCGGCGGTTTGAGCTTAAAGAACGTGCGATAATCAGCCACATCGAGGGCGTTCAGTGTCAGATGATGGATGCCGATGCCCGCAGTAATATCCAGCCCATTATTCTTGGCGCGTTCCAGCGCGGGCAGGGCGCGGGCTGTGGTGATCTGATCAGCATGGTACTTTGCACCCGTCATCTCGATCAGGGCGATGTCACGGTCCAACCCCATGCGTTCGGCCATGGGAGAGACGGCGGGCAAGCCACGCAAAGAGGCGAATTTCCCGGACGTCGCGGCAGCCCCTTTGCTCAAGATCGGTTCTTGAGGATGGGCGATCACCAATGCGCCAAGGCTGCGGGCATAGGTCAGGGCGCGCGCAAACACCTTGGTATCGGTGATCACACGGTCGCAATCGGTGAAGGCGGCGGCACCTGCGTCCATCAGAAAACCAATTTCGGTCATCTCGCGGCCTGCGCGCCCTTTGGTCAGGGCGGCCATCGGCACGACGTTCACTGGTGCCGCTTCGTTGGCGCGGCGGGTGACGAATTCCAATACCTCAGGGCTGTCGATGGCGGGCTCTGTATCGGGACGGGTGATCATGGTGGTCACGCCCCCCGCCGCCGCCGCCATACCAGCGGATCGATAGCTTTCCTTGTGCCGCTCACCCGGTTCGCACACTTTGACACCCAGATCGACAATGCCAGGGGCAAGGTATTTGCCCTTGCAGTCGATCACTTTGGCATTTGCGGGCAAAGGGGCCATATCAGCCGAAATTTTGCTGATCTTTCCTTGATCCACGCTCAGCGTGCCGGATGTGATCCTGCCGCTTTCGGGGTCGATCAGCTTGGCATTGGTAAAATGCAGCGTCATGGCGGGCCTTTTGGTCAAAATGCAATGCTTTGGGCATGTCTTGCCCGAAAACAGGCTGTGAACCAAGGGGCGATTGTATTTGAAAGCCCCGAACGTCTACACAGGTTTGGCCGCATTGATCTGTGCTGCAGTTTCCGCAGGATAGGGCAGATACCGCAAAACGATCTGCTGGCCCGAGGTCAGTTGCACGACGACATTGCTGCCCAAGCGCCTGAGTGCGCGGTCTATCTCAGTCAACGGGATGCGCGCACTGCCGTCCTGGCCCTCATGTATCAAATGCCCATCGCTGATCTGCCAGCGGTCGTATTTCACCGCGCGCCACCGCAGTATGTCATCAAAGATGAAGCCAAGTGTCAGCGCAAGCGCAGTGGGGAAAACCCAGAAGATGGGCGCGTCAAAATAAAGGGAAACGCCGGTTCCCAAAAGCGCCAGCAGTGCAAAGGTAACGCCACCCACGATCAGGGAGCGGCGGACAAAAACGGCTTTCTTTGGGGCCCAACTGAGGCCATCCACAGAAACGCCGCCCGGCACGTCAGCCAACCCAAAGCATCAGACCCACAACGCCAAAAGCCACAATAAGCGCGATCATCGCAATACGGCCGGACATTTTTGGATCGGGTTTTGGTTCTTGCATAGGACCTTCCTAGCCCAAACGCAGGTCTAATTCCAGCGGGTTAACCCAAGGCCCACCAAAGGATCAAAGCGAGGAGTACAACAAGTCCAACCACAACCAATGATCCACCTGCGGCCTTTTTGGGCGGTGTCGAAGGCGCGTCGCTGGGCACACCCGTATAGGGTGCCGCGGCCTCGCTTTCCAACGCAATCGTTGTATGGTCGGCCTGTTCTTGTGCATACGTGCCGATCAGGGTGAGTTCAGGTATCGGATCCAGTTTGGCCTCGGCCCCGCCAAAGGCCGAAGAATAAACCACCATCACCCAACCATCGACTGCTGCCAGTTTTGCAGCATCCTGAGTAATTTCTTCTTCATTCGCATCAGCACCCTCGCGCAGATATCCGGCCAGACCCAGCGGCCCTAAATCACCTACTCGAATGACTTCGACGTTCTTGGCGTCGATAAAACTTGTTCCAAGCGCGCGCTCTTGAGGATGTGGGCCATCGGTGGGCGTTGGGCGATCAGTATAATGCAACGCTTGGGCCGCATCATCAGACATTGACAGCGCAAAGACACGCAGTTTGCCGTGTTCATTTTTCGGAACCGTAATTTTTGACATCAGATAACCTCGCTCTGCTACATCAACCCGCATCAAGCAGTTTGGTTCACATCCGCAGTTATTTAATGCCGCTGCGCAGGTTGCGCGCCAGCAGGTCCATGACCGCCATGCGCACGGCAACGCCCATCTCGACCTGATCCTGAATAACACTTCGGTTGATGTCGTCCGCCAGAGTCCCGTCAATTTCGACCCCGCGATTCATCGGGCCCGGATGCATGACAATGGCGTCTGGTTTTGCATGGCCCAGCTTTTCTTCATCAAGCCCGTAGCGGTGATAATATTCCCGCTCTGACGGGATAAAACCGCCGTCCATGCGTTCACGTTGCAGGCGCAGCATCATCACCACATCCACATCCCTAAGCCCCTCGGCCATGTTGTCGAAAACCTCGACCCCGAACTGATCAATCTGCGACGGCATAAGCGTGGGCGGCCCAATCAGTCGGATGCGGTTTTCCATCTTACCCAGCAACATGATGTTGGACCGTGCCACACGGCTGTGCGCGATATCGCCGCAAATCGCGATGCTGAGCCGGTGCAGGCGGCCTTTGGCGCGGCGAATGGTCAATGCATCCAACAGCGCCTGGGTCGGGTGTTCATGGCGGCCATCCCCGGCGTTGAGCACCGCACAATTCACCTTTTGCGCCAGAAGGTCGACAGCACCCGATTGCGTATGGCGCACGACCAACAGATCGGGATGCATAGCGTTCAGCGTCATTGCCGTATCAATCAGGGTCTCGCCTTTCTTGATCGACGACGCCTGCATGGCCATGTTCATCACATCCGCACCCAGCCGTTTGCCAGCAATCTCAAAACTCGCCTGCGTGCGCGTCGAGTTTTCAAAGAACATATTGATCTGTGTCAGCCCCTTAAGCGCATCACCATGCTTTGATGGCTGGCGGTTCAGGTCAGCATAGGTGTCGGCCAGATCAAGGACCGTGGTGATATCGCTCTGCGACAGTTGTTCGATACCCAAGAGATGGCGGTGGAGGAATGTCATTGCGTGCGCCTTTTCCGTTCGCCGCTTTATAGGCGGCTGCGGTGATGGACAGCAAGCGCCGCGCCAAAGGAACTTTGCGCTCTGGGTGAAGATACGGAGCCAATTGGAAGCAGGGGATTTAGGTTCCGCCGCAAGGGGCATAGATTGGAAGTATGGAATCGGCAAATACATACTGGGCAGACCGGGCCTTGCTGGAATGGCAGGTCGAACTGGGCGCGACAGAGGCAATCTGTGACGCACCGGTGGACCGGTATGACGTGCCCGCAGCGGTAGTGAAACCAAAGACAGCGCCCTCTCCGGTCAATTCGATTGATGTATCACCTGAAAAACCCGATGCGGTACAGGTCGCGACCCAAGCGGCGTCGGCAGCGCAGACCCTTGACGAACTCAGCGCCGCGCTCGGACGGTTTGATCTGTGCGATTTAAAGAAAGGGGCCCGCAATCTGGTATTCTCTGACGGTATCGCCGGTGCGCGGGTGATGATCGTGGGCGAGGCACCGGGTCGGGATGAGGATCTTGCCGGTAAACCCTTTGTTGGCAAGGCAGGGCAATTGCTGGACAAGATGCTGGCTGCGATCGGGCTGGGGCGGGACCGGGCGGATGCCCCTGTTTACATCACCAATGTATTGCCGTGGCGGCCACCGCAAAACCGTGACCCCAAACCTGACGAAATCGCGATGATGCGGCCCTTTTTGATGCGGCATATTGAGCTGGCAAAGCCGGAACTGATTGTTATTGTTGGGAACTGGTCGTGTCAGGCCCTGCTTGGCAAGCGCGGCATCACGCGGCTGCGTGGGCAATGGACACAAGCGGCGGACTTGCCTGCACTGCCAATGTTCCACCCTGCGTATTTATTGCGCAACCCTGAGGTCAAGCGCGAAGCCTGGGCGGATTTACTAAGCTTAAAGGCGCGGTTGCGCGATGGTTGATCCGCTTACCCTTGCTGCATTTATACCGGTTGCATTGGCGCTGAACCTGACACCGGGGGCGGATATGATGTTTTGTCTGGGGCAGGGGCTGCGCTCTGGACCGCGCGCGGCCATCGCGGCCAGTGCGGGCATTACACTGGGTGGCATGGTGCAGGTGGCCTTGGCGGGGCTCGGTCTTGGCGCACTTGTGGCGGCTCTGCCTTGGGCCTTTGATGTGATCCGCTGGGTCGGTGTTGCCTATCTGCTGTATCTGGCGGTTCAGGCATGGCGCTCCTCCCGTGCAGCAGCGCGAGAAGGGCAGGGAATGAGTGTCACCCGTGCCTTTGGAACTGGGTTCGTTGTGAACCTGACAAACCCCAAAGTGATCTTGTTTGTATTGGCCTTTGTGCCACAATTTGTCGTACCAGAGGCGGGGAGCGTTCTGGTTCAATTCCTGATTTTTGGCGCGGTTCTGGGCGTCGGCGGGTTTGTCATTAACGGGGCTGTTGGTGTTTTCGCCAGCGGCATTGGCAGGCGCATGGCACGCGGTGGCAGGGCCCTTGGCTGGATCACAAGTGGGATATTTGTGGCCCTCGCGGCGCGATTGGCAGTATTGGAGCGAACATGAGCACCTTGGATACAAGCAAGGAATTTATTCCTGTCCGCATTGCGATTCTGACAGTCTCAGATACTCGAGAGGCGTCGGATGATCGCTCAGGCGATGTTCTTGCACAACGGATTGAGAGCGCCGGACATGTTGTGGCCGCGCGCCATATTCTGCGCGATGAAAGGGCATTGATTGCAGATCAGCTGCGCAGCTGGTGCGATGATGCGGCGATTGACGTTGTAATCAGCACGGGCGGCACCGGATTGACGGGCCGCGACGTGACGGTTGAGGCGCACAGGGATGTCTATGAAAAAGAGATTGAGGCATTCGGAACTGTCTTTACCATCGTGTCGATGGAAAAAATTGGCACCTCAGCGGTCCAAAGCCGTGCCACGGGTGGGGTGTCAAATGGGACCTATCTTTTTGCCCTGCCGGGCAGTCCGGGGGCGTGCAAGGACGCGTGGGACGCGATCTTGGAAAAGCAGTTGGATTATCGGCATCGGCCCTGCAACTTTGTCGAGATTATGCCACGCCTGGATGAACATCATCGACGCAAGTGACCCAAACGCTGGCCCAAAAGGGCGGCAATCCGATGGGATTGGATGGCCTGAGGACATAAAATCGACGGAATACCTGTTTAGTTTCGTATCATAATAGTGACTTGGTATTTTTTTGGTGTCCGCTAGATTACCATCTGCACGTCGCTTTCTTGGCTTAATGATCGGAAGAAGATGCGTTTTCTGCGACAAAGTATGATTGGTTTGTTTTTGGCCGCAGTCTCATTGGGGCTGCTGGTCTTTGCCGGCTATCTGATCAGTGGGGCGGTGCAGGATCGCATTTCAGACGAAACAGTGACC
This sequence comes from Sulfitobacter sp. SK011, assembly GCF_003352065.1. NCBI lineage: Bacteria > Pseudomonadati > Pseudomonadota > Alphaproteobacteria > Rhodobacterales > Roseobacteraceae > Sulfitobacter > Sulfitobacter sp. SK011. The sequence continues at coordinate 712,124 of NZ_CP025803.1, forward strand.
CCTCCTGCGCGCGAACGCGTCTTTGCAGTCAATGTGCGTGTCGCTGTCGCGGAAGACGTGGTGCCCATTCTTGAAACATTTGGCGAAGTGAAAAGCCGCAGACTATTGGAGTTGCGGGCCAGCGGTGGTGGCGAAATCATTGAAATTGCAGATGATTTTGAGGATGGCGGTAAGGTGCGCGCAGGACAGGTCTTGGTGCGTCTGGACCCGGCTGACATGCAATCCTCCGTTGACCGGGCCGCCAGCGATGTTGCCGACGCCGAGGCCGAAGGTAGGGATGCCGCGCGCGCCCTTGAACTGGCCCGCGACGAACTCATCGCTGCCGAAGAACAGGCGCAACTGCGCGCGCGCGCGTTTCAACGTCAAAGCGATCTGGCCGAACGTGGGGTGGGCACAGCGATTGCAACCGAAACGGCGGAACTTGCGGCGTCTGCGGCGCGACAGGCCGTATTGTCGCGCCGCCAGGCAGCCATTCAGGCTGAGGCGCGGATCGATCAGGCTGCGACCCAACTGACGCGCGCCCGTATCGCATATGCCGAAGCAGAACGGCGCATGGATGACACGACGATCACCGCCCCCTTTGACGGCACTTTGTCCGCGACAAATGTGGTGGTTGGGCGTTTGGTTACCGGCAATGAGCGGCTGGCGGAACTGATTGATCCAGATGATCTTGAGGTGTCGTTCCGTGTGTCCACCGCACAATATGCGCGGTTGCTGGATGAAAACGGCGCGATTGTGCAGGCCGATGTTACCGCAATTCTGGATGTGGTCGGCATTGACCTTAGGGCCAGTGGCAAGATCACAAGAACAAGTGCGGCGGCGGGTGAAGGCGCGACAGGGCGGCTGATCTTTGCAGCATTGAATGACGCAGCGGGCTTTAAACCCGGCGATTTTGTCACAGTCCAGGTCCGCGAGCCGCTGTTGCAGGAGGTGGTGCGATTGCCAGCCGCCGCCGTGGATGCGCAGGGGCAAGTGTTGGTTCTGGGCGAAGACAACCGCCTGGAAAGCGCTGACGTAGAGGTATTGCGCAGGCAGGGCGACGATGTATTGGTGCGTGGCCCGATTGTAGATCGAGAAGTGATTGAGGCACGCTCACCGCTGTTGGGTGCCGGCATCCTGGTCAAACCTTTGCGTTCGGATGGGGCACCCGTCCCAGAGGCACCGGAAATGGTTGAGCTGACGCAAGAGCGCCGCGCCAAGCTGATGGCATTTGTCGAAAACAACAAACGCATGCCGAAAGAGGCCAAGGAGCGGGTCCTGGCACAGCTCTCAAAACCACAGGTTTCTGCCAAAACAATTGCGCGGATCGAAAGCCGGATGGGGGGATAAGCGATGGCGCGTCCTATTCCCAAATCAGCCGGAGGATTGCTGTCCTATTTTACCCGGCACCGGACCGTGGCGAACTTGCTGCTGGTGGTGTTGCTGGTGGCCGGGCTGGCCGCTGCGCCAAACATGCGCGCGCAATTCTTTCCGGATGTGATCATCGACAATGTTACTGTCGAAACAACGTGGTCTGGCGCTGGCGCTGAAGATGTAGACGCTGCAATTGTGCAGGTTCTGGAACCGGTGTTACTGGCAATCGAAGGGGTTGAAAGCACGAGCAGCACGTCGCGCGAAGGGCGCGGCGTGGTGGTGCTTGATTTTGAACCGTCTTGGGATATGGCACGTGCTGCTGCTGATGTGCAAACGGCCGTGGACGCTGTCACAACCTTGCCTGAAGACGCTGAAGAGCCTTATGTGCGGCGCGGTGCATGGCGAGACCGGGTAACAGATGTGGTTATCACCGGGCCGATTGCACCCGCACAATTGGGCCGCTTTGCAGATGAATTTGTGACGCGGCTTTTTGCGGTCGGTGTGACGCGGACCACAATCCAAGGGGTCGCCTCACCTGAAACTCTGGTCGAAGTGCCATCCGCAAAATTGATCGCGTATGACATAAGCATGGCCGATATCGCTGGTGCCATTGCGGCGGAAGTTGATGCCGATCCGGCCGGCGATGTGGCAGGGGCCAATGCACGGGTACGCACCGGGACCGCCAAACGAAGTGCAACCCAAATTGAGGGTATTGTTCTGCGTTCAAATCCGGATGGGTCCAAATTGACCATCGCGGATGTTGCGCAGGTTCTCACCCAAAGCGTTGATCGCAAACGAAGCTTTTTTGTGGGTGCCAACCCGGCAATGTCGGTGCGCATAGACCGATCAGATGGCGGTGACGCGATCGCGATTCAGGAAAAAGTCGAGAAGGTCGCGGGTGAATTGGCGGCAAGCTTGCCTGCCTCGGTATCGGTTGAATTGATCCGCACGCGGGCCGCCGCGATTACCGGGCGACTGGATCTGTTGATTGACAATGGCCTCATGGGATTGGGGTTGGTTGTGACATTGCTGTTCTTGTTCCTGAACGCCCGCACGGCCTTCTGGGTCGCCGCAGGTATACCGGTGTCGATGGCGGCGGCAATTGCGTTGATGTATGCGGGCGGGATCACCATCAATATGATCTCGCTTTTTGGGCTGATCATCACGCTGGGCATCGTGGTTGATGATGCGATTGTGGTGGGCGAACACGCCGACCATCGCTTTAAAGTCCTCGGCGAAAGCGCGATGGAGGCGGCGGAAAATGCGGCCCGTCGAATGGCCAAGCCGGTTTTTGCGGCCACGCTGACCACCATCATCGCCTTTTTTGGGCTGATTGCTGTTGGGGGGCGGTTTGGCGATCTGATCAAGGACATCCCTTTTACGGTGATTGCGGTGCTGGCCGCATCTTTGGTCGAATGTTTCCTGATCTTGCCCAACCACATGGCCCACGCGATGCGCGCGGCGCGGGCGGAACATTGGTACGACCTGCCGAGCCGTGTGGTGAACCGTGGCTTTGTCTGGGCGCGCGAAAAACTGTTCCGACCATTTATGGCGGGTGTGATCATGGCGCGGTATGTGGTGCTGGCAGGCGTCGTCGTGGTGCTGGCCAGCCAAGTGGCGTTGTTTATCCGTGGCGATGTGCAGTGGCGCTTTTTCAACGCGCCAGAGCGGGCTTCTGTCACTGGCAATTTCGCGATGGTCGAAGGGGCAAGCCGCGCCGATACGCTTGAGATGATGCGCGAAATGCAGCGTGCGACCGAAGAGTTGGGCGCAGAATATGCCGAACGCTATGGCACCAATCCGCTTGATTACGTGATGGCGCAGGTTGGCGGCACTACGGGCCGGGGGTTGGCAGGTGCGGACACCAAAGATCCGGATTTGCTGGGCGGGATTTCGATTGAACTGATCGACGCCGATCTGCGCCCCTATTCCAGTTTTGCGTTTGTTGGGGAGTTGCAGGATCGGGTGGTAAATCATCCGCTGGCCGAAACGGTCAGCTTTCGGCGCTGGCATTCCGGGCCGGGCGGTGATGCGCTCGATGTTCAGTTCTACGGTGCAGACACAGATACGCTGAAAGCTGCATCTGAGGATCTGCAGGCTGCAATGCGCCAATACCCAGAGGTCAGTGCAATTCAGGATAATCTGGCCTATGACAAAGAGGAATTGATCCTCGATTTGACCGCACAGGGTCAGGCGCTGGGCTTCACCATCGACGCGCTGGGCCGCGCCTTGCGCAATCGTCTGGGCGGGATTGAGGCCGCAACGTACCCCGACGGGCCACGATCGGCAGCCATCCGTGTTGAATTGCCAGAGGGCGAATTGACAGCGGATTTTCTGGATCGAAGCCAGATGCGCACGCCAGATGGTATTTATGTGCCGCTGGCCGATATTGTGAGTGTGACACGCCGCACGGGTTTTAGCACAGTCAGACGAGAAAACGGCATTCGGCTGATTTCAGTCACAGGCGACATATCCGAAGACGATCCGGCGCGTGCAACGGAAATCACCCGAGCGCTGGCCGACGATATTCTGCCCCGCATTGCATCGGAACGTCAGGTCGAATTCCGCCTTGCAGGACTGAGCGAGCAGGAAGACCAATTTCTGAACGATGCGCTGACCGGGTTGATCCTGTGTCTAACTGGGATTTTTCTGGTGTTGGCCTGGGTCTTTGGGTCGTGGACCCGCCCTATGGTCGTGATGGCCATCATCCCATTTGGGTTGGTCGGCACGATTTACGGCCACGCCCTTTGGGATGTTCCGTTGAGCATGTTCACGGTAGTTGGCCTTTTGGGCATGACCGGGATCATCATTAACGACTCTATTGTCCTCGTGACGACGATTGACGAACACGCTGAAACGCGCGGATTGGTCCCATCAATCATTGATGGGGCAGCCGATCGGTTGCGGCCTGTTATGCTGACCACCATGACAACTGTGCTGGGGATGGCACCGCTCCTTTATGAGCAAAGCCAGCAGGCGCAATTTCTCAAACCGACGGTGATCACGTTGGTATATGGCCTGGGGTTTGGCATGTTTTTGGTGCTATTGGTGGTGCCCGCGCTGATCGCTGCACAACATGATATCGCCCGCCAAATTGCCGCCATGCGGCGCGGTGTTCGCGCGCCTGTTGGCGGCTTGCGCTGGGGGATGTCGGCGCTGTGGGCCGTGATCATCGGCTGGGGCGCACTGACCCTTGGCTGGGCGATCTGGCAGGGACAGATTTATCCCGGACTGGCACAGCTCTTACCGACATTTGCCGACCTGTCGGCACTCACAGAAGCCTTGATCCTGTTCGTCATCGGTGCGGCTTTGGTTGCTTTGTTGGGCTATCTGATCGGGGCACTGGCATTTGCCATGCAGCGCCGAGCAGGCTCAAATCCGGCACCTTAACCGGGGGTGCACCCTTGAATTTCAACCGCATGTTTTTCCCCCAGCACGGTGATAAGAATGGCTGAGCGGTCAATGGCCAACGCCCCGCCATTGGTTGATGACAGGTCCCCTATGGCGGTCAGATGCCTGCCATTGCGGCTGCTGTCTGTTTCACTCATCCACATATTGGGCTGACCCGGTTCGATCACAACAACCTCGCGTCCGCCCGCCGAAGGGACGTTCAGCCGGGTTTCGATCTCCAATCCATTGGCCGTCGGCCGCAGGGAACAGGTCGCTGATTTTACGCCCGCTTCTGAAGCGGAATAAGCGCGGGCAGCAAGAGCAGCGGCAATCGAGGGTGTCGGGTTGCGACTTGTAGTGTCCAAAGTCGCGCGCAACGACAACTGCTGCGGCACGCAAATATCGCTGCACACGCCGATGTCGAGGTCGGCATGCAATGTGACCGGCTTGCCGGAACTGCGGGGCGCAATGGTGATCGGCAAAATCAGTTCATTTGCATACCCAATCGTGCGCACGCCACCTGTGCGAAACACACTTGGCGCGGGCCATGTGATGCCGACACCACCCAGGTTGGATGACCCGGACCAGTCAAAGTGTGGCGGAATCCCGTTGTCCCCGGGGCTGCGCCAATAGGTTTTCCACCCCGGTGCCAGCGTCAGTTTTATGGCGGCCACGCGGGTGCCGTCGGCCTGCTGCCATCCGGTCAGAATTTCACCGGTGACAGGGGCACCACTCTGGGCTTGTGCTGTCGCAGGAACGGCAAGCAGTCCGAGGAACAAGGCGCTGATCAATGATTTCATCATATTTCATAAATGCGTCAATCCAACCCGGCTGCCAAGTCACGTTTGTATCATCCATGTTTCGCCGATGACGGGGCTTGGCCCTTGTCACGACCAAAGTCAGCCTCCATGTTCAAAGATAAGCAGAAGACGAGAGAGCACCCTTGGCATGACCTCGACCACTTTGAACCTGACCGGAAAACTGCTGGTGGCGATGCCCGGCATGGGCGACCCGCGCTTTGCCCACGCGGTGATTTTTGTGACGGCCCATTCCGACGACGGGGCGATGGGATTGATGGTAAACAAACCTGCGCCAGACCTGAAGTTGTCGGATGTTTTGGACAAACTGGTCGAAGGAACGGCTTCTGTCGACGGCTCTCTGGGGGTGCGTATTGGCGGGCCGGTTGAGACGGGTCGCGGATTTGTCCTGCATTCGGGGGAGTATCGCTCCGCCATCGAAACGCTTGTGATTGATGATGATTTTGCGCTTACGGCGACCCTCGATGTGCTGGAAGATATCGCCGGAAACAAGGGGCCCAAAAAGGCATTGCTGATGTTGGGCTATGCCGGCTGGGGACCTAAGCAGCTTGAGGCTGAGATCGCCCAAAACGGCTGGCTGACCTGCGACGCAGAAACAGGATTGGTGTTCGACCTGCCGGACGCCAAGAAATGGAGCGCTGCGTTGCAGTCGATCGGGGTCGATCCCTTGGGATTATCGGCGGCGGCCGGGCGGGCGTAAATCAGGCGATCATCGCGGTGCTGCGGCCCTTTGCAACCGGTCATTGATGGCCCGGCCCAATCCATGTGCCGGGATCGGTGCAACAGCGATCGGCCGCTTTAGCGCATCCAGTTGGTGCAAAAACTCAAACAGGTTTGCCGCCGCCTCAACCAGGTCGGCGGTCTGCGACAGGTTCAGATCGCAGGCCATTGGCCCAAACCCAAGCAAAACTTCGTCTCCGTTGGCCTGAGCGGCATTCAACCGCACGGATGCGCCGGGCGCGTAATGCGAGGCCAACTGCCCCGGCGCAGTGATATCGGCATCGTTTGTGAGATCGAGGGGGTGACCAAGTGCCGCCTCAATCGCCTCTTGCGGCAGCCCACCGGCGCGCAGAAGAGTCGGTCTGGCACCCTGCAGCCCGACAATCGTACTTTCCAATCCAACGGAGCAAGGCCCGTCGTCCACTACGGCGGCGATGCGGCCACCAAGACCCGACAACACATGCGCCGCTGTTGTTGCGCTGATCCGGCCTGATGGGTTGGCCGACGGGGCCGCAACCGGGCCGCCGAATTCAGCAAGCAACTTACGTGCCAAGGCATGTGCGGGCACGCGCAGGGCGACCGTATCAAGGCCCGCTGTCACGAGGCCGGACAAACCGTGCCCTTCTTTGAGGGGCAGGACCAGTGTCAGCGGTCCGGGCCAAAAGGCGCTGGCGAGGATTTCGGCGGTGTCGGACCACTGAACATATGTCTGTATTGCGTCGGTATTGTGTAGGTGGACGATCAGTGGATTGAAGCTGGGCCGCCCCTTGGCCTCATAAATGGCCGCAACGGCGCGGCCATTCCGGGCATCGGCACCCAGGCCATAGACCGTTTCGGTTGGAAACGCGACAAGCTGGCCTTGTGCCAGCAACGCTGCCGCTTGGGAAATCCCGGCGGCATCTGGTTGCAAAATGATTGTTTCTTGGCTCATCTGATCCTCGTGACGCCGCGTTGTGGGTTGCGGGTGCTGGGCTGCCGTTTCATGCTGCGCTTGCGTACCGCACAGCCCTTATCAGGGCCAAGCCGGGCTTGCCAATCCCGGGTTCGATCTTTGAGGAGATGACAAATGCCATACCGTGCCGCCGTGGACGATTTTAACTTTCTGTTTGATCATGTCGTCGATTTCGCCACACTTCGGGAAACCGAACAATTTTCTGAAGCCACTGACGACGTGACCCGTGCAATCTTGTCCGAGGCGGGCAAGATGTGTGACGAGGTCCTGGCCCCCTTGCAACGCAATGGTGATCTGCATCCGGCGCGGTTGGAAAACGGTGTCGTGCGGACGTCGCCCGGGTTTGACGGTGGGTTTAAAGCCATTGCCGAGGGCGGCTGGATTGGGATGTCAGCAGATCCTGAATATGGCGGCATGGGGCTGCCGATGACGCTGACCTCTGCGGTAAATGAAATGATGTCGGGTGCGTGTCTGTCGCTGCAACTGGCCCCGCTCATGTCTCAGGGCCAGATTGAAGCGCTGGAACATCACGCCTCAGACGAGATTAAGGCGCTCTATCTGCCCAAGCTGATCAGCGGCGAATGGACCGGCACGATGAACCTGACCGAACCACAGGCCGGTTCAGACGTGGGCGCGCTGTCCTCCAAGGCCGAGGACAATGGCGATGGGACATATGCGGTCAGTGGTCAGAAGATTTACATCAGTTGGGGTGACAACGACTTTTCTGACAATGTCTGCCATCTGGTTTTGGCGCGCTTGCCGGGCGCACCGGCCGGCACCAAAGGGATCAGCTTGTTTCTGGTGCCAAAATTCCTGCCGGATGAAAACGGTGAACCGGGGCCGCGCAATGGTGTGAGCGTGGTCAGCCTTGAGCATAAAATGGGCCTGCACGGGTCCCCCACTGCCGTCATGCAATATGACAGTGCAAAAGGTTGGATGATCGGCAAGGAACAAGGCGGCATGGCGGCCATGTTTACCATGATGAACAATGCGCGACTGGGCGTTGGCGGACAGGGCATAGGTGCTGCCGAAGGGGCCTATCAAAAGGCATTGGAATACGCGTTGGAGCGCAAACAGGGCCGCGCAGGCGGAACCGGGACAATCGCTGAGCATGCCGATGTGCGCCGGATGCTGTTGACCATGAAGGCCGATGTGTTTGCGGCCCGGGCGATTGCGTTGTCGTGCGCCCATGCCATCGACATGGGGCAGGCCACGCAGGCCGAAAACTGGAAAGCGCGCGCTGCTTTCCTGACCCCGATTGCCAAGGCGTTCGGCACCGACACGGGTATTGCCGTGGCGGAAATGGGGGTGCAGGTGCATGGCGGCATGGGCTTTATCGAAGAAACAGGTGCAGCGCAGTTCAGCCGCGATGTGCGGGTGACTGCGATATATGAGGGCACCAATGGCATACAGGCAATGGATCTGGTCGCCCGCAAGATGATGGACGGCGGCGAGGCGGCCAATCTTTTGCTCGACGAAATCGAGACCGATGCCGAAGCTGCGCGCGAGGCGTTTCCCAAGATGGCCGACGCGGTCTGGCAAGCGTCGGAAACCCTGCGTGAGGCGACAGAATGGGTGACGGCGCAAGACGAAATGAATACCCGTTTTGCCGGGGCCGTGCCGTATCTGCGGGCCTTCGCGCGGGTGCTGGGCGGGCATCTGCACCTCAAAGCCGCAATGGCGGACAGGGGCGGCGCACGTGAAAAGCTGGCGCGTTTTTATATTCAGCGGTTGCTGCCTGAGCATATTGGACTTTTGGCGCACGCACAGGCGGGTGATGATGATTTGTTCGCTCTTACAGTCGATGAATTGGCCGCTTGATGGAGGATGCTGCACCACAAGGGCTGCGCTACCCTTGGGACATACCGCCGGAACACGGGGCAGAGGCCATCGAGGTAGCACCTGGTGTCCTCTGGCTGCGGTTTCCGCTGCCGATGAAGCTGGATCATGTGAACGTATATGCGCTGGATGAGGGCGATCACTGGACCATCATAGACACCGGTTTTGCATCGAAAAAATCCAAGGCACTATGGCACGATGCGATGGCGGGGCCGCTGGGGGGAAAGCCGATCAAACGGGTGGTGGTCACGCATCATCATCCCGATCACATTGGATTGGCTGGCTGGTTTCAAACTGAATTTGGCGCGGAACTGGTCACGACACGCACTGCATGGTTGACCGCCCGGATGCTGACGCTGGACGAACAGGAAGTCTCGCCTGCTGAATCGCTGAGTTTTTATCGGAAATCCGGGATGGATCGTGACCTGCTCGACAAGCGCACCACCGAACGCCCGTTCAATTTTGCCGATGTGGTCACCCCCTTGCCACTGGGGTACACCCGGATCAAGCAGGATGATCAGATTACCATGGGTGGGCGCGTCTGGGATGTTCATATTGGCAATGGCCATGCGCCTGAACACGCAACGTTCTGGAGCAGGGATGACAATCTGGTCATTGCAGGCGATCAGATTTTGCCGTCGATCAGCCCCAATGTCGGCGTCTATCCGACGGAACCAATGGCCGATCCGATTGGCGAATGGCTTGAGGCCTGCGAACGATTGGCCCCTTTGGCGCGGGCGGATCATCTGGTGCTGGGGGGGCACAAGCTGCCCTTTACAGGACTGCCGCGCCGGATGGAGCAATTGATCGACAACCATCATGGCGCATTGAAGCGGTTGCAGGATTTCATCGAAACTCCCAAATCGGCAACCGAATGTTTCCCGCCGCTGTTCAAAAGATCGATAGGTGAAGGCGAATATGGCCTTGCCTTGGTTGAAGCGGTCGCCCATTTGAGCCACCTTTATCAGACCGGCCACGCCACGCGCACATTGCGGGCGGCAGACGGTGCATGGGTGTATCAACGTAAAGGGTGATCAGATGGACGATGAGATCAGGACGGCGGCAGAAGCAGTTGAGGCAGATGCCCTGCCCAGAATGCATGAGGTTCATTCCGATCCCAAACAACGCAAGGCCACCGAACAGGCATTGCCAAAATGCGTCACTGACAAACCCCCCTCGCAGAAATCACCGGCGCAATGGGCCTATGAGCGGGTTGTCCTCTACCTCAAGAATTTCGAAGAACAACTGGACAATGAACATGAAGTCGCAATGGGATTCACCGGCGGCGATGCCGGTTTGCTGCGGATTGAAGGGATGGGGTATTTTGACCCTGATATCGTCACCTTCTATGGCACTGATCCAACGGGCGGGCGCACACAGCTTATTCAGCACGTCAGCCAGCTTGCCGTGATGCTGCGCGCGCTGCCCAAGCAGGTTGAAAATGCAGCGCCCAACCGCATTGGGTTCCGTTTGGTGGAAGATCTGGAAAACCCAGAGCCCTAGGCCGATGATACTGCGCCCCCTGGCCCCGCGACATCGTGACCACAATAGACAACGACTGCTTTGACGGCGTGACAGGATCATGCGAATAAGGTAATCAGCCGCAAACGCAAAACTTAAGGACCGACAGTTATGGCCGAACATGAACATGGCACCATGAATACCGATGTGCAGGAAAAGACCTTTGAAGGGTTTATGTCCTTTGTCACCAAGACAGTGATCCTGATTCTGGTCCTGCTAATTCTGATGGCGATGTTTATCCGCTAACCGGCTATTATCTAAGGAATTCCATTGTGAAGCGTCTCTTGATCGGTTTGGCCGCTGTTGGCTTTGTTGCGGGTTGCGGTGCCGTAGATAATTCACCAGACAGCGCGCCCGAGGCCGTTGCCGCTGCGGCATTCCGCGCGCCGGGACCCAAGACCCTCACAGTGTTCACGATGGTCAATAACCGGTCTGGCAGTGGCGGGCATACCGCGCTGATGGTCAAAGGATCGCAGACAGTGATTTTTGACCCCGCCGGATCATTCCGCGACCCCCGCGTGGTTGAACGCGGTGATGTGCTTTACGGGATGTCACCAAATTGGGTGCAGTCCTATCGATCTGCCCACGCGCGCAGCACCTACCATGTCGTCTCTCAGGAGATACCGGTCACAGATGAACAGGCTGAACGCGCGCTGCAATTGGTGACGTCCAATGGGGCGGTTCCGGCTGCCTATTGTGCAAATGCAACCACAGCTATCCTGCGCCAGATCAATGGGTTTAATGACATCGAACAGACATTTTACCCGGTTAAGTTCATGGAGCAGATATCGTCTTTGCCCGGTGTGAAGACCACCAAATACTATGAAAATGACGACGGTGATGTGATTGACGCGGTGCGTGCAGGCCAATTGGCCCTGTCACAATAAATAGAGCAGACCATAAAGTGTCGCTGCACCCGCGAGGATCGCAGCGATTACATTCTTGGTCCACAAACCCACCAGAAACGTAACGCAGGCCGCAGCAAGGCGTGCCGGGTCGGTCTGACCCCCCGTTGCAGCGGGCCACAGGACTTGCGGGGCCACCAGCGCAGGCAGGATCGCCACCGCCGTATAGCGCAGGTGCCGCAAGAGCCATGATGGCATGGCCCGGTCGCCGACCAGACCCGTGAACACAAAGCGCAAGAAAAAGCTGCCCAGACCCAGCCCGATGATCACAATCCAAAGGGTCGTTTTATCAATCATGATCGCGCGCCAGTGCGGCGCTCGGCCCAAACCTCGGCCTGTGCGCCAGCGATCATGCCTGAAACACCTGCGACGATGAGGCCCAGAGAATAAGGCATGTCCACAACCAGAAGGCTGACGATCACAGCGACAAATGCTGCAATCACATGGGCCAGAGTGCGAAACATAGGGGCGATCATTGCCAGAAAGGTGATTGGGATCGCAAAGTCCAAGGCCCAGGTTTCTGGCACCTGAGCCCCCAGCAATGCACCAACAAACGTGAAGATATACCAAAGCGGGACGACAGGCGTGACCGCACCAAAGAAATACGCGATCCGCTGCGGGATGGTCATATCAGGCGCGCGTTCATATTGGGCGATGGACACAACATAGGATTGATCGACCGTGAGATACGCCGCCAGCGCGCGCTGCCACAATGCGGCACCGCCGATCCATGGGGTCAAAGAGGCCGAATACATTGCCATGCGCAGATTTACAGCCAACGCCGAAGCCAGAACGATGATTGTTGGCGCTTCTTCCTGGAGAAGTTGCAGGGCAGTGAATTGTGCCGCACCTGCGATCACCACCACCGAAAAGGCCAGCGTTTCAAACACGCTCAAGCCTGCTTCGGTTGCGATCAGGCCAAAGAGCGTGGCAAAGGGGATGATCACCAGAATAAAGGGTGCCCCGTCGCCAATGCCTTTGAGATAGGCCGATTTCGGTGTGGTGATGCCCATGCGTTACCCTTAGATTACCGCCAAGTCGTAACGCCATCGCCGGGGGGATACAATTGGCCCAGGATCCAAATCTGTCGGACTACCTCATCGCGCCCGATCCGGGGAACGCGCGTCTGACCCGCGCCGTGCAGGGGATCGACCACACCGGGGCGCAGACCGAAATTCGTGTCGTCGAAGAACGCCCTATGACAATTTTCCTGAATGCTCAGGAAATTGTGACCGCCATGACAATCGGTGATTATCCCGCCTATCTGGCGCTCGGCTTTTTGCGCAATCAGGGCATGCTGCTGTCCGGCGAAGAGATTACGGGTGTGGACTATGATGAAGAGCTGGAAACGGTCGTGGTGCGGACCGCCCGCGCCACCGATTACGAAGACAAAATGCGCCGCAAAACCCGCACCAGCGGGTGTGCGGTTGGCACGGTTTTTGGCGATATGATGGAGGGGCTGGAGGGAGTGAACTTGCCTGCTACGCCTGTGCGCACCTCGTGGCTTTATGCCTTGTCTGCCAAGATCAACCGCACGCCCTCTCTGTATCTTGAGGCGGGCGCGATCCATGGCACAGTGCTTTGTAAAGGTGATAAGCCATTGGTTTATATGGAGGATGTCGGTCGCCATAACGCAGTGGACAAAATCGCAGGTTGGATGATGTCCGAAGGTGTCACTGCCAAAGACAAGATCCTTTATACCACCGGGCGGTTGACGTCTGAGATGGTGATCAAGACTGCGATGATGGGCATTCCAGTGCTTGCCTCACGGTCCGGCTTCACCGCCTGGGGGGTCGAAATCGCACAACAAGTCGGCCTGACCCTGATTGGCCGGATGAAAGGCAAGCGTTTCGTCTGCCTGGCAGGCGAGGACCGTCTGATCCGGGACGCCGACCCCGACGCAGTTGCGGATGAGCCGCGCAAATCCGGGCGCAAGGGGGCGGCATGAAACAACCTCTTGGTGTGATCCTCGCAGGCGGGCAAGCCACGCGCATGGGCGGCGGTGACAAAGGGTTGCTGCCTTTGGGCGGCGGCACATTGTTGTCTGCTGTCATATCGCGGCTGGCCCCGCAGGTTGCGGAACTTGCGCTGAACGCGAATGGCGACGCGGCCCGGTTCGCCGGGTTTGACCTGCCCGTTCTGCCCGATAGCATTGAAGGGTACGCGGGTCCGTTGGCGGGCGTTTTGGCGGGGCTTGATTGGGCCGCTAAACAAGGTGCAGACACGATCGTGACCGCAGCGGCAGACACACCGTTTTTCCCATGCGATCTGGTGCCACATCTGTTGCTGGCCAGCGAAGGCATGACCCACCCACTGGTGCTGGCTGCAACCCCGGATGCCAAACGTGGCACCGCGCGGCACCCGACATTCGGGCTTTGGCCCGTCGCTCTGCGCGATGATCTGCGCGCGGCGTTGCAAGGGGGGCTGCGCAAGGTTGTGCTGTGGACGGACCAGCATCATGGACGCATTGCGACGTTCCCTGATGAGGCTGCGTTCTTCAATGTGAATACGCCCGAAGACCTGACCAAAGCGGAGCAAATGCGATGAGAATCTATGGCGTGGTCGGGTGGAAAAACGCAGGAAAAACCGGGTTGATGGAGCGGCTGGTCACTGAAATAACCGGGCGCGGCATCAGCGTTTCAACCGTAAAACATGCGCACCATTCTTTCGACGTGGATCATGCGGGCAAGGACAGCCATCGGCATCGGGTTGCGGGGGCCACCGAAGTGCTGCTGTCGTCACGCAACCGGGTGGCGTTGATGCATGAGCTGCGTGATGATCAAGAACCAACGCTGGAGGAGCTGTTGGCCCGGCTCAGCCCTGTCGATCTGGTATTGATCGAAGGGTACAAACGTGATGCCCATCCCAAGATTGAAGCGCACCGTGCGGAAACTGGCAATTCGCTGATTGCGCCGGGGGATGACACGATCCTCGCCGTGGCCAGTGACGTGCCGCTTGATCTGGACCGTCCGGTGTTTGATCTGAATGACACAACCGCCATCGCAAACTTTATTCTGGCCGAGGTCGGGCTGTGATGGCCTTTGACACCATTCTTATGGTGGATTGGTCGGGTGGCAACGACCGGGGCAAGAAACCGGTGAAAGATGCGATCTGGGTTGCGGTGAACCGAGCTGGTGTGGCTGAGGAACCTGTCTATCTTCGAAACCGTCAGGTGGCCGGGATTTGGCTCGCAGAATTGTTTCGGGCAGAACTAGCTGTTGGCCGGAGGGTGTTGGCAGGTTTTGACTTTCCTTTTGGGTATCCACAAGGGTTTTGCCGCGCTGTCACCGGCAGTGAAGATCCCCTTGAGCTTTGGGATTGGTTCGAAGCGCGGATCGAGGACGCACCAGCCTCCAACAATCGTTTTGATCTAGCGGCCAAAATTAATGTGGCTTTGGGCGGTAGTACAGGGCCGTTCTGGGCCAATGGTTTGCAACGCGATATTGCGGGCCTGCCACGAACTAAGGCAAGCTATGAGAATCCGTTCCCCGAGAGGCGCGAGGCAGAGGCGCAGGCAAAGGGTGCTTTTACTTGCTGGCAGATGGCGGGCGCTGGCGCGGTTGGTTCACAGGTTTTCATGGGCCTGCCAGTGCTTTCACGGTTACGACGTGAATTTCCGGTGGCAGTTTGGCCGTTCGCAGCATTGGATGCCCCGATCGCTTTTGTTGAAATCTGGCCGTCGCTCACCGTCAAAGATGCGCAGGCGGGCATGATCAAAGACGCATGGCAGGTCGCGGAGGTGGCCCGGCAGGTATCGGCGCTGAGCGCTGAGAAGCTCGCCGAAATGCTGGATGTGCAGGCCCCAGAGGAGGGTTGGATTTTTGGACTTGGCTATGAGGATCTTCTGATGGCCCGTAAGGCACCGCCGCTCAGAAACGATTGTTTTGCGCTGCCGCCCGGCGTGCATTGGACCCCGGTTGACGAGGCATTGGCGCTGTTGCGAGATCGATTGCACCCGGTCACAGGTACAGAGCACGTTGCGATTGCTGAGGCATTGGGGCGGATCGCTGCTGATGATGTCACCGCCAACCGCGCGAACCCGCCGGCGGCCAATACCGCGGTCGATGGCTATGGCTTTGCCGGGGGCTGGGGGCCGGGTGCGCATGAACTGCCGCTTGTGTCAGGACGCGCAGCAGCTGGGGATGCGCCGCAAACGGTTGGAGACGGGCAAGCCATTCGCGTGCTGACCGGGGCCGCCCTGCCGGACGGTGTAGATACTGTAGTGCTGCAAGAAGATGTGGTGCTTGATGGTGGCAAGATACGTTTTTCAGGGCCGGTCAAAGCCGGTGCAAACACCCGGCAGGCGGGCGAAGATGTGATCAAGGGGCAGCAGATCCTGACCAAGGGACAGCGGATCAATGCCCCGGAACTGGCCTTGATGGCGGCAACGGGCGTGTCCAGCGTTCCTGTGCGAAACCGGCTGAAGGTTGGCATTCTGTCGACGGGCAGCGAACTGGTGAACCCGGGCGATCCAGTCAAGCAGAGCCAGATATTTGACGCCAACCGTCCAATGCTGTTGGCGATGGCAACGCAGTTTGGGCATCAGGCGGTCGATCTGGGCAAGGTGCCGGATGACCGCGAGGCATTGCGCGCGACCTTGGATCAGGCGGCAGGTGAGGTTGATGTGATCCTGACCAGCGGCGGGGCGTCGGCGGGGGATGAGGATCATGTGTCGGCCCTGTTGTCGCAATCCGGCGCAATGACCTTGTGGCGCATCGCGGTAAAGCCGGGGCGCCCTTTGGCGCTGGGCATGTGGGATGGCGCGCCGGTCTTTGGACTGCCCGGTAATCCGGTAGCTGCGTTGGTCTGTACCTTGATATTTGCGCGGCCCGCGATGGCACTGCTTGCTGGGGGGGATTGGTCGGAACCACAGGGGTTTGACATGCCCGCAGCGTTTGAGAAACGCAAGAAAGCCGGACGGCGCGAATACCTGCGGGCGCGGATGCGGGACGGCAAGGTCGAGGTTTTTGCCTCTGAGGGGTCAGGGCGGATCAGCGGATTAAGCTGGGCCGAGGGATTGGTTGACCTGCCTGAGCAAGCGCTGGATATCGCCCCGGGCGATTTGGTGCGTTTTATCCCTTACGCGAGTTTTGGCATTTGATGCACCGGTGATCTAAGTGGCTCTGGTCTTGATGCCATCCGCTGCCTTTGCAATGACCTACCAAAACTGTCAGCCGGGGGTCATATTCGGTTCCATCAGCGAGGCAGTATCTGGTTTCCGTTAATCAAATGTCCCTGCGCAGCGGCCAAGCAGCATGAACGCCCGCGCTGTGCGGGTGTCGGCAAGGGCGGATATTTCCCCGTCTGATGCGGTTTTTTCAAACTCGGCAAACGTACGATCAAATCGGCGCAGGAAGTGATGCGCCGCATCGCGGAAAATCGGGTCTTGCTTCATCCGGGCATTGGTGAGCGCCAAAGATGATCGGTCCCGAATACCGCCCAATGCTGCAATCGTGCGACCGCGCGCACCCTGGGCGAACTGGCGCCAAACCTCGGGACGGGCGCGGTCGGGCCGCAGGTCGTCCATGTAAATCCCGTCCTGGGACATCAAGGTCAGCACATCCTGAGCGGCCTGAATCAACTGCGAGGCCGAACGGTCCTTGAGCGCGCGCCGCAGTGAGGTGAAGCCCACTTCATCTTCTGCCGTTTCGGGAAAATTCAACGCGCGGATAAAGTCATCGGTGGCCAGCACAGGGGCCATATCAATGGCCTGCGTGCCCAGTGCAAGCGCGGGCTGGTCATCTGCAACAGAATGATCGGCCTTGATCACCGGGCGGGCATTTTCATCGCGTCGGCTTTGGAAAATCGCCAAAGCGGTCTCTGTCTTTTTCGCAGCGGCGGCGATTTCATCAAGTTTACGCGCCACAGAGGGTTCAGACCGCAAGCTGCCGCCTTGCTGCTGGGCAATATAGGTCTGTCGGATTGCATCAATGGCGGCCTGTAACCTCTGGCTTTCCTCGCGCATCACACGGCTGGCGCGGGCGGCGATTGCAGCAACCCAGATCATTGCGACCGGCATGAAAATCGCCAGCATCGTCATTAGGAACCGCAGTCCACCTGACCCGTCATCGGGATTGCTGTTGTTGGGGATCAACACAAAAAAGAGCGCAGAACCCAGCAGCCAAACGATGCTGAGCGCAAGAGCGATCACCTCGATGCCCGTGACGACATCCGGTTTTGTCTTGTCGTAGATGCCCAGTGGTGTCGGTCTGGACGCGACACTTGAGGCTTTGGCCTTGGCAATACGCGGGTCCTGCACCGGCCCATCATTGGGTCGGGTGTCCGGTCTGGTCTCTGGCTGCGGTGTGTCAGTCATGCCTGAACCCCCTTTCAGGCGTAAACGATTTTGAGGACCTCATAGGATTTTTCGCCCCCCGGCGTGCGAACAGTCACTGAATCGCCTTCTTCCTTGCCAATCAGCGCGCGCGCGATCGGGGACTTGATGTTAAGCAGACCGTTTTCGATCTTGGCCTCGTATTCGCCCACAATCTGATAGGTCTTTTCTTCATCCGTCTCTTCGTCCACCAAAGTCACAAGCGCGCCAAATTTGATCGCCCCGGACAGCTTGGCAGGGTCAATGACATCGGCCAGAGAAATGGCACCCTCCAGCTCTTTCACGCGGCCTTCGATGAACGACTGCTTTTCCTTGGCGGAATGGTATTCTGCATTTTCAGACAGGTCGCCGTGTTCGCGCGCTTCTGCGATTGCCTTGATGATGGCCGGGCGTTCCACGGATTTCAGGTGCTTGAGTTCGGTCTCAAGTGCAGTATGCCCCTGCCGGGTCATTGGTATCTTTTCCATGGGCAGTCCGTCCACGTAATGAGGGCCGCGCCCCGGTTTGATTGCGGGGGCGGCCGAATTGAAATTGCTTGGTAATTACCTGACCTAAACTGGCACAGGATTGCAAGGGGCAAGGCTGTCCTTGTCGGCGATGCTTGGCCAACTGGTGCCGCGTCAATCGTATTGAACTACCTCATATTCGATGCCGTCATCGTCGTGAAAATAGAACCTGCGCCCAGGTTCATAATCGGCGTGGTTGCCTGTTACAAAGCCATGTTGCTTGATCGCCCGCTCGGTTGCATCAAGATCGTCAACAACGACCGCGATATGGTTGAGACCGCCCGTCACCTCATAGCTGGTGTATTTTGGTTTCGTTGCATCACCCGGTGTATAAAGCGCCACATAATGCGTGTCGGTCCCCACATGTTTTGAATGTCCGCCAGCAATGGCGTTGCCTTCCCAGCGGATATGCCAGCCAAATAGTTTTTGCATCCAATCGGCGGTCGCCGCAGGGTCAGATACAGTATAGTTTGCGTGTTCAAGTTGCGCAGTCATGATGATTTCCTTTGAGTATTTATGTTGACTGCCTGTTGTGATAATTCCTGAACCTAACTTTAGGTCAAGGTATTTGTGAGGCATTATGGCAATTAATGATGGGCTCTCTATTGGTGCACTGGCGGCGCGCACGGGCTTGGCAGTTTCGGCGATCCGGTACTACGAAGCGCAAGGGCTGATCAAACCTTGGCGCAACAGCGGGGGACAGCGGCGGTTTGAACGCGCCGATCTGCGCCGCCTCAGTTTTGTGATGATCGCGCAGCAGTTTGGATTCACCCTGCCACAGATCAAAGCAGAACTGGACCGATTGCCGGGCGGGCGCACGCCGACGAAAGCAGATTGGGCGCGGATCAGCGAAGGGTTTCGCGCAGCATTGGATCAGCGGATCACGACGCTGACCAAATTACGCGATAATCTGGATGGTTGTATCGGCTGCGGGTGTTTGAGCCTTGAGGCCTGCGCGCTTTATAATCCGACCGACAAAGCGCATAAAAAAGGGCAGGGGCCGCGGTATTTGATGGGTGACAGCCCCGATCCCTGACGCCACGTCGAAGTCACAAAACATTCCAGACTGTGCATAAGCGTGATTTGACTTAAGGCCGTTTTCAGTGATGATTATCTCAGAGAAGGGGTTCTCTTAGAGGTGTGTAATGCGCAAGGTTCTTAGCGTAGTAACCGTGTTTGCACTTGGTCTGGCTGTCTGGTTAAGCGGCGATGCAGCAGCCGATGATATCAGCGACGCGCGTGTCATTGTGACTGCCAAGGCG
This sequence comes from Sulfitobacter sp. SK011, assembly GCF_003352065.1. Classification (NCBI taxonomy): domain Bacteria; kingdom Pseudomonadati; phylum Pseudomonadota; class Alphaproteobacteria; order Rhodobacterales; family Roseobacteraceae; genus Sulfitobacter; species Sulfitobacter sp. SK011. Next base: position 731,724 of record NZ_CP025803.1, read on the forward strand.
AATACGATCAAGAAATGGCAATACCCGCCACGGGTGATTGTGGTGCATGATCGACCCGTGGATCGGACTGCTTTTGCAGACGTGACTGATTTCATCTCATCCACAACCGGGCTGGCGCTTGAGCCGCCAACCTTTGTAGAAATGACCGGTCACGACACGCGGTTCTACACCGCCTCACGCTATGCGCCACGCACAACCGGACCCGGAAGGATGACCTCTGATCTGCTGATCGCACAACAGGAAGATCTGAGCCTGACTGCCAATATTTTTGTATTCATGGTCTCGCCACCTGTCGCGTCGCATTTTATTGCACTCACGCTTTACGGTCGGTCCTCGGCCAACTTGCCGCGCGCCTATGTGCAGGGGTCAGGTCCGTGTTATTTCAATGTGTTGTCCAATGCGGTCAGCATTCATTTCGGCACGATCCTGATTGCACCTGACATTGACCCGGCGATGCAGCGGGCCTGCATCTATGAGGAAATGGTGCAAGCCATGGGGTTGATGAATGACGCGGAAAACTCAGCGTTTTTCACCTTTGACAATCTTGCTGAAGACAAACCGCGTGACTACGACCGCAGATTGTTGTCGGCGCTTTATGACGACCAGATCACCAATGGTGACGATGTCGAAAAAGTCCTGAGCCTCTACGCAGCCAGGCAATAAAAAGACAGCTCGCGTTGAAACGAGACGTTGTGTCGCGATTGCATTGGATCGCTGCGTAGTCTAGCCATTTCAGAACGAATTTTGCCCGAAGGGAGCGCCTGATATGGCTGAGATTGAACGCGAAGCGATGGAATATGACGTGGTGATCGTTGGTGCAGGTCCGGCGGGATTGTCTGCGGCGATCCGGCTCAAACAACTGGACCCCGATTGCAACGTTGTTGTGCTTGAGAAAGGCTCCGAAGTTGGCGCGCATATTTTGTCGGGTGCGGTTCTGGACCCCTGCGGCATTGATGCGTTGATCCCGGATTGGAAGGAAAAAGGTGCTCCAATCACGGTCCCGGTCCGGAAAGACAATTTCTATATGTTGGGTGAGGCCGGTCAGCTGCGCATCCCCAATTTCCCAATGCCGCCACTGATGAACAACCACGGCAATTATATCGTTTCGATGGGCAATGTGTGCCGTTGGATGGCCGAACAGGCAGAAGCGCTGGGCGTTGAGATTTTCCCCGGTATGGCCTGTTCCGAGCTGGTCTATGGCGACAAGGGCGAAGTCAAAGGGGTTGTTGCCGGCGTCTTTGGTCTTGAGGCTGATGGCAGCTATGGCGAGAACACTGAGCCGGGGATGGAATTGCACGGCAAATACGTTTTCCTGTCCGAGGGCGTGCGCGGGTCACTGTCTAAACAGGTGATCGCGAAATACGGGTTGGACGACGGCAAAGAGCCACAAAAATATGGCCTTGGCATGAAGGAAATCTGGGAGATTGACCCGGCTAAGCACAGCGAAGGCACTGTGACGCATACGATGGGCTGGCCATTGAACAGCAACGCAGGCGGCGGGTCTTTCATTTATCATCTTGAGAACAATCAGGTCTATGTCGGTTTCGTGGTGCACCTGGGGTATAAGAACCCGCATCTGTTCCCTTACATGGAATTCCAGCGTTTCAAACATCATCCGATGGTTGCCGAACTGCTGAAGGGTGGCAAGCGCGTGGCCTATGGCGCGCGTGCGATCACCGAAGGGGGCTATCAATCCATGCCCAAAATGGTGGCACCTGGTGTTGCGCTGCTGGGCTGCTCAGTGGGCATGGTCAACGTGCCGCGCATCAAGGGCAACCACAATGCAATGCTGTCTGGCAAGGCCGCAGCAGAGGCGGCAATGGCCGCGATCAAGGCCGATCGTTCAGGCGATGAATTGAGCGATTACGAAGCGGACGTGCGCGGCGGTGCCATCGGTGCAGATTTGAAAAAAGTGCGGAACGTCAAACCTTTGTGGAGCAAATATGGCCTGACAGCATCCTTGGTATTGGGTGGTATCGACATGTGGACCAACACGCTGGGCTTTAGCCTGATGGGCACGCTGAAGCATGGCAAATCCGATGCCGAAGCCACCGAAGAAGCAAGCAAGCACAAGGTCATCGACTATCCCAAACCCGATGGCAAACTATCGTTTGACCGCCTGACCAATGTTGCCTTCAGCTTTACCAATCACGAGGAAAGCCAGCCCGCGCATCTGACGCTAAAAGATGCTTCCATTCCGGTGGAATTCAATCTGCCGAAGTATGCAGGCCCCTCGGCGCGCTATTGCCCGGCGGGGGTCTATGAATTTGTGGAAGAAGCGGGCAAGGACACGCGGTTTGTGATCAACTTTCAAAACTGTGTGCATTGCAAAACCTGCGACATCAAAGACCCGGCGCAGAACATCGTCTGGACCACCCCTCAAGGTGGCGATGGGCCGAACTATCCGAACATGTAGAGAGAAAAAGGCGGGCGTTGCCCACCTTTTCCATTCGCGGTCTTTCGCCGAATTTCTGTCACAGGCGCGTCACCCTTAAAGCGTTGCCATTGCGCTTGGGAACAGACCTGATACCTTTGTAAAAAAGCGATAGAGGTCGGGTTTTCATGTTTCGAAATGTAATCGGTCTGGCGACTGCGATAGCGATAACAATGTCGGTTTCGCCGCCGGTCCATGCGCAAACAGCGGCGGGTTCCTATCTTGCAGGTCGCTATGCGAGCGCGCGCAGCGACTATAGCGAAGCAGCCCGGTATTACACCCAGGCGCTGGCGCGCGATCCCGGCAATGTCGAACTGCTGGAAAGCACAGCGCTTTCCTATCTGTCGCTGGGTAAGATTGACAAAGCTTTGCCTCTGGCACGCGCGCTTGAAGAAAAAGGCCAGCGCAGCCAGGTGGCGCATCTGGTGATTATTGCTGGCCTTGGCCAGCAAGAAGATTTTGCCGCCCTGTTGGCGCGAGACATTGATAACGAGGGCGTTGGCCCATGGGTTGATGGATTGATTAAAGCCTGGGCGCACATGGGTGCAGGTGATGTGACCTCTGCGATGGCTGCTTTTGATGCGCTAAGCAACGAAGCCGGAATGCGGGGCATTGTGATGTACCACAAGGCCTCTGCACTCGCGAGCGTGGGCGATTATGAAGGGGCCGAGGCGATCTTTGGTGCCGAAGACACCGGTGCGGCAAACCAGACGCGGCGCGGCGTCATGGCGCGTATCGAAGTTCTGGCGCAACTGGATCGCCGTGAAGACGCGTTGGCCCTGTTGCGCGACAGCTTTGGCGACGCCACCGATCCTGAACTGGATCAGGTGATCGCAGCCCTTGAGGGCGATGGGCCTGTGCCTTTCACCCATGTAAGGGACGCCAAAGAGGGCATGGCAGAGGTGTTTTTTACCTTTGCTGCAGTCCTCAAGAACGAGGCGGCAGCAGATTATTACGTATTGCTGTTTTCGCGCATCGCGCGGTACCTGCGCCCGGACCACATTGATGCCTTGCTGCTGTCCGCAGGCCTGCTGGAGAGCCTTGAACAATACGATCTGGCAATTGACGAATATAAATCCATTCCGGCAGATCACCCCGTCTATCACGCGGCTGAACTGGGCCGCGCAGATGCACTGCGCCGGGCCGGTAAGGATGATCAGGCCATCGAGGTCTTGGAACAACTGGCCCGCAGCCATGGCGATTTGCCTGCCGTGCATTCGACATTGGGTGACGTCCTGCGCAGCCAGGAAGACTTTGCTGGCGCGATCATCGCCTATGACAAGGCAATTGACCTGTCCACAGAAGGGGCCCGCGCCCGCTGGGTTCTGTATTATTCGCGCGGAATTGCATACGAGCGGTCAGGCAAGGGCAAAGAATCCGAAGATGATTTTCGCGCGGCATTGGCCCTGAATCCTGAACAGCCGCAGGTCCTGAACTATCTTGGCTATTCGCTGGTTGAACAGCAACGCAATCTGGATGAAGCGCTGGATATGATCGAGCGTGCCGTCGCAGCAAGCCCAAATTCCGGGTACATCGTGGATTCATTGGGCTGGGTGCTGTACCGGCTGGGCCGCTACGACGAGGCCGTGGAGCAGATGGAGCGCGCGGTTGAACTGGTCGCAGTTGATCCGGTGGTAAATGATCATTTGGGCGACGTTTATTGGGCTGTTGGCCGCCTGCGCGAAGCAGAATTTCAATGGAGCCGTGCCCTGTCGTTCATCAAAGAGGACGATACCGATACCGAAGCAGACCCTGATCGCATTCGCCGCAAGATTGAGGTTGGACTCGATGTGGTGTTGGAGGAAGAAGGCGCGCCCCCATTGAAGGTCAGCAATGGCAACTGAGCGTTCCAATGTCTGAACCCATCAAGTCGGTTACCGTTTTTGCCCCTGCAAAGATCAATCTAACGCTTCACGTCACAGGTCAACGCGCGGATGGCTACCATTTGCTCGACTCTTTGGTGGTTTTTGCCTCAGTCGGTGATCGCATTTCTGTGCAAGAGGGCACTTCGCTGTCGATCACGGCTGAAGGACCCGAGGCGGCGGCGGTGCCGTCAGACATGAACAATCTCGTGCTCAAGATCGCAACGCTTTTCCCGGATATGCCGGGCGCGTCATTCCTGCTGACCAAGAACCTGCCGGTGGCCTCTGGAATTGGGGGGGGATCGGCGGATGCGGCCGCCGCCTTTAGGGGCTTGATGGCGCACCGGAGCGGCGGTGTTGTGGATGCGGAAATCTATGACCCGCAGCACACGCCATTTGCAGAAAAACTGCTGAAACTGGGGGCTGATATTCCGGTGTGCCTGCGCTCGGTGCCGACGCGCATGCGGGGTGTCGGTGAGATACTGGAACCTGTCCCCAACCTGCCACAGCTGTTCGCGGTTCTCGTCAATCCGCGTGTGCATGTATCAACGCCGGAAGTTTTTGCAGCCTTGGAAGCCAAAGAGAATGCGCAGATGCCGCCGCAAATTCCAACATTCTCCAGTGCGCAGGATTTTATCTTGTGGCTGTCAACGCAGCGCAATGATCTGCAAGACCCGGCACGCCGACTGGTTCCAGAAATAGACGCGGTTATCGCGGAACTGGATGCTTGCCCTGAGTGCCTTTTGTCGCGCATGTCTGGGTCAGGCGCGACCTGTTTTGGTCTCTTTACCAGTCTTTCAGATGCGGAACGTGCGTCGAGCGACATCTCCAAGCGTTACCCAAACTGGTGGGTAAAACCCGTCAAATTGGGCAGTATGGACAAGGCTGCTCTGCCAGAGCTTAATTGATCCGGCTGACCACATAGTCCGCCAGATCGGATAACATGTCCCTCACCTCATGATCAGGAAGGCCGTCCAGCGCGGCGCGTGCCTTGCGCGCCCAGGCCAATGCGTCATCTTGCGTCTGGGTAAGTGCGCCGTGCTTTTGAAGTAGCGCCAATGCCTGCTCCAGATCGCCGTCCTCCTGACGCCCTCTTTCAATGGTGCGGGTCCAGAACGCACGTTCCTCTGCATCTGCTTTGGCAACGGCTTTGATCACCGGCAGCGTCAGTTTGCGTTCGCGAAAATCGTCACCGACGTTCTTGCCAATGGCCGTTGAATGCCCCTGGTAATCTAGCAGATCGTCGACAATCTGGAACGCCACACCCAGCGCATCACCATAGTCAAAAAGCGCCTTTACATGGGCTTCCGGTGCGCCGGCAATCACACCGCCGACTTCGGTCGCGGCTGAGAATAGGGCCGCAGTTTTGCCGCGTACAACCTGAAGATAGATACCCTCATCTGTTGCCAGATTCTGTGCTGCGGTAAGTTGCAGCACCTCACCCTCGGCAATCGTCGCAGAGGCATTGGACAAAATGCGCAGCACGTCCAACGAGCCGGTTTCCGTCATCAACTGAAAGCTGCGCGAAAACAGGTAATCGCCGACCAGCACCGATGATTTGTTGTCCCACAAAAGGTTCGCCGTCGGGCGGCCCCGGCGCTGTGCGCTTTCGTCCACAACGTCATCATGCAGCAGTGTTGCAGTATGAATGAACTCGACCGTAGCGGCCAAATGCACGTGGTAGGGGCCTTCATAGCCACACATCCGCGCCGCAGCCAACGTCAGCATCGGCCGCAGGCGCTTGCCACCTGCGTCGACCAAATGCGCTGTCACCTCAGGAATACGCGGCGCATGTTTTGATGCCATGCGGTCCCGAATGATATCAGCAACCGCAGCCAGATCATCGACGAGATACGCCGCCAATCGGTCATGAGGTTTATGCGCGCTGTCGTTTTTCATAAACGTGATTCCACCCAAGGCTCGACAAATCGGCCAGACTGGCCCACATCTCTGATATGAAGGAACTTTTGCGCAGCCCAGACATGACCATCATCGCCTTTGCAACCGCCCTTCTCAAGGGCGAGGATATAGACTGCTTTGAAATGGACGTAAACATGAGCGTGCTCGAAGGCGGCATCGGAATTTTCCCGCGTCGGTTGATGGTGCGTCCCGATGACCACAGCGCGGCGGTAAAAGTCATGCTCGATAATGACATCCCGTTGGGCATGTGAGCGGGTATCGCGACAGCGAATTGACGCATGACGCGTTTCTGGGCGGTCAACTGCATCTGCTTCAGCCGCGCCAGGGCTACCGTGCGGGCGTTGATGCGGTGCTGCTGGCGGCCTGCGTTCAGGCCGAAGCAGGGCAATCTGTACTGGAACTTGGTTGCGGTGTGGGAGCGGCGATCCTGTGCCTCAATGCGCGGATCCCCGGGCTGACATTAACAGGGGTCGAAGTGCTGCCTCAAAATGCCGCACTGGCACGGCGCAACGGTGGTGCCGCATTGGAGGTTGTGACAGCAGACCTTGCGGATATGCCCCTGCATGTGCGGCAGCGGCAGTTTGATCATGTGCTTGCAAACCCACCGTATTTTGATCGGGCCGCATCGGTATCATCAAATGATCCCACCCGGGAGGCGGCACATGGCGAACACACCCCTTTGCACAAGTGGGTCAAGACCGCCGGCAAACGTCTGGCACCCAAGGGACGTGCCTATTTCATTCACCGCGCAGAACGCCTGCCTGACCTGATCCGTGCGCTGCCGCCTGATCTGGGTTCCGTCGAAGTGTTGCCCCTGGCACCCCGAGAAGGGCGGCGCGCCGAATTGATCATACTGCGCGCCCGCAAAAACGGCCGCGCCGCGTTTCGGCTGCTGAACACCTTTGTCATGCATCAGGGTGCTGCGCACGGCGAGGATGGCGATACATATGTTCCTGCATTGCGTGCTGTTCTGCGGGACGGTGCAGCGCTGGAGTTTTAGGCAATTTTAGGCATTTGTTTACCATCTGTCGCGTTATGCTGCGGGGCAGCGTGACACAAACTGAAAAGTGTGGTGAACTTGAATTCCACACTTTCATCAAGGAGGATTATATGGCTCTCAACGGACATCTGGAGACCCTCAAGCGCAAGCATTCGGCAATAAGTGAGGCGGTCGAAAACGCCCAACGCGCACCCGGAGTGGACGATCTGGAAGTTGCGACGATGAAAAAAGAAAAATTGCGCCTGAAAGAGGAAATCACGCGCCTATCGAACTGACCAACGGTTTTTATTTGGAAAAGCTGGCGCGTGCTGCAATCGCGGCACCGCCGGTGATCAGCAGAGCAGCCCACAGCAGAAGATAGCTGGGCGCGGCGACGCCTGCAATGACGAGGACCAGAGTGGACAGCAAGGGTGCCGCATAGGAAGCGGTGCCTAAAAGCTGTATATCACCCTGCTTTACCCCAATATCCCAGACATAAAAGGCAAGGCCAACCGGGCCAAGGCCAAGGCCGGCGATCGCAGCCCAGCCCAATGCCGTGGCGGGCAGCACGGTTTCTTCCCAGATCAGATGCAGTGGCAGTGACAGGGCCGCGGAGGCGAGGCAGAATACGGCAACCGACGCTGTAGGGATTTCACCGACGCTTCGGGATAAGACCGAATAGCCAGACCAGGTAACTGCGCATAGCCCGGCTAGCGCATAGCCCGGCAAGTGTTGGCCAGAGAAACCTGTGCCGCCGCCCGTGATGATCAGCGCAGCACCCGCAAAGCCCAACAGGGCACCGAAGACATGGCCTTTGCGCAACGTCTCGCCGGGCAGCAGGCCAGAAAACAAGACGATCAGCAACGGCCAGAGATACGCGATCAACCCCGCCTCGGCCGCAGGCGCAATTCGCAGCGCCGAAAAATATAGGGCGTGGTAGCCAAACAGGCCCAATGTGCCAATGAGGTAGACGCGCAACGGCACGCTGCGCAGACTGGAAAGCGCGCCGGTCGCTGCGGCCCAGATCAGGCCCAGCGTACCACCCAGACCAAAGCACAAGGTGTTGAGCAGGAACGGTGGTGTCGGGGCCGAGCCCACCGTAAAGAGCGCCAGCAGCGCCCATAAAAGCACAGCGCAAAATCCAACAGCGGTGGCACGGCGACGAGTCATTTCGAGGGGGGATCCAACAGGTCAAAGCTTTGGGCAATATGTGCCGTTTTTTCAATTTCCCGCAAGATCCATGTCCTGAACGCCTGAACCTGAGGTCGCGTTTCTGTGCCTTCGGGACATAAGAACCGGAACCGCGCCCCCGTCGGCAGTGCCTTTGGAAAGGGGGCCATCAACCGCCCGTCTGCGAGGTCCTTGATCACCAATGCGCGGCGGCCCAGTGCCACCCCGACACCTGCGAGCGCGGCATCAATGGCATGGTCGCCCTGAGAAAAACGCGGACCGGTATTTGGCATGACGTCGATATCCATGGCGCGAAACCACGTGGGCCAATCGATCGGCGGATCAAGAAAATCTATCGATTCGTCGACAATCAAAACCGCATCGGCAAGGCTTTGTGGTGTTGGGTACTTCCGCGCCATTTCCGGGGTCATGACGGGCACAACCCATTCGTCCGCCAAAGGTAAAGAGTATAGTCCGGGATCTGGACCCAGACCAAAACGAATAGCAACATCAATACTGTCACGGTTGAAATCCATGATCCGCAAAGACGCGGAAAACCGCAGCTCTATGTCCGGATGTGATTGGGCAAAATCAAACAAGCGCGGTGCCAGCCATTTGGCGGTGAACGCGGGGCCAGCCGTCACCGTGAGGGTTTGATGATCCTGCAGGCGCTGCGCGGCGCGCCAACCGGCTGCAAGCGCCTGAAATCCGTCCGATGCCGCAGGGGCCAGGGCGCGTCCTGCCTCTGTCAGTTCAACGGCGCGGTTGAGCCGCCGGAATAAGGGCGCACCTAAATGTTCCTCAAGCGATTTGATCTGAAAGCTGAGCGCAGCGGGCGTCACGTGCAATTCTGCTGCGGCCAAAGCAAACGACATATGGCGTGCAGCGGCGTCAAAGGCACGTAAAGCGGTAAGCGGGGGCAAACGGTCCGTCATGTTCAGTTAAGTACAGCTTAACTGAAGGTATGAAAAGTCTCGTTTGTCAGACTGCGGCAGAACGCCCATGTTGAGGGCAAGACAACACACGCTGATCCAGCACCCGAAAGGAAATGACCATGTTTGAAGCAACCACAAATCCCGCCGCCCGCCGTGCCTTTGATGCCGCCCACGCCGAACGCGGACGCGCAATGGCAAATGTGTGGAGCTGGCTGTTCGCACCTACATCCCGCTGAACAAAGGCCTTTGTTCTTACGCGATGCAAAAAGGCCGGATCATTCGATCCGGCCTTTTCGTATTTCATTCCGCACTTTTCAGAGCATGTATTGATCAGACAAAATACTGCGCACCGTTGGCAGAGATTGTCGAACCATTGATAAAGCCCGCATCGTCCGACACGAGGAATTTCACCGCACGTGCGATTTCTTCTGGTTCGCCCAAACGCCCGGCTGGAATCTGTGCGATGATGCTTTCGCGCACTTTCTCGGGAACGGCCATAACCATGTCCGTCCCAATGTAACCGGGGCATACGGCATTGGCGGTAATGCCCGCGCGTGCGCCTTCCTGGGCCAGTGATTTGATGATGCCCAGATCGCCCGCTTTGGTCGCGGCATAGTTTACTTGGGCAAACTGGCCTTTTTGACCATTGATCGAACTGATCACCACGATACGACCGAATTTGCGTTCGCGCATGCCGGGCCAGATCGGGTGGACGGTATTGAATACGCCGGTCAGGTTGGTGTCGATGACTTCTTTCCACTGCTGTGGGGTCATTTTATGGAATGGCGCATCGCGGGTGATGCCCGCGTTGGCAACGACCACTTCGATTGGACCCAGGTCGGCTTCTACCTTTGCAATGCCCGCAGCGGATTCCTCATAATCGGCGACATTCCATTTGTAGGTTTTGATGCCGGTTTCTTTGGTAAAGGCGGCAGCGGCCTCGTCATTGCCTGCATAAGTTGCGGCGACGCTGTAGCCCGCGTCTTTTAATTCTTTGGAAATAGCTGCGCCGATGCCTCGGCTGCCTCCGGTGACCAGTGCGACTCGGGACATTTAGATCCTCCTCAAAGGGTAGTGATATTTCAATTCAAGCGGCAGGCGCGCAATTATCTTGCGCGCCCATCATTCTTAGGGACGCTCAAGGCACATGGCAACACCCATACCGCCGCCAATGCACAAGGTTGCGAGACCTTTTTTCGCGCCGCGGCGCTGCATTTCAAAAAGCAGCGTGTTCAGGATGCGCGCACCGGAAGCCCCGATTGGGTGACCGATCGCGATGGCACCGCCGTTGACGTTGACGATTGCTGGATCCCAGCCCATGTCCTTGTTCACGGCACAGGCCTGTGCGGCGAAGGCTTCGTTGGCCTCAACAAGATCAAGGTCTTCTGCCTTCCAGCCCGCTTTTTCCAGTGCCTTGCGTGATGCATAGATGGGGCCGACGCCCATGATGGACGGGTCCAGACCGGCGGTGGCATAGGACGCAATCCGTGCCAATGGGGTGATGCCGCGCTTTTCGGCTTCATCCGCGCTCATCAACAAGGCACCGGCGGCACCGTCGTTCAGACCGGATGCGTTGGCCGCGGTGACTGAGCCATCCTTGGTGAAGGCGGGGCGCAGTTTTTGCATGGCCTCCATGGTGGCACCGTGGCGAATGTATTCATCCTGGTCGACAACGATGTCGCCCTTGCGGGTTTTGACGGTAAAGGCGGCGATTTCGTCAGCAAATTTACCGGCCTTCTGCGCAGCTTCGGCCTTGTTCTGGCTCGCGACGGCAAATTCGTCTTGCTGATCACGGCTGATCTGCCATTTCTCGGCGACGTTTTCGGCCGTTTGACCCATATGGTAGCCGTTGAACGCATCCCACAGACCATCACGAATCATCGTGTCGATGAATTGCAGATCGCCCATTTTCTGACCGGCACGCAGGTTTTGTGCATGGGGCGAAAGCGTCATGTTTTCCTGCCCACCCGCAGCGACGATAGACGCATCGCCGAGTTGGATGTGCTGTGCAGCCAATGCCACGGCGCGCAGGCCGGAACCGCAGACCTGATTGATCGACCATGCGGCGCTTTCCTGTGGCAGACCTGCATTGATATGCGCCTGACGGGCAGGGTTTTGACCCTGTGCGGCGGTCAGCACCTGACCCAGAATGGTTTCGCTAACCTCGGACGCATCAACGCCTGCACGGGCGACGATTTCCTTGAGCATGGCGGCACCCAAGTCATGGGCGGGTGTTGTGGCGAACGAACCCCCAAAGCTGCCAACGGCAGTACGGGCGGCGGATGCGATGACGACGTTGGTCATGAAATATTGTTCCTCTACCTAGTTGGCCGAGGATAATCTGTCGCGGCATCCATCATTGTACGCAGCGACTCCCCCACCTTGTCAGGCAGTCATAACGGATGCGCCGCATCGCGGCAACGGGGCCTGCGCTTTTGCCGCGTGCCCGATGTGCATGACTTTGCCTATCCGCTGGAACGAATTGCCGGATTACGAAGCCAGGAAGGACGCGTTGTTGGGGCGCTGAAATAATACCCTTGCAGGCAATCAACGCCCATTTCAGTAAGCACGGCCGCATCTTGCGCATTTTCAACAAACTCCGCCACTGTCAGCATATCAAAATGGTCAGCGATCGAGATCATCGCGGCGGTTAACGCCCTGTTATCCGCGTTGTCAGCGATGCCTTTGATGAATTCACCGTCAATCTTGAGGATATCAAAATAGAAATCCTTGAAATACCTGATCGCCGTGTGCCCGGCCCCAAAGTCGTCCAACGCGAAACAGACCCCAAACGGTTGAAGTTCATCCATCAAATCTGTGACCAATTCGGGCACCGTCATCGCCGAACTTTCAGTGATCTCAAGGATCAAGCGTTCCCCGATGGTTTTGTCACGATTGAGAAACCGCCGGATCATCTGATTCCATGATTTGTAGCCAATGGAACGCGCAGACATATTGATTGACAGGCGTAGGCCGGGATTGTTTTGCAAGGCCAACAGCCCTGCACGCAGTGCAAGAACGTCAATCTGCCGACCTGTTTCGGTGTTTTCGATGACTGGCATGAAATCGCGGGCGGGAATGACGCGGCCCGTCGCGTCCATCACTCTGATCAAACCTTCAAAAAAAGCCACTTTGCTATGATCGCTGGCCCGCATGACCGGTTGATAGGCCAACAGCGTTTGTTTGTATTCAATCGCATCTTTCACCATCTCCAGTGTCGATTTATCACGCTGTGTGACAGCGTAGTTCAACGGATTTTCAGAACCCGGTGCGATATCGGCGAGCCGACGTTTGAATTGACTTACCACGGTGTTACACTCTTCATTGTCTGGATACGTTTGTTGCTGAGAAAGTCATAACGTAACCTTAAAGCGCTGATTTATCGCCAATTTTAAGGGCCACCTAATTGGCCAAAGCCAGGAAGACGCGACATGGAGCGATGTGGATGGGCCGGGCTGGAACCAATATACGTAGACTATCATGACACGGAATGGGGCGTGCCGGAATACGACAGCCGTGCGCTGTGGGAAAAGCTGATTCTGGATGGATTTCAGGCAGGGTTGAGCTGGATTACAATTCTGAAGAAGCGCGATAATTTTCGTGAGGCGTTTCAGGGCTTCGATCCCAATAAAATTGCTGATTGGTCCGTTGAAGATGTTGAAAGATTGCTCGGGAACCCGGGGATCATCCGCCATCGTGGCAAAATCGAAGCGACAATAAACAACGCCCGAGCCTGGCAAAAGATAGAGGCCAACGAAGGTTTTGATGCCTTCATGTGGCGCTATGTGGATGGCGTGCCGTTACAAAATAGATTTTCGACCCAGGCCGATGTGCCGCCGTCCACCAGACTTTCAGAACAAGTGTCAAAGGATTTGAAAAAAGAAGGGTTCAAATTTTGTGGACCAACAATTGTTTATGCATGGATGGAGGCCTGTGGATTGGTGAATGATCATATTCTGACCTGCCATCGGCACGACGCATGCGCAGCGTTGGCCAAACCCCGTTGACTCCGCCCCATCACCCCGTATAAGCGCGGCTTCATTGGTGTTGGTGGCCCTCGCAAGGGGATGCCTGTCGGGGGAAACCCAGAGGACAACGCCCTTTAATAACTTAAAGGAGAACAGCCGTGACAAAACGCACCGCTGCCAAACATAAACTTGACCGTCGCATGGGCGAAAACATCTGGGGCCGTCCGAAATCCCCAGTAAACCGCCGTGAATATGGCCCCGGCCAGCACGGTCAGCGCCGTAAGGCAAAGATTTCCGACTTCGGCATTCAGTTGCGCGCCAAGCAAAAGCTCAAGGGCTATTATGGCGACCTGACCGAAAAGCAATTCCGCCGCATCTATGGTGAAGCTGAGCGTGTCAAAGGCGATACAGGTGAAAACCTGATTGGTCTGCTGGAACGTCGTTTGGACGCGGTTGTGTACCGTGCCAAATTCGTGGCGACCGTATTTGCCGCACGTCAGTTCGTGAACCACGGCCATGTTCGTGTGAACGGCAAGAAAGTGAACATCCCGTCGTACCGCGTAAAAGAAGGTGACGTGATCGAAGTGCGTGACCGTTCCAAGCAGATGGTCGCTTTGCTTGAAGCCACACAATTGGCTGAACGTGACGTGCCTGACTATATCGAGGCCGATCACTCCAAGATGACCGCAACATTCGTGCGCACCCCTGCATTGGGTGATGTGCCATATCCGGTGATGATGGAACCAAACCTCGTCGTGGAATTTTACGCCAAGAACTAAGCCTTGGCAGTCCAAGCATCAAAAGGCCGTCCCATGGGGCGGCCTTTTTCGTTGTGGCCGCGCAATTGCCACCTGTGCTGCCAAATGTGGCCGTTTTTGCCGCATAGTCAGATCGTGTCCATATCGGTCAAAAACCTACCACTAATCCTATGAACGCACAGTATCGAACCGCGCAAGAGCGCCATGACCAAATCCACACACAAGCAACCCTTTTGGCTGGACCGCCGGATGGGCTGTGCAAGCGTGCCGTGCAATACCATCATATCTACCGGGCATCGGGTGGCATCTTTTGCTTTGCGTTGATCGCCGCCCACGGGGCGGTCTGGGCCCAGTGGTATCTGAAAATAGCGAGGATCGGCGCGATTATTTTGGCCCTGTTGGATCGGCGTGCGCCCGGAAACTATCCCACCCGCATGGCGCATTTTGACGCCTATACCGGCGCGCTGAAAGACATAAACCGGCGGGTGATGATCAAAGCCTATACCATTTTACACTTTGCCAAAGACGGTATGGATGACAGCGCCCTCGTGGATGATCTGCCTAGCGAGATCGTCATTGAAATACGACGCCTGTTGGCCAGGCAGATGTCTGGGCACCCAGCAACTAATGCCGAAAAACGCGTGCTTTACGAAGCCTTCTTTCGCTGGGAACAAGACAATGCAGTTGGTCCAAGTGTCGAAGCGGCAATGGCTGCATTTGACTGGCCCTTGGTGCGCGGTCTGTGCCTGCGACCTTGGGTCTGGTTTTCGTACTTCCGGGCAGGGCGCAGCCTTAACTTCAAGGATTTCACCAGTGCTGAGGAACGTGTCGAAAAGGCATTGGCAGCGTTCGATATGGCGGCACTGCGCGGATGGAACAAGGTTGACAGATCATTGCGGCTCAACCCATTTGTGCGTCGCCTCACAACAGCGCAGTGACGCCACTGGATTGCGCAAAGGACAAACCCACTGGTCATGGCTGGGGGGCGGCGTTAGAACGGCCCCATCTATAGGGAAACTGCCAACATGACTGCGATCACGCCACAACCGGGCATCATGGATATCGACCTTTATCAAGGGGGTGCTGCACATGTGGCAGGCCTAGATAACGTGGTAAAGTTGTCTTCGAACGAAAACCCACACGGGCCAAGCGAGGCAGCGCTTGAGGCATACCGCCGTGCGGCATTTGAATTGCACCGCTATCCATCCTCTGACCACGCCCCGCTGCGTAAGGCAATCGCCGAGATTCTTGGATTGGATGCAGACAGGATTATCTGTGGTGCCGGTTCGGACGAGATAATTACCTTTCTCTGTCAGGCTTACGCTGGTCCGGGGACAGAAGTGATTCACACCGAACACGGCTTTGCAATGTATCGGATTTCGGCACTCGCGGCCGGGGCCACACCGATTGAGGTGGCTGAGCGGGAACGCGTGACAGATGTGGATGCAATTCTCGGAGCCTGCACCGACGCCACAAGATTGGTCTTTATTGCCAACCCCAACAATCCAACAGGCACGATGATAGGGTTGGGCGAAATTACGCGGCTGGCGGACGGCCTGCCGTCTCAGTCCCTTTTGGTTCTCGATGGTGCCTATGCCGAATATGTCGATGGCTATGATGGGGGTGCTGCACTTGTGGATACACGCGAAAACGTGGTTATGACGCGCACATTCTCCAAACTTTATGGCTTGGGCGGATTGCGCATTGGTTGGGGGTATGGACCGGCGCATGTCATTGACGTGCTCAACCGCGTGCGCGGCCCGTTTAATATTTCACAATCAGGGCTTAATGCGGCAGAGGCCGCAATTCGTGACACGGCCTACGCCACCTTTTGCCGGACTGATAACGCGCGTTGGCGCACATGGATGGCGGATGCACTTGCGGAAATCGGCGTGCCGTCCGATGTCTCATGCGCAAATTTTATTCTGGCGCGCTTTGCCTCACAGGTTGAGGCGGAAGCCTGCGATGCGCATCTGCAATCTCAAGGGCTGATTGTGCGACGTGTGGGGGGGTACAACCTGCCCAATTGCTTGCGGATCACGGTCGGCGACGAAAGCAGTTGCCGCCGCATTGTTCATGCTGTCCGTCAATTCAAGAACGGGGGCGCAGATGGCTCAGGTGTATGACCGCGTTGCTCTAATTGGCCTTGGCCTGATTGCCTCGTCGATGTTCTGGGCGATGAAACGCGGCGGGTTGGCAGGCGAAGTTGTGGGGTTTGCCCGCAGCGCGGAAACCCGCGATACTGCCCGCGAAATTGGGCTATGTGATCGGGTCTGCGATACGCTGTTGGAGGCGGTTGAGGGGGCGGACCTTGTGGTGCTTTGCGTGCCGGTCGGGGTCATGGGGGCGATAGCGGCAGATATGGCCGCGGCGCTGAAACCCGGGGCCACTGTCACGGACGTGGGGTCAGTCAAAGCGGATGTGATCGCACAGGTCGGTCCACAATTGCCACAAAACGTGCATTTTATCCCCGGTCATCCGCTGGCAGGGACAGAGCATTCCGGGCCAAAGTCCGGCTTTGCAGAGTTGTTTGATAACCGCTGGTGCCTGTTGGTGCCATCCGAAGGCACCGATCCGGCTGCCACAGAAAAGTTACGCGCACTTTGGGAAGGGATGGGGGCCAACGTCGAGGAAATGGACGCGGAACATCACGATCTGGTCCTGGCCGTGACCAGCCATGCACCGCACCTCATTGCCTATACAATGGTTGGCGTCGCGGACGATCTGCGCCGGGTGACAGACAGCGAAGTGATTAAGTATTCTGCCGCAGGATTTCGCGATTTTACCCGGATTGCGGCCAGTGATCCAACAATGTGGCGCGATGTTTTCCTGAGCAACAAAGAGGCGACGCTCGAAATTCTGGGCCGTTTCACAGAGGAGCTTTTTGCGTTGCAGCGGGCCATCCGTCAGGGTGACGGCGACCATCTGCATGATTATTTCACCCGCACCCGCGCCATCAGGCGCGGTATTATCGAGGCCGGGCAAGACACTGATGCCCCAAACTTTGGTCGGGAAGTTGGCAAGAAATGATCCGTCCTGCGCTGATACTTTCCTTGGTGTTGGCCCAGGCCGCATGGGCGTCACCCACAACATCAAAGCGTCCCGTCCAACGTGGCGGCAACGTGGTTCTGCCGGTTGAGGTTGCACCTTCGGGAGCCATCACACCGCCGATTGGGGATGCGCAAACCCAAGACGCGCGAAGACCGCGCGGCGGTCTGATGTTATCACTGCGCCCGTTGTTTAGGTCCAGCAAAGTTGAGAAACAGGCCCGCGCGCAACGCCAGATGAGGGCGAAAGGTGCGGTTTGTGGTAATGTTGCCATTCAGGGTGAGGCCATTGGCAGGGTCAAAGGCAGGTTGAACGGCTGCGGCGTTGAGAACGCTGTGCGCGTGCGATCGGTATCTGGCGTTACGTTGAGCCAATCAGCGGTGATGGATTGTGTGACCGCGAATGCGTTGAAAAGCTGGTTGGAAAAGTCGGCCAAACCCGCACTGGGACGCAAAGGGGGCGGCCTCAAGAGCCTGCGGGTAGCGGCGCATTACGCTTGCCGGACGCGGAACAGTCAAAAGGGTGCCAAGATTTCAGAACATGGGCGCGGACGGGCGATTGATATTTCTGCTTTTCGTCTGGCGGACGGGTCCGAGGTCAGCGTGCTTAAAGGGTGGAACGCGAAATCGTCCAGCAAAGTGATGCGACAAATGCATGCGGGGGCCTGTGGGCCATTTGGCACCGTTCTTGGCCCGAATGCAGATCGGTTTCACCGTGATCATTTCCATTTCGACACGGCGCGCTATCGCAGTGGTCGCTATTGCAAATAATCACTGAAAGATCAGGCGTGGCGCGGGGCCCAGCCTGATGGCCCCCAGCAACATGTCCCCGTCGCGCATGGATAGGGTCAGGGTCAGATCATCCTGACTGCCGCCCAGATTAGACAGCGCACCGAGCAGGATCTCCATCTGTAAACGCTGTTCGTTCGGCAAGGCATCACTGGCGTCGACCAGAGTGATGATCTCGCGCCAGCTTGTGACGGTAACGGAAATTGTCCCGGTCGGGATGCCTGAGGGATCGATGCTCAGATCACCAGAGCCCAGCAAGCTGAGCTCCCCCCATGAGGCCTCCATTTTATTCAGCGTCACCGCGCGGGGTTGCGGACGCCTGTCAGTCAATGCGCTGCGGTCCCACGGCATGTCAAAATTGACGCTCAGGTCAGCGGTAAAGACGTCAAATGACGCAGGCCACTCTGCTGGCAGCGACAAAAGCGCGCGGGGCAAAGTGCCGGGGGTCAGATTGGCGGCGTTTACATCAATTTGGTAGGTTTCGGGGGATGCATTGTCTTGGGTCGCCGCGATATCCAGAGCGTCCGCTGACAGGATGCTGCCGTCGGAAGAGCCGATGCGCCACGCCTCGCTGACCGCACTCAAGCTTTGCAGTTGCAGGCTTGCGCTGGGGCGCAGACGCAAATCAGCTTGGGCATCCGTCGTTTGCAATGTGAAGTGACCAACAGGTGTCATAATGTGTATCGGGGCGTCTGGCAGTTTCACGGACATATAGCCGGGCCAAAAGGCGGCCCCCGTCAGATCCAATTGCGGTGCATCGACCCTCAGACCTGTGGCGGGATCAGCAGCCGACACATCCTTGAGCCGGGCGTGCAGAAACAGCGGGAAACCGTGTTTCGAAATTTCGGCAACCTCAACCTGCCAACCCAAGTCGCGCCGGTTGTCCAGCCACGTGGTCAGCAGGTGCTGTACCCCCGAGGATGCAGCGGCCCACCATGCGGACCACATCACCAGCAGGACAAAGATCAGCCAAGCCAATCTGCGCATCGTTGATAATCCCTTTAACTCAGGCTTCAGATGCGGTTTACCCAAGCCATCAAAGAAGGACCAGCGTGATGGCAATGTGGGTATTTGGATACGGCAGCTTATTGTGGAACCCCGGTTTCACCGTCGCGGAAAGCGTGATCGCCACGCTACCGGGCTATGCGCGGTCGTTTTGCATGCGATCAATCCATCACCGTGGTACCGAAGATCACCCCGGACTGGTGTTGGCCTTGGACGAACATGTCGAAAGCGCCTGCGAAGGAATGGCGCTTCGGGTGGCGGACGGCGCTGAGGCTGATACTCTGGAATACTTGCGCGAACGCGAGCTGATCTCATCTGCCTATGTTGAAAAGAACCTCAGGATTCACCTGACCGATGGCCGGGACGTGACGGCGGTCGTGTATGTCATCGACGAGGGCCACGTCCAATATTGCGGTGGTCTGCCGCTGGAAGAGCAGGCCCAGATCATCGCGAATGCCGTCGGTGGGCGTGGGCCAAATACCGAATATCTCTATAATACCGCTACACATCTGGCAGAGGTTGGATTGCACGACCCGGCATTGGAATGGCTGCACGACAGAGTGAAAACCCTCACCACATAAATTCTTGGCATATGCCTATGTTTTCAGTGTAAGCTGCGCGCAAAGCAGGCAAAAAGGGTCAGGAGCAAGGCCGCATGGCGCAGCCAGACCGACAACAACGACCACAGTTTTCACAGCCCGTGCGCCAGATTTCTCTGATGCTCATCGTGCTGGCAATGACCGCTTTTGGCGGTTTTCTGGCATTGCCTTCGGTGCTGCCGATTTTTGCGGCGAACCCGTACCTTAACGGGTTCATCATCTTTGTCTTCATAATCGGCGTATTCGCTTGTTTTTATCAGGTGTTCCAATTGATAGGATCTGTGCGCTGGATCGAAAACTTTGCCTCAGACACACCGGACCCGGAGACAATTGCCCCACAGTTGCTGGCCCCCTTGGCCTCATTGTTGCGCACCCGAGGGGCGCGGATGCAGGTCAGTGCGACATCCACACGGTCCATTCTTGATTCCGTAGCGAGCCGCATAGACGAAGCGCGCGAGATAACGCGCTACATTGTCAACATGTTGATTTTCCTTGGCCTTTTAGGGACGTTCTATGGCCTTGCCACCACTGTGCCAGCGGTGGTGGACACCATCCGCAGCCTCGCCCCCGCAGAAGGCGAAGGCGGCGTTGATGTTTTTAGCCGTCTCATGACGGGCCTTGAGGCGCAGTTGGGCGGTATGGGCGTTGCATTCGGATCCTCGCTTTTGGGTCTTGCAGGGTCGCTGGTCGTTGGCCTGCTCGAACTCTTTGCAGGGCATGGGCAAAACCGGTTTTATCAGGAACTTGAGGATTGGCTCAGCTCAATCACCCGCATTGGCTTCAGCACTGGTGAAGAAGGCACCGGCGAGCAGCATGTCATGGGCGGCGTTATTGATCATATGACCGAACAAATGGAAACGCTGCAACAGATGTTCAGGGAATCGGGCACAAGTCGTGCGATGGTCGACGAAAAACTCGGCAAACTTGCAGATGCGGTGGACCGGATGACCACCCGGATGGAAGGGACCAACCCTTCCAATCTGGCGCTGGAACGGATTGCCGCTGGTCAGGAACGCATGATCACGGCAGTGGAGGCCCAGGGTTCCGGTGATGGCATTGACGCTGAAAGCCGAATGCGGTTGCGGTCCATCGACGTGCAGATGCTGCGCATTCTTGAAGAAATTTCAGCCGGACGGCAGGAAATTATGGCGGAATTTCGCAAGGATATCATGTCGTTGGCCAAGGCCGTATCTGAAGGGCGTTCCACAGAGCCGCGCCGGATACGACCCCTGAACAAGCCCGGCGGCGAGGGGCGCTAACCATGGCATTGTCCCGGCGGACAGGTTCGCGGTTTCAATCCTCCATTTGGCCGGGATTTGTGGATGCGATGACCGGACTTTTGCTGGTGCTCATGTTCGTGCTGACCATATTCATGGTGGTGCAGTTTGTTCTGACAGAACGGATCACCGGTCAGGAAACAGAACTTGACGCATTGGCAGGTGAGGTCGCGGCGCTGGCGCAAGCGTTGGGACTGGAAGAAAGCACCAATGCACAGCTTGAGGCACGGTTGGGTGCACTGAATGCGTCCCTTAACGACGCGCGTGGCGAAGTGTCAGAACAAGCGGCCCTGATCGCGGCACTGACAAACCAGCGCGATCAGCAAACGGCGGCGTTGAATGCCGCCGAAACGCGGATTACCAGCTTTGAAGCGCAAGTTGCAGGCCTTCTATCGGAACGCGAGATGGCGCTGGGGCAGGTGAGCGCACTTGAGAAACAGCAGGCAGATTTGCTGAGTGCGCAGGAGGCGCTTGATTTGGCACTTGCGGCGGCCCGTTCAGAAGTGGACGCGCAGGCCGAAGCCGCACGATTGGCCGCCGCCCGCCGCGAGGCGTTGGAAGCTCTGGTTGCGGATCTGCGGGCGCGAAATGCCCAAGCCGACGCGCAGGTCGCTGATCTGACAGGACAGGTTGATGCAGCGGCGGCCGAGCTGAGCGCGGCGGAGGCTGAACGTTTGGCCGAAGCAGCGGCAGCCGAAGCCCTGCGCGCGAAACTTGCAGATGCAGATACCGAACTGACTGCAATGACGCTGGCGCTTGAGGCGCAGCGGCAAAAGGCAGAAGATACTTTGACCTTGCTGGCCGCCGCCCGCGCAGCGGAGGGGGACCTGGATGACCAGCTCGCCGCAGCGCTGGTGCGCCTTGATGCGGCAGAGAGTGCAGCGAAAACCGGTGCTGAGGCCGAAGCAGAATTGGCCCGCCTGCAGCAGGAAATCATCGCATTGCGGGCCGAACGAGATGCCGCTCAAAACACCCTCGCCGCGGACCGCGACGCTCTGCGTGCGCAATTGACTGAGGCGCTGGCGGCAAAGCTGGCTGCTGAAACACTGGCCAATGATACCTCGACACAAGCCGAAAAGCGGGCGGCCCTGCTGGCTGCGGCGCAGCAAGAGCTTTCAACAGAACAGGCCGTGAGCGCGGAAGCCCAGCGTCAAACTGAACTGCTGAACCAGCAAGTCGCGGCACTTCGTTCGCAATTGGGAAGTCTCCAGGCTTTGTTGGATGACGCACAGGCGCGGGATGCGGCCAAGAATATTGAACTGCAATCACTGGGATCTGACCTGAACACGGCCTTAGCACGCGTAGCTGCCGAACAAAGCCGCCGCGCGGAATTGGAGGCGGCGGAACGCAAGCGACTGGAAGCGGAAACCAAAGATCTGGAACAGTATCGCTCAGAGTTCTTCGGCAGGTTACGTGACGTTTTGGGCTCTCAGGAAGGAGTGCGGATTGAGGGGGATCGGTTTGTTTTCTCTTCCGAGGTGTTGTTTCCACCCGGCGGCGCAGTTTTGTCGGACGATGGCAGAGGCGAAATTGCCAAGGTTGCAAGGATCTTGCAATCCGTTGCCGACGATATCCCGAGCGAAATCAATTGGGTGATCCGCGTAGATGGGCACACAGACAACGTGCCGCTGCTGGGGACTGGCGAATACCTCGACAATTGGGAGCTTTCGCAGGCGCGGGCCCTGTCGGTCGTGAAATATATGATCAACTTCCTTGGCATTTCGCCGGACCGTTTGTCAGCGAACGGATTTGGGCAATATCAGCCCGTGGCCATTGGCGACAGCGATGAAGCACGCGCCTTGAACCGGCGGATTGAGCTTAAATTTACCGAGAAATAGGTCATCTTGGCGAGGTCACGCGCGAAGTTACTGGTGTATTTCGGTATTTGAGAAAGGGTGAAGGGTCATTGGGCGCGCGCGGGTCAGCGCAGCGTGATTTTTGTTTCTGATTGGCTCACAACAGCATTGTTCCTGAGCAGACTGACATTGCCATGATAGTCACCCTGCGGCCACGGGTGCCAAGTGCGTTTCTTGCCAATCGCGCGAAACGACCGCGCCTGTGGGTGGTCGAATACGATGTCTTTTGCGATCACTTGCCCTTTTGGCCCTGTAATCGAAAGGCGCATCACATCCCCCGCCCTGATCCCGAAACCAAAGCCATAGATGACGAGGGTCCGGGCCTGCGTCGAGATACGCGTCTTTTTGGCATCGCCGGATTTGACTTGGGCAAAATCCGGGACATGGTCGGAAAAACCGACCGAGATCAGGCCACCGGGACGGTAGGGCGGCGGATCAGCCCAGAGTGTGCTGTCTGCCGGTGATGCACAGGTCAGAGTGCCATCTGGATCAAATGGATCGAGGGCCTTGCCATCTTTTCGGACCGACAGATGAACATGGGGAAAGGCGGCTCTGCCCGACATCCCGACATGGCCAAGGGTGTCCCCTGCCGAAACCTTTTGGCCCGTTCGAACGGCCAGTGATCCTTGTTTCAGATGACAATATTGCGTGACCCATCCCTGACCATGGTTGATCTGGACCCCATTACCACATTCGCGGTTTTCGACCGCGGCCGCTGTTTGGGGGGTGTATTCGATGTCAGTCATGCCATCACGCACGCCCTCGACCACGCCATCTGCTGCGGCGCGCACCGCAATGTCTTTTTGAATGTCGGCGGTTGAAGGAAGCGCGAAATCAGTTCCCAGATGCCCATCATAACTTAGCCCGGCGCAATGATAATCACGGACGCCCGCAGTCGGGTGCCGGTCCATATATTGTTGGATGTAACAGGTGCTGGTCAGATCGCAGTCGATGGGGGACTGTAATGAGATTCCCTCCGCCAGTGTCGGACCAGCGAAGGGAAGTGTCAGGGCCAATACGGCCCGTTTGATCATTCCGCCGTCAGCAGGGGCGGTTTATTGCCGGACAGGCGCGGCTTTTCGAGGCCAAGAATGGTGATATCAAGCTCACCTTTTTTGGCACCAACTTTGACGACGCCGCCTTTGGCCAATTTGCCGAAAAGCAATTCTTCGGCCAGCGGTTTTTTGATGTGCTCCTGAATGACGCGGCCCAGTGGGCGCGCCCCCATTTTGTCGTCATAGCCTTTGTCGGCCAGCCATTCGGCAGCTTTCTTGGAAAGCTCAATGGTCACATTGCGGTCCATCAACTGTGCTTCAAGTTGCAGCACAAATTTCTCGACCACCTGCAAGATCACATCCTTTGGCAATGGTGCAAAGCTGATCACCGCATCCAGGCGGTTGCGGAATTCAGGCGTGAAGGTCCGCTCAATCGCTGCGGTATCCTCGCCAGTGCGGCGATCACGGCCAAAACCGATGGCTTCTTTTGCCTGTTCAGTGGCACCAGCGTTTGATGTCATGATCAGGACCACATTGCGGAAATCGACGGTACGACCGTTGTGATCGGTCAGTTTGCCGTGGTCCATCACCTGCAACAGGATATTGTAGACGTCCGGGTGTGCTTTTTCCATCTCGTCAAGCAGCAGGACGCAGTGCGGATGTTGATCGACGCCGTCGGTCAGCATACCACCCTGGTCAAAGCCGACATAGCCGGGAGGGGCACCAATAAGACGCGAAACCGCATGTTTCTCCATGTACTCCGACATATCAAAACGCAGCAATTCAACACCCAGCGTATCGGCCAGCTGTTTCGCAACTTCGGTTTTGCCCACGCCAGTTGGCCCTGCGAACAGGTAATTGCCGATGGGTTTTTCAGGCTCACGCAAACCGGCACGGGCCAGTTTGATGGCAGAGGCCAATGCCTCGATTGCCTTGTCCTGACCAAAGACCACGCGTTTGAGCGATTTTTCGAGATCTTTCAGAACGACGACATCGTCCTTTGAGACATTCTTGGGCGGGATGCGCGCGATCTTGGCGACGACCGCCTCAACCTCTTTGGTGCCAATGGTTTTGCGGCGCTTGGAGGCTGCAACCAGATGCTGGGCGGCACCCGCCTCGTCGATCACGTCAATCGCTGAATCCGGCAATTTGCGGTCGTTGATGTACCGATGCGCGAGCTCCACAGATGATTTGATTGCATCGGATGTGTATTTCACGCTGTGATGGTCCTCAAAATAGGGCTTTAGACCTTTGAGAATTTTCACTGCGTCATCCACCGATGGTTCATTCACATCAACCTTTTGGAAACGCCGGGCAAGTGCGCGGTCTTTCTCAAAGTGCTGGCGGAATTCCTTGTACGTGGTGGACCCCATTGTGCGCAATTTACCGCCCGCAAGCGCGGGTTTCAGCAAGTTGGAGGCATCCATTGCGCCACCAGACGTGGCACCAGCACCGATAACAGTGTGGATTTCGTCAATGAAAAGGACCGCATCGTCGTGGTTTTCCAATTCGGTTACCACCGCTTTCAGGCGTTCTTCGAAATCGCCGCGGTAGCGTGTGCCAGCCAGCAAAGCGCCCATATCGAGCGAGTAGATGGTTGTTTTTGCCAGGACTTCAGGTGTTTCGCCCGCAACAATCTTGCGCGCCAGACCTTCTGCTATGGCCGTCTTGCCCACGCCGGGGTCGCCCACCAGCAGCGGGTTGTTCTTGCGACGGCGACACAGCACCTGAATACAGCGTTCAACTTCGGCCTCGCGGCCAATCAGCGGGTCAATGTCGCCCTCACGTGATTTCGCGTTCAGATCGACACAGTATTTTTGAAGGGCCGATTCTTTCTTTTCGCCTTCGGTCACACCTTGGGCCTCTTCTTCGTGCTCAGGGGCACCGGCAATCGGGCGCGCCTCGCCATAGGCAGGATCTTTTGCGACACCGTGCGCGATGTAGTTCACCGCATCATACCGCGTCATATCCTGTTCCTGCAGAAAGTAGGCGGCGTTTGATTCACGTTCGGCAAAGATGGCAACCAGCACATTGGCACCGGTTACTTCGGTCCGGCCAGAGGATTGCACATGGATTGCGGCGCGTTGGATCACACGCTGAAATGCGGCTGTTGGGACTGCCTCAGAGCCATCAACATCCGTGACCAGATTGCTCAAATCCTCATCGACAAACTCGACAAGCGTATCGCGCAGCTCAGAGATATCGACCGAACAGGCCTTCATCACCTGAACTGCATCAGGCTCGTCAATCAGCGCCAGCAACAGATGTTCCAGCGTGGCGAATTCGTGGCGGCGGGCATTGGCCAGCGCAAGGGCTGCGTGGATCGCCTGCTCAAGTGTAGTCGAAAATGAAGGCACGGGCGTGCTCCTTGTCGATCGGGGTCGGTTGGGGTGCTAAGACATATCAGCAGCCTCGGTCCGACCATGGCCTCATAGTATTAGAGTTTGGTTGATCATAGCCTGTCTTCAAGGCTTTTCTTTGATAAATCGGTCACATTTGCCGTGAGCGAGTCTTTTTGACCATGATTTGGCGTTCAGAACTTATCTTTGCGCGCACGGATTTCGGTGAACACATCTGTGTCAGTGGCGTCTGGCATCCCCAATGTCGCGCGAATGGCCGGATCGGCAGGCCGCAAAAAGGGATTGGTTTTGAGTTCGGTTGCAAGTTTCGATGGAACCGTTGGCACACCTTTTTTCCGGGCGGCCTCAATGTCCTTGGCCCTTGATATAAGGTCGGTGTTCTTCGGATCAACCGTCAGCGCAAATTTTGCATTGGCGGATGTATATTCGTGGCCCGAACATATCATCGTGTCCTCAGGAAGGGTCATCAGTTTTTGCAGGCTTTCCCACATCTGCGCGGGCGTGCCCTCAAACAATCGGCCACAACCCAGGGCCATCAGGCTGTCGGCGGTAAAGGCGGCTTTTGCTGTTGGCACATAAAACGCAATATGGCCAATGGTATGGCCGGACACATCAATAACCCGTGCTTCCAGAGCGCCCAATGTAATGCTGTCGTCCTCCGCCACTTTACGGTCGAGCGGCGGCAAACGGTGTTCATCGGCTTTGGCCCCGATCACATTTGCATCATGTTCCTTGAGCACATCAGCAACACCCTGAACATGGTCGGGATGGTGATGGGTCAGCCAAATCTGGCTCAATTGCCAATCCCTTTTTTTCAGTTCGGCCAATATGGGTGCTGCCTCTGGCGCATCGATCAGGGCAACCTTGTCACTTTGATGATCGCGCAACAGAAAGGCGTAATTGTCAGACAGGCATGGAATGGTGATCAGATCAAAGGGCATGGTATTTCTCCTGTCTGCTTTGGTAAGGTGCGACCAGAGTGACATTCACTGGGACGGGCCGCAATGCATCTTGATGTGCAAGATCTGCGCAATTTCTATTATCGCAGCGCGCTGGGCCGGGCGGCGCAAAAATCATTGCGCGACCGTATGTTGGAATTATGGCCCGAGGCCAAAGGGCAGACCGTCGTTGGATTTGGCTTTGCCGCCCCGTTGCTGCGGCCCTATCTGAAAGACGCACGGCGGGTGGTGACATTGATGCCTGGGCCTCAGGGCGTGATGCCGTGGCCTGCGGGCATGCCAAACACCTCTGTGCTGACGGCGGAAACGATGTGGCCGATTGAAACCGGGCATGTGGATAAGCTGGTTCTGCTGCACGGGCTTGAAACGTCTGAACATCCAAGTGAGTTGCTTGAGGAATGTTGGCGGGTTCTGGGGCCGGGTGGAAGGGCGCTTTTCATCGTACCCAACAGGGCAGGGTTCTGGGCGCGTCGCGACATCACGCCGTTTGGTTATGGCCGACCCTATTCGCCGGGCCAGTTAGAAACGCAATTGCGCAAACACCAATTCCTGCCAGAACGGCAGATCGGCGCGCTCTATCAGATGCCATCGGGCAAACGGGTCTGGATGCAATCAGCGGGGCTGATGGAACGGGTGGGCCGCCACATGCCGACAATGATGGCAGGTGGTGCGTTTATGGTTGAGGCCACCAAGCTGGTATATCCACCCAAGGGCCGCGTTGAGCGGAGCACGGCCCGCCGCGCCATCGATGTGCTGGAAGGCATCGCGGAGCCCAAGGCCAAACCAATTTGACCAGAATCACAGGTCCTTTGTTGTTTATTGATTTGGCGCAATGAAGCGCGCCTGACGATCTGAGATGGTGTGCTAACGCAGCTAAAATACGCAGGTGGTGAAAATGCTAAACATTGCAATTCGAAAAGTCGCGCAGATTATTCTGTATGGACATGAGGTGGATCGTGCAGAAAACGAACTGCGTGGGTTTCTGGAAACTCTGAACGAAGACGAATTGCACAGTCTGGTCGCCATTATGTGGATTGGGCGTGGCAGTTTTGAGGCGGAAGAGCTGAACGAAGCCATTGAAACTGCAAGGCAGGAGGCGAACACGCCCACGGCGGATTATCTGCTGGGAACACCGCATTTTGCTGATCATCTGGAAAGCGGGCTTGAGGCCTTGGGGCTCTCTGCGTCTGATGCAGAAGAGGACCTGCTTTAAACTGCTGGAAGGCCAAGTCGTATCCGGACCGGATGGCATGCCGACGGCAGTGGCCAATGTGTTCAGAAATATTATGAACTGGCCGAATTGGCGGATGACCATCGAGATAAGGGATGGCCATCTAGATTCGGGCCTTTCCTGGAAAATGCCGCCCATGCGCTTTAAATAGTGCGGTCAAACAGTCGCACCCTTTGCAAACCTTAACAAATAACCCACTGGCACCTTTTGAAACCTCACTATAGTGTGTTGCGGGGTGGGGAACGGTCTGCTACATCGCCCCTGATTTAGACGTCTTGAACCTTTTCAAGCCGCGCCAACACTCCGGTGACGCGACTTTGTTCGTATACCCGGTCTTTTTGTACGAGAGGATGGACGTGTCCGAACCAGCATCGATTTCCACCGGCATCGCGCAGCGCTATGCGACAGCCGTTTATGATCTGGCGAAAGAGGCCAAAAAGGTCAAAGCCATCGAAACCGATCTTGATGCTTTGCAAGGCGCATTGACCGACAGTGACGATTTCCGCGCTCTGATCCATTCCCCGATCTATACACGTGACGAACAGGCCGGTGCCATCGCGGCACTTGCCAAAAAGATGAAGCTGTCGCCGACCATGACCAATACGCTGGCCTTGATGGCGCAAAAGCGTCGTCTGTTCGTTCTGCCACAATTGGTCAAAACCCTGCGTGATGTCATTGCCGAAGACAAAGGCGAAGTCACGGCAGAGGTCACATCGGCCAAGGCATTGACCAAGACACAATCAGACAAACTTGCCAAATCGCTGAAAGCGACCACCGGCAAAACCGTAACACTCCAAACGACCGTTGATGAATCCCTCATCGGCGGTCTTGTCGTCAAAGTGGGCTCCAAGATGATCGATACGTCGATCCGCTCAAAGCTCAATTCCCTCCAGAACGTAATGAAAGAGGTCGGATAAATGGGTATCCAAGCAGCAGAGATTTCCAAAATCCTGAAGGACCAAATTAAGAATTTCGGTCAAGAAGCAGAAGTGGCCGAAGTGGGCCGCGTATTGAGCGTCGGGGATGGTATTGCCCGCGTTTACGGTCTGGACAATGTTCAGGCTGGTGAAATGGTCGAATTTCCCGGTGGTATTCAGGGTATGGCCCTGAACCTTGAGGCCGACAACGTCGGTGTGGTTATTTTCGGTAACGACCGCGACATCAAAGAAGGCGACACCGTTAAGCGCACAAATTCCATCGTGGACGTGCCAATCGGTGACGAACTGTTGGGTCGTGTTGTGGACGGTCTGGGCAATCCGATTGACGGCAAAGGCCCGATCAAATCAACCAAACGCGGTATTGCGGACGTCAAAGCGCCCGGCATTATACCGCGTAAATCTGTGCATGAGCCGATGGCGACGGGCCTCAAATCCGTTGACGCGATGATCCCGATTGGCCGTGGCCAACGCGAATTGATCATTGGTGACCGTCAAACCGGCAAAACGGCTGTGGCTCTTGATGCAATGCTGAACCAGGCGCAGGTAAATGCCGCCGCCGGGGATGATGAAAGCAAAAAGATGTACTGTGTGTATGTCGCGATTGGTCAGAAACGCTCAACCGTGGCGCAGCTGGTCAAAAAGCTCGAAGAATCCGGCGCGATTGACTATTCAATCATCGTCGCCGCAACCGCGTCCGAGCCTGCGCCGATGCAGTTCCTTGCACCCTATTCGGCAACAGCCATGGCGGAGCATTTCCGCGACAATGGCCGTCATGCGCTGATCATCTATGATGACTTGTCCAAACAGGCGGTGTCCTATCGTCAGATGTCGCTGTTGCTGCGCCGCCCACCGGGCCGTGAAGCCTATCCGGGTGACGTTTTCTATCTCCACTCCCGTTTGCTCGAGCGTTCGGCGAAATTGGGCGACGACGCAGGCAACGGGTCTTTGACCGCGCTGCCGATCATTGAAACCCAGGGCGGCGACGTGTCTGCGTTTATTCCGACGAACGTGATTTCGATCACCGACGGTCAGATATTCCTGGAAACCGAACTCTTTTATCAGGGTATCCGCCCTGCTGTGAACACAGGTCTGTCGGTTTCGCGGGTTGGTTCATCCGCGCAAACAAAAGCGATGTCTTCTGTCGCTGGCCCGGTGAAACTGTCACTGGCGCAGTATCGTGAGATGGCGGCGTTTGCACAATTTGGCTCCGACCTTGATGCCGCGACCCAGCAGTTGCTGGCCCGTGGTGCGCGTCTTACCGAACTGATGAAGCAGCCACAATACAAGCCCCTGACCAATGCCGAGATCGTCTGCGTGATCTATGCCGGCACAAAGGGGTATCTGGACAAGGTTGACGTGAAACAGGTCGGCCGCTGGGAAGCGGGCCTGCTGGCGCATCTGCGTGGCAAGCATGACGATCTGCTGAAAGATATCACCAACAATGACCGCAAGGTCAAAGACGAGTTGGAAGATAAAATCAAGGCCGCGATTGACGGTTTTGCAGCTGACTTCGCTTAAGGAGAGATAAGGCAATGCCAAATCTCAAGGACCTTAAAAACAGGATCACGTCGGTCAAATCGACCCGCAAGATCACCAAGGCCATGCAAATGGTTGCCGCGGCGAAACTTCGCCGCGCGCAAGAGGCTGCCGAGGCGTCGCGCCCTTACACAGAACGGTTCAATGCTGTGATGTCGGGGCTTGCCGCTTCTGTTGGCGGCTCTGATACAGCGCCCAAACTTCTGTCAGGCACTGGCAGCGACAAAGTCCAGCTTTTGGTTGTGATGACGTCCGAGCGTGGCTTGTGCGGCGGTTTCAACACCAACATTGTCAAGCTGGCCAAGGCCCGCGCGCGTGAACTGTTGGCCGAAGGCAAAGAGCTGAAAATTCTGACCGTGGGCAAAAAAGGCCGCGACCAGATGCGCCGGGACTTTGGCGCATATCTGATCGGGCACGTTGATCTATCTGAGGTGAAACGCCTTGGCTATGTCGACGCACAGGGTATCGCCAAAGATATTCTGGCGCGGTTCGATGCTGAGGAATTTGATGTCGCGACGATTTTCTATGCGGAATTCGTGAACGTCGTCAGCCAAATTCCAACGGCCAAGCAGATCATTCCTGCGAAATTCGACGGAGGCGAGGCAGACGAAGCATCGACCCTGTTCGATTATGAGCCTAGCGAAGAAGCAATTCTTGCTGATCTGTTGCCACGTGGTGTCGCCACGGCAATCTTTAGCGCTTTGTTGGAAAACGCAGCGTCTGAACAGGGCGCGCGGATGTCCGCAATGGACAACGCCACACGGAACGCGGGTGAGATGATCGACGATCTGACCATCCAGTACAACCGTTCACGTCAGGCCGTTATCACCAACGAGCTGATCGAAATCATTTCCGGCGCGGAAGCGCTGTAAGACAAAACCGGAGAGACACGACATGGCAAAAGCAGTCGGCAAAATCACCCAAGTCATCGGCGCGGTCGTTGACGTGCAATTCGAGGATAACCTGCCGGAAATCCTGAACGCATTGAACACAGACAACCAAGGCAAGACGCTGGTTCTCGAAGTGGCCCAGCACCTTGGTGAAAACACTGTGCGCACCATTGCGATGGACGCCACAGAAGGTCTCGTGCGGGGTGCCAAAGTTACCGACACCGGCGCACCTATTCAGGTGCCCGTCGGCAGCGGCACATTGGGTCGTATCCTGAATGTGACCGGCGACCCCGTTGACGAAAAAGGCCCGGTTGACGCGAAAGAAACCCGTTCAATCCACGGCGACGCGCCTGCCTTTGAAGCACAATCAACAGCCACCGAAATCCTGACCACAGGCATCAAGGTCATCGACCTTCTGGCCCCCTACACCAAGGGTGGTAAAATTGGTCTGTTCGGCGGTGCCGGGGTTGGTAAGACCGTTTTGATCATGGAATTGATCAACAACATCGCGAAGGTGCACTCAGGTGTGTCCGTGTTCGCGGGTGTTGGCGAACGGACGCGTGAAGGCAATGACCTTTACCACGAAATGATCGAATCCGGTGTTATCGTCCCTGATAACCTTTCAGAGTCAAAAATTGCGCTGGTTTACGGCCAAATGAACGAGCCTCCAGGTGCGCGTATGCGTGTGGCCCTCACAGGTCTGTCGCTGGCTGAACAGTTCCGCGATGACACAGGTTCCGACGTTTTGTTCTTCGTGGACAACATCTTCCGCTTTACGCAAGCGGGCTCTGAGGTTTCGGCCCTTCTGGGTCGTATCCCTTCCGCTGTGGGCTACCAGCCAACACTGGCCACCGACATGGGCGCGATGCAGGAACGCATTTCTTCGACCAAGAACGGTTCGATTACGTCCGTTCAGGCCGTGTATGTCCCTGCGGATGACTTGACCGACCCGGCCCCTGCGACATCGTTTGCGCACCTTGATGCGACAACCGTTCTGGATCGTGCGATTTCTGAAAAAGGCATCTATCCGGCTGTGGACCCACTTGGTTCAACATCACGTCTACTTGACCCGCTGATCATCGGTGATGAGCACTATAAAGTTGCGACAGACGTGCAGCAGGTTCTTCAGCGCTATAAATCCTTGCAGGATATCATCGCGATTTTGGGCATGGACGAACTCAGCGAAGAAGACAAACTTGCCGTGGCCCGTGCCCGCAAGATCGAGCGGTTCTTGTCGCAGCCGTTTGACGTCGCCAAAGTGTTCACAGGGTCTGATGGTGTTCAGGTGCCTTTGGAAGAAACCATCTCGTCCTTCAAGGCGGTTGTGGCTGGTGAATACGATCACCTGCCTGAAGGTGCCTTCTACATGGTGGGTGGCATTGAAGAAGTGAAAGCGAAAGCTGAAAAAATGGCAGCTGACGCCGCTTAAGGGAGCCTGAATCAATGGCAGACACGATGCAATTCGATCTGGTGTCGCCGGAACGGCGGCTGGCCTCAATGGAGGTCACGGCAGTGCAGATCCCCGGTGCGGATGGCGACATGACGGCTATGGCCGATCACGCGCCGACAATAACCACACTGCGGCCAGGTGTTCTCAAGGTAGAGGGACCGTCAGGTGCTTCGGAGTATGTTGTGACAGGCGGCTTCGCCGAAATCAGCAGCCGTGGTGTGTCGGTTCTGGCCGAGCGCGCTGTGACCAAGGGCGATATGACCCAAGACCAGTTTGATGACATGATGAAAGATGTTCACGCCCATTACACCAAGGCAAAGGAAAACTTTCAGAATGAACCGGGTCCGGTTGATGACGCGGCCAAATTGCTGTCCGACATGGTGGCAATGGGTGACGAGATCGGGTTGTCCGCGAAACAACCGAACCTTTGATCTGGCTATAGGTTATTTCAAAAGGCCCTGCATCAGCGGGGCCTTTCCTGTTTGAGGCACCAACGGTATAGAGCATTGTCGCTTATGTTGATTAACTATTAGGTTCTATGTGATCCATGAAAAAACTCCGCAATCATACCATCGGCGTTGACAGTGGTGACGTCGTCCTGTTTTCGGATTACGAAGATGGTGGCGAAATGTGGACCGGACGCGGTCAACGTGAACGCCGACGACACATATCGTTTGGCGAACAGTACAAGTCTGAACCCAGCGTTCAGATGTCGCTTTCATTGTGGGATGTGGATGCGGTCACGGTGATGCGCGCGGATATCAGTGCTGAAGCAATCACCAATACTGGTTTTGACATGGTCTTTCGCACGTGGGGCGACACCCGTGTGGCACGGGTGCGTATTGCCTGGACAGCCATCGGTGAATTGCCAGACGAAGATGATTGGGACGTGATTTAGCGACATACCCGCATCGCAGATCACTCAGCTGCGTAAGTTCCATCATAAATCGGGCCCAGTGTTTCTGCCTCGAACAAAGATGACACGGACGTGCCGTTCCAGATGTTCAGGATCGCCTGAGCAAACATTGGCGCGGTTGGTACAATGCGAATATTGGCCGCTTTCTTGATCGCATCGGTTGGTGCGATACTGTCTGTGATAACAAGCGATTTCATCACTGAATTCGTTACGCGCTCAACCGCCGGGCCAGACATAACGCCATGGGTAATGTAAGAGTGGACCTCCTTTGCCCCCGCTTCCATCAGAACTTCGGCGGCTTTGCATAGGGTTCCAGCGGTATCACAAATGTCGTCTACGATGATGCAGGTCTTGCCAGTCACGTTACCAATCACCGTCATCTCAGCAACTTCGCCCGCTTTTTCGCGGCGTTTGTCCACGATCGCCAGCGGCGCGTTCACGCGTTTTGCCAGCTCACGGGCCCGTGCCACACCACCCACATCTGGGGACACGATCATCAGGTCGCTCATCTGGTCTTTGAACGCGTCTTTGATGTCCAGGGCAAAGACCGGCGAGGCATAAAGGTTGTCCACCGGAATGTCGAAAAACCCCTGGATCTGTGCCGCGTGCAGATCCATCGTCAGAACCCGTTCGATCCCGGTGCCCACCAGCATGTTCGCCACCAGTTTGGCAGTGATCGGTGTGCGCGCCTTGGTGCGGCGATCCTGTCGGGCGTACCCGAAGTAGGGCAATACCGCCGTTACACGTGCCGCCGATGACCGGCGCAGGGCGTCAGCCATGATCAACAGCTCCATCAGGTTGTCATTGGCCGGGTTCGAGGTTGATTGAATGATGAACATGTCTTCGCCGCGCACGTTCTCAAAGACCTCGACAAAAATCTCACCGTCGTTAAACCGTTCGACCCTTGTGTCAACCAAACCGACGTGGACCCCCCGGTGCATCGACATTCGCCGGGCGATTGCAGTTGCCAATGGCATGTTGGCATTGCCAGAGATCAGTTTCGGTTCAGCTGTACGTGGCATAAGGTCTCCGGGAGCAGCGGGATATGACAGAATCGTGACGTTGACACCGCTTAACATGGCGCTAGCGTCGGGCAAAGCTGCACCCTCACAAATCGGAGAGCCAAATGGCCCAAATCGACTATTATTTCGCAACCCTGTCGCCTTATTGCTACCTGGCCGGGCAACGACTGGAAGAGGTTGCGGCAAAGCATGGGGCAACGATCAACTACAAACCTTTTGATATTGTCGCAGCGTTTGCCCGCACGGGTGGCACACCCCCCAAGGACCGGCACATCAGCCGCATGGAATACCACGCGCAGGCTTTGACCCGCGAGGCGAAAAAGCTTGGCATGGATTTCAACCTGAAACCGGCGCACTGGCCCACAAATGGTGCTCCTGCAGCCTATGCCTTTATCGCCGCGCAAAATGCGGGCGGCGGCGATCTGGGCAAGCTGGCGCATGTGATTACACGCAACGTCTGGGCTGATGAAAAAGACATCGCCGAGGACGACGTTGTACGCGCCTGTCTGACGGAAGCAGGGTTTGATCCTGCATTGGCTGATTCCGGCTTGCTGGTCGGTGCCGAAACCTATGCAAGAAACCTGGAAGATGCGGTTGAGGCAGGTGTTTTTGGTGCGCCGTTCTATATCGTCGGCGATCAAAGGTTCTGGGGCCAGGATAAGATCGAGGATCTTGATCTGCATTTGTCCGGCAAGTTGTGAGACCGCAGGCGGGCTTTGTTCCGCATATGACGACGCTGGGGCAGGGGCAACGCCGCGTGTTGGCCCTGCATTGTACCTTGGCATTTGGTGGCGCATGGACGGGTGTGGCGAAAAACCTCTCGCCGGAGGTGACAATCTTGGCCCCCGATATGCCCAGCCATGGCCAAAGCGCCGATTGGGATGAGAGCAGCGATTTCTCCGCTACGGTTTTTAACGCGGCGCTGTCGACATTCGGCGATGAACCAATAGATATAATCGGTCATTCATTCGGCGCGATGATTGCACTCAGACTTGCAGCGACCCTGCCTGATCAGATACGCAGCCTGACGCTGATTGAGCCTGTTTTCTTAGCGGTGGCATCGCGTGATGCACCGGACACAATGCGAGATCACGATGAACGCGCCGCCCCGTTTGTCGAAGCAATTGCGGCGTCCAATCGCCCCCTTGCCGCGCGGGTCTTTAACCGAATGTGGAGTGGCGGAACGCCGTGGGATGACATCCCGGAACGGTCGCGCGCCGCGATGATACGTGCGATCCATGTGGTGCCGGATACGGTTGGTTTTATCTATGAGGACAACGCCGGATTGTTGCGACCCGGTGTCCTGGATGCGGTGAGGATGCCAACCCTTCTGATGCGTGGGTCGCAGGCACTACCTGCCATATCCGCTATCAACGATGGTTTGGAACGGCGGCTGCCAAATGCGTCGCAGATTGTGATCGAAGGTGCCGGGCATATGGCACCAATCACGCATCCTAATGAGGTGGCCTCAGCGATTGGTGATCTGCTAGAGCGTAGTTAAAAATGGCTTAGGAATGTGTCGATATCTGCGCGGCTGATCGACCAGTCACAGACCAGCCGAGCGCCGACCATTTCATCATCAGCACCGTCCAGTGACCCCTTCCAGACATAGTATTTGGCCCCCGCCGCAGTCAGCTTGCGATGCACTGAACGCGGGAAAAGTGCAAATACCATGTTGGCCTGTGGTTCATGCAAAAATTCTGCCCCGGCCTTGCGCAGCCCTGCGACAAGATAGGCTGCATTGTCGTTTGCCTGCCGGGCGGTCTGTTTCCAAAGATCATCTTGCAAATAGCCTGCCATCTGTGCCGACAGAAACCGATGTTTGGAAAACAAATGTGCCCCGCGTTTGCGGCGCAACTCAAACTCCCAAGCCTTCTTGGGGTCGAAAAACACGACCGCTTCAACTCCCATACAGCCGTTTTTGGTACCGCCAAAGCTCACCACATCCACGTTTGATTTCCACGTCATCTCTGCCGCGGTACACCCAAGCGCCATCATGGCATTTGCAAACCGTGCGCCGTCCAAATGCACTGGCAAGTCATAGCTCTTGGCGACTGCCGTCAACGCACGCAGCTCTTCCAGCGAATAGAGGGATCCTCGTTCCGTGACTTGGGTGATCGAGACAGGACCACGTTGTGCGGAATGCACGTCTGTCGGCGCGCGCGGTTCAATCGCGGCTGCCAACCCTTCGGGCGTCATTTTGTCAGCTGTGGGGATCACTGTCAGCTTTGCCGCACCTGTATAGAATTCCGGTGCATTGCATTCGTCCTCTTGGATATGCGCAACTTCGGAACAGAAGATCGTCTGCCATGGCTGGCAATATGTCGCCAGCGCCAGTGCATTTGCTGCGGTCCCCGTCGCCACAAGATAGACTGCCGCCTCTGGGGCTTCAAACGCGGTTCTGATCCCCGTTGTGACGTCGTCCATGATCGGGTCTTTGCCATATGGCATCGCATAACCCGCGTTTGCCGTGACGATCCGTTCCATGATCTGTGGATGGACAGGGCCAGCATTGTCAGAGGCGAAAAACATCAGGTCGGCTCCTCAATAATGTAATCTTCCCATTCTTCAAATGGGGTGTCGAATTCGGAAACAGTGTTACCCTGCACGCTGATACCCGCATCATGCACCGATTGCGCCGTGCCGCTGATCAAAGGGTGCCAATCATAAAGCGGCTTACCCTGCCACAACAAACGATAGGCGCAGGTCTGCGGCATCCAATAGGCATGGGTGTCAAGGTTGTCGGGTTTCAGCACAATGCAATCGGGCACAAACTGATGGCGGTTTTCATAGTGCACGCAGCGACATGTCGCATCGTCCAACAACCGACAGGCCACACGGGTCAGCGCGACCTCTTCGGTGTCTTCGTCCTCAAGTTTGTTGAGGCAGCATTTGCCGCAGCCATCACAAAGCGCTTCCCATTCCACTTGCGACATCTTGTTCAGGGGCTTCTTTTCCCAGAACCGTTTTTCCAACCCGGCGCGTGCAATTGGATCGCTCATAGGGCGGCCAGAATACTGCGTGCGCGCGCGCAATCGGCATCCATTTGGGTGATCAGTGCATCAAGGCTGTCAAAGTTTTCCTCGCCACGCAGGTACTCGACCAAGGCGACAGACAGTGGTGTGCCATATAGGTCGCCCTTGAAATCAAAGAGGTATGTTTCAAGATTGGCTTTGTTTTCGCCAAACATCGGGCGCACGCCAAGGCTTGCTGCCCCTTGATAGCTGCCCTTGAAAGGTCCCTCAAGCACATCAACCAACACGGCATAGACCCCAAACGCAGGCGGATGCAGCCCGTCAATAGACATGTTTGCTGTGGGATAACCCAGCTCACGACCGCGTTGCTCACCACTGATCACCGGCCCTTCAATGCGGTGCCAATGGCCCAGCATTGCCGCTGCATCGCGGGGCTTGCCAGCCGTCAGCGCCTGCCTGATCGCTGTGGAAGAAACGGTTTGTGCGTCCTGCGCCATCAGCGGGGCGATGGTCACGCCAAAGCCAAACTCGGCCCCAAAATGCACAAGGTCTTGCGCCGTTCCTGCGCGACCCTTTCCAAAACAGAAATCGGCACCCACAACGACATGCGCCAGACCAAGGCCGTCACGCAGAACATCGCCTGCAAACTCACGGGGGCTAAGCGCCGCAAGGGCCGCGTTAAAGCTCAACTCGTAGAGCCGCTCAACACCAAGTTTTTCCAACCGTGACGCACGGGCATCGCGGCCCATAAGGCGAAAGGGCGGGCTGTTGGGCGCAAAGTATTCGCGGGGGTGCGGCTCAAACGTGACTACACCTAATGGCGCATCGGGTGCCGCCTTTGACGCCAGTTCAATCACCGAACGATGGCCAAAATGCACACCATCAAAATTACCAATCGCGGCTGTTGCGCCGCGATCTTGCTGTTCTATGAAGTGATAGTCTCTGACGATCCGCATATGACTTGCCTAGCCTTGACGCAGGCCAGTGGCAAGATGCAGCGCCACTTCTCGCGGGCTTGCATAATTTTACTTGGAATTCAGTCGAATTTACGCGATGGAGCCAACACTGTCGCTTCGCCAACCAACACTTTCTTCCCGTCCACGGCGCAATGGCAATCCATTTTAACCCGGCGCTTGGAAAATTCGATGTCGGTGACTTTCACCTCGGCATAGACAAGGTCGCCGGGGCGCACGGGGGCCAGGAACTTTAACGATTGGCCCAGATATACCGTTCCGTGCCCGGGCAGTTGTTCACCGATTACCGCCGACACCAACCCGGCGGTCAACATACCATGCGCGATCCGGCCTTCAAAAATCGTATCTCGCGCATAATCATCATCAAGATGCACCGGATTGCGATCAGTAGAAACCTGCGCAAACATTTCGATATCTTCGTCGGACACAACTTTGCTCAGATAGCGGGTCATGCCAATTTCGATGTCTTCGATGCAGATTGTGCCGCGCGGTAGATTATCCAACATGTCTCACCTTCAAGCAATAAAGTAACGTCTCAATTGATGTATCGGTAACTTTATTACTTTGCAGTCGCAGAAAATCAAGTATAAATTTTCTACCGAAGGAAGCCAATTGCGTATGTCGGCGTTGATTTTTCTTTTTCTAAATAATGACTTAATGCATCTTTGTCTGGTTGAAAGCCAGTTTTGGTTTCTGATGCAGCCAGACCGCCAGAGATGAAAAGGGAATCAATGTCTTCGCCCAACGCCCCTTTGATATCGGTAAGCACTCCATCCCCGATGGCCAAAATGCGGTCATCAGGCACATCGCGTCCAAGCGCTGCCAACCGCCGGCGGGCCAGATCGTAGATCGGTGGATGCGGTTTCCCGAAATAAAGGCTCTCACCGCCCATTTCAGTATAAAGTGCCGCCAGAGCACCCGCGCACCATTCGCGCACCTCGCCCCGGTCCACGACAATATCCGGGTTCGCACAAAGCAGTTTCAACCCCTTTTGCTTTGCCAGCAGGAACTGCGGACGCATGGTCGCGGGATCGGCCATCGGATCAGTGGGGCCGGTACAGACAATCCCCTCGGCCTGATCCAACGGGACCTGTTCGATTGAGACCGGGTTTTCCAGCAAGCCGAGCGGTTCAAAAAACTTCTGATCGCGGTCCTCACCAATGAACCAGACCTTGTTGCCCACTGCGCCCCGATACATTGCGGACCGGGCTGAATCGCCCGATGTCGCTATGGTATCCCACGCATCATCCGGCACGCCGAAATGAGCCAGCTGTTTGATCACTCCGGCGCGGGGCCGTGGCGAATTGGTGACCAAGACAACTTTGCCACCCGTCTTGCGATAGACTTGCAAAGCTGCAACCGCGTCTGGCAACGCTTTTACCCCATCGTGCACGCAACCCCAAAGGTCCACAAAAAGAGCATCATACTGCGCGGAAATATCAGCGAGGGTTGCGACGATACGTGTCATGGTCAGTGCTCCGCGATTGTTACTGGGCAGCCATACGTGAAGTCGCGGGCGGATGGAACAGGGGGGGATGGCGCGGCCCAATCACGGCGCGCGCCATCCTGATCACATCTTCAGATTCGGGATGATCTGCTTTTTGCGGCTCATGATGCCGGGC
Source organism: Sulfitobacter sp. SK011 (assembly GCF_003352065.1). Lineage (NCBI taxonomy): Bacteria > Pseudomonadati > Pseudomonadota > Alphaproteobacteria > Rhodobacterales > Roseobacteraceae > Sulfitobacter > Sulfitobacter sp. SK011. The sequence continues at coordinate 772,191 of NZ_CP025803.1, forward strand.
AACACCACGGTATCGCCCGAAACTTCCGCGCCAAAGCTGACTTCAGCGATACGCTTGACCACATCGTTTGGCACCAAAAGCGTCGCTTCTTCGTTCAGGATATCAACAATGAACAGCAAAACCTGCGCTGCGCTGTCTTCCTCTGCAACGCCGGGCATCGCGGCCATCAACGCATCCTTGCGTGCCAAAAGGGGTGCAGGGGATGTGGTTTCTAAAACCGAAACCCGCAGATTGGTACCGTCCAGATCGAATTCCTTGCTGTCCATCCGCAACAGCGCCGTCTCAGAGAACGCAGAAACATCCGATTTAGCAGCAAACAAATCTGCCGCATAAGATGCGATATCAACACCCAGATCATCCGCAAGGGCATGCGCCACGGCGCGGTCCTCTTGGGTGGTGGTGGGGCTGCGGAATTCGAGCGTGTCAGACAAAATGCATGACAGCGCGGCACCTTTGATTTCGCGGGGGGCCTGCGCCCAATCTTTGCCAATCATCTTGTACATGATCGTTGCTGTACAGGCGAGCGGTTGGATGTTGATCTCAATCGGGCCGCGCGTTTCAAGACCTGCCACCAGTCGGTGGTGGTCGATGATGCCTGTAATGTCCGCCTCACCGATATTGTCGGGCAATTCAGCAGGGTTGTTGGTGTCTACGATCACCACCTTAGTATCTGCTTCCAAATCCGTGAGCATTTCGGGTTTGGTCAGATTCCAGTGATCCAGCATGAACAACGCTTCGGTATTGGGTTCGCCTAGCAACATTGGTTTCGCGGGCACCCCTTTTATTTCATTCAAATACCAGGCCCAGATGATCGGGCTGCCGGTGCTGTCGGTGTCGGGAGATTTGTGGCCAAATACGAGGGTGGTCATAGGGGTGCGTCCTGAAATTGAAAGAGCGGATTTTCGGGCGTTATAGCAGGTTGGGATCGCTTGTCACCCAATCGTTGCTGCAATGCGGCATCAGAGCCCAAGCTCGGCGCGCTTTTTCTTAGGAAGCGCATCAACGATCATGTCATATGAGGCGCGGATGTGGTCGCGCAGGCTGCTCTCTGACAGGCCCGGTTTGTCATACTGTTGTATCCATTTCATGCCACGTGACGCCAAATAAGGGGCAGGGCGCAAGCCGGGGCTGTCCGACAGGACCTCAAATGCCAATTCGGTCACTTTAAAGGTGAACGCATCACGCCCTTCGGCCCAACCACCAACGGCAAACAACTTGCCGCCAATTTTCCACACATCTGAATTGCCCCACTGCACCACATGGGTGGTATGGGGCAGGCTGGCACAAAACAGATTGAATTCATCACGGGTCATAGCGGCAGGTTAGGGGGTTCTCATCGGCTTGGGAATACTGATAGCTTTCCACCCATGAGCAGCGCACGCGAAACCGATCTCTATCCCCCGATCAAGTCGTTTCTGGAGGATCAGGGGTATGTCGTCAAATCCGAAGTCGGGGCGGCAGACGTGGTGGCCGTCAGGGGCGCAGAACCGCCTTTGGTTGTTGAATTGAAGCTGGGATTTTCACTGGCCCTTTTTCATCAGTGCATCGCGCGCCTTAAAGTGTCGGACGACGTGTATCTTGCTGTCGCGCGCCAATCGGGCAAGCGGTTCGCGAAGGCTGTCAAAGACAATACATCACTGGCCCGGCGGTTGGGTTTGGGGCTGATCACTGTGCGGCTGTCCGATGGGTTGGTTGAGGTACATTGCGACCCCGGACCTTATGCGCCGCGCAAATCGACCAAACGTCAGGCGCAATTGTTGCGCGAATTTGCCCGACGCCAAGGTGACCCCAACGATGGCGGCCAGACCCGGGCAGGGCTGGTGACGGCGTACCGACAGGATGCATTGAAATGCGCGCTCTATTTGTTCGAAATAGGCGCGAGTAAGGGGGCCGATGTTGCAAAGGCTGCGGGCGTGCAGCCGGCCACAAGAATCATGCGCGATAATCACTATGGCTGGTTTGAAAAGGTCGAAAAAGGGGTTTACGGGCTGACCCAAATTGGGGCAGAGGCGGTCGCGACCTCACCACGCATTCTTGGCGCGAGGTGACGAGACAAGCAGCGATTGTCGGCCGGGACCGGGAATGATTTCTGTGGGCAGGCGACCGTCCAAAGAGGGTGACGCCCTGAATCTACACGTTATTTGTAAGCGGCAAAGTCGCTATTGCTGACAACCACATGCCGTGCATCAAATCGAACTCAAACCTTTCCAAGAAATGCCTTCGATTTTTCGCAAAGGATCAGTTGACAGCCCCGTTTCTGATCCCTACCTATGCGCCGTTAGCACTCGCACATGCTGAGTGATAACGCCTGACCATTCCACACGGGCATGGCAGGCTTGGAAGGAAACTTTGAGCCTTAAGGAGCTGCAAAGATGGCATTAAAACCGCTTCATGACCGCGTGCTGGTACGCCGCACGGAGAGCGAAGAAAAAACCTCTGGTGGGTTGATCATTCCTGAGTCCGCCAAGGAAAAGCCCTCTGAGGGCGAAGTTGTCGCCACAGGCGAAGGCGCACGCAAAGACAGCGGCGAGCTGATCGAGATGGCTGTTAAAGCTGGTGATAAAATTCTGTTCGGCAAATGGTCCGGCACGGAAGTCACGCTCGAAGGTGAAGAGCTGCTGATGATGAAAGAAAGCGACATCATGGGGATCATCTCCTGAACATAGGGGATGGCGGGTTTCTAACCTGCCCACGAACGCTGACATCAATTACAAGTTTTATGGAGAGAAAATATGGCTGCTAAGGACGTCAAATTTGACACCGATGCCCGCAATAAAATGCTTAAGGGTGTGAACATCCTTGCAAATGCGGTAAAAGTCACGCTCGGCCCCAAAGGCCGTAACGTGGTTCTGGACAAATCTTTCGGCGCACCGCGCATTACCAAAGACGGTGTGTCTGTGGCGAAAGAAATCGAACTGGAAGACAAGTTCGAAAACATGGGCGCGCAGATGGTCAAGGAAGTTGCTTCCCGGACCAATGACGAAGCCGGTGACGGTACAACAACTGCAACAGTTCTGGCGCAGGCCATTGTTCAGGAAGGCCTGAAATCTGTTGCTGCGGGCATGAACCCAATGGACCTCAAGCGCGGTATCGATTTGGCAACGCTCAAAGTAGTTGAATCCATCAAAGCCGCCGCGCGTGACGTATCAGACAGCGATGAAATTGCGCAGGTCGGTACAATCTCTGCCAACGGCGAAAGCGAAATCGGCCGCCAGATCGCAGACGCGATGCAGAAAGTCGGCAACGAGGGTGTTATCACCGTTGAAGAGAACAAAGGTCTGGAAACAGAGACAGACGTGGTTGAAGGCATGCAGTTCGACCGCGGCTACCTGTCACCATACTTTGTCACAAATGCTGACAAGATGACCGTTGATCTCGAAGACGCGGTTATCCTGCTGCACGAGAAAAAGCTTTCTTCTTTGCAGCCAATGGTGCCCTTGCTTGAGCAGGTTATTCAGTCGCAAAAGCCTTTGCTGATCATCGCTGAAGATGTTGAAGGTGAAGCGCTGGCAACACTGGTGGTGAACAAGCTGCGTGGTGGTTTGAAGATTGCAGCCGTCAAGGCCCCCGGTTTCGGTGATCGCCGCAAAGCGATGCTGCAAGATCTTGCGATCCTCACAGGTGGTCAGGTGATTTCCGAGGACCTCGGCATGAAGCTTGAATCTGTGACGATGGACATGCTTGGTTCTGCCAAGAAGGTGTCAATCAGCAAGGACGAAACCACAATCGTTGATGGTGCCGGTGAGAAAGCCGAAATCCAGGCACGTGTGGCGCAGATCCGGACCCAGATCGAAGAAACCACATCTGATTACGACCGTGAAAAACTGCAGGAACGTGTTGCCAAACTGGCAGGCGGTGTTGCTGTTATCCGCGTCGGTGGCATGACAGAAACCGAAGTGAAAGAGCGTAAGGATCGCGTCGATGACGCACTGAACGCAACCCGCGCTGCGGTTCAGGAAGGCATCGTTGTTGGCGGTGGTGTTGCTTTGGTTCAGGCCGGTAAGCACCTCGAGGGTCTGAAAGGCGAAAACAACGACCAGAACGTTGGTATTTCGATTGTACGTAAGGCTCTTGAAGCGCCACTGCGTCAGATCGCTGAAAACGCCGGCGTTGACGGTTCCGTTGTTGCAGGCAAGATCCGTGAAAGCAACGACCTGAAGTATGGCTTTAACGCCCAGACCGAAGAATATGGCGACATGTTCAAGTTTGGCGTCATTGACCCGGCAAAGGTTGTGCGCACAGCATTGCAAGACGCGGCATCTATCGCTGGATTGCTGATCACCACCGAAGCCATGGTTGCAGATCGTCCATCGAAAGATGGCGGCGGCGCTGGCATGGGCGGCGGCATGCCTGACATGGGCGGCATGGGCGGCATGATGTAAATGGCGGGTTCTGCATCGCAGAACCTCCTGTTGCCTATCATTCTTTCCGTCGGGAAGTTATGAGATAGGAATATCGGCCAACGTGCTTAGATAAGAGAGGCGCGCCAACAAACGGCGCGCCTCTTTGCATTTGATCGGATGAGTTCCAGCCAAAGTGCAGTCGTCAGACCCTAGTGTTTCCGCAAATTGATGCGTCTAAACCGGCAACTCGACGATCCTCCCATACGTTTCCAGCATATCCAGCGCGATTGCGAAAGTTTCGGATGGATTTTCTTTTACAATATATCCAGCGATGTTTCGACTATAGGCGGAGCGTACATCGTCCGGGGTGTCAGATGTGGTGAAGACAAATACCACCACTTTTGAAAGCGCAGGATCAGCGCGGATGGCATCCAGAAATTCCAACCCGCCCATGCGCGGCATATTGAGGTCGAGCATGACAATATAGGGCGGCAGCCCGGCCGATTGCATTGAGCTATTTTGGAGAAAATCAAGCGCGTCCTGACCATCAACACAAATCTCAGTGTCGTTGACGATCTTCAGTTTTCGCATGGCGCGTTGCATGGCCATAACGCTTACCTTGTCGTCATCAACGATCAGAAATTTCGCCTCTCGGGTACGTTTATGCATCGGTCTTTCCTTTTGTTAGCCGCTCAGGCGGCCGCAGCGCTGGTTTGGTTAACGGTCATTCTTTGGGTCTGAAACAATGGCAGCGTAATGTTGAACGAAGTCCCGCGCCGGACAGTTGGATCCGAGGTCATCTCAATCTGCCCTTTCCTGCGGGAGACCAGCTTTTTGACGATGGCGAGCCCCAGACCACTGCCTTCGACGTCGTCGCGAGATCGCAGTGTTTGAAACAGCTCGAATACCCGCCCTTGATAGCACGCCTCGATCCCCGGCCCGTCGTCCGCGACAATCAGGACGAGCGCGTCATTCTTGATTTCAGCCGACACAGTTATTTTGCCTTCAGGGCGGTCATGATGCTTGACCGCGTTGTTCAAGAGGTTGCCAATGATTTGCTGCAGCGGTGTCAACTGGATCAAAATATCGCCATCGAAACCCTGATACTGAATGTGATAGCGGTTGTCCGGATCAGCAAAAAGCGCCTGCTCTTTTACAAGTTCGGTTAAGTTGACAGCTTCGGCATCAGGTTCGTTTTGACCGACACGTGCATAGGACAGCAGATCGTAGAGCAGTTTTTTCAACCGCTCGACCCTTTGTTGCAACAGGGCCAGGTATTCATGGCTTTGTTCACTGAGAACGCTGTCCTCATCCTCAATGGCCCAAATGGCAAGATCATGAATAGCGTGCAGGGGGGATCGCAGGTCGTGGGCCGCAATATAGGCAAATTTTTCCAGCTCAATGTTCGACCGCTGAAGGTCTTCGGCGTTGTTTCTGAAAATCACAAGCGCGCGGGCCATGTCGCCCAATTCATCTGGTCCAGATACTGAAATAGAGTGATCAAGCTCACCTTTGGCAATGGCTGACACTGAATTGTTCAACATCTGAATTCTTTGGTTGAATTGCCGATTTATGACAATCTCGTTGGTCAACGCGACTGTAATCAGAACACCCAGAAACGCGCCAGCGACAACCCAGGCAAGTTGGTAAACAGCCAAATTCAATTGCTTTGATGTGCTGTCGAGCTTCAGTAGCGTTCGCGCGACCAGATCGTCGGACATGTTCGAAATTTCAGGGATCAAGCGCAGATGTGTCGCACGATTTGCCTCGAATTCCTCCTGGAACTTCTGTTGCGACTGAAGTCGGGCAAATATGCCTGCATCTCTGGAGACGATGTCACGCAACATTGATATCTGGCTTGCAAGATCACGCCGCGCAGCACTTGGCGGTAAATATGACAGCCGATTGATGATATCACTCAGCTTTGCATTTATCTGTAGTGGAACTCTGTCGGACTTCGCCGATCCATTTGCCTCAACTTGGCTTCTGATCATCGAAATAACGTCATCAAGACCAAAACTGATCGCGTTTACATTCAACGAAGCGACAAAAAGTGGGTCTATCCGATCATAGCGCGCCCTGACGTCAAATTCATTCACAGATTGTGCCGTGCGGATCAGATCATCCATCTGGTTTGTGAAGTCGAAAGCGAAATCATCAAGGATACGGTGGCTCTTGACCTGGAGAACCAAGACCCGCCCAAGAGTTTCCTGAATTTGGTCCTGGAGTGCAAAGAGCTCAGACTTTTGCTCAAGAACATGCAACGACGATGCTTCTGCAACGTCCAGCTGCCCTGCCAGATCGGTTGCCACCTGTCCGGAAATGTCGAAATTGTTCAACGCATTGAGGTTCTGACGAACGATTTCGGTCTTTCTTCTAATCTCAGACTTCGCATTGATCAGATCGGAAGCAGATTGGTATGAAGTGATGTTCTCTAGCACCAAGAACATTGCGCTCAGACTTCTTTCTGTACTTTGCGCAACAGTCAGCATCGGCAGGGCAGATGTGCTTAACTCATTGTGCGCATTGAGAATTGTCTTGGCTTGAAGCATGGCGGTGATGCCAGCAACGGCTGTTACCAACCCAATCGAGATAAACACAATCCGCAACCGGATTGCGATTCTATGGGTCTGGTCAAACAGACCTGTCTTTTGTGAATGCAGCTTTCTCATGGGATTTGCTTAAGGCGCGTCGATTAAGGTCATCTTAAAAAATCGACTTTAGATACGCAGCAACCCAAAGGATGTGTTTTATGCCGCCAAATGTTTCGTGTGTCCCCATCTTAACCCGCCGTTCTGCTGTTGCTGGGGCAATAGGCTGCGTTGCGACGCTTGCATGTGGCGTGTCCCCGAACGCCGCGAACAGCGGGCCAATTGGTGAATCTCTTGACCAAAAGGTGGTTCGAACGGTACGGGCGAAATATCCAAATTTCTCGAGATCACTGGCCGTGCTTATCCCAAATGGCTCTCGCGCAAATCTAACACCGCTGGTCGCTGCGTTTGAAGCGGCTACAGCGGTGAAAATCGAGCTGTTTGAAGTCGATACCAATGGTATCAATGCGGAGTTAATGCTGGACACTATGGTAGATGGCCGCAGGTATGACGTTGCTTTACCAGCCACTTTCGGACTGTCAGACCTGATTTTGGCGCAAGCGGTTCAGCCACTCGATGCATTCCTGCAAAGTTATGAGCCAGGCGATTTTCGGCAAGACATTCTGTTTGATATCGGAGATCATTCAGAAGGGTCCACGTTTGGTTTCCAGACCGACGGTGACGCCTATTTAATGTTCTATAACAATGGAATGTTGAACAATGCGGATTTCCAAAAGGCCTATCAGGATCAATTTGGCATAGACTTGTCCTTGCCCCTGACCTGGACCGAACTTGACCGACAAATGGCGTTCTTTCACGACCCAGATCGGGGAAAATTTGGCGGGGCGTTGTTTCGGACGCCCCAGTATTTGGTTTGGGAGTGGTGGCTGAGGCTCCATGGTAAAGGGGTCTGGCCCCTGTCGCCGGAAATGACCCCGCAGATATCAGGTGATGCAGGGGTCTCGGCGCTCGAAGAGATGATCACGGCGACCAAACACCTGGTTCCCGGCTCGGATTCCCGGGGTATTTTCGAGAACTGGGAAAGATACGGACGCGGCGATATCTATGCAAACATCGGCTGGGGAGGCACACAAAAATACCTCAATGGCCCAAAGTCGAACGTGCGTGGCCAGCTGTCGTTTGGCCCGACGCCTGGTGGTCAATTTGGTGAAAAAATAGTGCCGATGCCCTACTTCAATTGGGGTTGGAACTATGTTGTCAGCACTGCGTCTGCGGACCCGGAGTTGGCGTATCTGTTCTGCCTTTTTGCGTCCAGCCCGACCATGTCAACACGCGCTGTCCGGCAAGTGGATGGGTTTTTTGATCCCTTCCGACCCGAGCACTATGCCGACGCCGGGATTATTGAAGCCTATTCAAAACCGTTCCTGAAAGTGCACCGCGCAGCGCTGGAAGGGGCGATTCCAGATTTTTATCTAAAGCGCCAATCCGAGTACTTCAGCGCCTTGGCCGCAGGATTGGATGAGGCGTTACAAGGAGAGGTCACGCCGCAGATCGCCCTTAGCCGGGTGGCACAAAGCTGGGAATTGATCACCAGTCACACAGGCCGCGCAGGTCAAATCTCTCAATGGCAGCGGCTGCGTGCGCAATATCCGGCGGCAGTGCGCGCTGTTCTGCATGACTTGGTTTAGCATGAAAAATTTTCAGAATTGATCATCAACGCTAGCGATCGTTTTTTCTGCATTAAGGGAAATTCAAGATTGGCCCACTAACCAGAGTATACCCAAGAGCGAAGGCAATCGGATGCAAGCGAATTCCCCATCAGCCCAAACTGCAATACAACAAGATACGCGGTCACAAGTAGGTCCATCCCAGGATATGGAGGATTTTATCTATCTGATCAGCCACGATGTGCGCAGCTCTGTGAGGGCATTGCTTGAGTTACCACAATGGATTGCCGAAGACCTTGAAGAGGCTGGATTCAAAGTCGATGGTCAGGTGGCGTCATCCATCGAACTGATGAACCGCCACACCGGTCGGCTGGACCGTATGCTTGTTGACTTGCTGACATTCTCGCGCATTGGCCGGATGCAATCTGTTTGTTCTGTTGATTTGGAAACGGCCCTTGACGAGGTCATGGAAGAAATCAAACTTCCGTCGGGGTTTACGCTCATACGTGCGCTGGAATGTGAACATATCCTCATTGGTGATCGTGATATTCTAACTTTGTTCAACGCACTGATTACAAATGCGATCAAACACCATGAAAAGTCGACGGGTCGGATTGTTGTCGCATCGCGGCGCGCAGGTCCTGAGATGATCATTTCGGTTTGTGATGACGGTCCGGGCATCCCTGAGGAATTTCATGACCGGATATTGGGTCCAATGACGACCCTACGCCCCCGCGACGAGGTCGAAGGCAGCGGAATGGGGCTGGCGAATGTGAGCAAGATTGCAACGCTCTATAGGGGCACAGTGGCGGTGCTTCCGTCGTCGTACGGATGCGGCGTTTGCATCGAAATCAAATTGCCGGGCAACATTTCCGTTGCTTGATCCTGAACGGCGACTTTTAAGAAAATGGTTGGGAAATCAAGCAATCTGGGCGGCTTTCGTTAATAATTTCTCATGTTACGTGATGCACGCTCAAGCATAGATTTTTGATTTGGATGAGTGGGAAAATGTTTCAAGAAATGCCGTCAAACGAAATAGGGCCGATTGCGATGCCTCCGCATAAACCTATCCGCGCATTGCTATTGGACGATAGCAATTTCGACCGTGAACGGATCAGACGGATGAGCAGCAAGACGGAATTGGGCGTCCATCTGGACGAGGTGGGCAGCATTGAGGAACTCGATACTGCCGTACGGCGGGCCAGCTATGATTTGATCATGATTGATTATCGCCTGCCGGTTGGCGATGGCATGAAAGCCTTGTCTCACATCCTGGATGATCCATTGAACCGGGATGCGGGCAAGATCATGATCACCGGTGACGCGGCGGTCGATACGGCTGTGCAGGCCATGCGCGGGGGGTGTCATGATTTTCTGACCAAAGAAAGCATGAATACTGATATCTTGCGCGAGGCAATGCTCAACGCGATGACCGTTGCGCGGCAGAGAATACAGATGCAAATGCAAACTGAACATCAACGCGACATCATAAGGCAGGGTTTGATTGCGGCGCTGAATGATACTGAGATTCAAGGAAATGTGGTGTCCATGATCCGCCAACAATTGGCGCAGACGCCTGGTAATCAACCCAGACCAATGCCAGGGTTGGATGTCAGTGAGATCGACGCTTTGTTGGCTGGCTTCGCAGATGAGGATGAATTCGTATTTCATTGACCTAAATCGGGCTGCATGAAAGCTGAATTGCCTCTTGGCGGGTGATTTTAGAACAGCTAAGCCGTAACCATGCAACTCGCTATTCTGACCTTTTTCACGATGGTAGCCTTTGCCGCTAATTCCATCCTGACACGGACGGCGATTGATGGATCCCATATTGACCCATCCGGATTTGCCATTGTCAGGGTTCTCTCAGGTGCCGTTGTGCTTGGGATGATAATTAGCGTCCGTGGTGGGGGCCTCCCATTGCTGCGACGCAATCGTCTTCCCGGCGCTGCAAGCCTCACGGTATATATGATTGCTTTTTCTTTGGCATATCTGACGCTTGACGCCGGATTGGGCGCGCTGATCTTGTTTGGCGTGGTTCAGATCACAATGCTCGTGCACGGTGCCTTTTGGGGTGCCACGCCCACCCGACGTCAAATCACCGGGGCCGCCATCGCGTTTGTCGGGCTGTTGATCGCATTATGGCCAGGGCCCGGTGGGACGACAGATCCGGTTGGCGCAACACTGATGGTTTTTGCCGGCTTGGGTTGGGCGATCTATACGATCATTGGCCGTACTTCGTCTGATCCGCTGGCCGCAACATCTGCGAATTTCTTACTTTGCTTGCCGCTGATGCTGATCTTTCTCGCTGGAACGGGCCTTACGTTCAGTGCAATTGGCATAGCGCTGGGTGTTGTCTGCGGGGGGCTCACATCCGGTTTGGGTTATGCTTTGTGGTACTCTGTATTGCCAAAACTGGATGGCGCGACGGCTGCTATTGTTCAACTCAGCGTTCCGATTATTGCCATTCTCGCCGGTGCCGTGTTTCTGGGTGAGGGGATCGGCCTGTTGGTGATCCTGTCGGCGTCTCTTGTGGTTGGTGGCATTGGTTGGGCGGTCAGCGCACGATCTCTTCCAAGGGATCATACATAACCGCACCCGCGTCACCAAATGCAACGGCACGCAGGCTATCAGGTTTGTGGTGCATATCCTTAAGTTCCGCCGCCGTCACCCAGCGCCACTCGGACACGATGGCTTCTTTGTCTTTCCAATCAGGATCAACTTGCGCTGATCCATCCACCACGCAGTGAAAGTAGATGTCGACCTGATGAAAGCCGCTGGCCGGGTCATGGAATTCATTCACCAAACAGGGCGCGCCCACTGTGATGTGCAGTCCGGTTTCCTCAAAGACTTCGCGGCGCAAGTTGTCGGGCAATGACGCGCCGGTTTCCACACCCCCGCCCGGCGCGCACATCAATGCACTTTGCCCATCAGGATAGGCATTGACCAACAACAACCGCCCCTCATGTTTCAAAATGGCACGCACGGCAACACGCGGAGATTTGAGGCGCATGGTCAGACTTTCGCTAGGTAATTGCGGACCAGCATTTCACAGCCCGCCAATTCAGTCTATCTGATGTGCTATGTATATCCGCATCATCCTCATTGCCGCGTCATTTTTGTGCTTGCCGCTTGCCGCGCAGTCACAAGAACGCTGCGTTGTCTTGCTGCATGGGTTGGCACGGACAGAAACGTCTTTTGCTCTGATGGAAGCCGCGTTGGAAACCGAAAAGTTTCGCGTGGTGCGCCCCGGTTATCCATCCACCGAGGCACCGATAGAATCACTGGTGAAACAGACTTTGCCGGATGCGGTCGCAGAGTGCGGAACAGACAAGGTTGATTTCGTGACCCATTCGATGGGGGGCATTCTGGTCCGCCAGTGGGTGGCGGAGGTGGGCGCGTCGCGCGTTGGGCGTGTTGTGATGTTGGCACCGCCCAATCACGGTAGCGAAGTTGTTGATGAGTTAGGTGACATCGGCGCATTCGACTGGATCAACGGCCCGGCAGGCGCGCAGATGGGAACGGGACCAGACTCGTTACCGCGCAAATTGCCCCCCGCAAATTTTTCATTGGGCGTGATAGCAGGGTCGCAATCGCTCAACCCATATTTTTCGAGCGTGTTGCCGGGTGCCGATGATGGCAAAGTTTCGGTGGAATCCACCAAATTGAAGGGCATGACAGATCATCTGGTGTTGCCGGTCACACATACCTTCATGATGAACAACCCGCGGGTCATCGCGCAAACGATGGCCTTTCTGAACACCGGGCATTTCGTTCGCAACATGACGTTTATCGACGGTGTTTTCGACTCCCTGGGGTGTCCCAACGGCGATTGTCTGCCGGGGATAGATGGTTCCGATGAGAAGCCTTGATCTCATAGGTGCCGAGGTGCTGACGCCCGACGGCCTGCGCCGCGACACCTTGTCTTTTGCGGACGGCCTGATTGTTGCCGACCCTGTTGGACATGCCGTGGACCTGCAGGGTTTCATGGTACTGCCGGGCATCGTCGATCTTCATGGCGACGCATTTGAGCGGCATCTGGCACCGCGCCGGGGCGCAATGAAGCAGATGAACGAAGGCCTGATCGCCACGGAGGCAGAATTGGCCGCGAACGGTATTACCACGGCAGTTTTGGCCCAATTCGTCAGTTGGGAAGGCGGGCTGCGCGGGCTTGAATTTGCCGACCAGGTATTCTGTGCGCTGCGTGACACGGCCCCAAGCCTGTTGACCGACATGCGCGCCCAGCTCAGGTTTGAGACCCATCTGCTTGATCTTTACGCGACATTGCCCGAGCGGTTAACGGCGTGGGATGTGTCTTATGTGGTATTCAACGATCACCTGCCACACGAGCGCCTTGAGGCGGGCAAAACACCTAAACGCATGGTGGGTCAGGCATTGAAAGCAGGGCGCAACCCGCAAGACCACCTGTCGTTGATGCAGGACCTTCATGCGGTCAGCGGTGATGTACCCGCAGCACTTGATGGTCTTTGCGCCGCCTTATCAGCGGCTGATGTGCGCATGGGGAGCCACGATGACCAGCTTGCCGAGACACGCGCGCTGTGGCGTTCGCGCGGGGTCAAGGTCGCTGAATTTCCAGAAACCCATGCCTCGGCAGAGGCCGCGCATGATGCGGGTGATTTTGTTGTCATGGGGGCACCGAATGTGGTGCGGGGCGGGTCACACAACGGCAATCTGTCCGCGCTTGATCTGATTTCAATGGGAATGTGCGATGCGCTGGCGTCCGATTATCACTACCCCTCGCCGCGCCGCGCTGCGTTGATGTTGGCCGATGCCGGGGTCATGGACCTTGCGGCCGCTTGGCGGCTTATTTCGGCCGGGCCTGCAAAGGTTTTGGGGCTGACGGATCGCGGCGAATTACGCAGCGGGCTTCGGGCAGACTTTGTGGTGCTGGATGCGAAAACCCGGCGGGTGGCGGCCAGTTTCGTGCAAGGGCGGCCGTCTTACATATCGGGGGCCATCGCCGATCGGTTTATTCGTTAGCGTACTTGTCTGGTCCTGTGGGGCCCGAGTAACGAAATTCAGCGCTTGATCCGGTTCACATGGCCCATTTTGCGGCCCGGTTTGGTTTCTGACTTGCCATATAGGTGGACCGCTGTATCGCTTTCCCGGGCAAGGGCCGGAACCCGGTCCATATCATCCCCAATCAGGTTTTCCATAACCACATCTGCAAAGCGCGTGCCGTCCCCCAAAGGCCAACCGGTGATCGCGCGAATGTGCTGTTCGAACTGATCGACGGTGCAGCCATTTTGCGTCCAATGACCAGAATTGTGCACGCGCGGGGCGATCTCGTTTACGATCAGCTCTTGCCGAGTGACGAAAATTTCGACACCCAAAACGCCGACATAATCAAGCGCATTCAATATCTTGGCTGCCATCAGAACCGCATCTGTGCGCTGCGCTGTACTCAGTCGCGCAGGGACTGTTGTGGTGTGCAAAATGCCGTCCCGATGTACGTTTTCACCAGGGTCAAAGCAGGCGACATCGCCCGTTGAACTGCGTGCGGCAATCACCGACACTTCATGCGTGAAGTCCACAAATCCTTCAAGGATCGCTGGTGCGCCGTTCATCTGAACCAATGCGGGTGCCGCATCATCTGTGCTGCGCAAACGCGCCTGCCCTTTCCCGTCATAGCCCAGCCGCCGGGTTTTCAGGATCGAAGGGATGCCGATGGACCGCAGTGCAGCGTCCAGTGCAGCCGCATTGGGAACGTCCGCAAACGGTGCCACCCGCAGCCCAAGATCCTGCAAGAACATCTTCTCTGTCAGGCGGTCCTGTGAGATGCGCAATGCCTCACGTCCGGGGCATATGGTGGCATGGGCTTCGATCACATCAAGCGCTGCCGTGGGGATGTTTTCAAATTCAAATGTGACGATATCACAAGATTTTGCAAATGCCGTAAGGGCGGCATGGTCGTCATAGGGTGCTGTTGTCAACGCATGCGCCACGTCGGCAGCAGGCGGGTTTGATCCGGGTTCAAAAATGTGGGTCTTGAAACCAAGGCGCGATGCGGCAACCGACAGCATGCGCCCAAGTTGTCCGCCGCCAAGAATTCCGATGGTACTGCCAGCAGGCAAAAGATCACTCTTCACGCGGCACCTCGGGGATTGAGGCGCTCAGGTTTTTGCGCCAGACGTCGAGCCTTGCCGCCAGCTCCGCGTCATGCAGCGCCAGAATACCAGCGGCCATCAATGCTGCGTTGGCGGCCCCCGCTGCACCAATTGCCATCGTCGCGACAGGATAGCCTTTGGGCATCTGAACAATCGAGTAAAGCGAATCCACACCCGACAACGCTTTGGTCTGGATGGGTACACCAATCACGGGCACCCGCGTTTTGGACGCCATCATGCCCGGTAAATGCGCGGCACCTCCGGCACCGGCGATGATCACCTGAAGACCCCGATCTACTGCCGTTTTGCCATAACCCCACAGCCGGTCCGGTGTGCGATGCGCCGACACGATGCGGGTTTCGTAAGGAACGCCCAGTTCATCCAGCAAGGTCGCTGCCTCGCGCATGGTCGGCCAGTCAGATTGGGAACCCATGATAATGCCAACGGGAGGAGTGGTCATGCAATTACGGCCTCTTGGTCGTGGAATGAGCGCGCACTATACCCATGCGCGCTTGGGTGGCAATGTGCGGTTTTAGGCGATGATGTCCGGGGTCAACCGGTCTTCAATCTGGGCAATCATATCTTTCAGCCGCAATTTGCGTTTTTTCAGACGTTGCAGGGTCAACTGATCACTGGTGCCACGGTCAACCAATGCCCGAATGGCCTCATCCAGATCGCGGTGTTCGCGGCGGAACACCTCAAGCTCGACGCGCAATACATCGTCGTTTTTCATGGAAAGATCGTTTGGGGCATTCATATGACAGGTGATTCCGTTGGCACGTGATCCTGCAACATACGCGTTAGGCATCAATGCGCATAGCCCTTGCGCAGAACCATTCGCCTCCCCATATTCTATTCAAGGGTCGCCGATTGCGGGGCCATAATTCTGACTGTCGCTTGAGATGATAAGGACGTGTCGTATGACGAAACTAACGCTGGCCTCTTATCCACATATGTTGGGTTTTGAGCAACTTGAACGGGTGCTGGAACGTACTGCCAAAGGGGGCAACGAAGGCTATCCGCCATTCAACATCGAACAAACCTCCGATTTTAGCTATCGCATCACGCTCGCGGTGGCCGGATTTGCCGATAGCGATTTGTCGATCACTGTTGAGGACCGTCAATTGGTCATCCGTGGTCGTCAAACAGATGACAGCGCGGACCGCGTATTTTTGCACCGAGGCATCGCCGCGAGGCAATTCCAGAGGTCATTTGTTTTGGCTGATGGCGTCGAGGTCGGCGAGGCACTGATAGAAAATGGGTTGCTGCACGTGGACTTAACCCGCGCCAAGCCAGAGACAGTTGTACAGACTATAAAGATTAAGAAAGGGTAAACGATGGAAAACACCAACACCCAAACGGGCGGCGACAGAACAGTTTACGTCAAAACAATTGCTGTGACCGACCTGCCGCGCGAAGTGCGTGATCAGGCCGAAGGTCTGGAGCTTCTTTACGCCGTTCATGATGCGCAAGGCCAGCAATTGGCATTGGTTGGCGACCGTAAGCTGGCTTTTACCCTCGCCCGCGAACATGATTATTCGCCTGTAATGGTACACTGACGGCCTGCGGGGGCTTTACCCCGCGGCGCATATCAGGGATTTGTAGAAGGCCGCAGGGAACTGCGGCCTTTTTTGATGTTTTGAAGGTTTCGCGATGCGTTTTGATTTCGACTGCGGCCAGGCGACGCTATCACCGGGATCGGTTTCGGCGTGCAGGGCAGGGTGATCATGTCGGGCGATGTCTGCCAGCCCGAGGCGGGTTTGCACGATGGCTGATCCGGCCATCGCGTTGTTGCCCTATGGTGGGCTGCTGGGAGCTGCGCTGGCGCAGATGCCGCTGGATGATTTGCATTGGCCGCTGGGGCGGCCTGACCGGCTGGCGCAGGGCACCGTCCGTGATCTGGCCGCGACGGATCATCTGATCGTCTACCCCAAAACTGCCATGCATTTCCAACTGCGCTGGGACACGGCGGCGCAGGTGTCGATAATGGTGGTGGAACCTGCCGGAATCCACGCGCGGCATTTGCGCCTGTTGCGCTGGACCTACCGGCGCTTTTACCGCGTGCTGACCCATAATGATGCGCTGCTGGCGGCGATCCCGAATGGCATCATGCATCCCTTTGGCACCACATGGGTCCCGGACCATGCAAGGCTGAATATCGACAAGGCGCGCAACATGTCACTGATCGCCTCGGCCAAGCGGGATACGACAGGGCATTTGTTGCGGCATGAGATGGTCGATCTGGTGCAGGCTAAGGGGCTTGACGTCGACATTCTTGGGCGCGGCTATGCGCCCTTTGCCGATAAATCTGACGGGCTGGGCCCCTACCGTTTTTCGGTAGTTATCGAAAACATCCGCGAACGGAATTACTTTACGGAGAAAATTGTCGATGCGGTTCTGTGCGAAACCGTCCCGATCTATTGGGGTTGCCCGAACATCGGCGATTTCTTTGACACCAGTGGTATGATCCTGTGCGATACGTCGGATCAGATGGCCGCCGCGATCCAGAGTGCCAATGCGGCAGGGTACGCGACCTTTGCCCCCGGCCTGCGCGCCGCCAAACCGCAGGCCGTCCATTGGGCCGATCTGGAGGGCCGCGCCGCGCGGGCCATCCGCGACAGCCTGTGAAATACAAAGCGCAGCCCCGAGGGGCTGCGCTTTGTCGTCTCGAAAAATTGATGATCAGGCGCTGATCAACCCCATGTTTTCCAGTTTCAACAGCACCTGATGGGCGCAGTTGTCTACATCGACGGATTCGGTTTCCAAAGACAGTTCCGGGTTCTGCGGAACGTCATAGGGGTCTGAAATCCCTGTGAATTCCTTGATCTTTCCTGCGCGCGCCAGCTTGTAAAGACCCTTGCGGTCGCGGCGTTCGCATTCCTCAATGCTGGTGGCTACGTGCACTTCGACAAATGCACCAAAGTTCTCGATGTCTTCGCGCACTGCGCGGCGGGTGGTCGCATAAGGCGCGATTGGCGCACAGATCGCGATGCCGCCATTCTTGGTGATCTCACTCGCCACATAGCCGATGCGCCGAATGTTCAGGTCGCGGTGTTCCTTGCTGAACCCCAGTTCGGAGCTGAGGTTTTTCCGAACGATGTCGCCATCGAGCAGCGTGACAGGACGTCCGCCCATTTCCATCAACTTGACCATCAAAGCGTTGGCGATGGTCGATTTGCCGGAGCCGGAGAAGCCGGTGAAGAACACAGTAAATCCCTGATGGGACCGCGGCGGCGAAGTGCGGCGCAATTCCTTGACCACTTCGGGAAACGAAAACCATTCGGGAATTTCCAGCCCCTCGCGCAGGCGGCGGCGCAATTCTGTCCCGGAAATGTTCAGGATCGTAACATTGTCGCGATCCTCGATCTCGTCATTGGGCTCGTACTGGGCGCGTTCCTGCACATAGACCATGTGCTTGAAATCGACCATTTCGATGCCCATTTCCTCCTGATGCTCGCGGAACAGGTCCTGCGCATCATAGGGGCCATAGAAATCTTCGCCCTTGGAGTTTTTGCCGGGTCCGGCATGGTCGCGACCCACGATAAAATGCGTGCAGCCGTGGTTCTTGCGGATCAGACCGTGCCATACCGCTTCGCGGGGGCCAGCCATGCGCATCGCAAGGTTCAACAGTGACATCGCCGTGGTGGACGCAGGATATTGACCCAACACCGCTTCGTAACAGCGCACCCGGGTAAAGTGATCAACGTCGCCCGGCTTGGTCAGGCCAACCACAGGGTGGATCAGCAGGTTTGCCTGGGCCTCGCGTGCGGCACGAAAGGTCAGTTCCTGGTGGGCGCGGTGCAACGGGTTGCGGGTTTGAAATGCCACGACCTTGCGCCAGCCCAGTTTGCGGAAATAGGCACGCAATTCGTTGGGCGTATCACGGCGGGCGCGGAAATCGTAATGCACCGGCTGCTGAATGCCCGTCACAGGACCGCCGAGATAGATTTTGCCGGCGGTGTTGTGCAGGTAATTGACCGACGGATGCGCATCGTCGTCCGCCCCGAAAACCTTCTCTGCCTCGCGCGCCTTGTTGGGTTCCCAACGATCGGTCACGGTCATGGTGGCAAGGATCACGCCCTCCTGATCACGCAACGCGATGTCTTGGCCCAACTCCAGCGAAGCGGCAAAATCCTCTGATACGTCCAGATTGATCGGCATCGGCCACAAAGCGCCATCGGCGAGACGCATGTTTTCAACAACACCATTGTAATCTTCTTCGCTCAGGAACCCTTTCAACGGGTTAAAACCACCGTTCATCAGCAGTTCCAAATCGCAAATCTGGCGTGGCGTCAGATCATGACTGATTAGATCCCCGGCTTCGTTCTTGAGCTTTTGCGCAGACTCATAAGAAACATATAGTTCTGGGATGGGGGCAAGGTTCGGCGTTTGCATCATTAATCTCACATTTGGTAAAGGGGCCTGCACCCCGCGTTGTGCGCGTCCTAGCCCTGATTTGCGGCGAGAATCAAGCGACCGGGCGGCGATTTAGAGGATTGCAGTGCAGTTGCACGTTTTTTGCAGCGCTCTGCAGGGTTTCCGGAATCAGACGCCTTCTTTGACTTCTGCCCCATAGCCTAAAGGCAATGATGTGACTTTTCCCTCATCATCGCCAGCCTCCGCCAGAAAGCGCTCTGCTTCCAGTGCGGCCATGCATCCCATTCCGGCACTGGTGACAGCCTGACGATATTTATGATCGGTCAGATCACCTGCGGCAAACACGCCAGGAATAGATGTTTCCGTGCTATCTGGCTTGGTCACAACATAGCCGCCCATGTGCGTTTCCAGCGTGTCCTTGACCAATTCATTCGCGGGCGCATGGCCAATTGCGACAAATACACCCTTGGCCGCGATATCGGTAATCTCTCCCGTTTTGGTGTGTTTGACTTTCACACCTTCAACCCCAAGCGGGTTGTCGGTGCCGTAAACCTCAACCAGTTCATGAAACCACAGCGGTTCAATCTTGGGGTTCTTCATCAGACGGTTGATCAATATTTTCTCGGCGCGCAATTCATCGCGGCGATGGACCAGCGTGACCTTGGACGCGAAATTGGTCAGAAAAAGCGCCTCTTCAACGGCCGTATTGCCGCCGCCGATCACAACAATCTCTTGGCCACGATAAAAGAAACCATCGCAGGTGGCGCAGGCAGATACACCAAAACCTTTAAATCTCTCTTCGGTCTCAAGTCCCAGCCACTTGGCGCGTGCGCCAGTAGCAAGGATCACGGCATCCGCAACATATGTGGTGCCGCTATCGCCTTTGGCATGAAACGGACGGCTCGACAGGTCAAGATCGGTGATGATGTCACCTATGATCTCGGTGCCCATCGCCTTGGCGTGGGCCTCCATGCGGACCATCAAATCAGGTCCTTGCACTTCGGTGTCACCCGGCCAGTTTTCAACTTCGGTGGTGGTGGTCAACTGGCCGCCCGGCTCTATCCCTTGCACCAGAATGGGTTCCAGCATGGCGCGGCTGGCATAGACCCCTGCGGTATATCCCGCAGGCCCGGAACCGATGATCAGAACCTTGGTTTTACGTGTTTCGGCCATCTGGCATCCCCCGAACATGATTTACAGCCCCTGTGATATAGACGCGCAGAGGCCGCGCTTAAACCCCTCGATTGAGTGGTGGTAAGAACTGACATTGGCAATAAGGATCGCCGCATTTTCCGCCTGTCCTCTCGACTCCAGAAACAATCTTGCGCAACTGCGAAACATTATTGCGCATGGCGGCGGCGCTGGTATAACAATCGTAATTTGCAGGAGAAGATTCATCATGGCTGGCACACGGCTTGATCCAATAGACCGCAAGATTCTTGCCGAACTACAGGCAGATGGCCGGATGACGAATGTCGAACTGGCAAAACGGGTCGGCATTTCGGCACCGCCCTGCCTGCGCCGCGTCCGCACACTTGAGGAACAGGGCTATATCAAAGGCTACTTCGCCGAGGTTGACGCGCGCGAGCTGGGTTTTGAAGTGCAGGTTTTTGCCATGGTCGGACTGACCAGCCAGGCCGAAGTTGACCTGAGCGCGTTTGAACAGAAGTGCCGCGACTGGCCGCTGGTTCGTGAATGTCACATGCTCAACGGTGAGGTCGATTTCATTCTTAAATGTGTGGCCCCTGATCTGAGTGGTTTTCAAAGCTTTTTGACGGGCCAATTGTTGACCACGCCAAATGTGGCCAGCGTCAAAACCAGCCTTGTGATCCGCGGTGCGAAGGATGAACCTGGCGTGCCCTTTGACGTTTTGGAACAACGCCTTGCCGCGTCGCCCTAGAGGAAAGTTTTAGAAGTTAGCGGCGTCTTGGCGCTGTCCTGTTGAAGCAGCGACCGACTAAACCTCGGAAACAGGCGCGCGTGGATGCGCCAATGGCCCGAAATCGCACACATGACCAATGCGTGGAAACATCGCTAAAAACAGACGCTGCAGATGATGCGGCAGGGTGCGCATTCCATTGACACCCGGGTGGAATGTCTCCATCTCAATACCACCTGCATGGACAGCCGCATGGCGTTCCAGACACATGTGAAACAGGCGCACCGGCGTCGGTGGAACCACCTCGATGACATTCACCCCATCCAAAAGCTCGCGAACGGGGGTCAGCATGCGCGCGGATCCCGCCCCAGATCGCAGACGATGAGGCGTATGCAGCACGCGTGCACTGGGGCCAACTGTCAGAACTGAATTGGGGCGTGACTGCCCAAAGCTGTCGGGCATAATACTTGTCAGTGGAACGCGCCGTCGGGCATCAATGGGGGAAAAACTGGTTGAGCCGAGCCAGATCAACATCGAAGGCTTGCCAGATGTCGTGTTGATCATGTCGCCCGGTTGCAGGTCTTCGATTGCTACGTCGCCATCAATTGTCTGGATCAGCGTGCCGCGGGCAAAGGCTGAAAATGCAGCGTCGAACAAAGGCAGTGCCGGGGCGATTTCCTGGCCAACATAAAGCGATCCATCGCTGCGCAATGCGGCCACTTCGAAACTGCGGGACTGAAATTGCTCTTTATCGCTCTCTTCCGCGAAGTAGCTGCGCGGTGCGGCAACGCCCGGCCTTCCAGCAGAAGCGGAGGAATTTGAATAGCGAGGGGTAGGGGCAGCAGTAAGTGTCATACAAAGACCTTTTTTCGGAAAGTCACATCCGTGTTGGCCCCCACCAGCAAGAACGGAAACAACCTAAGGTGTCATTTCTTGTTACAAAAGATGGCTCAATCGCCATCTCCTAAGACTATTGTCAAAAATCACAGATCTTTAGCACTTCATGATCTGTCAATTTGACCGATGTGTACGGCTCTGTTTCCTCAATCCATGGGATTCTTCCCACATTTCGCGCAAGGTTAAATCCCAATCCTTTGCAAACCTTTCACGAACCAACGAAAGCAGATCCTGACGCAGAGTTCATCCCGAGGGGATGAACAGGAATTAACTTCTCGTGGCTTATGCAGACTTGCGAGACTGCTCTGAGCCGTTGCGCTTTGCGATGAAAGCGGCACGGCGTGCACCGCGGGCCCAAGGCATAACTGTATCATTCTTTGCGGCTGCTGCGACGACACCTTTGATGAAGCGTGTGTTGGTTTTCATGATTCTGTTCCTCGATTTGTTTTTGTGGGCGGTTGCCCTTGCTTGAGGATGAATATGACCCGGCAATCGGGCCAGTTTTTGGCAGTTCAAAGAAAATTCTAGAAACCCGAAATAAATTTCGAGGCCATTTGTGATGGTTCTGCCTTATTTTCAAAGTCCCTTATTTTTAACAGCTTTGAACGTAATTGGTGTTCAATGGCAGCAATAAAATCTGATTGTTTCCAAGTTTAGTACGGTGGTCTTGGGCAGAAGAGCGGCAGAGATTGCCCCAATCTTGCCCAAATCAAAGGGTGATGGCGGCAATCAAACGACCATAATCTGCTTCTTTGGCATGGGTCGTGCGCCTGTAGGAATAAAACCGTTCAGGATCGCTATAGGTACAGTGCCGGGTCCACTCCGCATGTCCCACGCCCGCGGCGCGCAATCGGTTCAGACCAAAGCCGGGAAGGTCAAATTGCATCCGATCACCATCGCCCCCGGCAAAATATCGGGCATAAGCGGGGTCTTCGGCCAAAAAGGCATCGATAAATTCTGGGCCAACTTCATAGGCACGTTGGCTGATTGAGGGGCCTATGACTGCACTGATGTTTGCACGGATCGCACCAAGCGCCACCATCGCGTCCACTGTCGCGGTCAATATGCCATCAAGCGTACCGCGCCACCCGGCATGAGCCGCGCCAATCACACCGGCCTCGGCATCTGCAAAAAGCACGGGCTGGCAATCTGCCGTCAGCACGGACAGGGCCAAGCCCGGCGTCCGGGTGACCAAAGCGTCGGCGCGTGGTTTTTCGGTCAATGGTTCAGTGGCGGTTACAACCTTTGCTGAATGCACCTGATGAACACCCAACAGGTGGTCCGGGGCAACCCCCATAGCGTCAGCGACACGCGCGCGGTTGATCTCAACGACTTCACGCTGATCCGTGCTGCCTGTGCCGCAGTTCAACCCGGCATACACACCCGATGACGCGCCGCCACGGCGGGTAAAGAACCCGTGTCTCAGAGGTGTCAGCGCATCAGAAGTGAGAATTTCAAGCGTCATGGCTCCAATCCCGGTGGGGGCATTTTGCCATTTTGGTAAAGCCCCAGCACTTTGAACAGGTTTCCCATTTCTGAGGGATGCGTCAACCGCCGATGTGCAGTCACATGCGCATCAAGCGCGGTTCCATCCAATGCTGCGGCAAGTTTCTGGGCGCGGTCCGTGATGCCGAGGCGTTCCAGAAACACACCCTGCGGGGTCAGCTTGGAAAAGCGGGCGGGTACCGCTGCTTGTGCCAGAGCCTCGAAATCAACATGCGCGGTCAAATCGGCATTGCCCGGATCCACCAAAGGATCGACGGTTTCATGAGTTTTGAGCGCCTGAAACGTATCCCCCAGAGACCGCCAATCGCCGTAATCCACAATCAAAGCCGCCCCTCCGTAGGTGTCGACGCGGGTGGCAATATCGGAGATCACGGTCGTCGCTGCCGCGCAGGTTTCAACCACATCCCCGTCACGAGTATCTTCCAGTCGGTGGGCAAGAAAGGGTTGGGGCAAGGCGGGGCCAAGCCCCATGTGCAATGCGCCGCCCTTTACACCGACCTGCCGTTCGCGCCACTGTGCGCCCGCGCGCACAAATTGTCGGATGGGCAGCGCGTCAAAGAATTCGTTCGCGATGAGATAAAGTGGGGCATCCGGTAATTGGGCGGTGCCATTGATCCAGCCGACGTCATAGCTGCTCAAGGCCTTGCGCTGCTGTTCCTGCAAGATGGGGGAGGCCTCAACCAGCACGATATGTGCAGCGTCCAGAAACCCCGGCACAGCCCGACAAGCCCGCAATGCATCAGCCATCAACGTGCCGCGCCCCGGCCCCAGTTCTGCAAGTGTGAACCTGTCTGGTGCGCCGTTCGTCAGCCATGTCTGCGCCAGACAAAGCCCAATGAGTTCACCAAACATCTGGTTGATCTCAGGGGCCGTAATGAAATCACCTGTTTGGCCAAACGGTTGCCGGGTCGTGTAATACCCCTTGGTCGGGTGCAGCAGGCAGGTGGCCATAAAGTGATCCAGCCGCATCGGCCCCTCGGCCATGATGCGCGTGATGATATGATCGCGCAGCGTCATTCCGCGCGGCGTGCACGCACAATCAGGAAGGCACCGACAGCCATCATCGGCAAACACAGGATTTGTCCCATGGTCAGCCCGTAACCGCTCATGTGCCAGGCAAGGCCAAGCGGATTGCCGTCACTGATAAACTGCGCGTCGGGCTGGCGTACAAATTCAACGAGGAACCGCGCAATGCCATAGCCGGCCAGGAAAGTACCGCCGATCAGCCCTTCTCGCTTAAGCGCCCCACGCCGCCACGCCATCCAGACCAGCAGCCCACCAAGCACCAGCCCTTCAAGCAAAGCTTCATAAAGTTGCGAGGGGTGGCGTGCGCAGATGCCTTCAACCGCCGGACAAAACTGGGCCGCCTCTGTTGGAAATGCGACACCCCACGGCACATTTGTGGCGCGCCCCCAAAGCTCTGCATTGATGAAATTGGCGACACGCCCCAAAAACAGGCCCGGTGCAAGACCAAGACAGACCATATCGCCTGTCGAAACCTTTGGGATCTTGTGACGGTACGTATAGTACAAGCCCGCCACAATCACGCCTATGGCTCCGCCATGAAACGACATGCCGCCTTGCCAAAGCTTGAGGATTTGCAATGGGTTCGACAGGTAAAAGCCGGGTTGATAAAACAACACATACCCCAAACGCCCACCAAGGATGACACCCAGGATCACCCAGAACAGCAGGTCCTCGACCTGTTGTGCGCTCATCACAGGTTGGTCGTTTTTCCAAAGCCGGGGAGTGCGCACTGCGCGCACCACCAATCGCCACCCCAATATGATGCCAACGATATAGGCCAGCGCGTACCAACGCAGCGCAAATGTCATGCCAAATACAGAGATTTCAAAAATCTCGGGCGAAATGTCGGGAAAAGGGAGCAACGCTATCATGTGGTTGATTGACCCTGACATTGCAGGGAAGTCAACCTTGCGGGAACGCGAAAGAGACACCATATAGTGATCAACAGCAGACACCGGAGACCAGACATGCAAACCCGTAACAAGTTCTTAGATGACGTTTCGAAAATGATGACCAACGCGATGGGTGTCGCGCAAGGTGCCAAGGACGAGGCCGAAACCGCATTCAAGGGGATGATGGACCGTTGGCTGTCGGACCGCGATTTTGTCTCCCGCGAAGAATTTGACGCGGTGCGCGCGATGGCTCAAAAAGCGCGCGAAGAAAACGAGGCGCTGAAGGCGCGGCTGGATGCGTTGGACGCCAAAAACGGCTGAGCTTTTTCGACGTTTTGGATTTATGAACGGCGGCATGTAACCGCCGCTGATACGTCTGTTGTTCGTCCAATGTGATCCCATTGAGACAAAAAAGCGGGTCTCGGGTGCTAAACTTGGCGTCTGGTCTCATTTCGTCCACAACATATTGCAGTTATCCCCTACCAAATGTGGTTATCCCCAAGAAAGGGGGTTGCCACAATCGCAGCTAACCCGCACCATATCTGGTATAGGGGGGTGGTTTGCCCCACGCCCTATAGTACAGGCACCCAAGTCTGGTGGCGCAACGCGGCCGAGGCTGGGAATAAAAAAGAGGTGGCGAAATGGCCCTGACCGAGCAGTACCTTGAAGACGACATCCATCCCATTGATATTGTTGAGCATTTGGCCGCGCATCATGAATGGGATTTCGACCGCATTTCTGATGAACAGATTGCCATGGCTGTTGAAGGCCAATGGCGGACGTATTCGATCACCCTCGCGTGGTCGGCTTTTGACGAGACCCTGCGTCTGATCTGCACCTTCGAGATGGAGCCGCCGACAGAAAAGCTGCCCAAACTTTACGAATTGCTCAATTCAGTGAATGATCAATGCTGGGCAGGCGCGTTCACCTATTGGGCCGAACAAAAGCTGATGGTCTATCGCTACGGTCTGGTGCTGGCCGGCGGGCAGGATGCCTCGCCTGAGCAAATCGATACCATGATCGGTGCGGCAGTGATGAGTGCGGAGCGGTATTATCCCGCAATACAGCTTTTGGTCTGGGGCGATCAAACGCCCAAACAGGCCCTTCAGGTCGCCATTGCAGAGGCCTACGGCCACGCGTAACACTTTGCCCTGAGAAAGTTGTTTCAGGGGATATGCGATGAAAAACAGCCGAATTGCGGCCGAGGGACTGGTTCTGCTGGGCTGCGGCAAGATGGGGTCAGCGATGTTGGCCGGTTGGCTGGCACGGGGCCTGCCCGCATCATCTGTCTGGGTGATCGACCCCCATCCATCAGACTGGTTGCAGGGGCAGGGTGTGCACCTGAACACCACATTGCCTGTCAAACCCGCGATCGTTCTGGTGGCGGTCAAGCCACAGATGATGGCCGACGCGCTGCCCACGCTGAAAATGATGGGCAATGACACCACATTGTTTGTCAGTGTCGCCGCAGGCATCACAATCAGCTATTTTGAGCAGACTTTGGGAGCACAGACCCCGATTGTGCGCGCCATGCCCAACACGCCGGCGGCGATTTCCCAAGGCATCACAGCAATCGTCGCCAATGCAGCGGCAGGTCCAAAAGCGTTGGACGAGGCTGAGGCGTTGCTCAGTGCGGTTGGTGATGTCGTTCGGCTTGATGCGGAAGCGCAGATTGATGCGGTCACCGGGGTCAGCGGGTCGGGTCCGGCCTATGTGTTTCATATGATCGAAACCATGGCTGCGGCTGGTGTGGCGCAGGGGCTTCCGGCTGACCTGTCGATGCAATTGGCCAAGGCAACCGTCGCAGGTGCCGGGGCGCTGGCTCTGCAATCGGACGAAACGCCGTCACAGTTGCGCATCAATGTAACCAGCCCCAATGGAACGACCCAGGCGGCATTAGAGGTACTGATGGACGAAGTTGATGGATTTCCAGCCCTTTTGAAGCGGGCCGTAAAAGCCGCAACCGACCGCTCAAGGGAGCTTGCCGGTGGCTGAACTGAATTTTGATGATTTTCTGAAAGTCGATATTCGTGTGGGGACCGTCACCAAGGCAGAGCCTTTTCCCGAAGCACGCAAGCCAGCGATCAAGCTTTGGATCGATTTTGGCGCGCCCCTTGGTGTGCGCAAAACCTCCGCCCAGATCACGGCACATTATGAACCTGAGACCCTGATAGGGAGGCAGGTGATTGCCGTGGTGAACTTCCCGCCACGCCAGATCGGCCCCTTTATGTCCGAGGTTCTGGTGCTTGGTGTACCAGATCAGGACGGCGAAATTGTTCTGCTGGCACCAGATCAAATCGTGCCAGATGGAGGGCGGATGCATTGACAAAGATATTGGTAACGAGGCCCTTGCCGCCAGAGGTCACAACAAAACTTGATGGGTTCGACCTTACTGTGCGGCCAGAGACGGGGCCGCTTAGCGATGATGAATTGCGCGCAGCACTGCGTGAATTCGATGGTGTGCTGCCGACCCTTGGGGACGCTTTCTCGGCGCATGTATTCGCAGATGTACCTGAGCCTCGCTGCCGGATCCTGGCCAACTTTGGCGTCGGCTATAACCACATTAACGCCACTGCCGCACGATCCGCCGGTCTTGTTGTGACCAACACCCCCGGTGCCGTCACGGACGCCACCGCAGACATCGCAATGACCCTGATGCTCATGAGCGCAAGGCGCGCTGCCGAAGGTGACCGTCTGGTCCGCTCGGGTCAATGGGAAGGATGGCACCCCACACAGATGTTGGGCCTGCATTTGACTGGCAAGACCGTGGGTATTGTTGGCATGGGCCGTATCGGCCAGGCGATTGCCCGGCGCTGTCATTATGGCTTTGGCATGAAGGTCATGTATTTTAACCGCAGCGATAAAACTGTTGAGTTTCCGGCAGTAACCACACCGGATTTGGCGCGCCTTGCAGGTGCTGTCGACATCATGGTCGCCGCCGTTCCAGGCAGCCCCGAAACACGGCACCTGATCAACGCGGACATCCTGTCAGCGATGCAACCGCATGCGCATCTGATCAACATCTCACGCGGCGATGTGGTTGAGGAGGCCGCATTGATCGTCGCCTTGCAAGCCAAACAGATCGGCGGTGCAGGGCTCGATGTCTATGAATTTGAACCAGCTGTACCAAGCGCATTGCGCGCTTTGGATAACGTCGTGTTGTTGCCGCATCTGGGGACCGCAGCACTTGAGGTCCGCGTCGATATGGGGTTGATGGCTGTCGACAATCTCAAAGCGTTCTTTGCCGGGCAAACACCGCCGAACACGGTCTAGGTATCGCCCACGGCCTCGCGCCAATGTCTGCGGCACAAAGACAGGTAGGTTTCATTTCCGCCGATCTGAACCTGCGCCCCGTCGCGTAGCGCCGTTCCGTTTGCATCGAACCGCACAACCATCGTCGCCTTCTTGCCGCAGTGGCATATTGTGCGAACCTCCCGCATCTCGTCACACAGGGCCAGCAAGGTGGCTGATCCGGGAAACAACATGCCGCGAAAATCGACGCGGAGGCCAAAACACATCACCGGCACGCCCAGATCGTCCACGGCGCGGGCCAGCTGCCAGACCTGCTCAGGTTCCAAAAATTGCGCCTCGTCAATAAAGACACACGCGCAGGGACCTGCTGCGAGGCGGTTCTTGATCTTGGCGAACAGGTCTTCACCTGCGGCGAATGTATCGGCCTCTTGCCCGATCCCTATTCGGGACGCGATGCGCCCTTCTCCTGCGCGTTTGTCAAACTGTGCTGTCAACAAATACGGCACCATGCCGCGTTCGACATAGTTATGGGCCGCCTGCAGCAGCACCGTCGACTTGCCAGCGTTCATGGTTGAGTAATGAAAATACAGTTTTGCCATGGTCTTGGTCTATCGCCACAATTGCAGCGCGATCAAGACCTCAAGTACTGGAGGGTTCGTGCAATCTGCTGCCGAACACCGGCCTGTGGCCCCCCGGCTCCACAGAAAAGCACGAACCCCACCCAATACCGCACTAGGGGAAAGCGGTCACTGATACCTCCTGCCAAAAGCGGCAGGAGTGATTAATGAATGACATTTCCAATCTCAGCGATTAATGGGAAAACCTAAGAGCCTTTCCCCCAAGTAACCTATAGGGGAAGGTGCAGTAGCGATTGGGATTATATTATGGCTGGAATCGGCAGTTATCTGAAAAAGCACACCGAGGCTTTGGTCAAAGATGTTGGGATCGAGACGGCCTGTGCTTTGACTGGCAAGTCAAAGGCGACCCTTGGCCGATACTACTCTGACAACGACGAACACTCTGACCGCTTTATGCCAATTGATGCGGTTGCCCTGCTTGAAGAGGCATCCAGCTATCCTCACGTCACAGCAGCCCTCGCCGAGTTAAAGGGGATCGGTCTTAAGTATGATGACCGCCGCCCGAATGCTGACCGCAAAGGTGGTGTGAATTCGGACGTGATTGCCCTGAGCCAGCGCTTCGCGATGCTGATGGCCGAATACCAGCAATCCATGGAAGACGGTCGCATCACCGTCAACGAAGCCAAGCGGTTGTTGAAAGAAACAACCGGTTTGCAGCAGATCTTGATCGATATGAAGCTTAATCTGGAAGAAGAGAGTGGCTGATACATTCCCGGCTCTCGACCCTGCGTCGCTGCATGAAATAGATGTAACCGCACTCAAAGCGCACGATGACCCAGGCCACAAACCCCGCATTCTACTCCTTTACGGATCTTTGAGAGAGGTAAGTTATTCTCGCAAAGCGGCGCTTGAGGCGGCGCGCATTCTGCGGCTTTTGGGATGTGAGACCAAGGTGTTTGATCCCACCGGCCTGCCGTTGCCAGACGGCGCGGAACCAGAGCACCCGAAGGTCGCCGAATTGCGCGAACTGGCGGTGTGGTCAGAGGGCATGGTATGGTCAAGCCCGGAGCGTCACGGCGCGATGACGGCGATCATGAAAGCCCAGATTGATTGGTTGCCACTGTCCCTCAAAGGGGGGATCAGGCCGACCCAGGGCAAGACATTGGCCGTCATGCAGGTCAGCGGCGGGTCGCAATCATTCAACGCGGTCAATCAAATGCGCATTCTGGGACGTTGGATGCGGATGGTGACAATCCCCAATCAATCCAGCCTGCCCAAAGCGTGGCTGGAATTTGACAGCGAAGGACGTTTGCCGAAGGGACCGTATTACAACCGGATCGTCGATGTTATGGAAGAGCTGGTGAAATTCACGTGGCTGGTGCGGGGACGTGCAGACTATTTGGTCGATCGCTATTCAGAGCGGGTTGAGACGGCCGAAGAGGTTCATAATCGGGTGTCGGCAAAAACGCCTTAAGCGTGGCGTTGCAGCAATACAGACCCCACAGAATATCCCGCGCCAAACGAACAAATCAGCCCCAGATCACCGTCCTTGAGATCGTCGGAATATTTTGAAAACGCGATGATCGACCCGGCAGAGGATGTGTTGGCGTAGTCCTGCAGGATGTTGGGCTGTTCTTCTGGTTCTGGCGTGCGGCCCAAGACTTTGCGCCCGATAAAGTCGTTCATGGATTTATTCGCCTGATGCAACCAAAGCCTTTTCAAATCATCGGCTTGCACGCCGCTTCCGTCCAGATGGCCCGCGATGTGATCGGCGACGAGGGGCAGCACTTCTTTAAATACCTTACGGCCATTTTGCATGAATTGCATGTCGCGGCGGTCGCGCATCCCGTCGGGGCGTGATCGGCGTAAATAGCCATTGTTGTTGCGAATGTTGTTCGAAAAAGT
The DNA here is from genome assembly GCF_003352065.1 of Sulfitobacter sp. SK011. Taxonomy (NCBI): domain Bacteria; kingdom Pseudomonadati; phylum Pseudomonadota; class Alphaproteobacteria; order Rhodobacterales; family Roseobacteraceae; genus Sulfitobacter; species Sulfitobacter sp. SK011. The sequence continues at coordinate 803,194 of NZ_CP025803.1, forward strand.
GGTCGCGCAACGGGTTGATTTAATCTCAAAATACGCGCCCTTGGCGTCCTGTGCGCGCTCAATCAGCGTTGCGGTGGCCACATCACCAAAGATGAAATGACAATCTCGGTCCCGCCATTCCAGATGGGCTGAACAAATTTCAGGATTGACCACCAATGCAGAGCGGATCGACCCGGATCGCACCATGTCAGCAGCGGCCTGAATGCCGAAGGTGGCAGACGAACAGGCGACGTTCATGTCAAAGGCAAACCCCTGACTTTGCAACTGGTCCTGAATTTCGATGGCAATCGCGGGATAGGCGCGTTCCAAATTGGAACAGGCGCAGATCACCGCATCCACGTCCGCCGCTGTTTTGCCCGCCTGTGCCAATGCCTTATGTGCCGCATCCAGCGCCATTTCCGCCATCAGACTGGGTTCATCATCGGAGCGCTGACGCAACAATGGGTGCATCACGTGGGGGTCAAGAATTCCTTTTTTATCAATGACATAGCGTTGATTTATCCCCGACGCTTTGACGATAAAGTCCTCGGACGAATACTCCTTGGCCGCCACGTCACCCGATGCGATTGCGCTTGCGTGTTCCGCATTGAACAGATCGACATAGCCGTTGAAGGCCGTGACCAACTCGGCATTTGTGATGACCTGATCCGGCGTGAAAACGCCCGTGCCTGTGATCGCGGGTGTGTGCATTTTATGACCTCCTTCGGCGTGCGCTGATTTGGGGGCAAGCGGGGGCGAAGGTCAAGGGAAGCGGCCAATTGGGCACGTCTGTATCACGTCGGTATGGCGTCTGTGCGTGTGTCGCCTACCCGCGCGGCACTGAATAAAGGATATACCCGTCCTGCCGCGCAACTTCCTGAGCGCCCGAGTCGGTTACGAACACCCCGAGATTTTCAAGGTCTTCGGGACAGCCGACCAGATCGGCGGTGTGGTCAAGATATTCGGCAGTCTCCGAGGATTCCCCAAGCCGGCGGCAGGCGTCGCCCTTGAAACGATAGCCATCACCAAAGAACGGCAGAGAGCTGGTGACGGGCGCAGGCTCCGGGGCGCAGGCAGTGAGGGCAAGCAGGGCAGCGGGAATGAGAAGGCGCATGGAATGGTTCCTTTTTTAAATAATAGCCAAATCATAGCATATCGTTCCGGGCGCGGGCCACATGATGAGCAGGAGTTTGCCGGATGGGGCACCGCAGGACCGGGAGCACCTAATGGGAGCGGGGCTTTTTGGACAGGTCATTGACGTGGTCAGTGAAGCGAGATCTGTTTGACATATGTCAAAGGAAAGATGCGGTGCCGCGTGCAATATCGATCAATAACAACGCAGCCGATCTATTTGGAGACAGTGCATGTATAAGAATATTCTTGTTCCGGTGGTTCTTGATGAAGATCACGATACCAAAACATCCTACCTATTGGCGCAGGCGCTGGCAGGTGAAGGTGCAAAATTCACTGTTGTGCATGTGATGGAGACCATTCCAGCCTATGCGACAGCCCAGATCCCAGATGAAGTACTGGCCAGCACACGCGACGAAGTGGCAGATTTGCTGGTCAAATCGGCCAAAGCCTTGCCGGGCGCTGAGACCAAAATGCTACATGGTCATGCCGGACGGGCCATCGTCGATTATGCCGACGCCCATGGCACAGACTGCATCATTGTTGCATCGCACAAACCGGGTCTGGAAGACTTCTTTATCGGGTCAACCGCCGCCAGAGTGGTGCGCCATGCCAAATGCTCGGTCCATGTGATAAGGTAGAAGCTGGAATGCAGGTGTTTGAGGGGGGTAGGCTTTCAAGGGTCAGCATCACTGAGGAACCGGAGAGCAACGCAGACTCTTGGCGGCAAGAGTGCGGTTTTCGCACTAAATGATGGATGCGGCGGACCTCGAATGGCTTGTGTGCGCCCCGGATGACGCATTTGGCAACAGCCGCGCGAATGGCTGCTGTGCGGACATTGCTGCCATCGACTTTGCAGATTGGAATGTCCGCATCAATGCTTGGTGTTCGCAAACTAAACTGTGAAAATTCGTTTCTCGCGTGCAATGAGAATTTTTCTATCGGACCTCTTCAGTACATTCCAAAAGCACGCCGCCGTTATGAAACAGGCACTAGCCCGTAAGCGTTCGGATTGGCGATATCTAACAAGGCTTGAACCAATCTGTCGCTAAGGAAAAAGCCTTCCGAAACATAGGGATCAACCCAGATATCTGCGGCAGCCTCAAAACCCGACCGAACCATGAACGTCTTTCCCTGTGTTGATAAGGGAAGGATAAACCGTCCTGCCTGATTTCGGTGAACCTCCAAGTCAGAGGCTACATAGTCTAGCGTTTCCTGCGCGTTTCCCACCACAAGCGCAAAAACCTTCTGGTTCACAGGAGTAGTGGTATCGTTTTGAAACAGTTCAATTTCGCGTAGCCTGCCTTGGCCCATCGCATATTTTCGAAAAATGCCTGCAACATCCGCTCTCAGGTACGTAAATGCGTTGTGGAAAAGCGGTGGCAGTTCTTTTTCAAAGCGACCCTTCCGCCCCCAGTAAAGCTTGTCAGGAATGAGCTCAGCATCGAAGGGTAACCCAAGATCGTTGGCCTGTTGTAACGGCTGAATGGCCTGCAAATGCTGCATGAACTTGGCGCGGTCAGTCCGGAGAAAGGACATGAAGGGAAGCTGATACTCAGTACTGTGTGGCGCTTCGCAAATCCAAATTTTTGAGTTCATATGACAATCCCTTGTATAGTCTAAATCGAAGTCACTTCGACCCCGCTCCTGACGATAGCTTGACTTCATCCATTTCGAAAAGCCGCCATTCGTTCACGGCGCAGCATCTGTGGCTGTGGGATCAAAGCCGACACCACCACAGAGGAGACATCAGTTCGGGACAGGTCGAAAGAGTGAGGCTTGGCCCATGATCGGGCAGAATCGTCCAGCAGACGGGAAAGGACCCATTTACCCCTGCAACGCTTTCACCCCAATTTCGTCCTCGGCCTGCGCCTTGATTGCCAGTGCTGCTGCGTAGCTACCGGCGGCGGTCGTGAAATACGGGATCTTATCATACAAGGCGATGCTGCGGATGGACTTGCTGTCTTCCACGGCCTGGCTGCCTTCGGTGGTGTTCATCACCAGATGGATCGCCTCGTCCTTCATCATGTCGGTCACGTCGGGACGGCCTTCGTAGACTTTGTTCACAACGCCGCAGGTGTGGCCATGGGCGTTCAGCCATTCGGCGGTTCCGCGGGTGGCGACGAGGGTGAAATTCTGTTGGAGCAGAATCTCGGCCGCCCGCAGCATGTCGTCGGTCTTGTCCATGTCCTTGATCGAGATGAATGCACAGCCCTCGCGCGGCAGCGGGTTGCCCGCACCGATCTGTGCTTTGAGGAAGGCGCGGGGGAAATCACGGTCCCAGCCCATGACCTCACCGGTAGAGCGCATTTCAGGGCCAAGCAGGGTGTCCACACCGGGGAAGCGGGCAAAGGGCAGCACCGCTTCTTTGACCGAAAACCACGGCATATTGGGATTGGCGAGCGTCATCGGATCGCCCAGAGGCAGCACGTCAGAATAGGCGGCCTGCGCGGGGTAGGGCGCGCGCAACGGGAAGTTGCTGAGCGGCTCGCCTGCCATGATGCGCGCGGCGATGGACGCAATGGCAGAATCCGTGGCTTTGGCGACAAACGGCACGGTGCGCGAGGCGCGCGGGTTGACTTCAATCAGATAGATTTCGCCGTCTTTGACCGCGAATTGGATGTTCATCAGGCCAACGACATTCAGCGCCAGCGCCAGCGCACGGGTCTGTTTTTCGACCTCGGCGATAATCTCGGGTGCCAGTGAATAGGGGGGCAGCGAACAGGCACTGTCGCCCGAATGCACGCCCGCCTCTTCGATGTGCTGCATAATGCCCGCGACATGCACATCCGTACCGTCACAAAGCGCATCCACATCCAGTTCCACCGCGCCAGAGAGGTAGCTGTCGAGTAAGACAGGGCTGTCCCCCGACACCACCACGGCTGAGGTGATGTAGCGTTCCAGTGAGGCCTGATCTCGCACAATCTCCATCGCGCGGCCCCCCAGTACGTAGGACGGGCGGATCACCAGCGGGAAGCCGATGTCGGCTGCAATCTCCAACGCCTCTGCGTCGCTGTGCGCGATGCCGTTGTGGGGTTGTTTCAGGCCGAGGTTTTGCACCAGATCGGCAAAGCGTTCGCGGTCTTCGGCCAAATCAATGGCGTCGGGCGTGGTGCCAAGAATGGGGATGCCCGCCTCTTGCAGGGCATTGGCTAGCTTCAGCGGTGTTTGACCGCCAAATTGCACGATTACGCCGTGCAGCGTGCCGTTTTCCTGCTCGACGCGCATGATCTCCATCACGTGTTCAAAGGTCAGAGGCTCGAAATACAAGCGGTCCGAGGTGTCATAGTCGGTGGATACGGTTTCGGGGTTGCAGTTGACCATGATCGTTTCATAGCCCGCGTCGGTCAGCGCATAGCAGGCGTGGCAGCAGCAGTAATCGAACTCGATCCCTTGCCCGATCCGGTTGGGGCCACCACCAAGGATCACGACTTTTTTGCGATCAGAGGGGCGTGCCTCGCATTCCACGTCGCCCATCATCGGGGCCTCATAGGTGGAATACATATAAGGCGTCTGCGCCTCAAATTCCGCGGCACAGGTGTCGATGCGTTTGAAACAGGCGACAACGCCAAGGTTCAGGCGCGCGCGGCGCACGTTGTCTTCGTCACGTCCCGTCAGAGTGGCCAGACGGGCATCGGTAAAGCCCATCATCTTGAGCTGGCGCAGCCCCTGTTCTGTCACGGGCAGACCGTTCTGGCGGACATCGGCCTCGGCCTCAATAATCTCGCGGATGCGCGCAAGAAACCAGGGATCGAACATGGTCACGCCGTGAATATCATCGTCGGACATGCCGTGACGCATGGCCTGTGCGATGGTCAGCAATCGGTCCGGTGTCTGCTTGCTGATCGCCTTGACAAGTGCGGCCTTTTCAGGCGCACCGGGAATGTCGATGTCGTCAAACCCGGTCAGGCCGGATTCCATCGACGCCAGCGCTTTTTGCATGCTCTCGTGGATGGTGCGGCCAATCGACATCGCCTCGCCCACGGATTTCATCGCGGTGGTCAGGTTCGGTTCGGAACCGGGGAATTTCTCGAACGCGAATTTCGGGATTTTGGTGACGACATAGTCGATCGTCGGTTCAAAACTGGCGGGTGTGACGCCGGTGATGTCATTATCCAATTCGTCCAGCGTGAAGCCCACAGCAAGCTTCGCGGCAATCTTGGCAATCGGGAACCCCGTTGCCTTGGAGGCCAGCGCGGAAGACCGCGAAACACGCGGGTTCATTTCGATCACAACCATGCGGCCATCAGCGGGGTTCACAGCCCACTGCACGTTCGATCCGCCGGTCTCCACGCCAATCTCGCGCAGCACGGCAATCGAGTGATTGCGCATGATCTGGTATTCTTTGTCTGTCAGCGTCAGGGCCGGGGCCACGGTGATGGAATCACCTGTGTGCACGCCCATCGGGTCCACATTTTCGATGGAACAGACGATGATGGCATTGTCAGCGGTGTCGCGCACCACCTCCATCTCGAACTCTTTCCAGCCCAGCAGCGATTCATCGATCAGGATCTGGCCCATCGGTGAGGCGTCCATGCCGGAGCGGCAGAAGAATTCGTAATCTTCGCGGTTATATGCCACGCCGCCGCCGGTGCCGCCCATGGTAAAGGCAGGGCGGATGATCGCGGGCAGGCCGACATATTCCAGCGCATCAACGGCCAGGGCAACCCCGGCACCAAGGTCCTTTTTGCCAGCCGCGTTCTTGGGAGCGGTGACGATTGTGGCCTTGGGGTTTTCAATGCCCAGCCGGTCCATCGCCTCGCGGAACAATTTGCGATCCTCTGCCATTTCAATGGCTTCGCGTTTCGCCCCAATCATTTCGACGCCGTACTTGGCCAGCACACCCATTTCCTCAAGCGCTAGCGAGGTATTGAGGCCGGTCTGACCGCCCATAGTTGGCAACAGGGCGTCAGGGCGTTCCTTTTCGATGATTTTCGCGACGATTTCAGGGGTGATCGGTTCGATATAAGTCGCATCGGCAAGGCCGGGATCGGTCATGATCGTGGCCGGGTTTGAGTTGACGAGAATGACCCGGTAGCCTTCCTCTTTGAGCGCCTTACAGGCCTGCGCGCCGGAGTAGTCAAATTCGCAGGCCTGTCCGATGACAATAGGACCCGCGCCAATGATCATGATCGACTGGATGTCGGTTCTTTTTGGCATGGCGGCCCCCTGTGCGTGCAAATTGTCCTGCCTTATAGGCAAGGCGGCGTAGGGTGCAAGTGTGGATTGGGTGGTTGCCCCAAACCCCAGATATTTTTCGCGCCAAAAAGCGCAGTTTCAGGCGTCGAGGAAGACGCGTACTGCCGCCTCGAACTTGCGCGGCTTTTCGGCGTGAAGCCAATGGCCCGCGCCGGGCAATTTTGCAAAGCGCGCGGCCGGGAACAGAGATTTGATGTGGTCGCGGTGTTGGGGGCCGACATAGCCGGAGGCACCACCCGACAAAAAGAGCGTCGGACCGTCAAACTGCCCGGCCACGTCTGGCCAGCCGATGATTTTGGGCATCTCTGCCTCAAGCACATCGAGATTGAGCCGCCAGCGCTTGTTCGGCACATCAAGCGATTGGGTGAAGAAGCTCTGCAATGCGCGCTCTACACCTGCCTCGGCTAGTTGGCTTTCGGCGTCCGAGCGGCGGCTTAAGGTGGTCAGATCGACGGCACGCATGGCGTCAATGAACATCTGCTGCGTATGGCCATAAGCCACCGGCGCGATGTCTGCCACGATCAGGCGGCGCAGCAAGGTCGGGTTTTGCAAAGCAAGCACCATCGCCGCCTTGCCCCCCATCGAATGGCCACAGACATCGACAGGCACATTCAGGTGGTTGATCACCTGGGCCAGATCGTCCGCCAGATCAGGGTAGCTGTGGGTGGGCGCGCGTGGGCTTTGCCCATGGTTGCGCATGTCCACGGTGATCACCGGGCGGCTGTCTGACAGACGCTTGGCAATCACACCCCAGTTGCGTCCGGACCCGTAAAGCCCGTGAACGATGATCAGGGCCGGGGTGGCATCGGTGGGCGTGTGGTCGCCGAATTCGCTATAGCTTAACATGGCCCTAGACGTAGTGGCATTGCAGCGGATGTGCCAGTGCGATTAGGATGCGGGGTAAGATGGAACACAAGGACATTGCAGCCAAATCGCTTGCCATCCGGCAGCAGCTAGAGGCCAAGCTGGGCGTCAAAAGCCGTGATTTGTCACAGGCGTTGCGGCGCGCCGGACGGCGATTGCCGCATGGGGTGCGGGCGCAGGGTGCCGTTCTGGCAGAGGCAGAAAAACGCGCGGGCCATCCAAAACTGGCGCGCCAGTTGGACGGTGCGGCGGTCCGGGATGCCTATGACAGGATGGCGGCTCATCTGCGCGCGATTGATGTGGCCGACGCACGCAGGGGCCGTATCCTTGGCATGGCAGGTGTCATTGCATTTAACCTGTTGCTGATCATTGTCGCCTTTGTCATGTGGTTGTGGTGGCGCGGATATGTCTGAGGGGTGGATGCCATGAGTGTTGTCAGAATTGTGGCCAACCTTGCGAGCGCGGATGTACAGGGGATGGCCGCGTTTTATGGGGATCTGCTGGGGCTCAACGTGTTGATGGATCAAGGGTGGATCGTGACGCTTGGCAGCGACGATCTGGGCCCGGTTCAATTGAGTATTGCCTCGCAGGGAGGGGCAGGTGCCGTGGTGCCGGACCTGTCTGTGCAGGTCGATGATGTGGATGTGGTCTATGCCCGCGCACAAGAGATGGGATACGACATCAGCTATCCACTGACCGACGAGGAATGGGGCGTGCGGCGGTTTTTCGTGACCGACCCGATGGGCCGCGCCATTAACATCCTGTCACACATGTGAGTTGTCAGCCGCGCGGTTGATCGCTAAAACCTGAACACGGTTCAGTGTACAGGGGCGGTGATGGCAGGCAAGGTTGAGGCACGCAAGGCGCTGTTGCGCGAGGCATTGATTGATGCCGCAGAGGCGCAGATCAGGTTGGGGGGGCTGTCCACGCTCAAGGCGCGGCCCCTTGCGCAGGCGGCGGGATGTGCGCTGGGCGCGATCTACAACATCTTTGATGATCTCGACGCATTGGTTATGGCGGTCAACGCCCGCACCTTTCGGCGTCTGGGGGCATTTGTGTCGGCGCGGGTCACAGAGGCGGCGGATCAATCCCCAAACACCCAGCTTGTGATCATGTCCCATGCTTATCTGCATTTCGCGGCAGATCATACATTCCTCTGGCGCGCGCTTTTTGATCTGGAAATGTCAGTCGATGGCACCGTACCTGAATGGTATCTGCTGGAACTGCGCGCGGTCTTTGGTCTGATTGCGGCCCCGCTTGCGCAGCTTTTTCCAGATATGAAACGCGATGAACTGGACCTGATGGTGCGTGCCTTGTTTTCTGCGGTGCATGGTATCGTGCTTTTGGGGCTGGAGCGTCGGATATCTGCGGTACCACAGGATCAGATAGAAACAATGCTGAGCCAAATCCTGCGGGAAATTGGAAACAGTTAGTTTCCGGATATCGTCCAATAAGAAACTTGAACACCGTTCATTAATCGCTATATCTCAATTTGTGAACAATGTTCATTTAATGGGAGAGCGAGATGCTTGCAACAATGAGAACACTTTTTTCAGGGGCCTCTGCACGGGCAGAAGAGCAACTGAGAGACCATTATTCGATTGAACTGATCGACCAGAAAATTCGTGAGGCCGACGCCAACCTGAGGGCCGCCAAACTGGGATTGGCAAGCCTGATACAGCGCGAACGCAGCGAAGTACGGCAGGTGGAGGCCATCACTGGACGCATCACCGAATTGACGGTCCGCGCCAAGGCCGCGATTGCAGCAGGGCGCCAGGATATGGCAGCGCAGGCGGCACAGGCCATTGCCGATATGGAAAATGAACTGACCCGCCGCCGCGAGACAGTGGCGCGGCTGGAAGCACGGATATTGCAACTGCGACAGTCTGTTGAAACCGCCAACCGCCGGATTATCGACCTCAAGCAAGGGGCCGTTTCAGCCCGCGCCGTGCGCCGTGAACAGAGCATCCAAAAACGCCTCAGCAGGCATTTGGGCGGGGCCTCTGCGATGGACGAAGCGGACACGCTGATTGCGCGGGTGTTGGGGCAGGATGACCCGTTTGAGCAAGGCGAAATCCTGAACCAGATCGATCGGGAGCTGGATCACCGTGGCATCGGTGAGCGGATGTCGGACGCCGGTTTTGGCCCCAAGGGGCGCAGCACGGGCGCGGATGTGCTGGATCGGCTGAAAGAGAAATGATCGGGGTAATTGCACCCCTGACTTGAATACGTGCCGATAAAAACGGCGCAAATCTAATCTAACTGGAGAGATGAAATGAACTACGAACGTAATGACAATGCCTTGATTTTGCTTTTGAATTTTGTGGGGGTTGCGGTCGCGTATGGCCTGCTGGCGGTGTCGCTCTGGCTCAGCACCGATGTGCCACTTGCGACCAAAGGCTATTGGGGCATGGGGATCATGTTGTTGACGCTGAGCCTGATCAACGTGGTGAAGTACCGGTTTGACAGCCGCTCGACCGAAGACCGAATTCGCAAGATCGAAGAGGCAAAGAACGAGAAAATTCTCGAAGAATTTGTGAGTGACGAAAAGCGGTAGGGTGACGGGTGTGTAAACACCCCAACTGAATGATGGTCGCGGGCGTCCCGACGGGGCGTCCGCTATTTTTCGTGGTATTGCGCGTCTGACACCTGCTCAAGCCAGTCGACCACCTTGCCGTCCAATGCTTCTTGCAGGGCAATATGGGTCATGGCGCAATCGGGCGCTGCCCCGTGCCAGTGTTTTTCGCCCGGTGCAAACCACACGACATCGCCGGGGCGAATGATCTCGACTGGTTCACCCTGTTTTTGCGCCCGCCCGATGCCAGCGGTCACAATCAATGTCTGACCCAGCGGATGCGTGTGCCACGCGGTGCGCGCTCCCGGCTCAAATGTCACAGAAACACCGCGCAACCGCGCTGGATCAGGCGCGCTGATCAACGGGTCCATGCGGACCGAACCGGTAAAATAATCAGGTGACCCGGTATCAGAGGGCCGGGACCCTGCGGGGTGGATTTTCATAGCGGTGCCTTTTCAAGAGCGTGGGTTACACCCACCCTACGGGGTGTGTAGGGTGGGTGTAACCCACAATTCTATCAAAGGTTTGGGTAGAGCGGGAAACGTTTGCACAGGGCTGCAACTTCGCCCTTTACCTTGTCTTCGACCTCTGCGTTGCCGTCTGGGCCATTTGCGGCCAATCCATCAACCACTTCGACGATCCAATCCGCAATCTGGCGGAACTCAGCTTCGCCAAAGCCACGGGTGGTACCCGCAGGTGACCCAAGGCGGATGCCAGAGGTGACGGTTGGTTTTTCCGGGTCAAAGGGCACGCCGTTCTTGTTGCAGGTGATATGGGCACGGCCCAGTGCCTTGTCCACGATGTTGCCGGTGACACCTTTGGGGCGCAGGTCAACCAGCACAACATGGGTATCGGTGCCGTGGGTCACGGTATCAAGACCACCTTTGATCAACTGATCGCTGAGCGCCTGAGCGTTCTTGATCACAGCCTTGATGTAGGTTTTGAACTCAGGACGCAGCGCCTCACCAAAGGCGACGGCCTTGCCTGCGATCACATGCATCAGGGGGCCGCCCTGAATACCGGGGAAAATGGCAGAGTTGAATTTCTTGGCCAGCGCCTCGTCATTGGTCACGATCATGCCGCCGCGTGGCCCGCGCAGAGTTTTATGCGTGGTGGTTGTCGCGACATGCGCATATGGGAACGGCGAGGGGTGTTCACCTGCGGCCACCAGACCCGCGAAATGCGCCATGTCCACGTGCAGGTAAGCACCAACCATGTCAGCGATTTCACGCATGCGCTTGAAATCGATCTGGCGCGGGATGGCAGAGCCGCCCGCGATGATCATCTTTGGGTTATGTTCCTTTGCCAGCGTCTCAACCTGATCATAATCAAGCAGGTTGTCTTGCTTGCGTACGCCGTACTGAATGGCATTGAACCATTTGCCAGACTGGTTGGGGGCGGCACCGTGGGTCAGGTGGCCGCCAGCGTCCAAGGACATGCCAAGGATGGTATCGCCCGGTTGCAACAGCGCCTGAAACACACCCTGGTTTGCTTGGGAGCCTGAGTTTGGCTGCACGTTGGCAAATCCGCAGTCAAAAAGCTTGCAGGCCCGTTCAATCGCGAGGTTCTCGGCCACGTCGACATATTGGCACCCGCCATAATAGCGCCGGCCCGGATAGCCTTCGGCGTATTTGTTGGTCATGATCGACCCCTGCGCCTCAAGCACGGCGGCGGAAACGATGTTTTCTGATGCGATCAGCTCAATCTCATCGCGCTGGCGGCCCAGCTCATCTGTGATGGAGGCAAAAATCTCGGGGTCGGAAGTGGCAAGCGATTCAGTGAAAAAGCCGGACATGATTGGGTTCCCTCTGGGCTACGTGAGTCTGGCGTTTCGTATCGGAAACGCAGGCTATCGGGAAGGCTGATTACCGACCACTCACAGATAATGTGCGGCAATACTGGTAGCATGAGGAATAATGTGATTGTTTCGGGCATAAATGCGCCCAATCGGAAACTTTGCCCCATGAGCCTGCAACGATGAGCCTCAAGATCGCCTTTGCCGCCAGCACCGCACCGGTTGCCCAAACCGCCCGTGCCGCGTTGATTGGGCGCTATGGCGATGTGCCGCTGGATGCTGCCGAAGTGATCGTGGCGCTGGGCGGGGATGGTTTCATGCTGCACACGTTGCATGACACGCAACATTTGGGCGCACCTGTCTATGGCATGAACCGGGGCACCATCGGTTTCTTGATGAATGTCTACGGCGAGAGTGATCTGCAAGACCGGTTGGCAGCTGCCGAAGAGGCGGTGATCAATCCGCTGGTGATGGAGGCAACGCATGTCGATGGCTCGGTGTCCAAGGCATTGGCGATTAACGAAGTGGCTTTGCTGCGCGCGGGGCCACAGGCGGCAAAATTGCAGATTTCCGTCGATGGACGGCTGCGCATGCAGGAACTGGTCTGTGATGGGGCGCTGGTGGCAACCCCGGCGGGGTCCACTGCCTACAACTATTCCGCACACGGACCGATCCTGCCCATCGGGGCGGATGTGCTGGCCCTGACCGCGATGGCCGCGTTTCGGCCACGGCGCTGGCGGGGGGCCTTGTTGCCGAAAAAGGCGCATGTGCGGTTTGACGTGCTGGAGCCCGAAAAGCGCCCGGTGATGGCCGATGCCGACGGCAAATCGCACCGAGATGTTGTGCGCGTCGATATCCGGTCTGAGCAAAGTGTGGAACACCGTATTCTATTCGATCCCGGCCACGGGCTTGAGGAACGGCTGATCAGCGAACAATTCACCTGAAAAATTTCGGCGGAATGTGTCCTATGACATGATCGCGGTCAGTTTTGACGGAACCGGGCAGCCTATGGGTGTGTTCTATCGATGAGCGGCGGGGCGTATCACCTACTTACCGCCAGAATGGAAACCGTTGAACAAGGAGTACCCGTGATGAACTGGGACACAATCAAAGGCAACTGGAAGCAGATGACCGGTAAGATCAAAGAGGAATGGGGCGATCTGACCGACGACGAGATCAAGGAAGCCGAAGGCGACCGCGATCAATTGATCGGCAAGATTCAGGCCAAATACGGCATCGCCAAGGAAGAAGCTGAAAAGCAAGTTGACGCATTTGTCGCGAAACACTGATCATCAGTCATCGTAACGAATAGCAGGCGGTCCTTCCCTCGGGGCCGCCTGTCTTCTTATTTGGCATACCCGATGGTTTGCAGCGCCAGCCTGATCTCATCAAGGATCGCGGGATCATCAATTGTCGCAGGCAGTTTGAATTCCGCGCCATCGGCGATCTTTACCATCGTCGCGCGCAGGATCTTTCCAGACCGGGTTTTCGGCAGGCGGTCCACTACCAAAGCCTGCTTAAACGCGGCCACCGGCCCGATTTGATCTCGGATGCGTTTCACACACTCTGCTGTGATATCCCCATGAGGCCGGTTCACCCCTTTGGACAGGCAGACAAAACCAATGGGCGATTGGCCCTTTAGCTGGTCACTGACGCCAACCACGGCACATTCCGCCACATCGGGGTGCCCGGCCAACACTTCTTCCATCGCGCCCGTAGACAGCCTGTGACCGGCAACGTTGATCACATCGTCCGTGCGCGCCATGATGTAGAGATAGCCGTCCTTGTCCATCATCCCCGCATCGCCGGTCTCATAATAGCCCGGAAAAGTGGTCAGATAGGACTTGCGAAAGCGATCAGTGGCATTCCAGAGCGTTGGTAATGTGCCGGGGGGCAGTGGCAGTTTGATGGCTATGGCACCAAGTTCACCCGGTTTTTGCGGATGTCCGGCCTCGTCCAGAATGTGAACTTCGTAGCCCGGCATCGGCACGGTCGGCGATCCGATCTTGACCGGCAACGCCTCAAGTCCGGCTGGATTTCCTGCGATCGTATAGCCGGTTTCGGTTTGCCACCAATGGTCATAAACTGGTTTGCCAAGCTTGTTCTGGGCCCATTCGATGGTATCAGGGTCCGCGCGTTCCCCTGCGAGATAGAGTGCGCGCAGCCCACTCAGGTCGTATTTCTTGATAAATTCGCCTTTGGGATCCTCGCGTTTGACAGCGCGAATGGCCGTTGGGGCCGTGAAAAAGCTGCGCACGTTATGTTCTTCGATGACCCGCCAGAAGGTCCCCGCATCGGGGGTGCCGACCGGCTTGCCTTCGAACACCACTGTGGTGTTGCCGTGGATCAGCGGGCCGTAGCAGATATAGCTGTGGCCGACGACCCAACCGACATCCGATGCGGCCCAGAAGACATCGCCGGGGTCCACGTTATAGATGTTCTTCATCGTCCAGTTCAGCGCAACCAGATGGCCCGCCGTGGCGCGCACCACGCCTTTGGGCGCACCGGTCGTTCCGGAGGTGTAGAGGATATAGGCTGGGTGGTTTCCCTCAACCGGGACACAAGGGGCGGGATCGACGCCAATTTGTGCATCATGCCAGTCGACATCGCGCCCCTCGACCAGATCACAACGATGCACATCGCGTTGCAGGATGATGCAGGTATCGACCTTGTGCGTGGCCATCTCAATCGCGCCATCAAGCAGTGGTTTGTACTGCACAACACGGCCCGGCTCCAACCCGCAGGATGCGGCGATAATGGCCTTTGGGGTGCAATCGTTGATCCGCACAGCCAGTTCGTTGGCCGCAAATCCACCAAAGACAACCGAATGGACCGCGCCAATGCGCGCGCAGGCAAGCATCGCCTCAAGGGCCTCTGGCACCATCGGCATATAGATGATCACCCGGTCGCCTTTGGTCACACCTTGGGCAACAAGTGCGCCAGCCAAGGATGCCACGCGGGTCTGCAACTCGGCATAGGTTATGTTGGATTTTGCCCCGGTAATCGGGCTGTCATAGATGATTGCAACCTGATCTGCGCGGCCATTTTCGACGTGGCGATCCACGGCGTTATAGCACCCGTTCACCTTTGCGTCCGCATACCACTCAAAGAGGTCATCACCCCGATCAAAAAGAGCTTGGGTCGGCGGCTCTACCCAGTCGATGGCGCGGGCCTGTTCCAGCCAATAAGCCTCTGGGTCATTCTGCCAGCTTTGATAGGTTTCGCGATAGTTCATTGCTTTTCCTCCACACTTGAATTGGTGTTAGGCAGGACAGTGCACCGGAGCAAGCTCTGTGAGCGCAAACAGGCGATCTTGGAAATTAAATTTACAAGAGTTTACACGTGATTGTGCAGAAATTGACGCCCTTCATCGCGGTTTTCCCCCTGTAAGATCGCCGCCAACGTGATATGGACGCTTCAGGACGACATAAATGACTCAATAGGAGTTTTGAGCCAATGCGAAGCAGTGCGATACTAGCGTTAAGCCTTTCCGCTGCATTGGGCGCGGCCCTGCCCGCTGCGGCACAGGACAGGTCGTTTAACTTTTCCCTGCTGGGCGGCATTGCAGCAAAACCTGATTATCCCGGTGCCAGCGATTACAGCGCAACACCGCTTGCCGGCTTTACGTTCGGTTCGCTGACCTATGGTGGTCGGGCAATGGGTGCCGGGATCGGTGCGATCCCTAAAAATGGATTTCGGTTTGGCGGATCGTTTCGTGTCGTTGGATCACGTCGCATTTCTGACAATCCGCAATTGGCGGGTCTGAAAGAAATCAGCACAGCCTACGAGCTTGGTCTTGGCGTGACCTATCAGCAAACCAACTGGAACGTGTTTGGTAATATTCGTCAGGGCTTTGGGGGCCATCACGGTGTGACCGGCACCATCGGCAGCGATTTGATCTTTCGCCCCAGCGACCGTTTGACCATTTCCGGCGGACCGCGGATCAATCTGGGCGACAGTGAATATGCATCGACCTATTTTGGCGTGTCTGCGGCTGAAGCGGGGGCGTCCACCTTTGGCCAGTTTAATGCTGGTGGCGGTGTCTTGGGTGCCGGTGTTTCTGTCCGGGCGACCTACAATCTGAATGATCGCTGGTCGCTTGAGGGTTTGGCCAGCTATGAAAAGCTGATGAACGATGCAAAAGACAGCACCATTACTCAGGCCGGATCAGAGGATCAGTGGACCGTGGGCATCGGGTTGAGCCGGGCATTCACCCTGCGGTTCTGATCCCCGACTGACGTCCTGCGAAGGAATTGAATTGACGCCGCCCCTCGACAGGGCGGCGTTTTTGCATTCAGCCATAGTGTTCGACGGGTGTCCCTGCGATGGCCCCCATATTGAGCAGCCCGCGCGCGGTGATGGATGGCGATACCACATGGGCGCGGTTGCCCATGCCCATCAGGATCGGTCCCACCTCCAGACCGCCCCCCTTCATTTTTAGAATGTTGCGCACACCGGATGCCGCATCGGCATGGGCAAAGATCAATACATTCGCCGCCCCTTCCATGCGATTGCCCGGCAACATGCGTTCACGCAATTCAGGGTCGAGCGCGGTGTCGATGTTCATCTCGCCTTCATAGCAAAAGTCGTGATTTGCGGCATCCAGAAGCCGGATGGCCGCCCGCAATCTGCCGCCGGTCCCTTCGCCCTGGTTGCCAAACTGGCTTTGTGAACAGAACGCGATTCTGGGCTCTATACCGAAACGGCGCACGTGGCGCGCGGCTCCGACGGCGATCTCGGCGATCTGTTCGGGGTTCGGGTGCAGGTGAACCTGGGTGTCGGCGATAAACAATGGTCCGTCCTCAAGGATCATCATCGACAGCGCCCCGTGCGGACGCAGCCCCTCACGGCCCAGCACCTGTTGCACGTAATTCAGATGCCAGCGTGTTTCGCCAAAGGTGCCACAGATCATGCTGTCGGCCTCACCACGGTGCACCATCACCGCCCCAATGGCGGTTGTATTGGTGCGCATCACCGCGCGGGCAATGTCGGGCGACACACCACGCCGCGCCATCAGGGAATGATAGGTTTCCCAATAATCACGATAGCGCGGGTCGTTTTCGGGGTTCACCAGATCAATATTCTCGCCCAGCTTCAGGGTCAGCCCCGCCTTTTCGATGCGCCTCTCGATGACGTCGGGACGGCCGATCAGGATCGGTGTTTCAACGGTTTCCTCAATGATCGCCTGGGCCGCCCGCAACACCCGCTCGTCTTCGCCTTCGGCAAAGACCAGACGGCGGGGCGAGGTGCGCGCCGCCTCAAAGACCGGGCGCATCAGCAGGGCCGATTTGAACACCGAACCGTCGAGTTTGCGTTTATAGGCGACCATATCGTCAATGGGCCGCGTGGCCACGCCGGTCTCCATCGCGGCCTTGGCCACCGCCGACGACACAATGCCAATGAGGCGCGGATCGAATGGTTTGGGGATCAGATAATCCGACCCAAAGGTCATTTGTTCGCCCTGATAGGCCGCTGCTGCCTCGGCAGAGGTGGTGGCGCGGGCAAGTGCGGCAATACCGTCGATGCAGGCCAGCTTCATTTCATCATTGATGGTTGTGGCACCGACGTCCAGCGCCCCCCGGAAGATAAAGGGAAAACATAGCACGTTGTTGACTTGATTGGGAAAATCGCTGCGTCCCGTGGCGATGATCGCATCAGGTGCCACCGCGCGGGCGAGATCCGGCAGGATCTCTGGTGTGGGGTTGGCCAGCGCGAAAATGATCGGACGCTGGGCCATTTTCTGGACCATTTCAGGGGTCAGAACACCGGGCCCGGACAGGCCAAGGAAAAGATCAGCATCGGGGATCACATCGCTCAAGGTACGCAGATCAGACTTTTGCGCATACTTTGATTTGATCGGGTTCATGTCGACCTCACGGCCCTCATAGACCAGCCCGTGGATGTCGCAGAGCCAGACATTCTCGCGCTTGACCCCGAGTTTCAGCAACATGTTCAGACAGGCAATGCCAGCCGCCCCGCCACCTGTGGACACGATTTTGATATCTTCAAATTTCTTCTTCGCGACATAAAGCGCATTTTTGACCGCGGCACCGACGACAATCGCGGTGCCGTGCTGATCGTCATGAAACACCGGGATGTTCATGCGTTCGCGGCAAATCTTTTCCACGGTAAAACAATCGGGGGCCTTGATGTCCTCAAGGTTGATAGCGCCAAAAGACGGTTCAAGCGCGCAGACGATATCGGCCAGCTTTTCCGGGTCGGCCTGATCCACTTCAATGTCGAAACAATCAATATTGGCAAATTTCTTGAACAGAACAGCCTTGCCTTCCATCACCGGTTTGGATGCCAGCGCCCCAATGTTGCCCAGTCCCAGAACAGCTGTGCCATTTGTAACCACCGCCACCAGATTGCCGCGCGATGTATAGCGGGCGGCAGTGGTCGGATCATCCTTGATCTCAAGACAGGCCTCGGCGACACCGGGTGAATAGGCACGGGCCAGATCGCGGCCGTTGGCGAGCGGTTTGGTTGCTCTGATCTCAAGTTTACCGGGTTTCGGAAACTCGTGATAATCTAGGGCTGCCTGGCGCAGGTTGGGTGTGTCAGACATAAAGTGAAGCTCCTCCAAGCGAATGGTTTAGTGTTAAACTATTTGGAATGGCGGGCCAACATGCCATTTCAAATCACCAAAGAGCGCAGGCTGCGGCGTTGGAACGGTATTTAAGAAAGGGTGAAACAAGGGGGAATGGTTCATGTGTTTTGCCGCTCGCAACTTGCTGCAGAGTTTTTTATAGATGAGGGACTTTCAGACAAGAGCAGGGGACAACATGTCATCCAGTTTGCGCAAAGCAGCGGTAGCGGTGCGGGAAAATGCCCATGCACCATATTCGAATTTCAAAGTAGGGGCTGCGATCCGCGCAGGTTCGGGCACGATCTATGTCGGCTGCAACGTTGAAAACGTGGCTTATCCTGAAGGCACCTGTGCAGAAGCCGGCGCAATCGCAGCAATGGTTGCCGCCGGAGAGACCAAGTTGAGCGAAGCCTATGTGGTGGCAGGCAGTGACATGCCGGTGACGCCCTGTGGTGGATGCCGCCAGAAGCTGGCGGAATTCGGGGCGGGCGACGTGGCCGTAACCATGGCGACAACGGGTGGAATAGAACAGCAGACCACGCTGGCGGACCTGTTGCCGGGGGCCTTTGGGGCCGCCCATATGAAGGGGTGACGGGATGGCTGCCGGGAACAGCGCCGCGATAAATGCACGGTCGATCTTAGCGAAGTTAAGACACCGTCAGCCCCCCACCCAAGGCGAACTGGCCTGGGTGGCGCGCGCGCTTGCCGATGGCGGGATCAGCGATGCACAGGCCGGTGCCTTTGCAATGGGCGTGTGTTTGAACGGATTGACAGACGACGGGCGCGTGGCGTTGACGCTTGCGATGCGCGATTCAGGTCGCGTGCTGACCTGGGATCTGGACGGTCCGGTGTTGGACAAACACTCAACCGGCGGCGTGGGGGACTGCGTGTCACTGGTCCTTGCCCCGGCATTGGCCGCTTGCGGGGCCTATGTTCCAATGATCTCGGGGCGCGGCCTTGGACATACCGGCGGCACGTTGGACAAACTTGAGGCGATCCCGGGCCTCTCCACTGATCTGGACGAGGCGCGGTTTCGCGATGTTGTGGGGCGGGTCGGCTGTGCCATCGTCAGCGCCAATGCCGACATAGCCCCGGCAGACAAGCGGCTTTATGCGGTGCGGGATGTGTCCTCGACCGTGGATTCACTGGATTTGATCACCGCCTCGATCCTGTCCAAGAAATTGGCGGCGGGGCTGGATGGACTGGTGCTGGATGTCAAAGTGGGCAGTGGTGCCTTCATGAAAGACCTCGGCCAGGCGCAAGCGCTGGCCGGGGCGCTGACCCAGGCTGCGAACGCAGCAGAATGCCGGACCACCGCGGTGATCAGCGATATGAGCCAGCCGCTGGTGCCAAGCCTTGGCAACGCTCTGGAAGTGGCAGAAGTCATGCGGGTTTTGACCGGTGCCGGACGTGGCCCGATTGTGGATGTCGCGGCCACCCTTGGGGGTGTCCTGTTGGCGAACGGTGGTTTGGCCAACGACGCGCAAGCGGGGGCCGAGGCGATCACAAAGGCAATCCGGGGTGGTGCCGCGGCGGAACGATTTGGCACCATGCTGGCCGCAATGGGGGGACCTGTGGCATTTGTCGAGAACTGGCAGCGGTTCCTACCCGAGGCGACCGTCATTCGCGAAGTGACGGCGGCGAAAGACGGATATGTCAGCGAAATTGATGGCGAAGCCCTGGGTCTGGCAGTTGTCGCCCTTGGTGGCGGGCGCGTTGTTGAAAGCGACCGGGTCGACCCTGCTGTGGGCCTGTCAGATGTGGTGCGACTGGGCCGCAAGATCCGCCGGGGTCAGACATTGGCCGTGGTGCATGCAACGCGGTCTGACGAGGCGGACCGCGCGGCACAAACAGTAAGATCAGCGATCAGCCTGGGGTCTGCAAAACCCAAGGTGCCGGATCTGATCATCGAAAGGGTAGGCTGATGGCGCGGGCATTTCTTGTGGTGATGGATTCCGTCGGGATTGGCGGTGCACCGGACGCGGATACATTCTTTAACGGCGATGTCCCGGACAGCGGTGCCAATACATTTGGCCATATCGCGCAAGCCTGTGCCGCAGGTCTGGCCAATGAGGGCCGCAGCGGGCCATTACAGGTGCCGCATTTGGCCGCCCTTGGGCTGAGCAGCGCGCTCGAACTTGCCAGTGGGATGCGTGTTGACGGTCTTGACGGGCCTGTGGACGGAACATGGGGGGCAGCGACCGAAGTGTCGCGCGGCAAGGACACGCCGTCGGGGCATTGGGAATTGGCGGGCCTGCCGGTGCCGTGGGACTGGCATTATTTCAACGATACGGAAAATTCATTCCCGCGCGAACTGGTGGACCTTGTGTCAAAGGCGGCTGGAACAGATGGCATTCTGGGCAATTGCCACGCGCCCGGCACCGCCATCATCGAACGGCTGGGTGCCGAGCACATCAGATCCGGTTGGCCGATATGTTATACCTCAGCAGATTCCGTGTTTCAGATTGCCGCGCATGAAGACCACTTTGGCCTTGATCGCCTGCTGGCGCTTTGCAAAGCAATCGCACCGCACCTGCATGAGATGAGAGTGGGCCGCGTCATTGCGCGCCCCTTTGTCGGGGATGCAGAAACCGGGTTTCAACGCACGGGCCACCGCCACGATTACGCCATGCCTCTGCCCAAACCGGTGCTGACCGATTGGGTGCAGGACGCAGGCGGGCATGTCTACGCGATTGGCAAGATCGGTGATATTTTCTCAATGCAGGGCATTGACGAGGTTCGCAAAGGCTCCGATGCGGTGCTGATGGGCCATCTGTTCGATCTGGTGCGCGACGCTGCCGAAGGCAGTCTGACATTTGCGAATTTTGTGGAATTCGACAGCATCTATGGCCATCGGCGCGACGTGTCGGGGTACGCCCGCGCGCTGGAATGGTTTGACGTCGAGATCGGCAAGGTTATCGCGATGCTGCACCCGGGTGACATGCTGGTGCTAACGGCGGATCACGGCAACGATCCGACATGGGTCGGCACCGATCATACCCGCGAACGGGTCCCTGTGCTGGTTGCCGGTTGCGGGCAAGGCACGCTCGGCCAGATCGCATTCAAGGATGTCGCCGCCCTGGTTGCGCGCCATCTTGAGGTGGCAGTGCCAGAGTAAACATTGCATGAGGTCTGCTTGAAACTCGACCCATGTTCATTCAGAACCGGGGCAATGAAAAAAGGGGAACGACATGGCTGAGAACGACATGGTTAAGAACGATGGGCATTTGACTGTGGTGGATCACCCGCTGGTACAACACAAGCTCACGATCATGCGCGACCGAGACACCCCCACGGCCGTGTTTCGGCAATTGCTGCGCGAGATCAGCCAGCTTCTGGCCTATGAGGTCACGCGCGGCTTGCCGATGACGACCAAACGCATCGAGACACCGATGCGCGAGATGGACGCACCGACATTGGACGGCAAGAAACTGGCGTTGATTTCGATTCTGCGTGCAGGCAACGGTCTTTTGGATGGTGTGCTTGAGCTGATCCCTTCTGCTCGGGTGGGTTTTGTGGGTCTTTACCGCGACGAGAAAACCCTGCAACCGGTTCAGTATTATTTCAAGGTGCCTGAAGGTCTGGATGACCGTCTGGTCATTGCGGTGGATCCGATGCTGGCCACGGGGAATTCGTCTGTTGCTGCGATTGATTTGCTGAAATCCGCCGGGGCCACAAACATTCGCTTTCTGTGTCTGTTGGCGGCACCTGAAGGCATTGCGCGCATGAAAGAGGCCCATCCGGACGTGCCCATTGTCACGGCGGCCGTTGACGATGCGCTTAATGAGGTGGGTTATATCGTGCCCGGCCTTGGCGATGCGGGCGATCGTATGTTCGGAACGAAATAATACCACCAAATGGCGCATAATGCCGGGTTCTGAGCCTAGACTTGGGCGGCGCTGTGGGGCATCGTAAGTGACATATTGTGTGGGGGCACGTGATGAAAATTACACGAATTTTGGCAATCGCTCTTGTTGCCGGGTCGCTTGGTGTCAGTACATTGCACGCCCAGATCACAGAACAGCAACCAGCAGAGTTTCCGCCACCGTCCTATAAGGGCAAACAATATGTGGACAGCAAGGGATGTGTGTTCATCCGGGCGGGCATTGACGGCAATGTGTCATGGATCCCCCGCGTCACCCGCGCCCGCAAAACGGTCTGCGGTTTCAAACCATCAATTGTCGGACAGGTGGCCCCGGCACCGGCCCCCGTGCCTGCGGCTGAAGAGCCTGTTCAGATCACTTTAGACATCCCTGCAGCGCCCTCTGCGGCCCAGCAAGCACCGCGTGTTGCGGCAAAGCCGCGCAAGGTACCTGCGCGGGTTGTTCGGCAAACCGCGCCAAAAAAGTTGCGGCGCACAACCCAGCAGCCCGTCGTTGTTGCCGAGGCCCCTGCAACGAAAGGTCAGTTACAGGTTCAGACCGCATGCCCCGATGCGTCACCTTTGTCACAGCAGTATCTGCGGCGCAGCAAAAACCTCGCGGTGCGCTGTGGCCCGCAAACGGCCCCGATTGTGGGCGCAAACGGCGTGATCGGAGATGCTCAGGTGGCGGGGGCATCCGGACAATATGCCGGCACCCCGGCGTCAGCGTCCCAAATCACTACAACCACGCGCATCGTGCCAAGACATGTGGCGTACAACCGGATCAATACCCGCAACGTCTCTTTGCCGAAGGGTTATAAAAAAGTCTGGGAAGACGACCGGTTGAACCCCTATCGGGCGGAACAAAACCTTCAGGGGCGTTCTCAGATGCTGCTGATCTGGACACAGACCGTGCCACGCCGCCTGATTGATAGAAGATCCGGGCGCGATGTGACGGCGTCCGTGCCGTTGATCTATCCCTACCTCGACGTGACAACGCAGAGCCGCGAGTTGGGTGAGGTCACGATTGTTCAACGTGATGGGCAGATCGCTAAACGGGTCGTGCGCAATCCCGGCGTGCGCAAACCGGTCTATTCCAGCCGATCTGCGCCCAGCTCTAAGGCGACAAATCCAGCAACACCGGGCACTTTGGCCCGTAACCATTATGTTCAGATCGGCACCTTCGGTCAGTCAGAAAACGCCCAGCGGTCGGCGCAAAACATCGCTCGGATGGGGTTCCCGTCACGGATTGGCAAACATCGCAGGAACGGCAAGACTTTTCTGACCGTTCAGGCCGGACCGTTCAACGATGAACGTAAACTGCAAACCGCGATCAAACTGTTGCGCGGCGCTGGTTACACGGACGCATTTGCCCGGAAATAGCTGCCTGTCCTTTTAGATATTGCACAGGGCCAGTCGGACTTAACCCAACTGGCCTTTTTGCGCAGAGGCCGAAAGACCGCTATCCGCCACAGATGTTTTGCAGGCGCAGCCAATCCGCATCAGACATCAGCGGCTCTGTCAGCTGTCCGTTCATCGGATCCCCTTCGATCAGGCTCAGAACATTTTCACCTGTAATATCAACGGCATAGGCATAAGGGGTGCTGCGCAAGGCAGCGACTTTGAACTGGGCCAGATGTGCCAGCGTTTCGGGCACGGTTGGTGGCCGCGCCATGAGGTGTTCCGCGTATCTGTCCAAGGCGGCGTCGCTCACATCACCGGTGGTCAGCAAACGGAAATTCTCGCGGATGCCGACAGACCGCAACAGATCGTGCAATGGATCTTCGACGGCACGATTGGCCATTTCGGTCAGCACATAGCCGGCTGCGACATCAGGCTCTTCGTAATCTTCAATAACGCTGCGGCCCAACACGATCATGCCACCGGGCAAGTGCAGGCTGGTGCGGGGCATATCCGGCAGGACGGTCAGTCTTCCCGCCTTCAGCCGCGCGCCAAGCCGCGCAAGGGCAGCTTGACCGTTGGCGTCGCTGCAAGCTGGGCCAGACACCCGTTCGACACGCTTGAGCAAAGCCTCGCCAATGCTGACCCGTTTGACGCCCGGCACAACCCTAAGGGTGTGATCCCGCATGGCACCGGGCAACCAGAAAACGGCAAAACCAACGACGACGGCAAAGGATATCAACATGCCAAGCCACCGCAACCTGCCGGGTTTCGGCCGGGTTCGGTCAATCGCACGCCGCAGCGTTTCGATGGCCTCGATCATCTGCGCTTCGTCTTCGGGCAGTTCAAGCGTTTCGCCGGGGTCACCATCGGGATGATAGATCGCAGGGCAAATGCCTGCATTGGCGCGCTCCACTGCTGCGAGCGACCAATGTGCCAAGGCCTGATCCTTGAGATCGCTGATGATCAACGTGGCATCACCAATCGACACAATCACCTCGCGCCGCTGCACATCGGGCGTTGCACGCCAAAGGCCAGTCGCCTCGATGCGGGCATATTTATTGAGGGCGGTCATGGGGCTGCTGCGGTGCCTTGTTGTTTTTAAGGCACTTTAGCATAGCTTGCGTCCGGGGCAATGGTGGCGTTCTGACCCCAGAGCGGCGGCATTCTAATCAACCTCAGCGGCATGTTTGCGCAGCTCAAACTTCTGGATCTTCCCTGTCGAGGTTTTTGGAAGCTCCTGAAAAATGATCCGCTTGGGTGTTTTGAACCCGGCCAGCGTTTCGCGGGTGAATGCGATCAAAGCGGCCTCATCGCCCTTCGCTCCGGGTTTGAGCTCAACAAAGGCGCAAGGCACTTCGCCCCATTTGTCATCCGGTTTGGCCACAACGGCGGCAAGGTTCACGTCCGGGTGGCCCATCAGAACGCCTTCAACTTCGACCGAGGATATGTTTTCGCCGCCCGAGATGATGATGTCCTTGGCACGATCCGCGATCTGGATGTAGCCATCGGCGTGCTGGACCGCCAGATCGCCGGAATGGAAATAGCCACCTGCAAAGGCCTCGCGCGTGGCCTCGGGGTTCTTGAGGTAGCCTTTCATCACCGCATTGCCGCGGATCATGATCTCGCCCTGGACACTGCCATCCATCGGCACCTGTTCCAGGGTGCTGTCGGTCACGGTGATGTGGTCCATCATTGGCATCGCGACCCCCTGGCGTGCTTTGATCGCGGCGCGGGCAGGGGCATCAAGCGTGTCCCAGTCCTGGCCGCGCCACAGACATTCGGTGACATGGCCATAGGTTTCGGTCAGCCCGTAAACCTGGGTGACGTTGAACCCCAGTTTCTCGAT
The DNA here is from genome assembly GCF_003352065.1 of Sulfitobacter sp. SK011. NCBI lineage: Bacteria > Pseudomonadati > Pseudomonadota > Alphaproteobacteria > Rhodobacterales > Roseobacteraceae > Sulfitobacter > Sulfitobacter sp. SK011. Next base: position 828,438 of record NZ_CP025803.1, read on the forward strand.
CTTGCCCAGCGTCGCGGGGGCAGGGGGGGCGCCTGCGGTAAAGACCTCGACCACGTGATCAAAACTGCGGCGTTGGTCTTCGGGCGCATTGACAAGCATGTTCAGCACAATTGGCGCACCGCCAAAATGGGTCACTTTTTCATCCGCAATCGCGTCATAGATCGCGGTGGCAGTGACATCGCGACAACAGACAAGCGTGCCGCCAATCAGCGGCATCATCCATGTGTGGTTCCAGCCGTTGCAGTGAAACAGCGGCACGATCTGCATATACACCGGGTGCAGCACCATGCGCCAGCTGATCACCGTGCCCATGGTCATCAGATATGCACCGCGATGATGGTACACGACCCCCTTGGGTCGGCCGGTGGTCCCGGATGTGTAATTGAGCGCAAGGCTTTCCCATTCGTCCTGCGGCATCTGCCACGGAAATGCAGCGTCCGCCCCGGCCAGCACATCCTCATATGCCGGATAACGCCCCGTTGCGGGAAATCCTGCGACGGGATCAGGCACCTCGATGATCTGCGGCGCGGTGCCTTTCATGGCAGCACAGGCAGCTTCGGCCAGATCGATAAACTGGGTATCCACCAACAGGGCCTTCGCGCAGCCATGGTCAAAGATATAGGCGACAGTGTTCACATCCAGCCGCGTGTTGATCGTATTCAACACCCCACCACAGGCGGGCACACCAAAGTGCGCTTCGGCCTGGGCTGGGGTGTTGGGGATCAGCGTAGCCACCACATCGCCGGGGCCAATGCCCATGCCCGCCAACGCAGATGCAAGCCGGGTGCAGCGATCGTAGTACTGCGCATAACTGACGCGGTGGTCGCCATAGATCACGGCGGTTCGGTCGGCAAAGACATGGCGCGCCCGTGCCAGATGGGAAAGCGGAGTCAATGCCACAAAGTTTGCGGCACATTTGTCCAACCCGGTCTCGTCCTGCATCCAGCCCATGTCGGTCCCTCCCCAGCACTTCATGTCGCTTTAGGGGTTGAGTATTACGGCGCAGGCGTGACTTTGGAAGAGGTGAAAACGAACAAAGGGCAAGATGTGACGACGGGTGATGTAAAACCGGGGCTGGCGGCACTGTCTGTATTGGGCGGGATGGCTACATTGGGTCTGACCGACAACTTTGTGCCCTATATTTCCGAACGTGGCTCGCTGTGGCAGTTCCATATGCTGCGCAGCATCATGGCGTTTGGTGTGCTGGGTCTCATCGTGGCACTTGGCTTTGGTGCACTGCGGCCCAAGCGGCTTGGTGCGGTGCTGGGGCGCAGCCTGTTTCAGGCGGGTGCAATGTTGATCTATTTTGGCTGTTTATCGGTGCTGCCGATTGGCGTGGTGGTGGCGGGGCTCTTTACCGCACCGCTTTTTGTTGTGCTCATATCAATCCTGTTTCAGGGCAAAACAGTTGGCCCGTTTCGCTGGGCGGCGGTGGGATTGGGGTTTGTCGGTGCGCTGATGGTGATCCGGCCTGATCCGGATGCGCTGAACCTTGTCGCGTTCCTGCCAATTGTTGCGGGGTTGCTGTATGCCATTGGTGCCGTTGCAACCCGCGCATGGTGTGAGGGTGAGGGGACCCTGACCCTGACGGCAGGTTTCTTTGGCATGTTGGGGGTCTTTGGCACAATTGGTGTGCTGATGATGCCGGTTGACGGACCGCCGGGTCATGCGGGATTTGTTTTGCGGTCCTGGGGCCCGATGGATGCGCAAATGCTGTTCTGGATTGCGGTACAGGCGGTTGGATCGCTGTTGGGCATCGGTTTGATTTTTCGGGGCTACCAATTGGGCGAGGCCACCCATGTGGCGGTATTCGAATATTCGCTGCTAGTCTTTGCCAGCTTTTGGGCATGGGTGTTATGGGATCAATCGGTGCCACTGCTTGGCCTTGTTGGTATGGCATTCATCGCGCTGGCGGGCATCATCATTGCGCTACGGTCAGGCGCACCTGTTGATATGCGCGGCGCATCAGTGCTGGAATAAGGACGATACCGTGATCATCAGTCGGGGCCGCGCGTATATATTTGTCCACATCCCAAAGACCGGGGGCACCTCAATGACGCTGGCGCTTGAGGACCGTGCGATGAAGAACGACATCATCTTGGGCGACACGCCCAAGGCGCGCAATCGGCGACGCCGCGTGAAAGATCTGCCATCACGCGGGCGGTTGTGGAAACATTCGACACTGGCCGATATTGACGGTCTGGTCGCACCCGATGAACTGGCCGACCTGTTCTGCTTTACCATGGTCCGCAATCCCTGGGACCGGGTGGTCAGCTATTACCATTGGCTGCAAGAGCAGACGTTTGACCATCCGGCTGTTGGTCTGGCCAAGGCCCTGCCATTCGACGGGTTCTTGAACAATACCAGCACCAAAGCCACGCTGCGCAATTGGCCCTCAACACGCTATATGCAGGATGCGCAGGGCACTAAGCGGTGCAACGCGTACATCAGGCTTGAATATTTTGCCGAGGATGCGGCCCCTTTGGTCCAACATCTGGGGTTTGATCTGACCTTACCCAAGGCGAACCGGTCGGACCGGCAACCAGATTTCCGGGGATATTACACCGCAGAAACCCAAAACATCATAGCCGAGTGTTGTGCAGAGGATATCGCGCTATTCGGGTATTCCTTTTCCTGAATTATCATTCCGTTAATACATTCTCGGCGATTGGGGCAATTTCGTGAACCAATTCTGTGAAATCCACTCTTACTGTGGCCAAATGGGGCACCAATGCCCCAATTCCGCCTTATTTTTGACTAGCCTTGGACATGTGAATCACCCTTAATGGTTGCATTCACTGCAACAGCGCCCTGCCAAGGCGCATCACCATGGGGATGGATGATATGTTTGGATGGAACAGTAAACCGCCGGGGATTCACCGCCGCTCAATTGAGACGAGTGGTGCCTATGACGGGGGACTTGCCGCTTTGACGCACGGTCTGATGGCGGGCACCCATGTTGCCTCAAACCTTGGTTGGCGTGTGATTGAAGCGCTGACAGTCGGCGACATGGTGCTGACCTTTGACCACGGCATGCGCGAGATTACGGAAATTCGCCGTTCAACCGTTTGGCTGGATGCCCCCGAAACCTCCCCTGCAATGTGGCCGGTGATCATCCCTACAGACGCTTTGGGAAACCGCACTGAACTGACGCTTCTGGCGGATCAGGGTGTGCTGGTGGAAAGCGATGCGGCCGCGGACATGTATGGTGATCCGTTTGCGATAGTTCCCGCGCATGTGCTGGAAGGTGTACGCGGCATTTATCGCGCCGCCCCGCCGCATCAGGTCGAATTGATTGCCGTCTATTTCGCCGACGAAGAAGTGATCTATGCCGAAGGCGGCGCATTAATCCACTGTCCCGCAAACAGCCTGGCCCTCGACAAATTCATCGAGGCACAGCCTTCGACTTACGACGTCCTGAATATCCGCGACGCGGCGTTCTTGGCGGAATGTCTGACGATCGAGGATCAGATGCTGGCCAAAGGCAGTCCCGTTGACAGCCAGATGGTTGCGCACTGCTGATCTGAGACGACACTTTGATCCTTTGGAGGGGGGCCAAAGATTAGGACATTCACTTCGGGAAAAGGGGGGTCACATGGGCGGCCCTCTTTTTCTTTTGAGTGAGCAGCAGGTTTGAGCCCGGAGGTGCCGGTTTTCAACCGATCAATGCAATAATTGATCCTTAGCCAATGACTTAGTGAGCAGCATCAAGCATCAGCGCGGTATGCCCGTTGGATGAAACATCAGCGTTTTCGCAGAAGTACCGAAATGTTGTCGTCCACTGTCATGGTAATCCGATTGACCAGTGTGGTGGTGAAACCCGCGCGCGCGGCGACATCCCGAAGGCTTTGTAAAGTGAAGTAGTTTACATGGTCAGGATAGCGAAAATCGCACCAATTCGGCCCCGGCACCAAACAGGCAATAGCCGCCACGCGCGCGCATCATCTTGTCCGATGTTTTATGTAAGCTGGTGGAAAGTTCGATACCAAAGGGGTCATTGGTGGCTTGATCCGTCCACCGTCGCCACAGCCGATGTCGCGCACATCGCCGTCGTTGAACCACCGGCGATAGGATTGGGTTTTATCGCGATACATGCCCAGAGAATTTCGAATCCGCCGCACCAGAGGGCTAAGAGCGGTCGACCCGGACGAGGACTCCTTTTTAGCTTCATAGGTTTTTCCCAGCCAAAATCTTCTTTGAGTGCCTCATACCCGGGCCGTTTGCGCAGGTAGACAAAACCACAGGGGTCACAGGCAGCCACCTGCCAAGGGCTGGATGAATAAGCGCTTTCAATCGTCGCATTTTTTGACGCGCAGGCCGGACAGTTGCGAAATGATGTATCGTCCTGCATCCGTCAGAACCCGCCCGCCGAATAGTCCTGCAAATGCGCGATTGCTGCGCTTTGCCCACTTTTTCCAAGCTCGTGCCAACGGTGCGTGAGTCGACAAACGTGCCATCGATGTCGAAAAAAACTTTATCGTAGGGCTTTTCAAATCGAGAATTTTAACGTCTCCAGATCGGGGTTTCGCGGGCCATTGGGTGCCGCGATGAGATATAAAGTTACCCTATGAGAAATCGGTTAGATATAAACATGTTGCTTTTTTAATGGCTGCAACGTCCCGCATTGCAGAGTTCCGCTCGAAGGTTCAAAGCAAAAAGGGACGCCTCAGCGCCCCTTTTTATCCGTTATGTCAACACGTTCACGCGGCCTTTGCGTCCGGGTCAAACCGTCCATAAAAGCTCTGACCCTTAGCTGCCATTTCGCGCAGCAGATCGGGGCAGGCGAACCGTTCGCCATACTTCTCGGTCAGTTGATCGCAGCGTTCCGCCGCATAAGGTGCGCCGATCATGTCGAGCCAGCTGAGCGGGCCACCAGACCACGGGGCAAAACCCCAGCCCAAGATCGCGCCGACATCACCCTCACGGATGTCCATCAGCACGCCTTCTTCCAATGCGCGCACGGCCTCCAAAGTTTGGCTGAACAACAACCGGTGCTGGACCTCGATAAGGTCAGGTTGATCATCGGACAGCGGGTACTTCTCTCTCAGACCTTTCCAAAGACCTTCGCGTTTGCCCTTGTCATCATAGGTATAAAAACCGGCGTTGGCTTTGCGGCCCAGACGCCCTTCGGCCTCCATCCAGAACACCAGTGGGTCGATGTCATCGTTGGGGTATTCCGCGCCCATCGCGGCCTTCGTCGCGCGGGCAATCTTGGCCCCCAGATCAATCGATGTCTCATCCATCAACTGCAGTGGCCCCAGCGGCATACCAACAAGTTTCGCGGCGTTTTCGATGAGCGCAGGTTCAACACCTTCCTGAACCATCCGCACCCCTTCGTTGATGTAGGGGATGATGCAGCGGTTGGCGTAAAAGAACCGCGCATCGTTGACCACAATCGGCGTTTTGCGGATCTGGCGCACAAAATCGAGCGCCTTTGCCACGGCCCGGTCGCCGGTTTGCTTGCCCTTGATGATCTCAACCAACAGCATCTTTTCTACCGGTGAGAAAAAGTGAATGCCGATGAACTGGTCATCGCGTGACGATGCTTTGGCCAGATCGGTGATCGGCAAAGTCGACGTGTTGGACGCAAAGATACACTCCGAAGGGATCACCGCTTCAACCTTCTTGGTCATTTCGGCTTTGACTTTCATGTCCTCAAAAACCGCTTCGATGATCAGATCGCAACCCTTGAGTGCGTCCAGATCGGTGGTTGCGGTGATCAGGTCTAATGCGGCCTGCTTCTTTTCCTCGGTGGATTTCTTGCGTGCGATGCCCTTGTCGAAATAGCCCGCAGCATAGGCCTTGCCTTTGTCCGCGGCCTCTTGTGTTTGATCAATCAGCACGACCTCAATACCCGCCTGAACCGACACCAAGGTGATCCCCGCGCCCATCATGCCCGCACCCAACACACCCAGCTTTTTCACACGCTGATCAGGCACGTCCGCGGGACGCACAGCGCCTTTTTCCAAGGCTTCCTTGTTCAGGAAGAGTGAGCGGATCATTGCACCTGATGAGGGGTTCATCAGCACATTGGTGAACCAGCGCGCTTCAATTTTGAGGGCTGTGTCAAAGGGCACCAATGCCCCTTCGTACACCGCAGAAAGCAATGCCTTGGCCGCCGGATAGACACCTTGGGTTTTGCCGTTCACCATCGCACTTGCCCCCACAAAGGTCATGAAACCCGCAGGATGATAAGGCGCGCCGCCGGGCATTTTGTAACCCTTTGCGTCCCATGGTTTGAGCAGATCGGCGTCCTTGGCATTCAACACCCAAGCATGTGCTGCCGCCATCGGATCATCCGCAACTTCGTCAATGATGCCTGCCTTCACAGCGGCGTCCGGCGACACCAGCTTGCCCTCCAGCAAGAACGGCGAAGCCGCCATCGCGCCCATTTTGCGCACGAAACGTGTGGTACCACCGGCACCCGGAAAAATCCCAACCATGATTTCCGGCAGGCCAATGCGGGCCTTTGGATTGTTGGCAGCAAAGATGCGATGCGTGGCCAACGGCAGTTCCAGACCAATGCCAACGGCAGTACCCGGCAACACGGAAACAATCGGCTTGCCACCTTTGTTGGTCTTTGGGTCCATGCCCGCGCGTTCAATCTTGCGCAGCATGTGGTGCATTTTCATCGTGCCCTCAAACAACCCGCGCGCCGGATCATCGCCTGCGTCTTCTTTCATCTTGGCCAGCAGGTTCAGATCCATGCCACCGGCAAAGGATCCGTCCTTGCCAGAGGTGATGATCACACCCTTCACGGCCTCATCCGCCAAAGCGGCATCGACCAGATTGTTGAGTTGCTCAATCCCTTCGAACGACATCACGTTCATAGATTTCTCTGGGACATCCCAGGTGATCACGGCGACGCCATCTGCGTCTGTCTTCATTGTAAAATCGGTCATATCTTCTCTCCCGTTTTGGGGTGTTCAAGTGCGCCGCGGCGTGTAGTCGGCAAATTTCTCAAGCAGTTGTTCAATCAGGGCCAGCGTGACGTCAGGGCCATGCGCACAATCTTCTTCGCTCAGCAAAATGCGCTTGGACTGCTGGAAATAATTCCGGTCAAAGCTGTCGCTGGGATCGGGGCGGTATTTGAAGAACAACGGCGGCGCGTCCTGATACAGACGCACATAGTCGCCGTCATTTTCCACCTTGATTTCAAGGTCCATATCGCGCTTAGCGGCCAAGGCGGCCACCGCGTGAAAAGGATGTTTTGCGCCGGTCATCACACACGCTCAATAATGGTGGCAGCACCCATGCCGGATGCGATACACAGCGTGGCCATGCCGACCTCTTTATCGCTGCGCTCAAGCTCATCCAGCAGTGTGCCGATGATCATGGCACCGGTGGCACCCAAGGGGTGGCCCATGGCGATAGAGCCGCCATTCACATTGACTTTGTCATGATCCACATCGAACGCCTGCATGAACCGCATGACAACGGCGGCAAAGGCTTCGTTGACCTCAAAAAGGTCGATGTCGCCGATCTTCATCCCATTGTCAGCGAGGATCTTTTCGGTCACTGGCACAGGGCCGGTCAACATGATGGTGGGGTCAGTGCCGATCTTCGCGGTGGCACGGATACGGGCGCGGGGTTTGAGCCCGTATTTTTCGCCAAACTCCTTGTTGCCGATCAGCACGGCGGCGGCACCATCGACGATACCAGATGAATTGCCCGCATGGTGAATGTGATTGATCCGCTCAAGATGCGGATACTTCATCAGCGCGATCTTATCAAAACCGGGCATGACTTCACCCATCGCCTGAAACGCCGGGTTTAGGCTGCCGAGCGATTGCATGTCGGTTTGGGGGCGCATGTATTCGTCGTGATCCAGTATCGCGAGGCCATTTTGGTCGCGCACGGTGATCACGGATTTGGCAAATCGCCCGTCGTCCCACGCGGCCTTGGCGCGCTGCTGCGAGGCCACGGCCAGTTGATCGGCATCATCACGGGTGAACCCGTATTCGGTCGCGATGATGTCAGCCGAAATACCCTGCGGTACGAAATACTTTTCCATCGCCAATGTCGGGTCAACGGCAATCGCTGCACCGTCGCTGCCCATCGCCACCCGGCCCATCATTTCAACGCCGCCCGCGATATAGGCCATGCCAGCGCCACCCCTGATTTGGTTCGCAGCAAGGTTCACAGCTTCCATGCCGCTTGCACAAAAGCGGTTGATCGCAAGCCCGGGGATGCGCTCATCAAGGTCTGATGCCAGCACCGCTGAGCGCGCCAGGCAACCGCCCTGTTCCATCACCTGCGTGACATTGCCCCAGATCACATCCTCAACGGCATGACCTTCAAGGTTGTTGCGGTCTTTCAGCGCGTTCAGTGTCACGGCAGACAAACGCAACGACGTCACTTCGTGCAAGGATCCATCCTTGCGGCCTTTGCCGCGCGGGGTGCGGATCGCGTCATAGATATAGGCTTCAGTCATGGTTCGTTCTCCGTATTAGGCGCGGTCAGCAGGGCTGCCGGGCATCAAATCGTAAGGGGCTTTCCAACCCGGTGTTTCAGACAGGCGGGTGAGCCAGGCGTCGATGTGGGGCCAGTCCATGCGGTCAAAGCCGAACGGTTCAGGGTAATAAAGATAGCCACAGCAGCTGAGGTCGGCATTGGTGATGGCGTCGCCGACGATCCAGTTGCGGCCCTTCAGGTGATCGTTCAAAACGGCATAGGCGGCTTTGAGGCGGCCTTGGTTGAACGCAATCACTTCCGCCGGGCGTTTGTCTTCAGGCAGAAAGTTCATTAAAAACCGGGTGAGACCGGCGGTTGAGCTCAGCTTGTGATTGTCCCACAAAACCCAGCGCAGGATTTCGCGCCGTTCGGTACTGTCTTTGCCGCCAAACTTCCCGGATTTTTCGGACACATAATCCTGAATGGCACCCGATTGGGTCAATTTCAGATCGCCATCAATCATCACCGGCGCTTCGCCCATCTCATTGAAGTTGGCGCGGTATTCCGGCTGCCGGGTTTCCCCCCCAAAGAAGTCAACTTTGACCGGTTCCCAGTCCAGCCCGGAAAGCTCCAGCGCCAAAGCCGCCTTGTAGGCATTCCCGGATTCGCCGAAGCAGTGGAGTTTGATTGTCATCGTCAGTTCCTTTTGTCTCTGTCGTGCAGCGGTATTTAAGAAAGGGTGAAGGGGTAAGAGTCCCTTGGTTTTCACCCTTTTACAAATACCGTGCACCGCGCTTGCTGCGGGCTGCACACGTGCTTTGTCACAACGCGCGTCCAATGAGTTCTTTCATGATCTCATTGGTGCCGCCGTAGATCCGTTGCACGCGGGCATCGGCCCACATTTCGCCAATGGCGTATTCCTGCATGAAACCGTAACCGCCATGCAGTTGCAGGCATTCATCCAAAACGTCGCCCTGGGTATCGGTCAGCCAGTATTTCTGCATCGCGGCTTTCTCGACGGTGAGCGCGCCGCGCAGGTGGTCAGCGATACATTCATCCAGAAACGCCCGCGCCACCATGGTTTTGGTTTTGCATTCCGCCAGCTTGAACCGGGTATTCTGGAACTGCGTCAGCGGCCCACCAAAAGCCTCGCGTTCCTTGCAATAGGCAATGGTGCGTTCCACAGCTCCCTCCATGGCACCGACCGCACCACAGCCGATGATCAGGCGTTCCTGCGGAAGCTGCTGCATCATCTGATAAAAACCCTGACCCTCGTCCTGACCAAGGATGTTCTCGGGGGGAATTTCGACGTTGTCAAAGAACAGCTCGGACGTGTCCGCGGCGTGCAGTCCAACCTTGTCAAGGTTACGTCCGCGCTGAAATCCGTCCGCGCCATCGGTTTCAACCACCACCATCGACACGCCTTTGGACCCCTCGGAGGGGTCGGTTTTGGCAGCAACGATGATCAGATTTGCGTGCTGACCGTTGGTGATAAAGGTCTTTTGCCCGGACAGGCGATACGCATTGCCATCGCGAATGGCCTTGGTCTTAATCCGCTGCAGATCAGACCCGGTCGACGGTTCTGTCATCGCCAGCGCGCCTATTAATTCGCCAGTCACCATCTTGGGCAGCCAGCGTTTTTTCTGTTCCTCAGTGCCGTAGGCAAGCACATAATGCGCCACGATGCCGGAATGAATGCCATGACCCCAGCTTGCCAGATTGGCACGTGAGCCTTCGATCAGGATTGCGGCCTCATGGCCGAAATCGCCACCCGGACCACCATATTCTTCGGGGACCGACGGGCAGAGCAGGCCCAATTCACCGGCCTGTGCCCATGTGTCACGGTCCATCTGGCCCTGTTTGCGCCATTTCTCGAATTTCGGGGCCCATTCGGCGTTGATAAACTGCGCCGTCATATCCGCGATCATGCGGTGTTCGTCGGTCATCCAAGAGGATGGTCTTGTGCCTTGGTCGTTCATTTTGCCCCCTCCCTGGTGGATCAGCGCTTGCGGCTTTCAAGCTCTGAGTTGAACAGCCGCAACCGGGCCGTCAGATTTTCTTCGTGTATCACCGAATTAAAGTTCTCAAACAGGAACGACAGCGCCTCACCTTCGTCCAGACCCGCTTCTGCGCTGAATTTCTTCAGGCGGCGATATCCGTCTTCGGTCATCGCGACTGGAAAACGGCGGGTCAGGCGAAAGCGTTTGGGCATGATGTCTCCGGGTTAGGGTAGGGTGGGGGTATGCCCCACCGCTACTTTAAAAGTTTGCAGCCTCCAGCGCCATGACCGTATCTGCACCCGATTCAATCCGCGTCAGATGCAAGGCCGTGGCAGGCAACTGGCGCGCCATGTAATAGCGTCCGGTGGCCAGCTTCGTCTGATAAAAGCCCGTGTCGCTGGCACCCTCATCAAGCGCCTTTTGTGCGGCCAGACCCATTTTTGCCCACATCAGGCCAAGGCAGACATGGCCAAACATATGCATAAAGTCATTTGACCCGGCCAGCGCGTGATTGGGGTTCTTCATGCCGTTCTGCATGAAGTACATGCCCGCCGCCTGCAAATCTTTGCTGGCCGCTTTGAGCGGATCAAGGAAGTCCGCATCGAATTCAGCGTTTTGGCCGGCATTGTCTTTGATAAAGGATTTCACCAGATCAAAGAACGCCATCACATGCTTGCCACCATCCTGGCTGAGCTTGCGCCCCACCAGATCAAGGGCCTGAACGCCGTTGGCCCCTTCGTAGATCATCGCGATCCGGGCATCGCGGGTGAATTGGGACATGCCCCATTCCTCGATATAACCGTGGCCGCCATAAATCTGCTGTGCTTTGACGGTCATGTCATAGCCCTGATCGGTCAGGAACCCTTTGATCACCGGGGTCAGCAGCGACACAAGGCCGTCCGCATCCTTGTCACCGGCACGGTGTGCTGCGTCGATCATCATCGCGCCCCACAAAAGAAATGCGCGGCCCCCTTCAACGAAAGACTTTTGGTCCATTAGCGAACGGCGAATGTCGGGGTGCACGATCAGTGGGTCGGCAGGTTTGTCGGGAAACTCGGCACCTGTCACGGCACGGCCCTGCAAACGGTCGTTGGCATAGATCACCGCGTTTTGATACGCGACCTCGGCCTGGGCGAGGCCCTGCATGCCAACGCCAACCCGCGCTTCGTTCATCATGGTGAACATTGCCCGCATGCCCTTATGCTCTTCGCCCAGCAGATACCCGGTGGCGTCGTCATAATTCATCACGCAGGTGGAGTTGCCGTGGATGCCCATCTTTTCTTCGATCGACCCGACCGTGGCCCCATTGCGTTCGCCCAGCGATCCATCTTCGTTCACGATGAATTTTGGCACGATGAACAGCGACACGCCTTTGATACCCTCGGGGCCGCCTTCGATCTTGGCCAGCACCAGATGGATGATGTTATCGGCCATGTCATGTTCACCCGATGAGATGAAAATCTTTTGCCCGGTGATTTTATAGCTGCCATCGCCCTGAGGGATCGCCTTGGAGCGCATGAGACCCAGATCGGTGCCACAGTGCGGTTCGGTCAAATTCATTGTGCCGGTCCATTCGCACGACACCATATTTGGCAGATAAGTATCTTTTTGCGCATCGGTGCCATGCACCAAAATGGCCGATGCCGCCCCGTGTGTCAGGCCCTGATACATTGTGAACGCCTGGTTCGCGGCGGAAAACATTTCGCCCACTGCAGTGCCCATCACGTATGGCATGTTCTGCCCGCCGTATTGTTCCGGCATGTCGAGCCCCGGCCAGCCGCCTTCCTTGACCTGCGCAAACGCTTCTTTGAATCCTGTCGGCGTATAGACAACCCCGTTTTCCAATCTGCACCCTTCTTTGTCACCCACCACGTTCAGCGGGGCCAATACGTCAGACGTCAGTTTCCCGGCTTCTTCGAGGATGGCAGACGTGAAATCGGCCTCAAGTTCATCATAGCCAGGCGTCGTCGACGCGGTCACGTTCAGCACATCGTGCAATACAAATTGAAGGTCTTTGGTGGGGGCGCTGTAGCTGGGCATCAAGGGTCTCCGTAGAATTGCGTTGTGTTGGTTTTGGACTAAAGGCGATTATTCCGCTGCATTACGCTGCTGATTCATTGAGGCGATCATTTTTTCACCCCATTTCAGCTGGTCTTGCAGATCACTGATCGCTTCATTCAATTCGTCGCGCTGCGCTTCCATATCGGTAAGGCGGGAGCGGGCAATTTCATAGGTGCGCGAAATCTGGGTCTGCTGCTGGTCGTCCATGTGGTACAAATCCAGCAGCTGCCGAATTTCCTCAAGGCTGAAGCCAAATCTCTTGCCGCGCAGGATCAGTTTCAGGCGCGCCCGGTCACGTTTGGTAAACAGGCGTTTTTGCCCTTCACGCACTGGAAACAGCAGTTCCTTTGCTTCGTAAAAGCGCAGGGTCCGCGGCGTGACTTCAAAGGCATCACACATCTGGCGGATCGTCATCGTGTCGTTATTTATCATCATCACTCTCATCAGAATGTTGCGTTCTGTATCGGAAATGGGTTGTTTTTCTGTCCTTACAACAGTCGCCCAGGTTTACGTAACTAAGACGCTACGTCACTTTGACAGGTGACGTAACTGGCAAGTAGGTAAAGGGGAAAAAGCTGTGGCATCCTGCAAATTTGAGCAACTTTACGTACGCTTTTTGAATCAGGATCAGCTCTTGAGCGCCTTCGCCGTGTCATCACGCAGGCGCTGCAATTCGAGCATTGCTTGATCCAACTGTTTGCGTTGCTCGGCCAGCTCTTCCAACTGTCCGTCAGCCAGTTCAATCCATGCTTTCATCTGCACGTCGGTGCCTTCTTTTTCATAGATCAGCAACCACTGGCGGATGTCCTCTAGGGAAAAGCCAAATTTGCGGCCACGCAAAATCAGTTTCATGCGCGCGCTGTCGCGTGGGCCATAAAACCGCGCCCGTCCTTCGCGGTCGGGTTTCAAAAGCTCGATATATTCGTAATAGCGCAACGTGCGTGGTGTCACGTCGAACTTGGCACACATTTCTTTGAACGTCAGGCGTTGCGCTGCCATGGTCACTCTCCCTTTGGACAGGCTAGAACCAAGGCGTGCCAAGCGCAACAGTTGGCCTTGCCCTTTGTGCGCACCGGCCTGATAAAGGGCAAAATCGGCGGACAGAGGCGCATACAATATGTCTGACAAGATCAAAATGGCCCGCCAGTTCATCCAGGCGCTGCCTCATTCCGTGGCACTGGGGATGGAGGTGGTGGATCTGGATGATGGCACCGCTGTCATCTCAATGCCCTATGCCGAAAAACTGATCGGCGATCCAAAGACCGGTGTGGTGCACGGCGGCGCGGTATCGGCGTTGATGGACACCTCCTGTGGGGCCGCCGTGATGAGCCACCCAAGCCATCCTGCAGGCACGGCGACGATGGATCTGCGCATCGAATACCTGCGTGCGGCCAAGCCGGGCCAGACGATCACCACCCGCGCGACCTGCTATCATGTGACCCGTTCGGTCGCATTCGTGCGGGCCACGGCGACCGACGAAGATACGGACAATCCCGTGGCCACCGCCACCGGCACCTTTACGGTGGAGGGGAAACGATGACCACGCAGCCCAAAAGACGCCCGCCCGAGCCTGTCCAGGTGATCAAACAACGCCGCGACGGGGTGCTGCGCGCCATGGTCGAAGGTGTGCCCTATGTTCAGTTTCTCGGCATCCAGTTTGAGCGGCGCGGTGATGAGCTGACGGCTGTCCTGCCTTTCTCGGAAACGTTGATCGGCAATCCAATTCTGCCGGCGTTGCACGGGGGTGCCACTGCGGCGTTTCTTGAGGTCACTGCAATCATTACCTTGAGCTGGGGATTGATCTGGGAAGATATGGAAAGCGGCGCGCTGGATGTGACCCAGCTTGATCAAGACCATCTGCCCAGACTGCCCAAGACGATTGATTTCACGGTTGATTATCTGCGCTCAGGCCTGCCCCGTGATGCCTATGCGCGCGCGCGGATCAACCGGTCTGGCCGGCGCTATGCCAGCGTCCATGTGGAGGGTTGGCAAGACAAACGTGCCAAACTTTTTGCGCAGGCCACGGGGCATTTTGTCATGCCCCAGCGCGAGTAAATGGCGGAGCCCATCGGCGCAGACGAGATGCACGCGGTGAAAAAAGGCGTGAGTGACCCACGCGATGTGGTGACCCACCGCCGGGTCCTTAACATCGCGATCCCGATCGTGATTTCAAATGCCACCGTTCCGATCCTTGGCGCGGTGGACACTGGCGTTGTCGGTCAATTGGGGCTTGCTGCACCGATTGGGGCCGTGGGTCTGGGTGCGATAATCCTGACTGCGCTCTACTGGGTTTTCGGGTTTTTACGCATGGGCACCGTTGGCCTGACGGCGCAAGCTGCGGGCAATGATGATACGGCCGAGGTTGCCGCCTTGCTGACCCGCGGTCTGTTGATTGGCGCGGGGGCCGGGGCGCTGATTGTGGCCCTGCAAATCCCGCTCTTTTGGGCTTCATTCTCTCTCGCGCCGGGATCGGCCGAAGTGGAAGGGCTGGCACGCCAATACATGGCGATCCGGGTCTGGTCGGCGCCTGCGGCAATCTCGCTTTATGCCATCACCGGCTGGTTGATCGCTCAGGAACGCACCCGTGCTGTTTTGGTCATTCAGGTCTGGATGAACGGTCTGAACATCGTGCTGGACCTGTGGTTTGTTCTTGGCCTCGACTGGGGTGTGCAGGGCGTGGCCACTGCCACCTTTCTCGCAGAATGGAGCGGCGCGCTGCTGGGCCTGTGGTTTTGCCGGGCGGCTTTTGCCCTGCCGGATTGGCGTAACTGGGTACAGGTGTTCGACCGTCCACGTTGGGTCCATATGATGCGCGTCAACACAGACATCCTGATCAGGTCGCTTCTGCTTGAGGCCATGTTCGTGTCGTTCCTGTTCATGGGATCCGGTCTGGGTGATGTGACACTGGCGGCCAACCAGGTGTTGCTGCAGTTTTTGATGATCACCGCCTATGCTCTGGATGGCTTTGCCTTTGCCGCAGAAGCACTTGTGGGCCGGGCACTGGGGGCAAGACAACGCAACGAGCTGCGGCGGGGCGCGCTGCTGACGTCTGGGTGGGGGCTGATCATCTGCGTGTTAATGACATTCGCCTTTGCAGCCGCTGGAGGGCCGATCATTGACCTGATGGCCAAAGCCCCCGAGGTGCAGGACGCGGCCCGGTCCTATCTGCCCTATATGATCGCCGCCCCGCTTGCGGGATGTGCGGCATGGATGCTGGATGGGATATTCATTGGGGCCACGCGGTCACGCGACATGCGCAACATGATGGCGATATCCTTTGCCGTCTACGTGGTGGCCGCGCTGCTTCTTGTGCCACCGCTGGGCAATCATGGGCTTTGGCTGTCGCTGCTGATTTCTTTTGTGGTGCGCGGAATCACGTTGGGTCTGCGCTATCCGGCGTTGGAAAGAGCGGCGGGTTAGAGGTTTTCTGGTGAGAAGTCACAATGACGACCGTGCCGCGCCTTGGGTCGCTTGCAGGGCTGTTACAGCAGGTCTTTCACAGCCTCAGGTGGTCGCCCGATCACCGCGCGCGCGCCTTTGACTGCAATGGGGCGCTCGATCAGAATCGGGTGGGCGGCCATTGCGGCAATCAGATCGGCATCGTCTGTGTCTGCGCGCAAACCCAGCTCTTTAAAAACAGCTTCGCCCTTGCGCATCATCTCGATGGCGGGCGGGTTGCCCAATGCGGCCAGTGCTGCGTCCAGCTCGGAAATGCTGGGCGCATCGTCGAGGTATTTGCGGATCGTGACCGGGTGGCCTGCCGCCTCGATCAACGCCAGTGTCTGGCGCGATTTTGAACACCGCGGGTTGTGCCAAAGTGTGATCATAGCCAATCCTCGCGTTTGCTGCCCACTGCATCGGCCACAGTTTCAAATCCGTCTTGGGCCAAATGCCGGTCAAGCCCGTTGGCGATGTCGGCAACCAAGGACATGCCACCATAAACCAAAGCTGTATAAAGTTGGACCGCGGATGCACCGGCACAGATTTTGGCATAGGCATCCTTGGCCGAACTGATGCCACCAACGCCGATCAAGGGGATATCGGTCAACGTCGACAGCCACGCCAATACCCGTGTCGATTTGTCAAATAGCGGCGCACCAGACAGGCCGCCCGCCTGATCGCGATGCCCGCTTTGCAGGCCCTGACGATCAAGCGTGGTATTGGTGGCAATGATCGCGGCAACGCCCGTGATTTCGGCCACCTCGGCAATATCTTCGATTTCATCCGGCGTCAGATCGGGCGCAATTTTTAGAAACACAGGTGTTTCACCGCGCACCGCCATCACCCCGTCCAAAAGCCCGGCCAACGCCGCCTTGCCCTGCAAATCGCGCAGCTTTTCTGTGTTGGGAGAAGAGACGTTGACCGTCGCAAAATCCACATGGTTTTTCGCCGCTTCCATCACGCGTGCAAAATCGGCAGCGCGGTCGGTGCTGGTCTTGTTTGCACCCAAATTCAGGCCCACGGGAATACCCGAACCGCGCCGCGCCAGGCGCGCCACAATCGCATCCGCGCCCTCGTTGTTGAACCCAAACCGGTTGATCGCCGCGCGGTCTTGGGTCAGTCGAAACAGGCGTGGCTTTGGGTTGCCCGGCTGGGGCAAAGGCGTGGCGGCCCCGACCTCAATAAACCCGAAACCTGCGCGCGACAGCGGCGCAATCGCACTGGCGTTCTTGTCAAACCCCGCCGCCAGCCCCACCGGATTGGGCAGGGTAAGCCCGGCAAGTGTCGTCGCCAGACGCGGCGTTGATATGGGTCCGGGGCAAGGGGTCAATCCCATCTGCAAGGCGCGGATCGCCAATCCATGTGCGGCTTCGGGATCAATGCGGTGCAGGGCGCTTAGGCCCATCCGCTCCAGCAGGGTCATCATCAGGCCTGCGCCACTACGCGCTGGCCTCTGCCAGACCCACCGGAAACTGGTGCACGCCTTTCTCAATCGGCAAAGGCTGCGCCCAGACGACATCAGCCAGGGCCAACTTTCGATAGAGATGCGGGAAAAGCGCGTCACCGCGTGACTTTTCCCACTTGAGCGCACTGCCGGCTAAATCCGCATCCACGGCGATCAAAAACAACCCCGGAGCATCAGCGAAATGCTTGGCTGCTGTTTCCTCAACCTGTTGGGCTGTTGAAAAATGCACATAGCCATCAGCGATATCAATCGGCGCACCGGGTGTTTCACCATTTTTGCGCAATGCAGCCCATTCATCAGACCGAAATATTTTGAAAATCAACATGTCCCAAGTGATGGACCGGACCCTGGTGGCCGTCAAGAGCGGGCAAGCTGAAATTCGCCTGATACTCTGGCAAGGTCCGGGCACCCCCGAGCTTGACGTAGCGAGAGGCGACATGCGGCCAACAACTGCTTTGACTCGAGGCACAGCAATCGCCACCATGCCAACATCACATTCCAACGGGGGAAAACCGATGAAACGATTCCTAACAGCCACGGCGGCGCTGGCCTTGACCAGTGGTATGGCCGCTGCCGACTACAGCCTGACCATTCTGCACACCAACGACTTCCATGCCCGCTTTGAACCAATCAGCAAATATGACGGACCATGTTCAGCCGAGGACAACACCGCAGGTGAATGTTTTGGCGGTTCCGGTCGTTTGCAAACCGCGATCACAGAAGCGCGCGCGCGCACCAATAACGCCATTCTGGTGGATGGCGGCGATCAGTTTCAAGGCACGCTCTTTTACACCTATTACAAAGGTGCCCTCGCTGCTGAGATGATGAACCAGATGGGCTATGACGCGATGACCGTGGGCAACCACGAATTTGATGACGGCCCCGAAGTTTTGCGCGGATTCATGGATGCGGTTAACTTTCCGGTGCTGATGTCGAACGCGGATGTGTCGGCAGAACCGCTTTTGGCGGACAAGCTGGCGAAATCCACAGTGATCGAACGCGGTGGTGAAAAAATCGGCCTGATTGGCCTGACACCTGAGGACACAGATGAACTGGCGTCACCCGGTGATAATGTCACGTTCTCCGATCCCGTTGCCGCCGTGCAAGGCGAGGTTGACAAGCTGACCGCCGAGGGCGTGAACAAGATCATCGTGCTCAGCCACTCTGGCTATCTGACGGACCAAAGGGTTGCCGCAGAAACCACAGGTGTTGACGTGATTGTGGGCGGCCATTCCAATTCGCTGCTGTCAAACACCAACGAGCGTGCCGATGGACCCTATCCAACAATGGTGGGTGCCACAGCGATTGTGCAGGCCTATGCCTATGGCAAATTCCTGGGTGAATTGAACGTGACCTTTGATGACGCGGGCAATGTGACCGCAGCCACGGGCGAGCCTTTGATCATGGACGCAGCCGTGACCGAGGATGAGGGAACCGTTGCGCGTATCGCCGAAGCGGCCGCACCGCTGGAAGAAATCCGTAGCAAAGTTGTGGCAGAAACCACCGAAGCGATCGACGGTGAGCGCGACAACTGCCGCACCAAGGAATGCGCGATGGGCAACCTTGTGGCGGATGCGATGCTGGACCGGGTCAAGGATCAGGGTGTCGAGATTGCAATCGCCAACTCTGGTGGTTTGCGCGCGTCCATTGATGCGGGCGAGGTGACAATGGGCGAGGTGCTGACGGTGCTGCCGTTCCAGAACACGCTGTCGACCTTTTCTGTAAGCGGTGCCACTGTCATTGCCGCACTGGAAAACGGCGTGAGCCAACATGAGGAAGTCGCAGGTCGGTTCCCCCAGGTGGCCGGTCTGAGCTATGCGTTTGATCCAAAGGCCGAGGTCGGCAGCCGCATCAGCGATGTCATGGTCGGCGGTGTGCCGATTGATGAGGCCAAGATGTACGGCATGGTTTCAAACAACTATGTCCGCAACGGCGGCGACGGGTACGATATGTTCAAGACCGCCCAAGACGCCTATGATTTTGGCCCCGATCTGGCTGATGTCACAGCAGAGTTTCTGGCCAAAAACGGTGCCTATACACCCTATACGGACGGCCGGATTGTGATGAAGTAAATCAGCACACAGGTCTCAAGACAAAGGCGCGTCCTATCCGGGCGCGCCTTTTTTCATCTCAATAGCAATTCTACTTGCCTGGTTTGGTTTTTGACCTGGTCGCTTCGCGGATCGATCGAAACTGATCTTGCGGGCGTCGCACCACGTTGCTGCTTTCCATTGTTTGCAAAGTGGATGTGCGCCCGGCAGTGGCGGGTTGGAAGTTCGATTTTTCTGCGTCAGCCACACTGTCGCGTTTGCGTATCCGCCAGATCGTATAGCCGATGACCATGAAATGAGAACAAGAGGTGACCAAAAACAAGGCGCGAATACCAATGCCTGACATGGCAAATCCTGCCACCAGAGGCCCGATGATGGATCCCATACCATAAGTGAGCAACAGGCCGCCGGAAATCTGGATGGCCGTACCGGGTTCGGCGTGATCATTGGCATGGGCGACGATCACCGGATACATCGCATAGATCGAACCGCCCAGAAGGGCCGCGAGGATAAGGTTAATAATCCGCCCTTCCGGGGCCAGCAGGATGAATGCCAAATCTGCGATCAGGGCAATCGCCGCGACCGCGATCAGGACCCTGCGCCGGTCGGTTTTGTCAGACCACACGCCAACCGGGATCTGAATGAACGCCCCCGCAAGGATCGGAACAGATGTAAAAAGCGCCACTGATGCCAACGTCAGCCCAACCTTTGATGCATAAACCGCCGCCAAAGTGCCAAAGGCGGCATTCGAGACACCGACCCAGAAGACCGCAAAAACCGCGACCGGTGAATTGCGCCACAGGCTTCGGATGTTAAGCTTGACCGAGACAAGCGGTGCCGGTGTTTTCGTTGAACTGATCGCGGTCGGAACCAAGGCCATGCAATAGAAAATTGCCCCCAAGGCAAAGAACACAAAACCGTTCGGATCGCCCAGCGTCAACATCATCTGACCGGCGGTGCTCGCCCCAAGGTTGACCATTGTATAGACGCCAAAAATGCGCCCGCGCGCCTCTGGTGCGGCTTGCTCGCTTAGCCAGCTTTCGACGATCATCGCGGCCCCAGCAAAGCAAAACCCGCAAACACCACGCAGTGCGATCCATGCCCATGGATCGATCACAATGGCGCTGACAAGGATTGAAATAGCTGCAATTGCGGCCATTGCGCCAAAAGATCGGATGTGTCCGACCCGCGCCACAAGCGGCGATGTCATGATGCACCCAGACACATAGCCCAAGGCCCAACCGGTCCCCAAAAGCCCCAATGAGACATCACTGAAGCCCTCATTTGTGCCCCGGATGGGCAGGATCAGACTGTTGATTCCCCCGGCAAACAGCAAAAAAGCGGACCCAAGCAAAAGCGCAGTGACGGGAAGGAACTGTCTGATCATATCGCGTCCTGACAATGTATGGGCCCTTGAGCGTTGTTCCTGTCTGCCAGAAATGGAATAAAAGTGAAACCAATCCCTGTGGGTCTGATCAACTCAGGTGCCCTCAACCAGGGTCATGAATTTGAGATTTCTGGCGCAAAGTCAGACCATAGGATCGCGCATCAAAAAGCGAAGACCCCAGCGCGGCATCGGTGAGAAAGGACAAAACATGTGTGGACGTATGGCAGTGACATTGCCCCATGACGCAATGTCTCAACTGTTTGCTGCAGCGCCCGCAAACGATTTGCCCAAGGTGCCAGACTACAATGTATGTCCGACAACGGATGTGTTTGTGGTGACCTCCGATGACGGGCGGCACAGGCGTCTTTCAGCGATGCGATGGGGGCTTATCCCCACGTGGTACAAAAAACCAAACGACGGACCGCTTTTGATCAACGCGCGCGCCGAAACCATCGCGGAGAAACCGGCCTTTCGCGCCGCCGTGCGTGCCCGGCGCGGGCTGATCGTGGCAAGCGGATTTTATGAATGGACCAAAGACGAAAGCGGCGCGCGCGACCCGTGGTATATCACCCGCCAGGACGGATCACCCTTGGCCTTTGCTGCCGTCTGGCAGGACTGGGGTCAGGCCGATGGTGACCAAATCTCAACCTGTGCCATTGTCACTACGGCGGCAAATGCGCCAATGTCTGCCATCCACCACCGGATGCCGGTCATTCTGGAACCTGAGGACTGGCCGCTGTGGTTGGGCGAGGCAGGCAAAGGGGCTGCACCACTGATGCGGGCATCAAAGGACAACGTTCTGGAATGGCACCGGGTTGGCCGGGCGGTCAATTCCAACCGCGCATCCGGACCGGAGTTGATCGAACCATTTTAAAGCAGGAAAAGCCCCACCTGCACTCAGCAAGCGGGGCGCTTAAATCAGTTCGCCAGATGGCGTTAGCCAGCGTCTTCGTCAAGCGGTGCGGTGTCAAAGGACACAGCGCCTTCCATCACCACGGTGTCCAGTGCGATGTATTCCGAATCGACCTCGCCTTCATCTTCGGAAACCGCGGCTTCTTCGAAGGTGGCGACAAAGCTCAGCGGCGTATTGGCGGTGATGGGCAGCGTATAGTCATCATCGGTTGCCAAGGCCTCGCTGACCCAGCTTTCATCGGCGCTGGCGAGCGTGATGAGTTCTTCGCTGTTATTCAAGAAGTGGATGGAATCACCCGGCTTCACATAGGTCACGGCAGGAAAAAACCCGCCATCCATGATCAGAACTGTGTGGACTGTGTCAGCCTGCGCGGTTGTGGCCATGAATGATGTGGCAACAGCAACGGCGCAGAGACCTTTGCTAAATTTCTTAAGCATGACAAATGCTCCTTGTAACGGCCCCACCCGGTAACAGACAATTCTCAATACTGGTTAATTGAGGCGAAATTTAGGCAAAGCAGCCAATTTTCGGTAAGGGTTTTCAGGATTGGCGCTGGCAAATCACGCCTCGGATGCTGTCTTATCATCTTGATCGGCCAGACTGGCGGACGCCTGATTTGCCAACCACATCCGAAAGGATGACAAGGCCGCCCTTTCGGCGCGGCCTTGGGGCCAGACCAGATAATAATTTCCAATGCTTTGAGTGGTTTGCGCCGAAGCAAGCACCAGTTGACCATCGCGCAGATATGGCTCTGCAAAAAATGTCGGCAACAAGGCGACGCCCAGCCCGTGAATGGCGGCCTGCGCCATCGTGGCAAATTGATCGAACATCATGCCGCCCGTTGGCGCGCCATCCACGCCAAGGGCAGCAAACCACCGCACCCATCCACGCGGCCGGGTCTCAAGGTGCAACAATGTCAGACCCAACATATCCGCCGCCTGCGACACCGGCGCATCCAACAGGTCTGGCGCGCACACAGGCACAACAGTTTCCGGCATCAGCGGCAAATAATGCACGCCCGGCCAGTCTTCGTGACCGAAATGAATGGCGGCATCGAATTGGCTGTCCTGAATGGCAAAAGGCTGCAATCGCGTGCTGAGGTTCACGGTGACTTCTGGATGGGCGCGCGCAAAATCCGCCAGCCGCGGGGCCAGCCAATGCATGCCGAAGGCCGGCAGAATTGCGAGGTTCAGCAACCCGCCCGTGGGGTTCGTGCGCGCCGAAACAGAGGCATGCGCCAGTCGGTTCAGAATGTCCCGGACTTCCACAACATATGAATGCCCCGCCTGTGTCAGCGTCAGCTGGCGCCCTTGTCGCGCCAAAAGATCAACGCCCAATTGATCCTCCAAAGTCTTGAGTTGGCGGCTGATCGCGCTTTGCGTTAGCGACAATTCCTGCGCTGCTTTGGTCGCAGAGCCAAGGCGCGCCACCGCTTCAAACGCGAGCAGGGCAGAGATGGACGGCAAGAATCGGCGTGGCGCGATCATATGAGTTTTTCTCATGAATACAGGATAAAGCAGCGATAGAGTTCTGATGCCAGATTTGCAATACTGCGGCCAAATCCGCAGTATGTCAGGAGATACCCCATGAACGCTGAAGCCCCCGTTTTGCGCGCCAAAGATGCCCCCGATTTAGGCACATTCGACTGGTCGGACCCGTTCCGCCTGTCGGATCAGCTCAGCGAAGATGAGCGTATGATTCAGGACAGCGCCCGCGCCTATGCGCAGGAAAAGCTGCAACCACGTGTCATTGACGCCTTTGCCAATGAAAAAACCGACGCCGGCATCTTCAAGGAGATGGGTGAGATGGGCCTGATGGGCATCACCATCCCCGAAGAATACGGCGGGCTGGGCGGCAATTACGTGTCTTACGGTCTGGTTGCACGCGAGGTTGAG
This sequence comes from Sulfitobacter sp. SK011, assembly GCF_003352065.1. Taxonomy (NCBI): domain Bacteria; kingdom Pseudomonadati; phylum Pseudomonadota; class Alphaproteobacteria; order Rhodobacterales; family Roseobacteraceae; genus Sulfitobacter; species Sulfitobacter sp. SK011. Next base: position 852,045 of record NZ_CP025803.1, read on the forward strand.
CGGGTGGACAGTGGCTATCGTTCGATGATGTCGGTACAAGCCAGCCTCGTGATGTATCCGATCTACGCCTATGGATCCGAAGCGCAGCGCAAGAAATACCTGCCCAAATTGTGCAGCGGTGAATGGATCGGATGCTTTGGCCTGACCGAACCGGATGCGGGGTCTGACCCTGCGGGCATGAAAACCCGCGCTGTCAAAACGGCAAACGGGTACAAGCTGACCGGGTCCAAGATGTGGATTTCAAACGCGCCGATTGCAGATGTGTTTGTGGTCTGGGCCAAGTCTGAAGAGCACGGCGGCAAAATCCGGGGCTTCGTTCTGGAAAAAGGCATGACAGGGCTGAGCGCACCCAAGATCGGCAACAAATTGTCTTTGCGCGCCTCAATCACCGGCGAGATCGTGATGAAAGATGTTGAGGTGGGCGAGGACGCTTTGCTGCCGCATGTCCAGGGTTTGAAAGGACCGTTTGGCTGTCTGAACCGCGCCCGCTATGGCATTTCATGGGGCGCGATGGGGGCTGCTGAATTCTGTTGGCACGCGTCGCGGCAATACGGGCTGGACCGCAAGCAATTCAACAAGCCGCTGGCCCAGACGCAGTTGTTTCAAAAGAAACTGGCGGACATGATGACCGAGATTTCGCTGGGGCTGCAGGCTTCATTGCAGGTCGGGCGGTTGATGGACGCGGCCAATGCGGCACCCGAAATGATCTCAATCGTGAAACGCAACAATTGTGGCAAGGCATTGGACATTGCGCGCATGGCCCGTGACATGCATGGCGGCAACGGCATTTCCGGTGAATTTCAGGTGATCCGACATATGATGAACCTTGAGACGGTGAATACCTATGAGGGCACGCATGATGTGCATGCACTGATCCTAGGGCGCGCTCAAACCGGGCTTCAGGCGTTTTTCTGAAGATGGCATGAGGGGGCTATTTTTCCCTTCATCCCCGCCAATCTGAATAATTGAAGCCAAAAACAAACAAGGGCAGATATGGATCGCGTATCTATTGTGCACGAAAATTTCCTGGTGCGGGTGCGCGCTCAGGATTTTCCGGCTTCTGAGGGGAATGCGCAGGCATTGACTGCCGAGGATGCGCTGGGCCTTTACCGCGCACAGGTGCTGTCCCGAGCCCTCGATCTGCAAAGCCGCCTGATGCAGAAAGAAGGGCAGGGGTTCTATACAATCGGATCAAGCGGGCATGAGGGGATGGCGGCCGTCGCCCATGCCTTGCGCCCTGATGATATCGCGTTCCTGCATTACCGGGATGCGGCCTTTCAGATCGCGCGGGCCGATCAGCTTGGCCACCAGAGCATGATGCGGGATATGTTGCTGTCATTTGCATGCGCATCCGAGGATCCCATCAGCGGCGGACGGCACAAGGTCTTGGGGTCAAGGACTTTGATGATCCCGCCGCAAACCTCCACCATCGCCAGTCATCTGCCCAAGGCGGTGGGCGCGGCGCACAGTATCACCCTGGCGCGCCGCAACCGGCCCGAACATGCGATCCTGCCCCGCGATGCCATAGCGATGTGCAGCTTTGGCGATGCGTCGGCCAACCATTCCACCGCACAAGGGGCGATCAACGCCGCCTGCTGGACCGCTGTGCAGGGCGTGCCGCTGCCGCTGCTTTTTGTTTGCGAGGACAATGGCATCGGCATCTCAACCAAGACGCCGGCCGGCTGGATCAAAGGCTCGATGTCACAGCGCCCCGGCCTGAAGTATTTCGAAGGCAACGGTCTTGATCTTTTTTCTGCCCTTGCAGCCGCAAAAGAGGCCGCCGCTTGGGTCCGCACCCATCGTAAACCCGCGTTTTTGCATCTGCGCACCGTGCGCCTGTATGGCCACGCAGGGCCTGACGTGGTCACATCTTATCTGCCCCGCGCCGAAGTGGAAGCGGATGAGGCACATGATCCATTGCTTTATTCTGTGGGCGCTTTGGTGGCATCAGGTGCGACGACCGCGCCAGAGGCATTGGCGATCTATGAACAAACACTTGCAGATGTTGCAGAGGCGGCCAATGAAATGGCCGAAATCCCGCGCCTGAAAACCGCGGGCGACGTAATGGCCAGCCTGATCCCGCCGCCCCGCCGCAACGCACCAAGCAATGGCCCCACGACCGAGGCACGTCAGGTGGCCTTTGGCGGTGACATGGCGCAGATGGACACAGCCCAACCGATGTCACGTCTGATCAACTGGGCGCTGCATGACCTGATGCTGTCCTACCCCGAGACACTTTTGATGGGCGAAGATGTGGGCCGTAAGGGGGGCGTTTACGGGGTAACACAAAAGCTGCACGCCCGCTTTGGCCCGGCGCGCGTCATTGACACGCTTCTGGATGAACAAAGCATTCTGGGCCTCGCCATCGGCATGGCCCACAACGGCTTTATCCCGATGCCGGAAATTCAGTTTCTGGCCTATCTGCACAACGCCGAGGATCAGCTGCGCGGCGAGGCGGCAACGCTGCCGTTTTTCTCAAATGGTCAATGGACCAACCCGATGGTGCTGCGCATTGCTGGTCTGGGATATCAAAAAGGCTTTGGCGGACACTTTCATAACGACAATTCCCTCGCCGTTCTGCGCGATATTCCGGGGCTGATCATCGCCTGCCCCTCAACCGGAGAGGATGCCGCATTGATGCTGCGCGAGGCGCACCGCCTTGCCCGCGAGGAACAGCGTGTTGTGGTCTTCGTTGAACCCATTGCGCTTTATCCAATGCGCGACCTGCTGGAACCGGGCGATGGCGGATGGATGCGGACCTATCCGGCACCGGACCGTCGCATCGCATTGGGCGATGTTGGGGTGCACGGCGATGGGGACGACCTTGTTATCGTCACCTACGGCAATGGCCACTACCTCAGCCGTCAGGCACAATATGATCTGGCAGCGGCCGGAGTGGATGCACGGGTGATCGATCTGCGGTGGCTGGCCCCTCTGCCGGTTGATGCGTTGCGCGCTGCGATCGGCGCGCGCCCTGTTTTGATCGTTGATGAATGCCGTCGAACCGGGGGGCAGGCAGAGGCACTTATGGCGCTTTTTGCCGAAGAGGGGATCACCCGGATGGCCCGGTTGACCGCCGAAGACAGCTTTATCGCAACCGGTCCGGCATATGGGGCAACGCTGCCGTCACGGGCTGGCATTGTGGCCGCTGCGCAGGCTCTTTTGAGCAGAGAATGACGGGCGTCTGATTCGCGCTTGCGCGCCTCACAACCCCAAATCATTGCTTATATGACTCGAAATTCGCGACAAAGCTCCAATGGATTTTTGCCTCAATTCAACCACTTACCGCTCCCTATGCTCAGCTTTTTCTATTTTTTGCACACGTGTGCAAAAATCTGTTGTAAAATTTCCGAACTTGACCCACCGTAAGGATACGCCGCGCTTTGGCGGGGATCAGGGGGATCACATGGCTGAAATTCAACTGCGCAACATCAACAAGCGTTGGGGCAGCTTTGTGGGGGTCGAGAATTTCGATCTGACCATCGCGGACGAGGAATTTCTGGTTCTGCTTGGCCCGTCAGGCTGTGGCAAGACAACGACGATGCGGATGATTGCGGGCCTTGAGGACATCACCGAAGGCGATATCCTGATCGACGGCAAGGTCGTCAATGATCTGGACCCAAAAGACCGCGATGTGGCGATGGTGTTCCAATCCTACGGTCTTTATCCGCACATGAACGTGTATGAGAATATCCGGTTCCCGCTCAAGGTCCGCAAGGTGCCCGAGGCGGATCATGATGAACGCGTGCGCCGCGCTTCTGCGATGGTGGAACTGGACGAATTCCTGCACCGCAAACCCGCCGAACTGTCAGGCGGTCAGCGCCAGCGTGTCGCACTGGCACGCGCCATTGTGCGGGAACCAAATGTGTTCCTGATGGACGAACCACTGTCGAACCTCGACGCAAAACTTCGGGTTTCAACCCGCGCACAGATCAAGAACCTCAGCCATGAACTCAAGGTCACCACCGTTTATGTGACCCACGATCAGATCGAGGCGATGACCCTTGCCGATCGCGTGGTGGTGATGAAACAGGGCAAGGTCCAGCAAGTCGGCACCCCGACCGAGATTTACGACAATCCGGCGAATACCTTCGTTGCGTCCTTTATCGGCTCACCTGCGATGAACCTGATGGACGGCACGATCAGCGGCGGCACCTTTAAGGGCAAGAATGTTGAAATCAAAGGCCTGAAGGCTGCTGACTGCGAGGTCACGTTGGGTTTCCGCGCCGAGGATGCCGAAGTGACCCCGACAGGCAACAAAGGCCAGATCACCGCACCAATTTATACCATCGAACTTTTGGGAGACGCGGTCATGCTGGCCGTGCGTGCAGGTGGACAGCTGGTCTCCGTCAAGGCGGGCAAGGATTTCCGCGCAGATATCGGGAGCGAGATTTCATTCTCTGTCCCCGCCGACATCTGCCACATATTTGATCGTGCCACAGGTGAACGCGTCTGAATGCGATTAATTGCCCCTGATCTTGGGGGCCAAACCAAGGGTGCAGCCTTGCAAGATGCACCCAACACCATGCAACAGGGAGTTTGCACATAATGTTGAAGAAATTAGCACTTGCCGGCGTCGTGTCCTTGATGGGCACAACCGTCTGGTCCGCCTGCGCTTTTGAAAATACCACCGAGGTCAAATCGCTTTCGGCGGGCTTTGAGGCGTGGAAAGCTGTCACCGATGCGATGGCCGAATGTGGTAATGTTCAGGCTGAGCTTGATCAGGAATTCCGCACAAAACAACCTGCCGCATTTGAGGCCAACCCGGCGCTTTATCAGATCGGCGGAGTCTCCAACGGGACGATCACGCCGCTTTTGAATGCGGGAACAATCCGTCCGCTTGATGATCTGGTTGCCAAATATGGTCAGAACCTTGCGCCGAACCAGTTGATCAAGATCGACGGCAAAATCATGGCCGTGGCGATGATGGTGAACACCCAGCACCTGATGTACCGCGAGGATATTCTGTCTGATCTTGGCATTGCCGTGCCAACCACATGGGACGAAGTTTACGCCGCAGCCGAAAAGATCAAAGAGGCTGGCGTGGTCGAGTACCCGCTGGGGGCGACGATGAAATCCGGCTGGAACCTCGCACAGGAATTCGTGAACATGTACCCCGGCTTTGGCGGTCAATTGTTCAATGACGACAACACCACAGCCGTTAATTCCGAGGCAGGTATCAAAGCGCTGGAAACGATGAAAGCGGCATTGCCGTTCACGGATCCAGAAGTCTTGAACAGCGACAGCACAACCGTGCAGCAGCAATTCCAGCAAGGCAAAATTGCCATGGCGAACCTTTGGGCCAGCCGTGGTGGCGCGATGGATGATGCCGCCGAAAGCAAGGTCGCCGGCAAAGTGAAAATGGCCGCAGCACCCATTGCCATGGACGGCGGTGCCCCTGCGACGACATTGTGGTGGGACGGTATCGTGATTGCCACCAACATCAGCGATGAAGACGCGGACGCCGCTTTCCGTGTCGCGATGGAAGGCATGGACGAAGAAATGGTCACCGCCAACAACGAGGCGGCGATCTGGTTGATCCCGGGCTATGTGCCGGGCCCGCTGGCCAAAGGTGCTATTGATACAGCCACGGCCAACCCGGCCCCGCCCGCCTATCCCTCAACAACGCAGATGGGTCTGTTGCACACTGCACTTGGCAACGAAATCCCCGCCTTTCTGACAGGTGATCGTGACGCCGCTGCAACCCTGACCGCCATCGAAGAAGCCTACACAACTTCTGCAAAAGAAGCGGGCGTTCTGAAATAAATCACGCGCGGCTGGCCGGAGAAACCCCGGCCAGCCCACCTTGCCAAACCACCCGACAGGGCGGGTTTCGTTGGGGGCACCCTGAATGTGCCCCCTGCCAAGACCGCAAAGATCACGCGATCTGCTGCCGAAGCGCCGGCAACCACCAAGGGGATATGTCATGAAGTTCAAAACCTTTGCAGCCTTTGTCGGCCCGTCCGTTTTCATGATGATCCTGTTCATCGCGCTGCCGTTGATGAGCGTGTTCATGGAGAGTTTCAAAAACACCTATGACATGCGTGAACCGATCGAGGTGGAAACCTGCACACCCGGATTTCTGACCCAGACCTGCGTGACTGAAGTCAAAAACGTCCCCAAGCTTGGTGAGGATGGCAAGCCGATCAAGATCACCGAATGGGTGGGCTTTGAAAGCTATCGGTCCGTTTTGCAGATGGACAAATTCTGGGCGGCAATTGGGTCCGGCAATCTGGGTGACATCCTGCAAATCGACTTTTGGAAGGCACTGCGGTTCACCCTGATGTTTACCCTGCTGACGCTGCCATTGGTGATTGGCGTTGGGTTGCTGATCGCGCTGACGGTCAACAATGCGGCGCGGTCGGTCAAAGGCCCGGTTATCTTTGTTTCCCTGTTGCCCTTCATTATCACGCCGGTCATCGGGTCGCTGTCGATCTATTGGCTGTTCGTGGGTGACGGCATTCTGACCTCAATGATGGAGCGTTGGACAGGCACCAACATTTCAATGTTTGCCCAAGCCTGGACCATTGAACTGTTGATGTATTTCTATCGCGTCTGGCATGTGGCCCCTTTTGCCTTTGTGATTTTTTATGCGGGCCTGCAGTCGGTCAATATGGACACGCTGGAATCTGCGGTGATCGACGGGGCCAGCCGTTTGCAACGTCTGCGGCATGTGATCATCCCGCACCTGATGCCGCTGATTGTCTTTATCGCCATCATTCATCTGATGGACTGCTATCGCGTGTTCGAGGAAATCGTCGGCTTTCGCTCACAGGCACATGTGATCTCGCTGCAATGGCTGACCTATGATTTTCTGGTACCGGACGATGCGGGCAACCGCGCCATCAGCCGCGCCTCTGCCTCTGCGATGTTGACCATGATTGGAATTGTCCTGCTGCTGATCTGGCCGCTGCGCCGCACTTGGCGTGACCACAAAGGGGGCGCGCACTGATGATTGTCGAACAAAACACGACGCCGTCTTTCAACCAAAGGAGCGCCACGACATGAGTTCAACCTCCAAGGCCATGCGGCAATCTTTTGGCCTGCGCTTTGCCTCAGGCGCATTCCTGACCTTCTGGTGTGTGATCGCTGCCTTCCCGATTGCGTGGATCGCGATCATGAGCTTCAAGTCCCCGGTTGATGCCTTCGCAGACAGCCCGTGGGACGTGATCATGGGCCCCGCCACCCGCGCCAACGGCGATGGTTTGTCAATTCTGGATATCGTGGTGGGGCTGGTTGTGCTCTATTTCGCGATCCGCTGGGCCTTTACCAAACTGCCGGGGCTGGTGACGCAATACGCGACCGGTCCGTTTTTGGTGCTTGGCTGGCTCGTCGGTGCGGCGGCCTATGCGCTTGTGTTCGTGCTGATCTTCTTTGGATTGCTGCCGCTGATCATGGGGCCGATCAACGGCCTGCTTGGCCCTTTGGGCGAACCGGTCCTTGGTATGACCTCGCAACATTACGTTTCGGTCTGGGCGGAGAACGAATTCTACCGCAACTTCCTCAATTCGATGTTGGTGACAGCAGGCGTTGTCACCATCTCGCTGACCGTTGGTACCTTGGCAGGGTATGGCTTGGCGCGGTCCGGGTCTGACTTAGCTTTTTGGTTGCTGATCCTTGCGTTGATTTTCCGCGCCCTGCCACATTCGGTACTGGTCGCGGGCTATCTGCCATGGTTCATCAATTCCGCCGAAATCCTGCGCCCGATCTTTGGTGACATTTCGCCCACGCTTTATGGTCAGCCTTGGGCCGTGATCGCGGTACTTGTGTCGATCAACCAGCCGTTCACAATCTGGATGCTGCGGTCGTTCTTTCAAAACATCCCGTCTGAGTTGGATGAGGCGGCGCGCGTTGATGGCTGTTCTCACTTTCAGGCGTTTCGCCGGGTGATCATGCCGGTGATGTGGCCCGGCGTCATCACAACTGGCCTTTTCAGCTTCCTTTTGGGGTATAACGATTTCCTCGTGACCTCACTGTTGCTGGACGCGCAAAACCAGACGATGGTGCCGGCGATTGCGGGATATTTTAACCGCGAAACCACAACCACCGATCAGGTAGAGGCCGTGGCCGCCGCCGTGTCCATCACCGCACCGCTGTTTTTATTGGTGATGGTGTTCCAGCGCCAGATCGTGTCGGGGCTGACCGCCGGGGCGGTGAAGGGATGAGCGATTTCTTTTCAACATTCTGGTGCCTGCCATGAAAGGCGCACGCCCTGAGCAGGCCGTGCTGAGCCGCGACACGGACATGTCCAAAACGGACGAAACCCGTGCAGTGATCGAAAACATGGTGGATGGTCTCAACGATCACACCATCGACGGGATTGGTGCGTTCTTTCATGACAGCTTTCGCTGGATGGGCAATCAGGGCTGCGGCACCAAGACCGGGCTGGCCGAATTTCAGGACAATTGGCAACGCCCGTTTCAGGCCGCTTTTTCGGACAAGGTTTGCGTGGACGAGGCGCGCCTCTTCATGGGCGAATGGGCGGCTGCCTTTGGCCGCCAGGAAGCCACCCATTCTGGCAAATTCATGGGTATCGACCCCACAGGCAAGCGGGTGGAAATCAGGTACATGGATTTTTGGAAAGTCGAGGATGGCCGCATTTCCGACAATTGGGTGATGGTCGATTTTCCGCATGTGTTGGCACAGCTTGGTGTTGACGTGTTCAACGGCGAAGGCTGGGAAGCCTTTGATCGCGGCGACAAAACCGCGCCGCGACCGGCATGATTTACGAGGTAGAAAATGACGATTGAATATCTAAAGCGCGGCAAATCCGACGCGGAGCGCAGTGAAGATGACGCCAAGACACGGGCCGTGGTTGAGGCGACGCTGAAAGACATCGAGGCGCGTGGTGACAAATCTGTGCGCGCGCTGAGCGAGAAGTTTGACAATTACTCCCCGAAAAACTTCAAACTGTCGCAAGGTGAAATTGAAGCATTGATGGCCCGCGTCACCCCGCGCGAAATGGCGGACCTCAAGTTTGCCCAGGATAACGTGCGCCGCTTTGCGCAGGCGCAGCGCGATTCAATGCTGGATATCGAAATTGAAATGCAACCCGGCGTGATCCTGGGCCACAAGAACATCCCGGTGCAATCGGTGGGCTGTTACGTCCCCGGTGGCAAGTTCCCTATGGTCGCGTCGGCCCATATGTCGGTGGCAACGGCATCGGTCGCCGGTGTACCGCGCATCATCGCCTGCACCCCGCCTTTCAACGGGGAACCGAACCCGGCGGTGATCGCCGCGATGCATCTCGGCGGTGCACATGAGATCTATGTGATGGGCGGCATTCAGGCTGTTGGGGCGATGGCCATCGGTACCGAAACGATTGATCCTGTGCACCTTCTGGTCGGACCCGGCAACGCCTTTGTCGCAGAGGCCAAGCGGCAATTGTTCGGGCGCGTGGGCATTGATCTGTTTGCGGGGCCAACTGAAACCATGGTGATCGCCGATGAGACGGTCGATGCTGAAATCTGTGCGACGGACCTTCTGGGGCAGGCTGAACATGGCTACAACAGCCCCTGCGTCTTGCTGACCAACTCGCGCAAACTGGCCCAAGAAACACTGCGCGAAGTTGACCGGCTTTTGGATATCCTGCCCACTGCCGGCACGGCGCGGGTAAGCTGGGCAGATTACGGTGAGGTCATCCTCTGCGACACCTACGAAGAGATGCTGGCCGTCGCCGATGATATCGCATCAGAGCACGTCCAGGTGATGACCGACCGCGACGATTGGTTCTTGGAAAACATGACCTGTTATGGCGCGCTGTTTCTCGGTGCGCGCACCAATGTGGCGAATGGCGACAAGGTGATCGGCACCAATCACACGCTTCCCACAAAAAAGGCAGGGCGCTATACCGGGGGGCTTTGGGTCGGCAAATACCTCAAAACGCACAGCTATCAAAAGATCACCACCGATGCGGCCGCGGCTGAAATCGGGGCCTATGGATCACGCCTTTGTATGCTGGAAGGGTTTGTCGGCCATGCCGAGCAATGCAATGTCCGGGTCCGGCGGTATGGGGGTGTGAACGTCCCCTATGGTGAAGCGGCCCCGGTGGGTGAGGCGGCGGAATAGGGCAGATGCGCGTGTTTTAAGGGATACCGCCATGCATAGCGGAGGCCAATGGCGACCCTCTCAAATTCTCTGAATTAGATAGGCAACAAAGAAAAGATATGGACAGGCATTCCAACCATAAAACACTCATCGCCCCCCTCAGGGCAGCGATGTATGATTTCGAAGAGCGGACCGTGCGCGCGGCCTTTCATGACATCTGTGCCGAAGATGTGGTGTTTCGGCTAGCTTACCCGTTCGAAAGTACGGTTGGGGTCGATGCCTATTTTGACAAGGCTTATGGGCCTCTTTTCCATGCCCTGCCGGATCTGGAGCGGCGCGATACCATAGTGATGGCGGGGCCAACGCCCGACGGCAACGACTGGATTGGGTGCGGCGGGTTCTATTGCGGCACGTTCAGCGCGCCTTGGTTGGATATCCCTGCGACTGGGCATCTGGTGCACATGCGGTTTCATGAATTTTACCGGGTGGTCGACGGCAAGATCGTCGAGATGCAGGCGCTCTGGGACATACCGGAAGTGATGATGCAGGCAGGAGCATGGCCGATGGTGCCATCGTTGGGCCGCGAGTGGCACATTCCCGGACCCGCCAGCAATGATGGGATCGTCCCCGGTCCCTATGATGCGGATCAGGGGCGCGCGACCTGCCAGCACATCATCGACATGTTGGAACATCTGAAACGACACCCAAGCCAAGGTGGCCCTGAGGTGATGGAAATGCCGCGCTTTTGGCATCCTCGGATGAATTGGTACGGGCCGGCAGGCATCGGCACAGGCCGGGGCATTGCAGGGTTTCGCAACTGGCACCAAAAGCCGTTCTTGGCGGGCATGCCCGACCGGGGCCAATATGTGGATGAGATCACCTACCACTTTTTTGGTGACCGCCAGTTCGCCGCCGTCACCGGATGGCCGGACATGTATCAGTCAATCAGCCATGGCGGATGGCTTGGTATTGCACCAACAGGCAAAAAGATCGAAATGCGCAGCCTTGATTTCTGGCGGCTTGAAAACGGGTTGATCCGCGAAAACTGGGTGTTGGTTGACATGCTGCACATGTATGATCAGATCGGGGTGGATGTGTTGGCGCGCATGCGCGAGTTCAACAAAGCACGCCCCGGATTTGACCCTGAAACCGGAGTGGCGTCTTGACCCAGTTGCCCAAAACACCGTCTTTTGACCTTACCGGCAAGCGCGCGCTTGTCACTGGTGCATCCTCTGGCATTGGTCTGGGGTGTGCGGTGGCATTGGCCGAAGCGGGCGCGCATGTGGTCTGCGCCGCACGCCGCCTGGATGTCTTGCAAGCGTCAGTAGATGCGATGGCGGCCCAAGGCTGGTCGGTCGAAGCACTTGGCCTCGATCAATCTGACCTTGGCGCAATTGATGCGGCCTTTGATCGGCCATTTGATATCGTGTTGAACTCGGCCGGACTGGCGCGGCATTCAGCGGCAATCGACACCCAACCGGATGATTTTGACGCGGTAATGGATCTGAACGTGAGGGGGGCGTATTTCCTGTCAGCGGCGGCAGCGCGCGCGTTGATGGCGGTACAAAAGCCCGGATCGATTATTCATATCAGCAGCCAGATGGGCCATGTCGGCGGCATTGACCGCGCGGTCTATTGCGCGTCGAAACATGCGGTGCAGGGCATGGTCAAAGCGATGGCCGTGGAATGGGGCAAGGCCGGTATCCGGATCAACACGATATGCCCCACCTTCATCCGCACCCCGCTGACCGAAGCGACGTTCAACAACCCTGAACGGCTTGCATGGATCATGGACAAGATCAAACTGCCGCGTGTGGGCGAGGTTGCCGATATCATGGGGGCCGCCCTGTTTCTGGCCTCTGATGCCTCTGCGATGGTCACCGGCACGTCGATGATGATCGACGGCGGCTGGACGGCGGACTGATGGCTATGGGTGCGCGATCATGAGCAAAATAACAGCCCTCGATGTGGCCCAGAAAGCGGGCGTCAGCCGCTCGGCGGTCAGCCGGGTCTTTACCCCCGGTGCATCGGTAAGCAAGACGACGGCGACCAAGGTGCGCACCGCCGCGCGCGAACTTGGGTATCGCCCAAATGTCTTGGCGCGCAGCCTGATTACCGGGCGCAGCCGGATCATTGGGTTGGTCGTCGCGTATCTTGAAAACCAGTTTTATCCCGAAGCGATCGAAAGGCTGTCAAAGTCGCTTCAGGAACGGGGGTATCACGTGCTGGTCTTCATGGCCTCAAACGACAGCGAGGCAACCCAAAAGGTGATTGACGAGCTGCTCGATTATCAGGTCGACGGGATCATCGCCGCATCGGTTGGCATGTCCAATGACCTCACCCGGCGGTGTGAAGAGGCGGGCATTCCCATCGTGCTCTTTAACCGCGACCAATACGATGACCGTTTGTCCAGCGTGACCTCTGACAACATGGCCGGGGGCCGCAAGCTGGCGGCGTTTCTGGCAGCGGGCGGGCATCAACGCATCGGGCATATTGCCGGATGGGAAGGGGCCTCAACCCAGATTGACCGTGAGGCGGGGTTCAAGGCCGGGTTGATGGATGCGGGCCTCAAACTGGTGGCGCGCGAGGTCGGCAATTTCAACTTTGAACAGGCCAAATCAGCAGCGCGCGAGATGTTTGACCGCGACGACCACCCCGATGCGGTTTTTGTGGCCAATGATCATATGGCCTTTGCGGTGATGGATGTGCTGCGGTTTGAACTGGGCCTGTCCATTCCGGGCGATGTGTCTGTGGTGGGCTATGATGACGTCAGCCTTGCCGCCTGGCCAAGCTATGATCTGACCACAGTGCGCCAGCCCGCGAACCGCATGGTGGCAGAAACGGTCGATATTCTGATGACCCGTATAGATGACACAGACACGCCTGCGCGCCGCATCACCATCGACGGACCGCTGATCATGCGCGGCTCTGCGCGCAAACCAAAAGGATAACCCCATGCAAGGTTTCGACCCCAAGTTCAAAGATTTCCCCGATTACATCATCGGCATCACAAAAGAGATTTGGGAAGACCGCGGCATCGCCACGCTGCACCAATACTACAGCGACGATATTGTTGTCCGCTCACCGGGGTCCGTGGTGATTGGCAATCAAAAAGTTATTGGTGCGACCATGGCAACATTGGCCGAATTCCCTGATCGTACATTGCTGGGCGAAGATGTGATCTGGTCCGGGACGCCGGAACAGGGGATGCTGTCCTCGCACCGCTTGCTGTCGACGGCGACGCATCTGAATGACGGGATGTATGGCAAGGCGACGGGCAAGCCGCTGGTGTACCGGATCATGGCCGACTGCCATGCGATCAACAATCAGATCAACGATGAATGGCTGATCCGCGACCAGGGCGCGATTGTGCGCCAGATGGGCTGGGACCCGAAACAATACGCCGCTGATCTCATTGAACGCGAAGGCGGGCCAGAGACCTGTATCAAACCGCTGACCCCCGCCATTGATCAACCGGGGCCTTACAAGGGGCGCGGCAATGACAATGAATGGGGCGCAAAATACGCCGATATCCTGACCCGCCTCATGGGGGCCGATATGGCGCTGATCCCGCATGAATACGACCGCGCTGTGCAAACCGAATACCCCGGCGGCGCAACGTGCCACAGCCATGGGTCGGTTGATGCCTTCTGGATGGGGCTGCGCGCGTCCTTTCCCGATGCAGAGTTTAAGATTGACCATGTGATTGGACGCGATGACCCGCTGATGCCGCCCCGTGCTGCAGTGCGGTGGTCGCTGACCGGCAAGCACGATGGCTGGGGTGCTTTTGGCACGCCCACCGGGGCAGATGTCTATGTCCTTGGTATCTGCCATGTGGAGTTCGGCCCATGGGGCATCCGCCGTGAATATGCGATTTATGATGAAGCGATGGTCTGGAAACAGATACTCTTACAGACCGGATGAGGGACTTTCCCATACACATAAGCGATCTCAAACCTGCCACCGCAGACCGACCCCAGCATCTAAGGAATAAAAAAATGACCCCTGCTGAAATGGAAAAACGCATCGTGCGCTACGGCGATCTGCAACCGTGCAAGACGGCCTTTATTGACGCCCATACACCTGGCAGTGACCAAAAGGAAAACTTCACAATCATCGGCGGCGGCGTCTCAGAAAGCCCCGATCAGCACGTGCACATAAACCTGCCCCATGGGTTCAACATCGGGGCCGCAGGCCAGCCCCCGCATTGCCGCAACTCACTGCACAGCCACCGCACGGCAGAGGTATTTTTTGTTTTGTCCGGCCGCTGGCGTTTTTTCTGGGGCCGATGGGGCGACGCGGGCGAGGTGATCCTGAACGAGGGCGATATCTTTAACATTCCCACGGGGATTTTCCGGGGCTTTCAGAACGTTGGCACGGATTACGGAATGATTATGGCGATCCTTGGCGGCGACGATGCGGGCGGCGGTGTGATCTGGGCACCGCAGGTGATTGAGGACGCAAAGGATCACGGGCTGGTTCTGGGCGAGAACGGCAAACTTTATGACACGAAAAAGGGCGCGGCCCTGCCGGATGGCGTTGGCCCGATGCCCGTTTTGACCCAGGAAGCGTTGAAATTCTATCCAGAACCCACAGGCATGCAGGTCGTTGGCGGCTATGTGCGCCGTTATCTGGATATGGCAGCGATAGGTCGCGATGGCCCCGTCAAGGTGATTGGCGAAAATGGCATCATTCGCGACAAGCCGGGGTTCGAGGTTGATTTGATCACCCGGCAAAGTGCCACGGACAGCAAACACAGCCATGACAAGCCATCGGTCCTGATGCCGGTGTTTGGCCATTGGCGCGTGGAATGGGATGGTGGGGTGGCGACACTTGCCCCGGGTGACACCATGTCGGTGCCCGAAAATCTTGCGCATGCCGCTGTGCCATCGATGACAGGCGAAGCGGCGCTTTATCATGTGGTGGCGACTGGTGATCCTGCGGGGCTGACGTGGAATGGCTAGGATGGGCGCAGGTCTCTTTGCGCTTTTGTGGGCGCTTTGCGCGGCTCCGCTGGCGGCGCAGAACTGGAATGCTGATGTAAGCGATGATGGCGGCTATGCTGGTGGATTTGTTATCTACCCCGGTCTGGGCATGGGGTTTAACTGTGCCGCGCGGTCCGTCCAGAACAAGCCACTGATGGAGACGATGTGGTTTGAATCGACGGTCGCGCCGCCCTATCAGTTTCAGATCACCTTTGACCAAAACCTGGTGCCCAGCGACCGTCCGCAGCGGTCCGATATCGTCATGTTTGTCGATCAGACCGGATACCGCCTTCCCGCAATGGAGTGGAACGAACTGGACGGTGAATGGCAGGTCAACCTGTCCATGACGGACGCGTCAATCCGCGCGCTTCAGACAGTCACCCGATTGGTTTTGCAGGTTGGCTCCCAAGCGGCATGGGACATCCCCGTCACGGGTTTGGGCCCCGCGCTGGAACAGGCGCGCCAACATTGTGCGGCAACCTGGCTTGCAACTGGCAATCCCGCACCATCGGGATTTGGATCGATCACAGCAGCAGCCAATCCCCCGGTGCCACAGCCGCAGCCCGGTATGTTTGAACTTCCAACGCAGGTGCAGGCCTATGCCAACCAGCAATGCAATGGCCAGGCGGCGATTGCACCGGACGCCCTGCAAGCAGGCGATCTTGATCGTGACGGCGTGCCGGATGTCGTCATGAATTGGCGCGATGTGCTCTGCCCCGGTGAGACGCTGAGTGGCTTTTGCGGTGCTGCGAATTGTTCAATCCACGTGTTTTTGTCGTCACGGGGGTACGCCAACCCTTGGGCCATGCTGGGCACAGGCGTTGGCATTGTAGCCCACCGCAGCGGTGCCTTGGCCTTGGACATCGGCGGAACATTCAGTGTCTGCGGGCAGGGCGCTTGCGATACACCATGGATTTGGACAGGCTCTGAATTCGAGCAGGTTCCATGAGATCAACAAAGGAAATCAGATGACCATCAAAACCACCCACGTCGGATCATTACCCCGCACTCAGGAGGTGGTCGATTTTATCTTTGCCCGCGAAAACAACACACCCTACGATCAGGCCGCCTTTGACGCCTGCATGACAGCCGCAGTGTCCGACACGGTTGCCAAGCAGGTCGCCGCGGGCGTGGACATTGTGAGCGACGGCGAGACCTCGAAAATCAGTTATGCCACCTATGTCAAAGACCGCTACACTGGCTTCTCCGGCGACAGCCCGCGCAATGCGCCTGCGGATCTAAAGCAGTTTCCCAGTTTTCTCAAACGCCTGGCCGAGGATGGCGGCACACCAAAATATGCGCGCCCGATGTGCACCGGTGACGTGACATCCAAAGGGCAGGGCGAACTGCAAAAAGACATTTCCAACCTTAAGGCTGCCATGGCCACACATGGCGCTGCCCGTGGGTTTATGAATGCAGCCTCCCCCGGCGTGATCTCTTTGTTTCTGCAAAACGACCACTACAAGACCCGCGATGCCTATCTTGCTGCGCTTGCTGATGCGATGAAGGATGAATACGAAACCATCGTTGCGGCGGGTCTGGACCTGCAACTGGATTGCCCCGACCTCGCGCTGTCACGGCACATGCTGTTCAATGATCTCACCGATGCGGAATTCCTCAAGATCGCCGGGTCTCATGTTGAGGCCCTGAACCACGCCTTGCAGAATGTGCCACAAGACAAGGTCCGCATTCACATTTGCTGGGGCAATTATGAGGGGCCGCACGTGTGTGACATCGGTATGGAAAAGGTCTTTGATACGCTGATGTTGACCAAGTCACGGTATGTCCTGTTCGAGACATCAAACCCGCGTCATGCCCACGAATGGACGGTGTTCCGCGACCGCAAAGCTGACATTCCGGATGACAAGATCCTGGTGCCGGGCGTCGTGGACACAACGACGAATTTTGTTGAACATCCACAGCTTGTCGCACAGCGGATTGAACGCTTTACCGATATCGTGGGCCATGACCGTGTCATTGCAGGCAGCGATTGCGGCTTTGGCACCTTTGCGGGTTTTGGGGCGGTGGACCCTGAAATAGCCTTTGCAAAGCTGGGGGCCTTGGCCGAAGGGGCGGCAATCGCGGGGTCAAACTGATGGATGATGCACTTTATGATCTGCTGAAACGGGTGGATACGCCCACAGTCTGCAACGCCATTGAGGTCGCGCAAGGCAAACGCGGGTTTGACGATTTCACCCGTGGCACGATGCAGTGTTCGGCACCGGGGCAGGCAATGGTCGGCTATGCCCGCACCGCCCGCATTCAGGCGGTCAACCCGCCGTCCGAGGCACCAGAAGTGATCAAGGCGCGCCGCATGGCCTATTATAAATATATGGCCGAGGGTCCGCGCCCCGGCGTCGCCGTGGTGCAGGACATGGATGTGCCAAACGCCATTGGGGCCTATTGGGGTGAGATCAACACAAATGTGCACAAGGCTTTTGGTCTGAACGGCGCGCTGACCGATGGGGTGATGCGCGACTTGGGCGATCTGCCAGACGGCTTTACCGTGGTTGCAGGCTCCATCGGGCCAAGCCACGGCTTTGTGCATGTGGTGGATTTTGACCACCCCGTCGACATTCAGGGCATGAAGGTCGCTCCCGGTGCCTTGGTGCACGCCGACCGCCATGGTGCCGTGGTGATCCCGGATGATGTAATGCCGCGTCTTGAGGCCGCCATCGCGCAGCTTTTCAAATCGGAAAAAGTCGTACTGGATGCTGTCAAAGACAAACAGATAGATTTTGCCGGATTCGAGGCTGCTTGGGCCGCATTCGAGGCATCAAGGACCTGAGCGCAAACGCCAGGTCGGCTACTCCCGTGCTGCAGGCGCGCCGCCTTCGAAGCTGTTGCCGTTCACATAGTCACACGGGGCTTCCTGCATTTCCAGATGCAAATGATCGCCGGTCAGCGGATTTGCCCGCGCCAGTTCTTCGTCGACCTCAATGCCTAAACCGGGGGCCGTAGGTGCAGAGATGTAGCCATCTTCAACCCGGATGGCCCCTTTGATCAGCGCGTCGTGAAACGGCGTTTCGATGGTTTCCGCCATCAAGATGTTCGGGATTGAAACCGCCAGATGAATGTTGGCCGCCCATTCAACAGGTCCGGCATAAAGATGCGGTGCCATCTGTGCGTTATAGACCTCGGCCATGGCTGCGACCTTTTTCATCTCCCAAATGCCCCCGGCGCGGCCCAGTGCAGGCTGCAAGATCGTGGCAGCCCCGGACCGCAGGACTGGCGCGAATTCGGCCTTGGTGGTCAGGCGTTCTCCTGTGGCAATCGGAATGCGCACGGCGCGCGCGACCTTTGCCATTTCCTCGACAGCGTCCGGCGGGACAGGTTCTTCGAACCACAAAGGTGAATACGGCTCCAATGCCTGACCCAACCGGATCGCGCCCGCGGTGCTGAACTGCCCATGCGTACCAAACAGCAGGTCCGCCTTGTCGCCCACCGCCGCGCGGATGGCTTTGCAAAAGGCGACCGATTGCGTGATGTCCGACATTGCGGGCATGTGCCCGCCGCGCAAAGTGTAGGGGCCAGCGGGGTCAAACTTCACGGCTGTGTACCCACGCGCCACACAGTCCGCAGCCGATTCTGCCGCCATTTCCGGCGATGTCCAGAATGCACCGATGTCGTGGTGGGGCAGGGGGTAAAGGTACGTATAAGCCCGCACGCGGTCATTCATCTTGCCGCCCAACAGCGCATAGACAGGCCGGTCGCGATCTTTGCCAAGAATGTCCCAACAGGCGATTTCCAACCCCGAAAACGCACCCATGGCGCTAAGGTCAGGCCGCTGGGTGAACCCCGATGAATAGACCCGGCGAAACATCAATTCGATGTTCTCGGGGTTTTCATCCTGCATGTGTCGCGCGAACACATCCTCAATCACATGGCGCATCGCCTCCGGCCCGACTGAAGACGCATAACATTCGCCCCAACCCACAATCCCGGTGTCGGTGGTCAGCTTGACCAATATCCAATACCGCCCGCCCCAGCCCGGAGCCGGGGGACTGGTGATGATGACATCGAGATCCTTAAGCTTCATGACTGGTCTTTCTGGTGGGCCGCAACGACACGGGAAATCATCGGTGCGTAATGGTTGAAATCTGGCGTGGTGACGGCGGGGTCTTTGCCCTGATCATCCCAAATTCGCACTTGCACGATGGCCTCCAGATTGGGTTCGCAGGCAAAGTTGGCAACTTCATCCGCATCCATCGGCCCGCCTTGCAGGTTCAAAGTGTGCACAGACGCGGGGCTGAGCCGCCCAAAATATCCTGGATCCGTGGCGCAGAGATACCGCTTGGCCGCGACATGATGCAAAATGCAATCGGTCACAGCGCTGGGGAAAAACGGGGCCAACACCCGCGCGCCGGCTTCTTCGTGCAAATTGTCGGTGCCCTGCGCAAGCGCGTTGTCGGGAAATTCGTTGGTGTAATGTCCGATATCATGCAGCAGCGCGGCGGTGATCACTGTCTCTGATGCGCCCGCAGTTTCGGCCAGATGTGCCGCCTGCAACATGTGCTGCGACATTGTCACCTGTTCGCCGAGATAGCTTTCGGCCCCGCGTCGCGTGAAGATATCACCAATGAATTCAACAATGTTGCTGGCGTCCAGCGTGGCCATGTCAGGTGCGCTCATGCCTCAACCTCCAATGCGGCAAGGGTGGACAGGATGCCATCGCGGTCGGCATAACATCCCTGCAACCAGCGGGTGCCAGCGCCGGAATATCCCTTTCGGGCATGCAGCACGCGGGTGTTGTCGACAACAAAGGCTTCACCGGGGGACAGCTTGAACCGAACTTCCATGCCCGGATCATCAATGATCGTGCTGAGGCGTCGATAGGCGGCATAATACCCCGCCATCTTGTCAAACGGCACATCAACCAAGGGAGCCGCAGACCGGGCATTGAACCGCAGCGCCTGCAATTGTCCATCTGGTGACAGCTCAATCATTGGCCGTCTGGAATGCAGCGCCACACCCGCACTGCCCGTATAGCTGAAGCGCGCACAATATTGGGTCAGCAGGGCAAAGCCTGTCGCGTCTTCGTCGCACAAACGTTGAGCAGCGGCAAAGCCATCGACCACCATGTTTTCGCCGCCCTGCGCCGAATTTTCGAGACAGGCCAACACCTGCACCGTGGGCTGCGGGTCGCGGTAGGGGTTGTCGGTATGAGCCTGCAAGCCAAGCCCGGTATAGGCAAGGTTCACCGGGTTCACTTCGGTACGCACCTCAAAGTGCCGTCCGTAATTGGTTTCGCGGACATAGCCAAAAAGATCAACAACATCGAACAAGGCACCGGGTTCCGCGCGCAGCCCTGTCACCTTGGCAAAGCCATACCGCCGCAACGCAAAAAGCCAATCGCGCAAGGCAGCGCGATTGCTTTGCAAATCTATCAACGCGCCCGTGGGCAGCGACCCGCTTAGCCCACTGTCCCAAACCTCAGCATGCTCTGGCAGGCGACCAATCATGCGGTCGTGAGGGATGTCATACCCGTGGCGGACCAGCCAAGCCGCATCAAACTCGACCTGCTTGCCATCGGCGGCAAGAGTCACATGCACCTTGTAGCTGTCAATACGCGCGTCAGCCAGTGCGCAATCTTCAGGCAGATCGGCCAGCGTGATCAATCGCTGTCCGTTGCCGGGGTCGCGGGTGGCCGCATCCTGCGCATTATCGCGCAACCAGATGCCATGAAATCGAAGGTCACACTCCGCACCTTTCAAGCGCAGAACGTTGCCTTCATCTTCAAGCACGGCACTCTCAAAATGCATGATCTACCGCCCCTTTCATGGCCAGAACGTTGTAACAGGGGAATTCATATGAATGATCCCCCGCTTTGTCAGGTGTCAAACATGATCACATTACGGCGCGCGGCACCGGTCTTGGTGTCCGCAATCGCGTCATTGATCTCATCCAGCGACCAGCGGCCTGAAATCAGCTCATCAAGTTTCAACCGACCCTGTTCATACAAATCAACGATCCAGGGGATATCCCGCTGGATCACCACATCACCCATTTTCGATCCCGTCATCCCCTGCGCCATTGCGGCCAGCATCACCGGTTCATAGCTCGACATTGCGCCAGAATGGGTCATGCCCACCATGATCACCTTGCCGCCGCCTGCCAGATATTTTGGCGCGGAATCATAGGCCGGGATCGCACCAACGGTGACAATCACCGCGTCGGCACCACGGCCCATCGCGTCCATCGCGTCGCGCCATGGTTTTTCCGCCGTCGCCAACACGCCATCCGTTGCGCCGAATTCGCGCGCAATGGCCAGCTTTTCTTCGCTCATGTCTACCGCAACGATGCGCCGCGCGCCGGCGATGCGCGCGCCCTGGATCGCGTTCAGACCCACACCACCTGCACCAATGACGACAACGTCCTGACCCGCGCGCAATTGGGCGGCATTTACCACCGCACCAACGCCAGTGATGACCCCACAGGCAATCAGACTGGCGGCATCCTTGGGGATATCATGGCTGATCTTCACCACCTGACCCTGCTCCACCACCACCTTTTCGGCAAAGGCCCCCGAAGCCATCGCCTGATGCAGCTTGCCACCATCGGCGGTTTTCAAAGGACCGTGATCGCCGTCATAGGGCGTTTCACAGACCGTCGGCCTGCCACTGGCGCAATTGGGGCAGGTGCCACAGGCGCGGATCAGGGTCACCACAACGCTGTCACCAACGCCCAGACCTTTGACCCGGTCACCAACCGCACTGACCCGGCCTGCGGCCTCGTGGCCGTAAACCGCGGGCAACGATCCGCCCCATGCGCCCGAGGCATAGGTGATGTCCGAATGACAGATGGCCACTGCGTCCAATGTCACCTCAACCTCGGTGCCCTCTGGCGCGCGCAACTGTATATTTTCGATGACCAACGGGGATCCAAATTCATGGGCAACAGCGGCTTTGATGATTTGCAATTTCAGGTCTCTCTTCGCGACGTTTGATCCGGTTGCAGGCAGGTTGGCCGCAAAGCAATTCCGCTGCAAGCACCAACGCGACGCGGCAGACGTCTGATTACGCCATATTCTGTGCTGCCGGGCGGCTCAGAAAAATGAACAGGCTGACGATTGCCAAAGACATGGCCAACAGAAACGGCGCACCGGGCAAATAGATCGGCGCGCCGGAACCGGTGAAATACGCAAATGCCGACGTCATTGCCATTGGCGAGATGATCATTGCCAGTGCCGTTGATGAGCTCAACGCGCCTTGCAATTCGCCTTGTGCATTGGCGGCGACCTGCCGGGACATGATGCCTTGCAACGCGGGCGGAATGACCCCCGCCAGCGCCGCCAGTGGTGTCAGGATCAATGCCACGGTCCCCGAGGTGACAACGGCGATGACCCCAAACGCAAGGATGCTAAAGAGATGCCCGGCAAGTACCGTGCCTCTCTCGCCAAACTGGCGCAGCACCACACGGATCAACCCGGCCTGCACCAGCGCCATCATCACCCCAAAAAGCCCCAGTGAATAGCCGATGACAGCCGGGCTCCAACCATAGCGTTCCTGCCCGAAATAGGCCCAGACCGATGGATAGACTGCAAAGGCGACATGATAGATGAAATAGACCACCAACAGATGCCGAATGCCGGGCAAATGCCCCAGGGTCCGGATCGCCCCAAGCGGATTTGCACGCCGCCATTCAAAGCGTCGGCGGTTTTCTTTCTTGACGGTTTCTTTCAGGACAAACCACCCCAAGGTTGCATTGCCCATCGCAAGGACCGTAGCCGCCCAAAAGGGCGCGCGGGTGCCGTATTCTGCCAGCACACCGCCCATCAGCGGTCCAACGACAAAACCCACGCCAAAGCCTGCCCCGATCAGGCCAAAGTTTGCGGCGCGGTCTTCGGGTTTCGAGATGTCAGCGATATAGGCCGATGCGGTGGCATGGGTTGCGGCGGTGATCCCGCCGATGACCCGACCGACCATCAACAACCAGATGCTGCCCGCGATTGACATCAGCACATAATCGGCTGCCATCACCACCAGTGCCAGCAACAACACAGGCCTGCGGCCATACCGGTCTGAAAGACCGCCCATGACCGGGCCAAACAGAAACTGCATCACCGCAAATGTGGTGGCCATGATCCCACCCCAAAGCGCCGCATGGGACAGATCACCACCGTTCACTTCGCGGATCAGATCGGGCATCACCGGGATGATCAGGCCAATCCCCATGGCATCAATCATGATCGTGATAATAATGAAAATGACGGCTGGACGCATAAAATCAGAGGGCCGCCGCACGGGCCGCAAAGGTCAGGGCATCCTGGGCGGCATGGCCAATCCCGGCGCTGGGCGCAAAGACATCCTCGGCAAGGTCAGGATAATCGGCGCGCGCCAGCGTCTCCAGCGGGGTTTGCTTGTCCAGCGCCTCAAGGCACAGCGCCTTGGTCACTTTCTGGGCTTCCGGGCGCGGCATGAATTCCGCCAGCGCAAAGCTGAGCGCTTCTGCGTGGATCAGTCCCATGTTCGCTTCAAGATTGCTTTGCATCTGCACCGGGCGCGGCGTGGCGTGCGCGGCCAGAGCTTTGGCATGGGACAGCGCGGCGGCGAGGCAGAGCGACAGCTGCGGTACCGCCATCCATTCCGCAAACCACGCAACCCCGTCGCGTTGATGCTGGTGCACCGCCGCTGATTGTAAACTGGCGCGCGCCCCAGTGAAATGGTGATGCAGCGCGACCATCGCCGACGGGGCCACCGGATTTTGCTTTTGTGGCATTGTGGACGACGCACCAGCCGTCCCCAGTGAAACCTCGCCCGTGTCACTGCCTGTCAAGGCGATCAGCGTCTGCGCCATATGTGCCAAGGCTGCCATCACTTGCCCCTGCCAATCGGCAACCCGCAGGATCGGCGCGCGATCTGTGTGCCACGACCGCCCCGGATCGTGCAGGTTCAGGGCCTTCGCCAAGGCGCTGCGGGTCTCTGCGGCCTGCGGCCCCAAAGCGGACGCTGTCCCGGCCGCACCCGACAAGGACACCCAGAGCGAGGCGCGCCGCAAGGGCTCAAGCGCATCCAGCGCATCGATTAACGGCGCGCCCCACGAGGCCAGAACAGCGCCCCATGTGGTTGGCGTAGCGTGTTGCCCATAGGTCCGTGCAGGCATCGGCAAATGTGCGTTGTCTTTGGCGGCTTTGCCCAGATCAGTGATCACTTGGCGCAGATCATCCTCGGCCAACACCAATGCCTGTCGCAGGCGCAGCATCAGTGCGGTGTCGATGATGTCCTGGCTTGTCGCCCCCCAATGCACATATTGTGCGTGCTCGGGCGCGTTCATCTCGGCGCGAAATGCGCTCACCAGACCCGGCACGCTGACCCCATTTTGCCCCGTGGCCTGCGCAATCGCACCGGGATCCACCTGTATTTCCATACTGGCGCGGTGGATCGCGGCAGCGCTTAATTCCGGGATCACGCCCAAGCTGCCCTGCACCTTTGCCAGTGCCCCCTCAACCAGCAACATCGCGCGGATTGCGGCGCTGTCTGAAAACAAGCGGCCTGCTTCACCGGTGTCAAAAAGTTGGGCGTAAAGGGGGCTGTCAAAAACCGATGCGGCCATATGTCAGCGCTCCATCTCGGCAAAGGTTTGTTTGGCCAGCTTTATGGCATGGTTGGCCTTTGGCACCCCACAATAGACCGCGACATGCTGAAACGCTTCCATGACATCGCGCATTGTGGCCCCGGTGTTTGCGCAGGCGCGGACGTGCATGGGGATCTCATCAAAATTCCCCATGGCAGCCAAAAGGGCCAGCGTGATCATCGACCGCTCGCGCCGGGTGATCGCATCCGAGGCCCAGACAGTGCCCCACGCGCCTTCGGTTATCAGGGCCTGAAAGGGCGCGTCGATCTCTGACTTGGCCTGCTCAGCGCGGTTCACATGTGCGTCCCCCAATACTTCGCGGCGGACCTTCATGCCCCTGTCGTAACGTTCAGACATGGCCAACGCCTTTCAGGAATTCACTCAGCACGCGCGCAAATTCTTGCGGTTGCTCGACGCAAGGCAAATGCCCCGCTTTGCGGATCAGATGAAACCTGGACCCCGGAATGAGGTCGGTTGTTTCGCGAACCAGATCGGGGGGCGTCGACCCATCGTCTGATCCTGCAATCCCCAGACAGGGCAGACGCAGACTGCTTGTGGTCGTGAGGAAATCAGTGCCGGAAATTGCCGCAGAACAACCCGCATATCCATCATCGGGCTGACGCACCAACATGTTACGCCACAGCTCAAGCTCTGGACTTTTGCGAAACTGCGGCGAAAACCAGCGTTCCATCACCGCATCGGCAAGGCATTCGATGCCGCCTTTTTCGACATCCGCAATCCGTTCGGCCCAAAGGTCCGGATTGCCAATCTTTGCGGCCGTGTTCGACAGCACCACCGCCCGGATCAGGTCCAGACGTTTGACCGCCAGCCCCTGTGCAATCATCCCGCCGATGGACAGCCCGACAAACACACATCCCTGAACGCCAAGAAAATCCAACAGTTTTTCCGTGTCCGTGATCAGCGACCCCATCGAATAAGGACCGGTTGGGCACGTCGATAACCCATGCCCGCGTTTGTCAAAGCGGATAATCCGCAGGCCATCAGGCAACATCGGCAGGATCGGATCCCAAAGCCGCATGTCTGTGCCCAGCGAATTGGCAAAGACTACTGGCGCGCCATCGTCTGGCCCATCAACGCGGTAATGCAGGCGCACGTCGCCGGTATCAAAAAGCTGCATATCCTATTCCCCTTTCAGCCGAATGGTCGCCATGATCTGTCCATGATCAGAGGCGAGCTTGTTGTAAGGTGCCTCAGGGTGCGACCCATCGGTCAGATGGTCATTGAGCACGCTGAAATATTCCATTTCGCCAATGTGGCCTTGCCACTCGGGCAAGAAATGCCGCGACATCAGAATCTGGTCGATGCTCTCATAAACACCACCAAAGGCCGATGTGTATACCATATCGCGCAGCGACTTGCGCACAAACAGCTTCTCTGCCGAATGCAGGCGCACGGCTTCGATATCCTCGGTGATCTGGGCGTTCTCTGCGTCCGAATAGCGATCTGCACGGTGTTTCGCGTCATGGCGCAGCATCCATGCGTAGTTCCTGAACGGCGCTTCGCCGGCGATGATTTCGGAACTCACCGCATTCTCATTGTCGTTGAAATCACCCAGCACCATCACCGGTCGGCTCTGTCGCAACTCGCCAATGATCGCCCCGCGCAGCACCCAGGCTTCTGCCATCCGGCGCATCGCGGCACGCGCCGCCCCCAAGGCGCGACCGACGGGATCGTAATCTGTCAGGTCAGCCTCAACAGGGAAGGCGGCACCGTCGCTGCGGATGTATTCGCCCAGTTTCGATTTCAGGTGACAGTTGAACACAGTGACCACCTGATCGCCAACAGGCACGCGACATTTCAGGATCGGGCGGCTGAGCTTCTGGATGGTATAGCTGCCCCCCTCATCCCCGCCAAAGGTCTGAAACGGAATGTGCAGGGGCGTATCCAAGGCCTGAATGATTTGCGGCTCTTCGTCAAAGCCAAGCCGCGACAGAATTGCCAGCCCGGGCCGACGCTGGCCCGGTGCGCCGTCATGCAGGTTGGGGGCAAAGGCGAGGGCGGCATCGCCATAATCCCGGTACGCCAGCCGATCAAATATCGCACGATGGCGGTAGCGTTTGTTTTGCCCCGGTATTGCGGCCGCATTATTTGCGGTGCCAATCTCATCGGCACTCGCAATCGTGTCGCGCAATGAAGCTTCGTCAAATATCTCCTGAAACCCGACAATATCGGCGTTCAGGGTCACCAGTTGATCGGCCAGCCAATCCGACTTCCACGCATATTCCTCAGGCGTGTAGGATTGAAATTTGTAATATTCCTGATCGGGTCCGATCAGGTTTTTCACATTGAAACTGGCGATGGTGAATTGGCTCATGCCAATGTCTCCAACGCGCGGGCAAACATGTCGGCATCAACGTTGCCGCCCGAAATTGTCACGATCACATCGTCGCCCTCAATCTCGTCGCGGCGAAACAGTGCAGCGGCCAATGCCGCGGCACCGCCCGGTTCTGCGACCACTTTGAGGCGGTTGAACGCATGCGCCATCGCCTGCAACGCCTCATCATCGCTGATCACCAGACCCGGACCGACAAGGCGTTTGAGAATGGGAAAGGTGATATCCCCCGGTTGCGGGGAAATGATCGCGTCACAGATCGACCCGGTCATCCGGTTGTTTCGCTCAATTCCACCCGACCGTAAAGAACGGGCCACATCATCAAAGCCTTCCGGCTCGGCCGGGCGCACCCGCAGCCCCGGCGCGTCAGCCTCAAGCGCCAAGGCGATGCCAGAGGTCAGCCCGCCACCACCGCAACACACGATCACTTGGGCGTTCGTGATCCCAAGCGCCGCAGCCTGCTCAGCAATCTCAAGTCCGACGCTGCCCTGGCCTGCAATCACTTCGGGTTCGTCATAGGGCCGGATCAGCGTCAAATTCCGTTCAGTGCTGAGGCGCGAGCCGATGTCTTCACGGCTCTCTGTTGCGCGGTCATAAAGCACCACTTCGCCACCATACGCGCGCGTATTGTCGATCTTGAGGCGCGGGCTGTCGGCTGGCATGACGATAACTGATGGCACCCCGTGCAGCTTGGCCGCCAGTGCCACGCCCTGTGCGTGATTGCCGCTGGAATAGGCAATCACGCCCTTGGCCCGCGTGTCCGGATCCAGCGCCGACAAAGCCGCCCAGGCACCGCGGAATTTGAAACTGCCGGTATGTTGCAGACATTCGGCTTTCACCCAGACCCGCCGCCCGGCGACATCATCCAAAAGCGTGGAGTTGAGTAAGGGCGTGCGTCGCACATGCCCCTCAAGGCGCGTATTCGCGGCGCGGATCATGTCGATGTTCATGTCATCTGTCCTACCCATTTGTGCAGTGCTGCCACGGCCTCCGGCTCATCCAGAAACGGAATATGGCCGCGCCCCGGCACCACGGCGGTGATCATATCAGGGCGACGGCGCTGCATTTCCTTAAGCGTGTCTTCACTCAGCAAATTTGAGTTCGCCCCACGGATACACGCAATCGGCATGCCGGCCATCGCATCGAAAAACGGCCACAAATCCGGTGCCGCCTGCGCGCCTGCGGCCTCAACCGCGTCGCGCAGATGCGGATCATAGGTGATCTCAAGGCCTGCATCTGTCTGCGCATAATGCTTGACCGCTTCTTCCATCCAGCGGCTTGCCGGCACATTCTGGAATTCGGTGAACACATGCGGCATGGCAGCAGCGGCTTCCGCGTGGGTCTTGGCCGCAGGATTGCGACCCAGATAGCCCATGATGAAATCGAGCCCCATCGGATCAATAAACGGCCCGATGTCATTAAGCGCCACACCCAGCAAGCGGTCGGCTGCGCCCATGGCCAATCCCATCGCGTTCAGACCACCGCGTGATGTACCAAGGATCGCAACTTTGTCGAGGCTCAGATGCGTCAAAAGCTCCATCACATCGCGACATTCAATGGGCAGGATGTAGTTCTGCCAATTGGGGTCGAAATCAGATTTGCCGCGCCCGCGGTAATCCATCTTGATCAACCGGTTGCCCGCCAAATGCGGCGTGACATAGTCAAAGTCTGCCGTGGTGCGGGTCAGCCCGGACAGGCACAGGATCGGCAGGCCAGTGCCCTCATCGGTATAGTACAACGACAGCCCGTCGGAGGTCTGAAACGTCACCATTACACACCCGCCAGTGCAGGGATGCCGGTCAGATCACGCAGCACTATTGCGGGTTTCCACGGCAAGCGGTCCATCGGCTCATTGCTTCGGTTCACCCATGCGGTCCGAAACCCGTACCCCGTGGCAGCGGCGGCATCCCAGCCGTTTGAGGACACGAACAAAACCTCATCCTTGGCGCATCCGAAATGTGCGCCGACCAGATCGTAAACGGACGCATCTGGTTTAAAGATACCGACGCTTTGCACCGACAAGGACACATCAAGCACATCCTCGATCCCGGCAGAGCGCACGGCACCGTCCAACATGTCCGGCGATCCGTTTGACAAGATTGCGGTGTTCAACCCTGCGGCCTTGAGGGTGCTCAGCATCTGCGGCACCTCAGCATAGGCCTGCAATTCCCAGTAAAGCGCGAGCAGCCGCGCGCGCAGGGCTGCATCCCCATCATGCCCGGTCTTTTCCAATGCCCAATCCAAGCCATCCTGCGTGACGGTCCAGAAATCGGTATGCGCCTTAGTGACCGCGCGCAGCCATGAATACTGCAACTGCTTGAGCCGCCAGTGTTCCGCGACCTGCGGCCAGTCGTCCCTGATCGCGGCAAAGTCTGGCTCGGAGGCCGCCTGGCGTGCGGCGGCGGCCACATCAAACAAGGTGCCATAGGCGTCAAAGACACATGTTGTGATCGGCATGGTGTTCTCCTTGTTTGGTTGGCATGCAGAGTGGCACGGCAAGCGAGGGTCGAAAAGGGAGGAAATGAAGGGCCAATGTGCGGGGGTTTACTCTTGGCTTGGGTTTTGACAGGTTGGCCCGGAAATTGGAGCACCCGCGCAGATACGTGGCCTCTGCATTCCTTACCCCCAACATCATTGGAGTTCTTCATGGCCGAGGTCAAATCAGGCGATACCGTTGCAATTCACTATACCGGCACCTTGCTGGATGGCACCACATTCGACAGCTCAGAAGGGCGCGACCCGCTCGAATTCGTGGTCGGTTCCGGTCAGATCATTCCGGGCCTGGACGTGGCACTGCCGGGGATGGCAGTGGGCGAACAGAAAGTGGTCAAGATCGCCTGCACCGAGGCCTATGGCCCCCTGAACCCGGAAATGCGTCAGGCCGTCCCGCGCGAAGGCATTCCGGCAGACATCCCGCTGGAAGTCGGGACCCAGTTGCAGATGCAGACCCCCGATGGTCAGGCCATGCCCGTGACGGTGGTTGAAGTGGACGAAGCGACTGTGACACTGGATGCCAACCACCCATTGGCAGGCAAGGACCTGCAATTCGATATTGAGTTGGTCAAGATCGGCTAAGGTAGCGGGGGCCCCCCCGGCTATTCGACCGGTCGTTGAGCGGCCAGACTGCGGCCCAGATCATCCGCGACACTCTGTGCATCGGGTGATGCGGGCGACGCGTCGTCAGGGTCGCCAAAACGGTTTACCTTGATCCGGCTTTTCGGCAGGCTGGTGGGGCTTTGGGTCGCTTGTGCAACCTGCTGCGGGGCCTGTCTGGCCCCTGCCACCGCCATGATCGC
The DNA here is from genome assembly GCF_003352065.1 of Sulfitobacter sp. SK011. Taxonomy (NCBI): domain Bacteria; kingdom Pseudomonadati; phylum Pseudomonadota; class Alphaproteobacteria; order Rhodobacterales; family Roseobacteraceae; genus Sulfitobacter; species Sulfitobacter sp. SK011. Next base: position 882,299 of record NZ_CP025803.1, read on the forward strand.
ATCCATACCCGCGCCCGCCAAGGCGCGGCGCAATTCAGGTTCTGACCGCAAAATTGCGCCAATGGTCAGCATCAGCGCCAGTCCCAGAATCCGTCCCCAGAAAAACGCCCGCCGCGACCTGTCGCGCCGCGATTGTAGGACCTCACTGCGGTATGTTTCTTTGAAACTCATGTCATCGGTCCAAAGAGCTGGGTTTTGTCTTGGCACTGCTCATGTTGTTCATCTTGCGGGCAAACCGGGCAATTGCTGGGCAGTGGCATGGCAAACTGACGAATTCCTGCAAATAGCGTGGTCCAGTATGGGAATATCTGTGATTTCCCGCACCGAAGCTTTCCAAAACACCGATGCCCCCTCGCGGACGGTGCATGTTGTCGCTATGGACAGGCGATGGACAATAGCCAGACATTTGAAATTTTCCTCGTCTGTGCCCCCGGGCTTGAGGCCGTTCTGTGTGAGGAAGCGCAGGAAAAAGGGTTCGCAGATGCGGTCGCTGTTCCCGGTGGCGTGACGGTGCAGGGCGGCTGGCCCGAGGTCTGGCGCGCCAATCTGGAACTGCGCGGTGCGGCGCGTGTTCTGGTCCGTCTGGGCAGCTTTATGGCGTTCCATCTTGCGCAACTGGATAAACGCAGCCGAAAATTTGCATGGGGCGACGTGCTGCGCACCGATGTGCCGGTCAAGGTTCAGGTGACAAGCAAAGCGTCGAAAATCTATCACGCCGGGGCCGCGACCCAGCGCATTGTCACGGCGCTGACCGAAAGCCACGGCATCGCCGTGTCGCCGGATGCCGCCATGGTTCTCAAGGTCCGCATCCATGACAATCAGGTGACCATCAGCATCGACACCAGCGGCGAGGCGCTGCACAAGCGCGGCCACAAGGAAGCGGTCGGCAAAGCGCCGATGCGCGAAAATCTGGCGGCGATGTTTCTGCGGCAATGCGGGTATGACGGGCTTGAGCCCGTGGTCGATCCGATGTGCGGGTCTGGCACGTTCCTGATCGAAGCGGCCGAGATCGCCGCAGGTCTGCAACCGGGCCGCTCGCGCAGCTATGCGTTTGAGCAGTTGGCAAGCTTTGATCAGGCCGCGTTTGACGCGATGCGCCGCACCGGCCCTGTCGACCTGACGCCGCGTTTCTTTGGATCTGACCGCGATGCGGGGGCCATCCGCATGAGCACTGCCAATGCCGCGCGGGCAGGGGTTGGGGATGCGATCACCTTTGCCTGCCACGGCGCAGGCGAGGTGACACCACCTGATGGACCGCCCGGACTGGTCATTGTGAACCCTCCCTACGGCGGCAGGATCGGCAACAAGAAACTGCTCTATCCGCTTTATGGGACCTTGGGACGGACTTTGCTGGAGCGTTTCAAAGGCTGGCGTGTGGGCTTGATCACATCCGAGCCGCCCCTGGCCAAAGCCACCGGATTGCCATGGAAACCATTGGGTCCCCCTGTGGCACATGGCGGCATGAAGATCTGGCTCTGGCAGACGCCGCCGTTGCGGTGAGGACGCGATGATGGCTAGTATGCGGACGGAGCGGCCGTTCGCAAATGGGGTACCGAGGCCTTCTTCATTTCAAGGTCGGCAGTTCATGCCTTTGAGGATATTCTAAACTTGGTCTTCTGGCACGCTGGAAGCTTTGGATTTTTCAGCGCGCTCGTCTGCAAACTTAGGAAAGAATGTAGTTCTCTTATCTATTGGGTCTCGTGATCCAGAGTATTCACGTGCAATTTGACAGACCAACGACCACACAGGATCAAAATCCATATCGGGTTTTAGCTTTTCACTCACCAGCTCATAGAGATCGCCCATTGTTGTAAGTTCTTCGGCTTCGCTATCTTGGATTTCGATGCCAAAAATTTCTTCAATTGCCATCAACATCTCGACGTCATCCAAATCGTCACCAAGGTTTATCGTGTTAAGGCGTTGCGTGACACGTGGTCTGCCGTGCTGAAAGAGCCCTATAGACAATAGAACCAGCACTCCGATTGTGAGTAACGGCGAGGCACGGCAACCTTCTCGATAGGCTGCGTGGGTGATGTCATTCCCTAACCAGAACCAATTTATCAAGCTGAGAATGGCGATCAGCAAAATTAGCGCGGCACACAGTACCGAAAGCCATCGTTGCTTGAAGTAAAGGATTGCCAGAATCAGTAAAACTAGGCCAATCCCAATTGGTGAGGTGAAGAAAAAGAGCGTTTCCTCGAACTGATTGATTTTGCCGCTACTTGGTTCCCATCTCAGGCGTTCCTTGTCGCACACTTCGGCAACGGCTGGCGAAGAAAAAAGCAGTGCTATAAAGATATAGAAAACCTGCTTCATTCTCGAAGGTACCTTAAAACATAACGATAGCCGACATTCGCCGCACTGCGAAGAAAATTTTAATGTGGGCTCAATCCGGACCTAAGCCGCTCCGCATCAGAAGTAACCCATGAACATGCCGGTACTCAGAGATATTCCTGCTGCGGCATCCCCAGAACATGGAACCCACCATCAACTCGAATGATTTCGCCTGTGGTGCAGGCCCCGGCATCCGAGGCCAGATAGACGGCCGTCCCCCCCACCGCCTCAAGCGTTGCGTTCGACCGCAATGGCGCATTGAGATCGGTGTGTTTATAGGTCTTGCGCGCACCGCCAATCGCCGCACCGGCAAGTGTTTTCATCGGGCCGGGAGAAATGGCGTTCACGCGGATGCCTTCAGGTCCCAAATCATTCGCCAAATACCGTGTCGCAGATTCCAACGCCGCCTTGGCCACGCCCATCACGTTGTAATTCGGCACAACCCGGTTCGACCCCTGATAGGTCAGGGTCATCAACGTGCCGCCGTTTTCTACCATCAACGGATGCGCACGGCGGGCGACTTCGATAAAGCTATAGGCCGAGATATCCATCGAATGTTTGAAATTGGCGCGGCTGGTGTTCAAAAAACGTCCCGTCAGTTCGGACTTGTCTGAAAACGCAATCGCATGGACGACAAAATCAATCGTCGGCCAGCGCGCGCCCAACTCGCTAAACGCCGTATCCAGCGAGGCATCGTCGGTGACATCCACGTCGACCATGAAATCGGATCCGACGGAGTCCGCCAGAGGTTTCAGGCGGCTGCCAAACGCTTCGCCCTGATAGGTAAAGGCAAGCTCGGCACCCGCTTCGGCCATCGCTTTTGCAATGCCCCAGGCGATAGAGCGTTCGTTCGCGACGCCCATGATCAGGCCACGCTTTCCTTCAAGGAGTTCTGACATCGCGTTACCCTTTATATTTAGACAGGATCATCGACCCGTTTGTGCCGCCAAAACCAAACGAATTGGTCATGACACTGTCGAGCCCCACATCGTCCACCCGTTCCAGCGCAATCTCGGACGCATCAAGTGCGGGGTCGAGGTTTTGCACGTTGATGGACTTGGTGATGAAATCGTTATCCAACATCAGCAGGCTGAAGATTGCCTCAAGCGCACCTGCTGCCCCCTGGGCGTGACCGGTCATCGACTTGGTGGAGCTGACAGGTGGCGTGTTGCCCTTGCCAAAGACGCGGCGCACCGCCTCAATTTCACCCACGTCACCGACAGGTGTCGAGGTGCCATGCGCGTTGATATAGCCCACTTTGCGGCCCTCGGGCAGCGTCGCCAGCGCCAGCCGCATCGCGCGTTCACCGCCCTCACCACTGGGGGCAACCATATCGTGCCCGTCGGAAGTGGCAGCATAGCCCGTGACTTCGGCATAGATTTTCGCACCCCGTGCCAGCGCATGATCAAGATCTTCCAGAACCACAATGCCGCCGCCGCCCGAAATCACAAACCCGTCCCGGTCCGCGTCAAAGGCACGGCTGGCCGTTTCAGGGGCGTCGTTATATTTGCTGCTCATCGCGCCCATTGCGTCGAACAGGCAGGACAACGTCCAGTCCAGCTCTTCACCGCCGCCGGCAAACATCACGTCCTGTTTGCCCATCATGATCTGCTCTGCCGCGTTGCCGATGCAATGCAGTGAAGTGGAACAGGCCGAGGTAATCGAATAGTTGATGCCCTTGATCTTGTACGCCGTGCTGAGGTTTGCTGACACGGTTGAGGACATGCATTTTGGCACCGCAAAGGGGCCGATGCGCTTGGTGGCCCCGGTATCCTTGACCACGTTATGTGCCGTGAACATCGCTGATGTTGACGGCCCACCAGACCCCGCAACCAATCCGGTGCGCGGGTTGCTGACGGTGTCCTCGTCCAGACCCGCATCTGCAATCGCCTGACCCATCGCGATATAGGCATAGGCCGATCCCGGCCCCATGAACCGCAAGGCGCGTTTGTCGATATGTTCGGATACGTCAATTTTCAATGTCCCCGCAACCCGGCTGCGAAACCCGTGCTCGGCCATCTCTTCGCTGGCGACAATGCCGCTGGTGCCCGCCTTGAGCGAGGTCAGAACCTCGTCTGCGTTGTTTCCGATGGATGAGACGATCCCCAACCCTGTGACGACGACTCTTTTCATGAGCAAACCTCTGGTTTGGCGCGGCGCATAAGCGGCACTCCTTTGATAGTGTTGGCATGAGTTTAGGCTGGGCGGGGGTTGAGGTGCAATGGGGGATGGGGTGGGGTTGCAGGCAAAGTCTGATTTGACCTCATGTTGCCGGTGGCTGGAGCAACTAAAAACGGCGGCGGATACGCATAAGGTCGCTCTTCTTGCGACCACAACGCCACCAGCAACACGCGGCGATCTGGAACTCTGCAGATGTTTGTGCCAACCTGTCGGAATGGTTAACACGACCGCACGCGCGAAACGCCGGTACGATATGGCGGCACCCCGGTGGGGCGATAAGATGCGTACGCTGGGCTATTATGAAGGCTATCTGGGGTTCCTCTCGTCGCCGCAGCGGCACAACGACCGCAATGTCCATGTCGTTGACGTGGGCGCTGGTACGGCTTCATTTGCGGAAGCTTGGGTCGCAATCAATGGTCCGCCGCGCGCATTGACACTGCTGGAACCGAGCCGCCCGATGCTCGAACGTGGTCAAACCGCGTTGCGCGCCCGCGGGGTTGAGCCAAAACTCGTGCAGGCCCTGTTGGGCGAGGCCGATCTGGAACCCGCAGACGAAGTTTTGGCAGCCCATGTGATTGAGCACTGCGCGGACCCGTTGACCGCGCTAAGGCAAATCCATGACCTTTTGCGTCCGGGCGGTCGGTTGCATCTCGTGGTGTCAAAGCCGCATTGGTGCAATGCAATCATTTGGCTTCAGTGGCGGCATCGCACCTTTCGCAAAGAAGAAATTCTTGCGCTTGTCAGCAAGGCCGGTTTTGACGTCGAACAGGTTTATTCTTTCCCGTCTGGCCCACCATCACGGACAAGTTGTGGCATTGTCGCCATCCGAAAGGGATGAATTTCCGAAAGCAGATGTGTCGGTACCGCTGTCGTCCACACCACCTCAGCTTTCTGACAACGCGACCTTCATGTCCTTGACCTCGTAAATCACTTCACCGTCGGCTTCGACGATGCCATCCGCCACGCCCATGGTCAGGCGGCGGGTCTGGATCGCCTTGGTAAAATCAATCTTGTAGGTCAGCATCTTGCGGTCCGGGCGCACCATGCCTTTCAGCTTCACTTCCCCCACACCAAGCGCATATCCGCGCCCCTGCCAGCCGCGCCAGCCAAGGTTGAACCCGGTCAATTGCCACAGACCATCAAGGCCAAGGCAGCCGGGCATGATCGGGTTGCCGGGAAAGTGACATTCGAAAAACCACAGGTCCGGGGTGATGTCGAACTCTGCCGTGATGTGGCCCTTGCCATGTGCGCCGCCGTCGCCAGACACCTCTGTGATGCGGTCCATCATCAGCATGGGCGGGGCCGGAAGCTGTGCATTCCCGGGGCCAAAAAGCTCGCCTCGGGCACATTTCAACAGACCTTCTTTGTCAAAACTTGTCGGGTAATCTGCCATGATGCGGCTCTCCTGCTCAGTCAATTTGTCGTTGTTGCGATTGGTCTAGCATCGGGTTCGCCCCTGTCGCAAGGGCAGCGATTGGGGTGGGGATACACCCGGACCAAGGGAAAATCGGCCAATCTGATCAAAGTTTGCGTTTAACTGCGACAAAGGATCATCGGCCAATTGGCGGTTTTCAATTGAAAAACCAACCCCTGACGCCTTATATGGCACAAAGACAGGCAACGGAGCGGCCATGACCACGATGCACCAACAGACCGGAACACGCTGGCTCGAACGGGCCGGACTGCGCCCGACACGTCAACGCGTAACGCTTGCCAGTCTCTTGGTGGGCGACGGTCAACACCGCCATGTCACCGCAGAAAGCCTTTTTGATGCGGCCAAGGGTCAGGGCGACGCGGTGTCACTTGCCACGGTTTACAACACCCTGCGCGCCTTTTGCGAGGCGGGGATTTTGCAGGAAGTCACGGTTGACGGCTCCAAAAGCTATTTCGACACCAATACCCATGATCACCCGCATTTTTATTGGGAAGACGAAGGCAGGCTGACCGATGCCCCGTCCGATCAACTGGTGATCTCGCATCTGCCGGACGCGCCGGCGGGTGCCGAAATTGCGTCTGTCGACGTGGTGATCCGGTTGCGCCGCAAGGGCTAATGCCTGTGCCCGAGTGTGAACATTATGACACATCGCCTGATCACCCAAGACCACATTGATACCTTCCAGAACGATGGCGTGGTTCTGATCAAAGGACTGTTTGGGGATTGTGTGGAAACCCTGCGCGCAGGTGTTGAACGCAACATCGCTGAACCGGGGCCTTATGCATCAAACAACGACAAGCCCGGAGAATCAGGGCGCTTTTTTGACGATTATTGCAATTGGCAACGCATCCCCGAATTCGAACAGGTGATCAAAACCTCAGCCGCTGCCGAAGTTGCGGCCGATCTGATGCAAAGCGATCAGGTGCAGCTTTTTCACGATCATGTGCTGGTCAAAGAGCCGGGAACATCGATGGCCACGCCGTGGCATCAGGACGGGCCATACTATTTCGTTGAAGGCCAGCAAACGATCAGCTTTTGGTCGCCGCTTGATCCAGTCACCAGCGCATCGTTGCGCTGCGTGGCAGGGTCCCACCGTTGGGAAAAACCGGTACTGCCGACACGCTGGGTCAAGGGCGACGCGTTTTTTGACCCGGACCCTTACATGCCCGTGCCCGACCCCGACGCCGAAGGGATGGACATCCGCGAATGGGAAATGGACCCCGGCGATGCGGTGGCTTTCAACTATGGTACTCTGCACGGCGCGCGCGGTAATCCAGATGGCGCACGGCGGCGGGCCTTTTCGCTGCGGCTGGTGGGGGATGACGCGCGCTATACCCAGCGGCCCGGACCCACATCACCACCCTTTCCCGGCCATGACATGGTGCAGGGCCAACGCCTGCGCGAGGACTGGTTTCCGGTGATCTGGCGGCGCGGTTAGCGATTGCTTGAACAACGGATTTTCGAACGATGCGTCTTTCGTGCAGGGTGCGCCAATGGCCATCTTTCAACCATAACGACATACACCTTGAGACCCATATCGAGCATTTGTTTCAGCAAGAACGCCCTAGAACCACTGCCCCGGTTCCATCAGCCCAAGATCCAGCAACTGCCGTGAATGCCATTCGAACGGGGCTGAGTTGTGCCATTTGAACGTGTCAATATCAAAGGTACTGCCCGGATTGCTTTTCAGCGCCTTGGCAGTGCGGAATGAGCAGATTGAAGCGGTGATGTTGTGGTGCCATGGGCAGGCAAAGGTGTTGTATTCTTCGTCGTTGAACGTGTGATCCCAGCGCAGGCGCAGACCCTTTTTGGCGCGAAACAGTGGGATGCGGTCAATTTTGCGGCGGTTGGCGGGCACATGTTCCTCATAACGCCAGCGCAGCCCGCCAAAAAAATCGAGCTGGCGTTCTTTTGGTGTTCCTGACTTTGTGCCATCGGCCCGTGCCAAAGCATAATAGCCTGAGCGGTCGAGATGCGCCTGTTCCAGCGATACCGCATCAGGGTACTGGCTCAAATCTTCTGCATAAAGATCAATCACATAGCCTAACATCGCGTTGCGACGCTCTTCGGTATGAAAGTCCAGCATTTCCACAACGCTGCGGGTTTCGCAAAACGGAAAGAACAGATATTCGGCATTATAGCAGTAGTACAGCCACTGCCCGGTCGCCGCATCGATCAAGCGGTTTATCGCGGCTTCCATCGCGCCTTCGACGGACATGTTGTAGTTAACCCGCACCACGCTTTCTTGCAGATCACTGGGCAGATCAAGCACATCCGGCATCAGCGCAAGTACGGTTTTGAACCCTGCGTGCAGGTGATGGCGCAGGCATGTGGCAATCTCGACGTCGTCTTCGACCAAGACCACAGCAATCGGACCTTTGGACAGCATCGCGGCACCGTCTTTGATCAATGTATCCAAACCGCTGTAGTGCATAAGACCTCACTTGGTGGTGATGTTGATCAGAATCGGTTAAATCGACGTGCATTGCAAGCCGCACCACACACTGTTAGACGGCAAAATCTGCCTTTATTCACCGGAAACGCGCCATGACATCTCCTAAAAAGCTGTTCATCAAAACCTATGGCTGCCAGATGAATGTCTATGACAGCGAGCGCATGGCCGAAGCGCTGGGCGGGCAGGGCTATGTTGAGACGAAGACCGCCGATGATGCGGATATGATCCTGCTCAACACCTGCCATATCCGTGAAAAGGCCGCTGAAAAGGTCTATTCCGAACTGGGCCGGCTCAAGCCGCTCAAAGCTTTGAATCCGAACCTCAAAATTGGCGTCGCGGGCTGTGTCGCCCAAGCTGAGGGTGCCGAGATCATGCGCCGCCAGCCTGCCGTGGATCTGGTCGTGGGGCCGCAATCCTATCACCGGCTGGGCGAGATGGAGGCAAAGGTGCGTTCTGGTCAAAGCGCGCTCGACACGGATTTCCCCGAGGAAGACAAATTTGAACACCTCAAATCGCGCGGGGCCGCAAAGCGTGCGCCAGCGGCGTTTTTGACGGTGCAGGAAGGGTGCGACAAGTTCTGCGCATTCTGTGTGGTGCCTTACACGCGCGGCGCGGAAGTCAGCCGCCCTGCAACACAATTGCTGGAGGAGGCCCGCGCGCTGGTGGATCGCGGGGTGCGCGAGGTCACTCTTTTGGGCCAGAACGTAAATGCCTATCACGGGGCTGGGCCAAAGGGCGATATGACGCTGGCCAACCTGATCCGTGAACTGGCGAAAATCGACGGGCTGGCGCGGATCCGCTATACAACCAGCCACCCCAACGACATGGATGATGATCTGATCGCGGCCCATGGCGAGGTGGAAAAACTGATGCCCTATCTGCATCTGCCCGTGCAATCCGGCTCTGATCGCATCCTCAAACGGATGAACCGCAGCCACACTGCCGAAAGTTACCTCAAACTGATCGACCGCATCCGCGCTGTGCGCCCTGATATCCTGATGTCCGGTGATTTCATTGTGGGCTTTCCCGAAGAAACGGATGCAGATTTTGAGGCAACGATGGAATTGGTGCGGCAGGTCCGCTACGGCTATGCCTATTCCTTCAAATACTCGGCCCGTCCCGGCACCCCTGCCGCTGAACGCACCGTGGTTCCGGCTGAGGTCGCGGATGCGCGCCTGCAACAGCTGCAAAAACTGATCACCCAGCATCAGCGCGAAATTCAGCAAAGCATGGTTGGAAGAGAATTGTCCGTGCTGGTGGAAAAACAGGGCCGTGAAGCGGGGCAGGTGGTGGGCAAATCCGAATATCTGCACGCCGTCCATATCGAAGATGCCACCGCCAAGGTCGGCGATGTCGCAAAGGTGAGAATCGTTGCGGCAAAGACCAATTCTTTGACCGCACGCCACGTGTAGAAACAACATTTCCCGCAATTGCGACCGGTCAAAGCCCCCGAATTGCCGATTCCCTTGTTGTTGGGGGATATTTAGCCACTAAATCTTGATTTCTGTCCTTCACAGGCACCCAAAACTTACCTAACCTGACCCCAATGCGGGGCGGTACCTTACCTGGGACAGGTGCAGCTCTTTCGTGGGGGAACAAAACAAGGAAAAGAGCTGTGGTAAACACAATCTCCAAGGCGATCCGCGCGATGGCGGGCATTGCGCTTGCTGCGGCGCTGGCCCTTCAGTCATCCGCTGCCGATGCACAAACCAAATCGCAGGAAGGCAGAGACAAAGGCGTCTATGTCCCGACAATCTGGGTTGACCCCGATGGCTGCGAACACTGGGTGATGGATGACGGTTCAGAAGGGTATATGACCCCCCACACAACCCGCCAGGGCATCCCGGTCTGCCGCCGTGGGAATATCTGTGGCGTGATGAATTCTGACCAGTTCTTTGCGACAAACAGCTACCGTGTTCACGGCCAGGCCAAGGCACGTTTGGCCCAGTTCTTTCAAAAAACCCGCGCCAATTCCTATATCATAACAGGCCATACAGACAGCAGCGCGTCTGACGAATACAACATGCGCCTGTCCTACAACCGTGCCAATGCAGTCGCGGCCATCGCGGCATCAACGGGTGCACGGATTGCAGATGTGCGCGGATACGGTGAACGCCAGCCCGCAGCGTCGAACAAGACCGCAGCCGGCATGGCCAAAAATCGCCGCGTCGAAATCATCTGCATTCGTTGAGGGGACATAAAGTGATCAAAACGAAAATTCTCATCGTCACCGCCTGTGCCTTTGGATTGACAGCCTGTGGCGACTATGAATCTCTCGACGGCGGCTTCTCGCAGGATAAATCCTTTGACCGCGGCATTGATAAAAAGCACCTGAGCCAACTTCAGGCCGGCATCTGGATTGATCCAAACGGCTGTGATCACTGGATCATTGACGATGGTGTAGAGGGCTATCTGTCTGCCCGTCTGGACAAACGCGGTAAGCCGGTTTGCTCTGGCGTGGCTCCGCCCAATCACACCGTTGGCGATTTCAAAGGCGGTTCCGACATTGTGGACCCGAACTGATTTGTCTAAACGCTTCCAGATCAAGGGGCCGGGGCGTTGCGCGCTCCGGCCTTTTTTGTTGCAGCACGGTGTAAACGCCCCGCACCGTGCCTATTTCCAGAAAGACCCATTTTAGGAGCCTGCCTTGCCTGCAAACGACATGATGACAGATACGCAAACCACAACGGAACAGGTACTTGAATTTCCGGACAATCGCCTGCTGATTGATTTGTGCGGTGCCTATGACGCGCATCTTGCCGCCATCGAAAAGGCGCTTGAGGTACAGATCATCCGACGTGGAAATCAGGTTTCCATTCTGGGTGAAGCGGATGCTGCGGCACAGGCTGCCGGCGTGCTGAACACGCTTTATGCGCGGCTCGAGGGCGGGCGTTCGGTCGAACAGGCCGAGGTGGACAGCCTGCTGCGCATGGGCAATTCCGACGCGGACACAGGGGTGCGCTCCGGTGATCAGCTTGAAATGCCGATCCCCGGTGGTATGGAAATTCAGACCCGCAAGAAACGCGTCGAACCGCGCACGGCGGCCCAGAAGGCCTATGTTCAATCGCTTTTTGACAATGAACTTGCCTTTGGCATTGGTCCGGCGGGCACCGGCAAAACCTATCTGGCGGTTGCCGTGGGCGTGAGCATGTTCATCGGTGGCCATGTCGACAAGATCATCCTGTCGCGCCCCGCAGTAGAGGCGGGTGAAAAGCTGGGTTATCTGCCCGGTGACATGAAAGACAAAGTCGATCCTTACATGCAGCCGCTCTATGACGCGCTGAATGACTTTTTGCCGGGCAAACAGCTGGCCAAATTGCTTGAGGATAAACGCATCGAAATCGCGCCTTTGGCCTTTATGCGGGGCCGCACCTTGTCGAATGCCTTTGTGGTGCTGGACGAGGCCCAGAACGCGACGTCGATGCAGATGAAAATGTTCCTCACCCGTTTGGGTAACAATTCGCGGATGGTGATCACCGGCGACCGGACCCAGATCGACCTGCCGCGCGGCGTGCCATCAGGTCTGGCCGATGCCGAACGATTGTTGAGTGCGATCCCGAAAATCAGCTTTAATTATTTCACCTCCAAAGACGTGGTGCGTCATCCTTTGGTTGCTGCGATCATCGAAGCCTATGAGGCGGATACCGGCGTGTCATAATGCGCAACTCTTTGGCGTTTAATATCACAGGGGTGAGGGGCTGTGCCCTCGCGCGGGTCTGATGGACAATATGGACATTGTGATCGAGGACGACCGTTGGCACGCCATGGACATTGAGACGCTTGCGAAAACCGCGGTGCAGGCGACGCTTGCACACCAGGGTCTTGACCCTGAACAAACCGAAATTTCAATTCTGGCCTGTAATGACACCCGCATCGCTGACCTTAACGCGGATTTTCGGGGCAAACCCACGCCCACCAACGTTCTGAGCTGGCCCAGTGAAGAGCGCGCAGCACAGCGCGCTGGCGACAAACCGCGTGACCTAAAACCCGGCCTTGACGGGATGATCGAACTGGGAGACATCGCCATCAGCTATGACACCTGCAAGATCGAGGCCGAGGCGGCTGGCAAACCAATTCAAGAACATGTGACCCATCTGATCGTTCATGGCCTTTTACATCTTTTCGGCTATGACCACATCCGTGACCCGGATGCCACGTTGATGGAACAGCTTGAGGTCGAAATACTTGGCAAATTGGGTCATGATGACCCATATAGAGAAATATCGGCATTATAGGCCGGTGAAACACATAGACAGGACCCAATGGGCGATAACGACGGACCATCTGACGCGGCGCAACGCGCGCTCCCGGATGAAGACTTGGAAAACCTTGATGACAGCAGTGCACGATCGGGCGGATTTTTCAGCCGTGTGATCGAGGCGCTCAGCCCCTCAGACAGCGAGACGCCAGCCGATGTCGCCCCGATTCAATCGGAGCGGCCCAGCACCCATGGCATGATCAACCTGCGCCGGATGCGCGTCGATGACGTGGCAATCCCAAAGGCCGACATCACGGCGGTGCCCATCACATCTACGCTTGATGAACTGGTAAAGGTCTTCAAGGAGAGCGGCCTGACCCGGTTGCCTGTCTATGACGGCACCCTTGATACGCCCGTTGGCATGGCCCACCTCAAAGACCTTGCACTGACGCATGGATTCAACGGCAAGACCAAGAAATTTGACCTCAAGGCGATGTTGCGTCCGCTGGTTTTTGTGCCGCCAAGCATGACCATCGGTGTCCTGCTGACCAAGATGCAGGCCGAACGACGTCACATGGCGCTGGTGATAGATGAATATGGCGGCGTTGATGGTCTTGTCACCATCGAAGACCTGATCGAACAGGTCATCGGCGAAATCGAAGACGAACATGACGTCGACGAAGGCAAATACTGGACCGTCGAAAAACCCGGCACCTATCTGGTACTCGCCAAAACGCCGCTTGAGGATTTTGAGGCAGAGATTGGTCATTCGCTGACCGATCACGATACCGTGGACGAAGAAGAAATCGACACATTGGGTGGTCTGGTTGTCATGCTGTCGGGCCGGGTACCTGCGCGCGGTGAAGTGGTGTTGCACCCCGACGGACCGGAATTCGAAGTGATCGACGCCGACCCCCGCCGCATCAAACGGCTACGGGTGCGCACCACCGGTTCCAACGGATGATCAGCCGCCTGGCGGTGTGGCAAGTTGCTTTTTTGGCAGGTGTCATCGGGGCGGTATCGGCCTTTGGGCAAGCGCCCTATGATCTGCCGCTGCTGATGCTGGCCGGCATGACAGCTGCGGTTTGGCTCTATAATCAATCAACGAATGAACGCGGTGCAGCACTGGTGGGATGGGCGTTTGGCACCGGCTATTTCATGCACGCCCTGCAATGGATTGTTTCGCCCTTTATGGTCGATGCCGCACGGCATGGATGGATGGCACCCTTTGCGCTGGTCTTGCTGTCGGCGGGGCTTGCGATCTTTTGGGGGGTCGCGTTCTGGGGCGCGCGCAAACTGGCACCCGGCCGCGCCTGGCCGCTGGTCCTGTGCTGGCCTGCCGCTGAACTGATCCGCGCCTATATTTTCACGGGGTTTCCTTGGGCAATGCCAAGTCAGGCATTGGTTGATGGGATTGCCGGACAAGGGCTGTCCTGGACCGGTCCGTATCTTTTGAACCTGTTCATGGTAGCTGCTGCCGTTGCTTTGGCGCACCAAGGCACCTGGGCAGTGCGCGGCGCGCAGGCCGCACTGGCGCTTGGATGTGCCTTTGTTTTGATCACACCGCAAACAGATGCCGCGCCTGCCACCGAAGATCGGCCAACCATCCGTCTGATCCAGCCCAACGCCGCACAGCGCGACAAATGGGACCCCGAACAAATTCCAACCTTCTTTGAACGCCAACTGGCCTTGTCTGCGGCCCTACCCAAGGATGCGGGCCCGGCCCCTGATCTGGTGATCTGGTCCGAAACGGCAATCCCCTGGGCGCTTGATCTGGCGGGAACGGCACTTGCAGAAATCTCGACCGCGTCGGGCGCACCGGTGGTTTTGGGTGTGCAGCGGCGTGGACCGACGCGGTTTTACAATTCCCTCGTTGTGCTGGGGCAGGGCGGTGTGGTCGAACAGACCTACGACAAACACCATCTTGTGCCTTTTGGGGAATATATGCCTTTTGGCGATACGCTGGCGCAATTTGGCATTCACGGGCTGGCGTCGCGTGAGGGCAACGGGTATTCCGCCGGCCCCGGTGCGCAGGTTCTGGACTTTGGCGCACTTGGCAAGGCGTTGCCGTTGATCTGCTACGAGGCGGTTTTTGCCCATGACGTAAACGCCGCGCCGGAACGCCCTGCGTTTCTCATCCAGATCACCAATGACGCGTGGTTTGGCAAAGGGGCGGGACCGAAACAGCATCTCGCACAGGCCCGGATGCGCGCGATTGAACAGGGTTTGCCGATGGCACGCGCCGCCAACACTGGCATTTCCGCGATGATCGACCCCAAGGGGCATATCACAGCATCGCTGCCGCTCAACGCTGCCGGATTTGTAGATGCGCGGTTGCCAGCCCCGCTGCCGCCCACACTTTACAGCCGCACAGGCGATTTGCCCTTTGCTGTGCTGTTGCTCATCGGTCTCTGTGGGGCAGCGCTGTTGCGGCGGCGGGCGAATGCCATTGACCCGAAGGGTGGCGCAGACTAAGTCGCTTGTGGCGTGCCACAACGGCTTCCTGACGTGGCACTTGGTATTTAATTGGAGCACGATATGTCCCGCCAAAATTATATTTTCACGTCGGAATCCGTTTCCGAAGGTCACCCTGACAAAGTCTGTGACCGCATTTCCGATGCTGTTCTTGATGCATTTCTGTCCGAAGAACCCGAAGCGCGGGTGGCTTGCGAGACTTTTGCCACCACCAACCGCGTTGTGATCGGGGGTGAGGTTGGGCTGGGCACCAAGAAGAAAACCAAAGCCATGCTGCGCTCTGTCGAAGCCATTGCCCGGGAATGTATCCGGGACATTGGCTATCAGCAGGATAAATTTCATCATGGGACCTGCAAGATCACCAATCTGCTGCATCAACAATCTGCACATATTGCGCAGGGTGTCGACGCGAAGGGCAACAAGGATGAGGGCGCGGGCGATCAGGGCATCATGTTCGGGTTCGCCACCAACGAAACGCCTGAGTTGATGCCGGCCCCGATCCATTATGCGCATGCGATCCTCAAACGCCTTGCTGATGTCCGAAAAGACGGGACAGAACCGACGCTGCTGCCCGACGCAAAGAGCCAACTTTCCGTACGCTATGTCGACGGTAAGCCTGTTGGCGTGACGTCGATCGTGTTGTCGCACCAGCACTCAGACAAAAAACAAACCAGCGCCCGCATCCGCGATATCGTTGAACCCTACATTCGCGAGGTCCTGCCCGATGGTTGGATTGATGCGGAGACCAAATGGCATGTGAACCCAACGGGTATTTTTGTGATTGGTGGCCCTGACGGTGATGCGGGCCTGACCGGGCGCAAGATCATTGTGGACACCTACGGTGGGGCGGCCCCGCACGGTGGCGGCGCGTTTTCGGGCAAAGACCCGACCAAGGTGGACCGATCAGCCGCCTATGCCGCGCGCTATCTGGCCAAGAATGTGGTTGCCGCCGGGCTGGCCAACAAATGCACCATCCAGTTGAGCTATGCGATTGGGGTAAGCGAGCCGCTGTCAATCTATTGTGATACCCACGGCACCGGTGACGATGTGCATGACGCTGACATCGAAAAGGCGATCCGCGCCGTGATGAGCCTGACGCCACGCGGCATTCGTGAACATCTGGAACTGAACAAGCCAATCTATCAGCGCACGGCGGCCTACGGCCACTTTGGCCGCGCGCCAGAGGCTGATGGCGGGTTCAGCTGGGAAAAAACCGATCTGGTCGCGCAGCTAAAAGCAGCACTCTGACCTGACCAATAAATCCTATGAATAATTTGCCATAAGCCACCGTGCCCGGTGGCTTATGGCGTTCGAGTCAGACGCAGACGCCTTTGTGGGTCATGGATCAAAGCCCGCGCGCAGCATTTAGGGTTGGCTGGCGCGCAAACGGGGATGGTGGCTTGCGAACGCCGATGTCATCAGCACCGGGGATATCCGGTGCCTGGCCCTCCCCCTCATCCGGGGCTTGAAAGCTCTCAAGATCGCCCAGAAACTCCCAAAGCAACATGCAGGAAGCCTCCACGCCCTCAATATGATCTTTGGCACCATTGCCAACCGCAGCACCACTTCTGCGCATGTCACGCAATTGGCGCATCATGCGGCTGACCATCGGTTTGATGTCCTGAGCGCATTTGGTCGCGAACCTTTCCAGCACCGCTTCGGTTTCAGATGATCGGGAGGCCTGGGTATGCACGGCGGTTGTCAGCACGGATTTTTGCATGGCATTGGTGACCGCACGGCGAAACGAGGACGGCGACAGCTCATCTTTGGTGATGTAATCACTGCATCCCGCTTTCATCGCCTCCTGCGCCACCCGTTCCTGCCCTTGCCCAGACACCATGATCAGCGCGGCCTTGCAGTTGCCCGGAGACAACCGCACCATCGACAACGCATCAAGGCCAGTGCCATCGGGCAAGCTGTAATCAACCAGCACCAGATCAAATGCCGCCTTTTCAATCACATCGGCGAAATCAGAAAGGCTATTGGCGTTGGTGATGGTACATTCCATGTCCAGACCTGAACACAGCCGCGCCAGACGGTGGCGGTCAAACCGTTGGTCATCAAGGATCAGGACTTGCGCCGTTTCAGGCAGTTGCGGTGGCACCCCGGTCGCCACGCGCGCAGGCACAGATCGGAACGGCGATGTTTGCAGTTTCATGGAATTTTTGCGCACGAGATACCCTTTGGAAAGATCAACAGATTGCGAGCCTAACCCGGCTGATCTTAAGCTCGCGTTAAAGCCCCCCGTTGCAGGCCCGGGCGACCCGCGCTATTGGCTGGCGCATGACACATCCAAACCGCCCCCGTCGCAATTTTTATGGCCGTCTCAAGGGCAAAACCCTAAAGAAGTCCCAAAAGGGATATATCGACGAGGACCTTGGCCCGCTGTCCCCGGGACCCGTCAGTTGGGAAGAAAACCCAAGCCGTACACTGCTTGATCTGAAGACGCTTTTTGACGGCAAGCCCACATGGCTGGAAATCGGCTTTGGCGGTGGTGAACATCTTGTGCATCAGGCGGCGGAAAATCCCAATGTCGGGATCATCGGCTGCGAACCCTACATCAACGGCGTGGCAATGCTTTTGGGTAAAATCCGGCGCGCAGGTGTCGATAATCTTGCAATCCATCCGGGTGATGTGCGCGATATGTTTGATGTGCTGCCCGATGCGTCCATTGACCGCGCCTTTCTGCTGTATCCCGATCCATGGCCCAAGACCCGCCACCACCGCCGCCGTTTCGTCACGCCAGAGCATCTGGAGCCGCTGGCACGGGTCCTGAAACCCGGTGCCATATTCCGCGTTGCCACGGATATCGAAGACTATGTGCGCCAGACGTTGGAACAGGTGCCGCGGCACGGGTTTGATTGGTTGGCACAACGCCCCGCTGATTGGCGTGAACCATGGCAAGATTGGCTGTCCACCCGCTATGAGCAAAAAGCGCTGCGCGAGGGTCGCGTGCCGCATTACCTGACCTTTCGAAAGACCTGAGGCCGGACACAGAGGCTTGCGATGGACGCGTGTGCCTTGCTGGTTTATTGACAGGTTAAAATTCAGACCAGAGGACCTCTTATGTCGAGCCACGGTGCCCCAATTCCAATGACATCACGTGCCTGCGGCCCGCTTTCCGGCACCGCAGAGGTGCCAGGGGACAAGTCGATTTCGCATCGGTCGCTGATCCTGGGCGCGCTGAGCGTTGGCGAGACGACCATCACTGGACTGCTTGAAGGGCAGGATGTGTTGGACACGGCCCGCGCGATGCGCGCCTTCGGCGCTGAGGTCACGGATCACGGTGGCGGCAAATGGTCGGTGCACGGCGTGGGTGTCGGCGGTTTTGCCGAACCTGAGAACGTGATTGACTGCGGCAATTCCGGCACCGGCGTGCGGCTGATCATGGGGGCGATGGCGACTTCGCCGATTTCTGCGACCTTTACCGGCGATGCCAGCCTGAATGGGCGGCCGATGGCACGGGTGACGGACCCTTTGGCATTGTTCGGCACCCAAGCTGTCGGGCGTCAGGGGGGGCGTTTGCCGATGACCATTGTCGGCGCGGCAGATCCGGTGCCGGTGCGGTATGTGGTGCCGGTGCCATCGGCACAGGTGAAATCGGCGGTCTTGCTGGCCGGGCTGAATGCGCCCGGCAAAACAGTGGTGATCGAGGCCGAAGCGACCCGCGATCATACAGAGCGGATGCTGGCAGGGTTCGGGGCCGATATCACGGTCGAGCAAACCGACGAGGGACGTGTGATTACCCTGACAGGCCAGCCCGAATTGCAGCCACAGCACATTGATGTGCCGCGCGATCCGTCCTCTGCCGCGTTTCCGGTCTGTGCAGCACTGATCGTGCCGGGCAGTGATGTGCTGGTGCCGGGCATCGGGTTGAACCCGACGCGGGCGGGCCTTTATGCCACGCTGCGCGAGATGGGTGCAGACCTGACTTATGAAAATGAACGCACCGAAGGCGGTGAACCTGTGGCGGACCTGCGGGCGCGGTTTTCGCCGGATTTGCACGGGATCGAAGTGTCTCCCGAACGGGCCGCATCGATGATTGACGAATACCCGGTGCTGTCGGTGGTGGCGTCCTTTGCAAAAGGTCGGACGATCATGCGCGGTGTCAAAGAGTTACGTGTCAAGGAAAGTGACCGGATAGATGCGATGGCACGCGGCCTGCGCGCCAACGGGATGGAGGTCGAAGAAGGCCCTGACTGGTGGATCGTGACGGGCCGGGGGCATGGTGAAGTACCCGGCGGTGCGACCTGCGCCAGCCAACTTGATCACCGCATTGCAATGTCGTTTCTGATCTTGGGCATGGCCGCGCAAAACCCGGTCAGCGTTGATGATGGCGGCCCGATTGCCACGTCGTTTCCGATATTCGAGCCGCTGATGCAGGCCTTGGGGGCGCAAGTGACGCGCGATGGAATGTGAACAAGCGTCGCTTGGCATATCGAGCATTGCTGGCTGCAACCCTTGGCGTTTATGCGGCGATGATTCTGTGGACGCTGCCGGCGATCATCGATTCCGCTGGCGGGCTGATGCCATTTGATCTGCGTCCCGGCGGATATACCCTTGGCGAGGCAGAGGCGTTTCTGGCAAATCTCGAACCCCGTGGGCGCGTCTTATACCTTGGCTGGCAGCATCGTCTGGATCTTGCATACCCCGCGCTTCTGGCATGTCTTTTGGCGTGGTCAATTGCGATACAGGCCCGCGCTATCGGCGGACGTCTGGTCACGGGGCTGTGCTGGTTTGGCGGGATCGCAGCTGCTGCAGGCATGATATTCGATTATTTGGAAAATGGGGCGGTGGCCGGTTTGCTGGGTGCCGCAGAACCGCTCGACCCTGTGCTTGTCGCTCAGGCGTCCACTTGGACTGTTGGCAAATCGGCGGCCACATCTGTTGCTATCATCGTGCTCGCCCTGCTTCTGGTCTGGCGCGGTGTGCGGTATTGGGTCCGGCGGCAATGAGTGTGACGCGCAGTTTTACAGTGGCAATCGACGGGCCTGCCGCATCGGGCAAGGGCACAATATCCAAGGCGGTTGCGGCGCATTTTGGCTTTGCCCATCTTGATACCGGCCTTTTGTACCGCGCAGTGGCGGCCAAGGTTCTGGCTGGCATGGAGCCTGCACAAGCGGCCCTTGACCTGGTGCCACATGATCTGGAGGACGATGCGCTGCGCACGTCTTTGGTCGCGCAGGAGGCCAGCAAAGTGGCAGCCATTCCAGAAGTGCGCGCGGCGCTCTTGGACTTCCAGCGCAGCTTTGCCGCACGGGCAGGCGGTGCGGTGCTGGATGGGCGCGACATCGGCACGGTGATTTGCCCGGACGCGCAGGTGAAGTTGTTTGTCACAGCCAGCGCAGAGGTCCGCGCGCGCAGGCGGTTTGCAGAGTTAAGCGGCAAGGGAATGCAGATTACGCTGGATGAGGTTCTGGCGGACGTTCAGGCCCGTGATGCCCGCGATATGGGCCGGGCCGATGCACCACTGCGCGCGGCCGTTGATGCAGTAACAATCGATACCACTGAAATGGCAATTGCGGATGCAGTTGCGGCCGCTGTGGCGATGATCGACGCCAAGCGGGAAAACCTTATCTAAACTGTGCTGGCGCATTGGTTTGCCAGCAGCATCTGCAAAAAAGAGGCGGCACCGCCCGGTTCTTGGGCTGCGGTCTTCTGTCCTGTTGGGGCATTGCCCCAGATGCGCGCGGTGTCAGGTGCCATAGCGGCATTGAGACCACATGATGTCCGCGAGCGTCACCCCGCGGGTTTGGTTAACCAAGGCTGAGGTTTAAGGCGCACGGGTTAAGAGGCCATGACGCCATCGCACGGTGCTCACCCAAGCGTGAATCGCATTTCACAGCATCTTGGCGCAGGCTGACCGATAAAAGGAGACCTGCCTGATGTTGCGCGCCTTATGTTTTACCCTGATCCTGTTGCCCGGACTGGCCCTGTCCCAAGAGACGCCACCGACCGAGCCGCCGATGACACTGGAGCGACTGGCGAACATCGTGCTGGCACTGGATCCGGATCTGGTGGTGCGTGGCCCTGCCTTGGAATTCACGCTTGATGATATCCCGGTGGTGGTGATTGCCGACACGAGCGCGGACCGGATGCGGGCGATGGTGCCGATTGCCAGTGCCGAAGGGCTGACGGCGGACGACATGATGCGGATGATGCAGGCCAATTTCGACTCAGCTTTGGACGCGCGATATGCTGTGGCGCACGGACGTCTTTGGGGGGTGTTCATCCATCCACTTTCACCGCTTGAAAAAGATCAGCTCCTGTCCGGGCTGGTGCAAACCATCACGGTCGCGAAAACCTATGGCAGTGCTTATACCGGGGGTGCCGCGATCTTTGGTGGGGGTGACAGCAATGGGATCTATCAGGACCTGCTGGATGAGTTGCGCAAGAAAGGGCAGGAACTTTAGGCTCCTGTTAGAATTCCTTGGCGGGTGACAAGCACTAGAAATCAGTCCCATGCACCTTTGCCCAGTCGCGCCGCAAGGCAGCAGATTGGCCTTTGAAGTCGGCGGCCAACACATCGCTTGACATCATCCTATCCGCGCGGAAATGTCGAAAATCCTGTCGCATCTCGCACCATCCGGCGACCACCACCACGTCAGAATAATACACAATCGCAATGGGGCGGATGGTGCGCCGGGTCACGCGGCCCTCTGCATCGCGGTAATGCAGGGCCAGTTTGATCTCTTGCCGGATCGCATTGCGCACATCCGCTAGATCAATTTCCGCAGGTTGCGCGCCCCAGCTTGAGGAAAACAGCGTCTCACTCAGCGTCGTTGCCGCGGACAGCTTTTGCACAGCGCGCAAAGCCGCCTGTTCAAGCGCCTTGTCCCCGGTGCGTGCAATCATGCTGAGCCCGACAGAAATGGCTTCGGCTTCTTCCACGTCGAAATTGATCGGCGGCAGGTTATAGCCCGGGCGCATGATGTAGCCGATCCCGGCCTCGCCTTCGATCGGCACGCGCATCCCCTGCAACGAGGCGATGTCGCGGTAAATGGTGCGTTTGGTCACCTCCAGTTGCGTCGCGATATCTTGCGCGCGCACCGGGCCTTTGGCGCTGCGCAGCAGTTGGATGATTTCAAACATGCGCGATGATCGCATCACGGGATCCTTTGGCGGTTTCTTTGAGAGAGATAGCACAACACTGCTGACAGATACATGTCAGCAGTCGGGGCGTAGATGAGGTTCAGGGTTAACAATTTAGAAGGAACACCCCCGATGCCCCATAATATTCTTAAGACAGGTTTTGACACACGACCCATCACGATGGAGCCGCTGTGGCTGATCGCCTTTCAGGCCCCGGTTGAGGACGTAGACCGGATTTTTGACGAGATCATCAAGGTGGTTCCATTGCGGCAGGGCAAAACCGACCGCAATGCCTATCGGGGTGCCAGTGGGTATGAATACTACCGCCCTTTGGAAGGCACACCGACCGGTGCCGAAACGGACACACGTCGCAGGCCCGGTGTGGATGAGGTGCGGTTCTTTCTGCCGCGCGACAAGGGCGTGTTGGATCAAGTGATCGAGGCGATTTATGCGGTGCACAGCTATTACGAGCCGGTGATCACGGTGCAGGAGGTGCTGCGCAGCATCTGCAAGGGTTTGGATGATCAGGACAATCCACACCGCTGGTGGAACAAGGGCGGCGATTGGAAATCACCAGATGCCTGATGCGGACCATCGTTTAGGGCTGGCACTGGTTTCGGCCTCGGCATTGGCATGGTCGACCGCAGGCCTGTTCACCCGGTTCATTGAGGTTGATACCGGCACGATGCTGGTTTGGCGCGGGGTGTTTGGGGCGCTGGGGATACTGGCAATCGCGTTTGCATTGCAGGGGCGCGCGGCACTGCACGACTTTGCCAGGATGGGTGCGCCGGGCTGGATATTCGCCATCGTTTCAGCGCTTGGGATGCTTTGTTATATCAACGCTCTGCGCATCACCACGGTGGCGCATGTGTCGTTTATCTATGCCACGGTGCCCTTGGTGGCGGCAGCGTTGGCGTGGCTGGCCATCGGCGAACGCCCCGGGCGCTCTGCCCTTGTGGCGAGCTTTGTCTCACTGCTTGGGGTCGGGGTCATCGTCGGGCTGGGCGTCGAAGGGAACTTGTTTGGTGACCTGTTGGCATTCGCCATGACGCTGTCACTGGCGGTGATGATGGTGATTTCGCGCAGATTTCGCGGCATCCCCACTTTGCCGGCCGCCAGCCTGTCCGCGATCCTGAGCGGGATGATAGCACTGCCTTTTGCCGACAATCTTGTGGTCAGCCTGCCGGATCTGGGGCTGCTCGCCGCGTTCGGGCTGGTCAATTCGGCCCTTGGGTTGGCGCTTTTTACGCTTGGTGCGCGGTTGTTGCCGGCCATTGAAACGGCGCTGATCGCGGCGGTTGAGACGCCATTGGCACCCATTTGGATCTGGCTCTTTTTTGCCGAGATCCCTAGCGGGGCGACCCTCATTGGCGGGGCGCTGGTGTTGGTCGCGGTCGTTGGGCATATCCTGCGCCAAAACAGCAAGTCTGAGGGTGAGGGAACAGTCTTTGCCGATGAGGGTGGAAATGGGCCCGGCTTATCCTAAGTCTAACGATATCGAAATAATGGAGACCAATCATGAAATCCGCCAAAGAATACCTCGAAGCCGCCCATGCAAGCGTTCCGAAAATGGACGTCGAACAGGCGATTGCCAAACACGCATCCGGGTCAGGGGCTTTTATCGACGTGCGCGACAGTTCAGACATCGCCAAAAGTGGCACCATCAAGGGCGCGCACCGCATTCCGCGCGGTATGATCGAATTTCGCGCTGACCCAGAGATGAAGGATTTCCACAATCCAGTGATGCAAAAAGATGCGGAGCTGTATCTGATCTGTGGCGCAGGTGGTCAAGCGGCGTTGTCGGGCAAAACGCTGCAGGACATGGGATACACGAATGTGACGAATATCGGCGGTTTCCCAGCCTGGAAAGACGCCGGTGGTCCAACCGAGGCGTGAAGCCCGAGGTCCTGAGCAACAGGGATCACAGGATCATACCGCAGATTGAAATCACCCTTTTCTGATCATGCGGCGTGATCCCGCGTGATCCCTGTGCAATGCGCCTATTGCCCTTGCGAACCATGGCCAATTCCCCTATACGCGCGTTGTCCAAGGGGCGGTAACAAGCTTCGGGACGCGATATCTCAGGCAGGGTCGGATTCATCCGGCCCTCTTTCTTTTGCGTACCGATGCCCATCACGCGTTCTTTGCGCGGTGCCACCACAAGGACCAACTGAAACTCAAAGACCGGCGGAGACAACCGCGCGGCCCGTATAAAAAACCAAAGGAAACGAAAACTACATGTCAAAAGCTATGGACGAATTTGAAGCACTCTTGAATGAGAGCTTTGAGATGGACACACCCGAAGAGGGTTCTGTTGTCAAAGGCAAAGTCATTGCCATCGAGGCCGGTCAGGCCATCATCGACGTGGGCTACAAAATGGAAGGCCGCGTTGAACTGAAAGAATTTGCCGATCCCGGCGAGTCCCCCAAAATCGCAGTTGGTGACGAGGTTGAAGTGTTCCTTCGCCAGGTCGAAAACTCCAAAGGCGAAGCTGTTATCTCTCGTGAGATGGCGCGCCGCGAAGAAGCGTGGGACCGTCTGGAGAAGGCCTATGCTGCAGAAGAGCGCGTCGAAGGCGCAATCTTTGGCCGCGTCAAAGGTGGCTTTACTGTGGACCTTGGCGGCGCGGTTGCGTTCCTGCCCGGTTCTCAGGTTGATGTGCGCCCCGTACGCGATGCCGGCCCATTGATGGGTCTCAAGCAGCCGTTCCAGGTTCTGAAAATGGACCGTCGCCGGGGCAACATCGTTGTCTCACGTCGTGCGATCCTCGAAGAATCACGTGCCGAACAGCGTGCCGAAGTCATTGGCAATCTGACCGAAGGTCAGGAAGTCGACGGTGTGGTCAAAAACATCACCGAATACGGTGCGTTTGTTGATCTGGGCGGCGTTGACGGTTTGCTGCACGTCACAGACATGGCATGGCGCCGCGTGAACCACCCGTCCGAAATTCTGGCGATTGGCGAAACGATCAAGGTGCAGGTCATCAAGATCAACAAAGAGACACACCGTATCTCTTTGGGCATGAAGCAGTTGCAGGACGATCCATGGGATCTGGTTGCGGCAAAATACCCGCTGGAATCAACGCACACTGGCCGCGTGACCAACATCACCGATTACGGCGCATTTGTTGAGCTGGAACCGGGCGTTGAAGGTCTGGTGCACGTCTCCGAGATGTCCTGGACCAAGAAAAACGTACACCCCGGCAAGATCGTGTCTACGTCACAGGAAGTCGAAGTCATGGTTCTGGAAATCGACGGTGCCAAGCGCCGCGTTTCTCTGGGTCTCAAGCAGACCATGCGCAACCCATGGGAAGTTTTTGCAGAAACACACCCCGAGGGCACGGAAGTCGAAGGCGAGGTCAAGAACATCACCGAATTCGGTCTGTTTGTTGGTCTCGACGGCGACATCGACGGCATGGTGCACCTCAGCGACCTCAGCTGGGACGAGCGTGGCGAAGATGCGATCCAGAACTACCGCAAAGGCGATATGGTTCAGGCCGTTGTATCCGAAGTTGACGTTGAGAAAGAGCGCATCAGCCTCTCGATCAAAGGCGTCGGCGGTGACAAGTTCGCTGAAGCAGTGGGCGGCGTGAAACGCGGTTCTGTTGTGACGGTTTCTGTGACCTCCATCGAAGATGGCGGGATCGAAGTGGAATATGAGGGCATGAAAGCCTTTATCCGCCGCTCTGATCTGTCACGTGACCGTGCCGAACAGCGCCCTGAGCGTTTCAGCGTAGGCGACAAAGTCGACGTGCGCATCACAAACGTGGACGCGAAAGCGCACCGTTTGGGCGTGTCGATCAAAGCCCGTGAAATCGCGGAAGAAAAAGAAGCGGTCGAGCAGTATGGCTCGTCTGATTCTGGCGCATCTTTGGGTGATATTCTTGGTGCCGCACTTAAGGGCGACGACTAAACCCGACGCGGTTTTTTCGACCTGAAGACAAAGGGCCTCGCGCAGAAATGCGCGGGGCCTTTAGTCTGTTGGTGGGCCGGCAATGGTGGTCTGATCGCCGCGTCTGGAGGAGGGTCCTCAGTCGCGAATCGGCTGGGTCGGGGAATGCGGCACAGCGACAAACAATCTGCGGCAAATGGCGGATTGCAGCGTTACATTGCGAAAATGTTCAAAAAAATAAGCACTTTCGGCATAAAAAACAGCATCTTGGCCGTTCACGGCGCTTCCCGGCTGGATGGTTTCTTTCTATAGTCAAAGTCGAGCCTCAATAAATAGACACATCTCGGGGGGGATACACCATGATCCGGTCACAACTGATTCAGAAGATTGCGGATGATAATCCGCATCTCTACCAGCGCGATGTTGAGCGGATCGTGAATACCATCTTTGACGAGATCACCGGCGCGATGGCGCAGGGGGATCGGGTGGAACTGCGCGGCTTTGGCGCGTTCTCAGTGAAAAAGCGCGATGCCCGCATTGGTCGCAATCCACGCACCGGTGCCTCTGTGAATGTCGAAGAAAAACATGTACCCTTCTTTAAGACCGGCAAATTGTTGCGGGATCGGTTAAACGGGAAAAGCTAATGCGTTACGTTCGCTACTTTTGTATCGCCATCTTTGCGGTGGCGTTAATTTCGGTCGCGTTGGCAAACCGCGACATGGTGGCACTTCAAATCCTGCCAGCTGAAGTGTCGGGATGGTTTGCGTTGAACCCT
The DNA here is from genome assembly GCF_003352065.1 of Sulfitobacter sp. SK011. Classification (NCBI taxonomy): domain Bacteria; kingdom Pseudomonadati; phylum Pseudomonadota; class Alphaproteobacteria; order Rhodobacterales; family Roseobacteraceae; genus Sulfitobacter; species Sulfitobacter sp. SK011. Next base: position 909,135 of record NZ_CP025803.1, read on the forward strand.
TCCGTGCAGCTGCCGCTGTTTCTTGTGATCCTTGGCAGCATTGTGGTCGGGTTGCTGGTGGGATTTGTCTGGGAATGGATCCGCGAATACGGCCAGCGTGCCGAGGCCGCGAAACAGGCCCGCGAAATGCGCCGCCTTGAACGTGAAGTGGCGCGGCTGAAAGGCGAAAAGCATCAGGGTAAAGACGAGGTGCTGGCCCTTCTTGACGAGGCGAGCTGAACCGGCCGCCATGCCTGAAAATATAAACGTAAAAATTTGCGGTCTGACCAGCAGCGCCGGCATTGATGCGGCTGTAGCGGCAGGTGCCCGGTATGTCGGGTTTGTTTTCTTTGAGAAATCACCCCGATATGTGACCCTGACCACTGCGGCCGTGCTTGCGGCATCTGTGCCCGAAGGCGTCTGCAAGGTCGCGCTGACGGTGAATGCAGATGATGCGTTTTTTGATGCAATGTTGGCGCAGGTGCCAATTGATATGCTGCAACTTCATGGCTCAGAGAGCCCGGATCGGGTGCTGGCGGTCAAGGCCCGTTACGGATTACCGGTCATGAAGGCTGTGGGCGTGGCAGACGCGGATGATTTGGCAGCGCTCGACGCCTATGGACGGGTTGCGGACCAGATTTTGGTTGATGCCAAGCCGCCCAGAAATTCCGAATTGCCAGGTGGGAATGGTCTGACGTTTGACTGGCGGTTGATTGCGGGGCGACGGTGGCCGGTGCCGTGGATGTTGGCCGGGGGGCTTACATCTCAGAATGTGGCAGAGGCGATTGCGCTGACCGGCGCGCGGCAGATTGATGTGTCATCAGGTGTGGAATCTGCGCCGGGGGTCAAGGATCCGGCATTGATTGCGGCGTTCTGTGCGGCGGCTTTGACATAAGATCGAACCGCTTGCGCGGTCCGACAGCTTGGGGGCCAGCCCCCAAACCCCCGGTGTATTTACCCAATAATGAAATGCTGGTGGTTTCAGATCGTCTGATCGTAATCGCCGACGCCGGGTTCGGTGCGGATCACAGCATCAAGATCGGCAAAGATCGCGCGCATTTCATCCTCTGATGCGGGACTTTCGCAGACCACGACCAGATTGGGCGTGTTGGACGAGGCGCGCACCAGGCCCCAGCCACCATTGTCCAAAATCACCCGTGCGCCGTTGACGGTGACAATGTCCTTGATGGCGCGTCCGCCGATGGGGTCGCCGGCATCGGCTTTGGCGGTGAGCCGGTCCACAATGCGGGCGAGAATACCGTATTTTTCGGTGTCGGATGCATAGGGGGACATCGTTGGCGTCGCCCAGGTTTGCGGCAGGGCGCGGCGCAGGTCAGACATGCTTTGATCGGGGTTGCGGTCCATCAGCTTGCAGATCTCGACCGCGACACGCATGCCGCAGTCATAGCCGCGTCCGATCGGTTCAGCGAGAAAGTAGTGGCCGGACTTTTCAAACCCCGCCAGCGCGCCCAGTTCCTTGACCCGTCGTTTCATATAGCTGTGGCCGGTTTTCCAATAGTCGGCCTTGATGTCGTATTTCTTAAGCTCAGGATCAGAGGCAAACAGGCCTGTTGATTTCACATCCGCGACAAAGGTGCTGCCGGGATAGAGCTTGGCCAGATCGCGGGCCATGATTACGCCCACTTTGTCTGCGAAAATCTCTTCGCCCTCATCATCAACCACACCGCAGCGGTCGCCGTCGCCGTCAAAGCCAAGGGCAAAATCCGCGCCGGATGTTTTGACCGAAGCGGCCATGTCATGGAGCATTTCCATGGCCTCTGGATTGGGGTTGTAATGCGGAAACGTGTAATCGAGTTTGTTATGGCTTGGCACCACCTCGACGCCCAGTCGCTCAAAAAGCTCTGGCGCAAAGGCGGAGGCGGTGCCGTTGCCGGTGGCGCAAACCACTTTCAGTTTGCGGGTCATCCTGAAGTCACCAACGAGGTCGTCGAGATAGGCCTCGCGGACGCCGTGCACAAATTCATATTTGCCGCCACCGCGCGTCTGGCCTTTGCCATTCAGCACGATGTCACGCAGTTCGGACATTTCATCGGGGCCATGGGTCAACGGGCGTTCAAAGCCCATTTTAACGCCGGTCCAACCGTTGGGGTTGTGTGATGCAGTGACCATTGCAACGGCGGGGGCGTCCAGATGAAATTGGGCGAAATAGGCCATAGGCGACAGGGCGGGACCGATGTCTTTGACGTGAATACCAGCCTGCATCAGCCCCAGCATGAGGGCGTTCTTGATCGACAAAGAGTAATCCCGGTAGTCATTGCCGACAGCGATCACCGGCTCAATCCCGCGGGCGTACATCTGTGTGCCAAGGCCAAGACCAAGGGCGGTGATCCCCGGCAGGTTGATGTCATCGGGATATTTCCACCGCGCATCATATTCTCGAAACCCGGTTGGGGTGATCATCGCATCCCGCAGAAATCCCCACGTGTTTTGGGTCACGGTAGAGGCCGGTTTTGTCACGTGCAAATCCTCGTCATGTTTGGGAGTTCAAAAGGTCAGCGGATGCGCCTTGGCAATTTTATCGAACTGCATCAGCGTTTTGATCAAAGCAGCCATCTGGTCGAGATAAATCATGTTGGGTCCGTCAGAAGGCGCGCTGTCGGGATCCTCGTGCGTTTCCATAAAGATGGCCCCAACGCCGATCGCAGCAGCAGCGCGCGCCATGACCGGCGCGAATTCGCGTTGGCCGCCCGAAGATCCGCCCTTGCCACCCGGCTGAGCGACGGAATGGGTGGCATCCATCACCACGGGGTACCCGGTCTGGGCCATCTGCGGAAGGCTGCGCATGTCGGCGACAAGGGTGTTATAGCCAAAAGCGGTGCCGCGTTCCGTCAAAAGAATCCGTTTGTTGCCGGTGCTTTCAATCTTGGTCACGATATTGCCCATTTCCCAAGGGGCGAGCCATTGACCTTTCTTGACGTTTACGACCTTGCCCGTGTCGCCCGCCGCAAGCAGCATATCGGTTTGGCGGCACAAAAACGCAGGGATCTGCAAAATGTCCACAGCCTCCGCAGCGATGGCGCATTGCGCCTCGGTGTGCACATCCGTCAGAACCGGCACGCCATTGGCCTTGCCGATGGATTGTAAAATCTTCAGGCCCTCGTCGATGCCAAGCCCGCGTTTGCCCGACAGCGAGGTGCGGTTTGCCTTGTCATAGCTGGCCTTGAAAACATATTGCGCGCCGGCGGCATCACAGGCGTCTTTCATGACCCCCGCAATCATCTGCGCGTGATCCGCACTTTCCAATTGGCAAGGGCCTGCAATGATGGTCAGAGGGCGATCATTGCCGATAATCACATCGCGGATTGTAACCTGGGTCATGATGTTACCTGTTCTCTGAGGATCGACGCGGTAAGCGACAACATCAGATAGATGCCCGCAAAGATCAGGAAAGCCAAGATCGTGTTTTCAAACTTGCGCGGATAGGTGGGTTCCTGCGGCGCGACGGGGCGCACAGCGACGGTCAGGTAACGGACCTGGCGTCCAGCTTCGTTGCGGGCGGCTTCCAATCCGGTCATCGCCAGTTGCAGGTTGGTATCCGCGGCGACCAGATCGGCCTGCGCCAGTTGCATGTTCACGGCCTTTTTGGCCAATGAGTTTTCGCCCTGAGTGGCGGAATTCAGCTTTTCGTTCAGCCTGTCCAATTGATCATTCAGGCGGCGGACATCGCCTCGGGCACCGTCGACTTTGGCTTTGTTGGGACGGGAATTGTCAAGAAGCGCGGCAAGCGTCAGCTCTTTCTCAATCAACAGCCCCTCATAATTGGTGATCTGGGCGCGGATTGCGGCAATCTCGGCCTCTGGGTCGACGCCATTTTCGACCTGCAATGTGATCAAGGCCTCTTGGGCTTCGCGGCGTTTTTGCTGGGCAAGATCAAGGCCGGCAAGCGCGTCGCTCATCCCGTCTTCTCGCTTTTGCTTGGACAGGTTATTGATCCGCTCTTCCGCGTATTTCAGCAGGCTTTCGGAAAAACTGGCCGAGACTTGCGGATCGGCGGCGACCACTTCCATGCGGATCACGCCTTCGGTCGGGTCATAGCCGATTTTCACGTTTTTCTTATAGGTTTTATACGCTTCCTCGTTGGTCGGATCCGACGTCAGACGTTGGATCGGGTCAATATTGGAATTTGAAAAGTGGTTCTTGAACCCTTCGTCATTGTCCAGGCGCAGCATTGCATCCTTGGATTGCAGATAGGCCTGGGTGGCGATGCTGTCGGCGCTGTTGGCAAATTGTGTCGGCAACAGTCCCCCAAATGGGCTGGTCGATGATCCCTCACTTTGAATGATCAGGAATTGACTGGTGGTGGCGTACATCGGGGTCGCTTTGTTATAGAAATAATAGCCTGCGATGATCGTCGGCAGAAATACGAAAAACGCGACCCTAACCAGAAGCAGGCCCATCTTGCGACGGCGGCGGCGTGAGATGTCGCGTTGGATGTCCGCAATTTCGCGCTGCCGACGCTCGGCGGGGCTTATCTCGTTTGAGGGCAAGGTGCTGCCCCCTGCAGGAACGGTCTGTGGCAGATGCACGCGGCCTGACGCACCAGCACCACCCTTCTGGGCGGGTAGAGCGGCCATTGCATCACCCGGACCGCCATCGCGCGGCTCACCGCCTGCCTGCGGCACCACAAGTTCGAGCATGTTGGAACGTTCGAACGGATCAATCCCCTTGGCGCGCAACAGGCGCACCGCATCAAAGTCAGAGGTCGGGGCAAGTTCGTGCTTTTGGGCAACGCGTCGCGCCATGCGCAATTGGCGACCCGTCAGACCCTCGCGGCGGATGGCGTCCATGTCCAGCTCACCAGCCACCTCGGCAGAAGATGAGACCTCGCCAGCCTGCGCGCTTGGTGCGCTGACCGTCGGGCGCGCAGGCCGCACGCCCTGCAGCGGCGGTGCCGCGCCATGGGGTTCGGTCGTGCCGCTGGCGGCAGCGCCGGATGGTGGCGTTGGCGTGCTCCGCTTGATGCGGAACTTTCTAGCCTTGGGTTTCGTAGTCATAGAGCTGTTTCGCTTCTTCCAAGGTGTCAAACATATGCAGTTGCCCATCTAGCAGAACAGCGGCGGAGCGTGCAAATTTCTCAAGTGTTTGTGCCTGATGGGACACAATGATGATGGTGGTGGTGCGCAGGCGTTCCTGCAGGATTTCGCCCGCTTTGCGGTTAAATTCGACATCTGTCGTCGCGGGCATGCCTTCGTCAATGAGGTACATGTCAAAATCAAGCGCCAGCATCAGCGCGAATGAAAACCGTGCCCGCATGCCCGCCGAATAGGTGCCAAGCGGCTGGTCGAAATATTCACCCAGGTTGCACAGCCAGCGGCAGAAGCTTTCAACGTAGTCGGGATCAAGGCCATAGAGCCGCGCGATGTAACGGGCGTTTTCCATCGCAGAAACCTTGCTGACCACGCCGCCCATAAAGCCAAGCGGGAACGAAATGTTGCAGCCGCGCTTGATCTCACCTTCGTCAGGTTTTTCAAGGCCCGCCATCATGTTGATAAGAGTGGTCTTACCGGTGCCGTTTGGCGCGAGAATACCAAGAGAATTACCCAGTTCCACGCGAAACGAGACCCGATCAAGGATGATCTTGTGTTGGGTCCCAGTCCAGAAGGACTTGGATACATTTTCAAATTCCAGCATTCCCTGCTCCGGTTGGTGCTGTGCGGTCTCGCCGCGCCCTCTCTATCAGAGGTGTATTAACAGTTTATCCACCGAATTTGACTATATTATGTCCTATTTGGAAACAAATGTACAATGCTCTGACACCCGGTTCGGGCCTGTCTGGTCGTGTACTCATTTGTCGTTCTGAACCCGGAAAATCCGCGCCGCCGTTTTGGTTTCTGGTGACCTATTCAATCACGGGGGACGTCAGCTGATTTGCTTGTCGACCCGGCATAGTTTGCCTGCGACGATGCTGATTGCCGCCGCGGCAAAGCTGAACAAGGCACCCATCTTGGCAGCGTCCTGTATCGGACCTGCATCAAACGCGACCGACGCAACAAACAGCGACACGGTAAAGCCGATGGCGGCCACACAGCCGACAACAGCCAGATCAATGATCCGCATCCCTTGCGGCAGCCCAAGCCCCATGGGCCGCGCAGCAAGCCAGCCAAAGAGCAAAATACCCACCGGTTTCCCGATCAGCAGCCCCGCCAGCACCAGCCATGTGGCGCTGCCGATTGCGTTGAACTGAACCCCGGCGTTCAAGAGGCCAAAGAAGAACAGGACAACCTCGACAGGGTGTTTGAGCGCATGTTCAATCTGGTTCAAAAGGTCGGTGAGGTATCGTTCTGCCTCAGAAAAGATACCGAATGCCCGGTCTGCATGCGGGATGGTCGGCACGATGGGCAGCAGCCCCAGCGCCGGGTGCAAACCGGAGCGCATGAAGGCATACCAGCTGATGCAACCGGCGATCAGATAGGGCAGAAAGTGCAATTTGGTGCGCACCCAGGTTGATGCCGGCCGATCCTGATTGCCACGATCCTTTCTGCGGGGCAGCCAGTTCGCCAGAAGATACACACCGATTGCGACTGCGAAAGACAACAGCAACCACATCGGGGCAAGCGCGCCCGTGGGATAGAACACCGCCAGAATGATCAGCCCGGCCGCATCATCCGCAATCGCCAGCAAAAGCAGGAACCGCACCGCCGGGTGGCCCGCGCCAAACACGATGCGCCCGACCAGATAGCTAAAGGCAATATCGGTGGCCGTGGGGATCGCCCACCCGTTAAAAACCGCGTTATATGTCTCTGACCCCAGCAAATATGCGAGGCCAAGATAGACAGAGATTGGCCCCAGCATCCCGCCCAGCGTTGCAAACAACGGCGTCGCTGCCTTTTTCCCACGCAGGGACCCGTTTTTCAGGATCACGGCTTCCCAGACTTCCTTGGCGGCGATGGCAAAGAACAGCGCCATCAACAGGTCATTGACCAGATAGTGCAGCGTCAGTGTGCGATAGGCTTCGTGGTTGGCGTCGCCCGGGTGCAGATGCCCAATGGGGGCGTGGTCCCAAATCTTGAATTCGACGAAATGGTGATAGCTCTCGTAATCGACATTGGCCCAGACCACAGCGATTACAGCACCGAATATAAGCAATAGCGAGTAATTCGTCAGAAAGCTCCAGACACGGTACATTCAGCGGGCCCCCGTTCTTGCGTTATTCTCACATTGCTACGCTATGGTGCTTTGCGGTTCAACGCGTCTGTTGTCGACGGGGGATCAGTGTCCGATCATGGGGCTGTCGTTGCATTGATCACTGGGGTGCTCAATCTCAAGTGTCGTGTGGTGCAGGTGGTGTTCTGTCTCAAGACGTTTCTTGATCTCGCCGCGGATGCGGGGACCATCGCTGCCCGGTTCCAGCACCACATGGGCATCAAGCGCAGGGTCATGTTCACCCATCATCCAAAGGTGCACATGATGGACCGACACCACACCTGGGACCTGCGCAATGGTTTCAATCACGGCGGCTGCATCCATGTCCGCCGGGCTGCCCAACATCAGGATGCGCACAACGCCGGGAAGTTCGCTGAACGATTGCCATAATATATACCCCGCAATCAGCACGGTGACAGCGGGATCAACCCAGAGCCAGCCGTAAAGCAGCACAAGTGTGCCCGCGATGATGACCGCAACCGACCCCAACGCATCGGCCAGATTGTGCAGAAACGCGGCGCGCATGTTCACGCTGGTCTTTGACATTGTGTAGGTCAGCGCCGCCGTCGCAAGATCAATCAGCAAGGCCGCACCCGCGACGATCACAATGATCCAACCGGTCACAGGCGAGGGATCAATGAACCGCAAAATCGCCTCGTACACCAGATAAAGCCCAATCACGATCAGCGTGGTGTAGTTGACAAGTGCCGCCACTGCTTCGATCCGGCCATAGCCGAAGGTCATCTGCGCATCTGATGGGCGGCGCGCGATCTTGCGTGCCGCAAACGCGATGATCAGGGCAATGGCGTCACTGAAGTTATGCAGTGCATCGGCAATCAGCGATAAAGAGCCCGAAATAATGCCGCCAATGACCTGCGCCACTGTCAGCGCAAGATTAATCGCCACGGCAGACGCAACCCGTGAATCGCCGCTCTCTGGATCAACGTGATGGTGGTGTTTGTGACCCATTAGGAGGCGGCCTGCCAGATCACGCCAGCGATGACAGCACCTGTGACGGCAAAGCCAAGGTAGGCGGCAAAGACACGCGGTTTGACCAAGGCCCAAACCGCGATGGCCGCCGGGATACAGCTTACACCGCCCGCGATCACAAAGGACATGGCCGCGCCTTGGCTCATGCCCTGAGCCAGCAGGGCGTCAACCAGCGGCACTGCGGCATATCCGTTCAGATAGGCGGGTGCGCCGACCAAAGCCCCCAACAGGATCGGCTTGATCCCGGCACCACCCAGCACACCAGCAATCAGGTCAGCGGGAACGTAGTGCAGCATCAGGGCCTCGATCACATAGGCAAGTGTCAGCCATTTGGTCAGGAACAGCGCATTTTCCAGCCCGGTCTCTGCAAACACGGCCCGGCGCGGTGCGTCTGACCAGAACCTCCAGACCGGATGGCCGGAAAACGGTTTTTTCACACCGCAGCATCCGCTCAAAGCGGGGCGTTCCCGAAGCGGGTCGGCAAAAAGCGGAGTATTGGCCGCCAGCAACACGCCAAAGCCGCCAAACATGCCAAGACCGATAGCGGCAAGCGTTTTTGCCAGTGCAAAGTCCCAGCCGAGTGTGCCGGACGTGATCGCAAACATCGCCGGGTCCATTAGCGGAGAGGCAAGCCAGAACGCCATCACTGCACCCAGTGGGGCACCCACGGCCAGCAGTGCCGCGATAAAGGGGATCACCTCGCAAGAGCAAAAGGGCGACAGCCCACCCAGAAGCGCCGCCATCACGACCATTCGGGCCGGATTGCCCTCAAACGCCCGCGCAAGCAGGGTTTCTGCACCGCTGGCCTTGAGATACGCAACCGCAAGCACGGCAAAGGCGATAAAAGGTGCAGTCCCTGCCAAGGCCCACCCGGCAAAGGTCACGGTGGGCAAGAACTGTGCTGGATCAAAGACCGCAACAGCCAGAAGCAGCAGCAGCGTCGCCCCCCATGCGCCGCCAAATATCCAACGTTTTGGGGCTGTGTCTGTACGGGTGGGAGTGGCGTTTATGTCAGCCATGTGGGTGACCCTCGCAGGGGGTCTGCGCATCGGCGCAGCATTCTGTCATCAGGAAATGCGCCAAGGCCTGAATTTCGTCATAAGCAACGGCAGCACAGATCGTGCTGCGGCCTTGACGTTCCTGCTTTACAAGGCCAGTGGCGGCCAGAAGTTTCAGATGGTGGGTCAAAGTTGATCCGGTGACGCCCGTGCGGTCGCCCAATGCGCCAATGCTCAACCCCTCAGGACCTGCACGGACCAACGTGCGCAGCACCGACAGGCGTTGTTCGGACCCAAGTGCTGCAAAGCTGGCGGCGGCAAGGGTAAGCGGCGGGGTATGGGGCGAATCTGTTTTCATATTTCTAGAATAATAGAAACGATTGCCTGCACAAGCTTTATTTCGAGGATTGTCGAAATCAAAACATCTTGCCTTGGACGTGAACACTGCTGACGGAAAAAGTGTCGGCGGGTTGGCAAGCCGGTTGGTCGGTGTATCTGTTGCTGTATGAAAGATATGCGCCATGATCTGAGGGAATGCACGCTTTGTGCAGATCGCTTTGCGAGGACAGCGACCGCGCATTACCCCAATCCGGTGGTTTGGTTTGCGCCCGGTGCGCGGCTTTTGATCGCTTCGCAGGCACCGGGATTGAAAGTGCATGAGGCAAACACGCCGTTCTGGGATGCCTCTGGCAAGCGCCTGCGTCACTGGCTGGGATTGGATGAGGCGCAATTTTATGACCGATCAAAAGTTGCGATTGTCCCGATGGCGTTCTGTTTTCCGGGCTATGATGCCAAGGGCAGCGACCTGCCACCGCCGCCCGTCTGCGCAAAGACATGGCGCGCGGCAGCACTTGGCATGCTGCCAGATCTGCGTCTGACCGTTTTAATCGGCGGGCATGCGATGAAATATCATCTGCCGGGATTTACCACCGTCACCGCAGCTGTAGCGGGATGGCGGGATCACCAAAACGGCGTCTATGCCTTGCCTCATCCGTCCTGGCGCAATACCGGGTGGTTAAAGAAGAACCCGTGGTTCGAGGCAGAGGTTCTGCCCAGACTGCGCGCGGACGTTGCAAAGGTGATGCATGACTGAATTGACGCCCCTTGATCAGGCCCATGCCGCGATGATGGCAGCACCGGACGATGATGCCGCACGGTTGCGATTTTACGAGCGGATTGCAGATGTGGAACTGTTCGTGCTGCTGGAAGCCGAGCCCGATGGCGATCAGATCAATCCGGTCCTGCTGGAAGATAGCTATGTGATCGTGTTTGACCGCTCGGCGCGGCTTGCGGCGTATGTGGGTGATGCGGCCCCATATGTGGCGCTGTCCGGGCGCGCGATTGCCGGGATGCTGGATGGTCAGCCGCTTGGCATGGCCGTTAATATTGGCGTTGCACCTTCGGAAATTCTGTTGCCGGCCACCGCGATGGCATGGCTGCGCGAGACACTGGCCAATGAGGCCGGTGAGGTGGAGACAAGAATTGATCGGGTGCTGCCGCCAAAGGACCTTCCTGAAAGCCTGATTGCCGCGATTGATGCCAAGCTTGCGACAGCGACGGGCATGGCCGCAGGGGCCTGGCTGGTCGCGGTTGAATACGCGGGTGGCGGGCGTGGGCATCTTTTGGCTTTTGTCGGGGCCATTCCGCGCGCGCAAGATGCGCTGGTCCGCGCAGCGTCAGAGGCGCTGACTTTTTCGGGGATTGAGGCGGGCGCGATGGACGTGGGATTTTTTGCCCCCGGTGATCCAACTGTCGCGAAATTGGCCAAGGTTGGTCTGCGCTTTGATTTGCCGCAGACCGAAGGATTGCAACATACACCGCGTCTGCCACCGGGCAGCGACCCGGCAAAACCACCCATTCTGAAATAATCAGCACAAATCGGGGGGCGGATGTCACCGCGCCTCACATCGGCGAGAGGTCACAAGGTCGTGGGGTGCAAAGGCCGATTGGGCTCATTAGCTTTGGGTCAGAACACATCAAACCAGGAGTCATGACATGAACCGCTTCACCCTTACCATTGCCGCCGCAGCGACCGCGCTGACCTTTGCCGGTCAGGCATTTGCCGGTGATCAGTACGTTGACGAAACAGGCTTTGCCGTGTCCGGCTATGATGTTGTGGCGTATTTCTCCCTGCCGCAAAATCCGGTTGGCGAGGCCCAGCCCGAGGGCGTGCCCGGCAACAAGGCGATCACCGCTGAATACAACGGATCGACATTTGCGTTCTCAAGCGAAGAGAACAAGGCGATGTTTGAGGCCGACCCTGCGAAATACGCACCTCAGTATGATGGCCATTGTGCCTATGGTGTCTCCAAAGGCGGCAAAGTGCCAGGCAATCCGAACCTGTGGCGGATTGTGGATGACAAGCTGTATCTCAACATCACCAAGAATGTCGTTGGGTTCTGGGAAGAAGACATTCCCGGCAACCTGGACTTGGCTGAGAACAACTGGGCTTCGATTGAGCCCGAGCCAAAATCCACAGCAACCATTCCGCAGTTCTCAAGCGCGGCACCGGTAAACTGAACCCGTCCCCCGGTTTCCCTCAGCCGGAACGGCCCTCAGCCTCGTCGCGCATGACGCGACGGGGCTTTGTCGTGGGCGGTGTGGCGCTTTTGGGGCTGGGCGGCGTATTTGCGGCCGAGTGGTTCAACATCGGCGCGCAAGTGGATGATGCGAGCCTGAGCGCACCAGATGCCATGGCAGCGGCCCAGACGGGTCAGATCACTTTGATTGATATCCGCCGTCCGGATGAATGGGCACGCACCGGCGTGCCCATCGGCGCGGTACCTCTGGACATGCGCCGCGATGATTTCGTAACGGCGCTGCTGGCACAGGATGGTGTGGCGAAAGACAAACCCATTGCCTTGATCTGCGCGCGCGGTGTGCGCTCTCGCAGATTGTCCAAACAACTGACCGACGGCGGTTTCACAAAGATCATTGATGTGCCCGAAGGCATGTTGGGCTCAGGCGCGGGGCCGGGATGGGTCAAGCGCGGGTTGCCTGTCACCCGGCCTTAATCCCATTTTCACCTTACTCGGCAGGCACTTTGTCGGCTGCAGTCAACTGACCTTTGAGCAGGGCCCGTTCGGCGCGGGCGCGGATCACGATGCCCGGTTCCCGCAACGTATGGGGGCTGTCCAGACGCAGGCCCTCAGGCGCGCGCCCTGCGATGTTCAATGCGGACAGGGCTGATAAAGGCACAGACAAAACGAGGCTGAACACAATCGGCACCAGCCAGAAAGAGATCAATCCGGCGATCAGCCCTGCAAGCAACAACAGACCAAAGAGGGTTTCAACCCAATGAAACTTGATCAGCATCGCCCATGGATACCCGCGTGCATCGCGACGCTGCGGTGACCAGAGTTCACTGCGCGAAAAAGTGGCGCGCAACACGGCCTTGGTTTGCTGGATCATCAGGATCGGGGCATAGGCAATCGACAAGATCACCTCGAAGGCAAAGGCGGTCAGAAACGCCGTCCGTCCGCCGAAAACCCGTGTCGCTTTTGGGTAGGCGGCGATGATGCCCGCACCTGCGATTTTGGGTGTCAGCAGCATCGCGTACATGATCACCAGAAACACTGCGCTATCAATATGGCTCATGGCGGGGGGCCAGTCAGGGAAAAACGGATTGGCTTCGTTGAAATAGCGGACAATGTTGGTGTCCGCGTCTTTACCGAGCAGCGACCACACCACCAGCAGGACAAACCACGCAGGCGACAGCAGATAACTGACTGCGCCATGGAACAGGTGAAACCGCGAGACGGGGTGCAGCCCGGCGGTGCCAAGCAGACGCAGATGTTGCAGGTTGCCCCGGCACCAGCGGCGGTCCCGCAGCACATAATCGACCAACGTACCGGGCGTTTCCTCAAAGCTGCCAGAGACACGTGGCAAAAACCGCACCCGCCAACCTGCACGGCGAAGCAATCCGGCCTCAACAAAATCATGGCTGAGGATCAGATCATCGCGACCCCGACCCGTCAGATGCGGCAGGCCAGCGCTGGCGGCAAAGGCCCGGGTGCGGATGATTGCATTATGGCCCCAATAGTTACCCTCATGACGCGCCCAAAGGGCCAGCCCCTCGGCCAGAAGCCAGCCGTAGGCAATGTTGGAAAACTGCTGCAGGCGTGCGAAAAGCGTATCAGCCCCGATCAGCATGGGAAATGTCTGGATCAGCCCGGTATCGGGGTCGGCACTGAGTTCTGAGGCCAGTCGTTCAATGGCGCGGCCCGACATCAGGCTGTCGGCGTCCAGCACAACCATCCCTTCGTAGGCGGCACCCCAACCGGTGATCCAGTCCAGCAGATTGCCGACCTTCTTGTCGGTGTTTGCAGCGCGCCGACGATAATGTACATCGATGGTGGCAGGTGTATCGCGTTTCAGGGTTTGAAAGGCCTGCCATTCCTGAGCGGCGATTGAGTCATCGCCGGTGTCGGACAATACAAAAAGCGTATAGCGATGTGCCCCTTTGCGCCGCGCCAGATCATCCAGAATGGCGGCTGCATTGCCAAAAACATCCCACGGCACCTCGTTATAAATCGGCACCAGCAGCGCGACGTCGATGGGCGTCACATCTGTGGGCGGGCGGTCATCTGCGTCTTCACGCGCAAGAATGCCGGCCACCGCGACACCGACGGTGCTGACAGACAGCGTGACCCAGACAAAGGTGGCCCCGATCATCGACAGCAAGGCCCATTCCAGTCCGGTCATGCCACTGCCCGCGAACCACCCGTAAAGACCATAAAGCAAGAGCGCCGTGCCGATCAGGGCGGGACCAAACACCGCGAATCGCCACCCCAAAGACCGGCGTGGTCCTGCGCTGCGCGCACGGGGGGCAGGGGCCTCAGCCAGATCCTGCGCCTGCATGGCCAGCGGTGACCGGGGCGGCATGTTCTGATGGATCGGTGCGGAAAGGGTCATGCGGCGGTCCACCGATAAAGCCAGACTTCGCTCAGCGGTTCGCCGTTCATCCGCAGTTGGGCGCGGAATTCGGCCAGGGTCGCGCCGTCGGGCTTAAAGGTAAAGGCAAGGCGTGGCCCGTTGGTTTCCGGGTTGCGCTGCAATATCCCCGGGGTCACGGACCCGGCGTTGCCGCGCAACACGATCTCGACCTCTGACAAATCCTGAGGCACATCCGCACTGTCGGCAAAGTCGATCACGATGACCTGGCCACCCTCAGGCCGCCCGCCCATGGCGGTATTAAGCACTTTGACAGGCACATCTGCCGTTGCCGCCGCAGGATCAGCACCCCAATGCAGCGTATAGCTCATCTGATGTTCAGATCCGGCTGGCAACGGATCAGCGGGCCGCCAATAAGCCACGATATTGTCATAGATTTCCAGATCAGCCGGTATTTCAACCAGTGTCACAGCCCCGCGTCCCCAGCCTTCGCCGGGGGTGATCCAGACGGCGGGGCGGTTGTGATAGAGCGCCTCAAGATCGTTAAAGTCGGAATACGCGCGCTTGCGCTGCATCAGGCCGAACCCACGCGGGTCCGCATCGCCAAAGGCGCTGATTTGCAAGCTGGTGGGGTTCGATAACGGGCGCCAGATCACTTCGCCTGCGCCATTGTGGATCAGCAGCCCATCACTGTCATGCACGGCAGGGCGGAAATCAGAGAACCGCTGGCGCATGGTGTCGTCAAACAGGAACATCGAGGTGAGCGGCGCAATGCCAAGATGTCTGATCTCTTCGCGGGCGAAAATATGGGCGCTGACCTTCATTTCCAGCACCGCACCGTGGGTGATCCGAAACCGGAAAGCGCCGGCACATGACGGGCTGTCAAGCAGGGCGTGCAGCACAATTGTGTCGCTGTCAGCCTCAGGCGTTTCGAGCCAGAATGCGGTAAAATCAGGAAACTCTTCGCCCATCGGATCGCCGGTTTTCAGCGCCAGACCGCGTGCCGACAACCCATAGGTTTCGCCAGTTCCGATGCCGCGGAAATAGCTCGCCCCCTGAAACACCGCATATTCCTGAAAGATACCTGGCTTTTCCAGCTCGGCCCGCAGGCGCAGGCCGGAATAGCCCATGTTGTCCAATTGCAGATCGGGAAACTGATCGGTGGTGTCAAAGACCCCCATATCAAAGGCGATGGGCCGGGCAGTGCCCCCCGCAACCACATTCAATGCAACGGCCTGAGGGAAATAAAGACCTGCAGGAAAGACATCAACGCGCTGGGGCGCTTGGGTGCCTTCCCAAAGTGCGTTGCGCGCATCAAACCAGATTTGGCGATATTGGTCATAGGTCAGGTTGCGCCAGCCCTCGGGTACCTGCGGGCGTGGCTGATATTCGTCTGCTGCCAGCGCCCGTGCAAGATTGATGACAGTGGTGTCGTCAAATGGCGTGGTCTGGTCCCCAAGGGTCAATCCCTTCTGATCTGCGCGTCCGGTGCGCGGCACTGCAGCCAAGGCCAACAGTGAGGTTATGAAGTCACGGCGCAGCATCAAGTGGCCGCCTTCTTGCGCCAGGGATGTGATTTGAACCATCCCGCACCATAGGCTGTGGCAACCAGGATCGCAGCACCACCAAGGTTGACCAGCAACACAGTGCGGACCTCACGGCCCGTCAGGTCCATCACAAAGCCCATCACCCGTGCCGTGAACATCGACACCACAAATACCGCCAGAGATTGCTGACCAACCTTAAGGATGATCGCGACCAATCCGCCCCATGCGGAGGCAAGTGCGCCTGTGCCCCGGGCCAATAGATTTGCACCTTTGTCACCAGCAATTACCCACGCCAGATAGGCGAGGCTAAGAAAATGCAGATAGCGGAACAGGCCAAAATCAGATTTGTCGATCAGCCCTTTTATGGCCAGACGCGCATCAATCACCGGATTACCGGATTCGGTGACAAAAAACCAATCGCGGGCGATGGCGCGGACACCAATATTCGAGAGTGGGATGTTGGCGATCACCACAAAAGCGGCAAGTGCGATCAATATGTTGGTCACCGGCGGCTTGGGCAACCAGCCCCGCATAAACGCAAATCCAGTGAAAAAGATAAGCTGCCAGCCGAAGGGGTTAAAAAACCATGTGCGGTCCGACCAGGGTTCTGCGGGAAGGGCTAAATGCAAATGCCCCATCCCCAGCCGTTGCAGCAACGCATCCTGAGCCATCAGCCAAATGACAATCACAAACGCGGCAACCAGCCCCAGATGCAAACGCGACAGGGCCATGATCACCGGCATCAGGATTAAAACCACCATATACATCGGCAGAATATCAAAATAATTCGGCACATATGTCAGCGTCACAAGGCCCACCAGCGGCACCGCAGGGTCATCAAAGAACTTCCACAGGTTCAGCGACCCGATATAGTTCTTGTCATAGCCGCCATAGAAATCAATTGCGGCGAGCAGGGCAGCAACGGCGACGAAAAGCCCGATATGCGCCCAATAGACCTGCCAGACCCGAAACCCGACTCGCGCAGAGCCAAGCCGCCAGCCCATACGGTCATACGCGCTGCCAAAGGCGATGGCGCTGGCCATGCCAGAGCAAAACACGAATATCTCAGTGGCGTCCGAAAACCCCCAGCGCGCAGGAATCCATGAGGTCAAAAAATTGCCCGGCGTATGTGCCATCAGGATGATGAACATCGCAATGCCACGGAAGAAATCGAGGCGCAGGTCGCGCACGCGGACGGACGACATTGCACCAAGCGCAGTGACAGGGCGGGACGGTATTGTGGTTGCATCGGCTAGGGTCATGGCCGCACTGTGATCCAATGGTTAAATAATTTATTGAGCCGGGATGCTGCGCGCACGTGACAGACGGTCAAATCGGGTTGCGGTAAACCGATCTTCGTTCCCGGCGCGCAGGGCCAACCGCTCAAGCAATATCGTTTCAGTTGCGTCGAAATGGCCCGCGCGCAGGCCCGCGTCAATGGTCATCCGTTCAAATACGTCGCGCTGGGCATGGCTGCCGCCGATCGTTTGCATTTTTGGGCGCGCATCCGCCAGTTTCACGAACGCATCGCCATAGCGTCCTTCGGCAAAGGCATTCAGCCCCGCAAGCGCCGTCACACCGGGGTCCGCGACCCGCGATGCCATATCACCGGTCTGGCGTGCATCATGGGCAAACCTTGCGGTCATCGCCTGTTTTGCAGCGCCTTTTTCGGCCCCTGCAAGGGCAAGCATGTAATGCAGATCGGCAAACACCAGACACCCGTCTTCCACCCGGTTTTCCGAGAATTCAGCAAGCTCTTCCCAGCGGTTACCAACTTTGATCCCTTCAAGCTCCAGCCGCATCAGCAAGGATGTGGCATTTGAAATATCGCGATAATCATCAGTCTTTTCGACGCGGATTTGCGTATCGTACAGCGCCAGTGCGACATCAAATTCGCCCCGGTCCAGATGCAGCAGCGCCTTGTGCCACCAGACATGATAACGAAAGTTGTTGGATTGGTCCCATGCGCTTTTGTGGGTTTCAATCAGGGCGATCCCGGCGTCTGGTTCGGCGCGCATGTCATGCACGTGCGCGACGGCATGCAGGCCCCATGCATCATCGGGTGCATAAACCAGCCCGGCACGCCCGGCCTTTTCTGCCGCCGTGTAATCGCCGGTTTCTTCCAGTGTGAAGGCGTGACAGCCCATCACGTACCCGCGCAAAGGATGATCAGACCCATGCGCAGAGAGCACCCGTTCAATTGACGCGCGCATGCCGGGGGCATCACCCAGAATAAAGCGGATTGCATGACTTGCCTTGGCAGACAATGTGTCGCTTGGACAATTGGCCAGCACCTCTTCGAGGGCGGCGACAGCGCCTGTCGGGCTGTCCGCCAGCCACCGGTCAAGTGCGGTCAACCACCCCTGCTCTCGGGCTGTGATCGGACCCCCGGCGCGTGCTGCATGGGCTGCTGTTCGGGCATCTTCGGCCACCTGCCAAAGCTCTGAACGGCCCATCATCAATGAAAATAACCCGCGCGCCGCATGGCCCATGACGAAATCAGGCTCAGACATCAGAACCGCCCCCAAATGCTGCGGTGTTGCGGCCTGATGTGCAAGAAAGGCCCGAACCATCTTGTTCCACGCTTCAAGGGCGGCGGGTGTCTTCAGCGACAATGGCGCGCCGCAAATATCAAGGGTCATCAATTCAGCCTTCCGGTTTTACGCTGTTTGAGTAACGAGACTAACGCGAAGTTTTACCGCATAGAACGTCAGGCAGGGATGTCACACGGCAACGTGAAGCCGCTTAAGTTATTCGTGAAGAAATGTGTCAATAAATGAGCGCCGCGCCAAAGAATGGGCGGGTAATAGCGCAAAATCAGCGGTGTAGCGGGCGTTTACCTGGGTCTTGCCGCGCCTTTGGGTCCCCATGTTTCAAGAACCTCGTCGGTGTCTTGCCCAAACCGTGGTGGCGCACGATCATAGCGGATCTTTGTGCGCGAAAATTTCAGCGGGTTTCCCAACAACGGCAGGTCGCCGCCCTGAACATCACCTTTGGGGATATGCACAACCGCCCCGCGCGCCTTTGCCTGATCCGAGGTGAGCGCCTCACCGACGGTATTGATCGGCCCACACGGCACCTTGACGGCATGAAGGCGCTCCAGCAAAGCCGCCTTGGGTATTTTTCGCATTGCCGGCCGGATCAGGTCCATCAGGGCCGCGCGGTTTTCGATGCGCGATTGATTGGTGGTGAAACGGGCATCGTCCGACAACCCCACAAGGCCAATGGCGTCAGAGAACCGCGCGAACTGTGCGTCATTGCCCACCGCCAACAAGAAATGACCGTCGGCACATTCAAAGGCGTCGTAGGGCACGATGTTGGGGTGCGCATTGCCACGCCGTTCAGGTTCAATGCCCGAAGTCAGGAAATTGGTGCCCTCATTGACCAGCCAGGCCATTTGCGCGTCGACCAGAGACAGATCAATGTGCTGACCCTCGCCAGTTGCATCACGGTGGCGCAGGGCCGCCAAGATGCCGATGGTTGCATACATGCCGCACATCACATCAGCGATGCCGACACCGACCTTTGTCGGCACGCCGTCCGGGTCACCGGTGATCGACATGATCCCGCCAAACCCCTGAGCCATCAGATCATAGCCTGGCTGGCTGCAGTTTGGCCCGGTCTGGCCGTACCCGGAGATCGAGCAATAGACCAAAGACGGGTGGGCGGCGAGCAAGGTCTTGTGATCCAGTCCGTATTTGACCAACCCGTCGGGTTTGAAATTCTCAATCACCACATCCGCGCGGGCGGCCAGATGGCGCAGGGTGGCTTGCCCTTCTTGTGTTGCAATATCCACAGCGACAGAGCGCTTGTTGCGATTTGCAGCCATGAAATAGGCAGATAGATCCGTGCGGTTGCCTGCTGCATCCAGCGCGTAATTCGGCCCCCAGCCCCGGGTGTCATCACCACCGGTCAGCGGGTTCTCGATCTTGATGACCGTGGCCCCCAGATCGCCAAGCAGCTGGGTGCAGGTCGGACCGGCCAGAATACGGCTCAGGTCGAGAACAAAAAGCCCGTCCAATGCGCCCTTAGATGCGACCATCATACGCCCCCCGGTCAATTACAGCCGCAATGACAGTGAATCTATCGGCTGTCATCGCATCTTTGAGCGCGCTTTCCAACGCGCCACGGCTGCGCACGGTCACGCCTGCACCGCCGAATGCGACACCCATCGCCGCGAAATTATGCTGGGCAAAATCCACACCGTGGTTAGTCAGTTGGCGCTCTCGCTGCTTTTTCTCAATGAGGGAAAGTGAGGCGTCAACAAATACCAAAAAGATCGGCGCAAGGTTCAGTTCCGCGGCGGTGGCCAATTCCCCCGCAACCATCAAGAAACCGGCGTCGCCTGAAAAAGACACAACAGTGCGCTCCGGGCTTGCCAGTTTCGCGCCAATCGCCATCGGCACGGCACAGCCCATGGTGCATAGGGCAGAGGATTGCATCAACGCGCGCGGTTCGTAACACTCCCACATCTGGCTGAGCAAAATCCGATGCGCGCCGCTGTCCGCCGAGGCGATGGCATCGCGCGGCAGCACGGTGCGGCAGGTGTCAATGATGGCCGCAGGCCCCCAGTCTTCATCAGAGCGGAATGTGTCGGCGAGGGCCGATTTGAGCTTGTAAATCTCGCCATCGGTCCAGGTTTCGACGACATCGAGCCCGTCACTCAGCGCCCTTAGCGTCGCGGTGCAATCCGTCACAAAATTCAGGGAAGATTGGTGCATATAATGGTGGTTCGGCACCGCCGTGATGTCGATGATGTTGTGGCTCTTTGGGGTCCAGACATCGCGCCAGCCGGGACGCATTTCAATCGGATCATAGCCGACACACAAGATCAGATCAGCCGCTTTCACGAAGGGCACCAGATGGGTATCTGCCAAAGGTGACAACCCCGCACCCCCCAAAGCCAAACCGTGGTCTTCGGGGAACATGCCCTTGGCCTTATAGGTGGTGATCACCGGCACATTGTGATCTTCGGCAAACTCCAGAATCGCGGCCTCGGCCCCCTGGTTCATTGCGTCCACACCGACGATCATCACAGGGCGCTGCGCGCTTTCCAGCCAGCTGCGGGCTGTTGCAAGATCAGCGCCTGTCGGTATTGCAGGCGATGCAGGGGCACGCGGTGCCGGGGCATCCGCCGAAATATGTGCATCCGCAACACAGATGGGCACGTCGATGTGCACTGGTCCGGGGCGGCCTTCGGTTGCGATGGCAACAGCTTTGTCCGCGATGGTGTGGGCGGCACCGGCGGTCAGCGAAAAGCTGGCCTTGGTGATGGGTCGGAAAACCGCCTGCTGATCCACAACCTGATGGGTATAGCGCGCCGCCTCATCTGCATCCATGCAGCCGGAAATCACGATCAAAGGCACCTGATCTTGCAAGGCATTGGCGACGGTATTGACCCCGTTCAGAGTGCCGGGGCCAATGGTGCCAACCAGAATGGCAGGCGCATGATCACGGTGGTGCACGCCTTCAGCAATAAAACCAGCGGCGTTTTCGTGTTTTGCAAGAATAAACCGAATGCCCGCCTTTTCCAGCGCATCAATCACCGTCAACACCTCGCCCCCCGGCATCCCAAACGCCGTACGACACCCCGCAGCGTAAAGACGGCGGGCAAGAGCATCAGCGGCGCGGATGGTATCGGGCATGGGGGTAGACCTTTCGGGCGACAAGCGGGACGGTGTACTAGAACCATGGGGCGCAAAAAGGTGCAACTCACTGTTGGGTGGGGATTGTTGCAGGGCAATGTGCGAATGTCGGCAGTGATCCCATAGTTACCGATGCGGTATCTCCCATAGCAGTCGGCTTTTGACATCTAAGGGGGCCAATTGTCCCGCAAAACTTGATTAGTCCAACGCAACTAGCGCCCAAGAATGGCCATAGTTTTGTGTTCGCTGATACCAAAATATTTTGAGGCATCATCATGAACTTTGGAATTCTGCGGCCTATCGCATCAACATTCTTATCTGTGGCCTTCGGGCTTTTTGTTACAACTGCATCCGCAACGCCAGTTGATCTTCAACAAAAGTTGCTGGAAACAGCGGCGCGTGACCCAATGCTTGAACGCCAAGTCATGCAGATGCTGTCACTTATTGAGCAAGGCCAGTTGGATCAGGTTGTTCAATTGACGGTGAAACAGTTCTTTGAGCTTGCCCCGCGTGGCACGCTGTCTGAAGCAGTGATTGAAGCGTCAAAGAAGAAGACAATCGCGACGGCCCGCGCAAGATTTCTGGCCCAATATCTCGGCTACGATTTGGATGGTGACGGCGCGATCAGCAAGATAGAGATGTCTGGTTTGTATGGCAATGAAGCCGCTAAAGTAGTCACGCTGCTTGGAACCGCGGACCTGAACAACGATGGTGATATTTCCGTTGAAGAACTCAAGAAGGCCGCCACTGATCAAGCGGGTCAGCAACGGAATCGGTATCACGTCGGTTACCTGATGGCGTTTGATCTTGATGAAGATGGCGTAGTCGGTGTCGAAGAGCTTCTAAAAGGACTTCGCATGCTCGAGGCTTTGGAGCCAACGGGCTCCAAACCCCAGGACACCACGAATGCAACGAACGGCACATTCTCACTGTCCGTGGAAGAAACCGAAGCAACCGATCTAAACCCAACAAATGCGGATGGTTTGCCGATCGAACTACATATGGTCGGGATTTATGAGCCACGTAAAGGCCGCAATGAGGATGGGCTGTCCAGAAGTGAGCCTGTTTCGATCAAAGTGGATCGGTCTGGTGTTTCTGTAGTGCTGGTATTGGGCTCCTATCGACCAACACGTTGGGTCATTGAAACCAGCACGGGTACGCAAGTGGATAGCGTTATTATGGCTGATCGGAACCGTGTGCGCGGCGAAGTGATCCTGAATGGGGAAAAGGTCTCTGTGACCTATCGAGACTTACCCCTGGCCTACAATTCACGCGGAAACCGTTTTCAGCCATTTCATGAAACAGCTTCAAGAGCGGCAGGGGTTCGAAATGCCACGAGCTTCCAAGGTTCCTACAAAGCTCCTGAGGAGGGTTTCGTGATTGCTGACGCTCCAGGCGTACCGACACGTACCGAGGTCGAGGCAGAGTTGACGGCTCAGGCCTTGCCAGCGGCGGAACTTTCTCCCAGGCTGAAAAACGCATTTGAAAGCAAGACCCAAGCGCCAGGCTCAAAGTGGACCCTGCGCGAAGAAGGTTTTGTCGGCGTCGATGAAAACGGTAAAACGGTCCTCCACAAATTGCCACTTGAAGCGCCCGAGGTCAGCTGGCCGATGGGAACTGCGCATGATCCAGCAGGGCAGCAGATTTGGGGAGTTACGCTTGGAGGCGAGGGGTATCTTTACAGATACGACATTGCCAAAAATAAATGGTCGGCCAGAAGCATGAACAATGTCGATGCAGGAGGCTTGATTTTTGACTCCAAGACCGGAACGCTGATTGCCACACCAGGACCGCATGGTCGTTCGGGCTATTTGGTAATGGATACATCTGGGAAGTTGCTATCGAAGCTTGAAATAGATTCAACTGAATATCCCGGTCTGATCAACACGTATGATCCGGGCAATGGTCCTAACCCCCGCTTGGTTCCGATTATGATTGATGGCGACTTACTACTGGTGCGCGCAGAACCGCCTCAAGGGTCTCTTCGCAATAGTGGGTCTCGCTGGGTTTATCTTGTGAATTTACAGTCAGGTAAGGTCCGCCTTGTTCGTTAAGCGGTCTGTCTGGTAACGGGTCGAGGCAGGGTGTGGCGTACTTTCAAAGGATTTCTGCAGATCGTGCGGGATGACCCCGATCTAGGGTAATACATAAAGCAGTCATTCGAGAAGCCAGCGCGAAATGACGCTTCCTTCGCGATACGGCCATCCGGCTCGGTTTCACCTTACCGCCGACGATCACGACGTGCTGACATCGGCTGGAACGCCACACCCACATGCGCCTCGCAATAGGGTTTACCCTGTTTCACAGGCAGGCCGCAGAACCAGAAATCCTCAGTTGCGGGATCACCCACGGGCCATTTGCAGGTCCGCTCTGTTAGCTCCATCAGCCCGATCTTTTTGGCCTTCTTCTCAACCTCATTGACCTTGGCAAGCGCTTCGGGACTGATTTCGTTGGCTGACGGCTGTGGGGGCAGCGGCTGACCCGCTGGAATGATTTGTTTGCGTGCAGGCAGGCTTTGCTTGGGCGGCGTTGCCGATTGCGTTTGCATGATCGGTCCGTCCGGTTTGGGCGCGGCCTTGGCCTTGGGTTCAGCCTTGGGGGCTGGCTTGGCCTTGGTTTCTGCCTTGGCGGCCGTGCTGGTTGTGGCGCGGTTCGACAGACCCAGACGATGCACTTTTCCAATCACGGCGTTGCGGGTCACGCCGCCCAGTTCCTTTGCAATCTGGCTTGCGGACTGGCCTTCGCCCCACATCTTTTTCAGGGTCTCTACGCGGTCATCGGTCCAGGACATATGGGGTTCCCCAGTTAAAAAGCGGCCCATTTCGGCGGACCGCTTTGTCATTAATCAGACGCCATTTTACCCTCTCAGGCGGTGGGCGCAAGCGTTGATCCGTCAAGCGCTGTGATGGAGCCTTGGGATGTACGCTCAAGACCCGGCCTCACGCCGCATCAGCAACACCGCCGCGGCCAGGATGGGACCGCGCCGGTCCCGGTCCCACCGTCAGGTATCACATTGAAAAACAACATATCGTAAAGAGCGGCAAAGTTCAGGCTTGCAAAGCTGAAGGGGGCGACAAAATTGGCCCCGGCGGGTGCCGATGTATTGAAGAAACACGTCGCAGAAATAGCCCGGCACATCCCAAGTCCGGCCAGTAACAGCCATTGCGCGCCTCATGGTGCCTGCCAAACCGGTAAGACGGCAACGCACGACAAGATCAAACCCCGCGCATTTTTCTGACAAATATCACTTACCCTATGCGCAACAGCACAGATGGCCGCAGTCTTGAAATTATCCCTTTACGCGACCGGCCTTTGCCCTCTATGCAGGTCCCATGATCACCTGCGCACCTCATACAAACCGACGACGCAACCGTTAACGTTGCCCCGCGCTGCCCCATCTGGGGCTGATCCATGTGCCACGCTTTGGCACTCTTATCCCAAACCCCATTGACGCTTTGTTGCCCCCATGGCCTTCTGGCGTTTTGATGCAGCCCAATCACAGGATGATCCCGATGATCCCATCTGTTCTGCCGACCTATAACCGTGCCTCCCTGAGCTTTGTAAAAGGCGAAGGATCCTGGATGATTGAGGCGGATGGCCGACGTTTTCTTGATCTGGGGGCCGGGATTGCGGTGAATTCCCTTGGGCATGCGCACCCCGCCTTGGTCAAAGCGTTGACGGATCAGGCCCAGGCGCTGTGGCACACATCGAACCTCTACCAGATCCCGCAGCAACAGGCGCTGGCCGATCGGCTGGTTGAACATACCTTTGCCGACACGGTTTTTTTCACGAACTCCGGCACGGAGGCCTGCGAATTGGCCGTAAAAATGGCGCGCAAGTATTTTTATGACAAAGGTCAGCCGGACCGGACCGATATCATCACCTTTTCCGGGTCGTTCCATGGCCGGTCTGCGGCTGGCATTGCGGCGGCGGGGTCTGAGAAGATGACCAAGGGCTTTGGCCCGCTTTTGCCCGGTTTTGTGCACCTTGAGTTTGGCGACCACGATGCGCTGACGGCGGCGATCACGGAAACGACATGCGCCATCATGGTGGAGCCTGTGCAAGGCGAAGGCGGCATTCGCCCCTTGCCGGACGCCTGCCTGAAAGGCCTGCGTGACCTGTGTGATGAACATGGCATTCTGATGATCCTGGACGAGGTGCAATGCGGCGTGGGCCGCACGGGCAAGCTTTTTGCCCATGAATGGGCCGGCGTGACGCCAGACATCATGATGGTCGCAAAAGGCATTGGTGGCGGCTTTCCCCTTGGGGCGGTGCTGGCCACCGAAGACGCCGCCAGCGGCATGACCGCAGGCACCCATGGCTCCACCTATGGCGGCAACCCTTTGGGCTGTGCGGTCGGCTGTGCGGTGATGGACATCATCGCGGACCCTGCCTTTCTGGCCGAGGTAAACCGCAAAGCGGGCCTCATGCGTCAGAAGCTCGAAGGATTGATTGCCGCGCATCCTGACGTGTTTGAAAGCGTGCGGGGGGCTGGCCTGATGCTGGGCCTAAAATGCAAGGCACCCAATACTGATATCGTGACGGCAGGTTACGCTCATGAAGTGATCACGGTTCCGGCTGCGGACAATGTGATCCGCCTTTTGCCGCCATTAACCATCACGGACGAAGAGATCGCCCAAGCCATTGCGCGACTGGACGATGCCGCCGCCAGCCTGAGCGCGCCGTAACCCTTTTTGGCCGTACATATTCCTTTGGCTTCCGGGGGCAGTCAGCCTTCGAAAGCTTTCAGATAGAGAACATCAATGACGCATTTCTTAGACATTCACGAAACATCACCTACCGACCTGCGGGGCATCATCGACAATGCCGCTGAGATGAAATCCGCCCGCGCAGGTCGCCCGAAAGGCGCGCCGGACGACGATCAGCCTCTGAAAGATCATATGGTCGCGCTGATCTTTGAAAAACCATCCACACGTACCCGCGTTTCATTCGACGTGGGCGTGCGGCAGATGGGTGGGCAAACCATGGTGCTGTCAGGGGCCGACATGCAGCTGGGCCATGGCGAAACCATCGCCGACACCGCGCGGGTGCTGTCACGTTATGTCGATCTGATCATGATCCGCACGTTTGAAGAACAAACGCTGCTGGACATGGCCGAATATGCAACGGTGCCGGTCATCAACGGGCTGACCAACCGCACGCACCCCTGTCAGATCATGGCCGATATCATGACGTTTGAGGAACATAACGGCCCGATCAAAGGCAAGAAGGTTGTCTGGTCCGGCGACGGCAACAACGTCTTTGCCAGCTTTGCCCATGCGGCCAAACAATTTGATTTTGACCTCACCTTCACAGGTCCGCCCCCGCTTGATCCCGAGGCCTCGCTCGCGGGGCTTTATACGATTGAGCGTGACCCGGACAAAGCCGTTCAAGGTGCCGATCTGGTGGTGACCGACACATGGGTCTCGATGCACGATCCGCAGTCGGCGCGTGAACGGCGTCACAACCAGTTGCGCGGTTATCAGGTCAATGATGCGCTGATGGCGCGGGCCAAACCGGATGCGCTGTTTATGCATTGCCTGCCCGCGCACCGCGATGATGAGGCAACAAGTGCCGTGATGGACGGTCCCCATTCGGTGATCTTTGATGAGGCCGAAAACCGTTTGCACGCGCAAAAGGCAATCATGCGCTGGTGCCTTGGTAAGTAACCCGCATATCGTGGTGGCTGGTGCTGGGTCCATCGGCTGTTTTGTGGGCGGCGTCCTTGCGGCGGCACGCCATAACATCACCTTGCTGGCGCGACCGCGGATTGCACATGAAATCCGCGCGCATGGGCTGACCCTGACGGATATCGACGGCATGGCCCAACGGGTCGATGTCGAGAGTCTGACCCTGACCGACAAACCAACCTGTTTTGTGGATGCGGATATTATTCTGGTGACCGTAAAATCTGGTGATACCGCGACGATGGCCCGCGCCATAGCGGCCCATGCGCCAGCGCAGGCCCGCGTGATCAGCCTCCAGAACGGGACTGAAAATGCTGAAACACTGCGCGCTGTGCTGGCCAATTCTGATGTGCGCGCAGGCATGGTGCCCTTCAATGTTGTGCCGATGGGGCAGGGTTGTTTTCACCGCGCGAGCAGTGGGGATATCATGATCGAGGCCGGAAGCGGCGCATTGGCCCAGGCATTGCGCGTGCCGCAACTGGCGATAGAGGAAACGGCCGATATCACCCAGATCCAATGGGGCAAGTTTCTGATGAACCTCAACAATGCGCTCAACGCGCTGAGTGGTCTGACCTTGCAAAAACAATTGCGCGACCGCAGATGGCGCAAATTGCTGGCGGACCAATGGGCCGAGGCGCTGCGCATTTTAACGGCCAGCGGCATAGAGCCGTCGTCGGCAATGCCTGTGCCTGTGGGTCTGATCCCCACGATCTTGCGGCTGCCGACGCCGCTTTTTACCTGTGTCGCGACATCGATGCTGACGATTGATGCACAGGCGCACACGTCGATGTCCTATGACCTGATGGCAAAGCGCAGAACTGAAATCGACGCGTTTCAGGGTCAGGTGGTGCGGATGGGGGTCAAAGCCGGCCTTGCGACACCGATCAGCGCGATGGTGGTTGACGTGATGAAGCTGGCAGAAACCGCCAAACAGGGCCTGCCGAACCTGCCTGTCAAGGCACTGCGCCGCGAAATCTAGGGCCTGCTACCTGCGCCGTGCCGACGTTGCCGATTTTCCAAACGCTGCGCGAAATGCACGGGCAAAGCTGGCCTGCGATCCAAACCCTGTCGCCAGTGCGACATCTTGCAGGGGCAGGGCCGTTTGCGTCACCAGACGTTCTGCTTCGGCAAGGCGCAGCGACAGGTAATGCGCCTGAGGTGTTGTGGCCAGACGCGCCTTGAACTGAACCTGCAAGGCGCGCGGACTGACACCCAATCGGCGCGCGAGTGTACGGATCGGCAGGGGGCTGTCCAATGCGGCTTCCATCATCGCATGGGCCCGCGCGGTCAGCGCATTATGGGGCAGCGCGGTGCGGCGGGTTTGCGGTCGTGCAGTCGGGGTTGCCAGATCATAGATAAAGGTGGCGGCAATCTTAGCGGCGAGGGAGCCACCATGGCGGGTGCGCACCAGATGCAACATCATCTCGATCGCCGGGGCCGCCCCGGCACTGGTCAGTCTGCGCTCGCTGATCTGAAACCGGCTGTTCACCAGCTCCACCTGCGGAAATTCTTGGGCGAAATTTTCCATGTCTTCCCAATGGCAGGTGGCTTGATGGCCATCCAAAATGCCCGCGCGCGCCATCACCCATGGGCCACCGTCAATGCCAGCTATGGTCGCGCCGGTACTTGCGATACGGCGAATGCTGGCGCTGAGCGCGGGGGTAGATTGGGCCTCAAGGTCAAAGCCTGCAACGATGAGCAGAAGGTCAGTTTGTTCGATTTTGTGAATGGGTGATGCCGGGATGGGCAGCCCGCTGGTCAACATCACCGGGTGATCCCGCGGGGTGGCAAAACGCCAGTCATAAAGGGGTGCGCCAGCTTGTCGGTTGGCCGCGCGCAGTGGATCGACGGCGGCGGCGAAAGACAGGGTGTTCGAGCCGTCCAGCACCAGAAGGGTGACGTGGCTGGTCTTGATTTTTGCGGATTTCATCAAAGTTGGTTCGCTTTATGCAAAGTTATGGCCGCGAACCTGCGCCAAGATGCGGCCAAACGCAATCACTGCCCCCCAGACAAAGGACACCGCCCATGCCGTTGACCATGAACAATGAGGTTTTCATTACCTGCGCCGTCACCGGATCAGGCGGCACCCAGGACCGCAGTCCGCATGTGCCACGCTCGCCCGCGCAGATTGCGGACAGCGCCATTGCGGCGGCACGCGCGGGTGCCGCGATTGTGCACTGCCACGTGCGTGACCCCGAAACCGGCAAGCCTAGCAGGGATCTGGCATTATACCGTGAGGTGACCGAACGTATCCGCGAATCCGAGACAGATGTGGTGTTGAATCTGACTGCAGGCATGGGCGGCGACATCATCTTTGGGCCAACCGAACATCCGATGCCGCCCGTTGAGGGCACAGATATGATCGGAGCCTCTGAGCGGGTGCAGCATATCGCCGAATGCCTGCCCGAGATCTGCACACTTGATTGCGGCACGATGAATTTCGCTGAGGCCGATTATGTGATGACCAACACGCCCGGTATGCTGACGGCAATGGGGCGGATGATGACGCATCTGGGCGTCAAGCCCGAGATTGAGGCATTTGACACTGGCCATCTTTGGTATGCAAAACAACTAGTTAAGGACGGTGTGCTGGACGCGCCCGCGCTCGTTCAGCTGTGCATGGGGGTGCCGTGGGGCGCACCGGATGATCTCAATACCTTCATGGCGATGGTCAACAATGTGCCCGATGACTGGACGTTTTCGGCCTTTGGGCTGGGGCGCAATCAGATGGCCTATGTCGCGGCGGCGGTGCTTGCCGGGGGCAACGTGCGTGTGGGGTTGGAGGACAACCTGTGGCTTGCAAAAGGGCAACTGGCCGAAAACTGGCAGCTGGTCGAACGTGCGGGCACCATCATCGAAAATATGGGCGCGCGGGTGATTGGCCCGGCCGAAGTCCGTGAAAAACTGGGGCTGGAAAAACGGGCTCCGAAGCCGTGATTTTGGACGGCGGCCTACCGTCGGTATTTCGCCGATTTATCGTCGGTGCGGTGTTGGTCATCTTGGTCGGCTGTACGGCCCCTGTGCAACATGTCGATGGTTACCGCGACACCAATGCGCTGATTGGCGCAACCTCGCGGTTTGATCTGAACCGGTTTGCGGGTGTCTGGACGGTGCGGGAGTATTTCCCCACCGAACGCGCGCTGACCGGATTTACCGTGATGCCGGGGGCGGGTGACACGTTTACCTGGACCGAAACGAGCGGCCAGCCATCCGGCGCATCCGGTGCTGAACAAAGTGCCACCTTGGGCACCATGATTGGGCAGGGGCGGTTCACGCTGGATTGGGATGATCACGCATACTGGGTGTTATGGGTGGACGAAGGCTTCCGTACCGCGGTGATCGGCACGCCCAACGGACGGTTCGGTTTCATCGCGGACCGCAGCCCTAAAGGCGGTGCTGACCGGATCAAGGCGGCGCGGGAGATTTTGGATTTCAATGGCTACGATGTGAGCCAACTACGGGTGCTAAAATGACGAAGACAGCAGCAATAATTGGTGGTGGCGTGATTGGAGGCGGGTGGGCCGCGCGGTTTGTGTTGAACGGCTGGAACGTCCGGGTGTTTGACCCGGACCCGGAAGCAAAACGCAAGATTGCCGAAGTGATGGGCAACGCGCGCAGGTCGTTGCCGGGGCTGACCGATGTGGCGCTGCCCGACGAGGGCGAGATCAGCTTTCATGGTTCCATTCAGGAAGCGGTTCAGGGGGCAAGCTGGATTCAGGAAAGCGTGCCAGAGCGGCTGGACATCAAGCACAAGACCTTTGGCGCAATCCAGCAGGCCTGTGACCCAGAGGCGGTGATTGGTTCGTCCACTTCGGGGTTTAAACCCAGCCAGTTGCAGGAAGGCATGGCGCGCCCCGATCAGATCATGGTCGCGCATCCGTTTAACCCGGTTTACCTGTTGCCGCTGGTTGAACTGGTCCCGCGCGAGGGGTTTGACGGGCCGCTGATTGACCGCGCCAAGAACATATTCGCGTCACTGGGCATGTACGCCCTCCACCTGAAAAAAGAGATCGACGCCCATGTGGCGGATCGGTTCCTTGAGGCGGTCTGGCGTGAAGCCTTGTGGCTGGTCAAAGACGGCATCGCCACTACCGAGGAAATCGACAACGCGATCCGCTATGGTTTTGGCATCCGCTGGGCGCAGATGGGGCTTTTTGAAACCTACCGCGTGGCGGGGGGCGAGGCAGGCATGAAACATTTCATGGCGCAGTTTGGCCCCTGTTTGCAGTGGCCGTGGACCAAATTGATGGATGTGCCGGAGTTTACCGATGAATTGGTGGACCTGATTGCAGGTCAGTCGGATGCGCAATCAGGGCATCATTCGATCCGCGAATTGGAACGTATCCGCGACAACAATCTGGTGACGATGATGCGGGGGCTGAAAGCGCAGGATTGGGGCGCGGGGGCGTTGCTGAACATTCAGGAGAAAATGATGCGCCATGGCACGGCGTTGGGCGCAGTCGCGGACGACCTGAGTGCGGATGAACCTGTGTTGACCGCCCACCGCACCGTGCCGCTGGATTGGACGGATTATAACGGACACATGACCGAAGCGCGGTATCTGCATGCCTTCGCTGATGCAACGGACAGGTTCATGGAGATCATCGGCTGCGATGCGGCCTATATTTCCAGTGGTGGCAGCTATTTCACGGCCGAAACCCACATTCGCCATCTGGACGAAGTGCACGCAGGTGCTGTCATCACCATCACCACCCGCGTGATCGAGGGCGCGGGCAAAAAGATGCACCTGTGGCACGAGATGCGCGAAGGGGAGCGGATGCTGGCGACGGGTGAGCATTTTCTGCTGCATGTGTCGCTGGAGACCCGCAAGCCATCAACACCCAGTTCGGCGATTGAGGCTGCATTGGGACGGTTTGCGGCGGGCCATGGCCGGTTGCCGAAACCAATTGGGCTTGGTCGTGCCATCGGTGCGCCACGGTGAAGCGGTGTTTAATTACGGCGGGGGCCTCCGGTATCGGGCGCGCCATGGCCGAAGGGTTTGACGCCGCAGGTTTTGAGGTGTGGGTGACGGACGTGGACGCCACCGCGCTGGCGGCCTGTCCTGATCACTGGCATGCGGAGCGGGCAAATGCGGCAGACGAGGCGGACATGCGGGCGGTGTTTGCACAGCTTGATGGCCTCGATGTGCTGTGCGCAAATGCGGGTATTGCGGGGCCAACGGCATTGGTCGAAGATGTGGCGCTGGACGATTGGCGCGCCTGTGTCAGCGTCAATCTGGAGGGGGCCTTTCTGGCGGCGAAATATGCAGCCCCTTTGATGAAAAAAGCCCGCAGCGGTTCTATCGTGGTCACCTCGTCCACTGCGGGTCTTTTTGGCTATCCGAACCGCGCGCCATATGCGGCGGCAAAATGGGGCATGATCGGGCTGATGAAGACGCTGGCGATGGAGCTGGGACCGTTTGGCATTCGCGCCAATGCGATTTGTCCGGGTGCGGTCGAGGGGCCGCGCATGGAAGGCGTCTTGGCACGCGAAGCCGCAGCCAAGGGCATGACCCGCGATCAAGTTTATGACGGCTACGCGGTCGGCACGTCGATGCGGTCATTCGTTGAGGCCCGCGATATTGCGAATATGGCGGTGTTTCTGGGCTCGGACGCGGCGCGGTTGGTGTCAGGGCAGGTGATCGCCGTTGATGGGCATACGGAGAACCCTGATCCAAAGGTCTGACCCTAACGGATCAAGGCGCGCATGTCGGTGAGGAAATCGGGAAAGTCACGGGCGGTGCGTTGGGCCTCGCGCACCAGCAAATCAAAATCGCCGGTGAAGGTCTCAATCCGTTGGCTGTCGCGAAAAGCCATGTAATGGCCGCCCGTATAAAGCACAGCCAGCAGCGGGCCAAAAATGGTGATAGGTGCGGAGTAGAGACGGCGGGCGTCAAACTGATAGATGCGCAGCCGCGGGTACAATGCGCGTGAGAGCGTGATCAGCTGATCGGTCTGCGCCAGCCGGATCGCGGCCGTCAGCCCGGTGTAATACCCGGTGGCGCGCACAAAGCTTTCAACCTCGTAAAGCGGCATCGCGATTTCATATTCGGAGCGGGAATTGTGCATCCATTCCTGCCGGTCCCGTGACGCGTTGATGGCCTGTTGTGTGGTGCGCCCCATATGCGGCCCGTATTCCCATGCGAGCATCGCATCGGTTTTCAACATGTCGGGCAGGGTGGCGGGCACATGCCGGATTTTGTAGCCAAGCGCCTCGCGGTGCCAATCAAAGATCTGTTCATCCACATGCGCGCGGGGTGCCTGCGACACTTCAAAGCTGTTGGACAACAGATCAGCTGCGGATTCAGGTCGGTCCGACAAGCCCAGCAACCAGTCGCTTGAGACACCCAAAGCGCTGGCACAGGCCCCGATCAAATGGGCGCTGGGCAGGCGTGCTCCGTCATCGGTCAATGCCTGTGACAGGGTTGACCGATCTGCCTGAATGGCGCGCGCCAGACCGCTTTGGCTGGTGTTGGTCTGTTTCATCGCCACGGCCAACCGCTGACGGAATCGGGTTGCGCGTTCAATTTTGGTCATCATATTCGGCATTCGGTGACAAATATCACAGATGGCGATCAATGTTAACTATTATCGGAATGGTTAGCACGGGGTTCAGCGCGATATCACAAACGCGTTACTGACGTCCACGCAAGGCCATTGATGAATACCCCGCCGACCCTTTTTCCGAACGCCGACAAACAGAAATCTTCTGTCAGACGTGGAACATCAGGGTGGGACTGGCCAACGCTTTGTTTGTTTGCCGGGTGTTTGGCGGTCTGGGCGACGGCACTTTGCCTGCCAGACGGCTGGGCGGGCCTCAGCTTTGGTTTGCTGGTATTTGCTTTGCCTCTGCATTCATCTCTGAGCCATGAGATTCTGCACGGGCATCCTTTTCGCTCAGAGCGGGCCTCGACCGCGCTGGGCCTGATCCAGCCGGGATTGTTTGTGCCGTATCTGAGGTTCAAGCGCCTGCACCTCGCGCATCACAATGATGCCAACCTGACCGACCCCTATGATGATCCTGAGACCAATTATCTGGACCCGGGCGTTTGGGCGAAATTGCCGCGCCCGGTGCAGGTTCTGCTGACAGTGAACAACACTCTTTTGGGGCGCATGGTTCTGGGGCCGCTGATTGGAATGGTGAATTTCATCCGCGCCGACCTTGGGATGATTGCCGCGGGGGACAGGCGGGTGGCGCTGGATTGGCTGATCCATCTGCCCGGCGTGATCGGGGTCTTGTGGGTGGTGTCGCTGTCGGCAGTGCCTATCTGGGTCTATCTGAGCGCCTGTTATGTCGCTTTGTCGATCCTCAAGATACGCACCTTTCTGGAACACCAGGCCCATGTGCGCGCATCGGGTCGCAGCGTGGTGGTCGAGGACCGGGGTCTGTTGGCGCTTTTGTTTCTGAACAACAATTTCCACGTGGTGCATCACATGCATCCAACCGTTTCATGGTACCGTTTGCCGGCGCTCTACCGCGCCCATAGATCGCGGTATCTGCGCCGCAACGATGGCTATGTGTATCGGTCCTATGCGCAGGTGTTTCGCCAGTTTCTGTTCAGACGCAAAGACCCTGTTGCACATCCGCTCTGGCAGCCGCGCGCGGATTAGCGGTATGGGAAGGGATGAACAGTCTCATTCCTGATCTCTGGATCATCGTCAGCATTGCCGCCGCGGTCTTTCAGACCGGTCGTTTCATGTTGCAAAAGCATCTGTCGACAGCAACGCTGTCCGCCGCCGGGGCCACCTTTTCCCGGTTTATCTATTCCGCTCCGTTCATCCTTGGTCTGCTGGCTGTCTACTTGGTGATCTCTGGCAAGCCGATGCCAGCACTCAATCTGAATTTCTGGGTTTACGGCCTGTTTGGAGCGACCGCACAGATCACGGCAACGGTCTGTGTGGTGCTGCTGTTCAAACAACGCAATTTCGCGGTTGGTATAACGTTCAAGAAAACCGAAGTGATCCAGACCGTCCTGATGGGCTGGATCGTGCTGGGCGAAGGCGTGACGATGCTTGGTTTTGCCGCGATCGCCCTTGGCATTGTGGGATTGCTGTTGCTGTCCGGGGGCGAGGACGCGCAGGGCTGGCACATGGGGCAGGTGAACAAACGGGCGGCCGCCCTTGGGATTGCGTCCGGGTTCTTGTTCTCGATCTCGGCAGTGACCTACCGGGGCGCGAGCCTGACGCTCATCGAAGATGATCCGATCTTGCGTGCCACCATCACATTGGCCGCTGTGGTTGTGATGCAAACGCTGATCATGATGGTCTGGCTGCGGCTTCGTGAACCGGGCCAGATGCGCGCGGTCTGGTCTGCGCGGCGTGTTGCCGTGTGGATCGGGCTGACCTCGATGGGCGGCAGCCTGTGCTGGTTCATCGCGTTCACCTTGCAGAACGCAGCCTATGTCAAGGCGCTGGGCCAGGTGGAGTTGATCCTGAGCGTCGCGGCCTCAACCTTGTTCTTTCACGAACGCATTACGGGGCGTGAATGGGCGGGGATGGCAGTGCTGGCGGCCTCCATCCTCATGCTCGTGCTGGTGATCTGATACGGACATCCGAGTCTCAATTCGCTATGGCGTTGAGCACCCAAAACACCAGTGCAGACATTGTTGCGGCGGCGGGCACCGTGATCACCCAAGCCGCAACAATGGTCATGAAATGCGAGCGGCGCACCAGTTTGCGGCGGCGGCGTTCTTCGGGGGCGATGCGCTTGACGGTCCCGGCCTGCACATCCGGGCGGCGCAACCGCCGTTCCATATGCCATTCGCGGTAAAAGCCCACGCCAAAGACGCCGCCCACCGCGATATGGGTTGAGCTGACGGGCAGGCCCAGCCAGCTGGCGACAATCACCGTGATTGCCGCCGACAAGGCCACACAATAGGCCCGCATTGGATTGAGCTTGGTGATCTGGCTGCCGACCATGCGGATCAGTTTGGGACCAAAAAGAAACAGCCCGAATGAGATACCAAAGGCCCCGATGACCATGACCCAAAGCGGGATCACCACCTTGGCCTCGGACACCCCGAACTCTGTTGCATGCACAATCGCGGCCAATGGTCCCACGGCGTTGGCCACATCATTGGCCCCATGCGCAAAGCTGAGCAGGGCAGCAGAGAACACCAAAGGCAGACCAAAGAGCAACTTGACCGACTTATTGCGGTTTTCCATGCCTTCGGATTTGCGCCGGATCATCGGTGTCGATATCGCAAAGGCCAGGGCCCCGACAACAGCGCCAATCAGCAGCGCTGTAGGCATGTCAACGTCGATCACCTTCTTAAGGCCTTTAAGCGCCAGATAGACGGCAAAAACCCCGGCCATAATGCCCACCAGCACGGGGACCCAAATGCGTGCCGCGGCGATCTTGTCGTGTTGATAGATGATGCGTGCCTTGATGAATGCCAAAAACAAAGCGGCGACACCACCGCCCAGCACCGGCGAAATGACCCAGCTTGCCGCAATCAGGCTCATGGACGACCAGTTGACCGCGCCAAGGCCCGCAGCGGCAATACCAGCCCCCATGACCCCGCCCACAACAGAATGTGTGGTAGACACCGGCGCGCCGACCCATGTCGCCAGATTGACCCACAAAGCAGACGAGATCAGCGCCGCCATCATCGCCCAGACAAAGACTTTGGTATCCGCGATCGAGGCTGGATCAATGATGCCCTTGGAAATGGTCGAGACAACGTCGCCGCCGGCCAAAAGTGCCCCGGCACTTTCGCACAGGGCGGCAATCAGGATCGCACCGCCCATGGTCAGCGCGTTGGCCCCCACCGCCGGCCCCATGTTGTTGGCCACATCATTGGCACCGATGTTCACGGCCATGTAGGCCCCGAAAATCGCTGCCACAACAACGACAAAACTTACCGGCGTTTGGCCAAAGAAAACGGCCGCAGCAACACCGGCCAGCACCATGAACGCAAGCGCAATGCCCATGCCGACCATCGGGCGTCCGACATAGGCGGTGGCCAGTTCAACCTGACTGATGCGGTTAAGGTCTGTGTCCAGCGTTTTCCACTGGCTGCCCTGCGGTGTGTTGGCCATGCCCAGTTATCCCCCCGGAAACAAATTTGGTCGCGGATGAGGTGACATAGACCGCGTGCCCGTGCAAGCGCGTCATTGCAGGTCTGTTACAAAATGGTGACGTTCAACAGGGGGCTAAAGAGCCCGCAAAATCGCCTTGAGGTCAGGCTCGTCCACCAGGTTTGCGGCCTCTTGCGGGGCAAACCATGCGCGTTTTCGCAGGTTCGAATCTGGATATTCCTCGCTCAGGTTGCGCACGCGGGTCAGATATACCCGCGCCTCAACCGGCACGGTCAGGCCTTCGCCGAGACGTTTGTCGTATGCGTAAAGGCCGACCGGTACCGATTCAATATCGGCCTGTTTGACACCGGCTTCTTCCCAGGCTTCCTGCAAAGCCGCACCGGGCCCGTCGAGCCCGTCAATTGGCCAGCCCTTGGGCACGATCCAGCGTCCGGTATCCCGACTTGTGATCAGCAAAACACGTTTTCCTTCGTCCGTATCACGGTAACAAAGTGCGGCAACCTGCACCCGTTTGGGTCGGCGCAATATCGGCATGAACATATCTGCCCATGCGCGTTTAAAGACGTGCATCATTATGAGTATCCAGAGTGCCTCAGGTTTTGTTTATTATTCTTAACGCCTGTGTATAACTTAATTCCCAATTGAAATCAAATTGTTGAACTGGTCTTGCGCTGCGCGATCTGCCGTATCACTCTTGATCTGTCAGAAAAGGGGTAAGAGGCATAATGAACAAAACCACGAGCGGCGCGGATATTGGCGTCTATGGGTTGGGGACGATGGGCTCCGCTTTGGCACTCAATCTGGCAGATCACGGATTTGATGTGGCGGTTTGCAACCGAGAGAGCGATTGGGTTGCCGCGTTCATCGACGAAGCGGGGCCCTTGGCAAAAAAACTGACCGGCACCCAGACGCTTGAGGACTTTGTCAAAGCCATCGCACAACCGCGCAGCATCTTGTTCATGATCCCCTCAGGTGCACCGATGGATGCGATGATTGAGGCGATCACCCCCTTGTTGAGCGAGGGTGACACGATCATTGACGGCGGCAACGCTGATTTCAACGCAACGCGCCGCCGGTCCGCTGCAATGGCGGAATTGGGATTGCACTTTGTTGGAATGGGCGTGTCCGGGGGCGAAGAAGGCGCACGCCACGGGCCGTCCCTGATGGTGGGCGGGTCCGACCATTCGTGGCAGCAACTGCGACCGATGGTTGAGGCGATTGCGGCCAGATTTGAGGACGATCCTTGCGTGGCGCATCTGGGGCCGGACGGTGCCGGGCATTTCGTAAAGACTGTGCACAACGGCATTGAATACGCCGATATGCAAATGATCGCAGAGGTTTACGGGTTGCTGCGGGATGCAGGCGGGCAGCGGGCCGAGCAGATCGGGGCGCTCTTTGAGCGGTGGCAAGAGGGGCCGTTATCTTCGTATCTGATTGAGGTGTCCGCGGCGGCGCTGCAATCGACGGACAGCAGGACCGGCAAGCCGATGGTTGATGTGATCCGCGATCAGGCCGGACAAAAGGGCACAGGACGCTGGACGTTGATCGAAGCCTTGAAGATGGGACAATCAGCCAGCACCATTGAGGCTGCGGTGGGCGCACGCGGGTGGTCGTCTGAAAAAGACACCCGCTTGATGGCCGAACCGCTGTTGGCGGCAGGGGTGCAGGACGTGGATATGCCCGGCGATGAAGATCTGGAAATGGCACTGCTGGCGGGGCGCATTCTGGCCCATGCGCAGGGGTTTCGCATCTTGTCGGCGGCCTCCGAGGAATTTGAATGGTCGCTCGACATGGCGCGGATATCCGAGATCTGGCGGGCCGGGTGCATCATTCGTTCAGCGTTGTTGGATGAGTTTGCGGATGCGTTTCGCAGCGATTTGCCTGCCGGTCACCTCATCCTCGCGCCTGCGATGCGTATGCGATTGGCAGACAGCATCGGTGCCCTGCGCCGGGTTTTTGCGGCGGGCGTTTCATTGGGTGTCGCCCTGCCCGCGCTGTCGGCATCATTGGCATGGTACGACACAATGCGCCGGGGACGTGGCACCGCCAACCTTATTCAGGCACAGCGTGATTTCTTTGGGGCGCATGGGTTTGAACGGTTGGACGAAGAGGGCAAGTTTCACGGTGACTGGAACGCGTTGCCCTGATCTTACCCAAATGGATCGGTGGGATAGGACACCCCGGCCAGATACAATCCATGCGGTGGGCACACCGTGCCACAGGCCGCACGGTCGCGGGCATCAAGGGCGGCCTGGACATCCGCAGGGGTCCATGACCCCGCCCCGACAAGTTCCAGCGTCCCCACAAAGCTGCGCACCTGATTGTGCAGGAACGACCGCGCGCGAACGTCAAAATGCACTTCGGTTCCGGCAATTGTCTCCACCCGCGTCACACGAAGATGATCCAGCGTCTTGACGGGGCTGTCGGCCTGACAAATGGTCGACCGAAACGTCGTGAAGTCATGTTTGCCCAACAAGATGTTCGCGCCCGCCTGCATCGCATCCACATCCAGATCATTTTTGACCTGCCAGACCAGACCCGCCTGATGGGTCGCCGGGGCGCGGCGGCATAGGATGCGAAAGAGGTAGCGGCGTTCAAGTGCTGCGAAGCGCGCGTGAAAATCATGCCCTACCGCGGCACAATCCACAATCGCAACGGGCTGCGGTTTGAGGTGGTAATTCAGCGCCTCTGACAATCGAAAAGGGTCCCATTGCGCGGTCATGTCACAATGCGCCACCTGACCCAAAGCATGTACGCCCGCGTCGGTGCGCCCGGCGGCGGCGATCTTGTGATCGCGCGGTTCCAGTTTGCCCAGCGCCGCCTCAACCGCACCCTGCACCGAAGCGAGCGATGTCTGCCGCTGCCAACCCACAAAAGGCGCGCCGTTGTATTCAATTTTCAGGGCATAGCGGGGCATTTGCAGCGTCTAGCGCGGTCCCCTCCTTCTGGCAATCCCTGTGCCGGCCCCTTATGTTGCGTCCAGGACAATTTTGAGGCGGGTGCAGTTTTGGTTATCTCACGCATTGCCGATGGCATCTGGCGGCAGGTTGAGGCGGTGCAGGACACCGTGTCAGAGACCTTTTTCGAGCCGGTGATCCGGTTGGGCGTGACCGGGCTTGCGCGGTCCGGCAAGACGGTCTTTATTACTTCGCTTGTAGCAAACCTGCTGGACCGGGGGCGGATGCCGGGGCTTTTGGCCGCATCCGAGGGCCGGATTGAGGCCGCGTTTTTACAGCCACAGCCCGATGACACCATCCCACGCTTTGATTATGAGGCGCATCTGGGGGCGCTGACCGGTCCAACGCCACATTGGCCCGACAGCACACGGGCCATTTCGGAACTGCGATTATCGCTCAAGGTGCGGCCCAATGGGTTGCTCGCGGGCCTGCAGGGGCCGCGCACCATTCACCTTGATATCGTGGACTACCCCGGCGAATGGCTGCTTGATCTTGCGCTTATGGACATCAGTTATACCAACTGGTCAGCGCAGGTTCTGGGGCGCATTGAGACCCGTGAAGAGGCGGCCGAGTATCGTGCGTTGGTTGCCAAAACGGACCCGCAAACCAAGCTGGAAGAAACGGACGCCAAATCATTGGCCGCATCCTTTGCCGCGTATCTGCAAAGGGCGCGGGCCAGTGGGTACTCCGATTGCACACCGG
Organism: Sulfitobacter sp. SK011; assembly: GCF_003352065.1. NCBI lineage: Bacteria > Pseudomonadati > Pseudomonadota > Alphaproteobacteria > Rhodobacterales > Roseobacteraceae > Sulfitobacter > Sulfitobacter sp. SK011. The sequence goes on from NZ_CP025803.1 coordinate 949,737, forward strand.
GGCGGTTTTTATTGCCCGGTGATCTGGCAGGATCGCCGGTCCTGACCTTTGCACCGCTTCCCGGGGCCGATACCGGGCCGCGCGGGTCGCTGATCCGGGAAATGGCGCGCCGGTTTGAGGCGTATAAGCGACAGGTCGTTTTGCCGTTTTTCCGGGACCATTTTGCGCGCATCGACCGTCAGGTGGTGCTGGTTGACGCATTGGGTGCCATCAATCAGGGTCCACGTGCGGTCGAGGATCTGCGCACTGCAATGGCCGAGATTCTTGCGGCGTTTCGGCCTGGTCGCAATGGATTTCTGAGCAGTCTTTTGGGGGGCAAGAGGGTTGAGAAAATCCTGTTTGCGGCCACCAAGGCGGATCATTTGCATCATGTACAGCACCCGCGCCTGACCGCGATCATGGAGGCATTGACCCGTGAGGCCCGCGACCGGGCGCAATACGCAGGTGCAGGCACCGCAGCGATGGCAATTGCATCGTTGCGTGCAACGACCGAGGCCACGATGAACCATGACGGCGAGACATTGGAGGTGGTGCGCGGCACCCTGCTTGAGACCGGCAAAGAGGCTGCTTTTTATCCCGGTGATTTGCCGCAAGACCCTGCACATCTACTTAATCCGGCGAGCAAGGGTGCGGAAAAATGGCTGGATCAGGATTATCAGGTGATGCGCTTTGCCCCGGCTCCCCTGAACCTCAAGCCCGGTGACGGACCGCCGCATATCCGGCTGGACCGGGTGGCGGAATTTTTGATTGGGGATCGGTTGTGATCCAGCTGCGCGCGGCACGCACGACAGACGCTGGCACCGTCGGCGCGATATTGTCGGAATTTGCGGAGACAACCAGCTGGATGCCGAGCCTGCATACGCGGGCCGAAGACATCGCGCATGCCGGCCATTTGATTGACCTGGGTTGGGTGACGGTGGCCGAACGCGACGGGTGTGTGGTGGGGTTCATTGCCAGCGATGGCACCGAGATTGATGCGCTTTATGTGACCCGAAGCGTCAGGGGACAAGGTGTTGGATCGGTGCTTCTCAATGACGCACGGTCCAAGGCGACGCATCTGAGCCTTTGGACGTTTCAGGCCAATGTGCGGGCGTGCGCGTTTTATGAACGACATGGGTTTGTCGAGGTGGCCCGCACCGATGGCAGCAATACGGATGAAAAACTGCCCGATGTGCGGTTTGAATGGAAAGTGGAGGCCGCGTGATGGCAAAAGGACCCGTCCTTTTTGATCTTGAAAAAGACAGCAAACCGCGTCCGGCCGTGTCAGAGGCCCCTCCGGTTCCGGATCTCATGGTCCCTGCGCCGCAGGGTCAGGCGATGCAGATCGCAGCGCGGTTGGCGGCGCGCAAACCCTCACTGTTGATGCGGCTCTTTTGGGCGCTCGGTGGCGCGCTGGTTGGGGCGCTTGTGTCCATCGCAGCGTGGAATTTTGTGACCAACCTGATCGCGCGCTATCCGGTGCTTGGCTGGGCGATGACAGTGCTGATCGCCGCATTTCTGCTGGTGCTGGCGCTGATATGTTTGCGCGAGATAGCGGCATTTGGTCGGTTGGCGCGGCTTGACGGATTGCGCCATGAGGCCGGTGAAGCATTGGCGCAAGGGGATTTGACGGCGGCCCGCAATGTGACTGACCATTTGGTAAACCTTTATAAAGGGCGCGAAGACACCCGCTGGGGCCGGGACCGTCTGGCAGAATTGCGCGGCGATCAATTGGATGCACAAGGATTGCTGGCGCTGGCGGAAGTCGAGCTGCTGGCCCCGCTGGACCGCGCCGCCAGCCGCGAGGTTGAAGCCGCCGCCCGGCAGGTTGCAACGGTCACCGCGCTGGTGCCGATAGCGCTTGCAGACGTTGCCGCGGCCCTGACCAGCAATTTGCGGATGATCCGGCGCGTGGCCGAAGTCTATGGTGGGCGGTCAGGGTTTTTCGGATCTTGGCGGCTGACCCGTGCGGTGCTGTCCCATCTGGTGGCCACCGGGGCCGTGGCGGTGGGTGATGACATGCTTGAGCCAATCCTTGGTGGGTCATTGTTGGGCAAGCTAAGCCGCCGCTTTGGTGAGGGGCTGGTAAACGGGGCACTGACCGCCCGTGTTGGCGTGGCCGCGATTGAAGTCTGCAGGCCATTGCCGTTCGCAGCCGAAAAGCGCCCCAAAGTGCGCAGTATCATCAAGCGAAGCCTTGGTGGGTTGTTTGGTCAGGGAAAGGAAAGCTGATGGAAAGTTTTGCTGACGATCTGGCCACCATGGTGCGCACGCCGTTGAGCCAAAGCCACGTCGCGGCGATGCGCAAGGTCGGGACCATCAGCGACTTCAAGACCGGCGAAATGGTGCAAGAACCGGGCGCTGCGATGGATCAGATGCACTACGTGCTGGAAGGCGAGGTTGAGGCCGTTGACCCGCGCACGTCCGAGCGGATGGGCAATGCAACACTTGGCGCGGGCCAGTTTTTTGGCGATCTGCAGTTTTTGTCGGGTGGTGTGTCGTTGGCTGGTGCACGCGCTGTCATGGACAGCAAGGTTCTGTGTGTGCCGCGTCGGGACATGCTGAGGCTGATGTCGGACATGCCGGAGATGAGCGATATTGTTGTCACCGTTCTGGCGGCAAGGCGCAGACGGGCGGTTGAACAGGCTGACAGTGCGCTGACGCTGCTGGGGGGTGAGGAAAGCGCTGACATTCGGCGGATTGCCAGTTTTGCCGCCCGCAACCGAATTCCCTACCGCGAGGTGGCGATCACGTCTGAAGAAGGCAATGATCTGGCCGCGCGTTGTCAGATCGACCGGGCCTATCCGGCAGTGATTTTTAGGAAAGACCAGAAAATCGAACCGCACACACCAGAGGCCGTTGCCGCAGTGATCGGTCTGGGTCTGGCGGTTCAGACGGATGATCTTTTTGACGTGCTGATTGTTGGAGGCGGGCCATCTGGTGTGGCTGCCGGGGTCTATGCCGGAGCAGAAGGTCTGAGCGCGCTTGTGTTGGAGGATATGGCCATCGGCGGACAGGCCGGCACATCCAGCCGCATCGAAAATTACATGGGCTTTCCAACCGGCATTTCGGGCGGTGATCTGGTGGGGCGCGGTGAGGTGCAGGCGATGAAATTCGGCACCCGATTTGCCGTACCACACCGGGCGACAGATCTGACCCAGTGCGAGAAGAAGCGGTTTCATGTGGCGCTGGAAAATGGCCAGTCTGTCAGTGCGCGCAGCCTGATTGTGGCAACAGGGGTGCAATATCGGCGCATGCCTCTGGATCGGTTGGAAGAGTTTGAGGGGGCGGGCGTTTATTATTCCGCAACCGAGGTTGAGGCGCGGTGGTGCAAAGGATCGGACGTTGCAATCATCGGTGGCGGTAATTCTGCAGGTCAGGCCGCGATGTATCTGACGCGCTATACCACCCATGTGCATGTGTTGGTGCGCGGCCCGTCGCTGGCGTCGTCGATGTCGGATTATCTTTTGAGCCGTCTGATTGCGCATCCCAACATCACCGTGCACACCCAGACGGAAGTGACGGAATTGCACGGCGAAACCGGCCTGAATGCGGTCAAACTACATGATCGTCTGGGCGGTCAGGACTGGACGCTGAAGGTGGCCGCGCTTTTTATCATGGTGGGTGCCGCGCCAAATACCGACTGGTTGTCAGGATTGGTTGATCTGGATGACAAGGGATTTGTGCGCACCGGGCCGGAGGTCGGCGGTGCCACGCAGTATGAGACATCCTTGCCGGGTGTGTTTGCCGTTGGTGATGTGCGCGCAGGGTCGGTCAAGAGAGTGGCCAGCGCCGTGGGCGAAGGATCAGTGGTCATGTCCGCAGTGTGGGCGCATGTGAATGAATGATCGTTACACCCCCCGGGGACGACAGTGCACGTGGCGATTGTTGACGGTATTTGAGAAAGGGTGAAGCGATGGCCTTGGGGCTTGTCGGGACCGGGGCCGCTGCTTATAAGCGCCGTATGACCCGTTTTGCTGCGATCATTATTCGAATTACAACCCCGGCGCTCTGATATTTTGAGACGCCGGGCTTGAGGTGTTTGAGCCGCTCGCACCCAGATCATCCATCACGTAAAAAGATTTGCCAAAGGACGCCCGCCATGTGCGCCGATACGCCAGAAACACACGACTATAAATCAACGCTGAACCTGCCCAAGACAGATTTTCCAATGCGCGCGGGGTTGCCCAAACGCGAGCCGGAGTGGTTGGCACGCTGGGAGAGGATTGGGGTCTATGATCGGTTGCGGGAGAAACACGGCCGCACGCCGTTCACACTGCATGACGGGCCGCCCTATGCCAACGGCCATTTGCACATTGGTCACGCGCTGAACAAAACCATCAAGGACATGATCGTGCGCAGCCATCAGATGATGGGGTTCGATGCGCGCTATATCCCCGGTTGGGATTGTCACGGGTTGCCGATCGAGTGGAAGATCGAAGAACAGTACCGCAAGAAGGGCCGCGATAAGGACGACGTGCCGATCAACGAGTTTCGCAGTGAGTGTCGCGAATTCGCACGCGGTTGGGTGGACATCCAGCGCGAGGAATTCAAGCGGCTGGGCATCACCGGCAATTGGGCTGATCCATATCTGACAATGGATTTCCACGCCGAGCGGGTGATTGCCGAGGAGTTTATGAAGTTCCTGATGAACGGGACGCTCTATCAGGGGTCAAAGCCGGTGATGTGGTCGCCAGTTGAGCAGACAGCCCTGGCCGAGGCTGAGGTGGAGTATCACGACAAGGAGAGCTTTACGGTTTGGGTTAAGTTTAATGTTGATCAGCAAGGATACGATCCAAATGACCCAGCGCGCCATGATAATGTTGATCTGATGGACGCTAAAGTCGTGATCTGGACGACTACGCCTTGGACCATGCCATCGAACAGAGCCGTCGTCTATGGACCGGACATTTCTTACGGATTGTATGAAGTCACTTCTACACCTGAAGAATGTTGGGCCTCGGTAGGAGAGAAATTTCTGCTGGCCGATAATCTTGCCGCCGACGTTCTGGGCCGCGCGCGCCTTGAGGATGATATGTGGAAACGCGTCCGAGATGTTACGGCGGACGAATTGTCTGGGCTGTCGCTCAAGCACCCGCTCGCTGGTTCCAAAGGTTCCAACGGCGAATGGGACGACCTGCGCGACTTCCGCGCTGCCGATTTTGTCACCGACACCGAAGGCACAGGGTTCGTGCATTGCGCGCCGTCTCACGGGTTGGAGGAATATGAGCTCTACCGTGACCTTGGCATGCTGGAACAGGTGATCACCTACAACGTGAACCCCGACGGGCGGTTCCGGGATGATCTGCCGTTCTTTGGGGGCAAGGCGATCCTGAAACCCAATGGCAAGGAAGGCAACGCCAATACTGCTATCATCGACAAGCTGATTGAGGTTGGCGGGTTGTTGGCGCGTGGCAAGATCAAGCACAGCTATCCGCATTCTTGGCGGTCCAAAGCACCGGTGATCTATCGCAATACGCCGCAGTGGTTTGCGGCGATTGATAAGGTCGTGGGTGATGGCTTGGACATGCACGGGAAAACCATCCGTGAACGGGCGTTGACCGAGATCGACAATGTGAACTGGGTGCCTAAGTCCGGGCGCAACCGTCTGTATTCGATGATTGAGGCGCGGCCCGATTGGGTGTTGTCGCGCCAACGCGCGTGGGGTGTGCCGCTGACCTGTTTCACGCGAAAGAATGTGCTGCCAACCGACGAGGGGTTCTTGTTGCGTAACCCGGAGGTCAATCAGCGGATCGTTGACGCGTTTGAGGCGGATGGCGCGGATGTTTGGTATGCGGAAGGGGCGAAGGAACGGTTCTTGGATGGCATAGTCAACCCCGATGACTACGATCAAGTCACCGATATTTTGGATGTGTGGTTTGACAGTGGGTCAACCCATGCCTTCACCCTGCGTGACCGCCCCGACGGCACCGAGGACGGCATTGCGGACGTCTATATGGAAGGCACCGACCAGCACCGCGGTTGGTTTCATTCATCGCTGCTGCAGTCCGTTGGTACCACAGGCCATGCACCCTACCGCAATGTTGTGACACACGGGTTTACGTTGGATGCCAAGGGCATGAAGATGTCCAAAAGCGTCGGCAACACCATCGTGCCGGAAAAAATCGTGCAGCAATATGGCGCGGACATCTTGCGGCTTTGGGTGGCGCAGACGGATTATACGGCGGACCAACGGATCGGCGATGAGATCCTGAAAGGGGTCGCTGACAGCTATCGCCGTTTGCGCAACACCATGCGCTATATGCTTGGGTCGCTGGCCGATTTCAGTGAGGCGGACCGGGTCGATCCCAAGGATATGCCAGAGCTTGAGCGGTTGATCCTGCACCGGGTGGCAGAGCTGGATAAGGTCGTGCGAGACGGCTATGCCAAGTTCGACTTTCAGGGCGTGTTTCAGGCGGTCTTTACCTTTGCGACGGTTGATCTGTCGGCGTTTTATTTCGATATCCGCAAGGATGCGCTTTATTGCGATGGTGATACATTGCGGCGGCGCAGCGCGCGGTCGGTGCTGGATATCCTGTTCCACCGTTTGACGGCGTGGTTGGCCCCAGTGTTGGTGTTCACCATGGAAGAGGTCTGGCTTGAACGGTATCCCGGGGAGGAGAGTTCCATTCACCTGACCGATATGCCTGAAACACCGCAGGCATGGCTTGATGCGGAACTGGCAGCGAAATGGGCCAAGGTACGGACCGCACGGCGTGTGGTGACCGCGGCGCTGGAGGTGGAGCGTACCAACAAGGTCATTGGCGCGTCGCTTGAGGCGGCCCCGGTGGTCTATGTTTCGGATGCAGATCAGCGCGCGGCACTGCAAAGCGTGTCGTTTGAGGATGTGAGCATCACATCTGATATCACGGTGAGCGGCGATGCCGCCCCGGCAGAGGCTTTCCGCATGCCGGAAACCGATGGGGTGGCGGTAGTCTTTGCCAAGGCGACTGGCGACAAATGTGAGCGTTGCTGGAAGGTCTTGCCGGATGTGGGCACGCATGCCCATGCAGGCGTATGTGGGCGCTGTGACGCAGCGGTTTCGTGATCCATGGCGGCGCGGCGCAAAACCAAACTGCCCGCGCCCTACTTGCGGTCCCTGCGGCTGAAAGACCCGGATGCGCCCCTGCCGGGGGCGCTATCCCTTTAGCCTACCTTGGGTGAAAGAAGGTTTTGAGCTGACCCTCGTCGAACCCGTGACGATACTGATGGGTGAAAACGGCTCTGGCAAATCGACATTGTTGGAGGCGATTGTGGTGCCGGCAGGATTTGCAACATCGGGTGGCGGCAATTGGGCGGGTGGTGATCTGTCGCTCGAAGCAGAGGATGCCGAGACATTGGCCGCAAGTATGCTGGCCGGATGGCTTGCCTATGACGATAGCTGATGCACAATAATCTGTTGGTTCGATCCGCTTGCAAGTGCCGGGGTCCTGCAAGCCGCAGGAAACGGATTGAGCGCGTCGCGGCACCGGTGCATGATGTTGGCATGAAATACCGCACTGTTCCCACGCAATTTGGCAACCTGACCCTGACCGAAGAGGCGGGGGCGATCACGGCGTTGGGCTGGGCGCGCAGTGCGCAGCAAGACGCCTCTGATCTACTGGATGAAGCGGCGGCGCAATTGGCCGCCTATGCCGCTGGTAAGCGCGCGGTTTTCGATCTTCCGTTGCGGGTGACGGGCAGCGATTTCCAGCGGGATGTTTGCAGTGCGATGTCGTCAATCCCCTTTGGCCATACGGTGACCTATGGTGATATCGCCAAAAAGTTGGGTGTGCCTGCCCAAGCGGTGGGGCAGGCCTGTGGCGGCAATCCGATCCCGATCATCATACCGTGCCATCGGGTGATGGGGGCCAAGGGGTTGACCGGCTTTTCAGGTGCGGGTGGGGTTGAGACCAAGGTGGCCTTGCTGCGTCATGAAGGGGCGGCGGGTCTGTTGATTTAGATTATGCGATGCGCTTAAAGCGACGCATCGTGGGGGTGACGGCGCACCAGACCGAGCATGGCGACCAACCCGACCAATGCCAGGGGCAAGCAGGCCAAAAAGAGGATACGCGCCACATTGCCGGCATCGTCCGGGGTCTGAATGCTGAGGAATCCCGACGCATTTGCGATGATCCCGATATAGGCCGCGCCCAATGCATATCCGATCCGTTGCATTGTCGGGATCGCCCCGGTGATGCGCTGCATGTCTTCTTTTGGGGCAACAGCCGTAATGCGCCTGAGAATAAAGGTATAGGCCAGCCCGAAACCGCCCCCTTCGGCCAATGCACAAACTGCGATCAGCCAGACCGGCCCGGCTGGTAAGGCATAGACAAAGCCCGCAATGCTCAGCGTGGTCACAGCCATTCCAATGGCAATCCAGATCCTGTCAAAACGTTCCGGTGAGCCGCTGACGCTTACGGCGGCCAATGTCCACCCGATAGAGGAGCAGGCCACCACGTACCCGGCGGTCAGGGCCGACGTGCCGTGCACAACCGTCATCAGCAAAGGGCCATACGCGGTGATCGCCACCGTGGCCATCGGCAACATCATGAGCATCAGCAGGGTAGCCCCGGTGGCATGGCGCGGATCAAGCGGCGCGTGAGGCAACAAACGGTCCGGCCCGGCAAGCCCGTCACGCCGGAAGAACCAGATCAGACAGAGGACGCCGGCACCGATCAACCCGCTGGTGCGCAGGGCCTCGACCCGCACCCCACCATATGAGATCAACACGACAGCAAAGCAAAGCAGCGCCAGCCGCGACAGCGGAAAACGGGTGTCGGTTTTACCCTGTTCAAGCGTGGCAGTTTCCTGGCGCAGGGCGATCCAGGCGGACAGCATGAAGGCAAGCGTTGCGAAGAACCAAAAGCCCAGACGCCAGTTGGCATATTCAACAAAAAGACCACCGATCAGCGGTCCCAGAAACGCAGACATGCCCCAGAACGCCGACACGACCGCCAGTGCGCGGGCGGCGTAGCGACGCGGAAAAAGCACGCCGAGGGCAACAAAACACATTGCCACAAGGCCGCCTCCGCCAAAGCCCTGCAAGGCGCGGCCAATCAACAGCAGGCCCATGTTGGGGCTGATCGCGCTTGCGGCGCAGCCTGCGCCAAACAGAAATGCCGCAATGCTCATCGGGCCGTGCAAGCCGTAACGCATGGTGATCAACGCGCTGGCTGCCCCGGCAACAATCGACCCGATCTCGTAGATCGAAACGGTCCAGCTGACAAAGGCCGCGCCGCCGATATCCGCAATCATGGCGGGCAGCATGGTTGCGACAACCAAACTGTCTGCTGCGTGCAGCCAGACACCAAGGCTGACAAGTGCAAGCGATGCGGTGTAGCCACTGGTCAAAAATTCGCGCCAGGGCACATATTCGTCGGGCTTTTCGCTGGCTGCAGCGGCATGTTCGGACATAACAACCTCGTTCTCAGGCATCTGTGATGGGGCCTGAACCTAGGTTGAGGTCAAGAGATATCTTTGCGCCGTGCCTTAGTCGCCTTTTGCCGGGATCATCTGCTGAACGGCACCTGCGCAGATCAGATAGATTGAGGTGATCACCAGCCCCCAATGCGCCCAGCTTTCCGGATGGAAGTCGACCCAGGCGGCCCATCCGGCAAAGAATGTCCACCCCAGCGCCATCGGCAAAGTGATGTTGCGCCAGCGTTCGGTGCGCACCGGGTGCACAAATTTGATCGGGATGAACATGGTGATGGCGAGGATCGTCACGATGATCAGGCTGACCCACCATTCGGGTTTCAATGCAAACAACACCAGCACCAGCATGTTCCAGCAGCCCGGAAAGCCAGAGAACGAATTGTCCTTTGTTTTCATGCGCGTGTCGGCGAAATACATCGCCGAGGCGAAGGTCACGATGATGATCATGGCCCAACCGCTCCACCCGTCCATCAGGCCGGAGCTAAAGAGGGCAAAGGCCGGGATGAATACATAGGTGAGATAGTCGATGATCAGGTCGAGCAGCACGCCGTCAAATTCAGGCGCATTGGTTTTCACATCATACCTGCGCGCCATTGGCCCATCGATTCCATCGACGAAAAAGGCCACCACCAGCCAGAGGAACATCAGGTCCCATTCAAGCTCGACGGCGGCAAGCATTGCCAACATGGCGAAAACGGCACCTGTGGCGGTGAAGAGGTGAACGAAGAGGGCACGCATTTGTATGGTCATGGGGCAGCTTTGCCAAATCTGGATCGGGGATGCAAAAGGAAATGGGTTCCCGGTAAAATTGTTAGGCTTTGATGGGGTCTTTGCGCACGTGGGGAAAATCACCTGTGGCGATATACGCTTCTTCCTCTGGTGTGGAGTGGCGGCCCAGAATGGGATTGCGGTGCGGATGTCGGCCAAAGCGTTCGATAATGCTGCGAACACTTTGGTGCTGGGCGCGAAATCTGTCACCAAGTGGTGCGAGAACCGCGGGTAACCCGAGAATCGTGCGCTCCATGACAGGTTCCAGGGCATCCATGCGCTCAAGATGGTCGGGGCCTTCACAATGGGAAATGGCGATATGAAAGAAAACCTGTTCCCATGGGGCCAATGTATCGAAGTCGCCATTTCTGATGCCATCCAAGGCCAGTCTTGTCGCCTTGATATCTTGGGCGAAAGCAGCAGGCGTATCGCGCCAGAGCGAGCGCGGGAACTGATCAAGCACGATGAGCAGCGCAAGCCGGCCGCGCGGGGTGTCCGCCCAATGATCAAGATGGCCCGTCGCCGCGGCAAGCGTCATTTCGGCGAAGTTGGCGATGATGGTGGCATCCATTCCACCCTGCATGCGTTCTTCCCAAAAGGCACCGTGGCTTTCCATGGATTTCTGATGCCCGGTATGGGGAAACCACAGGTTCAGGACGGATTGCGGTTCGTGAAGAGTGTTCAACATACAAAATCTCAATTTTTGGGGCTTAAATTGGGGAAGATTAGGCAGCACTGCACTGTGTGGCAACCCAAGCTTTCCGAAACCAGTTTTGGGCCGGGGGAAACATCATGCACGCGCAAGGCATTGGGTTGACGACCCAGCCGATTCCAACTAAGTGCTGCGAACCAATTTCAGGGTTGCCGAAGTGCGGCCCCCGCTTCACGTGTTGTGCCGGATCGCTGGCGTACCACGAAAACAAAAGGATGAACCCATGTCGCGCGTTTGCGAATTGACCGGAAAAGGCCCAATGTCGGGCAACAACGTAAGCCACGCGAACAACAAGACGCGTCGCCGTTTCCTGCCGAACCTGAATGACACCACATTGCAGTCCGAAGCGCTGGGCCGTGGTTTCAAACTGCGCATTTCAGCCGCTGCATTGCGCAGCGTTGATCACCGTGGCGGTCTGGACAAGTTCTTGGCCAAGGAAAAGGACACCAACCTGTCCGCCAATGCGCTGAAGATCAAAAAAGCCATTGCGAAATCAAGCGCAACTGCCGAAGTACTGAGCTAAGCTCCGCCTCTTTCGCAAGCCAGAATTAACGCAGCCCCGGTCCGCAACGGCCGGGGCTGCGGCGTTATTACGCCTCGTTTCCGGCAGGGCGCTTTGGTAGACTTGGTTCATGACGTTGCGCAGCATAATCTCTTTTGCGTTGGCCCTGATGCTGGCATTCACCAGCCAGAGCATGGCTGTCGCACGCGGTGCATCCGCGGCCACCGGGCAAATGGTACTCTGCACCGGAACCGGGCCGGTTGCGGTCTATATGGACGCATCCGGGCATCCGACCAGTGCACCGCACATCTGCCCTGATTCAGCATTGAATGTGATCGTGGTTGGCCCGGCAGCTGATGTGATGTCACCGGCGCGGATCGTTCAATTTCATCACCTCATTGCATTGGCCGCGCGCGATGCGCCAGCCACGCCGAATCCGGCCCCCCCGTCGCGCGGCCCGCCTGTCGTGATCTGAAAAACACAATTTCCAGATTAATAACAGGACACACCCAATGAAACTCACACGATACTTTGGCGCAGCGATTGCTGCTGCGATTCTTGCAACCACATCAGCATTTGCCGGTGAGATGATGATTGAAGATCCCTATGTGCGCGCATCGACGCCCACATCCAAAACAGGGGCGGCGTTCATGACATTGATGAATCAATCAGACAGCGATGACCGTCTGATCGCGGCATCCTCGGAGGTGGCGGGCCGCGTTGAGCTGCACACCCACATCGAGGACGCAAACGGCGTGATGCAAATGACCGAGATTGAAGGCGGCATTCCGATTGCAGCGGGAGAGGCGCATGTGCTGAAACGTGGTGGGGATCACGTGATGTTCATGGGGCTGACTGGGCCACTTGAGCAGGGGGCCGAAATCACCGTGACGCTGACGTTTGAAAAGGCAGGCGATGTTCAGGTGCAAGTCCCGGTCGATCATGAACGCAAGCCCGATCATAGCGCGATGGGTAACTGAATTTTGGTGGTGGGCCCATCGCCCACCACCCTCACTTTTTCAGCAGTTCATCCACCCATGTCGTCACGGTTTGTGATGCAGGCCCGGTGCGGTGTTCGGCAAACTGGCTGCCCACCGACGACCGTTCCAGATTAAACTCAAGAGTATGCGCGCCCGCGCGCCGTGCCTCGGCCACAAAGCCCGCCGCCGGATAGACGTTGCCGGATGTGCCGATGGCGGCAAAGATGTCGGCGCTGGCCAGATGATCAAACAGCGCATCCATGTCATAGGGCATTTCACCGAACCAGACGATATCGGGCCGCGCTGCAGGTGCTGCGCAACTGGGGCAGGGATCGCCCGGTGCCATGACCATGGCGGCAGGCCAGCGGTGGTCACACACGGCACAAAGCGCGCCTTTGAGGCTGCCATGCATATGCATGACGGTCCCGGAACCGCCCCGTTCATGCAGGTCATCGACGTTCTGGGTGATTACGATGACCTCGCCCTGATGCTCAGCCTCCAATCGGGCCAAGGCCCTGTGCGCGGCGTTGGGTTCGACCGTGGCGGCCTGCGCACGCCGGGCGTTATAGAAATCAACCACCAGCTTGGGGTCGCGCACAAACCCTTCGGGCGTGGCCACATCTTCGACACGGTGCTGCGCCCAAAGGCCGTCTTCGGCGCGAAAGGTCTCAAGACCACTTTCGGCGGAAATGCCTGCGCCGGTCAGAATCACGATCTTGTGCATCTTTTTGGTCATGGCGTGTCCTCGATCAAATACAGGCTGTCGGTGAGCCATGGCAGTTTGGCAATGGCGGGGGCGATCATGTGGTCTTGCAGCAAGCGCCGCATGGTTTGGGCAATATCACGCGGCACCGGCCCAGACCATTCCGCACCGGCAAAAAGCGAGATGCGGCGCGCGACATCGGGATTTGGCAGGGCAAAGGCCTGCATCCCGTCATGGAAGCGCGCGGCGCGCATATACCCCAAGGGTGTGGTGATCGCCCAGCCCATGCCGCGTGCGACCATCGCCATTAGGGCAAGATGGCTGCCGATCTCAAACTTTGTTGGCAGGTTGATGCGTTGTGCGGTCAGGTGGTCGTTGATCTGACTGGCAATCAATTGTTCGGTTGCATAGTGCAGAAACGGCAACGGGCCCTGCTGCGCCAACAGCGATTGCGCGGTGTGATCGCCGTCTGCAGGGGCCACGATGATAAAGGGATCGCGCGCAAGCGGGTATGCGTCAACCGCGTCAATGGGGCCATCGGCATGTGCAGAAACCGCCATCTGCAAGGTCTGGGCCTGCACGGCCTGGATCAATTCATAGCTGCCCGCCGTGATCATGCGAAACCGACACCCGGTCAGGCTGTCGCCCAGAATGGTCGCAAGGCGCGGCGTGACCGTGTCGTCGAAATCATCAATGATGCCGAGGCTCAGCTCTTCCAGATGGGCAAGGTCCATCACGGTTACATCGCTTTGTGCCTGCCTGAGTTCCGACAGGGCCACCGCCGCGCGGCGCAGAAACATCTGGCCCGCAGTGGTCGGTTGCATGGGTCTGCGGCTGTGATCAATCAGCGCTACCCCCACGGCCGTTTCAAGGTTGCGCATCTGCTGGCTGACCGCAGGCTGGCTCAACCCGGTGATCTGAGCAGCCTGAGCCACCGAACCCGACTGTGCGAGCGCCTCGAATACTTCGATCCCGCGCAGCGTCAACCCTTTTCGCAGCATTGCGCCGCCTCCCTGTCATTTCAGGTTTTGTGAAACCACGAGGTGCGAACGTCAAGGATTTAGGTGATTATTGCCCCGGTCCCTGTCGATTATTGAAATTGTCCGATGGCACAGCTCTGCCTTGCGAGTCCGATCAAACGGGCGCAGAATATCACCGACATTTGCCGGAGATCAGAGATGAAAATTGCCACTGCTGCTTATCCTCTGGATGTGCTGACTTCCTGGTCTGCCTATGAGGACAAATTGGCGAAATGGGTGGGTGAGGCCGCAGCACAGGGGGCGGAGCTTTTGGTGTTTCCCGAATATGGCGCAATGGAACTGGCGACATTGGCAGGACTTGATGTGGCGGGCGATCTGGAGGCGTCCTTGCATGCAGTATCAGATCGGATGCCGGACGCGGACAAGGTGCATGTCAGACTTGCCGCCGAACACGGTGTCCATATCGTTGCCGCCTCGGGTCCGGCTGATACTGACACGCGGCCGGTGAACCGCGCGCGCCTGATCACGCCCACCGGGCAGATTGGCGTGCAGGACAAGCAGATCATGACCCGATTTGAAAACGAAGTCTGGGACGTGATCGGCGGCAATAACTTGCAGGTGTTTGATACGGCCTTGGGCAGAATCGGCATTCTGATTTGTTACGACAGCGAGTTTCCGTTGCTGGGTCGGGCGTTGAGCGAATGTGATGTGATCGCGGTGCCGTCTGTCACCGAAACCCTGGCAGGCTATTGGCGAGTGCGCATCGGCGCGATGGCGCGGGCGCTGGAAAATCAGTGCATCACTGCAATGTCGTCGATTGTGGGGGCCGCAGGCTGGTCAGAGGCGTTGGGCACATCTTATGGTGCGGGCGGCATCTTTTGCCCGCCCGACACCGGTTTTCCTGCAACCGGCGTGGTCGCAGTGGGTGAGATCAATTCACCGGGCTGGACCTATGCCGACGTCGATCTGGCCCAGGTCGCGCATGTGCGTGCTGATGGCGTGGTGCTGAACCGTCGCCGTTGGACAATGCAACATGGGCGTGACACTGCCGCGATAAACGTGCGCCTGCGCTGAATCCCCCTTGAAAAAGGATTAAATTGCGCCCATTTAAGCCTGCGCCCTGAAATCCAGGGTTTATATCCGTTTCCCAAGCGGGAAACATCAGTCAAGGAGACAACATGGCCAAGGAAGACACGCTCGAATTCCCAGGTATCGTGAAGGAACTCCTGCCTAACGCGACGTTTCGGGTCGAGCTGGAAAACGGCCATGAGATCATCGCGCATACGGCAGGCAAGATGCGCAAGAACCGCATCCGCGTTCTGGCAGGCGATAAAGTTCAGGTGGAAATGACACCTTACGATCTGACCAAGGGTCGGATTAACTACCGCTTTAAATAAACGTTTCGGTGTTTATCCTCGGATCAGGATCACCGCGTCGCAAGGAATTGCTGGCGCAGATTGGTGTTTTGCCCGACGCCATTTCTGCGCCTGACATTGATGAGACCCCTCTGAAAGCCGAATTGCCGCGTCCCTATTGCGCCCGTATGGCGCGTGAGAAGGTGGCGGCGGTCAGTGCTGGCGCAGATGATATTGTGCTTTGTGCCGATACGACCGTGGCCGTGGGTCGCCGCATCCTGGGCAAGCCTGCCGATGCGGATGAGGCGGCGACGTTTCTGCGCCTGATGTCAGGCCGACGTCATAAAGTGATCACCGCCGTGGCCGTCAAACGCGGCGATCAGATCTGGCAGCGCGATGTGCAAAGCACCGTGAGAATGAAGTCTTTGTCAGACGCTGAACTGGCCGATTATCTTGCCACTAATGACTGGCAGGGCAAGGCGGGTGGCTACGGCATCCAAGGCCCAGCCGGCGCGCTGATCCCGTGGATTTCGGGCTCGTTCACCGGCATTGTTGGCCTTCCCCTGGCGGAAACCGCTAATTTGCTGCGTGCCGCTGGATATCCAATGGATGGAGAAACACCATGAAGGGCCGCACGATTATTTTGGGCCATCTGGGCGAGGTCGAGGCCGCCGCGCTGATGGTCGACGGCAAGCTCGACGATCTGCTGGTCGACAGTGACGCCCCCAACCCCGGTACCATCTATCGCGCGATTGCCGACCGGCCGGTCAAGGGGCAGGGCGGTATGTTCCTGAAAACCCCTGACGGTTCGGCGTTCCTGCGCCAGATCAAAGGGTTGGCACCGGGGCAGGCCATTCTGGTTCAGGTGTCCGGCTTTGCCGAGCCGGGCAAGGCGATCCCGGTTGCCGCGAAAATCCTGTTCAAAAGTCGCTATGCGATTGTGACCCCCGACGCACCGGGCCTGAACATTTCACGCAGCATCAAAGCCGAAAGTGAACGGGATCGCCTGCTTGAGATCGCCCATGATGTTGCGGGTGAGGCGGGGCATGGGTTGATCCTGCGGTCGTCCTGTGCGGGGGCCGATGCCGAAGAGATATCCGAAGACATCACCGCCATGTTGGCGCTTGCCGATACAGTGATGCAGGATGATGCCACGGACATGGATGTTCTGGTCGAGGGCGATGGTCCGCACCTGCTGGCATGGCGCGACTGGACCGATCCGGCAGAGGTGATCACCGACGATGATGGCTTTGACACCCACGGTGTGCTGGATGCTTTGGAAGCAGCCAGGGGCATTCAGGTGGGCCTTGGTGGTGCTGCGTCGATGTTTGTGGAGCCAACCCGCGCGCTTGTCGCTGTGGACGTGAATACCGGAAATGACGCATCGCTCGCTGCGGGTATCAAAGCCAACATGGCCTGCGCGCGCGCCCTGCCACGGGCGCTTCGGGTACGCGGTTTGGGCGGGCAGATCACCCTTGATCTGGCCCCCATGCCCAAAAAGGACCGCCGCGCATTCGAGACGGCGTTGCGGCAGGCGTTTCGTGGGGATGATGTTGAAACCACGCTTGTCGGCTGGACCCCTCTGGGCCATTTTGAACTGCAGCGCAAACGGGCCCGCGTGGTGGTGGCAGAGGTGTTGTCATGAATTGTCCGATCTGTGGTGCCGCGACCGTGGCCAAGTTTCGCCCCTTCTGTTCAGGGCGGTGTGCAGATGTTGATCTGGCCAAATGGCTGAACGGCAGCTACGCGGTTCCGTCACGCGCGCCTGAGGATGTGGAAGCGGCCCTCGATGCGGTTGAAGCGGCCCAGGACGACACCCAAAAGCCGCACTAGACGCCCGCAGACATTGCGCAGCGATCCGGGGCCAAAAAGGCACTGGACACCCTTGGCCTGACACCCTAGAACGCGCTCACCCGACCACCTTGGTGGTGAACCCGTGCCCGGGTAGCTCAGGGGTAGAGCAGTGGACTGAAAATCCTCGTGTCGGTGGTTCGATTCCGCCCCCGGGCACCACTAAATCAAAGACTTAAAGGATGGGTAGATTTCTTAGGCTCGCAGTAGGCTCTGAAATTCACTATCTTACGCGCTTCCAATTCATGACCTGCTTTAAACATCAGTTCGGTTAGTAGATCCTATTCTGAATGGAAAACAGGCTACTCGCCAAATTGGTAGTGGGCTGCTAGCCTCCTCCTGCCTGGGTATTGTCGTAACCTTGGGCATCGCGATGCTCTTCAGAGATGGAGAGATCGTGATGAGGATACTTTCAAAACCCCAACTGAAGGAGTTGGTTCTATATTCACCGCAACATGTCGCACGTCTGGAAAAGGCAGGCCTATTCCCCAAGCGGGTACAGTTGGGCCCGAACAGAGTGGGATGGGTCGAGGATGAAGTGCTGGACTGGCTTCAAATACGGATGGAGGGTCGCGAGGAGGCCTGACCGACACTCCTCATGTAGGAGTATGGGTGGCCGGAGGTGCACACTTCGGTCACCCGTTTTTTGTCCGACAGGTTCAGCCGGTCTTCAGACCTGATCGGGACAACAGCACTGGTGCGCTTTGGCATCTGGCCCAATTGTTCCCATAACAGGAACTGATCGTGGTTTGAGCGGCTCTGTCATTTGGCATCACTTGCGTGCAGATTAGGTTTTTGGCCGGGCCGCCAAACTGGCCAACCACGTCCAGAAACCGCTGTTCATTGCTGCGTCGCGAGAACACCCATAGGATCAATGTCGTCGCCTTGAGACCATAGGTGGTGCGGTGAAGGTTCTGTTCGATCACATGTCGGTACAACTCAATCGATGAGGCATAGCTTTTGCGCGCCGCACTTGATGTTTTGGGTTCTGTTCCGCGATCTACCTCCAACATGAAGGCGCGATATCTACCGCCGTAATCCAGGGCAAAAAGCTGATCCGGGATTAGTTTGCTGTTGCCAATCGGAATGGCGAGGGAAGCTTGCTTGATGGCAAGGATTTCATGGGCTGGGATATACCGCACGTCGTCCCGCGCTGCGGCGATCTCAATAGCACTGGTCACGCTGGAAACGGCAGCCCCATGGCCCCAGTGCCCTGTTGGCCGCACGGCGGGCTCTGCCCTGCCAAGGTCAATGAGATGGGTGTGCGCCTGTTTGGTCAGGTCATAGATGTAGGGGTTGAAGTCGGCGTATTCGGTGAACCGCTGTTGACGCGGTAGCATCAAAAATCCACCGGCCCGCAGTTTCTGCAATTGCCGCAGGCTCGTATCCTTACAGCGATGCGTGTCTTCGGTGAGTGCATGTAGATGCGCAGAGTTTAGCGGTCCGTGACGCTCAATATGCTTGAGCCAGCGGATTTCACGCGACGTGGGGCGCACATCAGCCAATGGCGCGATGTGATGGAATGTTGCGCGCCCCAGGCTATCAGTTTGTTTCTTGTGCTGCAGTAAATTTGTGTGGCTCATTGCTCCAGACTAGGCTGGCTCAAAGCTCTGGCGAAGGATTCGCGGGATCGTCGGGTTCGTTTTCTTCGGATGGATTCGGCCGCGTCTCATCCGATGTTCTGCTGTCTTCAGCCTTGTTCTGCCATGGTTCCGCATAGGCGTTGCGACTGTGTTCCCGAATTGCATCAATCTCGTCTTTTGTGGCGCGCTCCCGATTTTCCATAACAAAGAATGGAACGCTGATGGGCACGGCGCGGTCGGTTAATCCCCGCACAAAGGTGGCAAAAGTGCCCTTGGGCTGGCGCTGGATCAGATCGGCATCACACGACATTTGCCCCGCCAAGGCGCGCGCATCACGGGCTGAGACACCTCCGGCGAGTTTGATTGACGTGTTGGCTTCAAATGCTTCTTGCAGCCCGTTGCTGAGCTGGCCCAGATACTGGTGCGCCATGATCATCCCGACGCGGTATTTGCGCGCCTGACTGAGGATGATGCCAATGTTCTGGTCGAAGTAATCATGCGCCTCATCGATGTAGATTATGGCAGGCAGGCGATCGCGCGCGGGCAGCGTGGCACGCTCTTGGGCGGCCTGAGTGATCAGAGCAATGAAGAAGCGGCCGAAGATCTCGGTGCCCTGTTCTTTTAATAGTGATTTTGAGGTGTTGATCAGGATCAGCTTGCCTGCGTTCAATTCAGTGAACATGTCGAACTTCGACTGCGGGTTGGTAAACATCCGCTCGAAGGTCTGATTTTCCAGCACGCCATAGAGACGCCGCAGCACTTGCGTTTTGGTGTTGGTGAATTCCTTGCTGTCGAACTCGGTTTCAAAGAATCGGCGCGGCGTGCCTTCCAGCTTGGCAATGTGATCGCGGTACTTTTCCGTGCCGCCGGGTTCCATCAGCTCGCGTAAGGTGTGGATCGTCGCGTCAGGAATATGAAACATCAGGCGCGTAACATAGCGAAAGACCACGGATTGCTTGGCGGTCATGCCCGCTGACAGCAGCGATCCCAGAACAAAGTCATAAAGCTCAATGATGGAATTGGTCAGCCGCTCACGTTCGAGGGCGTTGTAGTTTTCAAGGCGACCCTGGCCAACGGAGAACAGGTTGAGGCTGACCGGAAAGGCGATGTCTTCTGGATCAATCAGAACAATCCGTTCGGGTGGCAGGGTTTTCGCCTTCAGGATTGTATTGATCAGATCGCCCTGGCTGTCGATCACCACGACCGATTTGTCACCCCGCACCACATCTTCCAGATCGTTCGCCAGGAAGTATTGCAGGGTCTGGGTTTTGCCGTGACCCGATCCAGCCACAATGTGCATGTGTTCAAACCGGCTGTTTTCCGGGATCTCAAATGGGGTTCTGAGTCGGAACAATTCTTTCAAATGAGTGCCTGCCAGATAGGTCTCCACAACATCATCGCCCTTATAGTCGCTCGGGAAGATCGGCTGGGTGCGATTGGTCCGACTGAGATTAGCGTCAATCCGGTCCCGTAAGCGCTTGAAGTGGTTGTAGTCAGTGTCAGCAAAAAACGGTGCGATGACATTCTGTACCGCCTGCCCCAGTGGGTGCACAAACTGGGTCACATCGACCAGCACGTCGCCCTCAATCGGCGGCACGGCCTGTGCAATGGTGCCCAGGCTGTCCGAGATGACATCTAGTGCAGTCAAAACCATGACCCGGTCGCTGCGGGCCTGCCCGGATCGCGCCAGCATGTCGCGATACCGCGCGCCCTCAACGGTGTTGCAGAGTGCAGGCATTGGTGGGATTTCTGGACTCAAACCTTCGTCATTGAGCAAGGCGCGCCCGATCTCCAGCAATTGGATCTTGAGAGCCTCTGGCGTGTCTGGCGGCCAGTGATGCGACAGGGCGGCATCGATCTCAGCGTCGCTCAGGCGCACCTGTCCGCTCAGCGCGTGGTTGTAGAGAATTTCCGTTTCCTCGCGGGCCAGACGCTCCAGACGTCGTGGGCTTTCTTTGTAGAGCCGATAGAAAACATAGGCCGGAATGCCGACCAGCAGAACCGGCGTAAGGAAAGCCGCCAGGGCGAGGATGCCGGAGATAATAAAGAAGGACAGGATTAACCCATTGAAGTTATCCGAGTTTGAACCTGCCATCAGATTTCCACGACTGTGCGCGTGCCGGTCTCGGCATTGTCATCCAGCCAGGTTTTCATTTGCGCCATCACCGCCAAAAGGTTTTCTTCATATATCTTGGATTTTGAGGGCGTTGCGCAGAGGAAACGATCAATCCGCCCATCCATCAGATGTTCGACACGCAGCTCGAACTTCTAATCGCGCGCATCGTTTTTGGCATCCGCTGGACGGCGATCCACCAGTTTGGTTTTGTGTCCGTCTTCATATAAAATGGAACATCAGAGCGGCTTGAGCATTGGAGGCTCTGGCTCGTTTGTGTGATTGATTATGCTGCTTGTTTTTGATGTTGCAAGCGACGTTGTTGGATTGTCTGTTTCTTGATCTTCTTCCTTTCCCTGAGAATGGCTTTGTCGCGACCGAAGTAGACGTCTGCGGGTGTGACGTTGTTCAGGCTCTCGTGGTAACGCTGGTTGTTGTAGTATTCGACGAAGGCCCCGATTTGGCGTTCGAGATCACCGGGTAGGTAGTAGTTCTCCAGCAGAACCCTGTTCTTCATGGTCTGGTGCCAGCGTTCGATCTTGCCTTGGGTCTGCGGGTGGAATGGCGCGCCGCGGACATGCGTCATTTTTTGATCCTCCAACCACTTGGTCAGATCGCCTGAGATGTAGCATGAGCCGTTGTCGCTAAGCAGACGTGGCTTGTGCCGCACAACAGCCTGGTCGCAGCCTGATGCTGTCAGAGCCAGTTCAATCGTGTCTGTCACATCTTCGGCCCGCATATTTGTGCAGAGCTTCCAGGCGATGATGTAGCGGCTGTAATCGTCCAGGATCGTGCTGAGATAATACCAACCCCAGCCAATGATCTTGAAGTAGGTGAAGTCGGTCTGCCACATCTCGTTGATGGCCGTTGTCTTATCTTTGAACTCATCGGCCGCTTTGATCACCACGTAATCCGGTGCGGTGATGAGATCAGCAGCTTTGAGAATGCGATAAGCTGACGATTCAGATATAAAATACCGCTTCTCATCCGTGTATTTGACGGCCAGTTCCCGGGTGGTCAGCTCTTCATGTTCCAGCGCAAACTCAATCAGGTCGCCACGGCGGGCATCCGGGATGCGGTTCCAGACCGATCTTGGGCGTGGAGATCTGTCAGCCAGTCCATCCAGGCCGCCGTCGACATAGAGATCGTACCATCGATAGAATGTCGTGCGTGGGATGCCCAGCATGTCGAGGGTCTGCTTGACTGGCAGATGCGATCCCTCAACGGTGCGGATGATCTCCAGTTTCTCAGACGCAGGGTATCTCATTCCTCGAACTCCCCAGCCCCTGTCATGCTTTTTTTGAGCAGACGGTTCTCAAGGGTCAGATCGGCAACGCATTCTTTCAGGGCCAAGGACTCAGAACGCAAATCCTTTACCTCAGGCGATGTGGCCTGCCGTGCCGTGTCGCCAGATAACCGGCGCTTGCCAGCTTCGAGAAATTCCTTCGACCAGCTGTAATAAAGGCTCTCAGCGATACCTTCGCGGCGACACAGCACCGAGATGCTTTCCTCGCCGCGCAAGCCTGCCAATACAATGCGGATCTTCTCTTCAGCTGAATATGTCTGCCGGGTCTTACGGCGGATGTTCTTAACTACCTTGTCGGCAGCGTCTTTGGACGTCTGGGCTTTCTTCGTCATCTCGATCTCCTAATCGATAAGATGAACCAGAAATCCTCCCTTATTCAAACCCTCAAATCTGTCCCGCGGGTGCTGACGTCAGACAACCTCAGGCCAATCGGAGATCTGATCCTTCAACCGGTTCCAAGTCTTGATGGCATTGGCAACCACATGCTCAGGCCGGGTGACGAAGCTCTCCTCGATCAGGGTCTTAAGCAGGTCCAGGGGATGTTGATCCGTTACCTGTTGCGGCTCCACCGACAGTGCCGAGCAGAATTGCGCCAACTGGGTCAGTTTCCAAAGATCATGCTTGTACTCGATCCGACCGAGCAGGTCCGACCAATCCTGGCTGACCGGGGCAAGCCAGTCCGAGCGTTTGCGGGAGCAGCCGGTCAGTTCAAGCGCCTTCAAGGCATCACTCTTAATGTTGGCCAGGCGCTTCTTGGTGATGTTGTGCTGTGCCGGGACAATCTTGCGCACCCGAATACAAATCCAGTTGATGTTTGCCGGGATTTCAGCAGGCGAGCGACCGATCATGCGTGCCAGAGAATTGAGCGCCGACTTCAGATCCCTGCGCTTTGTCGGAGGCAGATCTTCCATGTCCGAGAGCTCTGTGATCACACTATCTAGCATGCGCGTTTCGGCCGAAATAAACGGGCTGACATTAGACTTTTGCGGCTTCTCTTCGGTCATCGGGTGGCACTCCTCATGTAAAGGGCTGACCTCGGGTGGCCACGGGTGGACACCAGGGTATATTCGGGAAAGCGTAGCATAATAATCAGGTGCTGATTGTGCGGGAACGGTATCCCGACACCCGCGTAACCCATTGAAAATAATGGACATGAGTGGACAGCGCTGGTCACCGGCACATCCGGTCCAGAACGAAGGTTCTGAGGTCGCGCGGTAAGATGCGCAATTGATTTCCAAGGCGTGCGGCGGGCAGATCGCCGGCTTTAATCCAGCGGCGTACTGTCTTCTCTGAGACACGACAGGTCTCCGCGACATCAGTGATGTCGAGCATCGGTTCAGCCATATGTTTGGACTTACTTGCCATGATCTTTCCCTTCGCCTGGAAGAGAAGGGCCATGCGCCTGGTCTTCCGTTTGGGGAGTGGCCGCCAAGGCCTCACGGGCAGCGGCACGGGCCAACATCCGCACCAATGCGCGCAGCGTTTCATCTGCGCGATCCGTGCTTTCTTGATGTGAAACGTTCCGGCGCATCGGCCACTCCTGTCCTGTATTGAGGACAATTAGTCAGCAGCCAGGGTGGCCAGTCAGCCAGTGATTGGCCAGCCAAGCGGATCAGCCAGTTGGCCGGTTACGGCCAGGTCTTGATTTTGTTTTGGATTGTGCTGCGGCTCGGGGGCTCTTTGTTGAAGCGCTCTGCGCATTCTATCTGCAGGTCTTCAATTTTTTTGTTCATGCTCATTGTAGGCTGACGATCGACTATCGCTTCGTATATCGTTTTAATCTCTGCCCAGTCGAACTTAGTCCGCAGACTAACCTCGCCGATATCGTGCCAAAGCTTCTTCATGTCAGCGCTAAGTACCCGCACCGCACTCCAAGGTTGATTGCTAGGCTGGCCTGAAAAGCCGACAAGAGGAGGCCGTATCACAAGGTCGGTCCACTCGGCCGCGGGGATCTCTTCTAGGCTCTCCGGTGTATGGCGACGGTATCCGGATGACTTTATGAGACCCTGCTCCAACGCGCGTCTCAATTCCTCAACAGAGCCGAGCCGTTTACGTCCCTTGGGCCACATCGACGGATACATTCCGAGCGCCATATAGGCGTTCCGATCAGCCACACTGAAATCGTTCACCAACTGCTTCTCTCGGTACTCAACCCAAGCGCAAGCCTGGGCCAAGTTCCAGTATTTGTCGTCGAACGGATGAAGAGGGCTCATCCTTACAGCTTAAGAAAATTGATTGACCAAGTGCAAGCTGTAGCATGTAATTGTGTTGTTTGGTGCCAGCGCCTGAGTGCGAAGTGGCATGTCTACAATTCATCGATTTGCGAGATTCTTACGTGATAGAAATCTCGAAGTATCATTGATACGATCTTGGTCAACCGCCTCACCAATTTCTATCTCGTGGAGTTGTTGTTCGACTGTGGCCATAATCCACGACGGCGTCATTCATCTTTAGGTGGCAAAAGCCCCTTGGCCTTCGACCGAAAGGCTGCCTAAATGAGTTGAGTGACCGGAACGTAAGCGTGATAAGACCAACTCTGAGCGCACACGTCATATCTTTCATTAAGCCATTAGCGTCTCTACGGAAATTCCATCACAATGGCACTGCCAAATCCGCTGGCGTCATTCCATGAACTAGATGTCTCCAGCGCAGTCATTCTCCTGTTGCCTCTGGTCGAGCTGGCATAGAAAGCATGATCTTCGCGTCCTTGGTGGTCGTTTGGTTCGGATCGGCCCCAATTCGTGTATGTGAGCGGCTCACCTGTAACCCATCGCCATCCGCCTCTTGGCTCGGGAGCATCTTTCGGTTGGAAAAGTCCAATTGCCGGGCCTTGCGCGCCCTTACGGTCTGAGTAGATTTTCCAAAACTTCTCTTCGTGCCGTATCATTTCGTAGACAAAGTC
Source organism: Sulfitobacter sp. SK011 (assembly GCF_003352065.1). NCBI lineage: Bacteria > Pseudomonadati > Pseudomonadota > Alphaproteobacteria > Rhodobacterales > Roseobacteraceae > Sulfitobacter > Sulfitobacter sp. SK011. The sequence continues at coordinate 974,888 of NZ_CP025803.1, forward strand.
GTTTTCAGCCTCGCTGGTAATCGTGACCAGGTGCCCACCCAACCGAAGTGCGTTCCTCGCATTACTTTCCCAGGTACCGCCAATTGATGCCTTCGTCGCGACATACAGACGATTTTCGAAGTAGCCATAAATAATCTCTGACGACCCCAAGTTTTCAACAATCTTTTGCAGTCTTGGGTCGTCATTGAGACCCGACCCCTCTGCCGGTGAATACCGTTTTGCGCGTTTGCCGGAAATAAATGTCTTACGGTCAACAAGCTCTCGTGACGGATCAATGCGCAATGCGGTAAGAGTTTCTGTAGTGATCAAGTCGGTTTCGGGCAGGCCAGATTTAGATTTGAAATCCTCGATAGCCTGTTGAGATTTCTTACCCAGAATTCCGTCAGTGGTACCCGCATTGAACCCTCTTACATTCAACGCCAATTGAATTTTGCGCGCCACGCTGCGGGTTACATCCAGCGCAACCTCTTCCACATTTTGCAGAAGTGGTGGTGGTTTGGCAACGGGCACCGCGGCAGCGGCAGATTTTGAAGTGGGTTCTGCTTCCGGTTTTGGTTGTGCTACAGGCACCCGCACAGCGTCGCGTCTGGCCAAAGCGATTTTGTAGATACTGTTCTCGGATTGGTCAGAGTATTGGCTTAGGAACCGGTTCCATGCCGAGATAGTGTTGCCGTCGCTAGCTTTTGCGAAGTCTTCGGCCATTTTTTGCAAGACCTTTAGTGATGCCGCCGCTGCCGTATCATTGCTGGCTGCAGCAAGCTGTACAGGTGGCTTTAGAAAAATATCCTTACCGGGAAGCGAGCCATATGTGAAAGGCTCCTGATATCCTTCGGTGAGTTCAAAAACAGTGTCGCGGACTCTGCGGAAAAGCTTTCCCAACTCCAGCCCCGGCTCCTCGATATGCTGCAGAAGTGCCTTTGCGTAGGGACTGTTGCGGCCTTCTCCGTCCATGGCCAATGTACCACTGCGCGCAGCATAACCGACGAGCACACCACCGGGGTCAATTCTGCCTAGACCACGTCCAACAGATCTTTTAGCGGATGTTTGCACCATGTCAGAGAGGAATGGATTGTTGCGGCAGGCGTCAACAAGAATGACTTTCACGCCTTGGACACCAGTGACGGAACTTAGCACAGTGTCCAAACGGATTGCTTCAAACTCAACATCGCGGTCGCTACCCAGTTCGGCATTGACTGGGATAAGGTAGTTTGCCCCGTCGATCTCAATTCCATGGCCTGCAAAATAGACAAAGGCCATATCCGCATCTGAAGCCTCTTCAGCAAAATCCCTTATGGCCAACCGCATCGACCGATAATCAAGGTCAAGATGTGTGGTAACGCTGAAACCGATCCTGCCAAGTGCTACGCCTATATCATTTGCATCATTCTTCGGGTTGGGCAGATTCGAGACATGCTCGTAAGTAGAATTACCAATGACAAGCGCCACGCGTTTTTCCTGTGCTGCCGCATAGCTGAACAAGGGAGAAACAAAAACCACCAAAACAAATATAGCTTGGAAACGGTTTAGACGCTTTTGAATTTGCATCGCTCCGCACACCTCCTGACGTTCTTTTTCACCGCAGAATAACACAGGTTTTCTAATTTAGATGGTGAATCCTTGCAAGATAGCGAGCGTTTGGGCACTGTTAGACGAAACCTTCTTAAGACGGACTGGTCAGATTTGTAGCGTTAAGACATGATCCAACCTGGCGTTGTCTGACAAAGCCGTTTTGAAGCGGGCAGCGCGATTCCAAAGCATCCGAGCATGACTAAAAACCCCCATTTCGATTCATCAAGATAAGCCCAGATATCACTCGTCTGGCGGCCATATTGTATATTCTTTTCCAGCTTTCGCACAGCAATGTCGATAACTTGCTGTACAAGCGCTGCACCGATGTTGACAAATCCCCCGTGAAATTAAGGGCGGGGTTTTCGCCCCCATGCATCGGCGAGATATCTTCCATACGCCCAACCAGAAATACCTTGCCACTGCACGCTACACCACCGCATTGAAAAGCCCTCTTTCACTTGGCAATCCGAGACATTGACACCTGTTGCCTGAGGTGGCAACTCGGCGACGACATCATATTTTGTACCGGGACCTGCGCGCACATTCAGCTTTTGATTCATCGGATGATCAACTACATGATAGGCCCCCGCATATGGCGATTCCGGCTGACCGGCCGTGCCGCTGTGCAGGTATTTAGCAAAGGAGTAGCCGCTGATGCATCCGTATGTGACCGCGCACCAACCTGACGAAGAGCAAGCCTCCAATTGGACGCCATTGGCATTAAAAGGCAATTCGCCAACCACCGGGAAGTTCGTACCTGCCCCCGAGCGCACGAAAAGAGTGTCGTCCGTTCGGATGCTCTGCACGAAATAGCCGCCATTCAGCGCCGGACAAGATGTCCGAATGACATTGTTTTGTGAGGTCGGGCTTGGTGTTGGTGCTGGCTTAGGTTTGGGTACTGCTGCAACTTCTAAAGCCTGCTTACGTGCTTTGGCCTCTGCCACGAAATGACCGTTGGAAAATGCCATCAGATATGTTGTGTAGGCGCTGATTGTATTTTGCACTTTCGTCGTTTCCCAGAACTCTCGGTCAGCGATAGAAACCAAAAGCCGGTTTGCATCTGGGGTACGGGCATGGTTTGGATAGCGCGCAATAAAGTCCTCAAGTTGGGCGCGCTGTCCACTTTGTACGGCGTTTAGATACACAACCAAAGGGTTCTCTTGAGGTGCCGCAGCCATTTCTGACGACGGCAACGCGACCTCGGGAATAACTGTTCCTTTAGGTACCAAATAAACGAGATCCTCAGGCGGCTGGATGCGATACATTGGCTTTTGACGCCCATCAGTTTTGTCTTTCACGACTTTCGTTACCTTTTGAAATAACGCGCCAACCTCAAGACCTGGCTCGGCAAGAAGCCCCAACAGAGCCTCTGTATAAGGGCTATGCATACCGTCACCATCATCGGCGGTATCTCCTGCTTGAGCGGCGAAGCTGACTAGCGTACCCGCTTCGCCGTCGAGTGAGATTGGCGCGAGGCCACGCGACACAGAACGGCTGCTGTTTGTACGCTCCATAGTGTTGGCGAAAGGATTGTCGCGACAGGCATCAAGCATCAAGAGGCCCAACTTGCCCGCGTTGCGCACCGTGGTTAGGATGCTGTCCAAGGACACAGCTTCAAACTGAGCGGTTGCTTCGCTTGCCATTCTTGCGTCGACTGGGATTAAATAATTACGTCCGCCCATTTCGATCCCGTGACCCGCATAAAAGACAACAGCCAAATCAGACCGTAATGCTTGTTCCGCAAAGCCACCAAGGGCGACGCGAAAACTCTGCCCGCCAAGATTTTCATGCAAAAATACCTCAAACCCAAGGCTTTCCAACTTGGTGGCAATCGCGCGCGCATCGTTCTTTGGGTTCGCAAGTTGCGTTGCATGCTGGTAATCGGAATTTCCAACCACCAAAGCCACGCGCCGTTCGGCAAGGGATGGTGAGCCGATAGATAGAAGAATTAAGACGATTAAGGCGCGAAACATTATTCAATCCTTATAGACAAAAACGTCGCAATGACATTTCCCTCACACATTTCTATAGCGCGTTTAATCTATAGCGCGTTTAAAAACTGGATACGCGCCGCCGTCATTCGCGCAACGCAAAGTGATAGCGCATCACCCCCCAATCGACTGCATTCCAGTTCGCGGTTTCCAATCCAATTAGATTGGCCCGCAGCGTCAACCCGGTTACGTGACTGCGCCCAATTGTAAGCCGCTGAAAGTGCACCATCCTGATAAGACAAAGGACCAAATTTACAAATTTCTCGCTCCACGGCGGTTCCGGCGCGGGCGCATTGGAAACTCGGGCTATGGGTATTGTGGCCGTTTGCCGAGGATAGTGAATTGGTACGTTCGCCCATCACGTCAATCAGACAACCAGAGAGATCAGACACCATACCGTGGCAAACGGTATCGCGCAGCGTTATCCAGTGTCTTTGCTGCGCGCCGGTCACGACCGCTCGTGTGCGCGCCATCTTGAACGCATTGCTTAAAGCAACATCCAAGTTTGCCAATAGATCAGAGCTGCATATCGCATTTTCCGTAACCGTGGACGCACGCGCGCAATCAAAACTAGGCCGCACAATTGACGGAGCGGGTGCGGGTTTTTGTTTGGGTGCCGCTGCGATCTCAATTGCCCTTTTGCGCGACTTGGCCTCGTTCGTGAACTGACCGTTTGAAAAAGCCGCTATATAGGAATTGTAAGCGTTAACAGTATTTTGTTCCTTGGTTGTCTCCCAGAATTCCCGATCAGCAATGCTGAGCAACAAACGTCGTGCATCGGGCGCATTGGCATGGGCTGGATAGCGCGCAATAAAGTCTCTGAGCGGCGCAGTTTTTTGACTTTGCACTGCGTCCAAATAGGCCACAAAAGCGTCTTCTTGGTAAGTCGCCGGAGCCTCTGGCGCAGCCACCGCAGGGACTGCGACGCCTTGAGGCACCAAATACACAAGATCCTCGGGCGGTTGGATGCGATACATTGGCTTTTGCCGCCCCTCGGTTTTGTCTTTTACAACTTTCGTGACCCTTTGAAACAGCGCACCAACTTCTAAGCCGGGCTCTGCCAATAGCTCCAGTAACGCCTCTGTATAGGGGCTGTGCATGCCGTCCCCGTCATCAGCGGTGTCGCCTGCTTGCGCTGCAAAACTGACCAGCGTGCCTGCCTCCCCCTCAAGCGAGATCGGCGCAAGGCCGCGAGATATTGCACGGGTGCCGTTTTTCCGCTCTATCGTGTTGGCGAACGGATTATCGCGGCAGGCGTCAAGCATCACTAGACCCAATTTGCCCGCGTTGCGCACCGTTGTTAGGACGCCGTTCAACGACACCGCTTCAAACTGGGCGGTTGCCTCGCTTGTCATCATAGCGTCGATGGGGATCAGGTAATTTTGCCCGCCCATTTCGATCCCGTGACCCGCATAAAACACAACCGCCAAATCTGCGCGGAGCGCCTCTTCGGAAAATGCGCCCAAAGCAACGCGAAATTGCTGACCGCCTAAGTTTTCGTGCAAGAACACTTCAAAGCCAATCTGGCTTAACTTATCGCCAATCGCACGCGCATCATTTTGCGGGTTTGGCAGGCGCGCTGCATGTTGATAATCGGAATTCCCTATGACCAAAGCGACCCGCCGTTCGGCAAGTGCTGAGGAGGCAAAAGTCATTGACATCAGGATGATCAACGCGCGCAACATTTTCAATTCTCGCTGGTAAATAGGCCCGTCAGACCAGTTTGGCAGTCGCCCTGATGAAGCGCCACGGACAAACGGTCATCGCTGGGCACAGTCTGATTGTTCAGTGATTGCAGCAGTTTTTGTAGGTCAAGCGGGGGGCGCGTACAGAAGATCGCCACAAGTTGGTCCTCACCAACCGGTAGGGCGACCTGAAATCTGATGGGAAAGCCGTCTGAATCCATGGCCAAATTGTCGCTTTCACTCAGTGGATAAAGGAATTGAACAGACCCGTTTGAGGCCAGATTGAACAATGTCAAATATCCCATGTTTGGGCGGGGCGGGGCAAAATTAAATCCGACAGTTTCGCCGATTCGGTGGCTTGTGCTGTCTTGCGCGGTTCTAATGCGGACAGGGGCGATACCGTCCCGCTTTGAACGGGTAATCTGTGCCAAAGCGGCGGCACGTGCCACCATCACGTCGGCCCCATCGCGCAACGTTGTGATTCGGTCGCCGGTATGGTTCAGAACGATCCAAGTGTCGCCCGATTGCTCAAACGTCAATAGCGCGTTGGTGTTGACCTCGCTAAAACTTCCCGCCACCAAACCGGGGGGGCGATCACCGATGAAATGGACTGGCACAGATTGAGCCTTGGGAGTTTGCGACTGTGTCGGCATGGACAGGAGGTCCGCTACCAAGAACGCTTGCTTGTTATCGCCACGCGGCAGAATGCGTGGTTGCTGAGTTTGGTTCATGTGGGCAAACACGCGGTCTTCAAGAAAGCCGGATAATTCTGCTCGTGTCACGCTGCCATTGTTGTCGAGGTCAGCGGCACCGTCCAAAGCCTGCGCGAAAAACCAAGACAATGCCCCGTGTGCCTTGCCCTCAAACCGGGTTTCGGTCACCAGGCGGTCCTCTGATGCGGTGGCCAATATCTGTGTTACATTTGGCAATTCATCCGTATTATCATCGCCATCCGCCGCCGTTATTTCACCTTCAATCGGGTCCAGTGGAATATCCCAGACGCCGCCGCTTCGGGTCAGACCCATCCGGGCCGTATTCACATTTCTCGTGAGCCCCGCCGAATGGCAACTGTCCATCACCCAGATTACATTAAATGGTGCCGCAGCAGCCAACAGAGCGCGCAGCTGATCGTCGTTCAAGCGGCCAATGCGCGCGTTATCTGGGTCAAACTCGTGAAACATTATCGTTTCATCTAACCCGTCTGTGTTTTCGTCGAATGGTTCTGACACCTCTTTTTCCTGCCCACCATGGCCTGAAAAACTGACGATAATTGTGTCACCGGGGCGGGCTTTGGATATCATATCTTGCCACCCGGCCAAAAAGTTTTCGACAGTCGCCGCACCGTTTGTCAAAAGCCGATTATCGGTCAGGTCGATACCAGCATTGCGCATGGAAGCCGCAATGCGCGTCGCATCGTTGACGGCTCCTTCGAGGTCGGACAATTCACCAACCGGAGCCGGGAACGGGTCAAAATGCCGGTAGTCATCAACCCCGACAACCATGCCAAACTGCGCAGCAATCGCTGGCGCGGCACAAAGGTATGATGCCAACGCCAAAGCGACAGAGAATTTTGATTTACTCGTGAAGGACAAGTTCAACACGTCGGGCAATTTTGCGACGTTCCTCTTCTGAATAGACTGCGTAGTCTACCAGAGCGGGCGGTTCGCGTTCGCCTTTACCTTCTACATAGATTTCAGCATGTACCCCTTTGGCCTGTAAGAAGTGTCTGACGGTTTTGGCACGCCGCAGCGAGAGATCAAGGTTAAACGCGTCTGAGCCAACGTCGTCAGTGTGTCCAACAACCGTGAGCTTGTGCAACGCATTTTTTAAAAGGAAATTGGCAAGCGTTTCAGCTTCGCGCAGACCGTCGGCGTCCATTTCCGCCGAACCCGAGGCAAACCTGACGGGCAGATAGACCGCGTTGACAGCGGCGGCCACTGCGTCAGCGACCACGTAATTTTCTTTTGGCGCGCCGGCATAAAGGTCGGTTGTGGATTGATACTCGTTCTCCTGTTTCCCCTCGGTTTGCGCTTGGACGGTGGCTGCCTTTTCAATCCGAATGCCGCGCATTGCAGACTTTAACACACCAGAGGCCTGTCCGCCCCGGGTCACCGAGGCCGAAAGATTGCCCGACAGCATCATGTTCTCTTGCGCCAAGCGCGCAATGCGATCCGCCACTGGCACAAGGCGGCTGTTTGGTGGAGTCAGTGCTGGGTCGGTGATCGTATCCAGGGCTGCATTATACATTTGCGCCGCTTCACCACGCGCGCCCCGTTTGGCGGCAATATCGCCGCGGATCGCCTGAACCGCCCAGTGCAGAGATGGTGCGTGGGTCAGCGCTTCTTCAGCGCCTGTAAGGTCGCCCGCCGCGACGCGTGCCTGCGCTTGGGTTGCCAAGGCTGCCGACACTTGTCCCATTGTTATACGATTGGTTTCTTCCGAGCACCCCGCACTACGGACCATATCGAAAGCGCTTAAAAGCCCGGGTGTACTGTCGCTACTAATTGCGCTGCGCAACTGCGCTAGGGCGTCATCACAGCTTGCCGCAGCGGCACCAGCTGCCATCAAAGTCAAAGCTGAAAAAGTAAGGAAACAAGACAGCTTGTTCATGTCTATCGCCCCTATTTCATCACGTTGAAAGTCACATGGTTGGTCGCACTTGCACCGTTGTCTTCGGCCACCAAACTTGCCGCTTCGATTGATATGCCGCGCGTAAATGGCAGCGACCGTTCGCGGGCATAATCAAGAGCTTCGCCTTCCTTCATCCGGTGGGTCCCTAACCCACCTTCGCGGCAAAGCGCCAACATCGTTTCACCTGTTCCGGGCGTGTCAAACCGGATTTGAAGACCCGACCCTTGATACGGAATACGCCGGACCTCACCGGGTTCGAGGAAATTCGGCCCCAAAATCGACTGGGGCAATTCTTCGATATTCTTACCTTCTTCTACGTACAATATCTGCAACTCACAGCGCTTGTTCGCCTTGACATCAAATTCGAGCAGATCATTTACATAGACATCCGTTTTTGGAACCGACAGTGCGAGCGTCAAACGGTCCATCGGGAGTTGCGGTGCTGGATCATAGGTCAGCGGTGTGGTTTCAGCGGGACTATATGGCGCTTGAGATTTGGCAAACGCGTCTGTCACCGCCTTTTCAACTTTGGCTTCATAGCCACCCGCCGAAGTGGATGAGACGACGTAGCCATCTGCATAGCGATAGGGGCGCAGGTCGGTTAGGCGCGGTAACATTTCGGCAAAATAGGTATCCACCTCTGAACGGTGTACCTTGGCACCCCCGTTCATCCGCGCGATCCAATCGGCCAGCACCACTGTCAATTGCGGGTCGCCCAAACTTCCGGCGCGCGCCAGCAATGTGTCTACGTCAAGATGAAATTCGCGCGCAAGGCCTGCCAGATCAATGGCGTTGAAATGCTGATCCGCCAGATAGGTGAAAATTTCACCACCCCCCACGCTCGCAGGTGCCGCGAGGCTTGTCAGTCGCCCAGTTGGGGATCTATCGGTCGCGTTTAGTTTCGACAATGCTATCAAGAAGGCGTCGCTGTCTGATCTGTAGATGCCGCTTAGTGTTTCATTGTCCACGTACATTTCTAACAGAACGTCCAGTTGATCCCGTGAATGGCGTTGCGATGTCATCAATACATCCCGCATCTGGTCACGTTTGGCGATCATGCCGTTGGCGTGACAATCGAAACAGGATCGCGCATTTTCAATCTCGACCCCTTTGCCGATTTGTTTGTTGCGAAACGACACAATCGACGCAGGACCAACCAAAAGACGGTCGCCTTTGTTCGTTGAAAGATAGTATCCCTGCAACCCATTCGGCAGCGAAAATATCATTTCGCCGCCGTCATGTTCAAAGGCTTCGGTACCGGATGCGGTGTGTGACATTCCCTCTGGTCCATCGGGATATAAGGTTAGCGACTGCCGGCCTTCGTCACCGGCAAAATCATAGGATTTCCAGTAATAGCCGCCGCGCTGCAGATCAAAGCGTTCCAGCATTCGGTTGTGATCCGACACGCCAGACGCACCCGGCAACATCGCTGCGCGGACGACGCGGCGCGCTTGGATTTCGCGGTCTACATCAATACCGATGCGTGTTTCTAGATCTTTGATCTGCGCCGTGAGGCCAAGGAACATATCGTAATAGGGTGCTTCCGATCCAAAATGGGTCAACCAATCCGCGCGCATAATAGGAACCGGCGTGCCCGTTGCATCCGCCACGGCACCCAGCAATGGATCGGTCGCGGGGTCGATTCCGTAGGGGTAGATTTTTGCCAAATCGGCCCATGCTGCCGGCGAGAAGCCGGACGCGCGGGCCGTTTCAGTAAAGACACCGGTTGCTACCGCATTCCACATGTCATGGGTCCAGCCGTAATCACGCATATCAATCCGCACGATTGAGCCTTCTGTCCCGTCAAGCGGCGTCACCGGGACCACCCGTGCGCCTGTCGACACTGAATTCACATACTTGTTAAATGCCGCATGCAGGTAGAACATCGGATTGCGCAGCGCGCCGGTCTGACTGCAATCAACCACCGCGAGCGGCGTGTTCGCAAAGCTGAAATATCGATAGAATTGCTGATCTCGTTCATTGATCGCTGAAATATCGGTAACGATTGCGAGCATGCGTTCCGCCCGAGTGCCACCAGCAAAAAGTGGCATTGGCACGTCTTTCACTACCACAGGTGTCGTGGTGACGGGTGCCGGTGCAGGGGCCGCGGCACCAAGAGCAGTTATCCAGTTTCTAAGGGCCTCGACCTCTTGCACAGTCATCTGTTTGCCCTTGGGCATGCGGTTTGACGCAATTGATTCATACAAGGGCGATGCATCCGGATTTCCCGGTACCAAGATCCGTTTATCAAATGGCATATCGGCCAGTTCACCCGTCGGAAACACAGCGCCATAGGTTTTCCCGGGGGCGTGGCACGACCGACAATGGGTCTCGATCACTTGATCCGCTTGCGCCGTTAGGGCCGCATCAGCCCCGCTTGGGCTGCTTTGCTGAGGCTCGGAGGTCGTCGCCGAAACGGTCGGGTTCTGCGCCTCACAATAGGCATCTACACGCGACATCAGTGTTTTCGCTTTTGTCAGGTCAACAAGATCACCCGAGGGCTGTGCATCAGTAATCGTTGTGCTTTCAAGCTGCGCGAGTTCCACCGGAGCTATGTCAGGGAATTGGGAAATATCCACCGGTGTTCCTGTCAAATACGCATACATCGCGGCACGATCCGACATTGGCAAGGTGGAGGTCAGGCGGGCAATTCTGCGCATAGACTTGGCAACCATTGGATTGCCGTTTAATTTGCGTCCTTCGCTCATCGCGCCTACGACAAATGCCTCCGCACCAAAAACACTGAGCCGCTCGGCGGAAATATCAGGTGCAAAGTCACCAAGCAGCCCTATCTCTCCCTGATAGGCGCGCGCGGCGTCCAGTTCGTATTTAAAGCCAAGGCTAGTATCGCGCGGCGTATGGCACTCCGCGCAATGACCAACCGCTTCGACCAAATACTGACCTCTTTGCATTTGTGCATCAGGCAAATCCGTAATCTCGGGGCGTGCGCTTGTCCAGAAATCAAGAATTGTTTGACTTAAGTAGCTTATATTATGGTCCTTAGATGGGCTGTCGGCGGCTGGAAGGCTTGCCAAATGCGCGCGCAGGTCCAAAACATCCTCGGGTTTCATGCGGGCATAGGATGGGAATGGAAACACCGCACCAAAGTAGGTACGGCCCTGAGGCGACACTCCCTTGATCATCGCATTTAGAAAATCGGCATTCGACCACTTGCCGATACCGTACGTTTCGTCGGCGGTGATGTTAGGTGGGAAAAGCTCGCCGAACTTTGTTGAAATAGCCTCTCCGCCTGCCAGAATATCATCGCCACCATCGACCGCGTGACAGGTTGCGCACCCGCCCGCGGCAAACATCCGTGCGCCATTTTCGGGATCCGCTTGATAATCTGCAAAGGCCGACTGATCAAACAATTCATTTGCGGTTATCTGTGCCGGACCACAGATACCAGCCGCCACTATGGCAATAAAGAATAATTTCTGGAGCATGCACGCATCCTATCTAAATTCGAATTCTTCAAAATGAACAGACTTAGGCATCTTCGCCATTGACTTTAAACCCTTGAGTATTGCATCTCGCATGGTTGCAGGGCCACAAAACCAAAATCCTGCCTCGGCAAATTCAAAGGGAACAATGTCGACAAGCTTTTGCGCGTCCATACGCCCATCAGTCTTACTAACATGCAGGTGCAAGTCAAACCCATTGCTGCGCGCAGCAGCGGCACGCAGACGGTCCACCCCCACGGCTTCTTCTGTTTTACCAACACAATAAACGAGGATGATCTTGCGTTTGTTATCTTGATTTAAGCTGTCGGCAAACGTCAGAAACGGTGTAATGCCTATGCCGCCAGCAAGCCAAACTTGCGTGTCTTCGCCACGCCGATAGTCGAACCTACCATAGCCCGCTTCAATAGACATGCGATCACCTACAGACACGCCATTGCGAACACGGGCGGTGTAGTCGCCCAGTGCCCGTATCGAAAACTGAATACTGCCATCTTCACCGATGCGCGAAGTCGTAAAGGGATGCGGTTCGCGCAGACCCTTTTTGGCGAAAGATATGATGCCAAAGCCGCCGGGTTGAAGTTTGGTAAATCCGCGTCCCTTAGGGGTCGCGTCAATTATCGTGGCAGCGGGGTGGGTCTCAACATTTGAAACGATAAAGCGGCGCGGCCGGAAAGGCGCAAGGAATTGCGTGTAAAGAAATGAAAGAATACCAACACCCGCCATCAGATTAAGGTACTGTGAAATCGACGCATTGGCGTCAAATGGCACTTTCACAAACAACTGATGCAACGCCAATGCGATAAAAACTACACCCATCCCCCGATGCCCGATGCGCCAGATATGATAGGGTATCAAATCGCGCCGCATTTTTGGCACACGCTTGATTGCACTTACCAATATGAGAGCGACCAACGCCATAAATGCAATTTTTGCGATGTCCACGGCGGTTTTTGCAAGGCCCGACGCGACGATTTCGCCTTTTAGGTCCATCCCCACAAATTTATGGAATAATACCAAGGGCAATAAAGATATACCGATCCATTTGTGCGCCACATAAAGACGATCAAGCCCGCCAAGGGCATGTTCCACTAGGCGCGGTCGGGTCGCCAAGAACAGATTGATTGCCATCAATGAAAACGTCGAGGCCCCCGCACATAACGCCAATACGCTTTGCAAATTGGCACTACCCGCGCTGATGACAACTAAGAGACTTGGAACCAAAACCCCGCTTAATAAGATCAAAGTAGACATTGCCATAAACGGCGGTTCCTATGTTATATCCTTTAAAAACGGGGTCGGAATATTCAAAAAACGAAATTATCATTCATCGTATGTTATCCTACTGAGAACAAATAGCAAGTTTCGTTCTTAAGACCAAATTCTAGGTTTCAAATCCGATCACCGCGGCATAGATCCTGCCATCTATCCTATGACTTAGGTGCCTCTAGCGCTTGATACCCAAGGTCTTTGGCTCATTTACTCGCCACCCTTTTCTGAATTCGGTTTGTGAGGTAAAGTATGGATACAAACAGGTACGAGGTTTGAAGGTTTGGCTTTTTCGTTATGTCTGAATTTGTCGTAGAAGTTGTGAAACCCGCAAGCAGAGCCCAAGGAACAGATGGTGACAATTACTCAAACGAAATTGTGGAAAGCAACTTTTTACCAATTGATTTCATTTGGAGGTTTGGCTCTTTGCCTGATGGTTGCAGGGGTTGTCAGCGCAGATGAAAACAAGCGAGTGGCCCTTGTCATCGGCAACTCTAAGTACCAACATGTAACCAGCTTAATCAATCCGGCCAACGATGCTGAGGATATTTCAAATTCCCTTGAACGTATAGGTTTCCAAGTCACAACTGGTAAGAACCTTGACTATAACGGGATGCGTCTTGCAGTCCGCGATTTTACTGAAGCCGCAGCAGATGCAGATGTTGTAATGATTTACTTCGCTGGTCACGGGATTGAGATCGAGAATACGAATTATCTGATACCAGTTAATGCGACCCTCAAAAGCGACAGAGACGTAGAATTTGAAGCCATCCGCCTTGATGCAATAGTTAACGCGATCGCAGATACACCAGGCCTCAAAATCGTCCTTGTAGATGCGTGTCGCAACAATCCATTTGTAGCTCAAATGAAACGCGTATCGACGACGCGATCTATAGGCCGTGGCCTTGCGGCAATCGAACCGGGCGGCGTCGTGGTAGGATACGCAGCGCGCGGCGGCACCCTGGCCGAGGACGGCGATGGAAGAAACAGTCCATACGCCAAAGCGCTGCTTGAGCATATCGAACAACCGGGATTGGAGCTCGGGAAGATGTTTCGCCGCATCAGGGACCGTGTTTATGATTTGACAGATGGATTTCAGGAACCTTTCACATACGGCTCGCTGCCAGGGGAAGACATTTACCTGGTTCCCAAAATAGAGAAAGTTGCCATGGTCGCTCCTACTACTCAACAAACCATGCGCGCTACTCAGGCTATTGCACCTGTGCCATTATCGCGAGCAGATGTGATGGCCGCAGCGATGGAAATCAATACGTTGCGGGGTTGGTCGCTTTATGCTGCAAAATATGGTCCGCAGGCCATCACAGAGCCAGAAGTTGTGACGCGCATGTACGAGATGACGCCAAAGTGGGCCGCAAAAGAAAAAGGAAACAGCGTACTGGAAGATTTGATAACGCCAGACCCCAATTCACGAAAGGAAATTCAGGCTGCATTGAATGAAACTGGCTTTGATGTTGGGATACCGGATGGCGCTTTCGGATCGAAGACCCGCGCTGGCATCAGGGCCGTCCAGTTAGAAAAAGGCCTGCCCGAAACCGGCTTTGTGGACCCCGGTGTCGTCGTAAGTATAGGTTTGGACTGGAAAAAGTATTCGAACGCTGATTTTATAAGCAGCCCGTTCGCTGATCGGCAGTACCCTGAAAGGTTAGCGATGTTGGGCGAGTATCCAGAAATTATCGCGGTTCTGGGATGTTTGGGCCTCCGGAAAAGTATTTATGGTGTATTTCGGGGCAGTTTCTACGTGGCTCTGATACAGTCAGGTCACGTCCAATTAGCACGTGCCGAAGCTGAAAAATGTGGTGTTGATCTTGCCACCATAACATCTGACGCAGAGAACAGATTTGTGGTGAAGATGTTTAGTTCTGATCCTTCCTTCGTAGATGTGGGATACGATAGTAAATCCAAGATCAGCTATAAGTCCGGTCCTTATTTCGGTTTGCGTAAAGACCCGGGTGAAAGCGACGCGGTTTTTGGATGGCGTTGGTACAGTGGAGAACCGGTTAAATATACAAACTGGTTACCTTCCAAACCCAACAAGAACCATGGTACGAAAAAGAAGCAATACGCTCAGTTCCAATATGAAAAAAGAGGACGAACCGATCTGAGAAATGCAGTAGCAGCGCAGTGGTTTGATGGCTCAGGCATTGGTCGGTCATTCATCCTCGAAGGCGCGCTACAGTAGCTATATCAGAAGGATAAGCACAAGTTTCAGTTTGCCGCTGAAATCACAGACGTAATGAACCATCAGATTGCTGACCTGTTCCCTGACTAAGTCCAGTTTTTTGGTGAACCCTCAACCGACATCTATGAACTTATCGAAGCGTCGCTCCCGTTGCTGCCGTCGGACCGTATCGCTATGTCCGGTGATACGCTCCACATAGATTTTTTTGGGTGGCGGCAGTCGAAACGAAGTATCGATGAGAGGGGCGCAAGGTAAGCCTTCGGCGGCGGCCGTCTGATCTCTGCTACGATCCGATGGTAAGTCCGACGTTATGTCTGACTTTATCAAGCGCCCTCAAATTGAAGTTCTTTCCGCTGCCGATGTTGATCGCCGCCGGTATTGGTCAGATGATGATAAGCTGCGCATTGTGGAGGAGAGCCTTGTCGGCCACCGACAAGCGGCAGCCACGGCGCGGCGGCATGGCATTTGCCGTTCGCTGCTGACAACTTGGCGTCGGCAGTATCGAAACGGTGAGCTTGGCGCTTGTCCGGCGGTATCGTTCGCACCGGTGACCGTAACGAAGGGAGTTTCAGCGCCGCAGGAAAATCCGGTTGATCCCTGTCTGTCTCCGGACTGTCAGGTTGAGATCGCCCTGCCGAATGGGCGTCGGCTCATCGTGCCGGTGGGCGTAGATACAGAAGCGCTTGCCCGACTTCTGTTGGTGGTGGACCGGCAATGATCGCGTTTCCGGCGGGTGCGAAGGTGTGGATTGCCGGAGGCGTCACCGATATGCGGCGGGGCATGAACACACTGGCGCTGCAGGTGCAAGAAGGGCTCGGACGCGATCCGCATGCCGGGGAGATATTTTGCTTCCGGGGCCGCAAGGGAGATCTGGTCAAGATCCTGTGGCATGATGGCGTAGGCATGTCGCTTTATCTGAAACGCCTGGAAGCGGGCAAGTTCATCTGGCCCGTGAGCCGGTCGGGCGAAGCGGTTCAGGTCTCGGCAGCGCAGTTGGGTTATCTTCTGGAGGGCATTGATTGGCGCAATCCACGCTGGACACAACGCCCTGCAAAGGCTGGATGATTTACGCCAAACGGCTTGTTTTTGTTGGTATTTTGTGGCCCCGGCTGGTAAATATCAACCATGTCGAATGCCACTTCCGAACTCACCAGATTACGCACGGCCCTGGCCGCGGCAGAGGCCCGCGCAGAGGCTGCGGAAAGCTAATTGGCACAACCCGTGCGGTCATCTCCTGCTCGGAAGCGATGATCCAGGAGCTCAAGCTCGAGATTGCCAAACTGCGCCGCGACAAATACGGCATCTCGTCCGAACGGCGCGCCCGGCTGATCGATCAACTGGAATTGCAGCTTGAGGAGTTGGAAGCGGCGGCAACCGAAGATGCCTTGGCCGCAGAACAGGCGGCCGAGAAAGCCAGCACGGTGCGCGCCTTCACGCGCCGCCATCCTGTGCGCAAGCCGTTCCCCGATCACCTGCCGCGCGAGCGGGTCGTCGTCGAGGCTCCTGACACCTGCTCTTGCTGTGGTTCGGATCGGATCGTGAAGATGGGCGAAGACATCACCGAGACGCTGGAGGTGATCCCGCGGCAGTGGAAGGTGATCCAGACCGTGCGCGAGAAGTTCACCTGCCGAGCCTGCGAGAAGATCAGCCAGCCGCCAGCCCCGTTCCATGCGATCCCGCGTGGATGGGCCGGGCCCAGCCTGATCGCCATGCTCGTCTTCGAGAAATATGGTCAGCACCAGCCGTTGAACCGGCAGGCAGAACGCTTCGCCCGTGAAGGTGTCGAGCTGAGCCTGTCGACCCTGGCAGACCTGATCGGACACGCCACTGTCGCGTTGCAGCCGATCCATGCCCTGATCGAGGACCATGTGCGTGCCGCTGGCCGCCTGCATGGCGATGACACGACCGTGCCACTTCTGGCGCGGGGCGGTGCAAAGAAGGCTCGGCTCTGGACCTATGTGCGTGATGACCGCCCTTGGAATGGTGGCGCACCACCGGCCGCGGTCTTCCGCTTCTCCCGTGATCGTACGGCAACCAATCCCAACCAGCATCTCACCGGATGGCAGGGTGTGCTGCAAGCCGATGCCTATGGCGGATACAACGATCTTTACTGCGCTGACCGTGATGCGGGGCCCGTGACCAGTGCACTGTGTTGGGCACATGCCTGCCGGAAGTTCTTCGAACTGGCAGACATCGCGGGTAACGTGCGCAAGGGCAACCCCCCCCCATCAGACCTCGCCGGTCGCACTGGAGGCGGTGAAACGGATCGACGCCACCGTGCCGCCGTCATGTATACCCTCATCGTCACCGCTAAAATGAACGACATCGACCCGGAGGCGTGGCTGGCCGATGTCCTCGCCCGGCTGCCCGATATGCCCGTCTCGCGCGTGCATGAACTTCTGCCCTGGAACTGGAAAGGCCTGTCCCACGCAAAGACGGCGTGACCATGCAGTTGAACAAGGTGCATTCCGTCAAGACCATCGACCGTGTCGCTGCCGAGCTGGGAGAAACCGTCGATCGAATCTTTGATCTCGCCATTGATATGGAACCCGAAGATGGCGTGATTTGGGTTTATGGCCCCAATGATGACAGCGTCATCGCATTCTCTTCGTTCGGTATCGAAAACCTGCGAGAGTTCATCAAAATGGACCGTGAGCGTGCGCGCTGACCTCGCCGCGGCCCACGCCGGATGCTTACGGCGCAAGCAGTATTCCTCTGAGAGAAGAGCAGGATTTTCTTGGTCGGCCTGTGTGGTGAGGACAGCATTTCTGTGCTGTGCCGCCGCGAAGGGATTTCCCAAGGCGTTTATTAAAAATGGTCAAAGGACTTCAGGGCAGTCGGAAAAAAGCGGTTGGCACGTGACACAGCACGTGCTGTGACGACTGACGAGGTCAAAGATCTGCGCCGTGAGGCGCATGTTTCCGCCCACGCGTAGACTACTGCGAGTTTTCGAAACAGGAGAAGAACGTCCCTCCATGAATCGCAACCATATCGAGCGTTAGGTAATGACGTCCTGAGTCCAAGCTAATACCCGAACAAGACCATCGCGGCCCCGAATTGACACTTCGGTTTGCCGGGCCTTGTCGTTATGGGCCGAGCCCGATAGCGCCTCGACAAAATCAGCACTGGCGACAATCACAGCCTTCTCTGTCTTTGCTACCTCCATCAGGCGACTTGCAAGGTTCACACTGTCGCCAGTAACCGTGACTTGCTGATGGCTCTCCACACCCATCCGGGAGAGGGTTGCAATCCCCGCATGCAGGCCAATGCGACAGCCCAGAAATACATCTGGCAGTTCCTCAATTTCGTGCTGCGACAAAGAGCGAGCCAATTCAAACGCAGCCGCCAACGCATCGTCCGCCGCGTGCGTCGACGCATCCATTTCCAATCCGAAGACCGCAAGTGCACCGTCTCCCATGTAGTTGAGCACGCTTCCGCCGCGTTTCTCAATCGTGTCCGAAGCGAACAGATGAAAAGTCCGAAGCAGATTACGTGTTCCGCCCTCTCCTAGCTTCTGTGACAGACCGGTAAAGCCCGTGAGGTCCACAAAAAGGATGATCAGCAACTGCTCAATCGGCGTCGTGAGATATTCGGCATCGGCCTCGATCTTTGTCGCGAGTGCGGGAGACTGAAACTGCCGTAACGATGCGACTGCCCGTTCTGAACGGTCGGCCTGTTGCCGCTCTTGGGTATAGCGCATTGCCCCCACGACCAACACGGGTGGGATAGTGGTCATCAACGGCAGTGCCGCACTCATCCAGACCCCGGCCGAAAAAACCGCAGTGAGTGCAATCATCGAAAGACCGATCATCGCCAATGCGATCGGTAGCGAGCGTGACAGAGGCCATACCACTATTGCAATAATGCAAAGCAGGGTAAGACCAAGCCCATGCGCCGCGTCCCAAATTCTGACCTGCTTATCGCGTCGCAATGTCGGGCCACCTGTCAATTGCGAGATGGCCGTTGCGATGATCTCAACGCCCGGAGTGCTGTTGTCGAACGGTGTCGAAAAACGATCCCCCATTGCAGAGGCAGAATAGCCCAGCACCACAGCTTTTCCCGATAGCGCATTAGGCATAGGTGCGGCCAGCACTCCCTTCGCGCTGACAGTCTGAACAGACCCCTCCGGCCCGGAAAACCGCAGTGGCATGTTAAAACCCTGATCCAGCGGAATGTGTCTGTCACCCAAGGTCAGTTGTGTTTCACCAAAGACCGCCCTTTCTCCGGTAAATGCCAGCGCCGTGCGAAGGGCAAGCGATTGATGATGTTCGCCACCGATGTTGATCAGCAATGGCATATAGCGCGGGGTCCCGCTTGCGTCTGTCGAGAGGTTGACCAATCCAACGCCTGCAACATCTTGAAAAATGGGCTGTGGCCAGATCAAACTGGCGGGATCTTTGCCGTCCGGGCCGAAAAGTGCGGCTGCTGCAATGGCCGAGGGAGTGCTCGCCAAGGAGTTCGCAAGCGCCGCGTCTTCGTCCGCGTCACTGGGTTCAACCAATAGGACATCAACAGCGAGCGCACGGGCACCACTTTCGCCAATGTTGCGGATCAACGCGCCCAACAGGCTGCGCCCGCTCATCGTCCTGTTTGCCTCGGCGGCAAGGGTATCATCGTCGATCGCAACGATGACGACGTCTGAACTGGCAGAGCGCGGCCCAACCAATGTAAAGCGCAGATCAATTGACCTATTTTCCAGCCCTTCGATTATTCCTGCACGTCCGTTGATATGTGGCATTATCAGGAGTGCAGCCCAAAGTGCAGAGCAGGCAAGCGCAACAAGTAACAAGGCCCGCCGGTGCGCCGGAACGGCTGTCATCTTCCAAAGCGTGCAAGCAGCTTGGAAACCCTGTCGGCACTCCACCTGTTTACTGTCAATTGGGACATGGGATCAACGTCAACTCCATCTCCCGGACCAAGTGTGACAGATGACGCATTGTTCGGTTTGGTAACGGTGACAGCCCCTTTGACGACAAAGACCGAGGTGCGCGTTGCGCCCGCATCGACCACGTACGTGGTCCCGCGTACGGCTGCGATAGCATGGGGTGTTCGGATTTGCGTGGGTCTGCTGCCCGGCTGTACCTCTATGAAAATCGCCCCATTTTCAAGGATGATTGCTTTCGGACGCGCGCTGTCTTGGCGTTCAATTATTTTGGCATCCGCGCCAGATTCAAGCTCCAGCACTAGCGTATCACTGCAGTCGATCAGTTTTCGGTTCGGATTTGAAAGTCCAGAAGTGACGCAGTCCTGCTGGGACACTGCTGACTGGCAGGTGATCAACAACAAGAGGAATGCCAACGCCGCATTCAATACCACTGCGGGCACGGGCATCTTGCCACAACTTGCAGTAGGTATTGATTGGGTACACATTCTCCACACCTCTTGGAAATTCATAGTATCAAAACAGGCGTCTGGCGATCTATTTGCCATTGGTCTTTTCAGGCGACACCAATTTGCCCTCTGTCAAAGCTTATAACAAGCCAGTCACACTAACCAAATTAATTCGCCTTAAAGAGAATTTGTATGTCGTGTTACAAATAAGACAAATGATGGCGCGATTTGCGCGATCAAATATGGCAAATCGACAGCAAAGCTCATTGTTTTCCCGCGGACAGACCCGACAGTTTTGACACAATGATCTGACGCCTCATTTGACGGTCAAAGGTTTGAGCTTTCTTGCCAAGAAAATCGGTGGTGACGGCCAACTCCCCGATCTTGGCGTGAATGTTTTTCACCTGGTCTTCATCGACCTCGGGTGTTTTCTCGTTGCCCCGCTCAAAAACGCCAGACGCGTCTTTAAGCAATGCCCGTTTCCACTGATGGATCATCGTGGGATTGATCCCAAACCAATTGGCCAACTCGCTGACCGTCTCCTCGCCCTTCAATGCTTCCAGCGCCACCTTGGCCTTGAACTCAGGGTGATGTTGCTTTCGTTTCGACATATCTAATCTCCTTCGTGTTGAGGATCAGCAGACTACAAATCGCAGCTTACGTCAGTGTCCGAATTTCGGGGGGTAGCTCAGTTCACTTTGCAAAGGGCACAGCTTTCGGTGGATTAACTCCTCACTTTTGTTTGGGAAATTGGACCTGCCCAAAGGAGTACTGGAGCGAAATAGTCAAACGGGATAGTCTCGACTCATCGAGCTCGACAAGAGAACCAGCTGGGGACAAATGTTATGCGATGCTTAAATCTGGCTGCCACTCTATTGTTGCTGCTTGTCTTTTCGGGCTCCGGTTCGCTCGCAGGGGAGCGCATTGCACTTGTGATTGGGAACTCGGATTACGCGTACACAAGCAAACTTGCCAATCCGAGCAACGACGCGGTAACGATGAGCGACACGCTGCGAAACGCCGGATTTTCAGTCACCCGGTTGCTAGATGCCGATCAAGCGACGATGAAGCGTGCGCTGCTCGGATTCGGCCGCGACCTAAGGGGCGGGGATGTCGATGCAGGTTTGTTCTTCTACGCTGGACATGGAGTGCAGGTGAATGGCGAGAATTATCTGGTTCCGGTCAACGCGAGGATTTTGGACGAGGATGAAATCGATCTCGAAGCCGTGAATGTGAACGATTTCCTACGGGTCATGAATTCGTCGAATGCTGATATTAACATTGTGATCCTAGATGCTTGCCGCAACAATCCTTTCGTTGGATCTTCACGTTCCGCGGCAAGAGGACTGGCACCCGTCGATGCCCCAAAAGGCACCTTGATCGCTTATGCGACGGCCCCGGGAGATGTTGCGCTGGATGGAAGAGGGCAAAACTCTCCCTACACGAAGGCACTGACCAGAGCGATTGCCTCAGGTCGTGGTCAGCCAATTGAAACCGTATTCAAGGCCGCTAGACGCGAGGTCTTAGCAACGACCGGCGACAAGCAGACACCATGGGAAACCAGCTCGATCACTGGAGACTTCTATTTCCACGAGGACTCAGACGGTTCAAATCAGGCAACCTTGGTGCCTGAAACGGATCGCGCTGACGACGAAATTGCCGAGAGTTTTTCGTTGGTAAAAAGTATAAATAATCAGGCCGCGTGGATAGCGTTCCTCGACAAGTACAGCGATAGGCCCGAGAATTTTTATGTCGCGATGGCCCGATCCGCGCTGGCCGAACTGGACGACCAGCGAACTGAATCCGTTCGACACCTGCCGCTGCCAGCTACTTCGGTAAAGGATTGCTACAACAAGTTTTTTGGGGCAATCCCGAGCAAGTTGTGTGCTTCATCTGTTCTCGGAGGGCAATCGGGCAATTCGTACAGAGGTGACAACCTCGCGGACTCGAACATGAATACCGCCTGGGTCGAAGGAGTCAGCGGAGACGGGATCGGCGAAGTGCTGCGTTTTTCGTTCGATCAACCAATCCTGATCAACCAGATCGTGATCGCCAACGGCTACAACAAGAGCCCGAGCGTTTATTCAAAAAACAACCGGGTGAAGTCTTTTGATGTCCGCACTTCAACCGGTTTCACTAAAAGGGTTCAAGTGGTTGACCGGGGCGGATATCAGGTTCTGGATTTGCCCAGTCTCGGCGAAGTCCTCTGGGTGAGTTTGACACTGACGAGTGTTCACAGGGGAACGAAATACCGAGATACCGCCATCAGCGAATTGCAACTTAAATGAGTCGCCCAGGTTGGCGATAGCCGTTGGTGCCGGTTGCTTCAATCCGTCTCGGCCGCTCGCAGTAGTCGCCTAGATGTTCTGTCTATTGGCTTGTTACATAAGATGGCGTTTCACTTGGGGGAATGCCTGGTCAAAAGGAGACGCCAGATGAGACAACTGATAGTCAATGTATGGAACTTCATATTTCATGCTGAAGTAAGTCCGCTCCGTAACATTCCGGATGTTGCGACGCGGCACTATGTGTTGCAGGCGTTGGGGCTCATGTGGGCCGTTAGCTTTGCGGTCGCAATCGGAAGCTATACCATACTTGCTGCAAGCATTCTTGGGCATTCTGTCTTGATAGCAGCCGCAGCCATTACGGTTGCAACTTATACTACCGCCGCGACTAAGCCTAAGTTCTTCACAAAGGGTTCGAGCCGTAGCGCTGATGGAGAGCATGTGTAAGCGTTCATGACACCACCATGATGATAAATTCGTCCCGCATAGTAGACCTCTGGCGGGTCAGCAGCGAAGGTATGCTGAGCGGGACGAAGCCGCCATTTATCATCGTCGGGTCTTGTTCCGCGCACATGTTACCGCCCGCAAACAATTAAAGTTGCAACGCGTGGACCGCCAGGAAATCGGCGCAGCTTTCGTTCGAGGCTCTCAATCTATCTCGATGATCAACGACCGTATGGAAGTATGGATGTCATTCCATTCGGGCGACGGAGGTGTCTTGACTGATCCGCTTTTGAATGGCTGATTGTTGTAGAACGTCGCAAGATGTTCGCGATCGGCATAATTGTCCAGATTATTTGGTTTCCAATTCGTGTACGCGAGAGGTTCATTGGTAACCCATCGCCAGCCGCCTGCTGGTTCGCGAGATCCCGGAGGCTGGTAGAGGCCAATATGTGGGCCAACAGCCTCTGACAGTCGCGTCCCCACCGTGGCTTGCAGCCAGAACCGATCATCTTGGGCAATCAGATTGAAGACGAAACTATTTTCCTCGGGTGAGGTGATAGTGACCAGATGGCCGCCAGCTGCCTTGGACAGGGCAATCGCACCATCCCAATCCATGTGTTCCCAATTCAGCATCGCGACATACACGCGTCCTTGGAAAAACCCGTAGACAATTTCTTTGCCCTTCAAGACCCTGGCAGCATTTAGCAGGCGCTCGTCGGTCTCGATCAGGGCAAGCTGATCCGGGTCATACTTCCGGGCATCTTTGGACGCATATATGATTCGATCGCTCTTTTCGGGTTCCGCCAACACGATCCGCAACGCTTCGGCTGTGCCGCGTGTGACAACGCCCGTCGAGGGTAGTTTCGTCGCCGCCTGGAAATCGGCAATTGCCCGGCGCGTTCGTTGTCCGATCGCGCCATCTTCGGGACCAGCATTGTATCCGCGTGAGTTCAGCGCTGCCTGAACGGCCCGCGCATCATCTTGTGAAAGCCCTAAAGAGAGCTCCGCCGAAGCCGCCGTGTCGCGTGCGACCGTCACGCGGCCACTGTCCGCGACAACGCTTCCCGGCGCGCTCGCCAGCACCTGGGCGGTCAATTCCTCGCGCGCCACCAGCGCCAGCTCGCGCATTGATCCTGCCGGAAAACGCTGAAGGTAGATATCCCATGCACGCTCGGAGTTGATTGCCAGAGCTGCCTCGAAGATCGCCTCTTCCTGCGCCGCGGCGAGCGCAGCGCCCTGCCCACCCGTACCCAGGTTCAGATAAACCTCCAGCGACAGGTCGTTCGTCACTGTGGGCGTTTGCAAATTCTCGGTGTCGGTCTTCACGTCACGGATCACCCGCTTCATCAGCGTCAAAATCTCGACGTTTTCCGTAGGAAGATGCCGCGCCAGCGCCTGCGCAAAGGGTGAGTTGTCGGACGCGCCGTCATAAGCCACTTGTCCTGGCGAAGCCGCGAACATCAACATGGATCCCTGGAAGCGACCGGTCATCGGTGCCAGTCCCCGTGTCGCCAGCGCTCGAGTTGGCGAGAAGTTCCGCGTGTAGAATTCGGTGGCCAAGGGGTTATCGCGGCAGGCATCGATGAAGACGAGCGCGGCCCGCGCCTTCTCTTCGAGCATCTGTACGAGCCGATCTAGTGGCAGCGCCTCGCTTTGCACATCGAAGGCGCTTTTCAACGCCGCATCGGTGCCCAGAAGGTAATTGCGCCCTTCGAACTGCATCCCGTGCCCGGCATAGTAAAAGAGCGTCACGTCAGCGCCTTCAGTCTGCTCGAGGAAATCGGAGAACTCCGAGGCAAGGCCCGCCCGTGTCAGGTCGACCGCCAAGGTAACCTCGAAACCCAGTTCCTCAAGCATGCCGGCCATCAGCCGTGCGTCGCTCACCGGATTGGCTAATGGCAGCACGTGCGAATAGTCGGCGTTGCCAACGATGAACGCAGTCCGCTTCTCGGCAAGAGCCGGAAAAGCAGAGAGTAGCATCACGCAGGTAAGAACCATCAAACGAAACATCGCACCCCCACGGCAGATTGATCCAGTCTCCAAAATCCGTCTCATAAAACCATACCCGAACGCAGGCCTGAGTGAAACCTCAGGCCGTGATCAAGTCGAGCCCAACATTTACTTACTGGGTCGTCGTCAAATGAAATTCGACAAACTACAAGGTGGGCCCTGTCCGCTTCGGGCACTGAAGCGGTCATGCGGCAACGGAAAAAAGAACCGCGTTTCAAGTCCGCATGAATGTCGGCTTCCCATCTCCCGACACAGCCATCGCGCAGTCGCAGCGAATTTATACTTTCCGCCGATTGTGTTGAAAAACTCTTTGTTTTCGACCTGTCGAAGTCGGCTATCGCGTTGATTTATTTGGAGCGTCCCTAGGTCGACCACCTTTTATCCGGTGGCGGGCACCATTGGCTTGAGTTTTGCTAGTTTGCGAAGGTTTTGGGCGGTAGCAGCGAGGGTAAATTCGTCCTGGACGCCACATGGGCCACGTAATCGGAGCCTGCCCAATCCGAGGATGCGTTTGAGATGTGCGAAGAGCATTTCGACTTTCTTGCGTCGGGCCTGAGCCTTCGGATTGAACTCCGAGGCTGTGCATGCTCGGGCAAAGTCTCTGACAACTTCATATTTCTCTCGATGAACCGAACGCCTTTCAGCGTTAGGGCAGCACTTTGCCTTTAATTCACATCCTGTGCAGTCTGACATCAGTGCTCGATAATTTCTGGCTTTCCAAACTGGCGCATTTCGGGCCGGATCGGAATAGTTTCGCCTCGTGTGCAACATCTCCTTGCCACCTGGGCAGATGTAGCGGTCGTTCTCGTCATCCCAAGTGAAGTCGGACCGCGAGAAGGTGCCGTCTTTGCGTTCACCTTTGTCAAAGACTGGGATGAACGGCAGGATTTTCCGCTTCAGTGTCAACCAAACCAGATTGTCGGCAGCACCATACGCGGTATCAGCGGCAATCCAATCAGGCTTCACACCAAAGCGCTCTTCGGTGCGGTCGATCATCTTGCGCATGGCTCCTACCTCGGCGGTTCTATTCGAGCGGCTGGCGTCGACGTCCATGATGATGCTGTGATCTGTATCGATCAGATAATTGGTAGAATAAGCAAAGAAAGCGGGGCCTTTGCGGGCTGCTGTCCACTGGCTAGCTGGGTCCGCATGAGCCGTGAACTTGGGCTTGGTCGTCGTGGCCGCACCAAAAGCCTCGTCGTCCAGCGTTTCGAGATATTCTCGCACCGCACGCGGTGCATCATTGGCGTCAGCCATACGGGCGACCCAGTCTTCAAGATTGCTGGAGTTCTGTTTCTGGACATCAGCACTGATCAAGCTGGCATCCACGGCAAATCCCTGACCGCCTACAAGGCCTTCTTGCATGCATCGCGCAACGGTCGTCTCAAATACGTGGCGCAGAAGATCGCTCTCGCGGAACCTACCATGACGGTTCTTTGAAAAGCTGGAGTGGTCAGGAATCCGATCAGTCAAATCAAGGCGACAAAACCAACGGTAAGCAAGGTTCAGATGCACCTCTTCGCAAAGCCGACGCTCAGAGCGGATGCCAAAGCAATAGCCCACCAGCAACATCCGGATCAGCAACTCAGGGTCGATGGAGGGGCGACCGGTGTGGCTGTAGAAGTCTGAAAGATGCGCACGGATACTGCTCAGATCAACGAACCGATCTATTGACCGCAGAAGATGATCTTGTGGGACATGATCCTCCGAGGAGAACTCGTAAAACAACGCCGCTTGCGCCACCTGCTTTGGTCCCATCATCGCCAAGTCCCCCAATCAATAAAGGAATTGAATCAGCGATTACCCCTTCGATCAAGCAACAGTTTTTCAACACAATCAGCCCGCATTGACGGATGCTGTATCAATTCCGAAAGGCAGCTTCTAGAATTGAGAATAATGTTTCGCTGTGTCTAGACCAAGGAGCGCTTGTCTTCACAGAGTTTTTATACCGTAAATGGGGCGCGGAAATTGCTTAGGGATGGGTGTAAAAAGCTCGCTAGATTAGTTCGACGCCAACTAATATTGGGCCTAGAAATTCCATAAATTATCAGGTAACCTACTGAGTTTCTTGTCTAATTCAAGATATGGACATCAGATTTCGTAATGATTGTGCCCAGATCTAATGATACCAAAAGCACTGTTTAAGGAAGTTAGACTGTTACCGCTATTTCTTTTTTGGTACGACCTTGTCCACTTCCCCCTCCCGCAACCAAGTTTATCACAATAATATCAATGCGTTACCAACCTCTTTCGATTTTTTTGCGTTCGCGAAATTCGCAGTGCTACGCTGGTGCTACGTTTTGAAGGCACAGCGGAGCAATGCACGAATTTCTTAGCTCTGGCCGTTCCTATCCCAACAGGATTTACGTGAATGTTGCGACGGGCGGAAACCGGACCTTAGCTGCGCCTGCCAAGGTTCTGTGCTAGAATTGAAAAAGCGGCCATTCAAGCGGTAGCAGACCGAAGCCCCCATGCTGCGCTGCGCACCAAGGGCGGCTGTGCGCAGAAAGCCGGCTTTGCAAAGTTGAGTAGCCAGAGACGTCAATCGCCGAGTTTAGCTTTTTTGATAATCCGCAGTTCTCGCAGTATGTGGCAGCTTTTATCTCGAAAATCCGCACCGTGGATGGTCGCCAGCTTTGGAACTCGTGTCCCTCCGCTTGTGACGTGCGCAATTTTGTAGCAAAGTTTAAGCGAACGGTAGAGCTACCGCATCGCACAATAATAAATTTGGAGCTCAAACATGACACTTAAAGTTGTTGGCGCAGGTATCGGGCGCACTGGTACGTTTTCTTTGAAGCATGCTTTGGAGCGACTGGGTTTCGGACCCTGCCACCACATGATCGAAGTCCTTGGGAACATGGCGGAACAGCTGCCGCTCTGGCAATCAGCGGTTGCTGGTCAGCCAGATTGGGATCGGATCTACAGGGGTTATCATAGCGCCGTCGATTGGCCTACGGCGCGATTTTACCGTGAATTACATACGGTCTACCCGGACGCAAAGTTCATTCTTGGATATCGCAGCCCCCAAAGCTGGGCAGAAAGCTTTTCTCAAACCATCTACATGGCTCTTTCTAAAATTGGAAAGGCACCGGCTGAACAGCATGACTGGCTCTGCATGGTGACTGAGCTGATTACCCAGAACGGCATTCCCCCCGGTCTCGATGTGGCTGGGCTGGAGCAGGCCTACATCGCGCATGTCGAGGGGGTCAAGGGTTCCATACCTCCGGAACAGCTTTTGGTGTTTGAGGCCAAAGACGGTTGGGAGCCGTTGTGCGAGTTTCTGGATCTACCTGTACCTGACGAGCCTTATCCACGGACGAATGATCGGGCGGAATTCTGGGAGCACATGAAGGGGGGGGCCTGAGAACCGCAGGCGGGCTTGCGAATTTTTCCAATCAGGCAATAATCAGCTTTATTGGAAAGCAGTAAGCATATGGATGAAATCCGAAGACTCGCAGCAATTCTGATTGCTGATATTGTGGGGTTTAGTCGCCTCACTCACGAAGATGAGGATGGCATGCTCGCAGAATTGCGAAATTTGCGCCGCGAGGTCATCGATCCGACGGTCGCAGCCCACAGTGGGCGCGTGGTGAAGCGCACGGGCGACGGCGCGCTTGTAGAGTTTCGCAGCGTTGTTCAAGCGACACGCTGCGCAATCCAACTTCAGAATACCATGGCGGAACGAAACGCAGGTGCGCCGTCGGACCGCCGAATTGAGTTTCGTATTGGCATTCACCTTGGTGATGTCGTCGAGGAAGATGATGGCGACTTGATGGGTGATGGTGTCAATGTCGCCGCGCGTCTTGAGGGGATTGCAAAAGCAGGTGCGATCTGCATTTCCGATGATGCCTATCGGCACGTACGGACGCGTCTCGACATGTCGGTCACCGACATGGGCGAGCAGATGCTCAAAAACATAACCGAGCCGATGAAAGTCTACGCATTGCAGGTTGGGACAGCCAGCGAACCGGCTGGCCCTGAGCTCGATCTATCGGCAGATACACTGTCACTCGATAAACCTTCCATTGCGGTGCTGCCATTCACCAACATGTCGGGCGATCCTGAGCAGGAATATTTTGCCGATGGCATGGCAGAAGACATTATCACGGCATTGTCCAAATTTGAGCAGCTATTCGTGATCGCGCGTAACTCGAGCTTTGTCTACAAGGGACGTGCAGTCGACATCATGCAGGTTGGACGCGACCTTGGTGTGCGATACGTTCTGGAAGGCAGTGTGCGCAAAGCAGGCGACCGGGTGCGTATCACCGGCCAGCTCATAAATGCCGCAACCGGAAATCACCTCTGGGCCGATAGGTTTGACGGACATCTTGAAAATGTCTTTGATCTTCAAGATGAGATTACGGCAAGCGTTGTCGGCGCAATTGAGCCCACTGTGCGCAAGGCCGAAATCGAGCGGGCGAAGAGCAAGCGCCCCGAGCATATGGGAGCCTACGATTTGTTTCTGCAGGCGCTTCCGCACATCTATGCAATCCGTCCCGAAAGCAACTTGATAGCGCTGGAATTCCTGATGAAGGCCATAGAAATCGATCCGGACTACGCGCCCGCCTTGGGGCATGCGAGCTGGTGTCTTGTTCAGCGGATCACTCGCCCTTGGGACGATTTCAGCGAGGATGATCTGAATCTGGCCATATCCTTCGCACGCCGTGTTCTGGCCGTGGGCAGCGATGACGCGCAGGCAGTTGTGTTGGGAGGGTTCACACTTGTCATGCTGCGCGCCGATTACCTTGCGGGTCTGGACGCCGTTCAGCGTGCAATCAGCCTCAACCCCGGGTCAGGATTTGTGAATTCCATGGCTGGCTGCGCGCTGGTTTTTGGCGATAACGTTGAAGCGGGGCTGACGCTATTGGATCGCGCTATGGCTCTGGGGCCGCAGGATCCGAGTTTTTTCAGCTATCTGCTTGTTTCTGCTGCCGGTCACCTGTTTTCCGGGCATCCTGACAGGGCCTTGGAACTGGCCAATCGATCGCTTGCGTTGAACACGACCGTGGATTCGACCTACTGGGTGTTGATTGCCACTTACACGGCGCTTGGCAGGCCTGAAGATGCGAAGCGTACCGCGAGGCTGTTACTGGCTGCTTATCCAAAGACGACGGCTTCGGGGTACGGACGCATGCTACCAATCCGGAACAAAGCGTCTCTTGAGATGGTGATTAACAGCTGCCGAGAAGCTGGTATCCCCGAATAGGCCAGAACCCAATACCCCGCCCTCGGTGAATGGCGCGAGGCGGCCCTGCATGTGTTGCCTTAGGGCGAAGTCGGAATCCAATCTGGAGGTTCGATTTGGGCTGGGACCGGTCATCCGGTTGGTCGCGCCGAAGCCTGCAAGGTCAAGATTTGCGTGCCGCACCGCCGCAAGTCCGGTTTGAGCCCAGACCTACCACGCCTCAGAACTAATTCGCCGCGCTTGCATTGGGCCGGTGTCAGCCCAGAGTAGACCTTGGCTTCAAACAATTTGGGCGGAAAGTGAGAATTCGCTGCAGGCGCGAGCGTGAAAGGCATTTCTTTCAAAAGCGGACCTGCAAACGGCGGCGAAACCGCTGTTTCGTTCTGCACTCCAATGGTCCGGGCTGAGCCCAATGTACCGACTGATGAGATATCATGAATTGCGGAAACTTTAGCAAAGCTTCCCCAAACCAAGATTAAACCGCTCGGCGAGTCATGCGCTTCGCGACGTTTTCGAACGCAGTTTGATCGGGGTCTCGTCAAAGTGTTTTTTGAAGGCGCGGGTGAAGCCTTCGGGCGAAGAATAGCCATATCGACGCGCCACCGCATCTATTCTATGACCGTTTGAGATATCTTGGCGGGCTAGAATGAGCCGCCAGCGACGTAGGTATGCTGTGGGCGGTTCACCTACCGCCGCAAGGAATATCTCGGCAAAACGACTTAGCGATAAACCTGCAATTTGCGCCAGGTCCTCGTTGCGCCAATCCCGCCCCGGATGATCGTGGATGGCCACGATTGCGCGACTGAGGCGAGGGTCAGACAAACCCGCCAAAAGACCTGGTTTTGTCGATCCGGCCTCAATCTGGGTCCGCAACATGCGAACGACCAAGACCTCGCCCAACCGGCTAAGCACGGAGTCGACCCCACAGCGCTGCCCCGATAGTTCCGACTGCATCAGCATAACAAGACCGGTGCTGTCTGGATCTCCTGACAGATCTATCTCAATCATTGCCGGAAGAGCGGCCAGCAGAGGGTTCGATAGGCCGCTCCAATCGACATTTGCAGAAAATAGAACACGATCTTCTGAGACAGCAAAACGGGCGTCACCGGTTCGAAAACAGACCCTTTGAGGCACCCCACCCCCATCTCGCAAGACGATCAGTGTTGCGTCCTTTAACGGGGCCGGCTGCACGACCAACCGAAACCTGTCCATCAGTGTTGTTAATCTGTCAAATCGGTCCATATCGGTGTTATGGTTCGATTTTTAGGATTTCACAAACCATAAATGCGATAGGTTTACCTCACAGGAAATATCAAACAGAGGATTCAAATGCTTATTCCCCGTCAGAAGACCCCCGACCTAAAGCTGCCAACACTCGATCTTGGTGTTTTCGATTTGTCTGAAGAGCAGTCCGAGCGCGGCACCGTAATCTGCTTCTATCGCGGGCTACACTGTCCGATTTGTGCGACGTATCTGACCGAGTTTCAAAAGCGGGTCGCCGACTTTAGCGAACGCGGCGTGACGACCATTGCAATCAGCTCGGATGGTGAGGAACGGACCAGAGCGATGGCAGAAAAAATAGGGGCCGACACCCTGCGTTTTGCATATGATCTTCCGCTGGCAGAGGCGCGGGAATGGGGCCTCTATATTTCGACATCTCGCGGCAAGACCTCGATCGGAATAGAAGAACCGGCCCTATTTTCTGAACCCGGACTGTTCATGGTGACACCGGAACAGAGCCTCTACTATGGCTCAGTTCAGACGATGCCTTTCGTCAGACCGCATTTCTCGGAGTTGGTAGGTGCGCTCGATTTCGCGATCAAGAACAACTACCCGGCACGTGGGGAATACACCGGAAGCGTCTAGATAATGGTCGGTCTGGCAGACTTGCGGAAACGTATGTGTTTCCGACAGGTCTGCCAGAACGACCAGTATCATGGGCTTTGGGATTATGAAGAGTAATGGCACCCAAACATCCCCACCCTTCCCCAATCAATCACTCCGGTATGGGTCCTCCGGCAATCTCCCGGCGTCGTTTCTGAATCTAACCTCAAACACGAAACAGGTTTGCTTTTGCCAGAGTAACTTCGTGCGCGCGGCCAGATTGCGTGGGTCCATGGACCTCTGGCGATCTCGACGTTAGCAACGCACTTGGAATTCGAATCTGAGTGATACTCAGACCTTTAGCCGCACCGTGCATTACTATTTGTAAGCGAGTTATTTTTAGATCGTTTCAACGATTGAATTTATTATCCGGGCGGTTTGCTGAAAGCTTAAACGTGCTCGCCATCAGCGCGACGGCTGGATCCCTTTGTGAAGAACCTAGGCTTCGTTGCCGCGGTAGTGTAAGTCGCAACCGTAATCGCTGCGGCTGCTATCAAGACAGAATGCCCAAGAATGCTTGCAGCAAGTATGGTATAGCTTCCGATTGCGACCGCAAAGCTAACGGCCCACATGAACCCCAACGCCTGCAACACATAGTGCCGCGTCGCAACATCCGGAATGTTACGGAGCGGACTTACTTCAGCATTAAATATGAAGTTCCATACATTGACTGTCAGTTGTCTCATCTGGCGTCTCCTTTTGACCTGGCGTTCCCCCAAGTGAAACACCATCTTATGTAACAAGCACATGATGTGCGTTTTATAGGACGGTTACGCGCTAGCGACCCCTTCAGATCACTTTTATCGGCAGTGCCCAATCGAAACGCATTCTAGTTTGCATAGCAGAGCTCTCTGCAGAGCGCAGCGAAGGTCCGGTTCCAGGCTTTCTGGTCATAGGCGTTCACTGAAACGACGCGCGCCATCATTAACCATAAGATAGGCACTGGCGCTTGCCCGTGAACAATGAGTGTTCATTCGCAAGATAGTTTCCCGTTATGAGGGTAAATAAATCACCCCGTAATGGCTCATCTTGATGATCAAAAAAAATAGATTCAACTAATACCAGAACCTGTCCCAGTCGGGTTAAATAGAGTTACAGCATCAGCCTAGCTGATCTGAGGCTGCGGCCTGACACCATCTAATCAGGCAACAGCAGAGTGTTTTAACGAGTATTGGTCGTGTGGGGTTCTCTGCACGGCCATTTTGAAAAACCAAATTTTTGCTGCTTGGGTGTAACCAATGGAAGTCAGAATGATAAAGACCAGAACACTGAGTGCAGCCGATTATCGGCAATCACCTGAAGCCCAGTCTTGGAACGGGCCGGCTGAGAGGCTACTTGCCGAGCGGCTCGAACGCGAGCACTCCTACTTGACCGCAGTCTTTGTTGTCGCTTTGTTTGCGCTGATCACACTACCTTTTTTGGGGTGAGGTGCTGTCGATGGTCTTGAAATTATGGCATTTGCGATAGCCAATATTCAGGAAATATACGAGACGCTCACAATTTTGGATTTTCAAAAATTTCTTA
This sequence comes from Sulfitobacter sp. SK011, assembly GCF_003352065.1. Taxonomy (NCBI): domain Bacteria; kingdom Pseudomonadati; phylum Pseudomonadota; class Alphaproteobacteria; order Rhodobacterales; family Roseobacteraceae; genus Sulfitobacter; species Sulfitobacter sp. SK011. The sequence continues at coordinate 1,008,357 of NZ_CP025803.1, forward strand.
GCTCGGTCGCCGGAAAAATCCTAAGCACGGTCGATACATCAGTGTCGAACATTGCATATTTCGAAAATGGCACTTTTGCGGTTGTCGCGCAACGGTCTATGAGTGCCCGTACAATAATTGAAGCAGGAATTTTGTCTGCCCTTAAGAGCGAGATTCACCTAAGCTCTGGCACAAAAGTTCAGCCTGTCTTTGCTTTTGCCAAGGCAAAGCACCCGGATTTGCTGGTCGGCCCAACGAGCCTATGCTGGCTTGCTCGACGCCATTAAAGATGCGCAATTAAAGTGCGTCAATTAATTGGCGCAATCCAAACTTTCAGAATACCGTAAAGAAATCTGTCACGAAACTAGTACTTCCCCTTCAAAGCTATGGTTCCTGAATTCAGTTGTCGCCCGAAACAGGGATAAGAAAGTCCTGCCTAAACGCGTAGTCGTCCTTCACAAGGAGCGGTTGGTCCGGCGTTCCTGCTGACCGGCGCGCTACACTTGCGGGTGCGTGACTTCTGCCGCCAGGTTTGCGGCGAGAACGAGGTCGAAATCTTGCACGGGGTACTTTCGAGCGATCATGTCCACATGTTCGTATCGGTGCCGCCCAAGCTCGCGATCTCGGATCTGGTGCGCAAGATGAAGGGCCGTTCGTCTTTCAAGGTGCAACAGGAGTTTCCGGCCATACGAAAACGGTACTGGGAATGCCGGCTTTGGGGCAGGGAGGTACTTTTCAACCACCAACCGTGCCATCACCGAAGGCATTTTACTTCAGTAACTTGAGAAGCACATCGCTGATCCTAACGGCGCAAGCCGGTAGTCGTTCAGTTCAAATATTAAATTTTGAATCTGGCTCTGTAACCAGTATTCTCTTTAATGCTTTCAATCTAACGAAGGTTACACGGTTTGTTGCGGGCGATCAATTTTTTTAGGCAATAAAATATTCCCCTAGGAAAAGTACTCAGCAACTGTATCTCTCAGTTTGTCGGAAAAGCCCAAGTTTTACGTGCCTTGCATCACGCGTTTGCGATTGTGACAAGTTTTTTTGCGACTGCTGTGATGACGACCTTGTGCGGTTTGGCCGCCTTGCGCAGCCGATCTGCTAAGGATTTTAGGACTGGATTGTGATTGCTCGCGACGAGAGCGGCCTGGTACGTCACGTGCCGCAATAGTCGTCATCCGCCACCGATGGCACGTTTGCCGCGCATGGCACCACTGTCATGAGCAAAGGGCGCGAGGCCGGTCAGAGCTGCGGTCTGTTCGCCAATAATTTGGCCGAGTTCCGGCATCTCAGCGATCAGCATTGTGCTAGCAACCGGACCGATGCCGGGAATGGAGCGCAGGATCTTGACGGTTCTGGTCAGCTCCGTATTTGAAGCGATAACGGCTTCAATCTGGCTTTTCGGTTCGGCGACCTGTTGATCTAGCAGGTCCTTGAGATCACCATCCATGACCGCGAACTTCTCGGCAGTTCCCGGTTTTCCGTGTGCCTTGATCTGCGCCACTAGCCGTTTTCGTGCTTCCAAAAGTTGACTGCGCTTTGCGGTCAATGCTCTGAAAAGACGTAGTTTTTGGGCAGGCAGGGTGCGCCCCCACTTTGGGCCTGAATGCTAGGAAGCGGGCAATTAGTTCCCCGTCCATCCGGTCCGTCTTGGCCCGTGTCCCCCGGTTGGCTGCAAAGGCTCTAATCTGTGCGGGTGGTAATTGGCGTGTCTCTAAAGTTCCGGCGCTTCGCCATGTTTGTATCTCTTCAAAGGTTTGGGATACACCTTAGATGACTGCCCAATTCCCTGGGACCACGTCAGTCAGAAGGGCGTAAACGGCTCATACTTGCGCCAGAATTGCGAAAGCATACTTCCGCACCAATCGACCGAAATGGACCCAATTGGATCAATTTAAGCCAAAATTCTGCCAGATTTTGGAAATAGTTCTTGCCTAGGAAACAATACCGACGGCCGCATTTGCAATGCGTGCATTGGAGCGAAGCAGTGATAAAATCAATAAAAGCAGCGAAAATCTTAACAATGACCTCAGATCACTACAAACTGGCCGCTTTTGCCTTCGTGGTTGCGATTCTTACGTCTTTGATCTCAATAAACGGTCTTGGCAAGAGTTTTTTAGGGGAGAATCTGGCGAATGCATCTATTTACCTTCTCTTGATCGGGGTTCTGGTTGTGGCCGTTGCCAGACGTAGCCAGATTCTTTCGCTGCAAGCCGAAATTGTGCGAAAACAAGGACAGGAAATCGAACTCACGCACGCTGCTCTGAATGCACATGCGATGGTCTGTTTGACAGACGCCGATGGGATCATCACCTCAGTGAATGAAAATTTTGCAGAAAAATATGGATACAGTCAGTCCGAATTGGCTGGAACTTCAATAAGTCGAGTTTACCGATACGGGATAAACGACCCAGTTTTTAGCGAGATTGGTAAAACGTTGAAAAGCGGCAGAATTTGGACCGGAGAAAACGAGGAGATCGCTTCAGACGGGTCGAAACTATTCATGCATTGCACAGTAGTCCCCATGATTGACCATCAAGGCCGCCATACGCGCACTGTTGCCATTCGCACTGACAACTCGGATTTTCATAGGGCGGAGAAAGCCCGCTTCTTGAAAGATCTTTTGGACCACCTGCAGGACGAAGTCTATATCTTCGACTCGAAGTCGTTGAAAATGGTCTACGCCAACCTTATCGCAATTTCGAACAGCGGCTGGGAAGGCTCTGACCTGCAACAAAAAACCATAATTGATGCGGACCCAAAGATGGAAGAACGCTTGTTCCGAAACCACGTTTTACCGCTAATCAAGGGCGAAAAAACAGTGGTCAGTATCGATGTGAAACGCGGCGAGCTGTTGGGCGAGATAAGTACTCGTTTATATACCGGGGACGATGGCCAAACGCTCTTCGTTTCAGTCTTGCGTGACAACACCGAACGCAGGCAAATGGAACAAGCCAGGATGGAATCCGTCTCAGTCGTGAGCCATGAATTGAGGACGCCCCTTACTTCAATCAAGGGGGCCCTTCGCTTACTCAATTCTGGCGCATTGGGGAGATTTGATGACAAGTCCGAATCAATTCTTGACATAGCTTCCCGAAACACAGAAAGACTGCTGCTCGTTGTTGACGGTATTCTTGACCTGGAAAAAATGCGCGCAGGAAAGATGGAATACACGAAGGCCAGTGTAGATCTGGTGAGTTTTGTTAAAGACGTCGTCGCGATGAGCAAGGGATATGGTGATGAGCACGGTGTGGAAATTGAGTTTCAAAGCGATCTGATAACCGCCTATGCAGAAATTTCTGCCGAGCGAATTATGCAGGTCCTATCGAACCTTCTATCGAATGCAATAAAACATTCCCTTAGCGAAGGAAAAGTGCGCGTTAAACTTTCTAACGAAAAAGGTTTTTGGAGAGTTTCCGTTAGCGATGATGGACCTGGCATCCCCGAAAGCGACCGAAATGCTGTCTTTGAAAGCTTTTCGCAGCTTGTGAGCCACGATGGAAAAAAACGGAAGGGCACAGGTTTAGGCCTCGCGATTTCGCAAAAAATTGTCAACGCGCATGATGGGATTATTGACTACACTAGTGAGGTAGGAAAAGGTGCAACGTTCTTTGTCAATCTGCCATTTCCACCTAGTATGAACCTGTTGGAAAAGACAACATACGCAATGAACGCAGGCCTTGGGGGAGAAGGCGTTTCTTAGCGATAATACTCCGCAATTGATCTTTGGGGGCTCGCTTGATGATGAGCGCCTTTTTGCGCGTCCGTGAACTCCGATGCTTTCATGCGTTTCCACTCCTCTCTTATCCAAGGAAAATTTTGCGGATAACTCTAACCACAAACGAGGACTTTTGTAGGGATCACATCAAGTCATATTATTGAATGTCCATATGACGACTAGGAATCCAGAGCGAGGAACATCGCAGTTCATGGTTTCCGCTGAGTTGCAGTCTTGCTGAATGACTGTGGCTGACTACTGAAAGACAATCGTGTCGAAGGTTTTTGGCGACGTAACAGGCTCAAAACACCAAAAGGCACCCCAGAAGGGGTGGGTCTGAATGATTGAACTTTTGTCCAACGTCGCTCTAAGGAATCTGACAATGTTTGGTCGTAAGTCTTAGTTGTAGTGCTCTCTTACGCAATCAAACAAATACTGCGGTGGGAGGGATCGTCATCACCGATATTAACCATGTATAACGGCATAAAGAGCGACACAACATCTGCAAGTGCCGCCGAGATGCAATCAATTGATAGATTTGGCCCTTCATATTTTCTTTCTATTGCGAAAGAGTCGCAATAGTTAGATATAGCTTTTGATTGAAGCCTTGAACAATCATTGATGTCAATACTGAACCGGGTCTGCTCAACTGGGGGGCGGTGTCGGGCAACGCTCCAGGAAACGGAGCTGGTGTCCTTCCAGTCAAGTTCTCCACCTTGGTTATCCAAATTGTGTAACAGCGACTCAAAAACACCAGGTACCTCATAATGGATGGTTGTCCAGAACTCGGTACTTTTCTGAGCCGACGAAAACCCGCATACGGATAGGCCATACTTCACTTGCTTAGATGTGAATTCTACGAATATCTTCGGGCGTGGGTTTGACTTCTTAGGCCACTCCAAGAACCGAATTTCCAACCACAGTCGTCTTGGTCTGAATCGAACACTCGTCGGAGACGATACGCATGGCAATGCGCGGTAGCCGACAGCTCCAATCGGAGTTAGTAGATCCGTCAGTCGTTCTCCAAGTCGGCTTAATGTACTGCAAGCTTGCCTAATCGCGTGACGGTCTACTGGCTGCTGTTCCGTCGCGCTCCCGTCTTGTTGGTTCCACAACGTGTCAATCAGCATAAAATCAACATGGCGACCACTCATTCTGGGACCTATATGATCTAAGGTCATTTCCATGTTAAAGCTCTTTCACCGCGAGACAGCACAGAGCATCAATTCAGTATTAGGCTTTTGTGAGGCACATTTGTAGCAAAACTGAGACGTCTGTTCGGTAACTTCATGTGATATTGCGAGGTTTCTTTCTACCAAGGAAATGCCTTTGAATGTCGAAACATCTGAATTGTGTGCTGCCGTCCCTTTTCCAATAGTAATCCACTATCGTGCTAGGTTAGTTAAATGATTCAAAACATCTCGCGGCTTGTGACTCCCCTTAGTTTGCACAAGAATTCACGCTTTTTTAGAGAATATTGCGGTTTGCCCCAATTTAGCCACTTTTCCCCTTCAGGTTGATACTGGGCATCTTTGCACCCGCCTCAACAATGTAGACCGAATGGTTAGAAGTACGGAGCAAACATGAGAATTCTGGCAGTTGATGACGACCCTATCATACTCGAACTATTGGCACAGTTTGCAATCACTGTAGGTAATCATGATCTTGAAACGGCATTGTCGGGTACTGAAGCACTGGAAATTGCTAATTCTGCCGGAAGTGTTCCCTTTGACTGTTTCCTCTTTGACATTCAGATGCCTGAAATGGACGGCATTCAGCTTACTCAAACTATCCGCCGTTCACCTCGCTACGCCGATACGCCGATCTTGATGCTGACGGCGATGTCAGACAAACGTCACGTTGATGCAGCTTTCTCTGCCGGTGCAACCGACTATGTGACGAAACCGTTTGAAGTGTTGGAGCTCAAGGCGCGGCTTGGTTTGGTGGAGAATTTGGTTCAGGCGCGCCAATCGCGGACGAAGAAGGTCTTTGCTACTCAAGGTATTTCTGCGACTTCGCAACCTTACATTCCAGCAGGCCGTTTGGAGATTTTTGAACCGATTTCCATCTATGATGTAGACAATGTCATTGAAATTGTGGCGTTAGAAAATTATGTGGCACAACTTTCGCGGAGTACGCTTTTTGGATCTACAGCCTTTGCATTCACAATCCGTAAGGTCGAAGAGCATTATCAGACGATGTCGGCTTTTGAGTTTCACGGCTTGGTGTCCGACGTGGCTGAAGTGATTTCTGATACTCTAGCGGGTCGTCAGTTCTTGATGTCTTATGCTGGTAGCGGAACATTTGTCTGCGTCACTGAAAGCGGATGGCGTCCTGATATGTCGGCTTTGATGGACGCGGTGAACCTTTCGCTATCGCGAACTGAGTTGTATGGCAGGGGAGGTCAGAAATTGCATGTGCGGGTCAGTGCGGGCGAGGCTATTAGGCTGGTTTGGAAATCGGGGAATTCTTTGATGGAAGCTCTCGCTGCTGCCCACGTATCTGCGGAAGCAGCAAGTACATCACATGAAAGGGGATTGAAGGATTTATGGATGGTAGAGCAGCGGGCGTGAAAGACATAGTTGGATCGCTACCTGGTATTGAAAAGGTCAGAACTCGATTTCTGGCTCTTCTAAAGGAACGCCAAGGTACTATTGCGCATCACGCGGTGACTGCTTGGCATAGCACAGATCCGAAAGAAGTGCGTAATAATTTAGAGTCGGCGCAGAATATCTTGCATAAGATTTCCGGCACGGCTGGATCACTTGGGTTTGCTCCACTTGGCTGTGCTGCCCGTGATTGTGAGAACGGCATAATTGACCATATTGAAGGCATAAATGGGAATATGGCGGCATTTCCTCAGGAGATAATAAACCGTTTGGATATGTTCATCTCTTTGAGCCAATCCGTGCTCAATTCAAAAGCATAGAGATCCAGTCGAACACCCTCAATTGCGACGGCTTTAATCAAAGATAGCTCTGGAATTAAAAACAGTATTGCTTTTAGCATCAATGATATCAGACGGATTTCTTCATGGCCTGCTTGATCTGCTCAGGCAATGCCATCGGATCAAACGGTTTGCTGATCACATCCGCGGCACCGACCCGCATTAACTCTTCAATCTCCGAATGTTGGGCGCGCGCGGTCATAAAGATCGCGGGCACTTTGGCAAGGGTTGGTTGTTCTCGCATCTTGTCCAGAGTTTGGCGACCGTTCAATCCCGGCATCATCATGTCCAGTAGGAATACATCGGGAGTGTAGGATTTTACTTGCGCCAACGCCTCTTCACCGGAGCTACATTGGAGTACCTCAAATTCACCTGACAGATCCAATGCCATCAGGGCTATCTCCCGAATGTCTGGGTCGTCCTCTACGTGCAACAACTTGATCATGTCGGTCCTTTCGGTTAGGCGGTGGATTTGTCTCGGGCGCGCTATTGAAGGCGATGTTGTAAGGTAATCTTCAAGAAGGGTTGAAATAGCGTTTTGTAGCATTGCCTTCGTCGATTTCACAACCAATTTCACCGCCCAATTTCTCAGCATTTGCCTTGTAAATAGTCAGGTTTGGCCCTGTATCACCTACACTTTCGATGCCAGAATTAACCATGTCAGCTAAACTTTCAACAGTTTGGTGTTGTTCCTGCTGCGAAATGCCAGGACCTTCGGACACGGTCCAGCCCAGCGGATAACCCGGAATGCGCAAAATATTTCGCATTCCGGCATTTTCCAAGAAAAGTATACTTTTTAAATATCGGACCAAGGGCCGCGCTATCAATTACGATAAGGGTACATTAAATCGATGAACTGCCAATGTGGTAATCCCCCGTTTTTTGGGAGGGGGGGCGTCAGTAATGTCCATCTCTTCATATTGGACGCATCTTAGCAAACTGTCCAATTTTGCCGGGCTAATTCAAGGTGCAGTTGTCTGGGGTAATGCTCAGAACCTAGAAAGTATTAATTGAAAGCCAACTACAGGTTGCACAATCAGAAGTAGTCATTTAGCTTGGTCTTTGCAATCCAAAGAATTGGGTTCAATATTAGGGCGGCAAGTCTATGAATTTTCAGTTAAATCCTGCGGCCCGCATGTCGAATGATGATCTGACGCTGGCCCTTGCCACCCTAAAGGCATGGGCAGCAACAGCCAGCAAAGCCGAGGTTGACGCGCTGGACCCTGCGCTTGCGCGTCTGCTTGAGGCCGGACACTCCTATCCATCCTTCAACCGCACCTATCCAGACGATTTTGTCGCGGGCGACAATTACAAAGCGACGATGCCTGATCTGCAAAACGGTCCCAGCAGCCTGATCCGTGGGGCCAAGCAACAAATTCAGCATGTGGGCATCAGCAATTTTCGCCTGCCGATCCGGTTTCACACCCGCGATGGCGGTGATCTGACGCTTGAGACGTCCATCACCGGCTCGGTGAGCCTTGAAGCGGATAAAAAAGGCATCAACATGTCGCGCATCATGCGCAGTTTCTACAAACATGCGGAATCCACCTTTAGCTTTGAGGTCATCGAGGCGGCGCTGGACGATTACAAGGCTGATCTGGACAGTCTGGATGCCCGCATTCAGATGCGGTTCTCCTTTCCGATGAAGATCGAAAGCCTGCGTTCGGGTCTGAGTGGCTATCAGTATTACGACATCGCGCTTGAGCTGGTCGAACAGCGCGGCGCGCGTCAGAAGATCGTACATCTGGACTATGTCTATTCCAGCACCTGCCCCTGTTCTTTGGAATTGTCTGAACATGCCCGTGAAACGCGCGGTCAGTTGGCCACGCCCCATTCGCAGCGGTCCGTGGCCCGGATCTCTGCCGAGGTGAACTTTGATGAGGATTGCCTGTGGTTCGAGGATTTGATCGAAGCATGCCGCCGCGCGGTGCCCACCGAAACGCAGGTGATGGTCAAACGGGAAGACGAGCAGGCCTTTGCCGAGTTGAATGCCGCCAATCCAATCTTTGTCGAAGATGCGGCGCGGCTTTTTTGCGAACAGCTTCATGCAGAACGCCGGGTTGGTGATTTTCGTGTCATCGCCAGCCATCAGGAAAGCCTGCACAGCCATGATGCCATCAGCATCCTGACCGAGGGAGAGACATTCGAGATGAACAGCATTGATCCAAAACTCTTTAACACGCTGTTTCATGTGGGATGAGGTCAAGACTAAGTGCGCACCATTCACAGGTCACATAAATAACCGAGAGCCATTGCCTTATTAGACAAAACTGCATAACCTAAGGTAGAGGTTTTTGGGTGACAAGTCACGCCCATTTCAAACACTAGTACAGTTGTCACCCGAACAATATTTGACCTCACAAGAGGAAAGGTCCTCGTAAACTTTCAATCGACTGTAGGTTAGGCGAAAGCACGTAAGCAGTAATATTTGCAAAGATAAGCTACCTGCCTCTTCTAATTTTAAGGCCGTATTAATGCCACTTGCTAGGATTAATAATCGACTATTACACTTCGTTCACATTCCCAAGACTGGCGGATCCGGCATAACGGATTATATGAGAAGGAAAGGGAAAGTAGCCCTCTATTCAAGAGAAGAATTGGAATGGTCGCACACCACGCCGCAGCACATGGCATTTGATGTCAGGAACATCCTGTTGCCAGATGGCTTTGCTGACGCATCGTTCGCAATCCTCCGAAATCCACTTGAAAGACTACTGAGTGAATATCGCTACCGAGCAACAAGATATTGCGGTGGGAGCAACAAGATCGGCAAAGTTTCTAAAAATGATAAGTTGACTGTAGAGTTAGACTGGAATGAAAAATTCTACGGTACTTTTGGCGAATGGGTCAACGTCGTTTTCGAGAAATGCCTTGCTGACCCATATGCCTGCGATAATCATATAAGGCCACAAGTTGATTTTGTCGGGAGAAATTTAAACATTTTTCTGTTCGAACGCGGGTTAGAGAAAGTCTTAGAATGGATTGATTTAATTACTGATACGAACCGGCTTTCAGCCTCTCTAGATCGGAATGAAAGTAATAAAATCAGAATTGAGGTGTCAGATCGAGACTTGGAGAGAATTAGAGAATTCTATAAATGCGATTACGATTTGATCAATTCTCTGAAACACTCCTCAGCGGACTGCCAAATAATTGAGCAGATAAACCAAAATTTGGATCCAATTTCAGTTATCTAACCAAGACTAGCGATGCTGATGCGCTTCCCCATTCGGTGGGGTTCTTTTTCGATTTCAGGAGCCCTATCTATCCGGTCAGTCTCAGTATCCGTGGCAGATGGAAGGGAAAACCAAAATGTTGACCCTTTGCCTTCAACCGAGGTGAAACCGACCTTGCCACCATGCATTTCTATGAGTTGTTTTGCGATACTGAGTCCCAAACCGCTGCTCTTATGCGCCCCTGTTGTCCCTGGGTTAACCTGATGGAATCGCGAGAACAAGTTGGATTGCTGATCCAGCGGCACTCCATGCCCATGGTCAATTATTTCGGTTTGAATCCACCTCCCTTTCCTACGGGCTTCGACTTCGACGGTACCGCCGGGTAGGCTGAACTTTGCTGCGTTCGACAAAAAGTTGCTGAGAACTTGAGATATCCGAACCCGGTCGGCATCCAGAATCAATTCATCATCTGAACTTTTTAGGGAAATTGTGACGTCAAGTTGGCTGGCGTAGATTTCGCACTCTTCGACAGTGCTAATCAAGATCGAGTTCAAATTCAGACGCTCTTTGGAAATACTCACCTTACCTTCTTCCAATGAATGAGCATCCAAGATATCACTAACAAGCGAGAGCAATCGTTCGGCATTACGTTGGGCAATGTCGACCATTTTTTTGGCACCATCGTCCAGCTTTTCGCCATACTTCGTTTTGAGAATCGCTATCCCTCCAAGAATAGATGTGAGAGGAGTGCGCAGTTCGTGGCTGACGACACTCATGAAATTATCTTTCATCTTAGCTGATGCTTTGGCTTCAACTACCAATTGCTCAAGCAGATGTGTTCTTCGTCTGCTTGATCTGACATCAATTATAAGGATGGATACTACGACCCCAATAAGAACAAAAATGACGATGCCTAAGTACGCAATAGCATTGGATAACGACACTAGACCCGTCCGAAATTCCAGCATCAGGCGCGATTTCGCTTGGGCAATTTCCAGCGATAGAACTCTGAACTTCGATTTGAATTGTTTGGTCTCCGCCAACAGTTCCTGAGCGGCGAGCCGACGGTCAGTTTCCTGAGCGCTTCGCCCCGGAAGAGATTGGACCAGTGGATCGACTCTGCCAAGTGTTGCTTCGAACTCCTCTAAAGGAATTGTATCGACCCCAATATCCTCGAGCAACCGCGCCAACTTCCCTGATTTCATAACGTTGGCCCGGCTCCACAATATATCGAACCTTTCGACTACCTCTTCATCGGATTTTGAGCCAAATATATAGTCTGTAAGGTCTGCTTCGAATCGTAAAAGTTCAAATTGCAACTGAGAGGTGATCCAGAGCGGATCACTTTGTTCAGCAGTCTTGATGCTTTGCACACGGCTACCGAGAGTCCATATCACCACTCCTCCCAAAACGGCAGTGCCCAGACAAAGTGAAAAAAGGGTAACCCTTACTATGTTTCCTCTTTTTGTCATTCAACTGTTATGCTAACAAGTTGCCATACTAAACGGCTGTTATAGCTATCGTCGCGCAATTCGGGATGATCATCCATTGGGTAAATTACCCAGATCGGCCCCTTTTCCCTAATAGACATCTTCTCGCCATTGCTAAAAAGAGCGAGAATAACGTCGTACTCAAAGGCGTCAGAAGCAGGGATATTAACCGCGAAGTCATTAATAGCCCGCATGATTAGCGTTTTGTTTGGACCAACTTCATAAGGCGCAAGCACATCCCTCAGTCTTGGACCAGTAAATTCTACAGAGTTATCAGTATAGTCGTTCTTGGTCACAACCTTGGTTTGTGGAATCGCGGCCAATTCTTCAAAGCTAAACGCCTCTGATGCGCCATTCGCAGTTATCGTCAGGATAGCATCTGCATAGCTTGCACTGGGCAGCGCGAACAGCACGATAGTCAACATATGTCGCGCAAAACGGAGCAAATTCTCTTTCATAGCTCAACCTTTCCGAGTTTTTCTGGTCTATTGTCATGCCCATGAATTATGGCACAATTGGGACCCGGACTACCAGACGTTGAAAAAGAAAAGTCTGTTCGCGTGATACTGCAACACTATGGTTCTCTATCAAACTGTTATATTTAAGAAACCATTCCTGGAACCTAGACAGATCCGGGGGACACTTGTGAGATCAATGTGGGACCTGTCCCGCTTTCGTGCCGCTCCAAGTGTTCGTTTAAGCTACCTTTCGTTCGAATGCGACAGGACTTTTCCAGCCCAGTGCTGAGTGCCGCCGACGCGGGTTGTAGAACCCATTGATGTATTCGAAGACTGCCATCTCTGCCTGTCGCCGCGTTGTCCATGACCGCCGCAAGATAGGCTCGGCCTTGATGGTCTTGAAGAACGTCTCGACGGCTGCATTGTCATAGTAGTTGGCTTTTCCACTCATCGATACTTTGAAGCCATGCTGGCGCAGGGTCTTCTGATGGTCATGCGAACAGTATTGGCTGCCGCGATCCGTGTGATGGGGCAGCCCTTAGGCGGTGCCCTGAAGGCAATAGCCATCTTCAGCGCCCGGATCGCTTAGTCGCGCTTCATGCGGTTGCTTACAGCCCGACCAATGAGACGCCGGGAATGCAGCTCCAGGATCACGGCCAGATACAGCCAACGCTGTCGCGTCTATACATAGCTGATGTCACCTGTCCATTTTTGACTTGGCTTTTCTGCGCTGAAATTCCTGCCCAGCAGATTGGGTGCGATGTTAAACTTATGATCACTGTCCGTTGTCACCGTGTGTTTTCGGGCCCTGACAACGGATATGCCGTTCTGATGCATCAATCGTCCTACGCGGTCGTGTCCGACGCCCAAGCCAATCTCTTTCATTTCTTCGGTCATCCGTGGTCTGCCATAAATACCAAGGCTAGGCTCCAGACTCATTGATTTAAAGCCAGAACAAGACTGTGGCTGCGAGCGCGATGGCGGACAGGAACACTTTGGGGCTTCTGTCGTAACGCGTGGCCACGCGTCTCCAGTCTTTCAAGCGTCCGAACATGATCTCGATCCGGTTGCGCCGTTTGTAGCGACGCTTGTCGTATTTGATGGGCTTGTCGCGTGACTTCCGCCCCGGGATGCAGGGCGTTATTCCCTTGACTACAAGGGCCTCACGGAACCAATCCGCATCATATCCTCGGTCACCCAAGAGCCAGTCGGCGGCGGGTAGGCTATTTACCAAAGCCCTGGCCCCGGTATAGTCGCTGACCCACTGCCCGACAGTCGAAACGACGTTTCGATGAGAGGGGGGCCGGCGGTCATGAAGAACCGGATCGGCCGCCTACTTGCATCGGTGACGGCATGCAACTTTGTGTTCATACCGCCTTTCGTTCGCCCCCCCTCTCATCGCTATAAACAGCGACTGCCGGGCAGTGATCAGACGTCCACGCCCCCCTTTTTTAACCGCAGGCTCGAGGCCGTGCGGTGCGCTTTGAGGTAGGTTGCGGCGATTGAGATCGTCTTATTGTCAGGTGCCTCGGCAGCCAGCCCCGTCATGATCCGCGCGAATACCCCCATGTCGCTCCACCGCTTCCATCGGTTGTACAGGGTCTTCGCCGGTCCGTAATCGGCAGGCGCATCACTCCATCACAACCCATTGCGATTGATGAAGATAATGCCACTGAGCACGCGCCGGTCATCAACGCGGGGCACACCATGGCTCTTCGGAAAGTATGGCCGAAGCCGCGCCATTTGCTCGTCGTTCAGCCAGAAAAGATTGCTCATCATACTCCCTTAAGTTTGGGAGCTTGAATCATGCGGCCAGAACAGCCTCAAGTCGATTAATGGGTCCAGACCCTAAGATGAAATTGTTCCCTAATATGCGCCAATGTGACCAGATCAGACCGCTACCTGTGGCTTGGGGGGCGGGTTCGGAACGCACGCAACCCGCGCAAGCTGACATCCATTACATGACATAGGCGGGCGGCTGCAAATGCATCCCGGTGTTTTTCGATGAACCTTAACCTAACGGCTTTTGGCTCGCGATGAACTGCGGTGCTCTTTTAAGATGTCCCGCTCCACCTTGAGGATGCGGACCTCGCGCCGAAGCCGGTCATTCTCCTGTGCGAGGCTTAGATCCTCCTTCGACACCACATCCGTGTCTCGGTGGGTTGCGATCCGTTTATTCAATGCCGACATCCCGACACCCAAATCATCAGCCACCTGTTTCCGCGTAAGCCCACTGGTCAGCGCTATGGGCACCGCGTCCTTGCGGAATTCACCCGTTCTTCCGTGTCCCATCTATCGTCTCCCTTTGTTGCAGCAAATGCTATCAAAGGAGCGGCATCAAACCGCGACAGGTCCAGTTTGAGTGTTTTGGAAAGCCGTTTACCCGTTGGAACTCACTGATGTAAATTTGCTGTTTCAATCTCAAGATGAACTATGCAATCGTGAGCACACGGGTCAGTTGATCGAAATTATCTCATAACAAAGTTGGTCCTGAATTTTTATGAACGTTGTTTTATCCAGACTACAATCCTTAAGATTTTCAGCCCATACATGTGCTCTTGTCTTCGTGTTGCTGGTTTCCCTTTTTTTGATTGCAACCGAATTTGACAGTCTACTGCGCGCAAACTTTGTGAAGGATGTGAGACTTGATCACACACTGGAACTGATCGAAGCACGCGAAGAAATTGAAGAGAAAGTATTTGATCATTTTTTGGTGCTCCAAAAACTGGTGACTTTGATTGAAGAAAACTATGACCTCGATCAGAAACAGTTTGGTTCCCTTGTCCAGTCCCTCAATTACCAAGGGGATGATATCATTAACTTTGCTGCCGCGCCCGACTTGGTTGTCCGGTTTGTCTACCCTTATAAAGAAAACGCAGCTGCGGTTGGCTTGGACTACACCGAAAATGACTTACAACGCACCGGGGTGATGCGAGCAGTCGAAAATGGGACCGCAACGATTGATGGTCCTATAGAACTCGTTCAGGGTGGTCGCGCGCTGATAATTCGACAACCAATATTCATTGATAGCAACGCGGCTGGAGGCTCCGATAAGATTTGGGGCATCGTTTCCATGGTTGTAGATTTTGATCGGTTTTGGGATCAGACAGGATTGAAGGCCCTCAGTCAGGCATACAAATTATTCCTTAGATTGGACTCGGTTGAGAAAGACCAAAGATCAATACTATTCGGAAATCCTGAACTTGAGCAGGAATCGCCGATAGAGTTGGAGATTAGTATTCCAAATGGCAATTGGTCAATGACGGCAATTCCCAAGCCCGGATGGCCAAGCAACACTCCGAACCACATTCGCAATCGCCTTATTATGGGGGCGATTTCTTTGCTGATCGTCGGCGTGGTACTGTCAGTCGCGGCCCTTGCAGCTGCCGAGAAAAAGTCGAGAATTCGGCTGACATCTGCGATTCAAGCGATGAACGATGGATTTGCGATGTTTGATAGCGATGGACTCCTCATTGAATATAATAGCAAGTATTCCGAAATCTACGAAAAAGTGTCGGATCAGATAAAGCACGGTGCTAGTTTCGAAGATATCATCAGACTGGCGGTTGAGCGTGGACCGCAGGCGGCAGCAATGGGTCGAGAGGAAGAATGGGTACAAGAAAGACTTAAAGACTTCGATGGCCCGGATATTGAATTCGAGCAAGAGCTTTCCGATGGCCGGTTCATCCTTGCGTCCGACCACAATACAATTGACGGCGGAAAGGTTTGCCTGCGCACCGATGTTACGGAACTCAAACAAGCTATTAAGGCAGCTGAGGAAGCCAGCAGAGCAAAGTCAGAGTTTATGAATACCTTATCTCATGAACTTAGGACGCCTTTGACGGTTATACTTGGAACTGTAGGACTAATAAAACATATAGAAGGCCAGAAGATTTCTAAGGCCGTTTTCTTAGAGTTTGCGAAAGATCCGATTGACAGAAAAGGCGCTTCTGATGCTTTGACAGCTCTGATCAGGCACATTGTTGCAATGATGGGAAAGCAAGAACGGTCCGCGAAATACCTTCTGGCACTGGTCGACGATATGTTGGATCTTGCCAAGTTGGAGGCGGGCTCGTATTCTGTTGAAACCAAACTCTGCGATGTTGATCAATTACTGATGTCGGTGAGCGAGCAAACTCAACAATCGGCAAAGGACAAGGGTTTGGATCTGATGTTCATTTCGGAAGGTGGACAGGTATACTGCGATCCATTGCGGACGACCCAGATACTGCTTAACCTTGTTAATAATGCGCTGAAGTTTGTGTCTGCGGGGGAAATCAAAATCAGCGTCAGACATGCTGATAACGACGTGGTTTTTGCGGTCTCAGACACAGGTCCAGGCATATCTCTTGAAGATCAGGAACGTGTATTTAATGCTTTTGAGCAAGTTGATTCCTCAGATACACGCTCGAACGGCGGCGTTGGATTGGGTCTCGCGATTTCACGTAAACTAGCAACGGCGCAAAACGGCATATTGAAACTTGAAAGCGAGTTCGGCGTAGGGAGCAAGTTCACCTTGAGGCTGCCCGCCCGTTCCGCAGAGAAGGCTGCCAATGGCAGTGTCCGAGGAAACCTCCTTGAGCCGATCTCATAGCGTTTGCAAATTACAAGATACATCCGCATGTGCTTTTTCAAGACACATCCCGGGGGTCTCGTGAGAATGGGCCTGACGTCAGCATGTTGAGAACTGACCGGGTATGCGCCCCGCGCAGGGCCAAAAACCCGGTCGCCATACTTTAGGGCGTGTTCAATGTTATGGGACGAAAAGATCACCGTGAGGGCTCTATCGCGGGCGCGCCGGAAAAACGTTCCTTTAAGATAAAACTCGCTTGAGGCGGGCAGGTCGGTTTCTTACCCTGTGACCATTAGCAAAAAGAACCCATTCTGTTGTCTCAAAATCTGCCGAGAGATCATCCGCTTTGCGGTGAAGATGTACCTTCGGTTTCCATCTTCGCTCAGAAACGAGGAGTAGCTGCTGTATGACGTGGCACCGAAATCAGCCATGAAACGGTTCGGTTCTCGTATACATACTCCCCAATACTTAGATAGTTCCTGGCGCAGTTTTAGCTCATTCTTGCACCTGCTGATCGGGGTTTGCTGTTCTGTTTCTCTGCTGACCTGCGGATATTTCAGATCGCGGAAATAGTAGGCTCTAGCCTGGCACCAAACGCCCGTAATCGACTGATTGGAATACCGGTCATCCCCAATATTGGCACGCAACCAAACCAGAATTTCGCTGATCAGATTGCCCAGACCGTTGGGCGGTATCTTGATCTTGACGCGAATGGGGAACGCATCATCGACGCGCTTGTTGTTGGGTGAGGTGTGACGGGACATAACATGAACATCAACGCTTCCATGGTCGCAAATCAAGATGTAAAATTGCAACTCGCCTCACAAAGGCGAACTTTTCCCAACTCTGTCTCAGTACCGCCCAGCTTTCGGCCCAATCCTGTGAAAAATTCAGGTGATTAAATTAACTATTGTTCGCGCTCCTTAATCTGAGGTTTGTTAAATGGTACAACTTGCCAGGGCTTTTTCGCAAAGCCAAATCGCTTCCCGTGGCCTGCTCAAGGTCGTATCATCACCGACGGTTGGTCCCCATGATATTGAGACCCGCTTTGTTAGTGTGCCTCTGTCCAACGTGAGAGGGACGTGCGGCGCAATGAGTGGGGAACGGCTTCAATCACCTGATGACTTCATTTCGGGCGATGAACTAAGAATTGCGAGTGCCCGCCATGATGATGAGGCTAGCCGGCAGTTCCTTCTGAAACCGTTCGAATCCTTTGCCGAAGAAGACGGAGAGTTCATAATGGGCCTCAGCGGATGCTCCCATAAGCTGCAAATCTTGCTGATGGCAGATATCGGCATTTTGGTTGGCGCATACGTAATCACGCCAGCTAGCAAAACCTACGCCCAGCCATATCTCTTGCTGCCACGCGTGTTCGATCCGTCACGACCTTATAGCGTTCTTGATGCCCGAAGCATTTGATTACTACGGGTGTGTGCAGGCGCAGTTCAGCGTGCTTTGATCAAGTTCATGTGTGAGGGGTGCGTGCTCTGGGGTTCATGAGCCGGCATTCCAAAGTTTAGAACAGGTTCATAACGAAGCGAATGATCCCGACCCAAAGGGAAGGGAAAAAAGCATTTAGTCGAGTAATCTAAGATTTATCAGATACCCGCGCGTGATCTAGTCTTTGCACGATTGTTTGATGAAGGAGATCAGAGATGCGCAGAGCTGCCCATGCCCCATTGTTGTCGTGCACTAATAACGTAAACGACTACCTGCACGCCGTAGCCCTTACTGGAACATTCTGGAGTATTGCCGTCACATAGGTGTCGAAAAGTTGCCGTCAGGCGGATGCCATTGGATGGCACGCATCCGTCGCATTGACGGAAATTACAGCCAAAAAAGAATTGGTAAGCTTGCCCCATTCCACAGGGATGGACTGGACTACGACCAAGCACTGGCCCTTGCAAAAAATTGGTTCAATCGTCCCGACATCATTGCGATTGCCTCGGAGCCCTACGCAGTGGGCGTCAATGCTAAGTTAAGATACACGAAGACCGGTCATCGCTTCACAATTGGCGACGCAATGCATGGATTTGTAGAATGGAAGCGTATTGCCGCCGCGAGGACCTATTTCGAGACGACACTTTCTCTGATCAACCACCACATAATTCCCAAGCTAGGCAACCTCCCCGTCGAAGAACTTAGTCAATCTACATTCACGCAATTCTGCATTGATGTACTCGAGTCGGCTCCAAAAAGAGGTAACGGAACGCAGGGGCCAAGAACTAGTCTTGAAAACTTGGAACACGATCAGCTTCGGAAGCGAAAGAAGACTCTCAATACGGTAATCAGCTTACTCAGAGCAGCAATCGAAATGTCTTGGGAGAATGGCGATGTTGATAGTGAGCGCTCATGGCGGCGGCTAAGACGAATGCCACACGCCGACACACCTCGGCAATTCTTTTTGACCCGTGCGCAGGCCAAACGTTTGATAGCATCGTGTCGGCCTGATCTCGCGCTGCTAGTCCTTGCAGCATTGTACTCCGGATGCAGAGTATCTGAACTTGCAAGTATCAAGGCGCGCGACGTAGGAGGGCATGTGTTTGGCATATTTGTTGCACCGATGAAGAACTATCGCGGGCGCTATGTGATCCTCCCAGACGAGGGAATGTCGTTCTTTTTGGATCAAGTTGAAGGCTTGGATGATGAAGACTTCGTATTCCGCATGTCATCGGGAAACAAATGGTCTGGATGTCACAAGCATATTTTCAAAGACGCCGTGCGACTTGCGGGACTACCTGAAGGGTTTGTGTTCCATGGCCTCAGGCACACCTATGCCAGCCAACTGGTTCAAGCAGGAACACCTTTAGCCGTAGTCGCGAAGCAACTCGGTCACACTAATACAGATACCGTAAGTAGAACTTATGGCCATCTATGCTGCGATTCGATTGAGACCGAGATTTCGCGCCGATTTGCACCAATTCAAATGGTTCGGAAGGATTCGCGCCTCACACGTCTTCGGGACACCTTGCAGACAGCAGAGGAACCAAATTGGTCTTGGCCCCGGAAGAACCGAAGCAAAGCCACCGGTACTGTCGTCAGCCTTCTGCGGGCAAAGGAGGACGAATTGCGGCAGCGCTGATATGCCTAATGCCGACATTGATTGGGGGGGGCGGCGTTGCGCTATAACTTTTCCGATACAGAAATCCGCTAGTCGCCTAGCAATCTGCGGCTATCGAAGCCTCACTAGTGCTTTTGCGGTATCTCAGGCCGCGCAAATGCCGCCATATTTGAAGCCCCAATTTGATCAATGGTTTGCATTGCAACCTGCAGGGCACGATCTGAAGTTTCAAACGGTACAGGCCAAGTGATAGTCTTCATTTCCTCAGTGGTTATCTCAAGTTTCCAGCTGCTTTGCGAACTGGCACGAGTAATTTCAATTGCAAGCCAAGTATCTCCACTTTGCACCTTTCCGAAGAAGCTTGACGTGACCCTATCACCAACTCGTCGTCCACTATCAGCCATTAACAATCCCTCATCATTTAGTATCAAAGAACGCTTGATTTGCAGTTCGCCGTTTGGTTTACAAGTTGGCGGCAATCGCGATTTCATTTCCCAACATCGAAGCTTTTTGAGCCATAAGTGAGTGCTACAGTGCCGACGTTAACAAATGGTTAACGCGTTTTTTGAAGGAGGCGATTGATGAAACTGATTTTTGATCGAGATACTGAACGTGCAGAAATGTTAACGTCACTGGCCAATACAACGCCAACCAGGCGTGAAGAACTCATAGAGGAATATCGTCGGAGGTCAGAGGCAGCTTTTGCACCTGAAACTCTGCGAAATTATAAAATGGTTGTTCGATTGTTCGGAGATTGGTGTGAAAAAAATGGCTATTCACCGGAACCGCCTATTGATCCAAGAGTATTAGCGTCTTGGGTTGATGATATGGGTGGCAGGCTAGCTGCAAACTCCATCGAAACAAGGCTTTGGGCTATTGCTGAACTACACCGCTCGAATTTCCTCCCTTCGCCCACCAGACATCGGATGGTTGACCTTGCGCTGAAGGGCGTCAAACGAAAGTATGGGGCGCATACCAATCAAGCACCGCCTCTCGGCAAAAAGGAAGTAATTCTTGCGATTGATCGATTGGGTAAAACTAGACAGAACATTCGAGATAAAGCGGTTCTTTGGGTAGCCACTGATAGCTGGTGTAGGGCATCTGAAATTGTGGCATTCAAAGTAAAGGATTTGATCAGGCAAGATGACGACAGCAGCCTTTTGTACGTACGGCGGTCAAAAACAGACACTTATGGGCAAGGGGACTATGCGTTTCTTTCTGGTCGAGGAACTAAGGCTGTTCTTGATTGGATAGAACTTGCGAAACTACAGCCTACTGAACCTTTGTTGACCAAATCTCAGCAAGGAGCGAAACGGGTAGCTATGAGCCCGAGCACCATTTCAAGAATTATGAAACGTTGTACTGGTAGAAAAGACGTCTCAGCTCATAGCACCCGAGTGGGCGGGGTACATGATGCTTTCAGGATTGGGTGTGATCTCTCGTCAATAATGGTGGCAGGTCGCTGGACATCGCCTGAAATGCCCGCTCGATATGGGAGGCGTATTAGGGCTAGCCAATCTGCTGCTGCCGAAGTTTCACGAGCTTACGAACAAGGAGGCCAACATCAGTCGGAGGACCCGTAGGCCGTATCTGCTGCGATCCAATCGGGCTTGACGCCAAAGCGCTCTTCGGTCCGGTCTAGCATCTTCCGCATCGCGCCGACCTCAGCGGTCTTGTTCGAGCGGCTGGCATCCACATCAACGATGATGCCGTGGTCCGTATCGATCAGATAATTGTCGGAATAGGCAAAGAATGGACAGCGCCCATCGACATTCTGACACCTTTTACAGATTTTGATGACTACTGGTCTCCCTTCCTTTCCGGAATTGCGCCTGCGCCGGGTTATTGCGCATCTCTGGACGATGCCGCGCGCAAGAAATTGAAGAACCGCCTGATCGATATCTTACCGACGGATCCTGATGGGATGATCTTGCTTGCCGCTCGCGCATGGGCAGTTCGTGGAACGCGATGATTCAAAACTAGTGAAGGAACAGCAACGCTATTGACGCAAATGCTGCTTCGACGATCTCCCAACATCCGGCCAATGAAAATGCTGTGCGATGCATGATTGCCCGCTTTCGGGAAGCAGGTAAGACGAATTTGAACTTGGCTGAATGTCGGCAATGGGCCGTTCCTACCGGGATTGGTCCCCCCGTCAGCTGCATATGCTGCGGCCGATCTAATGGCGGTAGAGAGCCCAATATAGACAAATTGCGAATGCAGCTCTTGCGTGCACCGCAAACGCGTACATCAGCTTGCCTTTTGAGTTGGTTTCAATAAGCCTGAACTCATGAAGGGTACAAGATATAATCCCTAATCAAAAGCTCAAGCGCCGCCCTCAACCTCTATATATAATTCGATTGGATCGATCACAGTGTGTTGGGCTTTACTCGCAGCGGCCTCTGACGATCCGAGTATGGTCTTCATCTTGTCAAGGTCTACACCTTCAAAGACAATAGACACCTGATCCTTGTCGGTATGCCTGAAAACTCGGTGGCTGGAACAGAATCCGGAGAACGTTTTTGTGCGCACTTCTCCTCCGCCTAACCATGTGTCCATGTTTCCGACAGCGTGTGTTACGACAACCGTAGTCATGCAGAATCTCCCTATTTTGCCGTGCTTCGTGTACGGATTGTGAGCTTCAATCCTAACACGTCTGACCAAAACCTCCTATAACGCGCTGATGGTCCGCTACGTCCGCAAACTGTGAGTTCACTTGCGCCGAGATTTCGCGGTCGCAGCGAAAGTCCTGTGTGGATAGCTCCTGGACCTGTCGCGGTTTGATGCCGCTCCTTTGATAGCATTTACTGCAACAAAGGAGACTGACTATGGGACTGAAACGGACGGACGAATTCCGCCAAGATGCGGTGCGTATTGCGCTGACCAGTGGGCTGACGCGCAAGCAGGTGGCTGATGATCTGGGCGTTGGCATGTCGACGCTGAACAAATGGATCACGGCGCACCGAGACACAGGCGTGGTTTCCAAAGAGGATTTGAGCCTCGCTCAAGAGAATGAACGCCTTCGACGAGAGAGCCGGCTCCTGAAGGAGGAGAGGGAGATCTTAAAAAAGGCCACCTATTACCCGACAGGCGATTACGCAGTAATCTGCCGAGAGGGCAGTTCTTCGCGGGCCTAAAGCAATGAGATTTAGGTTTGTCGAGGAACACAGGAACCATTTCCCAACCAACCGTTTATGCAGTGTCGTTGGCGTCAGCACACGTGGCTTGCGGGCCTTCCGTAGTCGCCCTGCCAGTCGCAGACAACGATCTGATATGGTCACGCTTGCACACATCAAAGAACAGTCCCGCCTGAGCCTTGGTAGCTACGGCAGGCCGCGAATGACCGAAGAGTTGAAGGAGATCGGCCTGGACGTCGGTCATCGCCGTGTGGGCCGTTTGATGCGCCAGAACGGCATATCTGTCGTCAGGACCCGCAAACACAAGGTGACGACCGATAGCGATCACAAGTTCAATATCGCGCCGAACCTGCTGGATCGAGACTTCAACGCTGCTGCGCCGAACCAGAAGTGGGCCGGTGACATTAGCTATGTCTGGACCCGCGAAGGTTGGTTGTATCTGGCCGTGATCCTCGATCTGCATTCACGGCGTGTGATCGGCTGGGCCGTGAGCAACCGGATGAAACGCGACTTGGCGATCCGAGCGTTGAACATGGCCATAGCTTTCCGGGCGCCGCCCAAAGGCTGCATTCATCATACGGATCGCGGGTCGCAATATTGTTCACACGACTATCAGAAGCTTCTGCGCCAGCACGGGTTCAAAGCGTCGATGTCCGGCAAGGGCAATTGCTACGACAATGCTGCCGTCGAAACGTTCTTCAAAACCATCAAGGCCGAGCTGATCTGGCGCAGGTCATGGGAAACGCGGCGGCAAGCGGAAGTGGCGATCTTTGAATACATCAACGGGTTTTACAATCCGCGACGACGCCACTCAGCACTGGGCTGGAAAAGCCCGGTCGCCTTCGAACGGAAAGTGGCCTAAACGAGCACTTGGGGCGGCACGAAAGCGTGACAGGTCCACAGAGTTCATCGCGGAGGCCGTCAGGGACTGGATCAAAGCAGTTGGAGCAAAGACGGCCTACATCGAGCCTGGATCGCCTTGGGAGAACGGATACTGCGAAAGCTTCAACGGGAGAATGCGCGACGAATTACTGAACGGCGAAATCTTCTACTCGTTGCGTGAAGCCCAAATCATCATCGAACGATGGAGGAACCACTACAACACCTAACGACCCCATAGTGCTATGGGCTATCGCCCACCTGCGCCAGAGGCCATCGTAACGATGGACCAAAGGCCAATCATGCACTAACTTTCAAATTGGACCACTCAAGTGGGGCTGCTCACTCGCATGCCGGACTGCAAATGTGCCGTTACTCGCGAGACATTTTCTTTAGTTTCCCAAAATTGAGAAGAAGGAGATGTTCATGACCATGGGTCAAATTGCTGCACCATAAACCGTGAACATTCCTAGTCACACTTGCTAGTGTCGATTGTGACCTCAAACTTCGACAAAGATCCTGAAGCGCTTCAAGAAGCTCGCCAAGAACCGGTTCGAATTCGCGCTCCGCTCCTCTAGAAAAATCAAATATCCAGATTAGAGGAATGCCTCTTCTTGGTCATCATCGCTGAAATACGGCTTTGCATGACAGGGCCCGAAAGAAACTCAGCGGATTGCCGTTCAGTTAACAGAGATCTTAGCGCAGCCAATCCCGCGGCTTCGGTTCCCTGACCTATAAAGTCGAGACCGATCTTTGTTACGAGACCAGCGCTTGAAAACCGACCATGATCTACCAAATTGCAAGGAAAGCGTTCTTTTTGATCAGACAATGGAACTGAGGACTCTACATGCATGGTTTGGCCCTTTCACCTGAAATGTGGCCCTCAATAGCACCAAACTCAAGATATAGCTAATCTATTGTACCTTGCACACACCAAAGAAAAGTCAGCTGCCATGCAGCGCCGCAACCGTCTTGAGCGATGAAAACCCGTAAAGCGCCTCAAAGCCTTTTTCCCTACCATGGCCTGACAAGCCAGTCCCGCCAAACGGAAGTTCAACACCGCCACCAGCCCCGTAGTTGTTCAAGAATACCTGTCCCGCGCGCAGCTTTTTGGCCAGCCGCATCTGCCGCGCACCATCTCGAGACCAAACCGACGCCACGAGACCAAACTGGGTCCCGTTGGCAATGGCCAAGGCCTCCGTCTCATCGTCAAAAGGGATCACAACCTGCACCGGGCCAAAAATCTCTTCCTGCGCCAGAACGTGATCAGGGGGCACATCCGCAAACAACACGGGCGCGACGTAAGATCCACCTTCAGGCGCAGAAGCCGAAACTTGCCCCTTCGCAACAAGATTCAAATCGCGACCCCGATCCAAATGGCCCTCAACAATTTCTTTTTGGCGCTTTGAAATAACCGGGCCCAGATCAAGATCATCCATCGCGGGGCCAACACGCAGGTCAGTGTACATTTGCGTCATCGCTTCCACGATCTGATCATAAATCTGTCGCTGCACCAAAATACGCGACGATGCTGAACACGTCTGGCCGGCATTTTGAATTCCTGCATTGACTAAGAATGGCAATGCCGCGTCGATATCCGCATCCTCAAACACCAGCTGCGGCGACTTACCCCCCAGTTCCAACGTCACGGGCACGACATGGTGCGCTGTTGATTCCTGAATCAGTTTCCCAACATCAACTGACCCAGTGAACGAAACATGGCGCACCAGCGGATGTTGGGCCAGCGCATTGCCCGCCTCTTCCCCGAAACCCGGAACTATATTCAATGCCCCCTTCGGCAGCCCCGCACGGCGCGCCAGCTCTCCAAATGCCAACGCGGTCAGACAAGCTTCCTCCGCCGGTTTTAATACAGCCGCATTGCCCATGGCCAGTGCCGCCCCAACAGACCGCCCAATAATTTGCATCGGGTAATTCCACGGAATGATGTGTCCAGTAACCCCGTGTGGTTCTCGCATGGTGTAAACCGTGTAGCCGTTCAGATACGGAATTGTCGCACCATGCACTTTGTCCGCGGCACCTGCATAAAATTCCATGTACCGCGCCAAGGCAACCACATCTGCGCTCGCCTGCTTTAGTGGCTTGCCCACGTCATGCGCTTCAAGCTCGGCCAGCTCCTCAGCGTGCTCAAGAACAATTGCGCCGATATTATGAAGCACTCGACCACGCTCTGCTGCACTCGCTCTTCCCCAGTCACCCTCAAGAGCGGCCTGCGCAGCCATCACTGCGATGTCTATGTCGCCTGCTGTACCACGGGCAATTTCGCACAATACCTCGCCATTTGACGGGTTGATCAAAGGTACCCTTTGCGTGGAACAACCAGGCACCCATTCATTGTTAATAAAACAAAACGCTGGATCAATGCCGAGTGGTCTCATCAGTTGCACCCTGTGTTGGTTTCTATTTTTTCGTCAATCGATCTTGCGGTCAATGCTGCAGACGCGTTTAGAAGACTCATTTTTTCGGTCAAAGTCTCAGAGAGAGTCCCTTGGTATTCTCTTTCACGCACACCTTCAAACTCCCTTTTTCGGTTTTGGTGTTCTTTGCGGCCATCTATGTCCATAACTCAGCCAGCGTTAGATAATTTGGGGGAAATAGGGCAGTTCGGAAATGGAAAAAAGCGGGACTTCCAGTTTCCAGAGGTTCCGCGTTGAATATCGGAACACGCCTGATAAAAAGGGTGATTAACAGTGTGCAAAGTGGGCCGCAATTGTCGATTTTCCGATACCAGCTTTTTGTGCGCCAAATGTGTTCCGTGGGTTTGCCGTTAAATGCTTGGTGGCAATGAATTTGTCGAGGTGCCTACCGATATCCGCGGATATTGTGGCATTCAATTCAGTTTGAGTAGACAACTATCACTTCGGTTTGCTTGACCGTGTCTTGGTCAATCCATCGGGTGAAATCAGGCTAGGTTGCATAAGCAACCTAGCCATTCCGTGACGAAACTAAAAAAGTACAAGGTGTGATTGCAGAACTCAGTTTTTATGTCTCTTAGTATCCAATAATTGGTTAATACTCATCGCCTTCCAAATGGGATCGCTTCTGCGCGAATATGAAATCATGCAATGTTCGATCGGAGAGCATTGCGTCTTCTATCATCGATACCCCCTAGTCTGGCTCATTGACGGCGTAACAGTTCGGCCGTCAATGGTGTTTGAGAAAAAACCCGTTAGCTGGCTAGTTGGATTCTTCGCCTTCGTCCTCAACCTCAGGTCCAACCGAAACAAGGTAGGTCCAGAGGTCTACTGAATCTTCGGCTTTCTTGAGTTTGAAAGACATTCTTGACTTGGCACCGCTGTCACCCAGAAATTCTGCCAAGAACTTCTTTGGATCCGCTACGTACTTCACAAAGCTTTCTTCGTCCCACATCAATCCGGCTTCACCCGCCGCGACAATGTGATTCCCGAATTTGAAACCTTCGGCGGCTCCTGCAGCCCGCATATAGATGCCATAAAGGTTCGGCCCAGTTTTGCCGCCCTTCTGAATGACCGTTTCGTCATCCGCGATGATCGCATGGCAGGATTTGCATTTTTTGAAGACGTTCTCACCCGCACTGGCGTCACCAGTTGCGTGGCCATCGGCGAACAACGGTGCGGCAATTGTAGACAGGCCAAGGGCCATGATTGGCAATAATTTCATTTCTTTTTCCTCAATTCTTCGGATCACCATCCTAGATGGACTGGATATCATGATCATAGATCATATCACCAAATGGTGTCTGCGACATTAGGACGCCGCGAATGGGTGGCAATGTGCAAACCCAAATGAAGCATGCTAACACGCTCATGAAATTTTAAAATGATAGAAACCATGTCGTCAAATCACACGAGAACCTAAAGACCATGGCAACGATGATTCCAACATGGGTGGACGGCACGCTCCAACCCTTCGAAAAGCTTGCAGCGCACCAACAAGGTTTGCGGCACAAGGCGGTATCTGTCTTTGTGGTTGCGGGTGAGCACGTGTTGATCCAGCAACGCGCTCTCAACAAATACCACACCCCGGGCCTTTGGGCGAATGCGTGCTGCACCCATCCCGAATGGCGCGAGGATGCGATGACTTGTGCAGTGCGGCGCCTTGAAGAAGAGCTGGGCATCAAAGGTACCGTTCCACGTCATTGCGGGCAGGTCGAATACCGGGCCGATGTGGGTGGGGGCCTGATCGAGCACGAACTGGTTGATGTCTTCTTGGTGTCCGCCGATCTTGATCTGAGCATCACACTCAACCCAGACGAGGTGATGGCAACGCGGTGGATTGAACATGATCAACTTATCGCGGAATTGGCAGATAATCCTGACCACTTTACCCCTTGGCTAAGGATCTATCTGGCAGAGCACAGTGACATGATATTTGGTGGGGCCAGTGCCGATGCAGCCCAAGGATTGTAGGAAGATTGAGTTGAGACCATGACAGAAACCTTCGAAGCTGAAAAAGCGCAAGCCGCTGCATGGTTTCGCACCCTGAGGGATGAAATTGTCACCGCGTTTCACGCGCTGGAAAACCGTCATGAGGGCAGTGCGCCAGCGGGCCGCTTTGAGGTGCGCAAAACCACACGATCGGCGGATGATGGCGCAGACGCTGGCGGTGGTGAAATGAGCGTGATGCGCGGCGGGCGCGTTTTCGAGAAAGTCGGCGTGAATATTTCGACTGTCCATGGAACCTTGGGCGCGCGCGCGCAGGCGGCGATGGCCGCGCGCAAAGGCATTCCCGGAATGGTCGATGATCCGCGATTTTGGGCGTCTGGTATTTCGCTGGTGGCACATATGCAGAACCCGCATGCGCCAGCGGTCCACATGAACACGCGCATGTTCTGGACACCACATGCATGGTGGTTCGGTGGCGGTGCCGATCTCAACCCCTGCATTGAATACGCTGAGGACACGGCACATTTTCACGCCGAGATGAAGCGCGCCTGTGATCCACATGGGGGCGCACTTTATGATGAGCTAAAGGCGTGGGCCGATGAGTATTTCTATATTCCACACCGCAAACGGGCGCGCGGGGTAGGGGGCATATTTTTTGACGACCTCAATACCGGTAATTGGGCGGCCGATTTTAAGCTAACCCAGGATACTGGTGCCGCGTTCCTGCCGGCTTTTGTGCCGCTGGTGGACCGCCGCCATCAGACGCCCTGGGATGAGGCCGACAAGGACATCCAGTTGCGGCATCGCGGGCTTTATGCAGAATACAATCTGGTCTACGACCGGGGCACAAAGTTTGGTCTGGAAACAGGTCACGATCCTGAGGCCGTGTTGATGAGCCTGCCGCCGATGGCCAAGTGGTATTAACCGCCCCTGACCGTATCAATCATCAGTTGCACGTTTGCGGGGTCCGCATCTGGTGTGATCCCGTGGCCAAGGTTGAATATATGCGGGCCATTCGACAGTGCATCGACAATGCGCCGGGTTTCTGACACCAAGGCGTCGCCACCCGTGACCATATGCTTTGAGGCCAGATTGCCCTGAACGCATCCATCGGGCTGCACGTTCTCGGCGACCCATTCCGCACTCACTGCATCATCGACGGCAATGCAATCCGCACCGATTGCGGCATGTGAACCTTTGTACCGTTCGCCCGCGCCACGGGGGAATGCGATGACAGGTGTATGGGGATGTGCGGCCTTGATGCCTTGCACAATCTTTCGCATCGGTGCTATGGAATAATCATCAAAATCAGTACCTTGCAGTGATCCGGCCCAGCTGTCAAACAATTTTACCACTTCCGCACCGGCTTCAATCTGTGCATTCAGATAGACGATTGTGGCCTCGGTAATCCGATCAATCAGGCCGTCAAAAACGGCTTTGTTTTCGGCTTTCAATGCATGGGCCGGGCCTTGATTAGGGGTGCCTTGGCCTGCGATCATATAGGTGGCGACGGTCCACGGTGCCCCCGCAAAACCAATCATTGTTGTTTGCTTGGGCAGCGCTTTGGCCAGAATGCCAACAGTCTCATAGATCGGGGACAGATGGTCGTGGATGTCATCGCTGGGCTTCAATGCGTCCAACTCGGCTTGGCTGGTGATGGTCGACAATCGTGGGCCTTCGCCGGTTACAAACCACAGATCAGCGCCCAAGGCCTGCGGGACCAAAAGGATATCCGCAAACAAGATCGAGGCATCAAATCCATAGCGGCGGATCGGTTGTAGCGTGACCTCTGCGGCAAGTTCTGAGTTGTAGCAAAGCGATAGGAAATCACCCGCCTTGGCACGGGTTGCACGATACTCAGGCAGGTACCGGCCTGCTTGACGCATCATCCATATCGGAGGGGTAGGCAGCGTTTCCCCGGCCAGCGCGCGCAGGATGGTTTTTTGAGATGTCATGTCACTTTTCCCAGGAATTGATTTTTCCGCACCATGCACTTTGCCAAGGGCGGGGTACAAGTGTTGTCAGTGCCGCAGTATGACGATGGGGGTGTTTCATGTACGATTAATGTTCAGTGCGGGTCAGGGGGGTCTTTGACCGGGGCGCGGGGTCGGAGCGCCGGGTCCTATCTCAGCCACAGTTTTCCACTTACCATGTGCCACGATGATCGGTACTAAAAGAGAACTGCCCGTTTTCTGCCGTTGGAAAGTAACCGTCGCGCGTATGTTTTTGACCAATTGCCTTTTGATATCTGCCTTTGTCGGCCGCGCTGCTTTGGCACAGTCTGATGGCTGAAGGGTCGAAATCGCCCAATGCGTCAAAGCCCTCGGCGGAGGGTGGTTTTTATGGTGCGTCAATGCTCGCGCGGGCGGCCCGTGGGTCCACCTGGACGGCACTCACCTTCTTTATTTCACAGGGCGTGCGGTTTGCTGCAAACCTGATGCTTGCGCGCCTGTTGTTCCCAGAGGCATTTGGGATCATGGCGCTTGTCACCATGCTGTTGGTCGCGCTGACGCTCGTGTCTGATATGGGCATTTCCCAGTCGATTATGCAGAGTAAACGAGGTGATGAGCCTGCTTTCATGGATACCGCCTGGACCATGCAGATCATTCGCGGGGTTGTTTTGTGGCTGGCCGCCTGTGCGCTGGCACTGCCAGCGGCGGCATTTTATGACCAGCCGGATATCGCAATAATGTTGCCAGTTGCGGCGGTGTCGCTGGTGTTTGCGGCGCTGGAACCGATACGCGTCGAAACAGCAAATCGGCATTTGCTGCTGGGGCGGGTGACGGCGTTGGATCTGTTGTCCATAAGCACCGGCACCGTTTCGATGGTAATCCTCGCCTGGGTCACCCATTCAGTCTGGTCCTTGGTTGCCGGTTGGGTGGTGACCGCAGCGGTTCGTTTAGCGCTGATGTGGTTGTTCCTTCCGGGGCCGGGCAACCGTATTTATTGGGAAAAGCGTGCCGGATCAGAACTGTTGAATTTCGGGATCTGGATTTTTCTGTCTTCCATTTGTGGCTTGCTGGTTTTGCAGGGGGACAGGGCCATATTGGGCAAGTTTCTCAGTATAGATGGGCTTGGCATCTATAATATCGGTATGTTCCTCGCGAGTTTTCCGCTGATGTTGGCGATGACGGTCACGTCTCGCATTCTTATCCCGCTTTACCGCGAGCATCTGAAAGACGAAGACCTGACCGCGCGTAATCGCCTGTTTCAATTGCGGTATGGTCTGACAGGGGTGATGATCCTTGGCTTGTTTTGCTTGGCGTTGATCGGTCCTTGGATTGTTCAGACGCTTTATGATGATCGTTATCTTGCTGCAGGAGGCATCATTGTTGCCCTAGCCAGTGTCCAGATGATTACCGTGGTGTCGCTGACCTATGATCAGGCGGCCCTTGCAACCGGGGATTCACGCGGGTTTTTTCTTGTCAGCGTGACCAAGGCGATCCTGACGTTCGGATTCTTCTTGATAGGGGTCATGATCATGGGCCTTTTGGGGGCGGTGATCGGCCTCGCATGCGCCATGTTGCTGTACTATCCCTTTATCGCCGCACTGGCGCGACGGCATAATGCATGGGATGGGCGGCACGATCTGATATTCCTGCCACTGGCACTGCTGCTGGGTGCCATCGCGGTCTGGGTGAACTTGCCAGATATCAAGATGCTGATCCCCGGATCAGCCGGGGCGTTTCACCTTCGCTAGCCAGTGGGCTGGCGCAGTTAGATCAAAAACTTCATTAGGCAGGGATGAAGAAGGATCGACCACCCAACAGTCTGTGCGGAAACGTCCAGACCAAGATCAACTGTGCTGGTAGCGTATGCAAAATGGCAACCTAAAAAGAAGTTGCTTCGAATTTGTTGATTCCGTCCTTACGACCCTTAACCAGATCGCGGTTGAGAGCGCCGGCAACTTCTGATTGGTTCTATCCATTTCAGTAATGCAAAGACGGGCCAATTAGTGCGGTGGGGACAACCTGCTCCATAGGTACGCCGGATGTGTTGGCGATAACTACATTACAGAGAGCTGAATGCACCCGGATGAGTTCTGTACATGCCAGCGCCATATCGCGAGGACCCACCACTTCTGATGTTGAATGCACAACGGCCCTGAGCAACTCCACTAAACACGAGGACTGGTCCCTCCAAGTTGAGAAGTGGAGATGAATTATCCATGTTAGCTGAACAACTGCGGTTGCTACCCCAAGACGAACCGACCTAGTCTGCCCCAAACAGGTCGCGGGTAAAGACCTTATCCGACACATCCGCCAGATCGTCCGACATGCGGTTGGCCAGAATTACGTCGCAATCTGCCTTGAAGGTCGCCAGATCACGTTCGACCCGCGAGTGAAAGAAGTGTTCCTCTTCCAGTTGCGGCTCATAGACCACAACCTCAATACCCTTGGCCTTGATCCGTTTCATGATACCTTGAATGGAGCTGTCGCGAAAATTATCAGACCCGGTTTTCATGGTCAGCCGATACACGCCGACTAGTTGTGGTGACTTGGAAATCAGGTGATCGGCGATGAAATCTTTGCGGGTGGTGTTGGCCTCTACGATGGCGTTGATCATGTTTTGCGGTACAGCGCTGTAGTTGGCCAGCAGTTGCCTTGTGTCCTTGGGCAGGCAGTATCCGCCATAGCCAAATGAAGGGTTATTATAGTGATCGCCGACTCGAGGGTCGAGGCAGACGCCCTCAATGATCTCGCGGCTCGACAGAGACTTTGAAAGGGCATAGCTGTCTAGTTCATTGAAATAGGCCACCCGCATCGCAAGATATGTATTTGCAAACAGTTTGATCGCTTCGGCCTCGCCCGAGCCAGTGAACAGCGTCGGGATATTGTCGTCGAGTGCGCAACTTCTCAGCAGCTCGGCGAAGGTGCGTGCCCGGTCAGAGCGTTCGCCGACGATGATCCGCGAAGGATGCAAATTGTCATACAGCGCTTTGCCTTCGCGCAGGAATTCAGGTGAAAAGAGAACATTGTCGATGCCCTGCTCGGTGCGCAAACGTTCAACAAAGCCCACTGGAATGGTTGATTTGACCACAATGACCGCTGTGGGTGCAATCGCCCGCACGTCAGCGATCACCGCCTCAACAGTACCGGTGTCGAAGTAATTGGTTTTGGGATCGTAGTTCGTTGGCGTTGCAACCATCACGAAATCCGCCCCTTCATAAGCTGCAACCTTGTCTCTGGTTGCGGTCAAATTCAGATCGCCACGCGCGAGATAAGCCTCGGCCTCGGGGTCGACGATGGGTGAGCGGTCTGCGTTGATTGCATCCACACGATCTTGCGCAATGTCGACCGCAACCACAGTATACTTCTGTGCCAAAAGCACCGCATTGGACACGCCTACGTAACCCAGGCCAGCAATCGCAATTTTCATGTTTCTCTCCGTAGGCCGAGCTGCCCGCGGAAACCGGGCAGGAAAAGTGTATATCGCCGAAACTCCTACAAGTTTTGGGTCTGACTGACCACTGCGGATTTTGGGGTTACCAATGTCAGATAAAATCTAGGTCTCCCTTCAGGACATCAAGCGTCCAGGCCCCTACAAAATTAGACACCCTTTTCTTGTACCATCTATAGTTGAGCGAGCGGACCGCCTATCAACTTCCGAAGGGAAGCAGGAGCGTGGACAGGCACCTCCCGACTTGTTAAGCAGCGGGTGTTTATGAGTTGTTCAATTAGAGAGATTTTACATGCAGATCGAGACCACGCCTCTGTCCGGTATTGTCATTGTGACCCCTTCGCGGTTTGGTGACGACCGCGGATTTTTCTCTGAAAGCTACAGTGCCAAGGTGCTGGCAGAACACGGTATTACGATTCCGTTTGTGCAGGACAATCATTCGCTTTCGCAAACCAAGGGCACCGTGCGTGGGCTGCATTTTCAGGCCCCTCCACATGCTCAGGACAAGCTGGTACGCTGCGGTCGCGGGGCGTTGTTTGACGTGGTGGTCGATATCCGCCGTGGGTCGCCCACCTATGGGCAGTGGTTCGGTACTGAACTCAGCTTTGAAAACGGGCGGCAAATTTTGGTGCCCGCCGGATTTGCGCATGGGTTCATCACCCGCACATCTGACACCGAAATCATTTACAAATGCTCTGACTATTATGCGCCTGAAACCGAAGGGGCGATCCGTTGGGATGATCCGGATCTTGACATCAATTGGCGACAGGGGGCAGGGCAGGGGGAGCTTACCGCCATATTGTCAGACAAGGATGCCGCGGCCCCCTTGTTTGCCGATCTTGACACACCTTTCACTTATGAGGGCTGACAGATGAAGCTTTTGATTACCGGCGGTGCCGGATTTATTGGCTCGGCTGTTGTGCGCCTTGCTGTGAAACAGGGTCATCAGGTCGTGAACCTTGATGCACTGACCTATGCTGCGTGTCTTGATAATGTCGCGTCTGTTGCGGGCAACCCACTTTACAGTTTTGAGCACGCCAACATCTGTGACCGCGAGGCGCTGACACGGATCTTTGACACGCACCGCCCCGATGTGGTGATGCATCTGGCGGCAGAATCCCATGTGGACAGATCCATCGACGGTCCGGGTGCCTTTATCGACACCAATATCACCGGCACCTATACTTTGCTTGAGGCGGCGCGCAGCTATTGGCACGCGCAAGGTCGGCCAGATACATTTCGGTTTCATCATATCTCAACCGATGAGGTGTTTGGTTCGCTCGGCGCAACCGGGCAGTTTACCGAAACAACGCCCTACGATCCGCGTAGCCCCTACTCCGCGTCCAAGGCTGCGTCTGATCATCTGGTCCGGGCTTGGGGTGAGACCTATCGGCTGCCGGTCGTTCTGACCAATTGCTCGAACAACTATGGCCCATTCCATTTCCCGGAAAAGCTGGTGCCGGTGGTGATCCTCAAGGCGCTGGCGGGGGAGCCTATACCGGTTTATGGCAAGGGTGATAACGTCCGCGACTGGCTTTATGTTGAGGACCACGCCGATGCTTTGCTGACCGTTGCCGCCAAGGGTAAGATCGGGCGCAGCTATAACATCGGCGGTGAAAACGAGGTGACCAACCTTGATCTGGTCAAAATGATATGCGCAATTCTGGATGACCGACGCCCGACCGGCGCACTCCATGCGGATTTGATCACCTTCGTGCCTGATCGTCCGGGTCATGACATGCGTTATGCGATTGACCCTTCCCGCATCCGGGACGAACTTGGCTGGAAACCCTCAGTTACAGTAGAGCAGGGTCTGGCGCTGACCGTCGACTGGTATCTGAGTAATGAACCATGGTGGCGCGCGCTGCAAAACCGCGAGGGCGTGGGGCAGCGGCTGGGACAAGGGTGAACGTCTGACAATTGACGGCGACAGATTTGTTGGCGATCCAAGGCCCAACGAAAGGGACCAAAAGTGCATATACTGGTATTTGGGTATAACGGGCAGGTGGCCACTGAGCTGCGCGGGCTGGCGGCAAAGGATCTGAGGATCACCGCGCTGGACCGGGACGCCGCTGATCTGACCGAACCGACGGCCTGCGCTGCGGCAATAGCGGCCCATGCGCCAGATGCAGTGATCAATGCGGCGGCCTATACCGCCGTGGACCGTGCCGAAGAAGACGAGGCGACAGCCCAAATCATTAACGCTGATGCCCCCATCGCGATGGCCCAAGCCTGCGCCGCGCGCGATATTCCCTTTGTCACCATTTCGACCGACTATGTATTTTCTGGCGCAGGTCAGCTGGCCTGGACACCGCAAGACCAGCCAGATCCGCAAGGCGCTTATGGCCGCACCAAGCTGGCGGGCGAACAGGGTGTGGCGCATGTGGGAGGCCGTTGGGCGGTGCTGCGTACCTCATGGGTCGTTTCTGCGCATGGCACCAACTTCGTCAAGACCATGCTGCGGCTGGGGGCCGAGCGGGACACACTGAATGTCGTGTCAGATCAGATCGGTGGCCCCACAGGTGCCGCCGAGATTGCCGCGACGTGTGTTGTCATTGCACGAAAGCTTTCGCAGGATGCAGATGTCGCAGGCATTTATCATTTCGCAGGTACGCCGGCGACCAATTGGGCCGATTTTGCCCGTGCGATCTTTGCCGGGGCGGGGGTGAAATGTGCTGTCACCGATATTCCGTCCAGTGCATATCCGACACCTGCAAAGCGGCCTTTGAACTCGCGGATGCAGTGCAGCGCCACCACCGTCACATTTGGCATTCCGCAGCCCCAATGGCAAAATAGCCTGACTGCGATCCTGACCCAACTTTCCCAGCAACAAAACGGGACATCCTCCTCATGACCAATACTTCCAATCGCAAGGGGATCATTCTTGCCGGTGGCTCTGGCACCCGGCTTTATCCGATCACGGTCAGTGTCTCCAAACAATTGCTGCCGGTCTATGACAAACCGATGATCTATTACCCGCTTTCCGTGCTCATGCTGGCAGGCATCCGCGAAATTTCGGTGATCACCACGCCGCAGGACCGCGCGCAGTTTGAACGCGCGCTGGGGGATGGCAGCCAATGGGGCGTGAGCCTGACCTATATTGTGCAGCCCAGTCCCGACGGTCTGGCGCAGGCCTATATTCTGGCCGAGGACTTTCTGGATGGGGCACCGTCGGCGATGGTGCTGGGGGATAATATCTTTTTCGGCCACGGCTTGCCGGAACTTCTGGCCGAGGCGGACAAAGAGGAACGGGGCGGCACTGTCTTTGGATACCGTGTTGCCGATCCCGAACGCTATGGCGTTGTCGATTTTGACGACGAGGGCCGCGCGCGCCAGATCATCGAAAAACCTGAGGTGCCGCCGTCAAATTACGCGGTCACGGGCCTTTATTTCCTTGATGAAGACGCATCAGACCGGGCCCGCAAAGTTGCGCCATCGGCACGCGGAGAGCTGGAAATCACAACCCTGCTCGAAAGCTATCTTGATGAAGGCATGCTGCGGGTGAAACGCATGGGTCGCGGATACGCCTGGCTGGATACCGGCACCCATGGCAGCCTGCTGGATGCGGGCAATTTCGTGCGTACGCTGGAAATGCGACAGGGTCTGCAAACCGGCAGTCCAGACGAGATCGCGTTCAATCAAGGCTGGATTTCAGCCCAAGACATTCAGGCGCGCGCCGAGATGTTCGCCAAGAATGAATATGGCACATATCTGATGGGATTGCTGCGCTAGCACCACTATAGAAAAAGCTGTGCTGCTCACGCTTGAGCCTCCCCCTTTGAAGTGGTCCGCCCCTATAGTTAGGAAAGCGGAGGACCAGAGATGGCCATTAAGAGACCCAAGCCCGAAGAGATTGTCGTGAAGTTACGGCAGGTTGAAGTTCTGATGGGGCAAGGCATGCCCCGGATTGATGCAATCAGACAGATCAGTGTGACTGAACAAACCTATTACCGCTGGAAGAAGAAGTACGGTGGAATGGGCACAGAACAACTCAAAGAACTGAAGCGGCTACAGAAAGAGAACGAGCGCCTGCGTCGCGCGGTTTCTGACCTGACATTGGACAAGCTAATCTTGAAGGAGGCCGCTTCGGGAAACTTCTGAGCCCCTCACGTCGGCGGTCCTGCATCGATCATGTGCGTGATCGGTTCAAGGTTTCTGAACGACGGGTTTGTCGCGTTCTGGGCCAGCACCGATCCACACAACGTCAATTGCCACGTGGGCGTGCTGACGAAGAACGCTTGGTCGAGGACATGATCGAGTTGACGCGCCAGTTTGGTCGATATGGATACCGTCGAGTTGCTGACCTGTTGAGAGACGCAGGCTGGCAGGTGAACGACAAACGTGTCGAACGGCTTTGGCGACGTGAGGGGCTAAAAGTGCCGATGAAACAACTTAAGAAAGGACGCCTTTGGCTCAACGATGGATCATGTGTCCGGCTGCGTCCGGAGTACCGAAACCATGTTTGGTCGTACGACTTTGTACACCACCGAACCGATGATGGCAGGGCGTTTAGGACTCTGAACATTCTGGACGAACACAGCAGGGAATGTCTGGCGATCCGGGTGAAACGAAAGCTGAACTCGCCTGAGGTCATCGACGCTCTCACGGACCTGTTCATCCTGCGCGGGGTGCCTGCCTACATCAGGTCAGACAATGGCCCAGAGTTCATCGCTGAGGCCGTCAGGGACTGGATCAAGGCCGTTGGGGCAAGGACTGCCTACATCGAGCCTGGGTCACCCTGGGAGAACGGATATTGCGAGAGTTTCAACGGAAGGATGCGCGACGAGTTGCTGAACGGTGAAACCTTCTACTCGCCACGTGAAGCCCAAATCATCATCGAAAGCTGGAGGAGAAATTACAACACCAAGCGACCACACAGTGCATTAGGCTATCGCCCACCAGCGCCTGAGGCCATCGTCCCGATGGGCCAACGGCCAATCATGCACTAACTTTTAACATGGACCACTCAAGTGGGGCTGCTCACGCTCATCCAACTTCACGTAAGTGTCTGGGCAATGCGACTGATTTCTTGCTCATCACGTGACAACTGGTGACCTGCGTCTGCTTGCGTTCTGACCTGCCCCCCGAAACTTCCCTCAGTTTGATGTAGAGTTTGCTCAACCTTTGAAGGAGCAAACAGATGCGAAAGAGCCGATTTAGCGAAGCCCAGATTATTCACTGCCCGACAGGGCATTGCGCAGCAATGTCCCGAGAGGGGGGATGATCAAAGAGCAAGAAGCAGGGATGCCGACTGCGGATGTGTGCCGCAAGCACGGTCTCAGCCAAGGGACGTTCAACAAGTTCAAATCGCAATATGGCGGCATGGAGGTGTCGGATGCGGCGAAGCTGCGTGAGTTCTACGGCTGAACCCCATTAAAAATGGGGGGATTACCGATCGACTGCACCAGCCGACGCGTTGCGTTGATATTTCTCAACATCATTCACGGCGTTCCGGACCAATGTGACCTTGTCACTGAAAGCCGTGGTCGGCGGCTCTAGAAATGTATGCAAAGTACGAATGGAGAAGATGATGACACAATATCCTGTAAATATGCACGTTCACCCTGAAATAGAGTCATTTTTTGACCCTCAGACCAATACGATCAGCTATGTGGTCATGGACCCGGAATCGACGTCCTGTGCGGTCATCGATTCTGTGATGGATATCGACTATGCGGCAGGTCGGATCACGTATGATCATGCGGATGAAATCATCGCCTATATTGAAAAGCACAAGCTCAAGCTTGAGTGGCTGATCGAAACACATGTGCATGCAGATCACCTTTCTGCTGCCCCCTACATTCAGTCCAAACTTGGCGGCAAAATCGGCATCGGTGACCAGATAACGGTTGTGCAGGATACCTTTGGTAAGGTTTTTAACGAGGGCACGGAATTCCAACGCGACGGGTCGCAGTTCGATCTGCTGCTTAAGGACGGTGACACCTATGACGTTGGCGGGTTGACCGCGTTCGTGATGCACACGCCCGGACATACACCGGCGTGCATGGTGCATGTCTTTGGCGATGCCGCATTTGTCGGAGATACGTTGTTTATGCCTGACGGCGGATCCGCACGTGCGGATTTCCCCGGTGGCGATGCGGGGCAGTTGTACGATTCAATTCAAAAGGTACTGGCCTTGCCGGATGATATGCGGTTGTTCATGTGCCACGATTATGGACCGGATGGCCGCGATATCATGTGGGAAACCACAGTCGCAGAGGAAAAGGCCGAGAACATCCATGTCGGACGGGGCAAAGGCCGCAAAGAGTTCATCAAGTTCCGCGAGGCACGCGACGCCACACTTGAGGTGCCAAAACTGATCCTGCCATCGCTGCAAGTCAACATGCGCGCCGGGAAAGTGCCCAAAGACAAAGACGGCAAGCCGATGCTGAAAGTTCCCGTCAACGCCATCTGACCATATCGCACGCCCGAGCAGGAGTTACTTCCATGGATATTCGAAAAATTTCGGATCAGTTCTTTGTTGCCCCTCAAATCACTGAGGTAGATTTGGCAGACCTGCATGACAAGGGCATCAGGTCCATCATTTGTAATCGACCAGATGGAGAGGGCGCAGACCAACCCACGTTCACGGAGCTATCTCACGCCGCTCAGAAACTTGGCATAGAGATGCGCTATATCCCGGTGTCGGGCGGGATGGTTCAAGATGAAGATGCAGAGGCATTTGGCAGTGCAGAGGATGCGCTGCCCAAGCCGCTGTTGGCGTACTGCCGGACGGGTACACGGTCAGCGACATTATGGTCGCTGGCGCATGCAAAAGACATGCCGCTTGCGGATATTCTCAGCGCGGCCAAAAAAGCCGGGTATGACATGAAGGGCGTCGTGCGAAGGATCGCGAATGGCGGCAAGACGCCAGTGGATCAGGCGGACGCATCTTACGATGTTGTGATCGTTGGGGCAGGGGCCTCTGGTATCTCAGCCGCAGCAAGTTTGAAAAGCCGTTTGCCGGACCTTGAAATTGCAGTGATTGATCCCGCCGATGCGCATTATTATCAGCCGGGTTGGACAATGGTTGGTGCCGGTGTTTTTGCCGCCGAAGACACGGTGCGCACCATGGGGTCGTTGATCCCACCAGACGTGCACTGGTTGAAATCGGCCGTTGCGGCCTTTGAACCCGAAAAGGATGTTGTGATCCTCGATGGGTGTCGGGTGGTGAAATACAAACGTTTGGTTGTCTGTCCGGGATTAAAGCTGGACTGGGGGCGTGTTGAAGGGCTGGTTGAAACACTGGGCCGCAACGGTGTGACATCCAATTATCGCTATGACATGGCGCCCTACACATGGGAGTTGGTGTCGGGCATGACGTCGGGGCGCGCGTTATTTACCCAACCCCCGATGCCAATCAAATGCGCGGGGGCACCGCAAAAGGCGATCTACCTTTCTGCGGATCATTGGACCCGCCAGAACACCATCAAGGACATCGACATCCAGTTTCACAACGCAGGCGGTGTCCTGTTTGGGGTCAAGGATTATGTCCCGGCATTGCAAAAATACGTAGATAAGTATCAGATCGGCTTAAATTTTTTCCATAATCTGGTTGCTGTTGACGGGCCGGCGAAAAAGGCGTGGTTTGACGTGTCCAGGCCCGACACCCCGGTTGAACGGGTAGAGATTGAATTTGACATGATCCATGTCACACCACCCCAATGTGCCCCGGATTTCATCGCTGTATCACCTTTGGCCGATGCAGCGGGCTGGGTCGATGTGGATCAGGCCACGCTGCGCCACAAAACGTTTGAGAATATCTGGTCATTGGGTGATGTGATGAATGCGCCGAACGCCAAGACCGCTGCGGCAGCGCGCAAACAAGCGCCCGTGGTTGCCAATAACATTGTCGCGGACATAAATGGGCGTGCGCCCGTATCACAATATGACGGCTATGGATCATGTCCTTTGACCGTCGAGCGTGGCAAGATTGTGCTTGCCGAATTTGGGTACGGCGGCATCCTGCAACCCAGTTTTCCCCGCTGGCTCATCGATGGCACCAAGCCAAGCCGCTTGGCGTGGCTGTTGAAAGAGAAAATCCTACCGCCGGTCTATTGGAAAGCGATGCTGAAGGGCCGTGAATGGATGGCTTCTCCTGAAAAAATATCGGCCCGCTGATCATGGCCAAGTCACGCAAGAAATCAGGCTTTCGATTTTCTCACTATTTCCCGATTCTGGATTGGGGCCGCAGCTATACTGCTGCGACTGCAGTCAACGATCTGGTAGCGGCGTTGATTGTGACGATCATGTTGATCCCACAGTCGCTGGCATATGCGATGCTGGCCGGATTGCCGCCAGAGGCCGGGTTATATGCCTCTATCGTGCCGATTATGCTCTATAGTATTTTCGGCACCAGCCGATCTTTGGCGGTTGGTCCTGTTGCTGTTGTGTCGCTGATGACGGCCGCCGCGATTGCGGATGTGACCCGCACGCTGGATGTTGGGTATGCAACAGCAGCGCTCAGCCTCGCAGCGTTGTCGGGGACGATTTTGATGGCCATGGGCATCCTGCGGCTTGGATTTATTGCCAACTTTCTGTCGCATCCGGTGATCTCGGGATTCATAACTGCGTCGGGGGTGTTGATCGCAGCCAGCCAGCTAAAACATGTGATGGGGATAGATGGCGGGGGGCATAACCTGCTGGAAATCGTGTCTTCGCTTGTTACCCATGTTCTGTCTGCCAATCTGTTGACCGTTGCCATCGGTGTGACCGCCATCGGGTTTCTTTTCTGGGTCAGAAAAGGGCTTCGCCCTGCATTGATCAAGATCGGATTGCGCCCGCGTGTGGCAGATTTCCTGGCCAAAGCGGGGCCTGTTTTCGCTGTCGGGGCAACGACCTGGTTGGTCTGGAACTTCGATCTGAACGCGAGCGGGGTTCAAATTGTCGGTGCGGTTCCGCAAAGCCTGCCCCCGTTTACCTGGCCAGATTTGTCCATGGATTTGATGTCCGCACTGTTCATGCCCGCGTTGTTGATTTCGATCATAGGATTTGTTGAATCAATTTCGGTGGCCCAGACACTGGCAACCAAGAAACGGCAAAGGATTGACCCGGATCAGGAATTAATCGGTTTGGGCGCGGCCAACATCGGTGCATCCTTGACCGGTGGCTTTCCGGTGACCGGTGGATTCTCGCGCTCTGTGGTCAACTTTGACGCTGGGGCGGAAACGCCAGCCGCAGGGGCATTTACAGCTATCGGTCTCACTGTTGCTGCGCTGTTTCTGACGCCGCTGATCTATTTTCTGCCCAAGGCCACGCTTGCGGCGACAATCATCGTTGCCGTTCTGTCATTGGTGGATGTTCAAACCCTCAAGCGCAGTTGGATCTATTCCAAACGGGATTTTGGCGCTGTTGCCGTGACCATGCTTTTGACGCTTGGTTTTGGGGTTGAGCTTGGCGTGACTGCCGGCGTTGTTCTTTCGATCCTGCTATTCTTATATGACACGTCGCGCCCGCATGTGGCCGAGGTT
Organism: Sulfitobacter sp. SK011; assembly: GCF_003352065.1. Classification (NCBI taxonomy): domain Bacteria; kingdom Pseudomonadati; phylum Pseudomonadota; class Alphaproteobacteria; order Rhodobacterales; family Roseobacteraceae; genus Sulfitobacter; species Sulfitobacter sp. SK011. The sequence goes on from NZ_CP025803.1 coordinate 1,051,030, forward strand.
GGTCTGGTCGAAGGGACCGAGCATTTTCGAAACATTCGTCGTCACGCGGTTCTGACCGACCCAACAGTGCTGAGCCTGAGGATCGATCAAAGTCTTTATTTTGCCAATGCGCGGTTTCTGGAGGACTACATTTATGATCGTGTGATCGACAACACTGACCTCACACATGTCGTGTTGATGTGCTCTGCCGTTAATGAAATCGATCTGAGTGCGCTGGAAACGCTGGAAATGGTCAATACCCGGCTGAAAGAGATGGGAATCGACCTGTCGCTTTCAGAAGTGAAGGGGCCGGTCATGGACAGATTGCGCCGTGGTGATCTGCTCAAACATCTGACCGGCAACGTTTATCTTTCGCAATTCGACGCCTTCCGGGCGCTCGCTCAGCCAAAGCCACCTTTGAACAAAATCTCGGTTGTTGCCACGTAGAATGGGCCTGGGCCTGGGCGATCAATGCGCCAAAAGCACGGGAAGGTCTGTTTGTTCGATCATTGACCGTGTGGTGCCGCCAAAGACTGCTTCGAGAATGCGGGCATGGCCATATCCGCCCATGACGACAAGGTCGGCCCCGAATTCCTGAGCACGGTCCTGAATACAGCGCGAGATCGCACGTCCCCCGCTTGGAAATTGCGAGACCGTAACTTTGCAGCCATGGTGGCTGAGCCATGCCGCCACGGCAGTGCCTGGGTCCTGGCCGTTTTCCTCTGCGGTCATAACCGGATCAAAGCAGCCGATAACGACTTCTTGGGCATCTTTCAGGTAAGGCAAGGCCGCATGCACAGCTGCTGCGGCGGCTTCGCTGCTGTCCCACGCAACAAATATGCGGCCCATTTCCTGAGATGCAGAGCCATTCAGCCGCAAACCAATGGGGGAATGGAACAATACACCATAGACTGCCTCGCGCATGATTTCTTGCGTGTCGCGCAGGTTTGCCGCGATGACCGCTTCGTCACTGACCCGCGCCGACAAAGATACAGCACGCTTGATGTCAACCGTAGCGCAGATAACAGACCGGACGTCGCCTGAAACGTTGCTGCGCGCCAACAGAGCTTCGGTCGCATCAACGCGTTCCTGTTGCCGGGTTTGCGCCTCTGCGAGCTGCTCTCCCCAGTTGTCAGAAACGCTGATGCCGCCATAAGGAAGGGCTCCATACGCGTTCATGGGCAGAACCGGTGCTGCCGCAAGAAGCAGACAGCTCAGGTGATTTTGTTGCGCGGCAGCGGCCTCTGCTGCCGCGCTGATCATAGCGTCCGAGGTGTCTGAGTTCATCAGGAAAAGCACGGTGCGACGGTTCATATTGTTCTCCAGTCTGGTTGTGATCGCCGCAATTATGCGGTGCGGGTTTGTTTCATTTTGACAGTCACTACGAAGAACACACTGACACAGATCAAGTGAGATTTCGGAATCTGGTGTTAACTTGGCTTGAAATTGATGTGCGGATGAAGGTCAGATGGAATTTAAAGATTATTACAAGGTTCTCGGCGTCCAGCGCGAGGCGAGTGCATCTGAGATCAAGAAGGCATTTCGAAAGCTTGCGCGTAAATATCACCCCGATATCAACGCGGGCGCAGGTTCTGAAGCCAAGTTCAAGGACGTGAACGAAGCCTATGAGGTCTTGAATGACCCTGCACGGCGGGCCGCGTATGATCAATTGGGTCAAGAACCGCCGCCCGGTCAGGGTCGCTATAAGCCGCCTCCGGATTGGGACAGTGGTTTCGAATTCTCTGGCGGCGGGCCGCAAGGCGGTGAGGCATTCAGTGATTTCTTTGAAACGCTATTCCGCAGAGGGGGCGGGGCGCCCGGGGGCATGCGATCTGGCCGTGGTGCGGACAGTCACGCGCGGATCGAGATAGCAATTGAAGATGCCTATCGAGGGGCTGATCGCACCATCAGCTTGCGCACACCGGTTGTTGGCCCGGACGGAAATGTCAGACTGCAAGACCATAAAGTCTCAGTGCATGTACCAATGGGAATTGCACAGGGGCAGCACATCCGGCTCGCAGGGCAGGGTGCACCGGGGGCGGGCCCGGGCACAGCGGGGGATCTGTTTCTTGAGGTTACCTTTGCCCCGCACCCGGTCTATCGCCCGGAAGGCAAGGATCTTTATCTGGATTTACCCATCGCCCCATGGGAGGCGGCGTTGGGCAGTCACGTCGTAATGCCGACGCCGGGCGGCAAGGTTGACTTGCGCATCCCCAAAAACGCGCGCTCGGGCCAAAAGATGCGTTTGAAAGGCAAAGGCCTGCCCGGCACTCCCAAAGGGGACATCTATGCCACGTTAAAGATCGTCAATCCCAAAGCCGACACAGCAGAAGCGCGCGCATTTTTTGAGAAGATGGCAAAAGAAATGCCGTTTGATCCCCGCGCCCATCTTGGAGGATAGCACCATGAAAAAGACCACTTCACAAAGCGACGTTGTTGACGCGCTGTCATTGCAGGACCTGTGCCGCTTTTGTCAGGCCGAAGAAGATTGGGTGATTGAACTGGTGGAATATGGCGTACTGGAACCCAAAGGCAGCAGATCGGGAAACTGGCAGTTTATTGGCACAAACATCGTCCGGGCCAAGAAGGCCCGACGCCTGAACCGCGATCTTGGCATCAATGTCGCAGGCGTCGCACTTGTTTTGGACCTGATCGAGGAACGCGACGCCGTTTTGCGCAGGTTGAGCCAGTACGAAACGCTTTAGCCAATGCGCCGCTGACCCGACGTCCGGCCTTCAGAGGTACAAAGAATAGTGTCGGTGATCCGCCCGTCATCTGTACAGCGATGTCCCCGCTGCATCTGTTACCGGCTGAATAATACCGGCAGTTTCTGGTCACGCAGCAGCGCATAGGATGTGGCACCCAAGACAAGGTCATAGGCCCGAGAATGGCCAAATGCCCCTGTGACAATCAGATCAGCACCCATTTCGAATGCGGCCTTGTTCAGCACATTGGCAATGCTGTCACCCATTGCTTCGCGGTGATCTAGTTTGGGCTTCAGCCCATGCCTTGAAAACATCTCGGCCAGGTCAATCCCATCACTATCTGTAAGTGCGTCTTTCTGCGATTTGACGACGCGCAAGATGGTAAGGTTTGCGCCAGCATCGGCAATCGCCAGCATGTCATGTGCCGCGCGCGCCGCTTCTTTGGTATCGCTCCATCCCAAAAGGATGTTGGCACCGATCTCAGGGCCATCATAATCGGACGGCACCACGATAACGGGACGGCCACTTTCACGGATAACCTGAGTTTGCGCATGCCGTTGGTCGTATCTGTCGTTTTCCTTGTCCTCATGCGCCATGATCACCAGATCCGCAGCGCGGGCGCTTTCGACCATCCGTTCGTTGGCCGAAACAGCTTCGGCACGAACAAGGCGGAATTCACTGATGAAATCTTCGCTCTTGGTGTGCTTTTCGAAAATCACCCTGATCTCTTCTGATTCCTCTTTCTGGCTGGCGTTGAAGGCGGCAAAGGCAGGTTCTGGAATATGCATCGCAATACCGGGATAAACCAGCAAGGCCTCAACAGTGTGCAGTCCAATAAGATGCGCATTATTTTTACGCGCCAGCGGTACAGCCACTTTCAGAAGGGCTTCGGCATGTTCAACCGTGGTTAGACAAACCAGAATTGTTTTAGGTCCCATGATGCAATCCTCATTGTTGCGAAGTGTCAGAGTGGCACCTTTACTGCCTAGCAAGTCTGGCAGCTGGTCGATTGATCCGCGTCAATCCTCTTTTGGCGCAGCGGTGTAGCACTGGGGCAATCCAAAGTCTTTCGAGGAGTGTTCCCATGTCTATTCGCCAAACCGCCATGACCACCTTGGCCGCTTTGTGCATTTGCACCACCTCAACGGCTGAAACTGTCACTTTGCAGAATGGCAATGACACGTTTTTTGCGGGCGGGCAGGTAAGTGAAACGATTGATGCGCGCGGCGACACATTCTTGGCGGCGCGGTCGGCTCAGGTTCGTGGTGCAACCCAGGGTGATCTGCATGTCTCGGGCTTTGATGTGTCGGTCAGCGCCGATGCAACCGAAGACCTTTATGCGATTGGTGCCAACGTCGTGATCCGCGGTGCCGTCGCAGAAGATCTGTCAGCAGCCGGATTTTCAGTGCGGACAGAGCAAACTTCGCAGACTCAGGGCAATGCACGTCTGATGGGCAATACAGTTACCATCGAAGGACCGGTAACCGGCGTCCTCTCTGTGATGGGCCGTGATGTGATCTTGAATGCGCCGATCAAAGGTGACGCCCGTATTCTGGCACAGACCCTCTCTTTTGGACCGGGTGCAGTTGTCAGCGGCACATTGACCTACAGCACTCAGGAAAAGATCGCGGTGCCTGAACGGGTGGCCCCGGCCGAACGCGTGGTGTTTGAGGCGATCAAGGATGCGCAGCTGTGGGAGGCTTGGGAGGATATGGGCAAAGACATGCCCGCATTTCCGACCTTTGCCTCTTTGTTGTTCGGCTTTGTCATCTCGCTTTTGTTCTTCCTGGTGCTGGGTGCCTTGATGCTGGGCTTCATGCCCAAGCGGCTGTCGAAAATGCGCAAGAGCATCGCAGCAGCACCGGGGCAAACCCTGTTGCTCGGCGTCATCGGCCTTTCCGTTCTTTTTGGTATGGTGCCGATCACGGCGCTGACAATTGTGGGGCTGCCCTTTGCCCCGATCGTTGTGCTTGCCATCGTGGTGGCGTGGACCCTCGGATACGCTCTGGGGGCCTATAGTGTTGCCATGCGCATCTGGGCGGGATTGGGCGGCGCTCCGGAGCCAAGCAATGTTGCACGCCTTCTGATTTATGCCGGTGCGATCATTTTTATCGCTTTGCTGAATTTCATCCCGTTCGTGGGCTGGGTGGCCAATTATACGCTTGTCCTGCTGGGCATCGGGGCGATGACAAATGCGTTGTTTCAGACTCTGATCGGCAATCCCGGTGTAGCGCTGGACATTGATCTGAAACCAATAGACGACTGACATCAAACAGGAGAATAGCCATGACCGCTCAAGGTTTGGAAGTAATCGACCACAGTGTTCATCTGACCCATGAATGGATCAACGAACTTGCAGCCCGGCTTGGCTGGTCGTCAAAGCGCAGCACGTTACGCCTGTTGCGGATCACGTTGCACCGTATCCGCGATCATCTGATGATCAATGAACTGGCACAGATGTCTGCACAGCTGCCTCTGATAATCCGCGGTTTCTTCTTTGAAGGCTGGGTGCCAAAGCAGACACCCATCAAGGAACGTCGTGCTCAGGAGTTCGTGACATTTGTTGATGCTCAAATGGGCGAGACTCCGGAATACCGGGGGCGCGATGACATCAAATGTGTCTTTGACATGCTGAACGCGCGCCTCAGCAGGGGCGAGGTTGAAGATGTCCGCGCCAGTCTGCCAAGCGAGATACATGATCTTTGGCCAGCCCCCTGAAACCACGGAAAAGGCCAAGAAGGGCCTGTCTTTCCGGTGGCGCTTGGATGCTTAGGGCGATGGCACGCCGTGGATCAGTCGCGATCACCCAGTGAGAGGCCAAGCAATGCGGTCGGCCGCAGGACGATGATTGTCTGGATGTTCTCAATTGCGATGATTTTGCTTTTGCGCAGCTGCGTGAATGTCCGGCTGACCGTCTCTGTTGTGAGGCCAAGAAAATCCGCAATATCCGAGCGGCTCATCGGCAAAGTGACCTGCCGAAACCCGCCCAGGTCCTGCCCAACCTGATCGACCAGTACGCACAGAAATGATGCCAGCTTTTCACTCGCCGATTTCCGCCCCAGCATCATGAAATGATCCTGCATTGCACTGATTTCACGCAAGGCCGCCTGTAAAAGCCCCTGATGCAGCTTGGGATCGCCCTCACCGCTTTCCAAAGCGGAACGTCGATAAGGTTGCAGCCGTGCTTCTGTCAGCGCCTCGCAGTCGGCGTGATGTCTGCCGTTGGACGGAAATCCAACGATATCGCCCGGATACCCGAATGCGATGACCTGACGCCTGCCATCAGCCAGCAGCCGGGTCAGGCGCAAAACGCCGCTGGTGACTTGATAAAGCCATTCCACATGATCACCCTCGTAATAAAGGAATGTACCGGGTTTCAGACGTGTTGCCGCCGTTTTGGGCGACTTGCTCGCAAGCGGCGCAACATAATACTCGTCGGTATGGTCTCTGGGAATTGTTACATACATCTTGAGGCCCCCTAGTGATGATTTGGGGCCACCCTATGTAGCTATTGTAACGCGGGTTGTTTTACTTGAGCGGGTTTTTGTATCATTTTGTATCCGTCCCGTTCCACTGTCGCATCTGTGCAGGTGAACCATGACTTTGTATCTGCTATTAACGGCGAGAAAGGAGCGCTTATGAGTGATGAGATAATCCTCGTCGTGGAAGACGACCAGAAAATCAGATCACTCTTGCGCAATGTATTTGAGGATGAAGGGTTTGCCGTGCGCGAAGCGGACAGAGCCTCAGATGTCATGGATATACTCGCCTCAGCCCCGATAAGCCTTGTCACTTTGGACATTCATCTGGGCGCTGACAATGGCGTCAAACTAGCACGCCAGATCAGACAGGTCTCTCAGGTCCCGATCATCATGGTGACGGGCAAGGATGATGTCATTGACCGCGTCGTGGGGCTTGAGGTCGGGGCAGACGATTACATCATAAAACCTTTCCATGTGCGCGAAGTGGTTGCCCGGGTAAGGAGCGTCCTGCGCAGAACCGGGCACGGTAACATCGTCCAGCAGGAGGGGGCCGCCGACCCTTCCACACAATATGGATCTGGCGAAAGTGCGCATTTTGCCTTTGATGGGATGATCGCGGCACCGGATCGAATGGAACTGATAGACCGCGACGGCACGGATTGCGGATTGACCAGCGGTGATTTCAAACTGCTCACAGTCTTTCTGAACAGCCCCAAACGGGTGTTATCGCGTGATCAACTGATGGACATGACGGGCGGCATAGAATGGAGCCCGCTGGATCGCACCATTGACAACCAGATTGCCCGCCTGCGTAAAAAAATCGAACGCGACCCGTCAAACCCCAAGCTGATCAAGACCGTGCGCGGCGTTGGCTATATTTTTTCCTCTGACGTCCAGTTGGTTCAGCCGTCAGATCCCTTAGCCAAAAGCATCTGAAGCCGCAGCGCCAAATCTGATTGCCGATAGGGCTTATGAAGGATTTCGTAGGGGTCGCCATGCGCCATTGCATCTGTGACCACGTCACTGGCATATCCAGAGGTCAGCAGCACTTTAAGATTGGGATACTCAGCCAGAATTTTGGCGGCCAGATCGTACCCATTCAGGTCTCCTGGCATGACCAGATCGGAAAATACAAGATCGACCTCCGCACCATCCTGCAGCATCTGATAGGCTTGATCCCCCGTTTCCGCTTCAAGGGTCACAAATCCAAGGTCGCGGATGCGCTCGATGGAAATCTTGCGCACTTTTGGGTTGTCTTCGACAATCAAAATTGTCTCACCGTGGCCGCGTGGGATGGACGTGTTTGCCCGACCTTCCCAATCCGTCGCCTGGTCGGTTGCATCTGCCGGCGACAGCACTGGAAAGTAGAGGCCGAAACTCGTGCCAAGCCCCAGTTCACTGTAAAGTGTCACATGCCCGCCTGATTGCCGCACAAATCCATAGACCATCGCCAGCCCAAGGCCCGATCCGCCACTCTCGGCTTTGGTTGTAAAGAAAGGTTCAAAAGCACGACGCTGCGCCTCTGCACTCATGCCCTCGCCGTCGTCACTGACGGAAAGGCGGACATAATCGCCGGATTCGATATCCGTTTCCTGCGCCATATAGCTGTCATCGATGGTCACATTGGCAACGGAGATCAGCAATTCGCCACCTGTGGCCATCGCATCCCGCGCATTCAGCGCGAGGTTCATCAACGCAGATTGAAGCTGCACCGGATCGACCTTAACCAATCCCACGTCCTCGGCAAAATCGGTTTTGATGCGATAACACGCGCCAAATGTCCGTTTGAGAATGGCCAGCGTGCCCTCACACAAGGTGCGCAGGTCAACCTGTTCTGGTTTGAGTTTGCTGCGGCGCGCAAAGACCAGAAGCCGTGATGTCAGTTCTGCACCCAGTTCGGCAGAATCAAGGGCGTCCTTGATCAAAGGCACTTGACGATCATCCGCGCCACGCTTTTCAAGCAGTTCCAGATTGCCGACAATTACTGTCAGAAGATTGTTGAAATCATGGACGATCCCACCGGTCATTTGGCCGATGGCATCCAACCGCTGGGAACGGGCCAACGCATCTTCAGCAGCTCTTCGATTGGTCAGATCGTGCAGGATCCCGACAAAAAAAGCATGGCCGTCAACTTGTGCTTCACCCACTGATAAATGCAGAGGAAACTCGGACATGTCCTTGCGCCGACCCTCAACAGCGCGGCCAAGACCAATAATCCGCCTTTCGCCGGTTTCAAGGTGGTGCGACATGTAGCCGTCGTGCAGATCGGCCAATGACTGTGGCATCAGCATCTTCACGTCTTGGCCAACCATCTCAGCCACATCATATTGAAAAAGGCGGGCCGCCGCCAAATTGACCCGCAAGATCGTCCCGTCATGATCTGACACGATCATCGCATCCACCGCCGCATCCAGAATGGCTTGCAGAACTGCGCTGTCTTCGGTGGGGTTACTCATATGCGATGTCCCTTTGGGGTCAGATTGCCAGTTGTTCCGCCAAAGGTGCAAGTCTCTATTGATATGTGGCAAAGATCCTGTGGTTGATTATTTTGCGCTCTGTGCAAGATCACCAAGGTTAAGAAACCGGGTGAGATCAGCCAGGGTGATCACGCCAACAAGGCGATGGTCCGACACGACCAGAAATTTGCGCCGGCCAGTATTTGCGATAATCCCCAAAAGCTCCGGTACAGGCAACTCAGGGGGGACGAGCACGTTTTGATCCAATCCAACAAAAACATCCCCCACGCGGGTATTGCTCCAGTTTTCGCGATCAATGCTGGACAGAACAGTTGTGTCGATATGGCCCAGAAGCACTGAATCATCCAGAACAGGGACAAAGCTGACGCCGTGCCGCAGCATGATCTGATCGGCCAGCTCTGCCAGTGTCATTTCTGGCCCAACTGTAATGGGGTCACGCTTCATCATCGCATCCACGGACTTCCCCTCAAAGACCACCCGAGCCAGTTGCGCGTTGTAGCTGGAGCGCGCCGCGATCAGCAAAAATCCCCCGATCATCAACTGCCATAGCCCCGCAACCAATGCGCCCTGAAAAAGCGCCATAACCCCCAAGGCCATCAGCGCATAAGCAAAAAAAGCGCCTGATTGCGCGGCGGTCTTGGTTGCGGCCAGCGCATCGCCCGTCCGATGCCACAGATAAGCGCGCAACATGCGGCCGCCGTCCAAGGGAAACGCCGGGACCATATTGAACAAAGCGAGCACCAGATTAATCAGCGCCAGATAAGAAATCACCTCTCTCAATGCGGGTTCGCTGCCAAAGAACAGAGCGACGTTCGTGAGGGTCCAGAACCCACCCGCCAGACAGAGCGACATCACCGGACCCGCCAGCGCAACCCAGAATTCGACACGGGCAGATGAAGGTTCAGCCTCAAGTTCGGCCACGCCACCAAAGAGAAACAATGTGATGCTTTTAACCGGAAGGCCCAGACGTCGAGCCACGACCGAGTGGGCCAATTCATGCAACAACAGCGATGCAAAGAGGGCCAGCATCGAAATCAGCGCCATCATCAGGTGGGTCGCCGCGGATGCATTGGGCAAAATATCGGGAAAATATTGCTGCGACAGGCTCCAGGTGATCAGCGCTGCAATAACCAGCCAACTGGGATCGACCTTGATTTCAAAGCCATTGAGATAAAGAATTCTTTTCGCTTGTGAGAACATCAGAGGCCTCTTTTTAAGGACCAAGGTATCAGATGCGACAGAGGCCAAATTGACATCGCTCAACCCAAACTAGCCAACATTGAAAAGCCCGCCGACACCATATGCCAAAAGCGCGGCCATGGCCCCGATGAACAATGTCTCGGTGCCGGACCGCCACCATTTGGCAAGCGACCAGCGGCTTTTCCCGGTTCCAATCAGGAAAAAAGTCAGCAGCGTTGCACCGATCGATATCGCAAAAGCATTCTGCATCCCCAGAACAAAGGGAATCAGCGGGACCGCCCCGGCCATCAGAAAAGCCACGAAAGTGGCAATCGCAGCGCGCATCGGTGCCGGCCCATCACGCGCCAGCCCGTATTCATCGGTGAGCATCAGGTCGATCCAATTTTTCTTGCTCTGAGAAATCGCGTGCACGGCGCTTTCCAACACCTCACCCGTCAATCCGCGCAGGTGTAGGATCTGTCGCAACTCTTCCAACTCGCCAGCAGGGTTTTCGACGATATGGCGCTCTTCGATCTGGATGATCCGCTTGCGGTCGTCCAGCTCAGCTTTGGTGCCCGAATAATTGCTGGCGGCCATCGAAAACCCATCTGCGAGGATATTGGCCAGCCCAAGGGCCACGATGATCGTATGCGAAAGCCCCGCACCCTCGACACCCGCCACAATCGCGAACGTGGTCACCGCACCGTCGATACCGCCATAGATCAGGTCTTTGAGATGGCTGTGGTTTGGTCCCGCCGACAGACGTCTGGCGACTTCTTGCGGGCTGTGTCCGTGTTCTTGCTTCATCCCCACAGCATCCGCGAGATGCCTTTGCCGCAATTGAGTAATGTCAAACCAAATGCAAAATTCTCGTCTAGGATTACGGGCGTAACGTCACAAACCGGAGGACATGAAATGGCCGACAAATCAGGGGCCCAAGAGACAGAAGCAAAAAAACCAATATCTTCAATGACAGAGCCGCTCGACACCTTGAAGCAGCTTCAGGAGGCGGGTTTCGGCAACATGATGGGGATGAGCACAGCGTGGATTGAATCGCTCAGTGATTTGAGCGCTGAAATGGTCAGTTTCGTGGCTGAAAGGATCAAGGAAGACGTCAAGACACAGCACGAAATACTGCACTGTAAAAACGTCGGCGACATTCAGCGCATTCAGGCCCAGTTCATTCAAAAAGCCATGGATCAGTATCAAGCCGAAACCGGCAAGCTGGTCGAAATGAGCACTAAGGCTTTTGCGCCCAAAGTCCCAAAAGACAAATCTTAACCCTGAACGTAGCGGCCGGGTGCCGGGTCACATCCCTTAATATCTACCTTGCGCGGTGCCACCACTGGACTGCTGTGTTTCCTTAGCCATTTCGCCCAGTGCTGCCACCATGATCCATCCTTTGGTTGGTGGCGGTCAAACCAAACTGATGCGGTCATATGTGTATCGTTCTTGGCCTTGTGACCGCAGCGAAAATGCCGGCCAGTGCGACCGGGTTCGGACAAGATACCGCCATTGTGACCGCCGCTGGTCAGCACAAAAGTCACATCGGTATCGGTCAAGAGCAACAGTCGGTAGACCGATACCCAGGGCGACACATGATCCGCCTCCGTGCCAACACAATAGACCTTTGTGCGGATGTCGCTCGGGGCGACTGTCGCCCCATCGACCTCAAACCTTCCTTTGGCCAACTCATTTTGCAAGAACAAACGCCGCAGGTATTCAGTATGCATTCGCGCGGGCATCCGTGTCGCATCGGCGTTCCATGCCAGCAACGGATTGTCGGGGGTGCGTTCACCCAGCAAATAGTGGCGGATGACCCTGCTCCAAACAAGGTCGTTTGACCGCAAAAGCTGAAATGCCCCTGCCATCTGATCCGCCTTGAGATAGCCACGCGTTGCCATGATATCTTCCAGAAAGGCCACCTGGCTTTCATTGATGAAAAGCCCCAGTTCGCCGGGTTCGGAAAAATCCACCTGTGACGCAAGCAGGCTGACACTGGCCAGACTGTCATCACCGTCACGCGCCATCGCGGCGGTGACAATGGCCAGCAATGTACCCCCCAGACAATAGCCGGCGGCATGCAGACGTTTGCATCCCATTGCCTTGATCTTGGTAATGGCTGCGCGCACGCCCAAATCGACATAATCCTGCAGTGAAAGATCGGCATCCTTTTGATCAGGGTTCTTCCATGAAAGAATAAACACCTCAAACCCTTGATCGCGCAGATACGCGACCAGTGATCGTTGGGCGGTAAGATCCAGAATATAGTATTTCATGATCCATGCAGGCACGATCAGGATCGGCTCAGGATGCACTTTTTCAGTTGTGGGGTGGTAGCGTATCAGCTCAACAAGATCGTTGCGCAAAACCACATCTCCGGGCGTGGTGGCAAGCTCTTTTCCCACATTGTAGTTGCCTGATTGCCGTGGTTTTTTGGTCAGCAAACGGTTCAAGTCCTCCATCCAATAACGGGCACCTCGAACCAGGTTCTGTCCGCCTTCCTGACGCGTGCGTTCATGCACTTGCGGATTGGTTGCGGCAAAGTTGGAGGGCGAGAACATGTCAAGCCACTGCCGCGCGGCGAAACTGACAATCTGGGCATGTTTAGGATCAACACCAGACAGATTTGTGGTGGCGGTATTCCACCAATTTTGCGTGGCAAGAAAACTTTGGGCATAAAGATTGAATGGAAAGGCAGACCACGTCGCATCCGCAAAGCGCGGATCGCTCTGCGACTTGCGGTTTGGGCCAGATGACAACGCCTCTTTGACCAGTTCAGACTGCTTGTCGGGGGACCCGATCAGATGCAGTCCCCAATCCACATATGCCGTGACAAGCGCCGCCGGGGACAAACCGCCCGTCAGTTGGCCAAGCGCCGAATGCCAGCGGGCGTCCAGCTCATGCGGTTTGTTCTTGTCTCCGCTCATAATTGCGACCTTTCCACCAAAGCAACACCTGCAGCGATGGCATCACTTGGATGGGTGACCACCTGTTCTGACACCGCCAGGCCGCTCACCACCTCAGTCATTTGCGTGTTACGTCGGCCCAAAGTCACTGTGCGTTTTTCTGCAACCCCGCCTTGGGCCACAAAAACCGCCCAGCCCGTATCCTGACGAAAAATCGCGCTAAGCGGGACCTGCAACACATCTTCCGCACGCCATTCAACGATCCTGAGAAAAACGGAAAAACCATCGCCCAGGGTTGCGTGGGTGTCACGGGGGCTGGTCATGATGAAATAGGCATCCACACGCTGTTCTTCGATCCCAAGAGCCGAGATTTTAGTGCGTGCCTTGGGATCAATGCGGTCCAGCTTTGCTTCCAATACCTGCGCGCCACCCCAGCGTTCGACATAGGCCAATGCGCCGGGTGCAAGACGAACCGCATCGTTTGACAGGATGTCTGCAACAAGCTCAAGCTGACTAGGATCGCCGATACTGACCAGCGGTGTCCCCGTTGAAACAGGGCGTTCGCTAATTGCCGCTACCGACAGGACCACCCCATCCGAAGGCGCGGTTAATTCAACGCAGCAACTGTCAGGCGATGCACCCGCCTCACTTGGTGACAAAAGACTGGCGCGCGCGCGCCTAACAACGCCATCCGCCATCTCAATCCGCGCCTGAGCGGCATCAATCGCCGCATTTGCAACCGCCAGCCTTTGGGTGTCATCTTCGAGCCGGGTGATCGACGCCACACCACGGTTTACCAATGCCTGCGTCCGCTCAAACTGCGATTGCGCAAAGCGCTGGGTTTCTTCCGCCTGTTTCAAATCGGCCTGTGCCACATGTCGTGCAGCCAACGCTTCCTGCAGGGCCGCCTCGGCCTGCAACTGGGTGCGCGCATCCAGCAGTCCGGCAGACAAGGGGCGTACGATTGCAACAACCGTCTCTCCTGAACGCACAACATCACCTTCCAAGACCGGCGACCGCAGGGCCGTGCCTGCGATCGGTGACGCGACCTCATACAAGTTCCGAACCTGTGTTTTGCCATCCGCATTGATGGTGACTTCCAAAGGTCCCTGGATGACTGTGGCCAGATCAACGGCAACCGGGTCCGTCCGGAAGCTGACATAAGACAGTCCAGCCACCAGCGTGACGCCAAGGCCGATCAGAACAAGTGTGCGGGTTGAATATGCCATTGCATCATTCCCTAGTTTTCATGACAGAGACCAAATCCAGACGGTCAAGCCGCCGGCGCACGATCATCGCTGATCCAAACGCGGCACTCAGCACCACAAGACTTGCAAGTGTGAAGGTTGCCGGTTTCAGAACCAGCGGGATCGCATAAAGATCGCTGGTGAATGCTGATGTCATCAGCTGGGCAATCCAGGCCCCGATGAGCCAGCCAAACGGCTGTGCACTGAGCGCAATCAACATTATCTCACCCACCAGAATGTACGACACTTCGCCACGGCCATAGCCAAGGATTCTCAGGCTGGCCAATTCGCGCGCGCGCTCAGACAGTTGAATGCGCGCGGCGTTGTAGGTCACGCCAACGGTGATCAGCACGGCGATCACAATATAGATGGTGTTCATGACCAGGATGTTTTCCTCAATCGTGTTTTGAAACGAGCGGCGGTTTTCATTCATCTCAACAATGCCCGTCACGCGTGGGGTATCCTTGATGGCGGCGTGCAGCGCCTCGGTTTGTTGGTCATCCAGCGTCACATTCACGGTCGATATCCGTGGGGCCTGTCGAAAAAGGGCGTTCAAGTATTCAAAATCCATGTAGGCACCCAAACCAAAATGCTGTTCCACCAACCCCGTGACCGTGACGCTAAACGTCTCACGCCGGCCACTCAGAAACTCGATGTCGATGTTTTCGCGACTTCGCACATCAAGATGCGACGCCAATCGCCTGGACAGAACCACCCCGCCTGGCGGCACATCAAGCGGCTTGCCTTGTACGTCCAACACCCGGCTCAGGTCAGTACCGGGGGGGCGCGATTCAACAGCCACCCGTTTGTTCAGATGGCCATGGTGCAAGATTGCGGCGTGAAACTGCTGGTTTTCGGCCTGCAATACACCGGGCAAATTGCGGATGTCTTCAAGGGCTGCCTGAGGCAGATCATCCGCGAACAGCAGTATCGCGTCCTGTCGGTTGGTCCGGTAGAACGCCAGATCGACAATTTCGTCGAGCGCATCATTGATGAAAGTGGCCGCGATCATCGAAGCCACAGCAAGCGCCAGACCCAGCGAGGTCAGAAAACTTCGCACTGGCCAGCGCAACAGAGAACGCAAGATCATGACCGTCGATTGGGCAAGGCGCAGACGTGTCAATGCATCATCAATGAAGGATCTCTTGAACCGCGGCGGGGCAGGGGGCTGCATCGCGATTGCGGGGGCCAGTCGCGCAGCCTTGAGGGCTGCCTGAGCGGCCCCAAGGCTGGTCGTGGCCAGACCAGCAAGGCCAGTGAGGGCATAAACCCAATATGAAACGCGAAAGATCACATAAGGGAAATTAAAGAATTCCGCATATTGGGCGGCTGTGACGCGCGCCAGCACTGTCCCGGCGATCCAACCCACCCCGACACCGACCACTGCGATCATCGCCGCCAACATCAAATAATGCAGGCTGATTTCCATATCGGAATATCCGATAGCTTTGAGAAGACCAATTTCACTACGCTCCAGTGTGATGATCCTGCTCATCACCATGCTGACCAGAAACCCCGAAATGCCAAAGAAGATAGGCGGCAGAATGGCGGACATTCCCTTGAGCTGACTGATCTCTGCATCGAGAAATGCATTGGACTGATGCGTGGTACGATCATAGGTACCAAAGCCCCCAAAGGGTTCCAACAACGTGTCCAGCGCGTCAATGACTGTCGCCGTCGACGTCCCTGTGGCCAGCGCCAGTGACACATCGTTGAACGCGCCGGTCATATCGAACGCCGCCGCTGCAGCGCGTTCAGACATCCAGATGATACCAAAATACGCATTGTCCGGCATCAATGCACCGGGGCCGATTGTATAGATAAACTCAGGCGACAACACTGTGCCAACAATCGTCAGGCTGCGCTTTCGCCCTCTGAGGTTGGCACTGAAACTGTCACCCGCCGTAAATTTATTCGCTTCTGCAAAAGGTGCGTTGACGACAACTTCATCGGTGCTGAGAGGATCAGGAAACCTGCCAGTAACCAGCAAAGGGACATTCAAAACCGGACTGGCGGTTTCAGGATACGACAGGATATGACCAACCGCCGTTCTGGTGCGCCCCGGAATGTCCAAAGTGGCATCCCCGGCAATGCGCGCCTCGATACCGGTGACGCCATCTATGCGGGCGATTTCAGAGAGCAATGACAAAGGGGCACGGGTGGTATGGGCAAAGACATCTGCAAAGCGATTGCGTTCATAATATGCAGTTCGTGTCTCGGAAAGCGCCTTGTACATCCCGACCGACGTCAGCAGGATTGCAACGCCACAAGCCAGCACCAATGATATTGCAACGGCTTGTAACCAAAGCCTTTTAAAGTCACGCAGCAGTTTGATGTCAATTGCCTGCATGCCCGTCACCACGCAATCTCAGACGGGGCCAGCCGCTTGTCGTTGGTCCGAATTTCGCTGATCTTACCGTCCTGAAAAAAGATCACCCTATGCGCCATGCGTTGAATTTCAGCGTTATGGGTGATCACAACGGTCGTGGTGCCGAACCGTTCGTTGATATCACGCAGCACTTCGAGCACTTGGACGCCCGTTGTGCTGTCCAGTGCGCCGGTTGGTTCATCGCACAGCAAAATTTCAGGTCGTTTTGCAATCGCCCGCGCGATGGCAACACGCTGTTGCTCACCTCCTGACATTTCCGAGGGAAAGTGATCCATGCGCTTGCCGAGCCCAACCAGTTCAAGTGCTTCTTCGGCGGGCATCGGGTCGGGTGCGACATCTGTGACAAGCTGAACGTTCTCGCGTGCCGTCAGGCTGGGCACCAGATTGTAGAACTGAAACACAAATCCAACGTGATCACGCCGGTATTTTGTGAGGCCCCGATCAGCCATGTCGGTCAGCTCTGTATTGTCAAACCAAACCCGTCCGTCGGTGGCATGATCAAGACCGCCGAGGATATTAAGAAGCGTTGATTTGCCGCTGCCCGAGGGCCCAAGCAGAACGGTCAATTCACCTTTGTAAAGCTCAAGATCCACGCCGTCCAAAGCAAAAACCTTCACCTCACCGGTATCATATACCTTTGTGATGCCTTGGGTTTTGAATATGATGTCAGCCACGGACCTCTCCTGCTGACGTTACGCATAAAGGATCCAGGGGGAGACGGAATTGATCGATCTCAATTTTGGTCGGGGGCCATGACTATTATCGGCAATATCAGTTTCAGCCGCAGCACAAGGTGCCTTGAAAGGATGGGGCATCGCGTTGATTAATATCAAAGTGCAAAGGATAATTTCGCGGTAACAAATAGGTAAATAAGGTGAATGTAATGTTAGACAGACTACCGTGGCGGGACAAATTTCCAGGTCTTGCAGAGCTTTCAGAAACGGTTTCTGACCTGCTTGATAAGCAGGCGCGTTCCGTTGAGATCAAGCAGGGATCGCTGATTTTTGGCCCTGGCAACCCGGCCGAAAACCTGTTGCTGTTGGTATCGGGAACGGTGCGGGTCCAGCAATTATCAGAAGCCGGCAGAGAGATCGTCCTTTACCGGGTCCACGCTGGTGAAAGCTGTGTTTTGACCACGGCCTGTCTTCTTGCCTTTGAGGATTACTCCGCAGAAGGCATCGCAGAAACCGATGTCGAAGCGATCCTCATTCCACGCAACATATTTGATGAGTTGATGGCTGCGTCAAAGGAATTCCGCGCTTTTGTCTTTGAGGCCTATTCGAAACGGATCACTGATCTGTTTCTTGTCATCGAAGAAATTGCATTCAAACGGATGGACATCCGTGTGGCCCAGAAACTGCTTGAGCTGAAGGATGCAAAAAGCGTTTTGCACCTGACCCACCAGCAGCTTGCGATTGAACTTGGCACGGCGCGCGAGGTTATTTCCCGCCAACTTAAAGAATTTGAGCGGCGCGGTTGGCTTCGGCTGAGCCGGGGTGAGATTGAGCTGCGCGATGCCGCCGCGATCGCGCGGCTTGCTGAGGCACCATAAGGATAATCGCGTGTGACATTATCACTGATCTGCCGCCACCATTGATCTACGCTTAGTGAAACGGAGCACCTAAAGGAGGATTTGGATATGACAATCAATCTGGGCAACACAGATCGTGTGCTAAGAGCCATCATTGGCTTGGCGCTCATTCTATCACCACTTTTCAATCTACCGGCCGTCTGGTCATCAACACCACTTTTCTATGCCAGCATCGTCGTCGGGTTGGTCTTGGTTGGCACAGCCCTTTTTCGGTTCTGCCCACTTTACAGAATTTTTGGCATCTCGAGCTGCAGGATCTGACCAATGGAAACAGCTTTCACACCAATCGCGTCATTGGCCGGTGGCGCTCTCATTGGGCTCGCCGCGGTTCTTCTGATGCTTTTGCGAGGTCGGATCATGGGGGCCACCGGCATTCTGGCCGGGGTGCTTTTGCCGGCGAGCAGGTATGATTGGGTCTGGCGTGTCATGATGCTGGCCGGCATGTTTACCGGACCTTGGGTCTTTTTGGCGATCTCCGGACAGCTGCCTGATATCCAGGTTCCTGCAGCAACGCCGATGCTGCTGATAGGCGGTTTTCTGGTCGGTATTGGCGTCACACTGGGAAGCGGCTGCACCTCAGGTCACGGGGTTTGCGGCATGGCACGGTTGTCACCCAGATCATTCGCCGCAACCGCAACTTTCATGCTGACAACAGGCCTGACCGTCTATGTCATTCGACACATCCTGGGGGCATAAATCATGCGCAATCTTCTGACATTTTTCATCGGCAGCATTTTTGGCACCGGCATCGCAATGTCGGGCATGGCAAACCCTGCAAAGGTGATTAACTTCTTTGACGTTGCCGGAACATGGGATCCCAGCCTTGCCTTTGTGATGGGCGGGGCCGTTATCGTCACGTTCATCGGCTACCGCTTGGTTTTCTGCAGATCTGCGCCGGTGTATGAACCGACATTTGATGTGCCAACCAACCGCCAGCTTGATGCCCGGCTGCTGATCGGTTCCGGTGTTTTCGGCGTTGGGTGGGGTATTGCTGGCTTTTGCCCAGGGGGGGCTTTGCCCGCATTGGGCACGCTGGATACCCGCGTGGTTATTTTCGTTGCGGCGCTTATCGCCGGCATGCTGATCACACGGACGGCACTGGACCGTGTCGCGTTTCGAACACGCGCCCAGGGACATTGATCTTGGTCAACACTGTCAGCTGCTGTGCTGCTAGTGATATCCCCACCCACAGACAAAGGACATAACATGCCCGACCTGACGCATTATGGAAAACTCATTGCTGATCGCCTCAAGGAACTTGGGGCCCGCATTCACGAGATTGATGATGAGCTTGGTGAACCCAAATCCGCAGACCTGAATGAACAGGCGATCGACCTTGAAGATGATGAAGTGCTCGAAGGCCTTGGCGCTGTCGCGCAAAAGGAAGTATCGCTGCTGCAGCTTGCGTTGGGGCGGATTGCGGACGGCTCCTATGGCATCTGCCAGAAATGCGCCGAACCGATCTCTGAAGAACGCCTGAATGCTGTCCTTTATGCACCTTTGTGCAAGAGGTGTGCGACGGGCAGCCAATAACCGCGTTTGGCATGGTTTCCTGATCGGCAAACGAAGGGTAGGGGGTTATTGCTGTATTGTCTCGAGGTAATCGAGCAGGGCGGCGATATCCGTATGTAACACTTCGGCCCCAGCCCCGCCGTCGGGATAGACATGCTGCAACCCCACTGTTCCAAACTCGGGCATGGCAGCGTCAGGATCTTCTTTCTCAAGAAGACCCAGAACAAACCGCCGCACAAATTCTCTTGGGAAAACACCATCATTTCGGCCGGTCAAGCCGACCAGGTTCGGCGGCACCACGCCAAGCCCTAGCGAAGCGGCCCCGGCTCCATCGCCGTTTATGCCATGACATTGCGCGCATTCTTTGGCATAAATCGCGCGCCCACTCTCAACATCTGCACGCGCGTCAGGAATACCTCCGTTGCAGCCTAAAAGCAGGGCCGCGCACAGGGTCGCAATGATACCTAAAGGGGCTTGCATGCTTTAATTTCCGCCATGGGGTCGGTAACCGGGTTTGCGGGCGCTTGGTTCATCAACAGGTCATGCGCCATTTGAGAACAGTTGCATATGTGGGTGATGGACGTATTGATCTGCATCAACGATAATTACGGCCAAGTACATAGTTTGAGAATGCTTGCCAGCAACACTCCCAAAGCAATGGAAACGAAGTGACCCAAGATACCAACCCTATTTGGCCGCTGCGAAAATCACGTAGGTCGGTGCCAGATCTCCACGCATGTGGTTTAACATGGTCACAGGTCCGATGACGCATTTGATCAGGGCCCCTGCATGAACAACAACGGGCAAAGCAACGAAAAAGCGGTCTCATTGTCCATCGCTGACGATAGGTTAACGCTGCAGGGCAAGTTGTTGATAGATACCTTGGTCGAGATCACCAATGAGGCAAAACGCGTTGTCTCAGGAACATTTTCGGTCATCGACATCTCGGCCTTATCCCAAATGGATACGGCGGGTGCGTGGTTTCTTGTCGATCATCAGAAACGGGCCGAACAATCCGGCGTGACCCTGAACATCGAAGGTGCCACGCCCGCACAGGCGCAACTGATCAAGACGGTGCAGCGCAATATGCCGCCCGCTGATCATGTGCCGGCAGCCGCTCTGACACTTGCCGACCGGTTGGAAAACTTTGGCAGGAAAGTCACGCGCGGCTGGCGCATGGCGGTTGAATTGACATCGTTCCTGGGACAGGTGGTCGCGACACTGGCCGGGATTATAATACATCCACGCCGGTTGCGTCTGACGTCAGTGGTGCACCACTGTCAGGAAATTGGGGTCAGTGCGGTTCCCATTGTCGCACTCATGTCTTTTCTGATTGGCGTTGTGCTTGCGTTTCAGGGGTCTGCGCAACTGCGTCAATTTGGGGCAGAAGTGTTTGTCGTCGATCTGATCGCCATATCAATCCTGCGCGAACTTGGCATCCTTTTGACCGCAATCATCGTTGCTGGGCGGTCAGGGTCGGCATTTACAGCCGCAATCGGGTCGATGAAAATGCGCGAGGAAATTGACGCCATGCGCACCCTCGGCCTTGATCCGGTGACCATTCTCGTTGTGCCGCGCGTTCTGGCGCTGATACTCATGTTGCCCGCACTGGGATTTATTGCCGACATATCCGGGCTGGTGGGTGGGGCGCTGATGTCATGGATCGATCTGGGCGTTTCTCCAGCGGTCTTTCAGGCTCGGCTGGTCAGCACCACAGACGTTTGGCATTTCAGCGTCGGCATGATCAAGGCCCCCTTCTTTGCGTTGATCATTGGCATTATCGGGTGTTACGAGGGCATGATGGTCGGCGGAAATGCAGAATCGCTGGGGCGCCTGACGTCTGCATCGGTCGTATTGTCGATCTTTATGGTCATCGTGATGGATGCGTTGTTTTCAGTCTTTTTCGCAGTGGTGGGGGTATGATGCAATCATCCGAAGACCCCATCATACGTGTCCGCGGTCTGGTCACGCGTTTTGGCACCCACACAGTTCATGACGGTCTTGATCTTGATGTCAGGCGGGGCGAGATCATCGGAGTTGTCGGCGGCTCTGGCACCGGCAAATCGGTTTTGCTGCGGGCCATTGTAGGATTACTGGACCCTGACGAGGGGCAGATCGAGGTTTTTGGTGAAAGCGTGCGCTCGACCTCAGACGAACAATACCGCGCCCTGCGCCGACGCTGGGGGGTGATGTTTCAGGATGGTGCATTGTTTTCTTCGTTGACCGTGCGCCAGAATGTTGAAGCACCCATGCGCGAGCAACTCACGCTTGACGACGACATGCGTGAGACATTGGCAGGCATCAAGGTGCGCATGGTTGGCCTGCCTGAGAATGCGATGGCAAAGTATCCTTCTGAGCTTTCAGGTGGCATGCGCAAGCGGGCCGGATTTGCCCGGGCCATATCAATGGACCCCGAAATCGTTTTTCTTGACGAACCAACGGCAGGGCTTGATCCGATCGGTGCCGCGGCCTTTGATATACTGATCAAGCAATTGCAGGCAGCACTGGGGCTGACAGTATTTCTGGTGACCCATGATCTTGATAGCCTGCACGCAATCTGCGACAGGATAGCAGTGCTGGCGGACCAGCGCGTGCTGGCAGTGGGTACGATGCAGGATATGTTGGCAGTTGATCATCCTTGGGTGCGCGAATATTTTCACGGGCCGCGCGCCCGCGCCGCCTCTGCCTCGGCCACACCGAAAGGAAACCTGTGATGGAGACCCGTGCGAACTATATTCTGATCGGTGTTTTCACCCTGATGGCCATCCTGGGTACGCTGGGATTTTTCATTTGGCTCGCCAGTGTTCAGATAGATCGGCAGTACGCCACATACGGCATTCTATTTGACGATGTTTCCGGCCTAGACTCGTCCGGAGATGTTTTCTTCAATGGTATTTCTGTTGGCAGAGTCATCGGCTTTCAGATTGCACCGGAAGACCCATCAAAGGTGTTCACCACCATTGAGGTAGACGCGGATACACCCGTCAGAACAGACACTATTGCCCAGCTTCAGGCCCAAGGGGTGACGGGCGTTGCCTATATCTCGCTTTCAGGTGGCACACCCTCCGCCGCCCCTTTGACCGCCAATGACGACGGCTGGCTGATCATCCCGTCGCGCCGATCAACTGTACAGACTCTGGTTCAAGACGCGCCCGATCTTTTGGACGAAGCGAAATTGTTGTTGGAGCAATTTCAGACGTTGACAGGCCCCGAAAATCAAACATTTGTCAGAAATATCCTGCGCAATCTTGATGCATCATCGGATAATCTGGATCAGGCCCTCAGCGACTTTTCCGATATCACCGTCACCGTACGAGAGGCCACGGCGCAGATCACACTGTTCACTGAACGCCTCGACGCAATTGGCGCATCTGTTTCTGCCACACTGGAGCAGACGGATGACACATTGACCGCCGCAAAAGGGGCGTTTGAGACAGCGGACAAGGCGTTGTTGCAATCTGTCGACGCGGTCGACAGTGCGAAAGGGGTCTTTGATCAGGCCCAGAAAATCCTCAGTGAGCAGGTGCCCGACATACTTGCGCAGGTGTCCGAAGCGGCAACCCAGACCAACGCTGCCATTGCTGACCTACAGGAACGCTCAGGTGCAACACTGGACGGTTTTTCCCAGACCTCGGATCTGTTGAATGCGCGGCTGGCCGAACTTGATCAGACATTGAAGCTCGCCAATGATGCGTTTGTCGCTGTCATTGAGGCCTCAACCAGTTTTGATACGCTGGTCGAGGGAGACGGGACATTGCTGGTCGCCGAAGCCCGCGTTGTTCTTAAGGATGCAAAAGCCGCCATTGCAACGATCGAAGCCGTGGTGCTGGACGATGTCCCCGCCATCATGACAGACATCCGCCAAGGGGTCGCAACCGCGAGCAAAGCCGTTGAAGATGTAGCGGCAAACCTGACCGGCATGACAGATCGGTTTGACCCTATGGCCGATGAAGCACAACAGGCCATCGGATCGGCCAACGCGTTGTTTAAAAAAGCACAAGGCAGTCTGGACGCGCTGAACAAGACGCTTGAGGTGGCCGATGGAGCGCTTGGATCGGCGCAAACCGCATTTGCATCAGCCACAACCGTAATGGATACGGATATTGGGCCGATGATGACAGACATCCGTGAGGCTTCTGTTCAAATCAGTCAGGCGGTCGCCGACGTGTCCAAGGATATGCCCGAAATTACCTCCGAACTCAGGGCTCTGATCGCCCGCAGCGATGTGGTGGTCAAACAGATCCAGACAGGGGTCGCGCAAAGCACACCCGGCATTAGCGATTTTGCGCGCAAGGGCCTGCCAGAAATGACGAGGCTTGCCGCAGATGCACGCGTTCTGGTCACGACGCTGGGCGATCTGGTGCGCCGGATTGAACGCGACCCGGCACGCTTTTTGCTGGATGGGCGTGTCCCGGAATACAGGAGATAGATCAATGCAAACGCTCATTCTGAACCGTCGAACTGCCCTGCTTGGTGCGGTTAGCGTCCTTGGCGGATGCAGCACCCTAAACGCTTTGAACGCAGCAACCGAGCCGCTGAATACCTACGATCTGCTCCCGGTGATGGGGTCAAAAAAGGGCGGACGAACATCCCGCACACTGCTGATCGCACGTCCACAGGCTTCAGCGGCGCTTGCAACCGACCGGATCATGATCAGGCCGGACAGCGCATCAATCGCCTATCTGCCCGATGCCCGTTGGAGCGACGAACTCCCCTTGGTATTTCAGTCCCTCCTGATCCGCAGTATTTCCGCAACTGACCGCATTGCTTACGTCGGGCGCAGCGATGCAGGCCCCGTTCCTGACAAAGCGCTGCTGGTCCGAATGGATGCGTTCGAAGTGAACGCGCTGGCTGATGATACGTTTGAGGTACACGTCGATATTGAACTGACCATCATCAACGATCGAGATCAACGCGTCGTCGCAACACGCAGCTTTTCGCAATCACAATCAACACCCAGCGAGGATGCCAGGGCCGTTGTCTCTGCGTTTCAGGATGTGTTGAACAACCTTATCCCCACCCTGTCAGAATGGGTCATTCAGCGGGTGTAATTACAGGCTCTGTTGGCGCTCCTAGCGTGTCGAGTATTTTCGTGGGATCGGACATTGCACGGCACACGACTTCCGTAGCCGATTTGTGAGCTGGATTCTTTTCGACCGCTTTGCAGCAGTCAGCGACAAATCTATCGACGTCGAAAATAGGCTTGGCAACTCGATACATTTCGCTGTCAACTTATAGGCAGTCTTGAAAGAACATGACGCCAAATTGAGTGGTGACGCACACTTATCGACACATTCGGCCAATCTGGGAGCCGGTTTTTCTCAGGAACAATAGTGAACGAAAATTGACAGCTTTGAAGTCAATCCCTGTCGCTTCGGCATTTTTCTTGAAGGCTGCACGGCTGTTCGGAACAATCACACCATCAGGTTTACCTGTTTCGCAACCAAGACGGTTAAATTGCGTTTGCTCCGCTAGAATGATCCTCCGCTCCCCTTCAGACGTCAGTCCGCGGTCTATTTGGATCGAATTGCCATTTCGTTGTGTCCACGACCTGACCATGCTGTCCGTGATATCCGAACCATAGCCGGATAGTGAACGGCCGCACGGAGGATAAGACGCACTTCGTCCACCACAACTGGACCCATTGCTTGCTCGATTTAGGGGGCTGGGTCAGATTGCCTGACGTTGCCAGCTTCAATGCTTTGCTTCCGTACCAAATCGTTAACCATTAACTGGTCCCGCTTATTCGGACAGTTTCGAGGCTCATTTAAGCTGCACATCGGTTAGCCCGGCAACATAGCTGTCATACTGATCAATTGCATCACGCATTTCGTCCAAATACGAATGGCGATTGTAAACCGCCGCGACGCCACTGATCGTTCCAGCTACATGGTTTAAGAGCTTTTCAGTGACATGAATTGGGGTGCCAATTTTTGCATGAATTGTTGCGAAAGTGCGCCTGAGATCATGCAAAGTGAAAGGATCAACGTTTTCGAACTTGGCGTCAATCTGGGCCTTAGACTTTCCCCATCCATTGAATACGGTGCCTTTTCCTGAGCGGCTGGGGAACAGGTAGTTGGACGTCCGGGGAATTAACTCCAAGACATCAGTGACCAAGTCGCCGTAAGGTTGGGCATGTGTGCGATTGTTTTTGGTTAGGGTCGCGGGCAGGGTGATCATGCGGTCATTCCGATCGATCCAATCCCATTCGAGAGATGCAACCTCGTTGCGTCTCATCCCGGTTAGGATCAGCAACGAGACGATGGTGCCAAAAGGGTAGGGCTGTTGCATGGACTTAGTAAAAACCTCTTGGAGCTCGCCGTTTGACAAAACCCTTTCACGAGGCTTCGGGGGCCCCGGAGGTTTCATCGCGGCGATAGGACTGATTTCAATGAACTGCTCCCTTAATGCCCAATTGAGAAAAGTGCGGATCGCTACGAACGCGTGATGCTGCTCGGGTGGTGAAACCTGGCTTCGGCGAATGCGTGACTGAATATCTGTACGGGAAATTTCATCCAAACGTTTGCGCCCAAATCGAAAATGAATGTCCAAGCGCTTGCGGTAATAATCAACGGTGTTCTTTTTGTTTTTGGAGCGGCAGTCTTCCAGAAAGAGTTCTCGGGCATCTTTGAAAGAAATAGATCGGTTTTGCTCGATCCCCAGAGTAATCTCAGCCTGCTTCTTCTTTGCCTGGTCTCTCGCTTGTCTGAGGCTGATGGTGGGATATCGCCCGAGGGTCTCCCTTTGACGATTAACACCATGGACCAAAACGAAGGATTTTGAGCCGCCCTGTGAAACCCGAACACCAAAGCCGCTCAGGCTATCGTCCCAATAGGTTACTTGACCTCGTTCCGGTAGTGGCAGGGTCTTCACTGTCAGGTCGGTTAGGTTCACTCGAGGCATTTCATTAGGCTCTCTATAGGCTCTAAAATACGGGGCGTTCGGAGGGTTTCCTATGTTCAGCTATAAGAGCTAATATCTACTAATAGCATGAAAATACAACGATAAAGTTGAAGGTATGGTATGGTATGTTCATCTCTAACCGAGAACTGAAAATCCTCGTGTCGGTGGTTCGATTCCGCCCCCGGGCACCACTTTTTAATTAATTAAATCAATATATTAGATGGCTATTCTCTAAGCCTTGATGAAGCATCAAAAGTGCTTCGGGTGTCATATGGGTGCCAAAACCCATCATTCAATTTAAAACCATTGCTGAATTGGGGTGTCAAACCAAGAAGCCGACCTTCGTTTCTTCCGCGGCTAACGGCAGCAATGAGCCGATGTCGTTGAAAAACTATTCCTTGATCCGTAGGCAAGTCGCTGATTCAATTCCTGTATTGAGCGGGAGGATTGGCGATGATGGGACCGAAGCAGGAAGCGCAAGGGTCGTTGTTCTATGAGTTCTCGCTGGAAGATCATGTTCCACAAGATCATCTATTGCGCTCGATTGACCGACATCTTGATCTCAGCAGTATTCGGGGGCATTTGGCAAATTTCTATAGTCACACAGGCCGCCCGTCGATCGATCCAGAGTTGCTGATCCGAATGTTACTGGCCGGTTATTGCTTCGGTATCCGGTCTGAACGCCGCCTTTGTGAAGAGGTGCACTTGAACTTGGCGTATCGCTGGTTTTGCCACCTCGATTTAAGCGATCGCATTCCTGATCATTCTACCTTTTCAAAGAACCGCCACGGCCGTTTCCGCGAGAGTGACTTGCTGCGTCATGTTTTCGAGACAACAGTTGCGCGCTGTATAGAAGAGGGCCTTGTTGGTGGCGAAGGCTTCGCCGTCGATGCCAGCTTGATCAGCGCTGATGTTCAGAAGCAGAATTCCAGCAACCCACAAGACTGGGCCGCTCGGGAGGTCACAGCAGCAGATGCGCCGCGCGCGGTGCGTGAATACCTCGACGTTCTTGACGACGCAGCCTTTGGTGGTGCCAGCGAGACAACACCCAAGTTCACCGCTCATGCCGATCCGGCCAGCCAATGGACTGCCGCGCGTAAAGGCCCCGCTTTCTTTGCGTATTCAGACAATTACCTCATCGACACAGATCACGGGATCATCATGGATGTGGACGTCAGCCGGTCGATCCGGCAGGCAGAGGTCGGTGCGATGCGCAAAATGATTGATCGCACAGAAGACCGCTTTGGCCTGAAGCCGGATTGGGTTGCGGCGGATACGGCTTACGGTTCGTCTGACAATCTCGTTTGGTTAACGCTCAAACGGAAAATTCTCCCGTTCATCCCTGTCTTTGACCATTCAAAGCGCAAGGATGGCACTTGGTCGCGGTCTGACTTCACTTGGGACGAAGACAATGACCGATACATTTGCCCGGAAGGAAAAGAGCTGCGTCATACCCGGCGAAATTACTCTGACCCCAAAAGGCACAAAGCCAAGGCTGGCCGCCGACAGTATCGCAGCCTGAAACTCGATTGCCAGACATGTCCATCAAAGCCCAAATGCTGCCCAAACACAGCAACGCGCTCCGTCAACCGAGAAGAATACGAGATCGTCAGGGACTTCGCCCGACTGTGCACAGCCTCCGACTTCAATCCAACGGCTCAGAGACGGCGCAAAAAGGTCGAGATGTTGTTTGCACATCTCAAACGCATCCTCGGCTTGGCTCGCGTCCGACTACGAGGACCATGTGGCGTCCAAGACGAATTTACCCTCGCTGCCACCGCCCAGAACCTCCGGAAACTGGCAAAACTCAAGCCAATGGTCCCCGCCACTGGCTAAGAACAGGACCAAACATCGGACCCTCAAAAAAATCAACGCACTAGCTCAGAAAGCAACGCCGAAAACAGCGGGTTTTTCAACGAAATCAGCCCATAGCGAAAGTCTTGATTTCGCGCTGCGTGCGCTCGCAGCACGAAAAATGCGGCGTGAGCAAAAATCGCTATGCCGTTGCGCAGCAAGAGAAACGGCCATTAGTGCGGCCTGCAGCATGGATCAGGCGTCGAACTTACAGGTCGCGGGACGGAGCGGGCTTTGTGTCAAGCTCGCCAAATGGCTGGTTTCTGCGCTTCGCGACATGGCCGCTATGTAAGATCCGCGCGGTGATTAAGTGACGCCCAACTTAATTTACCTTGGTTTGCAGCAGCGCAGCGCAAAAAGCAGTCGTTCAAGACTTTCGAAAAACGTATCCGTAGTAATTACACGCGCCGAAAAATGTGCCCTCTACAACAGCGGCTTTCAAATCGGCAGCAATGGCATCTGCCTCGTCCTCTGAGCATACGCCTGCACTCAAAAGCATCGGACCGATCGTGTCGACAAGGCCAGCGAAAAAATCCGGCTTTCCGACTTCGGCTATCAAATACGAAAAACATCTTTCAATCGACAGTCTTGCCGATTTTGCCATTCGCGGCAGCCTTCGCATGGCCCGAGGTTGCGTTACCGTGGCTTCAATCATCGCATTGTCGATTTCAGCGGCCCGTCCCGCGTCAGCAGTCTCAAGCGTTGACGACGCGTAATCATCGTCGAAAATCACAATCGCACCGCCTGCTCGCGTAACCCGGGCCGCTTCCTGAAGCGCGACCACGGGATTGTCGAGATGGCTGATCAACGTGTGCAGAACCGTTACGTCAAACCGACTGCCCTCAAAAACAAGGCTTCGTATATCGCCGGCTTCGAATGTCGTCTTACTCGAGAGTCCTTCCGACGTTGCCAGATCGCAGGCCTTGGCCACCAACTGAGGGCTGAGATCGATGCCTGTTACTTGACCGGCGAACCCATCTAGGCCCGCAATCCTGCGGGCGACGACTCCCGTTCCGCAGCCGAGATCTAGAACCTGTTGTGCGTCCGTAACGCTTACCGCGTCTAGATAGTCGTCAATCATGCCCAGAAACCGCGTGTCTTTCCCGCGCGCTTCAAGCCGAGACGCCATCATTTCCAGCATATTGCTATCGACCTGATCTGCAATTCGGTATGGATCGTCTGCCATTGGTTTCGCGCCTCTTCGATTGATTGTGTGCTGTACGATGCTCGCCAGTCGGCTGCTTTCCAGTCTAGCTCAAGCTGTAGAAATTGTCGTCGTGTGTGCAACTCACGCCAAAAAACGTCTTGCGTCAGCGCAATAATTCTGCGTCCCAAGGCGGGGCTGGTATGTTTCCAAATCAGGGCGCTTGATCAATCGCGTGCGCGCATCTCCAAAGCATCTTCGGTTGTCAGGATATTTTCGGCGTAACCCCACGAACCGCTGTTCACTTCATGTACGCGGACGGACGTTCCGGCCCTGACAGTCTGACCCGCGACTTCGCCAAATGCGTCTGTCACCTTTCGGATGATCTCGGCTTTCTCCTCCGCCGAAAATACACCTTCTAGAACTTGGATATCGATGGATGGCATCGCCTTCTCCTTTGTTTGTGGTCTTGCAGAAGATCGATCAATTGAAAGATCGTCTGGCACGCAACATGACAGATGATGTTCCTCCGTGTAAAATTGCCAACCAAAACTGAAAGGTGCCCGAGAATGACTGCCATGATTTCCTTCCGCTCTGTCGTTGACCCTGCAGATTGTGATTTTCTGGGTCACATGAATGCTTCGAGATACTTTGCCGCCTGTTCAGACGGTGTTATCGCCATTCAATCAGAGATGGGGTTGACAGCCAGCGACATGCGCTCGGGTCGCAGGCTGTCGTTTGCAGTCGTACATGCCGAAAGCGATTTTCGATCTGAGTTGTCTGCAGGAGATTCAATTCGACTGGAGACATCAATCATTGAGATGGGTGCCAAATCCATCACATTCCGGCACCGGCTTGTAAGGTCCGAAGACGATGCAACCGCGTTTGAAACGGTGTTCAAATGTGTGATGCTGAGTCTGGAAACACGCAGAGCAGCGGACATTCCGGATGAAGTCCGAAAGAGGGCGGACGCCTGGCAGGAAGACGCCCCCCAACAGACATAGGATATAGCCTTCACTTCATCTGATGGCAGAATGCGTGGCTGCAAAAAGACAATGCGAAGAAGATTTGAATGTTCAGAACTGAGGGGAGGGAAGACATGACGAACACGGAATGGCAACTCAGCGGCAACATGGCCGAACGATACGAAGAATACCTCGTACCCGTCATTTTTGCGCCGTGGGCCAATCACCTGATCGAGCGCGCGGGCCTTGCTTCCGGCGACAGTCTTCTCGACCTTGCGTGCGGAACAGGCATTGTCGCGCGACTGGCAACTCGGTCAGGTGTCATGACGACAGGCGGTGACATCAATCCTGGTATGTTGGCCATTGCAGAAGAACGCTCGGCAGGGCTGGACGCAACTTTCCATTCGGCAGATGCACAAGACCTGCCTTTCGAGGATGAAAGTTTTGATGCCGTCATATGTCAGCAAGGCCTTCAATTCTTTCCAAACAAGCTCGGCGCGCTGTCCGAGTGTTTGCGGGTCATAAAGCCAGGTGGCCAGGCTGTGTTTTGCACGGCGCGTGGGTTGGAGGAAAATCCTTTAATGCAGGCACAGGTTACCGTCTTTGGCAGGCATTTTGGCGAAGAAACAACCGGGGCGATCCGTGCCGTTTGCGGTTTTCCCGATCCCGATGAGATGCGTTCTGTATTCGAAAGCGCAGGTTTCGGGCAGGTCGCCGTTGAGAAAGTTGTTCTTGATCTTGAAGCTGAAGATGGGTCCGCATTTGTGAACGGATTGATGATGGCCACTCCGGTTGCCGACCGCATAGCGGTAATGACCCCCGCTGACAGAGCGACACTGCACGACGACATCCTAAAAGGGTTTGGAACCTGCTATGATGGTGCAGCGCTGCGTTTCCCCCATAGCGCCAACGTCGTTGTAGCATCGCGTTCGGTGTGAACTCTTAGGGGGCACCATTCAGGGAAGCACCTTCAACGAACGGCGGGTCCAATTCGGCGTGCCGTTCGCTGCAACACGCACCAACTGAAAAGGCGCGGGGCTTTGCTGCCCTTTGCCATGCTTGTTACAATGTCCGCATTGGCACATGAGGCTGTGCCAAATCTGGCGTTCTTCCCGTCATTTCGAAATAGGGCAGCAAATACCTTTGTGATCAGGCTGACTATGTATCTACATCCAATGCCGTCATGAGACTGAAGACCTGCCTTCGCATCCAGCTGGCCATTGGGTTATTGTCGGATCGCTTGTGCCAGATGCCAATGATCAGCGCCGGATCAATCTCCATCGGCGGCTCAAACACACATAGCCGGAATGAATTGGCTACCTTCGATGCCAGTTGCGCAGGCACGAGCGCAATGAGGTCGCTTTCGCTCACCGCGCGGCAGACGCCGCTGAAGACGGGAACGGTCATCGCAACTTGTCGGCTTTTTCCGACCCGGTTTAGGGCTGCATCACCCATCGCGGTCAAGTTGCCTTCGGGAGAAAACAGGACGTGATGAAGCGCGCAGAAGACGTCCATCGGCATGTGCATCCCATCCTTCAGTTCCGCGGTGCCTGGATTGCCTGCGCGCGCGATCACGTGGAACGGAGAACTGAACAAAGGCTCCCGGTTGACCCATTCCGGCAGCGCCAGGTCGGGGATCAGCGCGATGTCGGCGTTGCGCCGTTCAAGGCTTGCCACGTAATCGTTGGGAACAAGATCGACGAGCTGCGCCCTGATGTGTGGCGCTGATTTCTGTAGGAGATCACCCAAGGGCGGCATCAAAAGCTCGGCGAAAAAGTCGCTTGCTGCAATCCTGAAAGTGCCTTCGGCGGTTTGTGGGTCAAAAGCAGCCGGTCGGGTGAGCAACGCCTCCAGACGCTCAAGCTCTTCTCTCAACCCGGCTTCGAGTCCCGCCGCATAGTCTGTGGCGACCAACCGGTTGCTCTGCCGGATGAAAAGTTGATCACCCAATGCATGGCGCAGACGGGAGAGAGCTCCCGAGACTGAAGATTGCGACATGGCCAGCCTGTCGGCCGCCTTGACGGTTGATCCATCGCGAAAGAGGGCGTCAAGCACGCGAAGAAGGTTCAGGTCGAGCGTTGCGAAATTCACCTAGGCGATATCCTTTATCGGATAATGCGATTTGCCTGATAGGTTGGCCTTCCAGTAGGCTTATGTCAACGAAAGCGCTTTCGTTTCAATCCACTGCCAAGGGAGAGAGACGATGAAAGATCTGGCCCAAATCGACGGAGCCATCGAATGGCTCGGTGTTCAATACAAGACGATCCTGACCCCCGAACAAACCGGCGGATCAATGTCCATCGTGGATAGCTGGTCTCCGGCAGGGAGCGGCCCCCCACGTCATGTGCATAAGAACGAGGACGAAACTTTCGTGATCATGACCGGGGCCTGCAAGTTCTGGCTGGAAGGTGACGAATTCACGGCAGGCGCGGGCGAAAGTGTCTTCATTCCCCGGGGCAAGGAGCATACCTTCAAGGTCGTTGGCGATAAGCCGTGCCGCCATCTGGTGATCCTCACACCTGGTGGTTTCGAGGGGTTCTTTGCGGATATGGCGGCTGGCCAGTACCGCATCCCGGAAGACATGCCTGCCATCGAAAAATCCGCAAAGCAGCACAATATGGCCTTCACCGGCCCACCACTGGACTGACCAAATGACAGAAAAACATATCGTTTACCACATTCCCGTCTGCCCCTTTTCACAGCGCCTGGAAATCCTGTTGGCCCTGCGAGGGCAGACGGACGCGGTCGAATTCAGGGTCGTGGACATCACCAAACCGCGCGATCCCGAATTGCTGGCCAAGACCCGTGGCACGACCGCCTTACCGGTGTTGGAAACCATTGACGGTCGCATCCTGAAAGAGAGCCTGGTGATCTTGCGCTATCTTGATGAGGCCCTGGACGGCCCCCCGCTGCGCCGAAGCGATCCCCTCGAACACGCGATTGAATCGATGCTCATTGCCCGCGAAGGCCCCTTCACGATGGCAGGCTATCTTTTCGTCATGAACCAGGACCGCGCGCGTCGGGATGAGCATCTGGAAAAATTGCTGGCGATTTACCGGGACATCAATGATTTCCTCGTCGATCAGAACCCGAAAGGTACTTACCTGTTTGAGGACTTCGGTCTGGCAGAGGCCGTCTTCACACCGATGTTCAAACGCTTCTGGTTCTTGGACTACTACGAGGATTTCGAGCTACCAGCAGGCAGCGCCTATGACCGCGTTCGGGCTTGGCGCAATGCGTGTATGGCCCATCCCGCGACAGAGCAGGTGGTCGAAGAGGAGATCGTCAAGCTCTACTACGACTACGCGCTTGGCGCAGGAAATGGCGCCCTGCCGGAGGGACGCACCGTTTCCAGCTTCGCATTCGAGCCCGGTTGGAAGTCAAGACCGATGCCCCCCAAGGACAAGTATGCCGGAACGGTCAGCGATGGCACGCTCGGCCTCATTGCCTGATCCATCGAACCGGTAGCAACTCGTAGTCAGGCAATCGCTCAGATTGCAGCATTGGTGACTTTGAGCTCTTCTTGCACCTTAGCTGCGCTGATCACGAGTGGCTGGTTCAGGAAACAGCACCTTTCGCTGCACCGCGCACGAACTGGAAAAACGCGGGACATAGCTGAATTGCCCCTTAACGTTCGAAGGTCTCCTAGTGGCAGAAGTCTGGTGTCAGGCAACTTGCCAGTTATGAGGAGCGATTCCACACTCACTTTAAGCGGTTTTGTGGTGCGTCACTGTTGCCCGCCCCACGAATTTCCAGATACGCCATGCCAGGGCGTTTGATGGACGCTTCCAGCATCGTTACTGCATCGCGGGTCAGTGATGGCGATCCGTATCTGTCTTTCAGCGAGTTTAGGACTTCATCCTTGGTGATGATGTCCTCTGCAACGAATGCGCCTGCGCGCCGTGCAACTTGGGTCAAGATGGAATCTCGCACATCACCCAGCGCCGCGTTTGAGAGCCGCCAAAGATCGAAATCAAATATCAATCGGCACCGATCGACGCCATATTCTTCGATCACCGACTTTCGCCCTTCGGGCTTCAATCCAGTGCGACGAAGAAGGCGTCCGGAGGCTTCGTTTATCATGTCCCAGTAGCCGGCATAGATGACCCCCAGATCGTCAAGGGAACGAAGTCTCTCACCCAGTGCGTCAGCAGCTTCGCTCATAAGCCCGCGACCATGCCATCGAGTTCCCAATGCATAGAAATATTCGCCGTTCCAGCGCTGGTGTTCGCTGCGTTCCATGTAAAAGCCTGTAACGCCTGCCAAGGCTTGATCGGATTTGGGTACGACCGCAAAAAGGCCCATCCCACCATCATCCCAAATGCCACCGTCGCCATCGATCCCCATGATCGAGGTCCAGCGCTCGGATTCCGCGATAGCGCTTTCTGGCGTTCTGATGTCATGCGCCAGCATTCCCACGACATTCGGGTCTGAAAAAACCACCTGCGCGATGTCTTGGGTGTCTTGCTTGGCTACCGGCCGCAGAATAAGCCGATCTGTTTCGATGATCATTCTACCGCCACCTCCTGAATGCCGCCGTCTGTTTGCAAAATAAAGAACGCCCTCGAGGGCACCGGCAGAGACATGATGTCAGGCTTGGACAAATCAGCGTGAATTCCCCGCAACACCCTGCCTGCCAATCCATGCGAAACGATAATCTTATGTTCGTTTGGGTCCTTGGTCACGTCTTCCATAAAACGCGCAAGGCGAAACTGAAAAGCATCAAAACCTTCACCTCCGGGTGCGTTGAAATACCATTCGCCGGGCAAGCCCCCATCGCGCGCACCGGGCCATTCCGCGTCGATTTCATCGTAGGTAAGCCCGTCCCATGTCCCAAAATCGATCTCGGATATTCGTTCATCCGTCACCGTTTTTCTTACACCTGAAAGTTCCGCCAAGATGATTTCGGTGGTTTCCAAAGCTCTGGTCAAGGGGCTAGTGAATACCGCACAATCGCCATCTCCAACCTCTCGAGATATCACGCGGGCAGTTTCTTGGGCGAAGGATCGTCCAGCTGCTGTAAGCGCGGCCTGGCTCCGACCTTGCAAGCGCCCTTGCACATTCAATTTGGTTTCCCCGTGACGCAACAAAAGTATCATTCTTAACCTTTCGCCTTCGTCTTTCAGCATGCTGCAATTTCACCTTGGCGAATAGCCATACGGGCGGCAGCGATTGGATGACCATTTCATCGTGAACAAGAGAAGAGGTTCACCACAGCCGGAACCCGTACTGTATCTCCCTCGGAGAACTTCCCGAAGGCCGCCATCACGGCGCTTTCAATCGCCGCCTCATCTGCTTCTGACCCCGAGTAGGCTTTCATGATGCGCGCCGCGGGGCCGACCTTGCTGGCAGCGCGCGCAGCACTTGCAACCCCTCCGGGGGGTGTGAGAACGATGTCTACCGGGATTGCTTCGATGTTGGAGAGGCCCGCCCGAGCCATGAGATCGGCGACACGATCACAGTCCTGAAATGCGGTAGGGCCAGGTGCTGTCGGGTCTCCTTTTGGCTGTGCCCCTAGTCTTTCCTCCGCCGCTTTTCTGGGGATATCGAACCACGGGTTCTGCGCCACCGAAGCCCAGCAAACAAAGACCATTCTGCCATGATCTTTCAGTCCATTGGACAGGTTCTTCAGAGCCGCAACGGTGTCTGAAAAGAAGCTCATTCCCAATCGCGAGACCAGAACATCGAAGTGCTGAGGCGAAAAATCGTGGGTTTGGGCATCAGCCAGCAGGAATGACGCGTTCTGTACTCCAACCGCTTTCGCCCTTTGGGCAGCGCGTGCGAGAAGCGGATCAGAGATATCTACCCCAAGGACTTTGCCAGCCGGAGCGCGTCTGGCGGCTTCAATGGTGCTTGCTCCGGTTCCACAGCCAATGTCGAGGATGTGGTCCGTCGAGATAATGTCAACCATATCCAGCATCATTTCCAACATACCCGCCATTGCCGTATCCAGCGCACGTTCGTGTTCGATCCACTTCAGGCCTGCGGGTGAAGCCCAATAATCAGCCTGCGCTTTGTTTGCTTCCATGATCTGCCACCCCTGTTTTGAACAACTTAGCAGGCATTCATGCCTGTGCACCCCCGACACGATACCGCTAGGGTTTGGTTGCGGAAACCAACAGATAGGGCCAACGCATCTTGATCCCTTCGTCGTCACGAAATGCTTCAGCGCCATTTCTGATATCGTTGATTATTGCCTGCTTGGCGTCTGACGCCTGCGCATCAATGAGCATGGGCGCACGGACAATTCCCTTGTAAAGTAAATCGAGCAAGTCGTCGCCAGTCTGGCCGCGCCAGATGGCGACCTTCTTTTGACAGGTGGCCGAAACGAAGCCGGAGGCCAAAAGCACCTTTTCTGCTTCTGCGGCCTGTGCAAATCGAAACGGCGGCGGGGCGGGCGGTAAATCGACGTCCATCGTACCGTGTTTGTTGATTGCGGTCATCAACAGGCCCATCATGTCCCACCCTTCGTCAGGTGGAAGCCAAGCGGTATAGGAATAGGACCCGCCCGGCTTCAGCACGCGGGCGGCCTCGGAAATGGCGCTGTCCGGATCAGCGACGTGCCACAGCCCAAAAGCACAGGTCGCCGCATCAAATATCGCGTCTTCAAAGTACAGCTTTTCGGCGTCCCCGACTTCAAACACTGCTGACGGCACACGTGACCGAGCAATGTCGATCATCGGTTCTGCAAAATCCACGCCCGTCACTTTTGCACCAGCAAGAGCAGCAGCTTCAGCCAGATCCCCAGTGCCACAACAGATGTCAATCAAACGACACCCAGAGATATCACCCAATCCCGCAAGCAACGGGTCAATCGCCTGTCGGGTTACACCCGCAAAGTGATGGTCGTAGAAGCGGGCCTTCTCAGCCCATCCTTGATGTTCCAATTCTTTAAAGCTCGCCATGCTTCCTCCCGCAAATCTCGCTGTGGGGGAGGCTACAAGAAATAAAGCGTTTTGGCGAATAAATGCGTGAGCGGCCATTATTGACAACACAACATTCTGCACTTCTGGCTCAGAGTTGCCCAAAGCCAGTGCGGCATCACCGATGATGAGCGCAGTCTTGACCCAGCCGTTTACCCAACGACCTAGACATCTAAGATTTAACTATTTTCTCGGATGCGTTGACATCCCCACCTCGACAGCCGGTGTTGAGGCACCGCGCCGCGAAATAGGACTGCGAGCCCAATGCAAACAACTCGCCAGGCAAAACCCAATCTTATTGGACGGAAACATGTCCGGGTGGTAGATTGGACAAACGTGCTGGTCATTGGGGGAGATTGAAATGCGGATTGCGACGATGGCAACGGGTGGAATTGGAGGGTTCCTTGCTGTCAAGCTCGCAAATAGCGGACATCAAGTCGCCACCATCGCTCGCGGCGACCACCTCGCCGCAATCGTAGAAAATGGCCTCACCCTCTTGGACACTTCTGGCACTGAACTCGCCCATCCCTGGATTGCGACTGATGACCCGTCAGAAGTTGGTGAAGTCGATGCAATTATTTTCGGTGTCAAAGGCGATGCATTGGAGGCAGCGGCCCGTGCCTGCCTCCCCATGCTGGGCCCGGACACAGTGGTGGTGCCATTCCTAAACGGTGTTGAGGCATCTGACCGATTGCTCGATATTCTACCCGAACGGAATGTCGCAAACGGAATGGCTCAGGTGTCCACCACGATTGCAACTGCTGGTGTCATCAAGAAGACTGGCGAATTCAATGTCTTCACGTTCGCGGAGCGTGACAGCAAGCCGTCAGGAAGAATTGATTCCTTGCGGCAGGCAATAAATAAAGCTGGTTCCACAGCACCGGTCACCGATAGCATTGAACGTGATGTCTGGTCCAAGTTCGTGCTGTTTTCTGCCGTATCCGGTGTTACGGCGGCGGGACGATGCACCATAGGCGATATCGTTTCTATACCAGAGTTGGGCGAATTATTTCGCCAAGTTGTTGCGGAGACTGCCGCAATTGGGCGTGCGTTGGGGGTCTCCCTGAGCTCTGACATTGAAAGCCGAACCTGGACTGCGGCGAGTGGCCTTCCAACTAGTATGCGAGCGTCCACCGCGATTGACCTTGAGAATGGTCGGCCGCTGGAAATCGAATGGATTTCAGGCGCTGCGGTCAGGCTCGCGAAAAAGGCCGGAATAAAAGCCCCAATCAATGAGGCTTTGTATGCGCTCCTATTACCGCACCGGCATGGTGCGCGAAAGTCCGTGTAGTAAGCAATACGGTCAAGGTACGAGCAATTTACCTACCATTTTTTCGCCGAACGGACGAATGTCGAGTTCGAATGTCCATGCAGACTTGTCCTGTTTTACTAGCATCAGCGCCGTTTCTGCGATGTGCATAGGATTGATGAAAAATTCATCAGGCTCATTTGGTGCAAAGTTGGTACGAGTTTCCGCCGTATCAATGACGCCATCAATCACCAAATAAGCCACATGGACCCCTTTCGGCCCTAGCTGTTTCGCAAGGGCATTTGCCAAAACTCGTTGGGCTGATTTTGAGGGCGCAAAGGCGGTGGTCCAAACGTTCCCTCGTAACGACGCTGTAGCGCCTGACACTATGATTGCACCTGAACCGCGTTCGGCCATCTGCGGGCCAAGGAGTTTAGCCGATGTGAAAAGACCCGATGCCCCCACGCGCCAACTTTGCTCAAATTCGACCTCAGACACGTCATCGAGTGTTCCGAATTGGGCGAGGTCGGCATTGTAAATGACCACGTCAATCTTGCCGAGGTCACTCTGAGCGGACATTAGAGCATCCCTTAGGCTTTCAGGGTTTCCCGCGTCACAGGCATAGGCCTTCATTGAAGTATTGTTGTCTTTGTTGCCTTCAAACTCCGCACCTGACCTGCTCAGGAGGGCAAGATCATAACCATCATTTTGGAAAACCTCCGCATAGGCCGCCCCAAGGCCCGGCCCGAAGGTGCAGAGAGTGACTGCTCCGAGCCCTTTTGTGCCCAAACGATCCAAACACCACCGACCCCCCTACCAAAGCAATGAATTGCGCACATTTCCATTGATGCTTAA
The DNA here is from genome assembly GCF_003352065.1 of Sulfitobacter sp. SK011. Taxonomy (NCBI): domain Bacteria; kingdom Pseudomonadati; phylum Pseudomonadota; class Alphaproteobacteria; order Rhodobacterales; family Roseobacteraceae; genus Sulfitobacter; species Sulfitobacter sp. SK011. Next base: position 1,090,393 of record NZ_CP025803.1, read on the forward strand.
GCTAACTGGGAAAAGCAGTAGGGAGTTGTCGGCGGAAAGCATGTATAAGTCATTGGCCTTGATCTTCTTCCTAGCCTTTGTTTGGGCTCCTTTTGGCAATGCGGAAGGCTTGTTAGACGGCAAAACTTTTTCAGGCATGATCGGTCCCGCAGAAAATCCCGACTTGCCGGATAATCTCTACTTCGACGATGGACATTTTTGGTCCCAGATCTGTACCCGTTGTGGGTTTGTTCCTGGCGTTTATCAGGCTGAGGAAACTGCAGAAGGCGTCCGTTTTACTGGCACCCTTGAAAGCGAAAGCCGTGGACGCTTTGACTACGTGGGGGTCTTGAAAGACGATGGCTCCGTCGTTGTTTCTGTCGTTTGGGAACGCCGCCGCTGGTATTGGACATCCACACGCGAAATCATGTTTGTCGGTGCGCTTTCGGAACCCGTGCTAACCGTGTCGCTTTCCAAAACCCGTCAGGACATGCAAACCATAGACCCTGACGGCAATCCCTTATGCGCCCGTTTTTGACGCGGCTTTGGGAAAAGCGGAAAGCTATTGTTCTTTATGGGTTACTCCTCCTCGGCGGATGGTTTCTGGGCGACGCCCTGAAAGAAATGACAGTCCCCGAGATGCGCCCAATGAACGAGCTGATGATACACCGCATCGTCATGACAGCATTCATCGCATTCATCGTTCTGGCAGCGTTACCCTTTGTCCCCGGTGCGGAGATAGGTTTTGCGCTTTTGTTGCTATTTGGCGGTCCCATTGCACCATTGGTCTATCTGGGAATGGTGGGGGCGCTGCTTGTCTCTTACACCCTCGCAAGGTTGGTTCCACTCTCATTCATCGGCCGCGCAATGGAATGGCTTGGATTGAAAAAAGCGTCAAGCTTTGTCGTACAGCTAGATGCCGTTACGCCAGATGAACGCCTAATCGCCTTGTCTTCAATCGTCCCATCAAGGATCGGACAAAAACTGTTGAAACACAGATACGCGCTGTTGGCTGTTGCGTTGAACACCCCAGGCAACTCGTTGCTAGGCGGAGGAGGAGGACTAGCCTTCGTTGCTGGAGCATCAGGTTTGTTTGGCTTTTGGCAATTCCTGGGGGTAGTGTTATGCGCTGTAGCACCAATTCCACTGTTCTTCTTTTTTGCATGAGAACCGCAAATACTAAGGGCTGCTTAGTCCGCTTTGCACAAAGATTAAGGTGTTGCGTAGATCCGTTGAGACCGCCGCCCATAGTTGCCTAACTATCAGGGTCAGCGATTGGCTGGCGCACTAGGCAAAGCAGACGATAAGAGAGTGAGCCAAGGAACTTTCTAATAGCAACGGCCTCACCGAGATTTCACTGTTTATTTGCAACTAGGTGACAGCAAGGTCGAATTGTGCGATTTATCCATATGTCAGGCCGGAACAGATATTTTGGCACGGTTGAGCAACAGGGCCTCGAACGCAGAGCAGATTTATTGTGGCAGATTGTCAAAGACGATCCGAGCTACTGCTTTCATGGGCGTGCAGTCGGGCTTCTGAAGCGACGTGCAGTAGACGTGGGGGCTCAGATCGCCCTCGCTAGACTTCAGGGACTTGGCCCATCTCCCCAACTGACACCGGAAACTATTGAGGCGCGCATTTCCGAAATCGAGAGTGCGGACCTTTCTGTGGAGGTCCAACAACGTTGGAGCGCCGACGAACTAGGTGTCACCATGTCCAGGGATTTCTTGCGCAACAGCGCCCTGCCAACCGAACTCACCGTGTACGAGATTGGGATCAATACGTCTGATGAGGAATTCGACAAGATTGATGATCTAACTCAGTCCTGTGGGATATTGTTGCCGTCCTCAGCGTTCTTGCGTGGTGACGCTGGCCCAGCCGTTTGCCTCTTTGCAAAGACTTCCGATGGAAGAGTGATTGGGTTTGCTGCGGCCCTTGTTCAGGCTACTTGTGCTCCGTCCGAGCAAGGCAAGGTGTGGTGGGGATTTCTCTCCACCAGCGATGAATGGCGCGGTCGCGGCATTGCCAAAGTTCTTGGAGCTATGGCAATGGTCTCAATGGCGGATCGGTACGGCCTCTCAAACTTTGAGACCGGAATACTCAGTGAAAACGCAGCATCTATTGCAGTCTCAAAGAAGCTCGGGTTTTCGACATCCGGTTTGTTGGACTTACTGGCCATTGATGCTCAGACCCTTTCGAAAGGATGATTTTTTAGTTTATCCTCTAAAGGACAGCTGCCCTGCGGTTTCAAGGGGTGGCTGCAACACAGGCTTCAAATTTCTCTGCAGGGGTTTGGTATTGCAAGGTCTTTCTGGGCCGCTCGTTGAGGTGGCGGGCGGTCGCGCTGAGTTCGGCCTGACTGAAGCCTGATATATCTATGCCTTTCGGGAAGTACTGCCTGAGAAGTCGGTTGGTGTTTTCGTTACTGCCGCGCTGCCACGGAGACTGAGGATCACAAAAATAGACGTCGATTTTGGTGGCCATGGTGAACTTGCGATGCCCTGCCATCTCTGATCCACGATCCCAAGTCAGGGATTTGTAGAGCTCCTTGGGCAGATTTCGCGCCTGCTTGATGAGGGCCGTGATAACGCTTTGGGTGTCCTTGTTCTCGACCTTCGCCAACATCACAAATCGGGAATGGCGCTGGACCAGTGTGGCGATGTAACTGACCTGGCCTTCGCGGCATTACACGCGCGCGGTGATGACGTTCGAAACATGGGGGAAGCGCATTGCAGAGCCATTGAGGCAATCGCCAAGTCCCAAAAGGAACGCTTCCACAGCACGCTCAACAGCGCCATCTGCCAGTCCTGACAGCTTGTCTCCGGTGTGCATTCCGCCCATTGCGCCTTGGGCAAATACCCTCGCATCTGGATGTTGCAGCGTAAGGGTTGTCGATTGCACCGCGACGTTCTGGAAGCCCGCATCCTCGAAAAGACGGCGAATTTCATCACCATCTGGCAGGCCACAGATTGCACGAACAGCGTTCCCTGCATTCTCTCCGACATGGGCGTCAAGTGCTGCCGCCTGTGCTTTCAGCATCGGGTTAAGGTCAATTTCTTGCTGAACGCAGCACGCAACGCGGCCACCAGGTTTAAGCACGCGATGCAGCTCCAAAAGAGCTGCGGGCCGATCGGGAAAGAATTGTAGAGCTTGCTGACAGAACGCAACATCGAACTGGTTTTCGTTGAACGGTAACGCACCTGCATCTGCTTCAATCCACTCGGCATCCAGGCCAGCTTCTTTCGCCAGAACACGCGCCACGTCGAGCATCGCGCCATTATGATCCACGCCGACGAGGCGTCCTGGATTGGAAATGAGTTTTGGTATCTGCCTCGTGACTACACCGGTCCCACACGCCAAGTCGAGAATATGTTCGCCATTTCCCGGTTCGGCACGGCGGATCAGTTCGCTCGCCCAAGGCTCAAATATGACCGGAACGAGCACTGACTGGTATCGCTCGGCGAATGTTGATGCTCCCATGACTACCCCTCCAAGTCTAATCATAGTCAAATTCGATGCGTGGGCATAGATCGAACCTAGCCCACAATGGGCTCGCAGTCATATTTCGCGGCTCGGTGCCTCAAACCCGGCTCTCGATGAGAGCGATGTCAGCACATCCGAAAAAACAGCGACGTATCCGTTACTTAGCCCACAAGGCGAACGACTGGTTCGAAACCACCTTCATCGCGGGTGACGCTGCATCGGCATCGGGCGGCTCTGAGGCCCAAACTGTCAATCGACAGTGCCTTCATTGCCCTTCAGAACTTTGAACAAAGCCATAACATGTTCTTCGCCGTAGCCTGCTTTGATTGCCTTCTCGAAAAGGCCCCCAACGTGGTTAGGAAACTCGGCATCCATGCCAGCGTCAGTAGCTTGCTGCTTCAACAGTTCGAGCGATGCCTGCCAAACGGATAACGTGGCCGTTCTTTGATCGTAAGTGCCATCTCGTATCGTTCCGACATGATGCTGAATGCGTGCATCATCAGGAAACATCGCAATGAATTTTTGAAGCTCAATCCCCTCCGATTGGCAAAGGTTTGCAGCGTGCAGCATTCCCATGAACTCACCGAAACGGGTCGACAACCAGGCCAGGTCAAGTGTAGACGCGGCGGCGATGTCGTCTCCGAGATAGTCGATCTGCCCGCCTAGGTGACCAATGAGGCCTTCAACCGGCTTGTAGGTAGAAGGAGGCCCAGAAATCAGTATATTACCGTCTTTCGTTCCCAAATCTTGGGGGGCACAGTGAATAGCTCCGTACAGAAACTCAGCGTGTCTTCCAGCCAGCCAGCTTTGGTCTTCTCTTACCTGTTTTGGCAGGCATGTACTGAGTTGAATAATTGTCCGACCATCGAGCAGCGGCTCAACCTGACTTTGCCCAAAAAGGGTAAGAACCGAATTGGGGTCGTCTACACAGATGATTGAAACCGGGCTTGCAACGATCGCGTCTGAAATCGATTGAGCGACTGCGACATTCTCGGCTGCCAACGCCTCTGCTTTTTTGATTGTGCGGTTCCAAACGGTTAGAGGAATGCCTTCTTTTTGGTAGGCTTTGGCAATCGCCAATCCCATCAACCCAAGCCCAAAGATTGTAACTTCGCTCATTTCGTAGTCTCCATAGCAAATGCAAGACGAATACACTGACACTATGCGCAAACAGCAAGATGACCAAGGTCGGCTGTGTCCGCGACTTGATCCTTGATCGTCTCATCCTCGCTGCGATGTGCATGAACGGCCGGTCTTTACGGTGCATTGCGAAACGCAAAACTGCGCGGTTGCAGCAATTCCTATGCTGCGAGCACATGCAGCGCGAAAATCAAATTCACAGAGTGGGCTCTGTGCGGACGAATGCACTGGCAGAGAAACAAGGTTCCAACAACTTCGGATAACGGCCATTCAGCTGGATGCTATTCTCTCTTTGTCAGCGCGGTGCTGATGTCTGGGTTTGGAGGGAGGATTGGAGGGCATATTATGCCAAGAGTCCAACTTCCCGCAGTTACCCCAAAACACAAAGCCTGGAACAAGGGCCGGATCATCGGCCAAAAACGTCCCCTTCTTCCTAAACAAGTGTGGGCCATCCGGGCGCGGCTTGAACTTTCGGGTTATCTTCGTGACCTTGCGCTGTTTAACGTTGCGATTGATAGCAAACTGCGCGGCTGTGATCTGGTCAAACTCGCTGTGGCCGATTTGGTCAAAGATGACCGCGTTCGCGAACGCGTTTCAATAGTCCAGAGTAAAACCAAGAAACCCGTTCAGTTCGAACTTACTGAAAACACAAGAGATACCGTCATTGCGTGGGTGCGATCACCTGAGATGATCGGGTGCCGGTTCATGTTTCCGAGCCGTTTCCACGATCGCCCGCATATCTCAACACGTCAATATGGTCGACTTGTTCGTGACTGGGTTACAGCGATTGGCCTGGAACCCAGCGGATACGGAACACACTCGATGCGCCGAACCAAAGCTGCGGAGATTTACCGCAAGACGGGGAACCTCCGCGCCGTGCAACTTTTGTTAGGCCATACGAAGGTCGATAGCACAGTGCGTTATCTGGGCGTTGAGCTGGAAGATGCGCTAAGCATTGCTGAACGGATCGACATCTGAACGAAGTTGGCGTGCGGCTATTGCCGTTCGCCAATCAAGACCAGGCCTTTATGGTTCCCGCAGCGGTCGGCAGGACTGAGCCCTTTGCGGAAGTGTCAGATTTTCGCTGCGCGCACTCGCAGCACCATATTTGCTGCGGCAGCCCAATTCTCGTAGTTGCATTGCAGCGTCGAGACTGGCCGTCGGCGCAGCGTGCAGCATGGATAGCGATCTGAACTCCCTGATCACAGACAGACCCGCCATCAAAAATGCATTTCAAACGTCGGCTTCGACTTCCGGTATTGCCGATTGGGTAAGGTCAAAAAGTGCCAACAGCCGAATTTTCCCGTGTGGTCCGGGCATCCCCAGTTTGCACGCCGGGGGGATTTGAGTAAGGACTGTTCATGTCCGAGCGCATCGAAATGACTGACCTGAAATCTGTCACGGCGGCGGGCGTCGCATCATTGACGGATCCCACTCAGATTCCGATATGTCTGACGTCAGCGCTTATGGGTCCAAACAGCATGTTTGCTAAGAGAAGGTTTGTTGCTCATCGTAGCCACCGAGGAGTGGACGATGAGAAAGACAACGAAAAGCCCTGGCGAGAAGATCGTCAAAGACATCCAGCAGGCATTCGGGCCAAGCGCCGAGAGTGGTTTTAGACCTCCGACCTAACACCCATGTCTGCTGGGATAGTGATGCATCATGCATTGGAAGTCCAACTCGCTTTGAAAAGCCTCTGGGTTGGATTGCATCATCTCCAGGATGCAATCACGTCTGGCGCGTATCTCATCATCTGAATCTGCTGAGATCGTAGGCCGGATTCTTGCTGAGTTGAAGGCCTCCAGCAAGAGAGCGAGAGGCTTCCAAATTGCGACATGTGCGGTGGCTTCGGTCATCAGTCTGGCCTTTCATCGTTTTCGTTTGTGATGAGGTTAATGGCAGAACGAGGGTTCTGGTATCGGGCTTGATTTTGTGTTGTTCTACAAAAATGAAGAATAAACTCTGGAATTGGTCTGACATCCGGGTTTTCCTGACCGTCGTTCGAGTTGGATCAACCCTGGCGGCATCGCGCAAGCTTGGGATGTCGCAGCCCACAGTCGCGCGGCGGGTTGAGGCCCTGGAACGCGAAATCGAGCTGACCCTATTTGAACGTGAGACGCGAGGTTTCAGGCCTACAGAAAATGGGCGCAATCTTGTCATTGCGGCTGAAGTCGTCGAAGCCGCTGCCACTGAGTTCCTAGAGCAAGCAGCGGAACTAGCTGAAGCCCGTCCTATCCGGATTACAGCCTATTCTGGGAACTTTTCCCCGCGCATGGTCGACATAGTGAACGCTTTTTCGGCAGAGAATCCAGGAGTGGCGTTCGAGTTTCTGCCCTCAGTGAGAGCTTTAGACTTGTCGGCTGGCGAGGCCGACGTCGCCCTGAGGCTGGCCCGAACCGAGCCCGATCCAAACCTGATCTGCAGGAAGGTCAGCGATGCAAAATGGTCTCTTTTTGGCGGCTACAGTTATGCAGAGAAATTCGGTCTTCCCGTTTCAATCGAAGATTTGGGTGGCCACACGTTCGTGACCTTTCGGCGCGGCGACGTCCCGAATGTCATTCACGAATGGCTAGAGCAGCACGCAGCCCCTGAGCAGATCGTCGCCACGTTCAGCGAAATGGACCTAATGCACGCCGCCATTCGATCAGGACAGGGCTTGGGAATTAGCAATGTGAAACTTGTCGAAGCAGACGAGGAACTCATCCAATGCTTTGAATCGATCGACGACCTGACGGCGCCGCATTTGATACTGATCTCGCAAGAAGCGTATCGGCGCCAAGAGGTCAAATTGTTTGTGAAATATTTTGCGCCGCGCTATGCCGCGCTTTTTAGGTAAATTTGCAGAAACGAACAATGTGCGGACACTCGCGAGGCCTTCGCGGAATGCCCGCGCCTTGATCGGGGGTGTCGGAAGTTTGTGGTCTGGGCCTCAAAATTGAGCATTTGTACTTGTCGCCCTTTTTCGCGGCGTCCATTGCGTCCAGCCTGTGGCGCAAGTGACATCCCGCTGTTGGTGCAGCTTTGCCCAATCTGTTAAGAGCCTGGGATATTATTTTGGGGAGGCCGTTGTGCGAGTGTTCTTTTTGGCGTTTGCCGTCGTCATCACAGCGGCACTTGCAAGCGCTGCGCAAGAGGCTGTTTTTGTCATACGGCACGCTGAAAAAGAACTGCGCGGAGAAGACCCGGCCATCACCAACGCGGGCAGAAACAGAGCGGCTGCCTGGGCAGATATGCTTCAACACGCTGGGTTGGATATCGTGATCACCAGCGACGCGAGACGTACTCAGCAGACGGGGCAAATCATCGCGGATAAACTGGGGCTGCCGCTGACCTCGATGAACCGTAACGACACGGCCGGATTGATCGATACACTCAGCTTCGACCACGAAGAAGATACCGTTCTGGTCGTTGGCCATGCCGAGACTATCCCCGGTATTCTCAGAAACCTTGGGGCATCTGAAGAGATCGATATAAGCCAAACCGATTTCGCCAATCTGTTTGTGTTGACCCAATCCGAAGCGAACGACCCTTATCTCATTCGGATGCGGATGCCATAGCGCGATAATACAGAATTGAAGTGCTACGGTTGCGCGTTTAGAATGAGCACATTGCACAGCTCAGGTGAGACCGGGGCCTATGGTGCAGATTTTGGTTATCCTTACCTGTGCAATCGAGGCTGCTAACCCGTCACAAGAGAATGAGATCATGCCAGGTTCATCAGAGTTTCAACTGAGAAATGGCGGCCCGGACGTCTATGAGGCCTGCCTTGTCACGGCTCAAATGGGCCCCTCCGCGCAAGAACTTGTAGCTGCGGCCAAAATTGATCTGGACGAAAGGGTTTTGGACGTGGGCTGCGGCACCGGCGTCGTTGCCAGGACCGCTGCAGCAAATGTGAGGAACGCTGCACAGGTGACAGGCGTCGATGTGAATGCGCCCATGCTGATCGCTGCAGCGGACTTCGCGGAAAGAAGCGGGATCGGGGGTATCGCATGGGTCGAGTGTGACGCTGCGAACATGCCGTTCGAAGACCAATCGTTCGATGTTGTGCTCTGCCAGCAGGGTCTTCAGTTCATGCCCGATCAGAATGGCGCACTGCGCGAGATGGCACGGGTCTTAAAGCCAAATGGCCGTCTTGCACTGAGCGTTTGGAAAGAGCGTTCGCCGTTGGGCGCGGCCCTCGCCAAGGTTTTTGACAGGCGGTTCGGCGAAGATACAACTGCCTCATGGCAGACCATGTATTCGCTTGGTGACCGCGAGGAATTACGCAGCCTCGTTCTCGCCGCAGGGTTTCGCGACGTTCATATCACCTTTGACTACAAGTTCGCCCGGCATTCGGATCCTATCGCCTTCGTCACTGGTGCCGTCGCAGGCTCACCACTTGCCAGTGCGCTTGCTGAAATGCCTGAGGAAGAAAGCAGCATGCTCTACACCGAGATTGTAAAAGAATTGGCAGATTATCATGACGATGGTGGTCTCGCCGCTCCGGCACCTTGCCACACTTTGACAGCGACACTCTAAAAAAGCGTCAGGGGGCTGATCTGGTTGGGGGCGGAATCGTATCGTTACGGCATTCCCGACTTTCGCTGCGCGCCGCCTGAACTGGAAAGGCGCGGGACTTTCCGGACTCGTCCAGATGCAGCGAATGCGAGCGCAGAAACCACTCGCGATTGCATCTCGCTGCGACGTAGCCCATTTCGCCAAAGCGGTCTTTGAACTCTTCCATGAGGCACCAAAAGCAACGAGCCCTAACGGCACCATATCGGCGAGAAATCCGCGATTGGCTGGTGCTCCAAACATCGAAGGGGCGGTGTCATGTCCCCCCTTCGTTCGCTTCGAGTCCTAAGCTTCGGTCAAACAGCCGGGTTTGCGGCCAGCCGGTGGTGGGATGCTTCCGTGGCACGGTTTGCGCCAGTTTCGAGTTTCACGACAACGCGGTAAAGTGTGTCTGCGAGGAATGCGCAAACCATGCAGCGGGCTGCAAGTCCAAAACCGCGTTCGGCCATTGCTTCAAGTTCTGCCTGCGTTTTACCGCCAGCACGGATCACGATCATGTCGAACTCGGTGAGCGGGGTTGTATGAGTTTTGTGGGTCATTGTGTGCCTCCTTTTCGATGCATCCTTAAAATGACAGGTGGCCTTGCCCTTCAGATAGTGCAGGAAATGAAGCGGTCCCGGTACTTTTTATGAACTAGATTGGAGCGGCGGTAAAACCTATGCCTGAAAGTAGGAGGATCTGAACATGGCAACCAAGACATATGGAATCTACTGCCCGACCTCGAAGGCCTGCGAGGTACTGGAACCTCGTTGGACCATTCCAATTCTCTGCGAGCTTTGGGACAGCAACACGCGGTTCAACGAAATCCGGCGCGCTCTTCCCGCGCTGTCACCCGGACTGTTGTCAAAGCGCCTCAAGGAACTCGAAGCCAATGGAATGATCGAACGTGTGGAAAACCGTGCACAGGGCACGGTTGACTATTTTCGCACTCAAAAAGCGATTGAGCTTGAGCCGATTTTTGACGAACTGGCCCGCTGGGCCCAGCGTCATGTGAATGCGGAAATCGCGCTTTCGGATCAGGATGCCGGAATGCTGATGTGGAAGCTGCGTCGGCGGATCAATCCCGAGGAAATGATTGAGGGCCGAAATGTGGTGCGGTTCCGATTTCCCGACGCCACCAGCAAGCACAACACGTACTGGATCGTCGCCAAACGCGGTGCCGAAGCCGACCTCTGCGTTCACGATCCCAAGCTGGAACCGGACCTATATGTGGAATGTGGGGTCGGTGTGCTGACCGGGATCTACCTGGGTCGCCGCAGCCTGGCGCGCGAAATAGATGACGGCAACATATTCATGAGCGGTGACACACGCTTGGCTCGGAACTTCACTAAGTGGCTGCCGCACAATGTCTATTCGGACACCGACGGGATCGCGATGGCGTGACGGGACGATACAGTAAACATATGGAGCGGCTGAGAGTAAGGTGCGCCAAGAAGCGGTGGCATTTTCATAGAGTGGCCACTAGCATCGGGGCCGAATTCTGACGAAGGAAAAAGTCGCGATTTAGAGATCACGGAGGAGAATTCGATGAATGATTTTTATGATTCAGAGATGGCCGCCCAGCAGGAACGAATGGCGCGAACCGAGGACATGATGCGCCAACGCTCGGAACACATGCGGGTTCTTTCGCCGAAATCGGGTGAAAAAATTCTGGAGCTCGGCTCCGGCAACGGGATATTCGCACGCGAACTTGCAGACCGCGTCGGGTCAGGTGGCAGGGTGATCGGACTGGATCCTTCGGAAGCCATCCTGGAAATGGCCCGTCACATCTGCCCGCAAGTAGATTTCATACAGGGTGACGCGCAGGATTTGCCGTTCGACGATCAGAGTTTCGATGCCGTGGCTGGCGCACAGGTGTTTTGTTTCCTGACGGATGTTGACCGGGCGCTGGCCGAAACCTATCGCGTTCTCAAACCCGGCGGGCGGGTCGTCATCCTGGATACGGATTGGGATACGCTGGTTTGGCGTAACCGGCACCCCGAGCTGATGGCAAGAGTCATGGACGCCTACAAAGCGGTCTATGCGGACGCCTATTTACCGAGAACGCTACCGCACCGTTTATCGCAGGCAGGGTTTTCGGACATCAAAGTCGAGAGTTTCGTGGTTCTGAACAGAGGTTTGGGAGAAGAGACATATGCGCGCCAGACCATGGGCTTCGCGACTTCCATCATGGAAGGCGCGCCCGAGTTCAGCAAAGAAGAGCAGGCGCGTTGGCTGGAAGATCAGGAACAACTAGAGCGGGACGGTGGCGTGTTCTTTTCGCTCAACCGCTACATTCTCTCCGGAAACAAATGAATGCCTCCGAAAGGCATCTCCGTCCTGCCACCCGTGAGATCGAGTCCCAGTCCTGCCGCAGCCCACATGAACAACCGGTTTGGCCGCTGCAGGGCAGCGTTGAAATCGATACATCTGCAGCGATTTTCGTGTTTCGAGCGCGCGCAGCGAAATTTCGATGGGTCTGCAGTGGGCTCTTAACGGCCGATTGCGCTGGCAGAGATACCGCGTTCCAGAGGCTTCGGACAACGGCCATTCGAACCGATGCTATGTTCTCTTCGTCAGCGTTGTACTGATGTCTGAGCATGGAGGCGGGATCGAAGGGCATACCATGCCAAGAGTTCAACTTCCCACAGTCACCTCGAAACGCAGAGCCTGGAACAAGGGGCGTGTAATTGGTCAGAAACGACCGCTGCTTTCTAAACAGGTCCGTACATATCTACACATTCATCATGGTTGCCGAACAACACTACGACTGACGTTAAGCTTTAGCCCAATGTAGAGGATTTCATTTTCGAAATGCGCGGTGCCTAGGGTAACGGATGACGTAGAACCTTGATGACATCATCTCCGCGGCGCGCGAACCGACGATCCCTGCGTGTCATGACCTGACCATCAAATGGCGACAAAATTTCGTGATGCGCTGAGCCTGGCTCTGACAAGATGACCGCAAGCCGCTGTCCTTTAGTTACCCAATCTCCGATCAAGACGTCGTAGAGAATGGCGCCCGGCTCCGCAGTCGATATCAGCACAGCGTCATCTACCGCACCCATGGTGGGGTCGACACTATCAATGGCCGGGAGGTCGTCGATGACTGTGCCAATATCAACGAGATAACGATAAAGGCCGTCTGCGTCTTGTTTCGCGAAATCGGGGGTAACGTCCATCATTCCGCGCAATTCAATCGTAGCCGCGAAACGATCGTCGGCATTGCGACTCTCTACGGCCCATCGTGCCCCAACGGCGAGATCGAATGAGATTGGATCGTCAGCAGCGTCCGTCAGGATAACCGCCGCCTGCATCGCGCGCGCGAGCCGAAGCCCTTCATCAAGTTGTCCCTCGGAAATGTACAGGTAGACTGGACCTTCGTCATCGCAATGCAAATCCAACACAACATCTGCCCTTTCAGCCAATGTGAGCAAGGTCGCCTTCAGGCACTCGGCAGCAGGTTTCCCGGTCAACTCAGTCGCTATATCTGTAGGAAATGAACGGTTAAAATTGACCCGAGTGTTGGCGTCAAATCGACCGAGCGTTTCCCCGTACACAGCTTGAGCCAATCCAATCGGATTTGCGTGCGGGACCAATGTGATGCTGCCAGCCAGGCGCGCTTCGTTCTCAGCCGCCACAAGTCGGGGCATCAATTGGTCGAGTGCTGCCACTCCGGGCATTTCATGCGAATGCAGAGCAGCCTGTATGTAAACCGCCGGTCCATCGTTCGATCCAACAAATTGAAATACGGACAGCGCAAGTTCCTGACCAGGCGTATCCGATTTCAGTGTAATGCGTTCAGTTTCCATGAGGCGAGATGTTACTCCATTCTTGGTCAACCAATGAGGCTCCTGGTTTTTGGCAAGCTAGGCCATGCCAAAGATGGCTCAGTCTGGATAGCAATTGGTGTCAAAAGACACCTTGATTGCCGCGAAATACTTTTCTTCAAGACGTTTCTATTGGAAGGCTCTCGTCGGCGCTCCACTCGGCCCACGAGCCGTCGTACAGACGAGACTTGTCAAAGCCGAGGTGACGCAATGCAAGAAGACCGCAAGACGCCGCAATCCCGCGGCCGCAGTATGCAATCACCTCTTGGTCAGTCTGGAGCCCTTTGTCTCGGTAGTGTTGAAGTAGGTGGTCTTGATCCGCCAACTTGAACGAGCCTATTTCCTTAAGTTTCGCCGTTCGCTCAGCAATTGGCGTCTTTGCCAGCGCGGGGTCAATGTTCGAAATCGCAGGAATATTTACAGCACCTGGGACATGCCCAGATCGGCCGCCCCAAGCGTGTATTCCCTGGCCGCGAAATAGATCGTTTGGCAAGAAGTCGACGATACAGAATTTGGGATCGTCAATCGCGTTCAACACATCTGCTTTTTCCGCGATCCAGTCTTTGCGAACAGACGAATTGAAGGTGCCTCGCTCCGCCGTGGTATCACCGGTTTCAGTCGCTCGACCTTCGAGATTCCATTGTTGCAGACCGCCGTTGAGAACTTGAACCTTGTCGTGGCCGTAATACGAAAGCGCCCACCAAAGCCGAGCGGAGGCCAATGGCAAGCCGGAGTCGTCGTAGACCACAACGTGGGTGTCGTTCGAAACACCCAAACTCCGCATTTTCTGAGCGAACGCCTCTGCAGCCAACATCATGTCTGGAATGTCGTTGGTATCGTCGGACAATTCGGTAGCCATACCAACATACATGGCTCCGGGAACATGCCCTGCTAAGAAATCAGCCTTGTCATCAAACGCGACCCCTTTGCCGTTTTCTTCCCTGAATTTCCAACGTACATCTATGATACGCAAATCCGGGTCAGTTAAGTGATCTGCCAGCCACGGAGTGTTAACCAGGGGTCTAATTTGCGTCATCATGGGCTTGTTCCCGATGCTTTGGATATGTTCCAGTCATATCAAAAAATGCCCAGTTTGTCTGCATTGCCACTTCTCCAACACGGGTCAGGTTGGTGATGGTCTACTATGCTGGCCTGTCAAAACCTTGTATCTGTGTAGGGGAACCAAAGGGAGAGCCAGCCATGATCATGCGCATTTTTCAGGTCGTAACACGCCCAGGGAAAGAGGCCGAGTTTGCTAAATTCTTCCATGAGACTGCGATACCGCTGATGAAGGGGACAGAAGGAATCGTCTCAGTACTACCCGGTGCACCACGTCCTGACAGCCCCGGTGAGTTTAGTTTTGTGATGGTATGGAAAGACCTAGACGCCTTGAAAGCCTTTGCAGGCGAAGAATATCAGAACCCACATATTGATCCCGCAGAAGCCGAGTTGGTCGAATCTCGTACGATCAAGCACTATGATCTCGTGGAATCGTGACGGCGCGGTGAATCGTGCCCATCAAACTTGCCGAGAAGAACGCGTCTGGTGCAAATCATCTGCCGCATGCCAGGATAGGCCGTGAAGGTGGATGAGTGAGATGAAAGCCAAACTCCGACGTTCAGGGTTTCTGCTTCGGCCCAGTTTGGCTTCCGATCAAATGGATGTTGCGGAACATATTTTTGGCGACATCGAAGTAGCAAAAACGTTGGTCCATAATGTTTCGTCACCTGAGGGCGCCCTAGTCGCTACAGACGCGTGGATTGACGCACTTGCTGCTGACGGGAAGCGCAACACCTCCAATCATGAACATATTGGATTATGGACGATAGTCGATCCGTCAAACGCCGGCCGATTTGTGGGCATACGCGGCGTATTCGTCGCTCCTGGGCTGCCAGAAAATTCAGTCGCGACTTTTGTTGCCGTCGCTAAGGCGTACTGGGGTGAGGGTGTATCAGGCGATTCCTCGTTCCAGCTTTGCGGACATGTGTTTGAGAATTCCGATGTGGCTGCGATTTATACGCGGGTCTGGCCCAAATTGAATCCTGCGAGCGACGCGGTTCAACGCCGCCTTGGATTTGAACCGGCAGATAGACATACGCTCAGAGAAACGTTTGGCGAACAGCGGATGCTGGAGGTGCTGGAATTTGACCTTTGGCGGATTTCCAAGCTTGAAAACGAAGATTATGCCGAAACCCTTCGCCAATGTACGGTAAGGATTGGCCAACTCGTCTTAGAACAACTGCTGGACGTCCAGGCTGCGGAAAGGCGAATTACTGCGGCATTGCCCGTGAAAATTGCCCATTCCAGCATCGTTCAAGACCGCGTAGCTAGGTGGCTGCAACTCGGGTATGACAATCCGGCGTGGGCAACTTACCGAATGTCTCGCGATATGTGGACCAAGTCTGCTCATGATGAGGCCAAATGAAATTCGCCGAGGGCGGAATGATGGTATTGTCCGCGTCTTTTTGGTTCGTCTCGACTGCGGCGAATATGCGGTTGCGGTTACAGCCAATTTGTCTCTCGCGAACGACCGGTTCCGTGACAAGCGCCGCGCCGTAACAATAGGCTCTCCGCAACTGCGAATGATTGCTGCGTTAGCGAATGCCGAAATTCCAACGTCGGAAAAGTCCCGCTTAGCGGAATTTGGTGAGCATTGCCTCCAACGGCTGCTTTTCTCTATCCAATCACCAAGAGTGCCCTCATATCGCTGAGATCGATCTTTGGATTACACCACAGCTTTGCGGATAGATTTGTCTTCTGCGGTGCCTTTACGCCAGCGCCATTGGGTGCGCGGCTTGTGGATCGCTGCGAGGTCTGGATTGCTCTTCACGGCTTCCCGCAGCTTCATCCGGGTCATGCGCGGATCGAGTTTCAGTTCTTCGCATAGGTCTTTCAGGGTCATTGCTTCAGCCATGATGTCCTCCATTGGTTGCTGATGAAGATGGCTAGGACAAACTGTGGGCTTTGTCAGAAGAAACCCTTGAAAACTCTTTAGTCTTCCAAACTCGACTGCTACCTTGACCGCGACGCCGAAGACGCTTTGGCGCAATGCACTGAGAAATTAACGCGTCTTTGCAGAATGATGTACAAGGCAACGAAAGACACGATGGATAGCGCGCTATCCGATCATTCTTACCGATCAAGGTATGTGCGGATCGGCGCGAATTGGCTTTCTTGGTTTTAGAAAGGGGATTCTGGTGAAAGGCAGGTCACACGTGAAGCACGTTTTACTTTTAGTCTCGTTTCTTGCTATGGGATCTTCGCTGGAAGCCCAAGGCGCAGGGCAAACTCTATACGTGGAAAACTGTGTTTCCTGTCATGGCGTCACTGGACGAGGTAATGGTCCTGTTGCAGCAGGCTTGTTTACGAAGCCGGCCGACCTGACGCAGATTGCCGCGCGCCGCGACGGAGTTTGGCCAATGCTTGAGGTCATGTCGATCATAGACGGCTATTCGCGAAATACACTCCCGCGCGAGGATATGCCTGTCTTCGAGCATTTTTTGGACGATGACATGGTCGAATTCGACACGGGAAATGGTGTAAATTCGTTGGTGCCGAGCAAGCTGATCGATATCGTCAACTATCTCGAAACTCTACAAGACCCTGCGCCGACCAGCTATGTGCCTTGAGCGAGAGGTCAAAAGCACTAAGCCCGGGACTGTTTCGGCCAGTTGCGTAATCGATTACTGCTTCAACAATTGAAAAGGACGGTTGCTGCGAGTCCATTCGCTGACCTTAGAATTTGCGCAGAGCGCGTTAGCTCAGTTCGAACTGCCGTCATTCTCTGCGGTATGAGCGAATGGTGGCCGCAGTGCAAATAGGGTTGAAAAATAGGATTTCAGGAACTTTCATATCCCGGCAGAATTCGCCGATTGTACCAACACCAAAATGGATTGCCCGTCAGACGCGTTGTGCTCTACCATAGGTCAAGTCGACAGCAATTGGTTGAACTACACAACCGAATTTGACTGCCCCGCCAGTCTCGCGCAACGACAGAAAAATATGGCTATGAAAAAGACCAAACTTTCACACCTAGGCTCCAGACTCATTGATTTGAAGCCAGAACAAGACAGTGGCTGCGAGCGCGATGGCGGACAGGAACACTTTGGGGCTTCTGTCGTAACGCGTGGCCACGCGTCTCCAGTCTTTCAAGCGTCCGAACATGATCTCGATCCGGTTGCGCCGTTTGTAGCGACGCTTGTCGTATTTGATGGGCTTGTCGCGTGACTTCCGCCCCGGGATGCAGGGCGTTATTCCCTTGACTACAAGGGCCTCACGGAACCAATCCGCATCATATCCTCGGTCACCCAAGAGCCAGTCGGCGGCGGGTAGGCTATTTACCAAAGCCCTGGCCCCGGTATAGTCGCTGACCCACTGCCCGACAGTCGAAACGACGTTTCGATGAGAGGGGGGCCGGCGGTCATGAAGAACCGGATCGGCCGCCCACTTGCATCGGTGACGGCATGCAACTTTGTGTTCATACCGCCTTTCGTTCGCCCCCCCTCTCATCGCTATAAACAGCGACTGCCGGGCAGTGATCAGACGTCCACGGCCCCCTTTTTTAACCGCAGGCTCGAGGCCGTGCGGTGCGCTTTGAGGTAGGTTGCGTCGATTGAGATCGTCTTATTGTCAGGTGCCTCGGCAGCCAGCCCCGTCATGATCCGCGCGAATACCCCCATGTCGCTCCACCGCTTCCATCGGTTGTACAGGGTCTTCGCCGGTCCGTAATCGGCAGGCGCATCACTCCATCACAACCCATTGCGATTGATGAAGATAATGCCACTGAGCACGCGCCGGTCATCAACGCGGGGCACACCATGGCTCTTCGGAAAGTATGGCCGAAGCCGCGCCATTTGCTCGTCGTTCAGCCAGAAAAGATTGCTCATCATACCCCCTTAAGCTTGGGAGCTTGAATCATGCGGCCAGAACAGCCTCAAGTCGATTAATGGGTCCAGACCCTAGGTGTAATTGGAATATCGAACCGATAAACAGACCTTCGGTCAAATTTAAGTGCACCGAAAATTCGAACCCAAAGCTACGAGGGTTTACGCCAGACAGCTATTGTCAGCTTCGCGCTGACGCGCTTACTAAGTACATCGGAAAGCGCCTTGCCGCAGACTTTACGACAGACCTGAATGTTCTTGGGCGAAATGAAGTTGGAACTGGATGGCAATCTGTCCATGGCCAGAAAAACTCTACGTACCATTTCCGGAAGTGAGCTGCCCCCTAAAGAGTCCACTATTTTGGCTCGTTACGTTCAGGTCTTGGCCGTCTTGTGACCAGTTTACGCATCCCGCCACTGTCATGCCAGCGAGGCGGGCATGTGGGCAATCTTGGTTGAAGTCGGCGCTACCATGTCACCGCCACTTTTCAATAAGTTGCACTTTTTAGACTGCAGTCCAAAGCGCGCAGGCCGATGTTGTCATCCGCACGCGGTGACTTGCCTTATTCAATCACATCTATATCTTTTGACTTCTGTGAATTTAGGCGGGTGTATGGCCCGCCCCAAAAAAGCACCGGCTTTGGTGCATGGGAGGAATTATGAAAAAGATGCTGATCGGCGCGCTTGCCGTGTCCACCGCCTTGCTGTCTCCGATGATGGCAATGGCGCAATCCGAAGTTCAGTTTTGGCACGCATTTACAGGACGCCTTGGCGAACTGGTAAAGGCTCAGGTCGAAGAATTTAACGCAAGCCAGAGCGATTATGTGGTCGTTGAAAGCCACAAGGGCAATTACTCGGAAACCCTGAATGCCGGGATTGCGGCATTCCGTGCGGGCGAGCAGCCTCATATCCTGATGGTATTTGAAGTTGGTACCGCGACAATGATGTCCGCGAGCGGTGCAACCAAACCGGTTTATGAGGTGATGGCCGAAAGCGGAGCCAACTTTGATCCTGACGCCTATATCGGGTCGGTCAAAGGGTATTACACATCAACTGACGGTCAGATGCTGTCGCTGCCATTCAACTCATCGACACCGGTACTTTGGGTAAATCGTGACGCGATGACGGCCGCAGGCGTTGATCCGGACACGGACCTGTCAACCTGGCAGAACGTGGGGGCGGTGCTTGATCAGCTGAAAGCAGGCGGTGAAGAATGCCCGCTTGTGACCGCGTGGCAAAGCTGGATTCATCTTGAGAATCTGTCAGCCTACCACGACGTGCCATTCGCCACTAAGGACAACGGCTTTGCCGGGCTCGACACCGAGCTTGCATTGAACGGCCCCGCGCAGGTTGCGCATCTGACGGCGATGGGTGAATGGGCAAAAGACGGCAAATTCATCTACACAGGACGGCGCAATGAGGGCGGCGCAAACTTCCGTGCCGGCGACTGTGCGCTCTTCACCGAAAGCTCGGCAGGTTACGCTGGCATCAAGTCAGAGGCGCAGTTTGCCTTTGATGTGCGTCCGCTTCCCTATTGGGAAGGTGTCGGCAACAGTCCGCAGAATACCATCATCGGCGGCGCGTCGCTTTGGGTCATGTCAGGTCATGAAGATGACGAGTACAAGGGTGTTGGTGAATTCCTGAGCTACCTGTCATCGTCTGATGTGCAGGCAAAGTGGCATCAGGACACCGGCTATCTGCCGATCACGAAAGAGGCTGGAGAGGCCACGCGTGCGTCCGGTTTTTACGATGCAAATCCGGGCACTGATATCGCCGTGATTCAGATGACCGCAAAAGAACCGACAGCCAACAGCAAAGGTCTGCGGCTTGGCTCATTTGATCAGATCCGCGGGATCATCGATGAAGAGCTTGAAGCCATCTGGGCCGGTGACAAGACCGCGCAGGAAGCCATGGACAGCGCAAAAGAGCGTGGCGATGCACTCTTGCGGCGTTTTGAGTCGGCAAACCGCTAAGACCAAATGAAAAAGGCAGGCCATCACGGCCTGCCTTTCTTGTCTGAGGGGGTATTGATATGGAAAAACGCGTCACGTTTCGCGGCTGGCTGCTTCCCATGCTTCTCATCGCGCCACAGGTCGTGATATCGGCGGTTTTCTTTTTCTATCCTGCGGGTCAGGCCATTTGGCAGTCGCTGTTCATCCCTGATCCATTTGGACTGTCCTCGCAATTTGTCGGTCTCGGCAACTTTGAGTTTCTGCTGAGCGACAGATTTTACCGCGCCTCTTTTGTGACCACCGCGATCTTTTCACTCCTTGTGACGCTATGCTCGATGGTGCCTGCACTTTTTCTGGCGGTGATCGCTGATCGGCTGATCAAGGGCTCCGGTGTCTATCGCACACTTCTCATCTGGCCCTATGCCGTCGCCCCTGCCATCGCCGGGGTGTTGTGGCTCTTTATGTTCAACACCCGCGTTGGCGTGATCTCATGGTACCTGGGCCAGCTCGGCTATGACTGGAACCATGTGCTGAACGGCGGCGAGGCGATGGGGCTGGTTGTCGTGGCATCGGCCTGGGGGCGGATCAGCTATAACTTTCTCTTTTTCTTCGCGGCACTGCAGTCGGTCCCACGCTCTGTCATTGAGGCGGCGGCCATTGATGGCGCTCATTTCTGGCGGCGGTTCTTCACAATCGTTCTGCCACTGTTGTCTCCGACAACCTTTTTCCTTTTGGTCGTGAACGTGGTCTATGCGTTTTTTGAGACCTTTGGTGTGATCCACACCATCACCTCTGGCGGGCCACAACAGTCGACAACGATCCTTGTCTACAAAGTCTTTTCTGACGGGTTCGTGGGTCAGGACCTTGGATCGTCTTCGGCGCAGTCGGTGATCCTTTTGGTCATTGTCGGGCTGCTGACGGTTGTGCAGTTCAAGTTCATTGAAAAGCGAGTACACTACTGATGGCGCGCGAAGTACATGGCATGGTTGAAAAACGCGGCGTGGGGCTATGGCTGACCCACGTCTTCATGATCCTTGGCGTTCTGGTGATCTTCTTTCCGATCTGGCTGGCCTTTGTTGCCTCAACCGTGTCACAGCCGGAAATTGTCAGCCCTCCGATGCCGGTCTGGCCGGGTGATCAGTTTTTGAACAATTACTCAAAGGCACTGTTTGCCGGTGTGAACGTGCCGGTGGCGACAATGCTCTTGAATAGCCTCATAATGGCCATGGGCATCGCAATCGGCAAAATCGCAATTTCGCTGATCTCGGCCTTTGCCATCGTCTATTTCCGCTTTCCGGGCCGCAACATGTTTTTCTGGATGATCTTCCTGACACTGATGTTGCCTGTTGAGGTCCGGATCGTGCCGACATTTGAAGTGGTCGCGAGCTTTGGCATGCTGAACAGCTATTCCGGCCTGATCTTTCCGCTGATTGCTTCGGCCACCGCCACTTTCCTGTTTCGCCAGTTCTTTTTGACAATCCCCGATGAGCTGGCTGAGGCCGCGCGCGTCGATGGTGCACGGCCAATGCGGTTTTTCATTGATATCGTCATACCGATGAGCCGCACAAACGTCGCAGCACTCTTTGTGATCCTCTTTATCTATGGCTGGAACCAATACCTCTGGCCGCTTTTGATCACCACAGATCCCGAGATGAACACCATCGTGATGGGCATCAAGCAGATGTTCCCGTCAGGTGACGATGTTGCGGATTGGCCGGTGATCATGGCGACGTCAATCCTTGCGATGATCCCCCCGGTAATCGTCGTTGTGAGCATGCAAAGGCTGTTCATTCGCGGCCTCGTAGACAGCGAGAAATAAGACATGGCGACAGTTACGCTAAAAGACATCAAGAAAAGCTTTGGCCCGACCGATGTGATCCACGGGATCAGCACCCACATCGAGGACGGCGAATTCATCGTTATTGTCGGGCCGTCAGGGTGCGGAAAATCCACACTTCTGCGGATGGTTGCCGGGCTTGAAACGGTGTCGTCGGGGGATGTGTTTATTGGCGAAGAACGCGCCAACGACAAGGAACCCATGGACCGCGACATCGCCATGGTGTTTCAGAACTACGCACTTTATCCGCATATGTCGGTGCGCCAGAACATGGGATACGGGCTCAAGATCGCGGGCCTGCCAAAGGGTGAAATCGACGCCAAGGTGCAAGAGGCTGCGACGCTTTTGCAGTTGGAAGCCTTGCTGGATCGCAAGCCAAAGCAGCTTTCGGGGGGGCAACGTCAGCGGGTCGCCATGGGCCGTGCCATCGTGCGTGAACCTGCGGTTTTCCTGTTTGATGAGCCACTGTCAAACCTTGATGCAAAGCTGCGCGTGCAGATGCGGCTTGAGATCAAGGAACTGCAGTCCAAGCTTGGCATCACCTCGCTTTATGTGACCCACGATCAGGTCGAGGCCATGACAATGGCAGACCGCATGATCGTGATGAACGCAGGGGTGGCCGAGCAGATCGGGACGCCGCTGGAGGTTTACGAAACACCGCGCACGTTATTTGCGGCGCAGTTTATTGGCAGCCCGTCGATGAACATCCTTGATGCGCATGTGCAGGGCGGCAAGGTTGTGTTGAAAGAAGTGCCGGTTGCCGATGCGACAGGACCTGATGGTGCTGTCAAACTGGGGGTCAGACCGGAACACCTTGTGCAGGATGACCAAGGTGCTCTGAGCCTTGCTGTGCAGATGACCGAACCGCTTGGGGCCAATACGCTTTTCCACGGCAAATTGACCGATGCAGGAGCCGATTTTACCGCCAGCTTGCAAGGCGTTCATCCGCTGAGAGAGACCGGCAAAATCATGCGTTTTTCCATTCAGCCCGGTCAGGCACATATCTTTGATGCCGGCACCGGCCTGCGCCGAATATCCTGATCATGGCCAGATGTGGCGGGACAAGCACGTTTGTCGCTGGGGCTGGCCTGACATATCTCTGATCGGCGTAGGGCCGGCTGATACACGCGTATTCGCCTGCCAAAGTATCGGGCCTTTGCCAAACCGACATTTCGCGTTAGCATCCTGAGCAACTGCTTAAAAAAGACCGAAGCGATAAACCACTAAACTTCCATGCGTCCCGAGGGCTCGCCGATGGTTGTATATGGTTTGCCAGGCTATCGTCGGCACAAATAGTGAGGGCCACATACGCGTCGTAACCGGTCAAATTTTTGAAAATTCACGAAGCTGTTGTGCTTTGCAGCATCTTGGATGTGTGGGAGGCACAGTTCGACACCTGGTCAATTATGGCCTTAAACCGAGCTCAAATATAAGAGCAATAGATGTTTCTGGGAGGAACAAATGAACCTTAGACCTGATCCAACATTTCACGCGACGGCCAAACTTGCGATGCAGGCACCTGTCGAGAATTACGGCTTTACCGTCATGCTCAGCCCTGATGGTTCGCAGTCAGACGGGATTGCCGTTGTCGATCTGAACCCAAAATCAGACACCTATGGTCAGATTGTTCATCAGGTGATCGTGCCCAACAAAGGTGATGAATTTCACCATTTCGGCTGGAACGCCTGTTCATCCTCATTGTCGCCACTGTCGGGCCACGCATTTCTTGAACGTCGGTATCTGATCGTGCCCGGCATCCGGTCTTCGCGCATTTACATCATCGACGTGAAAGAGCCGTTGAAGGCGAAAATCCACAAGACAATTGAGCCGGAAGAGATTTTTGAAAAGACGGGGTATTCGCGGCCCCACACAATTCACTGCGGCCCTGAGGGCATCTATGTCTCGACCCTTGGCGGGGGTGGCCCAGACGGCACAGACGGTCCTCCGGGCATCTTTATCATGGATTGCGAAACCTTTGATATCATCGGCCAGTATGAAATGGATCGTGGCAAGCAAGACAAGCACTACGATTTCTGGTGGAACTTGCCGCAGGACTATATGGTCAGTTCCGAATGGGGTCTGCCGCCGCAATTTGAAAACGGCATTGTGCCTGAAGACCTGTTGTCCAACAAATATGGTCACTCGATCCATTTTTGGGATTTGCGGGCGCGCAAGAACATTCAGACCATCGATTTTGGGGCGAACCACCAGATGGCTCTGGAAATCCGCCCGGCCCATGACCCGACAAAATCATATGGTTTCTGCGGTGTTGTTGTGGATACGACGAACCTGCAAGGCGCGATTTTTACATGGTGGCGCGATGACGATGGTGTCTGGCAATCTAAAAAGACCATCACAATTGATCCTGTACCCGCTGATGCCGACGATTTGCCGGAGCTTTTGAAAGGGTTCGGCGCGGTGCCGCCGCTGGTCACAGACATCGACCTGAGCCTTGATGACAAATATCTTTACGTCGCCTGCTGGGGCCTTGGTGAGATGCATCAATATGACGTGTCGGACCCAATGAACCCCAAGCTTGCTGGCAAGGTTGAACTGGGCGGCATCGTCGCCAACCACAAGCATCCAAACGGCAAGGAATTTGCCTATGGTCCGCAGATGGTCGAAATCAGCCGCGATGGTAAGCGGGTCTATTGGACAAACTCGCTTTATTCTACATGGGACGATCAATTCTATCCCGACGATGAGGGCGGTCAGATGGTGATGGCGAATGTTGGCAAAGACGGTGGTCTTACCCTTGATAAGGATTTCTATATTGATTTCCCCATGGGCTATCGCAGCCACCAGATCCGTCTTGAGGGCGGCGATTGTTCAACTGACAGCTTTTGCTATCCGTCTGTCTAGGTGATTGACGACGCAATCTCGGTGACGGCCCTGTGGTGGGCCGTCATTTTTTCTGGGCTCTATCATGGCATCAATCCCGGTATGGGTTGGCCGCTTGCCGTTTCCGCCGGATTGATGGAACGCAAACACAGCGCCCTGCCCAAAGCCCTTGCCATGCTGGCAGCCGGTCATTTTTTGGCGATGATCGGCATTTTACTGCCGTTTTCGCTGATGATTTTTCTCGTTCAGTGGGAAGTTGAAATTCGCATTGGTGCGGGGCTGCTTGTCATCGCGATGGGTATCTACCTGCTGATCAATCGACGGCATCCAAAGTTTCTGGCGCGGGTCCATCCGGCGCGTCTGGCCCTGTGGTCATTTCTTGCCGCAATGGCCCATGGTGCAGGACTGATGCTTGTCCCCGTATTCCTTGGGATCTGCGCGGTGGGTGCAGATGAGACTGGTCATCTTGCCGCTCAGGCATTGATGGGCAGCAATGTTTTAACCGCCTTCAGCGTCGCCGCTGTGCACACCTTTGCCATGTCCGTTGCCGGGGGGCTGATCGCTGTGGTGATCTATTTCTGGCTTGGCCTGAAATTCATTTCAAAAACGTGGTTCAACCTCGACCTTGTCTGGGCGCTGAGCCTCATTGTTGTGGGCGCTTTCGGCATCTACGCCGCGTATTACGGTCATTGATTTCTGACGGTCAGTGCCGGGCTTCAAGGATTATTTTCACACGCATCTTCAAAGGTGCGAGGGGTCTTGCACCTGGTTCGCCTTGGCACCTTGCCGCGATAATCTCAGGCGGTTTCGGCTTCAATCACCTGCGCCAAAGTTTCAACAATCGTGTCAATTTCTTCTTCGGTCGATGTATAGCAGGGTGCAATCAGAACGTGATCGCCCGCAGTCCCATCTGCACACCCTTGTGAGGGATAACAGATCACGCCGGCCTGCATCGCCGCGTTTTGGATGCGGCCCGCCAAGTTACGTTTGACATCAAAAGGCGCTTTGGTCTCGCGGTCCTGCACCAGTTCGACAGACCAAAAAAGCCCGCGTCCGCGTATGTTGCCCACATGGGCATGTTGGCCCAGACGGTCACGCAATCCTTTTTCCAACCGCGCGCCCAGCCGCTTTACTTCGGCCAACAGATTGCGGTCCTCAATTTCCTGCATCACAGCCATGGCACCGGCGGTTGCAACCGCATGCGACATGTAGGTGTGCCCGTTCCAAAGTTTGCCGCTGCCGTCCAGAATGGCGTTGATCACTTTTTCTGATGCCATCACGGCGGCAATGGGTTGGTACCCCGCACCCAATCCTTTGGCCATTGTTGTGATATCTGCACAGATGCCTTCCTGCTCAAGCGCGTAAAGCGACCCGGTTCGGCCCATACCGCACATCACTTCATCCGCTATGTACAACACGCCATGCGCATCGCAGATTTCGCGGATGCGTTTGAAATATCCCGCAGGTGCAGGTTGGCTGCCCAAAGATGCGCCAACCACTGGTTCCGCGATAAAGGCGGCGACAGTTTCAGGCCCCATGGCCTGAATTCGGTCCTCCAGTTGATTGGCCAGACGCAGCGCGAAATCCGCCTCGGTTTCGTCGTCGCGCTGCATGCGATAGGCATATGCGGCGTCAATGTGCTCGACGTCGATCAGCATCGCGGCAAAGGGCGCACGGCGGCCCGCATGGCCGCCAACCGCCAATGCGCCAAGCGTGTTGCCATGATAGCTGGGCGCGCGGGCGATGAACCGCGTGCGTGCAGTGTCGCCCCGTTCGAGGTGATACTGCCGTGCCAGTTTCATGGCGGCTTCCATCGCTTCAGAGCCGCTGCCAAGATACATCACCCGGCCTTCGCCAGTGCCTTTCGGTGCCCGAGCGATCAGAAAATCAGCCAGTTTTTCCGCAGGCTCATTGGTGAACAACCCGGTATGGGCATAGGCCAATATGTTCATCTGTGCGGTAACCGCTTCACGGACTGCTCTGTTGTCATGGCCTAGGCAGGAGACAGCCGCACCACCGCAGGCATCCAGATACCGTCTTCCCGTGTCGTCGATCAGGTAGGACCCTTCGCCTTTGACGATCGTGGGCTGATCAGCGGTCAGGCTGCGGCGTAAAACATGGCTCATCGGGATGTCCGTCCTTTGTGGTTCCGCAATACCATAAGATAGAGACGCGCGTGTGCCAAACCATTACGCAGAGCAATGGCTATTTGCGAGCATTGCAATGGAATAGAAGATAAGGTGGGTTGACACAGACGAAATTTATCCAAACGGTAAAAAATAGAAATCAAAGGGGGAGTGACGATGAAGAAGAACCAAGCACTGATGATGACGCGCCGCAAATTAATGGGCAGTGCCGCAGCACTTGTCGGGGTCGCAGCCCTGATGCCACGCGCAGCCTTTGCCGCCGAACCGATCAAAGTTGCGGGCATCTATACCGTACCCGTCGAACAGCAATGGGTCAGCCGTATTCACCAAGCCGCCGAAACAGCGCAGGCGCGCGGCGACATTGAATATACCTTCACCGAAAACGTATCGAACACCGATTATGCCCGCGTGATGCGCGAATATGCCGAAGCTGGCAATCAGCTGATCATTGGTGAAGTGTTTGGTGCCGAACAAGAAGCCCGCGAAGTGGCGGCGGATTATCCTGAGGTTTCGTTCCTCATGGGCTCCAGTTTCAAAGAAGACGCGGCACTTGGCAATTTCGCGGTGTTCGACAACTACATTCAGGACGCCGCCTATCTGTCGGGCATCGTTGCGGGTGCCATGACGTCATCGGGCAACATTGGCATGGTCGGCGGTTTCCCGATCCCTGAAGTGAACCGTTTGATGCACGCGTTTATGGCGGGCGCGGCGGAAATGAACCCTGACATCAAGTTTCAGGTCAGCTTTATTGGGTCATGGTTTGATCCGCCCAAGGCCAAGGAAACCGCATTTGCAATGATCGAAAATGGCGCTGATGTGCTTTATGCCGAACGCTTTGGCGTGTCTGACGCCGCACAGGAAAAGGGTGTTCTGGCTATCGGCAATGTAATCGACACGCAGTCAGAGTATCCTGAAACAGTTGTGGCCTCGGCCATCTGGCATTTTGAGCCAACGCTGGACGCGGCAATTGCCGAGGTCAAAGGCGGTACCTTCAAAGCGGCGGATTATGGCAAATATTCGTTTATGGCTGAGGGCGGATCGTCACTTGCGCCGCTGGGTACGTTTGACGGCAAAGTGCCGCAAGCGGCACTTGATCTGGTCGCGGCCAAGCAGGCCGCAATCATGGATGGCAGTTTCAGCGTTGAAATCAACGACGAAGAACCAAAGTCTTCGTAGATGACACAACCACCGTCAGAGGCGCAGGTTGTCCTGCGCCTCGACAACATCACCAAACGCTTTGGGACCCTCACGGCCAATGACGCGATCAGTTTTGATCTGCGGCAGGGCGAAGTGATTGCGCTGTTGGGGGAAAATGGCGCGGGCAAGACCACGCTGATGAACATCCTGTTTGGTCATTACACCGCCGACGAAGGTCGGGTTGAGGTGTTTGGCCAGACGTTGCCGCCCGGCAATCCACGCGCCGCACTGGCGGCGGGTGTCGGTATGGTGCATCAACATTTCACGCTTGCCGATAACATGAGCGTGTTGGAAAACATCGTGCTGGGCACCGCCTCGCTTTGGCGAATGGGGTATCAGGCGGGTGCCGCACGCAAACGCATTTCGGCGCTGGTTGAGGATTACGGGTTGCACGTGGACCCCGATGCGCAGGTTGGCGCATTGAGCGTGGGGGAGCGCCAGCGGGTCGAAATCCTCAAGGCGCTCTACCGCGATGCGCGCATCCTTATTCTGGATGAACCGACCGCCGTGTTGACGCCGCAAGAGGCCGATGATCTTTTTGCCACCATGCGCAAGGCCGTGGCGCTGGGGCTGTCGGTGATCTTTATTTCGCACAAACTGCATGAGGTGACGGCGATCTCCAGCCGCGTGGTGGTGTTGCGGCACGGGAAATTGGTAGCAGAGGCCAAGACGGCAGAAACCGACCGACATGAGTTGGCTGAGATGATGGTCGGTGCAGAGGTTGCCGCACCACAAGTGCGCGCCGCAAATCCCGGCAAGGAAATAGTGGAGCTTGCGGGTGTCAGCACACCCAATATCGGCAGCGCGCCGGGGCTGCGTGCGGTGGATTTGGAGCTGCGCGCAGGACAGATTACCGGATTGGCAGGTGTGTCGGGAAACGGGCAGGCGGCACTGGCTGATCTGATCGGTGGGCTGATCGCACCCGCCTCGGGAACGCTGCGCATCATGGGCGCTTCGACCAACGGCTGGACGCCACGCGCCGCACTGGCAGCGGGCATTGCACGGATACCTGAGGATCGCCACAAGACCGGGACGATTGCGGATTTTGATCTGACCGAAAATGCGGTTCTTGAACTTTATGCAAAGCCGCCTTTCAGCCGCCGAGGTTTGATGAACTGGCGCGCCGCGCGGGATTTTGCCGAAAAGGTTATCGCAGGTTACGATGTGCGGTGCCCAGGGCCGGATACCCGCATCCGGCTGCTGTCAGGTGGCAATATGCAAAAGCTGATTTTGGGGCGCGTGCTTGAGGTCTCGCCGGATGTGGTGCTGGCCAACCAACCGGTGCGCGGCCTGGACATTGGCGCCCTGACGTATGTGCATGAACAATTGCTGGCTGCACGCGATCGTGGTGCGGCGGTCCTGCTCATCTCGGAAGATTTGGATGAGATCACGGCGCTGTCAGATGTGATCCATGTGATATCGGAGGGGCGTCTGTCACCGGGGTTTGCACGTGGGGCGCTGAGCCCGGCGGAATTGGGCGTCTGGATGGCGGGCCATGGTTTTGAAGCGCGAGACAATCATGCGGCTTGAACCTGTCGCCAACCCGTCATGGACGCGCACGCTGGGACTGCCTGCGGTCGCCATCACGTCAACGATTGTCGCGGCATCCTTGTTGGCAATGATTGCGGGCGCGAACCCGTTTTCGGTGCTTGGCTTGATCATAAAAGGGGCGTTCGGGTCGAAATTTGCCACGCTTGAAACGCTGAACCGGGCAACACCGCTTATCTTTACCGGGCTGGCAGTGGCCGTCGCGTTCAAGGCCAAGCTTTGGAACATCGGAGCCGAAGCACAGCTTTATGTCGGCGCAGTGGTCACAGTGGTGATGGGAACGGGGGCATTGGCCTGGCCCGCTGGCATATTGTTGCCCGCGACGGCGGCGGCCGCAATGCTGGCGGGCGCCCTGGTGCTTTTGGTACCGACATTCCTCAAGACCCGTTTTGGTGTGGACGAAGTCGTCACGACTTTGTTGCTCAATTTCGTTGTGTTGCTGTGGGTGTCAATGCTGCTGGAAGGGGCGCTGAAGGATCCGATGGGGTTGGGGTGGCCCAAATCCGCGCGGCTGATCGCCGAGGCGCGGTTGCCGCGCATGATCGATGGGTTGCGGTTGCACTGGGGGTTTGGCCTGGCACTGCTGTCGGCGGTTGTGGTCTGGGTGATACAGCGCCGAACCACGCTGGGCTATGAAATGCGCGCGGTTGGTTTGAACGCCGATGCTGCGCGATTTGCCGGCATTCCGGTCAACGCCGTGCTGATCAAAACCGCGCTTTTGTCGGGCGGATTGGCAGCACTTGCAGGATTTTCAGAAGTGGCAGGCCTTAAAGGCAGCCTGACTTTGGATATCTCGCCGGGGTTTGGGTACACTGGCATTATCGTCGCCATGCTGGCGCTGCTCAATCCTTTGGGTGTGGTGATCGCGGCGCTTTTTGTGGCGGGAATTTTTGTCGGTGCGGACAGCATGAGCCGGGCCGCAGGCGTGCCGACCTATCTGGCCGATATCATGCTGGCCATGGCGCTGTTAATGATGGTGCTGGCGATCATGCTCACCCGGTTCAAAGTCAGGTGGCACTGATGGATATTCTCGACATCCTGATATCTGCCAGCTTTTGGACCGCCGCGATCCGCATCGCGTCGCCGCTGATTTTTGCGGCACTGGGTGAGTTGATCTGTGAACGCGCGGGCGTGCTGAACCTCGGGATTGAGGGGATCATGGTCGTCGGGGCCTTTGCCGGCTGGCTCACCGTTTATCTGGGCGGGGGGCTTTGGTTCGGCGTCGCAGTGGCCATGCTTTCTGGTATGGCGTTCGGCTTGTTGCATGGATTGCTCACCGTGCCCTTTGGGCTGTCGCAACATGTCGTGGGTCTGGGGATCACGCTGCTTGCAACATCACTGACGTATTATTGCTATCGCCTCGCCTTGCCTGAGGTAACGTCACCGCCCAAGATCGACGCGTTTCAGCCGTTTGAGATACCAATCCTTTCAGACATTCCATTGCTCGGTCCGGCGCTTTTCAGCCAGACGCCACTGACCTACCTGGCCTTTGTTCTGGCGGTGGTTGTGTCCGTTGTCCTGTACCGCACACCCGTCGGCCTGGCCGTGCGCGCCGCTGGTGAAAATCCGGCCGCGGTCGAGGCGCAGGGGCTGAATGTCACTGCAATCCGTATGGGCGCGGTCATGGTGGGCAGTGGGTTGATGGCCGTGGGTGGTGCGTTTCTGACCATGTCGGCGTTCAATTCATTCTTCTTTGAGATGATCAATGGGCGTGGCTGGATCTGCATTGCGTTGGTGGTTTTTGGGTCATGGAAACCGGGGAAGACGCTGCTGGGGGCCGTGCTTTTTGCGGCCTTTGACGCTCTGCAAATCCGGGTGCAACAGACACCGTTGGGGGCCGATATTCCCTATCAGATATTCTTGATGGCACCTTACATCCTGTCCATTCTGGCACTGGTGGTGATGTCGCGCCGGGCGCAGGTGCCAGCGGCGCTGATGGTGCCATTTAACAAAGGGGAACGGTAGATGTTTGATCTGATCGTAAAAGGTGGAACCCTACCGGATGGCCGGGTGACCGACATCGGCATTGCAGATGGCAAGATCACGGCCATGGACCACCTCACGGATGCCGACGCCGCCGAAGTGATTGACGCGCAGGGCGATCTGGTCAGCCCACCCTTTGTCGACCCGCATTTTCACATGGATGCCACGCTGAGTTACGGCACCCCGCGCATCAACGCCTCTGGCACGCTGCTTGAAGGGATCGGGCTTTGGGGCGAACTGAAACAAGTGATGACGCAGCAAGAGGTTTATGACCGCGCTTTGGCTTATTGCGATTGGGCGGCGTCCATGGGGTTGTTGGCGATCCGCAGTCATGTGGACACCTGTGATGACAGGCTGCTGGGCGTTGAGGCGTTGCTGGAGGTGCGCAAGGCGGTGGCGGGGTACATCGACCTGCAACTGGTCGCGTTCCCCCAAGACGGGCTTTACCGCGATCCAACTGCGTTTGCGAACACGCTGCGCGCGCTAGATCTGGGCGTTGATGTGGTGGGCGGGATTCCACATTTTGAACGTACCATGGCAGACGGTGCACGATCGGTCACTGCTTTGTGCGAGATCGCGGCGGAACGTGGTCTGATGGTGGACATGCATTGCGACGAAACCGATGATCCGCAGTCGCGGCATATCGAGACGCTGACATTTGAGACACAGCGGTTGGGGCTGCAGGGCAGGGTGGCGGGATCGCACCTTACATCAATGCATTCGATGGACAATTATTACGTTAGCAAACTACTGCCCCTGATGGCAGAGGCTGAAGTGGCCGCCATCCCGAACCCCCTGATCAACATCGTGTTGCAGGGGCGTCACGACACCTATCCCAAACGGCGCGGGTTGACGCGCGTGAAGGAAATGCAGGCGCTGGGCATCACGGTGGGGTGGGGGCAGGATTGCGTGATGGACCCCTGGTATTCGATGGGTACCGCGGACATGCTCGATGTGGCGTTCATGGGTCTGCACGTGGCGCAGATGACGTCACCTGACGAAATGCGGCGCTGCTTTGATATGGTGACAAATGTGAATGCGTCGATCATGGGGTTGCAAGACTACGGTCTGCGGGTCGGGGCCAAAGCGTCGCTGGTGGTGTTGGATGCGGGCAATCCGATCGAAGCGTTGCGTCTGCGGCCAGATCGGCTGTGCGTGATTGCGAAAGGCAAGGTGATATCGCGCCAGAGCCGCAATGATGCGCGCCTTGATTTGTCGGGACGCCCTGCAAGCGTGCGCCGCCGTCATAAGGCGCATTCGCAACCCAGCTAGGAGGCCGCAACCGCGACCCGGCGCGCCAGTGAAAACGCACCCTGCAGCGCGTTGCCCTGCGGTTCGCGCAGGTTTTGAATGTAAGGTGCGGACAGATACGGGGCATAGCGCGGGCCAACGCCACCCGACAGACAAAGACCGTCGCCGGGCCGAAACCCCAAAGCGTTCAGGCCGCATTCGACATACTGCGCACCCTCGTTGAGGATCGACAATGCGATCTTGTCCCCATTGTCCGCAGCGCCAATGATCTCGGGCGCGAATTTGGCATAGTCACTTGGCTTTGCGGTATTGCTGAAAACAACAAGCTCATTACCGCCACCATACCGCGCACAAACCTCACTGCTGAGCGGGCTGTGATCAATCAACCTGTCTTCCGCGAGCAGGATACGCGTCAACAATGTGCGGCCCAGCCATGCGCCAGATGCCTGATCAGACAGCTGAAAACCCCAGCCCCCCACAGTGGTCATTTCCTGTGCGTGTTGGCGCGCAATGATGGTGCCTGTGCCAAGCGCCAGCACATATCCGTCGTCAGCGCCCAGAACGCCAGCAACCGTGGTGGCGCGGTCGCCCGTGACACGGCAGCGCCCATAGGGAAGCGCGGCCTCGACCTGGCGCATTTCACCTTCGGTATTGGCCCCGGCAACGCCAATGTGGGCGACCGTTTGTGACAGATCAATGCCGTCCAGTTCTGCTGTGTGCAGGGCCTGGGCGATGGTTTCAGTGATATTGGCCACCGACCCTTCAAAGTTCGTGCTGACGTTCGACGGCCCACCCCGCGTCTCGGCGATGATACCAGCCTGAACAGTCCCCACAGCGGCCCTGCATCCGGTGCCGCCGCCATCTACCGCGATAAGGACGGTTTGATCTATTTCTGTCATGCTGACCTTGACCTGTATTCTTAATTTCTGATGCGCTCACAACCTAACCGAACTTTTATGCAGTGCAACGGACAACGGAGTGATTGATTTGCGTGCTTAATGTGCTATGTTAGCGCTAACGGATACAAACATGCAATCGCAGATGCGATGAGGAGACAAAGAAGATGACCACAAAAATCGCAATTAATGGCTTTGGCCGCATTGGACGCTGTGTTTTGCGGGCCTTGGTTGAAAGCGGCTTTGACGGGATTGAAGTGGTTGCAATCAATGATTTGGCCGCCCCAGAGACCTTGTTGCACCTGTTGAAATACGACAGCGTGCATGGCCGCCTGAAAAGCGAGGCCAAGCTTGATGGCGACATGTTGCACATTGCGGGGCAGGCGATTCGTCTGACTGCTGAACGCGATCCGGCAAACCTGCCTTGGGAAGATGTGGACGTGGCGTACGAGTGCACGGGTTTCTTCACCGAACGTGACAAGGCCGCCGCCCATTTCGAGAATGGCAGCAAACGTGTGCTGATCTCTGCACCCGGAAAAAACGTGGACCGGACTATCGTATATGGCGTCAACCACGCCGATCTGACTGCGGACGATAAGATCGTGTCGAGCGCGTCTTGCACCACCAATTGCCTTGCCCCTGTGGCCAAGGTTCTTGACGATGCCTTTGGCATTGAAACCGGGTACATGACCACAATTCACGCCTACACCGGTGATCAGCCCAGCCATGACAGTGCGCACCGTGACCCGTATCGGGGCCGTGCGGCGGCGCTCTCGATGGTGCCAACGTCAACAGGGGCGGCAGCGGCGATTTCACAAGTCATCCCGCACCTCAAAGGCCGGCTTGAAGGGTCCGCTGTGCGCGTCCCGACCGCAAATGTATCGCTTGTTGATCTTGCTTTCATGCCGTCGCGCCCCGCGACCGTGGAGGCCGTGAATGCCGCCATTGAAAAAGCGGCCAACGGCCCGATGAAAGGGGTCCTGGCCTATGAAACGGATCCGCTGGTATCTGTGGATTTCAACCATGATAGCCATTCTTCCAGCTTTGCCGCACCACAGACCAAGGTGACGGCGGGCGGGATGGTCCGTGTGGTCAGCTGGTATGACAACGAATGGGGTTTTTCGAACCGTATGAATGACATGGCCCGCCTGATGGGCAAACTGATGGCATCCGCCTGAACCACTACCAAAGCAGCGCCTGATTGGAACTGATATGCTGAATGACACAATTGCCCGCGTCACCGACCGGATTATTGAACGCAGTGCCAAAGGCCGCAGTGCCTATCTGACACGGATGCGCCGCGCGGCCGATGATGGCCCTGCGCGCGCGCATTTGTCGTGCAGCGGTCAGGCCCATGCCTATGCCGCGGCAGGCCCCGATCAGGCGGCACTGGCGACCAAGTCGGCTGGCAATCTGGGTATCATCACGACTTACAATGATATGTTGTCGGCCCATCAACCGTTTGAGCGGTTTCCCGAACTGATCCGCGATGCGGCGCGCGCTGTTGGCGGCACGGCGCAGGTGGCGGGCGGTGTGCCTGCGATGTGTGACGGTGTGACCCAAGGTACGGCCGGGATGGAACTGAGCCTGTTTTCGCGCGACGTGATTGCGATGGCCGCCGGTGTCGGGTTAAGCCACAACACTTTTGACGCGGCTGTCTATCTTGGCGTTTGTGACAAGATCGTGCCGGGACTGGTCATTGCTGCCCAGGCCTTTGGCCACATCCCCGCGATATTTCTGCCTGCCGGTCCGATGGTGTCGGGCATCAGCAATGATGAGAAAGCCAAAGTGCGCCAACAATTTGCCGCAGGTGAAGTCGGGCGCGAAGAATTGATGGCCGCCGAAATGGCCGCCTATCACGGGCCGGGCACCTGTACGTTTTACGGCACGGCCAACACCAACCAGATGCTGATGGAGTTTATGGGGCTGCACCTGCCGGGTGCGTCATTTGTGAACCCCAACACCCCCCTGCGCGACGAATTGACCATCGCGGGCGCACAGCGGGCACTGGCCATCAGCCATCTGGGCAACAGCTATACGCCGGTGTGTGATGTGCTTGACGAACGCGCCTATGTAAACGGCATCGTGGGTCTGCATGCCACAGGTGGCTCCACCAACCTCTTGATCCATCTGGTCGCAATGGCGCGCGCAGGCGGTATCATGCTGGATTGGCAGGATTTTTCCGAACTTGCGGATGTGACACCGCTTTTGGCACGGGTCTATCCCAACGGACTTGCGGATGTGAACCATTTCCACGCGGCGGGCGGTCTGGGCTATATGATTGGTCAATTGCTAAGCGCGGGCTTGCTGCATGAAGATGTGACAACCATCGCTGGCAAAGGCTTGGAGCGTTATACGCAGGACCCCAAATTGAAGGACAATCAATTGTCTTGGGTGGCCGGGCCGACCGAAACCTTGAACGACAAGATACTGCGCCCCGCAACCGACCCGTTTCAGCCCACAGGTGGCCTCAAACGTCTGGATGGGTCACTGGGTGCCGCGGTAACAAAGGTGTCCGCCGTCAAGCCAGAACATCATGTGGTTGAGGCCCCGGCGCGGGTGTTTCACGATCAGGAGGCGGTCAAGGCGGCCTATCAGTCAGGTGAGTTTGACAGCGATGTGATCGTCGTGGTCCGCTTTCAGGGACCCAAGGCCAACGGGATGCCCGAGTTGCACAGTCTCACACCGGTTCTGGCAAACCTGCAAGCGCGTGGTCTAAAGGTCGCGCTGGTCACGGATGGGCGCATGTCGGGTGCATCCGGCAAGGTTCTATCGGCCATCCACGTCTGCCCCGAAGCGGTGGACGGTGGCCCAATCGCGCGGATTGCAGATGGTGATGTTCTTCGGGTCGATGCCCATGCAGGCAGGTTGGATATTATCACTGAAGGCGTGTTGGACCGCCCACTTGTGACTGCTGACCTCAGCGGCAATGAATACGGGCAAGGGCGCGAACTTTTTGCCAATTTCCGCGCTTTGGTGCGTTCTGCTGACACTGGCGCAAGCTGTATTTGAGATTATCCAAAAAGGACACGTTATGCTTCCTCACGACGCAAGCACCGCCACCAAAAAGATATGCGCATTGGCCCCGATCATACCGGTTCTGGTCGTCCATGATGTGGCCCACGCCCGGCCCTTGGCCGAAGCTTTGGTAGCGGGCGGTTTGCCGGTCCTTGAGGTGACGTTGCGCACCGAGGCGGCATTGGCGGTGATTGCCGAAATGGCCAAGGTTGAAGGAGGCGTTGTCGGCGCTGGCACCTTGCTGACGCCAGATGATGTCAAACGCGCCAAAGATGCCGGGGCCACGTTTGGTGTGTCACCGGGTGCCACGGACCGGCTTTTGTCGGCCTGCGAGGATGCACATCTGCCCACCCTTCCCGGTGCCGCCACGGCGACCGAGGCGATGCGCTTGCTTGAACGCGGATATGACATGATGAAGTTCTTTCCGGCTGAGGCGTCAGGCGGTGCACCTGCGTTGAAATCGCTCGCATCACCGTTGCCCCAGATCAGCTTTTGCCCAACCGGCGGCGTCAGCATGGCAAACGCACGCAGCTACCTGTCTTTGCCGAATGTGGCCTGCGCTGGCGGGTCATGGGTGGCACCAGATGCCCTTGTCCAGGCGGGCGATTGGCCGGCGATCACTGAACTGGCCCGCGCTGCAAGCCAGTTGAGCCGCGACGCCTAGGCTCAGATCCAAGGCCAAATTCCGCAAGACAAAGGACCCCAATTTGCGCTATCCGAAACATTCAGGCGGGGGGCGACGGGCGATGGATACACGCATAGATCTGGTCATTTTCGATTGTGACGGGGTCTTGATTGACAGCGAAGGGTTGAGTGCGGAGGTCTTGCTCGGGGCCCTTGCGAAGTTAGGCGTAGTCATTGATTTCGATTACATCTGCACAAATTTCATGGGGCGTAGTTTCCCCACTGTCGCGCGTGACATTCAAATGACATTTGATGTGGACCTGCCCGGTGATTTTGAACAGCAATACCGTCACGAACTTTTGGCCAAATTCGCGCAGCGATTGACGCCGACCAAAGGCGTGACGGACGTATTGGACGGGCTGACCACCAGGTGCTGCGTTGCGACGTCAAGCAGTCCGGAGCGGGTATCCAATTCGTTGAATATCGTAGATTTGGCGCGTTACTTTGGGCAAGATGTCTTTACCGCGTCGCAGGTCGCCCATGGCAAACCCGCACCAGATTTATTTCTGTATACGGCAGAGAAGATGGGCGTCGATCCAGCACATTGTCTGGTGATCGAAGACAGCCTTCCGGGGGTTGAGGCGGCGCTTGCGGCAAATATGCATATTTGCCGCTACACGGGCGGCGCGCATCTGGCGGGGCGGGTCCTGAAACACGCGGACTATGTGCGCAGCTTTGAACAGTGGCCCGATCTGCGGGCATTGGTCCCGTCGATTTTCACAGCCGAAACGCCTGTTTGAAATGCCGCGAGTTTTATAGCGAGGCGGCAGCGCGGCTGGCCTGATCATATTGACCCGACATGGTGCGCAAGCTGGCCGCGATCTCGCGTAGATCTTCACCGCTGATGTCTGTGCGTGGCAAGCCGTCGATGAAGCAAATCTGGCGAATATTCCGGTAGGCTTCGCACAAATCAGTGCCCGCCTGAGAGGTTCGATAAAACACTTCCTTTCCGCGTTTGTCAGCCTCCAGAAGTCCGGATTTCAGTAGCTTTCGAAGCGCGTAATTGACGGTGTGCGTGTCTTCGATATTCAGAATGAAACAAATATCCGTCAGACGCTTTTCTCGGCCACGATGATTTGTGTTGTGCAGCACCAATATCTCAAGCGGGGTAAGGTCAGGGTTCCCCGCTGCCGCCATGCACCGTGACATCCAGCGGGCAAAGGCGTTGTAAGCGATAATCATCCCGTATTCGAGCTCGGACGCCTCCCATCCCTCCCCTTCGGCAAGGTGTCTTGACGAAACGATACGTCGGTCAGGCAAAGGTTTTCGTGGGTCTGACATGGAGCCTCCGATCGAGAATTCAGATACAGAACGCTATCATTTTATCGGTGATTTACAAGCGATTGAAGGGGTATGGCCCGCGGGTGGTGGCAATATTGTTGGGCGTAAGGCGGCGATGTCCCAGCGAGGGGATAACATTACCTTGAGTCACTCTATCGTACCAGGGATCCGGCGCTGACTGCATTTAGTGGGTAAAGGTAAAATGCCCACCAGATATTGAATTCGGGTCATGTTCAGAGAAAAGGCCATCGTGAAATTGCAACACACTGGAATCTGACACAAATTTGACCTTCCCCGATTCGTGCGGCTTTGTTAACGTATTCATAATAAAAAGAAGAGGCAGGCAGAACGAGCAATGAAAACGGGCTTTAAGGGCACGTTTGTCATCAGCTGGTCGCAAACAGAAATAGACGGCCTTGATGCTGCGCCGGTGCAAAACCTCAATGTGGGTGCTGCGTGGGCATGGCGGGGCGATGCCATCCGGGTGGATGGACCTAATGACGTGTTGCGGCTGGATCAGGCAGACGAAGCAGAGAATCTACGCAGACGCGCCGCGCGCATGGTCCACCGTCTGGTGGGGGCTGCCGTTGACCAGAGCATGCCGACTTTGCATCCCGAGCGGATCGACCCTAAAGACCAGCCGCCAATGATGGACAACAGCTTTGTCGTAACAGACGGTGGCAAAAGCTATACCGTAACGCTGATCGACGTTGGGGGCGGATCACAGCCCCTGCTGATGTTCCTTGACGAAATTCCCCCACGCAACGCGGATCTTTGGGTCGTGCACCATACACTTGGGTCGAGCCCCGGTGAATCGATGTCCGCGGGCAGCGGTGGTGTGATTTGTTTTACCCCCGGCACGCGTATTCGCACGCCAGACGGGCTGATCCTAATCGAGGACCTGCGCGAAGGCGATCGCATTCAAACCAAAGACAATGGTGCCCAAACAATCCAGTGGATCGGAAGCCGCAACATGTCGGGCGCACGCCTTTTTGCGATGCCGAAATTGCGCCCAGTCCGGTTTGATGCAGGCATTCTGGGCATCGACTGCCCGGACGATGATCTGGTTGTTTCACCCGAACACCGTGTGGTCGTGAAAGGTGCAGTGGCTCAGGAATTGTTCAATACGTCCGAAGTCCTTGTCGCCGCCAAAGACCTGATCAACGGCGGCAGCATCCGCGTCGATATGAAAGTGCGCGAAGTGACCTATATCCACATGCTGCTGGATCAGCATGAAGTGGTCTGGGCAAACGGCGTGGAAACAGAAAGCTTTCACCCGGCATCAACCGCCCTCAGTACGCTGGATGATGCGGATCGCGCACGTTTGCTGGCGGCTCATCCGGAGTTGGAATTTGACCCCCATACCTACGGACGTTTTGCCCGTCGGCATTTGTCATCTTCAGAAGCCGCAATCTTGACCCACGCGGCATGACGCGCGAACTTGCCTAACTGTCCGGCTGTACCAAAGCCTTGATGATGGCCTTTGCACTTTCACTGCTCCAATCCGCATCGCCCCGCAGGCGCGCGACTTCGCGGCCCTCCGGGTCCATGATCACGGTGATCGGCAGGCCGAATACCCCCATCTGGCTGGCCAGTGCCTGTTTTGGGTCTTGGTGGCGGGGCAGGCTGTCGATACCGGCCTCGGCAAAAAAGCGGGTGATGCCTTCGGGTGAATTACGACCGGTGGCGATGGTCAGCACCTCAAACATATCGCCGCCGAATTCCTTTTGCAGTGCTTCCAATTGCGGCATCTCCTTGCGACAGGGCGCGCACCAAGTGGCCCAGAAATTGAGCAGCACATATTTGCCGCGATAATCAGCGAGCGAACCTTTGCCGCCATCGTCCTCAAGATCAAAGGCCGCATCAGATGTGGCAATCGGTGTTTCATGCACGATCAGTTTTTTCATATCCCCGTCGCGCAAGCTCAGGATGTCCGCGCCCGCAGCAGCAACGGTGTTTGCACCTGTCACAAGGGCCGTATACACGAACGCCAACACCAAATTCTTCATCTGTCCCTCCGAGGGTTTAAAATGACTGACACGACCTCAAACAAAATGTGGGGTGGCCGTTTCGCCGCCGGGCCGGACGCGATCATGGAGGCAATTAACGCCTCGATCGGGTTTGACAAGCGGATGGCCGCACAAGACATCGCAGGGTCGCGCGCCCATGCCGCCATGTTGGCCGCCACAGGCATCCTCACTGATAGCGATGCCAAAGCGATACGGGAAGGGTTGCTCACGATCTTGTCAGAGATCGAAGGCGGGACATTTGAGTATTCCACCGCCCTTGAAGACATTCACATGAATGTCGAGGCGCGCCTGAAAGAGGTGATCGGCGAACCGGCCGGGCGTTTGCACACAGGTCGGTCGCGCAACGATCAGGTCGCGACAGATTTTAAACTTTGGGTGCGTGATCAGTTTGATGCCGCCGAGGCGGGACTTATCGCGCTGCTCCAAGCCCTGCTTGGTCAGGCCGAGGCAGGTGCGGATTGGGTGATGCCGGGGTTCACGCATTTGCAGACGGCGCAACCGGTTACATGGGGCCATCACATGATGGCCTATGTCGAAATGTTTGGCCGCGACCTGAGCCGCATGCGCGATGCGCGCAAACGGATGAATGAATGCCCCTTGGGAGCCGCCGCGCTGGCGGGCACGTCCTTTCCCATCGACCGGGACATGACCGCACAGGCGCTGGGGTTTGACCGCCCGTCTGCCAATTCGCTGGACGCCGTCAGCGACCGTGATTTTGCGCTCGAATTTCTGGGTGCGGGCAGCATCTGTGCCATGCACCTGAGCCGCTTTGCGGAGGAATTGGTGATCTGGTCGTCGGCACAGTTTAGATTTGTGGCGCTGTCGGATCGGTTTTCAACCGGGTCCAGCATCATGCCGCAGAAAAAGAACCCCGATGCGGCGGAGCTGATCCGCGCCAAGGTCGGGCGCATTTTCGGTGCCAATACAGCGTTGATGATGGTGATGAAGGGCCTGCCGCTGGCCTATTCCAAGGACATGCAAGAAGACAAAGAACAGGTTTTTGACGCCGCTGACAACCTCATGCTGGCACTGGCCGCAATGGAGGGCATGGTGCGGGACATGAACGCGCAGCGTGAAAATCTGGCGGCGGCGGCGGGCAGTGGATTTTCCACCGCCACTGATCTGGCTGATTGGCTGGTCCGGGTGCTGGGCCTGCCGTTTCGCGATGCGCACCACATCACCGGGACGCTGGTTGCAATGGCAGAAGGCCAGGGTTGTGATCTGCCTGATCTGACGCTGGATCAGATGAAATCAGCACATGTGGATATCACCAGCGACGTTTTTGACGTCTTAGGCGTGGAAAATTCGGTAAACTCGCGTATGTCTTATGGGGGAACGGCCCCTGCCCAAGTGCGGGCGCAGGTCGCAAGGTGGAAAGGTATTTTGGCATGAAATCAGTTCTCATTGTCGGTGCTGTCCTGACGCTGGCGGCCTGTGGCGTGGACGGCGAACCGATCTATCCAACCGCAAGTTCTGCGGTCACCCTGTCCAACCACGGTGTGTCCGTTGGCACCAATGTGGCATTGAACCAAGGACCGCTGTGGGTGTCATTGGGCCTCGGTTTATGACGCGCTTTGCGATCGTGACCTGCCTTATGGGATGTGTTGCCGCCTGCACCGGTCCAAGCCCGTCTGATGACGGGCGTGTGCGTGACATAAGCACGCGTCATGTTCCAGAGCCAACCACCCCCGGCGTCCATATTTCAGGACAGGTGATTGTTGGCGTTTCAACAGTGAATTGAGATGTCGATATTGCGCATGACATACCTTGCCCTGGCGGTCTGGGGTGCGATCCATCCAATGTATTATTTCGTACAATGGTTCCGGACCAATGGCTTTGACATTATGGCGATGGTCGACGCGTGGCACGCAAACGCGGCGTCAAGCGGGCTGGTCTGGGACCTGACCATTGCGGCCATCACCTTGACAGTGTGGATCCTGGCCGAGGTCGCTGTGCGGCGCAATTGGCGGGCCCTGATTGCCATCCCCGCCACGTTCTGTATTGGGGTAAGCTGTGGTCTGCCGCTTTACCTTTTCTTGCGGACGGCACCGGTTCGTTAGGTCAGAATTGAGTATTTGGGGCGAAAAGAAGCATGGATCATTTTCTGTATCGTGACGGTGTGCTGCACGCCGAAGACGTCGCAGTGGCCGAAATTGCAGCGGCGGTTGGCACGCCGTTTTATGTCTATTCGACCGCGACTTTGCTGCGCCATTTCAAGCTTTTTGATGAGGCATTGGCAGGCATGGACCATCTGGTTTGCTATGCAATGAAGGCCAATTCAAACATCGCTGTGCTGCGCACTCTGGCACAGGCCGGGGCGGGCATGGATGTGGTGTCCATCGGGGAGTACCTGCGCGCCAAGGCAGCGGGTGTGCCGGGCGAAAAAATTGTATTTTCCGGTGTGGGCAAAACGGCGGATGAAATCCGCATGGCTTTGCAGGGTGGCATCCGCCAGTTCAATGTCGAAAGCGAGCCCGAGATGATGGTGCTGAGCAAAGTCGCGCAGGATTTGGGGACAACCGCGCCCATCACCATTCGCGTGAACCCGGACGTCGACGCAAAAACCCATGCGAAAATTGCGACGGGAAAATCCGAGAACAAGTTTGGCATTCCCATTGCCCGCGCCCGGGAGGTGTACCGCATGGCGGCGGGTCTGCCCGGTCTTGAGGTGATTGGCATTGATGTCCATATCGGCAGCCAATTGACGGACCTTGCGCCCTTTGAACAAGCCTATCTGAAAGTCGCGGAGTTGACAGAAACACTGCGCGCGGACGGGCATACAATCAGCCGTCTGGATTTGGGCGGCGGCCTTGGCATCCCATACCAGCATTCCAATGCCGCCCCGCCCTTGCCCATGGATTACGGCGCACTGGTCAAGCGGACGCTCGGGCATCTGGGCTGCGAGATTGAGATTGAGCCGGGCCGTCTGATTGCGGGCAACGCCGGCCTGATGGTCAGCAAGGTCATCTATGTCAAATCAGGCGAAGACCGCGATTTTCTGATCCTTGACGGCGCTATGAATGATCTGATCCGTCCGGCAATGTATGACGCCCATCACGATATCATCGCGGTCAATGAACCCACGCCCGCAATTGAATTCCAACCCTATGACATCGTCGGGCCGGTATGCGAATCCGGCGATACATTTGCCAAGGGGCGCATGATGCCGCCCCTGACTGCCGGTGATCTGGTCGCGTTTCGCTCGGCTGGTGCTTACGGTGCGGTGATGAGCAGTGAATATAATTCACGCCCGCTTATCCCCGAAGTTTTGGTGAAAGATGATCAATTTGCGGTTATCCGCTCACGCCCGACCTTTGACGAAATGATAAATCGAGATACCATCCCTGAATGGCTTTGACAGCGCCTTGCTGACAGGCTTTGCTGAAAGGCAACGGGAGACGGCCAATATGACCTCATTTACCCCCAACGATCTGCGGCGCGGGCTGGCGATTTTGCGCTGGCCGTTGCGGTTGACGCGGGTGGGTATGTTGGCGGAAAGTCTGGTCAATGCGCTTTGGCCCATGATGACCGTCTGCCTGATGGTTCTGGCCGCGTTAATGTTGGGCCTGCAAGATGTTGTGATGATCGAAGTGGTCTGGGCGGGTGCGATGGCCGCTGCTGTCGCAGCTTTGGGTGCGCTTATCTATGCCTTGCGTCGGTTCCGCATACCGTCACGCAGCGACGCGATGGAGCGGTTGGATCGCAGTCTGCCGGGGCGTCCTATTCAGGCGATGATGGATGACCAGATCATTGGCGAAGGGGATGATGCGTCAATGGCGGTCTGGCGTGCGCATAAAGCACGTATGGTTGCACGTGCAACCCTTGCGCGCCCGGTGCCTGCGGACCTGCGGGTCGCGCGCCGCGACCCCTATGCGTTGCGATTTGTGGCCGTCTTGGCCTTTGCGGTTGCGCTTTTGTTTG
The DNA here is from genome assembly GCF_003352065.1 of Sulfitobacter sp. SK011. NCBI lineage: Bacteria > Pseudomonadati > Pseudomonadota > Alphaproteobacteria > Rhodobacterales > Roseobacteraceae > Sulfitobacter > Sulfitobacter sp. SK011. Next base: position 1,134,826 of record NZ_CP025803.1, read on the forward strand.
GATCAATCTGGCGGGTCGGATCGGTGGCTGACATGGCTCCGGGCGGCGGCGGGCTTGCGAACGGTCCGGTTTGGGAAGGCTGGGCAGAACCGCCGCGCTATACTGGCAAGCCAACACTTTATCTCAATGATCTGGCCGAAGGGGCCATCGATCTGCCCAATGGGACACTGATCACGTTGCGGTTTTACGGCCAGGTCGGTGCGCTGACCCTGTCTGAAACCGTTTCGGGCCGCACCTCAGATGTACCCGCCGCTTCTGATGCCGCTCAGGATTTTACGGTTTTGCAAGATGGGACAATCGCTGTTGATGGCCCCGGCGGGCGCCGTTGGGATATCGCAGTGGTCGAGGATCTGGCACCGGAAGTCGACGTGCTTGGCCCACCTGAAGTTTCCGCACTTGGCGAAATGCGGCTGCCTTTTGCGGCGCGTGACGATTACGGCGTCGAAGCGGGCGAGGCGCGGATCATTCTTGATCTGGCAGCGGTTGACCGGCGTTATGGTCTGAGCCTTGATCCCGAACCCCGGTCTGAGGTGATCGTGGCACTGCCGACCCCAATTGCAGGTGACCGTGCGGATTTTGAAGAAAATCTAACCGATGATTTCTCAAAGCACCCTTGGGCGAACCTGCCGGTCAAAATCAGCCTCTCGGTTCTGGATGCGGCGGAACAACAAGGTGATGCGGTGCCAACTGACATCATCCTGCCGGGACGCAGGTTTTTTGATCCGACAGCGGCAGCAGTCATTGAAATGCGTCGCGATCTTCTGTGGTCACGGGCCAATGCACCACGCATGGCACAGGTATTGCGGGCTGTTTCCTATCGGCCGCAAGACCTGTTTCGTTCAGAAACGACTGCATTGCGTCTGCGCAAAGTGATCAGGCAGTTGGAAATTCACGCCCGGTTTGGGCTGAGCGATGATGTGCAGGAACAATTGGCGGAAGACATGTGGGGCCTCGCAATTGAGCTTGAAGAAGGCGTCTTGGCTGATGCGTTGGAACGGATGCGCCGGGCGCAGGACCGCCTGAACGAAGCGATCAAGAACGGTGCCTCAAAGGAAGAGATTGCCGAATTGATGGACGAGTTGCGCCGCGCGACCGAAGATTACTTAGACCAGTTGCAACGCCAGCAGGCGCAGGAACAGGACCGCAACGGTACCGATGAGCCGGACCGGCAACAGGGCGATGGCATGCAGATGACCCAGGACGACCTGCAACGCATGATGGATCACATTCAGGAATTGATGGAACAAGGCCGCATGGCTGAGGCCGAACAGGCGCTCAAAGAACTGCAAGAGTTGCTGGAAAACATGCGCGTCACCGAAGGTCAGCCCGGCCAAGGTGGAAAATCGCCCGGCGAACAGGCGATGGAAGGCCTGTCGGACACCCTGCGCGAACAACAAGGTCTGAGCGATCAGGCGTTCCGCGACCTGCAAGAACAGTTCAACCCCAATGCGCAGGCAGGTGAAAACGATGGCAACGAAGGCCGCAATGGTGGCCAGGGTCGCGGCCAGAGCCATGAGGGCCAGAATGGCCAGGGACAGGGCAGTGGTGAACAGCAAGGCCAAGGTCAGGGTCAGAATACTCCTGTCCCCGAAGGCGGAGAACAAGGCGAAGGCTTTGGCAAAGGCGAGGATGGCCTTGCCGACCGTCAGGAAGCCCTACGCGATGAACTGCGGCGTCAACAGGGACGCCTGCCCGGACAAGGAACACCAGAGGTCGATGCCGCCCGCGAGGCGCTGGACCGTGCAGGACGCGCCATGGACGAAGCAGAGGATGCGCTGCGAAATGGGGATCTGGCTGAGGCAATTGACAATCAGGCGCAAGCCATGGAAGCGCTGCGCGAAGGAATGCGGTCCCTTGCCGATGCGATGGACCAGCAAGAGAACCAACAACCGGGCCAGGGCACAGCACCTTCGGAGCGTCGCGCCGAAGCTCAGGATCCATTGGGGCGTGATCGCGAGGGGTCAAGCAGCAACGGAGCGCCGGATGGCAAACTGCGCCAAGGACCGGGCGGCGCAGGGACCGCGCGCAAGTTGCTTGATGAAATCCGCCGTCGGTCAGGTGAAACACAGCGACCAGAGGTCGAGCGCGACTATCTCAAACGCCTGTTAGATGAATTCTAACCGGGTGGCCATCTGGATAAGATGTGAGCGCGGGTTTAACACATCCGGCTTAACCGCCTGATGCGGAGGCCATCGTGTCAAGCCAACTCAGGATCGATTGCACATAACCGTCCAGCCCCAGTCGCATCCGATCCACCCAGGCGACATAGCCCGACAAATACGGATCGGTCTGCGGCACGGCTTTGGCGATCTGCGGCGCGAACGAATAGACCGCCAGCATGATCGCGAACAACAAGATCATGAGCAAAAAGCCCTTGCGAAAGCCGCGCTTTCGCTTTCGTGTTGTGGGCGCTTCGATCTCAGGTCCGTTTTCGCCCCCAACGCCGTTGCGGGTGTTTCCGGTGCGCAAGGTCGAGTTGATCTCTTCTATATCAGGCAACAGATCGCGCCGGGACGAAATCGCCGCCGCCATCACAGACGAATCTGATACCGGTTCCGGTTTTGGTTCGCCACGCATCCGCGCCATACGTTCCTGAGCCTGCCGGGTACGGCGGTCTTCGCTATCGACGCTGTCATTTTTGTCGCTGCTGTCCAGTCCCAGATCTGGCTGGCTTTCCAATGTTTCGGATTGCCGCTTGCGCCGCGCCTCATGTTCGGCCTCTGCTTCCTGTCGCAAAATATCGGCGACCGCAGGATCAAGTTGCTTGCGCTGAGGTTCGGCTGGACGCGGCATTGGCGGTGGTGGCGGGGAAATCTCTTCGTCCGGTGCGGGGGCATCCACATCGACGCTGCGGTCTTGATCTTCCTCAGGCGCGTTGTCGGGATGATGCTGAAACCAGGTTTGCCCGCAATTTGAACATTGCACGTCCCGTCCATCCGTCGGCATGACTTCGTCGGGGACTTCGTACTGGGCATCGCAATTTGGACAGATGAGCCGCATTATTTATCCTGTTGCTCTGTAACGACCGAACTTAAGTGTTAACACCTAGCATATGTCTTAGAACAAAATAGGAAAAGTGCTATCTGGGCGTGAAGCTTTGTTCAGGTGTATTGAAACGTAAGCGGTGCTAAGGCACAACAGGTTGAGCGAACCGGGGTACTTTTGTGATCGAACTGGAAAATGTGGCGTATAGCTATGGCGGCGGTGAGTTGCTGTCAGATATTGCGCTGAAACTTGCGCCGGGCTCTTTTCATTTCCTGACCGGGCCTTCGGGTGCCGGCAAGACGACGCTGATGAAGCTCTGTTATGGTGCATTGCTGCCAACCGCGGGCCATGTCCGGTTGTTTGGTGCGGACGTGCGCGGGCTTGACCGGGACGATATCGCGATGGTGCGTCGTCGGGTTGGTGTTGTACATCAAGATGTTAAGTTCCTTGATCATCTGGACGTGTCAGACAACATATCGCTGCCCTTAACGGTATCTGGCCGTCATGCCGAGGCAGGGGGCGAGGATTTGCAGGAACTGATGTCGTGGGTTGGCCTGACCAATCGCGCGGATGCATTGCCACCCGAATTGTCGGGCGGTGAACGGCAACGCGCGGCATTGGCGCGCGCCGTCATCATGTCGCCTGATGTGGTTTTGGCGGATGAACCCACCGGCAACATCGACTGGGAAATGTCAGAGCGTTTGCTGAGGCTGCTGATAGAATTGAACAAGATGGGCAAGACCGTATTGATCGCAACCCATGATTTAAGCCTGATCCGCGCCACCAAGGCGCATGTCCAAGCCCGTGTTTTGCGCATTGCAAACCGCCGCATTCAATTGGCGGGGGCAGATCTGTGAAGTTTACTCTGTCGTCTTTTCGGGCCGTGATGGTGGGCGACCGACATGCGGACCGCGTTGTGCCGCCTTCGGGATTTACGGCACAATTGACCCTTTTTGCCGCCGCCGCGATGGCTTTTTTAGCGGTGTTTGCGCTTGCGCTGTCGCTGGCCTCCGGACGTCTCGCGCAGCGCTGGGGAGACGAGCTGGCACGGTCTGCAACGATCCGAATTGTGGCACCGCTGGATCAACGCGCGGCCCAGACCGATGCTGCTTTGCGCATTCTGGAGACGACCAAAGGTGTTGCCACGGCGCGCGCGCTGACCGACGCGGAACAACAGGCATTACTGGCCCCGTGGTTTGGCCCCGAATTGGCGCTTGATACATTGCCGGTGCCGCGTCTGATTGAAGTGATTGAGAACAGCGAAGGTCTGGATGCCACCGGTCTGCGGTTGCGTCTGTCTGCCGAAGTCCCGGGGGCAATTTTGGATGACCATGCCCGCTGGCGTGCGCCTTTGATCAAGGCGGCAACCCGTTTGCGCATCTTGGGCTGGCTGTCGATCCTGCTAATCGGGGCCGCTGTGGCTGCGATGATTACCCTTGCAGCGCATGCCGCGCTCGCCGCAAATGCCCAGGTTATTGCTGTTTTGCGGTTGGTGGGGGCCACGGATGACTACATTGCACAGGCGTTCATCCGGCGCTTTACCCTGCGCGCCCTTTTGGGCGCTGCGGCGGGTACAACTCTGGGGATGATTGCGGTGCTCCTGATGCCCTCCGCAGCTGAGGAGGCTGGCTTTCTGACCGGGCTGGGCTTGCAGGGATGGCATTGGCTGTTGCCGCTGCTGATCCCGTTTTTGGCTGGGGCTGTGGCGTTTATCGCAACGGGCGCGGCGGCGCGCCGTACTTTGAGGGAGTTGGCATAATGCTGCAATGGGTGCGGTCGATCCTCTATATCGTGCAGGCAACAGTGATGATGCCTGTGGTTGGCTTGCTTTATGCCCCTTGGGCGATGTTCTCGCTTAACGGCGCATATGCAGCCTGCAAAGCCTATTCGCGATGGTGCATCTGGACGGCGCGCTGGCTGATCGGACTGCGCTGTGAAGTGCATGGGACTGTGCCGCAGGGCGAAGTGCTGGTGGCTGCAAAGCACCAGTCATTTCTTGATATCATGATGATTTTCAACGCCTTGCCGCGTGCGAAATTCATCATGAAAAAGGAAATCCTTTATACACCTATTATTGGTCAATACGCCAAGAGGATGAACATGGTGGCGGTGGACCGTGGCAAACGCGGCAAAGCCATCACCAAGATGCTGGAAGATGTGAAATCTGGCCGTATCGAGGCGGGACAGTTGGTGATCTATTCGCAAGGCACCCGTGTGGCACCTGGTGTGAGCGCGCCCTACAAGGCGGGCACCGCAGCACTTTACGAACAGATGGCACAACCCTGCGTCCCGGTGGCCACCAATGCCGGGTATTTCTGGCCCCGCCGTGGACTATATCGTCGTCCCGGCCTCGCCGTGGTTGAGTTTTTGGAACCCATTCGGACCGGCCTCACAAAAGAAGCATTCATGGCAGAACTGGAAACCAAGGTTGAAAGTGCGTCTGATACGCTGCTGCGCGATGCAGGATGGACACCAGTTGATGCGACACCTAGATGATTTAAGAGAACTTGAGGCGCTCTATGGCCAACCCGGGGCACCCGCCCTGCGCAAGGTGGCGGATCGACTGACACCGCTCTACCGCAAGTGGATCATGTCCTCAAAGCTCTGTGTGCTCAGCACAATAGGTCCGGGTGGCACCGATGGGAGCCCCCGTGGTGATGACGGCCCTGTGGTCATGGAACTGGATGCGCATCGGCTTGCGATGCCCGACTGGCGCGGCAACAACCGATTGGACAGCCTGCGCAATATCGTGGCGGATGGAAGGTTGTCCTGCCTGTTTTTGGTGCCGGGATCAAACAATGTCGTGCGGGTCAACGGGCGCGGGTTTGTCACCGATGATGCGGACCTGCGCGCCCGTTTCGACAAGGGCGGTCGCCAACCCGCAACTGTGATTGTGATTGAAATTGCCGAAATTTATACTCAATGCGCCCGCGCCTTGATGCGCGCAGGGGCTTGGGCCGGCGTCGACGAAAGTACCAGCCTTCCCAGTGTCGGTGAAATACTCGCCGAAATGACCAGTGGCGAAGAGGGCGGTGCACCTTATGATGACGCATGGGGCGCTCGGGCGGCCAAGACGATGTGGTAAACGCAGGCGATTTTCCGGGCTAAGCGCCCGCCCAAAAGCACCTGCAATAAGGCGGGCACTTTGCCCACCTTGGCTTTCAGAAACTACATATGGATTGCGCCGTCTCCACAGGCCAACGCGGCCTCGCGCACCGCTTCGGAATAGGTCGGATGCGCATGGCAGGTCATCGCCAGATCCTGAGCAGATGCCCCAAATTCCATAGCGACACAGACCTCATGGATCAGATCACCGGCACCGGGGCCGATGATATGTGCGCCCAATATGCGGTCCGTTTCCTTGTCTGCCAGAATTTTGACAAATCCGTCACCCGCAAATACCGCCTTGGCCCGTGCGTTGCCCATAAAGCTGAATTTGCCCACCTTATAGGCCCGCCCGGCTTCTTTCAGCGTGGCTTCGGTTTCGCCGACATTCGCGACCTCGGGGTGGGTATAGATCACACCGGGGATCACGCCGTAATTCACGTGGCCATGCTGGCCCGCGATCACCTCTGCGGCGGCCATGCCCTCGTCTTCGGCCTTGTGCGCCAACATTGGCCCTTCGATCACGTCGCCAATCGCATAGATGCCTTTAACGGATGTTTCCCAATGGTCGTTCACGACGATCTGGCCGCGTTTGGTCATCTCGAGCCCCAGCTTGTCCAGACCCAAACCATCGGTGAATGGTTTGCGCCCGGTTGAGACCAGCACAACATCCGCATCAATCGTATGTTCGCTGTCATCTTTGCGCAGTTTATAAGTGACTTTGGCCTTGGTTTTGGTGGCTGTGGTCCCCTGGACAGCGGCCCCCATGATGAACGTAAAGCCTTGCTTTTTCAGCATTCTCTGGAAGGTCTTTTGCACCTCGGGGTCCATCCCAGGTGTGATGGCGTCAAGAAATTCCACCACGGTCACTTCGGAGCCCAGCCGTGCGTAAACGCTGCCCAGTTCCAGTCCGATCACACCTGCGCCGATCACCACGAGCTTTTTGGGGACCTTGCCCAATTCCAGCGCCCCGGTTGAGGTCACAACGACCTTTTCGTCGACGTCAACACCGGGCAGCGAGGCAGGCTCAGAGCCGGTGGCGATGATGATATTCTTGGCCTGGTGCACCTCATCACCAACCTTGACCTTGCCCGCTTCTGGTACGGTGGCCCAGCCCTTGATCCAGTCTATCTTGTTCTTTTTGAAAAGAAATTCGATGCCTTTGGTGTTGGTGTCGATGGTGGATTGTTTGTAGGCCAGCATTTGCTTCCAATCGACCGACGGGCTTTTGCCCTTTAACCCCATTTCGGCAAAATTATGTTCCGCCTCATGCAGCATATGGGACGCATGCAACAGCGCCTTGGACGGGATACAGCCCACATTCAGGCAGGTGCCGCCAAGGGTGTCGCGTCCTTCGACGCACGCCGTTTTCAGGCCCAGTTGCGCGCAGCGGATGGCGGCAACATAGCCGCCGGGGCCGGAACCGATGATGATGACGTCATAGCTGGACATGGCTGTCTCCTTTGGTGTTTCGACGTCGGTATTACGTCGGTATTCTGTCGGTGTGTTTGCATCAGCGTAGGGGGGGCAGCGCCTCGGTGCAAGCGGGGGGATTATTTGAGTATTTAAGGCGAAAAGAAATTCAGATCAGGGCGGCGAGCAGCATCAGCAGAGTTGCCAGAAACCCGATCGACCAGATCAGAGACCGGTACGGGCGCAGGCCCATCGCATAGGCTGGCACATAGGCCACACGCGCGATCAGATAGGTCCATGCGCAGATCGCAGTGAAGGTGCTGTTCTGGCCGGACATCTGGATCACACCCACGGCGATGGTAAAGAGGATCAACCCTTCGAAATGATTGTCAAAGGCGCGGCCCAAACGTGCGGTGCGGTCGGACATCGGGCGTGAGGGCGCGTGATCGCGGGCCGACATGGTGTAGCCGGGGCCGACCTCGCGGTTGGCCGGAATGGCATAAGCCAAGAACTGCACCACTTGCAAAAGCGTGGCGAGGGAGAGGGCTGTGAGTTCGGGGGTCATGCGGGGTCGATGAAGTAAGCAGACGCTTGCGTGACGGTGTTGCCATCATCGCCGTGCAGCGCATTTGAGCGGTCGATCCAGCCCTGTGCCTTATCGCGGTTGTTGACGTTCAGCAAAAAAAACGCATGCGTGGTGCTGTCGACGTGTTTCCAGACTTGCAGCACAGTGAGGCCCGCGTTGCGGCGCGCCTCATCATCCGCGTCGAACGCGGTTTTCCAAGCGTCGAAGTCGGTGACTTCGTGGTGGCAGATCATTTGCATGTTGTTGTGCCTTTAAAGAGCCAGGACATAGAGAACCGCCGTGGCCGCAAAACCTGCAAGCCATGCCAGCGTGCGGATCGCGGGGATGCCAAGTGCATAAACCGGCAGATAGATGATCCGGGCGATCAGGAAGACATTTGCAGCCAACAGCGAGGCGTTGCTGGTGCGGTCGAGAGCCACGAGGATCAGGATCGCCGGGGCAAAGAGGGACATTGCAACGACGGAATTATCAAGCGCGCGTTCAAGCCGGGCAGTCATACCGGTGGTGGAGCGGCCCTCGTCCCGGCTGGACATCAGGTAGCCCATGGAAAGTTGACGTGTGGCCCCGAGGACCTGCAACAGAAGCGTGAGCAGAACGAGCAGGCCGTATACGGCAAGGATGGTTGTTTCGGTCATTTGACGTCTCCTTTGGCAGCGATGGCGGGCTGAACTTTGCCCTTTTGGGGATGGTATGGTTTGCGATGCCTGATCTCAAGCATTTGGTGTCTTGGCCCGATGTAATTCCTGCGATGCGAGAGCGTGCAGTTGTCAACGGAGGCACTTTGGGGGCGAAGCCCCCATAAAGGGTGTCGTTTGAGAGCTATTAAGATGCCATCTGCCAAGAAACTTCCCATGCGGCGAGGATCGCGGACACATGGTACCCGTCCCATTTGGGCCTAAGCCATTACCTCATGTCGAATAGACAATGAATTCCAGCAAGGAGCCGTCAGGGTCGCGAAAATAGAGGCTGGTGCCGCTGCCCTTGGCACCGATCCTTTCGACCGGCCCAAGTTCGACCTCGACACCGTGGGCCTCAAGATGCGTTTGCGCATCCGTGACAGTTCCGTGCCATTCGAAGCACAGATCGCTGCCGCCCGGCATAACCGCAAGCCGGGCGCGGGGGGTGCCGATCTGTTCGGGACCGTGCGTGTTCAACTGTACAGTTCCGAAACGGAACATCGCACCTTTGCCGTAAGGCACGATTTCGGCCTGCAAGACGTCACGGTAGAAGGTTGTGGAACGGTCCCAATCGCCCACATGGATGACGCAATGGTCAAATGTGATCCGTGACATCAGATTTCCCTTTCGGGCCAAATCCGGGTCGGTGGAACCCAATTGATGGCGCTACAAATCCATCAGCAACCGCCGTGGGTCTTCGAGCATCTCTTTGACCCGTACAAGGAAGGTGACCGCGCCTTTGCCGTCGATGATACGGTGGTCATAGCTGAGCGAGATGTACATCATCGGGCGCACGACAATCTCGCCGCTGACGACCATCGCGCGGTCCTGGATTTTTGCCATGCCGAGGATGCCGGATTGCGGTGGGTTCAGGATCGGCGCGGTCATCAGTGAGCCATAGACGCCGCCGTTTGAGATGGTGAAGGTGCCGCCGGTCATGTCAGCCATCGACAGTTTGCCATCGCGGGCTTTCTTGCCCATCACGTTGATGCCTTTTTCGATCTCGGCAAAGGACATGGTGTCGACGTTGCGGATCACCGGGACAACCAGACCTGTGGGCGTGCCAGCGGCGACCCCCATGTGGACGTAGTTTTTGTAGATGATGTCGGTGCCGTCGATTTCGGCGTTGACCTCTGGGATTTCTTTGAGGGCGTGACAACAGGCTTTCGTAAAGAACGACATGAAGCCCATGCGCACGCCGTGTTTCTTTTCGAACTGTTCTTTATAGGCGTTGCGGATGCCCATCACCTCGGTCATGTCGACCTCGTTAAAGGTGGTCAGGATTGCGGCGGTATTCTGGGCCTCTTTCAGACGGCGTGCCATGGTTTGTTTGAGGCGCGACATCTTGACCCGTTCTTCGCGGCTTGCATCATCAGCGGCAGAGGCGGCGCGCGGGGCCGCAGCGGCGGCAGGTGCAGGGGCAGCAGCGCTTGATCCAGCGGCAATCGCCTTGGCCACGTCTTCTTTCATCACGCGCCCATCCCGCCCAGAGCCTGTCACTGCATCGCGGGACACACCCGCTTCGGCCATGGCTTTTTTCGCTGATGGCGCATCTTCGACGTCTTTGCCACCGCTGGATTGCGCGGCTGCCGGGGCCGGGGCTGATGTTTCTGCCTTGGCGGATGCGGCGGCACCCTCACCAGATGCGATCACCGCGAGTTTGGCGGACGCCTCAACAGTACTGCCTTCTTCGGCGAGGATTTCGGTGAGCGTGCCCGCAGCAGGGGCGGGAACCTCTACGCTGACCTTGTCGGTTTCCAATTCGCACAGCATTTCGTCTTGGGCGACGGTATCGCCAACCTTTTTGAACCAGGTGCTGACTGTTGCCTCGGTGACGCTTTCACCCAAGGTTGGCACCATGACGTCAACGGATGCGCCACCGCCGTCGCCCTTGGTGGCGGTCCGGGCTGCACCGCTTTCCGCTTTGGGATCTTTTGCGGCCTCTTTGCCTTTGGGGGCTTTGGCTGATCCGGAATCCCCTTCGGAAATATTGGCCAGCAGGGCATCCACCCCAACGGTTTCCCCTTCGGCAGCGACGATATCAGACAATGTGCCAGCCACGGGGCTGGGGACCTCGACGGTCACCTTGTCGGTTTCCAGCTCGCACAACATTTCGTCGACCGCGACGGTATCGCCCGGTTTCTTGAACCATGTGGCCACTGTTGCTTCTGTCACGGATTCGCCCAGCGTTGGTACGCGTACTTCGCTTGTCATGGTTATTTTCCTTTAACTGTCAGCGCATCATCGACGAGGGCTGCTTGTTGTGCTTTGTGTTGTGAGGCCAGACCCGTTGCAGGTGACGCGGCGGTGGCGCGCCCTGCATAGGCGGTGCGGCCATGTTTGGCTTTGATCCGGCCCAGAACCCATTCAATGTTGGGTTCAATGAACGACCAAGCGCCCTGGTTTTTGGGTTCTTCCTGACACCAGACCATTTCGGCACTCTTGAAGCGTTCCAGTTCCTTGACCGCTGATTGCGCGGGGAAGGGATAGAACTGTTCAAAGCGCATGAGATAGACGTCATCAATGCCGCGCGCGTCGCGTTCCTCTAGCAGGTCGAAGTAGACCTTGCCGGAACACATCACCACCCGCTTGATCTTGTCGTCCGCGACCAGCTTGGTGTCTGAATTGCCTTGCTGTGCGTCATCCCACAGGACCCGGTGAAACGATGAACCTGTGGTGAATTCCTCGGCCTTGCTGACGGCCAGCTTGTGGCGCAGCAGGGACTTGGGGGTCATCAGGATCAGCGGCTTGCGGTAGCTGCGGTGCAATTGGCGGCGCAGGATGTGGAAATAATTCGCGGGGGTGGTGCAATTGGCCACGATCCAGTTGTCGCCGCCGCACATGGTCAGGAACCGTTCCAACCGCGCAGAAGAGTGTTCGGGGCCCTGGCCTTCGTAGCCGTGGGGCAGCAGGCACACCAAGCCCGACATGCGCAGCCATTTGCTTTCGCCTGAGCTGATGAACTGATCAAACATGATCTGTGCACCGTTTGCGAAATCGCCAAACTGCGCCTCCCATAGCGTCAGCGCGTTGGGTTCGGCCAGTGAATAGCCATACTCAAATCCAAGCACCGCATATTCCGACAGCATTGAATCGATGACTTCGTATTCTGCCTGCCCCTCACGGATGTGGTTCAGCGGGTAATAGCGTTGTTCGTTTTCCTGATTGATCAGCGCGGAGTGGCGTTGGCTGAACGTGCCACGGGCGCTGTCCTGTCCGGCAAGGCGCACTTTGTACCCTTCGGTCAGCAGCGATCCGAACGCCAGTGCTTCGCCGGTGGCCCAGTCAAAACCAGTCCCGGTTTCAAACATTTCGCGTTTGGTATCGAGCAGGCGACCGACGGTCTTGTGCAGCGGAAAACCATCGGGCGCTGTGGTCAGCGCCTTGCCGACCTCCGCCATGGTTTCCTTTTTGATCGCGGTCTTGCCACGCTGGTACTTCTTGTCCTGCTTGTCCAGATGGGACCATTTGCCATCCAGCCAATCGGCCTTGTTGGGACGGTAGTCTTTGCCCGCTTCAAATTCCTCGCTCAGATGTTCCTGAAACGCGGCTTTCATGTCCTCGATCTCGCCTTCGGGGATCAGCCCGTCCTTGACCAGACGTTCGGTATAAAGTGTGAGTGTGGTTTTGTGCTGTTTGATCTTTTTGTACATCACCGGGTTGGTGAACATCGGCTCGTCGCCTTCGTTGTGACCAAAGCGGCGGTAGCAGATCATGTCGATCACCACGTCCTTGTGGAACTTTTGACGGAATTCGGTGGCGACACGGGCGGCATGCACAACCGCTTCCGGGTCGTCGCCGTTGACGTGAAAAATCGGGGCCTCGACCACCAGCGCGTTGTCGGTGGGATAGGGTGAGGAGCGGCTGAAGTGTGGCGCGGTGGTAAAGCCGATCTGGTTGTTGACCACGATATGCATAGTACCGCCGGTGCGGTGGCCGCGCAGGCCCGAAAGCGCGAAACATTCCGCTACAACGCCCTGTCCGGCAAAGGCCGCATCGCCGTGCAGCAGTATGGGCATGACCGCACCGCGATCCTTGTCTTTGAGTTGATCCTGTTTTGCGCGGACCTTGCCAATGACGACGGGGTTGACCGCCTCAAGGTGGCTGGGGTTGGCGGTCAGCGACAGGTGCACGCTGTTGCCGTCAAATTCGCGGTCGCTGGAGGCACCAAGGTGGTATTTCACATCGCCCGAGCCATCGACGTCTTCGGGTTTGAACGATCCACCCTGAAATTCGTTGAAAATCGCGCGGTAGGGTTTTTGCATGACATTGGCCAGCACCGACAGGCGGCCCCGGTGCGGCATGCCGATCACGATGTCGCGCACGCCAAGGCTGCCGCCGCGTTTGATGATCTGTTCCATCGCCGGCACAAGGCTTTCGCCGCCATCAAGGCCAAAGCGTTTGGTGCCCATGTATTTGACGTGCAGGAATTTCTCGAAACCTTCAGCCTCGACCAGTTTCGACAGGATCGCCTTGCGCCCGTTTTTGGTAAACTCGATTTCCTTGCCCAGACCCTCGATCCGTTCCTTCAACCAACCTGCTTCTTCGGGGTTTGAGATATGCATGTATTGCAAGGCAAAGGTGCCGCAATAGGTCCGTTTCACGATGTCCAGAATCTGGCGCATCGTTGCGACCTCAAGGCCCAGGACGTTGTCGATAAAGATCGGGCGGTCCATGTCAGCGTCGGAAAAGCCGTAGGATTTGGGGTCAAGTTCCGGGTGCGGCGTGGTCTGGCGCATGCCCAGCGGGTCAAGGTCAGCAACCAGATGGCCGCGAATACGGTAGGCGCGGATGATCATCAGAGCGCGGATGCTATCGAGCACCGCCTCTTTGACGGATGCATCGGAGACTTCGACGCCTTTCTCGGCGGCTTTTGCCTTGATCTTGTCGCCTGCGGCCTTGGCCTCGGTTGGTTCGGGCCAAACGCCGGTGAGGGCACCCATGACCTCGCCATTTGGGGTGGGCGGCCAATCGGAGCGCGCCCAAGAGGGGCCTGCGGCCTCGGCCTGTGCCACGCCATCATCGTCGCCCATTGCCTTGAAGAAGGCCTGCCATGCTTCGTCCACCGCATTCGGGTCATTGGCATAACGGGCATACATATGTTCGAGGTATTCCGCGTTCTCGCCTTCCATGAAGGACGAAGCGTGGAACTGGTCGTTGGCTGGTTGGTTGGTCATTTTGGCACCTTTTCTAGACGCACGCGTGAGGGTCAGGCCGCAGGTGGCGGACCGTAGGCATTTGTTTCGGGTTGTGAGGGTCGGGTCAGCCACCAGATAAAGACTACAGCGATGACAATGCCAATGATCGAGAGCAGGCCGCCAAAAAGAGCGCCGCCAACCGATGGCATTTCCGTTGGCATTCCAGTTGCTTCGTCAAGTTCGTAACTGCCAAAGCCAAAGCTGCGCAGGGCAAGATTGTAGACAGACGGGATGACAAAGTACCAACCCGGCTTGCCGATATCCTGCATTCTTCGAAAGCCGACGGCAAGCAGCGGTAGAAACACAGCTAAAGCGTAGAGGATCGGGAGCAGCGGGACCAACATGACAACCATCGCGCCGATGATATAGGCCAGCATGAACCACCAGAATTCGGACCGCGATGCACGCCCCTGAAAGGTCATGTATTTTTTGGTCAGGCAGGTTCTTACCGACGTCTGAAAATCCATTATCTGATCCTCGTGCTAAGGGTTGTCTGGCCCCTTACCCCTTCTCAATCGCTTCCTTGACCGCCTCGCCCAGCGTCGCAGGGCTGTCGGCTACGACAATGCCTGCCGCGCGCATGGCTTCGATCTTGTCTTCGGCACCGCCTTTGCCACCTGCAACGATGGCACCCGCGTGGCCCATGCGGCGGCCAGGAGGGGCGGTGCGGCCCGCGATGAAACCAGCGGTGGGTTTCCAGCGGCCTGCTTTTTTCTCGTCCGCGAGAAACTGGGCCGCGTCTTCTTCTGCCGAACCACCAATTTCGCCAATCATGATGATTGATTTGGTCTCAGGATCGGCGAGGAACATTTCCAAAACGTCAATATGTTCGGTGCCTTTGATCGGATCGCCGCCGATGCCGACAGCCGATGACTGTCCATAACCCAAATCGGTGGTCTGCTTGACCGCCTCGTAGGTCAGCGTGCCCGAGCGCGAGACAACACCGCAGGACCCGCGTTTGTGGATATGGCCGGGCATGATACCAATTTTGCAGGCGTCGGGCGTGATCACGCCGGGGCAGTTTGGACCAATCAGCCGCGACTTTGAGCCTTGCAGCGCGCGCTGAACGCGCATCATGTCCAGAACCGGGATGCCTTCGGTGATGCAGACGATCAGTTCCATCTCGGCATCGATCGCCTCAAGGATGGAATCGGCAGCAAAAGGCGGTGGGACATAGATCACCGAGGCGTTGGCCTGCGTCACATGTTTCGCCTCGTGAACCGAGTTGAACACCGGCAGATCAAGATGGGTCTGGCCGCCTTTGCCGGGGGTCACACCGCCCACCATTTTGGTGCCATAGGCAATCGCCTGTTCGGTATGGAACGTGCCCTGAGACCCGGTAAGGCCCTGACAGATGACTTTGGTGCTTTCGTCTACGAGTACGGCCATGATTATTTCCTTCGAGTGGTATTTGATGCCGCGAGGTGCGGCGTAATGGTGGACGGCGCAGCAGCACCGCGTTGATTGGATATTGGGATGGGTATGGGGCGAACGATCCTGTGGGCGGGATGTGACAGCATCATCTGCATTATCCTTCGACTTTCGGCAGGCCCAGACCGTCATAAAGACGGTCCACTGCCATGAATGTATGAAGGGTATCATCGGTTTTGCGGGTGCCAACATGCACAACGGCCACACGCCCACGCAAGAGTTCGCGGCCCTCGATCAGGGCTGTGCCAGCGGTTGGCTGGTGGGTATCAGGCAAGGGGATTTTTTTGCCAAAGACCGGCGGTGTCGCCATCTGCATGCGCATCGCCTTGATCGCGGGGGCGGTGTGGTCGCCCTCAAATGCCACCTCGCAGCGTCGTTCGATGCCAAGCGGGGCATCCACCGGGCGCGGCTCAAGGCTGTCATCCCAGAAGGTGAGGGTGAACGCGGGCGGGACACCGTTGGTTACCCCCATATTTTCGCGCGCCTGCGCCTCTGTCTGACCAGCCTTGAAGCACCAGGTGTTGAAGGCAGAGATTGCGGAGTCAGAAGCAAAGGCAGGACTGGCGAACATCATCCCGGCGACTGCGAAAGCCAAGGCCCTTTTCTGGGCGGCACGCATAGCACGCGTGCACGCACCCACCCTACGGTCAGCCCGCCTGCCAAACGAAGCAAGGTGTGGTGCGAATGGCACTAAGACTACCCCTTAACCGCCTTCACGATTTTTTCAGCACCGTCTTTGAGGTCATCGGCCGCGATCACATCAAGACCGCTTTCATTGATGATCTTTTTGCCCTCGGCGACCTTGGTGCCTTCCAGACGCACAACCAATGGTACTTTCAGGCCGACCTCTTTCACAGCAGCCACAACGCCTTCGGCGATCACATCACAGCGCATGATGCCGCCAAAGATGTTGACCAGAATGCCTTTGACCTGCGGGTCAGAGGTGATGATCTTGAACGCTTCGGTGACTTTTTCCTTGGTCGCGCCGCCGCCCACATCAAGGAAGTTGGCAGGCTCGGCCCCATAAAGCTTGATGATGTCCATCGTCGCCATTGCGAGGCCCGCGCCGTTGACCATGCACCCAATCTCACCGTCCAGCGCAATGTAGTTCAGGTCGTATTTGGACGCCTCAAGTTCCTTGGGGTCCTCTTCGGTCACATCGCGCAATTCAGCGATATCGTTGTGGCGATACATGGCGTTGCCATCAAAGCTGACCTTGGCATCGAGCACCTTGAGATCCCCGGTGTCGGTGACGATCAGCGGGTTGATTTCGAGCATTTCCATGTCTTTTTCGATGAATGCCTTGAACAAGATACCCATCAGAGACACGCATTGCTTGACTGCTTTGCCTTCGAGGCCCAGCGCAAACGCAACGCGACGGCCATGGAACGGCTGATATCCGGTCGCGGGATCAACGGAGAAATTGATGATTTTTTCAGGCGTGCTTGCCGCGACTTCTTCGATGTCCATGCCGCCTTCGGTAGAACAGACAAAGCCGACGCGAGACGACTGGCGGTCCACCAGCAGGGCCAGATAGAGTTCGGTTTCAATGCCGGCACCGTCTTCGATATAGACGCGGTTGACTTGTTTGCCTGCTGGCCCGGTCTGGTGCGTGACCAAAGTGCGGCCAAGCATTTTCTTGGCTTCCTGGGCGGCTTCTTCCACTGATTTGGTCAGGCGCACCCCGCCTTTGTCGCCTGCGTCAGCTTCTTTGAATTTGCCTTTGCCGCGGCCACCTGCATGGATTTGCGCTTTGACCACCCAAAGGGGCCCGTCTAATTCACCGGCGGCTGATTTCGCTTCTTCGGCGCGCATCACGACGCGGCCATCAGAGACAGGGGCACCAAAGCTGCGCAGAAGGGCTTTCGCCTGATATTCGTGGATGTTCATAAAAAACTGTCCCGTTTTTGTTCAAGTCACCTCGCAGTATGCGAGTGAGTCTTATCGCTCGGTTAACAGTTTTTCGCAGTATTGGGGGGATTGCCAGACAAAAGCGACATTTGTGATCACACCGGAAATGCTGTGATCACAAAATTGCGGCGCGGATGGTTTGAATTGGGGGGAAGGGGGGCGAATCCCCGTTTCTGTGCAATTGTCCGTTCATTTTTGAGCGGGATATTGGTTTTGTGTTTGGCACTGGGGGGTAGGCGCGAAAGATATGTCGCGAACGTTGCGGAGGTCTGAAAAAAGCCCAAACCGGACACATCATCCAATTTATGATATGATGTAGGAAATGGAGGTTCGTCTATGTTCGACGTCGATAGATTTATCGCTGACTGCTGCGAGGCGGTCGAAAAGGACCCAACTCACAAATCGGCTGCGGAAGTCGTGCGCCGGGCAATGTCCGATCCTTGGAAAATACTCGACGCGCTGGGAGAGCCGACAGAGCCTGGCATCACACCACTCTATCAATCCCCGAAGCTGACAATAATCAACCTTGCCTGGAAGCCATCCACGACCATACCGCCTCACAACCACGATATGTGGGCTGTCATTGGTATTTATGGGGGCCGAGAGGACAATATATTTTGGCGTCGCATCAAGGATCATCCGGATGGTTTGATCGAAGCGGCTGGTGCAAAATCTCTTTCGACCGGTGATGTATGCCCAATGGGTGCGGATATTATCCACTCTGTCACCAACCCGATCCCCCGCCTCACGGCAGCATTGCATGTTTATGGTGGCGACTTCTTCGAGGCGGAACGCAGTGAATGGGAGGCCGAGGGTTTGACCGAACACCAACTCGACATAGAAGCAGTGCGGGCAAGGTTTTCCAATTAGTTGATGCTTACCACTACATCCGGACTGTCCGCACAGCAGACCTTCGACGTGAGCCGCGAGAGGCCAAAAATTCCGACAGGCCTTCCCTCATGCATAGTGCTCATTTCCCTATCTAGACCGTGATGCCCTCAGTTCCGCATCCGATCGCATGTCCCTGACCGTGTATGAAATCTGTGATTTTGCTTTTTCAAACTAGATCGGCATCAGCGCCCAATAGTCGAGATCCAGCAGGACATCTGGTAGGTATTTGCCATCATCGCCCTTCAGTTTGAACGGATCGCCGCCCTTGGTCGCGACCAAGCGCAAACGGATGGCACCCACACCCGGAGCGGCGGTTTCGGCCTTGTCCAGTACCTCGGACCAGGCGCGGATGGTATCACCGGCAAGGCAGGGGTTGGCATGGGCACCGCCGTTCAGGCCCACGACCATCTGGGCATTGGCCAGACCGTTGAACGACAGCGCGCGCGCCATTGAAATGACATGACCGCCATAGATCAGGCGGCGGCCATCAGGGCGGGCGGCGGTGTCGAAATGGACCTTGGCGGTGTTCTGCCACAGGCGCGTCGCCATCATGTGTTCGGCCTCTTCGACCGTCACACCATCGACGTGGTCGATCTGTTCGCCAACTGCGTAGTCGCCCCAGCGGTGCGGTTCACCGGCGAGGGTGAAATCGTAGCTGCTGAAATCAAGGCCCTTGGGGATGCGCAATTGTCCGACGCTCAGGGCACCAGGCAGATTTGGCACAACCGGTTTGGGTGCGGGCGCATCAACATCGCGTTTGCGCACCATAACCCAGCGGACATATTCCAGCACCGCCTCATCATGTTGGTTCAGCCCGGTGGTGCGCACATAGACCACGCCGGTTTTGCCGCTGGAGTTTTCCTTGACGCCGATCACTTCGGATTGGCTGCGCAACGTGTCGCCGGGCCAGATTGGCATCAGCCAGCGCCCCTGCGCATACCCCAGATTTGCCACCGCGTTCAGCGATACATCCGGCACGGTTTTGCCAAACACCACATGAAACGCGATCATATCGTCAAGCGGGCTGAAGGGCAGGCCACATGATTGGGCAAACTGATCCGAGGAATAGAGCGCGTGCCGTGCCGGATAGAGCATGTGATAAAGTGCGCGTTCACCCATTTTGACAGTGCGCGGCACCGCGTGGTGGATTACTTCGCCCACTTTATAGTCTTCGAAAAAGCGCCCCGAATTGGTCTTGGCCATGTCAGTGGCCCCCCAGTTTGGTGTCGGGGGTATAGGTGCCTTCGACCTCTTTCACCACCGATTGCCCACAGCGCATGACCCCGGCAGCATGATCCCACGTCTGGGTGGGAGAGCCATACAGATCCCAGCCCTTGTTAAGCGCATCAGTGACCTTGTGGCAAAAGGCGGATGTGTCCTCTTCGGACAGAAAACGATAGAGTTTCATGGCAGCTCCGGATGTTCAGACGGGAAAGGGCGATACACCCAGCCACGCGTGGATGGCGATGATCACGACCGTGATAACCGCAGTGATCACAGCCAGACGAATGTAGGTCGCGCGGCCTGCGGGGGCGGGGGCGACCCAATGCGGCTCTGCCCGGTTGATCAGGATGACCGACCCAACGGCCCAGGCCAGCATTGTGCCAAAGAGCAGGATCGACGCCAGATCCCCATTGACCAGCAAATGCGAGAAGGCCCAGATTTTCACGGCCAACAGCTGTGGGTGCCGGGTTTTGTAGGCGGGCCACGCCTTGGCCCCTTTGGCGGCCGACGAGCCATAGACCCAAAGCGCGAGGATCATCAGTGTGTTGTTGATATGGGTGAAGAAGGCTGGCGGTGACCAGACGTGGATGAAAGGTGCCCAGCGATAGCCAAAGATGATAAGCAAAAGCGCCGCAACCACGCTAAGCGCCACCAGACCTTTGCCGGTATCGCCTAGTTTCATCCGCTGACGCGGCATCAGCCGTTTGAAATAATGTGCGCCGACCCATAGGGCCAAACCGATGATCAACAGTGCCATGGTGCTACTCCGCGTTCAGGGCTGCAATTGCGTCCAGTTTTGCCAGTGTTTCACGGGCAGTTGCAACATGCAGGTTTTCGACGATGCGGCCATCGACGACCGCGACGCCCTGGCCCTCGGCCTCAGCGGCCTCGAAAGCGGCAATCTGACGGCGGGCCAGGTCGGCCTCTGCATCGGACGGGGAAAATGCGGTGTTGGCAATGTCGAGCTGCGCCGGGTGGATCAGGGTTTTGCCGTCAAACCCCATATCACGGCCCTGATCGCATTCTGCACGCAACCCGTCTTCGTCTTTGAACGCGTTATAGACTCCATCAATGATGGCGCAGCAGTGCGCCTTGGCGGCAAGCAGGCACAGGCCAAGTGATGTGGCCAGCGGCAAGCGGTCGGCGCGGAACCGGGTTTGCAGGTCCTTGGCCAGATCATTGGTGCCCATGACCATCGCCTGCAATTGCCGATGCGCGGCAATCGCAGGGGCGTTCAGCATCGCGCCGGGCGTTTCCATCATCGCCCAAAGCGGGATGTCGCCGACCAGTTCTGCCAATGCTTCGAGGTCGGCTGGGTTGCCAACCTTGGGCAGCAAGATGGCGTCCGGTTTCATGTCGGCGGCGGCGCGGGCATCATCGACACCCCATGCCGTGTCGAGCGCATTGATGCGGATCACTTTCAGCCGCGCGCCGTAGCCGCCCGTGGCCAGCGCTTGGGCCAGCGTCTCGCGGGCTGCGATTTTTCCATCGGGGCTGACCGCGTCCTCAAGATCAAAGAGGATCGCATCGCAGGGCAATGTGCGGGCCTTGTCCAAAGCCCGAGGTTTAGAGCCGGGGATATATAGAGCCGAGCGTAGGGGACGGGTGAGTTTTGGCATGGGGCGGCTCCGTGTGAGGCAAAGGTAAGATTGTTGCGCGCAAGGGGGCATTTTTGGCTGAAAAGTTCAAGCGCAATCGTGCCGCAGCGCAGCAAATATCAAATGCAACGGGCATTCGGACGCTGCGTTAACCATTATTTTAGCTCTGAGCCTCAGTTTCGTCCCTGTTGCATCACGGGTGAATGGCCGTTCTGCCAAGCACCCGGACCCGAGTGATGAGGGTCAGATGCTGACAGTTGGATCAACCGGGGCTGCCCGGGCCGCGCTGGTAAAATGCCGGGTTGGCCAAATTGCAATGGGCCGCGCCTTTCGAGTGAAGGCAAAGTGCTATGAATAGGACCGTAAAGATACTCCATTTGGCAGCTTTGACGGCTGCTGCAGCGCTGTTTTTGGCAACAACCACAGATGTGGCCGCCCAAACCAGCCGAAACTGCGGACCAAGAGAGGCCGTTGTCACCCGATTGGCCGAAGGATACGGCGAGACGCGCCAGTCCATGGGCATCGGTGCCAACAACGCGATTGTTGAGGTGTTTGCGTCAGATCAAACCGGCAGTTGGACAATCACAGTGACTGCGCCGGGCGGGTTGACCTGTCTTGTGGCTTCGGGCCAGGCGTTTGAGGAATTGGCCGAGGCGCTGCCGGTCAACGAGAGCGACGCTTAGACGTGAAGGCACCTAATCATACCTGCACCTGATGCGAGGTCTTTGGTGGTGATCGATTTGGACCCATCGCAGCAACCCGTCAGGTCAGGCCGTCCCAAATCAGCTTGGTCCCGGTGACAAACAAAAGCACATAAGTCAGCGCAAAAAAGAGGCGTTCGGGCACCAGATGGTGCGCCCGGACGCCGATCCAGGTGCCGAGGATTGCAAATGGGGCGAGGACCAGATTCGCAAGGAAGGTCTGGGCGGTAAACATGCCCAACGCGGCATAGGGAAGAAATTTTACGATATTGAGGACCCAGAACAACAGCACCGTTGTTGCCTGATACTGGGTTTTGGTCAGGCCGCGCGACAGCAAGAACACGGCCGCTGGCGGCCCGCCCGCGTGACTGACAAAGGTCGTGAACCCCACGACGGACCCAATCAGCACCCCGGCCAAATCGGGCATCCGCGTGCGGGCCAAACGGATCAGTCCGGACGCCAGAGCCAGATGCCAGACGACAAATCCCACCGCAACCCCACCGATGAGCAGACGAAACAAATCTGGTGACGCCACCTGGTAAAGTGCGGCCCCCACTGCAATGCCCGGCAGGCCGCCGATCAACAGTAATTTGACGTCAATACCGCTCCATTTGCGCCAATAGGGCCGCAGGGCGCTCGCGTCGATCAGCATCAAAAGCGGCAGCATCACACCCAGCGCCAGCCCCGGTTCAATGACCAGCGCAAGGATCGACGCCGCGGCGAAAGCGGCACCTGAACCAAATCCGCCCTTTGAGATACCGGCAAAGAGCACTGCCGGTCCCGCCACGCAAAAGAACCATAAATCGAGGGTCAGAGTGTCATAGTTTATAACTGAACCTCTTTTTTCAAAAATCTCAGGAACCGCACGCCAAGGCCGCTGTTCACTTCACAGTTGAGTGATCAACACTCACGACACATCAGGAGTATCTATTATGAAACGTTTTCTAAGCACAACTGCCGTCCTTTTGACATTGTCTGGCGGGGCCTATGCCGACGCCCACGCAACGGGTTTCGGCGACGTCATGGTGCAAGAGGGTGACTTCTTTGCGTCTGACCTGATCGGGATGCGGATTTACAATTCCGAGACCGAAGTCGACGCCGATGCGATGGTCGCAGATGGGGCCGAAACCGAATGGGACGACATTGGCGAAATCAACGACGTGATCATCAGCCCGGATGGCCAGGTAACGGCTGTTATTCTGGGTGTTGGTGGTTTCCTTGGCCTTGGTGAGCGCGATGTTTCCGTGTCCATGGACGCAATCAAGGTTGTCAAAGAAGAAGGCGACAGCAATGACCGTTTTCTGGTTGTGACAACATCAAAAGAGATGCTGGAAAAAGCACCTGAATTCGACCGTGATTTGGACGGCGAAATGGAGCAGGCGGCTGAAAACGCTGAAGCCAAGACTGAAGAAATGGCTGAAAACGCAGAAGCCAAGACCGAAGAGATGGCCGAAAATGCAGAAGCTGAGGTCGAAGAAGCGGTTGTTGCAGCCGATACAGCGATGGAACGCGAAATGCTGGCACGCCCAACGTTCCAACGCGATGGCTATCAGGACGTTGAGTGGACAGAAATGACCGCTGACGATCTGGAAGGTGCGCGCCTTTATGGGGTGAACGACGAGGACGTTGGCGAGATTGAGACGCTGATCGTGGATGACAGCGGCAAGATCACTGACGTGCTTGCAGACATCGGCGGGTTCCTTGGCTTGGGCGAACACACCGTGAAACTGTCGTTTGAAGAGCTTCAGCTTATTCGCAACGAAGACGGCAGCGATCTGCGCGTCTATGTGGACAGCACCGAAGAGAAGTTGGAAACTCTGCCAGAGTATGAAGGCTAAGGTTCCCAGCTTCTAGACAGGACTAAGATTGAGCCGCCCCGCAAAGGGCGGCTTTTTCGTTAGATGCGTCGGTTTTTGCTGCTGCGGCACGGCACAACTTGCAGGGACCCGCGCATTTCGCTATCCCGCCCTTAACGCAACCTTGTTGGAGAAACGAACATGGCCAGACCCAAAATCGCGCTTATCGGCGCTGGGCAAATCGGTGGCACCCTTGCCCATCTTGCAGCAATCAAAGAACTGGGCGACGTCGTTTTATTCGACATCGCAGAGGGCGTCCCGCAGGGCAAGGCACTGGATATAGCAGAATCAGGACCATCCGCGAAATTTGACGCGGCCATGTCGGGCGCAAACGATTATGCCGACATCGCGGGTGCGGATGTGTGCATCGTGACCGCCGGTGTTGCCCGCAAGCCGGGGATGAGCCGTGATGATTTGCTGGGCATCAACCTCAAAGTGATGAAATCCGTCGGCGAAGGCATTGCCAAACATGCGCCAAACGCCTTTGTCATCTGCATCACCAACCCGCTTGATGCGATGGTATGGGCGCTGCGCGAATTTTCGGGCCTGCCCCATGAAAAAGTCTGCGGCATGGCCGGTGTGCTTGATTCCGCGCGCTTCCGTCACTTTCTTGCGTCTGAATTCGATGTATCGATGCGCGATGTAACGGCCTTTGTTCTGGGGGGGCACGGCGACACAATGGTGCCACTGGTGCGGTATTCGACCGTTGCGGGCATTCCTCTGCCGGATCTGGTGAAAATGGGTTGGACAACTCAGGAAAAACTGGATGCGATCGTACAACGCACCCGCGATGGCGGAGCAGAGATTGTTGGCTTGTTGAAAACCGGTTCCGCGTTTTATGCGCCTGCAACATCGGCAATTGAAATGGCGGAAAGCTATCTCAAGGACCAAAAGCGCGTGTTGCCATGTGCAGCCTATGTTGACGGTGCCTATGGGTTGAACGGTTTTTATGTCGGCGTGCCAACGGTGATTGGCAAGGGTGGCGTCGAACGGGTCGTCGAGATCGAGATGAACAAGGACGAACAGGCGATGTTCGAGAACTCAGTCAAGGCTGTCAAAGGTTTGGTCGAGGCGTGCATCGGGATTGACAGCTCGCTGAGCTGATCCATTTGCACCTCATGACGATACGCGCGCTTTGTCTCACGACAGGGCGCGCGTTTTCTTTTGTAAAACCTGTCCTGAAAAAGTGATGTGGCACAACGCGCATGGCGCGTTAAGTTGCCAGAATGCGCCGCCTTTTTGCTTTACTCTTTGTCCTTTTGCCCAGTGTCGCATGGCCGTGCGAATTGGCGCTGGTGCTGGCCGTGGATGTTTCAGGGTCGGTCGACCGCGATGAATACCATGTGCAAATGGACGGGCTTGCCTTTGCCCTGCGCGACAGCATCGTTGCAGATGCGTTGGTCGATCAAAAGGCTGCGGTGACCTTGATCCAATGGTCAGGATCATCTCGTCAGGAACAAACCGTACCCTGGACACGCATCGCATCGTTGGGCGATGTGGATGCCCTGGCGCGCGCCATTGCGGATGATCCTCGGAAGTGGCGCAATTATTCCACGGCAATCGGAGAGGTCTTGGGTCTGTCGATCAAAAGCTTTGCAAAAGGTCCGGAATGTGGCCGCAAGGTGATTGATGTGTCGGGTGATGGTGTCTCAAACGAAGGGGTCGAACCGCATGACATGCGCGCCGCGCTGCGCGATGGCGGCGTCGTGGTAAATGCTTTGGCCATTGAGACAGATGGTGCCGATCTGACCGCTTACTTTTACGAAAATGTCATTGAGGGCGAAGGCGCATTTGTGATCACCGCCAATGGGTTCGAGGATTACCCGGCCCAGATCAAACGCAAATTGCAGCGCGAAACCACCAAGCAATTAAGCATGCTGACATCAGGCGAATGATCCTGTGATCACAGGTCAATTCGTGTGATCACAAATTCCATGATTGAGATAAGTATCTGCATTTTTCTGCCCAACTGCGGCAATAAAGCGGAGTTCTGATGCATCTGCCCCCGTGACAGTCCTGTAAAAAGCGCTATCAAGTAGGCAACGCTAGCCGACAAAGGACCTGAACAATGGCCGATGTGAACCGGGGCAATCGCCCGCTAAGCCCGCATTTGACAATCTACCGCCCGCAGCTGACGTCGATGACGTCGATCCTGACGCGCATCACCGGCAACGCGTTGCTGGTCGCGGCCCTGTTGATTGTGTGGTGGTTTCTGGCCGCAGCGACATCACCGGGATACTTTGACTTTGTGAACGGATTCATTACCAGCTGGTTTGGTGATCTGATCATGTTCCTGTCGGTATGGGGTCTTTGGTATCACACGCTGGCTGGTTGCCGGCATCTGGTCTGGGACAACGGCTATGCCCTCGACATACCCACGGCGGAAAAGCTGGGCTGGGCGGTGATCGCAGGGTCCGTTGTTCTGACCCTTCTCACCGTCATCATCGTATAAGGGGCGCGCGCATGGCATTTCTTACAGACCGCAAACGTGCCGCTGGTCTTGGCTCAGCAAAAACCGGGACCGCCCATTTCTGGGCCATGAAAGTCAGCTCAGTCGCACTTTTGTTTCTGATCCCGTTCTTCGTGTTTACATTCGGATCGGCGCTTGGCGGCACCTACGAGGAAATTCTCGCCTATTATAGCCGTCCCTTCCCGGCGATCATCGCCGCATTGACACTGCTTGTGGGGTTCAAACACTTTAACGACGGTGTCCAGGTCCTGATCGAGGACTATGTGCACGGGTTGAGCCAAAAAGTCGCGATCATCGTGATGACCTGCCTTTCTTATGGTGCCGCAGCGGTGGGTGTTTTCGCCATCGCCCGCCTTGCACTTTGATCCAATACTGCCCTACGGGAGACCGCCAAGATGGCCGCATATGAATATGAAACGCACGAATATGATGTGGTTGTCGTGGGGGCCGGTGGTGCCGGTCTGCGCGCGACCCTTGGCATGGCAGAGCAGGGGCTGCGCACTGCGTGTATCTCCAAGGTTTTTCCAACCCGCTCGCATACTGTAGCCGCTCAAGGCGGCATCGCCGCGTCGCTGTCGAATATGGGGCCCGATAATTGGCAGTGGCATATGTATGACACGGTCAAAGGATCCGATTGGCTGGGCGATACCGACGCGATGGAATATTTGGCCCGCGAGGCCCCCAAGGCGGTGTATGAGCTTGAACATTATGGCGTGCCGTTTTCGCGCACTGAAGAGGGCAAGATTTACCAGCGGCCCTTTGGTGGTCATACAACCGAATTCGGTGAAGGCCCGCCGGTGCAGCGCACCTGTGCCGCTGCCGACCGCACGGGCCATGCGATTTTGCACACGCTCTATGGCCAATCGCTCAAGAATAACGCGGAATTCTATATCGAGTATTTCGCCATTGATCTGATCATGTCGGATGATGGTGTCTGTCAGGGTGTGCTGTGTTGGAAGCTGGACGATGGCACCATGCATTTGTTCAGTGCCAAGATGGTGGTGCTGGCGACGGGCGGCTATGGCCGCGCCTATTTCAGCGCCACGTCCGCGCATACCTGTACCGGTGACGGCGGCGGTATGGTCGCACGTCAGGGGCTGCCATTGCAGGATATGGAGTTTGTCCAGTTCCACCCAACGGGTATCTACGGCGCTGGGTGCCTGATCACCGAAGGGGCCCGGGGCGAAGGCGGGTATCTGACCAATTCTGAGGGCGAGCGGTTCATGGAACGCTATGCGCCAACCTATAAGGACCTTGCCAGCCGCGATGTTGTCAGCCGTTGCATGACGATGGAAATCCGCGAAGGCCGCGGCGTGGGCGAAAACAAGGACCACATCCATCTGCACCTCAATCACCTGCCGCCCGAAACGCTGGACCTGCGCCTGCCGGGTATCTCTGAATCTGCGCGCATCTTTGCGGGTGTGGACCTGACCAAGGAACCGATCCCGGTCTTGCCAACGGTGCATTACAACATGGGCGGTATCCCCACGAACTATTGGGGTGAGGTGTTGAACCCGACGAAAGACAAGCCAGACGCAATTTCACCGGGGCTCATGGCTGTCGGCGAGGCGGGCTGTGCGTCGGTGCATGGGGCCAACCGTTTGGGCTCAAATTCACTGATTGATCTGGTGGTCTTTGGCCGTGCCGCGGCGATCCGGGCGGCAGAGATTGTCGATCCGAAAACCGCTGTGCCCACGCCAAATCAGAAATCCGTCGATGCGGCGTTTGATCGCTTTGACGGGCTGCGCAATGCGTCGGGCGGTGTGCCGACGGCGGACCTGCGTCTGGAAATGCAAAAGACCATGCAGGCCGACGCGGCGGTGTTTCGCACTGACAAGACGCTTGAAGAAGGCCGGGTCAAGATGATCGAGGTTGCCGACAAGCTGGACGATGTGAAGGTCACGGACCGATCACTGGTGTGGAACTCTGATCTGATGGAAACGCTGGAACTGGCCAACCTGATGCCCAATGCGACCGCGACCATCACCGCCGCTGCGGCGCGCAAGGAAAGCCGGGGTGCCCATGCCCATGAGGATTATCCGAACCGCGACGACAAGGAATGGCGCAAGCACAGCCTTGCCACTTTTGACGGCAACAAGGCCAAGTTGAGCTATCGTGATGTGCATCTCAAACCACTGACCACACAGAAAGAAGGCGGGATTGATCTTAAGAAAATCGCGCCAAAAGCAAGGGTGTACTGATGCGCATCTGGACAGTCATTTTATTTGCAACGGCACTGACGGCGTGTGTCGAGGTCCAGCAGGCGGTGGACAATACCGCACGTCAGGGGGCCAAGGGCGTGGTAACAGAAACGCTTGCGACGCGGTTCCCGCAGGTGCCAAAGCAATTGATCACGCCGTTCACCGATTGCATCATTGATAATTCCACCGCACTGGAAATCCGCGAGTATGTCCGGGCCGCGGCGGTTGGTGTTGATGACACCACAGCCGCGACTGTCAAAAATGTATTGGCGCGTCCGGAAACGGTGCAGTGTTTGCAGGCTGCCTCTTTGCGCAATGGAATATTGTAAGGGATGAATGTGATGGCGCATCCCACGCTGAATGCCGTTGATCAGGCAGAGCAGGTGACTGCCCTACGTGCTGTTTTTCGGGATGCGGATAAACCGACACGCCAGAAACTGGTGCCGATCCTGCCCCCAACCGAGATCACCTTTGCAGGCATCCGAATGTATGTCGATCCACGCGACAATTACACCGACCGCCGCATGTGGCTGGACGGGCAACCGCCTGAGATGAAGTCACTGACGGCGCTGATGGAACTGGTCGAGGGGCGCAACGCGCTGATCCTTGATGTCGGGGCCAATTGTGGGGCGTTTGCTGTGCCGCTTGGCCTTGCCGCGGGGCCGGGAAGCCGGGTGATTGCGTTCGAGCCGAACCCGGCGATGATCGGACGTTTGGGTCATAACATTCGTCTGAACAATCTGGGTGACGTGATCCGGATTGAGGGTTGCGCCTTGGGTGCTGAAACTGGCGAAGGGGTGCTGAACTTTCGCCGCGACAACTTTGGTCAGGCATCTTTGAAATCCATCAAGAAACCGGTGCGCGATGGCGGGACATTGGTGCCAATTCGTCCGCTGCTCGATTTTGTCGGTGACGCTGCGGCTCATGATCTGACTGTCCTCAAGATTGACGTGGAGGGGTTCGAGGAAGCGGCCCTTGGCGCGCTGGTCGATGCGGGTGCCGATGCCTGGCAGCCGGATGCAATTCTGATCGAAACCGTCCATGCAGACACATGGGAAACCGACCTGGTGGCCCGAATTGTCGCCTGTGGTTTCAAGGATGTGCTGCAGGTCGAAGGAAATACGCTTTTTGTCCGTCAGGGCAAAGCGACATGAAACGCCCAATTCAAATGGGTAAATGTGATGAAACGGGCTACACGCCCGACAGACAAGGAGACGCGAAATGGTTCAACTGACGCTCCCCAAGAATTCTCGTATGACAACCGGGAAGACGTGGCCGAAACCATCAGGGGCCAGCAATGTCCGCGAATTCCACGTGTATCGCTGGAACCCCGATGACGGCAAGAACCCGGCCATCGACACCTACTTTGTCGATATGGACACCTGCGGTCCGATGATCCTGGACGCGCTGATCAAGATCAAGAACGAGATTGATCCGACGCTGACTTTCCGCCGGTCCTGCCGCGAGGGCATTTGTGGTTCTTGCGCGATGAACATCGACGGCATCAACACGCTGGCCTGTACGTACGGTATGGAAGAGATCAAAGGCGTGGTGAAAATCTATCCGCTGCCGCATATGCCTGTGGTCAAGGATCTGATCCCGGACCTGACGCATTTTTATGCCCAGCACGCGTCGGTGCAGCCGTGGCTGGCCACGGAAACGCCTGCCCCTGCCAAAGAGTGGAAGCAGTCGATTGAGGACCGGACCAAACTGGATGGCCTTTACGAATGTATCATGTGTGCCTGCTGTTCGACATCTTGCCCCAGCTATTGGTGGAACGGCGACCGTTACCTTGGGCCAGCAGCACTGCTGCATGCCTATCGCTGGATCATTGATTCACGCGACGAGGCGACGGGTGAGCGGTTGGATGACCTTGAGGATCCATTCAAGCTCTATCGCTGTCACACGATCATGAACTGCGCCAAGACCTGCCCCAAGGGCCTGAACCCCGCAGAGGCGATTGCAAACATCAAAAAGCTGATGCTGGAACGGACGGTCTAGGTCGCCTTGAACTGCAGGGTTTGAGAAAGGCTTGGGTTGTTGATGCCAATACTCATTGCGCTTATCGTTGCAGTTATCATCGTGGGAATTGTCGCGCGGCGCACTGCGCCGACGCGCGACTGTCGCTGGCGCGAGAACCGGGCCGGCAGCAAGGGCGCGTTGGTCAAATATAATTGTGTGACCTGCGGGGCGGAGGTATTTCGCAGCACTGGTACGCCTGACAAATGTATGCAGGCTTTGAAGTCGCCGAGATTGTAGCGTGATGCTTTACCCGTGGTGAGGCTTCCTTGGCTTTACACCCGGCACGGCATGGGCCACGCTTCCATAACACTCTAGCGTCGGAGAATTTGATGATCACCTCACCCCCAGATGCGGACGCGCGTCGCGCTGTCAGGCCCGTGATTTGCTATCCTGTCGATAGCTTGCCGCAGCCCGATATGGCGACCTATCAAAAGGGTCGTGAGACGCTGACCAAAACCCATGAAGCGATTGCGCAACCACGCGAAGCGGCAACGTTTCACGTGCCAGCGGGCCACTTTTTCCGGATCACCTCGGTGGAGGGGTCTCAGGTCGGTGACCTGAACCTTTGGAACGCCAACGACCTGACAGAACGGTTCTATTCCGGCAAAACCCGCGCCCTGCATGGCACCCACATCACGACCGGCCAGCGAATGTGGTCGTCATTTCCGGGGCTAAGACCGATGGCGACCGTTACGCATGATACGCTTGGGTGGTACGGCATTGATGGCTTTGGCGGGTCCGTGCATGACGTGATCGGTACGCGTTGTGATCCTTATACGCATAACCTTTTGAAGGGTGGGCAGTATCACCATTGCTGTCATTCAAATCTGACCCGCGCGCTTGCGACGCATCTGGATATCCCGGTGGCGCAAGCGGAGCCGCACATTCATGACGTTTTGAACGTGTTCATGTGCACCGGATTCACCCGGGATACGGGCCAGTATTTTATGAAAGCCAGCCCAGTGCGCCCCGGTGATTACATCGAGTTCTTTGCAGAGATTGATTTGCTTGGCGCACTAAGTGCCTGCCCGGGCGGGGATTGTTCATCGGAACATTCCTCAGACGCGGCGGCATGCTATCCGCTTTTGATTGAGGTTTTTGCCCCTGCTGAGGGTGCGCTGGACAACTGGCAACCGCCCGCACGCAACGGATATGACCGGACACATGGGGTGTGATCAGAGCTTAGGCAAAGGCCGCTTCCAATGCGATCTCAACCATGTCGCCAAAGGTCTTTTCGCGGTCCTCGGAGGGCAATGCTTCACCGGTTTGCAGGTGATCTGAAACAGTCAGCACTGCCAGTGCACGCCGCTTGTGCCGGGCAGCAAGCATGTAAAGCTCTGCTGCCTCCATCTCCACGCCCAGAATGCCGTGGCGGACCATCTGTTCGTCCAGATCGGCGCGTTCGCTGTAAAAAACGTCAGACGAATAGATGCCACCAACATGGGTCTTGCAGCCTTTATTTGCCGCGGCTTTCACCGCCGCGCTCAGCAACGACCAATCCGCACAAGGGGCGAAATTCAGTTCTTTGAAAATGCCGGATGAGGGGGAGGTAATCGTGGTGGCCGTCATGGCAATGACCACATCGCGGATACCGACATGGGGCTGCATGCCCCCGCAAGAGCCAATGCGGATTAGGGTCTGGGCATTGTATTCAGCCATCAATTCGTTGGCGTAAATCGACAGGGACGGCATGCCCATCCCGGAGCCTTGAATGGTCACGCGCTGACCTTTCCATGTTCCGGTAAAGCCCAGCATTCCGCGTACTTCATTCACCAATTTGGCGTCTTTCAGAAAGGTTTCCGCCGCCCATTTTGCGCGATACGGATCGCCCGGCATCAGCACGGTTTCTGCAATGTCACCGGGTTTTGCGCCAATATGTACGGTCATGAATGGTTCCTTTCTTGTCGTTGAGAACAACCTGCCTTCATGGCAGCAAATGAACAAGAGGCAAGTAAGAGATTCCTTACTCGACAAAAATTTGAACGTCGTTCATATATTGTTGAACAATGTTCATGAAAGGGATTGTTATGAAACGACTGATTTGTGCACTGGCCATTGCGGCAGGCGCGTTGGCTGCCTGTGATGTCACACATCCGGTTGCGGTGGTTGGACCAAAGAATACGGTATATCGCGGCACGGCGACGGCATCTTTTCTGGAAGGCGGATGGTTTCAGGCGACCAATGGAAAAACGACCTGTTCGGGGCGCTATATGCCAGCGGCAGAAACAAAGACGGTCACATTCCCTGTGAGTTGCAATAATGGGTTGCGTGGCATCGGAACGGCAACCTACGAAACACCCTATGCGGGGGGTGGTGAAATTGTGATGCAGGATGGGGCGCGGTGGAAGTTTATTTTCGGTCGCGGCGCATTGATCGTATAAATAGAAAATAGGCTGCGCAATCAGCGCAGCCTATTTCCGTTAGAGCGAGAATTAGACTTTATTCTTGCGCTGTTAATTCAGATGCGCATGTCGTCAGGCGACTTTCCTTTTTCAACTGCGGAGCGAAACCAATTTGGCTGGCGACCCTTGCCAGTCCAGGTCTGTGACTTGTCTGCGGGGTTTGCAAATTGAGGTTTCGATTTTGGCTTGGCCGTTTTGGCCTTGGTATTGCGCGCTTTTTTGGCAGGTTTTTCACCATCAGCCAAGTCGGTCAGCGAGAAACCCCATTCGGCCGCCGCTTTTTCTGCTGCTTTCAGGGCCGCGCGGCGGTCCCGAGCTTTTGCAGATTGAAGTGCCTTTTTGACATCGCCCAAGAGTTTTTCCAACTCTTTGCTGTTCATTGATTTCAGATCAATTGTCATCGTTCTTCCTATTAGCTTCCCAAATTCCCAATTCGGCTATACCAATAGAATGTTATTCGCAAATTCGAATTTGTGTCAGGGCGTTATTCCGCCGCTTTTGACGATGGCTCGGCCAGTGTTACGATGTCTTGCATGATCATATTCAATTCGAAATCTTTTGGCGTATAGACCCGTGCAACGCCCATTGCGCGAAGACGATCTGCATCATCGTCAGGAATAATGCCACCAACGATAACGGGAATATGGCCAAGCCCGGCATCGCGCATTTGCGTCATCAGATCCTCGACCAGAGGAATGTGCGACCCGGACAAAATCGAAAGCCCCACAACATGCGCCCCATCCTGAGACGCAGCGGTGACGATTTCAGTTGGGGTCAGACGGATACCTTCATACGCGATATCCATGCCGCAATCGCGCGCGCGCACGGCAATCTGTTCGGCACCGTTTGAATGGCCATCAAGCCCCGGTTTGCCGATAAGAAATTTCAGACGACGTCCCAGTTTGTCACTGACTGCATCCACCGCATCGCGTAAATCGTCCAACCCTTCGGTCTTGTTGGACTGACCGGCGGCAACGCCGGTGGGGCCGCGGTATTCGCCGTGCACCTTGCGCATTTCGGCGGCCCATTCGCCTGTTGTTACACCTGCCTTTGCAGCCGTGATAGAAGCCGGCATGATATTGCGGTCCTCCGCAGCGGCGCTGCGCAACTGAGTAAGTGCCGCGTCAACCGCAGCTTGATCGCGGGCCCCGCGCCAGGCATTCAGACGGTCGATCTGCTCTGCCTCGACGGCGGGATCCACAACCATGATGCCGCCATCGCCCGTCATCAACGGTGAGGGTTCGCCCTTTTGCCATTTGTTGACACCAACGACGATGGTTTCGCCCGCCTCAATGCGGCCCAGGCGTTGGGCGTTGCTATCGACCAGACGGCCTTTCATATAGTCGATGGCAGAGATTGCGCCGCCCATGCCGTCAATATTCGCCAATTCGGCGCGCGCACCGGTTTTGAGCGCTTCGACTTTTGCGTCCACCGCCGGGTTGCCATCAAACAGATCATCAAATTCCAGCAGGTCCGTTTCATAGGCCATGATCTGTTGCATCCGCATGGACCATTGTTGATCCCACGGGCGCGGCAGGCCCAATGCCTCGTTCCACGTAGGTAATTGTACGGCGCGCGCGCGTGCCTTTTTCGACAGCGTCACGGCGAGCATTTCTATCAAGATACGGTAGACGTTGTTTTCGGGCTGCTGTTCGGTCAGGCCAAGTGAATTGACCTGCACACCATAACGGAAACGGCGGTATTTGGCGTCCTCAACCCCATAGCGGGTTTTGCAAATCTCATCCCACAAATCGACAAAGGCGCGCATTTTGCACATCTCGGTAACAAACCGGATACCGGCGTTCACAAAGAATGAAATGCGGCCCACCAGTGCGGGAAAATCCTCTGCGGGGACGCGCGGTTTGAGGGCATCGAGAACAGCCGTGGCGGTGGCGAGCGCGAATGATAGCTCCTGCTCCGGTGTCGCACCGGCCTCTTGCAGGTGATAGGAACACACATTCATCGGGTTCCATTTCGGCACATGGGTGTAACAATATTCGGCCACATCCGCGATCATCTTCATGGATGGGGCAGGGGGGCAGATATAGGTTCCCCGGCTCAGGTATTCTTTGATCAAGTCGTTTTGCACCGTGCCTTGCAGGGCAGAAATGTCAGCGCCCTGTTCTTCGGCCACGGCAATGTACAGCGACAAAAGCCAGGGGGCTGTGGCATTGATCGTCATTGAGGTGTTCATCTGATCCAAAGGGATGTCTTTGAACAATGCCCGCATGTCACCCAGATGGCCGACCGGCACGCCAACCTTGCCCACTTCGCCGCGTGACAGGATATGGTCGCTGTCATAACCGGTCTGCGTCGGCAGATCGAAAGCCACGGAAAGCCCGGTTTGCCCCTTGGCCAGATTGTCACGATAAAGCGCATTGGACGCGGAGGCGGTCGAATGCCCGGCATAGGTCCTGATCAGCCAGGGGCGGTCTTTCTGCGGGTGCGACATGGGCGGCCTCTTTGAATTATCTAGGCAATATTCTTGCGTTTGGCTGTAGATACGGGAAACTTTATGAGCATGTCAATTCGCTGCGTTGCGGCATTATCGCTCGGGGTCGCAAATCCGCGGCACTCAGCAACGTCGAGCGGGTTTCCTCCAGCAGCGCTTCACTTAGATATTGTCCTTGGTTCGCCGCACTGCAAGGGTATTGCTGATGACACATACTGTTCAATTGCCCCTTTGGTTGTTTATCCTGATTGTCCTTTTTGCGGCCGTCACCGCGTTAAGCCATTTCTTGTTGCCGTCGGTGCGCTGGTTTTTCCGGTTGCGGTTGGAACGCGCGGTCAAGCATTTGAACGCGCGGCTATCGCGCCCGATAGAGCCGTTCAAGTTGGCGCGGCGGCACGATATGATTCAGCGGCTTATCTACGACCCCGAAGTCAGTCGCGAAATTATCAACTATGCACGTGATAATGACGTGCCAGAAAATGTGGCCTTTCAAAAAGCTCGTACATATGCGCGCGAAATTGTGCCCAGCTTTTCCGCATTCGCCTATTTCAGCTTTGGCATAAGGCTGGCCAAATTGCTTGCCAATTCGGTTTACCGGATAGAAACGGCGGATAATAACGACGCCACGTTCGAGGCGATCCCCAAGGATGCGACCGTCATTTTCATCATGAATCACCGTAGCAATATGGACTATGTTCTGGTCACGTACCTTGCGGCGCGGTCATCGGCTTTGTCTTATGCTGTTGGGGAATGGGCGCGGGTTTGGCCGCTGAGCCGGCTGATCAAATCAATGGGAGCCTACTTTATTCGGCGCAAATCGCGCGGGGCGCTATATCGCAAAGTTCTGGCGCGGTATGTCCATATGGCCACGGAAGGCGGTGTAACTCAGGCTATTTATCCCGAAGGTGGCCTCAGCCTAAATGGTTTGTTGCAACCCCCAAAGATGGGCCTGCTGACCTATGTGACGGAAAGGTTCGAGCCGGACGGTGAACGCGACGTGGTGTTCGTACCGGTCGCCATCAACTATGACCGCGTCCTGGAAGATCGGGTGCTTATTGCCGCTGACACCCGTGGTGACAGGCGTTTTGGTGCGCGTATTTCGGTTGTCGTCGGGTTCATTCTGCGCAAGCTTTGGCAACGGCTGCGGGGGCGGGATACCCGGTTCGGCACGGCGGCTGTGGCATTTGGCACGCCGCTGTCTTTGCGTGACGCAGGGCCAGAGACCACAATCGAAGATCTGTCAGAGACGTTGATGAACCGCATATCAGAGGCCATGCCGGTGTTGACGGTGCCATTAATTGCGCAAGCCCTGTTGACCCACGGGCCCCTGACCGAAGAGGCGCTGTTTGATGCGGTGGGATCATTGCTTGACCAGATACCGGTGCAGAACCGCGTACCGAAACCTCAGACATTGCGATCTGAACTGGACCGCGCGTTGACGGGGCTGGCGGGACGCGATGTGATCAGCAAAGGTGACGGGATATGGCAGATCAACGACGGGCAAAGGCCGATTATGCAATTTTATGCAAATTCAATCCAACAATTTGCGCCTGGGAATGCTGCGCTAGCAAAATAAATTTCTGCACTTGCTGGGTCATAAAATTACAAAAAAGGCGCTTCTGAGGTTGCATTATTGCGTATCCATCCATATTCCAAGGATGAGACGCTGCGATTCTGCATTGCGGCAAACGCATCATTGACCGAACGAACCGACAGGAGGCCCGCATGGCACTCGATACCACCATCGCGCAATACGACGCACCTGAAAAAGACCTTTATGAGGTTGGTGAAATGCCGCCTATGGGACATGTGCCAAAGCAAATGTATGCTTGGGCGATCCGGCGTGAACGGCATGGCGATCCTGACAAGGCCATGTTGCAAGAGGTGGTGGACGTGCCGGAACTGGACAGTCAGGACGTGCTGGTCTTGGTGATGGCTGCGGGCGTGAACTATAACGGCGTCTGGGCCGCCCTCGGGGTGCCGATCAGCCCGTTTGACGGCCACAAACAGCCCTATCATATCGCGGGCTCGGATGCGTCGGGTATTGTTTGGGCGGTGGGCGACAAGGTCAAACGCTGGAAAGTCGGTGACGAGGTGGTGATCCACTGTAATCAGGACGATGGCGATGACGAGGAATGTAACGGCGGCGATCCGATGTATTCGCCCAGCCAACGCATCTGGGGCTATGAGACACCCGATGGGTCATTCAGCCAATTCACCCGCGTTCAGTCACAGCAACTGATGCCGCGCCCCAAGCACCTGACCTGGGAAGAAAGCGCATGTTATACGCTGACACTAGCCACCGCATACCGGATGTTGTTTGGCCATGAACCTCATGATCTGAAGCCGGGGCAGAATGTGCTGGTTTGGGGTGCATCTGGTGGTCTGGGGTCCTATGCGATCCAGTTGATCAACACCGCGGGTGCCAATGCCATCGGCGTGATCAGCGACGAAAGCAAACGTCAGTTCGTGCTCGATCTTGGGGCCAAGGGCGTGCTGAACCGCAAGGATTTCAAATGCTGGGGGCAATTGCCCACCGTGAACACGCCTGAATACAAAGAGTGGTTCAACGAGACTCGCAAATTCGGCAAGGCAATCTGGGATATCACCGGCAAGGGCGTGAACGTCGACATGGTGTTCGAGCACCCCGGTGAGGCAACATTCCCGGTCTCCACTTTTGTGGTGAAAAAGGGCGGCATGGTGGTGATTTGTGCCGGCACGTCCGGGTTTAACCTGACGTTTGATGTGCGGTACATGTGGATGCACCAGAAGCGGTTGCAGGGCAGTCACTTTGCCCACCTCAAGCAGGCCTCGGCAGCCAACAAACTGATGCTGGAGCGGCGGTTGGACCCGTGCATGTCAGAGGTGTTCACGTGGGAAGACCTGCCACAGGCCCACGTCAAAATGCAGCGAAACGAACATAAACCCGGCAACATGTCGGTGCTGGTACAGGCCCCAAAAACCGGGCTGCGCACTTTGGAAGACGCGCTCGACGCCCGGGGCTGACGCCTGATTGTCTCTGCATCCTGAACAATAGCCCGCGAATCATAGGATTGATTCGCGGGTTTATTTTTGAATTTTGGATGGCCCTGTTAGATCAAATACTTGGATTCTCGCCCCTCGCCATTTCGGGGGAGTTGAAATTTGCGAATATTTTCGATTCCAAGGCACATGCTATGGTTGTATTAACGTTTCGTTAACCATTTTAAAGAGAGTCTGTACATGCGAAGTGACTGGATTTTGGACGTTCTTGTTGATCTGCGCAGCTTTGCGTTGTCGAACAATTTGCCCGCCCTGGCGGAACAGTTGGATGACACCGCAATTGTTGCGCTGAGCGAGATCGCCGCCCTTAAAGAAAGGACCAACGGCCAAGCGCATGGTGACCGAAACACAAATGGAACCGATACTGGAGTTGTTGGAGCAGGCTGACACGCTTGCGAAATTGCAGGCGGCCAGCGTCGCGTTGCGCGACACATTAAACGTAGATCACATCGCATATCACTGGGTGGATTCCGCCGGTGATCAATATGGCTGCGGGACCTATTCATCGGCCTGGCAGGCGCGATATCTTGAACAAAATTACCTGCGGATCGATCCGGTTATCATCGGCTGTTATCAACGCTTTCATCCGGTCGATTGGAAAAGACTGGATTGGTCAAGCAAGCCCGCGCGGGCATTTCTGGCTGAATCGATTGAATATGGTCTTGGGAACCAAGGCTATTCCGTGCCCATTCGTGGCCCTAACGGTCAATTTGCCTTGTTTACCGTTAACCATTCGTGCAGCGACGATGACTGGTTCGCCTTCACGGAAGCGCACCGCAGCATGCTGATCCTGATCGCACATTACCTGAACAAAAAAGCGTTGGAATTTGAACCCAACAGAACGCCAGAGCAATCCCAATCGCTGAGCCCCAGAGAGATTGATGCGATGACATTGCTTGCCATAGGTTACAGCAGGGCGCAGGTGGCCAATACCTTGTCGATCTCAGAACATACGCTGCGGGTCTATATTGAAAGTGCGCGGTTCAAACTGGGCGCGATGAATACGACACATGCAGTTGCGCGGGCGCTGAGCCGGGGTTTGATCGTTGTCTGAGACGAGCACCTGTTGCGGACGATCCAATAGCACCGCGCGGTGCTGATTGGCTGAATTAACAATGAGTGCGTTAGCTCTGTTTTCATACTTGTGATGGACGGAGGGCTTAAAGTGCTACGATATCTTTATGGAAACGACCTGTGCCAACATCCACGACTGGCACGCCAGATGTTTTGCGACCGGGCGGACCAGTTCAAGGTGCGTCTGGGGTGGGATGTGACATTGGATGATGCGGGTGAAGAGCGCGATGAATATGATGCGCTGAACCCACTTTATGTCATCTGGGAACAGGCCGATGGCCGTCATGGCGGTTCAATGCGGTTCCTGCCCACAACAGGGCCCGCAATGGTCAATGATCATTTTGGTCATCTGACGACCGGCCCCATCCAAAGTCCGCTGATCTGGGAATGTACGCGGTTTTGTCTGGCCCGTGGGGCTGATCCAAAGGTCGCGGCGGCCTTGATGATGGGCGGCGGTGAAATCATGCAAGGTTTTGGCATCAAGCATTTTGTCGGGGTCTTTGATGCGCGCATGGTACGGATTTATCGGATGATCGGATCGTCTCCTGAGGTCTTGGGCAGCCAGGGCGAGGGGCGCGAAAAGATATCGGTTGGCCTCTGGGCGTTTGACGCAGTCGCACAGGCGCGTGTCGCCGCGCGCGCGGGCATTTCGCCTGAACAATCCCGGTTCTGGTTCGATCACAGCTTTTCCAGCACATCGCTGGGAGGATGGGCCAGAACAGGGTAAAGTAGACAAACCCATCTGGCCCCCGGCGCGCCCCTCACGTAGGGTCGCGCCATGAATATTCCTGCACTCACCTATTCCGACGATCAGGCCACAGCCTTTGATGCAGTGGCCGAGATGCTGCGTAGCGCCGGGATCGATCTTGAGGACAGCCTGTTGATGCCAAGCCCTGGCGGCGCAGATCAGGTGATGGCCGTCACCGGCAAGGCCGGATCGGGCAAAACACTTTTGCTTGCAGAGCTTTACAAGGCACTAAAGGGGGCCGGCGTAGAGATTGTTTCGGGTGATTACGAATCGCGAAAACGCAAAGACAAACGTTCACTTGCGATCCTTGCGCCCACCAACAAAGCGGCATCGGTCCTGCGCCTTCAAGGGGTGCCGGCGACGACCATACACCGCATTCTTTATACGCCGGTCTATGACCCTGAATATGAACGCATCGCCGAATGGCTGGCCGGGTCCGGCGAGCGGCCCGAGATTGAGGGGCTGACTGAAATATCACTGGATCGGGCCGCGGCATTCTATGCGGGCAACAAATCCATTCCCGGCGCTTTGGCTGCGGCTGGCCTGCGTGGGTCCGATTTCATCACCGGCTGGAAACGGCGCGAAGAGCCATTGGACATCGGATTTGTCGATGAATCGTCAATGTTGGATGACAAGCAGTTCGAGGATCTCAAAGAGATTTTTCCGACCCTGCTGCTCTTTGGTGACCCTGCGCAGCTGGCTCCGGTCAATCAATCCGGGACCATGGTGTTTGAAAAACTGCCCGAGAAGCGGGTGATGAACCTGAACCGGATATTCCGGCAGGACGCGGGCAATCCGATCCTTGATCTGGCACATGCGCTGGCGGACCCCGATCTGGGGTTCGAGCAGTTCGAGCGGATGATTGAGGATGCGTCGAAGAAGGATGACCGCGTCATCTGGGGTCAGCGGGTCGAGGTTGATCTGATGGCGCGCAGCCCGGTTTTGGTCTGGCGCAACGCCACGCGCATCCGTTTGATCAATGCGTTCCGGTCCGTGCATGGCGCGCCTGAGGATGCGCTGCTGGCGGGGGAACCGCTGATTTGTGATGGCATCGAACTGCCCCTGAAGCACCGCAAGAAACGGTTGGATCTTGAGGCGCGTGGGCTGATCAAGGGTGCGCAGGTGATCTATCTGGGCGAGGGCCGCAAACCGGGGTTCAGCCGCCTGCATGTGATGGGCGCAGAAGATCCGCAGGTGTCTGCGGCGTCGATCGTGAAAATCGAAAAACCGGACGAAGAGGAACCTTTCATTCCCTTTGCCGCGCGCATGGGGTCCACGTTTTTGCATGGCTCTGCTGTGACAATCCACAAGGCGCAGGGCAGCCAGTGGGAAACCGTTCAGGTGTTTGCCCCAGATCTGTTTGCCGCCGCACGTATGGGCCGGATGGAGGCGGGTCAGCCGCTGTGGAAACGGCTTGCCTATGTCGCCATCACACGGGCGCAGGAGCGGCTGATCTGGGTGGTGCGCAACCGGCTTTCAAAACCCAGCGGACCGTTGCAGGTGGACGATTTGCGCGATGCACCCGTGGCCCCCCTTACACTAGATGCCACAACGGAGGATACGATATGAAATCCATCATCATCACCGGGGCAAGCTCTGGCATCGGGCGGGCCACAGCGGAATTGTTCCTAAAAAACAATTGGCGCGTTGGCCTGATCGCGCGACGTGCTGAGATGCTGGAGGATATGGCAGCGGCGCACACCCATGCCGTTGCCCTGCCAGCAGATGTGACAGATGCACAGGCGATGGCAGACGCGTTCAAAGCTTTTGGGCAGGTGGATGTCCTGTTCAACAACGCCGGTATTTTTGGCCCGTCTGCGCCCATCGACGAAATCGCATTAGACGATTGGCAGCAGGTCCTCTCGGTCAACCTGCACGGCATGTTCATCGCCGCGCAATTGGCGTTCAAACACATGCGCACTCAGGGCGGCGGACGGATCATCAACAATGGATCACTGTCCGCCCATGCGCCGCGTCCGGGGTCGGTCTGCTATACCACAACCAAACATGCAATCACCGGCCTGACCAAATCGCTGTCGCTTGATGGGCGGCCCTTTAACATCGCCTGTGGGCAGATTGACATAGGCAACGCCGAAAGCCAGATCGTTGCGGATTTAAAGAAAAAAGACCCTCAGATGGACACGATGGATGTCAAACATGCTGCAGCATCGGTCTTGCATATGGCGGCGATGCCGGCGCAGGCAAACGTTCAGTTCCTGACGGTAATGGCCACCAAAATGCCCTTTGTCGGGCGCGGCTGACTAGCGCCGGAAAATGCTAAAGATCGCAGAGGCACCCCAGCCAGCTGCAATCGCGATGGCCAGTGACATAAAGCCATAGATCAGGGCATTCTCACGCGACAACCTGAACAACCAGCGCTCAACGCCGACTTTTCGGACATATATGCTGGTTTCATATTTTGACACAACCTCGCCACCGCGCGTCAGGAAAATCCGTGTCAGATAGTCCCCTTCGGTCAGGGCAGCGGGCAATTCGATGGCCGTCCGAAACAGCGTTTGTTCATCGACGCTGACGGTGCCTTCGTTCAACTGATACTGATTGGACTTTGATTTGATCCGGATCAGCGCGTTGGTAAAGTTTTTTGAGTCCAGGATATTTTGCGGTGCCCCGACAGATCGGATGGCGCGTGGTATGGACACTTTGTACCGCAAGTCTTCGGTGTTGGAGAGTGCAAGACCCAACAACGTGCTGGACGCCACCGCGTAAAAACTCGGTGCGTGATCCACTTCAA
Source organism: Sulfitobacter sp. SK011 (assembly GCF_003352065.1). NCBI lineage: Bacteria > Pseudomonadati > Pseudomonadota > Alphaproteobacteria > Rhodobacterales > Roseobacteraceae > Sulfitobacter > Sulfitobacter sp. SK011. The sequence goes on from NZ_CP025803.1 coordinate 1,177,565, forward strand.
CGGCATCAGTATTGACCCAGATGCCAAACCGCTTTTCCTTGCGGCGAACAGTGATCGGCCTAGAGGGGCCCGCGACGGTCACAATAACCTGCAGGCGCGGATCGTCCAGGATCGCCTCTTCACGTTTCACCGCACCAAATATCAGGATCTCTGAGCCATCAAAATTGGTGTTGATTGACACCTGATCACTGCTTAGGCCAAGCACCACTTCTTCTGCCAGAGCGGGCAGCGCGCAGAGCAGTGCGAAGGCAAATGCAAGTACGCGCATCAATGACCGCTCGCCGCGCCGAGCGAATAAAGCTCGACCGGTTCCAACAGTAATTCCAGTGCAAGTTTGCCGCAGACCAACAGCACCATAAGCGCCAAAAGGATGCGCAATTGTTCGGCCTTCATCTTGACGCCGATGCGGGTGCCGATTTGCGCACCGATCACACCGCCGATGAGCAGCAGCACAGCCAGTACAATATCAACGGTAAAGTTTGTGGTGGCATGCAGCATGGTGGTAAAGGCGGTCACAAATATGATCTGAAAGAGCGACGTCCCCACCACGACTTTGGTTGGCATACCCAAAAGATAGATCATCGCAGGCACCATGATAAATCCGCCGCCGACACCCATGATCGCAGCGAGGATACCGACCGCGACGCCCACGACCAGAGGCGGAATGACCGAAATATAAAGGCCCGAAACCCGGAACCGCATTTTGAAGGGCAGGCCATGGATCCAGTTATGCTTTTTACGCGCTGTCTTTTTGCCGGAACGGGTTTTGCGGATCGCATTCAACGATTCGATAAACATCAACCCGCCGATCACACCGAGAAAGATCACGTAACAAAGCTTGACCAGCAGATCGACCTGACCTTGGGCCTTGAGATAGTTGAACACCATCACACCCAAGGCGGCACCGATAAGACCCCCGATCAGCAGGACGGTGCCCATCCTCAAATCGACAGTCTTTCGCTTGAAATGCGCCAAAACCCCAGAAAACGAAGAGGCAACGATCTGGTTGGCCTCGGTGGCAACTGCGACCGCGGGGGGGATCCCGATAAAGAAAAGCAGCGGCGTCATCAAGAAGCCACCGCCTACCCCGAACATGCCGGACAGAATGCCAACAAGCCCACCCAACCCCAATAGGAGGAATGCGTTAACCGAAACTTCGGCGATGGGCAGGTATATTTGCATGGCCCCCATTAGCGCAGGTCTTGTATCTAAATCAACTGTCCTTGCTGCTTTGCAGCAAGGAGGACCGATATCATTGGTCAAACTGGCCTTATAATCAGACCTTATAATTTGACCTGATGGCTCAGCGTTCTTTCACGTAAGGTTCGCCACCCGCGCGGGGCGGAATGGCCTTGCCGCCGAACCCAGCCAAAATGATGACGGTCATCACATATGGCAGCGCCCCCAACAACTGGCCCTGAACCTTGATGCCAACCAACGCTTCGATCACATCTGGACGCGTTTCCAACGCACCAAACAGCCCAAAGAGCAACGTCGCATAAAGCGCATACCACGGCCGCCACTTGGAAAAGATCAATGCGGCAAGCGCGATAAACCCTCGCCCAGCTGACATGTCTTTGACAAATCCTGCCTGCAAGGCCGTGCTGAGATAGGCCCCCGCGATGCCACAAAGCACGCCGCAAATCGCCACCGCCGCATAGCGCAGGGCGACCACGGAAACGCCAGCCGTGTCCACGGCTGCGGGATTTTCGCCGACCGCGCGCAGGCGCAGCCCAAACCGCGTGCGATACAGCAGCCACCATGACAAAGGCACCGCCGCGAAGGCCATGTAGACGAGGATCGAATGGCCTGAAATCAGTTCTGCATAAAGCGGTCCGATAATCGGTACATCGGCCATGGCATCCGCACCGGGCAGGGTAATCGCCTCAAACCGGGCACCGCCCATCAACGACGGCGTCCGCCCGCCTTGGCTGAACCAGTCCTGCGCAATCAGCACGGTCATACCTGCCGCCAGAAAGTTGATCGCCACGCCGGAAATCAGTTGGTTGCCGCGAAAGGTAATCGACGCGACACCATGCAGCGCGCTGAGCATCAGAGATGCGCCCATGCCAGCCGCCAAGCCAATCCAGACGGACCCGGAAAGCGATGCCACGGCAGCAGAGAAGAACGCCGCCGCCAGCATTTTGCCCTCAAGGCCAATGTCGAAAATGCCCGCTCGTTCACTGAACAGACCCGCAAGGCAGGCCAGAAGCAACGGTGTGGCAAGGCGGACAGTGCTGTCGAGCAGTTGGATGAGCGTTGCGTAATCCATCACTTCACCGCCTTTGCCGTTTTGGATTTACGCAAGGCGAGGAATATGCGCTCAAGCGGCATCCGCACCATGTTATCGAGCGCGCCTGTGAACAGGATCACAAGCGCTTGAATCACGACGATCAATTCGCGGGGGATCGATGTCCAAAGCGCAAGCTCCGCACCCCCTTGGTAGAGAAAGCCAAACAAGATCGCGGAGATGAACACGCCCAAAGGATGTGAACGGCCCATCAGCGCCACCGCGATGCCGATAAAACCGGCCCCTTCGGTTGAGTTCAGCACCAGCCTTTCAGCCTCACCCATCACGTTGTTGATCGCCATCATTCCGGCCAAAGCACCTGAGATAATCATCGCGATCATGATGATCTTGAAGGGCGATATGCCCGCGTATTTGGCGGCAGATTCCGAATGACCATACGCGCGAATTTCATATCCCAAACGGGTACGCCAGATCAGCAGCCACAAGATCACGCAGGCGGCAATCGCCACCAGAAAGGATACGTTTGCGGGGGCGGATTTGGAAAAGGCGATGCCAAAGGGGGCCAGAATATCATGCAGTGTCGGCAGGTTGGTCGCCTCGGGAAAACGCGCCGTGGCGGGGTCCATGCTGCCTTTGGGGCGCATGATGTTGACGAGTACGTAGTTGAGCAGCGCGGCGGCTATAAAGTTGAACATGATTGTGGTAATCACGATGTGGCTGCCGCGTTTGGCCTGCAACCACGCGGGGATCGCGGCCCAGAAAGCCCCAAATAGCCCCGCCATCACAGCGGCACCAATCAACGCCAGCGACCAGTGTGGCCAAGGGATGTAAAGACACGCAATCGCAACCCCCAGCCCGCCCAGCATCGCCTGACCTTCACCACCGATGTTGAAAAGCCGCGCGTGAAAGGCGATCGAAACAGCCAAGCCGGTAAAGATAAAGTTTGTCGCATAATAAAGCGTGTAGCCCCAGCCATAGGTAGAGCCGAGCGCCCCGGTGATCATCAGCTTGACGGCTGCCACCGGGTCTTCTCCGATGCCAAGAATGACAAGGGCAGACAGGATCGCCGCCAGCACAAGCGAGATCAGCGGGACAAGGACCACTTCGGCCCACTTTGGCATCACGTCCATCTCAGACCTCCTTTCTCGGGTCGCCGCTGACGTGGGCAAGGTTCGCCTCGACCTCGGCCACAGAGTGCGGTTTGTCAGTGTCGGTGATCCCGGCCATCAACAGGCCCAGCTCTTTTTCATCGGTCTGGTCCGGGTCGCGCATCCCCATGATCCGGCCATCAAACATGACAGCGATGCGGTCGGACAGCGACAGGATTTCTTCAAGCTCAACAGACACCAGCAAGATCGCCTTGCCCTGATCGCGCAGGGCGACAATTTGTTGATGAATGAATTCAATGGCACCAATATCCACGCCGCGTGTTGGCTGGCCGATCAACAACAGGTCCGGATTGCGTTCGATTTCGCGGGCCAAAACAATTTTCTGCTGATTGCCGCCCGAAAAATTCTTCGCTTCAAGCTTGGGATTTGGCGGGCGCACGTCAAAGCGTTCCATTTTTTCAGCGGTATCTTCGCGAATGGCATTGTTGTTCATCAACATGCCACTGCGATAGCTGGGATCATCGTGATAGCCAAAGGCGGTATTCTCCCAAGCGTGAAAATCCATGATCAGACCTTCGCGCTGACGATCCTCTGGCACATGGGCGATGCCCCGCGCACGCCGTGATTTGGCGTCGGAATATTTGCCAGTTAGGTCAAGTTTTTGACCATTTACGCTGACTTCGCCGATGCCATCCTCATAGCCGCCAAGCACTTCAAGCAGTTCTGACTGACCGTTCCCGGCGACCCCGGCGATGCCTAGGATTTCACCAGCGCGCACCTGCAAATCAATGCCGCGCAGGCGTTCGACACCTTTGTCGTCAACCACCCGAAGGCCGCGCACGTCCAACACGACCTCACCGGGGATGCTTGGTTTTTTATCCACCCGCAACAGGACCTTACGTCCAACCATCAGCTCTGCCAGTTCGGCGGGCGATGTCTCGGATGTCTTTACCGTTGCAGTCATCTCACCACGGCGCATCACCGACACGGTGTCGGTGATCTCCATGATCTCGCGCAGCTTGTGGGTGATCAGAATGATGGTTTTGCCCTCAGACCGGAGCCGGCCAAGAATGCGGAACAACTGATCCGCCTCGGCAGGCGTCAACACGCCCGTCGGTTCATCCAGGATCAGAATATCCGCATGGCGGTAGAGCGCCTTGAGGATCTCGACGCGCTGTTGCATGCCCACACCGATGTCCTGAACAAGCGCATCCGGGTCGACATTGAGCCCGTAATCCTCGGCCAGTTCCACCAATGATTGGCGCGCCTTGGCAAGTGAGGGTTTCAGTTTCCAGCCATCTTCGGCACCCAGAATGATATTCTCCAGAACCGTAAAATTCTCAACCAGCTTGAAATGCTGGAACACCATGCCGATGCCTGCCGCAATTGCGGCCTGGCTGTCCGGGATGTCGGTTTTTGTCCCGCCGATAAAGATCTCGCCCTTATCAGCTTTGTAAAATCCGTAAAGGATCGACATCAGCGTCGATTTGCCCGCACCGTTTTCACCGATGATCCCGTGGATCGTGCCGGGCATGACGCGGATCGAAATGTCTTTGTTGGCCTGAACCGGCCCAAAGGCTTTGGAAATGCCTTTCAGCTCAATCGCGGGTGCAAGAGATGAGGCAGCCGTTTCCGGCTGCCTCGCTGTTTTTTCCGCTGTCACGCTTAGAAGTCCAGCGCAGGGCAGCTGTCGTCTGACATGTAATCATGCACGGCCAGAGAGCCATCCGCGATTTTCGCTGATGCTGCATCAACAGTCGTCAGCATGTCCGTGTTGACCAGTTCCGCGTTGTTTTCATCCATCGCATAGCCCACACCGCCATTGGCGATACCCATGACGTTAAAGCCTTTTTCCATGCCGGGGCCGTCTTTCATGGCCTGATAAACGGCATTGTCGACGCGCTTGAGCATCGATGTCAGGACTTTGCCCGGATGCAGGTGGTTTTGGTTGCTGTCGACGCCAACAGACAGAATACCTTCGTCAGCGGCGGTTTGAAGAACCCCAACGCCGGTGCCACCAGCAGCGGCATAAACCACATCAGCGCCTTGGCTGATCTGTGCTTTTGTCAATTCAGAGCCTTTTACCGGGTCATTCCAGGCGGCAGGTGTGGTACCGGTCATGTTGGCAATCACGGTTGCGTCCGCATTGACCGCTTTCACACCCTGAGCATAGCCGCAGGCGAATTTACGGATCAGCGGGATGTCCATGCCGCCGATAAAGCCAACGGTGCCGGTTTTGGACGCCATCGCGGCCATCATGCCAACCAGATACGACCCTTCATGCTCGTTGAACACAACCGAACGCACGTTTGGCTGATCGACAACCATATCGATGATCGCAAAATCTGTTTCAGGATAGTCCGGTGCGACCTGGTTCAGGATGTCACCAAAGGCAAAGCCGGTCATGATGATCGGGTTTGCGCCCGCTTCAGCGAAACGGCGCAAGGCCTGCTCACGCTGGGCCTCGGACTGCAATTCAATCTCGCGAAAAGTCTCGCCGGTCTCTTCGGCCCAACGCTGCGCACCACCAAAGGCCGCTTCGTTAAATGATTTGTCGAACTTGCCACCAAGGTCAAAGATCAACGCAGGCTCTGCCAATGCGGCACCGGCGCTCAGTGCGACAGCGGCGGCAGCGCCCATAAATTTGGTCATAAGGGTCATAGGTATCTCCCAGGTTTCTATTTGGGGCGCGGCCAGCAACGGCTTTTGCCCGCGATCAAATGATCAGGTGCAAATTTGGTCGTAGTCGGGGGGAAGGGTCAACAGCTTTCTGACACCAAGGGCTGTTATTCTGTCACCTGACCGCAGGTAAGGGCCCGCTGCATGATCAATGCGTCAGCGACAGAGCCGTTTTTGCGGGCGTAATATGCCGGGCGTGTGGCGATGGTGGCAAAGCCCAGATCAAGATAAAGCGCGATTGCGGCTGTGTTGTCGGCCGCAACTTCTAGAAACGCGGTGTCTGCAGATTTTGTCGGCGCATCCAACCAGCGGCGGAGTAACTTGAGCGCGATCCCTTTGCGCCGGTGGCCGGGATCGACTGCCAGCGTTAATAATTCGGTTTCGCCTGCCACCGAGCGGGTCAGGGCGAAACCAAAGTCATGCGTAAACGCCTGCACAAACGGGCTGTCCAACAGATCAGAAAATTCCGCCGCATTCCACGCGCGTTCCTGATCGAATGCGCGCGCATGCACCGCCGCCATCTCGTCTGCTGTCATGACAAAATTACGGGGGCGGGATCACGGCTTGGTGCCGCATCCGCAGGCCGCAGGTAAAGCGGCGCAGGGCGCATTGTCTCAGTGAGAAAGCGGGTTGCTGCCAGCCTTGCAATAGCCTCTGCAACGGGGTGCACGGGGGGGTGCCCACCGGCCCCAATCAAAGGCCCATCAAAGGCAGGCAGCTCTGATGCCGGATATTGCCCAGGATCAGAAAGGTTCGGGTTCTCATAGCCTTGCAGGTAAACCATGTCGCGTCGTGCATCCACGGCGCAAGCACAAGGCCCCTGCGTTCCAAGGCGCAATGCGTCAAAGGCCGACACCCCAACCGCTGGCACCCCAAGACCAAGCGCGAGGCCGCGCGCCGCCGAGACAGAGATGCGAATGCCGGTGAAATTGCCGGGGCCAATGCCGACCCCGATGGCCGACAAATCTGAAACTTCAATATTGGCCTTGGCCATCAGCTCGCTACACAGCACCAACAAACGCTCTGCCTGACCCTTGGCCATGGGTTCCACCGCGCTTTGCAGCACCTGATCACCCAACAGCAAAGCGGCCGCGCAATGCGCGGCCGATGTATCAAACGCCAAGACAAGTGGTGTCTCAGGCAACCGGGCGCACCTCGGTCACTTCCGGAATATAGTGGCGCAGCAGGTTCTCAATGCCCATTTTCAGGGTCAAGGTCGACGACGGACAGCCCGCACATGCGCCTTGCATATGCAGATAGACAACACCCCGATCAAATCCATGAAAAGTGATGTCGCCACCGTCTTGCGCGACGGCAGGGCGCACACGGCTGTCCAGCAACTCTTTGATCTGATTTACAATTTCACCGTCTTCGCCATCGTGCGCTGCATGGCCTGACGTGGCCTGGTGATCGGCTGCCATCACCGACTGACCTGATTGGAAATGCTCCATGATGGCACCCAGCAATGCTGGTTTGATATGGTCCCAGTCAACCGTGTCGGCCTTGGTGATTGTCACAAAATCCGTCCCAAAGAACACCCCCGCGACGCCGTCTACGGCGAACAGGCGCGTGGCCAGCGGTGAGCCGCCGGCGGCATCAGGGGTTGGGAAATCTGCTGTGCCAACTTCCAGCACTGCCTGTCCGGGTAGGAACTTGAGTGTTGCTGGGTTTGGTGTGGATTCGGTTTGAATAAACATGGCAGTTTCCTGTGCTTGGCGCAGCATTGATATGCGCTTTGGGGACCGTGAAGTCAAGGTTTGGAACGATTCTAAATCGACCTGCCGCGCGGTTCGCAATCCTGGCGCAAGAATCACAAGACCGTGCCAAAATGACCGCCCGGCGAACCGCCAGGTCAGGCGCTTGTCGTGCTCTTGATTTACGTGATGGCCTCAAGCCGATCCTTGCTCAGGTCACCCGGCACAATCGTGATCGGGACTGGCAAGGTTCCGGCGCTGCGTGATAATTGCGTTACCAGTGGGCCGGGACCCTTTTTATTGTCAGCACTTGCACCCAGCACCAGCACCCCAACATCTGGGTCCTCGATCACATATTTGATGATCTCGTCTGCGGCCACGCCTTCGCGGATCACCAGTTCCGGATCGACGCTTTGTTTGTCCCGCATCCATTTGGCAAACACTTCAAAATGCACTTCAATGCGTTCACGCGCCTCTTCACGCATGATGTCGCCGACACCGATCCAGTGGTTGAATTCATCCGGTGGAATGACCGACAAAACCGTCACACCGCCCCCGGTGTGCGCCGCGCGCAATGCCGCAAATCGCATCGCATTCAGACATTCGGTGCTGTCATCAAGGACAACGAGGAACTTACGCATGAGAGGTCTCCCTTTGGCCCCGGATCATGGCGTCAGAAGCTGCGTCGCGCAATCGCAAACTACGTCTGGACGGGTCATGAGCGGGTGACTGGACTGGCGCTTTTTTGGCTTAGCGCTCGGATGCGGCCCAATCCCAATACATCTCCCGGACCCGCCGGGTCACCGGATTTGCATTTGGACCGATCTGATACTGGGTGTCATCAAAGGCTTTGACGGGGGTGACTTTCATCATGTTGCCAGACAAAAATACCTCGTCCGCGCCATGAAAATCGTCAAAGGAAAGCACCGCCTCGTGCACTTTCATGCCATCTGCGGTCATGTTTTTCATATGGCGCGCACGGGTGATGCCCGCCAGAAATGTACCATTTGGGATCGGTGTGAACACCTCACCGTCTTTGACCATGAACACGTTGGCTGACGCCGATTCCGCGACATTGCCCATCGCGTCGGCAACCAGCGCATTGCCAAAACCTTTGCTGCGTGCCTCAACCATCATCCGGGCGTTGTTGGGGTAAAGGCACCCGGCCTTGGCGTTGACCACGTTGTCTTCGAGCACGGGGCGGCGAAACCGGGTGCGGGTCAGGGTGGTCGCGGCCTCTGGTGGGGCCATTGGTATCTGCTCAAGTGATATGGCAAACCCTGTGGCCCCTTCACGCGGCACGATGCCCAGTTCGTCACCCGCCAAGGCCCAATACATCGGGCGAATATAAACGGCGGCGTCGCGCGGATAGCTGGCCAGCCCTTCGCGCACAATGGCCACCATGTCGGCGGTCTGGACCGTTGGCGAGATCATCAATGCCCGCGCAGAGCGGTCAATGCGTGCGCAATGCGCCTCAAGATCCGGGGACAACCCATCAAAAAGCCGCGCGCCGTCAAACACGGTGGTGCCCAGCCATGCACCATGATCTGCCGCCTTGATGATCGACATGTCGCCGTCATGCCAGGTGCCGTCGAAATAGGTCTTGATATTGGTGCCGGTGGCCATGTTCGGTTTCCTCTAAGGCTTGCTGCGGTAGATGCCTTCGGGCAGGTTGAGGGCGTCCGTCAACTCGCGCAACTGAGCGGGTGACAGGGTGATCTTTTTGATCTGATCGGTGCGCGGATCCCATTGCTCAAAGGTGATCTCGCTTGCAAAGGCATGCACAGTCACATCCTCTCGCAATGGGGCGTCGCCTTCGTCAATCAAAGTGATCACAGTCGCGTCAAATTCGTGTTCGATGGTAAACATAACCTAAACCTGTTCTTTTCAGCGGATCATTGCAAGGATCGGATTCAAAGTGCTGTGATCGGGCTGGTCCTCGCGCGCGAGCGTGCTAAAACACACCAAAGAGCAGGCGCAGCCCAGAGGAACAGAAATGAGAATTACCAAAGCCCTTGGAACAATCGCGGCGGTCGCCTTTTTGGCAGCCTGCGAAGTCACCACTGTTGGGCCGGGTCCGTCAGGCCCCGTTGGCCCGGCTGCTGCCCCGCAGTCAAGGACCGGAACGCTTTCCGCCTCGCAAGCGGCGCGCAGTTTTGTGAATGTCGTCAATACTCTTGAACCCGTGGCCGAACGCGAATGCCGCGCGCGCACGGCTGGGGTGAACTGCAATTTCAACATCGTTGTTGATGACCGCCCCGGGCAGCCTGCGAATGCCTTCCAGACATTGGACAAACAGGGCCGCCCCATTGTGGCCTTTACGCTTGCCCTGATCGCCGATGCGCGCAATGAGGACGAACTGGCATTTGTGCTGGGTCATGAAACGGCGCACCACATTGCAGGTCACATCGGCCGCCAGCAGCAGAATGCTGTTGCGGGCGCTGTCGTCGCAGGTGGTCTGGCGGTTTTGCTGGGCGGTGACAGCAGTGCCATTGAGGCCGCTCAGCGCACGGGTGCCCAGGTTGGCGCGCGCAGCTATTCCAAGAATTTTGAACTTGAGGCCGACGCGCTGGGCACGGTGATTACCAAGCGGGCGGGATATGACCCGGTGCGCGGCGCGCAGTTCTTTGCGCGCATCCCTGATCCGGGCGACAGATTTTTGGGAACGCATCCACCCAATGCATCGCGGCTCGATACCGTGCGCCGGACGGCTGCTGGTCTTTAGATCGGTTTCGGCGGCGGCTTGGTTAGATCGAGGGCGATGCCGATTGGCGACATCAAGACCCAAAAGGTCTGGATCAATGGTTCGGCGAGATTGAAGCTGACGGTAGGACTGATCAAAACACAATCGGAAGCGGTAGGACTAAGCGAGAAAAACTGCAGAGAATGGCCGCTCGGCACCCGCGTGGATATTGGGCGCGTTAGGCAGATGTTCAGAGATCGCCTATGGCGGAAAACCTTGGCTAAGCGCACGTTTTTAGGTCACGGCGGGGCTCAGAGGCAGATATGTCAGCGTTGATCAAACTGGGTCATGTCCTGTCTGACCGGGGATCTAAATACGCGGTTTCGGGTGGACTTGTGCAGGACCGCGCGGGCGTTGATACGGCGCTTAAGACGCTGAAAAGAGACAAATCATACGCCAAAGCGACCCACAATACATGGGCGGTTCTACTGTCGACGTCCGGCGCGCTTAAGGGCGATGATGGCGAGGCGGGCGCGGGGATGGTGATTGTGCGCATGCTGGAACGCGAGGCACTGCATGATCATCTGATCATTGTGACGCGATGGTTTGGCGGCAAGCATTTAGGTGGGGATCGGTTTCGCCATGTGCAGACCTGCGTGCGGATGTATCTTGATCAGGTGGTCTGAACACTGAGGCTGATAGCCGAAAAAATGCAGATTGAGGCGATCAGGACAAACACATGCCAGATCGCATTTTGATAGGGCATTCCGTCACGTTTGTAGATGATCGTGCCGACAGAATAGGTCAGCCCGCCAATGCCGATCAATGCAACGGCCATGCCCGGCAACTTGTCCAGCATCGGCCAGACCAGCAGCACGGACAGCCACCCCATACCAAGATAAAGCGCCAGTGAACCACGCGCATCGGTGCGCCAAAAGAACAGTTTTGCAATGGCGCCAAGCACCGCTATGATCCAGACAACCGCAAGGATACCGTAAGCAAAGCCGGTGCCAATGATCATCACAAGTGGGGTATAAGTCCCTGCTATCTTGAAATAAATTGCCGCGTGATCAATCCGGCCCAACAGGGCGCGGGGCTGATCAAACGGCATCAGGTGATAGACCGCAGAGGCGGCAAAGGCAAAAATCATGCAGCCCGCATAGATCGCCGTGGCGACCGTGGGCGCGTTCGTGCCCGCAGCTTGCACCAGCAACAAAAAACTTGCCGGAATGGCAAACGCCAATCCCGCGAAATGCACGGTGCCGTCGGCCAAAGTTTCAGCTGGGGTCGTAGGGTAGGGCATGACCAGATGCTAGCACCAGATGGTTAAGAGACCATGCATGACTTAGCGTCAGTAAAACGTCGGTGCCTGGATCAGCGCGGTTTGTTGCCATCAATCCACCGCGACATCAGGGTTCTGTCGTGAAAACACTCGCGCGGCACGTCGCGGCGTTTGAGCCGGGCAATGCGTTCGGCAAAGGCGACCTGCTTGGACGACGGATAATTGTCGAACTTGCCCTTGGGCGCGGGGGCCTTGTGCGCGTCGATCCATGCCGACAATTTGGCACGGTCCTGTGTGATCCCCTGTGGCAGGGCCCTGTGGGATTTCGCGGCCAGAATACGGGCGTAGGCGATCTGTTTTTCCGTGGCGGCCAATGGCTGCGTCAGCGGCAGATCGTGCTGCACAGGTGTGGCCCCTTGGGCGGGGGTAAAGATGCCGGGAAACTGGGGTTGAAAGGACATGACAGCGTTCCTTGTTCTCATATTGTTAATATATAGAACATATAGGGAACATTTGCAAGAGGAAGGATGAACCTGTTCTGCTCTACCTACCAGATGTGGGGTGCCGGGCGGTTCCTGCAACTACATGAGCGGATATTGGCTTAGGTTTTGCAGATTCTAACGCTTCAGTTTGTGCACGTGACACAGGCTGCGCCCAACTGCCCGCAGGAATGGGTGCTGTGCCGACTTTGCCCCCGTTCAACGAGACAGAAATCAAGCACCGTTTCTAGTTCTTTGGGATGTTGACCGTCCCAGTAATGTGCGACTGCCTCAATGGCATTGCCTTGTACATAATTTCGGCACCTGTCGTAGCGATCCCTTGGCCTGTCATTCCGTCGAACTTTCCAGTTCCGCCGACAATAGACCAATCGTTCGCTTTGCCTTGTTCCCCCGCTTTCCAACGCATGGTGAATGTGTCTTCCCCCTCTCCGAACACACAGACGCCCTGTATAGAGTTTTCGCCGTTTTGCGCACCGAAGCCCCCTCCAACACAACGCGCAGGCCCTTCTTCCAATGGGCCTTCAACAACTTCAAAGTAGCCTCGGTTGTCCTGCATAAAATATACACTGTCCGACAGCTGGAAGTATTCCTGATTGAGCGGATAGATATTGTTGATCTCGATACGTTCCTCGGCAAAAGCCGGACTTGCGGTCAAAAAACCTACGAGAGCTATGTTGAAAACGGAAGGTTTCATGAATTTCTCCTGACCATTTGTTGAACTGTACATAAAGATTGATCGGTTCAAATGATTTATTTTCCGGCTTTTCGCATGAAGAGCGTCGAAATCAGTGGTCACTGGCAATGATTGATATGGAACACGATGGGTTCATAGCTGCCGTCGAAAAATACCCCGACCCGGAATCAAGCCCCACGGGCTGGCGTTTTGGTGAGGCTGAGTGTTTCGTTTTTGGGTCGCGATGTGTTTGGCGACCATAAAGTGGTCGTCACGAAGGGCAGAATCGCCATGCCCCGGTCCGGCGCTGCCCGGCTTACGCGCTGGCTTTGGTTGAGCTTAGTCGGCGGAGGCGACCCGCCCCCACAAATCATACTCACCCGCTTCCTCAACCTCGACCGTCACAATATCGCCAACCGACAAGCCCTCGAACCCTTCATCAATGAACAGGTTGCCGTCGATTTCGGGCGCGTCGGCCTTGGTGCGGCAGGTGGCGGCGTCTTCGTCGATCTCGTCGATGATCACATCCATACGGGTGCCGACTTTGGCGGCGAGTTTCGCTTCGGAAATGCTTTGGGCCTTTTCCATGAAGCGATCCCAGCGGTCTTGTTTGACCTCAGGTGCCACATGATCGGGCAGGGCGTTTGACCGCGCGCCGTCGACGTTTTCGTACTGAAAGCATCCGACCCGGTCCAACTGCGCCTCATCCATCCAATTGAGCAGGGTCTGAAATTCCGCCTCCGTCTCGCCGGGATAGCCAACGATGAAGGTCGAGCGCAGGGTGATGTCGGGGCAGACATCGCGCCATGCGGCGATTTCATCGAGGGTTTTCGAAGCCGCCGCCGGACGGGCCATGCGTTTGAGGACATCGGGGTGTGCGTGTTGGAAGGGGATGTCGAGGTAGGGCAGTACCAAGCCGTCGGCCATCAGCGGGATCAGGTTGCGCACATGTGGGTAGGGATAGACGTAGTGCAGCCTGATCCACGCGCCCAAAGACCCCAAATCCCGCGCCAGATCGGTGATGTGGGCGCGGTGGCCGCGATCCTCGGCGTGTTTGATATCGACGCCGTAGGCCGATGTATCCTGAGAGATGACCAGCAGTTCCTTGACGCCATTTTCCACCAGCTTTTCCGCCTCGCGCAGCACCGCATGGGCCGGGCGCGATTGCAGGCGGCCGCGCATGTCGGGGATGATGCAGAATTTGCACTTGTGGTTACAGCCTTCCGAGATTTTCAGGTAGCTGTAGTGGCGCGGTGTCAGGCTGACCGCCTGGGCAGGCAACAGGTCAATGAATGGGTCGGGGCTGGGCGGTACGGCTTTGTGCACGGCATCCAGAACCTGCTCATATTGGTGGGGTCCTGTGACAGCCAGAATGCGGGGGTGGTGTTCGCGGATGTAGTCGGGTTCAGCGCCAAGGCAGCCGGTGACGATGACGCGGCCATTTTCGGTCAATGCTTCACCGATGGCATCCAGCGATTCCGCCTTGGCCGAATCCAGAAAACCGCAGGTGTTGACGATGACCGCATCCGCGCCCGCATAGTCTGGGGACACGCCGTATCCTTCGGCCCGGAGCCGGGTCAGAATACGCTCACTGTCGACCAATGCCTTGGGGCAACCCAGCGATACCATCCCGATGGTGGGCTGGCCGGGGCGGGACGGGTTCGTGATCTGCATCTTTGGTGCAAGATCGGGGCGTAAATTAGGTGGGTTTGTGCTCATCATTTGCGCTATAAGCCAAGCAAAGGGTCTGGGAAAGGCCCAGCAACAGGCGAGGAGTGTTGGCGATGAAATGGATCATGCGGTTATTGGGTGTGCTGCTGCTGATTGTGGTGGTGGCCGTGGGGTCTCTGTTTCTTTTGCCAAAGGACCGGATTGCCAAGATTGCAGCGGATCAATTGCGCAAGGTGACCGGGCGCGAGGTGTCGATCAGTGGCGATGTGTCGATGACGTTCTGGCCTGTGTTGGGCGTGACCGCCGGACAGTTGGAAGTTGGCAACGCCGATTGGGCCAAAGACGGCGCGATGCTCAGCACCTCGAATGCGTCGATTGGGGTGGATGCCTGGTCTTTGCTGGGGGGCGAGATCAAGATCACCAATATTGAAGCGCAAAGCCCGACAATCCGGCTGGAGCAGCGCCGCGATGGCCGTGCCTCCTGGCAGTTTACCGATGGCACGGGTGAGGCGCAGATTGAGACCGAGACATCACCCGCCCGCAAAGCCAAGGCCGTCACAATTCAACAGCTGAAAATCACTGATGCGACGTTGATCTATGATGCCGAAGGCGCTGATCTGGTATCCTATCAGGGGGTTGATCTGTCCCTGGACTGGCCCGAAAGCACCGGGCCTGCGGATATTGTCGCGTCATTACGTCCGGCGCGCGACAAGGTGACGGTTGAGGCGACGATCGACGGCTTTGCCAGTTTCCTGACAGGCGCGGTGCAGCCGATCCGTGCCCGGCTGAGCGCAAAGGGCGGCGGTGTCACGCTGACCGGGCGGGGATCGCTTAACGGGGCCGTGGCGGGCGATATGTGGTTCAAAACCAGCGACACAGGCGCGTTTCTGGGTGAGTTGGGATTGGGCGATGTGACTTTGCCCGCGAATTTGGGCCGCAAGGCGGATATCAAGGCGCAGGTGACGCTGACGCCTGACAGGCGGCTGGCGCTGCGCGAGCTGGTGGCGGATCTGGGCGGCAACACCCTGCGCGGCGCGGCGGATGTGACCCTCAATGGCGTGCCGCAGGTCAATGCAACGCTGAGCGCAGGCACCCTTGATCTGACGTCGCTGAGCGGGGACGACAATGCGCAATCCAGCGCAGGCGGCAGCAGTACCGGCCAAGGCAGCGGTGGCATCGACGGCTGGTCAAAAGCGCCGATTGATGCCGGGGGTCTTGCCAGCTTCAACGGTGCCATTGCATTGCAGGCCGATAGCATTGATCTGGGTGCGCTCAAACTGGGAGCCACCCGCAGTTTGCTGACCAATGATCGGTCGCGGATGGTGTTCGAGCTTCGCGACGTGGCGGCCTATGGCGGCAAATTTGCTGGCGAATTTGTGATGAACAACCGCAATGGATTGTCCGTCGGTGGCAGCTTGAAAGCATTGGGCGTCGAGATGCAGCCCCTGCTGAGAGATACCGCCGATCTGACCCGGTTCAGCGGCAAAGGCGACGCCGAGGTTTCGTTCCTGGGTGCCGGCGGCACTGTGGATGCCATCATGCGCTCGCTCAGGGGCAATGGTGCAATCAAGGTGGGGCGTGGCGCGATTGAAGGGATCGACCTTGATAAGCTGCTTGGATCATTTGATGTCGAAGGGGGCACTACGGTGTTCGATTCCCTTGTTGCAAATTTCGTGATTGAGGCTGGTGTCCTGCGCAATGATGACCTGCTGATGCTGCTGCCCAACTTTAATGCCACGGGTTCCGGTCAGATCAATATTGGCGCGCAGACGTTGGATTATACGGTCGTGCCCAAGGCTTTGCGCGTGAACGGCGCGCGCGGGCTGGCGGTGCCGGTGCGGATATCCGGGCCATGGGCGGATCCGACGATCAGGCCGGATTTGAAAGCGGCCATTGACCTGAATTTCAACGCTGAGAAAAAAGAGGCCGAAGAGCGGGTCAAACAAAAGCTGCAAGAAAAATTGCAGGATGAACTGGGCACCATACAGCAGGATGGTCAATCGGTTGAGGATGCGGTCAAGGACCAGCTTGAGGACAAGCTGAAGCGCGAGTTGCTCAAGATATTTGACTGACAGTATATCGGGGCGATTGTGCGCGAGCCTTTCGCAAAACTCTTGGCTTTCGCAGGCCGTGATGCTGGGGTAAACGGGGCAGGAACCCGTGACAGGAGCGTGCCCAATGGCCAACGATCTTTTTAACACTTTCATGAATGGTCCCGATGAAAATGGCCGTTTTGGCGATTTCGGCGGGCGGTTTGTCTCTGAGACGCTGATGCCGCTGATCCTTGAGCTTGAGCAGGAATACGAAAAGGCCAAGACCGACGATAGTTTCTGGGCCGAGATGAACCATCTGTGGACCCATTATGTGGGCCGTCCCAGCCCACTTTATTTCGCCGAACGCCTGACCGATCACCTGGGCGGTGCCAAGGTCTATATGAAGCGTGACGAGCTAAACCACACCGGCGCGCATAAGATCAACAACGTGCTGGGTCAGATTATTCTGGCACGGCGCATGGGCAAAAAGCGGATCATTGCGGAAACCGGCGCGGGCCAGCACGGGGTGGCAACGGCCACGGTCTGTGCCAAGTTCGGTTTGAAATGCGTCGTCTATATGGGCGCGCATGATGTGGAGCGGCAGGCACCGAACGTGTTTCGCATGCGGCTGCTGGGGGCCGAGGTTGTGCCGGTCACATCCGGACGCGGCACCCTCAAGGACGCGATGAACGACGCGTTGCGTGACTGGGTCACCAACGTGCGTGATACGTTTTACTGCATCGGCACGGTCGCGGGCCCGCATCCCTATCCTGCAATGGTGCGCGATTTCCAAAGCATCATTGGCAAGGAAGTGCGCGAACAGATGACCGAAGCTGAGGGGCGTTTCCCCGATACCGTGATTGCCGCGATTGGCGGTGGCTCCAACGCGATGGGCCTGTTCTTTCCGTTTCTGGACGACAAAGAGGTCAACATCATTGGCGTGGAGGCGGGCGGCAAGGGCGTGAATGCCAAGATGGAGCATTGCGCCTCTTTGACTGGCGGGCGGCCCGGCGTGCTGCATGGCAACCGGACCTATCTGCTGCAGGACGATGACGGGCAAATCCTTGAGGGGTTCTCGATCTCGGCGGGCCTCGATTATCCCGGTATCGGGCCAGAGCATGCGTGGTTGCACGAAATTGGCCGGGCCAAATACGTGTCGATCACCGATGTGGAGGCGCTGGCGGCATTTCAGCTGTCGTGTGAATTGGAGGGGATCATCCCCGCGCTGGAACCGTCCCATGCGCTCGCGCATGTGATGAAGATTGCCCCCGATTTGCCAAAGGACCACATCATCTGCATGAACATGTGCGGGCGTGGCGACAAAGACATCTTTACCGTGGCAAAAGCGCTTGGGTTTGAGATGGGCGCGTTTGCCTGAAGCCCAGGTCTAGCGGGTCAGTTCGAGGATATCGAAGTCGCTTTCCACCGCGGGTGAGGGAAACATCAACCGCGCACGTGTGGGGCTGATCCGTTCAAGAATTGCCACGTCGGTTTGCACGCTGCCGTCCGACCTAAAATCGGGCGGCAGGTCTGCATATGCGGGCGGTGTCACCCCGGCCACAAAGCCGACGCCGACATACACAGCGCGGCCATCCCGAAAGGTGACCTTGCCTTTTGTGCGTTGCGATCCGGTGAGTTTTTCAAAGGTAAAACCATCGTTCTCGATGCCAAACCGACATTTGAACGGGCTATAGACCACCAGTGGCGACAGCCCCCCTAGCTTCATCGTGCGGCAGCTCCAGTCACCGTTGAGTGTTTCATCAAAAGCGATCTGGGGCGTGCCAGAAAGCGCTTGGGTCAGGGCGCTGACATCAGCCGGCGCGCCACCTGAAAGAGCCTGCAAAATCGCGCCGCCAGCGGCTGTGGCAAAGTCGTCAAGCCGCGCAGCATCTTCGGGGCGCAGCGTTGTCTGGGCTGTGGCTGCGGTGCCAAGGACCACACACAGGGCGAGGATCAACCGTGAGAGCATGTGCAATACCTATCCAGTCAGCCGCAGCAGGATGATCAAGCCACAGACCTGAACCTGGATGCCAAAAGGGCGGGCGAACTGAAAAATGGGTGTGTCGTTATTCAACATGGCGCGGCTCTTTATGCATCGGGGTCAGCGTCAGTTGCATGGGCACGCAAAACCTCAAGCGGGATCACATCAAGCGCGCGCACATGGGTCGCGGCCAGATGAACTTGGGGGCCGCACCCTTCGTCGGCGGCCTGTAAAAACCGGCTGGCGCACAGGCACCATGGATCGCCGGGGTTGAGACCCACAAAGCCGAATTCAGGGCGCGAGGTGCTCAGGTCGTTGCCGACATATTTCGAATAGGCAAGGAATTCTGCCGTCATCACAGCACAGACAGTATGGCTGCCCTGATCCTGAACGCAGGTGTTGCAATGGCCGTCGCGAAAGAACCCGGTGACAGGGTCCGTGCCGCAAAGCGCCAGGGGTTCGTTCAGGACATTCAGGCTTGGATCAGGTGTCATGGGGTTCTCACAGGCTGGATGCGATGAGGCGAAAAATATCCTCGTTCTGTTGAGACACGCCAGTATCGCGGAACTGGCGGTCGGCGGCGTTGGTGGCGATCACGACATTGCGGGTGGTGTCGATGTAAATGTACTGCCCATAGATACCGCGCGCCATGAACACGCCGGGCTCTGCGCCGCGTGGAATCCACCATTGCAGACCGTATCCGGTTTGATCCGGTGCCGTGGGCGCGCTGGGCGTGGTGGATGCGGCCACCCAATCGGCCGGCACGATCCGTTTGCCCTGCCAGACACCGCCCTGCGCGAACATCTGGCCAAAACGGGCGTAGTCGCGCGTCGTCATGTTCAGCCCGCCCAGTACAAAAGCGGTGCCGACGCCATCGGTCAGGTAATAGGGCGCGGCCTCAAGCCCTAGGGGTTTGATCACCTTTTCGCTCAGCAGGTCGCTGATGCCGCGCCCGGTTGCCCCGCGCACCACCATGCCGACGACATGGGTATCAATGGAAACGTATTGCCATTGCTGGCCCGGCTCGGCGAAACGCGCCTTAAGCGCTGCGGTGAAATCATCCATCTTGCCGCCCAGCGCCAGCACCCGCCCCATGCGGTTGATGTCAGAATTGAAGTCGAGGTAATCCTCATCAAAGACGACCCCACTGGCCATCTGCAGGACATTGCGCAGGCTTGCTCCGTCATAGGCACCGCCCTTCAGCATGGGCGCATATTTGGTGACCGGGTCATCCAGCGAGGCGATTTTGCCTTCTGCCATCAAGATGCCGACCAACGCGGAAAGATAGCTTTTTGCCATCGACCAGCCGATCCTGCGGTCATCGGCGCTGGTGCCTTGAAAGTAGTTTTCATAGACGATCTGACCGTCTTTGAGCACCAGCAGTGCGGTCACCGTGCGGTCCTTGATCCACGCATCAACCGCCGCTGGCAGATCAGTTTCAGGGCCATAGAACAGCTCACTTGTCGGGCCATCGCCGCGCGGCACGGGCACCGATAGGAAAGCCGCGTCCATATGGCTGAAGTTCTGGACGATCTTTTCTTGTGAAAAAAGCGAATTCACGGCCAGCAGGCGGGTGATCTGTTCGCGCTTCCACAGGCCGACAACCACGATGGCCACAACCAAAGCCAACAAAATGCGGCCAAGCCATTTTCCGAATGTGCGCATGGGTCTGCCCTGCTGATTATGCCTGTTGTCTCGGTCCCATCCAATCACATGCCCTGACAAGGTGCCAGAGCAACATCGCAGGCGGGATGGATGCAGGTCCGGTCAGACAGCGTAGTCCCAGTTGATCCAGCGTCCGTGAAAATCCGCACGCCCCAGATCAATGCGCAGGTTGCCGGGCCAGAGGCGCAAGGTCAGGGCCGCACCGAGTTTGCCCGTTGTGTCGCCGTCGCTTTCCATCGACAGCCACGCAAGGGGGCGATTTGGGGTGGCGCTTGCGCCTGCGGCCTCGATCACCGCGCGTCCACGCGCCTGCACTTCTTTGGGAAAATACTGCCATGCAACGGTATGTTGGATCAGGTGCAATTGGCCTTGCGGGGCGCTGTGCAGACGCGGGGTCAGCCAGTCAATTGCATCGGCCTTTGCGATGGGCGCGTCCACAACCGAGGCGGCAGAGCGGGTCATTGCCAACCGATCAGGCTGATCCGCCCACAGATACGCCGTGAGCCGCAACAGATGATCCGCGCGCTTTGGATCAAGCGGGTTCAGATCGACACCGGCGCGCTGGACAATGCGCGCCGGCACGTCGTGCGGCAGGGGGCCTTGCCATTTGGGCGTGAGAATGACCGCTGGCATTGGCGAGCCAATGCGCCGCCCCTCAAGTTCAATCGCATAATGGTCCCACATCATGTTCAGCCCGCCGCTGGCACCCAGTTCACTGAGGCAGACCGGCAAATTGAAATGCTGCACCGCCACGCGCGCGCCTGCGATCAAAGCAGCAGAGCGGCGCACCTCGTTGGTTTGAGGCGGGCTGTCGCACCATGTCAGTAAGAACGCTTCGTGGGTTCTGAGCGCGTCCAGCATCGCACCGCGCAAGGCCTTGTCGGTGGCCTGGGCGGGGGGATAGACGGCTTTGAGGTCTGCTGCTGCATTGTTCAGCACCAGCGCATGCAGCCCACCCGCGATACGCAACGGCAAGGAATGGCCACCGGGGCCGATATCGCCGGTGAAGGCTGCAAATTTCTGGCCCAACGCGCTTTCAGCGGGCCAATCCTGTGCCAATATCCCAAGCAATTGCCCCATAAAGGGCGAGCCTAAGCCCCTACAGGCCTCCGCCTGCGCCATAAACGCGTCTTGCAAGATCATTTAAAGCGATCCATCAATTTTTGCACCGCGCTGCGGGTGTCTTGCGCGGGCTCTGGCGGGGCTGGCTTTGCAGGCGGGGGTTTTGTCCCGGTGCTGGGGCGCGGCGGTGAGATCCGCAGGCCGACCGCATTCATGAATTTTGCCAGATCACCCGCCACCAGATAGGGCGCACCATCGCTGACGCCGCGCAGCACATCATCGAGCCACACCTCATCGGCTTTGGGAAAATCACGCAGCACATATCCCGGTACCGCGTCCTTGTGACCGGGATGGCCAACACCCAACCGCACGCGGGCATAATCCGGCCCGATATGCGCGTGGATGGACCGCAAGCCGTTGTGGCCTGCGTGACCGCCGCCGACCTTGCACTTGACCTTGCCGGGGGCCAGGTCAATTTCATCGTGGCACACGATCACGTCGCCGGGTTCGACCTTGTAAAAACGCATCGCGGCCTGCACCGATTGGCCAGAGTTGTTCATGAATGTCTCGGGCTTCAGCAGCACGGCCCGGTCTGACCCAAAACGGCCCTCGCTGATGCTGCCCTGGTGTTTGCCCTTCCACGGCCCAAACCCGTGATCCGCCGCTATCCGGTCCACCGCCATGAACCCGATATTATGGCGGTTACGGGCATATTTTGCGCCCGGATTTCCAAGGCCTACAATCAATTTCACTCAAGGTCGCTCCTGCTTTTTTTTGGGACCTTAGCAGGTGGGGTCAGGGAGGGAAATGGAATGGATATCGTTGAGGTCGCACACGGCAAACTCTGCGGGCTAGAATATGCTTTAGGACCGTTGGGGCTTTCGCGGCTCTTGTATGGTTTCAGACCCTAGACGATACCGCCCCCTGCGCCACTGACGGCCGGGCGTTCTGTGGAAACTTTTGGGCGGTAACCGGACGCGCGGTAGGTGGCGACGGGGTCAATTGCGCCTCAGGCTTCAAGGCGTGCCATTGCCAGAATTGGCTCAACATCGGTGCGGAAACCGGCTTTGAGCGTGGTTGTTGCCCATCTGCTGCGCAATCATCAGGCTGGTGCCCCAATCCTGTACAACCGTAGAATAGAACGCAGGTTCGTACATCTTGTGTTCCGTGAGCAGCGTCCAATTGTCGGGCAGGGCGTTATAGACCTGTTTAGCCGCGTCGAGATAGCGTTCGAACTGGCGGGTGAAATTGGTCTGACCGGGAAAGTTCGACCCATCGCCGACCCAGATGGTAAGCGCTTTTGATCCAATCTGCTGACCCAGCTCAATACAGGCGATGTTGTGGTCGATGGCTTGCTGCCGGGTCGCAGCGTCGGTGTGCGCGAGCGAGCCGAATTTATAGCTGTGCGCCTGATCCGGCTGGTCCTGAAAGGTGTTGGAGTTCATCGCGTCAAAGGCCAGCCCGACTTCTTCGGTCTTGCTGTTCAGATCGGCGGCAGGTTGCGCATCCCAGGGGATATGGAGCGATACGGAAGGAGTTGCGCGGGTGAGTTGATGGATCAATCCGCAATCTGACAGTTTATCAAAGATGTCCCGGGGTTCGCCCGTGCCGGGGAACCTTGCAAACCGCGTGCCCCTGGTGCCGACGCCCCAGCTTGGGACGGCCACGCCGTATGTGGCTACCTTTGCCTTGATCTGTTCGATGTCGATACCGCGTCGGTCCAGATGCGCGCCCAACGCGTCGCAGTCGGCATGCATCCTTGCTGCGGCCAGTTCGTTGCGCTGTGCGATGATGTCAGGATGGATCATGGTCTGTTCCTTAGCGGGTGAACGCTTGGACATTGCCCGCGTCTACGTTGATGATGTTTCCGGTCGATTTGGCCGACAGATCAGAGGCCAGAAAATAAGCCGCCTCGGCAATGTCTTGCGGCAGAACGGAAAGCTTGAGCATGAAGCGGTTGCGGTACATCGCCTCAAGCCCGTCCTTGTCAGTGCCATAGGTGCCGGCCCGTTTATGCAGCCAATCGCCCTGCCATATCTTGGACCCCTTGAGCACCGCGTCCGGGTTCACCACATCATTCACGCGCACGCCCATTGGCGCACCTTCAAATGCGAGACACCGGGCGAGGTGGATTTCTGACGCCTTGGCTGTGCAATATGCCGATGCATTGGGCGAGGCAGCGAGACCATTTATCGAGGCGACAAAAACCACAGGCCCCCGATGTCCTGAACCTTGAAAAGCTTGAACGCCTCGCGACTGACAAGGAAATATCCCGTCGACAGGATCGCCATGTTTTTGTTCCACACCTCCAGCGTCGTTTCCTCACCTCAACACCCGGTCATGCAAAAATGGTGGGCACATATGGCTGACATCATGGAAACAGGACCAAGTGACGAACCTGTCGCGGTGCCAATGCCGCGCGTCTTTCATATGCAATGACGCAGCCACGCCATATCGCGGTGATCGACATTGGCAAGACCAACGCAAAACTGCCGCTGGTTGATTTGACGACACTCACTGAAATCGCGGTTGTTACCCGTCCCAATACGGTACGCCTCGGCCCGCCGTGGCCGCATTTTGATGTCGAGGGGCATTGGAATTTTCTGCGGGACGCCTTGGGTCAGTTTCACCGCACCCATGGCGTCGACGCCATCTCCGTCACCACGCATGGGGCCTGTGTGGCATTGCTGGCTGCGGACGGAAGCCTTGCCGCGCCGATATTGGACTACGAGCATCGTTTCCCGGCCGAAATTGTCGCGGCTTATGATGCGATGAGGCCCCCGTTCTCACAAACCGGATCACCTCGCCTTGCGGGCGGATTGAACATCGGCGCGCAATTTCATTGGCAGTTTCTGACCGATCCGACCCTGCGTGAACGCACCGCGCGGATCGTGACATACCCCCAATACTGGGGGCATCGGCTGAGGGGGAATACCGCCAGCGACGTGGCATCAATCGGGTGCCACACGGATCTTTGGCCACCGGCCGACCTGTGCTTCAAAGCCAATCGGAGACCGGCACCAGCATTGGTGCCGCACTTCTTTTTGGATCCGGCAAGGCGCAGTACCCGCGATTTCGCCAGATATTGCGGAGACTGGCCCAGAGTGGCGCGCCTATGCATCGCAGTGGCGTCAGCATGTGGGCGAAACCTGAAGATCACAGCAGTCGAAGGGTCGTGTGGACACATCTGCGCCCCTACCTGGTCCTGGCCGGGCTTACGATCGGTGGTTTGCTGATCGGTATCCTCTCGCATTGGCCTCAAATAGTTCAAATGCACAGTTCCCCCTAGAGACAACGCGTTGACAACCGCACAGAGGGCGCATTCTGTGGTATAACAACTCCAAACAGGGAGGCAGACAAATGATAGCTGGTGCTCACGCAGTCCTTTGGGTCCGGCAGGGCAATCTGGGCAATGACGCGTGTCGTTTTGCCGAGGCCCAGGGCGGATACCTCATTGACGGTTCGGCAACGGACGCCGACTGGAATGTTCTGCGATACCGTGTCCGCGCCCGTAAAGACGGGACAACAAGGCGTGTGCGCATTGGCACAAAATCCCGCATATTCGTGCGCCGTGCTGTCGATGATACATGGACGCTGAATGGAACTGCTGTGCCTGAAGTTGCCGGTGCTCAGGACGTCGACTTTGGCTTCACACCTGCGACCATGACATTACCCATCCGGCGTCTGAAGCTCGGCATCGGGGAAGAGGCCCAAGTCCTTGTGGCGCGGCTTGATCTGGAAAGCCAACAGCTTACGCCGCTGCGCCTTGTCTACCGCCGGACGGATGTGAACAAATACGACTGCGAGAACATGCAGACAGGCACCACTGCGCACCTGAAAGTGGACAGTCAGGGCATCGTAAAAGACTATAAGGGACATTGGAAAGCGCAGGCCTGAAGCGGCCATAGACGATGTTGGCATTCAGGATGGTCGCGGGGTGATGCGCGGCTTTTGCGGCTCTTAAAGCCAAGCCAATGCCAGTGCCGCCAGCGCAAGGTATCTGGTTCCCTTTGCAATCGTGACAAGGATCAGAAAGGGGACGAGCGGCTCTCGCATAAGGCCCGCAACGACGGTCAGCGGATCACCAACGACAGGAAGCCAACTGCCCAAAAGGGACCACCGGCCATAGCGCCGATACCAGCCCTGCGCGCGCTCAAGCTGGTGCTTCGAACTTGGAAACCAGCGCTTGTCTTGAAAGCGAAGCAGGTATCGACCGAGATACCAATTGATGACAGATCCCAGGACGTTTCCCGCTGTGGCGACAAGGATCAGGATCGATACCGGGTGCGCGGAAGCCACCAACAGCCCGACGAGCACCGCTTCGGACTGCATTGGAAGGATCGTCGCGGCCACCAAGGCTGAACTGAAAAGGCCGATATATGCGATCATGTTTCAGTCACTGCCCACTGTCGGCATTCTCGAATGCGTCGAATTTTTTGAAATGAGAGACGGGTTTTCCCCGGATATGGTGAATGCCGTTCGTGCTATTTATTCGGAGTGATAGACAGACAGCACCCTCATTCGGCTTCGATCCTCAGTTCATTAGCATCAGCAGGCATGAAGTCTCAATCAGCAAAACAGGACATTCGGCACATGATGTTTGGCACCGGGCACAATGGAACGGGTGCCGGCGGATGCCACAATCGGGTGTCTTACTGGTTTGCGACCCCACCCGGAACGGTGCGGAAATCATTCTCGGCAGTCGAAAGGTGGTCCCCTTTTTGCCGATCTAAAGCGCTGCAGCGGCAAACAATTGCAGATTTCTGCGCGCTTTTGTCTGGTGGGCATAATTCCCGGAACTTCGCTGCATTTGCTTTGTTTTGACAACACCTGCGTGAAACGAGCGGAAAATCTGCTTGCCCGAAACGCAGCTGAAAAACCGAAGGAACATTGATGTGTTTACGAAAATGAAAAAGACGGCTCTTGCAGCCAGTGTCAGCCTGATCGCTCTGGGCGGTGCAGCCTTTGCCATGGACGCAACGTACAAAGTATCTGTGATTGACGTCGAAGCATCCATGTCAGCGGCTGAGGGCAGCAATGCGATGGCGCTTTACCCCGATATCACAACCGACATTCAGGCAGCAGTCGCCAGCCGCGTGATAACCAGCGATGACGCGGGCGATCCTGAAATTCGGATCGATATTCGCAAGGTCGCGCTGAACGGTGCCGCGATCTTGCCCGACACCAAAGAATTCAATGAGTTGGAAGGCGTGGTTAGCATCACTGGTCCTGAAGGGGCAGATGGCGGGTATACCTTCCCCATCAATATCGCCGCCTATACCGGAGATCAGATTGTTCCCGAAGGCTATATTGCCGTGCTTCCCTCCGAAATGGATTTTTGCGAGGCGATGGTAAATTCTTTTGCGGACTCGGTTGCGGAAGGACTGGATAAACTCAATCCCAGCGGCACGGACACCAAGAGCTGAACTCACAAGAGTTTGGCATCGAAGGGGGCCGTTCGACCTGACAGCATCGATACCAATATGTGACGATAAGCTGAGATTGGTTCGGGTTGCTTCGACGGTACCAACGGTTTTGCGTAATCGCAAAAGGCGATCTGCCGCCTATACCCTCTCGTGAGGGTTGCAAGTCGTTCTGTATTTTAGAGTATAATCGGTTGGTGGCCATAAAATCTATGGATCCACCAACCGGACCTGACGCAGACGCAAATTTGGCGAAAATTCGATTGGTAAAAAGATGGGAACTATTCTTGGCACCTGATTTTATCATCGGAGGGGCCCCGAAATGCGGTACAACTTCTCTGCATCAAATGCTGGACCAGCATCCGGACATCTGGATCGCCAGAAACGAATTGTACTTTTTTGACATGGATGACCCGATCGCGCATGGCGACTTTCTTGAGGTCCACGGAAATGATTTGTCATGGCGCGATCCCGAAGATCCGACATTTCAGGATTGGTACCGAAGCCGGTTTGCAGAAGCACCGAACGGAAGTTTGATCGGCGAGGATACAACGACCTATCTGATGTCCGATGTTGCGGCCCACCGCATCAAGGCGGCGGATCAGAACGTAAAGATAATCTTTATGCTGCGCGATCCGGTAAAGCGTGCTTTTTCGCAATATTGGCATCTTTTGCGCAGTGGGCGTACGCATTTGTCATTCGAAAGGGCGCTGAGCCAGGAGCCGTCTATTATCCTTGGATCAACCTATGCGCCTGCCTTGCGGGAATTCCGCGACGCGCTTGGTGCGGCGCGTGTTCACGTCGTCTTGTTTGAGGAATTCAAAACAAACCAGCAAGAGGTGATGGACGGCGTGACGGACTTTCTCGGGCTCGCGCCCGTTTCGGTTGGGGCCATCGATACATGGCACAACAAAACAAAGTATCCCGCAAAGATGAAAACGCTACTGCGCCTGAATCGTGTGGGGCGACTTCTGGTCAGATACCGGTACAAACGACACTTTGGCGGGGACGTACGGCTTTGGTCGCGGATTGCGCATAAGGCGTACCAGCACTGGTTCCGCTTCGTGGCGCGCCGCATTTTGACCCAGGATCATCCGCCATCCGAAATGCAGGCAAGAACACGCGCATACCTGACCCGACATCTTTCGGACCGCAATGCCGGGCTTTCGGCGCTGCTGGGGCAAGATTTGAGCCAGCACTGGCCGGGTTTTTCGCAATGACGCATGGGGTCGGAAATTCAGCTTGGCTGGGCGCTGCCCATGCGACGGATGGTCCGCCTGTGCTGCCTCGGCGAATTGCCGCGTAGGTGTTGCTTGCTGTTTGTCTGATACCCCGCGCGGACATAGTTTCGCTGAGGGCAAAGTGCCTCTGTAGAACAGGACCATACGCGATATGAAAAGCCATTCAGCACACCTATTCTTGATGACACTCGCCCTTGCCGTGTCGCTGACCGGGCCGTCACATGCGCAGGCCGGGTCGTCGTTCTTTGAGCCGTTTGACCGCTTGTCCAAAACCAGATGGTTCACATCGAGCGGTTGGGCCAATGGCAAGCACCAGAGCTGTTTATGGCACAAGGATCGCGTAGAGATTGCGAACGGAAAGCTTCTTTTGTCGCTCACCGCCGATGCCAAGGAAGATCGGTCTTTTAGCTGCGGTGAGATACAGACGAAGGCGCGCTATGGATACGGAACATACGAGGCACGCATGAAAGTGCCCTTTGCCAGTGGGATGAACGCGAACCTGTTCACCTTCATTGGCGCACCGCAGGATCGCCCGCATAACGAGATCGATTTTGAGTTTATCGCGCCGCAAGGCCCGAAACTTCAGACCAATTTTCACACGGCAAAGAATGGCGAGAACACGGAATTCCTGGCAATGCAGAACGATGGCGAGTTTCGCAATTACGCCTTCATCTGGGAACCGGACCGCATTCGCTGGTTCATTGATGGAAAGTTGATCCGCGACGTGCGCGCGGGCACGCTGCCCAATGAGCCGCAAAAGATCTACCTCAGTTTATGGTCGACCGACACACTTGTCGATTGGATGGGATCGTTCGATCACGGATCAGCGCCGCAGACCCTTGCGGTGGACTGGCTGGCCTACACCGAACAGGGCGCTGAATGTGGGTTTGAGCAATCGGTGCTGTGTCTGGACGGGGTCGATGTGGCGCAATGACGGCTGTGAATATCAATGGGGCATCGGCGCAGACCGCGCCGGATTGGGGCGTAAGAGGCTTTCGGCCGGATGAGTGCCGCCGGTCGCGCCGCTGTTCCAAATTTTTGATGAACGGGTTGTCGAGGGCGCAATTTCGCCTACTGATTGAACATCGCAAAAGGCCGCAGCTTCCAAATCGCTGGTTCTTCTTGTTTTTACTGGTTAAACTGAGGGTACTTGAAAGATATGGCAGAGCCAGCCGAGGCCGACCATCCAGCAGCGCAAAAAGCGTAGGATGTGCTGCATTTGCTGTCAGTAGGCAGCCGATGTGGACCCGAGGCATCTGGATCTGGCAGCCTTTGAAGACAGCAGGGTATGGACTGTAGATCAGATGAACATGCGTCAGGCCACGATTGTCGATCCAAATCAGAACACGGCATACACCGTGCCAGCAATTGCGCTTTCCATGGTCGTCTTTGCCTATTCGGTCAATTTTGGCCCGCTTTCAATTCTGGCCCTCTATGCCTGCTGGTTGTTGCCTTTTGTGATCGCACCACGCGTGCTGATCGGCAGGTTTGGGCCGGTCCTGCTGCTTTTGACGGTGCCGTTCTTCTTTGCGCTGTCGCTGTTGTGGAGTGATGTGCCTGCCACCACGCTGCGTTCCGCGATCCAATACGGTATCACATTCTTTGCCGGGCTGGTTGCTGCGCGGATCACATCCATGGCGAACCTTGCGCTTGGCGGCACAATTGGCGGGCTTCTTGTGCTGCTCTATTCGGCGGTGAACGGGGGGTATTCCTACGACTATATCGACGGTGATTTTGCCTTTAACGGCGCATTCTCGTCGAAGAACCAGCTGGGTTATTTTGCGACGCTGTCGATCCTGTTCTCCTTGTCACTGGTCTGGATCTTCCAAAGCCAAAGGGCGTTGCAACCCTTGGCCTTCCTCACTGCCGGGGCTGGCCTGATCATGTTGTGGATGTCAGATTCTGCGACTTCGCTGCTGTCTGCATTTGCAGCCTTCGCCGCGATCATGTTCATGGGCGTGGTGCTGATGCTGGCACCGTGGCTTCGGCGGGCCGCTGTTTTTCTGGTGCTGATGGGCAGTGTTGCGATGGGATTTGCCAGCTATCGCTTGGGCGCATTCGACGCGGTGCTCGCCGCTTTTGGCAAGGATTCAAGCCTGACGGGCCGCACCTATCTGTGGAGCGAGGCGCTTGAGTTCGGCGAGCAGCAGCCGGTTCTGGGTCTTGGATACAACGCCTTCTGGAGCCACGGACGCCCCGCAGCAGAGCTGCTTTGGGAAGAGTTCTATATCACAGCCCGGACCGGTTTTCATTTTCACAACCTGCTTATCGAAACCTATGTTGGGACCGGGCTGATCGGATTGGCGCTGGTCGGGGGGCTTTGTCTGTTGTTGTTCGTCATGCCGCTGAGCGCGGCGCTGGGGCGCGGCAGGGCTGGATCGCTGATCTTGCTGTCAGGGCTGGCGATCCTGTTTCTTGTAAGGTCCGCAGCGGAAGTTGATTTCATCACGCCGCACACGGCCGGCACATTCCTGGTGGCCTTCGTGCTTTTGCGGCTGTTTGACCACAATCACAACCACAGCGTTCGTCACGTGACGGATATGTCCAGGCCCATGCGGCGGCTTCGGCATCCGTCACTGGGCACCCTGAGCGGGGTCGTACAATGACCACCGGCAAGCTTACGGAGTTTTTGCAATGACAAGACCGGTTCAGGAACGGCGCATTACATGGACGAAGGACAACGTGCATCCCCTCGGTGGGTACCGCGATGAACTGCGGGTGGACGTGGGCAGCATGGTGCGCGCCATGCGGCGGCAGTTCCGTCTGGTGATGATCTTTGCAGCGATCGGTCTGGTGATTGCGGTTCTGATGATACTAGGTTCCGTACCTCGGTACACAGCCGCTGAAACGGTGCTGCTGGACGAACAGCGCGCAGATTTGCTTAACGAAGTGTCGCCCCTGCCAAATGCCGTGCGTTCCGATACTGCTGTCCAGAGCGAGATTGAGATCATCAGATCACGTGCGCTTGCCTATCAGGTTGTCGATCTGCTGAACCTTGATGAGGATGCTGACTTTCTGTCGCCCCCGGTGGGTGCCACGCAACAGGTAATCGGTGCGGTTTCGTCGCTGACCGACCCGCTGGCGCGGCTTTTGACACCTGCGCCACCGGTGTCGGAAACGCCTGCCGACGGGGACAATGCTGAGAACGCGGTGCCGATGCTGGGCTCTGATCTGGAGGTTACTGACCGGGACCGCGCAGCCCAGATTTTGCGTGATCGTTTGAATGTCTCGCGTCTGGGCCGCAGTCTTGTCATCGAAATCAAATTTTCAGATTTTGAACCAAGGCGGGCGGCCCTCATCGCGCGCGGCTATGGATCGGCTTACGAGAGCTTTCAGCTTGGCACCACGAATGAGATCGCTGCCAAGGCCGAAGACTGGCTTCGCGAGCGTCTTGACGTGCTGGAACAGAAAAGCACCGAAGCGGCGTCGGCCGTTTATGAGTTTCGCGCCGCCAACAATCTGGTGCAGGTGCGCGGGAACCTGTTGACCGAACAACAGCAATCGGAACTGGCCAGTAAGTTGATGACCGCAGCTGCCGATGCCGCCGAAGCCGAAGCGCGGCTTGAAAGCGTGGAGTCGCTGCTGGCCCGTTCCAAAGACGGAGAAGAGATTATCGTGGTGCCGGTCGTTGGCGGGCAAATCGGGGCAGACACCGACGCGCTGCGCCGCGATTATCTGGATGCGCGCCTGCGCTATCGCCGTCTGGTCGATCAGTTTGGAGCAGAGCATCCGCAGGCCCAACAACTCAGCGGCAGCATGGCGTTGCTCAAGGAAGCCATCGAGGTTGAGCTGGAACAGGCAACCGAAGCGTCGCGCGTGGCTTACAACATTTCGCGCAGCCGAGAAGAGTCACTGCGCACCGATCTTCAGGCAATCACCGGTACATCCGACGAAAACCTTGCCCTGCGTGGCAGGTTGCAACAGCTTGAGGCAATTTCGGAAACCTATGCTCAGGTCTATCGCGACTACCTCGCCCGGCTTGAGGTAACGATGCAGCAGCAAGGGTTCCCGATCGCTGCGATCAAGATCATCTCACCCGCAGAAGTCCCAAAAAGTGCGTCCAGCCCGCGCAAAAAGGCGATGCTTCTTGCGGGCCTATTGCTGGGCGGCATGCTGGGTGTTTTGATCGGAACGGCACGGGAATTGCTGCCGAAACCGGTCCGCAGGATGTCCACCTTGCGGCAGGAGGTTGGCATAAACTGTGCTGGGCTGTTGCCGGGTGAAAAGAGCCGTGACGACGCGGCGTGGAAGCCCACGCGTCTGCGCACCATCGAACGGCTGGCACAGGCATGCGAAGCAAACCGCCAGAAGCCCGGTGGCTTGCTGGTCGCAGTCGCGCCACTGTCACCGGGTTTGGAAGATCACCATGCTTTGCCTACAGCACTGGCTGCGCACCTGTCCCAGAACGGTGCCCGGCGCGTATTGCTTATTCATGAAGAGAAGTTGCCGCCGGAGGCCATCCCCGGGCCGAACGCGAAGGGTCCGGAAACCGTACTCCTGCAGAAAGTACTGGAAAGCTGGTCCGAGCAAGCGGGCACAGAGACCAGCGATGTCGACTTGAACATGATGGCCAAATTTCTGCGCGATGAATTCAGCTTTGTCCTGGTCGCCCTGCGGCCTCTTAGTCTGGCAGATCGGTCAGACCCCCATTCATGGAGCTATGACAGCACAATACTGCGCGTGCCCTGGGGGCAGGTATTGCCGGGTTTCGTCACAGATGCGCTGATGGATCACCCTAGGTTCCACAGCTGTCTCGCGACCACGGTTCTTGAAGATGCAGAGCTGGCGACAGCGCGGCGGTACATCAGCGCTGGGAGTTACGAAGAGCTTGAGATCAATGCATAAGGCCCGGTTAACAGCGCACTTGTCAAAGATGGCTACAGGCCTGGGCGTTGTGTTGGCGCTTGGCTTGCATCCGGTCTTTTCCACGCAGGCTATTGCGCAGACTTCGACCGAGGCCGGGATTGCTGCCGTTGAGATTCTCGCGCCACAGCAGACCATTGATATTCGGGTCGGACGCTGGGATCCCATTCAGGAAACCTATACCGCGTGGGAGGCGGTCGGAGGCGCGTTCCTGATCAGCAGTTCTGGTACGGTGACGCTGCCCTTGATCGGGAACATGCCCGCCGCGGGCATGGCACCGGATGAACTGGGCGCAGACATAGCGCAGCGCGTGCAGGAGCGCTTGGGGTTGAATGGCGAAATTCAGGCCATCGTGACCATTACAGATTTTGCACCGATCTATGTGACGGGGGATGTGCGGTCGCCGGGTGCCTATCCCTATGCGCCACAAATGACCGTGCTTCAGGCGCTCAGCCTTGCAGGCGGGGTTGACCGGGCCAGCCCGGCATTGGTGCGCGGTGAACGCGGTGCGCTGAACTCTCTTGGCACCTACCGCGTGATGGAGCTTGAATTGCTGCGACGTCTTGCAACGCTGGCGCGGTTGGAGGCCGAGGAAGCCGGATTAGAAATGATGCCGCCCAAAGAACTTTTGTCTGCACCGCTGGGCGCTGAATTGATCGCGCAGGAGCAGCGGATTTTGCAGTCCCAGAAATCCGCCTTTGCGTCCAGCCTCGCGCAGATAGATGAGCTTGAAGCCTTGCTGCAGGAACGGATCAATAGCCTGCGGGTGCAGGCCGAACTGCGTCAACAGCAACTCAAATTGCTGGAGGACGAACTGGAAAACGCCGCCGGCCTTGTGGAACGCGGCCTGACCACCGTTGCGCGTCAGAGCAACCTGCAACGCGACGTCGCGGATCAGCAGGTCCGGCTTCTTGAAGTCGATACGGCCCGACTGAATGCCGAACAACGTCTCAACGAGACGCGCCGCGACCGATTGAAACTGACGAACGAACGCAGCCGGGAACGGGTGCAGGGGTTGCAGGATCAACGCGCCGCGATTGGAGAGTTGCGCATCAGGATGGAAACCGAGGCCGCCCTTTTTGCCGAAGCGATGCGCACCGGAAACGGGTTGGTTGAGCTTTCGGTCATGTCGCCGCCCCAGTTGCAGGTCACGAGAACGGGCTCTGAAGGACCAACAACCTTTGCTGTGGGACGGAATGACCTTTTGGAAGGCCGGGATGTCCTTGAAGTTGTGCTGGATGCTCCCAGTCCCAACGACAGTATTCCGGTGCGCAGACTGTCACCTGCGGAAAGCGGCGTCTTAGAGCAGGGAAGCCTGCCGGGGTCGTTGTCGGGCGCTGACAAGACGGACCCAGCCGCAGCCACCGCTGATATCCCGCCGACCTGAAGACATCAACGGATCAGCTGGATGATGGCGCGACCGGAGACCGCAGAATGTCCACAAGGCTGTCGACCTGCCAGTCGGGGACCATTTCTGGCCGTTCAGCATGCGCCAAAGCGGCGCGTGAGGCAGCGGCATATGCCGCCTCATCCTGCCAGAGCGTCCGCACGGCGCTTGCCCAGGCATCCGCAGAGGCGTCTTTGTCCAACAGCACCCCGCCAGACCCAACCGCCTCCGGCAATCCGCCGATATTCGAGGCCACCACCGGAATGCCGCTGATCTGTGCTTCGGCAGCGACGCGCCCAAAGGCCTCTTCCCACTGGCTTGGGACCAGAACGAGACGCGCCTGATCATAGACCGTCCGCATGTCGTTTGTAGAGGGCCGCAAAGTGACGTTTGGCAGCGCGGCAATGCTGGCGATCAGATGCGCATCCTGATCCGGGGACAGGTCCCATCCGCGTACGAATACAAAAGGAATGTCAGGGCAAGCCGCGGCAATCTTTAGGGCAATGTCGACACCCTTGTTGGGGTGCGGATTGATGAATGTCACATTTTCGCGCGAGGATCTGACACGGTATTTTTCAGCCTCGATCATCGGATGGATCACGTCAGCTGATATGCCGTCGGTCTCGGCGAACTTCCGAGCCGTGAAATGGGAATTCGCGATGAAACCGGTCTTTGTCAGCCCCACCAGCGATCCACCAAGGTCCTGGGTCTCGACATTGCGCAGATAGATGAAAGTGCGGGTGACATCGCGGTCGATGGCCTTTGCCAACGGCACCGGAAGGCGGGATTGGAACACAGCAACGTCTGGCTGAAAACCTTGAACGACCCGCGCCGCAACGGTTTCGGCGAACCAGGCGCGGAAGACGGGGTATCCCAGACTGTCATCGCGTACATATCCGCGCCGTCTAAGCTTGAGCAGAAGCCGCCCGCGTATGCCCAGCCAGCCTTCACCGGTCAGACCGGCCAGCACCGCGACGGTGTGCCCCCGCGCCCGCAGCCGTTTGGCCAACTCATGGGTGCTGGCCTGCGCGCCCCCGTACATCTGCGGCAAATAGGGGTGGGCGCTTCCAAAAAGGATACGCATCTTCCGGTCTGGGTTGGGGGTGGGCGTGTCTGTCGCCGAATTCATAATCTACCGTTCATAAAAAAGGTTTCGTGGCCAGGGTCAGACCCAGCGTTCTGCGGACCCGTCCCGTCGCACGTCTGCAATGAGCCGTTGCCAAGACCACCGCACGTCGTGCTGCGCGATGACAAAACCGTAGGATCAAAAAATTTTGCGGATGGTTAATGCTGATCAGCGACAGACACCTTTCTTGAACGGACGCGAATCACCGACAGCGTCAATCTTACGCCGTCTGAATGCGCTAACAGACTGCGCGAATCTTAAGAACCAATCGGCTGATATGTGCATCAATTGGGTTTGAAAACAAAGAAATGCGCGGTTTTTGAGCATCGATGTGCGGAATCTAACCGAAAGCCCACCCCCGCATCGGCGGAGCATTGCCTGCCGTAATAATGGCATTTGCATCAGCAGCAATTGTCGTACCCTTATTACGGGAACTAATTTGCGATGAAACTGGATGGGGGTTCGGGTGCAATCGCGTGGGGCGTTTTAAGCACGCTTCTGCTGCGATGGTCATTGCATTTTCGTTGGGTGAGGTCGCGGGTCTGCGATTTCACCTACATGCGAACTGAGGATGGAGTCTGATGAAAACGATACAAACAGAACCCCCCCACGCCAAGGGCACACTGGCGTCCATTGCCCGCCCGCGGCATCTTGTTTGGGCCAATCCCAGACATGCAGGTGCCCCTCTGGGCGGTTGGACCAAACGAAGTCTGGACTTTGCGGTCGCACTGATCATGCTTGTGGTCTTTTCACCGCTCATCCTGGGGCTAGCGCTTTTGGTCTATCTGACGTCACCGGGTTCGATTTTTTACCGTCATCGCCGTGTGGGATATCTAAACCGTTCGTTTTTCTGCTTGAAGTTGCGGACCATGGTGATGAACAGCGAAGAAGTCCTGCAAAGGCATTTGCAGAGATTCCCGGAAGCCCAAAGGGAATGGGAAGAAACCTTTAAACTGCGCGAAGATCCTCGGGTCACGCCGATTGGTCACGTCCTTCGCAAATTCAGTCTTGATGAATTGCCGCAACTCATCAACGTCCTGCGGGGTGATATGAGCCTTGTCGGTCCACGTCCCGTGCCCAATGAAGAATTGCAGCGCTATGGCCGGTCAAGCCGGTTCTATGTCAGGGCACGGCCCGGCATTACCGGATTGTGGCAGGTAAGCGGTCGCAACAACACGACCTACAACCGCCGCATTGCATATGATCGGGCGTATGTCACACGGTTCAGCACAGCCGCTGATATCGCCATTCTGGCGCAAACTCTTCCGGCGGCGATGCGCTCTGACGAAACCTCTTAATCCAACTAAAACCTGCACCGCACGTCCGTGCGGTATTTGCAAACGCCGCGAGGCACTTGAATGCACGGTAACATGGAAACCATCCTCAGTGGCGTAAGGACCGCGCCACCGCCACACCCGGAGCGCACCCAAAACGCGCCGTTGGTGTCGGTAATCATGTCGAACTTCAATGGCTCAGCCTTTCTTGAGGCCGCCGTTTCCTCGGTCCTGGGACAGTCACACCAACGGCTCGAACTGATCGTTGTGGACGATGCATCTAAGGATCAAAGTCTGAAAATTCTGCAGCGGTTGGCCGCGTCCGATCACAGGCTGACCCTGATCGCGCTTGATGCCAATGCAGGTCCCGCAAGAGCCCGAAATGCCGCGCTGGATGCCGCGCGAGGGGAATGGATTGCGATAGTAGATGCGGACGACCTCATTCATCCCCGGCGGATTGAGCGTTTGCTTGCCGCCGCCCAGATGGCGGGCGTCGATATGATTGCGGATGATCTGGTAAGTTTTGGTTCTGTAACCGCAGCAGGCCAGACCCTGTTGAAAAATGTGCGGGCTGAGAAGCCGATGCGCATCACCTCTGCTGATTTGATCTACAGTGATACCGTGGGGGCCGGGGAGGGGTCTTTCGGATACCTCAAGCCAATGATCCGCAGCGATGTTCTGGGGCGGCTGCGCTATGACGAAACGCTTCGGATCGGAGAGGACTTTGACCTTTATGCCCGTCTTCTTTTCAGCGGTGCGAACTTTCTGATGCTGACCGATCCGACTTACCTTTACCGGCGGCATACCGGATCGATTTCGCATCGGCTATCGGTGCCCACGGTCGAAAGCCTCATTAACGCGCATGACGCGATGGCAAAGCGTGAGCGCGTTAAACGCGCCGATGATACTGATTTGACGGACGCCCTTGCGTATCGTCGCACGCATCTGGTGCGGGCGTTGCGGTATCAGCATTTGGTAAACGCGATAAAGTCACGCAGAGCGTTGAAGGCGGCGCTGCAGATCACCCGTCATCCGTTCCTGTTGTTCGATCTGGCGGCAAGTCTTGCCGATCGGCTGAGCCGCAGAAGATCCAAAGCGAACCATCGCCCATTGCCTCTGGCACGCACCGTAGTGCTGGCGTCACCGGACCGGATGGCCCTGATCGATGCCCCGCTGGATGCCATTTTGATCCCGGTCGGACCCGAAAGCGGCACTTCACACCGCGCACTGGCTTGCCGGCTTGCCAAGTTGGCGAGCCAGTCGCCGCTCAGCATCGTTGCAGAAGGCCCGGATGGATTGGACAGTCTGGGGTATGTGCCGGGCTGGCACACGGCGCATCTTTTGCTGGATGCAAGCGCAGCCCGCGATGCAATTGTGCCCCCGGGTGTCACACTAGAGGTCTTGCCGGACAGGCACTGATCAAGCGTGGTCCATGGGCAAAAGCAGCCTGATCCCTTGTTTCGGTGCTGCCTCACCTGCCATCGCGCTGAGTTTGAGTTTGTCACGCGCAATCTGATGCGCAATTGGCCAAAGCCGGTCGCGGGCCGCAAAGAGATACCTGATTGCGGCCCAGAATCCTTGGGCGCGGCGCAAGTCCAGAAACATCCGATGATCGCGCTTTCGGCGTACCTCGTCCAGATGCGCCTGCATGGCGCGGGCGAGGTCGGGAGGGTGGCTGCCCATTTCAAGATGTGAGTTGAGCTTGTCAGACAGATGCGCCAATTCCTGCGCCCCGTGTTGCGCGCTGAGCGACGTCTGGCGCACGACTGCGGCATATCCCGGACTGCGCGTGAGGGTCAGCCGCGCACCCGCAAGCAGCATTCTGACATAGAGGTCATAATCCTCACCAAGACGCAGCGACGGGTCATAGCGCAGATTATGGTGATTCAGAAACGCGCGGGACATGATGGGTTTCATAAACCCCAACTCGCCGCGGGCGACCCCAGTTTTGCGCAAATTTCCAAGCACAAACTCTGTCGCACTGAGCGGCGCAAAGGTTGGCCGCGTTGCTGACCAGTTCTGATGCAGGACCTCGTTGAGGTTTTCAGGCGCAACAAAGGCGATGTTATCTGCAACCATTTCGCCCGCCTCGGAGCCAAGCAATCGTCCAAGACGCCCCGGAAGGAACAAATCATCGGAATCCAGAACCGCCACAAATTCCGAAGTCGCGGCATCGATTGCGCGATTGCGCGCCGCGCCGGGCCCCTGATTTCTATCGAACTGGATCACCCGCACGCGCGGGTCGCGCTGCCCCTCATCTTTGGCGACAGCGGACGTCTTATCGCGCGACGCATCATCCACAACAATGACCTCAGCCGTTTCAGGCTCCGACAGCGCAGACCGGATGGCCCGCGCAAGAGTGTCCTGCGCGTTATACGCTGCAATGATGACTGTGACGCTTGGGGTCATAGGTGTCCCGATTGTGAAGCGGGCAAAGGACCCCGCATCCGTGTTCTGGGTAAGGCTAGAGGATGGCGTCGAATTGACCAAGGCTGCAGCGTGGGTCGGACCAAGCATGGGCGCGCTCCCGCCTGCGCGGCGCTGAAATTGCGCGTCCTGCGCCCAGCTGACCTACAGCTAATCCTGATTGGACTGGCGCATATGCACAATTGCGATTGTTCGGGGGTTCAGACGTCGTTTTCAGGTGATACCTTGGTCGAGTGCGGCTTGGGCTTGATCCCTTTGCGACGTTGAGTTGATCGTTTTCGATGAAAGGCAAGTATCGCAACAAGAGCCACATAGGCCAGTTGCACGACGATCACGACACCCAAGACAAAGACCAACAGCTTGCCCGTTTCAAAACCGGCTGCGAGGCCAAAGACCACCGACGCCACAACAGCAATAGTAAAACCAATAACAAAAAACGGAAATCGCATTGCTTCCTCAGTTCCTTTAGCGAGGTCGTAATACCCCCGCATATTCCAACGTTTATAGCGGAGATACTGGCAGCGACCATTGAAATTTGATCACGATTGGGTCTGAATTGCTGGCAGCACAGTCGTTATTGCGGTGAAGATGCGCGGGATACGGTTAATTCTTTATCTATTTTCAGGCACTAAATGGGTAATACGTTTTTCGAATGTTTTTGATGTGGCATCAAATAGGCCTTATGCGGATGTCGCTTGATCCGCAGTGCCGGCACCCTGACCGTAGATAACCACGTGACGAAAGCCGATCAGCGACGCGATTGTGCCAAGATGAAGGGCCCCGCGCAGCAGATTTGCATTGCGCACTGCGGGAAATGGCGATGCGAGGACGGCAAATAAGGCGCAATAAACAACCTTGGCGCATGCGATGGGCAGGCGCACCAATCGCCCACGCGAACCCTTTTGCCCCCGCAAGAGGCTGCCGTGGGTCTGACCCATTCTGAACCGCCGCTTGAACAGCCAGGAAAAACGGGCACGAGACTGCGTAACCGTCTCATTAAGCCATGCGTTTGGCGCAAATGCCAATAAGGCCCCGTCCGCAACGGCGTCTTTAAAAAAAGCAGTATCTTCACCACCCGAGACGCCGCGGTCCAAATCGAACCTGCGTCCTTTGAGAGGGGCGCTGGCCAGATCCATGATAACGTTGCAGCTGTGCCCGGCGATGGGTCGGCCATTCGCCCCGATTTCAGGGATGGTATCGTGAATGCGCAGACGTTGCATCCATCCCGGTGTACCGGGGGGATAGCTTGCGCGGACAGGTCCCACCACAACATCCGCATCCCCTTGCGCCAGGCGCGTGACAAGCAAGTTTAGCCAGTTGGCGGGCGCAAGTTCGTCGTCATCTATGAACGCAAAAATGGGTAATTTCTGGCGGTCCGCCTCTTTCAACGCAGTGTTGCGTGCAATCGAGATATTTGCGGCAGGCGCATGGCGATAGACAACCGAATGGCGCGACTGCGCGGCAAACTTGTCGACGATGTCGCGGGCACTGGGCGCTGTGTCATTATCAACCACGATGATCGACAGGCGCAGGCCGTCGGGAAGCACCTGATTTTCGAGGCTGCGCAGCGTGTCGATCAGGACAGGGCGCTGATAGGTACAAACCCCGACCGCCACGTGGTCGGTAAAGCCGGTAACGGGTATCTGCGTCGAAGGCGGTAAGGCAATCGGTGTGGAGGCACCTTGTTTCACAAACAGCTGCCGCCAGAATCCGGCAGACCAGGCAAGATGCATCGCGGCGGCAATTGGCGCGGCACTTAAGGCGAGCGGATCGCGCCGCGTCAGGCTGAGCTTTGCGGCGGCAATCAGGCAGGCCATCAACCAGATTGCGGCAGGGATACCAAAGACCGGTGACACCGGTGTCAGCGCAACCAGTCCCGCCAGCGGCGCAACTGAGATCATCGCGATTTGGCGCAGGCGGGGCATGATGCCGTGTTTTAGGGTTGTCCGGGCCCGTCCGCGACCAAACTGAAAATACTGCCGGACTAGGGCGGCGATGGTTTTGCGCGGGACATAGTCAAGATGGGTTTCGGATGTCAGCCAGATCCGGTAACGATCTCGAGCCAACCGCAGGTCAAGCTCCGCATCTTCATTATGCGAAAAGCTGCCATCATAGCCCCCCACAGATCGGAAGGCATCCAGCCGAATCAGCGCGTGATGGCCATGATCGACGAACCTTCCTGCTGTTCCAGACCGATGGGCCGATCCGCCGTTGCCCAGACGCGAGTTTTGCGTCACAGCGATGGCGTGCTGCATCGGCGTTGATCCGACGGCGGTCATTGAAACAACGACACTTACTGCGCCTGTTCGACAGGCCTCTGTGAGCAAAACATCCACGTAATCTTCGGGATAGTCTGAGTGGGCATCCAGACGCACCAGCCATTCAAAGCCGGCACCAAAGGTGGCGACGGCAAGGTTGATGCCCGCACTTTGAAGGCGCGCCGGATTGTTCAGCAGCAAGATATCAAATTGCGAGAGCGCGCTGATCCGATCTTTGACGATATCGGGTGTGCCGTCGGTCGAACCACC
The DNA here is from genome assembly GCF_003352065.1 of Sulfitobacter sp. SK011. NCBI lineage: Bacteria > Pseudomonadati > Pseudomonadota > Alphaproteobacteria > Rhodobacterales > Roseobacteraceae > Sulfitobacter > Sulfitobacter sp. SK011. Next base: position 1,219,117 of record NZ_CP025803.1, read on the forward strand.
GTCCACCACCACAAGGCGCGTTGGCGCTGCGTCTTTCTGCCTCCGCGCCAGAAAGGGGGCAAGCCCATCCATAACCTGCCCGATATGGGCCGCCTCGTTCAGTGTTGGCACCACAATCAGAATACCGCTTTGATCCAGATGATGCTGGTACTTCTGCCTGTCCGGTGCGATGCGGTTGACCAGCGCCCGCGCGTCCTGTTCGCTGACCATCCAAGTCTGTGGCGCAACCGCGATCTGTGCCTGCCGCAGGCGACCTATGGCATCGGGATCAAGCGCGGCCAGCGCATCTGTTACGATCGCCACGTTTGCTTTCTCAAGTATGACCCCAATCCCAAGCTCGCGCAGACGTGTTGCAATTTCCGTACCGTCAAGCGCGATCGGGGGCACCTGGTTCATCCCGCTTTCGTACAGCCGATTTGGCAAAAGCCAGTTGGAATTGCTGCCAGTGTCGTATTGATCAACGAGCCAGGCAAGATCGACCTCACCGTACATCCCGGCCAGATCGTCGGGATAGGTATAGCCCCCCCCAAATGACATATCGGGATTGGCGTCGACGATCGTGTGGAAGTCTGGCAACGCGTCGAGCGCTGGTCGGCCGCGCAGCGTGATCCGGTATCGGCCCGGGCGCGCACGCGTCAGCCGGTCAAGGCAATCGAGCGAAAAGGGGCATCTGAGAATACCGAACCAGCCAATGCGCAACGGCCTCGATGGCGCGAAGTCGCTTGGCTTTTGCCCTGTCTCGGCACTTGGCGCGCTTGTCAGCAACACCTTGTTTTCAACAAGCAGAGCGGAGGCAGTGCATTGCCCATAAGCTTCGAAATACGCCCGCAGAAAAGCAGGGGAAGACACGATGAGATTATCAATCCGCTGACACAGCTGACGTTCTATCCAGCGCAGGCTGCGGGCTTTCCACGTCCGCCCGATCAACAGCCGGTGGATATCAAGGACCTCATAGACCAGCGAAATTCGTGTGTCGTTTTGCAGGCGGCGGTGCAGTGGCACGGCCAGTGCAAGCATCTCAAGGTTCCGGCAAAGGATGACATCAGGACGCGGCAGATCCGCGAAGGTCGCGTGAAGTTTTAGTCGCTGTCGCAGGATCGCCAAGACGCGCTGCCCCATTCTGGCATTGTGGGTCTGTCCCAGCACCAGCGCAGGTTCGGGCAGGGCACCGGACCCGCGCCGGAAACCGGCAAGTATGACCTCAGCACCGCCCAGCCGCAGCATTTCAACCCGTCGCCAGACGGCGGGGTCATCAAGATCATGCGCCAGATAAAGGACACGCATCATCGACGCCGCAAGCCTGCTTTGCGCCCGACAATCGGCCTGACTATTTCTTCACTGTCTGTCTTCATTGACCAAACCATCCTTCCGCAGCCAGAATTGTGTGTCGGCCAATGTCAAATCTTGAGCTTTGGGGGTGCGAAAGTCAGCCGATTTTGTCCATTGAATGAGCAAGAATCCCTCCATCAGGTTGATATAACCGTAGGTTGCAATATAATGCCGCGAAACTATACCCTCGATCTGCTTTGCGTGGAGCCGCTGGCGGACTTTCGCTGTGCAATTTTGTCTCAGCTGTTCGTTTGGGGGATGCCGTGTTGGCGGGAAATTGCTGAAAAAGATGCTGCGTGTGCAAAGGGCGGGCGTACAGCTGTGCGTTGTGTTCATGTCCTTCCATCGGCACAAGGCCGGAACAACGCAGAGAACGCATGACCCAGCGCGAACCCCAAGAGATCGTCGAAACCGTCGCCCATGATAGCTATGGCAGCACCGTGGTGCGGGGCAGCCTGTTTACCGCCCTCAGTCAGGGGGTGATGGTTGGCTGTCAGATCGGGTCGGTCATCATCCTGTCGCGGCTGTTGACGGCAACCGATTTTGGTCTGATCGCGATGATTGGGCCGGTCATCGCGTTTCTGTCGATGTTCAAGGAAATGGGCCTGCTGCAGGCTGTCATACAGAAAAAAACGCTGACCTACGGACAACTTAACGCGTTGTTCTGGATCAACATCGGTCTTAGCCTCGCCTTGACGGTCCTTCTGATCATGATGGCTCCCCTGATTGCGCTGTTCTATGAAGAGCCGGATCTGACCTGGCTGATCCGTATCATGGCCCTGAACATGACCATCACGGCGCTGGGCGCGCAGCATTTCGCGCTTCTTAACCGGCAGATGGTATTTGGGCGGATCGCGATAAATGCAAGCGTTGTGGCCCTTTGTACGCTGTCGGTGTCAATTCTGTGGGCACTGGTTTCGCCGACGCCCTGGGCCCTTGTTGCAGGCACTGTTGCGGGTGGCGTTATCGGCACGGTGTTGGTCTGGGTCTGGGTGCCGTGGGTGCCGTCACGCCCCGCAATGGCACCCGGCACCGCCGATCTTGTCGGCTTCGGTGCAGGTGTCACAGGCTTCAAGCTGGCGAATTTCTTTTCACGAAATCTCGACAATATTCTGATTGGCCGGGTCTGGGGCAGCTCGGCACTGGGGTTTTATGACCGCGCCTATAAACTGCTGCTTTTTCCGCTGAACCGCGTGGCACAACCGCTGTCGCAGGTGATGGTGCCGGTCCTGTCACGGATGCAGGACGAACCGCATCGGTATGCCCATGCTTTTTTCCGCGTCTTCGGGATGATGCAGCTTGCAATCCTGCCGGGTGTTGCCGCGATGACCGCGATGGCAGACACCGCCGTTCCTTTTCTCTTGGGCGCACAATGGGCGGACAGCGCACCGATTTTCGCGGCACTTGGCATTGCAGGTCTGGCACAACCTCTGGCAAACCCCACTGGCTGGCTTTTTGTGAGTCAAGGACGCACAACCGAAATGGCGTGGTGGGGCCTCGCTTCTGCGGTGGTCACCTGCGCGGCCTTTGGCTGGGGCGTGCAGTTCGGCGTTCTGGAGCTTGCGATGGCCTATGCAACGGTCACGATAGTGAAGCTCGTTCCGCTTTGGCTTCTTGTTACCAGAAAAGGACCGATCAGGCAGGGCAGCATCCGCAAACGCATCCTGCCCGTTTTTTGTGCAGGGCTTGTTGCCTACGCGTCCATTCTGTTCCTGCGGGACAGTCTGCCCGACCCGGCTTTGCTGAAACTACTGGGTGGAGTCCTGCTTTGTTATGCCGTTTTCGCTGGCTGTCTGACGCTGAGCCCGTTTGGCCGCGAAATCCTCATAGATGTGAAGATGCTCCTTATTAAGGCAGTTAGAAAAATCCGCCAACGCACAACAAAGAGCGTCATATGATCCATTACGCAAAATACAGAGCCGCGCGCCCGCGCACGCACGCCTGCCGCGGAAATCCCGAGGTGGAGGCATGCGAATGGGCCGTTTGAGAGACATCAAAACAAAGCTTGGCTGGCAATTTGCGCCCGCCAGAATGATTGAGGCGTCACACCCCAAGGCCGATCCGGCGCTTGACGATGTTTACATGAAACGCGGTCTTATTCTGATCCACATACCAAAGAACGCTGGTACCTCAGTTGAGGATGCGCTTTTTGATTACCGCGTGCGCCATCGGACCTGGCAGGAGATCAGGGACAGCTGCCCGATGGCGTGGGCAGCGCTTCCCAAACTCGCAATCTTGCGCGATCCGGTGGACCGGTTTCTATCGGCCTATGATTTTTTGAACTCAGGTGGTCGCAATGAGATGGACCGCAGTTTTGGTGCGCGCATGATTGGACAAAAACCAATCGAGATCTTTCTTGAACAGTTTTCGTCGAATAATAGATTTCGGAACACGACCATGGGGTATTTTCATTTCCGCAGGCAGTCTGATTTCATCTGTGACGGAGAGGATGTTATGGTTGATCATCTGATCCCGTTTCATTTGATGGCCGAAGGTCTGGTCAGAATAGCCGGAATACGGCCGCAAGCTTTGGCGCATGCGAATAAAACAACGGGTAAGCGCACGCAGAGATCTGATCTGCCGCAGGCATCTATCGACCAGATCAATCGATTTTACGCGGCAGATGTGGCTCTGTTCGCGAAAGCCTGCGACGTCTGGGATACCGTGGACGGGTTGCACACCAGAGACCGCGGGGCCCTCGGATAATGAAATTGTTTACCAATCTGAGCATCACCAACACGTCACCTCGCGCAGTCAGACTGCGCCAATTTCCAAGGGTTTAAACATGCGTATTCTATTTGCAGGTGGAAATGGCTGGTTGCCCGAAGCCAGCGGAGGCACCCAGAACAGCACGGATCATCTGATCCGCCAGAGCATTGCGCAGGGGCACGATTGCGCCGTTTACTGCGGGTTTTCCGGTCGTGGGGTGTTTGGTTTTCGGATGCGTGTGCAGCGCAAGATGACCGGTCGGCTGTTCAGTGTGGACCGCACTCAGGGCTATGAGGTCATGCGCACGTGGGAACCCCTTGACGAGGAACGGATCGCTGCAGCGGTCCAACGCTTCCAACCCGATGTTGTGGTCATCCAGACTCGTGGCTCTGCTGGTCTGGGGCACAAGTTTGCGAAACTTGGTGTGCCGGTCGTGCTGTATTTGCGCAATGTCGAATTTGAAGAGAACGAAGGGGATGTCAGCACAATTCCAGGCGCGCGTTTTATCGCCAATTCCGATTTTACCGCACAAACCTATCATAAGACCTATGGCGTTGATTGTACGGTGATCACGCCGACAATCGACTTCGATAAATACAGGTGCGAAACCACAAGAGAGTTTGCGACGCTCATCAATATTCATCCCAAAAAAGGCTATGCGGTGGCGCGCGACATGGCGCGTGCCTGTCCGGACATTCCGTTCCTTTTTGTGGAGGCCTGGACCCTGTGGGAGGGCCTGTTCAAAGAGGTCATGGCCGAATTGGACACCTTGCCAAATGTGACCTTCATGCGCCGTACATCGGATATGTCGACGATCTATGGGCGCACGAAAATTTTGCTGGCACCGAGCCAATGGGAGGAAGCCTGGGGGCGCGTCGCCTCAGAGGCGCATTGCAGTGGTATTCCGGTGATTGGCTCTGACCGGGGCGGGCTGGGACAGGCGATCGGGCCGGGTGGTATCGTTCTTGCCCATGACGCGCCGATTGAAGAATGGATTGCAGCGCTCAGGAAGCTGTGGTCCGACGATGCCGCCTATGCAGAGCTGTCTGAACGCGCTGTTGCCTATGCAAAACGCCCAGAGCTTGATTTCCATCGGCAACATGAGACGTTCATGTCCGTACTGCAAAGCGCTGTGCAAGAACCGGACGTGCGCAGCCGTGCATGATGCCTGTATCCAAGGTCAGCACGGAGGCAACATTTGAAAATATGCTTTAGCGTTTCAAGCTTTCCGGCCATTTCGCAGACCTTTGTCACGTCGCAAGTGCTTTATGCGGTGCGGATGGGATATGACGTGACGGTTGCCTGCAAGGTCTTTGATTCAGACACCCCTCTGTCACCCGACGCGCGCGACCTGCTTGATCGGGTGCGTATTGTTGTCTGGCCGCCGCAAAAACCATCCATTCTGCGGATTTTGCCAACCGGCATTTTTGACCGTCTGGTCGCACGGCTGGACCGTATGGCCTGGCGACGCAAGATCGACAGCGATGTGGTCATTGCGCATTTCGGCTACCGCGGTGCGGCGGTGGCAAGGGCGCAACGCGGATGGGCAAAACGCCCGCTTTTAGTGACCGTTTTTCATGGCCGTGATGTCAGCGTGGAATACCAGCGAGATCAAATGGCGCGGTACCGTGATCTGTTTGCCGACGGGGATCTGCATCTGACGGTCAATGCGCCATTCGCCCGGCAACTGATCGACTGTGCAGCACCGGCAGAGCGGGTCGACACGCACCACCTTGGTATCCCGGTCGAACACTATGACTTTGCGCCGCCCGCGACAGGCAAACAGCTGCGTCTCTTGAGTGTCAGCAGGCTTGTGGAAAAGAAGGGGATCAATGTCGCCATCGACGCGCTTGCATTGTTACGCGAAAGCCATCCTGAAATCGACTGGTGTTATGATATCGGCGGTGACGGCCCGCTGGAAACGGAACTGCGGCAACAGGTGGAGCTGGCCGGGCTTCAGGACCGTATCCGTTTCTTGGGGGTTTTGTCGCATGATGATACCCTCAACCGAATATCACATGCTGATGTGCTTCTTGTGCCCAGCGTCACCGCGCATGACGGAGATAAAGAGGGTATTCCCGTCACGTTGATGGAGGCGATGGCACTTGGGACGCCGGTATGTACAACGCGTCATTCCGGCATACCGGAGCTTGTGACCCATGGCGAAACCGGGTTGCTTACAGCGGAACATGACGCAGAGGGATTGCGCGACAACATTCTGGCGCTTGCACTTGATACCGATAAAGCGAAGGTGCTGGCGGCAGCGGCGCGGCGCAAGATTGAACGCGATTTTAACGAAGAACGTCAAAACGCGCAGCTGCTGGAGCGCTGTCAGAGGCTGAGCAATGCCATATTGTGATGTGATCGATATTGTCGGGGTCAGAATGAATGTTCGGGCCCCGCATAGTCTGGCATTTGCTCGCCCCCTAGTCCGCTAATTCAGCGGGGTGTGCTGATACCCTACGCACCCGGCCATCGCTGCGCCGCGGTGTGGGGCGCTATATCCATTTCCGTTTTTGCCTTTCCGTTTTGACATAGCCCCTATGCATTTTTTGCGGGTTGGAAGGTGATGTCGCTAGCGCTATCTCTGCAGTGCGGCATAAATACTGCGCCGCAGCAAATAGAAAGGAAACACACCATGTCAATGGTAACTTCCCAGAATAAAATGTGGTCAAAATCCATCCCCGGCAGCCTACAGGCGTATTTTGCTGACCTGATAATTGCAGCCAAAGTCGCGAAAGCACGCCGTGCCAGATACCGCGAAACCTATTCCGAGTTGAGCGCGCTGTCCGATCGGGACCTTGCCGACATCGGAATTGCCCGGTCATACATCAGGCGGCTTGCTATCGAAGAAAGCATGAAGGTGACAAGCGCGTGACCGACACCGTCAACACCTTGCCCCGATCCGCCCGGCGGAACGCTTTGTTGCCGAGCACTCTTGGGCAGAGCATCGCAGGTTTGACGATGAAATTGGGCAGGGGCGTGAGCCGATTCGTGACAGCCTTGCAGGTCAGCAGAATGGAGTCTGTTTTGCGCGCAATGAGCGACCGTGAGCTTGACGCCATCGGCGTTGAGCGCCGCGATATCACGCAACATGCGCACTATTTGATTGGCTGCTGACTGGGCGAATTTGAATCTGGGGGGAGAAACAAAAGATTGTTCTGCCCCGCTCGAAACTCAGTGTCCAACCCGATGCGGGCTGGCACTGACAGGCACCGGGTTCACGCTCCTCCCAGAGTGTTCCGCGTGCTGAAGATTAACGGTCCTTCCTCCCCGGAACCCGTTATGATCAGGGCTGGCATCCTCACCTCCCCCCAAGGATGCCGGCCCCCTTTTCCGATCAATAATTATGCTGTCAGATCAATGGCTAGTCCGCGACCTTGACCCAAGCCGCGTTGCGTGCACTTGAGCGTTGGCAGGCGTCGATAAAGGCAACTCCCTTCAGCCCGTCCTGCACCGTTGGGAAGAGCACGTCGGCCGGCACATCATTGCCGTCCCGGTGTGCGGTAATGGCATTTGCAGCCTCGGTATAGATGTTCGCGAACCCTTCAAGATATCCTTCGGGATGGCCTGGCGGCACGCGGGTTACGCGGCCCGCTGCACCGCCCGATCCAGCGCCACCGCGCGTGATCAGGCGTCTGGGGGCACCGAACGGCGTGTGCCAGAGTTGATTGGGGTTTTCCTGGGCCCATTCAAGCCCACCCTTGGAGCCGTAAATCCGCAACTTGAGCGCATTTTCATTGCCGGGGGCGACCTGTGACGACCATAGCATGCCCTTTGCGCCCCCATTCCAACGCAGCATGACATGGCAATTGTCATCAACCCGGCGGCCTTCCACAAACGTGTGCATATCAGCGGCCAGCTCAGTCACTTCCAGACCCGAGACGAAACAGGAGAGGTTATAGGCGTGTACACCAATGTCCCCGATGCAGCCTGCCCCAGATTGATCCGGGTCCGTGCGCCACAGCGCCTGTTTGTTCTGTTCGTCTTCGGTCAGCCAATCTTGCGCATATTCGGCCTGAACCATGCGAATGTCGCCCAGATCTCCATGCGCCACCATCTCGCGGGCCTGACGGGCCATGGGATAGCCGGTGTAGTTATGCGTCAGCACGAACAATGCCTCAGACCTTTCCGCCGCTTTCACCAGCTTGCGGGCATCGGCAAGGGTTGAGGTCAGTGGTTTGTCGCAGATTACGTGAATGCCGCGTTTCAGAAACTCGCGGGCCACCGGGTAATGCAGATGATTTGGGGTGACGATGGCCACCGCGTCGATACCGTTTTTCAGGCGGGCCTCACGTTTGGCCATCTCGACATAATGCCCATAGGCACGGTCATCCGTAATGCCCAGATCAGCGGCACTGGCACGTGACTTTTCTGGGGTCGAGCTGAATGCGCCCGCGACCAATTCGAAACGGTCGTCGATGCGGCTGGCGATGCGGTGGACCCCGCCGATAAAGGCATCGCGCCCGCCGCCCACCATGCCAAGCCGGATGCGGCCCGTGTTTTGATCGGAATTTCCAGTGATCGCCATCAGCCCAGCCCCAACATTTTACGGTTTGCCCCTGCATCTGCACCGTCTTGGGTGAAGTCGTCAAACGCCTTTTCGGTCACCCGGATGATATGATCCTTGACGAACTGCGCACCAGAGGTAAACGGCGCGACACAGTTCTCAGCCGGGGTGGTATTTGCCCCACCGACGCAAGGGCATGCCCGCCATAATCATCCCGGTGCGGAAGAGATCATATTTATCATCAAAGCCACAGGCGAGCAGATTGTAGAGGATCATAATGGCGTCTCAGAGACCCGGCAAGTTGGGCCGGGATGCACCATTTCAATTCCTGAAAGCCGGTTTCACGCGACCCAGAACACAGGTACCGAACCGATGGAAATATTCGTGGTGTATTCGCCCACGGGTCCAGAGAAGGTCTTGCGGGATGCGCCCGATTTTCATCTGATCCCAGCCAAGACTGACAAAGGACACTAACGTGGGCACGATGAACTACAGCTTTGATCATTTGGACAGCCTGATGGAGGACGCGGGGCTTGATGCGTTGATGATCACCTCCAAACATAACGTCCAATATCTGTTGGGCGGGCACAAATTCATCTTCTTTTCTGCCATGGATGCCATCGGCCACGGGCGGTACCTGCCTATCCTGATCTATCTGCGGGGGGATAAGGAAAAGACCGCCTATGTTGCCAACACAATGGAAAAAAGCGAGCATGACAACGACCCGTTCTGGGTCCCGCATTCTTATCCGATGGCCTGGGGCAGCGTTGACAGTGTCAAACAGGCCATCGCCCATCTGAACAAAGTTGGCTTTACCACCGGGCGGATCGGCGTCGAACCATCGTTTCTGCCGTCGGATTCTCATGCAGTTCTGATCGACGCTTTGCCGAACACTGCGCTGTTGGATGCAACAGCGGTGATGGAGAACCTGCGCGCGGTCAAATCCCCCGCAGAGCTTGCGATGCTGCGCGAGGCGTCTGAGCGGATCACCGATGCGATGCAGGCGACCATCGCCGCATCTGGCGCGGGCAGTACCAAACACGAGATCATCGAACGCCTGCACCGCGAAGAAACCAATCGTGGTCTGCAGTTCGACTATTGCCTGTTGACCCTGGGGGCCAGCCACAATCGCGCCGGATCGGACCAGGCCTGGGCAGAAGGCGAGGTGCTGTCGATTGATTCAGGTGGCAATCTGGACGGCTATATTGGTGACATCTGCCGGATGGGCGTTCTAGGCGAACCAGACGCTGAATTGGTTGATCTGCTGGGTGAGATTGAGGAAATTCAACAAGCGGCCTTTGCCAAAGTGAAAGCAGGGGCACCCGGTGCCGCCCTGATTGCCGCAGGGCAGGCGGCGCTGGCGCGGCAACCGCATAAAGATCTCACAGACTTCTTTGGCCATGGCATGGGTCTGGTCAGCCATGAAGCCCCGTTCTTGTTGACCAATCATCCGGTTGCTTACGAAGGGCGCGATGCAGACACGCCCCTGAAGTCAGGGATGGTGCTGTCGACTGAGACCCATATGCTGCATCCGAAACGCGGTTTTATCAAACTCGAAGACACATTGACCGTGACAGAGACCGGATACGAAATGTTCGGCACGCAAGGCCGTGACTGGAATGTGGGAGGCACGGCATAACGGGGCTTGCTGGGCACTGCTCATCGCGCGACAATGGCGGCCAGCAAGAGGAGTGCGCCATGATCCGCCATCATGTGTATATGAATTCAAACGGTCATTTGGACGGTCTTTCAGGGTGCAGAGGGGAGCGACGCCTATCTGGTGCATCCCCTTCAACTCGGCGTTGGGGCGCATCTGGTGGCGCAAATTAAGGGCGCGGCTGGGGGCGTCTTTGTCTGTGATGTCGAAATATGACGTTTCAGCAAAGTAAGACACTTCTCTCAAAGCTGTTTGATGCGGCAATTCTTGCTGCGGCTCCGCACGGCGCGTTGCAAGGGAACTTGCCCGCAAAACCCAAGGGCCGTGTGGTGGTTGTCGGCGCTGGCAAAGGCGTCGCACAATTGGCCGCAGCACTTGAGGATATGTGGGATGGCCCGATCAGCGGTGTGGTGGTCACAAGGTATGGCTACGCCGCCCCATGCAAGGTCATTCGCGTGCTCGAAGCGTCGCATCCAGTGCCCGATCAGGCTGGGGTTGGTGCCGCATCTGAAATCCTCAAGGCGGTGTCGGACCTTGGCAAAGATGATCTGGTGATCGCGCTGATCTGTGGCGGCGGCTCTGCCTTGTTGCCCGCACCACCCGATGGGTTCACGCTGGAGGATGAACAGGACCTCAACAAATCCCTGCTTGCCTCAGGCGCGCCCATTGGCGTGATGAACGCGATCCGCAAACACTTCAGTCAGATCAAAGGCGGGCGACTGGCGCAGGCGGCCTATCCTGCAAAGGTGGTCAGTTTGGTGGTGTCTGACGTTCCCGGTGATGATCCTGCCCAGGTCGCCTCTGGACCGACCGTGCCGGATGCAATTGATGGGTTGGCGGCTGCCGCGTTGGTCAAGAGCTACAGCATTGATTTGCCGCCACGGATAGCTGCGTTTATCAGCACCCCGTCGGCGCGCGCACCAAAGCCCGATGACGCCTGTTTTGCACAAAATGAGGTGAAAGTGATCGCATCTGCAGCGCTTTCGCTGAAAGCCGCCGCACAGGTTGCTGCCAAAGCAGGTTATACCCCTGTCATTCTGTCAGACGCCATCGAAGGCGAAGCACGCGAGATTGGCCTGATGCACGCTGCCATTGCGCGGCACGTAGTGCAGAAAGATACGCCATTTGCCAAACCTGTGGCGATCCTGTCAGGGGGCGAAACCACGGTGACGTTACGCGGCACGGGCAAGGGGGGCCGTAACACCGAATTTCTGCTCGCATTTGCGCGTTGCATCGCCGGGCTTTCAGGGGTGGTGGCCATGGCCGCAGATACCGACGGCATAGACGGGTCCGAAGACAACGCCGGGGCCTTTGCCGACGGCACCACAGCGCCCCGGTTGTTGGCCGCTGGGATGGACCCGATGGCGATACTGTCGGCCAATGATGCATGGAGCGCGTTTGATGCGTTGGGCGATTTGTTTGTCCCGGGGCCGACCGGGACAAACGTCAATGATTTTCGCGCCATCCTGATATCAAAAGACGCAGGCTCCTGACCACCCCCAAGGGCCGCCCCCGGCTTATCAGGTTTCTTTTTTGTCGTTCACTATGGTCATCTGTGCCAATCCGCTTTGGCCCAGATCGACCTTGGCAAACGGCCCGCCATGACACATCTGGCCGGGGTCGGTGACGTCGACAGGACCGTCTTCGGCCAATACGTCATTCGCAAATTGTTCGGCGTTGTCTTTGGGCCGATACCCCAGAAACGATGCCTTGGCGTTGTCCACCGGGCAGCGATCATTGTTGGACACGCCGTAAATGATGCTGAACCCAACCGAGGGCGTATCAACCGCCCGCGTCACAAGCTGGATCAGATCATCATATGACAACCACGATCCCAAGGCGCGGGAATTGTTCACCTGTGCTGCTGACAGAATGCGCAGATGCACGGATTCCATCTGGCGCTTGTCCCAGTACATGCTGCCCAGATCCTCGGTAAAGCATTTCGCCAAACCATAAAACGTATCCGGGCGATGGGGCGCGTCGATGCCAATGAAATCGGCCTTTTTGTGCATGCCCACCGCGTGGATCGACGACGCATAAACGATGCGGCGCACACCGTGTTGATACCCTGCTTCCCAAATGTTGTAGGAGCCGATGAAATTGGGCCCAAGCAATTCCTCAAAGGGTTTTTCGTCCACAATGGCCCCGAAATGCACAACCATATCCGCGCCTTCCAGCAGCGGCTTGATCTGGTCCATCTCGGCCAGGTCTGCTTTTTCGTAGCGCTCACCGTCATAGAGTTTGCCAATATCATCGGCGATATCGGTGCTAAGCAGCTCGTCGCACATCGCGGCCAGTGGTTCGCGCAAGTATGACCCCAAACGTCCCGCAGCCCCGGTCAAAACCAGTTTCTTCAGTTTCATATCTCTATTCCGTCCATTGCAATTTCAAATCAATTTACCGCGCACATGGGACAACAAGGTATCGGCCCCCCGCGCCAGCAGCCCTGCATCCGATCCGCAGGCCACAAAGCTGAACCCATCGTTCAGCAATTCAGCGGCAAAATCCGGATTGGACACCAGGGTGCCCACCGGCATGCCCCGTTCCATCAGCTTGCGCGCCGCAGGGCGGATCAGCGCCCAGATGTCGGCGTGCATCGGATTGCCCAGTATCCCCATGTCCGCGCCGATGTCGGCAGGACCAAAGAATATCCCATCCACGCCATCAACACTCGCAAAATCCACCGCTTTTTCCACCGCCTGTATTGTTTCAAGCTGAATCAGGATCGCCGTCTGGTTTTCGACTTCGGTATAATAATCCGTCACCCGGCCAAATTTATTGCCGCGCATGGTGCCTGCGACGCCGCGCACGCCGCGTGGTGGATAGCGGCACGCAGCAACAGCAGCACGGGCTTCCTCGACCGACTGAACCATCGGAAACAACAGCCCCGGCACCCCCAGATCAAGCAGGCGCTTGACCTTGACCGCATCGTTCCAGTCGGGCCGCACGATCGCCGTTGTATCACTTGCCGCAAAGGCCTGAAGTTGGCCCAAAAGTGGCCCCAACTCATTGGGACTGTGTTCCATATCCAGCAGCGCCCAGTCATATCCGGCGGGCGCAACCGCTTCGGCGGCATATCCATGGCTGAGTGATATCCACAGCCCGACCTGTTGCTGGCCTTTCCTGATCGCCTCCAGAAACCGATTTGTTGCAAGCTTCATATCACCGCCTTTTCCACAAGCATTTCGCCCCTTTCGATCCGTTCATAATTGAACGGGCTCAGATCAAGCGCGCGGTATTCACCATAGGTAATCAGCTCGGCCATGCCGCGCCCGATGGCCGGGGATTGTTGTAACCCGTGGCCGGAAAACCCGTTGAGACAGGCAAAGTTTTTGACCGACGTATGCATGCCCAAAATCGCATTCTGATCCAGAGTGTTATAGGCGTAATGTCCGACCCATTCATTCATGACCTTGACCTGTTCAAAGGCAGGCACGCGGGTCGCAATGATCGGCCATACCTTTTCCTGCCATAGCGCATGGTCAAATTCAAAGTCGTCATAGACCACATCCGGGTCAATGTCGGGTGGGCATCCGGCGAGGTAATATTTACCCTCTGATCGCATGTGCACTCCGGAGGGATCAATTGTCAGCGGCAAGACACCGTCGAGCGCATTGGCCGCATCAAAGAGGTAACTGTACCTTTTGCGCGCCACCACGGGCAGGGTGATGCCCGCCATCTGCGCCGTAGCTGCAGCACGCGGGCCAGAGCAGTTTGCAACCACGCCACAGCTGATCACCATGCCAGATTTCAGCGTGACCGCGTCCACCGCGGATTTGGCCGCATTCAGGGTCATCCCGATGACCTCATCATGGATGTATTCAACGCCATTTCGACGCGCCATGCGTTTGAACCAGTCAAACATCGTCCCGCCATCAAAATAGCCTTCGTCTACTGTGTTGTGATTGGCGGCGATGATGTCATCAAGCTGATAAAACGGATAAGCGGCGGCAATTTCATCGCGGCTCATATGACGGGTATGCGCACCAAGGGAGGATTGGATTTGCTGGGCGTCGCGCAATGTCGCGGCAAACGCGGGCGTGTCGGCCAGATATAAATAGCCAAAGCTTTGCAGCGCCAAGTGTGGCACATCCGGATCGCCGCCCATTTGGGTGCGGAAATCCTTGATAAAGGCTGCCCCGAATTGCGAGATCTGGATGTTGGTACGGTTGCTGAACTGCTGGCGGATGCACGAATTTGTGTGGCTGGTTGAGGCAAAGGTGTAACTTGGGTCACGTTCCACCACCAATATGGACCCGTCAAAACCCGCTGTGTTGGTCAGCCACCACGCCAGCGACGAGCCATAAATCGCCCCGCCGACAATCACGACATCATAAGATTTGGCTGATGGTCCGCTCATTTTGATCTCTTTTTAACAATCGGCCCATTGGCGCGTTCGGGCATTGGACTGTCAACCGAAACTGAAACGGCAAAGGGCGTGGTGATCGCGCGTTCAACCATCTGCAACCGGTCCTGACCGTAAAACATATCACCCCTGACAAAATAGGTCGGTGATCCGAACACACCTCGCCCAATGGCTTCATCCGTGTTGGCGCGATGCTGGGTCTGAACGGGTTCCGAGATCGCCGAATCCAGAAGTGCCGTTCCATCCAGTCCTGATCCATCGGCCAATGCCCGCAGCGTTTCCTCATCAGCAATATCAGCGTCATCGCGCCAATGGGCCTGTAGAATGGCCTGGCTCAGAACATCCGCATCCGTACCGCTGGCGATGATCATCCCATTGGCCAATGCCAGCGGGTTGTCATGATAGGTGGGCCGGTGCCGGATCATCGGAAGATCGCGCCACTCGGCCCACCGCACCAACTCGCGGCCAAAGAAATAGTTGATGTGGCTAGGGGTGCGGTCGCGAAATGTCTTGCCACCCGCCGCCGCCATGACAGGCGCAAAATCAAACGGGCGATGTTGAACGATCCAGCCGGTTTGATTGGCAATCCGCGCCAATTCCCAGGCACCCAGATAGGCATAAGCCGAATGGGCGGCATAGAAATATTCGATAATGCCGTCCTTAGCCATGGGCCAGTTTCCTCGCGTCATGCGCCATCAGCGCAATCACCTGCCGCATCATATCGCTGTTCTTGGGGTTTGATGCGTTGCCATCGAGCCCTCGTTTCAAGACCCCCTGAAGGATCGCGAGCAGACGAAAATATGAAAACACGACGTAGAATTTCCAATTCTGAGGTCGCGCAATTCCGCGCCGTTCGCAATATTGATCGACATAAGCGTCCTCAGATGGCAATCCGATCTCGGCCCGGTCCACCCCCGCCAGTCCGCGAAAATGCCCGGCATGGGGCAATCGCCAATGCATACATTGATAGGCCAGATCAGCCAGCGGATGCCCCAGCGTTGACAACTCCCAATCCAACAGGGCCGCGACGTTCTCGGCATCTGGCGCAAAGATCATATTATCGATGCGATAATCCCCATGCACGATGGCGCTGGCCCCATCGTCGGCCACCATATTGGCGGCCAACCAGTCCATCACCCAATCTGCATCTGGCAATTTATCTGTTTCGGCATCGCGGTATTGCCCGGACCATCGGCCCACCTGACGTTCAAAGTAATTGCCGGGTTTGCCAAAATCGCCAAGACCCACCTGAACCGGATCGACCGAATGCAGGGCCGCCAGCGTCGCATTCATCGCATCATAGATCCGCGCCCGCGCAGGTCTGTCCAGTTCCAGCAGGGCGGGATCCCAGAAAATACGCCCCTGCACCATGTCCATGACAAAGAACTGCGTGCCCATCGGGCTGTCATCACCGGAAAGATGCAGCACCTCTGGCACCGCAACATCTGTATCCGCCAATGCCTGCATGACGCGGTATTCCCGGTCCACCGCATGGGCCGATTTCAACAATTTGCCGGGCGGCTTGGCCCGCAGCACAAATTGGCGCGTCCCGGACGTGATCTTGTAGGTTGGGTTCGATTGGCCATCCGAAAACTTGTCAATGGCATCCAGCGCACCAAACCCCGGCACATGCGCCGCCAGATAGCGCTCCAACGTACCGTGGTCGTAGTTATGCACCTGACGTTCCCCTCAATGCCCATGGACAAGCTGCTGCAATCTAAGCAAGTCTGCGCAGGAGGGGAAAGCCCCGTATTGCGCCAACCCAGAGGAAGACAGAGATGAATTTCGAAATGCGTCCCGAAAATCGCGAACTGCTTGACCGGGTCACAGCGATGATACGCGACGAGGTGATACCGCTTGAAGAGGCGTACCACGCCGAAATCAACAAGGGTGACCGTTGGACCTATACCGACAGGCAGGCGGATATCCTTGAAGGGCTAAAGGCCAAAGCCAAAGCCGCCGGGTTGTGGAATTTCTGGCTTACCGACAGCGAAAAAGGGTTTGGGCTCAGCACTGTGGAATATGCGCTCTTTGCTGAGGAAATGGGCAAGACGCCGCTTGGGGCCGAGGTATTCAATTGCTCCGCGCCCGACACCGGCAACATGGAGGTATTTGAGCGCTACGGGACCGAAGCCATGAAAGAAAAATGGCTGTCTCAACTGCTCGACGGCCGCATCCGCTCTGCCTATCTGATGACAGAACCCGATGTGGCAAGCTCTGATGCGACGAACATCCGCATGTCCTGCGTGCGTGATGGCGACGACTATGTCTTGAACGGCGAAAAATGGTGGGCCTCCGGCGCGGGTGATCCGCGCTGCAAGGTCTATATCGTCATGGTCAAAACGGGCGCTGACGACCTGCCCAAACACAACCGTCAGTCAATGATTGTGGTCGATGCAGCGACCCCCGGCATCGAAATCCTGCGCCCGATGCAGGTCTATGGCCATGACGACGCGCCCCACGGGCATATGCACATCCGCTTTAGCAATGTGCGCGTGCCTGCCGAAAACCTGCTGCTGGGCGAAGGACGCGGGTTTGAAATCGCGCAAGGCCGCCTTGGCCCCGGTCGTATCCATCATTGCATGCGTGCCATCGGTCAGGCCGAAGCAGCGCTGGAATTGATGTGCCGCCGCTCATTGGACCGCGAGGCCTTTGGCAAACCATTGGCAAGTCTGGGGGCGAATTATGACATCATTGCAGAATGCCGGATGGAGATCGAAATGGCCCGGCTTTTGTGTCTCAAGGCCGCGTGGTTCATGGATCAGGGCGACAAACGCGCCGCGGCCCCCTGGATCAGCCAGATCAAGGTGATTGCCCCGCGTATGGCGCTAAAGGTGATCGACGAGGCAGTGCAAATGCACGGGGCGCAAGGGATATCTCAGGACACGCCGCTGGCACATGCCTGGACCCATGTGCGCACGCTGCGTCTGGCCGACGGCCCGGACGCTGTGCACCGCCGTCAGGTCGCGCGGGCGGAACTGAAACGATATACCCAACAAAAGGTCTGAATACCCAACAATAGGTCTGACACGGCTGAACCGATGGTCTTTTTGGCCCGGCGGTGCGTCGTTTTTAGCAATTGAGAATTTGCCTGTTTCACCGCATGCTCGCCGCCATGAAAAGCCCTTTGATAGACAACCTGCAATACGCCAACTTCTCTCCGAAAATATTTGCCCAGATGCGGGCAGGCGGGGTCGATGCGGTGCATGTCACCATCGCCTATCACGAGAGTTTTCGGGAAATGGTGCTGAATCTGGAACGCTGGAACCGCTGGTTCGAGGATCACCCTGATCTGATCTTCAAAGGCACAACAGCAGCGGATGTGACCCAGGCCCAGCAAACCAATCGCACGGCCATCTTCTTTGGATTTCAGAACCCTAGTCCAATTGAGGACGACATTGGTTTGGTCGAAATTTGCCATCAGCTTGGCATCCGGTTCATGCAACTGACCTACAACAATCAATCGTTGCTCGCGACGGGTTGCTATGAGGATGACGATACTGGCCTCACCCGCATGGGCCGCGCGGTTGTGACGGAAATGAACCGGGTTGGGATGGTGGTGGATATGTCTCATTCTGCCGATCGATCGACCTTGGAAGCCATTGATCATTCGACGCGTCCCATTGCCATCACCCATGCCAATCCACATTGGTGGCACGCTGCATTGCGCAATAAATCCGACGCGGTGCTAAAGGCGTTGACCGGGGCCGGGGGCATGTTGGGGTTCTCGGTCTATCCACATCATCTGGCAGGTGGATCTGATTGTACCTTGGATGGATTCTGCCAGATGATCGCAGAGGCGGCCACACGTTATGGTGCTGAAAACCTCGGCATCGGGACGGACCTTTGTCAGGACCAGCCAGATGAGATTGTCACGTGGATGCGTGTCGGGCGCTGGACCAAGGGCATTGACTATGGTGAAGGGTCGGCCAGCAATGCAGGCTTTCCACCGATGCCCACGTGGTTCAATGACAACCGCGACTTTGGAAATATCCGGGGCGGCCTGACCGATGTTGGCATGTCGCCTGCCGAAATTGACGGGATTATGGGCGGCAACTGGCATCGGTTTTATGACCATAGCTTCAAAGCAAAATCATGACGCCCTATGTCGCCAGATGGCTCTGTGTCGAAGAGTGTTTACGAGAGGTGACCGATGCTTGATAAACCACCGCCGCCGCAGAAACCCCTGCGTGATCCGGACGACGTGATGCGATTGGCCCGCATGGGGTCAATGTTTCCGACCCGGTTGTCGTTCTTGCGCAGCCTGATGCGTCGGCTGGCAGCGGAAAAAGTCAAAATTTCCCGCCCCGTTTGGAACATGGAGGCCGAAGGGTTTGGTCACGCGGTCTATTGCCTGCGTCTTGGCGGGTATGATTATTCGCTGGTTGCGGTGTCAACCGATCTGCCGCCCGAGATGCGCACCGACAGGGTGATCGCAACAGCCTGGGACACCGCCTATGTGCTTTATGATGGCATCCCGGACACGTCCGAAATTGCCCGGATCGTCGCCGCTGCGCCCAAACAGGAAGCTGCCCGATTCACCGAGCGCGATCTGGTTCTAAGCCGCGCCAACAAATCAGTGCGTCTGTTTGCCCATGTCACCCAATCATTGCGTGCGGGCCGTCAACCCGACCCCGATATGATCCGCAATGTGGGATACCTGATGCGCACCACAGCGGTCTATGGAAACGGCAAATTCGGTATCGCAGATCGCGATGTCATTGAAACGCGCCCCGGGCTTGAAGGTCCGTTTGCCGCCGAAATGCTGACCGTCTGGCTGATCCGGCATTTTACCCATGAATTGGCAGAACACGTCGGGCGCGGCACCCTGGATACCACTCTCAAGCGGCACCTTGGGATCGGCAATTCAACTGGCCTTGGTATGGCACCTTTTCTGGTCAACCACCCGGTTTTGCTGAACAATTGGATGCTTGTCCGCGAAACCGCTCTGGCACGGGTCCGCGCGATTGAGGCACTGGATGACGCGCAAGTGGCCTGCCTGTCCAACCTGGCGGAACGCGCGGCACGGCACTTGCAAGAATGGAACGTGCCGGACCCAACCCATCAGGCACGGATCGTCACATTGCGCGCGGGTTGGGAGATTGCAAAAGGTCTTCTGACGCCGGATGCGCTGCGTGGTCACGAACCTCTTGATGGTGTGATGAATGCCGTTGCGCGCCAAAGCTGTGACGTGCAGGAATTGATGGCCGCGCTGATCACCGAACCGTTTCGCGATCTGGTGGATGGACTGGCCGAGTGCATGGGCGACCCTTTTGGCGGGTTCTATGCGCCCATCGGTAACACTGCAGCTTTACGAAAAGAGATTGAAGACCATTTTGCATGGGCGCTGACCCCAGACTACAATGACCCCGCAGGCTGCGGTCAGTTCTGGTATGTCTCAGAAGCAAAGCAGGAGCCGCGTCTTGGGCTGCGATTTGACGAACCCGGTGCCGACCTGGAAAGCCCGCTCGACATTGGTCGGCGCATCAAGGCGCTCCATACAGCGCTTGAGGGGGTCAATATCGCGCTCTCTGATTTTTTGGCAGATCATCCTGACCATGGGTTGGCCATTTCACGGGTGCAGCTTGGTGCGCGATATCCCTACGCTGAAATCCGCGACAATCTGATTGCAACATCCTGCCTGCCCATTGACATGCTGCGGTGCAAGCTATCGTTCTTTGGTGCGTCGAAGTTTGATCCCAAGTCAGACCGCTGGACCCGCATCACCCTTTGCCAGGGCGCGCCCCTGGCGGATGATCTGTGCACCAATCCGGATGACTGGTGGCTGCCGGTCTTTGCCGCATGACCCGGTCTGCCAATGAGGTGATGGTGCTGGCGGGCAAAGCTGCCCGTGGTGCCGGCGCACCGCCCGCACAGGCCAGCGAATTTGGCCGTGCCGTGGTGCACCATATCTGTGCCGGGCGTGATGTGCGCCATGTGTCAGGAGCGCTTGATGCTCTCCCAAACGGGCCGATCATGGATTTTCCAGTCGCATTCACGCGCGTGTTGGAAACAGGCGGCCCGTCCCCGCGCGGTCAGGTGGAAGCAAGCGCGTGGTTGCCACTTGCCCAAAGTTATGCCGACGCGCTGCCTTTCGCGGCCCGCGTAACAGTGATTGGTGAGGTCCTGGATATCATCGTTGACGTGCAGCAACCGGCCGCCAAAGCCTCCCTTGGGCGGCTCACATTGCCAGATACATTGTTTGATAAAATGAACGCCCTTGCCGCACGCATTCTGGTCCCTGAAAGCGACGCCTCGCGGCGCGATGGTGCCGGTGCGGGTCTGACGGACAACGACTGAACTTCACCCTTTTTATAAATACCGCGGCACTGCCCTTACGTTCCGCGGCGCTTGGCCCGTAAGGTGGGATCAGCCTGCGTCGGGTCCTCGGGCCAGGGGTGCCGGGGATAGCGCCCGCGCATGTCTTTGCGCACATCTGCATAAGAGCTGGCCCAGAAGCCCGGCAAATCCGTTGTCACCTGAACCGGGCGTTGGGCGGGCGACAACAATGTCATCTGCAAAGGCTTGCCTGCGATCATCGGATGTTGCGTGACGCCAAACACTTCTTGCAGGCGCAAAGCGATCTGTGGCTGGGCACCGGAATAATCAATCGGGACGTTGCGCCCCAATGGCGTCTCAAAATGCGCTGGTGCTGCGCGGTCCAGCGCTTGTGTCTGATCCCAATCCAACCGCGCCTTGAGCGCGGGCAGAACATCAAAACGTTTCCAATCGGCGCTGGAGCGTACACCATTCAGGTGTGGCAGCAGCCATGTTTCCAGTGTTTCCATCAGATGCGCTTGCGAAAAATCGGGAAAGCCATCACCCATCAACCGGACCCGCGACAGGAAACGCTCCGCTGCCACACTCGGCATCAGGCCAAGTTGGCGCACGCCATCCAGCATCGCGATTGCCACCTTGTCTGCTGGCGATTGCGCCCAAATGCGGTCGTCCAGAACAAGCGCACCCAACCGTTCTTGTTGCCGCGTCAGTACCCGGCTTTCGCGGCGCGACCATGCACAGACATCGTGCCACGTGATCTGGGCTCCAAAGATCTCGCGCAGTTCTGCCTCTGATATCCGTGCGGCTTGCCTGATCCGTGCCTCTGTTGGATCGCCGTCCAAATCGGTTGCCACGATCAGCCGTTCACCCGCCATTGGATCATGGTCCGGCATCACGGCACCCTTGCCACCCGACAGGATAAACCGAGGCGCATCGCCATTGCGGCGCAACCCGATCCGGTCAGGATACGCCAGCGCGGCCAGCATTCCGATGCCATCAGGCCCGGTCCCTTGCTGCCCGCGTGCAAGGCGCTTCGCCTCTTGCCGGATGCGGGTAAGGGTGGGGGCATGAGCCTCAGCAGATGATTTCTTGCCGGTTACCGCGTCCATCCGAAGTGCCAGATCGACCGATGCCCCGCGCAGCGGATCACGTTCTGCTAAAAGTGCTGCCAACATCGGCGCGGTTTTGCCCCCGCGTGCCACCATATGCGCCAGCCGGGGATGCAGCGGCAGCCGTGCCAAGGCACGCCCGTGTTCGGTAATGCGCCCTTCAGCATCCAGCGCCTCGAGCATCTGCAAAACTGCTTGCGCTTCGCCCAAGCGGCCCTCATGCGGAGGCGTGACAAAAGCCAGATCAGCGGCCTGCGCGCCCCATAATGCCAGTTCCAGTGCGAATCCGGTCAGGTCACCCACTTCAATTTCCGCGGGCGGATAGGCGGCAAGTGCGCCTTCTTCGCCCTTGCTCCACAATTTGTAAGCGACCCCTGCGGTCATCCGCCCCGCGCGGCCCGCCCTCTGGGTTGCTTCGGCCCGCGTTACCCGTTCTGTCACCAGCCGCGACATGCCCGAGGATGCATCAAACCGCGCGCGGCGCGCCAGTCCACCGTCCACAACAATCGTGATGCCTTCGATGGTGAGCGAGGTTTCGGCAATAGAGGTTGCCAGCACAATCTTGCGGCCCTTTTTGGCCGGGGCAATGGCCGCACGCTGGGCCTTGAAATCCATCGCGCCAAAAAGCGGTGCCAGAGTACAATCTGCCGGCAGATGGCCCCGCAAAATACTTTCCACCCGCCTGATTTCGCCCTCGCCCGGCAGGAACACCAACGCGGAACCTTTCGCTTCTGACAGCGCCTTGAGCACCAGATCAGCAACCGCCTGATCAAAGCGCTGCTTGCCTGTCGGACGGTCCAGCCAGTGCTGCGCAACCGGATAACTGCGGCCTTGTGAGGTGACAACTGGCGCGTCCATCAATGTGGCCACGGGCGCTGCGTCCAATGTCGCCGACATTGCCACCAACATCAGGTCATCGCGCAACGCGCCCGCCACCTCAAGACACAAGGCCAGCCCCAGATCCGCGTTCAACGAGCGTTCGTGAAATTCGTCAAAGATCACCGCTCCGATGCCGGGCAGATCCGGGTCTTGTTGCAACATTCGGGTCAAGATGCCTTCGGTCACCACTTCAATCCGCGTGTCTCTGCTGATCGCCGAGGCACCACGCACCCGGTATCCGACTGTTTTTCCCACGTCCTCGCCCAAGGTTGCCGCCATGCGTTCCGCCGCTGCGCGCGCAGCAAGGCGGCGTGGCTCAAGCATGATGATCTTTTGCGTTGTAAGACCAGCATCCAGCATCGCCAGCGGAACCCGTGTTGTCTTGCCTGCACCGGGCGGGGCCTGCAACACCACGCGACCGCAGCTTGCGAGCGCCGCAATCACCTCGGGCAGCACAGCATCAATGGGAAGGGTGAACGACATGAGGTCTTTATCTGGCAAAGACCGGGGCGCGCCAAGGGGCAAGGGATGGACATTTCAAGGCGACCCCGCAAAAGATGCATCATGGATATGGATGACCTTGCAAAACGTGTGGTGGCGGGCGAACGGCGCGCATTGGCGCAGGCGATCACGCTGGTTGAATCGGGCCGCGCGGATCACCGCGACAGCGCCGCGCGACTGTTGGCAGCCTTGCCGCAAGACAGGCAAGCCCTGCGCATCGGGCTTTCCGGCACACCCGGTGTGGGCAAATCCACATTCATCGAAAGCTTCGGGATGATGCTTACCGGTCAGGGAAAGCGGGTTGCGGTACTTGCTGTTGATCCGTCTTCATCGCGCTCGGGGGGCTCTATCCTTGGCGACAAAACCCGCATGGATTTGCTCAGTCGGGACCCCAAAGCCTTTATCAGGCCCTCGCCCAGCCAGACCCATCTGGGCGGTGTGGCGCGCCGCACCCGCGAGGCGGTGCGGCTTTGTGAGGCGGCGGGATATGACGTGGTGTTGATTGAGACAGTGGGCGTTGGCCAATCCGAAACGGTTGTGGCCGAGATGTCGGATGTTTTCCTGCTGCTCCTTGCCCCGGCGGGGGGCGATGAATTGCAGGGTGTCAAACGCGGGATCATGGAAATGGCCGATGTGATTGTCGTCAACAAGGCTGATGGCGATCTCAAAGCGGCCGCCAGCCGCACCTGTGCGGATTATGCAGGCGCACTGCGGTTGCTGCGCAAAAGGGAACAGGACCCAGCAGGATTTCCCAAGGCACTGATGGTGTCGGCCCTGCAGGAACAGGGGCTTGATGAAACATGGGAAGCCCTGCTTGAGCTTGTCAATTGGCGGCGCGAAAATGGATATTGGGACCAAACACGGGCGACGCAGGCGCGGTACTGGTTCCTTGAAGATGTGAAACAACGCCTGCTGGCGCAGTTGGAAACAACCCAGGCACGCAAGGCATTGCGGGACTTAAGCGATCAGGTCGCAGAGGGCACGGTTGACCCCGCGGTCGCCGCTCAGACATTCGTGGAAAAGCTGGGTCATTAGCGCCGCCGGGTAGAATTCTTCAAAAGAACCGATGCGGTGCGGTAATCAACCCGCCGCCTTTGGATGGGCCCGGTTGTACACCTCCATCAGCCGCGCTGTATCAACGGCAGTATAGGCTTGTGTCGTGGACAAAGAGGCATGGCCCAAAAGCTCTTGAATTGCCCGCAAATCACCGCCCGCATCCAGCAGATGGGTCGCAAAGCTGTGGCGCATGGCGTGTGGCGTTGCAGTGGCGGGCAGGCCAAGCTGCATCCGCGCATTCGCCATCACCTGCGCAATGGCGCGCGCCCCAAGCGCGCCGCCGCGAATGGCACGAAACAGCGGTTCGCGTGATTCGTGCGGATGAGGGCATTCGCGCAGATAGGCGTCAATCGCGGTCCGCGCGGCAGGCAGAACCGGCACCACACGTTCCTTGCCGCCCTTGCCAACAATGCGCAAAACCTCTGGCAGCGGTGCATCAGCACCTTTAAGCCCCAGCGCCTCTGAAATACGCAACCCGCAGCCCCACAGGAGGGTCAGCACCGCCACATCGCGTGCAGCCACCCAAGGTCTGTCTGTTTGTATCTCGACACAGTCGATCAGCGCTTTGGCGGCATCAATCGCCAAGGGGCGAGGCAGCTTTTTCTGAAATTTTGGCGACCGGGTGGACAGCACCGCGGTCGGTTCAAACCCTTCGCGTTCTGCCAGCCAGCGATAGAATGCCTTTACCGCAGACAGTTTGCGGGCCATCGACCGGGGCCCGACATCGCTGCTGCGCGTGCACGCCATCCAGCTGCGCATGTCCGAAATGGTGATCCGCGCCAGCGCACCCAACCCTTGGCTGTCGCCCTTGTGGACCGTCATGAACGCCAGAAAATCCGCCACGTCGCCTTGATACGCGGTGAGCGTGTTGTCCGCCGACCCCTTGATGGCGCGCTGTTGTTCAAGCCATGTTTGCAGCGCATCGCGTGCGGCGGGGCTGATCAGCCCGGTGTCAGCAGAATGTTGCGCGCGGTTCAAGACAACCAGCGGCGCATCGCGCGCTCAAATACCCCGGTGAAAAAGGTCAGCAGGTCGGTTCCCTGCTGGGGCCCGAACATATGCGGATCCTCGGCACCCATCACCAAAAGGCCGGGCAGGCGGCCCGCCCCAAAATCCAGTTTCAGACACGCCTCGGACCGGATCCATTCCGCCTTGCCGCCGTAGATGTGTTCGTCAGCACCCTGCACGCCACGCAATGTCACTTGCCGGGGCGCGCCGCCGCGTCCCTGGGTCAGGTATTCGTCAATAAATCCGGGTTCAGCGACGCTGAGAACATCACCAAGACGCTGCACGGCGGGATCGCTGTCGTTCTGAACAGATTCCAAGACCAGCTTGACCGCGTCAACGCGCAGGATTTCGGCCACCTCACCACCCAGATCGCGCAGAAAGGCTTCAAATTCGACCGGGTCCAGCATCCGCAGGATGGCGCGGTGTATCTGGTTGGTGCCTGCAAGGTTTTCGTAAGCCGCCGCAATCACGCTGCGGTGGGTGTCTTCCAGCCGGTCCAGACGTGTTTCCAGACGTTCCATCGCAATGCCGCGCAGATCGACGATGTTGCCACCCATCGATCTTTCATTGGCCGCAATCAACGCCTGCATGACGTCGGTATCGTCCAGTATCACATCGGGTTTCGAAATGATCGCCTCGCGCAGGGCGTCATCAATCTTGGGGCTGCTGCTCATGTACGTCTCTTGATTATTTTGGGTGGTATAGCATGAGGTTTTGAATAAATCTGCCCCCTTGTTGCGAACTCGGAATGCAGGGCGGATCGTGTTGCCAAACCGCTTCATGCGCAGCGCCAGATGGAAAGACCCTTCCAGGTGACGCCGCACTGAATGCCTGAAAGATGGGCGCGTGGCCCATCCCTTACGTCAGACGATCTTGATGTTGCCCTTGGCGGCATCTTTCATGAACTGATCAAGCCCTTTGTCGGTCAATACATGGCTGGCCAGTTTCTTGATCACCTCTGGCGGGGCCGTCATCACGTCAGCCCCAATCAACGCGCAATCCTGCACATGGTTAACGCTGCGGATAGAGGCCGCCAAAATCTGCGTGTCAAAGCCATAGTTGTCATAGACGGTGCGGATGTCCTGAATAAGGTCCAGACCATCCAGATTGATGTCATCCAGACGCCCGATGAAGGGGGAAATGAATGTGGCCCCCGCCTTGGCCGCCAGCAATGCCTGATTGGCCGAGAAACACAAAGTGACGTTGACCATCTTGCCTTCGCCAGACAACACTTTGCAGGCTTTCAGGCCCGCCCATGTCAGCGGCACTTTGACGGCGATGTTGTCGGCGATTTTAGCCAGTTTGCGACCTTGGGTGATCATCTCATCGGCCTCAAGGGCGACAACTTCGGCGCTGACCGGGCCGTCGACCAGATCACAAATCTCTTTGGTGACTTCCAGAATATCCCGGCCTGATTTCAGAATCAGCGATGGGTTGGTTGTGACCCCATCAACCATGCCCAAATCATTCAGCTCGGCGATGGCGTCAATCTCGGCGGTATCTACGAAAAATTTCATGTCTTGTCCTTGCGCATGAGGAACGGAGCGTTGATGTTGGCTTTACCGCATGATCGGCCCTGCTGAAACCCTCAAATCCCGAAATTGTTCAATCGGAGCTTTTGGTGACGTCCCAAGAATTCTTTGACCACGGCACTTTGGTGTCCGTGCTGACGACGCAGCCTTTGGGACGTGCTTTGGACTATAAGGCGCCTGAAGGCGGCTGTCATTTGGGTGCCTTTGTTGAGGTGCCCCTGGGGCCGCGCAAGGTGCTTGGCGTTGTGTGGGGGCCGGGTAAGGGCGACTATGACATTGCCAAAATACGCTCTGTCATCAGAGTGCTGGACGCGGCACCGATGCGGGCGGAAATGCGTGAATTTTTGATGCGTGCGGCGGCTTATACGCTCACACCGATGCCCGCCATGCTGCGGCTGGCCACCCGCGCGCCGGGTTTGGGCGATCCGCCGTCGATGCGCAAAGTATATCGTCGCGGGGCGAATGAGCCGGAGCGGATGACAGACGCGCGGACCCGTGTGCTTGCGACATTGTCCGAATATGGCGATCTGTCATTCACGCTCAAAGAACTCGCTGAAATGGCGGGGGTGACGCCTTCTGTTGTGAAAGGGCTGGTGGGTCAGGGGGCCGTGTTCGAAGAAGACAGCCCACGGGATGTGCCGTTCTTGCCGATGGACCCGGACCTGCCAAGCAAAGAACTGACGCAGGATCAGGCGGCGGGCGCACGCGCGCTGGCGGAAGGTGTGGCTGGGCAGGCATATGGCACCACATTGCTGCGCGGCGTTACCGGTTCGGGCAAAACCGAAGTGTACCTCGAAGCCATCGCCGCCGCGTTGAGGGCCGGCCGTCAGGCCCTGGTATTGCTGCCCGAGATTGCCCTGACTGAACAGTTTTTCACCCGCGTTCAGGAACGATTTGGGGCCAAGCCTGCGGAATGGCATTCAGGGGCCACCATGACCGAACGCCGCCGCATCTGGCGGATGGTCGGACAAGGACAGGCACAATTGGTCATCGGCGCGCGGTCGGCCTTGTTCCTGCCATTTCAGAACCTTGGCCTGATTGTCGTCGATGAAGAGCACGACACCTCGTACAAGCAGGAAGAGGGCGTTTTGTACAACGCCCGAGATATGGCCGTGCTGCGTGCGGCAATCTGCGGGGCGCAGGTGGTGTTGGCCTCGGCCACCCCATCGCTGGAAAGCTGGGCCAATGTAGAGGCGGGCAAATATCGGCGGCTGGAACTGACCTCAAGGTTCGGCCCGGCAGTCATGCCGACGATGGGCGCGATCGACATGCGTGCAGAGGCCTTGCCAAGCGACAAATGGGTGTCACCGACCTTGCAAAGCGAAGTCAGCAAGCGGCTGGAAAAGGGCGAACAGGCGATGCTGTTTATCAACCGCCGTGGCTATGCGCCGATCACGCTCTGCCGCGCCTGCGGCCATCAGATTGGCTGTGATCATTGCGATGCGCGGATGGTGGAGCACCGGTTTTTGAAACGCCTCGTCTGTCACCAATGTGGCGAAAGCAAACCGATGCCAGAGGTATGCCCGTCGTGCGAAGCAGAGGGGCGGCTGGCCCCGGTGGGACCGGGAGTGGAACGTCTGGGCGAAGAGGCCGCAGCATTGTGGCCAGATGCCCGCATCGCCACCTTAAGTTCAGACATGTACGGATCCGCGCGCGCGCTCAAGGCCGAGATTGCAGCGATCAGTGACGGGGCCGCCGACATCATCATCGGGACCCAGCTTGTCGCCAAAGGGCATAATTTCCCAAATCTGACGCTTGTTGGTGTGATTGATGCCGATCTGGGCCTGATGGGGTCCGATCTGCGTGCAGCAGAGCGGACGTTTCAGCTGATGCGGCAGGTGGCGGGGCGGGCGGGCCGGGCAGAGGCACCGGGGACCGCCCTCATGCAGACTTATCAACCCGAGCATCCGGTGATCCGGGCAATTCTGGCGGGCGACGAAGAAGCGTTTTGGGCCGCAGAGGCCAAGGAACGGCAACAGGCCGGAGTGCCACCTTATGGTCGCATGGCCGGGATCATCCTGAGCGGGCCGGACATCGCACAGGTGTTTGATGCGGGCAATCTGTTGGCGCGTCAGGACGGACCGTTGCGCGCGGTTGGCGCTCAGGTCTTTGGGCCTGCACCAGCCCCCATTGCAAGGGTCCGTGGTCGGCACCGGGTGCGCCTCTTGGTCAAGGCAGATAAATCCGCGCCCTTGCAGGAAGCGCTGGCACGCTGGGTGGCGCAGGTGCGCCTGAAGGGTGATTTGCGTCTGGCCGTCGATATAGATCCGCAGAGTTTTTACTAGGGTGAGGCCACTGGGGGTTTCACACCCCCAGACCCCCGTGCGGTATTTGCAAAAAGGGTGAAGGGGCGGGTGCATTTGCATCTCGCCATTGCGGCGTCTGGGGCGTATTGGGTTTTTATGGCTCAGTTTATTACCCTCGAAGACGCGAAACGGCTGCCTTTTTGGCGTCGCCCCGTGGCATTGTTGTTCCTGATGGCACTGGCCATGCCGATTGCGTTCAACACATGGGCGGCGCTGCTGAATAATTTTGTCATTGAGGTCGCTGATTTTGATGGGGCCGATATTGGTCTGTTGCACACAGTGCGCGAAATCCCTGGTTTTCTGGCTGTCGGCGTGATTGCGATCATCATTTTCGTGCGCGAGCAGGTGCTGGGGCTGGTGGCGCTGATCTTGCTTGGCGTGGCGACGATGCTCACCGCCTGGTTTCCCACGATGGGCGGCATTCTGACGCTTACGATGCTCAGCTCGATCGGTTTTCACTATTACGAAACGGTCAATCAATCGCTGCAATTGCAATGGCTTAAGATCGAAGACGCGCCGCGGATGCTCGGGTGGTTGATGGCCGCAGGGTCATTTGCCACGCTGATCGCCTATCTGGCGATCATGACACTTTGGGAGACACTCAATCTCTCTTACAACATCGTTTATATGGTTGGTGGTGGCATCACCGTGCTGATCGTGATTTTCGCGATTGTCGCCTATCCGCAGTTTGAGGCACCCACCCCGCAGATCAAAAAGATGGTCCTGCGCAAGCGCTACTGGCTTTATTACGCGCTGCAGTTCATGTCCGGTGCGCGGCGGCAGATCTTCATGGTGTTTGCCGGTTTCATGATGGTCGAACGCTTTGGGTTTGAAGTGCACGAAATCACCACGCTTTATCTGATCAATCTGATTGCCAACATGATTTTTGCCCCGTTGATGGGCCGCGCCGTTGGTTTCTTTGGGGAGCGGCGCGCGCTGGGGTTTGAATATATCGGGCTGATACTGGTGTTTCTTTCTTATGGCGGCGTCTATTTCATGGGCTGGGGCGTGATCGTTGCGGCGGTGCTTTATGTGCTGGACCATATGTTCTTTGCCCTCGCACTGGCGCTCAAGACCTACTTCCAAAAGATCGCGTCACCCGGTGATATCGCGCCCACAGCGGCAGTGGCCTTTACCATCAACCATATTGCGGCTGTGTTTTTGCCGGTGCTGCTTGGGTTCTTGTGGCTGGTTTCACCTGCGGCGGTATTCTTTTTGGCGGCGGGCATGGCTTTTGTGTCTTTTTGCCTTGCAATGCTGATCCCGCGCCATCCTGCACCGGGGAACGAAACGATATTTGCAGGCAGGCTGCCGCAGGCCGCGGAGTAGCACGCAGGTGGCGCAGGGGCGGTTCCTGACCGGGTCCACAATGGGCCACGTGATGCGGATGACAGCAACCGGCGCGATGGGCATTACCTTTGTTTTTCTGGTCGATGCGGCGGGGCTGTTGTGGATATCCCAATTGGGTGATCCGACATTGGTGGCCGCCATCGGCTTTGCCTTTGCGATCCAGTTTTTTTCGGTGTCCATCGCCGTTGGTTTCATGATTGCCGCAACAGCGATGATCTCGCGCAGTATCGGCAGGGGCGCTGTGACGCTGGCTCGCCGGCAGGCGGGAGCTGCGACCGTGATTGCGGCGGGGGTCCAAACCTGCGTGGCACTGTTGGTCATCTTGGAACGCCACGATCTGGTTGCACTGGCTGGGGCCGAGGGCGAAACCGCACGGCTTGCGGCACGCTATCTGGCCATCACCATGCCTTCGCTCATCCTGATGGCTGTGGCGCTGACCTGCTCGGGGGCGCTGCGTGCTGAAGGGTTCGGTGCACAGGCGATGTATGTCACCCTTTTTTCCGGTGTGCTGTTGATGGTGCTCGACCCGATCCTGATTGTCTGGCTCGGGCTTGGGCTGGATGGCGCTGCGATCGGGCTTTTTGCCTTTCGTATCTGTCTGGTTGCGCTTGCGATCTATTTTGCGGCGCTGCGCAATGACCTGATTGCATGGCCTGCCGTTGAGGATGTGCGCGCGTTTTTCAAACCCTATATGGTGATCGCCCTGCCAGCGATTGCCACGCAAATGTCCACGCCGGTCGGGAATTATCTGCTGACCATCGTCATGGCCCCTTTTGGCGATGATGCAGTGGCGGCCTGGGCAGTGGTCGGGCGACTGACCGTTGTGGTCTTTGGCGGGGTTTTTGCCCTGTCGGGGGCCATTGGCGGTATTTTTGGCCAGAACTTTGGCGCGGGTCAGATGGCGCGGGTGCGCAGTACTTATCGCAATGCGCTGATCTTTTGCCTGATTTATACGCTGGTGGCGTGGCTTTTGCTGTACCTGGCAACGCCCTATGTGATCTGGGCCTTTGCCTTGCAAGGTCAGGGGGCTGCGATTTTGACGGCATTTACCACGGTGGGTGTGGGCGCGTTCATCTTCATTGGCGCGCTCTTTGTCTCAAACGCGGCTTTTAACAGTCTGGGCAGGCCTGGCCGATCCACGCTGGTGAACTGGCTGAAAGACGGTGCGCTGTCCTGGCCACTGGCGTCTTGGCTCAGCCTTTATTCTGGCGCGATCGGGGTCATCTTTGGTCAGGCACTGGCCGGTGTGGTGATGGGCGTGGTCGCGGCGGTATGGGGCTGGGTCTTTGTTGCGCGGCTGCAGGCTGAGGACACGCCGCCCCTTGACCGCCCGTCCTTGCGCCCCTACCCGAACCCCGACAGATATCGGAGAAGATGATGCCAACGTTTACCGCACTGACCACCCTGATGGGCCGCGATCCCGCATATGCGCTGGGCGACGCGATGGAGGGCCTGACGCCAGAACCGACAGGGGTTGGTGTCTTTGAGGTCGAAGACGGCTCAGGCCTGTGGGAAGTGGGTGGTTATTTCGAAGCAGCCCCGGATGAGACCGCACTGATGGTCCTGGCGGTGGCAATGGGGGCCAAACCTTTTGTCGTTTCAGAAGTGCCTGAGACCGATTGGGTCGCTCATGTGCGCCGCGAGCTCGCTCCGGTCGAGGCCGGTCGGTTCTTTGTTTATGGCAGTCATGACGCTGACAAGGTCCCGCAAGACTGCGAACCTTTGCTGATTGAGGCGGCGATGGCGTTTGGGACCGGTCATCACGGCACGACTTTGGGGTGTCTGCGGGCGTTGGACCGCCTGGCGGATGACGGGTTTGAAGGACAAAACGTTGTCGATATCGGCTGTGGCACAGCCGTTCTGGCCATGGCCGCCGCCCGTATCTGGCCGCAAAACGTGCTGGCCAGCGATATAGATGAAGTTGCGGTTGAAGTTGCCGCGGCAAATGTGATGGCCAACGGTTTGGAGGGGCGTGTCAATTGCGTTGAGGCGGCTGGCTTTGACCACCCTGTTCTGGCCCAGGCAGCCCCCTTTGATCTGGTATTTGCCAATATCCTCAAAGGCCCTCTTGTCGCACTTGCCCCCGATATGGCGCAGGCCATGCAGCCCGGCGGCTATGCGATCCTGTCAGGAATCTTGAACGAACAGGCCGACGATGTGATCGACGTTTATGCACGATCTGGCATCAATCTTGTCCATAGGGATAGCATTGTCGATTGGACAACCCTGACCCTTCGCAAAATGACCTAAATTGACCCCCATTTAAGGGGAATTTGAGGCACTTGCCCAGAAAATGCCACATTTCAGGCCTAACGTCTTTCGGAACTGATCCGGTGGGGGCCGTTGATCTGAGAAGGCTATTGCCATGGCTGAGACACATGACCAATTTAACAAGCGCCTGAGCCTGCTTGGCCACAAACATGCGAAGATGACGCATGGGTTTTCTACCCAAGTGGGTCCAGACGGGCTGATCCAGGTCACGCCGAAAGCGAAACGAAATTCATTTCCCTTCAGAGGGCTGTTCCTGCTTGTTTTCGGCTTCGTTGCATTCAAGGCATTTATGTTGGCATCCGTTGGTCCCGCAACCTATGAAGAACGGCTTTCCAAGCTTGAGAACGGTTCAGTGGTTGAGGCCGCCGGTGCCAAGTTTCTGGGTATTGACCCGCTCACGGCGATGATGGCGGATATTGTTGTACCGCTCTTGCGGTAAGGGTTGGCATCATTGCCTGAAATGGGCATTTGACGTTTCGGACGACACCGGTCACTTCGCCCACGCACTCAGGGCATCATATAGCAAAAGCCACGCGCTGTTCTCACAGGCGTGGCTTATTGCGTCGGAGTGACAAGGCGTGCGCTGATCAGCGCGCCCGTCGCCATTTAGCGAATGAAGTCTGTCTGGGCGACAACATCGATGTCGCCGCGGATCAGGCCGATATCGTCCAGTTCGCGATCA
This sequence comes from Sulfitobacter sp. SK011, assembly GCF_003352065.1. Lineage (NCBI taxonomy): Bacteria > Pseudomonadati > Pseudomonadota > Alphaproteobacteria > Rhodobacterales > Roseobacteraceae > Sulfitobacter > Sulfitobacter sp. SK011. The sequence goes on from NZ_CP025803.1 coordinate 1,252,661, forward strand.
GACAAGGCTGCCAATGCGTTACGTGTTACGCGTGCATCGTTCCAGGCAACAACATTGCCAAAAATATGCGCGATAAATGAAGAAATCCGAGAAACGGCCAATACTGAGCCATAAGCGGTGCGGGTGGTGTCGAAAGCTGCCATTTGAGCCATCCTTTATATCTGAATTGTTATGCCGGTTTGCCCGACTGTCTGAGGGGCAGATAGGCGGGTTATTTGAAGAGCACAATTGACAGAATTGCATGTGTGATCTGCACCCATTGCATAGGTCCGGAAGGTGGTTAACGCACCGTAAAGTAAGGCAAAATTGTGTTTCTCCGAGTGTCGCTTTTGAACTTGAGAAAGGCGATTTCAACCGCTTTGGCGCAAAAGCGACCCGTCAGAGGTCGCAATCACGCGCTGATGGGAAAAGCGTGGCCAATGTTCGCCTTTCGTGCTAGTGAAACAAAAAAGCAACAATTTGAGGCAACTGGACATATGGTACGGGTAATCGGCATTGATCCGGGGCTGCGCAATCTTGGTTGGGGCGTCATTGACGTGGCAGGCAGCAGAATTACGCATGTCGCAAATGGGGTTTGTGTGTCCGTTGGCGAGGATCTGGCGCAACGGCTGTTATCATTGCACGGGCAACTGACGCGGGTCTTTGCCACCTACCGCCCCGAAGCCGCCGCAGTTGAGCAGACCTTTGTGAACAAGGACGGTGCAGGCACTCTCAAACTGGGTCAGGCACGTGGTATTGCGATGCTGGTGCCAGCCCAGGCCGGACTGACGGTAGGTGAATATGCGCCCAACACGGTCAAGAAAACTGTGGTGGGTGTCGGACATGCGGATAAGGGCCAGGTCGCGCATATGGTGCGCATGCAACTGCCCGGTATCGAGATTGCAGGCCCGGACGCAGCGGATGCGTTGGCCATCGCAATATGTCATGCGCACCACGGTGGGGCGAGCACCCTTGCCGCAGCCGTTGCAAAGGCCACTGCATGATTGGAAAAATTACAGGTCGCATCGAGTACCGCGCAGCGGATCATCTGCTGATTGACGTGCGAGGTATTGGGTATCTGGTCTATTGTTCCGAGCGCACATTGGCCGCTTTGCCGGGGGTGGGCGAAGTTGTCGCCCTTTATACCGATCTGGTGGTGCGCGAAGACCTTATGCAACTGTTCGGCTTTCAGACATTGGTTGAAAAGGAATGGCACCGCCTGCTGACCTCCGTTCAAGGGGTCGGGGCCAAGGCATCGCTGGCGATTCTAGGGGCTTTGGGGCCGGATGGGGTGAGCCGCGCCATTGCGTTGGGCGACTGGAATGCGGTCAAGGCGGCCAAAGGTGTGGGGCCGAAGATCGCACAACGCGTGGTATTGGATCTCAAGGACAAGGCACCGGGTGTCATGGCAATGAGCGGCACGCTGGCCCAGGCCCAAGGCGATGTGCCTGCACAGGTCATTGAAACTCCCATTGCCCGCAAACCCGTAGCCTCGGCCCCCAATGCGTCTGCACAATCCGAGGCGCTTTCAGCCCTAAGCAACCTTGGCTATGGCCCCGGTGATGCCGCAGGCGCAGTGGCGCAGGCGGCAGGCGAGATACCGGATGCAGAGACGCCCGCGCTGATCCGCGCGGCGTTGAAACTATTGGCCCCAAAGGGCTAAGGTATATGCATCACCCCGATGGGCCTTTTCTTGTCTTGGATAACACATGAACGACAGCGACCCGACATTGCGGCCCGAACCGCTGCCCGAGGATTTTGACCGCGCGTTGCGTCCGCAGTTGCTGGATGAATTTGTCGGTCAGGCCGAGGCGCGGTCGAACCTGCGGGTGTTTATCCAATCTGCCAAGCAACGTGGCGAGGCGATGGACCACACCTTGTTTCACGGTCCGCCCGGTTTGGGCAAGACAACGCTGGCACAGATCATGGCGCGCGAGCTGGGTGTCGGGTTTCGCATGACCTCCGGACCGGTGTTGGCCAAGGCCGGCGATCTGGCGGCGATCCTGACCAATCTCGAACCCCGCGATGTGCTGTTTATTGACGAAATACACCGGCTCAACCCGGCGGTTGAAGAGGTGCTTTACCCCGCGCTTGAGGATTTCGAGTTGGATCTGGTGATCGGCGAAGGCCCTGCGGCACGCACCGTGCGCATCGAATTGCAGCCCTTTACCCTTGTCGGTGCCACCACACGCATGGGGCTTTTGACCACGCCACTGCGCGACCGCTTTGGCATCCCGACGCGGTTGCAGTTTTATACCGAGGATGAGCTGTTCATCATCGTGGACCGCAATGCCCGCAAACTGGGTGCGCCGGCCGATGAGGGTGGCGCGCGCGAGATCGCCAAGCGGGCGCGAGGCACACCCCGGATTGCGGGGCGGTTGCTGCGCCGTGTGGTGGATTTCGCGGTGGTTGAAGGCGATGGCACGGTGACGCGGGCACTGGCAGACATGGCGCTTACACGGTTGGGTGTTGATCATCTGGGTCTGGATGGGGCCGACCGGCGATATCTGCGGCTGATTGCCGAAAACTATCAAGGCGGTCCGGTGGGGATTGAAACGATGTCGGCTGCACTGTCAGAAAGCCGTGATGCGTTGGAAGAAGTGATTGAGCCGTTTTTGCTGCAACAGGGATTGATCCAACGCACCCCGCGCGGGCGGATGCTGGCGCGAAAAGCGTGGGTGCATCTGGGGATGACGCCGCCCAAACCGCAAAGTGATTTGTTTGGCTGAGGGGGTGGGATTGAGTATTTTGGGCGAAAAGAAACTGGAGGCTTGGCAGATCGAGGCGTTGTTCACCCGCGGCGACGGCAGCTTTGCCTTTGCGCGTTGGGGCAGGGCGATTTGCCCTGTGGTTTTTGGGGTTGAAGATGCGACATTGGCGGTGGTCAAGGGCGCGTTGGAAGCAATGGTCAGCCTTGCCGGGCATGAGATGGGCGAGATGGATGCCGAACTTGGCAGCAATCTGATGATTTTCTTTTTTTCGGAGTGGTCCGAGTTGCTGGAAGTCAAAGGTATGGACCGGCTGGTGCCGGATTTGGCAGCTTTGGTGGCGCGGCTGGAAGCAGTGGATGCCAATCAGTACCGGATTTTCCGGTTCGATGCGGCGGGTGCAATCAAGGCGTGCTTTGTCTTCCTGCGGATGGATGAATATCTGAGTACGGTACCTGCGCACACGCTTGCCCTGTCTCAAATCGTGCAGTCGATGCTGCTGTGGTCCGACACCGCTTTCCAAGACCGCTCACCCTTGGCCGCAAACGGCGAGACAACCGTCTTGCGCCCCGACATCGCCGATGTTTTGCGTGCGGCCTATGATCCTGTTTTGCCGGCGATGGCACAGGATCCGTCACATGCGTTGCGGATTGCGGCGCGGGTGGGAAAACCGCAATGATCCATCGATTCTCATTGCGTGTCTATTACGAAGACACCGACATGGCGGGCATCGTCTATTACGCAAATTATCTGCGGTTCATTGAACGCGCGCGCAGCGACTGGGTGCGCGAGATGGGCATTGATCAACTTGCGATGAAAGCGGATGGGCTGGTGTTTGCGGTGCGACGGATCGAAGCGGATTATCTGGCCCCGGCACAGTTTGAGGATGTGTTGGAGGTGCGCACAACCATAGAGGCACTCACGCCCGCGCGTATGGTGATGGGTCAAGAGGTCTGGCGCGGTCAGACCTGCCTGTTTCGCGCCGTCGTCACAATTGTCTGCATCGGGGCGGGCGGAAAACCAGCGCGTTTGCCAGCGAAACTTCGCTCAATGACCCTCTGACAAGCGGCGCTTTGCCAAGACCCTAGCTTTCCCAATTGCGCTGGGTTAGTTTCGTGCCAAATGGAGCCTTGGAAAACCGAGGCCTGAGGCAGTAGGCCGCATCAGCGGTGGGTAAAAAGAGCAGGACACATGCAGACAGCATTATTAGCAGCCAACGTTGGGGGCAGCATTTCGGTATGGTCGATGTTTGCCGAGGCAACCGTGACCGTGAAATTGGTGATGATCGCACTGATCGTTGCGTCGTTTTGGTCGTGGTCGATCATCGTCCAGAAAATCATCCAATACCGCAAGGCCCGCGCCCAGGCAGAGCAGTTTGATCAGGCGTTCTGGTCAGGTGAGCCACTCGATGGGTTGTTTGACAGTGTTGGAGGGGACCCGGATGGATCGGCAGAGAAAATCTTTGCCTCCGGCATGACCGAATGGCGCCGCTCGCACCGCGATGACGGTGGTTTGATCCCCGGTGCGACCGCCCGCATCGACCGCAGCATGGACGTGGCCATCGCAAAGGAAGCGGAGCGGCTGCAAAAAGGGTTGCCTGTGTTGGCGACCGTTGGCTCAACAGCCCCGTTTGTAGGTTTGTTCGGAACCGTTTTTGGCATCATGAATGCCTTTATCGAAATCGCAGAACAGCAAAATACCAATTTGGCCGTCGTTGCCCCCGGTATTGCAGAGGCGCTCTTGGCGACAGGCATGGGCCTGATGGCGGCGATCCCGGCCGTGGTATTCTATAACAAACTGAGCGCCGACAGCGATCGTATCCTTGGTGGATATGAAGCCTTTTCAGACGAATTTGCCACCATCCTCAGCCGCCAGCTGGACAGCTAGGTCATGGGGGCAGGAGTTGTAAAAAAGCAAGGCGGCGGGCGCGGACGGCGGCGCGGGCGCAGCCAGCCGATGGCAGAGATCAATGTCACACCTTTTGTAGATGTGATGTTGGTGCTGTTGATCATCTTTATGGTCGCCGCACCCCTGTTGACTGTCGGTGTGCCTGTTGAGTTGCCCAAAACGGCTGCCGGTGCCTTGCCGTCAGAACAAGAAGAGCCGTTGACAGTGACAATCACAGCGGATGGCGGCGTGCAGATCCAGACCACGGAAACACCGCGAAATGATCTTGTGAACAAGCTGCGGGCGATCGCGGCTGAACGGGCAAGCGACCGGGTGTTTCTGCGCGCCGACGGCAAAGTGCCCTATAGCGCCGTGATGGAGATCATGGGCGCGCTGAATGCGGGTGGCTTTTCAAACATCGGTCTGGTCACAGACATCGGTGGTCCGGCGCTGGATGGCACCGACGCATCGGGTGGCTAGGCGTGCATACCGGGCATTATATTTCTGGGGCGGGGCATCTGATTTTCATCGGCTGGCTGCTTTTTGGCAGCGTGTTCGACCCCGATCCGCCGCCATTTGAGATGACGGAGGTGTCCGTGATCAGCGGTGCCGATTTTGATGCATTGGTCGCAGCCGGGCAATCGCCTGACACAGCGACTGACGTGGCGCAGCCAGCCGAGCCAGAGGTGTCAACGGATGTACCAGAGGTGCCCGCAACGCCGGATGCGGCCATTGAACAACCCGCCCCCATTCAGGCCGAAACACCGCCCCCCGACGATACACCACCCGAGGTGACGGAACTGGCGTTGCCGCCCGAAACTCAGGTCGACGATGCCCCGCCAGAGCTGGACCAGCCGGTGGGCGATATCGCCGTACTGGTGCCAGAGGTTGCCCCGGAAGCGGCACCGCGCCCGGTTGAACGGGTGGCACCAGACCCTGTGGCAGAACCTGATCCAGATGCAACGCCGGACCCGGTGGAGCAACAGGCGGTCGCACCGGACGCCGCCGGTGAAACCGTCGAGGAACCACAAGAGGCTCAGGCACCACCTGAGGCCACAACCGAGATCGTGACCGAAGCCACCGCAGCCCCTGCTGCATCGCCGCGTCCGCCCGGCCAACGTCCTGCTGCACCGCAGCCGCAAGTAACCGAGACACCGACCTCCACACCTGCAGAGCCGTCCACGTCAGCCGAAACCGACGCGGTGACTGCAGCACTGGAAGAAGCGCTCAGCGGTGCCGAAACACCGGCACCCGCGACACCCGCAGCCCCAAGCGGTCCGCCCTTGTCGGCAGCAGAGAAAGATTCGCTGCGTGTTGCGGTATCGGCCTGCTGGAATGTCGGCTCGCTGTCTTCGGCAGCGCTGCAGACAACGGTTGTTGTCAGCGTGAATATGAATCAAAACGGCACGCCCGTGATTGAAACAATCCGGCAGGTTGGTGCATCTGGTGGCTCTGACGCGGATGCAAAACGGGTGTTCGACTCTGCACGCCGTGCGATTATCCTTTGTGGGTCAAAGGGTTATAATCTGCCCAGCGATAAATTCAGCCAATGGCAAACCATAGAGATGACCTTTGATCCCAAAAAGATGGGGAGCAGATGAGCCTTTGCACTCACAATTTTACCGCCCCTCTGGCGAAAATCGGCGCGGCATTGTGTCATATGATTGCCTGCTCGGGTGTCAAAGCCCATAAACTTCCCCTCGAAAAGCACGCCACTAGGCGCGACACTGCCATCATGTTTGGTCCTGAAAGGATTTGCCTCAGATGAAATCACGTTTTCTCAGCATTTGTTTGGCATTGCTCAGCGCGATAGCCGTCCCCGCCACGGTTCTCGCGCAAGAACCGCTCAAGATCATCATTGATGAAGGGATCATCGAACCTTTGCCCTTCGCGGTGCCGACCTTTCAGCCTGAAAGCGCCGAGGCCGGACAGCTGGCCAGCGATCTTGCCCGTGTGGTCGCCGAAGATCTGATTGGCACCGGGCTGTTCCGCGAAATCCCTGCAAGCGCATTTATCTCAACCGTCAGCGATTTTAATGCCAGCGTGCAATACGCCGATTGGAAGGCGATCAACGCGCAGGCTTTGGTCACCGGGGCCGTGAATGTTCAGGGCGGTTCGGTCAATGTGAAATTTCGCCTTTATGATGTGTTTTCAGGTGCTGAAATGGGCAACGGACTGCAGTTTTCCGGCACCACCGGCGGGTGGCGGCGGATGGCGCACAAGGTGGCCGATGAGGTGTATAGCCGGATCACCGGTGAAGGCGGCTATTTCGACAGCCGCGTTGCCTATGTTTCTGAGACAGGCCCAAAGGATGACCGCAAGAAACGTCTGGCGATCATGGATTACGATGGCGCGAATGTGCAGTACCTGACCGATTCAGGATCCATCGTTCTGGCACCGCGTTTTTCACCGAGCGGCGACAGGGTTCTTTATACAAGCTACGAAAGCGGATTTCCGCGCATCTATGTGCTTGATATCGGCAGCGTCTCGCGCCGCGTTCTGGAAAGTTCAGAGGGCACAATGAGCTTTGCACCGCGATTTTCGCCCTCCGGACAGACGGTGGTTTTCTCGCTTACCCAAGGCGGTAATACTGACATCTACACCATGGACATTGCCAGCGGATCATCCGTGCGCCTGACCAACACCCCCGCGATTGAAACCGCACCCAGCTTTTCGCCAGATGGCCAACGCATTGTGTTTGAAAGCGACCGGTCCGGCACGCAGCAACTATATATCATGCCTGCAACTGGCGGCGAAGCCACGCGAATTTCCTTTGGTGAAGGGCGTTATGGCACGCCTGTGTGGTCGCCGCGTGGCGATCTGGTGGCGTTCACGAAACAGAACAAAGGCCGTTTTCACATTGGTGTGATGCGGTTGGACGGTTCAGAAGAACGTCTGCTGACAGCATCGTTTCTGGACGAAGGCCCAACATGGGCACCCAACGGTCGTGTGGTGATGTTTGCCCGCGAAACCCAAGGCGCAGGCGGGTCATCAACGCTCTATTCAGTGGACATTTCAGGCCGTAACCTGAGACCTGTGCGCACGCCCGAAGGGGGGTCTGACCCATCATGGTCACCCTTGCAAAAGTGATCACCAAACATGCGCGGAATATTTCCAATGGGCGCGCGCCTGTGATAAACAACAGATCAATTGGCACAAAGCCATCACACGAGAGGCAGTAGCATGAAACGTTTCCTGACCAGCACCATCTTGATCGCAGCTTTGGCCGTTTCGGCCTGTACCAACCCCAATCGCTTTGGTGCGGACGGGTCGGGCGGGGCAAACGCCAACGCAGGGATAAACGGCAGCGTTTTGCCGGGCAGTGCAAGCGACCCTTCCTCAACCGCTTATTTCCAGCAGGCCATCGGTGACCGGGTCCTGTTCGAGGTTGACCAGTCAAACCTGACCGCAGTTGGCCGCGCCACATTGGATGGCCAGGCTGGCTGGCTTTTGGCGAACACCGACTATCAGGCGGTGATCGAAGGCCACGCGGACGAACAGGGCACGCGCGAATACAACCTTGCCTTGGGGGCACGCCGTGCCAATTCAGCGCAGGAATATCTGGTGTCCAAAGGTGTGCCAGCCTCCCGTTTGCGGGTTGTGAGCTATGGCAAGGAACGCCCGATTGAAATTTGTTCAGAAGAAGCCTGCTATGCCAAGAACCGCCGCGCGGTGACGGTTCTGGCCGGTGGACTGACCAGTTAAGGTATAATTGACTATGATGAAACGCGTTATTCTGGCGATGGCTTTGGGGGTGCTGGTCAGCCCCGTTGCCTTGCATGCACAGGACTCACAAACCCTTGCGGATGTGCGTCAGGAACTGACGGTCCTGAATGTCGAAGTGCAAAAGCTCAAACGCGAGTTGTCAACCACCGGTGGCGTTTCGGTGGACACAGGCGGTGGGTCGGTGCTTGAGCGTGTGAACGCCATGGAAAGCGAATTGCAGCGCCTGACATCCAAGAGCGAAGAGCTGGAAAACCGCATCAACCGTATTGTCGCGGACGGCACAAGCCGCATTGGCGATCTGGAATTCCGTCTGGTTGAACTTGAAGGTGGCGATATTTCTACCTTGGGTGAAACATCGACTTTGGGCGGCGCGGACCAGACCTCCAGCCAGGCCCCTTTGACGGCACCGGCAACGCCCACCGACACGGCATCTTTGGCAGTGGGTGAGGCAGCAGACTTTGAGCGGGCGCAGGCGGCGCTCGCCTCCGGTGACTTTCGCGGCGCCGCAGACCAGTTTGCGACCTTCAATCAAACCTATCCGGGTGGACCGCTAGCCGCCGAGGCCGATTTGCGCCGGGGCGAGGCACTCAACAGTCTTGGTGACCCCCGCGAAGCAGCGCGTGCATTTTTGGCCAGCTTCACCGCAGATCCGGTTGGCCCTGTTGCACCTGCATCCTTGTTTGAACTGGGCCGCGCATTGGGCGTTTTGGGCCAGACTCAGGAGGCATGTGTGACATTGAGTGAGATCGCTGTGCGGTTCCCTGACAGTCCCGCAGTGGCGCAGGCTGAGGGGGAGCGTGCGAAGATGGGCTGCTCTTGATCACATGCCAGCACGCTTAACCCAACAGGTCGCTGAGGCGTTTTTGCCCACCCCCCCTGAGGTGTTAGGTGTCGCGGTGTCGGGTGGCGGCGATTCAATGGCATTGCTGCATCTGCTGCATGGCCTTTGCACCCTGCACGGAACAAAATTGCGTGCGGTGACCGTAAATCATGGTCTGCGTGCTGAGGCAGCGTCGGAGGCCCGAATGGTACAGCAGTTTTGTGCAACCTTCGGCATTTTGCATGACACCCTGCTTTGGGATGCCTGGGACGGCACAGGAAATCTGCAGAGTGCAGCCCGCGATGCCCGTTTTGCGCTGATGTCAGCGTGGGCAGCCGAACACGGGATCGGCACAATTGCATTGGGCCACACAGCGGATGATCAGGCTGAGACGTTTTTGATGCGTCTGGCCCGGCGTTCTGGTGTGAATGGGCTGGCGGGCATGTCGCCGCGGATTATTCGCGAAGGCGTGACATGGGTGCGCCCGCTGCTCAAGGCCAGCCGTGCGGAACTGCGCGGCTATCTGCAATCCCAAGATGTCCCTTGGACCGAAGACCCCAGCAACGACGATACCGCTTTCGAGCGCGTCAAGGCGCGCCAGATCCTAGAGGTGCTCGCCCCATTGGGGATTGATGCCCAAGGGCTGTCAGCGGTGGCCGAACATATGGCACAGGCCCGTACGGCCTTGGATTGGCAGACCTATCTGGCTGCACGTGACATCGCCAAGGTGGACGCAGGCGCGATCGTCATTTGTGAGCGCAAGTTGCGCATTCTTCCGCATGACATTCAGCGCCGGTTGTTTGTGAGCGCTGTGAACTGGATCAGCAACGAAACCTATCCGGCGCGTCACGCAGCGATAACATCGCTGATGCAGGCACTGCGTAAAGGTCAGGCTGCGACTTTGGAGGGATGTCATGCCCGCAGGGTCGGCGGCCAAATCTGGGTGTTTCGCGAACATAACGCCGTGAAAAACGTACAAACCCCCCCGGATGAGCTTTGGGACGCCCGCTGGCATTTGACCACCGCTGACACATCCGACAAATGGCGGAACGTGACAGTGCGGGCGTTGGGCAAAGAGGGACTTGAACAATGCGTAGATTGGCGCGCTTCCGGGCGTCCCCATGCGGTTCTTTTGTCCACGCCAGCCGTCTGGCGAGGTGACGTTGTTGTCGCGGCCCCCCTTGCCGGATGGAGCCAGAAATGGCATGCGGACGTTATCGGCGGTGAAGAGACTTTCTTTGCCGCGCTTTTAACGCATTGAACATGCGCGCATCATCTCTATCTTAAAGGGGTGGCCGCGTCATAAAGATGTGTCCTCTGGGCCGCAGCACCCGCGCGCGCCTTGTTGATAATAGGAGAATTTCCTTGGGCAATGTTCGTAATCTCGCCTTCTGGGTTGTGTTGATGCTGCTGGTTCTGGCGTTGTTCAATTTGTTCAACGGCTCAGGCAACAATCTGCAAAGCACTGAGATCACCTATTCTGAATTTGTAAACTCGGTCAAAGGCGGTGATGTCCGGAATGTGACACTGGACGGTGAACAGGTTCGTTTTCGCAAGGCCGACGGCGGTGATTATATCGTGATCAAGCCAGAAGACGCTGAAATCACCACACTGTTGATCGACAACAATGTTCCCATTCAGGCCAAACCGCAGGAACAATCTGGATTTTCCACGTTCCTGATGTCCTTGTTGCCTATTCTGTTGCTGATCGGTGTATGGATTTATTTCATGAACCGGATGCAGGGCGGTGGCAAAGGTGGTGCCATGGGCTTTGGCAAATCCAAGGCCAAGATGCTGACCGAAAAGCATGGCCGCGTGACGTTTGATGACGTTGCTGGCATTGATGAAGCCAAGGAAGAGCTTGAAGAGATCGTAGAGTTCCTGCGCAATCCGCAAAAATTCAGCCGTCTGGGCGGCAAAATTCCCAAAGGCGCGCTGCTTGAGGGCCCTCCCGGTACAGGTAAAACGCTGCTTGCGCGGGCCATCGCGGGTGAGGCGGGCGTGCCGTTCTTCACCATTTCCGGTTCTGACTTCGTCGAGATGTTCGTAGGTGTTGGCGCAAGCCGTGTCCGCGATATGTTCGAGCAGGCCAAGAAAAACGCCCCTTGTATCGTTTTCATTGACGAAATTGACGCAGTTGGTCGCCATCGTGGTGCTGGTTATGGCGGTGGCAACGACGAACGTGAACAGACATTGAACCAGTTGCTGGTTGAAATGGACGGCTTTGAGGCGAATGAGGGCGTGATTATCATCGCAGCCACCAACCGTAAGGACGTTCTGGACCCGGCCCTGCTGCGTCCGGGTCGTTTCGACCGTCAGGTCAGTGTGGGCAATCCCGACATCAAAGGCCGCGAGAAAATTCTGCACGTGCATGCGCGCAAAACGCCGCTTGGGCCTGATGTTGATTTGCGCATCATTGCCCGTGGTACACCGGGTTTCTCGGGTGCTGATCTGGCCAACCTCGTGAACGAAGCAGCACTGACTGCGGCGCGCTTGGGGCGGCGGTTTGTGGCGATGATGGATTTCGAATCCGCCAAAGACAAAATCATGATGGGTGCCGAACGGCGTTCAATGGTCCTGACGCAGGACCAAAAGGAAAAGACCGCCTATCACGAAGCGGGCCATGCGATTGTGGGCATCTCTTTGCCCAAGTGCGACCCGGTCTACAAGGCAACGATCATTCCGCGTGGCGGTGCCTTGGGCATGGTCATGAGCCTGCCGGAAATGGACAAGCTGCAAATGTTCAAAGACGAGGCTGAGCAGCGCATTGCCATGACCATGGCGGGCAAAGCGGCCGAAATCCTGAAATATGGCCCCGAATCCGTGTCGTCCGGCCCGGTAGGTGACATCATGCAAGCCAGCGCGCTCGCCCGGGCAATGGTGATGCGCTATGGCATGTCCGACAAGGTTGGCAACATTGACTATCAAGAAGCGGCGGCTGGCTATCAGGCCAATGGCGGGGCCGGTGGGTTTTCTGTTTCTGCGGCCACGAAAGAGCTTATCGAGAGCGAAGTGAAACGCATCATCGACGAAGGTTATGATCTTGCTGCAAAAATCCTCAAGGAAAAGATCGAGGAATTTGAGCTTCTTGCGCAAGGTTTGCTTGAATATGAAACGCTGACGGGCGACGAGATCAAGCGTGTGATCTCGGGTCTGCCGCCCACACCAGACCCCGACGTGGACGAAGGTCCATCCGACGAAGGCAGCGCACCAAGCGTGACAACGATCCCCAAGGCCAAGGCCAAGAAATCACCGCCGTCTTCGGGGAAGTTGAAACCGGAGCCATCGACCTGATCCATCTGATCTGGTGATGGGAACATCATAAGAAATCATAAGGTCCGGCCTGTGCCGGGCCTTTTCTTTTGCCTGGACAACGCGCACTTTGACCGGACAAGACTAAAAAGGATCACCCATGGCAGAGCTTCGTCCAACCGACTTTATCGCAATCGTCACGTGGCTGGGCAGGGTACCAAAAAAGCGCACCAACATCCGGTCAGAACCTATTGAACAGGCATTCGTAAGCTATGCTGGAATCGAGGACGATTTTCACAGTGGTCTCACACGGGCCTCATGTGTGCGGGTCACCGCACAGCATCCCAAAGGCACCGAAATCCGCAACACCCGACAGTTGTCCATCCTGTCGGTTGAGGAGCTGGATGCCATCGCGCGAGTGATTGGCATCGAGGCCATGGACCCGACCACATTGGGGGCGTCGATTATCCTAAAAGGCATTCCCGATTTTACCTATGTGCCACCGGGATCGCGGCTTCAGACTGAAAGCGGAACGACGATCGTCATTGACGTCGAAAACGGCCCCTGCAATTTTCCCGCCCGCGAGATCGAAAAAGATATGCCCGGGCACGGTAAATCGTTCAAAACAGCCGCCCGTGGCAAACGCGGGGTGACCGCATGGGTCGAGCGCGAAGGCATGATCGCCATTGGTGACACTTTGCGCCTGCATGTTCCTGATCAACCTCAATGGCCCCATCTTTGAGGCCCCATGTTTCCAAAAAGAAACCCCGCTGCGGCGTCTCGCCGCATCACGGGGTGGAAATGTCGGAAATGCGCCCTCGCCAAGACAAGGGCACCTGTAAGAGGGGCACAGCAACACCGCCGACATGGCAACAGGGGATTCTCAGATGGCTTTCAAGACCGACATCCAAATCGCACGCGAAGCGAACAAGAAACCGATTCAGGAAATCGGCAAGAAACTGGGCATCGGCACAGATGACCTGCTGCCCTACGGCCACGACAAAGCAAAGGTCAGCCAGAAATTCATCAATTCGGTTCAGGACCGCAAAGACGGCAAACTGATCCTTGTGACCGCGATTAACCCGACGCCAGCGGGCGAAGGCAAGACCACAACAACTGTTGGGCTGGGCGACGGTCTGAACCGCATTGGCAAAAACGCCTGCGTGTGTATCCGTGAGGCATCGCTTGGTCCGAACTTTGGCATGAAGGGTGGTGCCGCAGGCGGTGGCTATGCCCAGATCGTGCCGATGGAAGAAATGAACCTGCATTTCACCGGCGACTTCCACGCGATCACCTCTGCCCATTCTTTGTTGTCGGCGATGATCGACAACCACATCTATTGGGGCAATGAGCTTGAGATCGACACCCGCCGCGTTGTGTGGCGCCGTGTCGTCGACATGAACGATCGCGCATTGCGTCAGATCAACGTATCCCTTGGCGGTGTGGCGAATGGCTTCCCGCGTGAAGGCGGGTTTGACATAACCGTGGCATCCGAGGTCATGGCCATCCTCTGCCTCGCGAAGAACTTGACCGATCTGCAGGAACGTCTGGGCAATATGATTGTGGCCTATCGCCGCGACCGCACACCTGTATTTGCCCGCGACATCAAAGCGGACGGTGCAATGACCGTTCTGCTGAAGGACGCGATGCAGCCAAACATCGTCCAAACCCTCGAAAACAATCCGGCATTTGTGCACGGCGGCCCGTTCGCGAACATCGCCCACGGCTGCAACTCAGTTATCGCAACAACAACGGCTTTGAAACTGGCAGATTACGTTGTGACCGAGGCTGGTTTTGGTGCTGACCTTGGTGCCGAGAAATTCATGAACATCAAATGTCGCAAAGCCGGCCTGTCACCCTCTGTTGTCGTGGTCGTGGCCACCGTGCGCGCGATGAAGATGAACGGCGGCGTTGCCAAGGCTGATCTGGGCACGGAGAATGTTGATGCGGTGAAAAAGGGCTGCGCCAACCTTGGTCGTCACATCGAAAACATGAAATCCTTCGGGGTGCCGGTTGTCGTTGCAATCAACCACTTTGTCACCGATACCGACGTCGAGGTGCAGGCCGTCAAAGATTATGTGGCGTCGCAAGGCTCCGAGGCGATCCTGTCGCGTCACTGGGAGTTGGGTTCAGAAGGGTCTGCAGACCTTGCCACTCGCGTTGCCGAGATTGCCGATGGCGAGTCCGCCAACTTCTCGCCCATCTACCCCGACGACATGCCGCTGATGCAAAAGATCGAAACCATCGCCAAGCGCATTTACCGCGCCGACGAGGTGCTGGCCGACCAGAAGATTCGCAACCAGCTGAAAGAATGGGAAGCACAAGGCTATGGCAATCTGCCCGTCTGCATGGCCAAAACCCAGTACAGCTTTACCACCGATCCTGACCGCCGTGGCGCGCCAACCGGCTTCTCCGTCCCGGTACGCGAGGTGCGTCTGTCCGCAGGGGCCGGATTTGTTGTGGTGATCTGTGGTGAGATCATGACCATGCCGGGTCTGCCCCGGGCTCCCTCGGCCGAAACAATCAGGCTGAACGCTGACGGCGACGTTGAAGGGTTGTTCTGATACTCAGATGGGGACAAACCTTCGTTAGAGGATAAGGGGTAGGGCGGGGTGTACCCCCGCCTTACGCATGAAAAGGGAAAGCAAATGACAGCAACAGTGATCGACGGCAAGGCCTTTGCAGCAAAAGTGCGGGGCAAGGTGGCCGACCATGTGACCCGCCTGAAAACCGACCATGGCATCACACCGGGTTTGGCTGTGGTTCTGGTGGGCGAAGACCCGGCATCGCAGGTCTATGTCCGTTCCAAAGGCAAGATGACCGTCGAAGTGGGCATGAAATCCGTTGAACACAAACTGGATGTTGAGACGCCCGAGGCTGAATTGTTGGCGCTAATTGATCAGTTGAACAACGATCCCGATATCCACGGCATTCTGGTGCAATTGCCACTGCCCAAACACCTGGACGAAGATCTGGTGATCAATTCGATTTCGCCCGCCAAGGACGTGGATGGCTTCCATATCTCCAATGTGGGTTTGTTGGGGACAGGCCAGAAATCCATGGTGCCCTGCACACCGCTGGGCTGTTTGATGATGCTGCGCGACCATCACGGCTCACTGTCGGGAATGGATGCGGTGGTTATCGGGCGGTCAAATATCGTTGGCAAACCGATGGCACAACTGCTGCTGGGTGACAGTTGTACGGTCACTATTGCGCATTCCCGAACCAAGGATTTGCCTGACGTTGTGCGCCGCGCCGACATCGTTGTGGCCGCCGTGGGCCGCCCTGAAATGGTGCCGGGGGATTGGATCAAAAAAGGTGCGACAGTGATTGACGTTGGCATCAACCGCCTTGACGCCCCTGAAAAGGGCGAAGGCAAGACCAAGCTGGTGGGGGACGTTGACTATGAAAGCTGCGCGGCTGTTGCAGGGGCAATCACACCTGTGCCGGGCGGCGTGGGGCCGATGACCATCGCCTGCCTGCTGGCAAACACCGTTACTGCCTGTTGCCGCGCAAATGGGTTGGCAGAACCCGAAGGCCTGACCGCCTAGGCAGGGACAGGCACCATGGTGCCCTGCAAGACAGCAATCAGATTGCGCACCCCGTCTTGTTCGGCGTGGACCTCTGCGCTGACCACACAAAGCCGCCTGCCGGGTTTGATCACCCGGCCCGTGGCAATCAGGATGTCCCCACGTGCAGGCGCAAGCAGGTTCACTTTGATCTCCGCGGTGACCACCTCCATGTCCAATGGAAGCATGGTCAAAGCTGCATAGCCGGCCGCAGAATCCCCGATGGAAAAGGTCAGCCCCGCATGACCAAACCCTTGTTGTTGCAACGCCAGCGGCAATATTGGTGCCGTGATGCAGATATGGCCCTCGCGCACGTCACTGAGTGTTGCACCAAAGGTGGACATCATACTTTGCGCGGCAAAGCTTGTGTGAATGCGGTCAATGGCAGGTTGGTCCACTTCAAGTTACCTCGGCATTGGAATGGCAATGGGGTTCTTGCCTGTCAGAATCGCACAGGCCTCTGGGCGCATCAGATCACAGAGTACATTCGAACGGCTGCGCAGCCCGCCGGTGTAGGTGCCATAAGCTGGCAGGATCACCCGATCGCTGTCAAACAGGAATGCAGGTCGCGAAATATTTCGACCTGAGGCGTGCAGCGACGCTTTGGGGTGATAGTGGCCCGACACCTCCCCACTCGCGTCAATCTGGGCGATGTGACGAAAGGTCAGCGGGGCAATCGGCAATTCGGCCAGATGACTGCCGCCCAGATCGACAGGGCCGGGGTCATGGTTGCCCTCTATCCACACCCACCGACGCCCGGCCTGAAGCTTGGCAATCCAGAGCCGATCTTCATTGGGCAGGGCCAGTGCGGCACCCAGATCGTCAAAACTGTCACCCAGACAAATCACCACCTGCGCATTGCAGCGCGTCAGATCGGCGGCAAGCCGGGTCAGGGTATCGCGCGTGTCATATGGGGGCAGGGTACCACCGCCCCGTCTGGCAATCCGTTCTGACTTGCCCAGATGCAGATCGCTGACACAGAGCAGCCGCTGATCTGCCCACCAGAGCGCGCCACTGCCAAGTGCCGTCATCTGTGCACCAGCAAGAGTGAAATCGTATCCGTTCATCCTTTGTTCATGTTTGAATTGGTGCCGTTTGGCAAGCAGACAATCAGATTCCGTGCGTTTGGAACGGATGGCGTGCATCGGTATTTGAAAAAGGGTGAAATGGAAGACGCGCCAACATTTGGGTTCGTACCCATGAAGACATGACGCGCCTTCACCCTTTACGGTCATCGGCTCCGCAGCCTGTACCGCACCTCATCTTGGCCTAAACGTCGTTAAAGAATGATGAACTCTTAATTTCACCCTTTTCCAAATACCGATGCGTTGGACCCAAATGAAAAGAGGACCGGCCCAAGGTCAAAATCCCATACGCCAACGCGGCTTGTTTGACGGGGCAGGGGTGATGCTGGCGAGGCCGGATTGCTCCATCAAACGCTCGGCCTCTTGCGCGAGCAACCGCTCTTCAGCCTCGCCTTTGACCGGGACGCGGCCCATTTCCAAAAACAACGGGGCCGCCAAAGGTGAAACGCGTGGCAGGCGCAGATGATCAATCCGACCCGCGACACGGCCAATCATTTCTTCGATGCGGCCAAAATCAACCAAACCGCGCAGGGCCTCTTCGCGGGTGATCTGCAGCATGAGGTGTTCAGGGTCATACCGGTAGAGCGTGTCATACAGAATGTCAGAGCTGAACGTTGCCTGCCGGCCCGATTTACGCGCTTGGGGCAGGTTTCGTTCAATCAGCCCGGCTATTGTCGCACTTGCGCGAAAGGTGCGTTTCATCACCGCGTTTCCGGCCAGCCAAGTGTCCAGCCCGTCCTGCAGCGCATCGAGATCAAACAGCGGGGCAGGGTCTTTTACCGCGTCCAGCCCCCAGATAAGCGTCGCATAATCGGTGGCCACAAAGCCAAGCGGGTGCAAGCCCAGCTCTTCCATCCGTTTGGTCAGCAACAGGCCGAGCGTTTGCATCCCGTTGCGTCCGGCAAATCCGTAAACAACGGTTTGTTCACGGCCATCATGGGCGAAGCTTTCGACCAGCAATCTGCCGGGCTGTGGCAATTGGCTGACCTCGCGCTGCAGGTGCAGCCATTGGGCAGTGTGGGCTGGCAGATCAGGCCAGCTGCTTTGGGTAAACATCTGCTGAATACGTGCAGAGAGCTGCGTTGATGTGGCAAATTTCGTGCCCATGAATGTCGCTATTTTTGGCTTTTTCGCAGCATCCCGGCTGACCTCAACTGTCATTTCACGCAGGCCTTCGTATTTCACAATCTGGCCGCCGATCAAAAACGTATCGCCAGGTGTCAGCGATGCGGCAAAGCCTTCTTCAATTTCCCCTAAAGGTTTGCCACCACGATTGCGCCGCATCCGGACTTTGAGCGTGTCAGTGTCCTGAATGGTGCCGATGTTCATGCGGATGCGCTGTGCACTGCGCGGATCGCGCAATTGCCAGCGTCCGTCGGGCCGTTGGATCAACCGCTGCCAACGGTCATAGGCGCGCAGCGCATAGCCGCCTGTCGCGCAAAATGCGAGGCAGTCGTCGAACGCGGCCCGCGTGAGATCGCTGTAGGCACCCGCAGAGGTGAATTCGGCATAAAGATCATCCGCATGGAACGGCCCGGCACAGGCGGCAATCAGAATATGCTGGCACAGCACATCGCGCGGGCCGGAGCCGCGCGGCTCGCCGTCCAGCTCGCCCGCCAGAACGGCCTCAAGTGCCGCAACGCATTCGACCACTTCAAACCGATTGGCAGGCACCAAAAGCGCCTTTGAGGGGGCATTATACTGGTGGTTGGCGCGGCCGATGCGCTGTACCAGACGTTTGACATTTTTAGGGGCACCAATCTGGATCACCAGATCGACATCCCCCCAATCAATGCCCAGATCAAGCGAGCCGGTACAAACGATGGCGCGCAATTCGCCCCTTACCATCGCGCCCTCAACGCGCGCACGTTGTTCGCGGTCAAGACTGCCGTGGTGGATGCCAATCGCCAGACCTTCGTCATTGGCAAGCCAGAGGTTATGAAAGAATATTTCCGCCTGCGCACGGGTGTTGTGAAAGATCAACGTGGTGTTGTGTTGTTTGATCTGTTCCAGCACCGCCGGGATGGCATAGGCCGCGCCGCCACCGGACCACGGCGGTGCTTCTTCGGTGCGCAGCATCTGGATATCGGGTGCGGGGCCAGGATCGGCCAGCAGAATTTCACACGGGTCCGGATGTCGGGCCATCAGATGCGCGATGGCTGCTGGGTCATCCACAGTTGCTGACAGCCCCACACGTTTGAGATCGGGACAGATCGTTTGCAGTCGCGCCAGCGCCAGCATCATCTGATCACCACGTTTGCTTTCGGCAAGGGCGTGGATTTCGTCAATCACCACCCGTTTCAGCCCTTTGAACATGCGCGGGGCGTCATCGTAGCTGACCAGCAGGGCAAGGCTTTCTGGTGTGGTTAAGAAAATATGGGGCGGGTCCGCACGTTGCCGTTTGCGCCTGCTTTGCGGCGTATCGCCGGTGCGTTCGTCGATTGTAATGGCTAAATTCATTTCCTGCACCGGCGTGGTCAGATTGCGTTTGATATCCGCAGCCAATGCCTTGAGCGGGGAGATATAAAGCGTGTGCATGCCCATATGTTCACGCTGAGCCAGATCAATAAGCGTGGGGAGGAAACCAGACAAGGTTTTGCCCCCGCCCGTCGGCGCAATGAGCAAAAGCGACGGTGCATCCGCGCGCTCCAGCATTGCCAGCTGATGGGGATGGATGGACCAGCCTTTCGAGGCGAACCAAGTCTGAAACAAAGCGGGGAGTTGCGTCATCTGGGCAATTTAGAGCGCCCTGCGCCGGAAGGGAACGCTACTTAACGATCACTTCGTCCTTGACGAACATGTTGGCCCACGCCCGGTCGATGAGGTCAGGCGACATTCGATAGGGGATGCCTTCAAAATCGCAGATCGCGATCATCTGGTCGATCAGAAAGATCGGCTGATAGTTTGCATATACATTGTCGATTGTGGGGTATTTGACCTTGAGCAGATGCACCAAAGTCGCCTCATCCAGCCCCATGCCGCGTTTGCGTGCCACCATGGCAAAAATCTTGAGAAAGTTTTCCTGATTGGGGCCATCAATTTTAATCTTAAAGAAGATACGGCGCAGGGCGGCGGTATCAAAAATCTCATTCGGGTGGAAGTTGGTTGAAAAGATCACCAGCGTGTCGAATGGCACCTCGAATTTTTCACCCGACTGCAGCGCCAGGATATCCTTGCTTTCTTCCAGTGGCACGATCCAGCGGTTGACGATGCTTTGCGGTGGTTCTTTTTGACGGCCAAGGTCATCCACAATGAAAATGCCGCCCGTTGATTTCAACTGTAATGGGGCCTGATAGGTGCGCGCCGTTGGGTTATAGACCAGATCAAGCATATCAAGCGACAGTTCGCCACCGGTGATAACGGTTGGCCGCTCGCAGCAGACATAGCGTGCATCATAGCGGGTAACGCGGCGCAGGGATGTGGGGTCCTGGACCTCATCCTCGGCGGCGGAATGGACGATTGGGTCATAGACGGTGATCACCTGCGAGGCGTATTCGATCGCCCGTGGGACATAGACCCGGTCGCCCAAAGCATCACGGATCCCGTTGGAAATACTGGATTTACCGTTGCCCGGCGGGCCGTACATCAGAATTGAGCGCCCCGCAGATACCGCAGGCCCCAGATGGTCCAGAAGGCTGTCGGGCAGGACCAGATGGCCCATTGCACCGACCAGTTGCTCGCGGGTAATCTGCAGATTGCGCACCGACTGGCGTTTGACCTGTTCGCTGTAGACCCCCAGCGGCACCGGCATCGGACCGAAGTATTCTGACTGTGCCAAAGCATCCAGCGCGCGCGCCTTGCCGGCATCGGTCAGCTGATATCCCATTTCGTTGCCATTTTGGGCATTCAGGGTACCGGTTGCTTCCAACAGGCGCTGTTCGCGGGCCATATCGACCAATTCTTGTGTGACCTGAATGGGAAGGCAAACCGCACGGGCCAGTTCACTTACCAAATCGACGTTTTTTCGAAAGATTGTTTTCAGCAGAATGTCCCGCATCATAACGATGGGCAGCCGCATATCTTCTAACCGCTTGGGGGGCGGCGGGGCCACTACGCTGGACGCTTGGACGTTCATGACAACACTCCTGACGAATGGGGGCAGGGAATGTGATACCTGCACCAAAAGGGCTGAATATGGTGTGAATCACGCACCATATTTTGCACCCAGAATAAGATACACGGCCAAAGTCGCGCCAAGGGCAAGACCCATGGGGAATTTTTTTGCTTGTGACCAGCTGGCCCAATCGGGGGCCAGTCTGCGCAATGGCGAATGTTTTGCCAGCCGGTGCGTTGCGACAGAGGCCAAGGTGACCGCCATAAAAAGCGCCATCAGCATTCGCAGATCGCCCAAAGCCACAAAAGGGGCACCTGCAGCCAGAAATTTGGAATCTCCGGCCCCCATCACGCCTGCGGCATTCAATACAACACCAATGACCAACACAGTCACAAGGCCCAACAGACGCCAGAGATAGGTGTTGAACGGCAAGACAAACAGACCCACGACAACAAAGACCAAAGCCAAAACGACAACAGCCTGATTGGTGATGCGCATCTGTGCCATGTCGGTAAACATGACGTAAAAACAGATCGGCAAGACAAAGGGCAGAAACCACAGTGCAGATGTGGCGGTGATCGCCATCGCGCTAGCCGTTGTCTTCGAGCGCGCGCAAGGACCGTACGGCTGCTTCGAAGTGCTGTGGATGTGTATCAATTGCTTCGCGCAGCAGGCCTTTACCTGTTTCAACGTCGCCTTGCTTGATCGCAGAAAGGCCCATTGTGTGCAGCAAGAGCGCACGTTCTGTCTGATCCATCGGGATCACCGGCAATGAATAGTCGCGTTGCGCCGAGCGCGCGAGGACGAGATTGTTTTTGGCGGTAAACAAGCTGGTATCCTGACGCACGGCGTCCGAAAACAGCCGCTCGGCATCTTTGTAGTCACCGCGCGTCAGTTTGGAATAGCCCCAATTGTTCATGACGGAACCGGGCGTCGTGGTCAGCCCGACCGCCGTTTCATAGAAACTGTCGGCCTTCGTCCATTCCTTCTTACTGTCTGCGATCAGTGCAGCAAGGCGATACCGCTTAAATGTCTCGTGTGTTGGAGGGACACTGTTGAGAACTGTTTCGGCTTTTGCCCAATCACCGCTGCGGATCAGCGCATCGGCGTATTCGACGCTGTCATCGTTTGTGGCCTCTGGCATCTTTGTCACTTTGGACCATTCAATGGCACCCTCGGTCACACGCTTTGCACGGATTAGGGAAAGCGCAAGACCGCGTTGATGGTCGATCCTTGTTGGGTCTTCCTTGATGGAACGCGAGAAATAACTGACTGCCTCGTTCGGGTCAGCCACTGTCAGCATCACATCTGAAAGATTTGTTGCGTCGACAACATTGACGTCCTTAAAGGCCCGTTCAACGGTGGCGTTCGCGTCTTTTTCACCGCAGCCTGCAACAACGGCGACACCTGCAATGCAGGTTGCAATTAGAATAGGGTGGCGCATTTTTGCGTCCTTTTTACTGCTCTGCCTCGGGCTTGGTGTCGGTCATATGCCGGGACGGATCAAATAGTCACCCGCACCGCGCCGCACCAATTTATAATTATCATCGTCAAGATCATTAATAACAGAATTTTCTGATTTTGCGAGCGCTAAGCGCAGATTGTCACGGATTGCGTCACTTTCGCCATTGTCCAGCGCATAGGCCTTGCGAAATATCTGTACCGCCTCGGGGGTTTTGCCCCTTTCGATCAGCACAACACCCAGATTATTCCAATCTTCAGGCTCGGTTTCGTTCTCTTTGACGGCGCGCCGCAACAGATCTTCGGCTTGTCCCAGACGGCCCAGGCCAAGGTTCGCACTGCCCAGGCCTGACAGGATTTCGGCATCAACGCCTTGCGCAAGTGCAGCGCGGTTAAAGGATTTGATCGCCAACTCATACTGTCCGGCCGCCATCAGGCGATGACCAACTTCTACACCGTCTTCGGCGTCTTTGCGTTGATTGACCCCGGGCGCATAGGGGTTTTCGGTTTTCTTCTGGAACAGCGGCGCAGAAAAGCCGCCCGGTGAACAGGCGGCCATTCCAAGAATTGTTATAAGTGCCATCGCGCAGGTTGCCCTGCGCCAGCGTCTTGATGTCATTATTGGCCCGGTCCGCTTATCTTACCCAATTGTGTAATGCCGTGTACCGAAGGGCCAACCAGAATGATCAGCAATGGCGGTACCGTCAGCATCATTGTGGCAAGGGTCATCTTGGTTGGCAACTTGTTTGCGGCCTCTTCGGCGCGCATCACCCGTTTGTCGCGCATTTCAGCCGCATAAACCCGAAGCGCGTCTGAGATTGACGTACCAAAAGCGGCCGATTGCACCAGAACGGTTACAAATGACGACACATCCTGCACGCCACAACGTTCGCCCATATCGTTCAGCACGGTCACCTTGTCTTTACCGGCCTTCATTTCGTAAGCGACAACTTCGAACTCGTCAGCAAGGGCCTTGTACGACGCACGCAATTCACGCGCCACACGGACGATACATTGGTCCAACGACTGGCCGGCCTCAACGCAGACCAGCATCATATCAAGCGCATCGGGAAACCCGCGTTCGATTTCCTGTTTGCGCATACCAACCCGGCGCGTCACCCAGTACTTGGGCAGGTAATACCCGATGCCACCGGGCCCCACGGTATACATCATCATCTTCTGGGTGCTCATGCCTTCGCCTCCGCCCAGAAAGTTGACATATACGATGCCTGCAAACATACCGAACAGGCCCAAAGCCATCTGGGCAAAGTAGAACATCCGCACTGCATCACGGGACTGATACCCCGCCTGACGCAGCATCAACTGTTTCGCGCTCAGTTCGGCAACGTCCTCGGGTTCGAGAAATTTGGCAAACTTCTGTAGCTGTTGGTTCCCGTCAGCCTGCCGCAACTTTTTGGTCGGATCAGCGGATTTCGCTGCTGGGCTTGATGCCCGCTTGAGTTTGTTCAGCGGGTCTTCTGGTTGCTTCACAATCAGGACAACAGTGATCGCAACAAGGACCAGACCCAGCACGCCGACGATAATGATCAATCCAATTGGGCCCAGGACCGCTTCGATCTGATTTAGGAATTCCATCGCAAATGCTCCTTACACTTTGATGTCTGTGAGGACGCGCATCACCATCAGGTTTGCCGCGAGGAAGATGCCCACAATAAAGCAGGCCGGGATGAAGAAGG
Source organism: Sulfitobacter sp. SK011 (assembly GCF_003352065.1). Classification (NCBI taxonomy): domain Bacteria; kingdom Pseudomonadati; phylum Pseudomonadota; class Alphaproteobacteria; order Rhodobacterales; family Roseobacteraceae; genus Sulfitobacter; species Sulfitobacter sp. SK011. The sequence goes on from NZ_CP025803.1 coordinate 1,276,899, forward strand.
CGTGGTCGCGCACTTCATCATAGTAATTCGGGTCTAGAACGTTGATCACGATCAGCGCAACAATCGGGAAGGCGGAGAGAAACTTGCCTGACCATTTCGCCTCAGCGGTGATCGCTTTCACGCGGCGAAACAGGCGGAAACGGGCGCGGATCACCTTTGCCAGACCGGCGAGGATTTCGGCGAGGTTACCACCAGATTGCTGTTGGATCGTCACGGCAACGGCCAGGAACCGCAAATCCTGCATGTCCAGCCGCTCGGCCATGTCTTTCAGCGCTTCACCGACGTCGCGACCATAGGCGGCCTCATCCGAGATCACGCCGAATTCAGACGCCAGCGGATCCTGAATTTCCTTGGATACAATGGTAATGGCACTGGTGAACGGATGACCGACCCGCAAGGATCGCACCATCAGTTCGACTGCGTCAGGCAGTTGTTCTTCGATCATGCCCATGCGCTTGTTGGCTTTGGATGAAACCCAGAAATAAACACCACCCACGCCGATGCCCACGGCAAGCAGGGCGCGAACAGGTGGTTCGGTTTCCGTGCCAACAGTCAGCGCCAAAAAGGCGAAAACAGCCACACCAGCCATGATCATCAAAAGCTGCTTGGGCGAAAACGCGATTGCGGCTCTTTGCGCCTTTTCCGAAAGCAGCGAATACAATGGAATTGACTTTGAATTCATGTGCTGCTGCATTTCCTTGCGCAGCTTTTCCAACACCTCTTCGCGGCGTGTGCCTTTTTCGAGCATTTCAAGGCGGCGGTTAACACGGCTGTTCAGGCTGATGGATTTACCAAAAGCCACCAGATACAGACCTTCGACCAGCACCAGCACGCCAATGAAAATCAGGCCATAGATAATTGGTTCGGCACTCATGACTTGTTTTCCTTACTGTGCTGCGATGGGTTCATAGATGGAAGATGGCAGGTCATAGCCCCACATGCGGAAGCGTTCGGCATAGTGGCTGCGCACCCCGGTTGCGGTGAAATGACCGATGATCTTGTTTTCGGGTGTGAGCCCGACACGCTGATACCGAAAGATTTCCTGCATAGAGATGACGTCACCTTCCATGCCGGTGATTTCCGTGATGGATGTCATACGGCGCGACCCATCCTGCAGACGTGATGCCTGCACGATCAAATTCACCGCCGATGAGATCTGGCTGCGCACGGCCTTGAGCGGCATTTCAATACCGGCCATCGCAATCATGTTTTCCAGTCGCGACACACCATCGCGCGCCGAGTTGGCGTGGATCGTTGTCATAGACCCATCGTGACCGGTGTTCATGGCCTGCAGCATGTCGATGACTTCTTCGCCACGCGTTTCGCCCACGATGATCCGGTCTGGACGCATCCGCAAGGCGTTCTTCAAACAATCGCGCGGGGACACTTCGCCTTTGCCTTCGACGTTTGGTGGACGGCTTTCCATTCGGCCCACGTGGGTCTGTTGCAGTTGAAGTTCCGCCGTGTCTTCGATGGTCAAAATGCGTTCGGCGTTGTCGATGAACGAAGACAGCGCGTTGAGGGTGGTTGTCTTACCTGAACCCGTACCACCAGAAACGATGATGTTCAGGCGGGTGGCCACGGCAGCTTGTAGATAGGCTGCCATTTCTTCGGTAAAGGCACCGAAGTTCACCAGGTCGTCGATGCCGAGCTTGTCCTTTTTGAATTTACGAATGGACACGAGCGACCCATCGACCGCAACGGGCGGTACCATGGCGTTGAAACGTGAACCATCTTTGAGGCGCGCATCGACATACGGGTTGCTTTCGTCCACGCGACGACCCACCGCCGACACGATCTTGTCGATGATCCGCAAAAGATGGCGTTCATCTTTGAACGTCACTTCAGTGAGTTCGAGCTTGCCTTCGCGTTCCACAAAAATCTGTTGTGGCCCGTTGACCAGAATATCGTTGACCGTTTCATCCTTGAGCAAGGTTTCCAACGGACCAAGGCCTGTCACCTCGTCATAAAGCTCTGAATTCAGTGTCATCCGATCTTCGCGGTTCAGAACGATGCTTTTCTGCTCAAGAATCTCAATGGCAATCTCATTGATTTCCTGCCGCAAATCCTGCTCCGTGGCATGCTCAAGGGCGGCAAGGTTCAGGTTGTCCAACAGCGCACGGTGCAGTTCGAGCTTGATATCACTCATTCGCTGCTTGCGTTTCAGCTCTTTGTCTTCCGGGGCTGCCGCCGCAGGTTTTAACGCCTTGCGCATTGATGCAGGTGCGGGGGTTTCCAAGATTGGTGTCACATTTGTAGGCGCATCAGGTTTTGCAGCTGGCGTTGCTGGCCCTGACTTTTTGTATTTCGAAAACATGTCTGCGCTCTTTCTATATGGGATCAGGCCGCTTGAGCCTGATCACCTTTCAGGTCATGGATGGACGCCGCCAGTTTGGCGATCTCGCGTCGCAGTGGGCTTTTGGGGGCAGAATTGGCCAACGGCGTACCATGGTCGTTGGCCTGCGTGATCGGCTTGCCGCCGTCGGGCAACTGCACGTCAATGGAAATGCTCAGCGATTCCGCCATACGTTTGACGCGACCCTTGCCACTCAGATCGGTGAATTTCGGCGCACGGTTCATCACATAGCGCAGCTTTTCGACTGGCAGCTCCTCAGATTGCAACGCACGCTTAAAGCGCAGCGTATTCTGTGCCGATCGCATATCCAGTTCCAACATCGCGAAATAGACATGCGCATTGCTCAGCACGGCTTCGGACCATTGCACCAAGGTCGAGGGCATGTCGACAATCACATAGTCAAACTGATTGCGCGCGATCGTCAGGATACGGTTCACATCCTCGGATGTGATCAGATCAAGCGGCAACATGTCGGTCGGTGCGGTCAGCACCTGCAATTTATCGCCAAAGGTCAACAAAGCCTGGCCAAAGATTTCTTCGTCCATGGTTTCTGTGTCAGACAGCATGTCATAAACGACCTCGCGCCGCGGCAGGTCGAGAAATGTGGCGACAGCACCAAACTGCAAATCCAAATCCAGCAAACAAACGGACGGGGATTCGTTTTTACCAACACAGGCCAGTTCCCACGCAAGATTGACGGCAAGCGTGGTTGAACCCGTGCCACCGGCCAATCCGTGCACCACTATCAGTGCGCCATCTTTTGAGGCACCGGCCTTAAGCTGCGGAGCGTTGGCGGTGGGGGCAGGGGCCTCTTCTATCGCACGGACGCGGGCAATGGCCTGGGCCAATTCACCTTCTGGCAATGGGTAGGGGACAAATTCATCGGCACCTTGGCGCAACAGCGAATGCAAGGCGGCGGGTGTCACGTCTTCAGCGATTAAGATCACTTTGATATTGCGGGATTTGGCTTGGGTGATGATCTCGGTCATCAGAACCAGATTGTCTTCATCTGTTTCATCTATCGCCAAGGCAACAAATTCCATGTTGTTCGCTTCTGGTTGCCCGAAAAATGCCAGTGCCTCAGCAAACCCTAAATCACCCCAGCTCTCACCAAGTGCATCTTCCATATCCTCGATCAATAGATCAAAGTTTTGCACATCGCGGCTGATGGTACAGGCCACGATGGGTGCTGTTTCTGGTTGTGGCATACTGCTGCTCATGACCTAATCCTTTACTATCAAGGGTTTGGCAGAGCGATCCTTTGCGTCTTACGCGCAATTGAACTATCTCCGCGACCACCCATGCCCAGGCCATTGCCCAGACACATCTGTCCTATTGCTGGGAATATCACAGGCAACTTGGGCAGGATTGGGGCCAAAAAGGTCTGATTGTTGGGTATCTTGAAACGATCACGCTGAAAGCTGGTGATTGATCAGAGGTATTTCGCGACGCGAAACGAAAAACGCCGCCCCCGAAAGAGGGCGGCGTCGCAAAATTTTGACCAAATTATTCGGCGGCCAATTCGCCCACCGCGCTGCCGGTCAGCTGTGTCGGCGGTACAGCGCTGGCAATATAATCACGGTAAATGATCTGTGCATATTTGCCGTCCAGAACTGTTGGATGTCCTTTCACGAAACCGCTCACTTCGGTCACCGTACGCCTGTTGCGCCGTTCGCGACCTTGTGTAACGACCAATGGCTGCGTTTCACCAAACGAAACAACGGCTTCAAGGCGGCTGCGGCTGATGCCCAATGTGGACAAATATCCAACAACGGCGTTTGCCCGTTTCAGGCCCAATACTTTGTTATATCTGTTCGATCCGACAGCGTCGGTGTGACCGAAGACACGGAACCGGATTTCCGGAAACTGCCTGATCCACCCGGCTTGTTGACGCAACACGGCTTGTGCATTTCCGTCCAACTGTGCAGAATTAAAGGCAAATGTGACGGTTGAGTTCACGTCTTCTGCAAAACGGTTTGCCAGATTAAAGGTATGTTGGCGTTCGCCAGTCATGACCAGACGGTTGTTCAGGGTTGCGTTGCCAAAGCTGCCAGTATCGGCGATTGCCCCTGCCTCTCGGTAGAACTGGGTGTAAACCGGGTCCGGGCTCGGTACGCAGCCCATCACTGTTGCGACCGCGGCTGTCAGACCGATAATGCTGAATTTGTTGGCCTTCACGCTTTTCATTGTTTTAGTCCAATACATAGCCATAAGACCCGCCAAAGTCCTGCTTGGCAACCTCACCAGCGGCACCTCTTTTGGGAGTGCGGGTGCCATCAGCTGTGCGGCCAAAGAGGAAGAGGTCTTTTTCAGTGGGTGGTTTGATCCGATCCGTTGGCAGGGCCAAAGCCTCACCCCGGGTCGGGGTTACCAGATGCGCGGTGACAATGATGACCAATTCGGTCTGGTTGCGCTGATAGTCCGCAGAACGGAACAGCGCACCCAGAATGGGCACGTCACCGATCCACGGCAGTTGGCTTGAGTTGTCGGTAAAGTCGTCCGTTAGCAATCCGGCAATCGCAAAGCTCTCTCCATCGCGCATTTCGACCGTCGAAGAGGTCTCGCGCCGGGTAAAGGCCGCGATTTCGATACCATTGCCCAATGCCAGGCTGTTTGTCGGATCAATCGCCGACACTGCGGCCTTGAGTTCAAGGTTGATCAGGTCTTTGTCCACAACACGCGGGATAAAGGCCAGTTCAACGCCGAACGGCTTGAATTCAATGGTTATCCGTTCACCCGTCTGTGCAACCGGTACGGGGTATTCGCCACCTGCAAGGAACTTCGCCTCCTGGCCCGACAAGGCCACAAGGTTTGGCTCTGCGAGAAAGCGGACGACGCCTTTTTGTTCAAGTGCCTCAAGCAACAGCCCCACCTGAGTGGATCCTGCGTTAAAGCCAAACAGGACAGCACCTGCATTTTGGTTCGAGGTCGGAATGGACCCGCCCAATGACCCAAGAACGCTGCTTGCCGTGTTGGTCGTGCCTGTCCCCGCGTTAAGGTCCGAGCCACCAATCGCCAGTGATGAACTCAAGGATTTGGAAACGTTACGCTGCATTTCAGCAAAGCGAACCTTCAGCATTACTTGCTGAATTCCACCAACGCTCATGAGGTTGGACACCCGTTCAGGGGCGTAGCGTTCGGCCAGATCAAGCGCGCGCTGCAGGCGCTGGGTGGAGGAAACGATGCCAGACAGCACAATACCGTCATTGGCTGTGCGAACTTCAATCCGCTCGCCGGGCAGGATCTGCCGCAGGCGTTCCTTGAATTCGGTGACGTCCGCTGCGACACGCACATTGACGTTGGTAATCAGTTGTCCGCTCGCATCCAGCAAGGTCAGAGTGGTTGTTCCGGGCGATTTGCCCAGCACATAGATGTTGCGATCCGACAAGGAAGAGATATCGGCAATGCCTGGGTTGGCGATGCTGAGTTCCGCGAAGGGAATGTCACTTTCGACAACCACCGCGCGGTTCATCGGCACATGCAAGTCCGTGTTTGTACCCTTCTTAACCACACGCAATGTCTCGGCTGAAACCGAGGTTGGTGTCGTCAATGCCATAGGTACGGCGCTCAATGTCAGCCCTACGAGAGCTGCTTTTAGAAATCTATCGATTTTCATGTGACCTGCCTTTTTGATCACGCCTCAATGTAGGGTCTTGGTGCCCGTCGTTTGGAACACTCTGCGGCAGTTTCATTTTTATTGCAAGAATCAATGAGTTCAGGGGGAAAGCTTATGTGGATAAATGGCAACATAATATGGAATGCAATGACGCCGCACAATGTGCGGCGTCATGTTAACCATTTGATTTTTCTGGCGAGTTGGTTCAGTTCGTGCAGGGAATGGGCAGTTCCACAACCTCGGCCCCGCGGCGGGTCCGAATGGTGCAAACTTTCTCTTTTTCAATTTCTGCTTTGACTTCTCGGCTGGCGATGCCAAGCAAAGACCGCTGGTTGACCTCAATAGAAGAGGCAACTGTATCATCTCCCGCGCCGACCAATGCCAACGACAGATTGCCCGTTGATTGTGCCTGCGCCAAGGACGCAACTTGCTGGGGGCTGATCGCAACAGTCACCGTGCGGGCGATGGTGGTTTCATTCAGTTCGCCACCGGCACTTTGGTCGATGGCAATCAGTTGAACGTTAGCCTCGATTAGTTTGGTGACATCACCTTTGTCGGGTGCGCCGGCGACATTCACGCGGCCTGTCCAATAGATGTCAACGCGGTCGCCAGGACGCAAAAAGCCCGAGACGCCGCTGGATACATCGACCTTAATCGCAAAAGCACGTGTCCCTCGTGCCAGACGCGAGGTCAAACCTGTGTCCTCACCGGGTTCGGTAACTTTCAGTGCCAAGATCGCTTCGTCTTTTTCCATTTGCCGCAATACCACCCGCAATTCGTCGGTATTTTCGGGAAAGAGGGCGACCAAATCAACAAATGCCCCTTCCGGAATTGCATTTTCCGGCCATGCAACTGCGCGGACATCCTCTTTGGTCAGCTTTTGACCATACTTAAGGGGGCCTTGTGCGACATAGACCGTTTTGGTGGGAACAATCTCAGCCAGAGCTGCCTGTGCCTGGGCATTGGCAGCCTGATACTGAGCAATTCGATCCTTGGCCAAGTACACGGCACCACCGGCAAGCGCGATGCCTAGCAAAAGTACCAATCCAAAAACCATTCGCATTTCAGTCACCTCATCTAGATTTATTTACCGGAAAGTTTCCCGGACCTGCTGTGGGAAACAATGTCAGGCAATTATGGTTTTTGTTTGCCATTGGTCAGGCAAAAACACGATCAATGCTGCCAAAAGATGCAGGCCCAAAAGAAAAAGCCGGCCAAAGAATTAGCCGGCATGTTCTTCAGATTTGGGTGCAATTAAGGACCAACAGGGCGTGCTGCGAGATACGTGCTTATGCCAGAGCTTACGTTGCCGGAGCTGCCGTTAATTGAGACGATAACAGCACCAGCTAAACCGACAACAGCGGCGGTCAGAACAACCCAGTCTACTGTTACAGCGCCGTCCTCGGAAGCGCGAAAGTTCTTCAGTTTGCTCCACATGATGTGTTCCTTAAAAAGTGCAATGATAAAAAGGTAACAGTCTGCATGACTAAAGGGCAGCGCGCCGTATCCAGCGAACAGCCCCCATGGCAGTCGCTCAGGACTGAAGTTTAATTAGGATCCTGCGCTTCGATGTACGCAGCTGTGGCGGCAGTCAATGCAGTCGCGCCGTCCTCGATGGTTTGATAGGCAGCAACGGCCAGACCAACAACAGCAGCGGTAAGAACGACCCAATCGACTGTTACCGCCCCATCTTCGTCTTCACGAAAGTTTGCGATAAATTTTATCATGGTGTGTCCTTTCATACTAAGAGCTGGTTCGAAGTTCTACCAAGCCGACCGGATGACACTGTCACTTTTGAGAAAGTGCCCGCCAGCTTGGTAGAATGACCTAGTTCAAGTATTGAACTTAAGGAGCAACAGGTGCTGGCGCTGCGCCACCTGGTGTCCGGCCTTCGATGTATGTAGATGTAGTGCCGGTCAGTGCGACGGTACCGGTCTGGATTGAGGTATAGGCAGCAACGGCCAAACCAACAACGGCAGCGGTCAGAACGACCCAGTCAACTGTTACAGCGCCGTCTTCGTCTTTGCGGAAGTTTGCAATAAATTTCATCATGGTATGTCCCTCCAAGGATCATTAGATTTGAGTATTACCTCGCCGTCCGTTTGGCACTGTCACTCTCAATCAAGTGCCTGTCCGACTTGGTATGCAGCTATATAAACTTCTGATTGGGGCATGAATTTGACAGTTAATGTGCCAATTGCATTTATACGCAAAATACATAGCATTTCCAGTCTACCTTATTGTTTTTAAAAGAAAATAAAAATTAGAAAAGGTATGAATTATTCAAAATTGAACGGTTTTTCGGTCAAATAAGGCAAAACCGCCTTGTTCTAAGCCCTGATTTGCTGGTCTGAGAGGGTTTTTTGTGGGATATTCCCAACCATTCGAGCCGATAAAGCAAAAAAGCAGGCAGGCATGTATCGTATTTTCGGAATTTCGCTTCTGGCGGGCACTTTGGCTGTGGCACCCTGCCTTGCCGAAGGTCCAGCGCCGTTTCCTGAATTCAGCGCCAAACGTATCAAACCACCCAAATCTGGCAGCAGCAATCGTATCAACATTCAGATTGACCCCGCAGCGCAGGTAAAAGCAGTCCCCGCCGCCGTTGCGCAACCATCCGGTGCGATAATGCCCAAAGCGCCGGGTCAGTACGACTGGTTCTGGGCCAAGGTATCGCCGGATGCTGCCGAATCCGGCCCTGGTCGTTTGCAGACCGCCATGTCCACGTTGGCCGGCGCAGCAGACAAAGTGAGTGCACCGCGCTTGCAGCAGATGCAGGACATTGCAAAAGTGAATGGCATCGACATTCTGCGCTCTACCATCGGGACGCAGGTGTCACCCGCATTGGTGCTGGCAGTCATTACAGTTGAATCGGCGGGCAGGCCGGATGCGATCAGCGGGGCCGGGGCGCAAGGGCTGATGCAGCTGATGCCGGATACAGCGTCGCGGTTTGGTGTCACTGATAGTTTGATGCCGACGCAGAATATTCTGGGTGGGGTGAAATACCTCAATTGGTTGATGGATGAGTTTGACCGCGATCCGATCCTGGTGCTGGCTGGGTATAATGCAGGCGAGGGGTCGGTGCGCAAACACGCAGGCGTGCCGCCTTTTGCCGAGACCCGCGATTATGTGCCCAAGGTGTTGGCGGCGTTTCAGGTGGCAAAGGGCCTGTGCAAAACACCACCAGAGCTGATCACCGACGGGTGCGTCTTTGCTGCAATGAACTAGGACGGACGTTCACGTCCGACAAATGGCGGCTACCGTGTTTTTCAAACCCGCGTCTCCACCTCCTCACAAATCTGGATGAACCTATTATCGGGGCGGACGGCGCGACCGCTTTGCGTTTGCAGCGGCAAGGAGGGCGCATCGCCCCCCTTTGTTGTTCAGACGAGGGTTGCCTCAGTCGCGGCGCGCAATTCGTCTTCCGTAACGCCATCCGCACATTCGACAATCCGCAAACCACCTTCAACCACGTCCAGCACGCCCATATTGGTGATGATCCGGTCAACAACGGCCTTCCCCGTCAGCGGCAGGCTACATTCCTTCAGAACTTTGCTGTCACCATGTTTGTTGGTGTGATCCATCACCACAACCACACGGCCCACACCTGCGACCAGATCCATCGCGCCGCCCATACCTTTGACCAGCTTGCCGGGGATCATCCAGTTTGCCAGATCGCCGTTTTCAGCGACCTCCATCGCGCCCAGGATCGCCATCGCTATCTTGCCGCCCCGGATCATGCCAAAGCTGGTGGCTGAATCGAAATACGCCGTGCGCGCCAATTCGGTGATCGTTTGTTTGCCCGCGTTGATCAGATCGGCGTCAATCTCATCCTCGGTTGGAAAGGGGCCCATGCCCAACATGCCGTTTTCCGATTGCAGCGTCACATCCATGCCATCAGGTATATAGTTCGACACCAGCGTCGGAATGCCGATGCCAAGGTTCACATACCAGCCGTCTTGCAGTTCCTGTGCGGCGCGTGCCGCCATTTGATTGCGATCCCACATCTTATGCTGTCCTCACTGTACGCTGCTCAATCCGCTTTTCATGATCACCCTGAATGATCCGGTGCACATAGATGCCCGGCAGGTGGATCATGTCAGGGTCCAGCGACCCGCGCGGGACAATCTCTTCGACCTCGGCGATGCAGATTTTGCCGCACATCGCCGCCGGCGGGTTAAAGTTGCGCGCCGTTTTGCGGAACACCAGATTACCGGTGTCATCAGCGCGCCACGCCTTTACGATCGACAGATCCGCAAAGATGCCTTCCTCAAGGATATATTCCTGACCGTTGAACATTTTGCTTTCTTTACCATCGGCAATCACCGTGCCCACACCCGTTTTGGTGTAAAACCCCGGAATGCCACAGCCACCTGCACGCATGCGCTCGGCCAGCGTACCTTGGGGGTTGAACTCCAACTCCAACTCACCCGACAGATACTGGCGCATAAACTCAGCATTCTCACCGACATACGAACTGATCATCTTTTTGACCTGTTTGGTTTGGAGCAAGATGCCGATCCCAAAATCATCAACACCCGCGTTGTTGGACGCAAACGTCAGGTTCTTGGTGCCTGCATCGCGGATCGCGGCCAGCAGCAATTCAGGAATGCCACACAGGCCAAAGCCACCTGCCGCGATCAACATGCCGTCTGACAAGACGCCATCCAACGCCTCCGCAGCTGATCCATAGACCTTTTTCATAGCGTAACGCTCCCCCTTGTCGGTGCCTGTCAATTGTTTGGGGAGTCTTGCCGCCGCAGCGCGGCAAAGTCAATTGATCCGCGGGGACTTGCGTGCTGTCACAGGATGCGGACTTGGGTGCCAACGGGGCAAAGCGCAAATAGCTCTTCTATCTTTTCGTTGTAAAGACCAATGCACCCATCCGATGACCGCCGCCCGATCTTGCGGGTGTCATGGGTACCGTGGATGATGTAATTGGGCCAATCGAGATACATCGCATGCGTGCCAAGCGGATTATCTGGGCCGGGTGGCATATACTTGTATTCAGGAAAGCGTTCCATCATTGACGCGGTTGGCGTCCAATCGGGACCAACTTTCTTTCGGGTAATTTTGGTGTAGCCGCGTTTCGTCAATTCTTCTGTGGCGGGCACAGATGTGGGATAGACGCGGTAATCAGTGCCATCCGCGTTCCAATAATGAAGCGCGCGTGATGTTGTATCGGCCACAATGGTCGCCTTGCCCAGATCGTCGAAATGATCCTGCCAGTGCTGGCTTATAAAGCTGGTGGCGTTGCGGCGCACACCATTCAGGTCAGTTGACTGCGCACGCACCAAGCTTGGTGCACAAAGCGCGACACTGGCCCCGATCATCAGTCTACGCCGTGAAATATTCTGCTCTGCCATGTCCATGCCTTTCGCATTGTTGATTGCGCATGGGTTTGGCAGGCGCGCATGGCACAGGCAAATCACATATGCATGATGTTCGGTATGTGGTCGCGGCTATGGTCGGGTCATTCTTTTTCGGCTGCCACTTTTTTGGCGGCAGGTTTCTTTTTGGCGGCAGGTTTCTTTTTGGCCGCAGGTTTCTTTTTGGCCGCGGGTTTCTTTTTAGGCGCAGCTTTCTTTTTTGGTGCGGCTTTGCGCTTGGCCGGGGACTTGGCCAGCTTCTCCTCGATCAACTCGACCGCCCGTTCCATGGTCAAATCAGCAGGCTCAACCTCTTTGGGGATCGTCGCATTGACCTTTTCCCATTTCACATAAGGCCCGTATTTGCCCTCCATGATATTCACAGCCCCGCCCAAATCAGGGTGTTCGCCCATCTCGCGGATCGGTTTGGCGGCTTTGCCCCGTCCACCACGGCTTGCGACTTTTTCGGCAAGCAATTGGACAGCGCGGTTCATGCCAACGGTAAAGACCTCATCCAGGCTTTCCAGATTGGCGTTGGTGCCGCCGCGTTCCGATGTACTTTCCGCGTGTTTCAGATAAGGCCCATAGCGCCCGATGTTCGACCAGACCATGATCCCGTCCTCAGGATGCGGGCCAATTTCGCGGGGCAACGACAGCAGCATCAGCGCTCGCTCCAACTCAAGCTCTTCTGCAGGCCAGTCCTTGGGCACCGACTGTCGCTGGGGTTTCTTGTTTTCTTCTGTAACAGCGCCACGCTGCACGTAGGGTCCAAAACGTCCCTTGAACACACGGATCTCGTCGCCCCCATCCTTGCCCAGCAACTTGCCGTCCGGAGGGATAGCCGATGCTTCGGCTTCTGGGTCTGGCGGGCCAAAGGGGCGGGTATAGCGGCACTCAGGGTAATTGGAACAGCCGATGAACGCGCCACCGGAGCGGGCGGTGCGCATCGACAAGCGCCCCGCTTCGCAGTTTGGGCACAGCCGCGGGTCGCCGCCATCATCAAGCGGTGGAAACAGATGCGGTTCCAGAACCTCGTTGATCTTTTCCAGAACCTCGGTGATGCGCAGATCAGCGGTTTCGGCAATCGCGGCGGAAAAATCACGCCAGAACCGTTTGAGCACATCTTTATAGTCTGCATCCGCTGCGCTGACCTTATCAAGCTGATCCTCAAGATCGGCGGTAAAGTCATACCCCACATATTTGCGGAAATAATTCTCAAGAAACGCCGTCACCAACCGGCCCTTGTCCTCAGGGATCAGGCGGTTGCCATCTTTGCGCACATATTCGCGGTCCTGGATTGTCGTGACAATGCTGGCGTAGGTCGAGGGGCGGCCAATGCCCAACTCTTCCATGCGCTTGACCAATGTCGCCTCTGTGTACCGGGGCGGCGGCTGGGTGAAATGCTGCTCTGGCGTGACCGACCTTTTGTCCATCGCGTCGCCTTGGGTGATCTGTGGCAGGCGTTTGTCATCGTCATCGACAACCACATCATCGCGGCCTTCTTCATAAACGCGCAGAAAACCATCGAACAGCACCACCTGACCTGTGGCGCGCAGACCGACCTGTTCGTCTTTGCTGCCAATCTCGACGGTTGTGCGCTCCAAACGTGCGCTTTCCATCTGGCAGGCCAGCGTGCGTTTCCAGATCAGATCATAAAGCTTGGCCTGATCGCTCTCCAACTTCAGGCTGGGGGCGTCTTTGGTCATGTCGGTGGGGCGCACACATTCGTGGGCCTCTTGGGCATTCTTGGCTTTGTTCTTATAGATGCGCGGCGCATCGGGCACATATTCTACGCCATAGCGGTCTTTGATCGCATCGCGCGCCATGGTCACGGCCTCTGGGGCCATGTCGATACCATCTGTCCGCATATAGGTAATGTGGCCGGCCTCATACAGCCGCTGGGCTGTGCTCATGGTTTGCCGCGCGCCCATGCCAAACTTGCGGCTGGCCTCTTGTTGCAGGGTCGAGGTCATGAAGGGGGCGGATGGATTGCGGCTGGCCGGCTTTGCCTCGACGCTTGTCACGGTTAGGGCGCGGCTGGTGATCGCTTGCACGGCCATTTCAGCCTGCGTGGCGTTGCCCAGATCAAAGCGGTCCAGCTTCTTACCTGCCAACGTTACCAGTCGGGCTTCAAATTCTTGCCCACGGGGGGTCGCCATCAGAGCTTTGACGCTCCAATACTCTCGGTTGCGGAACGCTTCGATTTCCATCTCGCGCTCTACGATGATGCGCAGCGTGACCGATTGCACCCGGCCTGCTGATTTCGCCCCGGGCAGTTTGCGCCACAAAACCGGGGACAGATTAAAGCCTACCAGATAGTCCAACGCACGGCGGGCCAGATAGGCTTCAACCAAAGGCATATCCACCTGACGTGGATTTGCCATCGCATCTGTCACTGCTTTCTTGGTGATCTGGTTGAACACCACGCGACTGACGGGCGTGTCTTTCTTGATTGATTTGCGCTTGGTCAATGCTTCTTGCAAATGCCAGCTGATCGCCTCGCCCTCACGGTCGGGGTCGGTCGCGAGGATCAGTTCGTTGTCGTTTGCCAGGGCGTCAGCAATCGCTTTGACATGTTTCTTGCTGTCGCTGGCGATTTCCCATTTCATGTCGAATTCGTTTTCGGTGTCGACCGATCCATCCTTGGGAGGCAGGTCGCGCACGTGGCCATAAGATGCCAGAACGGTGAAATTATCGCCCAGATACTTGTTGATCGTTTTGGCCTTGGCAGGGGATTCGACAACAACGACTGGCATAAAATAAAGCACCTTAAATCAAATTGGCGGGCGGTCTCTCGCGCTGTCACATGTGGGAGGTAAGGGGGGATTGTCAATGCAACTGCTGAGCAAAGTGCGGCAATGACACCACCGGCACATGAGCAGTGCTCACTCAAAAGGAAGGTTTTGCCGGGGCGATGCACCCCGCAGACAGACCTTTCAATCAGTTACTGTAAACAGACTGCCCCATCACACCACCCGCGCCAGCAAACCACCGGGACGGCGTGCAATTTGGCCGTCAAGCTCCAGATCCACAAGAACAGGGGCGACATCTGCGGGTGCGGCTTGCAGATCACGGATCAACTGGTCCTCTGCGACTGGCGATGGTCCCAGACGCGACAGGATTTGCAGATGAAGTGCGGCAGTTTCACGCAGGCTGCGTTTGGGTTTGTCCGGCTTGGCAGGGGTCAGTGGAAGTTCTGGCGTGGTCTGCTGGCCAGATATGGGTCCCAACGCCTCAATCACATCGGCTGCAGAACGAACCAGCGTCGCACCATCACGGATCAAGATATTGCACCCTGCTGCGCGCGCATCAAATGGGTGCCCCGGCACAGAAAGCACATCACGCCCCTGGTCCAAGGCATCACGTGCCGTGATCAGGCTGCCGGATTTTGCGGCCGCCTCAACCACGATGGTCGCACGGCTGAGGCCTGAGATGATGCGATTGCGGCTGGGAAAATGTCGCGCCATGGGTTGCAGGCCCATTGGCTGCTCTGAAAGGCGCAGGCCAGATTTGGCGATGTTGAGCGCAAGTTCTGTATTTTCAGCCGGATACATGACATCAACGCCGCCTGCCTGCACCGCGATGGTGCCAGTTGTCATTGAGGCCAGATGGGTGGCCGCATCAATACCTCGCGCCAACCCAGACACCACGACATATCCGGCCGCGCCCAGATCACGGGCCAAAGCCTGTGCCATACGGGTCCCCAACGATGAAGCATTGCGGGCACCTACCATTGAAATCATCGGGCGCGCCAAAAGCGAGGTATCGCCGATGCACCACAAAAATGGCGGGGCATCTGCAAGATCGTTCAAAAGGGATGGGTAGGGGTCCTGCCCCTGCAAAACCAATTGCGCACCGGCAGCGCGGGCGGCCTTAAGTTCAGCCCAGATCACACCCTCGGGACAAATCTGATATTCGGATACACCCGCGGCGCGCGCCACCTGAGGCAGCGCGGCCAGCGCGTTTTGCGCAGTGCCATGTTCAATCAGCAGACGTTTATACGTCGAAATGCCAACCCGGCGCGAGCGCAACAGACGGAGACGCGCAAACTGTTCATCTTCCTGGGTGGGTGGGATTGGGGGGTGAGTGGAAGAAGGATTTAGGTCCTTGTCAGTCATCCCGCGTCTCCATCCGTTGCTGGAATCAGTATTAGAGCGAACTGGTTAACACAGGATGAATCGTTCCGGCTCGATTTCAGACAAATGCGGCAAGGCAGATGGACCAAGCGTCCACCATATATTTACCAGCCCGTTTCGTAGGCACCTAATCTACATGCGCGTTAAGCCGCTGCACCACCCACCGTCAGGCCGCCGATCATCAATGTTGGCTGACCCACCCCCACTGGCACCCATTGACCTTGTTTGCCGCAATTGCCCATGCCCGGATCAAGGGCCGGGTCATTCCCAATGGCGCGGATCTGTTTCAGCGCCGTGGCGCCATCCCCGATCAGCGTGGCCCCTTTTACCGGCGCGCCGACCACCCCGTTTTCGACGCGGTACGCTTCGGTGCATGAAAAAACGAACTTGCCATTGGTAATGTCCACCTGGCCGCCGCCAAACCCCACGGCATAGATACCGTCCTTAAGATCGGCCACGATGTCGCCCGGTGCCACGTCGCCGCCCAGCATATAGGTGTTCGTCATCCGAGGCATGGGGATATGCGCATATGACTGTCGTCGCCCATTGCCCGTGGATTTGACCCCCATCAGCCGCGCATTCTGGCGGTCCTGCATATACCCGATGAGCACACCGTCTTCGATCAATACATTCTTGGCGCTGGGCGTGCCTTCATCATCAACCGTGATCGAACCGCGCCGGTCGGGGATTGTGCCATCGTCCAGAACCGTCACGCCTTTTGCGGCGATCTGTTGGCCCATCAATCCGGCAAAGGCTGAACTTCCCTTGCGGTTAAAGTCGCCTTCCAACCCGTGACCGATGGCTTCGTGCAGCAAGATACCGGGCCAGCCGGGGCCAAGCACAACGTCCATTACGCCTGCAGGGGCAGGCACGGCATCAAGGTTTACCACTGCTATTCTTAACGCTTCACGGGCCTTGGCCTGCCAATCGTCAGCGCTCAGCAGCCCGTCAAGACCCACGCGCCCGCCACCACCTGCAGACCCGCTTTCGCGGCGGCCGTTGTGTTCAACGATGACCGACACGTTTACACGGGTCATGGGGCGAACATCACGCACGGAGGTGCCTTCGGGGCGCAATATCTCTACCTCTTGCAGGCTGGCGGCAATGGTTGCGCTGACCTGAATGACCCGTTTGTCCAGCCCACGGGCAAATGCGTCAATCTCACGCAGGGTTTCGATTTTGACCGGGAACGTCGCCCCTTCAATCGGGTCGGCGTCTGTATAAAGACGTTTGTTTGTCCCCTCGGGCGCATCGGACCATGTGCCGCCGCCGGCACCCACTGCCAGACGGGCGGTTTCGGCGGCACGCTTTAGCGCACTCACCGAAATGTCGGTCGAATGGGCATATCCCGCGACCTCAGAACGCACGGCGCGCAAGCCAAATCCCTCTGAGGCGTCATAACTGGCGGTTTTCAGGTGACCATCGTCGAACACCAATGCCTCGGACCGGCGGCGTTCCAAAAACAATTCCCCATCATCGGCCCCGGCAACGGCATCCCGCAGCACTTGAAGTGCGATTTCGCGATCTACATTGGCCTCAAACGGCTTGAATGGGGTGTTGGTCATCGGGGTCTGTCCTCAATTCTCGCCACAAAAACACATTTCGCGTCTGTTTGACGCAATCGGGTGGCTTTATCTTGCACTCAGAATATGATTGTAAGCAGTAGGATTACAACGGCCGGGCTGCTCCGATAGGCTGGGCACATAAGATTCGCACTTAATGGTCACAAGATCAGGACGACATATGAAACATCTTCTCTCTCTTTCGGGTCTTTTGGCCAGCTTTGCAGCCTTGCCGGCATTTGCGCAGGAATCGCTTCGGATTGACGGCCTTGAGATCATCGGCAAACCCGTTGACGGCGAAATGGGTTTTCAACCTGGTGTGACCCGGCTGGCCACTGACATTCATGATCTGGACTATCTGATTCTGGTGATCATCACCCTGATCACTGTTTTCGTGACTGGTCTGATCCTCTGGGTCGCCGTCCGCTACAACAAAAAGCGCAATCCAACGCCTGCGTCGTTCACGCACAATACCCCGATCGAGATTGCGTGGACCATTTTGCCAATCGTTATTCTGGTGCTGATCGGTGCCTATTCCTTGCCAATCTTGTTCCGGCAGCAGGAAATCCCGGTCGCTGACATCACCATCAAGGCGGTAGGCAATCAGTGGTATTGGTCCTACGAATATGTCGACGAAGAGTTTGGCTTTGACAGCTATATGATTGGTGCACCTGCCACATTGTCAGCCGAAGATGAACAAGCTGGTGCCGTGGCCAACGTTTTGAACCCCGCGATGGAAGCCAAGCTGGCCGCAGCGGGCTATGGCCGCGATGAATGGCTTCTTGCGACGGATACATCCGTCGTTGTGCCGATTGGCAAAACGATCGTTATGCAGGTCACCGGATCTGATGTGATCCACGCCTGGGCAATGCCGGCGTTTGGTGTAAAGCAAGATGCGGTGCCGGGTCGTTTGGCCGAACTGTGGTTCAGCGCTGACAAGGAAGGCGTCTATTTTGGCCAGTGTTCAGAGCTTTGTGGTCAGGCGCATGCCTATATGCCGATCACGGTCAAAGTGGTGTCAGAGGCCGCTTATGCCGAGTGGCTGGGCAAGGCCAAAGCGGAATATGCTGGCATCGCGCAGCCAGTGACCGTTGCGTCAAACTAAACTGCCTGCGGGCTGGGCGGTGCGCCCAGCTTGCGACATGACAGGTAAAGTGGGCGCAGCGCCCACCTTGTTTATAAGGTAAAAGCCGCAATGACGGACGTCACGAACACACCAGCATCAGAATACGAGGCGCAGCTGGGCGATTATTTCGCCCTGCTCAAGCCACGTGTGATGCAACTGGTTGTTTTCACCGCGCTGGTTGGCATGTTGGCTGCACCGGTCTCTGTGCATCCGGTCATTGGCTTTGCGTCGATCTTGTTTGTGGCCATCGGGGCAGGGGCGTCTGGTGCGCTGAACATGTGGTGGGACGCCGACATCGACGCGGTCATGCGCCGGACGCGGTCCCGTCCAATTCCGTCTGGCCGCGTACAACCGAGCGAAGCGCTGGCGCTGGGCGTGGCTTTGTCGGGCATGGCGGTAATGATGCTTGGGCTTGCAGCAAACCTGCTGGCGGCAGGGATGTTGCTGTTCACGATCCTCTTTTATGCCGTTTTCTATACCATGTGGCTCAAACGTGCGACGCCGCAGAACATCGTGATTGGCGGTGCTGCTGGTGCGTTTCCCCCAGTGATTGGCTGGATCATTGCCACGGGCAGCTTTTCGATCGAAGCATGGCTGATGTTCGCGTTGATCTTTATGTGGACCCCGCCACACTTCTGGGCGCTGGCGCTGTTCATGCGGTCGGATTACGACGACGCCAACGTGCCGATGTTGACAGTGACGCATGGGCGTCCAACCACCAGGCGGCACATACTTATCTATACGGCGCTGCTGGCGGTGCTGGCGATCGGGACGGCGTTCACCTCAATCGGCGGGCCGATCTATCTGGCCACAGCGGTCATCCTGAATGCGATGTTCCTGCTTGGGGCCTGGCGCATCTGGAACCGGGATGAAGATGATGCAGAGGGTGACAATTACGCCGTCGAACGCAAATTCTTCCGGCTGTCGCTGTTTTACCTTTTCCTGCATTTCGGCGCGATCCTGATTGAGGCCACGTTGCGCCCCTGGGGTCTGGGAGGCTGGTCATGAACATTCGAGCAGAACATGAAATTCACAGCCGGCGCAAAGGCCGCAATGTCGGGGTGGGCCTGATGTTGGGTGCTTTCGTCATTCTGGTAATGGTGCTGACCTTTGTCAAAATCACTCAGACTGATTTCACCAAGGCCGCAGGTGCTGCTGGTGCCGCGGCCGCAGCGCAAAAAGAGGCCAATAACTGATGGCGCTTTCCGGTCCTCAGAAAACCGTGATGCAGACCGTATCGCTTGTTGTGTTGATGGGCGGTCTGGCATGGGCATCGGTGCCGTTTTACGACTGGTTCTGCCGGGTTACGGGATTTGGCGGTGTGCCGGGTCAGGTGGAAACCGCATCAGAGGAAATTCTGGATCAGACTATAAAAGTCCGCTTTGATGGTTCGATCAATGCAGGTCTCGCCTGGGAATTCAAACCGGTCGTGCGTGAGATGGAATTGCGTATCGGCGAAACCGGCCTTGCCTTTTATGAAGCCTATAACCCGACCAGCCGGCCCATTGCGGGCCAGGCCAGCTATAACGTGACGCCTTACACGGCTGGCGCTTTCTTCGAAAAGATCGACTGCTTTTGTTTCACCGAACAGGTGCTGGCACCGGGCGAACGCGTCCAGATGCCGGTTAGCTTTTACGTTGATCCGGAAATTGTCAAAGACCGTGACGGGAAGTTTGTACATACCATCACACTGTCCTATACATTCTATCAAATTGACCTGCCCGAAGGCTATGCCGCCTTGGAGCAGGGAACAACAACAGACCTGAATTAACAAAGGTGAGGGACCCCGCATCATGGCCCATGCAAAGAACCACGATTATCATATTCTAGCCCCATCCAGCTGGCCGCTGCTTGGTGGGCTTGGCGGCTTTGCCATGCTTGTTGGTGCCGTTTTGTGGATACACGGTATCACACCCTTCCTGTTTTTGGGCGGATTTGTTGCCGTTCTTTATGTGATGTTCGGATGGTGGCGCGAAATGGTGATCGAAAGCCACGTTGGCGATCACACCGGCGTCGTGCGCATCGGCCTGCGTTATGGTTTTATCCTGTTTATCATGTCCGAAGTGATGTTCTTTGTCGCTTGGTTCTGGACCTTCTTCAAACAAGCCATGTACCCGATGAACGAATACGTAGGCTCAGAATATGTGCCGCCGGTATTCGATCCGGTGAACGCCTTTAACCTGCCGCTGATCAATACGTTGGTTCTGCTGTTGTCAGGCTGTGCCGTCACATGGGCGCACCATGCCCTTGTGCATGAAAACAACCGCAAAGACCTGATTTCAGGTCTGGCCATTGCCATCGTGCTGGGCATCGCCTTTACCGCGTTGCAGGCCTATGAATACGGCGAATTGCTGTTGCACCATGACTGGAAGTTCGGCGAAGACGCGTTCTTTTCTGCGTTCTTTATGGCCACAGGTTTTCACGGCCTTCACGTGATCATTGGTACGATCTTTCTGGGAGTGTGCCTGATCCGCGCGATGAAGGGGGATTTCACCCCGCAACAGCACGTTGGTTTTGAGACGGCAGCTTGGTACTGGCACTTTGTTGACGTCGTATGGCTGTTCCTGTTCTTTGCCGTCTATGTCTTTGGTGTGCCTGCCCAATAGCCCCATGATTTTGCAGGGTTGCAATCGCGCCCCTGCGGCGTAAAACCCAAATCGCGCGAAGCACCTGCCTCGCGCGATTTTTCTTGAGGTCAGAGCCTTTATGAACCGCGCGCTGTTCTTTGTTGTGATTGGTCTGGGCGGGGCTGCCATTCTGGTAAGCCTTGGCATCTGGCAAATGCAGCGACTGGCCTGGAAGCAGGGCGTTATCTCTGGCATCAACGCACGGATCGTGGCCGCTCCGGTTGCCTTGCCGAATGATCCCAACCCTGATGCGGACGCCTATCTGCCGGTGACGGTCACTGGGACTTTTGATACACAGGTGTTGCGGGTTCTTGTTTCACAAAAGGATGTAGGGCCGGGATATCGGATCATTTCGGCGCTCAACACACCTGATATGAAAGTAATGGTGGATCGCGGGTTCCTGCCTGTTGAGGCAGGCAGACAAGCCTTTGTAAGTGGCCCTGTGACCCTCACGGGCAACCTGCAATGGCCCAACGAAACCGACAGTTTCACGCCTGCGCCAGACCGGGAAAACAACATCTGGTTTGCCCGCGATGTGGAGGCGATGGCGGCTGAGCTTGGAACCAGTCCGATCCTGATCGTGGCGCGCGATGTGTCGTTCCAGGACGGTGATATCACACCGCTGCCCGTCGATACCGCCCGAATTCCGAATGACCACTTGCAATATGCAATCACGTGGTTTTCCCTCGCTGCGATCTGGCTTGCCATGTCCGCCTATTTCCTGCGCCGTCGCGCGCCAACCCCTGAAAGCTAACCCATGCGCTATGTCTCTACCCGTGGCTCTGCCCCTGTCCTCACCTTCGAAGAGGCGATGCTGACCGGGCTTGCGCGTGATGGCGGGCTATATGTACCCGAGACGATCCCGACATTGAGCAAGGATCAGATCGCAGCAATGGCCGGGCAATCCTACGAGGACGTGGCCTATACGGTGATGCGCCCGTTTATTGGCGATACCTTTACCGACGACGAATTTCGCAGGTTGATTTCCAATGCCTATGCGGGCTTTGGCCACACCGCCCGCGCCCCATTGGTGCAACTTGCCCCCAATCATTTCCTGTTGGAGCTGTTCCACGGACCAACACTGGCGTTCAAAGATTTCGCGATGCAATTGATTGGCCAGATGTTTCAAAAGGCGCTTGGTCGCAAAGGGGCCCGTGTGACCATCGTCGGGGCCACATCCGGCGATACCGGATCCGCTGCGATAGAAGCGTTCCGGGGATTGGATAATGTCGACGTCTTTATCCTTTACCCGCATGGCCGCGTCAGCGATGTGCAGCGCCGCCAGATGACCACACCGTCAGAACCGAACGTCCATGCCCTTGCCGTGGATGGAGATTTTGATGATTGCCAGGCCCGTCTCAAGGATATGTTCAATGACTTTGAATTTCGCGACGGTGTAAAGCTCGCGGGGGTGAATTCGATCAACTGGGGCCGGGTGCTGGCTCAGGTGGTCTATTACTTTACCTCTGCCGTGTCGCTGGGTGCGCCCGGGCGCGAGGTCAGTTTCACCGTGCCAACAGGTAACTTTGGTGACATCTTTGCCGGTTATATCGCCAAGCGCATGGGCCTGCCGATTGCCGATCTGGTGATTGCCACCAACCAAAACGATATTCTGGACCGCTGCCTGAAAGGGCAGGGGTATCACAAGGGCGGCGTGCATCCGTCGATCAGTCCGTCCATGGACATTCAGGTATCGTCCAACTTTGAACGGGCATTGTTTGATGCCTATGACCGCGATGGCAATGCGGTGGCGCAGTTGATGACGGAATTGGGCCAAGGCGGATTTGACGTATCGCAAGGGGCGATGCAGGCGTTGCAGGACATCTATCGCTCTGGCAGCGCGTCCGAGGCGGAAACCTCAGCAACCATCAAAGATATGATCAATTCGACAGGCGAGCTTTTGTGTCCGCATTCTGCGGTCGGCGTGAAAGTCGCCAATGAACAACGTGATGCAGCGACCCCGATGATCACACTTGCCACGGCGCACCCCGCCAAGTTCCCTGATGCGGTCGAGGCAGCCACTGGAACAAGACCGGGCCTGCCCCCGCGCATGGCGGACCTATTTGACCGCAAAGAACGGTTCACCCGCGTGGCCAACGATTTGGACGCGCTCAAGACCTACATCAAAGGGGCACTAAACGCATGAGCCTGAATCAGCACCGCCTGTCGAACGGCTTTCGCATCGTCACAGAACATATGCCGGGATTGGCTTCAGCCTCCATCGGGATATGGGTCACAGCGGGGGGACGTCACGAGACGCCGCAACAAAATGGCATCGCGCATTTCCTTGAGCATATGGCGTTCAAAGGCACCTCAAAACGCAGTTCCTTGCAAATTGCAGAGGCGATCGAGGATGTGGGTGGCTATATCAACGCCTATACAAGTCGCGAAGTGACGGCCTATTACGTGCGCGTCTTGGAAAACGACGTGGCGCTGGGGCTGGATGTGATTGCGGACATTCTGCGTGATCCCATCCTTGACCCAAGCGAAATCGAGGTTGAGCGCGGCGTGATCTTGCAGGAAATCGGTCAGGCGCTGGACACCCCCGATGACGTGATATTCGACTGGCTGCAAGAAGAGGCATACCCGGATCAGCCGATGGGCCGCACCATTCTGGGTCTGTCCGAGCGTGTTTCGAATTTCAACCGCGAAGACCTGCGGTCGTTTATCGGCGATCACTATGGCCCCGAACAAATGATCCTGTCGGCGGCGGGTGCTGTGAACCATGATGAGATCGTGAAACTGGCCGAGGCGCTGTTTGGGGACATGACGCCCAAGCCGATGTTCCAGGTGGATGCAGCCCGTTTTCAGGGCGGCGAGACGCGCCACATCAAACCGTTGGAACAGGCCCATTTTGCGCTTGGCTTTGAATCGCCCGGCTACCGCGCTGACGATATTTATGTGGCTCAGATTTACGCCTCAGCGCTTGGCGGCGGCATGTCGTCGCGGCTGTTTCAGGAAATCCGCGAAAACCGCGGGCTCTGCTATACGATCTTTGCCTCTGCCGGCGCTTATGCGGACACCGGGATGACCACAATCTACGCCGGGACCAGCGCTGAACAATTGCCGGAACTTGCGACCATCACCGTGGACGAGATGAAGCGCGCAGCATCCGATATGTCGCCCGCAGAAGTTGCGCGCGCGCGCGCTCAGATGAAAGCAGGGTTGCTGATGGGGCTGGAAAGCCCGTCAAACCGCGCTGAACGTCTGGCCCGGCTGATCCAGATTTGGGACCGTATCCCGCCATTGGAAGAAACCGTGGCTCAGATCGACGCTGTGACGACCGGGGATGTGCGTGATTTTGCTGAAACCATGGCACTCGCGGCCCCGGCAGCGCTGGCGCTTTATGGTCCAGTGGAAGCGGCACCAACGCTTGCCGCCTTACAGGAGCGGCGCGCGGCCTGATGCTGTTGATGAGGCGCAAAATCAAGATCGAAACTGAACGGCTGACACTGCGCACGCCGATCCATTCTGATTTTCGGGCCTGGACGGCATTGCGGGTCAAAAGCCAGAGCTATCTTGTTCCGTGGGAACCAACTTGGGCGGATGATCATCTGACCCGCAAGGCGTTCACCAACCGGGTCTATTGGGCATCGCGGTCGATCAGCAGTGGCACTGCGATGCCACTGTTTTTGATCCGCCGCGAGGATCAATCACTGATCGGTGCGATCACCCTCGACAACATCCGGCGCGGACCGTCACAATCGGCCACTCTGGGCTATTGGACCGGGGAACCATTTGCACGGCAAGGGTATATGCGCGAGGCGATCGACGCAGTTGTGCATCAGGCGTTCTCCCGGCTGGATCTCAGCCGGGTTGAGGCCGCCTGTTTGCCTGAAAACGCTGCTTCACGCGGATTGCTGGAAAAAGCCGGGTTCAAATACGAGGGCGTCGCGCAAAGCTATCTGCAGATTGAGGGCCGCTGGCGGACCCATGTCCTTTACGCATCGTTGCGCAGCGATCGGCGGGGTAAGACGGAGGCAGGGTAGCGGAAAGCACCGTTCACTGTGCAGACAAAGCGGTGTTTCGAGTTGATCCAAGATAGATCCGCGAACGCTGCAACAATGCCCATGTCGAGCAGAAATAATCATCGACAGGTGCCAACTGGAAGCTTGATCCAGCTCGACACCGTCGCCCGTGGCAGAGAGTTAACTTCGCTAAGTGGCACGCGCCCATCCGCTGTTGAACTCGCCTTCAAAGAGCTTGCCCTTAATATAGCATCCGACGACCACACAGGCCGTTACTGCGTTCTAGTTGGTCAAGACGCCAACACCTGCACCAACAAGGGCACCTTCGACGCAGCGCCCGTCTGCAAGGACCTCTCCGGCGGCGCAGCCGATCGCACCGCCCACCGCAGCACGCTCCAAATCCGAATTTAATTCGTCACACGCAGAAAGACCCAAAGTGGAAACAACTGTCGTGACAATGAAAAATCTATGCATGGAAGACTCCTTGGTTTCTGTTGCCTAAGTCGCAATATACAAACTCGCATGTTGCTGCACATTGATTAGTATCAATCATCGTATCGCGCGGTCAATTGGAGCGTCTCTCCTGCCCTGACAAGGTCACTGCCTCTGTCATGGTGGTCGTTGTTCTTACAGCCGTCCTTGCCCGATCGCATCATCCCACAAAATGCAACCTTCCATACCGCCCGCGCAGGCTGCGCACCTCATCCGCCAAGCCCGTCGGGTCGTCTGACCGCAGCGCCCGCGCCACCAGCGCGGCGATTTCCGGCACATCCTTTACGCCCACACCCCAACGTACCAATTCCGGCGTCCCGATGCGCAGGCCGTTCATGTCCCCCGGCACCTCATCTATCGGCAGGCCGATGCCACAGGCCAGGAATCCCGCTTTGCGCAGCTTTTTTGACGCCGCCTGACCGCCCCCAAACTCCGCAGCCTCAACCGCAAATTGGTGCGATGTGGTAAAACCCTGATCCTTGGCAAAAACCCGCAGTCCCGCCGCATCCAGTTCCCGCGCAAAAGCCTGCGACACCGCGATCATTTCAGCGGCATATTCCGGGCCATAATCGATCCAGTCCAGCATTGTCAGCGCCAGAGCAGCCGATTTTGCCGCGTCAAAGTTCGCTGTCATGCCGGGAAAGGCGATGGCATCAAGCCGTTCGGCCAATGCGGCATCGTTGCTGACAATCAGACCGCCTGCAGGCCCGCCAAGGCTTTTGTAAGTGCTCATTGTCATCATGTGCGCGCCTTCGGCCAGCGGGTTGCGCCACGCGCGCCCTGCGATGATCCCACATTGATGGGCCGCGTCAAAGAGCACCTTTGCCCCCACCTCATCTGCAATTTCACGCACCTCGGCCACCGGGTGTTCAAAGAGGTTCAGCGAAGACCCAACCGTGATCAGGTTTGGTTTCACCTGATGCGCCAAAGCACGCAGCCTTTGAATGTCGAGTGTGTAGCCGTCCGCATTGATTGGCGCGGGCACAGTGTTGAGCCCGTATAGCCCCGCACATCCCGCCGCGTGATGCGTCACATGGCCGCCAATTGACGCAGGCGGTGCAATGATGGTGTCACCGGGTTTGCAGGTCGCCATAAACCCATAGAGATTGGCAATCGCCCCCGATGGCACCCGGATTTCGGCAAACTGCGCATCAAATACCTGCGCACAAAGCTCCGCCGCGATCACCTCGATCTCTTCGATCGCTTCCAGCCCCATTTCGTATTTATCGCCGGGGTATCCAAGTGACGGACGGGTGCCGATGCCAGACGCCAAGATCGCCTCGGCGCGCGGTGACATGACATTGGTTGCAGGATTGAGGTTAAAACACGCCCGTTCATGAATATCGCGGTTCTCTTTGGCCAATGCAGCAATGCGGTCGGCAATCTCAGCGCTGCTGGCAGCCGCCGTTTGCGTTGCAATGGTGGTCACCCGCGCATCGCAGGCCGCCGGTACCCATTTTCTTGTCGCCAACATTTTGATCACTCCCCTCATTTTTCATCAACATCGCGCGCTTTTGCGTCCCTTGGCAAACCAGATTTCCCCCCTGCGTGTAGAAATTTGGTCGCAATATGCCATTGATGCTCTAGGTTGAGGGCCAAAGGGGAGGATGCCATGATTTTCCGTTTTTCTTTTTTGCTGATGCTCTGTTTGCCAACATTTGCTCTGGCACAGGACCGAACGCCAAGTCACTGTGTGGCTTTGGCCAATGCGGCACCCGGCTTGGAATATGTCACCCTTGCAACATTGCCTGAGGTGACGGCTGAAACGGTATATCTCCATTATATCGCCCATGCGTCGTTTTTGATCCGCAGCCACGGTGCCCTTAACATTGTCACAGACTACACAGGATTTACCGGAACGCTGCCGTTTGTCCCGGATGTGATCACCATGAACCATGCCCATGACAGCCATTGGACCAACTTTGTGGATCCCGCCATTCCCCATCCGCTGAAAGGGTGGGGGCCATTCGGGGAAGGCATTGATCACAAGCTGGAATTGGACGAGGTGCTGATCCGCAATGTCTCGACCGACATCCGGTCGCCTTATGGCGGAGTCGAACCGAAAGGAAATTCGATATTTGTGTTTGAAATGGCGGGCCTGTGCATCGGCCATCTAGGCCATTTGCATCATGAACCAGATGCGGGGCAATACGCCGCTTTGGGGCGGGTGGACGTTGTGATGGCCCCGGTGGATGGCGGTTATACTCTTGATCAGCCAACAATGATTGCAATTCTCAAACGGTTGAAGTCGTCAATTGTCATTCCCATGCATTGGTTTTCCGAAGCCGCGCTGCGGGATTTCCTGCGCGGCATGGCGGATGAATTTTCAATCGTTGAGGTGGGCGGCCCATCGTTAACTGTGGCGATGGACAAGCTGCCGTCACGGCCCACCATCATGGTGCTGCGCCCGGCCTATATCGACGTTGCGCGATAGGGACTTGCATCTGAGCGCCTGAGGCCTGATCAAGTTTCCATGACATTGAATCCTGCTGACACCGCATTTGAGACCCGCCTGCGTACTGATTTGCCGGACGCTGTGTTTCGCCCCGCCGATGACCGCTATCTCGAAGAACCGCGCGGCCGTTATGCCGGGCAGGCGGCGCTTTTGGCGCTGCCGCGCACTGTGCAAGAGGTTGCGATCCTGATCCGTCACGCCAATGCAGCGCGTGTTGGCGTCGTGCCCTATGGCGGCGGTACAGGTCTGGTCGGGGGACAGGTCGCGCCCGATGGGCCCGCGCCGATGATCCTGTCACTTGAACGGTTGAACAAGGTGCGCGCGATCTACCCGGATGAGAATGTACTGGTGGCTGAGGCCGGGGTGATTCTGGCCGATGTACAATCCGCCGCGAAGGATGTGGACCGCTTGTTCCCTCTGTCACTCGCCGCCGAAGGCTCGGCGCGGATCGGTGGCAATCTGGCCACCAACGCAGGCGGCACCGGCGTGCTGCGCTATGGCAATGCCCGCGATCTGTGTCTGGGGCTTGAGGCGGTTCTGCCCGATGGCCAAATCTGGAAGGGGTTGACGCGCTTGCGGAAAAACAACACCGGCTATGACCTGCGGCACTTGTTGATCGGTGCCGAGGGGACATTGGGCGTGATCACCGCGGCCGCACTGAAACTCTTTGCGCAGCCCGCGCGGTCAGGCACCGCTCTGTTGGCCGTCCAAGGCCCTGCTGCCGCCCTTGAACTGCTGTCGATGGCGCGGGTGCAACTGGGTGAAATGGTCAGCGCGTTTGAGCTGATACATCGCCAAGGCTTTGATTTTCTGGCTGAAGTTTTGCCTGACGTGCGACACCCATTTGCGACAACGCCAGAATGGTCGGTGTTGATTGAGCTGGGCCTGAGCGGCGGTATCGACCCTGCCGGGGCGCTCGAAACGCTGTCTGCGACCGCAATGGAGGCGGGCCTTGTCACGGACGGTCTGATCGCCCAGAACCAGCAGCAATCGGATGATTTCTGGCGCATCCGCGAAATGATCCCGGAGGCAAACCGTCTCATTGGATCGGTATCGAGCCATGACATTTCGGTACCCTTGGGCGCGATCCCTGACTTCATCGCCCAAGCGGGGCGCAAGATTGCCGCACTGGGCGATTTCCGCATCAACTGCTTTGGCCATGTGGGCGACGGCAACCTGCACTATAATGTCTTTCCGGTGCCCGGAAAAACCCGCGCTGATCACGAACACCTGCGCGATGGTATCAAACAGATGGTACATGATCTGGTGCATGAAATGGGCGGGTCAATCAGTGCCGAACACGGGATCGGCAGGCTCAAGGTTGGTGATCTGGAGCGCTATGGCGATCCTGCGAAACTGTCCGCGATGCGGGCGATAAAGGCAGCACTTGATCCGAACGGCATTATGAATCCGGGGGCGGTGCTGCGAGAAATTGGGTATCATGAGATGGAGCGCTGAAGTTTGAACGAAAGACCGCTTTGCGGGACGGAGCGGACATTTGGTGCAACATATGATATTGATTGTACAAAAGACTTTGAGAAGAGAGATTTCATGCCCACAATGCTGCTTCATCACGTCTCGTATCCCGTGAGGGACGTTGAGGTGTCGGCTTCTTTTTACGAAAGTCTTTTCGACCTAGAACGTCTTGAACGCCCACCATTTCCGATACCGGGTGTTTGGTTGGCGTGTCATGATCGCCAAATCCATCTAGTGCTGAACGAAGCTGGAACCTATCGTACCAAATCGTCTCCTGACCTTGCCGATGTTCACTTTGCATTCTGTACCGATGACTTTGAAAATATGGTCCAACGATTGGAGGCGGCTGGATTTAGGGAGGACCTGCCGGAGAATGACAGGAAAAGAGTAATGATCCTGCGTGAAGGCCTCGCCGGTTTCCCTCAACTCTATATGCTTGATCCCGATCTAAACACGATCGAAGTAAACGCTGCTCCAATGCCGGGTGTACACTGATCTCAACTTCGTCAATGCTGCCTTCTTGGGCTCAGAACCGACGCTCAGGTCAAAATGTTCGGAACGCCGACCATTAATTGCTGCATCGTGCGGATGCAGATGTTGGGCTAGGGCTGGTGAAAAGCTTCAGCTCCCCACCAGATAAGCCGTCATATGCACAGTCGGCTCAATCGGTGTACCATCGTTTTCTGTGGCATGGCGGTCGAAGGTCTTAAAGCCAGGCGGAAGGGTGGTGCCGATGCGTGCTTCAGAGACAAAAATGCACTTGCTGTTTTCGGGCGTGGTTGAAATCGAACTCGGATCATCCAGTGTGCCGACATATATGCCCAATCGATCGGGCCAACGCTCGAAAGTCAGGGCAAGCTTGGTCCCGCAATTGGAGCAGAAGTGAACCCTTACGGCTTTACCGCTACCTTCTGAACGGAGTGTGTATACGCTCGGATTGCCTTGGGTGAAAGAGAAGGTTTCGTGTTCGAATATGGGCTCAACCATTCGGTCCGAACCCGTAGCACGTTGGCAGAAACGGCAGTAGCAGATCGTCACCCAAAGGGGCTCGCTGCCCGTATTGTACTCCACAGCTCCGCAAAGACAGCGGCCAATGTGCCCATCAGACATATCGCATCTCTTTCTCATCGACCTAAGATGCTTCTTTCTAGCATGTCTAGGTCTCGGCGGTGACAATATTTGTTTGATGAGTCCGCCCTGGGCACAAAGCAGACATTGGCTCTCTGCTTACATCCCCTCAAACGCGCAAAGCGCATGCACTTCCATGCCCATTGCCTCTAGCTTCTTGCGTCCACCCAGTTCCGGCAGGTCAATAATGAACGCGCAGGACACGATCTTGCCGCCCAACCGCTCAATCAATTTGATCCCGGCCTCGGCGGTGCCGCCTGTGGCCAGCAAATCATCGACCACCAGTACCTTTTCTCCGGCCTGAATGGCGTCATCGTGGATTTCGACAATCGCTTCGCCGTACTCCAGCGTATAATCTTGGCTGATGGTCCGCCCCGGCAGCTTGCCTTTTTTGCGGATCGGCACAAACCCCACGGACAATTGGTGTGCAATGGCCCCCCCAAGGATAAATCCGCGCGCCTCAAGACCCACCACCTTGTCGATGTCGATGCCTGCATAGGGGTGCAACATCTGGTCGATTGCCATGCGAAACCCGCGCGGGTCCGCAAAAAGCGTCGTCACATCGCGGAACATGATGCCTTCATGGGGGAAATCGACAATCGTGCGAATGTAATCCTCAACCTTTTTCATACCGCACTCCCGCGCAAAGTTGCTGTTAAGACACCCATGCCGACCAGTGCGGCACCGCCCGAGCGCGTGATCCATGTAATGATCGAGGGCCGCGCGATGACCTGGCGCAAACGATCCGCCAGCAGCGCATAGGCAAGAGCGTTCAGGGCGGCAAGGCCCACAAAGGTCAAGATCAGGATGCTGAACTGCGGCAAAAGGGGTGCTTCCGCCCGGATAAACTGTGGAACGAAGGCGATAAAGAACGCAATGGATTTGGGGTTCAAAGCAGTTACTGCCGTAGCATGTCCAAAGACATGTCTGGCGCTGACATCCGAAGGTGCGCTGACAAACAGGCCGTCAGATGGCGCGGAGCGGATCAGCTTGATCCCCAACCAGACAAGATACAAAGCGCCTGCCCATTTCAGCGCCACAAACAACGTTGCAGAGCCCAGAACCAACGCGCCCAATCCCAACAAAGACGCCGTCATCGCGATCAAATCACCCAAAGCCACACCGGCAGCCGACGCCACGGCAACAGACCTGCCTTTCGACAGCGCATAGCTCAACACCAGCAAGACCGTTGGGCCGGGGATCAACAGCAGCGCCGTAGAGGCCGCGACAAACGTCAGCCAGAGTTCAAAGGACATGGGGCAGCCTCCAATGGTTTGGTTCCAATCAAAGACAGCATCACGGCCTCAGCGCAACAGGGATTGCGGCACGCCTTACACTTCAATTTCACCCTTTCTCAAATACCGTCTGCTCTCACATCCTCACGGCCGTCAGATGATGCGCCCTGCCACCGCATCAAGTTTGACCATCACTGCAGGGTCACGCGCGTCAGGTTGCGTCAGGATTGCATGTTCCAGCGCGCGGTCACAGTGGTGCGGGCATGCATCCCGCTTTGCACCCAGAAGGGTGGGCAGCCGACTGACCAGGGCGCGGCCCTTGTCCGCATTGCCCATAAGCGTCGCGATGATTTGTGTCACGTTGACTTCACCATGATCCGGATGCCAGCTGTCATAATCGGTGATCATCGCCACCGATGCGTAACAAAGCTCTGCTTCGCGGGCCAGTTTAGCCTCTGGCATGTTGGTCATGCCGATGACATCCGCCCCCCAGCTTTCGCGGTACATCCTGGATTCAGCAAGGGTGCTGAACTGCGGGCCCTCCATAGCCAGATACGTACCCCCCCGATGCACCGTGATACCTGCGTCTTTTGCGGCCTGTTCACAGGCATCGCCCAATCGCGGACAGGTCGGGTGGGCGACACTGACGTGGGCCACACAACCGGTGCCAAAAAACGACTTTTCCCGCGCAAAGGTCCGGTCGATGAACTGATCGACAATCACGAAATGCCCCGGTGCCATTGCATCCCGAAACGATCCGCAGGCAGAGACCGATATCACATCCGTACAGCCCAACCGTTTGAGCACATCAATGTTGGCACGATAGGGCACAGTTGTTGGCGAATGCACATGGCCACGCCCATGGCGCGGCAAAAAAGCCATTTCAACGCCGTCCAAAGTCCCACATAGGATCGCGTCCGACGGTACCCCCCAAGGGCTTTCGACCGTGATCCAGTCGGCACCCTCAAGCCCGTCAATGTCGTAAATCCCCGACCCGCCAATCACAGCGATTTTTGTCTGTGTCATGCGACACTCCCTTGTGGTTTGGTATGCTATTTAAGCCCACCAAGTCAGACGATCCCCTCAATATCAAGTCCCTGCGGGTCACGAATTTGCCTCGCCACCGTAAGAAAGGGAAAATTTGATGGTCGCGTTTGGCGGGTTGCGCAGGAGGTAGCGCAGGGCGTTAGCACAAAGAGAAACGGCGTTTTCTGCGGGCTGCAGACATGGGCATGCGCCAAAGGGTTTTAATCTCCAGCGTTCTGGTCTAGTCAGCGCTAACAAAATCGCCCGCATTCATATGGGCCATTTACTGACGAAATTCCGACGAAGGATACCCCTCATGCCGCGCGCTACGCTGCACAGCTTTACCAAGAACCTCGATGTGACCGACCTGCGCTGGATGCCGGAGGATGGGTTCAGTATTGGTCGTTTGCGGATCGAATTGCTGTCAGGACTGACGGTGGCGCTGGCGCTGGTGCCAGAAGCGGTTGCATTTGCATTTGTCGCGGGGGTCAATCCGCTGGTCGGGCTTTATGCCGCGTTTCTGGTGGGCCTGATCACGGCGTTGATCGGGGGGCGTCCCGGTATGATATCGGGGGCAACAGGTGCTTTGGCCGTGGTGATGGTGGCCCTCGTTGCACAACATGGCGTTGAATACCTGTTTGCCACAGTTGTGCTGATGGGACTGATCCAGATATTTGCAGGCGTCATGCAATGGGGCAAGTTTATCCGGCTGGTCCCACATCCGGTTATGCTTGGGTTTGTGAACGGCCTTGCCATTGTTATTTTCCTCGCGCAAATGAGCCAATTCAAGGTGCCCGGCACCATGGTCGACACCGGGCATGGCATGTCGGGGGGGGAGTGGCTCTCTGGCCCGCCGCTCTATCTCATGCTGGCGCTGGTGGCGGCCACGATGGCGATCATCTGGATCATGCCGCGTATCACTCGGTTCATTCCGGCACCCTTGGCAGGCATCGGAATTGTAGCGGCGGTGGTAATCTTTACCGGCATGGATGTGCCACGGGTGGGCGATCTGGCGTCAATCAGCGGTGGCTTTCCAGCTTTCCACATCCCCTTTGGTGAAGGGGTGGGGATATATGGCACGGCGCTTGCGCCCTTCACGCTCGAAACACTTTGGATCGTGCTGCCTTACGCCGTGATCCTGGCCGCAATTGGCCTGATTGAATCCTTGCTGACGCTGAACCTTGTTGGCGACATGACCAATGCCCGTGGCGGCGCATCGCAGGAATGCATTGCGCAGGGCGTTGCAAACACCGTGACCGGTTTTTTCGGCGGCATGGGTGGCTGTGCGATGATTGGTCAGTCCATGATCAACGTCAAATCCGGCGGTCGCACCCGTGTGGCCGGAATTGCGGCGGCAGTGTTCTTGCTGCTCTTTATCCTCGTCGGATCATCGGTGATTGAGCTTATCCCATTGGCGGCGCTGGTGGGCGTGATGTTCATGGTCGTGATTGGCACCTTTGCTTGGAACAGCCTCACAATCTTGCGTAAAGTGCCTTTGATGGATGCTTTTGTAATCCTGCTGGTCACGGTTGTGACAGTATACAAGGATTTGGCTGTCGCCGTCGTGGTCGGCGTTATTGTGTCTGCGCTGGCCTATGCGTGGAACAATGCGCGACGCATCCACGCCACCACACGGGAATCGCAGCGTGAGAAGGGGGCCAAGGTGTACGAAATACACGGGCCGCTGTTCTTTGGATCATCGGATGGGTTTTCAGAGCTTTTTACCATCGAAGCGGACCCCGATGTGGTGATCGTTGATTTTGCCGACAGCCGGGTGGTGGATCAATCCGCCTTGCAGGCGATTGAGGCGATCGCGGGCAAGTATGAAG
This sequence comes from Sulfitobacter sp. SK011, assembly GCF_003352065.1. Taxonomy (NCBI): domain Bacteria; kingdom Pseudomonadati; phylum Pseudomonadota; class Alphaproteobacteria; order Rhodobacterales; family Roseobacteraceae; genus Sulfitobacter; species Sulfitobacter sp. SK011. The sequence goes on from NZ_CP025803.1 coordinate 1,311,297, forward strand.
AGGCCGGCAAACGCATTCAGCTCCGCCATTTGAGCCGCGATTGTCACCGTTTGCTGACCAAGGCCGGCCATCTTGTGGTCGATAGTGACGATGACCCCGATTACGAACTGGCCGTGGACTATGATGTGCGCACCGGGATACTGGGCGGGCATTAACACACGTCTCATGGGCTTGCGATAAGGCCGATCGCGATGGGACATCGGACTACGTCGGTTGCGGTTAAGGTCGTGGTGCCAGACCTGATCTGGCAGGGTGCCCGTACGAAGCAACCCTATTCCGTCTCGCCTGTTTGGAGAAGGATCTTTTTGGTCCAGCTTTCACCCAGATAAGGCATCTGGGGCTGATCGTTTTCCTGAGGCAACCCATAACTCAGGCCGCGTCCGATCCGGTGGGCCAGCGCGGACCAGGATTTTGCCAGCGGATGCGGCAACTCTTGCATCAGCACCGTGTCGAACAAGGACAGCCAAACCGGGAAATGCGCGGGCTTGACGTTGCCAGCTGCCATATGAACCTGCATCGGATTGCCATCATAACACCGTTGCAAAAGCAACGCGTTGCGCCAGAACCGCCCAATCTTTTCTTCATGCGGGGACCAGTCTTTCACATGTGCGGCAAAGATCGGTCCAAGTGCGGGATGGGCGCGAACGCGCGTGTAGAACTGCGAAACCACCCGGTCTATCTGTTCCTCCGTGACAGGGATGCGCGGCGGCATGTTCATACAACAACGACCCAGACAACGATCAGGCTGATCACCAGATAGACCAGCGTATTGATCAACCAGCGGATCAGGCCGGCGTCCGCCTTTGGATCCAGACCTAGATGCTCGCAGACTTTTGTTCCGGGCCAGAGAATAGCATCAGAGAGGGTCATGGTTCAGTCCTTAATTGGTATTTGAGATGCGGATTATCTAGTTCTTTTAAATACGTATTGCAAATGCTAAATATTCCCCATGCAATTGGACAAATTCACAGATTACGCCCTGCGCGTATTGATGATGTTGGCGGTGCGCGCACCGGCGCGGGTTCCGACATCACACATTGCGGCAACTTATCGGTTGTCAGAAAACCACCTGTCCAAAGTCGCGACCCAGCTTGCCCGTGAGGGGTTCGTGGTCTCCGAGCGCGGGCGCAACGGGGGGCTGACGCTGGCGCGTCCGGCGGCCCAGATCAGCATCGGTGCCGTTGTTCGTGCCATGAAACGTGACACACCTGTGGTGGAATGTTTTGGGACAGATCAATCCTGCCTGATACTGCCGGCCTGTGGTCTGCGCGCACCTCTGGTGCAGGCTCAGGAGGCTTTTTATGCGGCGCTGGATCCTTATTCCCTTGCGGATGTGGCACGCGCGCGAAAACCGCTTGATGATTTGCTCAGCACGTGACGGACATAACGAAAATATAACACCGTTGCGCCACACCACCTTTAGCCCTCAATCATCCGGTCTGACCATCTCAAAGACATCGCGCACCGCCGTATAGTCGCGGTACCCCATCCGCGACAGGGGCGTGAACCGGGTTACGTCAAACCGCCCGTCCACCACACAATCATCGCGCAGGTGGACGCCCACGACCTCTCCAAACACAACAAAATTGCTGTCGCCTTCAATTTTGATGATCTGCGTGACGCGGCATTCCAGTGAAGCGGGTGCGCCGGCAACACGGGCGCAGTCAATCTGCTGACATGCCGCTTTTTCCACACCGGCGCTGGCAAATTCGTCTTCGCCTCGGGGCAGGCTGGCCGAGGTCACATTCATGGCTTCGCGCGCCGCATATTCCACCACATTCACGCAAAACACGCCGGTTTCGCGGATATTTGCCACGTTGTCCTTGGTGTCGCCCGCATCTGGTTTTCTTCCTGTTGACGCGAACATGACCTGCGGCGGCGTATAGGCGACCCCGTTGAAAAACGAATAGGGTGACAGGTTGTCACGCCCCTGCGCATCGCGCGTTGAGATCCATCCGATGGGACGCGGGGTGATGATGGCATTAAACGGGTTATGCGGCAGGCCGTGGCCATCACAAGGACGGTAAAACATTGACTGTGATCTCCTATCTCGTTTGCCCCATGGCTAACGGCATGTTAGGGGCATTGCCACCGCAAACTCGCCATATGCGCCATAACAACCTGAGGCCCGGAACAGATGCCTTGTACCACCTGACCCCCGAAACCCCCGCAGATCATTGGGAGGTTGAGGCGCTCTATGACACCTGCTTTGCGCCGGGGCGCGAGGCATTGTCGTCGTACAGACTGCGGGACGACGTGCCGCCCGTTCAAGGTCTTAGCCATGTTGCACGTGATGATGAAGGTATTCTGGCGGGGGCCATCCGGTATTGGCCGGTGCGGATCGGATCCGATGCGGCGTTGCTGCTTGGGCCTGTTGCCGTGCACCCGACGCGGCAGGGCGAAGGGATCGGCCGCGCCCTGATCGAGCAAAGCCTTGATCGCGCACCCCTGATGGTCTGGACGCGGGTATTGCTGGTGGGCGACGCACCATACTACAACCGCTTTGGATTTGAGCTTTTAAAGGACGTGATCATGCCGCCCCCCACCAACCCCGAGAGGGTTTTGGGTCGGGCGCTGATCCCCGGCGCATGGGATGGCGTAGCCGGAGAGGTGCGGCGGTGGGCGGATTGAAAATGCCCATCTGGACCCCACATTAAGGAAAAGAGGGCCAACATGCAGATCGAAAGCAACCTTCCTGCCAAAATCGATGTCGATGTACGACTGACCGAAATCGCCAAACGCTATAAACAGGCGGGGGGTGTTGGGATCAACGTATTGAACCTGATCGGTGGCGGTGCAGACAACCTGATTGACCGGTTGCCCGGTCCCGTGCGGCGCAACCTTGAGGCGGCAACCGTCAAAGCGTTGAACCATGCAATGAAGGCCGCCCATTCAAGCCGCAGTTATGTGCCGGATCAAAAAAGCTGGCTTAATCAGGCTGCGAGTGCCGCGATGGGCGCGGCGGGTGGCGCGGGAGGATTGCCCACGGCTTTGGCAGAATTACCGGTCACAACCACGCTCTTGCTACGCGTCATTCAAGGGGTCGCCGTCAAACATGGCTTCGATCCCGATGCCGAAAACGTACAATTTGACTGTGTGCAGGTGTTTTCCGCGGCTGGGCCTTTGTCGGGTGATGACGGTGCCGATCTGGGGTTTTTATCCGCGCGCATGGCCCTTTCGGGCCGCGCGATGCAGGCGGTGATTGCCAAGGTTGCCCCGCGTCTAGCAGTTGTGCTGGGTCAAAAGCTTGCAGCACAGGCGGTGCCGGTCTTGGGGGCCGTTGCAGGGGCCGCGACGAATTACGCCTACACCAGCTATTATGAGGATATGGCGCATGTGCATTTTGGCCTGCGCCGTCTGGCAATTGATGGCGATGTGCCGCCCGACGAACTGCTCAACCGATTGCGGGAAAAAATGGGCCGCGCCCCTGTGGCGGGTTAAGCTGCGTTATCGTCCGATGCTGCCCGGTGCCACCGTCGTTGCCTTGAGGATTGCATAGCAGCGCATGCCTTTGTGCAGTCGCAGATCACGGATTGCGCGACCTGTCACCCGCGCCAGCAATCGATCCTCACCTGCCCGAAGCGCAATGGCGGCCCCCGGTCCATCACCGGGATGTATGTCCTCTACGACGACAGGCAGAACATTGACGGATGACAATCCATCCGGGCGATCAAGTGACAAAATAACGTCTTGCGCCAGCACGCGCAGGCGCACCCGCGCGCCGACCTCTGCCTGCACCCCGGGAAGTTCAAGCTTGCCCGCGCTGATCGACAGGGTCGAAATACCGTCGTCTGCATGGCTTTCGACATCCGCCTCAAGCACAGCACCCGCTTCGCGCACCCCCAAAAGCGGCACGGCAGCAGGATCCGCCATAACCTCGAAAAGCGGACCATGGGTGCGAACCTGACCGTCCTGGATCAACACCAATGTGTCGGCAAGCCGTGCGACTTCGTCCACGGCGTGGCTGACGTAGAGAATGGGCAACCCAAGAGGGCCGTCGCGCAGACGTTCCAGATAGGGGATAATTTCAAGCTTGCGCGGGCCATCGAGGTTCGCCAGCGGCTCGTCCATCAGCAACATACGCGGGCGGCTGAGCAACGCGCGGCCCAGGGCGACACGCTGCTTTTCACCGCCAGACAGGGTGTTTGGGGCGCGGTTCAAATGGGTTTCCAACCCCAAAAGCATCACCACTTCTTTCAGGTCAGCCCCTTTGCTGTCTGCCGCGGCATAACGTGCACCAAAGGTAAGATTTCCCTCAACGCTGAGATGCGGAAAAAGCCGGGCGTCCTGAAAGACATATCCCAGATGACGCTTCGCAGGTGGCACAAACACCTGGCTGCCCGCATCAAAGAGCGTTGAGCCATCCAAATGGACATGCCCCGCATCAGGCCGCAAAAGCCCCGCAACGGCGTTGATCACGGTGGTTTTTCCAGCGCCCGACCGGCCAAAAAGAGCGGTGATGCCCGGCCCGGCCTCAAACGCCACATCCAGTGCGAATTCACCAAAGCGATGCCGGATTTGCACATCCAACGTCATGTGCCCGCGATCCTTGCCGCCACGCGCCGGGCCAATGCCTCAGACAACACCACAGCCCCGATTGCCACGACACAGGCCAGCAGCACCATCATCACCACCTGACCTTCGGCACCGGGAATTTGCAATGCGGTCCAAATGGCGCTGGGCAATGTCTGGGTCTGGCCGGGAATGTTGGCGACAAAGGTGATCGTTGCCCCGAATTCGCCCATTGCCTTGGCAAATCCCATTACCGCCCCTGCAAGTATCCCCGGCGCAATCAGTGGCAGGGTGACCCGGACAAAAACGGCACTGTGCGGCGCGCCCAAAGTTGCTGCGGCCTCTTCCAGCTTGGGGTCCACCGCCTCAATCGCGAGGCGCATGGCCCGCACCATCAATGGAAACCCCATGACAATTGCAGCCAAAACAGCACCCGACCAGTGGAACGCAAGCCGCAAGCCCATCGCTTCAAGCGCCTGTCCCAAAGGCGCGGTGCGGCCAAACAGGATCAGCAAAACATAGCCAGTGACGACCGGGGGCAAAACCAGCGGCAAATGCACCAGGGCATTGAGCGCGGATTTGCCCCAGAATGTTTTGCGCGCCAGTACCCATGCGACCCAAAGCGCAAGGGGAACCGCCAGAACGGTCGCCCAGCATGCGACCCAAAGCGACAGGCGCAGCGCCTCCCAGGCGGCAGCATCGACGTTCATTCGGGCACCGCGCCAAAACCATGCGCAACAAAGACCGCCTTTGATGCAGCCGTCCCAAGATGATCCAGAAACGACTGGCCCGCGGGGGTCAGTGCCGCTGCGGGATAGATGATGGGGCTATGGGTGTTTGCCGGGATAGACGCCAATACAACAACCGATCCGTCCGCCGCCACATCGCTGGCATAGACAACGCCAACAGGTGCCTGACCGCGCGCCACCAATGCAAGTGCTGCGCGCACATTGTCGGTTTCCGCCAATCTGTTCACAATGCCGTCCCATTGCCCGGTGCCTTGCAACCACTCGCGTGCGTAAATGCCAGCAGGCACCGCATCACGCTGTCCCATCGCCAAACGGCCGTTTGGCCCCAACAATGCCAGAACGTCTGACCCGGCGGCAGTCGCGCCAACCGGGCCGATCAGCACAAGTTCGTTGGTCGCAACCGTGTGCCGCGATCCCGGCCAAAGCTTTGCGTTTTCCTCAAGCCAGTCCATCCAATCGGCATGTGCCAAGATCACCACATCCGCAGGTGCGCCCGCAGCGATCTGCCGCGCCATGGTGCCGGACCCTCCATAGGACAAATGCACCGGTCCATCATAGGTTTCACTGACCTCATCCAGCGCATCGCGCAGGCTGGCGGCGGCAAATACTGTGACAGGTGCGGGTTCTGCCCAAAGGCCAGTGGACATCACCGAAAACGCGAGCAGGAGTTTGGTCAGAAATCTCATCTCGGGCAGTATCCGTTAAGGTTTGGACCGCTACAAGAGTAATGCACGGATTGGAGCGATGATCTGGCGTTCGCAAGACAGACGCAGTATGGTTATATGAACAAGGGCAATGACCCCCAAGAGCAGACGGCAGATGATCAAACAATTACCAATTTCGTTGCATGGGGCCCGAAAAGGCGATGTGCGCACACAATTCGCGGCACTCTGCTACCGTGTGAAACGCGATAAAGTGCAGATATTGCTGGTCACGTCGCGAGGCTCCAAACGTTGGATCGTCCCAAAAGGCTGGCCGATGGAAGGCAAAACACCGGCAGAATCCGCAAGGCAAGAAGCATGGGAAGAGGCGGGCGTGACAGGCCAGCCGGATGGCACCTGTTTGGGCGTCTATTCCTATGCCAAGGATGTCGGCAGCATGGATGATCTGCCCTGCCTTGCCATGTTGTACCCGATTGCCGTCAAATCACTGGCAAAAAAGTACCCTGAACGCGGCGAACGCCGTCGCCGCTGGGTGTCTCGAAAACGTGCGGCCAAATTGGTATCAGAACGCGAACTGGCCCGTCTGATCCTTGATTTTGATCCCAGACCAGCCAAACCGATTGCTTGACCTAAGCCCAAATACACCCCATCTCAGAAGTATGCACATGAAATGGAGAGTGCCACACCAATGATCCACTATGCGCTCAAATGTGATCAGGGCCATGATTTTGACAGCTGGTTTCAATCCGCTGCTGCCTTTGATGCCTTGGCGCAGGCGGGGCATTTGGCATGTAGTGTATGTGGGTCAGCCGAGGTCAAAAAAGCCATCATGGCACCGCGCGTGGTGGCAAAGTCAGCGGCGGACAGGCCCGATGAGGCCGCCCCGGAGGCCCCCGTGCCACTGCTTAAAACACCGCAAGGTGATATTGAACTGGCGGTCGCTGAGCTGCGCAAGAAAGTCGAAGAAACGTCAGACTATGTCGGCACTGATTTTACGCGCGAGGCCCGCGCAATGCATTTGGGCGATGTTCCAGAGCGTGCGATCTATGGAGAGGCACGGCCTGATCAGGCCCGCAGTCTGATTGAGGACGGGGTTCCTCTGTTGCCATTGCCGTTCCGACCCCGACAAAAGCTGAGCTGACGGATATAAGGGAAATGATATGACGATCCTGATCACGGGTGCCTCTCGCGGCATCGGCGCGGGCCTTGCCGCCCATTATGCGTCTGTTGGCGAAGAGGTGATTGGCACGGGGCGGTCCGCGTCAGCACCGCTTCAATTGGATGTGACCCGCCCGGCCAGCCATACGGACATGGCCAAAGTGCTGGGTGACCGCGCCGTTGATCTGCTGGTCTGCAATGCGGGGGTCTATCTGGACAAAGGCAATGATCTGGAAACCGGGTTTGGCGCAGATCTGTGGGCTCAGAGTTTTGCCACAAATGTCACCGGCGTATTTCTGAGCATTCAGGCGCTGCTTCCACATTTGCGGCGGGCAAAAAATGCCAGGATCGCCATCATATCATCGCAAATGGGGTCTTCGACACATGCGCCGGGGGGCAGCTATATCTACCGCGCCTCCAAGGCGGCGGCGTTGAACCTGGGGCGCAACCTTGCCAGTGATCTGAAACCGGAAGGGATTGCGGTCGGCATTTATCATCCAGGCTGGGTACAAACCGACATGGGCGGTGCGTCTGCGGCGATTACCATTGACGAGGCCGTGCGCGGATTGGCCGCTCGATTTGCGGCGCTGAATATTGAGACGACGGGCTGTTTTGAAACCTGGGATGGCCGGGCGCACGATTTCTGAGTGAGGGGCGGTCGAGCAGAATGAGGCGGGCAAGCCCGCCGCATGGTTTTATTCAATTGGGTCCCCCAATTGGTTTTTTCGGTATTTGAAAAAGGGTGAATGGGAAGGCTGGCCTTGCCCTTGGGGAGCCTTGCGCGTAAACCGCGCCGGAGTTGATATCTGAGGGACCTATGCCTGTTCTGGTGATGAAATTTGGTGGCACGTCAGTGGCCACATTGGACCGCATCCGGCGCGCGGCAAAACGCGTGGGCGTTGAGGTGTCAAAAGGTTACGATGTGATTGTCATTGTGTCAGCCATGTCGGGCAAGACCAATGAGTTGGTCGGTTGGGTGAATGAGACCTCGCCGATGTATGATGCACGCGAATATGACGCGGTGGTGTCCAGTGGCGAGAATGTCACCGCAGGGTTGATGGCGCTCACGTTGCAGGAAATGGATATACCGGCGCGCTCCTGGCAAGGCTGGCAGGTGCCGGTTCAGACCACCTCGGCCCATTCGGCGGCGCGCATCGAAGACATCCCACCGCAGAATATCCGGGCCAAGTTTGCCGAAGGCATGAAAGTAGCCGTGGTTGCGGGCTTTCAGGGGATCAGCCCGGAGGGCCGGATTACCACATTGGGGCGCGGTGGGTCAGATACCACTGCCGTGGCTTTTGCCGCTGCCTTTGAGGCTGACCGTTGCGACATCTATACGGACGTGGATGGGGTTTATACCACCGATCCGCGGGTCGAATCCAAGGCGCGCAAGCTGGACAGGATCGCTTTTGAAGAGATGCTGGAACTGGCGTCGCTGGGGGCCAAAGTCTTGCAGACACGCTCGGTCGAACTGGCGATGCGGTATAAGGTCAAACTGCGGGTGCTGAGCAGTTTTGAAGAACAATCGGACGATGCCGGCACGCTCGTCTGTGATGAGGAGGAAATCGTGGAAAGCAATGTCGTTGCAGGGGTCGCGTTTAGCCGTGATGAAGCCAAAATGACACTGGTGTCGGTTGCTGACCGTCCCGGTATTGCCGCCAGCATTTTTACCAGCCTCAGTGATGGTGGCGTGAACGTCGATATGATCGTACAGAACATCGCCGAAGAAGGCCGCACCGATATGACCTGGTCTTGCCCGGTTGATCAGGTGCTGCGCGCCGAAAAAGCGATGGAAAAGGCCAAATCGGACGGGGTGATCAACTATCACGATCTGATTGCGGATACTGACGTTGCAAAAGTCAGCGTTGTTGGCATCGGCATGCGCAGTCACACAGGTGTCGCCGCCAAGATGTTCAAAGTGCTTTCGGATGAGGGGATCAACATCAAAGTCATTACCACGTCAGAGATCAAGATCAGTGTGCTCATTGACCGCAAGTACATGGAATTGGCCGTTCAGGCGTTGCATGATGCCTTTGAACTGGACAAAGCGGTATAATTTGCCATCCAATCGCGGGTCTGATGCGTTTCCCGTTTCGCTTGTGGCGCGTCTGTGGTCTAAGCTGACTTTGACGTTCATACGGGGGGCGCGCGGACATGGTTGAGCGTTTTGAAACTGAAAGCCGCAAATTGCTGGGCCGTCTGCGGGATGCAATGGCCAGTGACGATGCAGGTCAGGAACGTCTGGACAAGATCACCCATCTGATCGCGACCTCAATGGGGTGTGAGGTCTGCTCGATCTATCTGTTTCGCGATGAAGACACGCTGGAGTTATGCGCGACAGAAGGTTTGAACAAAGCCTCCGTGCACCAGACGCGCATGAAATTGGGCGAAGGTCTGGTGGGCCGGGTGGCCAAACGCAAGGCGGTCGTCAACACCCCGGATGCGCCCCAGGCACCGGGTTTCCGCTTTATGCCTGAGACCGGCGAAGAGATTTATTCAAGTTTCCTGGGGGTTCCTATTCAACGGATCGGGGCCGCATTGGGCGTGCTTGTGGTGCAGTCGAGAACCGCACGTGAATATTCCGCCGATGAGGTTTATGCCCTCGAAGTGGTTGCCATGGTGCTTGCTGAAATGACCGAACTTGGCGCGTTTGTCGGTGACGGGGCCGCGATGTCGGCGCGCCATTCGCAACCGGTCTTGTTGCGCGGCACCGTAGGCCAAGAGGGGGTTGCGGAAGGACATGTCTGGCTGCACGAGCCGCGTGTCGTCGTGTCCAACCCGATTGCAGATGATCCAGAGACCGAGGCGATCCGGCTTGAATCAGCTGTTGGCCTACTGCGCATCAGTGTGGATCAGATGTTGTCGATGGCAGGGGGTGACAAAGACCAGCAGCAGGTCATCGAAGCCTACCGGATGTTTGCCAATTCCAAAGGCTGGATGCGCCGGATGCTTGAGAGCATTTCAAGCGGATTGAGCGCCGAGGCCGCGGTTGAAAAGGAACAATCAACGGCGCGTGCACGTATGGGGCAGGTGCCGGATGCCTATTTGCGCGAGCGGCTGAGCGATCTGGATGACCTGTCGAACCGGCTTTTGCGCATTCTGACCGGGCAGGGCAGTGATACCGGTGCAGAGATGCCCAAGAACCCCATCCTTGTGGCCCGCAACATTGGTCCAGCCGAATTGCTTGATTATGGCCGCAAGCTGCGCGGAATTGTGCTTGAGGGTGGCTCGGTCGGGTCGCATGCCGCGATTGTTGCACGTGCACTTGCCATACCTTTGTTGGTGCATGTCGGGCGGATCACTGACGATGCACTTAACGGTGATCACATCATGCTGGATGGCGAACAGGGCATCGTGCACCTGCGCCCGGACGATTCCGTGGCTTCGGCCTTTCGCGACAAGATCGCCATGCAGGCGGCGGCACAGGAACGCTATGCCTCGATCCGTGATGAACCTGCACAGGCGAAATGCGGGTCGATTGTGCAGCTTCATATGAATGCCGGCCTGATGGCCGATTTGCCATCCCTTCAAAGCTCCGGTGCCGAAGGGGTTGGTTTGTTTCGCACAGAACTGCAGTTTCTGGTGCGCAATCAGATGCCCAAACGCACGGAACTGGCAGCCCTTTATGCGCGGGTACTGGATGCGGCACAGGGCAAACGCGTGGTGTTTCGGACGCTCGACATCGGGTCGGACAAGGTACTGCCCTATATGAAACCCAATGATGAACCAAACCCGGCTTTGGGGTGGCGCGCCATTCGCGTGGGCCTCGATAAACCGGGGATCATGCGCATGCAGTTGCAGGCCTTGATCAGGGCGGCAAACGGGCGGCCGTTGACGGTGATGTTCCCTTTTGTGGCCCAGTTTGAAGAATACCGCGACGCGCGTGCCGAAATGGACAAGACAATGGCCCGAGAGGAACGCCTGGGCCATGTCCTGCCTTCCGAGATTGAGGTTGGGGCGATGCTGGAAACCCCAAGTCTTGCGTTTGCACCAAGAAAATTCTTTGAGGAAGTTGAGTTTCTGTCCGTTGGTGGCAACGATCTGAAACAGTTTTTCTTTGCCGCGGACCGTGAAAACGAACGCGTGCGGCGGCGCTATGACACGCTTAATGTCAGCTACCTCAGCTTTCTTGAAGGCATCGTTGAGCGGTGCCGCGACACCGGAACATCGTTGTCGTTTTGTGGCGAGGATGCGGGCCGTCCGGTTGAAGCCCTGTGTTTTGCGGCAATCGGATTTCGCATCCTGTCCATGCGCCCGGCGTCTATTGGCCCTGTGAAAAGCCTGCTGCGCCGCTGCAACCTGGATGATGTGCGTCGCGTGATACATGATGCACGTGATCGGGGTGAGATGTCCGTAAGGGCGGCTGTGATGGAGTATGTGCGGGCGCAATCAGCGGCTCAGTGAAACCGGGTGTCAGATATTAAGCCGCACGGCGCGTCCAGGTGCATAGGCCATGCGCAGCCTTGTGATCAGACCCACTTCGCTGAACGTCTCGCGCCGCAGGATCATCAGGGGCGCGGCAGGGGCACAGCCCAGGTGCTGCACTTCGAAATCGCTTGCCGCTTCGGCCAGATATTCCATCGTGCCCCGGTCAAAAGGGGCATTTTGCACCAGCCATTCATTGGCGCTCAGCACCGCAAAATCAGCGTCTTTGGCGGCGGGCAGGGTGGTCAGGTTGATCTCTCGGTCCTCGACGGCATAGGGCTGTGTGTCTGCCAGATGCAGCGTCTGGATCGACAGGCATGCCTTATCGACCTTTCGGGACAGCACGCGGTGGCCATAGATTTTGCCCAAGGCCTCGACCTCTTGGCGGATCACCGGGACAGACATCTGCGCGCGCCGTTGTGGGGATAAGGCTACGCGGGTGCCTGCACGGCGGCGGCGCTCCAGCCAGCCGTCTTCGGCGAGCGCGCGCAGGGCACGGTTTACAGTGGCCCGTGCGCAACCCAACTCAGTTGCCAGTTCAGCTTCATTCGGGATCAACCCGCCGGGCGGCCATGCGCGGCTTTGTATGCGGCGCAATGCTTCGGCCTGAACGTCCTGCCAACCTAGCATCGGGTCACATCACATTGCGCAGGCGCATCATTGCGGCACGATATTTCTCGGCTATCTCAGGGCGCGCAATGTGCTGCCCATGCTTTACCACGTGGCGTCCAGCAGCCCAGACATCGCTGACTTTGGCGTCTGTCCCCGCAAAAATCCAGGTGTCCAGAATGCTGTCGCCTTGCCGCCCGATAAAATCTGTTGCGTCGCCGTTCAATGCCAGCAGGTCGGCCCATTGCCCCACCTTGATGTCACCACACGCGCGCCCCGCCGCCTGTGCGCCACCCTGACCGGTCCCGTCAAAAAGTACCCGGCCAGTAGATTTATTCGCAGTCGCCATAACGGCCCGATTATGTGTCATCAACCGTTGGGAATATTCCAACGTTCGCAACTCTTCGTTCAGTGAAATCAAGATGTTGCTGTCAGAACCGATGCCCCATTTGCCCGCTGCTTCGCCCCAGATCACGCCGTTGAAAATGCCATCCCCCAGCGAGCTTTCAGTGATTGGACAAAGCCCCGCGACCGCCCCGGTTTGCGCCAGACCGCGCGTTTCCTTGTCGGTCATTTGGGTGCAATGGATCAGGCACCAGCGGGCATCGATATCCAGATGCTCCAGCGCCCAAGTGACAGGTCGTGCGCCATAAGCCGCCTCAACCTCATCGACCTCGGCCATCTGTTCGGCCAAATGCATGTGGATCGGCCCCTGAAAAGCCTGAAGATGCTTTAATGCGTCCGGCGTCACAGCACGCAAAGAATGCGGGGCGACGCCCAGACGCGCATCGGCAGGCATGTTGGCAATCAGGTGCCCGGCGGCCTGCATCACGGTCATATAGCTGTCCATGTCGTTGCCAAACCTGATCTGACCTGCCCCCAATGCGCGCCCATCAACGCCGCCCTGTTGATACAGCACCGGCAACAAGGTCAGGCCAATACCGGTCTGATCCGCCGCTGCACAGATGCGCGCAGACATTTCCGCCGGATCGTCATAAGCCGCGCCGTCGGGTTGGTGATGCAAATAATGAAATTCGACCGATGCCGCATAGCCCGCTTCGAGCATTTCCATTTGAACCTGTGCGGTGATCGCCTGCACATCCTCGGGCGTCAGTTGATCCAGAAAACGGAACATCAGCTGTCGCCAACTCCAAAAACTGTCTGTCTTGTCTGCCCCGCGGCGTTCGGTCAGCCCCGCCATCGCACGTTGAAAGGCATGGCTGTGCAGGTTGGTGGGGGCCGGCAGCAGAATGTCGACACTCATATCCGCCGCTTCGCCCGTGAGCGACGAAATCCGGCCATCCGACAAGGTCAAAGTGACGTCATCTGCCCAGCCATCCGGGAGCAGCACGTGTTTGGCATGTAATGTGGTCATGGATTCCTCTTGACGTAATGGCAGGGATTCTGAATATGTATAGACATAATCAGATTCTCTCGATCAGATAAAGGAAAAATTGATGCCGCAGATCCTGAGCAATGCGACGCTGGCCACGATGGTTGGCGCAGATTACGGTCTGATCGCACAGGGTTCAGTGGTGATGGATCAAGGTCAAATCATCTGGGCGGGGGCAGACATGCCCGCGCAATATGCCGATATGCCTGTTGAGGACATGCAGGGCCGTTTGATCACCCCGGCACTAATTGATTGCCACACCCATCTGGTCCACGGCGGCAACCGCGCGCGTGAATTTGAAATGCGCCTGCAAGGGGCAAGCTATGCCGATGTGGCGCGGGCGGGGGGTGGTATTGTGGCGACCGTGACAGCCACAAGGCAGGCGGATGAACAGGCGTTGATTGCCAGCGCATTGCCCCGATTGGACGCGCTCATTGCTGAAGGGGTGACCACGGTTGAGGTGAAATCCGGCTATGGTCTGGACCTTGAAACAGAGCTGCGGATGCTGCGTGCCGCACGCGCGCTTGCCAGACTGCGGCCAGTCCGTATTGTGACCAGCTTTCTGGGCGCGCACGCGGTGCCGAAAGCGTTTGAGGGTAATGCGGATGAGTACATCGACACCGTTTGTATCCCGACATTGCGCGCCGCACATGCAGAAGGGCTGGTTGATGCCGTTGATGGATTTTGTGAGGGTATCGCATTTGATATCAAACAGATAGAGCGCGTATTTAAAGCATCACATGAACTTAACCTGCCCGTCAAACTGCATGCCGAGCAGCTTTCAAATACAGGCGGTACACAGCTTGCCGCGCGCTATGGTGCACTGTCTGTCGATCATGTTGAATATGCAGATGAGCAAGATGCGCGCGCTCTGGCCAAGGCTGATACCGCCGCTGTTCTTCTGCCCGGTGCTTACTATACGCTGCACGAGACCCAAGCGCCGCCGGTGGATGCTTTCCGTGCTGCAGGTGTGGATATGGCGCTGGCCACAGACTGCAATCCCGGCTCATCGCCGATGGCTTCTGTGCTCTTGGCGATGAACATGGGCTGCACCTTGTTTCGCCTGACCCCAGAAGAGGCCTTGCGTGGGGTCACCCAACATGCGGCCAAGGCGCTGGGGCTGAAAGACTGCGGACAAATCGCTGCGGGCCTGCGCTCGGATCTATGCGTCTGGGATATCGCGCACCCGGCTGAACTGGCTTATCGCATTGGGTTTAACCCCCTGCACAAACGGTATTTTGGAGGGCTGTCATGATCTTGACACCGGGGGCCGTGCGCCTTGATACACTTGAGAAAATCTGGCGCGGCAGCGATCCCATCGAATTGGACCGTGCTGCAAAACCCGCCGTTGAAAAAGCCGCCGCACTGGTGGCCCGTGCGTCCGCAGGTACGGATGCCGTCTATGGGGTGAACACCGGATTTGGCAAACTGGCGAGCCGCAAGATCGCGCCGCAAGACACCGAAACCCTGCAACGCAACCTGATTTTGTCGCACTGTTGTGGCGTCGGGGATGCGCTGTCGGGGCCGCTGACGCGGCTGATGATGGTGCTAAAACTCATGTCGCTGGGGCGCGGTGCGTCTGGGGTACGGTGGGAAATTTGTGCGCTGATCGAGGACATGTTGAACGCAGATTGCCTGCCGGTGATCCCGGCGCAGGGGTCTGTGGGCGCGTCCGGTGATCTGGCCCCGTTGGCCCATATGGCCGCTGCAATGATCGGGTCCGGTCGGGCGGTTTATGGCGGCACTGAAATGGACGGCGCTGCGGCGCTGGCCAAGGCCGGTCTGACGCCAGTGGTCTTGGGTCCCAAAGAGGGGCTTGCGCTGATCAACGGGACGCAGTTTTCGACCGCAAACGCGCTGGCCGGGCTTTTTGAGGCGCAAAATGCTGTCGAAAATTCGATGGTGATTGCGGCGCTGAGCACGGATGCAATCATGGGCTCCACCGC
This sequence comes from Sulfitobacter sp. SK011, assembly GCF_003352065.1. Taxonomy (NCBI): domain Bacteria; kingdom Pseudomonadati; phylum Pseudomonadota; class Alphaproteobacteria; order Rhodobacterales; family Roseobacteraceae; genus Sulfitobacter; species Sulfitobacter sp. SK011. The sequence continues at coordinate 1,326,751 of NZ_CP025803.1, forward strand.
GCCGCTGGTGGCAGATATCCATGCCTTTCGCGGGCATGCAGGTCAGATCGACGTGGCCGCCGAGATGCGTGCGCTGATGGACGGGTCGCAGATACGCGAAAGCCACATGGAGGGCGACACGCGTGTGCAGGACCCCTATTGCATCCGCTGTCAGCCACAGGTCGTGGGGGCCGCTTGGGACGTGATCCGGCAAGCAGGCCGCACATTGGAGATTGAGGCAAATGCCGTCACAGATAACCCGCTGGTTCTGGTGGACGAGGGGCTGATCGTTTCAGGGGGCAATTTTCACGCAGAACCGGTTGGATTTGCCGCAGACATGATTGCCTTGGCAATTGCCGAGATTGGTGCGATCGGCCAGCGTCGCGTGGCATTGATGGTGGATCCAACGCTGAGCTACGATTTGCCACCATTTCTGACGCCTGATCCGGGGCTGAATTCGGGCTTTATGATTGCCGAAGTGACCACTGCCGCGCTGATGAGCGAAAACAAACACCTGGCGAACCCTTGCGTGACCGACAGCACACCCACCTCCGCCAATCAGGAAGATCATGTCAGCATGGCGGCACATGGGGCGTTTCGCCTTGCCCGGATGAACCGCAATCTGGCGGTCATTCAAGCCGTCGAGGCGATGTGCGCGGCCCAAGGCATAGAGACGCGCGCACCGCTGACGACATCACCGCGACTGCAAGCGGTGATTGATCGGTTGCGCAAGGACATCGCCACATTGGGCAAAGATCGCTATCTCGCGCCGGATATCGAACGTGCGACGCTGCTGGTGAGGTCCGGCGCATTGGTGGAGGCGGCACAATGATCGAGGTCGTACAGGGGGGCGACCCAATTGTTCTGGGCCTGCCGCATACCGGCACCGATGTGCCGGAGGATATCTGGGAAAAGCTCAACGAAACGGGTCGCGCGCTTGCCGATACGGACTGGCATATCGACCGTCTTTACAACGGCCTGGGTCACGATGTTACGACCGTGCGCACGCCGATCCATCGCTATGTCATCGACGTCAATCGGGGCCCGGATGATGCAAGTCTTTATCCCGGCCAGAATACCACGGGCCTATGCCCGCTCACCGATTTTGACGGAGAAGCGATTTACTCTGAGGGTCAGGAACCTGACGCAGCCGAAGTTGCACGGCGCAAAGAGGTCTTTCACACCCCATATCACACTGCCTTATCCACAGAACTGGCGCGCGTTAAGGCGAAACACGGGATGGCGATCCTGTATGATTGCCACTCAATTCGGTCAGTTATCCCCTATTTGTTTGCCGATACCTTACCAGATTTCAACATTGGTACGAATGCGTCCACAAGTTGTTCACTTTCGGTGGAAAGATCCGTGTCTACCCGGTGCAGGGCCGCACAGGCCTATTCTTCCGTCTTGAATGGCCGGTTCAAGGGCGGATGGACAACGCGCCACTATGGTCAACCTACTGAAAATATTCACGCAATTCAGATGGAACTGGCACAATCCACCTATATGGATGAAAGCCCCCCCTGGCGATGGCGCAGTGACAAAGCTGAGCGGCTCAGACCGATTTTATACAAGATTCTCAATGACCTGACCGACCTCGTTCATGAAAGGCAAATCCGATGACCAATCCCCGCCACAACACCCGCGACATCTTTCCTGCGACGGGTAACAAGCTCATTGCGAAAAGTTGGATGACCGAAGCCCCAATGCGGATGCTGATGAACAATCTGCACCCGGATGTCGCTGAAAACCCTCATGAATTGGTGGTTTATGGCGGCATTGGGCGCGCCGCGCGCACGTGGAAGGATTTCGACCAGATTGTCGCCGCTCTGACCGATCTGGAGGGCGATGAGACGCTGTTGGTGCAGTCAGGTAAGCCTGTGGGCGTGTTCAAAACCCATGAAAATGCACCTAGGGTATTGATTGCAAACAGCAATCTGGTGCCGCACTGGGCCAATTGGGATCACTTTAACGAACTCGATAAACGTGGGCTTGCGATGTACGGCCAGATGACTGCGGGATCGTGGATTTACATTGGAACTCAAGGCATTGTGCAGGGAACTTACGAAACCTTTGTCGAGGCTGGGCGGCAGCATTACGATGGCGATTTGACCGGAAAATGGATCCTGACCGGGGGTCTTGGCGGCATGGGCGGCGCACAGCCTTTGGCGGCCGTCATGGCCGGTGCTTGCTGTCTGGCGGTGGAATGTAACCCTGATTCAATCGACTTTCGACTGCGGACGAAATACCTCGATGAAAAGGCCGAGACGCTGGACGAAGCACTGGCGATGATCGAAAAATGGACAGCGGCGGGCGAGGCCAAGTCGGTTGGCTTGCTGGGCAACGCCGCGGATGTTTTTCCTGAGCTGGCGGCACGCATGGGAAATGGCGGCATCCGCCCCGACATGGTGACGGACCAGACATCGGCGCATGACCCCCTGAACGGCTATCTGCCCCAAGGCTGGACGATGGGCCAGTGGCGCGCCAAGCGCGAGAGCGATCCCAAAGCGGTGGAGAAGGCGGCCCGCGCGTCGATGAAAACCCACGTCGCTGCAATGGTCGAGTTTTGGAACGCAGGTGTGCCGACGCTGGATTATGGCAACAACATCCGACAGGTGGCGCTGGATGAGGGCCTGGAAAACGCTTTTGCGTTCCCCGGATTTGTACCGGCCTATATTCGTCCGCTCTTTTGCCGGGGCGTAGGCCCGTTCCGCTGGGCGGCGCTGTCTGGCGACCCGGAGGACATTTACAAGACCGACCAAAAAGTCAAAGAACTGATCCCCGATGACGCGCATCTGCACAAATGGCTCGATATGGCGCGCGAAAGGATCAGTTTTCAGGGGCTACCTGCTCGGATTTGCTGGGTGGGATTGGGCCTGCGCGACAAACTGGGACTGGCCTTCAACGAAATGGTCCGCACCGGCGAACTTAGCGCTCCGATCGTTATCGGTCGGGACCATCTGGATTCCGGCTCCGTGGCCAGCCCGAACCGCGAAACCGAAGCCATGAAAGACGGCAGCGATGCGGTCAGCGACTGGCCGCTGCTGAATGCACTGTTGAACACCGCGTCGGGGGCCACATGGGTCTCGCTGCACCATGGTGGCGGCGTTGGCATGGGGTTCAGCCAGCATTCGGGCATGGTGATCTGTTGTGATGGAACCGAAGAAGCCGACAAACGGATCGCACGGGTGCTGTGGAATGACCCGGCAACCGGCGTGATGCGGCACGCGGACGCGGGGTATGATATCGCCCTTGATTGTGCGCGTGAAAACGGGCTGAATTTGCCGGGTATTTTGGGGTAGTTAAATGTTTCTGAACAATGCGTGGTATGTGGCGGCGTGGGACCACGAAATTGGCCGTGACCTGACACAAATCACCGTTTTGGGCCGAAACGTCTGCATCTTCCGCACCCAAGGCGGCGATATTGTTGCCCTTGATGATGCCTGCCCGCATCGCAAGTTGCCGCTTAGCATGGGTCGGATCAAAGGTGACACTGTCGAATGCGGCTATCATGGGCTGACGTTTGATTGCGTTGGCCAGTGTGTCTGGGCACCCGGCGGACGGATCCCGTCAGAGGCGCGTGTACATGCCTATCCCACCCATGAGAAATACGGGCTGGTCTGGATATGGATGGGCAATCCGGTGCTGGCCGATCCAGAGGAAATCTTTGAGATCGCCAACTGGGGTGATCCGGCCTGGGGCATCAATCGCGGTGAAGCGATGGAGCTGGACTGCAATTATCTGCTGATGTGTGACAACCTGCTGGATCCAACCCATGTGGCCTGGGTCCATGGCAGCAGCTTTGGTCAGGCAGCCACCAAAGACACGCCACTGCGGGTGACAAAGACTGATCAAGGCGTCATCGTGCATCGCTGGATGCTGGATGTGGAACCGGCCCCTTTTTATAAAAAGGTCATTGCGTTCAAGGGCAATTGCGACCGCTTGCAACATTACGAGGTGCGCTATCCCAGTCACGCATTGATCCGCGCTGTGTTCACCCCGGCGGGTACCGGCGGGCCGGATGGGCCGCTGGATGCCGATACCTTTATCATGGACAGCTATAATTTCATGACACCGACCACGGCCGGAAAAACCCGCTACTATTGGTTCCAGCTGCGCAATATTCGGCCCAATGACGCAGCGCTCAGCCAGATGATGAGCGAAGATGTGCAGCACGCATTTGAAGAAGACCGCGCGGTGTTGAATGCCGTTCAAAAAGGCATGAGCACCAAGACCAGCCCGCACATCGACCTGCCAATCGACGGTGGCCAATTGCGGTTTCGACGCCAGCTGGAGGCGATGATCGCCGAAGAAGCTGCCGTCGATGCGGCGATGGCCAGGTGAACGGCACTGTCGCGCGGTAAAAACTTGGTCAGATTTCGGGCCGGTTCAAAGGTTTTTTACTTTCCAGGTCCCCGAACGAGATATGATTGCGATCAGAAAAATCCTGCCGCGTTTTGCAGACAAAGATCGCCAGAATCCTATGATTTCTTTAACGGAATCAGTCTAACTCGGTCCCTTGCCGCTCATCTTGGGGAACCTAAATTTTGAGTGTCTGATGATCAGGAGGCAAGTTTCCGCCAACGCGGGTGCCATCAATTGCGCAAATTCAAGCCGCAACCTATGATTTTTATAATAAAATGTGACGCCGAGGGGGCTCGGTGCGGGTATGGTAACTGGGGATTTAAGAATTTCTTGATAAAGCAGAGTCTTGGCAATGCCGGGCGGTTGGTCCTTGCATCGTCAGGGCCCTCTTTTTGATTTTCCAAACCACAGATTAACGATTGCACGGTTACAGCATAAAGCCTCTTGGGCTCCACACTATCGACACATCATGGCCTAAATTCTATGGGAATTTCAGAACGTAATCTGAAACTAGACAGAGGATGACAAATGATCGGCGATGTCTGCAAAACCCACGGCCATCAAAGTCTTTGGCCGTTCGGCCGCTTTGCACGCCAGTCGTCGAACTCTGTCAGCCCAGAAAAGTCCGGTGTATTTTCGTCATTGACCCGTGAACTCAAAAAGAGTGTTGCGCGGGCAATTTTCGTTTTGGCTTCTTGGCTTTGCCTCATTAGTTTTTCACCTGCCTATGCGGCCGGCAACAACAGCCCGTTTCTTGTCCCGCAAAGTTCAATTTCTGCACCGGCCGGGTTTTCGGGCCTGTGTTCAAAGTACAGCTGGGTCTGTGCCTCTACTGGCCAGGCGCGGATAAGCGACGGGGCATTGCTTCGTTTGGCCAAGGACATCAACGACAAGGTAAACCGGCAAACCCCTACGATCGAAGACCGCGTGCAATACGGACGAGACGAACACTGGGCTTTACCGACTGCGCGTGGCGGTGATTGCGAGGACTTTGTCCTGCTCAAGAAGAAAACCCTGATCGAGCACGGCGTACCCTCATCAAACTTATTGATCGCGACAGTTCTCGATCGTCGCCTGCAAAGCCATGCAGTACTGGTCTTGCGCACGTCGAAGGGCGACTTGGTACTGGACAATCTGAACAAGAAAATCCGTCCGTGGAAGAAAACTGGCTACACTTTTCTGAAGTTGCAAAACCCCGCGTCGCTTGGCACCTGGCATGCAGTGCTGGCAGGCGGGGTCATTAATGAGAGCCCCACGGCGTCAAAATAACAGCCTGAAGATTTTGCACCGGATAATAATAAGATAGGAGGGAGCCATAGGTGGCTCCCTCCTATTTTCTTGGCATCTGTCAAAGACCCGGTCCCGAATGTATCTCAATCCACACAGGCCATCGATCCTGACCTGAGAAAGCGCTGTGACTTAGCAGTTGGATTGCCAATTATGGCCTCCGAACAAGGGTAAGGTGTCAGGTATTGCAGCGGTTAGCCGCGATCGTCCCGTTCTTCGCCGCCGCGCTTTTTACCACCGTGCTTCTTTTGACCATGTTCTTTACCGTCGCGCTCCTTATCACCACGCTCTTTACCGTCGCGCTCCTTTTCACCGTGCTCTTTACCGTCGCGCTCCTTTTCACCGCGCTCTTCACCGTCACGCTCCTTTTCACCGCGCTCTTCACCGTCACGCTCTTTTTCATCACGTTCTTCGCCGCCTTCGTCGCCACCGCCTTCGTTGTTGTCGCCACCGCCGTTGTTGCCACCGCCGCCGTTGTTGCCGCCGCCATCGTCACCTTTCGGTCCGGTGTCATCATTGCGAATTGACGTTATGTCGATGGATGCTGTGGGGGCGTCGGTCAAAGCCAAGGCGGCTTCAGGGCAGGACAAGAACATACGCTTCAAAATGTCTGCGAAATCAGGCCGCAATTTAACGCGCTGAACAAAGCTGGCTGGAAGCTGATCAAGTTCACACATGTTGTACTGCTGTTGCGCCTGAGAGGCATTCGGTGCGCTGCTGGCGAAGGCGACCAAACTTGCAATAGCGACTGTTGTTTTCAAAAATACTGAGTATTTCATGAATAGTTACTCCTTAAACTGGTTACTAAAAAATCGTTCTTAAATTTGGAACAACAACTCCAAACACTGTAAGCGAGGGTGAACCTTTGTATGTTAAAGTCAAGAATCCGGCTCATTTGCGCCTCATTGTTGACACAATGCCGAATTGATAGCGCCATTTATTCCGTATTGAGTATGATTACATTGATCCAGGCAATTCAAAGTAGAGTGCCTAAATTTAGTTAAACTTAGAGTTGGTAAGCCCATTTTCAGCAGACGAATCAGCAATCAGTACTCTTGAGGTCTGCAAATTTAATGTGACCCTGAGCTTTGCCATCGATCGTTCAGCATGGCCTGAAACCCGGCGTAATAGCTGGGATTCACTTGGCGTATCAGATGTCTTACAGCAACCTAAGATGAGCGTAAATTACTGAAATTATTATGAATTTATTGAATTTTACCAGTCATAGCACAACAGTTGAGCCTCCACTACTTCAGCATTTTGCTCTGTTAGATCAGAGGTCTTTTCGGATCACTGCTGCGATACAGCGAAGATCTTGATGCCTGCAATTAACCCGCCGAACGGTCAGCCTTGGGCAGCACTGCACTATCGATCGATTGCAACATCCAACCCGCCTGAAAGGGCTGGTCGCTGGATTGTATTTGGTCAGTCAACAAATTGTTTCTAACAAATTCGTCGACATAATTTTGCCACAAGTTAATCTTTACCGTGAAGCAACGCGACCGCACAGAAATCCCCATTTTCAAAATCATGGTGGCCTTCACGTGCGCGCGTTGCCTCACGAGACACAATGGAGCCAAGATAGGGCGGCCAATGGATTTCAACTGCCTAGGTTTCAGGCGCATCGCAACCACCCCAATTTGGTGCATCGCACCGCTGCGCCCCATATGTGACGCAGCACTCAACGCGGCAATCTGCCACTTGGTCTTTTCCTGACCGCTGAAAGGAAATCACCCAGCAATCGTCAGACAGCGGCGCACATGGACAAAAAGCTAAGGGGAATGAAGGCGCTAGAAACGACGAAACCCACGACAGGCGAAATGACGCCGCCTGAGAGAGTATCGAGGTGGGTTGCAGCGATGAACAGCGCGCCGCCAACAACACTCAACCGCCTGCATTGTATATAGATCGTTTGAAATAAGATCCGAGCCAAACGGGCGCGGCAAATGCGAGTGCGGCAAAATCGTACGGATTAGATTTTGCCCTGTCTTTCACTTTCCACGCGCTAAGTTATTGAAAGGAAATGGAGGCGAGTAGGAGAATCGAACTCCTGTACACGGATTTGCAATCCGCTGCGTAACCACTCCGCCAACTCGCCATCTGTGGTTGGCGCACTGCTATCCGATCATTGTGACGCCCGCAAGACCCAGCTTCGCGCGTCACAGGGCCTGGGCGCGTGTGAAAATGGTGACGGGCCGTTGATGCTTGGCGCGCGATGTGGCACATCTGTTCGTAACAGAATCTGAACGGATGAGTTTAGCTGATGACTGATTTCACAACCCGCCGCACAATGATGGTCGACACGCAGGTGCGTCCATCGGATGTTACCAAATTTCCGATCATTGATGCGATGTTAACCGTGTGTCGCGAAGACTTTGTGCCCGCGATGCAGCGCGAGGCGGCCTATATGGGTGAGAACCTTGATCTGGGATCAGGGCGGGTGCTGCTTGAACCACGCACATTGGCCAAGATGCTAGACGCATTGGCGGTCACAAATGACGAAATGGTGCTCGATATCGGATGTGCGATGGGATATTCGGCAGCCGTCATTGCGCATATGGCTGAGGCGGTGATTGCCGTTGAAGAAGACGAAACCATGGCTGCGGAAGCGGTTGAGGCATTGGCTGCGGCAGGCGCAGACAATGTCGTTGTTCATGTCGGACCTCTGAGTGACGGCGCGCCGCAGCACGGGCCATATGATGTGATCATCATTCAGGGTGGCGTTGCAGAAGTGCCAGACACAATCAAGGATCAGCTCAAGGATGGGGGCCGGATTGCCGCCCTCTTTATGCAAGGTGCATTGGGTGAAGTAAGGATTGGCTACAAGCGTGGCACACAGATCAGTTGGCGTGCTGCGTTTAATGCGGGCGCACCGGTTCTGGCAGGCTTTGAACGGCAGGTTGCGTTTCAACTTTAAGCGTCCGCTCACGCGGGATTACTGTTCCTAAATTCATGTAAAAAGGTGATGCCAGTTATGTCATTGACCAAAACTCTGAAGCGGGCCAGTCCCATCGTCGCGCTAAGTCTGGCGGTATTTGGTTTTGCTGTGCCACAAGTCGCCAAGGCTGATACCCTCGCCGATGCGCTGGTCGGTGCTTATACTCATTCGGGATTGCTGGAACAGAACCGTGCCTTGCTGCGTGCCGCCGACGAAGATGTGGCAATCGCGGGATCTACTTTGAAACCTGTGTTAAGTTGGTCGGCCGATCTGACGCAGAATTTTGGGAGAACGCGTGCTGGCGGGGCAGGGTTCTCTTCATCCGTGGATAATCTTTCTGCCACCATCGGCCTGATCGGTCAGCTGTTGCTTTTTGATTTTGGGGCCAGCCAGTACCGGATTGAAGCAGCCAAGGAAACGGTTTTGGCGACCCGTGGCACGCTGCTTGACATCGAACAGATCGTTCTTTTGCGGGCTGTCCGCGCCTATATGGGGGTGATTGAAGCATCGGAATTTGTGGCGCTGCGCAACAACAACCTGCGTCTGTTGACCCAGGAACTGCGGGCCGCACGGGACCGTTTTGATGTTGGCGAAGTCACGCGGACAGATGTTGCCCTGGCCGAAGCGCAACTGGCGCAGGCCCGCAGCGGTCTGGCTGGTGCCGAAGGTGATTACCTGCGCGCCATTGAAGAATACCGCAATGCCGTGGGCCGCAAGCCTGGTCGATTGAGCGCGCCACCGCGCTTGCCCGACGTGGGCGTTGACGTTGAGGGGGCCAAAGCTTTGGCCGTGCGCCGCCATCCGTTGTTGGCCGCAGCCCAGCATCAGGTCGCTGCAGCTGAACTGCTGATCAAGGCGGGCGAGGCGGATATGGAGCCAACTGTGTCGCTGACCGGGCGTTATGGGCTGACCGAGAACTTTGGAACCCCGAACTACAACCGTACTGGTTCGGTAGGACTAGAATTTAAGCAGACGATCTATGGCGGTGGACAACTGTCAGCGCAGGTGCGCAAAAGCATGGCGCAACGCGATGCTCAGCGTTCCAATTTGCATGTGGTGACCCATGATATTCGTCAGGACGTTGGCAACGCCTATGCCAGTCTGGCCTCGGCACGCGCGGTTTTGGAGGCATCTGAACGTCAAATTCGCGCCGCACGCATCGCCTTTCGCGGTGTTCGGGAAGAGGCGACATTGGGCGCGCGCACAACGCTGGACGTGCTGGATGCGGAACAATCGCTGCTTGATGCGGAATCAGCGCGGGTTTCGGCGCGTTCAAATCTATACGTCGCTGCCTACACGGTTTTGTCCGCGACAGGCCAGTTGACGGCACAGGATCTGAAATTACCGGTTCAGATCTACGATCCGGCGGCATATTATAATCTTGTAAAGGACAGTCCGGCAAAAAGATCCAGACAGGGTCAAAAACTGGATCGGGTGCTGCGCGCCCTACAAAAACAGTGACAATTTCTCGCGCCCCATTGTGAGAATCTCTGCATCGGGTTAAACTGGGAGTTGAGGAAAGAGTGGTAAAAAAATATGTCTAACCCCGTCACAAACGCCGAGGTAGAGGATGTTCTGTCGTCGATCCGCCGTCTGGTGTCCGAAGACAAGCGCCCTATCCAAATCCAAAACGCGGTACCGGCGAATGATCGTCTGGTGTTGACCCCTGCGCTGCGTGTCGCAGAGGAGTCCGATGATGAAAGCGACCTTGATGCGCTGGAATTTGAGGAAGACGATCTTGATGATCTGGCCGTTGAGGCCGAGCAAGACAGCGCTGAACAATTATCCGAGCAAGATGAAGAGATGGATCTTGACGATCCTGCCCATGATTACGAGGCCGATCCGTACAACTTTGCCGATGATGATGACGAAGACGGCGAAGGGGATCTGGAACTAGACTTTTCTGCATTGAAGATTGAGGACGAGGATAACGACAGACCGATTGATGCACCCGCAGCGGCCAAGACAGACACCAGCGATGCCGGGTCCGGCAAGGCAGCGGCGCTGAGCGCCAAGATAGAGGCGCTGGAAACGGCAATCGGCAAAATCTCGGACACCTGGGAGCCGGACGAACCCGGTTCAGACGAATATTCAGGTACTGAAGAACCCGCGATGGCATGGGAAGATGACGATGACCACGAAGAAATGGGCGCGTTGTTGGATGTTGAAGATAAAGAAGAAGATGAATACGACGATCACGATCACGATGACGAGGTCGACGCTTATCACGACGCAGATGAGAGCCAAGCCGCACCAATGCCCGCCACGCCTCAGGCTGAGCCTGAACCTCAGCCCGAACTTATGGCAGCGCAACCATCACAGGATGGCACCCACGAAGAAGACCGCTTTGCCTATGGCAACGATGATCAACTGATCGACGAAGAGGCGCTGCGCGATCTGGTCAGCGACATCGTGCGTGCAGAATTGCAAGGCGCTCTGGGGGAACGTATCACCCGCAATGTTCGCAAACTGGTGCGCCGCGAAATCCACCGCGCGTTGACGGCGCAAGAATTGGAATAACGGGGAAGAGGGGGGATGTGACTATCCTGCCAGCCTCCGGTCTTTTTCAGACGTCTCTGGCCAGTGATAACATCAAATCCACGTCGAAATAGCGTTCGACGTGCCGCGCCAATGCGTCGAGGGTGGCGTCAACTCCTGCTTCAAAGTTGAGCGTCGATGCTATGCCAAACTGTCCGAGATACGCGGCGCGAAATGCGTCCGAGCTAAACAGCCCGTGCATGTAACATCCCTGCACCCGGCCATCCGCGGTCGCGGCACCTTCCGGACGCCCCGCAAACTGCAACCAGGCACGGGCGCAATCAGGACCATTTGTTTCACCAATATGTATTTCATAACCGCTAAGGGTCGTGCCGCTTTCGGGGTGCTCACCAGTTTTGAGAGACAGATGTTTGATCGGTGCCATAACCGTATCAACCGCCAGATGCCCCAACCCCTGCACAGTCGTTGGCGGCCCTTCGATGCCATGCGGATCAGCAATGGTGCGCCCCAACATCTGATAGCCACCACACAGGCCCAAAACATGGCCGCCGCGCCGGATGTGGGCGGCCAGATCAATATCCCAGCCTTCTGCCCGAAACGCTGCAAGGTCCGCAATCGTGGCCTTGCTGCCGACCATCAACACCAGATCGGCGTCAGCAGGAAGCGGCGCGCCGGGCATGATCACCCGCAAATCAACCCCGGCTTCGGCTGCCAACGGATCCAGATCGTCAAAGTTTGAAATGCGTGGCAAACGTGGGACTGCAATGACCACACCTGCACCGCCCGACCGCGCCCGAGAGGGCAGATCCATCACATCCTCAGCAGGCAACCGGTGCGCTTCGTCAAACCACGGGATCACCCCAAGGCTCGGCCAGCCAGTGCGCTGCGCGATGTTGTCACGGCCCGCATCAAACAGGCTGCGATCGCCGCGAAATTTGTTCACGGCAAAGCCCTTGATCATCGCCGTGTCGGTTGCCTCCAGAACGGCCTGCGTGCCGACGATCTGCGCAATAACGCCGCCCCGGTCGATGTCACCCATCAGAATGACGGGCACGCCCGCCGCTGTGGCAAAACCCATGTTGGCAATGTCACCGCGCCGCAGATTGGTCTCGGCCGGGCTGCCTGCACCTTCAACGATGATCAAATCGCAGGTTTCGCCAAGACGGGCAAAAGACTCCAATACTGCTGGCATCAGTGCTGCCTTGTTTTTACCAAAGGCTGCTGCCTCCTGATGGCCCGCGATCTGGCCTTGCACGATGACCTGCGCGCCCGTGGCGCTTTGCGGTTTGAGCAGGATCGGGTTCATGTCTGTGTGCGGCTCCACCCCGGCGGCACGCGCCTGCAGGGCCTGCGCACGCCCAATCTCGCCTCCATCCGTGGTTACAGCTGCATTGTTAGACATGTTTTGCGGCTTGAAAGGGCGCACCCGCATGCCGCGCTGCACGCAAGCCCGGATCAGTCCGGCAACAATCATCGACTTGCCGACATTGCTGCCGGTGCCTTGTATCATGATCGCTTTTGTCATTTTGCGCACTCCGCAGCAGTTGCCCGCAAACTGGCGTAAATCGAGCCGCGGGAAAAGGGGCAGGTTGGTAAGGCTACATTATTCTTACAGCGCATAAAAAAAGCAGCCCGAGGGCTGCATTTTTTGTCACTCATGACGTGGTTACTACGCGGCTTCAGCCTGCTGCGCGGCATGGCGGCGCTCAGATTCTTCGCGCGAAAGTGCAACAGATGTACGCACACCTTTGCCCACAAAATCCATCAAACCGGACACAACCCGCTCGTTGGGGTCAATGCCAGCACAGCTCAACACTTCGCGACCATCGCGTGACCGGGCCCAGCGGGCGATCTGCTCTGGTCCGTTGCCATATTTCTTGTCGTCCGCGATTGCGTCATCCAACGCAGCCAGTACCACTGCTGCGAAAAGTTTACGTGCGCGATTGCCTTGCTCATTGTTAAAGGCGGTGCCATCAACGAAATCTTTCATCTCGTCGTCCTTTCTATTATTCTTGCTCTTGTCATCCCGGCGTGAAGCCCCTTATGACCCATATCGTCCGATTCGGATACCACTTTATCGCATAACTCCTATGCATCTGGCGCATGTCTTGCTGCGGGTGCAGCACGATATAGCGGTGACTTGCAGGGGGATATCCTACCAGATATAGGGTGCGTCGACATATCATCAAGTTCTTGCCAAGGTTTTGACACATGCCCAAAATTAACGGAAACGAGATCCGCCCCGGAAACGTTCTGGAACATAACGGCGGCCTATGGGCAGCGGTTAAGGTTGACCATGTAAAGCCGGGCAAGGGCGGTGCCTTTGCTCAGGTCGAGTTGCGCAATCTGCGCAACGGATCAAAACTGAACGAACGCTTCCGCAGCGCCGACAAAGTCGAAAAAGTCCGTTTAGAACAAAAAGATCAGCAGTTTTTGTATGAAGAAAACGGCAATCTGGTGGTGATGGACACGGACACCTATGAGCAGGTTCAACTGGCCTCAGAACTGCTTGGCGATGCCCGCCCGTTTCTGCAGGATGGCATGATGATCGTGGTGGAATACCACGAAGCAGAGGCTCTGAACGCCCGGCTGCCGCAAAAGGTGATCTGCAAGATCGTCGAGACTGAGCCGGTGGTCAAAGGCCAGACAGCAGCGAATTCGTTCAAACCGGCACTGCTTGATAACGGCGTGCGGGTGTCTGTGCCGCCATTTGTCGGGCAGGACGAAGACATCGTGGTCAACACTGAAACGATGGAATACGTCGAACGCGCCTAAACGTATGACGTGACGTCATAGCGATCTGAAGCAAAGCCCCGGCGCGATCCGGGGCTTTTTTGTGCGATTCGGGGGCCTGGGTGGTCAAAAATCATGCCGGCGGGATCCATGTCACCACGGCATCACCCGCGCGCATTGGACCAGTGGCCCGGTCAAATCGGAGATAGGCAAGCGCCAACCCCCCAGATTGCGTGAACAGCGTGCCAGCGGGCTTGTCGGCAGCCATGATTTCGGTGCCAATTGGCGCGTCCCCCGCGATGGAAACCTGAGCCAGACCTTTTCGCAGCTCGGTCTTGTGCTTCATCCGCGCTGTGACCTCTTGGCCGACATAACACCCTTTGCGAAAATCGACCCCATTCAGGCGCTCAAAGCCAACCTCCAGAATGAATGTGTCCGGTGTCAGTTCAATCCCCGTCTTTGGGATCATGTGCGTCACACGCAAGGCATCCCAGTTCACGTTGTTGTCGATCTGAGGGTCCACGCGGTAGGCCCGCCATCCCATCGCGTCAGTGCGCGGGTCTGCATATCCGTCCTCAGGCACTGGCCCCAGACCACGGTGCAGGTGCAGGTCCGTTGCGGCGATTTCAACCGATGCTCTGAGCTTATACATGTTCAACCGCTGAAGCAGCATATCGGCCAGGCTGTCGGCGACATCCAAGAGCACGCCATCGCCGTCCTTTGCGACAAAGAAATCAGCAAAAAACTTGCCCTGCGGGGTCAGGATCGCCGCATAGATTGGCCCTTGGGAAAGTTTTTTCACATCATTGGTGATCAGACCTTGCAGGAAGTCCAATGTGTCGTCGCCAGTCAGGCGCAGGATGCGGCGTTGGGTCATCTTTTATGTCCTTTGACAGTTGATCATGACATATAGCCATCACTCGCAATTCTAAAGGGCCAAGCATGCGCGCGCCGATATCTGTGATCATTCCGACCCTGAACGCCGTTGATACGCTGCCCGATTGTCTGGCCGCGCTGATGGAAGGGCTGGATGCGGGGTTGATCCGGGAATTGATTGTCAGTGATGGCGGATCAACAGATGCTACAGGTGCGACTGCGCTGGCATGGGGGGCAGAGGTGATCCATGGTGCCGCGTCAAGAGGCGGGCAGTTGCAGCGTGGATGTGCTGCGGCCAAAGCGGATTGGCTGATGGTGGTGCACGCTGACACCATGCTGTCGCCCGGATGGGCAAAGATCGTGGCGGCACATTTAGGCACGGCCAAGGCCGGGTGGTTCAAATTGGCGTTTGATCAGGGCGGAATACCCGGGAACCTGGTCGCCGGATGGGCCAACCTGCGCAGTCGATTTGGCCTTCCCTTTGGCGATCAGGGTTTGATCCTGCCCCGCACACTCTATGAGGAGGTGGGTGGCTACAAAGATCAGCCGCTGATGGAGGATGTCGCACTTGCGCGGGCGCTTAAGGGGCAGCTTGTTGGCCTGCCGGTCTGCGCGGTCACCAGCGCGGCAAAGTATCAAAGTCAGGGCTGGATGCGGCGCGGTGGGCGCAATCTGTGGACATTAGGGCGGTATTTTTTCGGCACGTCGCCAGAAGTACTGGCGCAAAGCTACCGTCGCCAGCGGTGATCATGCGGACGCGCCGCAGGCGCGATGACATTCCGGGCGCTTGAGGCTTGGCTGAGCCCTGTAATGGTCAGTTTGCTACAGGATGTCAGGTCGGATCGGTATTTAAGAAAGGGTGAAGGGGAGAACGGTGTCTACCCAAACAAAGCCTGTCCCAATCGTTGCAGGATGTTTGGTTCGCTGACATCTTCGCCACGTTCCTTGGCCCGCAAAGCCCGCAACCCCCGTGCATCGCTGACGGTTTTGCCATCCTGGAATTGGAGGCGGTAGAGGTCGGCATAGATGCCGCCGCGTTGCAGAAGTTCTTCGTGCGTGCCTTGGTCGCGAACCTGGCCCCGGTCCATCACAATGATCTTGTCGGCGCTGCGAATGGTCGCCAGACGGTGCGCAATGACGATTGTGGTGCGCCCTGCGGACAGCTGGTCCAGCGCGTCCTGCACGACCTGTTCTGATTGCGCATCAAGCGCGCTGGTGGCTTCATCCAGCAGCAGGATCGGCGTGTCACGAAGCAGCGCGCGGGCGATCACGACGCGCTGTCTTTGGCCACCGGAAAGGGCAGAGCCGCGCGGACCGACGCGCGTGTCCAGACCATTTTCAAGGTTGGGCAGGAAATCTGCGACATGGGCGGCTTTCAGGACGGCCTGCAATGCGTCATCGCTGACATCCGTGCGGCCCAACACGATGTTTTCCCGCAAGGTTTCGTCAAACAGCAATGCCTCTTGGGTCACCACTGAAAACAGGCCACGCAATTCGGATATCGCCATGTCGGAGGTCGCGACACCGCCGATGGTGACACTGCCTGCCTGCGGGTCGATGAGCCGGGTCAACACATTGAAAATCGTGGACTTGCCAGCGCCGGATGCCCCGACGAGCGCGGTCGTCTCACCTGCTGCAGCGCTGAGGCTGATGTCGTCAAGCACCTTGACCTCACCATAGGCCAGATCCACATTTCTAAGCTCAACATCGGGTTGGCCCGTGGGGACGGGGACCGGGTTTGCCGGTTCTTTCAATCGTATGGGGGCATCCATCAGTTCCTTGATCCGCTCAAGGGCGGCCGCTGCGACCTGCCACAGACCGCTCACGCCGCCCAGCCGGCGCAGTGGGCTAAATGCAAAGCCCATGGCGGTGAAGAAGGTCATGAATTGCCCGATGGTTTTGTTGCCCGAGATAATCTCGGAGCCGCCATAGAGAATAACGGCCATGAACCCCACACCGGACATGATATCGATCATGCCTGGAATGGCGGAATTGCCAAAGGCCGCGCGCACTTCGGTGCGGATGAAGGTGCGGGTCAGGTCATTGTACTGGCGCGCCTGATAGCTTTCGAGCGCGTTCAGTTTGATCTGAACAATGCCGTGGAACACTTCGTCCAGCCGGGTGGCCAGATTGGCCCCCAAATCACGCGCTTCGCGCGAGCGTTCGCGCACAAAGCGTTGCGCAATTGCGGCCGGCAGGACCATGACCGGAATGCCCACGCACGCCAGCAGCGCCCAGATCGGATCAATGGAAATGGCAACGCCCAAAAGCACGATCAGACCGATAAAGTCGCGACCGGCTCCGGTGATGATCGCACGCCAGACATCGCCAACCGCGTTTACATCAGATTGAACCCGCTGGATCAGGAAACCCGGGGGATGGGATTGGTGAAACGCACCGTCCTGCCGCATCATTTGGCCAAGCAGTTCTATGCGCATGTCGGCGGCGGTGCGTTGTGCGATCCGGGTCAGCAGCACTTTCTGCGCCACGCCCGCAATGGCGCGCAGCACGAATATCCCAAGCAGGATCAGGCCAACCCATTTGAGCGCATCTTGTTTACCGGCAACAAATACCTGATCGAACATCGGTTCCATCAGACGCGCCAATGCGCCCAGGGTGCTGCCTTCGATGATCATGAAAAACACGGCCGCACCCATCAACCACAGATGTTTTTTCAGGTAATCGCGCCAGAGCCAGCGCAGCAATTGCCCAGACGTATAGGTTTGGTTATTCATCTGCGGCCACATTCCTTTTGGGCAGTGCAGTCACAGGTTTACGAAACGTGGGCGGGCAGGGCAAGCATGCGGGGGTGCCAATCGTGTTGACGCTGCATTCCGCACAGATAAGGTGCAGGAAATCGCGCGGGTCAAAGGCAGAGTTCATATGACAAAATCCCCTCTTTTGGCGCAAGGGCGGTCTTATCTGGCTATCCCTGGCCCTTCTGTGATGCCCGATGCGGTTCTGAACGCCATGCACCGCGCGGCACCCAATATCTATTCCGGGGCGCTGATTGACATGATGCCGGCGCTGATGGCGGATCTGCGTCGGGTGGCACGCACCAAACATCACGTCGCGATGTACATCGGCAATGGTCACGCAGCATGGGAAGCGGCGCTGAGCAATGTCGTTGCACCGGGGGACAAGGTGCTGGTCCCCTCCACGGGTCGTTTCGGCATCGGCTGGGGCGAGATTGCGACAGACCTTGGTGCACAGGTTGAGGTCATCGATTTTGGCCGGGCGGCCGCAATGGATATGGCGCGCGTAGCCGACGTATTGGCGGCGGATAAAGCACATGAAATCAAGGCAATTTTGGGTGTGCATGTCGACACTTCAAGCTCCGTGCGCAACGATATTGCGGGATTACGTGCGGTTCTGGACGAGGTGGGCCATCCGGCGCTTTTGATGGCTGATTGTATCGCATCATTGGGCTGCGACCGATTTGAGATGGACGCCTGGGGCGTCGACGTGATGGTCACCGCCTGCCAAAAAGGTCTGATGGTGCCGCCCGGAGTGGGGTTTGTTTTTTTCAATGACAAGGCCGAAGCCGTGCGCGCCAAGATGCCGCGCGTGAGCCGTTACTGGGATTGGATGCCGCGGGCGCACCCGGAGGAATTCTATCAATACCACTGCGGAACGGCACCAACACAGCATATTTTTGGCCTGCGCGCGGCGCTGGATATGATCCATGATGAAGGCATTGAACAGGTTTGGGCACGTCACGCGGTACTGGCGCGGGCGGTTTGGGCAGCATGCGAGGCGTGGTCCCAGCGCGGCACATTTGCGCTTAATATTGCGGACCGCGAGGCGCGCAGCCACGCGGTGACGGCCCTGCGCCTGCAAACTCCGAATGCGACGGCACTGCGCGACTGGGTGCAGCAAAATCTGGGGCTGACCTTGGGTATTGGCCTTGGCATGGCTGCGCCGGGTGATCCGGCGTGGCACGGATTTTTCCGCCTTGGTCACATGGGCCATGTGAACGGTCATATGATCATGGGGCTGTTAGGCGGGATCGAGGCGGGTATGACGGCGCTGAAAATCGAACATGGTGCCAGCGCACTTGATGCGGCTGCACAGGTTATCGCGGGTCACTAACCGCGCTGTGCGGCGATGCGGGTGATCAAATGGTTCACAATCCACCCCGCCAATGCGGCCACCAGAAAACCCCAGACGGCCCAGATCACCATGAGGACCCACATCAGATTGACACCAAACATGACGATGCAGGCGGCGGTGTAATTTGGTGCGGCGGGACGATCATTTGTGTCGCGCATCAATGATCCTCTTTTAAGGGTACAAAGAATAGCATAGCGCGACCCGAGCGCGCGTCAGCCCTTTTCTGCGTCTTTTAACGCATGCGGGAGTGCGCTGGCAAACGCATCAAGCTGCGCTGGCGTTCCGCAACTGACGCGGATACAGCGGTTTTGCGGGGCCACAAAGGGCATCCGCACAAAAATGCCGCGCGCAACCAACCCATCAAGAACACCTTTGGCATATGTGCCGTCCCTGCCACAATCAATTGCCGCGAAGTTTGCCGCAGAAGGCAGGGGTGTCAGCCCATGAGTTTGCGCAATATCTGCAATCCGGCCGCGCGCTGCTGAAATTTCACGTTGCACATGGCTCAGCCACTCTTTGTCCTGAAGTGCGGCCAGCGCGCCCGCCTGGGCGGCACGGTTCATACCAAAATGGTTGCGCACCTTGTGAAAGGCGGTGATCAGATCGGGTGCGGCAAGGGCATAGCCGACCCGCGCACCCGCCAGGCCGTACGCTTTGGAAAACGTCCGCATCCGGATCACGCGGGGATCAGAAAAGTCCAATGGCAACGCAGTTCCGTCAGGGGCGCATTCTATGTAAGCCTCATCGAGGCACAGCAACGTGCCCTCAGGCAATCTATCCATTGCCTGCGATATCTGCGAACCCGCGTGCCACGATCCCATCGGGTTATCGGGATTGGACAGATAGACCAGCTTTGCGTCCACCTCTGCCGCTTTGGCAAAAAGCGCCGCAGGATCCTCATGATCGTCACGATACGGGACCTTGTGCAAAACACCCCCGAACCCGGCAACGTGATAGTTGAACGTCGGATACGCCCCGTCTGAGGTCACAACAGCATCACCCGGCCCCACAAAGAGCCGCACAAGGTAATTGAGCAGCCCGTCTATGCCTTCGCCGACAATGATGTGATCCGGTGTTGTGCCATGATGATCGGCAAGTGCGCTACGCAGATCATGGCTTTCCGGGTCGCCGTACATCCATTGGTCGCACTCAGCCATCGCCTTGATTGCGAGGGGCGAGGGGCCAAAGACGTTTTCATTGGCCCCCAAACGGGCCTTGAAAAGCCGACCGTTGGCACGTTCCTGCGCCTCTGGCCCCACAAAGGGAACCGTCGCGGGAAGGGAGTGTGCAAGCGCTGTAAGGCGAAAATTCGTCATGTCATCGCTGATAAGCCTGTCCGCTTATTCGGGCAAGGGGGGGGTGAAAAGGACGCCAGTAGCACTTACATGAGAACAGCTCGCAACAACAAGTAGCATACGCATGGCAAATCTCAGCAGACGTGGTTTTATCGCTGCGACATTGGCGGCAGGGGCCTTGCGCGCCGTCCCGATGGTCGCCAGCAACCCCGGCACCCGCCGCATTCTGACGCTGGTTTATGACAAAGGCCTCGGCATGATGCGCGCGGTGGAACGTGTCGTGCACTGAATTGCCGTGACGTAGGACTGGTCAGTGCCAGTTGAATGCGCTGTTATGGCGGGACCCAATCAGGAGACCCGCCATGGCCCGCGTGACCATCACCTATGAAAACCACATCGCCTTTGTCCGGCTGACCCGCGCCGACAAAATGAACGCGGTCGATCAGGACATGATCGACGCGATTATTGCAGCAGGCCAAGAGGTTGCCGCATCTGATACGCGGGTTGTTGTGCTGTCAGGCGAGGGCAAAGCGTTTTGCGCGGGCATCGACATCACCGGGTTGTCGGCGATGATTGGCAAGGACCCCGCTGAATTGCTGATGCCGCGCACACATGGCGAGGGCACTACAAACCAATGGCAAGAGGTCGCAATGATCTGGGCGCGGCTCGACATTCCGGTCATCGCGGCCTTGCACGGCGCTGTGTACGGCGCGGGGATGCAGCTTGCGCTGGGTGCGGACATCCGTATCGCGGCACCAGACACAAAACTGGCCGTGATGGAGATGAAATGGGGCATCGTGCCGGACATGGGCGGGATGGTCCTGTTGCCCCGTTTGGTGCGCGACGATGTGTTGCGGCGGCTGACCTATACGGCTGAGGCAATCGATACCGGTCAGGCGGAGCGCTGGGGGTTGGTGACAGAAGTCGCGGATGATCCATTGGCTGCAGCAACAGCGCTGGCGACCACCATCGCAGGCAAAAGCCCCAGCGCAACAAAGGCCGCCAAGCAGCTGATTTCATTTGCACAAATGGCATCCGTTGACGACGTCTTGATGGCTGAATCCCGCGCCCAGGCGGATCTGCTTGGCAAACCACACCAGATGGAAGTGATCGCGGCAGAGTTTGGTAAACGGCCCGCCGTTTTCAAATAACGGGCTGTTCGCGCGTCTGCCGAACTGTCACCCCAATTCGGCCAACCGATCCAATGCCGCCTGCACCTGATCGGCTTCTTCCTGGCGCGCTTCCAGATTGGTCTGTGCTTCGGCAACGACTTCGGCGGGGGCGGAGGCGGCGAATTTGGGGTTGTTCAAACGCCCCTTTAGCCCGCCGATTTCCTTGGCCAGTTTGTCAAAGGATTTTTGCAGTCGCGCTTTTTCTTCGTCAATGTCGATCAACCCGGCAAGCGGCAGGCCAAAGCTGGCCCCCGGGGCAGAGATTGCAACTGTGCCTTTCGGGAACTCGCTCGCTTTTTCAAGGCTTTCGACCCGCGCCAGGCGTTTGATCATGGCCTCGTTGCCATCCCATGCCGCCTGCGCTGCCGCATCCATGTCAGTGACGATCATTGGCACTTTCAGCCCTGCAGGCACGTGCATTTGCTGGCGCGCCGAACGAACACTTTCGATCAGGCCGATCACCCAATTCAACTCACGATCCGCGTCCTTATCGAGCAGGTCGTCGGTGGTATAGGTAGGCCAATCTGCATGCACCAACATCTTGTCGCGCTTGGCAGTGGTTTGCCACAATTCTTCGGTGATGAACGGCATGATCGGATGCAGCAGGATCAGGCACTGATCCAGCACCCAGGCCATGGTCTGACGTGTCTCGGCCGCTTCGGGTGCGTCGTCTTGCAATAGCGGTTTG
The DNA here is from genome assembly GCF_003352065.1 of Sulfitobacter sp. SK011. Lineage (NCBI taxonomy): Bacteria > Pseudomonadati > Pseudomonadota > Alphaproteobacteria > Rhodobacterales > Roseobacteraceae > Sulfitobacter > Sulfitobacter sp. SK011. The sequence continues at coordinate 1,348,696 of NZ_CP025803.1, forward strand.
CTGAGCTCCACATACCAGTCACAGACCTTGCCCCAGACAAAGGCATAAAGCGTGTTGGCAGCATCGTTGAACCGGTAATTGTCGAGCGCTGCATCCACATCCTCGCGGGTGCGGGCAACTTCACCGACGATCCATTTGTTCAGGGTCGCTTGTGGCGTTGGCATCACGGCTGCCGTTTCGGTGAACACATCGTTCATTTCTGCAAAGCGGTGGGCGTTCCAGAGCTTGGTACCAAAGTTGCGATAGCCGGCGATCCGCGCGGTGGAGAGTTTCAGATCACGCCCCATCGCCGCCATCGAGGTCACGGTAAAGCGCACCGCATCCGCGCCGAATTCGTCGATGAGTTCCAGCGGGTCAAGCACGTTGCCCAGCGATTTTGACATCTTCTTGCCCTTCTCATCGCGCACCAGCGCGTGGACATAGACAGTGTCGAAAGGTTTTTGGCCCACCACGGCGTATTGCATCATCATCATCCGGGCGACCCAGAAAAAGATGATGTCGAACCCGGTGATCAGGACGGAAGTGGGGAAGTATTTTTTGAGTTCAGGCGTGTCTTCGGGCCAGCCGAGGGTGCCGATGGGCCAGAGGCCGGAGGAGAACCATGTGTCTAGGACGTCGGGGTCGCGCCAAACGAAAACCTGAAGCGGGTTGTTCTCTGCGTCGCGCTCGACTTCGCCAGTCTTCATGATGGCTTCGTATCGGTCTTGAACCTCTATGATCTCAAGCCCACCATAGACTTCGCTCATTGCGGCCTTCGCAGCTGCGTAATCTGCAAAACAAAACGGTTGCTGGTCTAGATAACTCAGCCAAACAGATTGATCAGTACCAATAACATATGGCTGATCTTGCAGCTCTCTATTGATAGCGGGTCCATACCAAACCGGTATCTGATGCCCCCACCACAACTGTCGCGAAATACACCATGGCTCGATGTTCTCCAGCCAGTGGAAATACACCTTCTTGTCCTGCTCAGGCAGGATCGTGACCTCACCATTTTTGACCGCGTCAATCGCGGGGCCAACGATCTTGGCGGTGTCGACGAACCACTGATCGGTCAGCATCGGTTCAATCACAACTTTGGAGCGGTCGCCAAACGGCTGCATGATCTTTTTGTTTTCGACGTAAGGAACCAGCTTGGAGCTTTCCTGCCCGTCTTCTTCGTCAATGACGGGGACCGAAACCATCACGGCCAGCCCTTCGGCATTGATTTCTTCGATTATTTTCTGACGCGCCTCGAAACGGTCCAGCCCGCGATAGGCGTCTGGAACGAGGTTGATCTCGGTTGCATCGGCGGGGGCATCCTCTGACCCGTCTGCAATCGCGCCCGCACGCGCTGCGGCCTCAGCATAGGGCAAGCCATCGGCACGCATGGCACCACGCGTGTCCATCAGCGCATAAAGCGGGATGCCATTGCGGGTGGCGACGCCATAGTCGTTAAAGTCATGCGCGCCAGTGATCTTGACCGCTCCCGACCCAAAGTTCGGATCAGGATAATCATCCGTGATGATCGGGATCATCCGGCGGTGCTCTTTTGGTCCCACCGGAATTTCGCATAGTTTTCCGACGATTGGCGCATAACGTTCATCCGATGGATGAACTGCAACGGCACCATCGCCCAGCATGGTTTCGGGGCGCGTGGTCGCAATTGAGATATAGTCGCGGGTCTCGCGCAATGTCTCGTTGCCGTCCTCATCTTTCTCCACGTACTCGTATGTAGCACCCCCGGCGAGCGGGTATTTGAAGTGCCACATGTGGCCGTCCACTTCGGTAGACTCGACTTCAAGATCTGAAATCGCCGTCTCAAAATGCGGGTCCCAATTGACCAGCCGCTTGCCGCGATAGATGTGGCCTTTCCGGTACATATCGACAAACACCTTGATCACGGCGTCGTGGAAATTGCCTTCTTCACCCTCGGGCGCGTTTGGGGCACCCGACATGGTGAATGCCTCGCGGTCCCAGTCACAGCTGGCCCCAAGCCGTTTGAGCTGCCCGATGATGGTGCCGCGTGATTTGATTTTCTGCTGCCAGACCCGTTCAAGGAATTTCTCGCGGCCCATCTCGCGACGGTTTGGTTCCTGATGTTCCATCATGTCACGTTCGGTCACCATCTGGGTGGCGATGCCTGCGTGATCGGTGCCGGGTTGCCAGAGCGTGTCAAAGCCACGCATCCGGTGCCAGCGGGTCAGAATGTCCTGCAACGTGTTGTTGAACGCATGCCCCATGTGCAGCGACCCGGTGACGTTGGGTGGCGGGATCATGATGCAGAAGGTTTCATCCCGGCTGGCATTTGCGCCAGCCCTAAATGCGCCAGCTTTTTCCCAAGCGGCGTAAAGGCGTGCTTCGGCCTCAGCGGCATTGAAGGTTTTGTCGAGTGCCATGGTCATAAATCCCGTGTTCGTTTGTCGGTGATCTAGCGGACATGCGGGCCGAGGGAAAGAGTGGCGCGCGTATGACATTGGCGGTGGTGGCATCGGTGGGGTTGATTTTGAGTATTTTTGGCGAAAAGAAACAAAACCGCCCTGCTATTCAGCAAACCATTCCGTTCAACGGGCTAGGGGCTGACACAGGGCGGCTTCTTCTCGCGAGGCATTCGGCTCTCCAGCCTGTATCCTGTTTTCATAAGATCAGAACTTTCATAACGAAGCGTGAACCCAAGCTTCTTTTCGCCCAAATACTCAATTCGGCCTAACATCCGTCGCAGGTTTCAAGGGTGGGATGTGCCTTGCAACGGTTCGCGTATACCGGGCCGGATCACGTCTGGATCATAAGGTGCGCGCGCAAAAACCTCGCGCACCATATCGCGGAAAAAATCGAGCGGCAGGGTGTCATAGTCAGGATCAAAGCTGGCCTGATCCCAGTGTTCGCAGAACGCCACGCAATCGTCGAAATAGGCGTGCCCCAGATGACGGTCCCGTTTGTTGGGGTCGGCACCCACATGATGACCGTAATAGACCATCTGAAAATCTGCATGGGTTTGCACGCACCACGCACATTGTTCGCGCACAAAAGGCCGCAGGATCGCGGCGGCGTATTCGTCATGATTGTAGGGTGCATAGATGTCGCCGATGTCGTGCAGCAGCGCGGCGACGATCCAGTCAATATCGGCCCCATCACGGTAGGCGCGGGTTGCCGCTTGCAGTGAATGGCCCAGCCGTGTGACTTTGTACCCTGACAGCCCTTCGTCCAGGTCGACAAGAGCGCCCAAAAGGCGGTCGGCGGTGCCTTTGGTGTATGCGACCTCGTGTTTGGTCAGAAACACATAATCGGCTTGCGTGCCGTCTTTCATCTGGGTGAATTTGACCTGGTCCATCGTTCAGAGAGTCCTTTGATGTTTTCCGCGTCAGAATTGCGTCATTCGGGCCAGCGATCTGTTCTGTTTTCGACACCGTTTTGGGTCAATCAGCCACGGCGGTCCAGTTTTGTGCTCAGATGAATCAGGCTTTCCGAACTTTTGACCCCGCGCGCTTCGCCGATCTTGTCCAGTGTTTCGTCCAGTTCTTCGGTGGTGTCCGCTGCGATCTGAACCAGCAGGTCGAACCGCCCAGACGTGGTATGGACCACCCGCACGCCGGGCAGGCTGCGCAAGCGGGCCAGAACGGCGGGGCTGCTGCGCGGTTCGATGCTGACCAGCGCAGTCGCATGTAGTTTGGCATCGACGGCAGCGCCCAGTCGGGCGGTATAGCCGATGATTGTGCCGCTGCGTTCCAATCGGTCGAGCCGCGCCTGCACTGTGGTGCGGGCCAGCCCGAGTGTGCGGGCCAGATCAGCAACGGGTTGCCGCGCATTGGTCTGTAAACACGTGATAAGGGCACGGTCAGTTTCGTCGATTTGCATGGTGATTCCGTCATACTGTCTGAAGTTTCCATCATTATAGCCCATTAGACGCGTGGTTTCGACGAAAATTCACCTAGTATCAGGGAAAACACCCTAGTGAGGCCTTGATGCAGCATTCCATCCCCCTGCCACTGAACCCCGCCGCCTTTTTGGCGCAGCATCGTCCTGATGCCCCGATCATGTTCTTTGCCCCCGCCGTCCTGCAAGACACGGCGCGGCGGTTTCAGGCGGATTTCGACGGGTTGGTGACCTATGCTGTGAAAGCCAATGACCGTCCGGAAATATTGAGCAATCTGGTGGCCGCCGGAATCTCGACATTTGATGTGGCCTCTCCCGCCGAGATGCGGGCGGTGCGTGCGGCCTGTCCGCAGGCTGTGTTGCATTATAACAACCCGATCCGGTCTATTGCCGAGGTTGAGGCGGGCATTGATGTCGGTGTGGCCAGTTGGTCCGTGGACGATCATGCGGAGTTGGCAAAGCTTGACGCCGTGCCACGCACCGCTGAAATCGCGGTACGGTTTGCTTTGCCCGTCACCGGGGCCGCCTATGATTTTGGGTCGAAATTTGGGGCAACACCAGATCAGGCGGCTGACCTTTTGCGCAGGGTTGTTGCAATGGGGTTCGTCCCATCATTGTGTTTTCATCCCGGCACGCAATGCAATGACCCTCAGGCATGGGCCAGCTATGTGACTGAGGCGGCGCGCATTGCGGCGTTGGCGGGTGTCAGATTGGCGCGGCTAAACATCGGCGGTGGATTTGCAGCGAACAGAGGGTTCGGGGCACCGGACCACCGGGCGATTTTCACAACCATCAACAGCGCTGTGAAGCGCTCTTTTGCCGGGGCTGAACCCAGAGTACTCTGTGAACCGGGCCGTGCGATGGTTGCGGATGCATGTGTTCTGGCCACGCGGGTCAAGGGGATGCGGTCAGGCGGCGAGGTGGTCTTTCTGAACGATGGTATTTATGGCGGTTTGCCGGATTTGCGCGATATGGGTCTGTCCGGCTTGGTTCATGTGCTTGGCCCAGCAGGGCCGCGATCGGGGGCGGCGACCCCTCGCATCGTCTTCGGTCCGACCTGTGATTCCCTTGATCGGCTGCCGGACGGCTTGCCATTGCCTGCCGATACGGCGGTGGGTGATTATGTGATGTTTGGTGGCATGGGTGCCTATTCAATTGCGATGAGCACGGGATTTAACGGCTACGGCGTCGGGCAGGTTGAAATGGTCTGCGCACTCGTCTGAGCGCGCAGTGGATGTGCAGACAGCTGCCTGCCCCATGATAAATCCGGTCGGGCCCTAGACATGGCACCTTTGCCCGCTAATGTTTGTCACGAAACAGGCATGACGGGTAAGGGCGCAGCATCGTGGACAAATTTGGTAAAAGCCAGTCGGTTAAGCGGACGGAAGATGTGCGGTTTTTGACCGGCGAAGGACGCTATGTCGATGACATCACCCCGCAAGGTGCGCTGCATGGGTATTTCTTCCGCTCACCGGTGGCGCATGGGGTGATTTCTGAGCTTGATGTTGCAGATGCGGCCGAGGCTGACGGTGTTCATCTGGTGCTGACCTGCGCCGATCTTGAGGCCGCTGGAATTGATATTGCCATTGCCGGAGCGGTGGTCAAAAACCGCGACGGTACCAGAGCCGCCGATCCTCTGCGCCCGATGCTGGCAAAGGGCAAGGTGCGGTATGTCGGTGAACCTGTGGCGCTGATTGTGGCCGAAACCTATGCGCAGGCGCGTGATGCCGCGGAACTAGTCATGTTTGATGCCGATGATCTGCCCGCCAAGATGGATTTGGCCACAGGTGGCGAGGCGGTGCACGATGAGGCACCCGACAACCGTGCGTTTGACTGGGGCATGGGCGACGAGGCCGCAACCGAGGCAGCCTTTGCAAAGGCCGCGAAAACCGTGGCGCTTGAGGTTGGTGACAACCGCATCATCGTCAATTCTATGGAGCCGCGCGGCTGTTTTGCGGAATGGGACGGAACCCGCCTGCATCTGGCCAATAACGCCCAGGGCGTTTGGGTGCACAAAGACAATCTGATCAAATCGTTCGGGCTGGACCCCGAAAATGTCCGTGTGACCAACCCTGATACCGGGGGCAGTTTCGGGATGAAGGCGATGGCCTATCCTGAGTATTTCTGCGTGGCTGCCGCGGCGCGCGCATTGGGCCGGCCTGTACGCTGGATGGCGGACCGGACCGAGGCGATGTTGAGTGACAACGGTGGGCGCGATCTGACATCGCTCGCTGAATTTGCCTTTGATGAGCACAACAAGATCACCGCATACCGGGTGCGCACCAAATGCAATCTGGGGGCCTATAATTCGCAGTTTGGCCAGCCCATCCAGACACAGCTTTTCAGTCGCGTTTTGATGGGCGTTTATGACGTGCAAACCACGTGGCTGCAGGTTGACGGGTATTACACCAACACCGTTCAGGTCGATGCCTATCGCGGGGCCGGCAGACCGGAGGCGATTTATGTGTTGGAGCGGTTGATGGATCGGGCCGCGCGGGAATTGGGTGTGGACCCCTGGGAGTTGCGGCGGATCAATTTTATCAAGCCAGAACAGATGCCCTACCGGACAACGACAAATGAAACCTATGACGTGGGCGATTTCGACCGGCTTTTGACCCGGATGCACAAAGAGGCCGATATGGCCGGGTTTGACGCGCGCAAGGCAGCCGATGCCAAACGCGGTCTGCTGCGGGGCGTTGGACTTTGTTACTATATCGAAAGTATTTTGGGCGATCCTGCGGAAGGGGCCAAGGTGGTCTTTGAAGAGGATGGCAGCGTGTCGATCTATGTAGGAACGCAAAGCAACGGTCAGGGGCACGAGACGGTCTATGCCCAGTTTCTCAGCGATCAGACGGGTATTCCGGCAGATCAGATCACTGTGGTGCAGGGCGACAGCGACCTGATCAAAGAGGGCGGCGGCACTGGTGGATCCCGGTCTGTCACCACACAGAACAACGCGACACTGGCCACTGTGGCCAAGATGACAGAGGCATTTACCGCATTTCTTGCCGATGAAATGGGCGTGCCTGCGGGTGCCATATCCTTTGATGATGAACAGTTCCGGGCAGAGGGGTCAAACCTGACACCGACCATGCTTGAGGTCGCTGAAATGGCGCGCGAAAAGGGCCGCGATGACCTGTTGACCCATCACGCGCGCGCAAAACTGGACGCGCGCAGTTTTCCCAACGGGGTGCATGTTACAGAGGTTGTGATCGATCCTGAAACGGGTGTCGTGACCACTGATCGTTACATCGTTGTCGATGATTTTGGCAATCTTATCAATCCGATGCTGGCCGAAGGTCAAGTGCATGGTGGTGTCGCGCAGGGGATCGGACAGGCGGTGCAGGAGCGGGTTGTCTATGATGAGGATGGCCAGCTGCTCACGGCATCGTTCATGGACTATGCCTTGCCGCGGGCCACAGATTTGCCAAATATTACTTTTATGTCTGAACCCGTCCCATCCACGGCCAACATCATGGGTATGAAGGGCTGCGGCGAGGCGGGCACAGTGGGCGCGTTGGCGGCCATCGCAAATGCAGTGCAAGATGCATTGTGGGATCATGGGGTACGGCAGGCCGATATGCCGTTCACACCCCATATGGTTTGGGAGCTTTTGAACGGTGCTAAGATCGCGGCGGAATAAGCTGAATGCGCAGGGTTTTATCGGGCTCGGATGCGCGCCATTGCGCCGCATGGGGGCATCAGGATGAAGGGTGCGCCGCGTGACAAACAGACTGCCGCAAAAGGCGATACCGTTGGTCAGTCCCCGTACGCTTTGTCTGCCAATCGCATTGACGATCCTGATCTCTTGATGGAAGCAGCGAAGGCCCGGCAGATCGCAAAGGCCATGATATGACCGACGCCCGACGCCCCCCTTTGTTGCGCCGGCTGTTGGGCAGTTTTTGGCAAAGACCCGCGTCTGATTTTGGCCCGCGACGTGGGACGGTGACCCATCTGATCATTCTGGATGGCACTATGTCATCGCTGGATCCGGGGTGTGAAACAAACGCGGGGCTGGCGTATAAGCTGGCAAGCGAAATGGGCAGCAAGCTGTCGATTTATTATGAGCCTGGCCTGCAATGGATCGACTGGCGTTCAGCGCGAGACGTCATGATGGGGCGCGGGATCAACCGTCAGATCAAACGCGCGTATGGCTATCTTGCCTCGCGGTACCATCCGGGGGATCAGATATTTTTCATGGGGTATTCACGCGGTGCCTATGCCGTGCGCAGCCTTGCCGGTGCGATTGATCAAGTTGGGCTGTTGCGTGCAGAGCATGCTACCGAACGCAATATTCGCGATCTTTATCGCTACTATGAATGCAATCCAAAGAGTTACGCGGCCCAGACGTTTTCCAAATCTTTTTGCCATGAAAGTGTGTGTATCGAGATGATCGGCGTCTGGGACACGGTCAAATCATTGGGGATCAACGCGCCCGTACTGTGGCGGTTGTCAGAGCCCAAACATGCTTTTCACGGTCATGAACTGAGTGGCGTCGTAAAAAGTGGCTTTCATGCGCTGGCACTGAACGAATCGCGGGTGGCCTATAAACCTGTGCTTTGGACCACGCATGATGGGTTCAAGGGCCATGTCGAACAGGTCTGGTTTCCCGGAAGTCATGGGGATGTGGGCGGACAACTCAGCGGGTTTGAAGCGGCACGACCCCTGGCGAACATTCCCTTGGTCTGGCTTTTGTCCCGAGCCGAAGAAAGTGGATTGCCCCTGCCTGCGGGATGGCGGCTGCGCTTTCCTCAGGATGCGAAAGCGCCTTCGGTCGGCAATTGGCGCGGCTTTGGCAAGATTTTCATGACCCGGCGCAAACGGATTGTGGGCAAAGACCCTTCAGAGCGGCTGCATGAAAGTGTCGCTGAACGCACACGCGCGGCACCAGATGGTCGCGTGGTGCGTCCGCTGCAACGCCGGACCGGGGTGGCAGATCCCTAAGCCAGTTTCATCACGATGCAGGTCGTCGATCCGGTGGCATAAAGCGTGCCATCATCCACGCCCCTGATTTCCCCATGGGCAACGCCGGTCGATCTGCCAACATGGTCGATGTCGCCGATGCACTCGATTTCCGTGCCCAAAGGGATGGCCCGCAGAATGTTGATCTTGAATTCCAAGGTTGTATAGACCGAACCGCGCGGCACTTTTGTCATCACTGCACAGGCCATCGCGCTGTCGAGCAAGGTGCCGTACCAACCGCCATGAACGGTCCCAAGCGGGTTGGTGACGTTGAATTCCGGTGTGCCCCGAAAGATCACGCGCCCGTCCTCAACCGCATGCAGGGCATATCCCATGGTGTGCGCAATGGGCGGGCCGGGGTTGGTGCCGTCCAATATCGCCTGCATGAATTCGAGCCCCGATATTTTCAGAACATCGGACAGGGCAAGCAGGTCGTCGGGGGATTGGGCGGTGCGGGGCATGTGGGGTTCTCCGGCCAAGGGGGATGCCGGAGACGCTGTTTTAATTAGTCTGCAAAGGCAAGGTGTTACGCAACGTCCGAGAGCGATACTTGCGGTGTGACACCCAAAGCGCGGCAGACATCGCGGGTCAATTCTGCACGGTTCAAGGTGTAAAAGTGCAGGTTTTCGACGCCCTCGTCGATAAGGTCGCTGCACATTTCCGTGCACAAGGCCGTGGCCAGAAGATCATGCCGGTCATCGCGCAGGGCGGTTTCAAAGGCCTGACTGACCCAATCGGGCACATAGGTGCCGCAACGATCTGCAAATTTGCGCGCCGAAGTCCAGTTGACCACCGGCAGGATGCCCGGTGTGATCGGCTTGTCAATGCCCGCCTTGTCACAGGCGTCGCGGAAGCGCAGGAATGTCTCGGCTTCAAAAAAGAACTGCGTGATCGCCTCGTCCGCACCGGCATCAAACTTGCGCTTGAGCCAGTCGATGCTGGCCTGCTGGTCGGTCGCTTCGGGGTGCAGATCAGGATAGGCACCGACGCGGATATTGAATTTGCCGGTCTCGGCCAAGGCCTCGATCAGCTCACAGCTGTTTTGAAAACCATCGGCATGTGGGGTAAAGGTGGCCGCCCCCTCTGCAGGATCGCCGCGCAGGGCCACGATATCGGTCACGCCGGCCTTTGCAAAACCGCGGGCGACATCCATCGTTTCCTTGCGGCTGGCACCAACACAGGTCAGATGCGCGGCCACCGGCAAACCAGAGGTTCGGCGCAGCACATGGGCGGCATCTTTGGTCAGGTCGCGTGTCGTTCCGCCAGCGCCGTAGGTCACCGAGAAAAAGCGCGGGGACAGAGGGGCCAATGTCTGAGCCGTGTCCCAGAGCTTGAATGCCGCATCCACTGTGCGCGGCGGGAAAACTTCGAAAGAGACATTTGGCGTTGTCATTGGGCTGATCCTTCATTCCGGGTTACCCTCTTGTCTCATGAAACTGAATGTGAGACAAATTCATAACTTTCATCTTAAATATGAGGATGACCTCAATATGCATATCGAGTTCCGGCATCTGCGCACCATTCAGGCCATTCACGAGGCGGGCGGTCTGGCCCGTGCGGCAGAGCAGATGAACATCACCCAATCGGCGCTCAGTCATCAGGTTAAGGGGCTGGAGGATCAGGCAGGGGTGGAATTGTTTGTGCGCCGCTCAAAGCCGTTGAAATTATCCCCTGCGGGGCAAAGGTTGCTGAAACTGGCGCAACAGGTTTTGCCACAGGTGCAGGCCTTGCAGGATGAATTCACCGGGTTGCGCGCGGGCAGCACCGGTCGCATGCACATCGCCATTGAATGTCATGCCTGTTTTGAGTGGCTGTTCCCGGTGCTGGAACACTTCCGCCGCGCCTGGCCGGATGTGGATGTTGATATCCGCCCCGGTCTGGCCTTTGACGCGCTGCCGGCGCTGTTGCGCGAAGAGGTCGATCTGGTGGTGAGCTCGGACCCAGAAGAACTGCCCGGTGTCGAATTTGTTGAGCTTTTTGACTACAAGGCGGTCTTTGTCGCGGCCAGCACGCATCCGCTGGCCGAAAAACCCTTTGTTGAGGCGGCGGATTTTCGCAATGAGACCCTGATCACCTATCCGGTTGAACGCACCCGGCTGGATGTTTTCAGCCAATTGCTGATCCCGGCCAAGGTTGAACCGGCTGCCATCCGGCAGGTCGAACTGACGGCGGTGATCTTGTTGCTGGTCGCTTCGAACCGCGGGGTGTCTGTGCTGCCTGATTGGGTGGTGCGCGAGGTCAAATACAGTTCGGATTATGTGACACGCCCCCTGACAAAAGACGGGATAACCCGGCGGCTTTATGCAGCGGTGCGCAGTGACGATCTGGACAAGCCGTTTATGGGTCAATTGCTGAAACTGGCAGGACAAGAGGCGCGTAAATTGCAGTCGATTTAAGCAAAGCTGTGCGTGGACGCCCCATAACGTGACGCTTTGCGCCACGCCCCCTTGGCAATCAGGCGCGCCCCGCCTATACGCAGCGCCTGATTGGTCAAAGGACGCAGACAATGGTTGGCAGTGCAAATCTCAACATCATGATCAAGGCGGCGCGCAAAGCGGGCCGCGCATTGGCCAAGGATTTTCGCGAAGTTGAGAACCTGCAGGTGTCGGTCAAGGGGGCCGGGGATTTTGTCAGCAAAGCCGATATCGGTGCTGAGAAGATCATCAAGGACGAATTGATGGGCGCACGCCCGACCTATGGCTGGCTGGCCGAAGAAGGCGGTGCGCAAGAGGGTCAGGACCCCACACGCCGCTGGATCGTGGACCCGCTGGATGGCACCACCAATTTCCTGCACGGGCTGCCGCACTGGTCTGTGTCAATCGCCCTTGAACATAAAGGTCAGATCGTTGCGGGTGTGATTTATGATCCAACCAAGGATGAGTTGTTCTTTGCCGAAAAAGGTGCAGGTGCCTGGATGAACGAGACCCGCATCCGGGTGTCCGGCCGTCACCGCATGATTGAATCGATTTTTGCCACCGGATTGCCCTTTGCCGGACGCGCCGATTTGCCCGATACCTTGAAGGATCTGGGGCGGTTGTTGCCGGTGTGCGCGGGCGTTCGCCGCTGGGGATCTGCGGCGCTGGATTTGGCTTATGTTGCCGCAGGGCGCTATGACGGGTTCTGGGAACGCCGCCTGAAGTCCTGGGATCTGGCCGCAGGTGTGATCATCGTCAAAGAGGCGGGCGGGTTGGTCGAAGCCATGAACCCCAACGGGGACGTGTTGGATGACGGCGAGATCGTCTGTGCCAATGAGCCGATTTTTTCGGGCTTTGCGAAAATCGTCCGGGGGTAGCGTTTTGTTCTTGCCCCTGGCTATGTGTATTTTTGGAACAATGAAACGGGCGGCGCTATCTGTCTGAGGGGTGGTTGATGCCGTCGGTCCAGACAATTGGTTCATACTCCCACGGGTTGGCGCCCTCGATACACCCCAGATTAATGCCGCATTGGCTGGGGTCGGCCCGGCGTTTGTGATGGGTGTATATGCCGCAGGTTTTGCAAAAATAGTGCTGCGCTGTGTGGGTGTTCCAACTGTAGAGCGTGAGGTTATCCGCGCCTTTCAGCACATGGACCGAACTGGCGATGGCGGTCACTGCAGCGGCTTGCCTGCGCGCGCAGAACGAACAGGTGCAGCGCCCGATGTCATCGAAGCCGTGGGGCAGGGTCGCTTCAAGCGCGACAGCGCCACAATGACAGGTGGCGCGGACTTTCACCGGGGCGCTTGTCATTTACGTCTCACCTTTGGAATGCGGCTTTCTATGGCTGGATAGGTCGCGGCGGGATGGGGTGGGTGGCCATCGGTGCGGCTCCAGAAATCAACCCCACCCCGGCGCAGCCAGAACGGCACCGTCAGCACCAGACCTGCGACAAACCCGCCAGCATGCGCCCAATATGCAACGCCACCTGTGCCAGTATCGGCCGCGATGCCGCCAAAGAACTGCATGGCAAACCAGACCGCCAGCATGATCCAGGCCGGGATCGGGAAGATGCGGAAAAACACGATAAAGATGATCAGAATATCAACCTTGGCTCGGGGATAGAGCAGCAGATAGCCGCCCATCACCCCGGCAATTGCGCCTGACGCACCGACCATCGGGACGACCGAGTTGGGCTCTGCCACCACTTGCCCCAGCCCCGCAGCGACGCCGCAGGCCAGATAGAACAGCAAATAGCGCAGATGCCCCATATCATCTTCGATGTTGTCACCGAATATCCACAAGAACAGCATGTTACCCGCAAGGTGCAGCCAGCCGCCATGCAGGAACATGGAGGTAACAAGCCCGCCATAGCCGCCCCCGTCGCTGAGCCGTGCCGGGACAAGCGCCCATGCGTTGTAAAAATCAAACGTGGCGCGGTTGTCCGAGAGCAGGGTCACATAGCTTAGAAAGATCACGATGTTGGCGACCATCAGCGCGTAGGTGACATAGGGCGTGCGCCCGGACGGGTTATGATCGCGGATAGGAAACATGGTGCCACGCTGAGCGATTGCGCAGGACGGGTCAAGAGGCCCCGGCGCATCTGCCGGGACCTTTGTGTTTTACCCTGCAGCGCCCAGAAGGGCGGCGTTGCCCCCGGAGGCGGTGGTGTCCACGCAGACATGGCGTTCGGCACGGACCCGGGCGGTATCGGGCAACCCCCGGATCAGAGGCAGGATCGGGCCATCGCGTTTGGCCAGCGCCTGTTCGATCTGGCGTGCGGTCTCTGCGTCACCCCACCACAGGACGCCACCATATGCGGGGCCATCTGACAGATCAGTGGGGTCAATCTGGCCTGTCGCTTGCAGGGCGATCCCGCCCAATGCCTCAACCGCACGCGCCTGCGCAGCGGCGGCATCGGCACCCGGACCCATACACAAGAGGGCGGCGCGTGGCAGCGTCGTCAGGCGGTTCGATTCGCCTGTTGGTCCGGGCATCGACACGGTTTCAATCGGTTTGGGATGGTGTGGCGCGGGTTTGGGCAGATCGGCCTGCGGTTTGTGCCATTCACCGGTGACGTCCTGCGTATCTGGTGCACTGAAACGGGGCAGGTAATTTGGCCCGCCCGCTTTGGGACCCGTGCCGGACAGGCCCTCACCGCCAAACGGCTGACTGCCCACGATCGCGCCGATCTGGTTGCGGTTGATATAGACGTTGCCGGCTTCGATCCGTTCCGACACATGTTGTACCCGGTCATCGATGCGGGTGTGCAGGCCAAAGGTCAGCCCGTACCCGGTGGCGTTGATTGCGTCGATCACCTTGTCCAGCTCGTGGCTTTTGAACGTCGCAAGGTGCAGGACCGGGCCGAAGATCTCACGCTTCATATCGCCAATGCCATTCACGCGGATGATGGTGGGGGCCACATAGGTGCCGCCATCCGGTGTCGGCAATTCAGCCACCACCCGGCCATCGGCGCGCGCGGCTTCGATGTGATCAGAGATGCCTTTGCGGGCCAATTCGTCAATCACCGGCCCTACGTCCGTGCTGAGATGCCAGGGATCGCCCATGTTCAGCGATTGCATAGCCCCAATCAGCATTTTGGTCAGGTCTTCGGCGATGTCTTCCTGCACATAGAGGCAGCGCAGCGCGGAACAGCGTTGGCCCGCAGACTGGAACGCGCTTTCGACAATCGCGGTCACCGCCTGTTCGGGCAGGGCGGTGCTGTCCACGATCATGGCATTCAGACCGCCGGTTTCCGCGATCAGCGGCGTGCCAGGGGCGCAGTTTTCGGCCATCGCGGTGCGGATGCGCATCGCGGTGGCAGTAGAGCCGGTAAAGGCCACGCCGCCGATGCGTGGATCAGAGGTAACCGCGGCCCCGATATCACCGCCACCGGGTAGCAATTGCAACGCGGAACGCGGTACGCCCGCCTTGTGCAGCAGACCAACGGTGAAATGTGCGACCAATGGCGTCTGTTCAGCGGGCTTGGCCAGCACGGCGTTTCCGGCAGCAAGGGCGGCGGATATCTGGCCACAGAAAATCGCCATCGGGAAGTTCCAGGGCGAGATACAGGTAAAGATGCCGGCGGCAGGCGTGTTGGTTGCCTGTGCCGCGTAATAGCGCAGGAAATCAACACCTTCGCGCAGTTCGGCCACGCAATCGGGCAGGCCTTTGCCCGCTTCACGCGCCAGAAGCGCAAAGATTTCGCCATAGTTTTCTTCGATCAGATCCGCCGCTTTCAGCAAAACCGCACGACGGGTGGCCAGTGGCGCGTCCCATGGCGCGGCAGTATCCAGCGCGGTTGCAACATCTTCCTTTGAGGCATTGCGCACGGTGCCGGGGGATTTGGTCGGATGTGCCGGGTTCATCACCTTGACAGCCTTTTGCGGCGCTGCCTCGCCAGCAAGCAGGGGGGCGGCCTCCCATTTGTGGGACTTGAAGGGCGCGCGGGCGGCTTCGATCCTGGCCAACGTCGGCGTATGGGCCAGATCAAAGCCAATTGCATTGGCACGCAGCGGCAGGAATATCTCTGGCCCGGTGGGGATTTTGACATTCGACGTACCCAGTTGCGCAAATGGATCGGCGGCGACCACTTCGGGGGCCACGTTTTCATCAACGATCTGGTTCACAAAGCTTGAATTCGCGCCGTTTTCCAACAGACGCCGCACCAGATAGGCCAGCAGGTCGCGATGCGCCCCGACGGGGGCATAGATCCGGCAACGGGTGCCGTTTTGCGTCATCACCAGATTGTGCAGGGTCTCGCCCATGCCGTGCAAGCGCTGGAATTCGTAGGTTTCAGGATCGTCGCCCATGTGCAGGACGGCCGCGACGGTATGGGCGTTGTGGGTGGCAAATTGGGGGTAAATCCGGTCAGTCATGCCCAAAAGTTTGCGCGCATTGGCGATGTAGGACACATCGGTTGCGGCTTTCTGAGTGAAGACGGGAAAACCGTCGACGCCCTCGACCTGGGCGCGTTTGATCTCGGTGTCCCAATAGGCCCCCTTGACCAGCCGGACCATGATGCGGCGGTCATGGCGTTTCGCCATGGCATAAAGGGCGTCTATCACCCGTGATGCACGCGGGCCAAAGGCCTGAACAACGATGCCAAATCCGTCCCACCCAGACAGTGCAGGTTCGCCCATCACGCGGTCAATTACATCCAATGACAGGGCAAGGCGGTCGGCCTCTTCGGCGTCGACATTGAGGCCCATGCCAGCGGATTTCGCCAACAGGCACAGTGCGCGCAGACGCGGCACCAGATCGCGCATCACCGAAGCTTCCTGAGCGATCTCATAGCGGGGGTGCAGGGCGCTGAGCTTTACGGAAATGCCCGGATTCTTGCGGATGTCGGGGTCGTTGCAGGCGGTTGCAATCGCTGAAATCGCGCGGCTGTAGCTCAGATGATAGCGCTTTGCGTCGCCTTCGGTCCGTGCCGCTTCGCCCAGCATGTCGTAGCTATAGGTGAAGCCCTTTTTCTCCATACCCTTGGCGCGGGTCATCGCGGCGGTGATGTCCTCCCCCAAAACGAACTGACGGCCCATTTCCTTCATCGCACGGGAAACGGCGGTGCGGATCACCGGCTCGCCCAGACGTTTGATCGCCGCGCGCAGGTGGCGCACGGGGCCGGGTTGATCGTCATCAAGCACACGGCCCGTCAGCATCAGCGCCCAAGTGGAGGCGTTGACCAAGGATGATGTGGAGTGGCCCATGTGACGGCCCCAGTCAGAAGGCGCAATCTTGTCTTCAATGAGCGCATCGATGGTGTCGGCATCCGGCACCCGCAACAGCGCTTCGGCCAGACACATCAGGGCGACCCCTTCGTCAGTGGAAAGGCCATATTCGGCCAGAAACACTTCCATCATGCCGGGCGATGTGGCCCCGCGAATGTCGCGCACCAGACCCGCCGCCTGGGCGGAAATCGTGGCCCGGTCTGTTTCAGTCAACTGCGCTGTCTGAACCAGGGTGGCCAAGACGGTTTCGGGATCAGCATAGGTTTCTTCGTCAATTTGGTGACGCAGGGAAGGGGAAGTATCGCGGGCCATGAGCAGTCTCCAAATGAGGTTTTGTCAAAGATATCCTAGGACGGCAGGTCGTTTGGCCTTATGATTGATCGAAAGGCAGACTTTTGTCGTGATTTTTAGGGGCTTTGCATGAAAAAAGAACAATCTGACCTGGACCGATTTGATTCAACGATTCTGTCTGTGCTGGCCGAAGATGGGCGCATCAGCATTACTGATCTGGCAAAACGCATTGGGTTGTCCAAATCACCGACCCAGGCGCGGCTGCGCAGGTTGGAAGAAACGGGGGTCATCCTTGGATACCGGGCGCTGCTTGATCCGATCCAGTTGGGTCTGGATCACGTGGCCTTTGTCGAAGTGCGGCTGAGCGATACGCGCGAAAAAGCACTGCGGGCCTTTAATGCGGCTGTGATCAAAGTACCTGAAATCGAACAGGCACATATGATTGCCAGCCATTTTGATTACCTGCTCAAGGTGCGGACGCGCGACATGACCGCCTATCGCCGTTTTCTGGGCGAAACGATTTCATCGCTGCCACATGTGTCCAACACCTCGACCTATGTCGCGATGGAGGCCGTGAAGGAAACGATGTTGGCGGACGCCACTTGACCAAAGGGCAGGGCGCATCATTTAATAATGTATGCGTTTGTTGATGAAATTGGCCCTGATCGCGGCCCCGGTATGGGCGGCACCCGCCTTTGCTGCGTGCCCCACGCCCCCTGACACCAGCGCCGAGCTGCTGAACCTTTTCGCCAAGGCCAACGCCGCGACGGATGTGAACGCCGGAAGACGGGTGTCAGGTGAGATGTGGGAAGTGTGGCTGCGCGCCCCTGATGAGGCCGCCCAGGAGGTGTTGGATGCGGGCATGGGCCGCCGCGACGCCTATGATTTCGCTGGTGCCATCACCGAGTATGACAGGTTGATTGCCTATTGCCCGGATTATGCCGAAGGCTATAACCAGCGCGCTTATGTGCATTTCCTGCAACAGGACTATGAACCGGCACTGGCCGATCTCGACATCGCCCTGACCCTGCAACCGCATCACGTGGCCGCGCAATCAGGTCGCGCATTGACCTTGATGAACCTGGGGCGTTTGGAAGAGGCGCGCGCTCAATTGCTGATCGCCGTGGAGAATAACCCGTGGCTGTCCGAGGCAGCGCTGCTGGCAGACGATGCGCCGCTGGGCCGCAAAGGCAAGGATATCTGAGGGTTTTACCGGCAGGCCGATGGATTGCGCGGCCATCTGCCATTTACACCGCATCCCGGTTCGGATTATCTGCCGCAACGATCACCACCAGATGCGGGCGTGATGGAATGGTAGACATACCAGACTTAAAATCTGTTGGGGCCTAGCCCCGTGTGGGTTCGAGTCCCACCGCCCGCACCACTTTTTTTGCCTGCCACCTTCGGCCACTTGAGGCCTGTTTGGTTTGATGCGGACAAAAGAAGACCGCGCCCGTTGATCATGATGGCCCCATGGGCATCCTCTCCAATGCCGTCGGAGGATTGTGTCATTCTGACGGGCACGGTGGAGACGATGGGACTTTGAGCTTGGACTATTCCAGCAATGCGATCATCTCTGCAAACCCGCGCTGTTTTGCGTGGTCCAAGGGTGTGTCACCTTGGCGGTCTGCGATGGTTTTGTCAGCGCCGGCATTCAGCAACGCTTGCAAGCATTTGACGTGGTCTGCGCCGCCATCCCCCAAAATCACGGCCTCGATCATCGCAGTCCAGCCCAGATTGTTGACGTGATCCAGCGGCGCACCCGCTGTTATCAACCGTTCAACAACCTCGTGGTGGCCAAGGTGTGCCGCAGCGATCAGTGCTGTGCCAATGTAGGGACTTGTGATGTTGCCGGGGTTGGTTCCAACATCCAGTGCGGCGTCAAGCATGTCGAGATCATCTGCAACCGCAGCAATCGTGACGATGTCATAGGCCTGATGCTCAAATGCGTTTACGTCAGCGCCCGCATCGGCCAGTGCCCTGACAATATCCTCATGAGAGGCAAACGCCGCGACATGAAGCGGTGTACGGCCCCGGCTGTCCTGTGCTTCCAATGGGGCATTGCTGTCTGTCAGCGCGATTACCGCAGCAACATCGCCAGACTGCGCCGCGCGGTGCAACCCGGTGTAGGCGTCAATTTCGCTGGGCGACGGGGCAATCTGTGCGCGTGCAGGCGCGCCCAGACTGCAGAGCAACACCAGCGCGATCAGCACAGTCACGCGTGTACTTGCAATTCTGGCCACCTTCATCACCGGATCAATCGGCGGCAAAGCAATATAAAAGCCCTGCGCCACCTGTGCTCACCAGATTTTCCTGACTGCAGCCGCGCGACCCATGTGCCGAATTCCATGAAGTATTTCCGCCGCCGTGGCGATCATGGTGCCCAACCTGCGCACTTCCTTCACCTGAACTGGTCCAGTTGCTGCAGGTATGATCATCTGTGTCACGCGGAAAATAAGCCATGCCGTCCGCCATTGATCCGGTCAGAATGTCATGCTCATTAGGTTGATCGCCAACCCCTTTCACATGGTTTCCGTTTTCATCAACAGCGGTGCGTTTGAGGATGTTCGGCGTGAGGTGCAGGTCGTCAAGATCGACAGCCACAAGTTCGCCATTGGCGTTGTACCAGGGGCCAGACCCGATGCGATAGCGCGCTGAAATCCCGCGTTTGCCTTCCTCCTGGGTGCTCAGATAGGCCCGCCAGGTGCGCCCGGCTGTGCCTGCGGCTTCGGCCAAAGTGGTGCAATGGGCATCGGCACCGTCCAGTCCACCAAGGTTTGCGCCGTTGCCCATCCCCTTGCTGGTGACGAAAAACCCCATCGGCTGATCCTGAGCAGTCGCAGAAAACGCGCCCGCAAAAATCGCAACAGCGGCAAGAGCCGAAATTCTCTTGATAGCCATGATAGCCTCCCTTTTATGTTCTGATCCTGTGCGTCTGACGAAACCCCGTCAAGAAAATCTATCGTGAGCGTTCGATCACCGCGTCAGATGACACGCACATTCTTATACGCGCGCCATCGCCTGTCTTTGACATTAGGTCTGAGCTTTTTTCGGCCTTTGGTCTGAAACTCAGCCCGACCCAAGTTGGCTTCGCCCACAACAACCACATGCCAGAAATGTAACGGAATTGTGACGCGACCTGCGTGCGCAACGTCACAAACAAAGAGGAACACGTGAATGGAAACGATCAATTGGAGCGATCCGATCTGGGAGCTGACGGCACGATTTGCGATCAACACCGTCGCGAATGTCTTGCTGATGTTTGGCATGTTCTACCGCCGGTATCGCGACAAGGAACTGGCGACCACGGCATCGATGTTCAACATCTTTGCGTTTGCTGTGCTGACCATCCTGTCCAGCGTGGAATTCAGCATCGCGGCAGGATTTGGATTGTTTGCCATTCTGGCGCTGTTCAGTCTGCGCTCAGAGCAGATATCAAAAACCGAGATTTCGTATTTCTTTGGCGCGATTGCCCTCGCGGTCATTTGTTCGGTTCAGGGGACCGGGCTGCTGTTCGTGCTGGTGATCGTCGTGTTCGTGCTGATTGGTGCCTGGCTGTTGGATCACCCACGGATGCTGCATTCGGTCAGCAGCGCAAAACTGACGCTCGACAACATCGAAACCCATGTGTTGTCCGACACTGAAAAGATGCGTGCTGACCTCTCTGAACGCCTTGGTGTCGAAGTGATGACCTTTCAGGTGATTGAGCTGAATTACGTCAACGACCTTGCCCGTATCAACGTCTTTTTCCGCGCATGAGGAGCCTTAGCATGTCCATCCATGACCCCAACATCGACATTGACTGGCTGACCAGCGACTTTTCACCGATCTCATTGGATGAACTGAACGAGACCGCTGAAATGCTGTCCCGGATCGACAACAAATACGTCGTTCCGCGCGTGGCGCTGCAACGTCTGGTTCCGGCGCTGCGGCATGAATTCAACATCCTCGATATCGATCAACGGCGTGCTTTCACCTATGATACCCGCTATTTCGATGACGCCCAGCGGAGCGCCTATTTTGAGCACCATCAGGGCTTGCGCAAAGGGTTCAAGGTGCGTGTTCGCCGGTATGCCGATGCCGGTCTTAGCTTTCTTGAGGTCAAGGTGAAGGGCAAGCGCGGGATGACCGAGAAATACCGCCTTCAGCACGATGCAGGATTGGTCGAGCACCTGTCAGATGACGCCATGCGTTTCGCAAAAGACACCTATTTTGGGCAGTATGGAAAGCCGTTTGACTACAAGCTGCAAGCGGCGCTGGACATCCGCTACAAGCGGATCACGCTGGTCGCAAAAAACGGCGGTGAAAGAATGACCATCGACACCGATCTGCGCTTTCGCACCGATAATGGCACCATGTCTTTGGGAACGGATGTCTTCATTGTCGAAGCGAAGTCGGCACTTGGGCGCGGATACGCAGACATTGAGCTGCGCCGCGCCCATCAAAGGCCGACCAAGAAATGCTCGAAATACTGCATTGGCATGGCAGCGATGGGAGAAGTGAAACGCTACAACAGATTTCTGCCGACAATGCGCAAACTTGGCTTGATTGACGCTGCGGGAACCCGCGGGGGTTGGTCAGATGTCCGCCCGGATCTGCGCCTGAATGTGGTGGATCGCGACATCGCGCGCTCAAGAAGTGCCGCCTGAACCGACGTCATCATCTGCAAGACGTGGGCCCGCCGACAGACCTGATTTTGGTGTCAGCCATGCGATGTGCTGGCCAGTGCAAAGCACAAATTGAGAGGAAGAACGATGTCTGACCAGATGATGGAAGTTCCAGCGGGCTCTTTTCGAACAGGGTCAAAATCTTTCGTCCGCATCGCGATCGCCGGGGCCTTCCTGCTTTGCATTATGGTTGGCATGAACTTGTATGTGGGTGCGTCTGTCCAGGGGGGATCCTTTTTAGTGATTGCGGCGATTGTCGGTGGCTATATGGCAATGAACATCGGCGCAAACGACGTTGCGAACAATGTCGGGCCGACCGTGGGTTCCGGAGCGATGGCCATGGGCGCTGCAATCGCCCTCGCAGCGGTGTTTGAGCTGGGTGGCGCGCTCATTGCAGGTGGCGACGTGGTTGGCACGGTCAAGAGTGACATCATCGCCCCTGAACTTATCGGGGATGATGCAAAATTTGTCTGGCTGATGCTGGCGGCGCTTTTTGCCGGGGCTGTTTGGCTGAACATCGCGACGTATCTTGGGGCCCCGGTTTCGACCACCCATTCGATTGTTGGCGGCGTTCTGGGGGCGGGGATAGCGGCAGGTGGTTGGCATGTCGCAAATTGGGCTGTGATGCTGAAAATCGCTGCCAGCTGGGTTATTTCCCCGGTCATGGGCGGGTCGATCGCGGCGCTTTTGCTTTTCGCGATCACAAAGCTGATCGTGGACCAAAGGGACATACTAGGTGCGGCACGGCGCTGTGTGCCATATCTGCTGGCTGCGATGGCATGGGCATTTTCCACGTATCTGGCCTTGAAAGGTCTCAAGAAGGTAATCCCGCTCGACTTCCCAACAGCAACCCTTATTGGCCTCGTGGTCGCCGCAGCGATTTTTTGGTGGGTCAGGCCCCGGATAGCACAACGTTCCAAAACACTCCCGAACGAGCACGAAAGCATCAATCACCTTTTTACCGGACCGCTGATTTTTGCCGCCGCGCTTTTGAGTTTTGCGCATGGTGCCAATGACGTCGCCAACGCGGTCGGACCTCTTGCTGCGATCAACGATGCCTTGGCCAATGGCGCGGTCTCGGCCAAGGCGTCTATTCCCCTTTGGGTGATGGGTATTGGCGCGCTTGGGATTGCTGTGGGCCTCGCCCTTTACGGGCCAAAACTGATCCGGACCGTGGGCTCAGAGATCACCCATCTGGACAAGACACGCGCCTTTTGCGTGGCGCTTGCGGCAGCAGTTACGGTAATCATTGCCTCGCAGCTGGGCTTGCCGGTCAGTTCGACACATATTGCTGTTGGTGGGGTGTTCGGCGTTGGGTTCTTGCGGGAATACCTTGATGCAAACCGTTCCCGGATTGCAGCAGAGATCGGCGAGCGGATCAAGGGCGAGGACGCTGAGGCCGTTCAAAGGTTTCTGACCACATTCAAATCGTCCGCCTTTGTGGATCAGGGAAAGATGATCAAGCACCTGCGCAGCAACGGCAACGCGCGCCTGCATCTGGCAAAGAAAGATCGAAAGAACATTTCCGCTGTCTATAAGAAAGAGCTGGTCAAACGATCATTGGTGATCAGAATTGTGGCGGCATGGCTTATCACTGTTCCGGCGTCAGGCACCATGGCTGCCGTGTTCTACTTTACCATTCGCGGTTACATGATCCCCTAGAACGGTGCGGAAACGCCGGTGCGGCCGGGACGTTCAGTTCACGAAACGCAGCGAAGGCGGCTTCACTGGCTCAGCGGATTTTGACCAATGGAGCCTGCAATCGATCTGATGGTGATCATTGCCATGCTTATCCGCGTACCGAAGATGTCCTCAGAAAAAAGCCTGCTGATTTGAAAAGTAGTCTATCAGCCGGTTGCGCACCGCCTTTAGCTGCGGCGTCTCAATCGTATCGACATGATGGGCAACCCAGATCGGCACGGTCAAATGGGGCATCGCGTTGTCGAGCTTGATCAGCCGTTGCTCGTTGTCGCCCAGAAAACAAGGAAGCACAGCAATGCCACCATCCAGCACGGCCAGCTCGCGTAGCGTCAGAAAACTGTCACATGCTGTTGTAAGCTGATCGGTGGGAATTTCCTCGGCAATCCATTTTGCCGCGACCGAACGGGACAATGGCCCGGCAAGGCCGTGCCATTTTTGCGCCCGTTCATTCACGGCATAGGCCGCAAATCCCAGCTTTGCCACGGCAGTGCCGGCTAGATCCTCGGCAAGGTTTACCGATGGACGCACCACGATATGCGCTTGTTCACGGATCAAATCCAGATGTGTGTTGCTGCTGAGCAAGGTTACGCAAAAGCGCTGATTTTCTGCCGACAGCTGGGCGACGAAAGCCGGAAGCACCATCGCGCAGAGCGTATCGGTCGACGTGATCCTGACGGTCCCGGTCATCGCCTGGTGCCCACCACCAGCAAGGCGGCTGACCTCTTGCATGGCGGCCTCAGCGTTTTGGGCGGCCTGTATGACATGCGCGCGATCGGGCAACAGCCGATAGCCCTGCGCCGTCCGCTCAAAGACGGCGGTGCCGTGGCGTTCCTCAAATGCCGCAACATGGCGCAGCACTGTCGCATGATTCACGCCCAGCCGCTTGGCCGCTTGCAGGACCGAACCGGTTTCGGCAACGGTCAATATGTATCGCAGATCGTCCCAGTTCTCGTTGTGCATGAATCAGTACCCACTCGCGCATTTTTACGCACTGTTACCATATTTCCGAACAGCTACGCTTTGAGCAATCAGAATCTGAAAATTCAGCAAGGAGTTCGAGAATGCGAAAGTCAGTTATAGCCTGTCTTACGGTTGCGGCCCTGTCCGTTGGTGCCGTCGCAGGGGCAGATGGACATATCAGCGACAAACAAATCGCTGCGGCGGTCAAAGCGCGCCAGTCTCACATGCAGCTCTATGCATTCCACCTTACGACCCTTGGCGGGATGGCAAAGGGAGAAGTGCCCTATGATTCCGAAGCCGCCGCTGCTGCTGCAAACAGCATTGTGGCTTTGACGGGGCTGGCCCAGTCCGGCTATTGGCTGCCCGGCAGCGATTCTGAAAGTATTGAGAACACCAAGGCGCTGCCCGCGATCTGGGCTGATGGCAGTGATGTAGGTGCCAAATCTGGGGCTCTTACGGATGCAGCATTTGCGATGCAAACCGCCGCTGCGACCGACCTTGATTCGTTAAAGGTCGCAATGGAGGGGCTTGGTGGGGCATGTGGCGCATGCCACAAGATGTATCGTCAGGCCAGCAACTAAGCCACAAACCAAATGGTGCCGGATACCTGAGGCGTTTTGACCTTGGGCCGCACGGGTCGAAATCTGTGAAATTCGCGGCACCTGACCGGGTATCCGGAGGCCGCGTCTGAACCTGTCAGTCCGATCTTAGTCATAGCGACAAAGACCGGACCAACGTCTGATGCAAAACCACGCTTGCTGAGCTATCGTTACAGCAGCGTGATTTTGCGTTAACATGTCCGGTTCGAATATGCTTAATTTTCTGTCAAAATTTCTGAGGGCCGTTTTGGTCTCGCTCCTTTTGATACTCTTTCCGGGAATCATCTGGTCGACCAGCGACGGTGTTCTGACATTTGGTGTCTCTTATGCTTTTGCCGAGTCAGGAAGCGGCAGCAGCGGCAGCGGCGGTGGTGGTAGCAACAGCGGCAGCGGCAGTAGCAACAGCGGCAGCGGCAGTAGCAACAGCGGCAGCGGCAGCAGCAACAGCGGAAGCGGTCATGATGATGACGACGACGATGATGATCGGGATGGTGACGACAAAGATGACAAGGACCGCCGCCGGTCGGCGGAGCGGTTGGGGCCTTCGGCCAATATGCATCTGCGATATAAAAACGGGTGGGACGAAAAAATTCTCAATGGGCGATACAGTCTGGTGGATCCCCATGGACATAAAGTCGCCGACAGACCGGCCCGGACCAAGGACCTGAACCGCATGCGTGCTGCGGTCGGGCAGTAGTCACTTTTCCGCCCAGGCCTTTTGTGCGATCAGCGCCGCCTCGACCCGGTTGCGCGCCTGCAGCTTGCTGAGAATAATTGTCATATAGTGCTTGACGGTCTTTTCCTGAATGCTGAGGTCCAGCCCGATTTCCTTGTTGCTTTTGCCAGTCGCCACCCCTTTGAGGATGTCTTCTTCGCGTTTGGTCAGATCATCAATCGGCTGACGCTCGGCAGGTTTGCCGTTCTGCATGATCCGCAACATCTGAGCGGCAAGACCGGGTGACACATGCGCTTCACCCGCGGCGATCCTTGTCAGAATGTTGCGCAGTTCCGTGGCTGAGACACCCTTGAGCACATAACCTGTTGCGCCGGCCTGCATGGCCGCTGTCACGTCCTCGCTGTCTTCTGATACTGTCAGCATCGCGACAGCCCTGGCCGTGCCTGATTGAGAGATTTGTGCCGCCGCCGCAATGCCGCCCCCCGGCATCGACAGGTCCAGCAACGCGATGTCGGGGGTATGTTCGGCGGCCAATGCCACGGCATCGTCAGCGGAACCACCCACACCCACCACTTCAAAATCGCCGGTTTCTTCTATGCTGTGCACAAGGCCATCGCGAAATATCGGATGATCGTCGGCGAGAATAATTCGGATCGTCATTGGGACATCTCCTCAAAAGGAAGGATGAGGGAAAGGGTCGAGCCTGCGCCGGGTCTGGCATTGATCACAAACTGCCCGCCTATGCTCTCTGCGCGATCCCTAAGTCCAAAGAGACCCTGACCGCCATCGCAGCGCAGATGCCTCGATTGTGCGGGATCAAAGCCCTGGCCGGTATCGGCAACGGTAATCGTCAGCGACTGGTCGTGGAATGAGGCGGCGACACTCACCTTGTCGACCTTGGCGTGGCGGCTCACATTGGACAGCGTTTCCTGCAGGAAACGGAAAACGCAGAGCTTTTGTGCATAGTTCAACGGCAGATCCGGCCTGACAGAAACGTCCACTGTGATGGCCAGCCCGGTTTGCCGGTGGTGGTCATTCACCGCGCGGTCAATCAATGCACCGATCTCAAGGCTGTCGAGGTCAGGCAGCGCCAGCCCTCTGGAAATGATGCGCAATTCGTCCAGCGCCTTGTCCAGCGACTCGCGGACCAATACGACATCCTTGGACGCGGATTGCCGGCCATCAAGTGCCCCATCCAGCCGCAAAGAAGCCAGCGAAAGGTATTGGGCGGGCCCGTCATGCAAATCGGACCCAATCCTGCGGATTGCCCGTTCAGTCTGGGCGGTGGCGCGCGACGACGCCGCCACAACCCTTTGTCGAAGGCTGGCATTCTGGGCTGAGATTTTTTCGGTTTTGGCCAGTTGTTCAGTGAGCGCCTGTCGCTGGTGCCGGATGGTATGGCCGCCGGCCTGAACGATCCAGAACAACAACAGCCCACTGGCCACAAAGGCCCCGCCCACAACCAGCCAGCTTGTCTGGCGCGCGCTTCTGATATCGGCGGCCAGGTGTTCGGCGCTTTCATAGAATTCCGCCACCGCAATGACCTTGCCGGTCCAGACCTGCCGAATGGGGCTGTAGACCTCCAGCAGGGGCACGCCCAACTCGGCCTCGGCCTCGTCTTCGAGATCGTTGAGGTCCTCAAAAGTCGAGGCCAGTTCGCCATTCCAGGCCTGTTTCAGCGCGTCGGTAGGTTCAAATTCTTGTCCAATCAGCGCCGGATCAGACGCATGGACAATGCGCCCGCCGTCAAGCCAGATTTTATAGGAAACCACACGTTCGCCCAAGGCAGTTCCGTCAAATATCTCTTCCAATGCCTGTCTTGCCGGTGGCGAAAGCGTATCTGTTTCCGCCAGTTCCTGGCTCAGCGGCGAGATAAAGCTTTCCATGAACAGCGCCGCAGACGTTGCGGAGTTCTGGACAACCGCATCCTCGATGCGCTGGGATATCCAGTTGCCGACAAAGATCATAGCGCCGACCATCACGATGGCACTAGCCAATAGAAACTGGCCCGGCAGGGTGAGGTCGCGCCAGTGAACCGCATCGGCGAATCTTTCCATACAAAATGTCTAACATCGGATGTCAGCCAAACACACCGACTTTGGTCTGAATCCCATTAATGAAAATGGGTCAGAAACTGCCTGCTGTCCTTTTTGGGCAAGGCTTTGGCGGGCTGATTGGGGTGAGCCGAATGAAGTCCAGTGACATGGCTAACCGACATTTCAGCCCCGTCATGCTGTGAATTGCCGCTTCTGCCAACCGCACCTACCGCATGACGAAAGGATCAGGGATCGGATCGTCACTGGTGCGCAGCCAGACAGCTTTTGTTTTTGTATAATCAAGTGCTGCACGCAGGCCCCCCTCGCGGCCATGTCCGCTAAGTCCATGACCGCCGAAAGGTGCAATTGGGCTGACGGCGCGGTAGGTGTTCACCCAAACGATGCCCGCACGAATGCCCCGGATCATCCTGTGCGCCCGCGCCAGATCTCGCGTGAACACCCCGGATGCCAAACCAAAGGCCGTGCCATTGGCGATATCCAACGCCTCTTGTTCCGTATCAAAGCCCAGAACGGAAAGGACCGGCCCAAAAAATTCAGTGGTGAGGCACGGCGCATTCGGGGCATCGGAACAATCAATGATCGTGGGCGGAAAGAAAATGCCATCCCGGTCCAATGCCTGCCCACCGGTGATAATGCGGGCACCCGCCGCCACAGATGCTTCAATCAGCTTAACCGCGTTGTCACGTTGCCCTGTGGTGCACAGGGGGCCCACTTCGGTCGTCATATCGTCGGGCAGGCCAATCACGATGGCTTCTGCTTTTTCCTTCAACCTTGCCAGAAACGCGTCTTTGATTGTGTTCGAGATGATCAGCCGTGATCCTGCAACGCAGCTTTGGCCGGAGGCTGCAAAAATTCCTGAAACCTGCGCGTTTGCGGCACTTTCGATATCGGCGTCCTCAAAGACGATGAAAGGCGACTTGCCGCCCAGTTCCAGCGAGGTGGACGCCAGATTTTCCGCGGAATTGCGCACAACCTGTCGCGCGGTTTCCGGCCCGCCGGTAAATGCCACGTGATCCACCTGGGGATGGCTGGTCAGGACGGCACCACAGGTGGCCCCAAAACCGGTGATCACATTCAGCACACCCGCAGGGAACCCGGCCTGATCAAAGATACGGGCGAATTCCAGCATCGGTGCCGGGCCGTCTTCTGAGGCTTTCAACACGACAGTGCAGCCCGCCGCCAATGCCGGACCGATTTTGACTGCGGACAGGAACAATTGCGAATTCCACGGTACGATGGCCGCGACAACACCGATGGGTTCGCGGCGCAACCACACCTCCATGTCCGGTTTGTCGATGGGCAAATGCGCGCCCTCAATCTTGTCAGCGAGACCGGCATAATAGCGGTAATAATCGGCGACATAAGCTATTTGAGCCGAGGTCTCGCGGATGATTTTGCCGGTATCGCGGGTTTCAAGCTGGGCGAGGGTCTGGGCATTCTCAGCAATGAGATCGGCAAGCCGCATCAAGAGTTTACCGCGCCCCGAGGCGGTCATGCCGGACCATTCCGCACCAAAAAATGCCGCGCGCGCGGCCGCGACAGCATGCTCTACATCCTTGGTACGCGCTTCGGGCATCATCGCCCAGACCTGTCCGGTCGCGGGGTCACGGCTTTCAAAGCGTGCTGATCCGTCGCTGAATGTGCCGCCGATATAGTGCTGGAATTGCTGCATGGTCTCTCTTTCAGGCAAAAGCTGGCATGACGTCTTTGATGAACCGCTCAAGCGATGCTTTTTTGCGTTCAAAGCTCATACCGCTGTCGATCCAGAACGAATATTCATCATAACCGAGGTCTTCGTAAGTCTTGATCCGCGCAATCGCGTCTTGCGGTGTGGCGATTACGTTGTCGCGCAGCATTGCCTCGGCTGAATAGAAGGGATGGGCCGCAATGTCGTCGTCTGTCAGCGCCTCAATTGCGCCTTGGGAAACCGCGCGTTCATTCTTGAACCACGCCCCGAAGTAGCAATAAAACCTGTTGATTTCCTCTGCTGCCAGTTGGGCGTCTGCCGCATCTGCTGCAATATAGGTATGGTTAAGCAACATGATCTCGGGGCGCGGCACATCGGGAAATTTGGCGCAGGCTGCGTTGAAAGTATCCATCAATTTGACGATCTCAGCATCGCCCATCCACAGTGGCGTCACCTGCACATGGCATCCATTTGAAATGGCGAATTCGTGGCTGTTGGGATCACGCGCCGCGATCCAGATGGGCGGCCCCGCTTCTTGGCTGGGTTTGGGCGACGACGTGGTCGAGGGGAACGTATGAAAAGTGCCGTTCTGGGCATAATCGCCTTTCCAAAGCCCCTTCACAGCAGGCACCAGTTCGCGCATCCGCTGACCGGCCTCCCATGCGTCCATGCCGGGGACCATGCGTTCATATTCGTAATGATAGGCACCGCGTGCGATCCCCAGATCAAGGCGGCCATCGACGATCATGTCTGTCATCGCGGCCTCGCCTGCCAGCCGGATCGGGTGCCAGAATGGCGCGATCACAGTGCCTGTCCCAAGCCGGACGTTTCTGGTCTGCCGCGCCAGATCAATGAGGTTGAGGAAGGGGTTCGGCGCGATGGTGAAATCCATGCCGTGATGTTCCCCGGTCCAGACCGCGTGCATGCCGCCTGCGTCGGCGATCTTGGCCAAAGCAACGAAGTCATCATAAAGCTGTTTCTGGTCCTGTTCCGGCGACAACCGTTCCATGTGAACGAAAAGCGAAAACCGCATGTGATTACCTTTCTTGCTTGATGGCGCGTACTTCGCCGCTTTTTTGGTCGCCATAGTAGATGCCGTAATTGCCGATGCGGCTTTCCGATGAAAACCGTTCCAGCATGGTCAGAATGGCAGGGTCCGATACATCGTCCAAAGAGGAACCAGTCAGAGGTACAAAGGCACCCTGCGCCGGCGCACCAGCGGCGGTCTGGCACAAAAAGCAGATATGCTGTCGCTTTCGGCCGACATCTTCAAAGACCGAATAGACAAATCCCGGTTGGGCCTGCAGTCCAGTGGACGCCAGCAACGCCTTGAGGGTGGCAGATGCCCCCCCGGCTTCAACCAGTTTCTCTGGCAACGTCAGGCCACCATGCCCATCATCGACCAACAACACAGCGCCGTCCCGTTCAATCAATGCGGAAACGATCAGATTGGTGTTTGCGTCAAGCGCATCCGCCGCCGAAGACGGTGTCACATAAGCGCCCCGTGCATAGCCCAAACCGGGGGTCGCGGTGCTGTCAAACGCGACAACCGTGCCGATCAAAATGATATGGTCACCTGCCTCAACCGTTTTATGCATCGCGCAATCAAACCATGCTGACACACCGTCAAGGATGGGCGATCCCTTTGGGCCTCTACGCCAGCCTACATCGGCAAAACGATCTTCAATCGGGCGTGCGAAGGTGTTGGACACTTCGATCTGGGTCTCGGCCAGGATGTTGACGGCAAATCCGTCTGCGTTGGTCAATGCGTCGTAGTTGCGCGATGAGTTTGCCAAACACACCAGAACCATCGGCGGGTCCAATGAGACCGATGTGAACGAGTTCGCGGTAAACCCCAAAGGGGTGCCGCTTTGGTCAATTGCTGTGACGACAGTGACACCCGTCATGAACGTACCGAATGCCGTGCGAAGCGCACGGGGGTCGGGCGGGCGGAGGGCGGGTGTTGTCATGGGCCTGCCTTTGCGAATTCAGGTTGCTTGAGCCATGCCAGCACATGCGCATTTACCTGTGCCGCGGCAGTGAGATTGACCATATGTCTGTGGCCCGGGATCACGACGCAATGCCCATTCTGGACTTCATCGCTCATCGCCTGCGACATGGCAGGGGTGGAATTCTGGTCTTTGTCACCTGTCAGCGCCAGAAACGGGCAGGCGATAGACGACAACTGCGTCGCATAGGTTGCATCGCCATGCGCAAACGCGGTGTACGCGGTTCCATACCCCTTAACGTCCACATCCCGAAGCCAGCCCGCGACCAGCGCACGGGCCGCGCGATCGGCGGCAGTGTCGTCAAACCAGCGCGCCAGCGGGGTCTCCAGATCAATCTGGCCCCTGCGTATCTCTGCAGCCCGTGATTTGACCGCAGCGCTGGCAGTTGCATCCCGGCGATAAACCCCATTGAGCAACGCAACCCGGCGCAGCATATCGGGATGTTGCGTGGCATAGCCCACCGCGATCAGAGCGCCCATCGAGTGGCCCGCCACATTGACCGGCCCAAGGTTCAGTGTGCGGATCACATCATCACACCACCTGACAAAATCAGGGAGCTGACTGCCATCGGGCAAAGGGTCGCTTCCGCCGTGGCCAGGTAAATCGGGGGCGATGACATGATATGCCCCTTTCAGCGCTGCAATCTGTGGGGCCCATGCGGCCGATTGCATCCCGACCCCGTGCAGCAGGATCAACGGTTCGCCGGACCCGTGGTCCTGGAATGCCACGCGCTGCCCGGACTTAGACAGCCGCAGGATTTTCGACGTCATGGCCAAGCTCCTTGAGATCTTGATAGCGGTCGCCAATCCGGTGATGCGGACGCCCCCCGATGGATGCACCCAGTGCGATCAGGATCTCATCTGCGGCAGGGGCATCGGCAACGCAGGTCTGGATTGTCAGGTAATGTGAGCGTCGCCCCGCATCGTTTTTGTCCATCAACGGGATCATCAGCGGCGCGTTGGCCGGACCGCGCGTGTTGCAAAACGACAGATAGGATTTGGCACCAACGGCGTTGCGGTAGTGATTTCCGAAATGCAGGGTGTGAATGAGCGCGGATGCATGTTCAACCTCGCCGTTCAGCCCGACAATTGCCGCCTTGCCATACCCTTCGACTTTGTCGCCACCGCCAGCCGCCTCAAGGATCATTTCCGTCAAAAGTGCGCCCAGCCCCGACGCGCAATCAAGAATGGCCGGGGCAAGGTCTTCGACAAAACCCAAGCCGGCCCAGGGGTTTTTGATAACGGCCATCGCCGCGATGAGCTTGAGCGGCGTTTGCGCCTTTTTTCCGCCTTCAATGAACGTGGTTTCGACATGGATGAGCGTTTTGCGGATTTCTGCGGGCACAGCGGGGTTCCTTGATCAGATGAGTCGCTCAGGAATATGGTATACCATACGACGATATGTCAATCATACTTGATGCGAAAGAAGGGGAGTGGTACTGAGTGCAGCATGAATACTCCCAAACCTGTTCTTTCGAAAATCGAACAAGCGCCGCAGACCCTGCGCGATATTGTACAGGACCGCATGCGCACGGCGATCATCGAGGGGCATTTTGCCCCCGGCGAACGGTTGGTGGAACGTCCTTTGTGTGACCAACTGGGTGTCAGTCGCACCGTCATTCGCGAAACCATCCGCTATCTCGAAGCGGAGGGGCTGGTTGATATCCTGCCCAACCGAGGGCCGATCGTGGCCAAATTGAACTGGGATCAGGCGCGGCAGATTTACGACATTCGCAGGCAACTTGAAGGCGCTGCCGCCGCGTATTGTGCCGAAAACCACGGGCCAACATTCCCCAGGCAACTGAAAAAGGCACTCTCGGATCTGAGCGCGCGGATGAACGATCCTGAATGGATTGGAGTCATGAATGCCACAACCCGGTTTTATCAGGTCATTTTCGAAGAAGCAGGTCACACAATCGCATGGGACATCGTGCAGCGCCTGAATGGGCGGATCAGCCGTTTGCGTGTGCTCACCCTGTCTGCACCAGACAGAACCAACCCCGGCATCAGCCATATGACAGCCATCAGCGACGCAATCCTCAGTCGTGACGCAACGGCGGCGAATAGGGCGGTTCAGGCCCATATCGCCGACGCATCAGCAATTGCACGACGGTTCCTGTCGGACGAAAAAGAGGCGGGGTCAGACAGTGCCTAAAGGATATTGGATCGCTTTTGTCACTGTGACGGACCCCGATGCCTATGCGGGATATCAACATCACGCCCCCGCGGCATTCGCCAAATACGGTGCGCGGTTTCTGGCCCGTGGCGGCGATGCGGCAACGCTTGAAGGAGAGCTGTGGCAGCGCCATGTCGTGATCGAATTTGATAGCAAGGAACAAGCCGTGGCGTGCTACAATTCGCCTGAATACCAATCCGCACGCCGCCACAGATCCAATGCCTGCAACGCCAATATTGTGATCGTTGAAGGCATGGTGCCGATCTGACGCACAATGCCCCATCATGACAGGACAGAAGAATGAGCATATTTGACGAAGATTTGTTCCTCAAAGGTTTGGAACAACGCAAAGCGACCCTGGGCGCGGCTTATGTGGAAAAGAACCTTGCCGCCGCCGATGACTTTTCCCAACCGTTCCAAGAGGCCATGACCGCATGGTGTTGGGGGTTTGGATGGGGTGACGACGCGATTGATGCCAAGACACGCTCAATGATGAACCTCGCGATGATCGGGGCCCTGGGCAAAATGTCCGAGTGGGAATTGCATTGCCGCGGTGCCATCAACAACGGCGTCAGCAAGGAAGAAATCCGGGCGATCATTCATGTGATCGCAATATACTGCGGGGTCCCACAGGGGCTTGAATGCTTCCGTGCGGCGCGAAAGGTGATTGATCCCGACTGATCAGGGACCGCGACGTATGTCTCGGCGCACCTCGGTGTGAGGGGGCCTAGACGCAGGTTCAGCCATGCCTCAGTCACGCGGCCTGAAAGGTTATGCGCCCGTCGCAGATGGTGTAACGCGCGGTTGCGTCGGTGATCCGCTCGGGTGCCAGCGTGGTCAGATCGTGGCTCATCACCACCACATCGGCCATCATGCCCGGTGCCAGTTTTCCCTTTCGGTCCTCGTTAAACTCAACCCAGGCATTGCCAGCGGTATAGCTGAAAAGCGTGTCCATCAGGGTTTGGGTCTGATCCGTCCATTCTGGCCCCATGTCCAGCGGTGCAATCGCAGCCTTGATGTTGGTCATGACCTCGACCCCGATTACCGGCCAGTCAGTCGAGAATATCACCGGTGCCCCGGTGGCGCGGATCTGTTGCCAGGGGTAGGAGCCCGCAATCTGATGGTCGTGAATGAAATTACGCACGCCCTCGGGTGTGAAAATCCCGCCAAAAGGTGCGTGACCGGGTTGGATTGACGCGACCGCGCCTAGGGCCGCAATGCGCGGAATATCGTCAGGATGCATGCATTCCAGATGTTCAATGCGGTGGCGGCTGTCACGGGCACCGTTGATGTTGCGCGCTTGCTCAAGGCCGTCGAGTGTTCGGCGGATGCCGCCGTCGCCAATCGCATGCACAACGATCTGCAGGCCCATTGCGTCAATCGCGGTACAGGCATGATTGAAATGATCTGCCTCAAAAACCGGGTCGCCGTAATTGTCGTCGGTGCCGGGGTAGGGCTGCAGCATCATCGCGGTGCGCCCCTCAATGACCCCGTCGATGAACATTTTGACATAGCCAGACGACACCATATCGCCTTTGTAGGTTTCGGCCATTTCGGCGGCCTCTGACAGGCGGCT
This sequence comes from Sulfitobacter sp. SK011, assembly GCF_003352065.1. Lineage (NCBI taxonomy): Bacteria > Pseudomonadati > Pseudomonadota > Alphaproteobacteria > Rhodobacterales > Roseobacteraceae > Sulfitobacter > Sulfitobacter sp. SK011. The sequence continues at coordinate 1,383,550 of NZ_CP025803.1, forward strand.
GAGCGGATCATGGCTTTTCAGATGGAACGGCACGGAAACGCGGCAGTTGAGCGTGCCTTCGGCTTCCATCTCGCTTAGCAATTCAAGCTGGTAGAAATTGCCGTCCATGCAGTGCAGACCGGTGATGCCCTGGGCGGCACAATGCGCAATGCCTTTGGCCAGCACGGCCTTATCCTTGGCGCGCTCTTCGAGCGTGGGTGCGGGCACCGGGTCTGTGCCGCCGACCAACCCCGCCAGATCGCGGCCTGCGTGGCGCGTCAGTTTCAAGATGGGGCCAAAGGCACTGAATTCCCGCAACTCGCCCGTGGCCTTGCCATCCTCGCCCATCACGATCACGGAACCCGCGTCCGTTTCACCGCCGTGCAGGATACCGGAAAGTTCAAGAGCAGCGGTATTGGCCCAGACCGTGTGATGATCGGGCGCAAACATGGCAAAGGGGCGGTCGGGGCAGGCGATGTCCAATTCCTGCCGGGTCGGCGTTTTATCATCATGCAGGATCGCGTAATCGGCCTGCACGGCAAAGACCAATGCATCGTCAGGGTTGGCCGCAGCATAGGGCGCAATCGCGGATTTGAGCGCGTCCGGCCCCTGAACCCCCTGCAGATCGAGACATGAAAGTTCGACAGAGCCGCCAAACAGATGCACATGGCTGTCAATAAATCCGGGCAAGACGGTGCCACCTGCGGCATCGATCACACGCGTCTGCGGCCCGGCCACCTCTCTGATCGCGTCATCATTGCCGACGTGCGAAATGGTGCCGCCGGTGATGGCAAGCGCTGTGGCACCTGCCGTGGCCGCGTCAAAGCTAATCAGCGCACCGTTTACGATAATAAGCTCAGGGTCAGGCATATGAAAACTTTCGAAAAGGGCGCGGGCTTGATTTGGTTTGCCATGAATGCTGCTGATCCTGCAAAGCATTTGGCGTTTCCGACCACGCAGGTCAAATCGATGGCATTTCGGTCCACCAAAGCGGGCGCGACCCCGTGATATGGGTCATGGGGTTTTCTGATGATCCCGAAACGCGGTAGGGGGCATGACGACCACCCCCCCCCAATCGCTATTTCAAAGCCTCTGGCAAAAAGAGAGCAATCTGCGGGAAGGCAATCAATGCCATCGCCATCGCGAGCATGGTGATCACGTAAGGGATGGTGCCAAGCATCACTTCGCTGAGTGTCCCGGAATTGCGCGCCGCCTGAACCACATAGAGGTTCAGACCAACGGGCGGGGTGATCAGCGCCATTTCAATCAGCACAATCATCAGGATGCCAAACCAGATCGGATCATAGCCTTGCGCGACAACCAGCGGCACGATGATCGGAATGGTCACAACCATCAGCGACAATGTTTCGATGAAGAACCCAAGCACGATGTAGATGACCACCACCACCATGATGGTACCAAGTGGCGACAGGCCCATGCCACTCAGGAACGCAGTCAGTTCGCGGCCCAATCCTGCAGAGGCGAGGGTGAAGTTCAGGAACGATGCCCCAATGACAATGAGCATGATCATCGAAGTGATTTTGACCGTGCCAATGACCGATTGCGCCATCATGTCGCGCGACACACCACCAAAGGCGAAGGCGATGGCCAGCGCCCCTGCGACCCCCACGGCGGCGGCCTCGGTCGGGGTCGCCCAGCCGCGATAGATGGAGCCGACAATGAGGGCGAAAAGCACAATGATTGGCAAAAGATCAACCAGCGCGCGCAGCATTTGCGCAAAGGGGAAGGTGCGGCGGGTGCCGCCCAACTCAGGCCGCACAATACAGATGATCGCGGTGATCACCATAAAGCCAACGGCAAGCCCCAGACCGGGCAGGAGACCGGCAAGGAAAAGTTGCGGGATCGAGGATTGCGTGAGGAAGCCATAGACAATCAGGTTGATGGACGGCGGGATCATGATGCCCAACGTGCCACCGGCGGCAATGGCCCCTGAGAAAAGCTTGGGATCATAGCCCAGTTTTTCCGCCTGCGGCATTGCCACAGTGGCCACAGTTGCGGCGGTGGCGACCGAAGACCCCGACGTTGCCGAAAACATCGTCGCGGTGGCGATGTTGGCGTGGACCAGACCCCCGGGCAACCATGACACCCAACGGTCTAGCGCTGCATAGGTGCGGGTTGCCACACCACTGCGCACAAGGATTTCACCAAGCAGGACAAAGAACGGAATGGCGATCAGGGTGGCGCTGTTGGACGCGGACCAGACCATGTTGCCCAGACCTTTGCTGAGCGGGAAGGAAGAAAAGAACGTATCCACACCAAACCCGAGCAGGAACAACACGATACCCACCGGGATTGACAGGGCCAGAAGCCCCAAAAGGCCAGCTGCGACAAAGGGGATCATTGCAATGTGTCCTGTTCTGCAAACGCACCGACAAAGCTTTCGGTCTCTGCGTAGCGTCGTTTGATGATGAGGCTCAGGGCGGCAAAAGTGACGCAGGCCGACATGATCGCAAACCACAACCAGCCTGCAAACCAAGGCAACTGCACCCATGCGAGGGGTGTTTCAAGCGGCGTATTGGCACGCGAGCCGTTGGTCAGCGAGCGTTCCACCACGGGCCATGATTTCAGTGCGATCATGGCGATCACCCCGGTCATCACAACCATCGCAAACAGATCAAAGAGGGCGCGGCCAAAGGTTTCAACCCGCCCGCGCAGCAGATCGATGCGCACATGGCCCAGCTCCAAGAGGGTGAAACTCATCCCCCATGATGTTGCCAGCGCCATGACATATCCGCTGATTTCATCCGTGCCACCAAAGGAGGTCCCGATCTGTCGCAAGACGATGTCAGCGAGGATGAAGGCCGCGCAAAGCAAAAGCATTGCCCCGACAATCATCGCCACCTTTCTGTTCAGACGCCTGAGCGTCTCAATCATCGCAAGTTCCATATCAGGTCCCCCTTTGGCAGGATGCGCTTATTCGATCGTGACGCCAACGGTTTGACCGACGGACGCATTCCAACGTGCCGCCCAATCGCCGCCCGCACGTTCGGCCCATTCCGGCAGCACTTCGCTGGTCAGAATGTCACGTGCCTTGGTGAAATCGGCATCCGACGCCTCAACCAGCACCATGGAGCGCGCGTCACCCGACGGGCAATCGCCATTGCCGGTCAGGCAGGCCACATCATTGGTCAACGCGTCTTGTGCGCTGGCCCATGCCGGGTCTTCGAATTCGGCTTTGACCTGGGTTTGGATCATTTCCTGGGTGCCGGCATCAAGGCCATTCCAGCGGTCCATGTTCATTGCCGTAACAACCGGGTCCCAGCCGCCCAGGGGCAGGGGCATCAGATGTGTGGACACTTCCCACCAGCCCGCGCTGTAGCCTGATCCGGCACCGGTCACGGCGCAATCAACCACACCGTTCTGCAAGGCTCCCGGGACTTCCGAGAAAGACACGTTGACGCCCTCGGCACCCAAGGCTTCAAGAAGTTTCGCGGTCATCCGGCCAGAGGCGCGCACCTTGAGACCTTTGAGATCATCCAGACCAGCGATCTCGGCGTTGCAAAAGACGACCTGCGGTGGATAGGGGGCAACCGCGAGGACCTTGCTGTTGAACCGGTCGCGGTAAATGTCATCGACCATCGGGCGGGCGGCATCAACCATTGCGCGTGCCTCGTCCGCTGTCAGCGCCAGAAGCGGCACGTCCAGCCCTTCAAGTTCGGGCGCATCGGCCACAGCATAATCCGCCACGGTCATGGCGACGTCATAAACACCCTGGCCAAGCAATGGATACACATCACCCAAACCCAGACCCATCTGGTTGTGGGTAGTCAGTTCCACGGTGATCTTGCCGTCTGACGCGGCGGGCAGGGTGGTGGACCAGAATGGGGCCTCGTATTCGTTGTGCAGCGGCAAGCTGGACCAGCTGCCGACAACAGACAAAGTTTCCTGTGCCATCAGAGGTGTGGCAAGGGCGGTGGTTGCGGCCAATAGGGCCAAAGTCTTTTTCATCGGTCTCTCCTGTTAGGGTTTTAGGTTGGTTTCAGAATTGTTGTTTCTGCGTCCTCGGCTACGTCTGCGATCAGCATATGACCAGGCGCATGGGTGATGCAAAGCGGCAGGTTCGCCGCCAGCAGCACATTCTGCGGCGTGACCCCGCAGGCCCAATAAACCGGTACTTCGCCGGGCAGGACCGCAACCGGGTCGCCCCATTCGGGTCTCATCAGATCGGCGATGCCAAATTGTGCGGGGTCGCCGTGGCCCATGGGCGCGCCATGCGCCTGCGGGAACGCACCGCTGATCCGGTAGGCGTCTTGAACGCGGTCTTTGGCAACCGGGCGCATGGTCACGACCATTTCGCCCGCAAACCGGCCAGCCGGCACCAGCGGGATGCTGGATTTGAACATCGGCACGGTTTGATCACGCTCAATATGGCGCACCGGGATGCCGTTGGCGATCAGCGCATTTTCAAAGGTAAACGAACACCCAAGTGCGACCGTTACCAGATCATCGCGCCATAACGCTTTGATGTCCGTGACTTCATCTGCCAATTGCCCATCCCGAAAGATCCGGTAGCGCGGCACGTCGGTGCGAATGTCGATGTCATGACCGAGTGTCGGCATGAACGCATCGCCAGTGTCGCTGATGCCGACGACCGGACAGGGTTTGGGGTTGCGCTGACAAAAGCGTAAGAAATCCAGCACATCCCCCGCCGGGAGAATGGCGAGGTTGCACTGGAGTTTCCCTGCGGCCAACCCCGCAGTGTGGCGTGCGTAACCATTGTGCCTGATGGCCTGACGGACCTCAGCCGCACTCTTGAGTGATAAATCTGAGTGGCTTGGCGGTGATGCGGACATGGCAGACAGCTTTCGTTTGATTAACGAAGCATGTCAGGGACGATCGATCATTTCAAATTATCATTATTGATAAGATGTGATCCATATAATTTATCAATCCTCTTGCTCCACGGCCCATTTCAATGCCACTTCGCGGCCCATCTCTGCCCCGGTTTCAGACAGATAACTGCGCGGCTCCCCCAGATAGGAGGCAGTAAACTCCAGTGGTTGTGGGGTAAAGCCGGGATCAAATTCCTCAATCTCATTGGTGCGCAGCAGATCACGGGCCAGAGTGCGGGGATAAGGGCCCACGGCCATCCCTGCGGCAATCATCCGCAGGCTCGCGGACAAGGATGCAGACGAATACACCCGCACCTGCGGCCCAATGCGGTGCGACAACTCTGATATCAATTCCTGGTAGGGTCGCGTTTGCCGCGCATATGAAATGACCGGAATACGGGCCAGATCTGTCTGGGAATTATTGGTTGATTTGTACCAGTGCAGATCGAAACGGGGCAGGGCGATGTTCTTGACGGTGAACTCCGATATCGGCCCCATCAGGAACGCCAGATCAAGCTGTCGGTTCAACAACCCCGACCGCAGGTTGCCAGAGATATCAACGGTAAGGTCGATGTTCACGCGCGGATAGGTGCCGCTGAAGGCTTGCAAAAACGCGGGCAACCATGCCTGTGCCACAGTTTCCGACGCGCCGATCCGGAACAGCCCCTCGGCCTCGGAGGGATTGGCAACGTGTTGTTTGATCTCCTCTTCGACAAACAGCATCTGTTCGGCATAGGTCAGTAATAATGTGCCCTGTTTGGTCAGGACCAAGGTGCCGGGCCCGCGTTCAAACAGTGTGACGCGCAATTCCTGTTCCAGATTTGCGATGCGGGTGGAAACGGCTGGCTGTGACAAATTCAACCGCTCGGATGCGCGGCGAAATCCTCCCAGACGCGCCACCCAGAGAAATGTGCGGATCTGATCAAACGTCATGCGCTGACCCCCGCGGCAGGTTCCAACGTACAGTGACGGACCACCTCAGCGATTTCCATCAATTGGGGGGCCAGCGGATTGGTCTTGCGCCAGATCATCCCGATCGTGCGCTGGGGTTGCGGGTTGGAAAAGCGGGCGCAGTCAACGGGGGCAGAGCGTGCTTCGACTGCCATTGCCATCTCGGGGATCATGGTCACGCCGATGCCAGCACCGACCATCTGCACCAGGGTCGCCAGCGACGACCCGTCCAATCCGTCCCTTGGCAGGGCAGGTCCATGATTGCAAAACGACAGCGCTTGATCACGAAAACAATGGCCTTCTTCCAGCAGCAACAACCGCATTTCGCGCAGGGCTGTGGCACTGGGAACAGGTTTTCCCGCGTCATCCAAAGGTCGCACCAAAACGAAATTTTCGGTGAAAAGTGGGATTTCGGTGAAAGCAGGCTCCGAGATCGGCAGGGCAACGATGGCGGTATCGATTTCGCCCCGGTGTAGCCCTTGAACCAACCGCGGGGTCAGCGTTTCGCGCACGTGCAAATCGAGGGCCGGATTGCTGCGCGCCAGATCGCCGATCAGTGTGGGCAACAGATAGGGCGCGATGGTCGGGATCACCCCAAGCCGAAACCGACCCGAAAGCTGACCCTGAGCGGCGCGCGCGAAATCGCCCAATGCGTCAAACGCCTGTAGAATATCGCGCACGCGCAATGCGAATTCCTTGCCAAAGCTGGTCAGACGTACCTGCCTTGGTCCGCGTTCAAAAAGGGCTGCACCCAATTCCGTTTCAAGGTCCTTGATCTGGACTGACAAGGCCGGTTGCGAGATTGAACAGGTGGCAGCGGCGCGCCCGAAATGCCCCTGTTCTGCCAGCGCCTCGAAATATCTGAGCTGTTTGATGGTGAGGTTCGTCATAATCTGAAGTTATCACGATAATGCGTAAATCCAACTTAAAACTACTGCTGGGCTTTGCTATACTTAAGCGAAATCATAGAAAATGGGAGAGCATCATGGACGGCAATGACATCGACACAGGCGGCAAGTGCCCGGTAATGCACGGCGGATTCAAGAACACGTCGAACTCGGTCCGGTCCAACAAGGACTGGTGGCCAAACCAACTTAACCTCAAGATTTTGCACCAGAATTCACCGCTGGGTGACCCGATGGGCAAAGACTTTAACTATGCTGAAGAATTTAAGAAACTGGATCTGGATGCGCTCAAGGCGGACCTCGCCGCGCTGATGACAGATTCGCAGGATTGGTGGCCAGCAGACTATGGTCACTACGGTCCGATGTTTGTCCGCATGGCGTGGCATTCCGCCGGAACATACCGCACGGCGGATGGCCGTGGTGGCGCAACCTCTGGATCGCAGCGGTTTGCGCCTTTGAACTCATGGCCAGACAACGGCAATCTGGACAAGGCGCGTCGCCTGCTTTGGCCGATCAAACAAAAATATGGCAATCAGATTTCGTGGGCCGACCTGATGGTCCTGACCGGCAATGTCGCTATGGAAACGATGGGGTTTAAAACCTTTGGCTTTGCGGGCGGCCGCGTGGACATTTGGGAGCCCGAAGAAGACATCTATTGGGGCACCGAAGAAGAATGGCTGGCCACATCCGACAAACCGGGCAGCCGCTATTCAGGGGACCGTGAGCTGGAAAATCCGCTGGCCGCTGTTCAGATGGGCCTGATCTATGTGAACCCCGAAGGCCCGGACGGAAACCCCGACCCACAGCTGTCCGCAAATGACATTCGCGATACATTTGCGCGCATGGCGATGAACGACGAAGAGACCGTGGCCCTGACTGCTGGTGGGCACACCTTTGGCAAGGCGCATGGTGCGGGCGACCCGACGCTTGTCGGGGCAGAACCCGAAGCGGCGTCGATCGAAGAAATGGGCCTTGGCTGGAAGAACGGTTTTGAAAGCGGCATTGGCGCGCATACAACCACGTCCGGGATCGAAGGCGCGTGGACGCCGACGCCGACCACTTGGGACATGAGCTATTTTGATACGCTGATGAACAACGAATGGGAGCTCACCAAGAGCCCAGCAGGAGCCCATCAGTGGAAGCCCGCCGGCGGTGCTTTGGCTCATGCTGTGCCAGATGCGGCGACAGGCGAAAAAATTCATGCGCCGATGATGACCACAGCAGATATGGCGATGAAGGTGGACCCGATTTATAACGCTATTTCAAAGGATTATCATGCAAACCCTGACAAGTTTGCGGATGCCTTTGCGCGTGCTTGGTTCAAGCTCACGCACCGCGATATGGGGCCAAAATCCTTGTATCTGGGCAAAGAAGTCCCAGCCGAGGAATTGATCTGGCAAGATCCCATTCCTGATGTGGATCATACGCTGATCGATGCGAGCGACATCGCTGATCTCAAAGGTAAAATCCTTGCCACTGGGTTGTCGATTTCTGAACTGGTGTCGACCGCCTGGGCCTCTGCTTCGACGTTCCGTGGGTCAGATAAACGGGGCGGTGCCAATGGCGCGCGCATCCGTCTGGCACCCCAAAAAGATTGGGATGTGAACGAGCCTCAAAAACTGTCCAAAGTGCTGGCAGCACTGGAAGGCGTGCAAGCAGAATTCAACGGTTCTGCTGCTGGCGGCAAGAAAGTGTCACTGGCTGACCTGATCGTCTTGGGCGGCTGTGCAGCTGTCGAGAAGGCGGCGAAAGCGGCAGGTCACGATATCGACGTGCCCTTCGCACCGGGCCGCATGGATGCATCACAAGAGCAAACGGATGTGGAATCCTTCGACGTGCTGGAGCCTGAGGCAGATGGTTTCCGCAACTATCTGAAGGCCGGCTTTAGCGTTCCAACAGAAAAGCTTTTGATCGACCGCGCGCAGCTTTTGACACTGACCGCTCCGGAAATGACCGTTCTGGTTGGCGGCATGCGTGCGCTGGGTGCCAACGCCGGGCAATCCAAGAATGGCATGTTCACAGATGCCCCTGAAACACTGACCAATGATTTCTTTGTCAAAGTGTTGAGCATGGACACGGTGTGGACGCCGATCGACGACACAAAAGAGGTGTTTGAAGGCCATGACCGCAAGTCCGGTGACCTTAAGTGGACCGCAAGCCGGGTTGATTTGGTTTTCGGATCAAATTCACAGTTGCGCGCCCTTGCCGAAGTTTATGCAAGCGACGATGCAAAGGAGACATTTGTTCAGGATTTCGTGACCGCATGGACGAAGGTCATGAATGCAGATCGGTTTGATTTGGCCTAAAAATCTGCGGCTGCCATAGGGCAACCGAGCAAAAATGCGGGCGGCGTTTCACGTGGGTGAAGCGCCGCTTTTTTATTTCTGCACCACCCGCCGTTCGTGGGTGATCATTTGATCCCCTTGATGTTTCTATCATTGTTAAGCCCGTCGTAAGACCTGCGCGCCTAGGGTGCTTCGATGTCCCGGTATGGGGGGCATTCTGAGGCAAGAGGAATAGCGATGTCACCTAAGGTCCGCCCCATAAAGCGTGCAAATCCTTTGAACACCCTGTTTTTCAAGTGCACCGCAATGGTTGCGGTCTGCGTGCTGTTGGTTGTGGCGACAATAGAGCTTTCTTACTTCCGGCAGATTTCTCAGAAAATGGTCAGAGATCTGACGGCGCGCGCAAGCGAGGTCACCGGATTGACGGCATTGCAACTGGCAGGATCAATCACATTTGGCGAGATGGCCAAACTGGATGAGGTCGTCACAGGCGTGGTGGAAACAGCAGGTCCGGATGCGACCGGTGCGGCTGTCTTTGATCTGCAAGGCGGAATTCTGTTCGCCACAGCCAAAATGGAAATCGACGCGCGTGTCACAAGAGATCTGATTGCGGTGGCGCGCGAAACCCTGACTGCCGCGATCAGCGAAGATGGCAAGACAGTTGCGGCCCCAGTTCGATTTGGGGTCGAAGGGGCCGCCATTGGATTTGTGGTGACCACATGGACCGACAAATTCATGCGCGCCACATTGGCCCGCGAGCAATTGAGTATCATTCTGGTCGGTCTTTTCGTCTTGATTGCTTCCTTGTTTGCCTGTGCTTATTTCCTGCGTACAAAGATGTCGCGCCCTCTGGTCGAGCTTGAAAGCGCGATGAACGACGTGGTGTCGGGTCAATATGATATTGTCATTCCGCATACCGCACGCCGCGATGAGATTGGGCAGATGGCGGACCGTTTGGATGAGTTTCGGCTGGCGCTTGAATCCGCCAAAGATGCGGCGCGCGAGACTGCTTTCAAAAGTGCTGCTTTCGTGGCGTCATCTGCCCGGCTGATGATTGTTGACGAAACCTTTAAGGTGATTTTTGCGAATCCGGCCTGTGAGGCCTTGATGTCAGAACTGTTGCCAGACATTTCAGACACATTGCAAATGATCAACGGTTCAAAGGTGTTGGGGGCTGACCTTACCAAAATGCCCTTACTGCAGGATGCTATCACCGCGTTGCAAAACGCTGAAGGTGCGAATGCAATCGGCACAAAAACGGTTGCGGTCATGATGCGTCTGGGTGATCGCGCCATACAGGTAAGAATGAACAAAGCCCTCGACGACAATGGCGTTTTCTTTGGCTGCGTCATTGAATGGAGCGACCGCACAGAAGCACAACGAAACGCCGCATTTATTGACGCCATCAATGCCAGCCAGCTCTCCATCGAATTTGACGCAGGCGGCAAAGTACGTGACGCCAACGCCAACTTCCTGACCATGATTGACGGCAAGCGCGAAGACACCGCCGTATGCAGCTTGCCCAGGATGTTTGCCAAAAATCTGAAGGATGATCCAAAGGGTGCGATTTTTCATGAACGCGTGCTGACGCGTGATCTCACCCAAGGGCGTTTTTCGGCCTACAGCACCCACGCGGACAAATCGTTTGTTCTTGAGGGAAGCTTTGCCGTGATTGACGATGCCGAAGGAACCCCCGAGCGGATCATATTCCTCGCGTCCGACGTCTCCGCCCATGATGAAGCGATGCGCCGTTCCGAGGCAGAGCAGGCGCAGGCGTCTCAGCAACAGGGTCATGTTGTCGACCTGCTTGGGATTGCATTGAACAATCTGGCAGATGGTGATTTGCAGGCGGACATCACCGAGCAGGTCCCAGAGCCTTATGAGAAATTGCGCGCGGACTTTAATGCAACTGTGGACTCCCTGCGCAATGCCATTTCATCCGTGATCCAAAACGCAGATTCCATCCGCAACGAGACGACGGAGATCACGTCATCGGCTGACGATCTGTCGCGCCGCACCGAAAGACAGGCGGCAACATTGGAAGAAACCGCAGCTGCATTGGATGAGCTGACTGTGTCTGTCAAATCAGCTGCTGAGGGTGCAGATGACGCCAGAAAGATGTCAGCGGACGCGCAAAAGAATGCAGAGCAAGGCGGCATCATTGCCCGGCAGGCAATCGATGCGATGGATGGGATTAGGACCTCGTCACTGGAGATTTCGAAAATCACCAGTGTCATCGACGATATCGCGTTTCAAACCAACCTGCTTGCCCTCAACGCAGGCGTCGAAGCAGCCCGCGCCGGGGAAGCCGGCCGTGGATTTGCCGTTGTCGCCACAGAAGTGCGCGCCTTGGCGCAGCGTTCATCTGACGCGGCACGCGAGATAAATGCGCTCATTTCCTCCAGTGGTGATCAGGTCCGTCAGGGGGTGGAGCTGGTCGACAAAACCGGCACCGCACTTGCGTCAATCGTGACCTCAGTTTCGGAAATCTCGAACCGAGTTGCCAATATCGCCACATCAGCGCGGGAACAATCTAGCGGGCTGGCTGAAATTAACTCGGCGGTAAACGAGCTTGACCATGTGACCCAACAAAACGCGGCGATGTTTGAAGAAACAACCGCTGCTAGTCACGCCCTGACAGCAGAAGCGGACGCGCTTGCGTTGGCCGTTGCAAGATTTCGATTGAATGCGAGGCCGGACGAGACCGAAACATCGGTTGTCAAACTGCGCGCAACCCGAAAGACCCCAGCCGAGGCTTCGACCGCTGCAAGGCAGGGAAACCTTGCACAGGACTTGGCGCTGGAGGCTGAGATCGATGGCTGGGAAGAATTTTAGGTTCAGCCAGAAACGCGACCAATGAATTTAAGAATCGCCTGCTCCGTGAGGCACAATCTTCGCGGAGTTTTCAATCCGACAATGTGCAGATCAAAACCTAGTCGCGGGTCCCGGCAAATCGTTCTGACCATGCGTCGCGCTGTTCATCGCTGATTTTTGCAAACAACACTTCCGGCACATCAAAGGCATGACCGGGGGCCAAGCCCGCCAAAGCCGCAGGAACATCATCTGGCCAGCCCGGGTCCTGGACCCGCATCGCCGCAAGCATGGAGGCGGACGCGGTTGGGATGAAAGGGGCCGAAAGGACCGCATAGAGCGGGATCAGGTTCAGGGCCAGCCGCACCTGTGCTGCAGCTTTATCGGGATCGGTTTTGAAGGTTGACCAAGGTGCCTCTGCCTGAAGATACTCATTTCCCGCAGCCCAGATCGCGCGCAATTCCTGTGCCGATTTCCGCACTTCCATCGCATCCATATGACCTTGATACCGCGCCACCCGTTCGGTCAGATCGGCGATCAACGCCTCTTCGGCCGGGCCGTACTGTCCCGCCTCTGGCACCATTTCGCCGAATTTCGACCGGCAGAACTTGGTGATCCTGCTGATAAAATTGCCCAGGACATCAGCCAGATCTTTGTTGGTGGAAGATTGAAAATTTTCCCACGTAAATTCAGCATCCGATGTTTCCGGTGCATGGCTCAAGAGCCACCAACGCCAATAATCAGCCGGCAATATCTCAAGCGCCTGATCCATGAACACGCCGCGGCCCCGCGACGTTGAAAACTGCCCGCCGTCATAGGTCAGAAAATTGAACGATTTAATGTAGTCGACCAACTTCCATGGCTCTGCCGAGCCCATGATGGTCGCGGGAAAGCTCAGCGTGTGAAACGGGACGTTATCCTTGCCCATAAACTGGGTATAGCGGACATCATCGGCACCTTTGTCCGTGCGCCACCAGCGTTCCCAATCCGTACCCTTGCCCGCATCAACCCATTCCTGCGCGCAGGCGATGTATTCAATTGGGGCATCGAACCAGACATAAAAGACTTTACCTTCCATACCCGGCCAATCTTCTGTCCCGCGCTTGACAGGCACGCCCCAATCCAAATCGCGGGTGATGCCGCGATCCCGCAAGCCATCGCCATCGTGCAGCCATTTGCGTGCGATGGACGTGGTCAGAACTGGCCAGTCGGTCTTTTCAGTGATCCAGGCGTCCAGACGGTCTTTCATCAGACTTTGTCGCAAGAACAGATGTTTGGTTTTGCGCATCTCAAGGTCAGTAGACCCCGAGATCGTGCTGCGTGGATTGATCAGCTCAACGGGATCCAACTGCTTGGTGCAATTGTCACATTGATCCCCGCGCGCGCTGTCAAACCCGCAGTTGGGGCAGGTGCCTTCGATGTATCTGTCGGGCAGAAACCGTCCATCGGCGTTCGAGTAAACCTGTTCTTCAACCACCTCTTCGATCAACCCCTGATCCGCCAGCGCCGCCGCAAAATGTTGGGTCAGTTTCTGGTTCTGCGCACTGGACGAGCGGCCAAAGTGGTCAAACGACAGGCCAAATCCGGCAGCGATCTTGGCCTGAACATCATGCATTTCGGCGCAGTATTCGGCAACGGGTTGACCAGCTTTTGCCGCTGCCAGCTCAGCCGGCGTGCCGTGCTCATCAGTGGCGCATAAAAACAGCACCTCGTGCCCTCGGGCGCGCAGATAACGGGCATAGAGATCGGCAGGCAGTTGGCTGCCCACCAGATTGCCCAGATGTTTGATCCCGTTGATATAGGGGATGGCGGAGGTGATGAGATGTCTGGTCACGCAAGAGGCCTTTGGTCGTTGTTCAAAAGACGCTTTAGCAGGCTGCGCAGGTGGCGACCAGCCTGTCAGTCGGTATGTTTTTTAGCATTTCGACTGCGGCCAAATAATCGACCAACCACAAACGTAGTGCGCGGTGTGCTAACGAACTGCGTCCGGTCTTTGGGTGTGGCGCGGGCGCGCATGCGGGTCAGACCAAAGATCACCAGCACCGCATGGGCCGCCGAAATCATCAAAAACAATGCGCCGGGGCCATAGTTTTCAATCAGAACCGACGCCAGATAGGGGGCGAATATGGCACCCAGGGCAAAGAAAAACATCAATGCTGCCGACAATTCGACGCGTTCTTCGTTGCTTGCAAAATCATGCGCATGGGCGGCGGCAACGGAATAGATCGGAAACGTCGTCAGGCCAAATAGCCCGGCACAAAGCATGATACCGATGGTGCCAAACCCGGCGGCAGCAACCGTGACCATCGCACTTACGATGGCAGCCACGGAAAGCCAGATCAGCACCCACCGTCGGTCATACTTGTCCGCAAGCCAGCCGACGGGCACCTGCGCCAGCGCGCCTCCGAGAACGAATGCCGACAAGAACCAGGCGATCTGCCCAGCCGTCAGCCCAACCTCCTGGCCATAAATCGGACCGACCATGCGGAAGGATGCGCTTGAGACCGCAGCGACAACCACGCCGGCAGCGGCCAGTGGCGAGCGTTCGACCGCCAGCCGGGGCCGCAGGCGGGGCGAGGTCGGCGTTTCAGGTTGCTTCATTGTGGTCAGGGTCAAGGGCAATAGGGCCGCGCAACACCCAATGGCGAGCAGGTTGTACGAGACATAAGAGGCAGGCCCCAGGACGCCCACGACCATCTGCGCCGCCAGCGATCCGCCCATGTCGACAACCCGGTAAACGCCCATGGTGCGGCCGCGTGTTTCGTTGGTTACTTTGGCTTGCAACCATGCCTCGACCACCGTGTAGCATCCCGCCACGCAAAGCCCCGACGCGACCCGCATCAACGCCCAGGCATAGGGGTTCACCACCATCATGTGGGCCATCAGCCCTATGGCCCCCGCAGCGGTGAAGGCGGCAAAAGCGCGGCTGTGACCAACGCTGCCCATCAGACGCGGTGCCCACCAGCACCCGATGAAGAAACCCAAGAAATGTGCAGAGCCGAGAAAACCAATCTCTTGACGCGAAAAGCCCAGTTGGAGGCCAGACAATACGTCCAAAGGTCCCACACCGCCCGACGACAATTGCAGTAGAATGACAGAAAGGAACAGGGCAGCAAAGGAAATAAGCAAGCGCATATCGTAAGCTTGACCGCTTTGCTCGCGAATCCCAATACCATTCGCGACTGCGGTCAGTCGTTTTTGCCGCACCGGGTGGATTGACCCAAAATATTGGGCCGAGGCTGCGTGTATCGCCTTGCAGCGCGGCGGTCTGGGATTAGGTTGAGCTCAATTACAAGGGGAACGCATGATGAAAATGAACGATCTGGGACAGAGCGGGATCAAGGTCTCGGCATATTGCCTTGGCTCAATGACGTGGGGCACGCAGAACACCGCCGCCGAGGGCCATGCCCAGATTGACCGGGCATTGGATACAGGCATCAACTTTGTCGATACGGCTGAAATGTATCCGGTCAACCCGGTCAGCGCTGATACCACAGGGCGTACTGAGGACATCATCGGCCAGTGGGTAGCCAAGACCGGGCGGCGCGCTGACATGGTTCTGGCCACCAAACATTCGGGTGAAGGGCTGGGTCATGTGCGCGACGGCGCACCGATTTCATCAGCCACAATTGCGCAGACCATTGAGGGATCGCTAAGGCGGCTGCAGTCAGATTACATTGATCTCTATCAGTTTCACTGGCCAAACCGGGGCAGCTATATGTTCCGCAAGAACTGGACGTATGATCCGTCGGGTCAGGTGCGTGCTGACACCATCGCACACATGGAAGACGCGCTGGGCGCATTGCAGCGCGAGGTTGAACGGGGCACCATCCGCGCCTTTGGGCTGAGCAACGAAAGCGCCTGGGGCTTGACGCAATGGGCGACGGTTGCCGCGCGTGTGGGTGGGCCCCGCCCCATTTCGGTGCAGAACGAATATTCGCTGATGTGCAGGATGGCAGATACGGATGTGGCGGAAACCTGCGTGAACGAAGACATTGACATGCTGTCGTTTTCGCCTTTGGCTGCCGGGCTTTTGACCGGGAAATATCAAGATGGGGCAGTGCCTGACGGGTCACGCATGTCGCTGAACGGTGATCTGGGCGGCCGCAGGACCGATCGCGCATTTGAGGCTGTTTCCGCCTATTTGCAGGTCGCTAAAAACCACGGATTGGACCCGGTACACATGGCATTGGCCTGGTGCGCTGCGCGGCCTTTTATGGGGTCAGTGATCTTTGGGGCCACGTCGATGGATCAGTTGAACGTGGCATTGGGTGCCGCTGATATCACCCTGAGCGATGAGGTCACGGCGGAATTGGACACCGTCAATCGCGCGCATCCTTTGCCGTATTAAACGGTGCGCTCTGGTCACCGCGCAGCCTGAGAAACAGGCTCTCTTCGTCGTTGTTTTTGAAAAACGGCACGGATGTAGGCGGGTTCGGGTCGTGCGCGCGCGCCTCAACTTCGGCCAGGACAACTTCGGTGATAAATGGCATATCGAATGCGCGCGCCTGTGCCAGTGACACCCATTGCAGATGCGACAGCTCATCACAGGCGGCGTCGAAATCGTCAAGATCGCTGGCAATTGCATCTGCATCGACCAGAAAGAAACGCGCGTCAAACCGGCGTGGGCGGCCCGGTGGCGTGATGGCGCGGAACACAAACTGCAATGCAGCAGCATCCGGCAAGTGACCCGTCGCGGCGAAGGTTGTCCAATCGTCTGGTACCGGATCAACCCACTGACCTTGTTGGCCCAAAATCAACCCAGTTTCTTCCCAAAGCTCGCGGATGGCCGCCACGCAGAGCGCATGCGCAAGGTTGCGCCCTGCGTCCTCAGCCAGACGCCTGGCGCAGGTGTCGGGCAGGGGGGCGATCAGGGGGATGTCTGCGTCATCTGCATCAACTGCACCGCCCGGAAATACAAATTTGTTCGGCATGAACACCGCTTTGGCACCGCGCTGACCCATCAAAATGCGCGGGGATGTGTGGCGGTCGCGCAGGACAATCACCGTGGCGGCGTTGCGGATCTGGCTCTTGTCGATGGTCATCTCTGTTGTCTCCCGGCATAGGTTGACCGCCGGACAGGATCAGGGTCTTCGGCCAAAGCCGCCCATTTCCTTGGCCCATTGAAAGCCGATCAAGGCCCCCTTCAGTCTGGGCAGAAGGTAAAGCGAGAGGCCGACACATCCAACCGCAAAAAGTGTAAACAAGGTCAGCGGTTCGGGTCGCCATGTGACAAAGACGACGTGCAACAATGGTGCCATGAGGTGCCCGACGATCAGGATGGTCAGATACGCTGGACCATCATCCGCGCGATGGTGATAAAATTCCTCGCGGCAAACGGGACAGTCATGGTTGACCTTCAGATAGCTTTTCAGCAACGGACCTGACCCGCAGTTGGGGCATTTGCCACGCCATCCACGCCGCATGGCGGGCAAACGCTCTCGCACGACGGTTGTGTCGGTGACAGTATCTGATCGAAGTTGGTTCTGGGCCATGTGCGCTTCCTTGATTGTCTTCTAAATGAAGCGGGCGCGATCAAAAAGGAAGGGCTTGCGGCAAACTTGCGTCGCCATGTCGCAAAGCAGGGATGAATTTCTCTGCAGTTTTTTCGACGGAAATTTACGATGCCTGCGTTTGAACCAGTACGAAGCGGCCAAAAAGGGCGCATAGGATAGATAATCAGGAGTACCAAAATGACATATCGGGCAAATTTGCAAATAGCGGCTTTGACAGCCTTGATCGCCGTTGGCGCAGGGGCGGCCCTTGCGAAACCGGGTGACCGTTCGCAGGCGTTCTCAAAGATCGACAGCGATGCAAATGGGCAAATCACGCAAGGGGAAATGGCTGCACATGCCGCAGCCCGTTTTGCAATGAACGACACAGACAGCGATGGGTTTTTAAGCGCTGATGAAATGCAAGCCGCCCGTGCCGCGCGCGGTGGCAAGCGTGCCGAACGGATGCTCAGGCGATTTGACAGGGACGGCAACGGCGCATTGGATGCAGCAGAACTTGAAGCCGCATCTGCACGGCGGCAAGGCATGCGCGGTGAGCGTATGATGGGCCGTCTGGACACCGACAAGGATGGCAAGCTTTCCATGGCTGAAATGGCCGCGGGCCGTGACCCCGCCAAGATGTTCGAACGGCTTGATGCAGATGGCAATGGCACCTTGAGCGCTGAGGAATTTGCAAAGGCCCGTCAGCACGGCAAGCGCCAGCATGGCAAGCCTGCATCTGAATGATCCTGTTGCCGGGCGCGCTTGTGTTGTGCGTCCGGTTTCTCTAGCCAGCATTGCGATGGACGACATTCAACACGGCACGGACACTGATGCGGACGGCGACAAAGATGCGGCGCTTTTGCAGGGGTATGCGCAGGGTGATCCTGCGGCAGCGCGCCTGCTGGCCATGCACCTGACGCCGCGCATCTATGGACATGCGATGCGGGTGTTGGGTGACAGCGCCGAGGCCGAGGATGTCACCCAGGAAGCGCTGTTGCGGCTGTGGCGCATCGCCCCTGAATGGCGCAGCGGCGAGGCAAAGGTAACAACGTGGCTTTACCGTGTGGTGGCAAACCTGTGCACAGACAGATTGCGCAAGCGGGTGCCACTGCCGCTTGAAGACGTGGCTGAACCTGCCGATCCTGCCGCGTCTGTTGAGGATAGATTGCAGAACGTTGCACGCATGGACGCGCTACAATTGGCTTTGAACACACTGCCAGACCGGCAACGTCAGGCGGTCGTGCTGCGCCATATCGACGGCTTGGCCAATCCTGAAATCGCCGACATTCTTGAGATCGGGGTTGAGGCGGTGGAAAGCCTGACAGCACGCGGCAAACGCGCCCTTACGGTCGCATTGGCTGGACAACGAGAGGCATTGGGGTACGCAGATGAAAAGAACGGATAACGATATGGATGACCAGACATTGGAAAGCCTGTTTGAACAGGCACGTGCCGCTCCGCCCGAATTGCCCCCGGGGTTGATGGCCCGTGTTCTTGAAGATGCGCGTATTTTGCAGCCCGCAGGTGATACCGTTGGCTGGAGGGGGTGGGTGCGTGCCATTGGCGGACTGCCTGCCTTAAGCGGGCTGGTCACGGCGACATGCGTTGGTTTTTGGCTGGGCTTTGCACCGCCTGTTGGGATGCCTGATCTGGCAGGGCAGGTCCTCGGCCAGCAAGACGACATAGAACTGGAAATCGCGACGGACCTGACAGGGTTCGGGTGGGATATTGAGGAAGGAAATGCTGATGGTTGATGACAAACCACAGCGCCGCAAGTGGATCATGCGTTTGGTTCTCGCCGTATCACTGGGCCTGAACCTGTTGTTTGTGGGTGCTTTTGCAGGTGCTGCGTATCGCGGTGCCGGTGGAGCGGGTGCGCGTAACGGCGAAGGAACTGGTCTGCGCGGCTATGCGGCACCCTACGTTCAGGCGCTGCCGCGTGACAAACGCAGGGCGTTGTTTCAAGCTTTGCGTGATAACCGCGCCGGTGCTGCACCTCTTTCAAGAAATGCGCGCCGGGCGCTTTATCAGCAGATGGTGTCGGTCTTGCGGGCAACCCCTTTTGATCCAGCAGAAGCCGAACAGGTGCTTGGCGCGCAACGGGACGCCGTCTTGGGTGTCCATTCGACAGCACAATTGATTTGGCTGGAAGAAGTTACCGAGATGACGCCAGACGAACGTGCATCATACGCGGACGACCTGGAAAAAGTCCTGGCGCGCGGGCCACGGCGTCGCGATAGGCCCAACAAACGCGATCGTTAGGCAGGGACATCTGGTCGGTTGGTCATTTCAGAGGTGAGCGCGGTTTTCAGGTCTCAGGAGAACCGGCAAACATGCTTTGAGATGCACGCGCGGTTGCCCTATGCCGCGCGCCGGGGTAGTCACGCGCAGCTTAGCTGAAGGGTGCGCCATGACGTCACAGAATAATCAAAAGGTTCTCGCTGTCGTCCAGGCCTCGGCTGGCAGGCGCTTTCTGGGTCTGGCTTCGCTTAGCTTGCTGGGCCTTTTGCTGATCTATATTGCGATTGCACGGTCGCCAGAGTTCATCTGGCAGGTGTTTTTGATTGCTGTCGCCGTCGCCGCACTTTGGTCAGCAGATGCAATGCGACGGGGCACGGCAAGCGCGGTTGAGTTGACAGAAACCGAACTGCGCGATGCTGACGGTACGTTGATCGCGCGGGTCGCGGATATTGAAAGCATGGACCGCGGATTCTTTGCCTTTAAGCCGTCGAATGGGTTTTTGATAAAGACCAAAACCGGAAACCGGCGCGTGTGGCGGCCGGGGTTGTGGTGGCGCATCGGGCGGCGGATCGGTATCGGGGGTATGACGCCCGGTCATCAAACCAAATTAATGTCTGAAATGTTGGCCGCGATGATGGCAGAACGCGACCCGCAAGACTAGCTGCGGATCGCGTTAAACGTTTTGTCGTTGCACTGGGGTCAGTTGCAGGTTTCCCAGCACACCCTTGGTGCATATCGCGGACGCGTGAAGACAAAGTTGCGAATTTCGCTTATTTCCAGCCCGGTTTTGAAAGGCGGGTCATAGTCGCTCCAGGTTTCAACCAGAATAAGCCGCTCGTTGTTAGGCATAACGGGCAGTTTTTCGTGCCAGTTTTTGACATCGATGTTTGTCAGAGGTTCGATCGACCCCAGTTTCTGCGACCAGTCAGCTTTGTACTCGTCGGCAACAGCGTCGTACCAAAGCGAAGAAACCCGGATTGATGATTTGTCCTTGGCGCGGGCCAGATATTCAAACAGATCCCGCACACCTACAAGGTATTGGTTGTCAATTGGCACAGTCTCCCGCGAGATCGCGTCGCCGATTGTGAAAGCTGCCTTTTGGTTGATGCTGTTCATCCGGAAGGCATCAAAGATCGAGAACATCGACAGATACGTCCAGAACAGCAGTGGCAACACCACCAAGGCTTCGATGGCGATTACCCCATCCTCCCGGCGGAGAAAATCACAGCGCAGAAACGATCTGAGCGTTGACTTGATTTGTATCATCAACATCAGTTTGGCTCCTGTACAAAGGCGGAAGTTGAAACCATGCGCGCGCGGCCTGAACCGTCTTTGGTAAAGGCATAGCCGAGACCGGACGTTGGAAAGACCGGTTTGAACTTGACGCAAGCGCGCAAGATCATCAGCTGGTGTTCACGGCCCAGGTCAAACCCGCGCGGATCTTCCACAGGTTGGGAAACATCCACGCAGTCGGCACTGCGGTTAAACGCGGCAAACTGCCGGGGGTCCAGCGGTGCCATTTCCAGGCGCAAGGTGCTGTCGCAATCCTCAAGGAAACCGGAATAGTCACAGATCATGGTTTTGAGCTGGCCATGTGTCATGTCTGTGTTCGTGTTCAGGCGCACATAGCGCACGGTCATATCTAGGCCACGGTCCAGAAACATATGTCGCATTGCATAAAGGCCCATTTCCACGGACATCAAAAAGCAGCTGAAGATTAGCGGCACAAAGATCACGAATTCCAACAGGATCGCTGCGCCGTTTTCATCCCTGCGAAAACGGCAAAGCCTGTTCTTGAGGGAAGAAATCATTGTATCAACCTCAGCTGATTGATCTGGCGTGCAACGGCCTCAAACGCTTCACTGATCTCAACACCTTCCACCCGAAAGAAGTGGCTGGGTGAGGAGGCGCAATCGTTCATGACGTCTGCCCCATGATCGGTAACTTCAAAGCCAATGGACCAGATCACGATCTTCGCATCCTTGGCGGCATCACAGATAGACTTCAGCAAGGTGTCGCCTTGTGACGCGGTGTACTTCTGCCAGTAAAAGCCGGACCGGTAATAATAGTTCACGTAATTACTCAGATAGTAATTCAGGTTATAATTGTTCCAGTGCACGCGCTCACTGTCAGAGTCGTAGTAATAGCTTGCAATGCGATTACTGCTGCTGTTCTGCCCATCGGTCATCAAAACGATAGTTTTCAGCGTCTCAGCGTCGGAATGCGATGCTGGTCGGTTGGCGAACACCGCGTCCACGTTGTTGTTGGCAACAAAGCTGGTCGTCAGGGGCCGGAACGACGGGTCCAGCATTGCAGCGGCCCATTTCATACCCAAAAAGATCTGCGTACCGGCCCGAGGCTTGTACTGATTGATCTGGCCCTTAAGATAAGCCGCGTTTTGGCTGATTGGGACAATGCGCTCGTATGAGTAACGTGGGCAAACAGTGTCATAACGGGTGTTCCGTTGGGTCCCGCTTTGGTTTGAATAGGTGTTCCACTGGAAATGCTGCATCTGATCGTAGGTACGTGACGTATCCAGCGCTACAGAATCATATTCTGAATCGGGGATTTCCAGGCAGTGTGAATAGTTATGGGTTTTGTATACGTTCAATTCGTCCATGATCATGGGCCCAACGTTCACGTGTTGTGAGTAGGGCACCAATGAAACCGAGATGAGATCCGCGTTCTCGGGCTTGAGTACGGTGTCGATAAACACGCCTGCCGCATCCCGGAGGTTCTTCATCTTGTCGCCGTACTTCATGGAGCCGGAAATATCCAGAACCATCGAAATCTCGACCTTGTTTACTTTTTCTTCGGCTTTCGAGGTTGCTGGAATTGTCAGTGTTTCGACCCCCATCGAACTCATGAACTGTGTGTTCATGGTCGCTGTCGCGTCCACTGTTACAGTGCGATAATTCAGGCCTTCGTCGACATGGACATTCGAGACATACTCGCCCATGCCCGATTTGACGAAGTAGTCCCGTACAACTGCCTCTGGATCGAGGGGTTGATCAAGATCAGCGGCGGCAAGAACCGCACGGTCAGCGACAGCTTGCAGTCGTGTGCGCTCCATCTCGTGGCGCATAAGATCGACGCCGATACCGCCAACCATAATCATGATCACAATCATAAAGCACGCAAAGATCGTCATGACCCCGTCATCGTTTTTTACAAAACGGCGGTAAGTCAGAGTGGCAGTGCTTGATTTTAAAGCAGCAACGATGCGGGTCTCGCAGACATTATGTTTCATCGCTAATAACCTTTCATGACTGTAACCCGAAATAGGGCACAGGCTGTTCGTAGGACTAATCCTTCATGATCTTGTGACGGATAATCGTGTCCGAATTAGGGCGCGGAATGGACAAAAACACTGATTTTAAGGGCTTTTTAAGCATTAATCTTTTGTTAATCAGACTGTTGTTTCCAGTTCGGACACGATCATACCCAATTAAGGCAAATTTCATTAATGCGTGGGAAAAGCGGGCGTTGTGGGGAAAAAAGTCGCACCTTTTAAACTTCGGCCTTAGGGTGGCGGCGTGATGATTTGTCAAATGGGTGAGTCGCAACACATGCGGCGCGCCCTGAGACCCAACAGGAGAATCCGATGAGCCCCACCACCGAACCGAGTTTTCGTGAAAGTGTAGACATCATGTTCAACCGCGCCGTGGCGCTGATGGACTTGCCACCGGGGCTGGAGGAGAAGATCAGGGTTTGTAACGCGACCTACACCGTGCGCTTTGGTGTACGGCTGCGCGGCAAAATCCAGACGTTCACCGGGTATCGGTCTGTGCATTCTGAACATATGGAGCCGGTTAAGGGGGGTATCCGCTATTCACTTGGCGTGAACCAGGACGAGGTCGAAGCGCTTGCCGCTTTGATGACCTACAAATGTTCGCTTGTTGAGGCACCTTTTGGTGGATCGAAGGGCGGGTTGTGCATTGATCCGCGTGAATACGACGAACATGAGCTTGAACTGATCACCCGTCGTTTCGCCTATGAGTTGATCAAGCGCGACCTGATCAATCCCGCACAAAATGTGCCTGCGCCGGACATGGGAACGGGTGAACGCGAAATGGCCTGGATTGCGGATCAGTACAAACGCATGAACACCACCGAACTTAACGGTGTGGCATGTGTGACCGGCAAACCGATCAATGCAGGTGGTATTCAGGGCCGCACAGAAGCCACCGGACGCGGGGTGCAATATGCGCTGCATGCGTTTTTCCGTGATTCGCAAGGATTGGAAAAGGCTGGGCTGACCGGCAAGCTGAAAGGCAAACGTGTCGTGGTGCAGGGCCTTGGCAATGTGGGGTATCACGCCGCCAAGTTCTTGTCCGAAGAGGACGGCTGCATTGTCACTTCGATCATCGAGCGCGATGGCGCGCTGCACGACGAGGACGGGCTGAACGTTGAGGCGGTGCATCAGTGGATCGCGAAACACGGCACGATCAAGGGCTATCCAGACACCCATTGCGAGGCGGACGGTGCCAAGCTGCTGGAAGTGGAATGCGATATCCTGATCCCGGCGGCCCTTGAGGGCGTGATCAACATGTCCAACGCCGACCGCGTCAAGGCCCCCCTGATCGTCGAGGCCGCCAATGGCCCGGTGACGGCGGGCGCGGACGAGATCCTTCGCAAGAAGGGCTGCGTGATCATTCCAGACATGTATGCCAATGCCGGCGGTGTGACGGTGTCCTATTTCGAATGGGTTAAAAACCTGAGCCACATCCGCTTTGGCCGCATGCAACGCCGTCAGGAAGAATCGCGGCACCAGCTGGTGGTTGACGAATTGGAGCGTCTGAGCTCGGACAAACAACTGGGCTGGACGCTGAGCCCGGACTTCAAGGAAAAATATCTGCGTGGTGCAGGTGAATTGGAACTGGTGCGCTCGGGCCTCGATGACACGATGAGCTCCGCCTATCAGTCGATGGCGAATGTCTGGCATGGCCGCGATGACGTCGATGATCTGCGCACAGCCGCATATCTGGTGTCGATCGAGAAAGTCGCAGCGAGCTATCGCGCCAAAGGCCTTTGATTGCGAACACAAGATTATGCAGGGCGGTCACGGCCGCCCTGTTGCGGCCGAAGAGTTATTCTATAGCGAAGTAGAAGTCTTTTGCATGAAGACGCTGGGCGCATTCAGCAATCTTTCGGATGGCATCAATGGATTTTGGGAAAACTGAATAAACGCCCGTTCTTGGGCGGACAGACCTGTGCACAGGGCGTAGGATCGCCGCATGATGTTTGATTTGCCCGATGACGATACCCTCTTCGCCGCACTCTTGGCACGCAACCCGGCCTATGATGGACGCGCCTATGTTGGGGTAACGACGACCGGCGTGTTCTGCCGGCTCACCTGTCCTGCGCGCAAACCCAAACGCGAAAACTGTCAGTTCTTCGACCAGATCGGGGCGTGTATAGAGGCGGGGTATCGGCCTTGTAAACGGTGCCACCCCATGTCCCCGGCCGCCGAAAACGATCCAGCCATTGCCCGTCTGCTAGGCGCGCTGTCGGATGACCCGGCCCGGCGCTGGGGCGAGCGCGATATCATGGCGCTGGGGTTGAACCCATCAACCGTGCGCCGCGCGTTCAAACGGCAATTTGGCATGACCTTTCTGGAAATGGCGCGGCTGTCGCGGCTGCGGACCGGGGCTGAAATGCTGCCTAAAGGCACCCGTGTGATCGACGCGCAGCTTGAGGCGGGATACGAAAGTCCGGCGGCCTTTCGCAATGCCTTTTCACGCTGGCTGGGCCTGCCACCGGGACGCTTTGCCAAGGACGCGATGCTGCGGGCGGACTGGATCGATACGAGGCTCGGTGTGATGATCGCGGTAAGCGATGCGCATGCGCTGCACCTGCTTGAATTTACCGAGCGCAAGGCGCTGCCCGGCGAGTTGAAACGACTTTACACTTTTGCCAAGGGCAGCCTTGGATTTGGCCGCTTTGCCCCGACCGACCGGATCGAAGCGGAATTGGATGCGTTTTTTGATTTGCGCAATGATCAGTTCGAAACCCGGCTGGCCCCCCACGGCACCGCGTTCACTCAAGACGTCTGGCGCGCGTTGCGCAAAATCCCGGCGGGCGAAACCCGCAGCTATTCCGATGTGGCCCGCGCCATAGGAAGACCGGATGCCAGCCGCGCTGTGGCGCGGGCGAACGGGGCCAATCCGATCGCCATTGTGATCCCGTGTCACCGGGTCTTGGGGGCGGATGGTGCGCTGACGGGATACGGCGGCGGGCTTTGGCGCAAACAGGCGTTGATCGAATTGGAGCGCGGGTTTGCGCGGCATGAAAAATCGGCGTTATCACGACCCAATACCCTAAAACGCGCATGCCTTTGCGGGGCTGCATTTGAAGGGGGGCCACATGGTCGCGTCATGCATGGCGCATTTGGGCAGGCCACTGTGCAGGTTGTGAAGGGCCAGTCGGTGAATGATATGACGTTTGGTCGCTGCCGGAACGGACTGTGACGCTAAATGCAATAAGAAAGGCGCAAGAGATTGATACTTCTCAGCTGACTTGGCAGTGTGGCCCGGTCTGCAAGAAGGGGATGATCATGCGGTTTTCGGGTTTACGCGTTCTGCGCGAAGGGTTGACCGGCAACAAAGGCTGGGCACCTCACTGGCGTGATCCGGAACCGAAAGCGGAATATGACGCCATCATCATTGGCGGTGGCGGGCACGGGCTGAGCACTGCCTATTATCTGGCCAAGAACCATGGGATGACCAACATCGCGGTGCTTGAAAAAGGCTATCTGGGTGGCGGTAATATTGGGCGGAATACGACGATTGTGCGGGCCAACTATGGCATGCCGGGCAACTCTGAATTCTATTCGCATTCCCTGAAATTGTGGGAAGGTCTGGAGCAGGACCTGAATTACAACGTGATGCATTCGCAGCGCGGGCTCATTAACCTTTGCCATTCCGACGGCCAGCGCGACGCTTTTGCGCGGCGCGGCAATACAATGATCAATCAGGGCGACGATGCGGAATTGCTGGATCGCGAGGGCGTGCGCCGATTGCTGCCCTATCTGGATTTCGACAATATCCGGTTTCCGGTGTTTGGTGGATTGCTGCACCGACGCGGCGGCACGGCGCGCCATGATGCGGTGGCCTGGGGGTATGCGCGGGGTGCCGATCAGCGCGGCGTCGATCTGATCCAGCAATGCGAGGTCACCGGCATTGATATTGAGAACGGTCAGGTGCGCGGGGTTCAAACCACGCGCGGGGCGATCAAGGCCAAGAAAGTCGGGATTGTGGTGGCGGGCCGTTCCGGTCAGGTGGCGGCGATGGCGGGTATGCGGTTGCCGATCGAGAGCCATATCCTGCAGGCCTTTGTGACCGAAGGGCTTAAACCCGTGATCGACCATGTGGTCAGCTTTGGCATGGGGCACTTTTACATGAGCCAGTCTGACAAAGGCGGTTTGGTGTTTGGTGGCGATCTGGATTTCTATGCGTCATATGCGCAGCGCGGCAACATGCCGATGATGGAGCATGTGATGGAGGCGGGCATGACGCTGATGCCGATGATCGGCAAGGCCAAGGTGCTGCGGTCATGGGGCGGGATCATGGACATGACGCCCGACGGCTCACCGATCATCGACAAGACCGATACGGATGGTTTGTTCATCGACTGTGGCTGGTGCTACGGCGGCTTTAAGGCCGTGCCCGGATCAGGGTTCAGCTTTGCGCATCTGATGGCCACCGGAAATCATCATGGACCGGCGGCAAAATACCGGTTGGACCGGTTTCGAACGGGGGTCGGATTGATGGATGAAGAGAGCACCGGCTCTCAACACAACCTGCATTGAGGGTGGCATGTTGGGATTTGTGTATTTTAGGAACAATGAAACGGGGGCAGCACGGCCTCTTGGGGGTATCTGATGCGCATTGAATGTCCGATATGCGGAAGCCGGGATCGGCGCGAATATTACTATCAGGGGGATGCGGTGGCGCTGGATCGCCCCGCGCCTGATGCGGGGGACGATGCTTGGGAAAACTATGTGCATCTGCGTGAGAACCCCACCGGTGCGCGGCGCGATTTATGGCATCACGATGGGGGCTGCGGTGCCTGGCTGGTTGTGACGCGCAACACCACGACGCATGAGATTTCCAAGGTTGAACTGGCTGCGGACATGAAAAGCGCCCAGATGAAAAAGGTGGCAAAATGAGGGTTGCAGGGAAAGGTCTGATCGACCGCAGCAAACCGGTTTCATTCTCGTTTGATGGCCATACCTTTGGCGGATTTCAGGGCGATACGGTTGCCTCAGCGCTTTTGGCGAATGAAGTGCGCCTGATGGGCCGATCGTTCAAATACCACCGCCCGCGCGGGGCATTGACGGCGGGCAGCGAAGAGCCAAACGCGTTGATCACCACGGGCACTGGCGCGGGGCGAGAACCCAACGTGCGCGCGACAGTTCAGGAGGTTTATGACGGGTTGGTGACACAGAGCCAGAATGCATGGCCGTCGCTTGGCTTTGACGTGATGGGCATCAATGATCTGGCGGCACCGTTTCTGGGTGCTGGATTTTACTACAAGACTTTCATGTGGCCGAAGAAGTTCTGGGAGGCCGTCTATGAACCGATCATCCGCAGGGCGGCGGGCCTCGGCGGGCTGAGCGGCGCGCATAACCCCGATACCTATGAACGCGCCTATGCCTTTTGCGATCTGCTGGTGATTGGGGCGGGGCCTGCGGGATTGATGGCGGCGCTTACGGCGGCACGCGCGGGCGCGGACGTCATTCTGGCGGACGAAGATGCGCTGATGGGCGGCCGGCTGAACGCTGAAACCGGTGAGGTGGATGGCAAGCCCGGTTCGGTTTGGGCAGCAGAGATCGTGGCCGAACTGGCAGCCATGGACAATGTCCGGCTGATGACACGCACCACGGTCACGGGGGCTTATGACGGCGGCATGTATGGCGCGCTGGAGCGGGTCAATCAGCACACCGGCAGGCGCGGTGATGCCCCGCTTGAAACATTCTGGCGGATTGCGGCAAAGCAGTCGGTTCTGGCCCCAGGTGCACTCGAGCGGCCGGTGGCCTTTCAGAACAATGACCGGCCAGGGATCATGACCGCGGGTGCTGTGCGGTCCTATCTGAACCGTTGGGGTGTGACCCCCGGCAAACATGTCACGGTTTTTGGCAACAATGATAACGCGCATCAGACCGCGCGCGACATGCATGCCGCGGGCGTCCATGTCGCGGCTCTTGTCGACAGCCGGCATGATGTGGACATCGAAAGTGCGGATTTTCCAATCTACAAGGGCGCACAGGTCTGTAATGCCGGTGGACGCAAGGAGCTGGAGAGCATCACCATACGCACCAGCAGCGGCGAACAGGCGATCCAGACCGATTGTCTGGCGATGTCGGGCGGCTGGAACCCTACGGTGCATCTGACATGTCACATGAATGGGCGTCCCACATGGCGGCCCGACATTCAGGCCTTTGTGCCGACCGATGGCTCTGTCCCGAACATGACGGCGGCGGGGGCCTGCAACGGGGTGTTTTCGACGCAGGGGTGTCTGACCGCGGGCGTCGACGCGGCGCAGGCGGCGCTGTCTGCATTGGGCAAGAAAACAGCAGATGTCGAGATGCCAAAGGCCGAGGATGCGCCCTATAACATGAGCCCACTTTGGGCTGTTGCGGGCAAGGGCCGTGCATGGCTCGATTTTCAGAACGATGTGTCGGTCAAGGATGTGAAGCAGGCAGCGGTTGAGAACTTCAAATCCGTTGAGCATATGAAACGCTACACCACGCAAGGCATGGCGACGGATCAGGGCAAGAACTCGAATGTGGGTGCCTTGGCGGTGCTGGCCGATGCAACCGGGCGCGGGATACCAGAGACCGGGACGACGACATTCCGGCCGCCCTATACGCCGGTTGCCATTGCTGCGATGGGCGCGGGGGCGCAGGGCAAAGGATTTGCGCCGGAGCGGTTCACCACCAGCCACAAGGCCAGCGTCAAGATGGGCGCAC
Organism: Sulfitobacter sp. SK011; assembly: GCF_003352065.1. NCBI lineage: Bacteria > Pseudomonadati > Pseudomonadota > Alphaproteobacteria > Rhodobacterales > Roseobacteraceae > Sulfitobacter > Sulfitobacter sp. SK011. The sequence goes on from NZ_CP025803.1 coordinate 1,413,043, forward strand.
CGATGATCGCAGCGGGGCTGTGGTACAGACCCAGCTATTTCCCGCGCGCGGGGGAAACGACCTGGCGGCAATCGTGTGACCGCGAAGTGGGCTTTGTACGCAATGCTGTTGGCATCTGTGATGTGTCAACCTTGGGCAAGATTGACATTCAGGGCCCGGATGCGGCGGCCTTGCTCGATTTCGTTTATACCAACATGTTCAGCTCGCTCAGCGTGGGACGTGTGCGTTATGGTCTGATGCTGCGCGAAGACGGGCATGTACTGGACGATGGCACATGTGCACGATTGGGCGACCAGCATTTCGTGATGACCACCACAACAGCGGCTGCAGGTCTGGTGATGCGGCATCTCGAGTTTGTGACGCAGTGTTTGCACCCCGAATGGCAGGTCTGCTTGACGTCGGTAACAGAGCAGTGGGCGCAGTTTGCAGTCGCCGGGCCAAAATCCCGGGAATTGCTGAACGGTGTGCTGGACAAGGAAATTGACAATGACACATGGCCATTTATGGCCTGTGGCGCGGCGTCGGTGATGGGCGTCGACGGGCGGCTTTTTCGGATCTCATTCTCGGGGGAACATGCCTATGAGGTTGCCGTGCCTGCGCGGTATGGTGCGAGCCTGTTTGATGTGCTGGTCAAACGCGCCGAAGAGATGGGCGGCGGGGCTTACGGGATGGAAGCGTTGAACGTGCTGCGCATCGAAAAGGGTCATATCACCCATGCTGAAATCCACGGGCGCACCACCGCATTTGATGTGGGCATGGGACGCATGGTATCGGCCAAGAAAGACTGCATCGGCAAGACGATGTCAGAGCGGCCCGGTCTGTTGGATGAGGACCGCGAGCAACTGGTGGGGTTCAAACCTGTGGGAGCGGTCAAACAACTCAGCGCCGGTGCGCATCTTTTTGAAAAAGACGCCGAGGCGGTCCGGGTCAATGATCAGGGCTATATCACCTCGGTTGCGTTTTCACCGGACGTGGGCACCTACATCGGACTGGGGTTCATCCAGCGTGGCCCGGAACGGCACGGCGAGGTGATGCGCATGGTCGATCACCTGCGCGGCCTGGAGGCCGAGGTTGAGGTCTGTTCCCCGGTCTTTGTGGATCAGACAGGAGGGCGTGTCCGTGGATGAATTGAAAGCTATCACAGCGTGCGCGGGCCTGTTGCCGCTGACGCTTGGGGCCGCAACACTTGAAGAAGTCGATGCAGGTCGGATGACCTCCTTGTCACGCTTCGATGACGGCAAGGCCCTGTCGGACGCATTGGAAAAGGCCCATGGAATGGCGCTGCCCAAACCCAACCGCGCCACTGGCAAGGAAGGGTGCCGCTGTATCTGGTTTGGCAGGGGCGAGGTTCTGCTTATGGGTCCCGCACCACACAAATTTCTGGGCAAACATGGCGCGGTTGTTGATCTGTCTGACGGGTGGGCCTGTGTTGAACTCAGCGGTGCCGCCGCAGTCGATGTTATGGCACGGCTGGTGCCTGTTGATCTGCGCGACACGGTGTTCAAACGTGGTCACAGCGTGCGCACGCAGGTTTTGCACATGTCAGCTTCGATCACGCGCGTCGGTGTGGACAGGTTTCAGATATTGGTGTTCCGTTCTATGGCGGCCACATTGGTTCACGATCTCAAACAGGCTATGGCAGCGGTCGCATCGCGCGGTTAATCTGCACCAAGGGGCCCGAATCCCTGTCTTATGTAGATCTGAGTGGAGTGTACTGATGATAATGAAACCAATTGCAGTGGCATTGACAGCCGCCCTGGTGATGACTTCGGGCCCGGCACGCGCGGTGTCCGAAAAAGAGGCGGATTGCCAGTTTCAAGCGAACTTGCTGTCGACAGTTCAGAAAGCGCGATTGAACGGCGTGTCCAAGGACAAGCTGACGGATGTGATCAAAGCGTCCAATCCTGACCTGTCTGAAAGCGTCCTGGCGGCCGTCCCGGCGATTGCGGACCATGTCTACAGCATCAATCGGAAAGAGCTCAAGGACGTCGACCTTGGTGCCGCGACCAAGGCACAATGTCTTGAGAACTGGGATCAAATTCAGGCGATGAAAAAGACGGTCAAGAACTAGCCGCTGCTGGACTTTGGTGGGGCGTCTCCAATATAAGAACCTATGAGCCTGCCACCCGGATTTTTGGACGAATTGCGCACCCGTTCCAGCCTGTCACAGGTGGTGGGACGCAAAGTTGTGTGGGATGTGCGCAAGTCCAATCAGGGCAAAGGTGACATGTGGGCACCATGCCCGTTCCATCAGGAAAAATCGGCCAGCTTTCATGTCGATGATCGTAAAGGATTTTATTATTGCTTTGGCTGTCATGCCAAGGGCGATGCCATTTCCTTTGTCCGCGAGACCGAGAATGTAGGCTTTATGGAAGCGGTTGAGATTCTGGCCCGCGAGGCCGGCATGCCGGTGCCAAAACAGGACCCGCGCGCGCAGGAAAAAGCCGACAAGCGCACGGAGCTTGCTCAGGTGATGGAACAGGCGGTGCAGTGGTTTCGCCTGCAGTTGCAAACCGGCCAGGCGGCAGATGCGCGCGCCTATCTGGACCGTCGCGGATTAGACGCAGCAGCGCTTGAGCATTGGGAGATCGGGTTCGCGCCGGGTGCGTGGCAGGGGCTTTGGGATGCGCTCAAGGCCAAGGGGGTCGAGGACGCGTTGATCCTGGGTGCAGGTCTGGCCAAACCATCGACCAAGGGCGGCAAACCTTATGACACGTTTCGGGACCGCATCATGTACCCGATCCGTGACGCGCGGGGCCGTGCGATTGCCTTTGGTGGCCGTGCGATGGACCCAAACGACAACGCCAAATATCTCAATTCGCCCGAGACGGAATTGTTCGACAAGGGCCGCAGTCTTTATAACGTGAAAGAGGCGCGGGTGGCGGCGGGCAAGGGGATGCCGCTGATTGTGGCCGAAGGATATATGGATGTCATTGCCCTGCACGGCGCAGGGTTCGAGGCATCCGTGGCCCCGCTGGGCACTGCGATTACGGAAAGCCAGCTACAGATGCTGTGGCGCATCGCGCCTGAGCCGATCATCACGCTGGATGGGGACACGGCAGGACAACGTGCGGCGATGCGGTTGATCGATCTGGCGTTGCCCTTGTTGGAAGCCGGGCAGAGCCTGCGTTTTGCCGTGATGCCGGAAGGGCAGGATCCTGACGACCTGCTCAAGGCACAAGGCAGTGCCGCGTTGCAAAAGCTGCTGGATGAGGCAATGCCGATGGTGCGCCTGCTGTGGCAACGCGAAACCGAGGGCCGCGTTTTTGACAGCCCGGAACGCAAAGCGGCGCTCGATAAAGCGCTTCGCGAAAAGATCATGTTGATCAAGGACCCGTCAATCCGCAGCCACTATGGGCAGGAAATCAAAGACTTACGCTGGCAATTGTTCCGGCCAAAAGCGGCCAAAGGCACCGCAGCACGTGGTCAGAACACGGGCAAATGGCAACCGGCACCGCAGCCGCCGATGGCCAGCACCAAAGCCTCTGCATTGGCGGCAGCCACGGATGCGCAAACATCAGAACATCTGCGCGAGGCGGTGATTTTGGCGGCTTTTGTCAATTGCCCACAGATCATTGAGGATTTTGAAAGCGGGCTGGAAAGCATGACCTTTTCCGACCGCACCCATGCGACATTGCGCGACCTGTTGCTGCGGCACGGCCATGCCGGTGAAGAGGTGCTGCGCGATCAGATTTCCAGCGTTCTGGGCCCCGATGCCCTTGAAAACCTCATCTCGCAACGCCACGTTGCCATCACACCCTGCATCCGCAATCCCGGGAACGTTGAAATGGCAACAATGACCGTGGCCGAAGAACTTGCGAAATTGGAAGCGGCGCGGGGATTGAATGCAGAGATTGCCGAAGCGGTTGAGGATTTGACCGGCGTTGCCGACGAAGGGGTGACATGGCGGCTAAGCGAGGCGGCGCGCGCCGCAGATCGCGCGGTGCGGACCGGGCAAGAGGACAAGGCGGAATACGAGTTGGGTGACAACGGTGCGCGGATGAAAAGAGATGAGCGCAGCGCACTGGACGCATTGCTGGACGGCATTAAATATGAGAAGCCCAAAGGGCGCGGATAGGTCAGCGTGACCTTTTCGCAGGAACTTTAGGAAAAATCAGGGTATCGGGTTTAAGAATCACCCAAAACCCCGCATGATTCGCAAAACCGAATCACCGCGAAGTGATTCGCGCTGACGCGCTGAAGGAGCACGACATGGCCGCCAAAGACACCAATGACGACGGCAAGCGAGACGAGAACGACAGTGGCCATTCGCTTGATATGAGCCAGGCTGCGGTCAAAAAGATGATTGGTGAGGCCCGCGAACGTGGCTATATCACCTACGGTCAGCTCAATACCGTGTTGCCGCCCGAGCAGGTGAACTCTGAGCAAATCGAAGATGTGATGTCGATGCTGTCTGAGATGGGCATCAACATTATCGAAGACGAGGACGCCGAGGAAGAAGACGCCAAAGGCAGCACTGAAGTTGCGACCACAGATTCCGCGCGTGATGTCACGCTGTCGTCTGGCACGGCAGAGAAACTGGACCGCACCGATGACCCGGTGCGCATGTATCTGCGCGAAATGGGCAGTGTCGAACTGTTGAGCCGCGAAGGCGAGATTGCGATTGCCAAGCGCATCGAAGCTGGCCGCAACACGATGATCGCCGGACTTTGCGAAAGCCCGCTGACCTTTCAGGCGATCACCATCTGGCGCGACGAATTGCTGTCAGAAGACATCCTGCTGCGCGATGTGATCGACCTTGAGGCGACATTCGGCAACACCATGGGTGAAGAAGATACGGCACCCGTCGTGGTCCCCGGTGCACCCGTCACCGAAGCGAAGACCGGCGAAGACAAGACCGAAGTGGATGCGGATGGCAACCCGATCACAAACGATGATGACGACGATGACGAGGACGAACAGGCCAACATGTCGCTGGCCGCGATGGAAGCGGCACTCAAGCCGCAGGTTCTCGAAGCGCTCGACATCATTGCCGACGATTACGTCAAGCTGAGCGAGATGCAGGACAGCCGGATATCGGCGACCCTGAACGAAGACGGATCGTTTTCGACCAAGAACGAAGCGACCTATCAGAAACTCCGCGCTGAGATCGTGTTGCTGGTGAACGAACTGCACCTGCACAACAACCGTATTGAAGCGTTGATTGACCAGCTTTACGGCATCAACCGCCGCATCATGCAGATCGACAGCGCGATGGTGAAACTGGCCGATCAGGCTCGTATCAACCGCAAGGAATTTGTCGACGAATACCGTGGTTATGAACTTGACCCCAACTGGATGGAGCGGATGGCCGAAAAGGCCGGGCGTGGCTGGCAGATGTTCATCGAACGCTCTTCTGACAAGGTCGAGGAATTGCGCGCGGACATGGCGCAGGTCGGTCAGTACGTGGGTCTTGATATCTCTGAATTCCGCCGCATTGTGCAGCAGGTTCAGAAGGGCGAAAAAGAGGCCCGTCAGGCCAAGAAAGAAATGGTCGAGGCAAACCTGCGTCTGGTGATTTCGATTGCCAAAAAGTACACGAACCGCGGCCTGCAATTCCTTGATTTGATTCAGGAAGGTAACATCGGCCTGATGAAAGCCGTTGATAAATTCGAATACCGCCGGGGTTATAAATTCTCGACCTATGCGACATGGTGGATCCGTCAGGCGATCACCCGGTCCATCGCGGATCAGGCGCGCACCATCCGTATTCCGGTGCATATGATCGAGACGATCAACAAGCTGGTCCGCACAGGCCGTCAGATGCTGCACGAGATCGGCCGCGAGCCGACGCCGGAAGAGCTGGCCGAAAAGCTGCAGATGCCATTGGAAAAGGTCCGCAAGGTGATGAAAATCGCCAAGGAACCGATTTCGCTGGAAACGCCGATCGGCGACGAAGAAGACAGCCAGTTGGGCGATTTCATCGAGGACAAGAATGCCGTGCTGCCGCTCGACAGCGCCATTCAGGAAAACCTCAAGGAAACCACAACCCGGGTGCTGGCATCGCTGACCCCACGCGAAGAACGCGTGCTGCGGATGCGGTTTGGCATCGGCATGAACACGGACCACACACTGGAAGAAGTGGGCCAACAGTTCAGCGTGACGCGCGAACGTATCCGTCAGATCGAGGCCAAAGCGCTGCGTAAGCTGAAGCACCCAAGCCGCTCACGCAAGCTGCGCTCATTCCTGGATCAGTAAAGCAATGTTACGGCGCGTTTTCAGGAAAAGAAAACGCGTCGAAATTTTCTAGAATTTCCGATTGCGCCTGAAATGATTGGCCGTGTTCAGAACTTTCGCCAAGACGCTATCGCTGACAATGTCGCCGACAACCTCATCGTTTTTGATGGCGAATGTGTTCTGTGCTCTGCTTTCTTTCGTTTCATGCTGCGCCACGACCGTGCGCATGTTTTCCAATTCGCGACTGCACAATCGCCGCTTGGGCAAAGGCTTTATGCCGCCCTTAATCTGCCAATGGACGATTTTGAGACCAACCTCGTCATTGTCGATGGTGCGGTTTTCCGGCACCTCGACGCCTTCGCGGCTGCGATGTCCATGCTCAGCTGGCCGTGGCGCATGCTGGTCGCTTTGCGGTGGCTGCCGCAGGGGGTCAAGATGCCTTTCTACCGTGTGATTGCGCGCAACCGCTATCGCGTCTTTGGGCGCTATGACACCTGCATGCTTCCAGACGCTGCCATGCGCGCCAGATTTGCAACGGGCGGATTTTGATGTCTGTTTTTGCCCAGGCCCTGCGCACCGCATTCACCCGGTTGCCGCCAGCCCTGCAACATTTTCACGCAGGCGGGATGCCGCGTTATTTCACCGGTCGCGCCACCATCGAACATGGACACAGCGTTGCAGCAAAGATCGGCATAAGGCTGGGCGGTTTCCCTCCGCAGGGGCGGGACGTCCCCTTTGCAATCACCATTTCACAAACCACGCAGGGCGAAAGCTGGAGCCGTGATTTCAACGGTCACATGACCGGATCAACGCTGCGCTATGATCCGGCAAGCCAACAGATCATCGAACGGCTGGGCCGGGTGACCTGCGCGCTTTCGCTTCGTGTTGAAGCAAATACTCTTGAAGTTGATGTCGCTCGTCTTTGGATATTTGGCGTGCCCGTCCCCACATTTCTCGTCCCGCGCAGCAATTCTCGGGAATGGCAGAACGAAACAGGCGCGTTCTGCTTTGACATCGGGGCGCAATTGCCCGGAGGTGCGACGCTTATTCGGTACCACGGTCAATTGATGCCGAAGCTTTGATTTTGACCTTTCCGCTGGGACCACTATCTTAAGGCCAACAACAAAAGTGAGACACAGCTATGCGCCCCCTTATTCTCGCCGCCCTTTGTGCCATTTTCCCAATGACTGCCTCAGCTCAGGCATTTCGCGCTGAAAGCCGGCTCATTGTCGTTCCGCTGAACGCCAAAGATTTTGAGGTTATTGAGGATCGGGGTGAGGGGCCGCGGGGCATCTGGTGTGCTGCAGCTGACTTTGCCAGATCACGGCTGGGCGCAGGGGGGGGCGATCGGCTCTATATTAAATCCGGTCGCGGGCCATCAATAAGCGCCCCTGGTCGCAAGGGTGTGGTGTTCACCCTGGATCCCGCCCGGCTTGGTGTTGAACCGAGCAGGGGCTATTCGGTGAGTTTACGCAAAGTGGGCTATAACTTGCCCGTTGGTCATGCCTATTCCTTTTGTACGGATTACTGGGAAGAATTCTTTCTCGTGCGCTGAACGTACCCCTGATCCATCCTGACACCGCCCATAATCTACCTGCGCGAGGTCTTTCGCCGCATTGCATCGGTGTGAAAGGACCTGCACAGTCGGCAGATGCAAACCACATTTACCCTCAAGACCCATGGCCAGGGCCTGACAGAATTCACAGGCCAGGTGGCGCAATGGCTTGCGGGCCGTGGCGATGGCCTGCTGACCTTGATGGTGCGCCATACATCGGCTTCGTTGCTTATTCAGGAGAACGCGGACCCAGATGTGCAACACGATCTATACGCTTACTTTGCCAAGGTAGTTCCGCCCAGCAGCCATCCTTCAATGGGGTATCTGCGGCACACGATGGAAGGGCCGGACGACATGCCAGCCCATATCAAAGCCACGATGATGCCGGTCACGTTGAGCATTCCGGTTCAGATGGGTGCGATGCGTCTTGGCACCTGGCAGGGGATCTATCTTTTTGAACATCGCGATGCGCCGCACACGCGGACGGTGGCGGCGCATTTCGCGGCAGATTGATCAGTCGTCCAGCAGGAACGTAACCATCAGGTTCACCTGATAATGTGAAATTTTCCCATTTTCGACCTTGACCGATTGCTCTTTGACCCAGGCGCTCACAACGTTACGCAGGGTTTTGCCAGCGCGTTCGATGCCGTTTTCGACGGCGTCATCAAAGCTTTTCTCAGAGGTTGCGGAAATTTCAGTGACACGTGCGACACTCATGGTGTTCTCCTTTATTGGTTAACGCCGCAATGAGGCGTTATTGCTTAACAGATGACAAGCGATCGAAGTTCCGCCTGTGCATAACCTTTGGGCCTCAGGTCGGTTTCCGGCATATTTGTGCCTGTTGCGTTGAGAACATGTCACAGGCGCAGACCCAAGATGTAGCGCCCAATTTCGCCACTACCCAAAACCTTGCCAGTGCCCTATAAGTCTGGGCAAGTGGGCGGAACGCCCCACAAGTGAGGCAGATTAATAAAAAGGGGGACGGTCATGCGCTGCCCGTTTTGCGGAAATATCGACACTCAGGTCAAAGACAGCCGACCAGCGGAAGATCACGTCTCTATCCGTCGCAGACGTTTCTGCCCTGCCTGTGGCGGACGGTTCACCACCTATGAACGTGTGCAACTGCGCGATCTTGTGGTGATCAAAAGCTCTGGCAAACGCGAAGATTTTGACCGTGACAAACTTGAACGTTCAATCCGCATCTCCATGCAAAAACGCCCGATTGATCCTGAACGCATTGATCAGATGATCAGTGGCATTGTGCGGCGTCTCGAAAGCATGGGTGAGACTGATATTGGGTCAAAGCAAATTGGCGAGATCGTGATGGAAGCACTGGCCCGGATTGATACCGTGGCCTATGTGCGCTTTGCCAGCGTGTACAAGAATTTTCAGGCGGCGGATGATTTCGACAAGTTTGTGCAGGAATTGCGCCCCGACGCCGCCTCGGAAGAGTGACGCAAGCGGCGGCAATGGATGCGCGCTTTATGGCGTTGGCCCTGTCGTTGGGCCGACGCGGACAAGGACATGTCTGGCCCAACCCGGCGGTGGGCTGTGTGATCGTGAATGCAGGCCGCATTGTCGGGCGTGGCTGGACCCAGCCGACCGGACGTCCCCACGCAGAAACCGAAGCACTGAGACAGGCAGGCGCGACGGCCGCTGGTGCCACCGCCTATGTGACCCTGGAACCCTGCGCGCATCATGGTCAAACACCTCCCTGTGCGCAGGCCCTGATTGATGCAGGTGTCGCACGGGTGGTCGTGGCCACCACCGACAGTGACGCACGCGTCGATGGCCGCGGCCTTGATATGCTGCGTGCCGCTGGCATTGATGTTGTAACCGGGGTGGGTGAAACACAGGCGCGCGCCGACCATGCCGGTTTTCTGACCCGTTTGGCACAGGGCCGCCCGACGCTGACCCTGAAACTAGCACAATCCTTTGACGGGCGCATCGCCACCGGCACCGGCGAAAGCCAGTGGATCACTGATGCGCCGGCACGCCGTGTTGTCCACGCGATGCGCAGCCGCCATGACGCGGTGATGGTGGGCGGCGGCACCGCGCGCAAAGATGACCCCAGCCTGAATGTGCGCGATCTGGGGGTTGCACAACAACCAGCCCGCGTCGTGGTCTCGCGCCGCCTTGATCTGCCGCTGATGGGCAAGCTGGCCCGAAGCGCGGCCGACACTCCCCTGATCCTGTGCTACGGAAAAGATGCCGATCCGACATTGGTCCGCACTTGGCGCGAACTTGGGGCAACCTTGCTGGCGTGCACGGTGCGCGGCGGGCAATTGGACCCTGCGAGCATCCTGCACCAGTTGGGCACCTACGGGCTGACACGGGTCTTTTGCGAAGGGGGCGGGGCGCTTGCGGCGTCCTTGCTGGAGGATGACCTTGTTGACACCCTTGTGGGCTTTACCGCTGGTGTTGTGATCGGGGCCGAAGGGGTGCCCGGTATCGGCGCATTGGGCGTTGCCAAACTTGCCCGCGCCCCGCGTTTTACGCTGCACTCAACTCAAGCTGTCGGACCAGATGTGGTGCATATCTGGACGCGGCCTTAACCCTTCTTTTCGCCAAAAATACTCAAACCTAGCCTGACCGCCCGCGCCAAAGGTGGCTCTGGCTCCCCAAAAGCCCCTGCAATTTGGACAACATGCGATTCATGGCACCGGGATGCGTGACATCCCCATTTGCCAATCTGTCCACCACAACTTCAACGGGGCAGGCAAGACCGGTTCCGGGATCAAAGTAACGCGGATAATCAATCAACGCGGCATGCACCAACCCCTCAAGCGAGACATCGGCGCGCCGGCGCGGCGGCACGTCGCCGCGATCATCGGTCAGACCCCATCCCGCATAAAACGGCGCGCCGAACGTCACGACCTGCACCCCGCGCAACAGCGCCTCAAAGCCCAGAAGCGACGTCATGGTCCAGACTTCATCGACCATATCCAGCAACGCCACCGGGTCTGTGCGCTCAAACACCCGGTCCGCCAAAGCGGCGGCATCCGTCCCCCCAGACCGCAGCCCTGCTTCGACATCGGGGTGGGGTTTATACAGGATCACCGCGTCAGGCTTCGCATCCCGCGCTAATCTAAGCAGGGCATCATTGCTGCAGACAGCATCTGTGCCAGTCAGGATCGAGGCATCATCAGCGACCTGTCCGGGCACCAGAATGCGTTTGCCTGTGGCAAGGCCCGTCAAATCGGGCGCGGCCCCTTTCAGGTTGTATTTACTCAGTCCTCCATGCGTCAGCGCCTTGATCAAAGCGCGGGCGCGGGCCTGCTGATCGGGCCGCAAGGTTGCCCGCATCTCGATCCATTTTTCCAGCCGACTGGGACGGGACGGATCGTAATAGACCCCCAGATCGTCACAGACAAGCGAGAGCGGCGGCACCAGTTCCGCCCCCAAGCCCTTTGAACGCAAAAACCCATCTTCGATCCGCACGGCGTCATCAGACCCGACCTGCGCCTTGCCGGCCCAGACCATCCAAGGACGACCCGTGGCCCGTGCCTTGGCCGGATCATCCTGAAAGATAACGGGTTTTGTCGCGCCGAAAAACTGCTGCAGTGGTTTGCGTTTCCACAGGCGCATGCCCGACGCAACCCATCCGCGATGATCCTCGCGCCACGCGCGGGTTTGTGCGGCAAACCCCTCGATGGCTGTTTGCAGATCACACAGACAATCGCGGTAAGGATCATACCATTTCGGATAGAGGAGCATCGCACCGGCAAACAACTGTGCGCGGCTCAGGGTCCGCTGACGGCGCTGCACCGGAAATTCGTCTGTGGTCAGACCCCAGCCCGCATAAAAGGGTTGCCCGAACACCCGCGGTTTGTGACCTGCGTAAATCGCCTCAAACCCCATTTGCGAGGACACTGTGTAAACACCCACCGCCCCCTCAAAAAGCGCCCAGGGACTGACCGCGTCGCGCAGCAAGGTGATGTGGTCATTCTCGTCCTCGGGCCGGAAATAACCGGCGCGGAACCCTTGGATGGTTTCCGGGTGAGACTTGATAATGACAGGCGCACCGGGATGTTCCTCTTGCGCGAACACCAGCATTTCCAGAAACCGCGCACGATCTGCACCAGAGGCGGTGACGGAAGCATCGCCGAGGGTTTGGTCGATCACCAGCACATAGCCGGGGGGTGGGGCAGGGGCATCTGCGTCAAAGCCAGAGTATTTGCTTAAATGTGCCTCTTGCATGCGTGCAATGGACCCGCGCGCCCGGTTCAGAAGGGCGGTATCGTCCAACGGATGCGTCGCCAGTAACACCTCAAGATCAGAGGGTTGCGCAGGGTCAAAATGCATGCCCCGGTGGTCAATGACCAATCCCAACGGCGGCCCACCGGCGCGGCCGGGATGCACGGACCGCAGCAGCGCATCTTCAACGCGCACCACTGGCACACCGCGTTTTGCGGCCACGCTCAGGCCACGGTGCGCGGTGGGCGAGTGGCCCCAAACGGCAATGGCATCCTCGGCGCGTGGCACGCCAAGGTGAAGCGAATATCCTGACAGCTGCAATATACGGCGCACCCGGGATTGCGTCACAAAGCCACCGTTATAGACAAAAAGCCGCCGGACCTTTTCAGGCCCGGCGTCGGGAATGTCATGTATTTCTGGCCCTAAAGCCATCTTTTGATCAATCACCTGCGACAGACGTGAGACCCGCCGCCGATCCGGCGGTGCCGGTGATGGCCGAGATGACCTTGCTCCATTGAGTGAACGGTGCCTCGGTCACATAAAGCGTGTCGCCATCACGGATCACAAAATCGCGGGCCATGAACATGCCGTTGGGCCTGGTCAGGTCGAGCACATATACCATCCGCTGTGTGCCTTGCAGATCATTGCGGCCCAGCACCTGCGCTGCCACTTCCTGAGGTTCATTGCGGAACACAAACACACCGGTAGGATCCGCTGTGGCCGAGTTCAGGCCGCCCACTTGCGCGATGCCTTCGAGTGCCGAAAGGTTTTGCGATTCAAACGGCACTTGTGCCTGGCCGCCCGTGGCCCCAAGGGCGGTGAAAGACCGCGTGTCTTCTTCGACCAAAATCCGGTCACCACCGCGCAGGGCAATGTCGAGTTCCGGATGATCATAAAGATCCTGAAACCAGATTTTGCCACGCATCTTGCCACGGATCACGGTGATCTGAGCTATTTCAGGCTCGATCGTCACGCCGCCAGCCCGCGCCATCATGGTTGAAAGCGTCCGCGTGGGCCGTTCAATCGCATAGACACCCTGCGAGCCGATCGATCCGATCAGTGATACCGTTGATCCGTCACCCGACGCGCGGCGGACTTCGACCTGTGGGTCGGGGGTCTGTTCGCCCAGTTTGTTGGTGATGATGCGGCGGATGGCGTCGGGCGAATTGCCTGCGGCCTTGATGCGGCCCGCATAGGGGATAAAGATAAATCCCGCACCATCAACCTGCACTTCTTCAAGCACGGTGGCGGGGGCTTCTCCGACGCCCAGCAAGGGGTCGTCGACGTTCTCGTAAACTGTGATGCCCAACACATCGCCCGGGCGGATGGTATCAGAGCCCAACAGCGCCGCGTTCTTGAATTCATTTGTAAAACCAAGCGCAGGTGTCACGGCAGTGGCGCGTGTGACGCGGTCGTTCACCTCAACCACAAAGGCATCGCCTTCTTTTTGTACTGAACCCGCGAAGATCTGGCGCTTATTTGGACCGACCTGTGGCAATCCACAAGACGAAACAACGGCCAACGCCGCAAGAACTGCGATGGGACGTGCCCACCGGAAAGATACGGATTTCACTGCCCGGTCTCCTCGACCTATTCAACTCTGCCTCAGAATTTGCCGATTTTTTCGACATAATTGGAGGCAAGCTACCTGAGAAGATCCGCAAAAGCGACCTAAAAGAGGGGCTTAGGTCAGGTGACAACCCGCAACTGTTGCCTTGGGGCCGCGGTCCTCATCTCAAGCGCCTGATAAGGGTCTTCGGGCGCAAGCATCACATCAACAACATGCCGCAAGAGTTGACGACGTCCTCTTGCTGAATAAAACCCACCCGGAATTTGTGAAGTTTCAAGCAGATAGCGCCGATAGTCCTTATAGGCACCATTATCAGGGCGGCTGGGCCCGGCAAAAAACTCGGGCAACGGCTGGTTTGATACAAATTCCGGCTGTGCATAGACCGCGCTGCCAAACACCTTGAGCGGAATTCCGCGCCATAGAACCTGCTGACCTGCGGTTGAATTGACGGTGACCGCGCTGCGCGCATCATTGAGCAGCTGCGCAAGTTTGCCGCCCCGCACATAATGCACACGGTCTGCCACGCCGAATTGACGCGCCAGACGCTTGAGGTCCCGGCGCAATGGCACACGGCCGTCTTCCAGCGGGTGCGCTTTGACCACCAGATGATGATGTTGGGGCGCACCCTTTGCAAAACCGTCGACGACCAATTCCAGAAAGTTGGGCATGGTCTTGAACGGCGAATGCATCTGAAACGCACTGTCATGTTCCAGTTGCAGGAGGGCCAGATGATAGGAAAAGCCACCCAACCGGATGCGCCGCGTTGAAATCAACCGGTCCGCGGCAAGGGCTGGCATCAGCAACAGACGCTTCACATAAAGCTGGAATTCCTTGGTCACAGTCAGACTGCGATGCGGTTGAAAATCGCGGTAATCGCGATTTCGAAACATCACGAACCAATGATAAAGCGCCCCGTAAAAAATATGCTGGCGCATGTCACCCCAATGTCCGGGCGGCAGCGGGGCTTCGGTATCTGAATGGGCGAGGGCGGTTTGCATCTGTGCAATTGTCATGTTCATCAGGCGGGAATTGCCGTTGGACCCGTCCCGTTCGTAGGTCACCCAATAGGGGCGCATGTACCCCTCTTCGAACACATGCACAGTAATGCCGCGCGCCTTTGCTTCGGCCACAGCTATGGCATGGATGGGCCGCGTGTCGCCGTAAAGCACAACATCTGTCACGCCTTTGGTTGTCAGCAGATCCACAAATGTCGCGGGCCAGTTAGCAGGTTTAGCGCGAAAAGCGATATAGCTGTCTTTGCGCGACCAGAAAGCCCGGTCACCTGCATTGAAACCAACCCGCCACACGGTCGCCCCCGCCAACCCAAGCATTTTGCCCAAGCGGTTAAAAAAGGGTCCATGTGGCCCTTGCAGAAACAGAAAAACCCGGTGGTCTGGGGTCGTCATCGTCATGTTGGTCCTTTTGGCGATACCTTTTGGTCAATAACACCATAAAACGGCGCAATATGTGCCGCAGCGCCGCGCCCGCACCCCTTGTCAGTGTAACATTGCAGCGTTACGTCACAATGAACACTACCAAAGGAGCAATCCATGTTCACGGGGATAATCACGGACGTTGGCACCGTTGTGGGGCTTGAGCAAGCGGGTGATCTGCGTGCGCGCATTCAGACCCGCTATGACACCGCGACAATCGACATCGGGGCGTCCATTGCCAGTGATGGCGTCTGTTTGACGGTCGTGGCGATTGGTGATGATTGGTACGATGTGCAGATCAGCGCCGAAACGCTTGAGAAAACCAACATCGGCCACAAGGGCTGGCATGTGGGCAAACGCCTGAACCTTGAGCGTGCGCTGAAAGTGGGCGATGAATTGGGTGGTCACATCGTGTCAGGCCATGTTGATGGCGTCGCCGAGGTGGTCGGCTTGGCAGATGAAGGCGACAGCACCCGCGTGACGCTGCGTGCACCACGGGCGTTGGCGCGGTTCATAGCGCCCAAAGGCTCCGTTGCGCTCAATGGCACATCGCTGACCGTGAACGAAGTGGAGGGCTGTGATTTTGGCGTCAACTTCATTCCCCACACCAAGGATGTTACCACCTGGGGCGATGTCGCAGTGGGCGATCAGATCAACCTTGAGATTGATACGCTGGCGCGCTATGTGGCGCGGCTGGCTGAGATGCCCTGAGCGCCTCAAAACAGGCGGGAAGTTCTGCCTCGCCTCTGGCCAAGCGGTGGTCGCTCAGCTATGTGCCAGCGAGAATAAGTATGGGGAAATGCCATGAGTTTTGAAACGCCGGGACCGGTCGAAGAGGGGCTTGCGGGTGCCATTTCCCCGATTGAAGAGATCATCAAGGACGCAGCGGCGGGCCGGATGTTCATTCTGGTCGATCATGAGGACCGCGAGAACGAAGGCGATCTGGTGATCCCGGCGCAGTTTGCCGATGCCGCAGCGATCAACTTCATGGCGACCCACGGGCGCGGTTTGATCTGTCTGCCGATGACATCCGAACGGGTCGATCATCTGGGCTTGCCGATGATGGCTGTTAATAACTCGTCGCGCCATGAGACGGCCTTTACTGTCAGCATTGAGGCCCGCGAAGGCGTCAGCACCGGGATTTCGGCGGCGGATCGGGCGTTGACCGTTGCTGTGGCGATCAGTGAACAGGCAGGGTCAGCGGACATTGCCACCCCCGGTCATGTGTTCCCCCTGCGCGCGCGCGATGGTGGCGTGCTGGTGCGGGCCGGCCATACCGAAGCCGCAGTCGACATCAGCCGTCTGGCGGGCCTGCACCCTTCCGGCGTGATCTGTGAGATCATGAAGGACGACGGCACCATGGCGCGCTTGCCTGATCTGGTGGCGTTTGCAAAGGCGCATGACCTCAAGATCGGGACGATCAGTGATCTGATCAGCTATCGCCACAAACACGATAATCTGCTGATCGAACGCCAAAGCAGGCAGGTCACATCCGCCTATGGTGGCGATTGGCAGATGCGGATTTTCAGCGACCAGATCACCGGGACCGATCACGTTGTGCTGACCAAGGGCGATCTGTCGACCACCGACCCGGTATTGGTGCGCACCCATGCGATCAACGCGCTTGAAGACATCCTTGGTCTGGGGCCAAGCCCGGCCGATGAACTTCCCCGCGCGATGCAGATCATCGCAGACGAAGGGCGCGGTGCCGTGGTTCTTTTTCGCGACCCATTCCCGCGGCTGCGGTTGGACGAGGATGAAGAAGACGGCCCCCGCACGGTCAAACGCACAGGGTTGGGCGCACAGATTTTGTCATCCATGGGGCTGCATCAACTGATTTTGCTGACCGACAATCCCGAAACACGCTATCTTGGCCTTGATGCCTATCACCTGCAAATTGTGGGTACCCGCCCAATCATGACGGAGTAATCAGATGGCCGCGCACGACAAACATACCGTTTTGCCACGCCCCAGTTTCGACAAGCCCGTAAAGGTGCTGATCGTGGTGTCGCCCTACTATTCCGATATCGCAGAGGGGCTGTTGACCGGGGCCAAGGCCGAACTCGACGCTGCGGGCGTGACTTGGGACGTAGTGGAAATGCCCGGCGCACTGGAAATCCCGACCGCGATTGGCATTTCGGATCGGCGCAGCAATTTTGATGGCTATGTGGCGCTGGGCTGTGTCATCCGCGGCGAGACCACGCATTACGAAACGGTGTGCAATGACAGCAGCCGCGCCTTGCAATTGATGGGGCTGCAGGGGCTGTGCATTGGCAATGGTATTCTCACGGTCGAAAACCGCGGCCAAGCCGAGGTGCGAGCAGACCCCAAA
Source organism: Sulfitobacter sp. SK011 (assembly GCF_003352065.1). Taxonomy (NCBI): domain Bacteria; kingdom Pseudomonadati; phylum Pseudomonadota; class Alphaproteobacteria; order Rhodobacterales; family Roseobacteraceae; genus Sulfitobacter; species Sulfitobacter sp. SK011. The sequence continues at coordinate 1,430,307 of NZ_CP025803.1, forward strand.
GGACAAAACAAAGGGGGCGGTGCCGCCGCGGCGGCCTTGCATCTGATTGCCCTCGCTCGTAAGTGGGCGAACACAAGCAAAGGCGTCGGGTTCAAGCCCTTGGGGCAAGACACCCTGATGGCGGGCGGCTCGGATGGATCAGGCATCGCATGACAAATTCTTCAGCCGGGATTTCCGGCAACCAGAAACGCAAAATGAAATCAGCCGCACGGCTTTACGCGGTGCAGGCCTTGTTTCAGATGGAACATTCGTCGCAGACCGTTGAACGGGTACGCAACGAATTCCTGGAACACCGCTTTGGTGCGGTCTATGAGGGTGCGGAAATGCTTGATGGTGACATCAACCTGTTTGCCCGCGTGCTTGACGATGCGGTTAACTATCAGGCCCCGATTGACCAGATGACAGACCGCGCGCTGGTCGCCAAATGGCCGATTGCGCGGATTGACCCGACATTGCGGGCGCTCTTTCGCGCGGCAGGTGCAGAATTTCGCGATACCGGAACACCACCAAAGGTCGTGATCAGTGAATACGTGGATGTTGCGCGCGCGTTTTTTCCGGACGGCAAAGAGCCCAGTTTCGTGAATGCAGTACTGGACCACATGGCCCACGAGGCACGGCCCGACGCATTCTGATCTGAATTGATATTTATCCTTCGCGGCGCTATAATTGAGGAACGGGAGGGCTTTCCAATGCCAAAGATTTTCCGCTTTTACATCCGCCATTGCCTGATCGGATTTGCCATATCGGGCATCTTCACCGCGCTGTTGATGTATTTCAATGTTGCGAACCTGTGGCATCTGATCAGCACGTCTGACATCGGGCTGATGGCGCTGACCGTTTTCTGGGTGCTCAATGGGATCGTCTTTGCCGGGGCGCAGACCGCCGTCGCGGTTCTGCTGATGACAGAGCCTGAAGACAAAGGCCCGCGCGGCGGCAAAGGTGTTCGCGTGCCAGCACTGGCTTATGCCAGTAAACGCTGAAATCTGAAGGGGTTGGTGTGACGGGACCGCACCTGCCGTCCTGTTTTTTATTCCCGAGGACCTGTATGTACAGGTGGGCGCCAGATAAATGAACCAAGGCTCAGACAGAGCCAGCTCCCTCGGATTTGCTTAAGGCCACTGGAATGTAACGTAATACAAACAGGGCAGAACCCGTCACACCCTCTCAGATAGGCGCGTGACGGGTGTACGGCAAGGGCTAGTTTGTGTTTTCGTGGATGTGCGCACGCATCCGTGAGATGTGATCATCCCAGCCCTTATCAAGCGCAAGCGTCAGGCCAAAGGCATCGGTACCTTGCGGCAGGCCGACATGCTCAAGCGACAATTTGGTGCCGCCCGCCACGGTTTCCAACGTCCATTTGACCGTGCTGACGGCATCACCCATCGGTTTGACCGTAAAAGAATATTCCAGGTATTCTGGCGCGCGCGCCACCTTCACGTCCCCCCAGATCAGCTTGTCACCGCTTTCGGTGCCAAACATCTCAAGCGCCTTGCCCTCGGCCAGGGGCGTCTTGGGGGCATGAAACCAAGTCGCCAGCTTGTCAGGCTGCGTCAGATAATCCCAAACCACCTCGCGGCTGGCTTGCAGGTAGATTGATTTGCGAATTGTCGTATCGGTCATTTCTTATCCTTTTCAATGGCTGATTTGAGGGCGATCAGGCGATCATCCCAGAAACTGTCGAAGTATTCGAACCAGTTCAGGACAGGCGCAAACCCTTGGGTGTTGATGCTGTTGATCCGTTCGCGGCCACGCGGTCTGACGGTGATCAAACCACCGTCACTCAGCACGGTGAGGTGCTTTTTCACCGCCGCGCGGGTCATGTCGAAATGGCCCGACACATCGGCGATGGTCATGTCTTGCGTGGCAAGCATTTTGAGAATGTCACGCCGCGTCGGATCGGCAAGGGCGCGAAACGTGAGTTGATCGGGTGCAGGCATGAGGGGGTGGGTTCCTTATCATGATACCTTTTGGTATCTCAACGATTAGAAACCAAAAGGTATCATGTCAAGTTGTATTTTTGGATCGGCTCTGCGTGGCCGTCACATCACTCAGCGGGGGAGACGAAGTTATAGGCGCGCAGTTCTTCGGGCAGCAGCACGTAAATTTCATCTGGCGGGGTCACCAGCGCGTGACGCATAACCAGCGGGTCGATGCCCATCTCGTCAAGATAGGTCATGACCTCGCCCTGACCGCGCTGGATGTCCTCGACGGCGACAAAGGCGGGCAGGATGGTGCTTTCGCCAAAATAATGTTGATGCACACCAACCGATGCCCCATCGGGAATGGCGCGGTTCACCCCCGCCGCCAAAAGATAGGGACAGGCGGAATAGCACACATCGCCGTCGCGCAGGGATGTGTTTAGCCCCGCAGCCCGCAAATGCCGCCCCAGTTCAAGCGCATCGCGCACGGAGCCACCGGGTGAATTCAGGATCACCCGTGCAGGGGCTGGCTCAAGCGCGTCAATCTGTTTGGCGATGCGCGGTGCATCTCCAGCGGTGATGGCCCCTTCGAGCAAGGCCGCAGCGCCTGCCTCAACCACGGTCAGCACCAGACGATCGGGCAGGGGTGTTGTCGGCATCGGGCGGCCTGGAGCTGGTGCGCGGTCTTGTCTGTAGCGCCGGGTCTGATCGCCCGGTCGGATCGGTTCGGTCAGGGAAGGAGCCTTCGGGCCAAACCCCGGCATGCTTATCCCGTCGCTCAGATCACCCCAGAACAACATGACGGCCAGCCCAAGCTGAAAGAGCAGGACGCCCATCAGAACGCGCCCGACCGGGTTGCGGCGTTTGGCGTCGGCAGCATCACTCATGTGGATTTGATCGGTGTGACGTGGGCGGCGGTGTCTGGCTTCTTGTCCTGCCGGGTCTCGGTTGGGGCGGCCGCGTCTTGGGCCCCCCCGTGCATCGCCTCTTCGACATCGCGCACCGCAGCGAGGGCGGCGCGCAGTTCGGCGAGCGTCATGGTGTCCTCGACCGCAGCCCCTTCACGGCCTGAACGGATCGCAGTTTGGGTGATTGCGAGGATAAACACCAAGACAGCAGGCAACAGATCAATCGCAATCGCACCGGCCCAGGACGGCACGAAATTGCGCGCATAAAGGATCACTGCATCAGCGCTTGAGATGGGCGTGTAGGTGGTTTCAGTGGGTGGCGGCATGGCCAGCACGGATTGCGCGGCGCGCTCAAGCGTGGTGGCGCGTTGTGCGAGCACCTCCAGCACCGAAGTAATTGTCGCCCCTTGGGCGGTGCGGTTTTCTGCGCTGTTGCCATCCAGCTCTGGCAACACCACAGAAGCGGACAGATCCTGTGCCGCCCGCTCAACCAGCGACGCAACAGAAAGTTGTCGCAGCTGGGTGATCAACCCTGCCAGACGCACCGCCTGTTCGGAAAATTCGACCGAGCGCGCTTCAACCGGGCCCGGTTCAACCGTCAGAGCACGCATTCGACTGAGAATCTGATTGCCCTCGACAAAGGCGGCATTCACCAAGGGGGTTTGTGTGGCAATCTGCGCCTCCAACCCGCTGAGTTCAGACGACTTTTGGCGCAATACGCGGAAAACCGCGCCGCGTCCGGCGAGGCCAGACAGATTGCCGGTTGCTTCCTGTTCGCTCAGGTCCTCGAAACTTTGCCGCGCGCGCGCGACATCCCGTTCAAGGCCCTGGGCCGACAGCGCAATCTCATGGGCGCGTTCGAGCGACCCCTGATATTCCTGCACTGTTTTGGCAAGGTGTTGTTCCACGGCGGCCGACCCCGCCAGAGCGGCAGCATTGAGCCAGGATGACATGGCGACAATTGCGAGTGACCCAAGTCCCATTGCGCCCAGCAACCCCATCCGCGCCCGGGTGGTCCTGACCGCAGGAAAGAGGCGTAACATATAGGACCAAAAGACAAAAATGCCGACGGACACGGCAACGGAATAGGCGATGGCGGCAAAAGCAGACATCGCACCGTTGTCGTCCAGCAAGGAGGACACACCCAGATAGGTATAGATCCCAGAGGCCACGGCCAGCACCCCAAGGGCGGTGCCGGAAAAGGTGTCAAGCCAGCCCAGATGCCCCTCAAGTTCACGCGCATACCGCACGCCGCGTGCTTCGGATTGCGTCATCGGTTTACGATCGCTCATGTATTTTCACCCCTCATGGCCCAAGCACCAAGATAGGAGGGGCTGGGGCAAATACCAACGCCTTGGCAAAAGACTTGCCAATGTTCACGAAATGTTCGTAAATTTAGGCATGTCACACACCGATGGTCAGACCCTGCAGGCGAACATGCTACCCGGACAGCTTTTGGCGCGCGGGGTTGCGCGGCATTTGTCGAGCTATGGGTTTGTGAGTGTCGAAGAACTGGTGCCAACACGCGGGCTGCGGGTCGATGTGATGGCGCTGGGCCCAAAAGGCGAGATCTGGGTGGTGGAATGCAAGTCCTCGCGCGCTGACTTTACCTCAGACAGCAAATGGCAGGGCTATCTGGAATGGGCGGACCGGTTCTTCTGGGCGGTGGATGAGAGTTTTCCAACCGACATGCTGCCCGAAGAGACCGGACTGATCATCGGCGATGCTTATGGCGCTGAAATAATCCGCATGGGGCCGGAGACCAAGCTTGCCCCGGCGCGCCGCAAAGTCATGGTGCAGAAATTTGCATTTCACGCAGCCCGGCGATTGCATCTGCTGCGCGATCCGGGCGTTTTGCCTGACTGCGGTTAGGATGGGTCAGCGCTTGCCCTTAGAGCCACCAACGCGGTGCGCCGCTGCCATGATTTCTTCTGCGATCTCAAGCGCCTCTTCAGGCGTGAAGTCCATTGGAATTTCCACGCCATTCCCTTCGATGAAAAGGCGGACCATGCCCGCATCGGTAGGGCCGATTTGCAGGTTTGCTTCGATGTCGCGTTCGGTGTTGATGCCCATGGCGGGTCTCCAAAGTGGTGGGGGATATCGCTAGCGCGGCAAGGCTTGAAAGGCAAGCGTTCTTGGCGTCATGATGCACCTATGGACCCGATTGAGATACGCAGATTCGACGCCGCAGACCGGGATTGGCTGATTGAGCAGCATGAGGTGCATTATGCCGCTGCCGAGGGGTTTGATGCGACATTCGGGGTTCTTGTTACCCAGATCGTCGATGCCTTTCTGGCGGATCACGATGCGTCCTGCGAGGCCGGGTGGATCGCTTGGCAGTCGGGGCAGCGGTTGGGCAGTATTTTCTGTGTCAGATTGGATGAAGCGACCGCCAAACTGCGCCTGTTCCTGTTAACGCCTGAGGCGCGCGGGCAGGGTCTTGGCAAACGCATGCTGGCAACCTGCATGGGGTTTGCACGCGACTATGGATACAGCAACATGCAACTCTGGACCCACGAATCCCACCGTGCTGCGGGCGCGCTTTATGCCAAAACGGGATGGACGCTGGTGGGGGAAAAGCCGGTTGTGTCCTTTGGCCAGCAAAATGTCGAACAAACCTGGACAATCACGCTGTGATAAACCGCATGGGGGTGGCTCAATAGGCAAATCTAAGCGGGTCTTAGGGTCTTGCAATCTGTGTGCACGGGCGCTAAATCCCTGACCAATGCCGCCTTAGCTCAGTTGGTTAGAGCACTGGTTTGTGGAACCAGGGGTCCCCCGTTCAAGCCGGGGAGGCGGTACCACCCTCTCTTATTCCAAATTGTATTCAGGTTTTGCCGCATCTGTTGCAGATGAGTATTTGGGGCGAAAAGAAGCCGGGGTCAGTCGAGTGTCAGGGTCTGGCGAAGTTTGCCACTGAGGCGGTCATAGATCAGGATTTGATTGTCGGTGGTGACGATGGCGTACCAGGTGTCGCCTTGGGTGAATGCGGAGGCTGTCGTTCCGTCTGGCAGGTTGACCGTTTGAGGTAAATCAGGCCCTTTACCAGACAGGCGCGTGACAAGCAGGGCGGTAACCACTAGAACGCCGCAAATCATCACGGCGGTCAGTACCGTCACCATCCGCCGCAAAAACCGCAGGTTTGCGGGCTCTTTCATATCTGTTGGGTCATCCATGCCGCACCGCCGTATCACATTCATCATCGCGGACGCACCCCCGCCCCGCCTTGATAAGGCGCTGGCGCGTGATGTGCCAGAGGATGCGAACCTGTCGCGCACGCGGTTGGGGCGGTTGATCGAAAACGGTGCAGTGAGGGTGGCAGGGCACGTTATGCGTGATCCCCGCGCGCGGGTCGCTGTGGGTGATCAGGTCGATATTGATATCGAGGAGGCGGAGGAGAGCCATATCCTGCCCGAAGATATCCCGCTTGAGGTGGTGTTTGAGGACAATGATCTGGTGGTGGTCAACAAGCCTGCGGGCATGGTCGTGCATCCGGCACCGGGCACGCCGTCAGGGACGTTGGTAAATGCGCTTTTGGCGCATTGCGGGGATGACCTGTCTGGTGTCGGGGGTATGAAGCGGCCCGGCATCGTGCACCGGATTGACAAGGAAACCAGTGGGTTGCTGGTCGTTGCTAAATCAGATGCGGCCCATCATGGGTTGGCCGGGCAATTCGAGAAACATACCGTGGAACGGTATTATCAGGCGGTTGTTTATGGTGTGCCTGATGCAAATGATCCACGGTTGCGGGGCATCAAGGGGGCGTCGTTTGAGCCGGGCAACATTCTGAAACTGACAACACAACTGGCCCGGCACAAGACTGACAGACAACGCCAGGCTGTCCTGTTTAATGGGGGGCGGCATGCGGTGACCCGTGCCCGCACGGTGGAACGGTTTGGCACGCCGCCGGTGTTGGCGCTGATGGAATGTTGGCTGGAAACCGGGCGTACCCACCAGATCAGGGTGCATATGGCACATGCCGGGCATGGATTGGTCGGTGATCCGACATATGGTGGCAAACGCAAACTGCCCAAGGCAGCACTGCCCGAGATCGCCGCACAAGCCGTCAGAACCTTTCCGCGGCAGGCGTTACATGCTGCGGTTCTGGGGTTTGAGCATCCGGTCACAGGTGAAAATGTGCGGTTTGAAGCCCCCTTGCCGCAGGACATGGCCAAGCTGTTGGATTTGCTGCGATTGGCGGTCTGACAGGCATGGATTTCAGCCTGTCATGAAAAGCACATGCGCGTGACTGCACGGTAGAGTTACTTTTCATTAACACAGGTTGTGTCATTATTAATCTGAACTAAACGGTTTAGCACTTGAAACCGATGTGAGCGCCGACCATATTGATGTTAAGCCCATAAACATGGGCCCCTAACATTGGGGAAAGGGACAAAATGGCAAATTATGCAAATTTGCCGGCACCAACGCCGGAAGGCGGTCTGAACCGCTATATGCAGGAAATCCGCAAATTCCCGCTTTTGGAGCCGGAAGAAGAATACATGCTGGCGAAAGCATGGGTTGAGAAGGAAGACACCCAAGCGGCGCACCGTTTGGTCACATCGCACCTGCGTTTGGCGGCCAAGATTGCCATGGGCTATCGTGGCTATGGTTTGCCGCAGGCCGAAGTGATTTCAGAAGCCAACGTCGGACTGATGCAAGCGGTAAAACGGTTTGATCCTGAAAAAGGCTTTCGCCTTTCGACCTATGCGATGTGGTGGATCAGAGCTTCCATTCAGGAGTTTATCCTGCGGTCCTGGTCATTGGTGAAGATGGGCACCACGTCGGGGCAGAAAAAGCTCTTTTTCAATCTGCGCAAAGCCAAGAACAAGATCGGCGCGCTGGAAGAAGGCGACCTGCGCCCTGAAAACGTGACCACCATTGCGACCCAGCTGGGCGTGACGGAAGATGAAGTGATTTCCATGAACCGGCGGATGTCGGGTGGGGACGCATCGCTGAATGCCACTGTCGGATCTGAAGGCGAGGGCACGATGCAGTGGCAGGATTGGCTTGAGGACGAAGATGCCGATCAGGCGGGCGATTACGAGGCCCGTGATGAATTGGAAACGCGCCGCGAAATGCTGGCCGAGGCTCTGGATGTGTTGAATGAGCGCGAAAAAGACGTTCTTACCCAGCGTCGTTTGTCGGATGAGACGATCACTTTGGAAGACCTGAGCGGCCAATATAACGTCAGCCGCGAGCGGATCCGCCAGATCGAAGTGCGCGCATTTGAAAAACTGCAAAACAGAATGCGGGAACTGGCGAAAGAAAAAGGGTTGATGGCAAACGCCTGATCCCATTGTGACTTGACGAAAATCGGACCCTGCCCAACATTGGGCAGGGTTTTTCCGTTGGAGGGGCGTAATGGCAGGTGGCTGGGCAAAAGATGGTGCCGTATCCGAGCAGATAGAGGCATCAATCAGCGATGAACTGGCGCGGATGAAGGCGCGCCGGACACCGGTGGGTGACAGCCTGACCCATTGCGCAGAATGTGAAGAACCAATCCCCGAGGCCCGGCGCGCGGCATTGCCGGGGGTGAAGCTGTGTATCGATTGCGTGCGTGAACGCGATGGGAAGTTTCAGGTGAGAGGCGGGGTTAATCGGCGGGGGAGCAAGGACAGTCAGTTGAAGTGAGCGGGGGAATGTCTCGTACGAGCCCGAAGCTGCGTGATGCTGCACATTGTACAATGAGCCCCTCACGACCTCCCTGCGACCTCCGAGAGGCCATCTTTTCTGCGTGAAGATGATCTACCGATTGCTTGGCCTTAGCCTGCTTTGCGGTTGACATTCGTCAATGTTGATCGTTTCGAAATCTTGATACTGATTGCTCGTTCTCTGTGGCGTTGCGTGGAGCTTGGCGCATGAAACAACTTGTGATTATTGGCTTGGCAATGAGCGATGTATTCTGGGCAGCCTCACTGAACGCCCAGCAGTCTGATCCGCATCTGATCTACGAACAGAATTGCGCAGCCTGTCACGTGCCGCATGCCGGAGATTTTGTTTCCGAAAATTTGGTTGCGACTGAGAATGGCCTTGTTGGAAAAGCCTCTGGTCGCCTTGTCCTCAATTTTCTGGAGGCAGGCCACGGCACGTTATCAGTCAAGGAAATCGAAGTCCTGATTGACCAGTTCGCGTTCATTCAGGAATCTGGCCGCCTGTTCAAAGACAAGTGCATCATTTGCCACGATAATGCTGCCAAATTTGCGCGCCTCAAGTTAATCCTGCGCGACGATATGCTTACAGGGCGTTACACGGATAGAGATGTCGCAGAGTTTCTGTTGCATCACGGAAGGCTTGATGCATCTGAGGCTCAAACAATGGTTGAGGTTCTTATGCGCCAACTTCAGGCAAGGTAGTCGAGCTTGGAAATCGCTAGAAATGCAGGTCGGCATACAGCCGTAAGGTTGGACGTTTGGCCCCATTCGTTGAAAGTCGGGATTGTCCGCATTGTGTGAATTTGCGCATCACCCGATATACCAAGTGCAGCGCATGTCTCCTCTGGCTGGCCGCTCTGCAGCGTCAGAGGTGGCGAGCGGGTGACCGGTTTGCGCCGTGCATGAGGTGGCAAGACGTGGTGGACGGCAGCGATAGCATGGAGCAGAGAATGGCCGGAACGAGACCTTTCCTGCTACGCGCCTTTTCGGTTGGCTTGGCATAAGCCCTTTGTTTTCACTACACTTGGTTCAACATCTCACCAAGGCGCTTGAAGGGGCCGAAAGCATCAATGGCGACGACTGACGAAATGCGCAGGCTGCTTCAAAAAATATCTGGAGGCCTATCGCAAAAAAGACGCTGCAGGTTGTGCGGCATGCTTTGCGTCGAACGCTGTGTTGTACTCTTCCTATGCAGCGCCTTTAAAGGGCCGCGACGCAATTGAAGAAGGACATCGTGACTGGGTGTCTGAAGGTGGCTGTGACAAGACGCTGGATATCATGCGCGCTGGTTCTGACAGCGAAAGCTCTTGGTGTGTTGCGCGTTTTTCCGAAGGCGACCCGCCAAACGAAGGGTTTTCGTTGAATGTATTCGAACGCGATGAGAACGGAACTTGGTTGATCTCGGTGAACAGCCTCTCAGAGTGCGAAGGCTAAACCAAAACCAATGTTCATGGGCAGATCAATGTGAAGGTAATAGCGGCGGACCCTGAACAATTCGAAGCCGCTATCAAGTGGATGACGCATTGCTTTATTGACGACCCGGTGTGCCGATACCAGTACCCAAGCACGTCCCAGTATCTTGAGTTTTTTTCCTGAATATGTGCGTATTTACGGTGAGAAGGGCGCAGAGCGTGGTGGTGCCCACATTTGCAGTGACCGTGGTGCTGCGCTATGGGTTCCACCGGGCGTCCATCCTGACGAAAATGCGCTCGATGCCCTTTTGGAGCGTAGTGTTGCGCCTGATTCGAAGGCTGAACTCTTCGATGTCTACTCTGAATTTGATCGTGCACACCCATCAGAGCCTCATTGGTTCTTACCGTTGATGGGTGTCGATCCTTTTATGAAGAAGCGGGGCATTGGTACGGCATTGATGGCTCATGGATTGAACATCTGCGATCAGGACGGAACGATCGCCTACCTCGAGTCACCAAAGCCAGAGAATGTGCCATTTTACGAGAGGTTTGGATTCAGGTCGCACTACACAATAGATGTGGCCCGTCACCCAAAGGTCGTCACAATGGTAAGACCTGCGAAGAAAGCAAATCCGTAGGAAAAAGCCGAAAAGCAGGATGCGCGAAAGGACACACCGTTCCGCATTGCTGTCGTTCCTGACCTAGTCCTCCATCGCTTCCAATTCATCAATGAAACCTGAAATCATGCTCAACCCCTTGTCCCAGAACGCCGGATCACTGGCATCCAGGCCAAACGGGGCCAGCAATTCCTTGTGGTGCTTTGACCCTCCAGCCTTGAGCATGTCGAAATATTTGTCCTCAAAACCCTCTTCGCCTTCCGCGTAAACCGCATAAAGCGCGTTCACGAGGCCATCGCCAAACGCGTAGGCATAGACATAGAACGGCGAATGCACGAAATGCGGGATGTAGGCCCAGAAGGTCTCGTAGCCGTCCATAAATTCAAAGGCGGGTCCCAGCGATTCAGCCTGCACCGACATCCACAGCGCGTTGATGTCATCGGGGGTCAATTCGCCCCCACGGCGCGCATCGTGCAGTTTGCATTCGAAATCATAAAACGCGATCTGACGCACGACGGTGTTGATCATATCCTCAACCTTGCCCGCCAGCATCACCTTGCGCTCGGCCGGTGATTTGGCACCATCCAGCATCTTGCGGAAGGTCAGCATTTCACCGAATACAGATGCCGTTTCTGCCAGGGTCAGCGGGGTCGACGACAACATTTCACCTTGCCCTGCAGCCAGCACCTGATGCACGCCGTGGCCAAGTTCGTGGGCCAAGGTCATGACATCACGGGGTTTTCCCAGATAGTTCAGCATAACATACGGGTGTACATTGGTGACCGTGGGATGCGCAAAGGCCCCCGGTGCCTTGCCCGGTTTCACGGCCGCATCAATCCAGCCTTTACGGAAAAACGGCTCGGCCAGCTCGCCCATGCGGGGGTCAAACGCGGTGTAGGCATCCATCACAGTCTTCTCTGCGCGCTCCCAGTCAACGATTGTTGGGTCTTCCATCGGCAGAGGCGCATTGCGGTCCCAGACCTGCATCACATCAAGGCCCAGCCACTTGCGCTTTAGCTCGTAATACCGATGGCTCAGCTTGGGGTAGGCGTTGACCACCGCATTGCGCAGCGCTTCGACGACTTCCGGCTCGACCTGATTGCTCAGGTGGCGGCCAGTTTGGGCCGTTTCCATGCCGCGCCAGCGATCCAGGATCTCTTTTTCCTTGGCTTGCGTGTTATGAACGCGGGCAAAGGTCTTGATATTGCTGCCAAAAACCTCGGCCAATTCGCGCGCCGCGGCCTCGCGGTTATCCCGCTTCGGATCGGTCAAGAGGTTCAGCGTGCCCTCGATGCCCAATTGATCACCGTTCACCTCAAATTCGAGGCCCGCGATGGTTTCATCGAACATACGCTCCCAGGCATCGCCAACGACACCCAGATCATGCAGGAATTTTTCCAACTCATCCGACAACTGATAGGGTTTCATCGCACGGATGCGGTCAAACACGGGTTTATAGCGGGCAAGTTCAGCGCTTTGTTCGAACAGGCCGTCCAGATGATCATCCTCAAGGCGGTTCAATTCCAATGTGAAAAACACCAGAGGAGTGGTGAAATTGGTAATCTTTTCTTGGCAATCAGACATAAACTTGGCCCGACCCGCATCGGTGGTCAGCTGATAATACCGCAGCCCGGCAAATGACATGATGCGCCCGGCGATTTGATTGATCTTTTCGTTGCGCAGCACACAATCGAGCAGCCCAGCCGCATCCAGACCCGCCAAATTGCCCTCAAAGTCGCTGGCAAAGCTGGCGCAGGCCTGTTCCAGCCAATCAAGATCACGCTTCAATTCGGTTGCGTCTTCGCCAGAGTAGAGATCGCTCAGGTCCCATTCCGGCAGGTTGCCGAGGGATTTGTCGCCACCATTGGCATTTGCATCACGAATGGGGAAGGGAAGTTGAAACATCGATGACCTCATAACAGTGTTTTGCCCAACCTAAGCGCGGGTGCAGGCGGGGACAAGCGGCACTCATCCATAGATGCGCAGCATTTCGTTCAGATCATCCAACGTATTTGCCTCTTGCAGCGGTTTATCCTGCCGCCAGCGCAACATACGCGGGAATCTTAATGCAATGCCGGATTTGTGGCGCGGGCTGGCCTGAATGCCTTCGAAGGCAATTTCAAACACATGATGCGGTGTCACTTTGCGTACCGGGCCAAACCGTTCAAGCGTGTTCTTGCGGACCCAGGCAGTGATTTGTCGAAATTCAGCATCGGTCAGCCCGGAATAGGCCTTGGTAAAGGGCACCAGGTCGTTGCCACTCCAGACCGCAAAGGTGAAATCCGTAAAAAGGTTCGCCCGCCGGCCAGAGCCTGACTGCGCATAGATCATGACCGCGTCGATGGTGAGCGGATCCAACTTCCATTTCCACCAATCACCCTTTTTCCGACCCGCCAGATAAGGGCTTTCGGCCCGTTTTAGCATCAGACCCTCGGCATGTGCATCGCGGGCAGTGTCGCGCAGATCGGCAAGCTCGGACCACTGCGCAAAACTGTGCTGAGGGGACAGTCTGATGGGCGTGTCACGGGGCAAATCGGCGCAGGCGACCTCAAGCAAAGCGCGGCGTTCGGCAAATGGCAGGTCGCGAATATCGCGGCCTTCCCATTCCAGCAGGTCGTAGGCGTGCAGCACCACAGGGGCGTCCACAAGCAACTTCTTGGGAACATTTTTTCGACCAATTCGGGATTGCAATGCATTGAAAGAAGACGGTTTATCCGCTTCTGGGTGCCAAACCAGAAATTCGCCGTCCAACACCGTGCCGGGGGGCAGATGGTCGATAGCACGGGCAAGTTCGGGGAAGCGGTCGGTCATCAATTCCTCACCCCGTGACCAGACGAAATATTCACTGTCACGCAGGATCAACTGGCCGCGAATGCCATCCCATTTCCATTCCGCACGCCAATCGGCCGGAAGACCCAACGCCTCTGGCCCGTCTTCCAGCCCGTAGGCCAGATAAAAAGGATAGGGGCGCGAGGCATCGGCGCTGGCGTCGTCAGCCTCGATCAATTCATGCCATGTCACGTCATCCGGATGCCAGTTGCCCATCAGCCGGTGTGCCAATTCGGCCTCGGGCTTGCCTGTCGCACGGGCGAGCGCACGGGTCATCAGCTTTTGACTGACGCCAACGCGAAACCCGCCGGTAATCAGCTTGTTAAACAAGAACCGTTCGGCCCCGCCCAAGCTTTGCCATGCCTCCAGTACAAAGGCCTTTCGCGCGGGTTCATCTACGTTAGCAAGATCGCGCAGTGCATTGATCCAATGTGTTAATGTTTGATCTTCGGTAGAAGGGCTTGGTGGCAAAACAAGCGCGATGGTTTCGGCCAGATCCCCGACGATGGCATAGCTTTCTTCAAAAAGCCAAAGCGGAATGCCCGACGCCTCGGCGGCCCATTCACGCAGGCGGGTTGTGGTGACGGCGCGTTTGGGTCTGCGTCCGGAAAACAGCGCAATCGTCCACAGCCGGTCCATGTCATCGGCTTTGGCGAAATACTCCGCCAAAGCAGCCACCTTGACGGTGGTCTTAGTGCTTTGGTCGATGGCGGCAAAGAGGGTGGCAAAGTGCCTCATCCGCCATCCTCCGTCTCTGTCATGTCGCTGTTGAATTGGGTCGGAACAACCTCGGCGTTCCAGCCATTGTCGTTCAAGTATCGCATGAAGATATCAGTGTAACCATGTGTCACATATATATTTTCAGCCTCAGTTTCGCTGATCGCCCAAAGCAACCCTGCCCAATCGGCGTGATCGGATATCACAAACCCACGGTCGCCCGCACGCCTGCGTCTGATTCCGCGCAGCGCCATCCAGCCTGAAGCAAAAGCGGTCTCTTGAGGCCCAAAACGTCGGGCCCATGCGCTTCCTTGCGCTGAGGGCGGCGACAGCACCAGAGCGCCGGGATAATCCTTGGGGTTGAGGTCCGGCGTCACATGCACCGTATCGGCCAAGGGAATGCCCTGACCGCGCAGCACAACATTTGTGTTCTCAACCGCGGTATGGGTCAGGATCGGCCCGATATCCGGGTCAAGCAGCGCCATCAGCCTTTGCGCCTTGCCCAGCGAGTAGGCCCCCAGAAACGCAGTTTTTCCCGTTGCCGCGCAGCCGCGCCACCATGCGTTCAGCTCTGCTGCGACCTCTGCCTGATCGGGCCAGCGAAACACTGGCAGGCCAAAGGTGCTTTCGGTAATAAAATGGTGGCATTTGACGGGTTCAAACGGGTCAGAGAGCCCATCATCAACAACCTTGTAATCACCGGATGCGACCCAAACCTCACCAGCGACCTCAACCCTGATCTGCGCCGACCCCGGCACATGACCTGCGGGGTGAAACGAAACCTGCGCGCTGCCAATGGTGCGTTTCTCGCCGTACCGGATGCCATCTGCGTCGATGTCGCCCAGACGGTGCCGGATCACGGGCAGGGCCAGATGTGTGGCCAAATACGTTCCCATGCCGGGGCGGGCGTGGTCGGCATGCCCATGGGTGATCAGCGCGCGATTAACGGGCCGCCAAGGGTCAATGTAAAAATCACCAGCCGGGCAATAGATGCCTTTGTCGGTGAAAGTGAGAACGGGTGGGCGCGACATGAACGCTAATGTAGGGTGCCAACGCCGATTGCACAGCGTTTTTTAAATGGGCAGATCAGCTTGGGGGTTGTGGCCGGCAATTAGGCCGAAACCGTCCCGAAAAAGAGCTTTTCCAAGCCGTCAAAGACCGGCGTGCGCAGGGTCTCGGTCTCCATCAACACTTCGTGTTCGCCGCCCTCGACGATTTCCAGCCGCCCGCCTTTCCAGCTGTCCATGCGGGCATGTATGCGGGGCAAGTCCACGATGCGTTCGTTGCTGCCCAGCCATGTCACACAAGGCAGGTTGGGTGCCGCACGCTGGGCCAGATGGGTGGTTTCGGCCAGCGCCTCGCGCAGCCAGACAAAGCTGGGGCCGCCCAGTGACAGTTCCGGGTGCGCAGCAAGTTGATCGCGCATCATATCGTACATTTGCGCATCCGTTGTCAGCATGTTGTCTTCGAACGGTTCGGCCAGCACATAGGGTTCAGGCTTGGAGCCGGGCGGCATCAAATGCCCACGACCAAACCGCGGCATGGTATGAGACAGCACAGACGCCATCAACCGCAGATGTGGCGCGATACGGATGCCCCACATCGGTCCGGTAAATGCCGCCGCCTGAACCGGCAACCCTTCCATCACGGCCCTCAGCCCGATGCAGCCGCCCATGGAATGCGCCAGCAGGAAAAACGGCCGGGGCAGGCCAAGCTCGCGCGCTGCACGCAGCATCGCCGCCACGTCTTTTTGATAGTCAGAAAACGCGTCTACATGTCCGATCCGAGGATCATCAAGCAGCCTGTCGGCCAGACCCTGACCCCGCCAGTCGATGGCGATGGTGCCCAGCCCCCGCGCGGCCAGATCTGTCGCCGCCAGCCCATATTTTTCAATGTATTCCGTGCGCCCGGGAAACAGCAGCACTGTTCCCTTTGCGCCCTCAAGAGGCCAATGGCCCACCCTGATCCTTTTGTTGTCAGATGTGTCAACCCAGTGGGCCATCCCGCCCGCAGGGCCGGGATGTACATCTGTAAAGAAGGGGGCGGGCGTCAAAGCCATCAGGAAAGGGCAGCAGCCAGCTTCATTGCCATTCCCATGTCACCATCAACCTTGAGCTTGCCTGTCATGAAAGCGGATGTTGGATTGGTGTCACCCTCCAGGATTGACTGGAACGTGTCGGCATCCGCGCTCAGGGTCACGTCCGCATCTTCGTCTGCTGCGCGGGCACCGGATGCGTCCATCATCACGGTCCCTTCGCCTTCGATGTCAAATTTGGCTGTGCCGCCAATGTCCGCGCCAGCCAGTTTTTCGTTCAACACAACAACTGCTTCGTTCACAATATCGCTCATCTTACGCCCTTTTTGGCAAAATGGCTGCAACACGTCTGGAAATGCGGCGGCAGCCTGTTACATTCACTGTTGTTATGCGCATCAAAACCGTCAACCTCAAACGTCACCTTACGGCAATTGGATCATCTCTGTTGCTGTCTGGCCTTGTTTTGGGCGTGTCCCCTGCATCGGTACGGGCCGAAACCGCACCGCCGGAATTGCTTGAGCGCTTGCGCAGTGCTTCTGCGATTGATGCACCCCGCGTCGAGCACGAGGTTGAGACAATCTGGTCACGCTCCGGGTCACCGGCGATGGATCTGTTGCTCAAGCGCGGGCGCGACGCCCTGGAAAAGGGTGACGTGCCGCTTGCGATAGATCATTTCACCGCGCTCACGGATCACGCGCCGGATTTTGCCGAAGGGTATCACATGCGCGCGCAGGCCTATTTCCGGGCCAATCTTTATGGTCCGGCCTTGGACGACCTGGAAACCACATTGGCGCTGAACCCTGACAATTATAACGCGATCTTTGGGTTTGCGATCATGGTGCAGGAATTTGGCGATCTGCGCCGCGCCGCTGATTTGTATCGCAGGGTCCTGGCCATCCATCCAAACCATGAAGACGCCAAATCGGCGCTGGGTGGTTTGAAACGCGACGGCATTGGTCGCGAACTGTAAAAAATACCAAGGATAGTGTAAGTGGTGAATGATGCGCGGGTTGTGGCCGTTTTAGGCCCGACCAATACTGGCAAAACCACCTATGCGATTGAACGCATGCTGGCCCACCGCACAGGTGTGATTGGCCTGCCGCTGCGGCTGTTGGCGCGCGAAGTCTATGACAGGATTGTTGCCTTGCGTGGCCCTTCCGTGGTGGCATTGGTCACCGGCGAAGAACGCATCGTGCCGCCGCGCACGCAATATTGGGTGTGCACCGTTGAGGCGATGCCAGAGGGTATGGGCGCTGATCTGGTGGCCATCGACGAGATCCAGCTTTGCGCAGATCCCGAACGGGGTCATGTGTTCACCGACAGATTGCTGCGCGCACGCGGGTTGCATGAAACCTTGTTTTTGGGGTCAGATACGATGCGTGGCACCATTGCTTCGCTGGTGCCAAAGGCACAGTTTATGCGCCGCGAACGGATGTCAGAGCTTACCTACACTGGGCAAAAAAAGACCAGCCGGATGAAACC
The DNA here is from genome assembly GCF_003352065.1 of Sulfitobacter sp. SK011. NCBI lineage: Bacteria > Pseudomonadati > Pseudomonadota > Alphaproteobacteria > Rhodobacterales > Roseobacteraceae > Sulfitobacter > Sulfitobacter sp. SK011. The sequence goes on from NZ_CP025803.1 coordinate 1,447,880, forward strand.
GCGCTCGGCCATCGTGGGGTTTTCGGTCGAGAACGTCTATGCGATTGCCGAACTTATCCGCCGCCAAAAGGGGGGTGCCGCGGTTGTGATGGGCGCGCTGTCCCCGCGCACCCGCAATGCGCAGGTCGAGATGTATCAAAATGGCGACGTGGATTATCTGGTGGCCACAGATGCGATCGGGATGGGGCTGAACCTTGATGTGGACCACGTGGCATTTTCTGCGCTCAGCAAGTTTGACGGCCGCCGGATGCGGCCCCTGGCCCCAAATGAACTGGCCCAGATTGCAGGGCGGGCAGGGCGCGGGTTCAAATCCGGCACCTTTGGCGTCACCGGCGATGCGCGGCCCCTGGACGATCAGGTGGCAAAGGCGATCACAGATCACAATTTCACCCCGCAAAACAAAATCAACTGGCGCAATCACGCATTGCAATTCGGGTCTGTGGACTGGTTGATTGCCACGCTTGAGGCACCGTCCGACAACGAACGCCTGATCCGCGCGCGCGAGGCAGATGACCTGCGGGCGCTGAAAACACTGGCCCAAATTGATGAGGTCTTTGCCCGCGCCACCGACGGCCCATCTGTCAGATTGCTTTGGGATGTGTGCCGTATCCCCGATTTTCGTGGGATCAGCCACGCTGAACATGCAGGTCTGCTTGAGACGATTTTCACCGATCTGCACCAGCGCGGCGAGATATCCGAAGACTGGCTGGCACGACAAATAAAAAGAATTGATCGAACCGATGGCGACATTGATGCGTTGTCTAAACGATTGGCGTTTATCCGCACATGGACCTATGTCGCACAGCGCAAAGGCTGGACTCGCGACGAAAGCCATTGGCGCGAGGCCAGTCGTGTCGTAGAAGACCGCTTGTCAGACGCATTGCACGAACGTCTGACCCAAAGATTTGTAGATCGGCGCACATCCGTGCTTTTGCGCCGGCTAGGACAGAAGGAAGCCATGGTGGCCGAAGTTAATGAGACCGGTGAAGTAACTGTTGAAGGCGAATTTGTAGGCAAGCTGGACGGTTTCCGTTTCCGCGCCGACAAGGGCGCAGGCGGTGCTGAGGAAAAGACGATCAAGTCTGCTGCACTGCAAGCGCTGGCTCCGCAGTTCCATCTGCGTGCCGACCGGTTCTATAACGCCCCGGATACCGAGATTGATTTCACCGAACAGGGTGGATTGATGTGGGGATCATCAGCGGTTGGCAAACTGGTCGCCGGGTCTGATCCTTTGAAGCCTTCTGTCGAAGTGTTTGTGGATGATGTTGCGGGTCCAGAGGTTGCGCAAAAAGTGCAACGCCGCTTGCAGCATTTCATCGACCGCAAGGTGGCCGCTCAGTTTGAACCACTGCTGGCCCTGAGCAAAGATGAAACCCTGAACGGTCTGGCACGTGGTTTCGCCTTTCAGTTGGTTGAGAATTTTGGCCTGCTGCCGCGGGCCAAGGTCGCGGATGAGGTGAAAGCGCTCGATCAGGATGCCCGTGGCGCATTGCGCAAACATGGCGTGCGCTTTGGTCAGTTCACGATCTTTATGCCGCTGCTGCTGAAACCAGCCCCGACACGCCTGCGGTTGGTTCTATGGTCGCTGACCAAAGGCCTGTCTGAATTTCCTGAATCGCCGCCCCCCGGCTTGGTGACCATTCCCGTGGATGCGGGCGCACCCGAAGGTGCCGATACGATGTCCGGCTACCGAAACGCCGGGTCACGTGCGATCCGCATCGACATGCTGGAACGTCTTGCCGACATGCTGCGCGCCGAGGATTCGCGCGGCGGGTTTGAGGCAAAGCCGGATATGTTGTCGATCACCGGCATGACATTGGAACAGTTTTCCGAACTGATGACCGGTTTGGGCTATAAGGCCGAAAAAGGCGAACGCGCCAAGGTCAAGACGGTGACCGAAGTGATGCCGCAAGCCGCAAAAGATGTGCCCGCAGACACGCCGGTGATGGATGTTGCGGCTGAGGCTGCCGAGGGCGCAATCACTGAAGCACCCAAGCCCCCTGAGCCTGCAGATACGCCCGCAGAGGTGGCCGCCATCATCGACGAAGGCATAGCACCGATCATTGAGGAAGCGGCCCGGACACAGGAGTTGGATGACAACATTCCCGATGTGGCTGAAAACGAGAACCCGCAAGGCACAGCGCCTGATGCCGAGATTGCGGGCGCAGAAATGGAAGTGTTCTACACCTTCACATGGGGCCGCGCGCCGCGTGCCAACCAGAACCAGCGCCGTGGCGGGGATCGTCCGCAGGGCAAAGGCAAACCGCAAGGCAAAGGCCGCAAGGGTGCCGCACGCGGGGATAAAGGCGACAAGGCCAAGACCTTTAGCGCCAAGCCAAAGCGCCACGAAAAGCCGATTGACCCCGACAACCCCTTTGCCGCTGCGCTGATGGGGCTGAAGGACAACAAGTAATTGGCGGAAAACACGACAAAACTGCGCGTCGACAAATGGTTGTGGCACGCGCGGTTTTTCAAGACGCGGTCACTGGCCGCCGCGCGGGTTCAGGCGGGCGACATTCGGATCAACAGCGAAAGAACCACGAAACGGGCCAGCACCGTCGCGGCGGGGGATGTGCTTACCTTTGCCATCGGTGATCATATTCGCGTGATCCAGATCGACGCGGTGGGCCAGCGGCGCGGCCCCGCGCCCGAGGCGCAAGCGCTTTACACCGATTTATCCCCGCCAAAACCCCAGTCAGAGGACAAGCCGTCCGAAAATCCCGCATTTGAGGGAAAGGGACGTCCAACCAAGCGCGACCGACGGCGACTTGATCTTTCTAAGGCGCGCCACCTTGAATGATCCTGCCCCCTGAATTAGCTAGACCGCACATTGACCAGACAAAGATGACCGCATGACCTATATCGTGAATGACGCCTGTATCGCCTGCAAATACACCGACTGCGTCGAGGTATGTCCGGTGGATTGCTTCTACGAAGGCGAAAACATGCTTGTCATTCATCCCGACGAATGCATCGACTGTGGGGTGTGCGAGCCCGAATGTCCCGCCGATGCGATCCGCCCTGATACTGAGCCGGACATGGAAAAATGGGTCGAATTTAACCGCAAGTATTCTGAACTTTGGCCGGTGATCATCACCAAGAAAGATCAATTGCCAAATGCCGAAGAGATGGATGGCAAGCCTGGCAAGATGGAGCTTTTCTCGGAGGCACCGGGCGAAGGCGGATAATTGCCAATGATTCGCGTCCGTACATGGACGTATGGTCGAAGAACAGCCGCTAAACCTATGAATTTTTAGATTTTTGCGGTCGCTGGCGCGGGGGCAGCTTTCGGAACGGGTGATTCTGTGGTATATTGCTTGGAAGCTGAAACAATCGGATCAACCAACTGACGTGAAACGCATCAACCTGACTGCAATGGTTGACCCATAAATCCAGATAACCACACACCCCGGACATGGGCCGCTTTGGCCCCGGCCCGTTGGTGGTTTTTGTGCCTGTAACAGCACCCAATTTACGGCGGGCCGACCCAGTGCCCCAAAGGAGCGACCTAATATGTCTAAATCGAAAAAGCTTGATTTCCGTCCCAACGAATTCGTTGTCTACCCTGCACATGGTGTGGGCCAGATCGTTTCCGTTGAGGAGCAGGAAGTCGCGGGCATCACGCTTGAGCTGTTCGTGGTCTCATTTGAAAAAGACAAGATGACCCTGCGGGTGCCCACCCACAAGGCGACAGAAATCGGCATGCGCGCGCTCAGCTCGCCAGACGTGATCAACCACGCCATGAAGACGCTTAAGGGCAAGGCCAAGGTCAAGCGCGCCATGTGGTCACGCCGCGCGCAGGAATATGAGCAAAAGATCAACTCTGGCGATCTGATTGCCATTGCCGAGGTTGTGCGCGACCTGCACCGGACCGACGATCAGCGCGAGCAAAGCTATTCCGAGCGTCAGCTTTATGAAGCAGCACTTGAGCGTCTGACCCGTGAAGTGGCGGCTGTTGGCGGTGGCGATGAGCTTGCTGCGGCCAAGCAGGTTGGTGATGTGCTGGAAAGCCGCGTCGCGGCCTAAACGCTGATTGAAAATGAACAGAACACCGCGCCCTTTGGTGCGGTGTTTTGCGTTTTAATCGGGTGTCCAGTCATAGACCATTGTGTCAAAGGCAATGAGAATACCCAACTCAACGATTTGCTGCGTCGCCCCCAGCACATCGCCTGTCTGTCCGCCGATCTTGCGACGCGCGAGCGTTGCGACACCGAGCGTTGACAGGACCGCAACAACGATCAGCCAGAACGTTGAGACTTCCGGTGCAAGAACTGCGGCCAGTGCTGCAAACCCAACTGCGATCATGGCCGTCTGTCCCATTGGTCTGCCGGTTTGCTGTGCCAAGCCGTCTTTGCGCGCATGGGGCAGGCGGTACATCACCCAGACCATCGCGCCCCGCGACATGACCGCGGCGGTAAGCACCGCACCCATCAGCACGTCCTTTTCGATCATCTGCGTGATCACATACCAGCGCAGCAACAATGACATCACCAAAGCGATGACGCCGTACGTGCCTATTTGGCTGTCTCTCATGATGCTCAGACGTTTGGCCATGTCCCAGCCGCCCCAAAACCCATCGGCACAATCGGCCAGCCCATCCTCGTGCATGGCCCCGGTGACGACAATCGACGACAGAACCACAAAAAGCGCGGTGATCGGGCTGACCACACCCAGTGACTGCATCACCCAGGCGACCGCGGCGGCGATCAGTCCAACGCCCAGACCAACCAGCGGATAGGCCCAGGCGGCGTGCGCGGCGGCGCGGCCTGTACTGGGGGCATGAGGTGCCGCAGGCAAGGGCAAGCGGGTCAACAGCATGAACGCTGTGGTCAGGTCGCGCAGGTGCAGCGTGGCGCGTATTTTGCGCATGTCGGTTACGTTCATCAAATTGCCCTTTCAGACCTTCCTCATGTGCCAAGCTAAGGCTAGACAAGACCCAACCGCAATCCGCAAGTATGAGCATCCAATGAAGCAAGCCTTTAGCAATCTTTCTGAGTTCCGTGCGATTTTGGCCGCACAAAAAGGGATTGATACCACCGCTCAGGCCGCCGCCGCAGATCACAATGTTCAATTGACCAAACCCCCCGGCGCGTTGGGCCGGTTGGAGGATCTGGCATTGTGGTATCGCGGGTGGCGCGGTGGAGAGCGGGCGGAAATCGGTGCCCCTCAGGTGATTGTATTTGCTGGCAACCACGGTGTTGCAGCACGCGGCGTGTCGGCGTTTCCGGCAGAGGTCACTGCGCAAATGGTGTTGAATTTTCAGCATGGCGGTGCGGCGATCAATCAAATTGCGCGCGCCAATGGCGCGACCTTGGATGTGGTCGCCCTTGATCTGGACAGACCGACAGATGATTTCACCGTTCGCCCGGCGATGTCAGAGGCTGATCTGGTGCTTGCCTTGCAGGCGGGCTGGAATGCGGTTGACCGGTCGGCCGATCTGTTGGTCGTCGGTGAAATGGGCATTGCCAACACCACTTCTGCGGCGGCATTGGCCTGCGCTTTGCTGGGGGGGGATGCGGCGGATTGGACCGGGCGTGGCACCGGTGTCGATGACGCGGGGCTCGGCGTGAAGACCCAAGTTGTCGCCGAAGGCGTTGCGCGGCATGCAGGGCAAGGCGATGGCTTGGACATGCTGGGCCGCTTGGGCGGTCGTGAACTGGCTGGCATGGCAGGCGCAATTGCACGTGCGCGAGACCTGCGCATGCCTGTCATCCTTGACGGGTTCATCTGCTCAGCGGCGGCCCTGTGTCTGGCCAAGACCCAAGACGGTGCGCTGGATCATACCGTTGCCGGACATCAAAGTGCAGAAACAGCACATGTGGAATTGCTCCGAGCGCTGGGCAAGGAACCTTTGCTGCAACTGGGCCTGCGGCTGGGCGAGGGATCGGGGGGCGCGCTGGCCATTGGTATTCTCAAATCAGCGCTGGCATGTCACGCGGGCATGGCAACCTTTGCTCAGGCAGGTGTCAGCGACGCATAAAGTCTCAGCGGTGGTGGGCTGTGCGCCCACCTGCCGTCAAGCCTGCTTGCGTTCCTCTTCTTCGATCCTGTTAAGGAACGCCGTTTCAAGGTCCTTTTGGAGTTCTTTGGCCCGTTCCACATAAGCTTTGTTGTCACCGGGGGCCACATCAGGCCGCCAGAGGTCTGCCAATTCACGCACCGATGCGCGGTCATGGGAATAGAACATCCGCTGCGCTTCGGCGGCCTCATATTCAGACAATCCCATCTTTTCCAGCACATACCGCCCGGCACGCAACGAGCTGTCAAACATCTCGCGCACGATGTCATTGGCCCCGGCCTGATACTGGCGATAAACGTCCGTGCGGTCATGTGCACGGGTAACGATGTGGATGTCGGGCCGCAGTTTGCGGGCATACGCAATCAATTGCAGCGCGGCCTTTTGATCGTCCAGCGTCACGACCAGCACCTTGGCGTCCTTGATCCCCGCCTTGCGCAGGATGTCGGGGCGCGTGGGATCACCGAGAAATGCCTTGAATCCAAACCGCCGCATCACGGCAATGGTGTGAGGGTTGTGATCAAGCACAACGGTCTGAAACCCGCTCGCCTGAACCAGACGGTTGACGATCTGACCAAACCGGCCAATGCCCGCGATGATCACAGGACCCTCTTCGTCGATCTCATCCGGCGTAATGGTCCCGCCTTCTTCCATCCGCTTGCTGATCACATCGTAGAGGATGAACAACAGCGGCGTGATCAACATCGACAGTGCAATCACCAGCAAAAGGGTCTCTGCAACGCCGTTCGGCATGACCCCGGTTGCGACCGAAAAGCTGACCAGCACGAAACCAAATTCACCCGCCTGCGCCAGACCCAACGCGAACAGCCATTGATCCCGCCCGCGCAACTTGAACACACGGCCGATACCGAACAGGATCACCCCTTTTACGATAATCACCAAAAGCGCCATGCCCAGAATGACAAGCGGATCTCCAAACAGCAGTTCAAAGTTGATGCCTGCGCCCACGGTGATAAAGAACAGTCCCAAAAGCAGGCCCTTGAACGGTTCAAGGTCAGTTTCAAGCTCGTGACGAAACTCAGAACTGGCCAGAACCACGCCAGCAAGGAATGCGCCAAGCGCAGGTGATAGGCCGACCATCATCATCAGAAATGAAATGCTGACAACAATCAGCAGCGCGAGGGCGGTGTACATCTCGCGCAGGTGGGCGGAATGAATAAACCGGAAGACAGGCCGCGTGAAGAACACGCCCACGATGATGATGGAGGCAATTGCGCCAATTGTGACAAGGGTGACACCCCATGCAGGCAACCCCTCAACCAGATTTAGCGCTGCATGTGCTGCTTCTGATCCATGGCCCGCTTCCTCTGCTTTATGCGCGGCTTCTACCTGATCTGGATCAAGCGAGATGGAACCGTCGGGCAACATGCCGGTGGGCAGGGTGACGGCGAGCAAGGGCAGGAACGCCAATATCGGAATGACCGCGATATCCTGGGTGAGCAGGACAGAAAACACCGATCGCCCGCCGCTGGTTTGCATCAGCCCTTTTTCAGACAGAGTCTGCAGCACAATCGCCGTTGAAGACAGCGAAAGCGTCAGGCCAATGGCCAGTGACACGCCCCATGGCTGTCCATAAGCCATCGCAATGGCCATCAGTGCGGCAGTTGAGAGGACAACCTGCAATCCGCCCAGCCCCAGCAACCTGTGTCGCATGTCCCATAGCGCGCGGGGTTCCAGCTCAAGCCCGATGAGAAACAGCATCATCACCACGCCAAACTCGGCGAAATGCTGCAAATCCTTGGTTTCAGACCCCACCAGATGGAACACCGGACCGATCAGGATGCCCGCTGCGAGATACCCCAGCACTGATCCCAGCCCCAACCGTGCGGCAATCGGCACCGCGATCACAGCAGCAGCGAGATAGATTGAGGCTTGAAACAGGAAACCTTCCATGTCGGTCCTTTCAGAGGAGCAAATTAATCGTTACGCGAGCAATATGTCACGGGTGTTGCGGATATCAGCGCGGTCAGGTCGGCAGCGGCCCATCGCGTTTGAGTTGATCCATCACAATCTGGCTGTGCACCTTTGAAACGGCAGGGTGCGGCAGCAACACCGCATGAATCAGCCGGTTCAGGCTGGGCAGATCATCACAGTAGACCCGCAACAGATAGTCCGCATCCCCGGTCATTGTCCACGCGCTCACGATCTCTTGTCTGGTGGCAAGAAGCCGCGCAAAACTGGCCGAATGGTCCGGCCCATGCGTGCCCAGATGCACCTGCACAAACCCCTGAACATTCAGGCCCAGTTTGACCGGGTCAAGCCGGGCTGTATACCCTTGAATGATCCCGCTTTCTTCAAGCCGCTGGCGCCGTCGCCCGGCCTGAGACGCTGACAGATGGAGGCGTTCGCCCAACTCATGAGATGTCAGGTGGGCGTCCTTTTGCAGGGACGACAAGAGACGTGCGTCGATTTCATCTAACATGATGCGTGTTTCCCGCATGATTTTTCACCATTATGCGGCATTTGAGCGGAGAAGGCCAGTATTATGCCAACATTTGCGCGATAAATGCACGATTCCAACGATATTTCTGGCGCGAATTGATTAAACTTTCATCACACGGAGACTTCTCATGGGTCCTTTCCCGCACGACGCCCCGAAATCCAAGATCACGCCAGAAAATCCCGCTGGCACCGATGGGTTTGAGTTCGTGGAGTTTGCCAGCGACACCCCACAGGACCTGCGTGATCTCTTTGCACGGATGGGCTACACCCATGTGGCCAGCCACAAGACCAAACAGATCGAGCTTTGGCAGCAGGGTGACATCACCTATGTCCTGAACGCCGAACCGGGCAGCTTTGGCGCGAGCTTTGTTGAGCAGCATGGGCCCTGTGCGCCTTCGATGGGATGGCGGGTTGTGGACGCGCAAAAAGCGCTGGCACATGCGCTTGCCAACGGTGCGGAAGAATACACAGGCGACGGCAAGGTGCTGGATGTGCCGGCAATCATGGGGATTGGCGGGTCGCTTTTGTATTTCGTGGATCAGTATTACGACACGTCGCCCTACAACTGGGAATACGACTGGATCGCCCAGTCCAAACCCGAAGGGGTCGGTTTTTACTATCTCGATCACCTGACGCACAACGTGTTCAAGGGCAACATGGATGTGTGGTTCAAGTTCTACGGCGATCTGTTCAACTTTCGCGAGATCCGTTTCTTTGACATTCAGGGCAAATTCACCGGGCTCACCAGTCGCGCATTGACATCACCCTGTGGTCGAATCCGTATCCCGATCAACGAGGATCGCGATGAAAAGGGTCAGATCGTCGCCTATCTCAAGAAATACAAAGGCGAAGGCATTCAGCATATCGCGGTTGGCGCGCGCAATATCTATGACGCAACCGATGCGATTGCGGAAATGGGCGTCAAATTCATGCCCGGCCCCCCTGAAACCTATTACAAACTGAGCCATGACCGGGTCAAAGGCCATTCTGAACCCCTGGACCGCATGAAAACACACGGAATCCTGATTGATGGAGAAGGGGTTGTCGACGGCGGCGAAACCCGCATTCTGCTTCAAATCTTCTCAAAAACCGTCATTGGCCCGATCTTTTTCGAATTCATCGAAAGGAAAGGCGATGATGGGTTTGGTGAGGGCAACTTCAAAGCGCTGTTTGAAAGCATCGAACAGGAACAGATCGACAGCGGTGAACTGGCCGATAGTAAGGCTTGATCAAGCGGCGAACAACGTAGTGCCGGGGGCGTGCCCCCCGGCTTTACGCCACATTGCCCCTATCAGCCGTTGGGCATTTTCAGCACAACGTTCCGTCCATTCTTGGTATAGCGCAATTCGCTGTCCCCAATTGCGGACACGCGGCCCCCGTCGATGCGGTCGCCAACAACCACCTTTTTGTAGCGTCCATTGCTGAGCCGTACCAAAGCGCGGCGGCTTGATGGTTTGCCATAGACACCAATCAAATTCACCTTGCGCAGATTGATCGCATTCTTGACCGTGGCTTGCCTCGCGACAGATGCCTTGGACGGGACGGAGGGGGTCACGACCTTTGGTGCCACCGCTGCGGCACTGGCCACCTGCGTTGCTTGTTGTTGGGGCGCTGCCCGTTGCGCGCGTTTCACAATGCGGGCGAAATTTCGTGGCCTAGTGTCAGGGCGCAGCGATGCCTGAACTGCAAATCTGGTTGCATTTTCAATCGCTGGGGCAGGTGCCGGTGTGCCAGCCAGTGCCGCCGCCACCGCTTCCGAGGTGTCGAATGTCTGCGTGTCAACGACTTGGGACGCCGCGGCGGCTGCGGCCTGTTCCTGAACGGATGCGGGGCGCAACTGGGGGCGGTATCCGGCCAATTCGGACTTCGTCAGCCCATCAAGCTGCGCGCGCTCTGTCGTCTCAGCCAGATTGCCGGGGCGCGGACGCGGGCGCAATTCGGCCAAAGGATCGGTTAGGGTTTGTGCTTCCGGTGCGGCCACAGTCCGATCAGGAAATGCCGTTGGGACAACCGGCGGGCGACCCGCAAACACGGTAAAACCGTCCGGGCTCAGCGACCCTTGGGCAGTCGGGATCAACAGCCCATTTGCATCATAGGCGAACTGGGTGCCTGCGGCTGCGGGGGAGGGAACCGACGCAAATACGACGTCCGTCAGATATCCTTCCGCAGCGGGCAGCGCCACGGCATCCGTTGATGTGCTCACCGGGTCGATGCTGGTCATATAAAGGTCTTCGATGTCGATCAGTGACGCGGGTTCCGGCGGGACCTCTGGCGCGCGCGGCCATATGCCTGTGGCGGCATATTTTGCCTCGACCTCGGCTTCGGTCATTTCCGGAACGGGGACCGGGACAATCGGGTCGCGCAGGGCGTCCAGCACGGCGGCGTCTTCGCCCGTCAGGCCCGGTTCAAGCGAAGCGATCTCAACCCCATCATCCGTGTCTTCCGGCGGGGCGGGAATGGATGCCGTGGCGCGCGGGCTGCGGTCGCCAAAGAGCCGCGACAGGCTGAAGCCATCGTCCCGAAACACCGAGGCCCAGGCCGCCACCCCGGCGAGGATCACCAAAAGGGCTGCGGTCAAAATCAGACCGAGGAAACGCGGTTTGCCCCCCACATCCGCACGCCGCGCGCCGAAAACGGTCATCCGCTCGGCTTCGGTCCGGGGTTTGGCTACGGCTGCGCCCGGCTCAGGCTGCCTTTGAGGGGCGACATTGACAGGCGGCGGTGTTTTGGATTTTCGCCGGCTCAAAAAGCCTGCTTTGGCTGGTGCTGCCGCATCGGGAATTTGCGGTGCAAGCGATGAGCTGTCGGGTTTGATCGCCTCATCCATAACGGGAAGGGATGGGTCAGATATGGAGATGCCCGGTGATCGGTCAGCGTCTGCCGCATTGCTGCTGAAGGGCTCGCCCAGTGACGGCTCACGGCGCGCACCCGGTAGCGTGGTTGACGTGCCGGGCGTGTCCGCGCTGCGACGGCTGGCAAATCCAGCCGCAGGCGCATTTGCTGTTTTTTGCGCTGTCGGTGACGGGGCAGCCTGCACGCTTGGTGGGACAAATGAGGGCACCGCCGTGCCGCGCGTGGCAGATCCCAAAGCGGGAGCGGAAGGGCGTACTGGATTGGCAACCGCTGGCTCGGCTTCTTTTTGTGGCGTCGCAGGGGGCTTGTCGGCCGTCTTTGGTGTCGCTGTCGTTTCGGTTTCGCCGCGGGTCGAGGGCAGGACAGGTGTGTCCGATTTAGGCTCCGCTTTGTCAGGCGAGGTCTGTTTGGCCGTGGGCGTATGGTCTTCCTCTGGCTTTGCCGCAGAAGCCGGATCAACGTCCTTTTCCTCGCTCTTGAGGTCAGGAGCAGCCGTTTCGGTTGGTTTTACCTGCTTTGGCTCGTGCTTTTCCGGCGCGGAAGTGTCTTTCACATCTGATTGATCTGACTTTTCAGCATCTTCAGGCTCAGACGCAGTCTCGATCGCCTCTGACGGTTCACCCTTCTTAGGTGCCCCTATATCCGCTGTTTGCACATCGCCGATAACCACCACCGCGATGCCATCCGGCTCAACGGTCTCGCCATCCTCAAGCAACTCATCGGCTATGGCGGTCGGACCAAAAAACGGCTCTCCGAGATATGGCTGATCGGTGGGGATCGCGGCAAAACTGACCGGGTGAAACCGATGTTCAACCGCAAATGCTTCGGCCTCGTCCAGTGTTTCACGCGCCACAGCGGCGATGTGGGTCTGGTCCCCATCAAGGCTGATATCAAACGCCAGATCATCGACAGCGTAAGGTGTGGCCCCGTCCAATGCGTCTTTTGCTGCCTGACGGCGCGCGGCGTCGGTCATGTCTGGGGTTGGAATTGTCAGATATTTGATCTGCTCATTTGGCACCAGAAGTTTGGCACGTACGCCACCCGGTTCCAACGACGACGCGGTGCGTCGAAGCACGGCCAGTTCGTCCGCCATGTTTGCTGCGTCCAGGGCCACTGCACCCACGACGCGCCATCCGCCAGCCGCGCGGTGCAAAAGCCGGATGCCTTCAAACGACAGGGAAAGTGCAAAATTTGGCTTCATCGCTTAGATCTTTAACACGGTAGCGGACGCTATAAAATACGGGCCCTGATGGAATTTAGAATAGCGCGGGTCTTTGCTTAAGGAAAGGTAAACCGCCCCATCACACCTTGTAGAGCGGCCATGCGCAGGGCAAGCTTGGCACAGGGGAACTGCAAAGATCAGGAGATCAGCCATGAAAACACTTAGATGGGCGGCCAGCCTTTGGATTTTATGCACCGGTCTGGCGATGGCGCAGGTGCCGGAGCAGGGAATCATCGTAACGGGTGAGGGGCGGATATCGGTGGTGCCCGACATGGCCACGATCACACTTGGCGTGCGCGAAAATGCAAAAACCGCAAAAGAGGCCATGGGCAAAGTCACAGAATCCGTGAGTGCGATTTTGGATCAACTGGACGCATTGGGCGTGGCCGAGAAAGACCGCCAGACCAGCCGGTTTTATCTGAACCCGGTCTACAATAACCGCCCCTCGAACACTGAAGAAGCGCCACGGGTCACCGGGTATGAGGCAGGCAATTCGGTGACAGTGACTATCCGCGACCTGAAAGCGCTGGGCGAGATGCTGGATGCTGTGATCGACATTGGGGCGAATGACTTCAACGGTTTGAGCTTTGGTCTGCAAAACCCCGCACCTGCAATGGCGGTGGCCCGGAAAGTCGCGGTTGCTGATGCGGTTGAGCGCGCAGGGCAACTGGCCGAGGCCGCAGCGCTGACCCTCGGCACCGTCCTTCGGATGACAGAAAACAGTCGCGGCGCGCCGCCGATGGCCATGGAAATGGCGGCCATGCGGTCCGGGATGAATGATGCAATTGCAAGTGGTGAGATTGATATTCAGGCGCAGGTGACGATGGTGTTTGCCATCACGCCCGGTATTTGATTACAGATGCCCCCCCCCCACCGCGCGCTGCGGTGGGGGGGCAGGATCAGCTTGCGGCTTTGCTCAACGCCTGATCAAGATCGGCAATCAGGTCATCTGCATCCTCGGTCCCAATTGAAACCCGCACAACGCCCGGACCTGCGCCTGCCGCCTCTTGTTGTTCGGCTGACAATTGGCGGTGCGTGGTTGAGGCTGAGTGAATGATCAGCGACCGCGTGTCGCCCAGATTGGCCACATGGCTGAAAATCTCAAGCGCGTTGACCAGTTTCACGCAGGCGTCATAGCCGCCTTTGACCGCAAACGTGAACAGACCACCGGCACCACGCGGGCATACTTTGGCGACACGTTCAAAATAGGGGGATGATTTGAGCCCCGCATAGGTAACGAAATCGACGCGCTCATCCTTTTCGAGCCACGCTGCGATTTTTTCAGCGTTCTCAACATGGCGTTCCATCCGCAAAGACAGGGTTTCTGTGCCCATCAGCGTATAATGCGCGGCTTGCGGGTTCATCGTCATGCCCAGATCACGCAGGCCGATGGCGATGCCGTGAAAGGTATAGGCCAGATTGCCAAAGGTCTCGTGGAACTTCAGGCCATGGTAGGCAGGCTCAGGTTGGCTGAGCGAGGGGAACTTGTCATTCGCGGACCAGTCGAATTTGCCTGAATCCACCACACAACCACCTGTTACGGTGCCATTGCCGGTCAGATATTTGGTTGTCGAATGCACCACCAGCGTGGCCCCCAGATCAATGGGACGACACAAGAATGGCGTGGCCGTGGTGTTGTCAACGATCAGGGGAATGCCAGCCTCGTCCGCAATGTCGGCGATGGCGCGCACGTCCATGATGTACCCGCCGGGGTTGGCAATCGCTTCGCCAAAAATCGCGCGGGTGTCATCATTGATTGCCGCTTTCACCGCATCAAGATCATCAAAATCGACAAACGTGCAGCTCCAGCCGAACCGTTTGATCGTATGGCTGAACTGCGTGACAGTGCCCCCATAAAGACGGGTGGAGGCGATGATGTTCTTGCCCGGACCCATCAACGGGAAAAGCGCCATGATTTGGGCGGCATGGCCGGAAGAACAACACACCGCGCCGACACCCCCTTCGAGCGTGGCGATACGTTCTTGCAGAACCGCCACGGTGGGGTTGGTCAGACGCGAATAGATGAAACCAACTTCTTGCAGATTGAACAATGCAGCCGCGTGATCGGCGTCGCGAAACACATAAGCCGTGGTTTGGTAAATCGGTGTTTGCCGTGCGCCAGTTGCCGGATCGGGCCGCGCGCCCGCGTGAATTTGCAGCGTGTCAAAGCCATAGTTGGTTTCGTTGGTCATCTGGTGTCCTCCTCAAGGATTGTCCCGAAGAGGTTTAGGCGCAAACCGTAGCACTCTCAACAGAGTTTGTGGGTGGTGTGCCTTGGCCAAACAAAAGGCCAAGCATACATGTAATGTATGTTGACCGACGATATGGTTTAGCATACATGCAATGTATGTTATCAGCAGGAGACCCGAAAATGGGCAAACAAGAAAAAATTCAGGCAGGCAAGAAAGTTACAACCAGCGAACAGGCGCAGCGCCGCGCAAAACGGATCGAAAGCGTGGCCAAAGCCACCAACGTGACCTTTACGCTGGAATTGCCTGTTCGCCGGTTTATCGACGCTCAGGCCAAAGCGGCGGGCATGAATATGACGCATTACATGCAAAAACTGGTCGAGGACCATGTGATCACCACCGCGCCAAAAGATGACCCGCTGGCGCTTCGTCTGACTGCAAAGCGCTATGTCATTGGCCATGCCGTCACGATTGCCGGCGAAATGGATGCCGCTGGAAAGTTTGACGAGCATTTCATTTTGAACGTGATGAAAGAAGCCGCAGAAGACTCTGAATTTTCAGCACAATATGCACTTGCTATCGGCGAAAAAGCGATCTCAAAAAACCGCGTTGCGGTGCGTGCCCGTGTGTCGCTCAATCAGCAGATGGGCCGTCTGATCAAAAAGGCAGTAGGCGCGCGCAGCAAGCGCAACGAAAAAGGCAAGATCGCCCGCGCGCAGGTTCAGGATGCCCTGATCACAACCTATACGCTGCTGGAAAAGCCGGAACTTGAAAGTGCCGCCGCTTAAACCGGACGCTGCTTAGCGCATCCAGAACCCTTCGGATTTGATGCGGTTGCGAATGGCCTGCTCCTTTCGGGGCAGGTTATCTTGATCAAAGAGCGCGCGCACTTTGGCACCACGCCCCTGAAACACCATGCGCTTGATAGCTTCATGGCCCTTAAGCACTTTTTTCAACTTGTTGGGCGCGGCAACTGTCTCCAAAACCTGCACGGCCAGATCGCTTTCACGCGCGTAAAGCAGTGGCAAAAAGCGGTAGTGGCACGATATTGAGCCATCAATCAGACCCTCTGGCAAGGTATCGCGGCCCCCGCCAAGCGCATGGATCACCAGCGGCAAAGCCACCTGATCAAGCCAGGGATCAAAGCTCTGACAACACAACTCGACCGGTGGCGTGTCTTGGATGGCCAGCGCGTAGTCGAGGAACTTTTCACCAAATTCATGCGGACAGCGGTAAAAGAAGAACCCCGCATTGAAATAGAGATAGCGCCGCCAGTATTCATCTGGCTGGCTCAGGTCGAGGCTGCTTTCAAAATCCAGCCCGAATTTATCGTAAAGCGATTTCCAAAGCCCGGTGTAACCTGGTCCATAAAGCTGCGGTATGGGCCAGGTGTTTTCACGCCGCAGCGACGCGGTCGGACGATTGAAATCAAACGGCACCGCAGCCAGATCACCCGTGATCAGAGTGTCTGTATCAAAGAACACAAAGGGCTCGCCCTTGGGCAGGGCCTGCAGCATTTCGATCTTGTTGCCATAGGGGTAAGCGCTGCCGAAATATTTGTTCTCAAAGGGAATAACTTCAGCACCCAGGAAGTCATAGGCGGCCCGTACGTCCGGGTCCCTGATGCTGGGATCATTGTTCCAAAGCGGTCCTGCCTGCGGTTCCGCGATCAATAGCCGGCCTTTGAAATCGGGATTTGTGTGGCGCAGCGATGCTGCAAACAACAACGCCTCATACGAGAGCCGCCCGTGCTGACCGACAACAACGATGTTGAATGTTTGCGAAGCGCGAGGTTTGCGTGCCATACTCGATTGGTGCCCTTTGGTCTTTTGCGATCACTATAGGGCCAGATGCGGTATCGCAAAAGGCGGCAATTTACGCCGGCAGACAAGGGGCATGTAAAATGATTGATTTCTTTCTCGCAATGATGGCCGCCGGTATCAATTCCGCGGATGGGGCAGGGACCGGCGATGCCGCGACCGCGCAGACCCAAGCAACGCCCCCCGCGATTGTTCAGCCTGTCACCCCCCCAACAACTGCAACCGAAACAGCAGCCGCCGAGGTGGCTCCAACAGCCCCGATTGGTGATACGCTGGCAACTCTGGCACCTGCACCCGACACGCCGTCGGCCAATGTTGACCTGGGGTCCGGCGTCGTGATCGGCGAGGGTGTGTTGCTGGAAGGGGTTCCCGCCACGCCGACCGCCCAGGCCCCGGTGCCTCAGGCAGTACCAGCCCCGCCAGACCCGGCAGCCCCAGTCATGAACATGGCAGTGGTCCCCGCCGGACTGGTCGCGGAACCACAAACGCCAACCGGGAAATTCACCACCGCAGCCGAAGTCAAACCCATCCTGAATGCCACCAAGGGCAATTGGGTCGCGGTGCGCGAATTCAACGGACAAGACCTGCTTTATGTGACGCATATTTGGAGCTGGCGCTGCGGCCTGCACGCGATGGCGATTTCTGTGAACGATGAACCGATGCAGAATTGGCCGCTGCCGGAATGCCATATGAAATACACCACCCCCAGCGCCATTCTCGAAGAGGACGGTTTGCCCTATCTGACGCTGAAATCTGGGTCTGTCCGTACAATTGATATTCAGATTGTCTATGACGATCTGAGCATGGACGCCGCGAGATTTGAGCGTGGAAATATCCTGATCCCCTAGCAACCAGCGACTGTGCAAAGTGGTGAATTTGATAGGGCGGAAATAAAATCACCCGAAAGAACCGGGCTCGTCTGTTGACTGCATTGTTTGGGCCTATCTGCGCGGCAAGCCAGGCATTTGCGGCGCTATGCATCCGGCATCGCGCATGTCCTCATGAACGGCAAGTTGTCGATGCACAACGGGGTGCGCACGCAGGAAAACTTAGCTGAGGTGCTGCGCAGTTTTGTGTAACGTGGGAGTGTGCCGCTTGGCGATTTTATAGACGCTGCCTTTGATTGGAATGCTTTAAAGACAGGTTCTACGTAACCTCCTGGGCGACAATCACGATGACATCTCCCCTGCGGGACAGCCCCTGTCCGGCAAAGCAAAGCACCCAGCCATCGCTGGGCGCAACGTAGGTGCGAGGTCCCATGTCAACGCGGTCAATGAAGCGCCCGTGCCCCAGAACATCGCCTTTTTTCACCGGGTCGCCTAATTCGACCGCGGGCACAAAAATCATGTCATCGTCGCAAATCAGAAATGCGTCCGAGGCGGGCAGGCGCACGCAACGCGATGTCGGCGGCACCTCTTTTGGGGGCAGGTGCCCAAGTGCCGCAACCATCCGCGCCAGACCATCTGTCGCAAGGGTTGCCGTGTGACGTGTCACAATGCCCGCGCCCCCAAGTTCGGACGCGATGATGACTTTATCCAGCTTTTCTGCAACCGCATCAATGCTCATGGGGGCGTGGTCTTCGTCTATCAGCACCGTGAAGGGTGCGCCGAAAGCCATGCCTGCGGCCAGTGCCAGTGACACCTTCGACGACGTTTCGGGCACCAGGATGCTGGGTGCAAAATTCAATGTGCGACCCCCAGAATGCAGGTCAACGATGTGATCAGCCATCGGCATCAACGTCTCGCTTAGCCAATTCGCAATGCGTTGGGTAAGGCTGCCCAGCGGATCGCCCGGAAACACCCGGTTCAGGTTCAGCCCGTCATCCGGGGTCAGCCGGGTTCCGGCCATCACGGCAGGCAGGTTAAGGGCGGGCAAAAGGATCAGACGGCCCACCAGCGCGCCCGGATCGACGGCGCGCACCAGAGCGTCCATTGCGACAGGTCCTTCATATTCATCGCCGTGCATCCCGCCGAGGATCAATGTCGTCGGTCCCGTCGTCCCGTTCAGGCAATGCATCGGCAGCCGCACCGACTGCCATGCGCTTTTGTTGGTCGAATTGTGAAAATGCGCATATCCGGATGTCAGGCCGGGCCTGTCCAGCGGGATCATTGCACTGAGCCAATGACAGGTGCGATCCGGTCTTGGTCAAAGTTTGCGCCACACAGGATTACCGCACTTACTTTGCCTTGGCGGTTTGGCGCGTCGATCTGCCACGCGGCCTGTGCCAGTCCGGCCGACCCTTCGACGAGCATTTTCTCGGTCCAGGCCAGATGCCGCAGACCATCCGCGATCTGATCCTCTGAGCAATCAATCAGTGTGTCGATGACCTTGATCCCCAAAGGCAGCGTGATGGACCCTTGGTCCACGCCGCCAGCGCATCCGTCAGCAAGGGTGTCCGAATGTGTGACCTCGACCATGTGGCCCGCACGGATGCTGGCCGCCAAAGCCGCTGAATTGATTGCACTGACGCCGACAACGCGGGTACCCGGTGAAAACGCCTTGAGCACACTGCCAATTCCCGAAATCAGCCCGCCACCACCGATCGACACATAGACAACATCAAGGCGCGGCAGCTGTTCCAGCAATTCCAGCGCAATTGTGCCCTGACCCGCGATCACCTGAGGATCGTTGTAAGGGGAGACATAGATTTTGCCCTGCTCTTTGGCCAACGCCTGTGCGTGCTGTTCGGCGAGCCCGGAATCGTTTGAATGCAGGATCGTCTCAACCCCAAGCGCCTTGATCCTCGACAGTTTTTCCCGTGCCACGGTTTCCGGCAAAACCACAGTCAGATCATGACCCGTCATCTGCGCTGCTGTGGCAAGCGCGAGCCCGTGGTTGCCAGAGGATGCCGTGATCGCCGGGACTTCGGTCGATAGGGACGTGAGTTTCGACAATGCGCCACGAAACTTGAACGATCCGGTCTGCTGAAAATTCTCGGCTTTGAAGACAAGGCCGGTGTCGTCGTCAAATGACATCCGCGACGCGATGCATGGCGTCGGTGGCAGCCAGCGTTTGATCCGGCGGTGAGCGGCGACCGACAGGGCGGCCTGTTCGAGTACGGCGGGGGATGCTGTCATTGCATGTCCTTTATTCTGAAGGGTCGGACGCGGCGGCGTCAATGATGGCTTGGGTCATGGCGATGTCCTGGGCTGCGATCCCGGTAAGGTCAACGATGGTGATGTCATCCTGCGACATGCGTCCGGCCTGAGAACCTGAGAGGATATGGCCCAACTCTGTGACCTCTAACGCCGCATTTGCGCGGCTGGCGGTTTGGAATTCACCGTGGTTCAGGGACTGGCGGGCCATGTCACAGACACGCAAGGACGCAGTGGCAACCAGATCTGTCGGCAGTTCCTGTTTTCCTGGACAGTCGGCCCCGATTGCGGTGACATGGGTGCCTTTGCGCACCAATCCATCTGCAAACAGGGGGGCGGTGGAAGTCGTCGTGGTGATGATGATGTCGGCGGTGCCAACTGCCTTATTCAGGTCGAGTGCCACCTGACTGCTGTGGCCTGCGGCAGTCAAATCAGCGGTGAGCGCCTCGGCGGCTGCGGCATTGCGCCCCCAGATGTGGAAATTCAACGCCCGCTCTGGCATCAGTTTTGCAAGGCACATCGCCTGAAGCCTTGCCTGTATGCCTGCGCCGATGATCAACACCTCAGTCGCATCTGCGCGGGCCAAGGCGCGGGTCGCCAATGCGCCCCCGATACCCGTGCGCATATCCGTCAACCAGCCTTCGTCCCGCAATATCGCGCGGGGTTCACCCGTTGTCGCGGAAAAAGCCAGCATCATGCCGTTCGATGACGGCAACCCTTTGGATGGATTGTCATAAAACCCGGACGCGATTTTGATCACATAGGTATCGGTGCCCGCGATATGACCTGATTTAACATGGCAATCACCCTGCGCCTCTGGAAAGGCCAGGTGCACGACATCGCCTGTCTGCACCTCGCCTTGGGCAGACGCGACATAGGCTTTTTTGATGCGCTTTGCGGCGGCGTCAAAATCGAACAACGCCATGATCTGCTTTTTATCAAGGTCGAGCATCAAAAGGGCACTTTCGGGTTATGTAACAAAAAAAGGGAAACCAGACCACGAGGGACATGTCAAAATCGCTCGTTCAGGATGTGATCAAGGGTCGAAATGATCATGTCCACATCATCCGGTTGAATGGTCAGGGGAGGGCGGATTTTCAGGATATTGTCCTTTGGCCCTTCGGTCCCCAGTAAAATGCGTTTATCGCGCATGCGGTCTTTAACATGGATGGCCAAGGCGGTCGCCTCGGACTTAGTGGTCCGGTCAGTGACCAGATCAACGCCGATGAACAGGCCAATGCCGCGCACATCACCGATGCAATCGTGTTTGTCTTGCAAACTGTCCGTCTTCATATAAAATGGAACATCAGAGCGGCTTGAGCATTGGAGGCTCTGGCTCGTTTGTGTGATTGATTATGCTGCTTGTTTTTGATGTTGCAAGCGACGTTGTTGGATTGTCTGTTTCTTGATCTTCTTCCTTTCCCTGAGAATGGCTTTGTCGCGACCGAAGTAGACGTCTGCGGGTGTGACGTTGTTCAGGCTCTCGTGGTAACGCTGGTTGTTGTAGTATTCGACGAAGGCCCCGATTTGGCGTTCGAGATCACCGGGTAGGTAGTAGTTCTCCAGCAGAACCCTGTTCTTCATGGTCTGGTGCCAGCGTTCGATCTTGCCTTGGGTCTGCGGGTGGAATGGCGCGCCGCGGACATGCGTCATTTTTTGATCCTCCAACCACTTGGTCAGATCGCCTGAGATGTAGCATGAGCCGTTGTCGCTAAGCAGACGTGGCTTGTGCCGCACAACAGCCTGGTCGCAGCCTGATGCTGTCAGAGCCAGTTCAATCGTGTCTGTCACATCTTCGGCCCGCATATTTGTGCAGAGCTTCCAGGCGATGATGTAGCGGCTGTAATCGTCCAGGATCGTGCTGAGATAATACCAACCCCAGCCAATGATCTTGAAGTAGGTGAAGTCGGTCTGCCACATCTCGTTGATGGCCGTTGTCTTATCTTTGAACTCATCGGCCGCTTTGATCACCACGTAATCCGGTGCGGTGATGAGATCAGCAGCTTTGAGAATGCGATAAGCTGACGATTCAGATATAAAATACCGCTTCTCATCCGTGTATTTGACGGCCAGTTCCCGGGTGGTCAGCTCTTCATGTTCCAGCGCAAACTCAATCAGGTCGCCACGGCGGGCATCCGGGATGCGGTTCCAGACCGATCTTGGGCGTGGAGATCTGTCAGCCAGTCCATCCAGGCCGCCGTCGACATAGAGATCGTACCATCGATAGAATGTCGTGCGTGGGATGCCCAGCATGTCGAGGGTCTGCTTGACTGGCAGATGCGATCCCTCAACGGTGCGGATGATCTCCAGTTTCTCAGACGCAGGGTATCTCATTCCTCGAACTCCCCAGCCCCTGTCATGCTTTTTTTGAGCAGACGGTTCTCAAGGGTCAGATCGGCAACGCATTCTTTCAGGGCCAAGGACTCAGAACGCAAATCCTTTACCTCAGGCGATGTGGCCTGCCGTGCCGTGTCGCCAGATAACCGGCGCTTGCCAGCTTCGAGAAATTCCTTCGACCAGCTGTAATAAAGGCTCTCAGCGATACCTTCGCGGCGACACAGCACCGAGATGCTTTCCTCGCCGCGCAAGCCTGCCAATACAATGCGGATCTTCTCTTCAGCTGAATATGTCTGCCGGGTCTTACGGCGGATGTTCTTAACTACCTTGTCGGCAGCGTCTTTGGACGTCTGGGCTTTCTTCGTCATCTCGATCTCCTAATCGATAAGATGAACCAGAAATCCTCCCTTATTCAAACCCTCAAATCTGTCCCGCGGGTGCTGACGTCAGACACTTTCGATCCGACTGCCTTGGACGGCAAAGGCACAAAGGGGCTCTCTCTGCCGAAGACCCACTGGGCCCAGCGAATTGACCATGGCCCATTTCGCGCCTTCCCAGTCACAGGGGGCATCACGTTTACCTATGGAGGACTAAAGGTGGATGAAAACGGCAATGTAGTATCCGAGAAAGGTTACCCCATCGAAGGCCTTTTCGCCTCTGGCGAACTTGTTGGCGGAGTCTTTTTTGCAGGCTACCCTGGTGGTTCCGGATTGACATCCGGTGCCGTGTTTGGCCGCCGTGCTGGTTATGGTGCTGCACTTTCCTTAGCGGGCTAAAGCCAGAACCTGTCCAATAAATGGGGAGTAGCTCAAACGACCAGCTATGAAGTTGCGCGCAAATGGATTTTGAGTTGCGGGCAACCTACTGACGCAGGCCCGGAAATAGTTACACATTTAGAAACTCTTCGAAGGACCGTGGTCAATTCTATTCAGCGGTGATTACGGCCATCACAAGGCTACCATCAACGCGGATAGGGCCGTCTTCAGTAGCACCGAGCGTATATTCAAACCCGCCTGCTGTGATACCGCCTGCTTCGGAATGGACCATGAGCATCAACATATCCCCAGATGCAACTTCTTCGGTCAGAATGGCCGCAACATCGATGTTGTCACCCATGCGCAGTGGCGCGTATACGCGCTACGCCAAGGGATTGCTTCAGGTCGGTCCGGTAAGTGACAAGGATGCCGACTACCCGCTTGGATTCGGGCCAGCCGGGCAAGCGCATCGGCGCGGAGCCGATAGCGATCACAGCTTGATCAAATGTCCAAGCCGCGCCGTCGATATGGAGGCTCTTGTCCCGAGTGAAGAAAGCCGCGCCACGGATGGTCTGCACTTTTCGGGCGCTTGGCAAGGCCAAGAAGGCCTGTGGTCAATTGCGCGACAACGCTCTCTTTTTTGGCGCGCAGATTGTCCAGATCGACAGAGAATTTTCCGGTTGAAATGCCCCATATCGGCGGCACGAAAGGCACAAGCGTATCCGCCCGGAACTGCGCCCAAAACAATGAGGTCAGCGTCGTTGTCAGAAATTTACAACCCCTCAGACCATGATCCGGCGCGGATCGGCGATCAGACCCGCAAGGTAGGTCACGAAGCGTGCCGCATCTGCGCCGTTGATGACGCGGTGATCATAGCTCAGATCAAGTGGAACCATGGGAACGGGACGCGGCGTGCCGCTGTCCCAGACGGTGACGACTTCCGAGCGCGTGAGCCCGAGAATGGCGACTTCGGGCGGGTTCACGATGGGCGTGAAACCAATGCCGCCGATTCCGCCTAGGTTGGTCATCGTCATCGACGCGCCGCCCATTTCATCTGGACCGACTTTGCGGTTTTGCGCGCGAGAGGCGAGATCGGCGATTTCCGCCGCGATCTGCCACAGGCCCTTGCGGTCCACGTTTCGGACGACAGGAACCATCAGGCCATGCGCCGTGTCAACCGCGATGCCGATGTGAACGTAGTCCTTAAGCGTCAGCGTTTCGCCATCGGGCGAAAGCGACGCATTAAACCGTGGAAATTCCCGCAGCGCCCGCGCGAGGGCTTTGGCCTGAAACGCCAGTGCGGTCAGTTTGACGCCGCGGGCTTGCGCCTCGGTTTTCAGATCTTTGCGCAGCGTCTCGATGACTGTGACATCGGCGCGGTCATGGTGTGTAACCTGCGGGATAAGGGCATTGGCGGCCCCGAGGTTTGCGGCAGCCACCTGCGCAAAGCGGCTCATCGGCTCTTCGGTGACAGGGCCGAACTGGCTGTGATCCACGTCCCAATATGAGGTGTCAGAGACAGGCCCGGCGGCGGGCTTTCCACCCTCCAAATCCTCACGCGCGATGGATGTGCGGCCCAATTCCTTAGCAAGCTTTTCCAGGTTGATCCCTTTTTCGCGCGCAAGGGCCCGAACTGAAGGTGGTGCGATGATGTCGCTCATGTCCGCCCCCTTACCAACTGGCCGAAATGTATTGGGTTTCCATGAATTCAAGCATGCCTTCATGCCCACCTTCGCGGCCAAGACCAGATTGCTTAACGCCCCCAAATGGTGCGGCGGGGTCCGACACAATTCCGCGGTTCAAGCCGACCATGCCGTATTCTAGTTGTTCACAGACCTGAAGCGCCCGTTTGAAATCCTCAGAAAAGACATAGGCGACAAGGCCGTATTCGGTGTCGTTGGCACGCGCGATGACGTCATCGTGATCTTTGAAGGTCTGGATTGCTGCGACAGGGCCGAAGATCTCGTCGCGGACGCATTCGGCATCCTCGGATACATTCGAGAGAACTGTCGGCGGATAGTAAAAGCCCTTGCCGTTCAGCAAGGTCCCACCACACTCGACTTTAGCGCCCTTGGCGACAGCGTCTGCCACGAACTCGGCGACCTTGTCGCGGGTATCTGCATTGACCAGCGGGCCGACATCGACGCTCGGGTCCGTACCGTCGCCCACTTTGAGCGCGGACATCTCGGCGCTCAGGCGGCGGGTGAACTCTTCGGCGATGTTTTCATGCACATAGATGCGGTTGGCGGCCGTGCAAGCTTCGCCGAGGTTGCGCATCTTTGCCAACATCGTACCTTCGATGGCCGTATCCATGTTGGCATCCTCGAAGACGACAACGGGGGCATTGCCGCCCAGTTCCATCGCAGGTTTCAACACTTGGTCGGCGGCACCTTTCAACAGCTTTCGACCAACCCCTGTTGAGCCGGTAAAGCTGACGACACGAACGCGCGGATCATGCATGATATGATCGACCAAAGCGCCAGTGCGCCGCGACGGCAGGACATTGACAAGCCCGGCAGGCACGCCAGCCTCTTCCAACAATGGCATCAAGGCCAGCATCGTCAGCGGCGTTTCGGAGGCGGGTTTTATGATCACACCACACCCAGCCGCCAAGGCCGGGGCAATCTTGCGCGTGCCCATGGCGGCCGGATAGTTCCAAGGCGTGACCAGCACGGCAAGCCCTGCAGGTTTGTGCTGCACCACGATGCGCGCGCCTGACGCGGGGGCATGGGTGATCATCCCGTCGGCACGCACAGCCTCTTCGGCGAACCAGCGAAAAAATTCAGCGGCATAGGTGGCCTCGCCCATGGCATCGGCGCGGGCCTTGCCGTTTTCCAGCGTGATGAGATGGGCGAATTCATCAAACCTTGCGGTCATCAGCTCCCATGCCTTGCGCAATACTTCGGAACGCTGACGCGGCGTGCGTGCGGCCCAGTCCTTCATCGCGGCTTCGGCGGCATCCAGCGCTGCGTCTGCATCGGCAATTTCAGCAGAGGCCACAGAGGCGAGAACTTCTTCGGTAGCAGGATTGATGACATCGAAACGTTCGCCTGACGTCCCCTTTGTCCACGTGCCGTTGATGTAAAGGTCGGTATATTCCATTGGTGTCTCCAAGATTTAGAGCAGGTGGCGGAGCGTTTGCTCCATGCGGCCTGCGAATTTTGATAGAAGGCTGACGGCCTCGCTGGCGGATAGGTGATGGCCCGCACATTCGAGCGTGATGGACAGCCCACTGCCCGCCCGTGTCAGCGTGAGAACAGGCGCATTTTCCGCGCCAAGGCTGACAGTGCTGACACGGCTCATGCGCAGGTCGCGTAATATGAGGTCTGGCGCGCTGTCTTCCTCAGCCTCAACGATGTTGCTGAATGCACCTGCGGGCACAAAATATGCGCGGCTTTGCCCGAAACTTTCGACCGCGATGGTTGCCGCATCTTGGCCAAGGCTTGCGGCTGCGAGGCCCGCCAGTACGGCGTTTGCATCTTTCAGATCAGCGTTTTCTGCTGCCCACTCTGCAAAGTCAGCGAATCCGTCTGTGGGCAAATCTGCCGTGAGGTGGCGGGACGATGTTGCCGTAGTTTCTACCGCCTGCGCGGGCATTGCCTTGAGCACTTCAAGATCCGCGACATGGAAGGGCTGGGGATGTCCGGCCTCTGCAAGGCGGTTCAGATCCAGCCCCTGTACCAGCGCCAATCGCCGCGCCTTCGGCGAGGCCAGAATACGACCGTCAGCTGATCTGATCGCCGGGGATTTGCTGCCCTGCTTGGGTGATGGCGCAGGCTTGGATTTTTCTTTCGCCTTAGCGTTTGGTGCTGGGGCAGGCGTCGCAGCTGGTTTTGATGCGGTGCCGCCTGCAATGCTACGCTGCACAGGATTGGCTGGTGCCTCAGAAGAGATAATGGCAATCGTATCCCCAACCGGTGCTGCTTCAGTGACTTCGGCAAGCAATGCTGCCACGAAGCCATCAACACCTGCCTCGACTTCCATGGTTGCTTTGTCGGTTTCCACTTCGAACAAAATATCACCCGCGGCCACGGGATCGCCAAGGCCCTTGTGCCAAGCGACAATCACGCCTGTATCCTGTGCCATGCCAAGCGCGGGCATGATGACGGCTTTGCCTTCGGGCAATGCTGTTTGATCACCGCCATCCGCGTCAGCAGGGGCCTTCGCGACAGTGTCGCTACTTTCGGCCATCTCAGAGACAAGGGCGATGACGTGACCTACGGGCACATCAGCTCCGGCCTCGGCCTGCACATGTGTCAGGTAGCCATCGGCAGGGGATTCCACCTCCATCACGGCTTTGTCGGTTTCCACCTCGAACAGCGCGTCACCAGCCTTAACCGGATCGCCAGAGGACTTGAGCCAACTGACAATCTTACCGGTGTCCTGCGCCATCCCAAGGGCCGGCATGATGACCTCATGCGGCATGGATCATCTCCCCTGACATGAGTTTGCGCGCGTTGTCTGCCACGCCTTCGGGCGTCGGAACGGTGATATCTTCTAGCGCAGGCGAAAACGGTACGGGCACATCCATCGCACCCATGCGCAGGACCGGTGCGTCGAGGTGGTAGAAGGCCTTTTCATTGATCCGGCCAGCGATTTCACCGGTGATGCCATAGCTTTGGTGGCCTTCATCCACGACGATCACGCGGCTGGTTTTCTTGGCTGACGCAATGAGCGTTTCTTCGTCCAGTGGCACGATCGTGCGCGGATCGATCACTTCGGCCTCGATTCCTTCCTTCGCAAGGATCTCGGCCGCAGCTTCACAAACCTGCACCATTGAGGACGTGGCGATGAGGGTGATATCGCTGCCCGCGCGTTTGATGTTGGCCTCTCCGAAGGGGATCAGGAATTCCTCCTCCGGGACGGGTGCCTTGTCGTTATACATCAGCTTGTCTTCGAAGATCACGACAGGGTTGTTGTCGCGGATGGCGGTTTTCATAAGCCCCTTGGCTTCATAGGCCGATGACGGCATCGCCACTTTCAGGCCCGGAATATGAGCGACTAGAGCGTGTAGTGATTGGGAATGCTGCGCGGCAGAGCGGCGGGTCGCGCCCATGTTGGTGCGCAGCACCAAAGGCGCGCTCATCTTGCCACCCGACATGTAATGCGTCTTGGCGGCCTGATTGCAAAGTTGATCCATGATCAGATAGATAAAATCGCCGAACATGAGGTCCACGACTGGCCGTGTGCCCGTCATCGCGGCACCCACAGCAAGGCCCATGAAGCCGGGTTCAGCAATGGGTGTGTCGACCACGCGCTCGGTGCCGAACTCTTCGACAAGACCGCTCAGGATTTTGAAAGGCGTTCCTGCCTCGGCCACATCCTCACCAATGATAAAAACGGTTTCATCGCGTCGCATCTCTTCGGCCAGTGCTTCATTGACCGCTTGGGACAGTGTAATTTCTCGCATGTCGTTCTCCTCAGGCCAGCGCGTGTTTGACGTCTGTAAAGACGTGCATGTCGACCTCGGTTTGGTCTGGGTAAGGCGCGGCCTCGGCATAGGCGACAGCCTCTTCTGCATCTTGTCTGATCTCGGCGTTCATCGCTTCAATCTCGTCTTCGGAAGCGATGCCCTGTTCGATGAGCCAGCCGCGGAATTTGATGATCGGATCCCGGTTTTCCTTCCAGTCCTTCTCTTCTTCCTTGGAGCGGTAGTATTCGCGGTTGATGTCGCCCACGTGGTGGCCGTGGTAGCGATAAGTCATCAGTTCCATAAAGAATGGGCCTTCGCCCTTGCGTGCACGGGCAACTATCTTTTGTGTCAATTCGTTGACAGCTAGAACGTCCTGCCCGTCAACCTGATGCGCTTCGATCCCAAAGGCCTCTGCGCGGGCGGTGATCGATCCGGCGGCGATTTCTTCGGTCTTGGTGTATTCGGAATAGCCGTTGTTTTCGCACGCGTAGATGACCGGCAAGTTCCACAGGGCGGCCATGTTCATGACCTCGTACATCAGGCCCTGCGCCGTGGCACCGTCCCCAAAGAAACAGACCGTCACATCGTCTTTGCCCAACAATTTTGCCGTAAAGGCAGAACCCGTCGCGATCCCCATGGAGCCGCCAACAATGGCATTGGCCCCCAGATTGCCGTTGGATTGATCCGCGATATGCATCGAACCGCCCTTGCCGCGGCAGTAGCCCTCTTCCTTGCCCAACAGTTCACAGAACATTTCTTTGAAATTCGCACCCTTGGCGACACAGTGGCCGTGGCCACGGTGGGTTGAGGTGATCTTGTCCGTCACTTTCAGTGCTTCGCAGATGCCCACGGCAACGGCTTCCTCACCGGAATACATATGGGTCAAGCCTGGCATCTTGGCCGAAAGGTAAAGCTGGTTGGCATTATCCTCGAAAGAGCGGATGCGCACCATCTGGCGGTACATGCGCAGGTAATCTTCGGTATTTGTCTTTGATTTAGCCATGATGTCCTCTTGTGCGATGAAGGGTTCGGTTCCGTCTTGCGCAGGGAGAAAACGCAAGGCGGGGCTTTGTCCCCGGTCAGTAGCGGTTGGCGATCGGCAGTTCTTCAGCCGGGAACAGGCTGATGACTTCGCAACCAGTTTCAGTCACAACGACCTCTTCCTCGATCCGTGCGGCGGAATAGCCGTCGGTTGCGGGGCAATAGGTTTCCAGTGCGAAGACCATGCCGGTTTTGATTTCCATCGGGTGATCCATCGACACAGCACGGCTGATGATGGGTCGCTCATGCAGCGCCAGACCAAGGCCGTGACCAAATTGCAGACCAAAGGCCTGATCCTCGTTCGCAAAACCGAGGCTTTCGGCGGTCGGCCAAACCTCGGCCACCTTGTCAGTAGAAACGCCAGGTTTGATCATTGCGATAGAGGCATCGATCCATTCGCGGGCTTTCACATAGGCGTCGTTTTGCGACGTCGTCGCGCGGCCGACGTTGAACGTGCGATAGTAACAGGTGCGATAGCCCTGATAGGATTGCAGGATGTCAAAGAACGCCTGATCTCCGGGGCGGATCAAACGGTCCGTGAAGTTATGCGGATGCGGATTGCAGCGCTCACCTGAAATCGCGTTGATCGCCTCGACATCGTCCGAGCCCATCTCATAGAGCATCTTGTTGGACAGGGCGACAATGTCATTCTCGCGGATGCCTGGTTTCAGTTCTTCGTAGATCATGTGGTAGACGCCATCGACCATCGCAGCCGCTTGGGTCAATAGCTGGATTTCATCGGTATTCTTGATCTCGCGCGCCGCCAACATGATCTGCTGACCATCGACCACGTTCAGGCCTTCTTCCTGAAGGGCGTGGAACATTGCTGTTTCCGCATAGTCCACACCCACAGGCATATCGGCCATGCCAGCATCACGGATCAATCCGGCAATTTGCTTGGCATATTTCTTCATCAAGCCGAATTCTGGCGGGATTGTTCCGCGCATGCCAACAACACCGGCAAGACAGTGGCTGGGCTCCAGCCAGTCGGAGTGGCGTTTGTGGTGCTCTGCGGCGGATCCAAAATCCCAAACGTAGGGGCTGTCGTCACCTGTCAGCAGACAGAAACGGCACATCTTGTCGCGTTCCCATTCGCCGATCTTGGTGGCCGAGACGTAGCGGATGTTGTTCACATCAAACAACAGCAGCGTGCCCGCGTTCGAGTTTTGCAGCGACTGACGGGTCCGCGCAAGGCGGTAGCGACGCAGGCGGTCGTGGTCGATGCGGCGTTCAAAATCCACGGACATGTGGCCATGGGCTGGCAGCTTGTCACGCCATTCCCAGTTGGGCTCAAGATCCATTGGGGTGAGCAAGTTCGGCATAAGGGCATTGCCCGGACGTTCTGACATGAGACACTCCTTTCGGGTACGGCCAAGCGCACCCGTTTCTTGTTGAAATTCTGGTGTGGCGGGCTTTACGTCGTGGCCCAGCCGCCATCGATCGAGATCATTTGGCCGGTCATATAATCGCTGTCGTCAGACGCGAGGAACGACGCGGTGCCGACGATATCTTTGGGATAGGACACACGCTTGATCACAAGGGCGCTGTCAACGATGTCTTCATAGGCTTGGCCTTCGCGTTCTTTGAACCCGATCTCCACCAGATCTTTGTCCAGTTGCTCCCAAAGCGGCGTCACGACCACGCCCGGCGCATAGCCATTGACGGTAATGTTATGCTCTGCCAGCCCAAGCGCGCCGCATTCGGTCAGCGCCAGACAGCCGTACTTAGAGGTGCAATATACGGTCACATCCACCAGCGGCTTTTTCGACGCGATGGAGCCAACATTGATTAATTTGTAGGGGTGATCTTCCATCGGACCCTGAGCGATCATCTGGCGCGCGACTTCCTGCATGCCCAGCCACATCGCTTTGGTGTTGACGTTCATGATCATGTCCCAGTTGTCTTCATCGATATCCATGAAGAACCGGGGCTTGTTCAGGCCTGCATTGAACACACCGACGTTGATCGACCCAAAGGCTTCGACTGTGGCGGCCACGGCGGCGGCATTGTCTTCGCGCTTTGTGACATCCATTTTGACAGCAATCGCTTTGCCGTTTCCGGCAGCGTTGATCTTGTCGGCCACCGTTTGGCCCATCTCGAGATCCAGATCACCGATGCAGACATTTGCGCCTTGTTCAGCAAACGAAAGCGCGTTGGCCTCGCCCATGCCGCGGGCGGCACCGGTGATGAGAATATTTTTACCTTTGAGGCGGTTGGGGTCCATGGGTGTCTCCTCCTGACGTCATGACTAAGTTGGTGGTTTAAGGGTTGCGTCGGCGCGCGCCTGCGCGCGGCGCAATGCATCTTGCGGGCTGATGATGCCACGCAGCATGTCGTGAAATTCTTCTCCGCAGATCTGGATGATCTCGTTGATCTCGGGGATCGGCGGGCGCGGCCAGAATTGAAGCTCATCGCGCCATGACATGGCATCGACGGCCTCGAATATGGGTGATAGGCGTCGCACATCGGGGTCCGATCCGACCGAATAGCGTGGGTTCGTGCGGCTGCCGTTCTGAACATATAACTTTTGCGCAGGGGGTGAGGTAAAGACCAGCAAGGCCTCGACCGCCGCTGCAACGCGTTCTTTTGGCAAATTGGCGGGTATTCCCATCACGTAACCGCCAACAGGTGCGATTGGTGCGCCGTTGGGGCCAGCGGGATGCGGCAAATAGCCCGTCTGATCCTTTGCGGGGGACGCGTCATCCAGCTCAAAATACGGAGCCAGCAACGTGTAGCCATAAGCCATCGCAATCCGCCCTGCGGCATAGGGCCGAATGCGCTCGTACCATGACATCGACAAAATATCAGGTGGGGAATACTTGAGCAGTTCTTTGAGGAATTCTGCCGCTTGCAAACCCGCTGGCGTATCAATGGTGAACCGGTAGTCACGGTTCACAAGGTGCTGGGTATCAAAACCACCCGCATTGGGTGTCAAATCCAGAATGGGTTGCCCAAAATCCGCCAGCGTCATCAAAACCGTGTGCCCCAGTGCCGTCCCGCGCGCGGCGTTCCATGCAATTCCATGCACGCCCCGCTGTGGATCGTGCAGCGCCTTCGCGACATCCAATAAATCTTGGGCTGTGGTGGGTGGCTCTAGACCCGTCTGTGCGAACAGGTCTTTGCGATAGAATAAAAGCTCTGGCGTAGTCTGCGCCGGAATGCCGTAGGCGCGGCCGCCCCAGTGGGCCGCTTGCCAGCCAGCGGTATGGAAGTCCGCAGGATCAATACGGGCGATATCCATGATCTCATCAAGCGGCATCAAGACGTTCTGTTCGGCGAACCCTCCGACCCATGGCAGATCAACGGCGATGATGTCGTAGTTGCTCGACTTGCGGCTGGCATTACGCATGGTTTCTTCGCGCAGTCGGTCTATCGAAAAGGCACGTTGATGAATTTGCGTACCGATTGTCTGCTCAAACTGTCGCTTGAGGTTATCCATCACCATGAAGGTTGGATCACCATGCACCAGAACGCGCAAGCCGCCCGCCAGCTTGAGCGGCTCGGCCAAAACCTTCATTGGTGGGATTGATTTTGCGTTCAGGTAAGACCCGCCGAAGTAGTAGTCAGATGCTTCTGTCGACGCAGCACCGCCGAATTGTGCAGCGGCAAGGCGCTGCACACGGTTTGTCAGCTGGGTCCATTGGTCCAACAAAAGTACGCTGGGATGCAGGGAAAAGCTTTTGCCAGTCGACGTGCGTGCGCGCTGGTCGATCAACCCAGCCTCTTGCATGTCTTTGATGCGGCGATTGGCGGTTGCATAAGGCGCACGGCTTGCACCGATGAGTGACGTCATTGTCGTCAGCCGACCTTCGAGATGGCTGCGGATCAGGTGCATTGAAATGCGCAGGTTTGGGGTGGATGCAAATAGGTCGGACGAGTTTTCAAGCTCGTCACCGAGGTCTTCCATAAAGGATAGAACGCTTAGAATATCTGCCTTCGCTTGAGGCGGCATCAGCTGATTGAAATTCTCCCCCCTCATGGCATTCATACCCTCGACCGCTGCCTTTCCATTATAGTGGCGCTTGCCACGTGATTTGTTCATTTTGGATGATTTTGGAATCGTCACGAGATACCCCTTATGTTGCTGTGGGAATGGCCTCAGAATGTATCGCAAAAGTATCCAAAATAGATATAATTTTATCCAAAATGGATGTTATTTGAGGGGCCGGGTTGGAGCGGCATCTGCATGGTAAAAGGGATCATACCGGTTCGCCGGATGGTGATTCCCGCCGGGAGGGTGGGGAAAAGACATAAGCGTCTAAAAAATTCTTGGAGGAGATCACAATGAAACTTCGTATAATTCTGTCCGCGACTGCCGCGGCAACAGCACTGACCGTCGCAGGTGCAGCCAGCGCCGAAACCATGCGCATTGGCATCACGCAAAACAACGTGGGCGTCGACAGCTATCAAACAACATATGAAAAAGCGTTCATTGCTGCCGCGGAAGCAAACGCAGACGTTGAAGTCGTCGTTCTGGACGCCGGTGGCGACGTTGCCCGCCAGATCGCCCAGATGGAAGACCTGATCCAGCAAGAAGTTGATGCGATCATCATTTGGCCAACAAACGGCGAAGCTGTGATCCCTGCTGTCCGCAAAGCGCATCAGGCTGACATTCCGGTTGTCGTGACCAACTCGAACATCGCTGAAGCCGGTTTCCCGTTCGTCGCGACGTTCTCTGGCCCAGATAACATTACACAAGGCTCACGCTCTGCCGAAATCATGTGTGATCGCTTCAAGGCATTGGGTATTGAGAACGAAGCCAAGGTTGTTCACATCACAGGCCAGCCCGGCTACACGACGGCCATCGAGCGCGCCAAGGGCTTCAACGACCGTCTGCCCGAAGTCTGTCCGAACGTTGAGCAGATCGACGAGCAGCCTGGTGACTGGAACCGTGAAAAGTCGCAGCAGGTTATGGAAGCCTTCCTCGTCAAGTATGACGACATCGACGGCGTCTATTCCGGCGATGACAACATGGGTGTTGGCGCAATGAACGCAGCTGTGGCCGCTGGTCGCGAGGGCATCACTTTCGTCGGTGCCACCAACTTCGCAGTTGGTTATGAAGCGATGGCTGCAGGCACCTACTGGGGTTCGATCTACCAGTCGCCTGTTGATGACGCAGAAGCCGCGCTGAAGTCCGCGATTGATCTGCTCAACGGCGAAGAGCTGCCATTCCTGAACTACTTCGACACGCCGAAGATCACTCAGGACAACATGGGCGAATTCACCAAGCCTGTATTCTAAGCTTCTAACTTTGGTTGGGGGGGCTACGGCTCCCCAGCCAGCCCCGGTTCGCATTCCAAAAAAGATTTCAAGTATGGGAGAAGACCAATGGGTCGAGTCTCTGGTCGGTCGTGCATTGTGACAGGTGCCGCACAAGGTATCGGTCGCGCCATCGCCGAGGCGCTGCTGAAAGAAGGGGCAAGCGTATGTTTTGCCGACATCAACGGCGATAGGGTTACCGAAGTCGCAGGCCTGAACCGCAAACAATATGGCAACAGCAAAGTGACACATGCGCAGGTCGATGTAACTGACCGCGCAGCCGTAAAGGCAATGATCGAACATACCGTTACGACGTTTGGAAAGCTGGACGTGAAGTTCAACAACGCCGGCGTCAACAAGCCGATGAATTTTATGGATGTCACCGAAGACAACTGGAATTTCATTATGGGGGTCAACGGGCTGGGCTGCATGATCGGTATGCAGGAAGCGGCCCGCCAGATGATCGCTCAGGGCGCAGGCGGCAAGATAATCAACACCGCCTCAATCGCCAGCCGTCAGGGTTTCGACAACGTGGCACCGTATTGTGCCAGCAAATTTGCAGTCGTGGCGCTGACCCAATCGGGCGCGCGCGATTTGGCAAAACACAACATTACCGTTACTGGGTTCGCCCCCGGTGTCGTTGACACCGAGATGTGGGAGCAGGTCGATCAGGACCTGATGGACATCGGCGCAGCCGAACGGCCCGGTCAGGCAATGGAAGAGTTTTCGTCTGAAATCTTGCGCGGCCGCGTGGCCAAGCCGCAAGACATCATTGGAACGACCACCTTTCTGGCAGCGCCGGAAAGCGACTATATGACAGGTCAGATCGTGATGATTGACGGCGGCATGACACTGGTTTGATCTGATGTGCCGGGGAGGCAGTTTGGCAGGCTGGAAAGAAATGAACTAAGGGCCACCGGGCCTGGTCCAAGGGAGAGAACAATGGCTGAGTTTACGAAGCAGGACATTGGAAAGGTACTTGCGAAACAGGGCATCCTGATCGCCTTTGCCTTTTTCATAATAGGGTTCACAATTGCCAACCCGAAATTCCTGACTCTCGACAATTTCGAGAACGTGGTCAGGTCTTCGGCTATTCTGGGCGTGATGGCTTTGGGAGTGACCTTTGTCGTTATCAGCGGCAATCTCGATCTCTCCGTGGGCTCGATGATGTCATTTTCGACCATTGTTGTACTTGATCTTCACGACAAAATTGGCCCGGCCCTTGCGATCCCTGCCATGTTTGCGATGACGCTATGCCTTGGGGCTTTCATTGGGTTTCTTGTTGGCTATCTCAAGCTCAATTCACTGATTGTGACTTTGGGGATGCTTTCGGCCATTCACGGACTGACGCTAACCTATTCGGGCGGCAAGAACATGGACATCGCCGATAAAGAAGGCACCTGGTTTGCCATCTTTGGACAGGGCAATATCATGGGTATTCAAACGCCGATCCTGATCTTCATCGCGTTGGCGGCGCTTCTGGGCATCATCCTGGCCAAGACACCATTTGGCCGCAAGGTCTACGCTGTTGGCGGCAATGGTACGGCGGCGACTTTTTCGGGCATTCGGCGGGCACGCGTGGTGTTCTTGTGCTACATCATGAGCGCGCTGTGCGTGGCTACGGCAGGTCTTATCCAGGCCAGCCGGTCCATGGGATCGCAAAACACCGTGGGACAAGGGCTGGAGCTGGACGTGCTCGCTGCCGTCATTCTTGGTGGTGCATCACTGCTCGGTGGTTCGGGAACAATCTTCAAAACAGTGATAGGCGTGCTGATCCTCGGGTTCATTCAGAATGGACTGTTGTTGGTCGGGCTTGATTTCTCCGTTCAGTACGTCGTGACCTGGGTCATCATTATCCTTGCAGTCTGGCTGGATCTTGCAGCCAAGCGCGGCAAGCTCATGTCGCCGATCGCTTAGGGGAGGCAAAATAATGCAAGCTGGGACACTCTCAAAATATCTGAAGGACGGTGCCATCTGGGGCTTTATCGTCCTTGAGCTGATCTTCTTCTCGGTAGCGGGCGAGTTCTTCTCCGTCAGTGACAAGGCCTTTATGGACGCGGACAACATGCTGCTGTTGCTCAAGCAGTCGGCACCGATCGGCATCATCGCCATGGGTATGACCATCGTTATGGTCAACGGCAATATCGACCTGTCAGTCGGCGCAACCTACGCGATTTGCGCCATTGTGCTGCTGGATTCGATGACATGGACCATGTTCGCAGGGCTCGGAAACTGGGTCATTCCCGTGGCATGGTGTCTGGCGCTTCTGACCGGCGTTATCCTTGGGGCGATCAACGGGTTGATAGTGTGGAAGACCGGCGTGGATGCCTTTATCGTGACGCTGGGTTCCATGCTGGGCTATCGCGGGTTGGTCTTTATGTACAACGGCGAACAGCCGACAAGCCACCTTAACTGGACGCTGGTCGATTTCGCCGAGGCGCAGTTCCTTGGGTTTCACACTGCTACATGGTTCCTGCTGGTTGTGACTGCGGTGATCTGGTTTCTGATGACCCGCACAGTTCATGGCCGCAACGCCTATGCCATTGGCAACAACCGTGAAGCGGCCGTCAACGCCGGCATCCGTGTCGGTCCGCACATGATGATCAACTTTATGATTATCGGTTTCTTGGCTGCGCTCTCCGCAGTGGTTTTTTATTCGGAATCCGGTTCGGTGAACCCCAACGACGGCCAGCTTTATGAGCTGTGGGTGATCACCGCCGTCGTGCTGGGCGGCACCAAGCTGACCGGCGGGGCGGGCTCGATCATCTCGACCTTTGGTGGGGTGATCGCGATCCAGCTGCTGCGCAAAGGGCTGAGCCATGTCGGTGCTGATACGTCGACCGTGAACCTTGTCATCGGTTTGATTTTGATCGCCGTGCTGTTCCTTGATCGGCAGCTGAACGTGAAAGGCAAAGAGGAGTTGAAGGTATGACCGAGACAATTGATCCGACGACCCCCGCCCCTGTCCTGCGGCTGGAAGGAATCGTAAAGACCTTTCCCGGTGTGCGCGCCCTTGATGGCGTCTCTCTTTCGATCCTGCCGGGCGAAGTGCATGCCCTAATGGGTGAAAATGGTGCCGGAAAATCCACTCTGATGAAGGTGCTTGGCGGCATTCACCAGCCTGACGAAGGCCAGATCATTGTAGAAGAACACCCAGTGATCATGTCCGGCCCGTTGGACGCGAAAGCCAAGGGTATTGTCTTCATTCACCAAGAGCTCAGCCTCGCAGATGAGCTTAGTGTGGCCGAGAATATCTATCTCGGAGAATTGCCGCGCAAACGTTTCGGGCTGGTTGATTGGGCCGAACTGGAGGCCAAGACCAGCGCAATACTCGAGAAACTCAAGGTCAGCTTCAACGCCGAGACACGTGTGGGCGATCTTTCGATCGCCAACCAGCAAATGGTCGAAATTGCGCGCGCGCTTACCGTGGATGCCAAGGCCGTTATCTTTGATGAGCCGACAGCCTCCCTGACGGACGCGGAAAAGGTGGTTTTATTCGAGGTCATCTCTGACTTGCAAAAACAGGGCGTGGGCATTGCCTATATCTCGCACCGGATGGAAGAGATATTCAAGATTACCGACCGGATCAGCGTTTTGCGCGACGGCCTATACCAAGGCACAGTCAACACGGCGGACACGAACGAAGAGAGCGTGACCCAGATGATGATCGGGCGCAAGCTCGACCTTAGCCGCAATGAAGTCCATCACGAACTGGGCGATGTTGCGCTTGAAGTGCGCGGACTGAGTTGTGGTGCTCTATTTCAGAATGTCAGCTTCGAGGTGCGGCGCGGTGAGGTTCTCGGTTTCTACGGGCTCGTCGGTGCCGGACGGACGGAAATTGCCGAAACATTGTTTGGCCTTCGAAATCCGTCATCCGGCTCGATCCTGATGGACGGCGAAGAGGTGCGGATCAATTCGCCCCATGACGCGATCGAGCGGGGCATCTCGTTGGTACCAGAAGATCGAAAGGGCCAAGGGTTGGTTCTGGGCATGAACTGCCGGGATAACATGACCCTGCCGCAGGTCGATGATCTGAAGTCTGGCCCCTTCGTTGCCGACGGTGCCGAGATCGCGATTTTCGATCAATACCGCGACAAACTTGATATCAGAACTCCGGGTTGGAAACAGCTCGTGGGCAACCTCTCGGGTGGCAACCAGCAGAAGATCGTCATCGGAAAATGGCTGTCGATGCGCCCCAACGTGTTGATCGTGGACGAACCCACACGCGGGATCGACGTCGGATCGAAGGCTGAGATCCATAATCTGCTCCGCGAGTTGGCGGCACAGGGTTATGCGGTGATCGTCATCAGCTCGGAAATGCCAGAGGTGCTGCATGTGGCTGACCGTATCGTGGCAATGTATTCGGGCCGGATCATGCGGACTTTCACTTCTGAAGAGGTGACCGAGGAAAACCTGATTGCCGCAATTTCGGGCTTAGAAACCGAAAAGGTGGCGTGATGCGGGTCGGGTTTGCCGGACTGGGCCGGATGGGCGCACATATGGTACGCAATCTGTCCCGTGCAGGTAATGACGTGACACTCTGGAACCGCTCTATTGGCAAGGCCCAATCTCTAGCCGCAGAGCTGGACTGCGCTGTAGCAAACAGCCCTCGGGCACTGTCGAATGCGGCGGAGGTGATCGTGACCATGTTGGCCGACGATCCGTCTTCAAAAGACGTACATGGCGGCTCGGAGGGGCTTTTTGCCGGATCGGCCCAGACCTATGTCGAGATGGGCACGATGAGCCCGGACCACATCGCATGGCTGGCGAAACAGGCCCCTGCGGGGACCCGTGTCATCGACGCGCCAGTCTCTGGCGCAATACAGGCCGCCGCCGATGCACAGCTGGTCATCATGGCGGGCTGCACGCCAGAAGAGGCTGCGCCGCTGACCCCAATTTTTCAGGCGATGGGCAAAGAAACACGTTGTCTTGGTCAGTCGGGCTCGGGAGCGGTGATGAAACTGGCGGTCAATTCGCTGATCCATGGCATCAATCAGACCCTGGCCGAGGCGATGACGCTTGCCGAGGCGGCGGGGATTTCACCAGAAACGGCTTTCGATGTGATCGAAGCCTCTGCGGCCTGCGCGCCGATGCTGAAATACCGCCGCCCGCTATACCTCAATGAAGCCGAACATGACGTGACTTTCACCGTGGCACTTGCGCGCAAGGACATGGAAGTGACTGCCGATCTGGCCCGAAAACTCGGCACCGATATGCCGCAGGGGCTGAGCACTCTGGAAATCCTCAAAAAGGCTGAATCGGAAGGCTACGCTGCCCGCGATATGGCCTCGATCCTGAACTATATGAGAGAACATAAGTTATGAAAGCTGTACTTTTTGTCGGGGGCTGGGAAGGCCACGCCCCTATGGATTTTGCGAATTGGTATCGTGATCTGCTTGAGGAAAACGGTTTTGAGGTCGTCGTCCATGACACGCTCGAACCGCTGGAGCATCCCGAGGACATGGCGGATGTCGATTTGATCACCCCGATCTGGTCGTCTGCCCGCTCTGGGCACAAAGAAGAGTTCGGCAATATGACCAAGTTGCAGGAAGACGGCCTGCTCAAGCTCATTGGCGATGGCTGTGGACTTGCAGGCTGGCATGGGCATATGGGCGACGCGTTTCGCGATCGTCCCACCTATCACTTCCTGATCGGCGGTCAGTTCGTGGCACACCCACCCGGGTGGCCTGACAATCTCCAGCCCAAAGAAGACTACATTGATTATGATGTGACGATCTGCCAGCCAGATCACCCGCTTGTCGAAGGGATCCGCAGTTTCCGCATCACGTCAGAGCAATACTACATGCTCACTGATCCGTCGAACAACGTTCTGGCAACGACAACATTTTCTGGCGACCACCTCTGGTGGATCGAGGGCACGGTGATCCCTGTCACGTGGACTCGGCGTTGGGACAAGGGGCGTGTGTTTTACTGCTCGATCGGACATGAGCTGGACGATCTCAAGGTGCCTGAAGTTACCGAGATGATCCGCCGAGGCGCAGTTTGGGCTGCGGGCGGGACATAGGGATCAATGCAGCGACCTATTTGACCTACAAAACAGACCATATTTGCAGCGCCAGGCCGCCTACAACCTTTTGAGCGGATGTTACAAACAAGAAAGGTTTGGCTACGTTTATTGGAGTGCTGGTTCAGTTTGTGTAACCATCCCTTGCGCGCGCTCGCGCATGGCAAATTTCTGGATCTTGCCAGTTGAGGTTCTGGCGATGGTCGTAACCACAAACTTTGCCCGAACTTTGTAGGCGGCAAGCCGTTCACGACACCAGATACGCAGTGCCTCGGTGTCGATCTCTTGACCCGGTTTTGTCTCGATGAAGGCGCAGGGTGCTTCGCCCCATTTCTCATGGGGCATGGCGACGACGGCCGCAATTTCAATGGAGGGATAGCTGTAGAGCACTTCTTCCACCTCGATGGAGGAAATGTTTTCGCCGCCTGAAATGATGATGACCTTCGAGCGGTCCTTGAGCTGGATATAGCCATCTGGATGCGTGACGCCCAAATCACCGGAATGAAACCAGCCACCTTCAAAGGCCGCTTGGGTGGCAGAGGGGTTGCGGAAATAGCCTTTCATCACGACGTTTCCACGAAACATCACCTCGCCCATGGTTACACCGTCACGCGGGACAGGCTGCATGGTTTCAGGGTCACGCACATCAAGTCCCTCGAGCGGCAGGTAGCGCACGCCCTGACGTGATTTGAGGCGCGCTTGTTCGTTATCAGGCAGCGATGACCAGCTATCGTGCCAATCGTTCACAGCGGCGGGCCCATAGGTTTCGGTCAACCCGTAAAGGTGGGTCACATCGAAACCCGCCGTTTTCATGTCCGCCAGCAGCTTTTCGGGCGGCGGGGCGGCGGCGGTAAAGAACTGTACTGTGTGATCAAGCGCGCGTTGCTGATCTGCGGGTGTAGAGATCATCAAGGACATGACAATTGGCGCACCGCACAGGTGCGTGACCTTCTCATCGGCCAGCGCGTTCCAGATCGGTTGAGCGCGCACCTGGCGCAGGCAAACATGTGTGCCGATGATCGCAGACATGGTCCACGGGAAGTACCAGCCGTTGCAATGGAACATCGGCAGTGTCCACAGATAGATGGCGTGTTTGGACATCGAGGTAGTCAGCGCGTTGCCATGTGCCAGTAGGTATGCGCCGCGATGGTGGGACACGACTCCTTTGGGTTCGCCGGTGGTGATCGAGCGTATTGATGCGCAGAAGGATCACTTGCGCATCTCAGCAAACCTCTCAGTGATCGCGGAGCCGGATGCTGACAACAATCCCATATTGGCGGTATTCGACGTCCAGTTTCAAAAACGTCAAAACGGCCGCGCCAAACCCATCGTGATCGCGGCGAACGAGGCTCCGCAACAAGACCCGGATCTCATTGCAATGGTTGCGGATGCAAAGCGATGGACCCGGGAACTCCTTGAGGGAAAAGCCTCGTCAGTTCAGCAAATTACTGAACGCGAGGGTCTGCGCAGCGGCGCTGTTCGTCGCATCCTACCGCTGGCGTGGCTGGCCCCGGATATCTCATCCGCAATCCGCAATGGCCGCCAGCCGCAGCATCTCACAGCAAAAACATTGCGCACCCTGCCCGAGCTAGCAACCGATTGGGTAAAACAACGTCAGATTCTTGGATTTGCGCCATTGTGATTTTGCTAAAAGGCCCAAGACCTCACTCGTAATTACACCGCAGAGACTCTCCCTGAATTAGCTCTAAGATGGCTCAAATCAGAGACGGATTGCGAGGTCTCTGGCGCTGAAAATCTCCCTAATCAGCTGAAATATAAACACTATTTCGAGCGTGTGTGCTGTCGGTGGTTTTAGGGAGACTGAGTGGTGGTGGTTGCAGTCTGCGTCGAACCCGTCTCTGGTTTGAAATCCCTGTTTACAGGGAATTTACAGGGAAATTCCGAGTAATTGGCCTGAATTTGGTGATTTTGAATGATTTCCGCGCTGTTTATCGACGTGTTTTCAGCAGTTTGAGTGCCAATTCCCTGTTCTTTTAATAACAGGGAATTGGGTTTTAAGAACAGGGATTTTTCAGGCGACAACAGGGATTGTGTGGGAGTTAACAGGGAAGCTGGCGGCATTCATCGAAACTTTGGCGCACTCAGTTCGTACAGGCCACCGTTATCATTATCGTCTTCATCCGGCACGTCCGCCCAGAGCAGCGTGACCGCATGGCCGGATGGGCTCAGTCTTGTTTGTTCGAACAGCTCGATGTTTGATCGATTTGTCCAGGCGATCGGGTTCGTGTCGACGAATGTGCTGAACTCACCAGAGCTCTTCGCCACGATCTTGGAGGCCACGCTAAGTGAGGATAATCGTTCTCCCCGTTTGCACGTGATCCAAGGAAATCCATCGCCAGAAACCCAATATCGGATATGTCCATCCTTTGACCAGACGGCAGCAAGGCATTCTGGGCGTCGTTCCACCAGGTGCCGAATGACGGCCTCTAAACTAACATTCAAGTGGTCTCGAAGTTGTTGAGCATCCTTCAACTCAGGATCCTGCGAGAGCAGTGCATCAAAGAGGGACGGAGGGGCCAACAAGTTGATGGCAAACTGGTTGGCTTCGCGCTCCTGACGCATGTGCATCTGCGCTTTGCGGGTTTCGCGCATATCCTGAGCACTGCATAGGAATCCAGTCGGACCAAAAAGCTTATGTCGCTCAATCAAAAAGTGCCCTAGCTCATGGGCGATAGTGAACCTCGCCCTTCGGTTTCCACGCTTCGTATTTGCCAAGATTGATCCGCGGCTGCGCACCCGGTCGGTGAGCAACATGCCTTCAAACCCATAAAACCGTTGTGTACATATT
Source organism: Sulfitobacter sp. SK011 (assembly GCF_003352065.1). NCBI lineage: Bacteria > Pseudomonadati > Pseudomonadota > Alphaproteobacteria > Rhodobacterales > Roseobacteraceae > Sulfitobacter > Sulfitobacter sp. SK011. Next base: position 1,491,177 of record NZ_CP025803.1, read on the forward strand.
TCGGTAATGTCCAAGGCTTTGGCGATACTGATAACCGGAACAGGTGGTTCGATTTCCCCAAGTTGCTTATGCACGGCTTGGGCAATCGCTCTCGGCGCGTGAATATCGGCTAGATCAATACGATCGAGATGCAATACTTATCCAGACTTTGCAGACCGCTCTTTCAGAGCCTTGACCATTTGTTCGACAACCGATCGATCACCCTCGGATAAATTTTCAAATCCACGATGCAGACGCTCGATCTGAAGCGCCTCCGCACCCGGTTCTTCTTCCTCGCCAACCAGCGCGTCAATGCTAACACCGAAATGTGTGGCTAGGTTGCGCACCAAATCGAATGACGGGTTTTTGCTGTGACCCTTCTCAAGTTCCCAGATGTGTGCCTTTGAAATGCCAGCGGCATCCGCCACGGCCTGTAAAGATTGCCCGCTTTTCTGGCGCAGGCTGAACAAGCGTTCACCGATCTGCATGATTGCCCTCCGTTAGATCTGTCGGACACACATATACACCCAAGATTGACGGAATGCCAGAAGTAAGATAAATCAGACATCAGAGTCCGATGGAATGATTCCATCGGCGAGTAGTAAAGAAGGAGGTCTAAATGGCCCCGCAGAACATAGAAGGGATCGCAATCAGCGACCTCACCCCCTGGGCCAACAACGCCCGGACGCATTCCAGGAAACAAATCCGGCAGATTGCCGACAGCATTGAAACCTTCGGATTTACCAACCCGGTGCTGATTGACGAGAAGCGCATGATCCTTGCAGGACACGGCCGGGTGGAAGGGGCAAAGCTCCTTGGTATGACGGAGGTGCCGTGCCTGCGGCTTGATCATATGAATGAGGACGCGAAGCGGGCTTATGTGTTGGCGGATAACAAATTGGCGCTGAATGCGGGTTGGGACGAAGATCTGCTGGCAGCGGAACTTGGCGCGTTGATGTCTGCGGATCTTGACTTTGATGTCTCGATCACCGGCTTTTCCATTCCCGAGATAGATGGTGTGCTGGAGGCGGTGGCACCAGAAGAGCCGGGTGATCCGGATGACGATGTCCTTCCTCGCGAGGCACTAGCACGCGCCCGACTGGGGGATGTCTGGCAACTTGGGCGGCACCGACTGATTTGTGGGGATGCTCTTGATCCGGCGGTCATTGGTGAATTGATGGAGGGCGAGGTCGCGCGTATGGTGTTCAGCGATCCGCCGTATAACGTGCCGATCGATGGTCATGTCGGTAATTCTGGTAAGGTCCAGCATCGTGAGTTTGCGATGGCCTCGGGTGAGATGAGCGAGGCCGAGTTCACTGGCTTTCTGGAACGCGCATTCCGCAACCTCGCGGATCACAGTGCCGATGGATCGATCCACTTCATCTGCATGGACTGGCGTCACATGTCCGAAATTATAGCAGCGGGGAAGGGGGTCTACTCTGAAATCAAGAACCTAATTGTCTGGGCCAAGGACAATGGTGGCATGGGCACCTTCTACCGCTCGCGCCACGAGTTGATCTTCGCCTTCAAGAACGGCACAGCCTCGCACATCAACAACTTCGAGCTGGGGCAGCACGGACGTTACCGTACCAACGTTTGGGAATACCGTGGTGTGAACAGCCGCCATGCGGGCCGCATGGAAGAGCTGGCACTGCATCCTACAGTGAAGCCGGTGCAGATGATTGCCGATGCAATCCGGGATGTCTCGGCTCGCGGTGACATCGTGCTGGATATCTTTGGCGGGTCTGGCTCGACATTGATCGCAGCGGAAAAGACCGGTCGACGCGGATATCTCTGTGAGATTGACCCGATCTATTGCGATCGTATTCTGGCTCGTTGGGAAGCGTATGCCAAAGATGAGGCAGAACAGTTGGTCTGTGGCTGGCCGTTGCCGGAACAGGCGCTGGAGGCAGCAGAATGAGTGGGAATAAGATCAAGCTGCCAGTGCATAAGCCGGCAAATGACAAAACCGTGGGCTACGGCAAACCCCCTGTTGCCACCCGGTTCAAGCCTGGACAATCGGGCAATCCAAGAGGTCGCCCTAGGGGCGCAAAAAACAAACGTCCCAAGCTCAGTGAGGAGCGGCTGAAGGGGATCATCCTCGACGAAGCCTATCGGGATATCACTGTGCGGGATGGGGTCCACAACGTGACCATCCCGATGGCGCAGGCTGTCATGCGATCGTTGTCAGTCAACGCCGCGAAAGGCCAGCACCGCGCACAGCGGCTCTTTGCCGAGATGCTGTCCACAACAGAGCGTCAAAACAAGCAGCTGGCGGACGAATGGTTATGCACGGCCATGGATTACAAGATCGAGTGGGACCAGGAGCTGGACCGACGCACGAGATTTGGCATCACGGACCTGCCAGATCCAGTGCCCCATCCAGATCACATCAAGATCGACATGAACACCGGCGAGCCGTGGGTGGCAGGCCCGATGACCGAGGAAGAACAGGCCGAGCTTGATATGTGGCTATCAAAGCGGGAAAGCTGGGAGGAGGATCTCGCGGCATATAAGGCCGATCTGGAAGCCGAAGACGACGATGGCGTCAGGCAGATCATTCGCGATGAAATCAAACATGCTGAAAGAATATTGGGAATCATAGAAACACTGACTGCCAGGTTTGGGCGGTGAGTTTCCCGAAAGAGCGGTTCGAAACCTCGTTATTGAATGGCGGCTTCCGGTTTCACATCCAACATTGGGACAAACTGCAGCGAATGCCGGGTTCGAGCCGATTTCGTTGAAAAACCCGCTGTTTTCGGCGTTGCTTTCTGAGCTAGTGCGTTGATTTTTTTGAGGGTCCGATGTTTGGTCCTGTTCTTAGCCAGTGGCGGGGACCATTGGCTTGAGTTTTGCCAGTTTCCGGAGGTTCTGGGCGGTGGCAGCGAGGGTAAATTCGTCTTGGACGCCACATGGTCCTCGTAGTCGGACGCGAGCCAAGCCGAGGATGCGTTTGAGATGTGCAAACAACATCTCGACCTTTTTGCGCCGTCTCTGAGCCGTTGGATTGAAGTCGGAGGCTGTGCACAGTCGGGCGAAGTCCCTGACGATCTCGTATTCTTCTCGGTTGACGGAGCGCGTTGCTGTGTTTGGGCAGCATTTGGGCTTTGATGGACATGTCTGGCAATCGAGTTTCAGGCTGCGATACTGTCGGCGGCCAGCCTTGGCTTTGTGCCTTTTGGGGTCAGAGTAATTTCGCCGGGTATGACGCAGCTCTTTTCCTTCCGGGCAAATGTATCGGTCATTGTCTTCGTCCCAAGTGAAGTCAGACCGCGACCAAGTGCCATCCTTGCGCTTTGAATGGTCAAAGACAGGGATGAACGGGAGAATTTTCCGTTTGAGCGTTAACCAAACGAGATTGTCAGACGAACCGTAAGCCGTATCCGCCGCAACCCAATCCGGCTTCAGGCCAAAGCGGTCTTCTGTGCGATCAATCATTTTGCGCATCGCACCGACCTCTGCCTGCCGGATCGACCGGCTGACGTCCACATCCATGATGATCCCGTGATCTGTGTCGATGAGGTAATTGTCTGAATACGCAAAGAAAGCGGGGCCTTTACGCGCGGCAGTCCATTGGCTGGCCGGATCGGCATGAGCGGTGAACTTGGGTGTTGTCTCGCTGGCACCACCAAAGGCTGCGTCGTCAAGAACGTCGAGGTATTCACGCACCGCGCGCGGCGCATCTGCTGCTGTGACCTCCCGAGCGGCCCAGTCTTGTGGGTTGCTGGAATTCTGCTTCTGAACATCAGCGCTGATCAAGCTGGCATCGACGGCGAAGCCTTCGCCACCAACAAGGCCCTCTTCTATACAGCGCGCAACTGTTGTCTCGAAAACATGACGCAGCAAGTCACTCTCGCGGAAACGGCCGTGGCGGTTCTTTGAAAAGGTAGAATGATCAGGAATGCGATCGCTTAAATCGAGGTGGCAAAACCAGCGATACGCCAAGTTCAAGTGCACCTCTTCACAAAGGCGGCGTTCAGACCGGATACCGAAGCAATAACCGGCCAGTAACATTCGGATCAGCAACTCTGGATCGATCGACGGGCGGCCTGTGTGACTATAGAAATTTGCCAAATGCCCCCGAATACTGCTGAGATCAAGATGTCGGTCAATCGAGCGCAATAGATGATCTTGTGGAACATGATCTTCCAGCGAGAACTCATAGAACAACGACCCTTGCGCTTCCTGCTTCGGTCCCATCATCGCCAATCCTCCCGCTCAATACAGGAATTGAATCAGCGACTTGCCTACGGATCAAGGAATAGTTTTTCAACGACATCAGCCCAATCTGTGAATTTGATTTTCTTGCTGCGCGCGCTCGCAGCACCAAAATTGCCGCAGGTGCATAGTCATTCGCGCTGCAAAGCGGTGGGAAGAACCAGCCATTCAAGAAAGGCTAGGTAGAATGAATTTGTGAAACCACACAGCTTGTGTTGATACGAGGTTTTAGAACTTGTTCAACTTAGTCGAGGAGGTCGATAAGCACGCAGCGGTTACGATGATTTCGACCTTGAGCTCCGAACGGGCAAGCTTTGCTTCACCGCAGGCGCGGGCGGGGGCGTAGCCTTCGGGAACCCACGCGTCCCAGACGGCGTTCATTTCGGCGAAATCCGCCATATCGGCGAGCCAGACAATCGCCTGCAGCATCTGCGCGCGCGATGACCCGGCCTTTTCCAGCAGGGCGTCAACGCGCGACAGGCAGTCGCGGGTTTGTTCGGTGACTGTGGCACCTTCTCCGACCTGTCCGCACAGGTAGGCCACACCGTTGTGCTTGACGATCTTGCTCATCCGCGCGCTGGTTTCGATCCGTTCGATCATGGGCTCTCCTATTCCGCTGCGTCCAGGTCTGTATCGTTCATTGCCGCAAGTTCGCCAAGCGTAACCGGTTTCAGCGGCGGGCGGATACGGTAATAGCCGGTTTCATCCGGTGATCGCCCGTTCGCCTCGGCCAGCAGCGCCGTCACGGTCAGTCCGCAATAACGGCCCTGGCAGGGACCCATGCCTGCACGACCAAACGCCTTGGTCTGGTTGGGGCCAAGGCACCCGAGTTTTGCGTATCTGCGGATATCACCTGCGGTCACTTCTTCACAGCGGCAGACAATGGTGCTGTCAGCGGGGTGCAACGCAGAGCCATAGGGCGGATAGGCCGCATCCAGAAACGGGCGTGCGGCCCGTTCCCGTGTCACTGCGCGGCGCAGGGGGGTGGCCAGCCGATCGCAGTCCTGTGTAGACAGGCGGCCGGCGTTCTGAGCTATTTTCAGGGCCGCCAATCGCCCGGCATGTTCGGCCAGTTTCGCGCCGCCGATCCCGGCCCCATCACCGGCGATGAAAACCCCTGCGACATCGCTTTGGCCCCAGGCATCCAGTTCTGGCACAAATGCACCCTGGACCGGATCCCAGTGGTGGCCAATGCCAAGTGACCGCGCTGCCTGCGTGTTGGGGACAACCCCGTGATGCAGAAAGACCGTTTCGCAGGCAATCCGCTGCTTGCCGCCTTTGTGGGTGAATGTGACGGCATCGGCCTTGCCTTCACCTTCAACGGCGATCTGGGTCGCACCCGTGTAACGGGGCACTTTGGCGCGCTTGATTTCGGCGAGCATCTTCAAGCCTTTTGCCATGTAGGGCCAGCCCCGCAGTGCGCCGCCCACATGCCGCAAAGCGCGGATCATATCGCCCGGGGTCTGGGTCTCAATCATCGCGGCAGGTGGCGTGCCCGCGCGCACCATCTGCGCCGCGATCAGATACAGCAGAGGCCCCGAGCCCACCAGCACCGCGCCCTGCGCCACTATTCCGGACTGCTTCAGCAATATCTGACCTGCCCCGGCTGTCATTACACCCGGCAAGGTCCAGCCGGGAATGGGCATCGGGCGTTCCAGTGCGCCGGTTGCCAACAGAATGCGATCCGCCTCGATTTGTGCACCGCGGCCTGCGCAGGTGTAGGAAATGCGAAACCCGTCTTCGATGGCCCAGACGACCGCACCGGAGATGTGCTCGACACCACTCTGCCGCAGGCCTTCGGTCAACCGCGCGCCATCGGTGTAGTCCTTGCCAAGAAGATGCCCACGCGAAATCGAAGCCCGATCCACATCGCGGTATATCTGTCCGCCCGCCCGAGGTTGTTCATCCAGCACTGTAACGCTTAGGCCCAACTCAGCAGCTTGCGTGGCGGCGGCCATGCCAGCGGGGCCTGCGCCGATAATGGCGAGATCACGTTTCATTAGCATGTGCCCCTATTTCCTGAGGTCGCGTGATGACCATACCTTCGGTCACCTCCAACATGCAGGCTTGGCGGGTCATCCCGTCAATCTCAACCAGGCAATCAAAGCACGCTCCCATCATACAGAATGGTGCGCGCGGCGCGTTTGAGACGGGCGTGTGGCGGAATACGTCAACGCCGGCAGCGAGCAAGGCGGCGGCAAGATTTGATCCTTTGGGCAGGCTCAGCAGTTCGCCGTCCCATGTCACGTCAACACGAGGACCGCTTTCGAGCTCAAGAAACGGCGAAGCGGTTTTCACTGAAGACCTCCAAATCTGGCGCTGCATCGGTGCCTTCCAACCAGTCCGGCAGAAGACGTGCATGAGCTGCGGCAAGGGTGATACCGCTGTGGCAGGTGACGAGATAGGCACCGGGCATCTCAGCGCTTTCATGATAGATTGGTAACCCGTCGGGTGACAGTATGCGTAAAGCACCCCAACTGCGCACAAGCTGTGCGCGGGCCAATGCGGGATAGGCTGCAATAGCCTCGACCGCCAGCCCCGACAGTCCTGGCTGTGTCACGCGATCATCAAGACCGACTTCTTCATTCGTCGCGCCGATCTGGATACCACCCTCGTCCACTTGCCGCGCAATCAACGATGGACGGTTGATCAGTTTGGGCAGTTTTTCGGTGATCAGAACCTGACCACGTTGCGGGCGAATGGGGGCTTTGAACCCCATTTTGGGGCCAAGTTGCGCGGCCCCGAGGCCTGCAGATAGGACCACTTTGTTTGATGTGACACACGTGCCATCCGAGCAGGTAACGCAGAAAGCATCGGGCTTAGTCACGTCGGTCACGGTTTTTCCGGTCAAGACGCGCCCGCCTAACCGACGGACATCTGCGGCAAGGGCAACAAGTAGCTTCAGTGGATTTGCATGGCCATCTTGGTGATGAAGAATGGCACCGACGACTTTCGGCCCGATATGCGGTTCCGACTTGCGCAGCGCGTTATGGCCGAGCACCTCGTAGGGATAGTTTCCGCCCAGTTGTTCCTTAAGTTTCTCGTACTTCTGTACAGTAGCATCCAGCGTTTCTTCGGTGAAATGCAGATCGAGGCCGCCATTTTGTTCCAGCGGAATGGGCTGTCCCGTGTTGTCGCCAACCTCGTTGGCAAAGTCTGCCCAAATCGCAGCAGAGTCTTGGGACCATTGAGCATAGCGGGGTTGATTCATGCCCTTGGACTGCACCCAAACTAGTCCAAAGTTGCCTCGACTGGCACGGAAAGATCCATCTTCGCCGTCCAGAACTGTCACCGTCAGTCCGCGTCGGAGCAAACCCCAAGCGACAGAGAGGCCAACAATTCCGCCTCCGATGATGGCATAATCGGTTTCCATGAAATCCATTCCGATGGTGGGAAGACGTGTCAGGGCAGCGTTTACCGCCCTGACAATGCGTGCTTAGTTGCCAGCAGCAGCAACTTGATCAAGGATCGCTTGGCCCCATTCGACGCCTACATCTTCGAGAACGGCTGGCCAGATCTCAGCGCGGGCTTTTGCAGCCATGGCGGCAAGTTCTTCTTCGGTCAACTCGGCCACGGTGGCACCCAGCTCATCGACAAGACGCTGCTCGTTCTTACCTTGATCCGCTTCGGCGACTTCCCAGCGTGTTGCTTCAAACGCAGCGGCCTGTTCCTTAAGCGCCGCTTGATGTTCGTCAGACAACTCGGCAAGGCTGTCATTTGAGATGATCATGTACCAAACCTCAAAATGGGTATTGGCTGGAATGTAGGTCTTGGTCACGTCGCGGAACGACGCATAGTACCCTTCAGCACCCGAACCGATCACACCGTCAACCACACCGGTCTGAACCGCCGTGAATGCTTCGGAAAACGGGATAGGTGCAGGAATGTAGCCAAGCGCTTCGCCAGTCAGCTGGAAACTTTTGATGCCTGGGACGCGCACCTTGATGCCGTTTGGCTCAGTCGAACCAGGATTGGCGTTTTCGACGTTCAAAGCAATGCCGCCAAAATACACAGGGTATGCGGCCAGCATGGTGATATCCTGCTCGGCATAAAGCCCGGCTACGGTGTCACGCACAATGCCGCCGGGGCCGTAGATGGCGCGGGCCTGATCCCAGTTGCCTGCCAAATATGGAAAGGAACTGATCTGCATCCGGCGGTCAGCAGCGGCTGCTGCTGGCTGTGTTGCCATATCGATTGCACCAACGCTGATGCGCTCTTGTACGGTTGTATAGTCGCCAAGGGCAGACGCAGGGAAGATGTTGATCTTAACATCACCGCCTGTAGCTTCATCGACGGCCGCAGAAAAGGCGCGCAATTCTACGTCAATCGTGGCGTCTTGCGGACGCACGTGGCTCATCTTCAGATCCTGGGCAGCGGCATAGCTGCCAATGGCCATCAGGGCAGCGGTCGCTGTGGTTAGGAATGCATGTTTCATTTTAGGTTCCTCCTATGTTGGAATGCATTGGTTTAGTGAATTCAGGGGGCCACGTCGTATCCAAAGTAGCGTGGCAGAAAGAGCGACAGGTCAGGCCAGAGCGAGGTCAGGAAGACGACGGGGACATAGCCAAACAGGATGAGTTTCATTGCCGGTGGAATGACCTTGGTCACCTTCACGTTGCCGATGCGCGCACCCAGATAAAGGATGGACGCATAGGGCGGTGTCACGCCACCCATGGCAGTGTTGACACCCATGATCGCGGCAAACTGCACCGGGCTGACGCCGATCGCATTCATCAGGGGCAAGAGCAGCGGCGCAATGAGGATGATCGCAGTCACGTCATTGACGACCATGCCGACGAGAAACAGCATGATGTTGATCATAATCAGCAACAGCACCTTGTTTTCGGTGATTGAGAAAATGCCCTGCACCAATTTCTGCGGGATGCTTTCATAGACGAACATCTGACTGAGGATCATCGAAAACAGGATCATCATCATGATCGCGCCCACGGCAGTAGCCGCTTCTTTGCCCGCGGAAAAGAAGTTCTCCCACTTCAAGCCCTTGTAGATCAGGAACCCGACCGGGACGGCATAAATCACGGCAACGGCGGCGGCCTCTGTCGGGGTCATGATGCCACCATAGATGCCGCCAAGGATGATCACAGGCATCAGCAGCGCGGGGAAGGCGTGAAACCCGCGACGTGCTACTTCGCCAGACAACTCTGAGAAGGACGGTTTGTCGTCAAGGATCAGATTGAACTTGCGTGCCATAAACAAGTTGATCACCGAGAATGACGTCATGATCAGCAGGCCGGGGCCGAGCGTGGCAAGAAAACAGGCGAGGATCGAGGTGTCGGTCACCCAACCATAGACGATCATCGTGACAGACGGAGGGATCAGCAGGCCAAGGATCGAGGAATTCGCGATCAGCGCGGTGGCGTATTCACGGGGATAGCCGCGCTTTTCCATCTCGGGGATGAGCAGAGGTCCGATGGCCGCTATCCCTGTCAGGCCGGAACCAGAGATCGCACCGATCACCGCGCAGGATACGGCAGCAACGACGCCTAGACCGCCACGCACATGGCCGATAAAGGCGTTCACGAAGCGCAACAGAGACGCTGCAATTCCACTTTCCGACATCACCGTGCCCGCGAGAACAAACAGCGGAATAGCGAGCAAGACGGGGTTACCTAACTGCTGCACACCCCACAGCATCATGCCCTTCATGGTCACGTCGCCCATGAAATACATGATCATCAGGGCGGATCCAAAACAGTAGGGAAGTGGCACACCAAGGGTCAGCGTGATGACCAGCAGGGCAATAGCAAGCAACGCAATCTCAATCATGCTGGTTCTCCGGATTGAAGTATGCGGATATGGCGAACCAGATGCGTCGCTGTGTAGATCATCATCAATGTCATCCCAACGACCAGCGCCACGTCTGAATAGAATGTCGGGATATAAAGCGTCGGGCTTTCACGCCACACACGCCAAGCGTATTGCGTATACTCCCACGCCCAAGATAGCAGCCAAAGGCCGACGATCAGGCTGATGATCTCTCCGATGATGGCCAAGATGGTATGTCCGCGCTCTGTTTTCACGAATATCTCGAGCACATTGGCTCGGATGTGGGTGTTCTCGCGAGACGCGTTGACGGATCCGAGGATGTAGAGCCAGACAGTTGGATAGGCCATCGTTTCCTCAAGTCCCATGACGGGGATCTGGAAAACATAACGTGTTATGACCTGAACGAACTGGCCCAAAGCCACCGATATGATCAGCGCCGTCAGCAGATATTTTGCGAATTTATCCATCTGTCCCCCGTCCCCAGGCTTCAACGCATGGGATACCTAATGATCACACTGGACATTTGGCATTAAATCAATTTCATAATATCTTTAACTTCATAAATTGAATTTATACCCATGCATCTATCCCTTCGACAACTCTCGACCTTTCGGGAAGTCATGCGGTCCGGCTCCATCAGTCAGGCAGCTCGATCGGTTGGCCGCACGCAGCCAGCCGTTTCAACCATGGTTCAGACCCTCGAAGATCAGCTGGGGTTTTCCCTGTTCATAAGATCGCACGGCAAACTGACGCCCACACCCGAAGCCTATTTCTTTCTTGAGGAATGCGAGGACATCCTTGGCCGGGTTGAACGCACAGAACGCACGTTGGAACGGATCAGCTCATTGCAATCAGGCAAGCTCAAAATCGCCTGCCACCCTGCCGCATCAAGCGCTTTTCTTCCTCGCCTTTTGACCGGCTTCCTGAGAGACCGGGACGATCTTGATGTGTCCCTTATCATGCGATCCTCAGACGTGATTGAAGACCTAATCGCATCGCAACAATACGACCTTGGATTTGCCGAGACGCCGCAGCCGCGCGCGTCGATCCGGCAAACAGACTACGATCTTGAGTGCGTTTGCGTTTTACCAAAAGACGATTCTTTGGCGAAGGCAGATGTCGTCACGCCCGACGATCTGGATGGCCGCCCGATGGCCGTTCTTTTTGATGAGCACGGAACGGCTGTTCAAACAGAAGCCGCCTTCCGCGCCGCTGGACGCCAATTCAACAAGCGGATCGAACTTCGCACCTTTCTTCCGGGACTGCAGTTTGTGGCTGCGGGCGTCTGTGTGATGGTCTGCGACATGATCACGGCCTATAGCCATCTGACACAGGCCCCAGAGAATGAAAGGCTGTCAATCCGGCGCTTTAGCCCACACATATCGAACAGCGTCTCAATTTTGACCCCGGGCTACGCAACACAATCGATGGCCGGCCAGGCGTTCATAGGCGAGCTTCACAACGCGGTAGAGCAGATGCAGGTCGAGATCCGCGACGCGTTGAAGTAACCGCGACTGAGCTGCACAGTTATGCAGTTCGAAACGCAATCTTATGTGATGACATCGTGCCAATGTTCAATGTCTGCATTGGCGACATGAACTCCATCACAGCGACAGGAGTGCTGCAAGCGCATAGCGATGCTGCGTCAGCAAAGTGCGAAAAACGATCGGCTGCTTTGTCCACACTGTGTGACTTCATGATAGGCTCAGCCAACGGCTGGTTCCATTCATCGCAGCCATTGGCTTCGGTCCACCCCGATGACCGAGTTGCGGACTTTCCGGCCCTTCGCTCGCATCAGTTCAACTGCCGCTTTCGGCTTATTTTGTTGAAAAACTCACGCTTGATCGAGGCCTGAACTGCTGATTCAATTCTCTTAACAAGCGGGAGTATCAGCGATGTTGGGACCGAGGCAGGAAGCACAGGCAGCGCTGTTTTACGAGTTTTCGCTGGAAGACCATGTCCCTCAAGATCACCTGCTGCGTTCGATTGATCGGTTTGTCGATCTGAGCAGCATCCGTGCGCATCTGGCCGATTTCTACAGCCATACTGGCCGTCCTTCTGTCGATCCGGAACTTTTGATCCGCATGCTACTGATCGGCTATTGCTTTGGCATAGGAAGTTGCACCCTGCCGGGTGAACTTGCCCCAGGGATTTCGACTTCGCTCACCGAAAACCAAGCCATATGCCCGCTTGCCCACTCGACCGACCCATGCGAATGGTCCCAGATGGGCGCTTGGACCCCGGCGGTTTGCGCCATCAAACTCTGAGGATCGGAATTTCTGGTCAACGGCTGCGCCGACAATCGTTGATTTTCTTGTATTCCGCCCCCCCTTTGTCCGCTAGCCTGTTCGCAATGATTTAACTCACACGAATCTTTGGCATATTTTGGCAAATTGAAAAACACGTCCAAAACTACATCCAGCGGTCAAGCGACGAAGTCCGGGGGCGCGTCAGGCGGTGTTGCTGGTCTTTCGGCACAGCTGGCCGCGATGGCGGAGATTCTGAGCGTTGTTGCAGAATCTCGCGAAGATCAGGCGCCGGTGTTTGCGGCCATTCTCAAGAACGCCAAGGTGCTGTGCAATGCAGATATGGCGGCATTGATCCTGGCCAGCCCGGAAGATGCCACGCAGCGGCTCGCCGCACATATCAACGTCCTGCCTCGTACCGTCGAGATGTTCGAGACCGGACAGATGAAGGTGGATCCGAACCTGTCCTATGCTGCCAAATGCATTGTGGAGGGCCGTCTGCTCGCCTGGGCCGACATGAGCGAAAGCGACCTTTATCGCGCAGGCAGCCCTATCGTGCGGGCCATGGTGGACGAGAGCGGCATCCGCAGTGTTCTCTTCGTCCCACTCTTGAAGGACGATGCGGCGATTGGCCTAATTACGCTTTTCCGCGAGGACGTCAATCCGTTCGATCAGAGCGAGATTGCATTGGTGGAGAACTTCGCCACCCAGGCCGTCATCGCCATCGAGAACGTTCGCCAGTTCCGCGAAGTACAGACGCGGCTGGAACGCGAACAGGCGACGCGCGAAATCCTGTCTGTCATCAGCCAGAGCCGCGACGACGAAACTCCCGTGTTCCGTGCCATTCTCGACCGGGCGGAGCGGCTGTGCCAGGCAACCGGCAGCGGGCTGCAACTGGTCAACGAGGCGCGCACGCATCTGCTGATGATGGATTCAAAGGGGGATGACCACGGCTCTTTCCCGCTGGGCTTTGGTTTCGATCTGAACGAACCGCTGGGCATGTGCATGGCGGTCAAACAGGCGCGGGTCGTACTTATCGAAGACCTCAAGGAAACCGATCTTTACCGCGCCGGGCATCCGGGGCGGGTGGCGCTGGTTGATGTGGAAGGCGTGCGCACGCATCTTCATGTGCCGCTGGTCAAGAACGGCGTCGGCTTTGGCAACATCACCCTGAGCCGCAAGACCGTCAGCCCCTTCTCTCCTGATGAAATCGCACTGGTCGAATCCTTTGCCGATCAGGCGGTGATCGCGCTGGAGAACGTCCGCCAGTTCCGCGCGCTGCAAAGCCAGCTAGCGCGGGAAGAGGCGACGGGTGAAATCCTGTCGGTGATCAGCCAAAGCCGCAATGACGACGCGCAGGTTTTCAGCACCGTGCTGGAGCAGGCCGCAAAGGTCTGCGGGGCGGATCAGGCCGCCGTCCTGCTGGCCAACCCGTCGGGCAACCGGTGCCGTATGATGGCCAGCTGGGGTGAAGTGCATAGGGCCTTCGAGGATGGCGCGGAATTCCCGATGGAAGGCACCTTGCCCGCCATAAGCGCCATCCTGAAGGGTGAGGTGGTGCATGTCGAGGACATGGCGCAAACGCCCGAGTACCTCGCCCGTCAGCCCATCGCGGTGGAGGTGGTGGAAACCGAAGGTATCCGCACGCGGCTTGCGGTGCCGATGTTTCAGAATGGCAAACCCATAGGATCAATTGCCGTCAGCCGCCGTGAAGCGCGCGCCTTTGCGCCAGCCGATATTGGCCTGCTGGAACGCTTCGCCCAGCACGCGGTCATTGCCATCGAAAACACGCGGCAGTTCCGCGAAGTACAGACGCGGCTGGAGCGCGAGGCCGCGTCGCGCGAAATCCTGGAGGTCATCAGCCAGACCCGCGACGATGGCCAGCCGGTGTTCCAGAGCATCCTGGAAAACGCCAGCCACCTGTGTCAGGCACCGCTGGCGTTCTTGTCTTTGGCGGATCACGACCGCGACCGCGTCACCATTCCCGCCAACATCGGGACCCGGCAGGCCTTTGGCGACATCCTCGCCAACTTCGATGAACCCCTGACGGGGTCTGATCTGGTGGCGATCCGCCCCATGCTGGACGGGCAGATCATCCGGCAGGACGATATTGCGGATGACCCGCTTTATTTCCGCGACCGCAACGCGCGGCGGGTGGCGATGGTGGAGGTCGAGGGCGCGCGTTCTGTCCTTGCTGTGCCACTGATGCGTGAAGGCAGGGGGCTGGGTGTGATCGTGCTGTACCGGCGCGAGGTATCGCCGTTTTCGGATGACGATGTTGACCTGATAAGGACCTTTGCGGCTCAGGCGGTGATCGCACTTGAAAACGTAAGCCAGTTCCGCACGGTGCAGCAGCGCACTGCGGAGGTCGAAGAGGCGCTTGAATATCAGACGGCTACGGCGGAAGTCCTTGACGCGATTTCAAGATCACCGGACAACCTGATCCCGGTACTCCAAGCAATCTTGCAGGTATCCTCGCGAATTTGTCGGCTTCCAGATGCATTTGTCAGCTTGCTGGACCCGGCTGATGGTCGCTTTCACGTGATTTCTCAGATCAACATCAGCCAGGCCTTTCATACGTTTCTGAAGGAAAACCCCTTCAAGCCTGGCACCCGGTCTGCGACCGCGCGCGCGGCATTCACTGGCAAGACCAGCTACATCGAAGACATGATTGTCGATCCGGACTACCAGCTGGATATCGCCGTCAAGTCCGAAGATTACCGATCCGTGCTTGCCGTACCCCTGAACAGGGATGGCGAAACCATCGGAGTGATAACCCTGGGTGGCCGCGAGGCAGCCGCTTTCACCAAGTCTCAGGTCGATCTGATGGAAACTTTTGCCGCACAGGCGATCATCGCCATCGGCAACGCGCGTCTGTTTGACGAGGTGCAGCAACGTACGGCGGAGGTTGAGGAAGCGCTGGTGCGCGAGCAGGCCAGCGCGGAAATCCTTCAGGTGATTAACGAGGCAACGACGGACCTTCAGCCGGTCTTTGACCTAATCGCTGTAAAGTCAGCAGAGCTTTGTCGCGCGAAATATTGCGTCCTCGACCGTTTCGACGGCGCTGCCTTGCACTTCTGCGCCCAGCACGGGTTCCCAGCCGAGAAGGTGCCGGAACTTGTCGCCGATTATCCGATTACCGCTGCCAAGGGCCATATGGCCACGGAGGTGGCCAAAATCGGCGAGATCATCCATTTCGAGGATGGGCAAGCCGCCGACTACTACGATCCGGAATATGCGGCTGCGGTAGGGTTTCGGCGTCTGCTTGGCGTGCCGATCAAAGCGGACGGCCGGGTGTGGGGGGCGATCACCCTGGCATGGCCCGACACAACGCCACCGACCACAAGCAACATCGAACTGGTCCAGAGCTTTGCCGCTCAGGCCAGCATCGCGATCGAGAACGTGCGGTTGTTGCGCGAGACACAGGAGCGCACGGCGGAAGTGGAAGAGGCGCTGGAATACCAGAAAGCCTCCTCTGAGGTGCTTGAGGTTATCTCACGGTCGCCCGACAGGGTGCAGCCCGTGCTGGACGCGATCCTTGATGTTGTGGCGCGGATCATGCGGCACAAGGGCGGATACATTGCGCTTTTGAACGAAGAGACCGGGTTTTTTGAGCCGCAGGCCGTCAGCGATGCGTCCCCCGAAATGGCCCGGATTGTTTGGGAAAGCAAGCTGGCCGCTGATGATACGACAACGACAGGCCGTGTCGCCGTAACCGGCAAGACCGTTCATATTCCCGATCTCGAGCAGGACGCCAATTATGGCTGGGCCGACAAAGCGCAGGTGGGGGAATATGCATCGACAGTGGGCGTGCCGCTGAACAACCACGGGCGTACCGTCGGGGTCATCACGGTCGCGCACACCCGGAAAAACTCGTTCACGGACAAGCAGATCGCGCTTTTTGAAACCTTCGCGGCCCAGGCCGTCATTGCATTGAACAACGCCAAGCTCTTTGACGAGGTTCAAAAGCGCACCGCCGAGGTCGAGGAGGCGCTGGAATACCAGACTGCAACCTCCGAGGTGCTGGGTGTCATCTCACGTTCGCCCAACGCGGTCGAGCCGGTGCTGGAGGCCATTCTCGAAGTAGCCGCGCGGCTTTGCACGCCGCAATATGGCTACATCGCCTTGCTGGATGCGGCGGACGGGCTTTACCACATCCACAATACCCATGGGGTCGATGAGGATTTCAAGGCTTTCCTGGCCGCTAATCCGGTGCGGCCGGTGCATGGCTCCAGCACCGGGCGGGCGGCGCTGCTGGGCGAGACGGTCTATATCCGCAACACCCAGACGGATGAGAGTTACGAGTGGAAGGAGGCTGCGCGCAAGGGCGGCTACCTGAGTTCGCTCGCCGTGCCGCTGATGCGGGAGGACCGGTGCGTGGGGGTGATCGCGCTGGCGGATGAAAAGGCGGAGGCCTATTCGGAACGCCAGATCAGGCTGCTTGAGACTTTCGCTTCGCAGGCCGTGATCGCGTTGAACAATACACGACTTTTCACAGCTTTGGAGGAACGCACGGCAGAGGTGGAAGAAGCGCTGGAAAGGCAGACAGCGACGGCGGAGGTGCTGGAGGTAATTTCCAATTCGGTCGAGGACACCCAGCCCGTGTTCGAAAAGATCCTCGAAAGTTGCCAACGCCTGATCAATTGCACTGATTTGTCCGTGATCACCCTCGACGATGACCAAGTCGTTCAGCTTAAGGCCGTGCTGGGCGAACGCATCGCGGCGACCGCTGATTTCAGCTCCGGCCTGCTACATGACTCCGTGATCAAAGAGGCCGTCAGAGAGGGGACCACGCAGCACTATCCGGATGCGCTGAACGGTGAAAATACGATCCCGCAGCTGTCGAGATACGTAACGGAGACATCGAACGCGTCCTGCCTGATTGCTCCGATCTTGTGGAAGGGAAGTGCTGTTGGCGGTATCGTCGTCTCACGCGCTTTCAGTCAACCGGATTGGAAAGCATTTGATGAAAAGGACATCGCGCTGCTCGAAAGTTTCGCCGATCAGGCGGTCATCGCGATCCAGAACGCGCGGATGTTCAAAGAAACCCAAGACGCGCTGGTGCGGCAGACGGCGAGTGCCGAGGTGCTGCGCGTGGTCAGCGAGACGCAGGATGATCTGGGCCCTGTCTTTGATGCGATCCTGAGCCGGGCGTCGCAGATTTGCGGGGCGCCTCTGGCGAGCCTCAATCTGGTGAATGCGGATCGAACCTTTGCCGATCTGGTGGCGCATCAGGGGGAACAGCTTGATGTGCTGGCGGTGGGCGAGACGAAGTGGGAAATGAAGCCCGGTCTCTCTGTCGCCGACAGCATTCTCACGGGCAAGCCGGTCCATCTTCATGACCTCAAGGACACCGACGCGTATCGGCAGGGCAATCCGGTACGGCGCATGGCCGTGGATGAAGAGGGTATCCGGACCTTTCTTGCCATTCCGCTGGTCCACAAGGGGCAAGGGATCGGCAATATCGTCCTCTACAAGCGCGAGGTGAAGCCCTTCACCAATGAGGATATCGCACTGCTGGAAAGTTTCGCGGATCAGGCGGTGATCGCGATCCAGAACGCGCGGCTGTTCAAAGAGACGCAAGCTGCGCTGTCGAGGCAGACAGCGAGTGCGAATGTGCTGCGGGTGATCAGTGAATCGCCCACTGATGTGACTCCGGTGTTTGAGGAAATCGTGACCTCCGGCGTGTCACTGATTGATTGCGATCTGGCGATTGCCCTGCGCACGGACGGGGATTTCGCCTGGCAGGAGGCGGTGGCCTCACCTGCGGGTCTGGACGCGGAATTTACCAACACCAAGTTGCGCATGTCCGAAGTGGATAACGTGCCGTCCCGGTCGATGCTGAGCGGAGAGATCATCCATGTGCCTGATTGGGATACTGCCGATTTCGGTGAGTTCGATGCGGCGGTGCGCGCAAGACACGGTTTCAAATCGTCGCTCATCGTCCCGATGATGCGGGCGGAGACCTGTCTGGGATCGTTCAGTTTCATTCGCAAGACCAAGCGGCCCTTTTCGCCTGATGAAATCGCGATGGCCGAGTCATTTGCCGATCAGGCGCTGATCGCGATTGAGAACGTGCGCCTCTTCAACGAGACCCAGACCGCTCTGATCCGGCAGACAGCAAGCGCGGACATCCTTCGGGTGATCAGCGGGGCGCAGCAAGATGCGCGGCCGGTGTTTGAAGCGATTTCTCAGGCCGGGATGAACCTGCTGTCCTGTGAAGGGGCAGCGTTTATGATCCGGAAAGGGGACCATTTTATCCCCGAAGGCGGGATGCAGGTCTCGGGCGGGCTGAAGAGCCTGAGCCCTGAACCGGTAAAGATTGATCCCGAACTGAACTATCCGTCGCAGGTGTTTGAAAGCGGTGAGGTGATCCACATCCCCGATTTCGCAGCGGTTGAAGTGCCTGTGCATGAGCGGGTATCGGTGCCGAAGTTCGGGATGAAATCGGCGGTTTTCCTGCCGATGAAGCGAGACGGGATCACGTTGGGGGTCCTGGTCTTTACCCGGGTGACGGCCCCCAAAGCGTTCACAGAAGAAGAGATCGAACTGGCGCAAAGTTTTTGCGATCAGGCGCTGATCGCCGTTGAAAACGTGCGGCTCTTCAACGAAACCCAAACCTCCCTTGCCCGCCAGACGGCCAGCGCCGAGATTCTGCGGGTCATCAGCCAGTCCCCCGACGATGTAAGGCCCGTCTTTGAGGCGATTGCCGAGGCGGGTGTGCGGCTGATTTCGTCGGACATGGTCGCGGCCATGACAGCGCAGGAAGGCACTTTCGAAGTACTGGCGCGGGTCACCGAGGAGGGGGTCGGAAGCCTTGAGGGGGACCAGACCTTCCCGGTCGATCCCGATCCGAAAACGAGCTTTCCCGCGTGGGTCGCGCACGAAAAACGTCTGCTTCATCTTCCCGATTGGGACGAACTTGACCTGTCACCCTTCGAACAGGTCACCTACGACCGGCACGGGATACGTGCCGCCCTGCTGGTTCCGCTCCTCAAGGCCGACACCTGCCTCGGTGTTCTGGTCTTTGCGCGACAGACCGCAGGGGCCTTCACCGATGATGAGATCAAACTGGCGGAGGCCTTCGCCGATCAGGCCGTCATCGCGATCGAGAACGTGCGGCTTTTCCGGGAAACCCAGAAGGCCCTTGCCCGCCAGACCGCCAGCGCCGAGGTCCTGCGGACCATCAGCGCCTCGCCAACCAGTGTCCAGCCGGTCTTTGAAGAGATTGTGCTGGCGGCCGTCCGCATCGTGCAGTGCGATTTCTCGGCCGCCCTGATCCGGCAAGGCGACGGCTTTATCTATCTGGCGGGGGCAACCGAGGAAGGCTTGAGAGAGAACAGGGGACTGCCCGAAATCATGCCGCTGGACCCGGCGCAGAACTTCCCTTCGCGCTGCTTTGAAACCAAGAAGAAGCTCCATTTTCCGGATTGGTCGAAAGCGGACTTGCCCCAGTTCGAACAGCGCGTTGGAGAGGTGAACCGGATCGCCTCTGCGCTCTACATGCCGCTGGTAAGGGGCGAGGATTGTTTTGGCGTTCTGACCTTCGCAAGGCACACGGCGGTCGCCTTCTCGGACGAGGAGATCGACCTGGCGCAGTCCTTCTGCGATCAGGCCGTCATCGCCATCGAAAACGTCCGCCTGTTCCGCGAAGCGCAGGAAGCGCGGGAGGAGGCGGAGAAAGCCAACGAGGCCAAGAGCGCCTTCCTTGCCACCATGTCCCACGAAATTCGCACGCCGATGAACGCCGTGATCGGAATGAGCGGGCTGCTGATGGACACGGAACTGGACGCCGAACAGCATGACTACGCCCGCACCATCCGCGACAGCGGCGATGCACTTCTGGGGATCATCAACGAAATCCTCGACTTCTCCAAGATCGAAGCCGGTCAGATGGACATCGACGAGCACCCTTTCGATCTGCGCGAATGTATCGAGTCCGCCCTCGACCTCATCGGCGGACGCGCGGCGGAAAAGCAGCTTGATCTGGCATACCTCTACGAAGATGCGGTGCCTGCCGGGATCAGCGCCGACCTGACGCGCCTGCGGCAGATCCTGTTGAACCTTTTGTCCAACGCCGTGAAGTTCACCGACAGCGGTGAGGTGGTTTTGTCGGTCGATGCGACCAAGAGCACCCGCGGAAGGGTCCAGCTGCATTTCACCGTGCGCGATACCGGCATTGGCCTGACCGATAAAGGCATGAGCCGACTGTTCCAGTCTTTCAGCCAGGCGGATAGCTCCACCACCCGTAAGTACGGTGGCACAGGGCTGGGCCTTGCCATTTCCAAGCGGCTGGCCGAACTGATGGGCGGTGAGATGTGGGCCGAGAGCGACGGGGCGGGCAAGGGATCGACCTTCCATTTCACCATCCTTGCCAAACCCGCCAAGCTGCCCAAAGGCAAGGCGCGCAGCCTTGTGGGAGAGCAGGAAGAGTTGCGCGGCAAGCGGCTGATGGTGGTCGACGACAATGAAACCAACCTGAAAATCCTGTCGCTACAGACAAAAAAATGGGGGACCGAGACGTTGGCCTTCGGCACGCCTTCAGATGGTCTGAAGGCGCTGAAGTCAGGCGAGGCCTTTGACCTCGCCATCCTAGACATGCACATGCCGGAGATGGACGGCGTTGCCCTGGCACAGGCCATCCGCAAGCTGAAACCCGATTTGCCGATGATCTTGTTCAGTTCGTTGGGCCTGCGGGACATTGAGACGGACGAAGGGCTTTTTGCTGCCTATCTGGCCAAACCGCTGCGGCAATCGCAGCTTTTTGACACGCTGGTGACGCTTTTTGCACCCACGACCCCGGCGACGCGAACGGTCAAGACGACTGACAAACCGAAGACCGATCCGGACATGGCCAAGCGCCACCCGCTGCGCATTTTGCTGGCCGAGGACAATCTGGTGAACCAGAAGCTTGCCACCCGGCTGCTGGAGCAGATGGGCTATCGGACGGACCTTGCCAGCAACGGAATTGAGGCCCTGGAAAGTGTGGCGCGGCAGACCTACGACGTGGTGCTGATGGACGTGCAGATGCCCGAGATGGACGGGCTCGAAGCCTCGCGCCGGATCAACCGTGACCATCCCGACAACCGCCCCCGCATCATCGCCATGACCGCCAACGCCATGCAGGGTGACCGCGAGATGTGTCTGGCCGCAGGCATGGACGACTACATCGCCAAGCCCATCCGGGTGGATCGCCTGATCGAGGCGCTGCTTGAGGTGCCGCCGCACAGAAAGGAGAGCCCATGACCGAGCCCCTGATTGCCCCCGAAGTCTATGCCGAATTGGCCGAGACCATGGGCGCGGATTTCGCCGCCGAACTGGTTGCCACCTTCCTAAGCGACGCGCCCAACATGATCGCAGATCTCAAGGCGGCCGCCGCCGGGGGTGACGCCGATGGCTACCGCCGCGCGGCGCATTCGATCAAATCGAACGCCGACACCTTCGGGGCCCCGGCGCTCGCCGCACAGGCCCGCGCCATGGAGCTTGGCGGCCTGCCGGAGGGTGATCCACCCCTTCCTGCGCTCGAAGCGACCTATGCCGAAACCGCAATTGCATTAAAGGCGCTGGCTGATGCGTGACGCCAAGGGCGAAATCCTGATTGTGGATGACAACAAGGTCAACAGGCTGTTGATGGCGCGCAGCGTGGAGCTTCTGGGGCATCGCGCCTCGGTGGCTGAAAACGGACAGATTGCCATGAGCATGCTGGTGGACGGCACGTTTGATATTCTGCTGTTGGACATCGAAATGCCGGAAATGGACGGCTTTGAAGTGCTCGAAGCGCTCAAGAGCAACGCGGCCCTGCGCGATCTGCCGGTTATTGTGACGTCCTCCGTCGAGGGTCTGGGCAATATCGTCCGCTGCATCGAATTGGGGGCCGAAGACTACATCCCCAAGCCCGTGAACAAGATCCTGTTGAAGGCGCGCTTGGAATCCTGCCTTGAGAAAAAGCGACTGCATGACGAACAAAAGAGGCTGCTCAAACGGTTTGCGACCGACGAAGTTGTGCGTGACCTGCAGGAATCAGGCTTCGCAATCGGTGGACACCGCGTCAGCGCCACTGTGCTGTTCTGTGACATCCGAGACTTCACGGCGATGTCCGAACACATGGCACCTGAAGCAACGATCGAGCTGTTAAATACCTACTACGCGCTGATGTTCGAGGCGGTTAAAAGCAACGGTGGTATGGTCAATCTGATCGTCGGCGACGGGCTGATGGCGCTTTTCGGCGCACCCGAGCCGATTGAAAACTCGGCGCAATCAGCGGTAAACGCTGCAGCCGAGATGTGCGCGATGATCGAGATGCTG
The DNA here is from genome assembly GCF_003352065.1 of Sulfitobacter sp. SK011. NCBI lineage: Bacteria > Pseudomonadati > Pseudomonadota > Alphaproteobacteria > Rhodobacterales > Roseobacteraceae > Sulfitobacter > Sulfitobacter sp. SK011. Next base: position 1,513,712 of record NZ_CP025803.1, read on the forward strand.
AACGAAGAACGCGCCATGCAGAACGACCCCGCCCTGGAGGTCGGCTTCGGCATCGCCACCGGCGAAGTCGTCGCAGGCTACGCAGGGACCGACGCCCGCGCGACCTACACCTGTATCGGAAAGACCGTTAATCTTGCCTCGCGGCTGGAAGCCCACACAAAGGTCGCCCAAGAGTCCATCCTGATGGACTCTGCAACGCAAAGACGGTTGCCTGTAGAAATTCGTAGCAAGGAAATTCCTGCCATCCATTTCAAGGGTTTCTCGGAGGATCAGACCATCTTTGCTCTCGAACCAGTCACGTCAATCGACTGAGCGAGCAAAAGCCGAGCAAAGCAAGTGCTTGGGAACCTTCGCCGCGCTGGACACGAGTGGCCGGTTCGGGAAACAGGGCCATTCGCTGCATGGCGCATGAATAGGAAAGACGCGGGACTTTGCCGTCATTCGTTTTCCCCACTTCGCTGAGGCAGCATCTGCTCGCGCTAGCAGCATCTTTGTTGTTGCAGCGCAGCGCGTGTCGTCGATCCGGTCATTCACAGGGGTTGGTCTGGCTGAAACCGAGACCGTGTTTTCGTAGCCCACCAACTTGCGCTGCATCAAGGCGGCGGGAGCCCCGGCTGTGCTCCGATAGCGCCAACTTCTGTAGAATGAATTGGCAATCCATGGCCGTGGGCCTCGCGCGAAACGCAAAGAAAAAAAGGAAAACAGATGACCTGGCGAACAATAGCAGCGACCGTTCTTACACTTACAGTCGCCTTGCCCATCCGGGGCGCAGTGGCCGAGGCAGACGGGCCTGATTTCTACCGGGTCGTCGGTGTCGCCTCAAATGACATGCTCAACCTGCGGCGAGGCCCGGGCACGAATTACGAAACGATCGTCGGCCTGCCTCCGGGGAGCGAACTGAACCTGCTGTCCCGCGAGGGGAACTTCTGGTGCCTTGTCGCGCTGCGCGAGACGCCACAGCTGCAAGGCTTCGTCGCCTGCCGATATATTGGAGAATGACACCATTGCCCCAGTTCCAACTTCGCCAAGCCACCTGAGCGGCAATTGCCGTTGCGCCGATGACAAGCTTCGCACATCTGCCGGCGGCGCAGGTCTAGGACCGCGTCCCGATCCCATTCGAACGCGGGGCGACAGATATCGAGATCAACGGCACGATCATCGAGAGTGAATTCAGGTTAATAGAGATTCTGGCACCGGGGGCGCGTATTGAGAGCCTTATGGGCGCGCTTGAAAATCGGGGGTGACGGGTTTGCAGCAGGCAGCATTGGGTGTATTCACTAAGGGGGTGGAAACAACAGAGGTTCGCAACACATCGTGGTCCGCCATGTAGCCTGTTTTGCCAGAACAAAAAACGCTTGGAGATGAAGCAAATGAAAGTGCAATTACGGTCCTCTCTGGTGCAATCATCTGTGAAAAGAATACCGTCCTTTCTGTGCATGGTATTTGTCCTGCTGATCGCCTCCTATCAGGTTGGGACGCAAAAAGCATTTGCCAATGAATTGGATTTACAGTTCGATCGGCTGGCAAAGGTCATCTCCCCTCCGCGTCTGTCCGGTCGAGAAGCTGGTATCCATATCGAAGCCTGCGAACCAACACAATCGCCGGGCATCAACGCGGTGGAGGGCGAGGACTACTACTGCGGCGTCTTCACCGTGCCGCAGAACTGGGACGAGCCGGATGGCCCATATCTCGACCTGGCTTTTATCACGGTTAAGGCGACCGGCGAAGAGCCTGCGTCCAATGCCCTGATCTTTCTGGCCGGCGGTCCCGGCCAGAGTTCACTGACCAAACCCATTCATGGCTACCAGCGTCTACAGGAAAACCACGACATCATCCGCATGGATCAGCGCGGAACGGGCTTCAGCCAGCGGCTGGGCTATGAAGAGTGCCTCGTCTTGGCCGTGCAGAATGATGCGCTGCCGGCCCAGATCGAAGCCTTGCAAGCAGCGACCTTCAACCCGTTGGCGGAAGGTTCAACGTCGCCGAAGCTGGAAGAGCTGGATATTCCGGTGCTGAACGAGATCTGCTGGGCGCAATTTACCGAACAGGGGCTCGATCTCAGTCAATTCACGACCGCGGCCAGCGCTCGCGACATGGTGGAACTCCTCAAGGCGTTGGACTACGAGGGCTTCACGCTGCACGGCGTCTCCTATGGCACACGTCTGGCCATGACGATCATGGCTCAAATGCCGACATACGATGACGCGCCGGCACTGCGTTCCGTTGTCCTGGATTCAGCCTTTCCGCCTTCGATCTACACGATCGCCGCGTTTCCGCGTAAAGATCATGACTTTATGCTGCAACTGCTGGCGGAGTGCCGGGCGGATGCCGGGTGCCGCCAGGCGTACCCCAATTTGGACATGCGCTTGTCTGCTTTGCTAGACAGGCTTGAGGACGAACCGCTCACCGCCAGTGGGGAGTCGATCACCCTCGATGATGTCGCCAAGCAAATGATGATGGTCGGCGCCTCTCAAGCCGCTTACCTGCCCAGCATGATCATCGAACTGGAGGCGGGTCTGTTGGACACCTATCTGGCGCTGCGCGATGGGATTATTGGCACCGACCCCGCCCAAAACTATGCAGGCGATCTCGACCGGAGCGACCCGGTGCAGGCCTTTATCGGCGATGCCTATGATACCCTCGGCGGCGTTTCAGGCTTGGAAATGATCGTCTATCTTAATTTTTCCCTTGTTGAGGCGGATCCACTTGCAGCCCTGCAGACTGTTGTCGCGGAAAATTTCAGCGGCTACACAGGTGAAAAAATCAATGCAAAACTGGCAACGCTGACCGCCAAGGCGATCGCTGAATCGCCTTACGTCGCACAGATCCAGGCGGACTTCGCGGCTGAGATGGGTATTGGCGATCCCGAGGATTTGGCAAAACTTAAGTTGGCCAAACAGCGTCTATCCGTTGCCGGCAGGCTCGCTCAGCCATTGTTTAACACGATCCATTGCGTCGAAGATATCCCGTTTGAGCGCTTCGAGGATGCCGTCAACAGCTACAACGATCTGGCATTTCCGCAATTGAGCGACCTGGCACTATCGCAACTGATGGCGGACCTTTGTCGCAACTGGCCTGTCAAAGCCGCGCCCATCCAGGTTAAAGACCCGGTAAGCAGCCCGGTTCCGACGCTGATCCTGCAAGGGGCATACGACAGGCGGACGCCGGTCTTCATGGGCAAGCGTGCCGCCCGCGAACTGGAGAACAGCACTTACGTCCTTGTTCCGCAGAGTGGGCATGAGGTTTGGACCTACGCGGGTGACTGTGTGGGCCAGATTGCCGCCGCCTTTATCCAAGATCCAGACGCTGACCTTGACCTGAGCTGTCTGGACCCGCTTCAACCGCAATGGGTATTGCCACGCGACAAGTGATGGAAACCCCGAATGGTTGATGGTGGAGCTTAATCCGCATAGTGCCGGGAGACTTCCACGACTATTGAAGAATTAATGTTATCCGGACATTGAAAGGGTTCGTCGTCTGCATGGCAATGAGCTTTCCGTTGGCGTTTTTTCTGCACCACAGGATACTTCCGCCCGGGGCGTCCAGCCCCTAGGTTGCGGACCATTTCGTGTTAGAGTTACTGGCACCGGCGGGCGCATATTGAGTACCTGACAGGGGTGCATGCGATTGTACTGCCTGAGCCAGTGATTGATGACGATCTGAGCTTGTTTTGTCGTGGTGAACCACTCTGCATTCAGGACTTCGCGTCGTAGGGTGCTGTTGAAGCGCTCTTAATATCCGTTCTCCCAGGGGCCACCTGGATAGATCTGCACAGGTTGGATGCCGATCCGAGGAGCTCAGTCCGCCCGTCAGACGTCAGCACAACGACTTTGCGTACCCAAGATGCTTGATCTGTGCGCAGAACGGTTTCAATATGCGACGAAGGGCTTTCCACTTTTGGAATGTCGAATAGGAAGGAACATCATGAAAAGATCGACGTATTTCTTGGCAAAGGTCTTTGGCATTTGCCTCGCTAGTTCGGGAATTCTAGCTGGTGCAGCTGAAGCCTCCAACTGTCCGCTGAAGTGGCAACACGCTTATGAAACTGGTGTGCGTGACGGTGGCATTGACGGCGCACATGGTCGTGAAAGTGATCCTACTCGACATAGTCGGCACTTCGCAGCACTGGTTAATAAGGGCAAATCTCGCGGAGATTGCTACGTTGAGGGTTACAATATTGGGTGGGGGAATGCTGCTGCCGATGTGCAGACGCGCGGATCTCACTCGTACGGCGGGGCCCCGGACCAAGGGACGAACGAACGCGCCTATTATGACGATGGTTGCAGAGATGGGACCGGAGATGCGAAGATGGGTATGAGCATGGTGTATGAGCGTCATTCCGACATGTACGACTCGCGTTTTGAGCCGTTTTTTCAGCAGGGATATGAGGCTTGCTGGAGTCACTATCGCTGAGCTTGTTCGGAAGCTTTACTAAACGAACAATGCTGGGTTATGCTAGTAAGCCGGATTTAGCTTCGGCTAATTCTACCAATCTCGTATATATACCAAACAAATATATGGGACCGTGTTTGTGAGCTTCGTCGTGAAGCTTTGAGCTGGGCTAACTAAAAAGGACGTAATTATGGAAAGCCGAACAAAGTATATGATAATTGGCGCGGTAGTGGCGATTGTTGTGATTGGGTATATTGTGAATATTCTCAATTGAGTCTGACGCTACCAACACATCCGCAGTCGCTATTCGTGAGCGCCACTTAGGCGAGTAAGATGCAAACGCGCCGCACTACCGAATGTGCCGACCATGGCCGCCATTCGACATAATGCTCAGCCAGAAAAAGAAAGAAAAGAGTTAGAACGATGACTATGCAAGGCCGGAAAACGACCAAGTTCCTGTTAGCTGCTGTGCTGCCACTTGCTTTGGCCGCCTGCGTCGAGACAGATGGCTCAAAAAGCGGACCGGCGATGGACGCCAGCGAGACCAACGCCGTTATCGGCATGTTGGGGGTTGGATGCAAAAACCGGGTATCGCAGCAGTTTAGTGTTCCCAATTCGGATATTACCGTGCGCCCGGGCGCGACGTTGCAGCAAGGTATAAATTCCGGTTCAATGAGTGCGGCAGATCTGAGGCGGTCCGGAGCCTCGTTCGATTGGGAAGTTGCCGGTAGAGGTGCCAGAGGGTATTGCAATGTGGACGGAACCGGTCGAGTGACCGAATTCCAGCAGTGGTAATGGCACAGGACGTCCAGCACCCTCGTGGCCTCCGGCGCTTGCGAACATCCACAGTGACAGCGGCCCGGACTGAATGCCGGTCCCTGTTGAAAAGGTCGTCGGCCAGCCGAGTTCGCGTCGCGGAGGCCGCGATCGGCTAATTCCGGCAACCAGGCTAATCGCGCGGGATGCCCGTGAGGCCGAAAAACTGAACATGCGCTATCGGCGACGACACATGCGACGCGCACGAAAAGGAGACGGAAAATGGGTAAGGCAGTTATAGGAGTCATTGGTTTGATCGTCGGCGCGGTGCTGGGGGTGGTCCTTGGCGGTCCGCTGATGATGGGAACCGCGGCGGGGGTCGGCATCGCCACGGGTCTCAATGCAGGCATATGCGCCACGGTGACAGCGGCGGAGAAAGAAGGATTGCTTTCGCCGGAACAGGTCGATCAGGTCCTCACACGGGCCGCGTCCGACATGGCCGCGATGCAGGGGCTGGAACTGGAAAACGAAAGCATTGGATCATCTGAAAACTGCGAGCAGGTCATGGCAGACCTCGCAGAAGCAGCCAAGAAATAGGCCAAAGCTCCGAGCGTTCGGAACGTTTTGTTTCTGGCGTGCCGCGCCGCTCCGGTCGCTCGGGCATGCCTACCAACAGTGGAGGAATGTCATGAAAGTGCATCTGGTGGCTAGCTTCGCAATCGCCGGGATGATTGGAACACCGGTGGCCGCGGAGTGGCGGTTTAATGGGGAGCCGACGCCGATGGCCTTCGCGCAGTCCGGGAACATGTCCGTGGAGTTGCAATGCGATCGCATCCGTTTCGCGCCGACCGGGTATGACCAGAGCGAAGACATCGTCAACAAACAGGGCCTCTCCATCCGGTTCATGAAAGACGGTCAGACCGAAGTCGGATCGTTTCAGGCCGGGGGCGAGAATGCAGAGTTCCAGATCGTGGACAATTTCCCGGTTGAGATCCTGTTCAATGACACGGCGGACTACGGCTTCGTTCTGGATCAGATCGCGGCCAATGCTGTTCTGAACCTCTCGATGATCGATCAGGATGTGAGCTATGGATTCTTCGACCTGTCCGGCTCGGCAGCGGCCGTGAAGTCGCTCCGGTCTTCCTGCGCAGGTGCAGATGCCGCCCAGGACGCCGCTGCGGTGGAGGCCCCCGAGGGCATCGTCTATTGCGGAGGCGGCGCCATCAAGCGCCAGATCGAATACGCGATCTTGGAAAATGCCGAAGATCAATGGGATGCCCGTGTCACAGTTAACGGCGAGACACGTCGTGCTATGACCTCCTATTCGTACTTCGGTTCGACCGACTCCCCTGCGGGATTTGTCGTCGCGCTTCTTGGCGAAGACCGGTCAGAGTTTCTTGTCTTTCGTGATGGGGGACGGGACTGGATCGAATTTGGCGACTATACTTACGAACAGTGCAACTGACATATCGAACAAGAAAGGCATACAACGTGAACAAAGCACTTAAACTCGTTCCAGGCTTGCTCCTGGGAACGCTGCTGACAGCTTGCGTAGAAGATACCGGCTCCACAAGCTCATATTCCAGTCGCGCGAACCAGGATTGTCTGAGAGCAGTCGCCCAAGAGACGGGCAATGGTCAAGTCAGAGTCCTGTCGTCCGAGGCGCGCGAAGCCAATATCCGAGTGGTCGTCGGCGTTGGACCAGATGCAGCACCTTGGGAGTGTATCACCTACGGCGATGGAACGATCGGAGGCATCACGTCTTTGACAGACGAAGGCTTCCTCTGACGCAGCCGTGGCGCGCCGCCTTCCGGGCATCAATAGCGACAAATGCCATCGCCCTTTTCATCTGGGCGGTTGGCACTTTTGGGATGGTTCGGACACAAGCGCGAGCTCGTCATCACTTTTGAATGGGTGACGCAGGCTTTACGATCGAAGGATAGAGCAAAGATGTGGTCAGTCGGCAAAACCAATGTCAAACCCAGCCGGGCTGTCTTCCAGGCAACCGTGGGCGCTGCGTTCCTTGCCGTCTCGGCGAATGCCCAGGATTTGTCCGGGCTGCCCGCGCAGTTGCTTGAAAAAGTGGAGGCCGCGCAACAGGCATGTTCGGATTTGGACAAAGGGCAGTTCGCCGTCGAATTCGGAGCCGTTCACAGGGTTGATCTTGATGGTGACCTCTATAGCGACTGGGTCCTGGACGAAGCCGGGTTCGCCTGTTCCACCGCTGCGTCGCTCTATTGCGGGACAGGTGGTTGCATGACTCATTTTCTCGTGGAAAATGAGCTACACTCCCTCCTGAACCAGGGTTGGGATATGGTTGATCTAAGGTCAAACAGGGTTCTGCTTGCATATGTTCACGGGTCTCAATGTGGTGGCACCAATCCGACACCATGTGCGACCGCGAGCACCTGGGACACGGAAGAGAAACGTTGGCGGACGACAGGTGCGGAGTGGGAGTGAACGGCGTGACCTGTCCGTTTAGTCCGCTACCTACACACCCGAGCTGATCCGGAAGGCGGTGCAACCATGACGAAACTCACACTATTTTCTCTGGCTCTTTTGGCGATCGGGTTGGTGTTGTGGGCGGGATACGCCGCCCAGGGATCATCTGTAGATGAAAACGGCGTCCTGCAGGAGCCTTTCCCCCTGCTGGCTCTCGGCTGGCTTTTCATTCTGGCCGGAGGCGCCACGCTGACAGCCGCGGTTGGCATCAGAATTTTCAAGAATCTCAGGGGCCCAAAATGAAGCATCCTTCCCGTCACCACGCGGCACCGACAGACCGATTGATCGGATCGACTGCTGGTGGAACGCTCCGCAGATGCGTTGGCGCTGCCGGTATTCTGTCCTGTGTCGCCATGACAACTGCCTGCAGTGATCCAACCTCCGTTGGAGGCATAAGCGAACCTGACCCGGAATTGATCTTCGTGCGCGGCTACCGAAGCGCCGGTGACGACTGCCGGCTTGTTGGCGAAAGCGCGTTCACTGTCGACTTCCTCGATGATGCGGCGGATCTCGTGGCCTGTCCGACGGGCAGCGCAGCGATGGCGAGCCTGATGGCGGAAACTGGTGCGCAGATGCTAACCCAGACCAACAGTTTCACGTTCTTCAGCATTCCCTATCGCTGAAACCGCCCTTTTTGGGCAATCCTTGTCGAAAAATAAAGTCCAAGACCGTTCACTGGCCTTTCACGCCTTTAGATTAGTTAAACTGAAGATCAGCGCCCACAGAGCTGTGTCAGTCAGATATACTGCATATGCCCTATTTGGCGGGACTGGTGTCGAGTGCTGGATTGGACTTGCTGCGTCTTGCACGAATAGCTGGTTTTCCCGCCGCGCGGCATTGCAGATGACTTAGCACTTGCTGCAGTTTCCAGTGCTGCGAGCGCGCGCAGCGAGTGATCCAAATTCACAGTTCGGGCTCTTAAGGAACCTTCGCCGCGCTGGACACGAGTGGCCGGTTCGGGAAACAGGGCTGTTCGTTGTGGGCTGGGTGAACTGGTAATTTGCGGACAAAGCCGCCATTGAGGGGCGCCAATTCGACTTGTACATGGCATTTGAAGAAAGATTTTTTTGCGGCGCGGCTGCCGAATGGGTGCTAGACGACAAGAAAATAGGTATCGAGATTTGGGGCCAAACTATGCATTTCGCGACCCGACGGTTTACGAAACTGAGAATTCTATGGGCGTGCTGCGCCTTGATGCTTGCGCTGGGTTTGGGCCTCAGCGTTACTTCTGCCCAAGCGCAATCCACCGATCTCGATCCAGCTGAGGCAAACGTAGAGACCGGGACTAGTGCGCTAAATTCACTTCTTGAAGTGCTGCAAAATGACACCGCACGAGCCAGGTTGATAGAGGAATTGGAAGCTACCTTGATCGCAGCGGATGAGGCTGCGACGACCGTAATTGAGCCTGTCGAAGAAGGCGTTTCGCTCGGTCGGCGCATCGCGTTGATGACACAAGAGGTCGGCCAAGAAGCCGTGGCGACGCTCAGCGGTATATGGTCCAGTCTTTCCAGTGGTCAGAGCGTTTTTTCCGGTCTGAGCGGGGACGAGTTCAATATCCTCCTCGAGGCATTGCCTGACTTATTGCTGGTTATCGGCATCACCGTCTCCGTATTCCTGGTACTGCGCACCCTCGCCAAGCGTTTTTACGCTCGGTTGGGCCAAAGTGCCGAGCGGGCAGGTTTTTTTCGTACGGCCTCGTTATTCTTGGTTTCGAACGTAACTGACTTGCTGATCGTATTGCTGGCTTGGACGCTCGGCTACTTGGTGACGATCCTCGCGGTAGGCGAGTTCGGCTCGATAGGCATTGGCCAGACGATGTACCTTAACGCCTTTCTTCTTGTGGAAGTCGGTAAGGTTGTCGTCCGCACTGTGTTGTCCCCCGCCGCGAGCGGATTGCGCATGGTAAATGTAACCGACCACGCGGCGATCACGATCAACAGATCCCTGAGCCTGGTGATAAGCGTCCTGGGCTATGGTCAGCTGCTTGTGGTGCCAATCGTCAACCGAAGCGCTTCGATGGCCGCGGGCAGTGGTGTATCGGCGCTTCTGTCGCTCTTCGTGCTGCTCTACCTGGTCTACGTGGTAATTCGCCGCCGCGAGGGCGTCGCTAACTGGCTATCAAGCCCGGTCGATACCCAATCTCAACCAGATACAGAAGCAGATGAGATTGCGTTTACGTCCAATCCGGGACGGGCAAACGGCTTGATGGTCGGACTAGCGAAATTGTGGCACTGGATCGTGCTTGCTTATCTGAGCGCGATGTTCGTGGTGGTGATGACGCAGCCTGCCGATATGACTTTCAATGCGTTGCTCGCCTCAGGAAAGGTCCTCGCAGCGCTTATCGTGGCTTCGCTGGTCTCGGGCTGGCTGTCGTCGGCGATGGTGCGCGGTGTGACTCTACCCGAAGACATCAACAAGAAACTGCCGCTGCTGCAACCACGCCTTAACCGATTTGTGCCCCGTGCCTTTGGTATGCTTCGACTTTTCATCTTGACCGTGGTGCTGTTGTTTTCGCTCGACGTGATCGGCATGATCGACATGCGCGCTTGGTTGGTAAGCCAGGTCGGCCTGCAGGTCACGACATCCATCATCTCGGTAACCATGATCTTGCTGGTAGCATTTGGGCTGTGGCTGGCGCTGACTTCTTTTGTGGATTACAGGCTGAATCCCGAATATGGCGCGGTGCCCACGTCGCGAGAGACGACATTGCTGACGCTGTTGCGCAACGCGGCAACTATTGCGCTTGTCATCATTACGCTGATGTTCTGCCTTTCCGAGATTGGCCTTAACATCGGGCCGCTGCTCGCCTCCGCTGGTGTTCTTGGCCTGGCAATCGGCTTTGGAGCCCAGTCCATGGTGAAGGACATCATAACCGGTGTTTTTATCCAGTTCGAGAATGCAATAAATGTGGGCGATGTGATCACCGTAGGGGGCATCACTGGCACGGTCGAAAAGCTGTCGGTTCGCTCGGTCAGTCTACGTGACGGGCACGGCGTGTTCCATATCATCCCGTTCTCGAGCGTGAACATGGTCAGCAACGCCATGCGCGAATTTTCCTACTCGGTCTGCGAGATGGGTATCGCCTACCGTGAAAACGTAGAGGACGCCAAGCAAGCCATGCACGACGCTTTTGACATGATGATGGAGGACCCAGCGATGGCCGAATTCATCACCGCCCCGCTGGAATGGTTTGGCATCAACAGCTTTGGAGATAATGCGGTGGTGCTGCGTACACGCATCAAGACCGTTCCAGGCAAGCAATGGGCCATTGGACGCGCCTATAATGGCTATCTCAAGACCGTTTTCGACGAGCGCGGCATCGAAATCCCCTTCCCACAGCAAACTATATGGCTCGGTGAAGCCAAGGATGGCAGCACTCAGCGGTTCCGCATTGAAGATGCATCAAAAGCCGCAGACGCAGGTGCGCAGTCGAGTTTTGGTACAAAGACCGAGCAAAATAAAACCAAGCCAAAGGAAAACGATACCGAGGGGTCCGAAGACGACAGTACCAGCGGCTAGGCCTAGCATGTGAACTGGGAGAGAGACCCTTCCCCAGCTTCACCCGGGTTGATCCGAGATTGGACGGCTGGAATGGGCTTATTTTGTTGAAAAAGTCTGATTTTCCTCAGATCTCTGGAATACCTAGACCATAGATCGACGCCAGTTAATTTCATCTAGGGGTTCGGCCATAGCTGTGTCTTGGCTTTCATCGCGCACCACAGCGCCTGTTACGGTGGTTCTGATATGACTTTGCCCAAGGCACCGTTTCCGCCAGAAAAATTGAACTGCAGAATTTTCAACTTTTTCAACAAAATAGGCTCTAAGCGGTCATCTGATGATTTTTGTCGGATGACAGGTTCGCAGACTAAAACGGCCAGCCGGGGCGTCGAATGCAGCTGTCTGCCCCGCAGAATAAACTAGCAGGTCTCAGGGCGGGACCTTCACGACAATAGCACGCTCAGATCACCGTCCAAAGAACGTAAGTCGCCATGAAAATCACAATTAGTGAGCCAAAAGTATAAAAAGTCGCCCGGATTTCGTGACTCTGTTTTGTAACGTAGGCAGCAGCATGGGCAAGTCGCGCAAGCACGAATCCATACATCAGAATCTGGGCAAGCCATAAAGCAGGTTCAACGACAACAAAGACCAATCCGACCGCCCAAAAAGCTGGGATGTTTTCCAGATCATTGCGGTGCATGCGACGTGAACGGTCAACATAGTCATTGACCTCAAGTTGGTCGGGTCTCGGGTTCTTGTTTATCGGACCTTTCTGTAGGTCCTCAGGGTTTACCAGACCTGAATCGCTTTTTATCATCCGATAAACAGTCATCCAGCCTTGCAGCATTACCTTCAGCACCATGAGTGCCGTAACCAGCGCATAGGTTTCGAAGACTGGGTTATCCAGCGTAAAAAAGTTCATTTCATTTCCCCTGTTGATATGTGGATATTGCAGGCAAAAATCAGCGGTTTTCCTGCAAGCCAGCTAGTGTCTTTCTAGCACGTAATCGAACAGAACGTCATTTTTTTATGGGCCGCTAAGGGCTCGTTCCAGCCATTAGCTGCGGCTTGAATGAACGGCTGCTATTGCACTGTTTCGGGCTTACGGATGGGGTATTGTTCCGGCCCGGGTGGACATCGGTCCCGTCGCAGGAAGCGATTTTCTCTGGACTTCTGTCACCACGCAAGCGTCACTTGAGGCAAGGAAACACCTGACACTCCTGCCCGGATCGCCGGGCTTCAGTCAGTACGGGGCGTGCATGCCCAGCAGATTGAAGGGAGACCAGGATGAGAGATCAAACAACAGCTTCAAATGGGCAGGTGGCATTTTCGCGAGAGCCTAATGCCGAGAAGCCCAAACCGCTAAAGCGGGTTGGCAATACCAAGACCGACGCGTTGCGCAAACTCTTGTTGCGCCCGAACGGGGCAACGGTCGCGCAGATTCAGAAACGCCTGATCTGGCAACCACACACAGTCCGTGCCGCGATTTCACGGCTGCGGATCTCCGGTGCGACGATCGAGCTCGATCAGTCCGGTAGAACGGCACGCTACCGGACTTTATCCACGGAGGAAGGACAATGAGATCGGCAGTCTTGCCGCTAAATATTTGCCAGTTGGAAGAAGCGGATGCGGCCGCGCTCCGACGCCTTTGGGCGCAATCCAAGGGCGCTGAGCCACCGAAGACGTTCACGGCGCGCTTGATGCGTCTTGCTTTGGCACGGGATGCGCAAACGGCCAGAGAGGGCGGTGAGGCGGCAAAGGCCCGACGAGAGTGGAACCAAATCATCAGGGGCAGATGCAGCGCTGGAGCCAACAAACGCCGTGGAATCACATTCTCGCCATCGGCCCAAGACGGCACCCGTTTGCTGAAGGAATGGGGCGGTATCACCCACGAAGTATTGGTAATTGAAGGTGGCGCTACCTGGAATGGCCAGAGCTATTCGTCACTGTCCGCCGTAGCGCGAGCAATGACCGGCACAAACCGGAACGGCCCTAAGTTCTTTGGTTTGCGTGAGGGAGGCAGGTAATGATCCGTAAACGCTGTGCCATTTACACGCGCAAATCGACCGAGGAAGGGCTGGAGCAGAGCTTCAACTCGCTAGACGCACAACGCGAAGCCTGTGCGGCCTATATCCTCAGCCAGAAGCATGAGGGCTGGGCCGAGCTGCGCGAGCGATACAACGACGGCGGGTTCTCTGGCGGGTCGATAGAACGTCCCGGCCTCAGGCAATTGCTGGACGATGTGCGCGACGGGCGTGTTGATGTCATTGTCGTCTACAAGGTGGATCGGTTGACGCGGTCATTGGCGGATTTTGTAAAGATGGTCGATGTGTTTGACGGGGCAGGGGTTTCGTTTGTGTCGGTCACACAAGCATTCAACACTACTTCGTCGATGGGCCGACTGACCCTGAATGTGCTTTTGTCGTTTGCGCAGTTTGAGCGTGAGGTGACGGCCGAACGCATCCGGGACAAGGTTGCCGCCTCAAAACGCAAAGGCATGTGGATGGGCGGCGCCGTACCAATGGGATACGACGTGGCGGACAAGGCGCTGGTGGTTATACCTGACGAAGCCACCGCGATCCGAACGATCTTTGCCGAGTATCTGGCAGCAGGTTCAGTGCGGCAGTTATCCGCGCGGCTTGATGAACTGGGTGTGGTCAGTAAACGTCGAACCAACCGGCATGGGCGTGTGAGCGGCGGCAAAGCCTTCTCGCGCGGCGCGCTCTACAACATCCTGCGCAATCCGATCTACATCGGCAAAACCCGCCACAAAGAAGAGCTGCATGAAGGGCTTCATGAGGCGATCATTGATGACGCTACTTGGCAGCTGACTCAGGCGCAATTGGCGGATCATGGGGGCAAGAAGATCAGCGCGGCTCGCAGGTCTGCAAGGCGTCTCCTCGATGGGGTGCTGTTCGATTCCAGGGGCCGCCAAATGCGCACGACCTACGCCAGCAAGTCTTTGCGCCAGGAAGGAATGACACGGACGAAACGATACTGGTATTATACCACTGCAGTGTCCGGTTCAGACGACAAATTTAGGATCGAGCGTTTGCCCGCAGATGAGATCGACCGTGTTGTTCTCAACGGCCTCAGAGAACACCTGTCTGATCCCCGTTGGTTGGCGGATCAGACCAAGGGGCACGAGAGAGATGCAATACTGATCGCTGATATTTTACGGGCAACTGACAAGTGGCGGGCGGATACGGAGGAATCGGATGGCCATGTCACAGCGAAAAACTTACCAAGTATCATAGATCGAATTGATGCGCAGAAGGACCGGTTGTCCGTCTCGGTGAACATCGCTGAGATGGTGGAGTCAGATGCAGACCACACGCCAATCCTGGCAGGCTTTGAAATTCCGTTCCAAAAGCGTCAGAACGGTCGCGCTAAGCCGATCGTCATTGCAGCCAAAGGTGCAGCGCAAAGGGACCCGGACCTCATAGCACTGGTTGCGGATGCGAGACGGTGGGCAGGTGAGCTCCTTGATGGAGAGACTTCGTCCATTCAACAGATCACGGAACGGGAAGGTTTGCGCAGCGGGTCTGTCAGCCGCATCCTTCCGCTTGCCTGGTTGGCACCAGACATCTCAGCGGCGATTCTGGAAGGTCGCCAGCCGCAGCATCTCAACGCGAAAACACTGCGCAATCTACGTGAACTTCCGTTGGACTGGATACAGCAACGCCAGGTCCTCGGATTTGCTCAACTTTGAGATCGCTTTGAACGGCTCAAGACCTCACGTGCAATTGCCCCGCTGAGACTTTCTCTGAAATAGCCCCGAAAGTGCTCAAATCATAGACCATCTGTGAGGTCTCTGGCGCACTGATTGACTGCAACCCACTGAAATATAAAAACTACTCCGGGTGCACGTATTGTCGGTGCTTTTAGGAAGACTTAGTGGTGGGCGACCCTGGAATCGAACCAGGCGTGCGTCTCCGCGAGGGAGTTACAGTCCCCTGCCACACCTTGCGGCCTGTCGCCCACTGCGCCCTTCGCATTGCGTTGGGCGTGGGGGCGTGATTACAAGCGACCCAAAGAGGCGTCAAGGCGAAATGCGATGCGCTGTGCGGATAAGACCGGTTAGGACGAGATCATGAAAAAACCAAAATGGGTTGTGCAAAAAGAGCAGGACAAAAAGGCCGAAGGCAACATGACGCTTTGGCTGTTTGGACTGCACGCCGTGCGCGATGCGTTGATGAACCCGAACCGTGAAAAGCTGACCTTGATGGTGACGCCAAATGCACAGGCCAAGCTGGAGGATGCGATTGCATTTGCCGGTATTGCCCCACAGGTCGAGGACCCGCGCAAGTTCCGCCCGCCGCTGGATCCCGGATCGGTGCATCAGGGTGCGGTGCTTGAGGTCAAACCATTGAACTGGGGCCGGTTGGAGGACGTCTGCATTGGCGATACCGCCCCGCGTGTGTTGTTGCTGGACCGGGTCACAGATCCGCATAATGTGGGGGCGATCCTGCGCTCCGCTGAGGTGCTGGGGGCGTCGGCGGTGATTGGCACGCGGCACCATTCGGCCCCTGAAACGGGGGCGCTGGCCAAGACCGCGTCCGGCGCGCTGGAACGCCAGCCCTATCTGCGGGTGCGCAATCTCGCCGATGCGATCCGCAGCCTGCAAGATATGGGGTATCTGGTGCTGGGTCTCGACGGTGAGGCGGCCATGAGCATTGAGGCCGCCGTCGAAGGCAAACGCGACCGGCCAGTGGCGTTGGTCCTGGGGGCCGAGGGGCCGGGGTTGCGCGAGAAAACCAAAGAAACGGTCGATATGCTGGTACGAATTGACGCAGCGGGTGGATTTGGGTCGCTCAACGTCTCAAATGCCGCCGCAATCGCCTTATATGCCTCAAGAGACCATACATAATCGGAGGCTGCCATCACATACCCTGCCAAGATCGCGACCTGCTGTCATTGTGGCAGCAAGGCGGTGCTGATGTTGGACAAGGGCCGGCACGAATTGGCCTGTGCAAACTGTGGTGCGCCATTGCGGCAGATGAAAATGCTGCCCAAAGCAGCACCAAGCCGTCCCGCGGTCACTCACCAGCCTCAGATCAGACAGTTCGCCGCCGCAAAGCCGATCCCTGAAAAGCGCAGGAAACCCGTTAAGGGCAAGAAGCGCAAAAAGTGGTTCAAGGACTGGGCCGAGGATGTGTTCGATCTGGTCGAGGACATTTTCGACTGACGAAGACGCGCGTTCGGCAGAAACCTGCCGAAAATTAACTTACTTTTCACAGTTGCGCGAGTACCTCTTTGAAAGCTGCCGAGGCTTCCTACCTCTTGAGCATGACGCTGGACACGGAACGTCCAGCAGTCGTTTACTGTCCCTCGTTCCGTACCTTTGCGCCCCTTGGTTTTGCCAACGGGGCGCTTTTTTCTGCCAAGGTTGCGGTGTATGGAGGGCCCATGACATATTCTGATGCCCTGTTGAAAACCATCCTGACCGCGCCCAAGCGGATCGCCATTGTCGGCGTGTCACCCAATCCGGTGCGGCCAAGCTATTATGTGGCGCGTTATCTGGGGCTGAAAGGATTTGATGTTGTGCCGGTCAATCCCGTTGCAGTGGGTGAAGTATTGTTTGGCAAAAAAGTCGTGGCGTCGCTGGGGGATATTGAGGGACCGGTGGATATGGTCGATATTTTCCGCCGCTCAGAGGCCGTGCCGCCGATTGTGGACGAAGCGCTGGATATATTTCCCAAGTTACAGACGATCTGGATGCAGATTGGTGTCGAGCATGCGCAAGCCGCAGCCAAAGCCGAGGCGCGTGGGGTCACGGTCATCCAGAATCGCTGTCCAAAAATCGAATATCAGCGGTTGTTCGGGGAATTGCGGATGGGGGGCTTTGCCACCGGGATCATTTCGAGCAAGCTGTGAATGGGCCAGCCTGCGTTGCGACCATGCGGCCTTGATCCGTTGGTTTGGCCCGCTGGCCCCAGACAGATCTAGCGTGACGCTTTTTCGGCGATGCCGGATTGGGACTGGCGCCGCGTAAGCTCGGCAAGCACATCCTCAAGCGGCACCTCGCAGGACACCAGCAAGACCATCAGATGATAAAGCACATCTGCAGCCTCAGATGTCAGGGCCGCCCGGTCGCCTTTCACTGCTTCTATAATCGCCTCAATAGCTTCTTCGCCGAATTTCTCGGCGCATTTTTCCGGGCCTTTACCGAGCAATTGCGCTGTCCAGCTGCTGTCCGGATCAGCGGACTTGCGGCTTTGGATCGTGGCGTAGAGGTCCTCTAGGGTCATGTCAGCCTCATTGGGATGCCGGCGGCGGCCATATGGGCCTTTGCCTGGCCGATTGTGAATTCACCAAAGTGAAAGATCGACGCGGCCAGCACGGCGGACGCACCACCGATGGTCACGCCCTCGACCAGATGATCCAGAGTGCCGACACCCCCCGACGCGATCACCGGGACGCTCACGGCGTCGGAAATGGCGCGGGTCAGCGGCAGGTTGAAGCCCTGTTTGGTGCCGTCGCGGTCCATCGAGGTCAGCAGGATTTCCCCGGCACCCTTGGCCGTAACTGTCCGGGCAAATTCAACAGCATCTATGCCGGTGGATTTGCGGCCACCGTGGGTGAATATCTCCCATTTGCCGGGGTGAGTGGTTTTGGCGTCGATGGCGACAACGATACATTGGCTGCCGAATTGTGAAGCGGCTTCTGCCACCACATCTGGATTGGCAACGGCGGCGGAATTGAAGCTGACCTTGTCAGCGCCTGCAAGCAGCAGGGCGCGCACGTCGGCCACGGTGCGCACACCGCCCCCAACGGTCAGCGGAATATAGCAGTGCTCTGCCGTGCGCCGGACCAGATCGAACATGGTCCCGCGGTTTTCATGGGTTGCGTGAATGTCGAGAAAGCAAAGTTCATCGGCACCAGCCGCATCATAGGCAATCGCGGCATCCACCGGATCGCCGGCATCGCGCAGGCCGACAAAGTTCACACCCTTGACGACACGGCCATCAGCGACATCCAGACAGGGAATGATGCGGGTTTTCAGCATGTGATGGGTCGTGCTCCGTCGGGGTCAGGCTGGTGGTATGATCGTCGATTTTAGCTTTACAGCGTGTGGCAGGGTGATGCCAGTCGGGGTTTGCAGGGCAGGTTTTTCGGGCGTCGGTAACACGTCGGTATTTTGTCGGTATGTCGTCGGTGCGCAGGACGCGATCATCGCGGGGTCAGCGCCTTGAGTGCGGCTGTCAGATCAATCGCCCCGTCATAGAGCGCGCGGCCGGAAATTGCGCCCTCAATCACGCCGGTATCGCGCAGGGCGATCAGATCATCCAGCGATGACACACCGCCCGATGCGATGACGGGTATCTTAACCGCACGTGCCAGATCGGCGGTGGCGGTGATGTTTGGCCCGCCCATCGCGCCGTCGCGCATGATGTCGGTGTAGATGATGGCTGCAACGCCCGCGTCCTCGAAAGATTTCGCCAGGTCTGTGACCATCACATCGGTTTCTGTGGCCCAGCCTTTGGTTGCAACACGGCCATTTCGGGCGTCGATGCCAACAGCGACCTGACCGGGAAAGCGACGCGCGGCCTCGCGAACCAGTTCGGGGTTCTCGACGGCCACTGTGCCAAGGATCACCCGTGCGAGGCCCTTGTCCAGCCAGCGCTCGATCGTGGCCATATCGCGGATGCCACCGCCAAGCTGGGCGGGCACCTTGCAGGATTTCAGAATCGCCTCCACCGGGGCGGCATTCACCGGCGCGCCCGCAAAAGCGCCATTGAGATCAACCAGATGCAACCAAGCACAGCCCGCATCCACAAAAGCGCGGGCCTGGGCGGCGGGGTCATCGTTGAACACAGTCGATTGGTCCATGTCACCGTGCACAAGGCGCACAGCGTTGCCGTCTTTGAGGTCAATGGCGGGATAAAGGATCATCAGCGTGGCCTAACAAAAGGGGTGTTGGCGCGGTTATGCACGTTACGTCACAAGATGCAACGCGACCTAAGGTCAGCCTTGCCTGAAAGGTCACAGTTATCCCAAGGTAACGCCAGATATGGGAGGAGAACCATCATGAAAACACTTATTACAGCAGCGGTTTTGGGGCTGAGCCTTGCAGGCAGTGCTTGGGCGGCTGACCCAATCGTGGGCAACTGGCGCACGATCGCAGATGACAATGGCAATTCGGGTCTGATCGCGGTCAGCGAATGTGGCGCGAAAATCTGCGGCGTTCTGGTCAAATCATACGACAAGAACGGCAAATCAGTTAAGTCGCCGAACGTCGGCCGGAAATTGATCTGGGATATGGTGAACACCGGCGGTGGTGGCTATGGCAAGGGCAAGGTCTATTCACCCGATCGCGACAAGACCTATAGCGGCAAACTGCAACTGGCAGGCAACAACCTGACGGTTCAAGGATGTGTTCTGGGCATTTGCCGGAATGGCGGCACCTGGTCACGCGTCAAGTGATGTAAACGCGCCATTGGCGCGCATAAAATCAAGCAGGCCAAAATAACTATTTGTGCGACTCAGGGCGCAGGCGTAACGAAACGTCTGCGCCTTTAATGCTGTCCGAGGCCGACAGATAACAAGGCATTTTGTATCGCTTGGGGAGTGATGCGGATGTCTAAGTTTACGACATTTCTAATAATTCTATGTTTGTCTGCCGGGGCGAGCCTGGCCCGGGCCGATGTGCCGCTGGGTTTGTGGCAATCAGGCCCGGATGCCACCGGCACTGTTGTGCATGTGCGTACCAAACCTTGCGGGCGTGCCTTATGTGGTCGCGTTGAGCGCGCCAAGGACCGGCGCGGTTATGACACGCCATCAAGCGCCGTGGGGCGCAAGATGCTGTGGGATATGATGGCGCAGCCGGATGGCACCTATGAGGGCAAGATCTGGGAACCTGTCGGAAACCGGATGCTGGTGGCCGGAATGCAGGTTCAGGGCAACACGATGCAGCTTCGAAACTGTGACGCGACGGCCTGTCAGGACGCAGTCTGGACGCGCCTGCGTTAAGGTTTCCAGTTCAGGAAATTCGCAATCAACCGCAACCCGGTGGCCTGAGATTTCTCAGGGTGAAACTGCATGCCCAGCATGGTGTCCCGGCCGATGATTGCGGTCACGTCGCCCGCATAATCGACATGGGCAAGGCGCTGCGCCGGATCGGTGACCGCCATGTGGTAGGAATGCACGAAATAGGCGTGATCGCCTGTCTCAATCCCATCAAAAACCGGGTGCGGGTGGTCGATCACCAGATCATTCCAGCCCATGTGCGGCACCTTGAGCTTGGGATCAGCAGGGGTGATGCGCGTCACCTCGCCAGCGATCCATCCCAGACCAGCCGTGTCGGTGTATTCGCGACCGACACTGGCCATCAATTGCATGCCCACACAGATGCCAAGGAACGGTCGGCCCTGACCCTCGACCGCTTCGACCATCGCGTCATAGAGCCCGCCCGCGCCCTTGAGCGCCGCCATACAGGCCGGAAAGGCACCGTCACCCGGCAACACAAGCCGATCCGCGCGCGCAACCACATCCGCGTCCGCCGTGACGATCACGTCGCCTGCGTCCGTCTCGCGGGCCATGCGTTCAAAGGCCTTGTGCGCGGAATGCAGATTGCCGGATTCGTAGTCAATGATCGCGGTCAGCATCGGATCAAAGCGCGCCCTTGGTAGACGGGATGTCGCCCGACTTGCGCGGGTCCACCTCGATCGCGTCGCGCAGGGCGCGTGCAACCGATTTGAACGTCGCCTCAACGATGTGGTGGCTGTTTATGCCGTGCAGCATGTCCACGTGCAGGGTGATGCCGCCATGGGTGCTGAACGCCTGAAAAAACTCGCGCACCAATTCAGTGTCGAAGGTGCCGATCCTGGCCGTGGGGATATCGACATTCCAGATGAGGTATGGCCGCGCGGACAGGTCCAGCGCTGTGCGCACCTGTGCATCATCCATCGGCAACAGGCACGCGCCATAGCGCCGGATGCCGCGTTTGTCGCCAAGTGCGCTGGCCAAGGCCTGACCCAGCGTGATGCCCACATCCTCAACCGTGTGGTGATCGTCTATGTGCAGATCCCCCTTGGCCCGGATGCTCATATCAATCAACGAATGGCGCGCAAGTTGGTCAAGCATGTGGTCAAAAAACCCGACGCCTGTCTGGTTGTCATAGGCACCGGTACCGTCAAGGTTGATCTCAACCGTGACGTCAGTTTCAGCGGTGGTACGGGTCAGTGTGGTCTGGCGCATCTGGTCTCTCCGAACGACGGGTTCAGCGCCCTTATAGCAGCGGTTGCGGTCAGGCCAAGAGGCGTCACATAACCCAAGATCAGCCATTGCGGCCCGCACACCCATATGTCAGCCTAGATGGGAACCACATCAGAGGTCCTCTCATGAGCACATGCGTCTTTATCCAGATCCGCTGCAAACCCAGCACGACCTATCAGGTGGCCGACGAAATTGCCCTGCGTGAAATCCATTCGGAGCTTTATTCAACCTCTGGCGAATATGATCTGTTGATGAAACTCTACATTCCCAAGAACGAGGATGTGGGCAAATACATCAACGATCATCTGCTCGATATCAAAGGGATAGAAAGGTCGCTGACGACGATGACCTTCAAGGTGTTTTGATGGGTCTGCGGCGTGCGATCTGCGTTTGTTTGATTGGGCTGAGTTGCGCGACACCGGCACTGGCAGCACAGCGCGTGTATGAGGGCAAAGAGGCCGCGGCATTACGCTGTTCAAACACGCTGGCATTGACGGCGGTTGCTTTGTCGGCGGCCGAACTGATCAGTGATGCAGAAAAAGAAGTGTTGCTGGGCGTTACCGTTTTGATCCTGGAACGGCATGTCAGCGGCACCTGGGCACAGAAAAAGGCAGCAATGGAAGTGATGCGCGACCGGCGCAGCGTGCCCGACACCCTCGAAGATTACCAACGCAACGCTGAACGCTGTCTGGAGCAGTTTCCGATCAACTGATCGGACAGGGGGCGGACATGGACATGAGCTGTCTCAAAGATACATTCAGATCAACGAACTAGATGAAATAAGCGCCAGGGTCTGTCTAATCTGCATTGCACAGCGCAACCGCGTCATGCCGGGGCTGCGGCCTAAGCTCTTGATCTTGCTTTCACAAGGCCAAGTCCCATCAAGGCGGCAATCAGAAACAAGGCGCTGGCGGGCAGGGGCACCGGCGAGATCGATGGCGAGGTGACATTCGACGTCAGCACAAGGTTATCAATCTGAAACTCGGCACACCATTCAGCACACCAAAGCCGATTGCGCCCCAGTTCCGTGTAATCAGCATATTGTAATGCGTCAGGATGAATGTTCAGGCTGACCAAAAGTGAATCAATTGCAGCAAACGCCTTTGAGAAATTTATGGTCGACCAAGCCATTGGCCCCACTGTTTGGGTCGCAGTGGTTGTTCCGTTTACCATACCCTGAAATGTCAACGTCGGAAGTGGTGCCGACCCGGAAGTACTCCATGCGGCAAGCTCTGCGCTGTTTCGATAAGGGGCAGCCCCTGGTCCTGTTTTGTTCAGCAAAGAATACCCAAAGACATCAACGCTATGCGGTGTAAACGGCAGGCCATTTACGGGCTTTATGAAGGACGACAGAATTCCGCCGTCATCATGAAGGCCGATGTAAGCGCCGTTAAGGTACACAGTGCTGTACTCATAGAGGAAGCCCTGGCTGACGCCAATTTCCGCGTTCGTAATCGGGTTATTCCCGATGGGCGGGTTGTTGAAAGCTGAATCAAAGGTGACAGTTACCGGTGACGCATGTGATGCAGACGCGATCAAAGTGAGAAACATTAGCGCTCTGATGACCGATCTCATCCAATCCCCCTTTAGCAAAACCTGACTTAGCCTGATATTACTCCAAGTTGTCAGTTTCACCCGCAATTCTACTTCATTTCGCGTTTCGGTCAAGGTTTTCTTAGGCGCATCTGCTGTTGTTGATTGCTCTTTCGGCCCACCATTCATGGGCTTTTGCATGCGCTCATTGCGGCATGGCGGCCTGCCTGAACGCTTCCGTCAGCCGCATGTCGTTCGGCATGGAAGTCTCTCCCAAGGCCTGAAATTATCAAGCAAAGCATCAGCAAAAAGAGGGGAAACACAGTCCAAAAACGAAACAAGAGCTACAACTTGCGTTGTAACTCTTTGTTTTCTTTATGTACCACCTGGAGCGGGCGAGGCGATTCGAACGCCCGACCCTAACCTTGGCAACCGGTAAGTTATTGAAAATAAATAATTACACCTGAAAATTTGATACAAGGTGTGACCAAATGGCGAACATAAGACGAATGAAATCCGGAAACTGGAATGTCCAAGTGCGGCTTGCGGGCAAACCTGCGCGTTCACAGACATTTCACAGTCGGGAAGATGCAGAAAGCTGGGCCAAAAAAGTCGAGTCAACACTTAATTTTCGTCATCCTAGTATTCTTGATGCTGGGCTGCGATATTGTAGTGAAGTCCTTGGAGAAAAGCCCTCGCGTGAACAAACCGAGTTTCAGTTCAAAAGGCTTGGACAACGCGAAGAGTTTCAGAAGCCGCTGAACAAGGTGACGCTTCAGAATATGAACGCTTACAAGCAAAAGCGGCTAAAGGAGGTTTCGACCACAACAGTTCGCAATGACCTGATGAAACTGCGCAGTATGTATCGCTGGTACTGTAACGAATGGTTTGCAAGCTCGGGTGAGACCATTTCCAACCCGTGTGATAGACTTGAATTGCCGAAGGCCAGAAAGACCCGAGAGACTGTAATTTCGCGAAATCAGTTGGCGGCCCTTTTGGGGGAGATGACTCCGTTGTTGAGACAGATCGTAGAACTTGCCTATGAAACTGCCATGAGACGGTCGGAAATTCTGAAATTGCGTGCTTGTGATCTTCACTTGGATGAACGCTTCTTACGCGTTGTTGAAGGTAAAGAAGGATCAAGGGACGTACCCCTAACCAGACGCGCTGTAAGACTCTTACAGTACGCAGTTAACCGTTCGGAGGGGCCAGGGGCTAAGCTGTACCCACAGGCTCCGTACAGCGTCTCACAGGCGGTCAGAAGGGCGAGAATAACTCTTGGAATGTCAGAGGATGTTCGCTTTCATCAACTTAGGCATTCAAGGATTACTGAGGTGGCTAGGAAGGGGTTGAACTTGTCGCAAATCATGGTTGTCAGCGGGCATCGTGATATCAGAAGCGTTCAGCGATACACTCATCTTAACGTCCAAGACGTTGTCGACCTAATTGACTAAAATAAAAAAATTAGCCTTAGGGTCTTGAAAAAAATAAGTTAGTACCCATATAGAAAAGTTGCGGCTAAAAACTGTCTCGGACAGGCACGCGCATTCGCTGCAATTCAGCAGTATCTCTAAACATTCAAGAAGCTGCGACGTCGGATCGATAGATGCGTCGTATTTTGATTCTTGCTGTCCGAAAATTAAGCAATGGAAAAACAAAATTGATAAGAACAGGAACTAATATACTCAATACACTTTCAAAAGATATCGATGCTTCTGGATTCATTGGTGACCCATCGATTCCACAACTCGTGTGGCTGGCGTTGCATTCCTGCATTCTCGACAAGCCAGTC
Organism: Sulfitobacter sp. SK011; assembly: GCF_003352065.1. Classification (NCBI taxonomy): domain Bacteria; kingdom Pseudomonadati; phylum Pseudomonadota; class Alphaproteobacteria; order Rhodobacterales; family Roseobacteraceae; genus Sulfitobacter; species Sulfitobacter sp. SK011. The sequence continues at coordinate 1,538,403 of NZ_CP025803.1, forward strand.
TCTCTGGTTCTTCAAGGACCATCCGGTAGCGGTAAATCTTTTGCGTTGGAAACAGCGCTAAAGTTCGTGCCTACAAGCAACTACGTGCTGTTACATGGTGTCTCTGAAAAGGCGTTAATCTACAGCGATGACCTCGACTTTTCACATAAGCACATAGTGCTTCAGGAAGCTGCGGGAATGGCAGAAGGCAACGGTCGCACGTTCTTGCGCCAGCTCTTGAGTGAGGGAGAGGCAAAGTACCGTACGGTTGAGAGTTCTGACGGCGGCTTAAACGCAAAGGAACTGCATATAGTTGGTCCTACGGGGCTTATGATGACCACGACCGCAAACAGTCTACATCCAGAGGACGCTAGCCGGATGATCAGTATTGGCATTAGGGAGGATCAAGATCATATGGCAAAGGTTCTTATGGCTCAAGCATTGGGCTCCAAAAGTAGTTTAACTGACGAGCGAATTCAGGAGTGGAGATTATTTTCGGAAGAAGCACTTTCAAAACCAGTAAATGTGATAATCCCCTTTGGGGGTTCGCTCGCGAGTAAACTCCCTACGTCACACTTCCGCATAGCTCGCGATTTTCCCCATGTGCTTAGCCTGATTAGAACTTGTGCGCATTTGCACCGTTGTAACAGAGACAGAGCCGAGAATGGTGAAGTGATTGCAACACTTGCCGACTACGAAATTGTTCACAATCTGGTAGCTAGACCGTTGTCAGAGGGTTTGGAGTCGGCAGTTCCGGCAAACGTAAGGGAAATAATTGAAGCGGTGCGTGACCTCAAAAAGGAAGCACGCAGATCAGGCGATCCGATATCTCAGAGAACACTCTCAGGTTATCTAGGACGAGATGGTTCAGTTGTTTCAAGGAACGTCGCCAAGGCCATCGAGTTGGGATATTTGAAAGACAATAACCCAGGGCAGGGTCGTCAGTCCGATCTTAAGCTTGGCGAACTCACCTTAGGAGATGACAAGAAGGTCTTGCCGGATGTTAAAGATATCGCCAGAGAGGAGTTAGTAATAGGGTAAAATATACACTGATATTAATGTGTTAAAGTAACAATGTGGTGGTGTACTTGACGAGGCCAAAACAAGACCGTTTCCTACCAGTATTCAAGTCACCACCTCCCTCCATGCCAACAGTGCAATAGTGCATAATACTATATAAACGGATCGCCCTAGGCAGCTATAGCAACCCCAAGTGCCAATGTTCGTGAAGTGTGGCAAAAATTATTGAATTAGATCAAATCACTAGCGTCAAATTGAGGTGAACCCTCGAAATATCTGCATTCAAATTTGTACTGGGCGTGCTAACGGTGACAAACTACCTACCAACGAGTGTGCCATTGGATGTAGGACATTCAAAACTAGGAATTTCTTGAAGAAAAATTTCTGCCTACATTAGAACTAAGAACGTGTACCCACCACCCCCTGGGTACCCCTCGCCAGCGATATTGGCTCACGGCCTTGTTCCAAGAGCTGTTTGAGGGGGAGAGCGTGCCATAACCTGGTCAAGGTTAGGGTCAGCTAGTTTAACAGTATGTTTTCATGTATTTTTCCGTATAGAATTCGCATGCGTTCACAACGAAACAGTGTGACAGTCCTAAATCTCGGCCCATTGCTGCCGTTAGAAGGTTGCCATTTCCCTACGTCACACTTCCACAAAACAGACGCTCGCCCTATAGTTCTCGAAACTGTGGAAGAGAGCGAACGAAGGCGCTGAGGGCACCACACCCTCAGCGCAGCCAAAAAAGGCAGAACATATAGGCTTCTGGCCAACCGACCAAAACCACCGTTTTTGCCCTGGGATTGCTAGCAGTTGACTGGTCGCACCCCAGCATTCACACTTATGAGGTGTCTTCCATCAAGGAAATAACTTTGGAGATTGTACATGGCTTCTATTTTGCAACTCTTGTCAGCTTCTTTCTCTACAAGAACTGCATCTATCGCCCTAACTTCATCGTTGCTAATTATCGCTCAGCCAATAGCGTCAGTCGCTCAGTCTGAAAGCAGTAGTTCAGATATCGAAATCAGCTCCGCGATAATGACTGTGCTTGAAGTAAACACTTCCAACTGTGCGAGCTACAGTCATCCTACTCTCAAGACGTTCGCTTGCCAAAGCGAAGTGGGCTCATATCAAGCTGGTAGGTTGGCACACGCCGTTGAAGCTTTCGCGGTCACGTTACAAGCGGCAGGAGTTTCTTCCACTTCAAGCGATATTCAAAGATCAATCTACGAAGATATCGCCCAGTTCGGTATCTACCGATCAATCTCTGTTCCAGCCATGAATTTCGCGGATTTGTCCCACAGCCAATCAAGTCCGTTTGGTGCGAAAAGTGGGATGGTTTCCGCTACCAGTATGATTGCCCTCGAATACCTTCATCCTGGAGTGATTGGCGCTACAGGATCAACTCTAGAGGAAGTCGCAAGTCTCGCTGGCACCAGCTTAACAGAAGGGCCGCAAAACTTTGACGAGTATATGACAGCATATGCTGGACGCCCAACGAAGCTAGGTTCGCTGCGAATGTTCGGCGAGTTTCAAGACTCATCACCAATTTTGGAGAAGTTCGTGCCTCCCGCCAACCAGATTTCGGCGTCTGGGGGAAACTTACTTAGCGATTACTTCTTCGAGGAGCCGATCGCCATGGACAGCAAGCGGTCGAACCCTTTGGGTCAGCTGGTTTCTCAAGCTGGTATGGTGGCTTACAATAGTGGACGCCCGCTAACTGAGCAGCACACGTCTCAAAGCCCCAAGGACTTCCAAATGAATTTTCTGGGGGATACACCTTTTTCAGGTATTGCTTGCACGCTATGCGCAAGTACAGCAAGTGAAACCGGAGACGGAGTTGAAGCAGAATATGTTTCGGCTCCGATATTCGCAGAAGAATTTAGCGTCTTGTCGATCACCGCAGCTTCACCTGGCAACGATAATGCTTCCGGTGAACTGGTGAGCGGCATTGACCTCATGTCTTCAGCGAGTAGTGCAGCGGAAAACTCGGCCAATTCTCCTTCGACTGAAGGCCAGCTTGTATCTTCGGAAACAAAAGAGAAAATCGCATGTTATGCAGCGTGCGGAGTCGCCGAAGTGTTAACCGAAGGAGGTGACGTTGCCGCAGAGTCTTTTAAGGCTGCGAAAGACCTGCTGACGGGAGAAGGCAAAGACGCTTGGCGCGAGAATTTGGATGACGTTGTAGAAGAGGTCAAAGACGTAACACAGATTCCGAATAAATGTGTGGAGACTTGTGAAAACTTAGATAATCCGTTGGATGACGACAGCGGGGATGAACCCCAAAATGGTGACAACGGCAATACTGACCTGACTGACAATGGCAACAATGGTACTCAAGGTGACGATGGCACTGATGATGACAACGGGACGACCACAGGAGACGAAGGCACGTCCACTGGCGATGCGGTAGCCAGCACGGCTTCGGAGTCAGCTACTGCTGGTAATGTGGCTTCGACATCAGTGCCCGATGATGGCGGTGGTTGCGATCCTGTGATGGAAGGCGAGGGAGGTTGTAATTGCCATGCTGACCATGAGGGTATGATGCTCATGCCTTGCACACCCGACGACGGCGGAGCAAACCCTGCGATGGCAAATTCGCCTAGCGAACTGAACTTCGGACAAACGCGATGGCTGTTTCGACAACCGACACAACCGGATCGGATCGGCTCAGTATTCTCGGTGGCCTATGAAAGCGACAACCCCGATGATTTAATGCCTGCTCCCGTTTTTACAGAAATCAAGAGTACTGGATCGGGCTTCGAAAGCCTTGGGGGAAACCCCATACCAAACCCTGGCAGATTCCAAGGTCGGGTATCTTCCCCCGTTTCAATCGGAGATGGGATAAGCATCCCCCCGAACGTGCTAAATGAATGAAAGGAGATCACGATGCTGAGAAGGCTGACTTCCTCTCTTCTTCTTCTCATACTCATCTCAACGTCTGTTTTTGCGCAGGGCGGTGGTGGCCCCGGAGCTGGAGCAGGCGGAGCTGGAGTAGGCGGGTTTGGCTCTGGAGGGATGGGGTCTGGAATTGCTGGATTTGATGGGTCAAGTTCTAGCGGTGTCTTCGGAAATATATCGATCTCTCCCGATGGTTCAAACTCTCCAACTGGATGGGTTGAAGGTCTCGTTGAGCGCGAAAGTACGCTTGATCTATCCTGGCTCACGGAGATCGATATCTCCAACTTGCCAGACTTCAGCAGCTTTCCCCTAGACAAAAAATTAAGCGTCATCTCAAGGTTATCAGAGGATGATCTACGTCTTGCTTCAGTCGATTTGGAGATTGTTGGAGAAATTATCGATCTAAACTCATACTGCGAAACTCCCACTGACAGCCAAGAGGCTCTTAGGATGGGTGGTGCACACTTTCAGGAACCTCCAGTAATTATCACAGGTTCTTGGTGGATCGAATCTGCGCAGAATTCTGAATATCCTGCGTGTTTGCCGAATTCTTGGATCAGTGGAGAGCCACGACTGCGCTTTGTAGCCTTTCCAATTGCCTTTGATGGAATGGTTCCCTTGGAGACAGATGAAGACCTATTGCCAGAGTGGATTTCCTTACTTCACTTGGTCACTGCCAGCACAGGCTTGCTTCCGAACGAAGTAAAATTCGGCCCTTACTACGGGGAACCCGATTGCAGAGCCAGAGAATCTCAGCCAACAGGTTCCGCATACTACGAAGCTTTAGAAACAGCAGAGTGTTTTGCCGGTTTCAGGGACGGTAAGAGGATCATTGGGACAGAGTATCCAGTTAGACTAACTCCTAGAGATTCACACGACCAAGGCCCGAACCAAGATTTTTCCTCTGCAAGCCTCAAGCTTGTTGACAATGACCATGGCCACGCTGAGATTGACGACCTCGATAACCTTTTGGAAGATTGGTCAGACCTAGACTATGGAATTCGAGGGTCCCCGTTGACGGTGGGAGTGTTTGATACTCGGCAACGAACCGCGGCGTCGGGGAGAGCAAGTGACCCGAGAAGTAGTGATGACGGTTTTGTAGACCGATTCATAGACCGGCCATATTCTCTATGCGACCTTATGGCATCAACACTGAATGTTGATAGATACTACTCGAAACGCATTTTTGATTCTTGTTTCTGGTCGCAACGAGCCATGTTCGCACATGAAAACTGGGATAGAATAGACTGGACAGATCATAACCAAAAAAATGAAGATTCATTGGGAGACGCTCTTGTTTGGGTCTCTTTGAAGGACCTATTTTTTTCTGACGAATTTGATTCTGAGATATTGGAATCTGGAACTGCCAGGATTCTTTCTCTGAGTGAAGATGAGAGCAGCAAGGACTACAAAAAGGATGTGGCCTCAAAGTTGCTAGGAGAAGGGGTTGTATTTACTGATACAATTTGGTTGATCGCTCACGTCGATATAGATTCTCCAGAAACATGGAACTTGATTTCGAAATATGTTTCTGAAGCATCCTTTACTAAAAGCACGTCCTACGAAGGTGGACTTCTGCCCATCTGGGCTGCTCGCAACGCACGGGAGAATTGAGACAGAGGTCAGTATTGCTGCGATGGTTTGGGGCCTTGTTCAAACAGGACCACGTGGCCATCCCCACTTTTGGGATCACTGACCAGCACAAACGGAACATCCGCCCCATCCTTCTCGTAGAGGCAGCGGTATTTCGCCGCGATCCTCGGGATCGCCGACAAATCATATAAAAACTACGAGCTTGAAAAACGGGAGCTGCCGCTTTCGACCGCAGTCAAATTTTGCGAAGAGTTCGACAAGAATCTTATTTGGCTAGTCTAACGCAAGCAACGATTTGAAAGGCGGGCGGCCAGATCCTTATGCAATCGCGGAAGAGTTTAGAAAGGCCGAAAGTTGAAATATGCCGTCGGGAATCCTTGCAATCATTGATGGCCACAATATGCTGAGAAAACAGCCAGAGGTGGTGCAATTTTTGGCTCCACTACAAATGTGGAGTAGGCACGCGAGTTGACAGAGTTTTCACAAGTTCCCAGGCTACTTGATCGGCTAGATAAAGAAATCTCACATGGCGACACATGCGTTGAGGGGTTCATTGACGATCTTCAAATGTTTCAGGACAGACGAAGTTCGGGCAGCCTGGTGGGGCTTGAAGCGAAATTGACAGATGCTGAGCGTCAAGATCAGTTGGAAAGTGCGTTAATGAAAAAAGAGCACTTTGCAAAGCTACTTGCAAAGATGCAGCACTATCCATCGGCTCAGAAGATATTCGCGCTCTTCCTAGCTCGTATAAATGATGTCTTTGAAAATCACATTGTTCCTCACGTTTCCTTACTTGATCGCCAGGAAGTGGATCAAATTATTGAGGAGCGGATTATTCAACCAACGCTAAGCGATATGGGATCTGGCTTTGAGCACTTTACGATAACACATGCACACATTCGCGGCATGATCTACTGGCTTGCCGATAGATGTTACGTTAGGTGGAGTTAATGTTTTCCCTTGCATATACACCGGCATACGATCCGTATCATACTGTCTTTAGGTTTTTGGTTCTCTTGACCTCTTCCGAAAACCAGGTGCTCACCTACCGCTCAGCAAGAGCCGCAGATTTTTTCTTTTGTTTCCCATGGTCACTCAAGGACGTCCGGGCTCCAAGAGACATCGAAGGATTTGCCCGGACGCGAAACGCTATTGTGAAGAAATACCCAAAGTCAGGGTACGACAATTTTCCAAGTGCTAGAGTGGTATTTGAAAGAATGGAAATGATCCAGGCTACGGCTGTCAGTGCCTTGGCCGGTGCTAAAATGATTGATGCCAACGCAGCTACTTCTGAACGACTAGTTCTAAACTATGAAAACATACCGAAGGAGCTGATGAATTCCGTTGAAAATGCGTCTCAAAAGACGTCCGACCTGGTTGCATTCCTTGCGATCGACTTCCCGAAGATGGACGAACTTGGTAAAGACGGTGTTTTAGCGCGTAGCGGCTTGGGAGAGCACAGCTATGACGTTGTTTAGACCCAACCTGCAAGTTGCTGATTTGACTATTTTTCGTAGAGGTCAGGTGGTATTCTCAGAAGGCTTTCACTCCGGTCTCAACATTATCCGCGGAGAGAATAGCTCGGGCAAATCCACGATCATGGATTTCCTGTTTTATGGCCTTGGCGGCGATCTGCTTGAACATCAGTGGCGTGAGTCTGCGCTTCTTTGCGATACGGTCACGGTAGGCGTTAGACTAAATGGTAAAGACGTTACGCTCCAACGAGATGTTGAGCAAAAGGCCTCCCAACCAATGAGGATGTTCTTCGGCCCCTCCGCTGAAGCGCTAAGTAGCGGCGGCACCGGTTGGGAGCGTTACTCCTTTCGAAGAGGGAAATCCGAGAGCTTCTCACAAGTGATGTTTCGTCTTTTGGAATTGCCCGAAGTTCAGTACGGGGAAGCGAACACCAAAATTACGATGAACCAAGTTCTTAGGTTGCTATATTCGGATCAGTTGAGCTCAGTTGAGAAACTGTTTCGGAATCAGCCATTTGATGATGCAATCACACGACAGACCGTTGGGAGCTTACTGCTGGGCGCATTTAGCGAAGACTACTACGCCGCAAAGCTTAGTCTCAAAGCCTTCGAAGCCGAAATAAAGGACGTCATCTCAAGAATTACCGCATTGACCAGGATGCACGGGCGTGACGGGCATCCCTTGACACAAGAATGGATCGAACAAGAATATGCTCGGTTACGGCGTGAAATTGATGGTTTAAACAAGCAGATCGAGACGATTGAGGCACAAGTCTTTTCTGCTCAGTTCGAGGACAGACTTTCACTTAATGACCAGCAGGAGACCTACGCGAGAGTACAGTCACTTCAAGCTGAGATTGGGCAGGCCAGAGAAGAACTTGACTATCTTGAGCTGGAAGCATCGGATTCGGATGAGTTTATAGCTTCACTCACAAAGAAATTGGACGCTCTCCACGAATCCAAGATGGTTGTGGATGAGTTGAACGCTCTGAGTTTCGAGTTTTGCCCTGCTTGTTTTGCACCTGTCGAGGGTACTGCAGTTCAGGGCGCATGTTCGCTGTGCAAACAAGCATCCGACAAGAGTCAGGTGAAAGAACGAGCCCTTCGTTTGATCAACGAATATGCTCGGCAAAAACAAAGCTCATTGGACCTTCAAACTGATCGCCGAAAGCGCATTTCCGATCTGAAGGCGAGGCTCACAAAACTCACCGAACTGTGGGAACAAGCTGGTCGCCACTACACCGTGTCACTGCGCAGTCCCACAACTGAACTGCGAACAAAATTGAGATCGCTAAACAGGGAAGCCGGATACGCTCAGCGAGAGCTAGAGGAGCTCGCCGGGCGCAAATCAGTTGTTGCAGAATTACAGGAAGCCCAACAACAACGAGATGATCTTCAGAAGAAGATTGATGGTGTGAAAGCTGTAATCGAGACATCAGAAAAGCGTGATCGAAACCAGATATCGCAAGCCAGGCGTTCAATCGAATTGGAAGTGTTAGATTTCTTAAGGAGGGACTTGGAAAGGCAATCGACCTTTATGAATGCCGACTCAGTCAACTTTGACTTTGACGGCGACCGAATAAACGTCAACGGCGAGTCATTTTTTTCCGCCAGCTCAATGGTTTACCTGCGGAATAGCTTTATCGCGTCCTTTGCCGTGGCCGCCGCCAATCAGAGCTCCTTTTCACATCCACGATTCCTCCTGATGGATACCGTTGAAGATAAAGGAATGGAGCCGGAGCGCAGCAGAAATTTTCAACGATTGCTACATGAAAAATCTTCTGCAGCAGTGTCTGAAAACCAAATGATCATTGCAACTTCGATGATTGCGCCTGAACTGGATATTCCTGAGATTACTGTGGGAGAGTTTTACACTCACCAGAATCGTACCTTGCGAATTTCTAGTTTGGAGTGATAAATTTTGTCCGATGAAGCTCCAGAGACTTACTCGAGTTGGCAGCCTGAGGCTTGGCGCTTTCGAACTCTAAACTGGCATCTGTTGCGGGGGTTTGGACAAAGCATACCTGCGGCGATTACAATGACCACACCATTCATCGGCTATATGATCCTGTACCATTCACAAATCGAGGATTACCTCGGAGGCTTGGGCGGCCTGCTTGAACAGCAGTCAAACCCTGGACAATGCTTGCCATGGATAGAGTTTTCAACGCGTCTGAACCTCATCTACTTGGGGCTCTTGCTTCTTGGTGTTGGCACAATCATATACAAAATATTCGCCCCCAGCATCGTCAAGGGTGCGCGCGACATTAATGATTATGTGGTTGAGACAATCGACAACGTTTCAGCTCGCAACCTGCGGTCGATGTTTGCGACGATACGATCGCGAAGACCGAAAGTTGCATCGACCTTTCTCCAACGGGCACCTTGGCTAGATCGGGGCAAGAGTCTCAAAACCGCCTCGGACGCGCTCAAAAAGGACGATGATAATCAGATCAAGATCGACGTCTTAAGAAGCTTTTACACTGTTCAGGACCGATATACTTCGCGGAGCGCTGTTTATTCCGTGTTGGCTTTGTACTCTATTGGCTTCTCGCTTCTGGCTGTTCCCGGCCTAGCGTTCACAGCCAGGGTGATGTGCGTAGTGTCAACAGATCTAGGACTTCTGTCACCGTAAGTTCCGGCACTTGAGTCCAATGATCGCTCTATCAGGTTGGCGGCCTGAGCTGCTGCCATTTTCAGATGCAGCTAAGGTCTGGTTTCCGCCCAACTTACATGATCCCAAACCTAATAATTTTTAGCAGAAATTCGCTGATTATGTCTTTTCAGAGAGAAAACGGGCGTAGCTCAGGGGTAGAGCGAACTGCCAAAGCTCTGCTTTGCGCACCTTGCCAACCACGACGTTCACACTTCTAAATGTGAACGCTGAAGAAATTCATTGTCCAAAAACGAAACAAGAGCTACAACTTGCGTTGTAACTCTTTGTTTTCTTTATGTACCACCTGGAGCGGGCGAGGCGATTCGAACGCCCGACCCTAACCTTGGCAAGGTTATGCTCTACCCCTGAGCTACGCCCGCATCCGGTAGTGGGGCCGAGATACCCATCCTGCGCCACGGCTGCAAGGGGGAAAAATCGCCAACAGTAAAAAAAGTCTGACAGGGCTGATATCGCAGAACAGCGTTTTACGCCTTTGCCTCACGCCGGGCGTATCCGCGACCTGAATGTGCCTGCACCCTTGGCTGCGTCATTCAGGATACTCGCGCTGCGCCTTTGCGATACCGATCTTACCGCCACTCTTTTTGCTCTGTGCGGTCGCTGTCCATTCGTAGACGTGGCTGCCGTTTGGGGGGCAGGGGCTTTTGTATTTGAACGCGCCGCTTGGTATCGCCTTTTGGCCATTACAGGCCACCACCCCGCCGCCGTGATTATAGTTGGGCACGTTTCGGTCGACCATTTTGAAACGGATATATTTGGTCCCCGCAGGCACATCGCGCAGGGCAAAGGCGGGGTTTGAGACGCGGTTTTGTTTGCCGTTGGTACAGGATTTGAGGCCAGACCAGTTAAAGCCGATGTCAAATGCCAACGCGGGCATGGCTGTCAGGACGAGGGTCTAGGCCAGAATCAAACAACGCATTCCAAATCTTCAATAAATATGGATTGGAAATTCACATGTCCTCTTTGCTTTTGCCAAATGCACGGGACGACAAATCAAAAAGGCCCCAACCGCCGTTGGAGCCTTCTTAAGTTTTTTCAGATCATTGCCAGACTAGTGGCTGTGCTGTTTGTCCCAGTCTTCCTGCTTTGGCAGGATCTCGAACGTGTGCTCTGGTGGCGGGCTGGGCAGTGTCCATTCCAGCGTGTCGGCATATTCATTCCATGGGTTGTTCGCCGTGACCTTAGGCCCCCGCAACAGCGAATAGGCGATGATCCCAAAGAAGAACAGGAACGAAGCGAACGACAGGAACGCACCGATTGACGACCATTGGTTCCAATAGGCAAACGCCTCTGGATAGTCGATATAGCGGCGTGGCATGCCCTGACGGCCCAGGAAGTGCTGGGGGAAGAACGTCAGGTTTGCACCGATGAACATGGCCCAGAAGTGCAGTTTGCCCGCCCATTCGGGGTACATTTTACCGGTCATTTTCGGGAAATAGAAGTAGACCCCTGCAAAGATCGCAAACACCGCACCAAGGCTCATCACATAGTGGAAGTGCGCCACAACGTAGTACGTGTCGTGATAGTAGCGGTCCACAGCAGCCTGGCTGAGCACGATACCGGTCACACCGCCGACAGTGAACAGGAACAAGAACCCAAACGCCCAAAGCATCGGTGTTTTAAACTCAACCGACCCGCCCCACATGGTGGCAATCCAGCTAAAGACTTTAACACCGGTCGGCACCGCAATGACCATGGTGGCCAGCATGAAGTAGGCCTGCTGGTTCAATGTCATGCCCACGGTATACATGTGGTGCGCCCAGACGACGAAACCCAATGCGCCAATGGCGATCAGCGCCCAGACCATTGGCAGATAGCCAAAGATCGGTTTGCGGCTGAACGTGGCAATCACGTGGCTGATGATACCAAAGCCGGGCAGGATGATGATGTACACTTCCGGGTGGCCAAAGAACCACAGGATGTGCTGATAGAGGACCGGATCACCGCCGCCAGCGGGGTCAAAGAACGCAAAACCAAAGTTGCGGTCCATCAGCAGCATGGTGATCGCACCCGCCAGAACCGGCAGGCTGAGCAGGATCAGCCAGCTGGTAACAAAGATCGACCATGAAAACAGCGGCACCTTGAACAAGGTCATGCCGGGGGCACGCATATTCAGGAACGTGGTGATCATGTTGATCGCACCAAGTATCGACGAAGCACCTGAAACGTGGACCGCAAAGATCGCGAAATCCATCGACATGCCAGCCTCTTTGACCGACAGCGGTGGATACAAAACCCAACCAACGCCAGACCCCAACTGACCATTGCCGCCAGGTGAAAGCACCGAACAGATCGCCAATGTCGTCCCAAAAACGTAAAGCCAGAACGACAGGTTGTTCAACCGTGGGAACGCCATATCCGGCGCACCGATCTGCAGCGGCATGAAGTAGTTACCAAATCCGCCAAAAAGCGCAGGAATAACCACAAAGAACATCATCAGGATGCCGTGACCCGTGATCAACACGTTCCACAGGTGGCCGTTTGGCGTACAAAGCGTATTGCTGTCCGCGATGAAACGGGCACCTTCCATACACATGTACTGAACGCCCGGGTTCATCAACTCAAGGCGCATGTAGATGGTGAATGCGACCGAGATAAAGCCGACAAAGGCTGAAACGACCAGGTACAGAATACCAATGTCTTTGTGGTTCGTGGACATAAACCAGCGGGTGAAAAACCCGCGTTCGTCGTGATGGTCATGGCCTTGAATGGCTGCGTCTGCCATGCGGTGCCTCCTGAATAAAGATGTGATGCACCACGCTCAATTGTGCAAACGCGTGCGGAGTCCCTCACGTTTTAGTGCGGTCATGCGCCGGGGGCAATGGGCGGGTTTGCCGCAGGGCGGGTTTATTTTGCGCTGGACAGAGCAATTGGCGATTGAATTGCGCTGGGTCTCCGAAAGGGATGATGCGGGCAATGTCTGGTTTGAGCCCAGAGTTACCAATGCTGCAAGACGCCTCAAGGTCTGTTGTTGGCAAGATGTGGAAAATCACCTGCAGAAATATAGAGCTCTTCTTCGGGGGTCGAGTGTCGCGAAAGAATGTCATTGCGATGAGGGTGCCTTCCGTATGTTGCAATGATCTTCTTCACCTTTTGATGTTGCGCCCGCAATCGTGGACCACTTTCGCAAAGTTGATCTGGGAGCTTTTAAATGACCAGTTCGACTGCATCATCCAGCTTATGCATCCGCGCCAAGTGATCTGGACCCTCGCAATGTGCAATCGCAATGTAAAAGAACATTATTTCCCACGGCTGGAGGCATCCAAAGTGCCCGTTTGCCATGCCTTCCAAAGCAAGTCGTGCGGCTTTGATGTCTTGCGCATATGCTGCGGGCGTGTTGCGCCACAACGAGCGCGAGAACTGATCCAAAGCAACTATTAGGGCGAGCCGCCCGCGAGCTGTGTCAGCCCAGTGAACGAGCAAGCCGGTTGCGGCGGCATGGGTGAGGTCGGCGAATCCGGAAATGATTGCATCATCCATCCCGCCTTGCATATGCCCCGACCAGAAAGCTGCATATGTCTCGGGCGCGTTTTGATGACCCGTGTCAGGAAACCAGAAATCGAGCACGTCAGTTGGTAAGAAACCCATGTGGGACGCATCATTTGTCATACCAAGCATTCAGAATTGCCGAGGATACTGGGACATCATTGCCATGAGGCCGACATCGCTTTGAATGGCCTCAGGATTGTGGGCCAACACTTCGCGCAGAAAAGCGCGCTCAGCATAGGCAGTTTCATGTTCTGGCGTGGCCTCGGTCGCGGGGTTGGCGAGTGCCGCGCGGAACATCGACTTCAGAGTGGGGAGTTTGAAAGCTGGGAATGTAAGTGTCATTGGTCGGTCCTCTCATTGGCGTTGAATTGAGCCTAAGGACGCATGAATTTTGCTGGTATCCGCGTTGACGTTGTGCTGTTCTACAAAAATGAAGAGCGTTTTTCAGAACCTTTCAGATGTGCGCGTTTTCCTTGCAGTAATGCGAGCCGGTTCCACCTTGGCGGCATCCAAGACGCTCGGGATGGCACAGCCCACTGTGGCAAGACGCATTGAAGCACTGGAACACGTGCTTAAGCTGGTTCTGTTTGAACGGAACACGCAAGGTTTTACAGCTACGCAAGACGCGCTGATGCTGTTGCCGAGCGCCGAGGCAGTTGAGAAAACGGCCAAAGAATTGGATGCGACGGCGGCCCGATTGGCGTCTTCCCAATCCCGAACCATTCGGATTACTGCAGTGACGGACGCATTCAATCCTCACCTGTCCGCAATCTTAAAAGGCTTTGTCGAGAGCTACGGGAGTATGAATTTCGAATTGATCCCAAGTGACGAGGCCATCGACATATCGGCAGGAAATGTCGACATCGCTATTAGATGGACAAACAAGGAAATCGAGGATCCGTCGTTGATTTGCCGGAATCTGGCCACCATTACGCATTCGTTGTTTGCGTCGAAGTCCTACGCGGCCAAATCTGATCTACCGCACTCAGAATCAGAAATGGATGGATATAAGTATCTGGTTTTTGGTGGAAATCTGGCCGTCCATCCGGTCAATAAGTGGCTGCTGAAGCGCATCAACCCGGATCAGATTGCGATGACTTGCCAAGACTTTAAGGCAATGAAAACCGCCATTCAAATGGGGGCCGGTATTGGAGTTCTCCCGACACGGTTCATGAACAGCGACGACACGCTCGTCCACTGTATTGAGTTGCCCGAAGACTTGGGATCGACCGTATGGCTGTTGGTGAATCCGTCCGCCTACCGCCGACCTGAGGTGAAGGCGTTCACAGCATATTTTGCGCCGCGATACAGTGCGCATTTGCGAAAAAACTAGGGGCAAATCCCCTAAAGCAGACCTACGTCCAAATACCATCAGCGGCAGCAAGGTCCGCGCAGCTGACATTGCTTGTCAAAAGCGACTATTGAGCTTTCCAACGTTACAGCTATTGACCAAAGACCGTATCAAATGCCCCGCGCAACGCCACATCCACATCATCCATCGTCACAGGCAACCCCAGATCAACCAATGACGTGACCCCGTGTTCGGTAATGCCGCATGGGATAATGCCGCCAAAATGGCTGAGGTCTGGTTCAACATTGATGCTGATGCCGTGAAAGCTGATCCATTTGCGCAGGCGAATGCCGATGGCCGCGATCTTGTCCTCTGCGACCGACCCATCGGCATTTCTCGGCTTTTCGGGCCGCTCGACCCAGACACCAACGCGACCCGAACGGATTTCACCGCGCACGTTGAATTGATCCAACGTGGCAATCACCCATTGCTCAAGCTGGCGAACAAAGCACCGCACGTCGCGTCCGCGCGCGGCAACATCAAGCATCACATAAACCACCCTCTGGCCCGGTCCGTGATAGGTGTACTGGCCGCCGCGCTTGGTCTCAAAGACGGGAAATCGGTCCGGGTCGGTCAGGTCCACAGGTTGCGCAGAGGTGCCAGCGGTATAAAGGGCAGGGTGCTCCACCAGCCAGATGCATTCATCTGCTTCGCCCGCTGCAATGGTCGCTGCGCGCGCCTCCATCCACGCCTCGGCTTCGCGATAATCGGTCAAGCCGTCGGTGATGATCCATTCTACCATGAGAGCGTCTTAACCGTACATAGGACTGGACGAAACCCGCTAATCGCTGTGCAGTACGCTGACTGACGGCGCGGGCATCAACATTGGTTTGTTCCGACAATACCCGGGAAGGACAAGGCCGTAACGCAGCCACCGACGTGCAATAAGCCGGCGCTTGGAAATGCAGACTTTGCCGCCCTTGTGGATCACGAGCAACCGATCATCGGTGCGCAGAACCCGAAACCGTTCCGGTGTTTGGATAAGGACCGCGCGGGTTGTAACGTCGAACCCTGGTATGTCGTTCACGTCGAGCGCAATGGTCCATCTGTACTCAATATTATACACAATGCCACGTGTCATCACTGCCAAACCCAGAAACAGGGCGATCAAAGCCAAGCGGGAAGGCCAGCTTGACCGGGAATAGGCTGAGACAGGGATGTTGATTTGCACGGTCACCTCCCGGTTGGGGGCGACCTTTGCAAATCAATATGGCATTTCTTGGATGTCAGGCGGCGTCTTTCTCGGCCAACACTTTTTGCAGCATCTGGGCATAGGTTTGCGCGCCTTGCGCCCCGGTCAGCAAATAGCGCCCGTCAAACACCATCGAGGGCACACCGGATATCCCCCGGGACGTCCAGAATTGCTGCCGCGCGCGGGTGTCTTCCGCCTGACTGCCCGAGGCCAGCACATCGCCAGCCTGCGCCGGGTCCAAGCCAACGGAAGCGGCAACCTTGACCAGCACATCCGTCTGCGACACATCTTTGCCATCGGTGAAATGCGCATCAAACAACGCCATCTTGAGCGGGTGTTGCAGCCCGTGTTCTTGCGCCCAATCCAACAGTTGATGTGCGGCAAAGGTGTTCACGATCCGGCTGTCTGGGGTGAAATTAAACTCAAAGCCCAGTTCGGCACCCAGGTCGGTCAGCATTTTACGGTTCTGCGCGGATTGTTCGCGTGTCTGGCCATATTTCTCAGCAATATGCGCGCTCAGGTTCTGACCCTCGGGGGGCATTGCAGGGTTCAATTCAAACGGATGCCAGCGGATATAGGCACCGGCACCGACCATGCCCAAGGCCTGTTCAAGCTGTTTGTAGCCCACAATGCACCAAGGGCACATGACATCCGATACAATGTCAATTTGAACAACCGGAGGCTCGGTTGGGGCCGGGGTATCGGACATGATGCAGGCTCCTGTTGGGTGGCAATATCTAAAAATCGGCACGATCGGGCGGTTTTTCAATCCCCAAGGCCTGTATTTAGGGCCAACAACGTTTTGGCCTGAAGCTATCTTGTGCTAGCATTTGGTCAATTAAGTGATTCATTTTTTTGGAGAGGGACTATGCATTTTAAAGTATTAACTGGGGCAATTTTGACTGCATCGCTTGCGATGACGCCCGCAGATCGGGCCGAAGCTGACGCAGGCGACTTTATCGCAGGCGCGATCATTGGCGGGGTCGTGGGGCACAGCATCAAGAACCAGCGCCGCACAACGACACGCAGCCGCACGGTAACCCGGAAAAAATCCACGCGGTCCAGCATCCCATCGACCCAGGAAGGTCGGAATATTCAGGCTTCCCTGAACTATTTTGGATTCAACGCAGGCGCTGTCGATGGTCAGTTGGGCCGTCAGACCCGCAACGCGGTGTCGCAATATCAGGCCTATTTGGGCTATCCGGTCACTGGCCAATTGTCTGCTTTTGAAAATAACCTGCTGATCTCAAGCTACAACCGCGCACAGGCGGGGGGGTATGCAGTACAACAGCAGGTCGCGTCGACACCGGATGGCACGCGCGGATTGCTGAAAACCTATCGCTCTGAAATGGCGGGTCATTCTCCTGCGGCTGCTGCACCGACAACAACCATTGTTGTCGCACCGCAAGCTGTTCCGCAGACAACGACACCGACGTTTGCGGCCACGGCTGCGGCGGCCGCACCTTTGGCAGGCGCTGCCACGTCAGCCGCTGCATCAACGACAGGGCTGCCAAACTTCCTCGGGGCGGGCACGCAAGCCTCACTTGCATCGCACTGCAACACGGTTTCTTTGATCACCAACACCAACGGCGGGTTCACCACTTTGGCGAGCATGTCAGACCCGAATGTGGCGCTGAACGAACAATTCTGCCTTGCGCGCACCTATGCGATTGCCAGATCCGAAGAATTGGTGGGCCAGATTCAAGGGTTCACCCCCGATCAGATCGCCACGCAATGCGCGGGCTTTGGTCCGGCGATGAAAGACAAGGTGGCGTCGCTGTCGCTGAAACCACGTGACGCAGTGGTGGCCGATGTGTCGTCCTTTGTGCTGTCCACCGGCATGTCGCCAGCACAGTTGCAAGGCACGGCCAAGATTTGTCTCGGCGTCGGATACCGCACCGATAACATGGACGTGGCCGTGGGGTCCGCATTGCTGCTTTATGCAATTGGCGAAGGGGTTTACGGCGAATTGATGGGGCACCATCTGTCGCAAGGGTTTGGTCCGGCCAAGCGCGTTGATATGGCCGCCAGCTGGTACGAGGCGGGCCTTGCCGCCGCTGATTCCGGGGCCGCCGCTGTGTTTGTCCCCGGACAGCCAGAGCGGACCGAACTGATCCGTCAGGCTTCATTGCGCAGCAGCGGTCTTCCTGCCGCTGGAACTTTGCCACAGGCGCAACCCGCCTCAAGCACAGGTTTGCCGACCTTTTCGATCAGCGAATAGGGCCGCATTCCAAGCCTTTCGCAAACGCCCCCGGTGCGCCATCGCACCGGGGGTTTTTTGTTGCCGATTGCCCCTTCACAACGCCCGCGACTTTGGCTAAACGGCTTCTCACCATCCATGGCGTGCGGTCGTGGCGGAATGGTAGACGCGCAGCGTTGAGGTCGCTGTGGGGTAACACCCGTGAGAGTTCGAGTCTCTCCGACCGCACCATTTTAAAATCGCTACCCTTCAAGTAGTCTAACGCCTTGAAGGGTAAGGTAGTATTTGGAGTTCGAACACCTTGAATTCGATCATATTCCATTGGGCTGGCAAAAACGAGCCTAAGGACCACTCGCTTCAGTGTGCAACTCGCTTTCTCCCATATTTTATAAGGGCTTGATAGAAACTGCACGGCGAGTTCGAACATTTCGTCGAATGAACGCTCTGGGAAGGTTATTCTATCAATTTCCGCCTCGGTTTTTGCCTTTTCGGACTGTAAATCGGTTACCTTGGCTTCATACGCGATCGCGATGGAGTCGCTTTGGGTTTGAGCAGCACGGTTAAGAACGTTCGAACTCTCTTTTTCAAGTTGAGCGACGCGCTGCTTCAGTCTGTTGGCTTCCTGTTTGGCCCACGTCCCCCTCCGATCCCAAGCATCGCGAAACACCCTCTCAGCAACTTCGTACGTAGCAGCCGATGGCTCAATTGACTGCAAAAGCGCTTCAAAGTGACCTTCAAGCCGGTCACGAGGAATGGACTTCCCTTTCTCTAAACATGATCGATACTGGCAGAGGTAATACGGATAACGAACTCCGGTACCACTTCGAGACCAACAAGAGGTCAGTTTTCTTCCGCAACTCGAACATTTTACAAAGCCCCGTAAAGGGAATTCCAAGTCGATGTCTTTCCTTGCGGGAGCGACAGCGGAGGAGCTGAGACGGTCTTGGTTGATCAAATAGGTTTCGTAGGAGATGAGCGGTTCAAGCACGGCCTTGGTCATTGGATGTCAATGATAATCCTCTGCTAACTTTAAGCAATGATCGCCTCCCTGAGGCGGCCAGAGAGGAAGCAGATACATTCTTGGACGTTATAGATCCGACCGTGAGGAATGTTGAAGTTGTTCGATCCGCTCGGACTAGTGTTGGATATTTGGCATTTACCCACAATCTGTATGAAATCAACATACTGGAGCATGAAAGGGACATCGACCAAGACGTCCGGGCTTTTGGCCGAATCACGGATATTGATGGTTTCTTGCTCTTTGTCGCTGAAGTCTTCATCAGCAAAATAGATGACAACTCAAAGTATTTTGAAATTTGCAGACTGCAGAGCGGGGGAGCTAGGGCATTCTACGCTATGTTGTTGCGATGGAAGTTAGAACACCTGCCTTTAAGCCAAATGGTTGATCGCTTTGTTGCATACTGGAATGAAGTAGGGGGTACAATTTTCGTGGGAAGGTGGGGTGATTACACTCAAGATAATGATTTTTTTCCCAGATATGTTGTCTGGAGTGATAAGAGTGATGCTGAGAAAGCAAATCTGGCCATCGTAAGGATTAAGGACGAGCAAGATTTTATTGAAAGTGCCCTATCCAAGTATGTTGATTTAGCAGGCGACTTGGATGTAATTGATGAAACTCTGTACCTAAATTTGAAGTATGGCACATCGGACGACTTAGAAATTGAGCTGATAAGGGCTGGCTTCAACGGAGTTCTAGCCAAGCACCTCTTGCAGAATTACTCTACGTTTGTCGAATTTTTTTCCGGCGAGCATGCTGAGTTTCTATTTCATGAAGGAATATTGGATGAAATGCGCAGCAACAGTGAAAACGAAATTTCCATATTCGAGGTGAAGTTGATGGCTGGGCTGTAAGTCCCTCACCGTTGTTGGTTTTGCAAGTCACCCTTTTCTGGCGTTGGCCAAGATCGAAGATCGGCTTCCCAGCGTTTAAGTTCCGTGAAAAGGTGGTTCGAAGTTTCTCCCTTTAGGTGCACCACTTTCTATTGGCCTACCGCCTTCGGTCGCTTGAGGCCTGGTTGGTTCGAGGTTTCTCCTCTCATCCGCACCACAGGATGTCAGCGCCAAAGTGTCCTGCGTTTTCACAATCGTTTGAGCAATTCCCCGACACTTATCCGTTCAGATGGTGTCATATGACATAGATCGCCGCATTTTGTATTCACAATGCTCCGCGACAGCAAGACACTCATTGCAGCAGATCGGCGCTTCAAGGTATGATCCCCGCAAAAGGCCGTCTGCTCGACAGATAAGGTCATGCCGCTATATCCGGTGTATGGTGTGAGTTGGGGGGCCTTGAGTGGTGCAATTGGCAGTAGGATGGCACAAGGTGCTTTGGACGGCCCGCGCGCTTGTTGTCGGTGTCGTGCTACTTGCGGCTGGCATGGCTGCTGCCGCCGATCTCAAGATCAGAGGCATTCCCGAAGACACAGACCTTTATAAGACCCTTGCGGGCGGATCATTGTTGGTTGAACAAACCGCCGAGGACGCAACACCAACCCCGCAAGAGGTCGTAGCCGCCGCACAGGCTGATTATGGGCGTCTGCTGGCGGTGCTGTATGATCAGGGATATTTCGGGCCGGTCATCAAGATTACGCTCGATGGTGTCGACGCGGCGGCAATTCCACCGGTCAATCCGCCACGTCAGATCAGGCAGGCGGTGATCGCCATTGAGCCGGGACCCCTGTTTCGGTTCGGTGCTACCAGAATTGCACCGCTGGCACCGGGCACGGAATTGCCCGAAGGGTTTGCCACCGGCCAGACCGCTGGCCTAGGCGTGCTCAAGGCAACCGTCGCCAGCGGGATCAGCGGCTGGCGCGATCAGGGCCACGCCATGGCAGCCCTTGCTGATCAGAAGCTCACCGCGCGCCATCAGGACCGGGTGATCAGCGCCGATTTACGCCTGGCACCGGGACCAAGGCTGCGTTTTGGTCCTTTGACCGTTACGGGCAACCGCGACGTCCGCACCGAGCGGATCATTGAAATTGCAGGCTTGCCCACGGGTACTGTGTTTTCGCCCGATGAGCTTCGGCGCGCGCAGGCGCGATTGCGGCGCGCGGGGGCCTTTAATGCCGCCGCCCTGATTGAAGCGGACAAGATCGGTCCGAATGACACCTTGCCCATCACCGCACAGATCGTCGAAAGCCCCCCCCGTCGGCTTGGTTTTGGTGCTGAGGTATCCACCACCGAGGGGCTGACGCTGAGCTCGTTCTGGCTGCACCGAAATTTGCTGGGCGGGGCTGAACGATTGCGCATTGAGGCCGAGATCAAGGGAATCGGGGGCAGCACCGGCGGCACCGACTATTCGCTTGGTGCGCGCTTTGAGCGGCCTGCGACGTTCAACGCGGATACTGATTTTTATGCACTGGCCAAGCTGGCGCAACTCGACGAGGTCAACTTCTTTTCCCGCCAGTTGGATCTGGAAGCGGGTATCGAGCGGATTGCCAATGAAAGCCGGACCTATACCTTGGGTGTCGGTCTGCGCCGTGCCGAGACGCGGGATGCCTTTGGCACCAATAAGTACACGTTGCTGACGCTGCCGCTGAGTGTCGAATTTGATTATCGTGACAAGACGTTGGATGCCACTTCAGGGTATTACGCCAAGGTGGCGCTGACACCGTTTCTGGCACTTTCGGGTGCCGACAACGGGGTGCGCACATTTATTGACGTGCGTGGCTACAAGACATTTGGCACAGAACGCCCCGTGACCTTTGCCTTGCGCGGGCAATTGGGGTCCGTCTATGGCCCTCAGCTTTCTCAGGCACCGGCGGATTATCTGTTCTATTCCGGTGGCGGTGGCACTGTGCGCGGGCAACCCTATCAATCCCTTGGCGTCAACTTGGGTGGCGGTAACGTGGTGGGCGGGCGCAGTTTTCTGGGTCTCTCTGCCGAAGCACGGCTGAAGATGACAGATAAGATTGGCATCGTCGGCTTTGTCGACGCAGGCTATATTGGGGCTGAACAATTCTATGACGGTTCGGGTCAGGTTCACTCCGGTGCCGGGCTTGGTTTGCGTTATGCAACCGGGATCGGACCCATTCGTCTGGATGTCGGGGTGCCGACATCCGGGCCCGCAACCGGCGAGAATTTCCAAGTCTACATTGGCATAGGGCAGTCATTCTAATGCGGATCCTGCGCCATCTCATCGCGCCCCTTCTGGCCATTCTGATGTCCTTTACGCTGGCCCACGCTCAGGATGACGACAAGGGGTTTCTGACCAACGCCATTCAGGACGCGCTCAGCGGGGCAGGGCGCAGCGTCAGCATTGACGGCTTTTCCGGCGCGCTCAGTTCAAGAGCGTCCTTTGACCGCATGACGATATCGGACAAGGACGGGACGTGGTTGACGCTTGAGGATGTGCTGCTTGACTGGAACCGCTCAGCGCTGTTGCGGGGCCGGCTTGAGGTGCAAAGCCTGACGGCCAAACGCCTCGATGTGCCACGCCTGCCAGTGCCGGAGGCCGATCCGCTGCCCGATGCGGAGGCAAAACCGTTCAGCCTGCCGGATTTGCCCGTTTCCATCGAAGTGGCTGACTTTTCGGTGGACGAAATAAACCTTGGTGCAGCTGTGTTGGGGGAAGAAGCGCAACTGGCAATCAAAGCGAACGCGCGGTTGACCGATGACGTGGGCGACCTGGATTTTGTCGCCAAGCGCACAGACGCAAAACGCGGTGAGTTCGAAATTAAGGCGAATTTCAAGCGATCCGACAACATATTGGAATTGCTTCTGAAACTGGCCGAAGAGGAAAAAGGCATCGCCGCCCGATTGCTCAACATCCCTGATCAACCGTCAGTGGACATGACCATCGCAGGCAAGGGGCCATTGGATGACTTCGCCAGCGACGTAAAAATTGCCACAGACGGTCAGGAACGTCTGGCAGGGACAATCACTCTGGGCGCGCAAACACCGCGCCGGGCGTCCGATACCCCCGACCGGCGCATCCAGGCCGACATTGGCGGTGACATCACGGCCCTTCTTGCCCCCCGGTACCGCGAATTTTTTGGCACCAATGTGCAATTGACCCTTGATGCCCTGCGCGAAAGCAATGGTGCTATCGAGGTCAGCGCATTCACGCTGGACGCCCAAGCCGCCAATCTTGCGGGCAAGGTGAACCTGAACGCAGAAAACTGGCCCACGTTCATTGATATCACTGGTGCCATCGCGAACCCTGATGGCACACCGATCTTGCTGCCTGTCTCGGGCGAGGGAACCAAAGTGGCGCGGGTTGATCTGCGGGTCGCATATGACGCCGCCGAGGGCGAGGTTTTTGACGCAGGATTCAACATCACCGATCTGTACACATCCGGCATTCAGATCGAAAAGACCAAGCTTGAATTGCTGGGCACCTTGCAGGGCAATCTTGGATCTGTGGGCCAGTTTCTCGGAGACATGACATTTGATGCGGCGGGCCTCAGCCTTGCCGACAAAGCCAGCGCCGAGGCGATTGGCGATGCAATCACCGGCAAGGCCAATATCAATTACATCGAAGGTCAGCCGATCCGCATCAGTGATCTGGATCTGTCCGGGGCTGATTATGGGCTCAAGGGCAAAGCGGTGATCAATGGTCTGGAAAGCGGATTATTGACACGTCTGGACATGGCACTGAGCGCGGCAGACCTGAGCCGGTTTTCCGCACTTGCGGGGCGCGAGATTGATGGCAGCACGGAACTGGCTCTTAAAGGGACCGTGACCCCGCTTGGCGGGCAGTTTGACCTTATGGCCACCGGCACTGCACAAGACATCCAGACTGGCATCGCGCAGGCAGATGCGGTCCTGACGGGTCTGACTGAACTGAGTGTCGAGGCGCAGCGCAATGAAAACGGTACGTTCATGCGCGATCTGGTGTTGGAGAACGCCGCCCTCAGCCTGACCGGCAATGCAGAGTTGCGCACCGACGACAGCACGGTTCAGGCGGACTTCAAGCTTAACGATCTGTCACTGGTGGTGCCGCAATATGACGGCCCCGTGACGGTCAGCGCAACCGCGACCCAAGACACCCGCGGCTGGTCCGTGGATGCGATCACGGATGGGCCATATGGTACCGCACTGACCGCCAAGGGGCTGGCGACAGGGCCGAATGCGGCGCTGACTTTCACGGCAGATGTGCCAGACGTCAAACCCTTTGCGGAACAGATCGACGGCCCGGTAAAAGCCAAAGGTACCCTGCGGCAAAGCCCAAAAGGGTGGCTCATTGATACCGATGCTACCGGGCCATATGACGTGCGCGCCGCCGTTCAGGGGCTGGTCACGCCGATGATTGATGTCACCTTTGATGTGGCGATGCCCGACCTCAACCCACTGGTGCCACAGGTGAACGGACCACTGAATGCCACAGGTAAACTGCGCCAGACGGAAAAAGGGTTCTTTATTGATACCAACGCCACCGGGCCATACGGCGCGCGCGCCCTGGTTGAGGGGTTGGCCACCGGCCCGGACATGTCGCTGACCTTTGATGTGAATGTGCCGAACGTGAACCCGCTGGTACCGGGGGTTTCTGGCCCGCTTGCAGCAACAGGGGTGGTGCGCCAAACGCCGGATGGCATTGCGATTGATACCAATGCGACCGGGCCTTATTCCGCGCGTGCCTCTGTTCAGGGGATTGTCACCGGCCCTGAGGCGGCTGTCGATTTTGACGTCGCACTGCCCAATATCGGAGCGTTGGTCGAAAAGGTATCAGGCCCGCTTAACGTCACCGGATCAGCGCACAAACAGGGGGATGCCTGGCGGCTGGACACGAATGCAACCGGCCCTTCCGGCACTCAGGCCACGATTGCCGGGCTGGTGAATGGCAATGGCACGCTGGATCTGGATGTGGCAGGAACAGCGCCTTTGGGGCTCAGCAAGCCGTTTATCGCACCGCGGGATCTGCAGGGGCAGGCGCGGTTCGATCTTGCGATCAATGGACCTGCCCAACTGTCATCGGTGACCGGCACGATCCAGACCTCTGATGCCACTCTCAGCGCACCAAACCTGCGCATCGCGATGCGGAATATGGTTGCCGATGTGCGTCTGGCCAACAACCGCGCGCAATTGGATGTGACGGCAGACGCGATCAATGGCGGGCGTCTGGCGATCGGCGGTGGCATCACGCTGACACCGTCCCTGCCAGCGGATATTC
The DNA here is from genome assembly GCF_003352065.1 of Sulfitobacter sp. SK011. Lineage (NCBI taxonomy): Bacteria > Pseudomonadati > Pseudomonadota > Alphaproteobacteria > Rhodobacterales > Roseobacteraceae > Sulfitobacter > Sulfitobacter sp. SK011. Next base: position 1,563,407 of record NZ_CP025803.1, read on the forward strand.
AGATCGGGCTGCAAAACATTGTCCTGATTGACCCCAAACTTTACCGAACCTCCATAAATGGCAACCTGCGACTTGCCGGTCCCCTGACGGGCGGTGCCCTGATCAGCGGACAGGTCGATGTGGGGGAAACCAACGTCAATGTCCCTTCCACAGGGTTGACCAGCATCGGAGATATCCCGCCAATTACACATGTGGGCGCGCGACCCGGCGTGATCGAGACCCGCAATAAGGCCGGACTAGAAGGTGCTGCCGCCGGGGATGATCCGGCCAATGGGTCGACAGGGCCGGGCTTTGGCCTGAACCTGCGGATCAGTGCGCCGAACCGCATATTTGTGCGTGGTCGTGGGCTGGATGCAGAATTGGGTGGCGCGCTGAACCTGACCGGCAGCACCAACCGCATGATTTCAGCGGGGCGGTTTTCGCTGATCCGCGGGCGGCTCGATATTCTGGGCAAACGGTTTGATCTGGTCGAGGGATCGGTACAGTTTCAGGGCGATCTGATCCCCTATTTGCGGTTCGTTTCGTCCACCACCACCAGAACCGGCGAAGTGCGCGTTGTTGTCGAAGGTCCGGCAGACGCGCCGGAGGTCAAATTTGAATCCACCCCCGAAGCGCCGCAGGACGAAGTGCTGGCACAGTTGCTGTTTGGCCGCAACATCAGCGATATTTCCGCGTTTCAGGCCCTGCAATTGGCAAGTGCGGTTGCAACCCTTGCCGGACGCGGCGGCAGCGGCATCATATCAAACCTGCGCGACGGATTTGGGTTGGATGACTTTGACGTCACCACCACAGATGACGGCGCGACAGCGGTGCGGGCGGGCAAATACCTGTCTGAAAATGTCTATACCGATGTGACAGCGGCATCGGATGGAACGGGCGAAGTGTCACTTAACCTCGACATCACGCCCAACCTCAAAGGCAAGGCAACGTTGGGGTCTGACGGAAACAGCAGTCTTGGGATATTCTTTGAGAAAGATTATTGAGCGACGGCAACCGGGTTTTGCTTAGCCTTCTTCGCTGAAAACGCCGTAGCGCCCTTGATCAAACATCAGTCCCGGACCTGACTTTTGCCGTTCGGCGGCTTGTCTGACGTGGCCCAGGATCAGGGAATGATCGCCGGCCGTGTGCACCGCATAGGTGTCGCAATGAAAGGTCGCAAGGCACCCGCGCAACGTCGGTGCGCCGCCAAAGCCTTCGAACCAGTCACAGTGATCGAAGCCGTGGCCTTGCGTGGCAAAGTGATCCGCAAGCGCGCGCTGCTCTGCACCCAGAACATGGATACAAAAGCACGCCGCAGTCGCAAATGCATCATGCCGTTTCGATGTGATCGCGGGCGACCAAAGCACCAGCGGCGGATCAAGCGACACGGATGAAAATGAATTGGCCGTTATGCCCAATGGCCCGGCTGCGGTTTGGGTGGTGACCACCGTGACACCTGTCCCATACCGCCCAAAGGCGCTGCGCAATTGCTGTGCGGTGTCGCCATTTGGCTGAAAGGATTTCATGTCATCGCTCATGGTCGGCAGCGGTGCCACGGCAGCACGCAATTGTCCAGAACGGGCGATGCCGCTGGCCGCGTCTTTCTCAAGGAGCTCGACATGTTTCATGCGAGAACTCTGAACCATCAACAGGACCGTAAATCGGCGTGATTGTGGCCAATTTGCGAAACATTACATGTGCACCCCAAAAAAAGGGCACCATAAGAGGTGCCCTTTTTGCGTCAACTGGGGCCAATAGTCCTAAGCCCATGCCAAGTCTGCGCTTATTTGTTCATCCGGTTCTCGATCAGGTCATCAACCACAGACGGATCCGCGAGTGTTGACGTATCCCCCAGCGCACCAAAATCGTTTTCGGCAATCTTGCGCAGAATTCGACGCATGATCTTGCCCGAGCGGGTTTTGGGCAAGCCCGGTGCCCATTGGATCAGGTCGGGCGACGCAATCGGCCCGATCTCGGTGCGGACCCAATTGCGCAGTTCCGTGCGCAACTCATCGCTGGGTTCCTGACCGCCCATCAAGGTGACATAGCAATAGATGCCCTGGCCCTTGATTTTATGTGGATATCCGACAACCGCACTTTCCGCGACCTTGGGATGTGCGACCAAAGCACTTTCGACCTCGGCGGTGCCCATGCGGTGACCCGAGACATTGATCACATCGTCGACCCGCCCGGTGATCCAGTAATCGCCATCGGCGTCCCGTTTGCAGCCGTCACCGGTGAAGTAATAGCCTTTGTAATCCGCGAAATACGTCTTTTCAAACCGATCGTGATCGCCCCAGACGCTGCGCATCTGACCCGGCCAGCTGTCCGCGATGCACAAAACCCCTTCGGCTGGATTGCCGGTGATCTCTTCGCCTGATGTGGGTTCCAGTATCACCGGTTTGATGCCAAAAAACGGCTTCATCGCCGCCCCCGGTTTCATCGCATGGGCACCGGGCAGGGGGGTCATCAGGTGGCCACCGGTTTCGGTCTGCCACCAGGTGTCCACAATCGGGCACCGCCCGCCGCCGACAATTTCGTTGTACCAATTCCAGGCTTCGGGGTTGATCGGCTCGCCCACGGTGCCCAGCACCTTGATGCTGCTCAGGTCACATCCGGTGACAAAGCTGTTGCCCTGACCCATTAGCGCGCGAATGGCGGTGGGGGCGGTGTAAAACTGGTTCACCTTGTGCTTTTCACAGACCTGCCAGAACCGCGAGGCGTCAGGGTAGGTCGGCACCCCTTCGAACATCAGCGTCGTGGCCCCGTTGGCGAGCGGCCCATAAACGATATAGCTGTGTCCAGTGACCCAGCCGACATCCGCCGTGCACCAATAGACGTCACCATCATGATAATCAAAGGTGATTTCATGGGTCATGGCCGCGTAGACCAGATAGCCGCCCGTGGTGTGCACGACACCTTTGGGCTGCCCGGTTGAGCCTGAGGTATAGAGGATGAACAAGGGGTCTTCGGCATTCATCGCCTCGGGATCGCAGGTGTCTGCGGCATCTTTTGCCAGCGCGTTGTAATCGTGGTCGCGGCCCTCGACCCAAGTGGTCTGACCGCCTGTGCGCTTGACCACCAAGCATTTCACGCTGTCAATGCAGTGCAAGAGTGCCTGATCCGCGTTCGCCTTGAGCGGCGTCGCCTTGCCGCCGCGAGGCGCATAATCAGCGGTAATCACGACTTTGGCTTCTGATCCGTTCACACGTGCGGCCAGAGCATCGGGCGAGAAACCTGCAAACACAATCGAATGGATTGCCCCGATGCGCGCGCAGGCCAGCATCGCATAGGCGGCCTCGGGGATCATCGGCATATAGATGATCACCCGGTCGCCTTTGCCCACGCCCATATCGCGCAGGATGTTGGCCATCTTGCAGGTTTGTGCATGCAATTCTTTGTAGGTGATGTGTTTGGCACCATCCTCAGGGCTGTCCGGTTCCCAGATGATCGCGGTCTGGTCGCCACGGGTCGCCAGATGGCGGTCGATGCAATTGGCGCTGACGTTCAACTGCCCATCCGCGTACCAGTTGATCTTGACCTGTCCGAGGGTGAAATCCACGTCCTTGACCTCGGTGAAGGGTTTCATCCAGTCCACGCGCCCGGCCTGATCACGCCAGAACCCGTCAGGGTCTTTGATCGACGCATCATACATCTGGGCATAGCGGTCCGCATTCACATGCGCCCCCTTGGCCATGGCATCCGATGGCGGATAGGTCTTTGCTGTGTCGGACATGAATGTTCCCTCCCTTGGTGGTGCTGTCGTGATCTGCACAAGATGGCCTTTGACCACATGCGCTTCCTCCTACGCGCGATCATAACGCGGATTGAAAAGAAGGGAATAAGCAACTGGTTTGCAATGGTTTCGCTGTAAATCTTTTTCCGGAATTGGAGGAATTTTGTAAAGTTCTGCAGATGAATTGCCAAAACCTCTGTTTTCCAAATGGATTGAGAGTCAATGTGGTTGCCGCAGCAACGGAAAATGCCCATTCGCAATAGGGCGCTAACGCCAGATGCGCCAAAAAACAAAAGGACACAGACCATGACCCGCCCCCAGGCCACCGCAACCCAGATGATCGACGATGCCCGCGTGCGCGTCACCCGCTTTGACTTTGCCCCCGGAGCAGAAACCGGATGGCATGAGCATGGCATGGACTATGTGATTACAACGCTGACCGATTGCACAATGGTGCTGGAAGAGCCGGGCGGCACCACGCGGACGGTCGATGTTGCGGCGGGCACCAGCTATCGCCGCGAAAAGGGCGTGAACCACAATGTGGTCAATGGTGGGGATGCGGCCATGTCCTTTGTCGAAGTCGAACTTAAATAGCACGTCCAAGGGGTTGGCAGGGTGCATTCCCCACGCTAGCTTGATCGCAAGCGCGCCTGCCACTGGCGCGCACAAAGGGAGAAAAATCAATGACCAAGTATTTGAGCGGCGCAGCAGTCTGCGCCCTAAGCTTCGCATTTGTGACCGAAGCTGCAGCGACCGAATGGAATGTATCCGTCTGGGGCAAACGCCGCGCGTTTACCGAGCATGTCGAGAAGATTGCTGAGCTGGTGTCTGAAAAAACGGGTGGTGAATTCACCATGAACGTCAGCTATGGCGGGTTGTCGAAGAACCGCGAGAACCTTGATGGTATTTCCATCGGGGCATTCGAAATGGCGCAGTTCTGTGCTGGGTATCACGCGGATAAGAACCGGGTTGTCACCGTGCTGGAGCTGCCGTTCCTTGGGGTTGAGAACCTTGAGCAGGAGCGCGCCGTGTCCAAGGCCGTTTATGCCCATCCGGCCGCCGCAGAGGAAATGGCGCAGTGGAATGCCAAGCTGCTGATGACATCCCCGATGCCGCAGTACAATCTGGTTGGCACCGGTGCCCCCCGCAAGACACTTGAAGACTTTAAAGGTATGCGGGTGCGGGCCACAGGTGGTCTTGGCAAAGCGTTCGAGGCTGTAGGCGCTGTGCCGACATCTGTGACCGCTACTGAAGCCTATCAGGCCATGGAATCCGGTGTTGTTGACACCGTTGCCTTTGCTCAACATGCGCATCTGTCGTTTGGCACGATCAATCAGGCGACATGGTGGACGGCCAACCTGAACCCCGGCACCGTGAATTGCCCGGTTGTGGTCAACATCGACGCCTATGAGGCGCTCAGCGATGCAGAGCGTGAGGCGCTTGATAGCTCCGTTGATGAGGCGCTGGATCACTATCTGGCCAACTATGGTGAGCTGCTTAAGAAATGGGACAGCGTGCTGGCAGAAAAGGGTGTCGAAAAAGTCGAGATCGACCCTGCCGTGATCGAAGAGTTCAAGGCCCTCGCCGCTGCACCAGCGCGTGATGCGTGGATTGCAGATATGGAAGCGCAGGGTCTGCCGGGTCAGGAACTCTATGATCTGGTCGTTTCAACGCTGGCAGATGCCAAAGCCGGCGGGAGCTAAATCCGTTACCGGGGGGCATTGGCCCGCCAAACGGCAATATGATTGGCAAGGTGGGCCTTGCGGCCCACCTTGCGCCGTTTTTGACAAATCACGCGCGGTCGCGATTTGTCAAAAACGGCGATAAACGTCGGATAGGGGGACATATGGCCGGATCAGCGGCAGTGCTGGAAGACTCCAGCCTACTCAGCAAACTTGACCGCGCGCTCTTACCGCTTGAACGGTTCTGCGCGCTGTTATCGGGCCTCGCGATTTTCTCGCTTATGTTTCTGGCCGCTTATTCTGTCACTGGGCGCAAGTTTTTTTCTTCGCCCATGGCAGGCTACGTGGATTACATCGAAGCGGCCATGCCGATCATCGCAATCATGGGCGTGTCTTATGTGCAGCGTGACGGCAGCCATATCCGCATGGACATGTTGGTAAACGCACTCAAAGGCCGGGTGCTTTGGCTATTCGAATTGATCTCTGTCCTGCTGATGTTGCTGCTGATCGTGGCTTTGACATGGGGGGCCTGGGAACATTTTGATCGCTCCTTTGATTGCGCGCGGCCCCTATGCAGCCGTGATTCATCCATCGACATCGGGATCCCTATCTGGCCGTCAAAGCTGGTGGTGCCTGTCGCCTTTGGCATTCTGGTGCTGCGGCTCGTGTTGCAGGCCTGGGGCTATGCCCGGGCGCTGATCCTGGGGCTGGAAAACCCTGTTGCTGTGCCCCTGTCACTAAGCATCGCCGAACAGGCGATGGCGGAAGCGGCCATACTAGAGGACGATGCGTGATGGATCCCATTGAGATTGGCCTGTGGGTATCAGGTGGTATGCTGGTGTTTGTTCTGCTGGGCATGCGGGTTGCGTTTGCGGCGGCGATGGCGGGATTTGTCGGACTGGTCTGGCTGCGCTGGAACGGGTTTGACTATGATCCGGCGCGGTTCTGGAAGGCGGTCGAAATCAGCGTTAAGATTGCAGGGCTTACGCCGCATTCCAAGGTGTCTGCGCAGGTTCTCAGCCTGATCCCCGTGTTCATCATGATCGGCTATCTGGCCTATTACGCCAAGCTGACGACGGCGCTTTTTGAGGCCTGCAAACGTTGGTTTGCATGGGTCCCGGGGGGGCTCGCGGTTTCAACGGTGTTTGCCACGGCGGGGTTTGCTGCTGTTTCAGGTGCGTCTGTTGCCACGGCGGCGGTGTTTGCGCGTATTGCCATCCCGGAGATGCTGAAGGTTGGGTATAACAAGCAATTTGCGGCGGGCGTTGTCGCGGCGGGCGGCACGCTGGCTTCGCTCATTCCACCCTCGGCGATACTGGTGATTTACGCCATCATCGTTGAGCAGGACGTGGGCAAATTGTTGCTGGCCGGGTTTATCCCCGGTGCATTTTCAGCGGTTGTTTACGCCGCCCTGATCATCGGGATTGCGATGATCTGGAAGAATGTCGGCCCACCGGTCACCGGGTTCAGCTGGCGCGAGCGGTTCGAAAGCCTGCCCCCCGCATTGCCCATCGTGGCGGTGGTCGTGATCATCATCTTTTTTGTCTACAACCCTTTTGGCGATGCCTGGGGCACGCCGACCGAAGGGGGGGCCGTTGGCGCGTTTATCGTGTTCCTGATGGCACTCTACAAGGGCATGCGCTGGGGCCAGCTGAAAGAGGCGCTGCTGGAAACTGCCAAGCTGACGGTGATGATCTTTACCATCATCTGGGGCGTTCTGATCTATGTCCGGTTTTTGGGTTTCGCCGAGTTGCCAGATGCCTTTGCTGACTGGATCACCTCGTTGAACACGTCCCCCATGTTGATCCTGATCTGTATCCTGCTGGCCTATGCGGTGTTGGGTATGTTCATGGATGCGATCGGTATGCTGCTGTTGACGCTGCCTGTGGTCTACCCTGCCGTTATGGCGTTGAACGGTGGCGAAAACGTCGCAGCGGCGGATGCGGCATTTGGCATGTCGGGCCCGATGTGCGCGATCTGGTTTGGGATTTTGGTGGTCAAGATGGCCGAGTTCTGTTTGATCACCCCGCCCATCGGCCTCAACTGTTTTGTTGTGGCCGGGGTGCGCGATGACCTGACCGTACAGGACGTGTTCAAAGGGGTGGCCCCGTTCTTTGTCGCGGATGCCGTGACCATTGCGCTGTTGGTGTCGTTTCCGGGGATTGTTTTGTGGCTGCCGTCACTCGCTGGCTGAGGCACCAGCGCCTGCGCGGTTTTCCTCGACCTTTTCGGTGTAGTCGATGTTCTCGCCTGACAGGAAATTCCCGATGGTGCGCAGCGGTTCAAAGTTTTCGCAGATGACTTTGAAGACCACCAGAAATGGCACCGCGACAAGCGCGCCCGGGATGCCCCAGAGCCACCCCCAGAACACCACTGTCAAAAAGACCGCGACCGTGTTCAGGGCCAACCGCCGACCAACCAGCCAAGGGGTGACAAACTGTCCCTCAACAGCGGTCAGGATTTGGTACCCGAGAGGGGCCAAAAGCGCATAGCCGATGGAATCAAACGTCACGATAGAGAAGGCGGCAACCAATGCCGACCCGACAAAGCCGCCGATGTAAGGCAGAAAGTTCAGCAGAAACGCAGCGACACCCCAGATATAGGCATTGGGCATGCCAAGTGCCGTCAGATAAAGCCCGACGCACAGACCAAGGCCCGCGTTGATCAGCGTGATCGTCAGCAGATAGTGCGACACCCGCCGTTCAATGTTGTGCACGGTGGAGAGCGCGCGTTTTTTGCCAGTCAACGTTGGCATCGCCTGCACCAGCTTGAGGTAAAACAGCTCGCCTGACCCCAAAAGCAACATCGCCAGAACCACCGTGACGGCAAATGTCGTACCGATCTGGGCCAATGTATCAAAGGCCGTGTCCAGCAAACTGGGCTGTTTGACAATCACCTCGGTTGCGGGGTTGTCATTGTTGCCCATATTTTCGACATCTTCCGTGACCTCGCGCATGCTTTCGACGGCATCTGACATGCCGCGCATCTTTTGCTGGATTTCGGCAGTCATGCTTGGGATCTCGTCACTCCACAATGCCACGGTACCAGCCGACCCCAACACGACTGTGAGCACCGCCAAAGCGGTCATTGTCACCAAAAGGACGGCGCTGACGGCATGGGGCACACCCACTCTGGCCATCCCACGGGCCAGCGGGCTGAGCGTCAGCGCCAGCAGAAACCCGAGCAAAATGGGCAAGATCAGATCGCGGGCGAAATAGGCTGTGACGAACAAGGCGAGCAGGACAAGGATTTGGAGCGAACGGCGGATCGAGGGAATGTCGTCCAAGAGGGGTCTCCGATGATGTGATGTGCGGCAGTCATGCAAGAACGCATCAGGTGCAGAAAGGTTCACGTAATCTTGACCGCGTTATGACATATTTTTTATATTTTGTACGCCACAATCAGCCGCACGAAGCCGCGCGACCCGAACTTTTCCTACCTCTGCGTGTTCAATGGGGCGAATGACCCATGGCGATCATCATGTGATGCTGCTGATGGTGCGCGCCGATGGTCATCAACCCGAAAAACCCAAGCCCTGTTACCTGGGCTATCTCGTCCACAGATGAAAGCTGAAGAACCATCTTTACCCCGCCCACCTGCTTTTCCGTCATGACAGGCCAGTTGGTGGTCTGCTGCAACATGGGGCCATGCGCCAGAACCATACGCTGAATGGATGCGGCCACGCTTGCATCGCCAGAGATGTCGAAAGTGACGGTCAAGTCGGTCACGGTGGTGTCCACCGTCGCCTTCATCGTCACATTGTCCATGTCAACAAGATGCGCGCGCAGGGCGTCAACATCGACCCGCTGCCAATCGGTGTCAGGATTGTTGCGCAGTGATGCGACGATCTCGGCGATGGCAGCGAACTGGGACTGGCCGGTTTCCAGGATCTGATTGCCGTGGTTTGCATGTTGGGCCATGGCATTGGTTGCCATGAACACCATTGTTGCAGTGAGAAGACCAAAGTTCATCGAACACTCCTGATTTTTGAAAGAGGGTACCCAATTCAAAGGGCTCGACATATGATCTCGATCATATGCAAGTTGATCCCTTCAGCGATCTGCCTCCTGATGCCAGCCGCGCCACCAAGATGCAGCTTGGTGACGTGCTCTTTCGGCAAGATCAGGAAACGTCCGGGCTTTACCGGGTTATTTCTGGCTGTGTCACCCTCAGAAGAACAAGTCTGGATGGGGATACGCTGACCTTGCATCGGGCGGTGCGCGGTGGGTATTTTGCCGAAGCGTCGATATTCTCGGACAGATATCACTGTGATGCCGTCTGCACAGCAGCGGGCAGCGTTCTGAAAATTTCAAAAGATGACGTCATCGCAAAAATGCGCTCGAGCCCTGCGTTCAGTGAAGGGGTCACGCGACTGCTTGCCGTTCAGGTACAGCACTACCGCGCCCATATCGAAATTCTGGCCATCCGCTCTGCCAATGAAAGGGTCATGGCGGCTGTTCAGGCAGGGTATCTGAAATCTACGATCGCCGAGTTTGCCAGCCGCATCAACCTCACGCATGAAGCCTGCTACCGTGCATTACGGGCTTTGTGTGACGCGGGAAGAATGGTTCAGGTTGGCCGGGGCCGGTACGCGTTGGCGTGACAGACCGTTCAGTGACCGTTCAATGCGGCGGATTGCGGCTTGCCTGCGCCTGTTGCGCGTGCTCGGGCCAGGTTGACCGGATGTATGCCAGAATATCCCAGATGCCCTCATCGGTGATTACATCCTCGAATGGTGGCATCCCACTTTTGAAGTCGGGAATGCCACGTGTGGCAAGTACGGCTTTGCCGCCGAACTTTGTGTATTCAAACAGCAATGCGTTGTCGTGATGCCACGTATGACCCGTTTCATCATGCGGCGGGGCGGGCAGCACGCCGTTTGCATCTGGTAACTGCCAGTTTGGTTGCCCCTCCAGCTTTGCACCGTGGCATGATGCGCAATTCTTGGCGTAAAGTGTGCCACCCTCGATAATGTTGCGACCTTCCAGCTCGTGATCGGCAAAAGCGGTCGTCGCCGAGACGATCAGAATCGCGACGATCCGCATCACGCGACAGTCACCCAGGTCCGCATCCCGCCAAAAGCATGGCTCAGCATATGGCAATGCAGCAACCACCGACCGGGGTTGTCAAAGACGCAAATGATATCGCGACTTGCCCCAGCCTCTACCAATGTCGTGTCGCGCACATCACCCAACGCGCCATCCTCGCCAACCTCAAAGAAGTGGTGGCCGTGCAAATGGATGCCATGCGGAAAAGATGTGTCGTTCACCATCGTGATCCGCACGGTTTCCCCACGCTGGAAGGATCCGAACGGGTCTTCGGCAAGGTCCGAGACGTTGTTGAACGCCCAGATGTTGTCGCCACCATGGCGTCCGCCCATGGCACCTCCCATCATCGTCAGGGTCAGGTGCTGGGTGGGTTCGCCCGGACGGGGCAGATCATGACCGGCAAGGGGTGAAATCGGGGATGATTGCCTGTCGGTATTGGCACCGTCTGTTGTCAGCGCCGCCAGTTGATAGGGCCCTTGGCGCGTCGTCATATCGAAACCGACAGTGCCCATGACATCAACGATCAGGTCTACCCGTTGCGCCGGTGCCAGAACAATTTCCGACAACGGACGTGGTGCGGCAAGGGCCATGCCATCGAGCGCGACGATGTGTCCGGTGACACCGCTTATGGTCACCGGAAAGATCCGGTTCGTGGCCGCGTTGATCAACCGAAGCCTGACCCGATCACCCGATCTGACGTGTGCCTGAGACAGGAACGCACGGGCGAAATTCCCCATATACCCGCCATGCGCCAGGTTGTGCATATTCGAATAGCTTTCAACGAGGCTGCCATCTTCCTGCATATGCCAGTCTGACAGCAACACGGTGATATCATGATCCACATCCGGTGGAGTGTCGTCTTCGACAATAAGGGGCCCGATCATGCCGCGCGCGGCTTGTTCATGTGAAATGTAGTGCGAGTGATACCAAAAGGTGCCCGCATCTGGCGGAACAAAGCTGTAGGTCATGGTGTCGCCGGGATTGATCAGGTCCTGCGTCAGGACCGGCACACCGTCCATCTGATTTTCCAGCCTGATGCCATGCCAATGCACTGTTGTGCCCTCGTCCAACCCATTCTCGACGTCGATTTTGACACGCTCACCTCGGCGCATCCGCAGTGTCGGCCCCGGCATTGAACCGTTGAACCCCAGCATGGACGTGGCACCATCGCCGTCTGGCAGTATCTGCTGTGTGACGGCTTCTGCCCGCAGCCTTAAGGTGTCCGGTGCCGCCAAGCTGGGCGCGGGCAAGACCGCAATCGCGGACGCGGAAGCCAAAAATTGCCTTCTGTTCATAGGGGGCCTCATGTTGGCAAAGTGAGATTGGATGTCATAACGGCGGTGATTGCAAGAATGGCCATGATCAAGAGCCACTCCACAAAGATGGATTTGGTGAGGTGACCCGCAGCATTTGGATCGTTCGCCTGTAGCGCGGGAATGAACCGCAGCTTGTTGGCCGCCGCAAGTCCGAGCAGCGCTGCGACCAACGCCACTTTCATGAGAAGGGCCTGACCATAGGCTGTGCCGAACAGCGCGGAAAAGGAGCCAACAAGCTCATAGCCCATGTAGACCCCGGCAATGATCAGCAAGGGCACAGTAACCGACGCGACATGACCAAACCGATCGCCCAAATCCGCCGCAGCAGGCCAGGTGTCTGGTGTTGAGGCCAGCCGTCTGAGCGGTTCCAGAATGCCGATCCAGAGCGCAAGCGCGATAAGGTGCAGCGTCAATGCGATGTCCAGCAGCGTTGTCTCGCGACCGGAAACATGGCCGATATGGTCAAAGGACCAAATGGCCATGATGCCGCCGACCAGCGACACCCAAAGACCGACCCGACCTGTGAACAAGCCAAGAATGAGAAGGCCAAGCCCGGCAACGCGATACATCAAAGCGGTTCCAACAGGGGTGATCCATAAAAGCCCCAACATTTCGGGGTCCGTCATGCCACTTAGATCACCGGTCAGATTGGCACCGCGCAAAGAGAACGACAGTCCTGCAGCCAGAAGGCCGAGAATGGCGAATTTCAAGCAGAGGCCGCGATAGTGATCCAGTCGGAACAGCAGGGCAGAAATCATTGTACCTGCCGCCATAAGCACCCCAAGATACAGGGTGAACTTTGTTGCCATTGCCGCCAACACCCAGACATCGGGCATGATCACTCGACAGTGAAGCTGAATGTTCCGTTCAGAGCATGTCCATCTGCCGCAAGCCCACGCCATTCAATCACATAATCCCCACTGCCCATGCCCTGCATCGGTATGGCATAATCAGAAATGAACCCCGCGTGCCCGCTTAAGTCCAGATCGGAACTGGGATGAGGCCCATGCTGCATCGTCACACGGGTCAGGCGAATATCGCCTTTGAAGTCCAAAAGCACCTCGGTCGGTGCCTCAGCGATGGTGGCTTCATGGGCGGGTGTGGTGCTGTCGAGCGGCGAATGGGCGAGCGCGCCCGTTGCCCAAAACCCGATCATCCCTGTAAGAAAAATCTGCTTCATGGTTGTTCCTCTTTTGGCCATCAGTTGATCCCGTTTGCGCGTTGCAATTCCCGAATGTAGGCGACGATCATTGTCACGTCACCGCGCGTAATACCCTCAACCGCAGGCATGTTGCCAAAGGACCAGTGGTGCGCCCGCACGCCAGACTTTGCAGCCAGTTGAAAGCTTTCATCACCATGGTGGTTTGGTTCATAGATGATGTGGACAAGGGGTGGTCCCATCCCGTCCTTGCCTGCGGCGTTGGTGCCGTGACACGCCGAACATTTGGCCTCAAACGCCAGTTTGCCGAGCTTGGCATTCTCAGACAAGGCATCAGGCACAAGTACATCCGCCAGAGCGGCCTCCGCGATGCTTTCACCAGATGTCGCATCCGAACTCCGCTCAGCCGTCGGCCAAAAGGCAAAGGCAAGACTGCCAACAATTACAATGGCCGCTATGGCGATACCTGATCTCATTTAAATCTCTGACTCTTTGCGCATTTGGGCATACCTAAACTTTCCGGTACGTGGAAGGTCAAACGCTTTATCATCACAGCTTCGAGAGCATCCGAAACACCACCGAGACTGAAGTGGACCATTCGGATAACACACCTCAAGGGTCGGCCAAGTTGCCGCAACAGCCAAGCGGGCCGCGGCATGAAACGGCGCGAACAGAGGCTTCTGACGCGCGTTTGCTGCCTTAAAAATTGCGTCAGGGGATCAGGGTGTCAGCCTTGGCGCGGGCACCGGAGAATGTGACAATCGCACGCACGAGAACATCCAGCGTATCCAAAACCGGAACCGGCGATTGAATGTCCTTGCTGATCAGCGAAAATTCAGAGCACCCGATGATCACTTTTTGTGCACCACGCTGGGCGAGGGCCTTGGCCTCACGTTCCAAAAGAGCGATGTCCGCGTCGCTTGGTCCCGCTTTCTTGATCCTGCGAATGGATGCAAGAATGTCCGCCTCATTTTCGGGGTAGGCGGGTGTTATGCCGAACTCAGACAGAAAACGCTCAAAAAGACCGGTGCTGTTGGTCGCGGGGGAAGCGAGAATGCCGACGATGGCCCCCCGCGTCATCCCCTGCGCCACTTCTGAACAGGCGAGTTTTGGCATGTTCAAAAGCGCGATGCCGACACTTGTTTCAATTTGCGACGCGTAAAGGTGCGCGGTGTTGCACGGCATCGCCAGAACCTCAGCACCGGCCTGTTCCAATCTGATTGCCATCTCGGCAAGGACCGGACCCGGATCGGGCCCGGTCTTTTCAATCAGGTGGGCAATGCGGGATGGAACCTGTGGGTTCATATCCACAAACATTGGAATGTGATCCTGATCATCCTCGGCGGCGGTGGTCGCATGCACTCTTTTCATCAACTCAAGAGTGGCCTCGATGCCCATGCCGCCCAGAATGCCAATTTTGCGAAACCTGCCAGAAGCCTCCCTCATGCCCGCGACCAGTCAGGACCAGCGGTCTGAGAAGTCGAACGCGGCGTCATACCCAAAGAGCGCGACCGAACCGCCTGTGTGCAGGAACACGACCCGCTCGCCTTTCTTGAAGTGACCCTTGCGGATCAGGTCGATGAAACCAGCAGCGCCTTTTGCCGAATAGACCGGATCAAGCAGGATCGCCTCAAGTTCAGCAAACATCTTGATCGCCTCAAGGCCGCTCTTGGTGGGAATGCCGTAGCCTTCACCAACGTAATCTGTGTTGGCTACAACGTCTTCGCGCGCCACGACACCGGGGCAGCCCAGTTTTTCCGCCGTCTTGCAGGCCAGATTGTATACGTTTTCTTCTTGCTTGGCCTTGGGCGCGCGCACGCCGATGCCCAAAAGCGGGATCTGTGCGTTCATCGCTTTCAGACCAACGATCAGCCCTGCCTGTGTTCCGGCGCTGCCTGTGGCGGTGACGATGTGGTCAATCTTCATGCCGCTGTTGTTCACCTGGTTCAGCATCTCAAAGGCGCAGTTGACATAGCCCAGAGCGCCCGTGGGGTTTGAACCGCCGCCGGGGATGGCATAGACCTTTTTGCCGTCTGCCCGCATCTCGGCGGCCATTTCTTCGATCAGGACGTTGAAGTCCGGTCCGGTCGGGCGCTTTTCGGTTGTGGCACCATGCAGATGATCCAAAAGGACGTTGCCGTTGTTGTTGTAGTTGGCATTGTTTGATGCGGTGCGATCTTCCAGCACAATGTGGCACTGCATGCCCATCTTGGCTGCGAAAGCCGCGGTTTGGCGCGCGTGATTGGATTGGGTGGCACCTTGGGTGATGATCATCTCAGCGCCCTGCAACTCGGCCTCGGCCATCAGGAATTCCAGTTTGCGCGTCTTGTTGCCACCGGTGGACATGCCGGTGCAATCATCGCGCTTGATCCAGATTTCTGGTCCGCCAAGCTCTTTTGTCAAACGGTCAAGACGCTCCAGCGGTGTGGGCAGGTGGGCAAGAAAACGGCGGGGAAAGCGTGCAAGATGCATTTTTGAGATCCTTAATTTGCTCTATTCGCCTTTTAGCGTTCCAAAACGATGAAAGCTAATGCAAAGTAGCGCATATAAATTGCAAAAATCGCAAGTTTGCAACGGTGCGGGAGAGACAGATGCGTTTGGAATGGATCGAAGACATCTTGGCGGTGCTCGACAGCGGATCCCTGGCGCGGGCGGCAGAAAAACGTCTGTTGACGCAATCGGCCTTCACCCGTCGCGTGCGGTTGATTGAGGAAAGCATCGGCGCGGAACTTTTTGACCGCCGCCGCAAACCAGTTACCCTGATGCCAGGGGTCGAGGCACTTGCCCCGGAGCTGCGTGATCTGAGCATGCGCCTGCGCAAAGTCAGGTACAGGTTAAAGACCGCGACCAGCCAGACCGGCGGCGCGCTGAATTTTGCCTGCCAGCATGCAATCACCACGACGGTTTCCCCTTTGATCGTGCGTGCCCTGACAGCGGATCGTCACGCCTCGGTAAGGGTGCGCTCAAGCAATCAGGAAGAATGCCTGATGCATTTGCTGTCCGGCGAAGTCGATTTTGTGGTGATGTACACAGTGCCAGACGCGCAGACGCCATCACTTGAGCGGGCCTTTGAGACCCTGACACTGGGGAGTGATATCCTGATCCCGGTTTGTGCCCCCTCATTGAAAGACAGCGTTAGGGGCAGCCAGATTCCGGGCATCAGCTATCCTTCGAACGTCTTTCTGGGTCAGGTGTTTGACCGAAATATCGCCCCGCACCTGAACGATGACCTCCAGATCGTGACCAAGGCCGAAACAGCGCTGACGCTTGCCGCCTATGAATTTGCGCTGGGCGGGATCGGGGTGGCATGGTTGCCGCGCTCTATGGTCGTCGAGGCTCTGGCGCAGGGATCGTTGGTCTCGCTTGAGGCGGATCTGCCTGCGCAACCTCTCGACATCAAGGCGTTCCGGTTGTCAGAGGGTGGAGGGCCACAGTCGGAAACCGCGTGGCAAGACATCTTGTCCCAGATTGTCCTGCCCGATCATCTCAAGCGCATTTCGCATGGCTCTGGGAGTTAGGCACAGTATTCCGAAAAGGCTCAACACTCAGCGCGGCATCTTCAAGCGCATCGCTAAACATGCGTTTTGCGCAATTTAAAGGCGCTAATTTGCATTAGACGCGCCTAAGACGATTGGCTAACATCTGTTTTATGCAAATCTCGGATTTAGCATTGGCGCAGCAACGTCATGCGGCCATGATACGCGCACAATAGGAAATCGAAACCTCGGACGTATCGATAAACAAAATCAACAGGGAGTATCTGAATGTCATTCAAAAAAGTATTCGCGACGGCGACCGTTGCGCTGGGCCTTTCGACCCCGGCAGTCTTCGCCGAAGGTCACGGAGGCACATTGGACAAGATTGCCGCCAGTGGTGAAATCGTAATCGGTCACCGCGAAAGCTCGGTGCCGTTTTCGTATCTTGACGCAAATCAGCAGGCGGTCGGCTATTCTATTGACCTGTGCATGAAAATTGTTGAGGCCGTCTCCGCCGAGCTCAATAAGGAACTGACGGTCAAATATGTGCCGGTCAACCCAAAGACGCGTATTGCGCTGATGGCGAACGGGACCATCGACCTTGAGTGCGGTTCGACAACCAACAACCTGACACGTCAGCAGCAGGTTGAATATTTGCCGACAACATTTGTGACAGGCACCAAGATCATGGCCCGCAAGGATTCAGGGATCAATTCGGTTGCCGATCTGGAAGGCAAGGCGATTGCGCTTGCGCAGGGTACAACAAATGAGCGTGCCATCATGGCCGCTGTGGAAGCTGCGGGAATGGACGTTAAAATCCTGCCGGTGCGCGATCATGCCGAAGGCATGCTGTCACTGGAAACTGACCGCGTGGATGCCTATGCCACCGATCACATCCTGCTCTTTGGTCTGATTTCAAAATCCAAAACCCCAGATGATTTTGCAGTTGTCGGCGATTTCCTGTCATTTGACCCCTATGCTTTGATGGTGCGTCGCGATGACAGCGCCTTTGAACTGGTCGGGAAGAAAGCGCTCGCGGAAGTGTTCCGGTCAGGTGAGATCGACGCGATCTATGCAAAATGGTTCGACCCACTTGGCGTTCCTGCTGATCCGCTTTTGAAAGCCGCATTCAAGCTTGGTGCATTGCCAGAATAAGCGAAAATCGGACCGGCAGGGTTTTCCTGCCGGTCCTTTCACAAGCGGGGCGTGAGCGATGAATTATAACTGGAATTGGGCCGTCCTGTTTGAGGAACAATACCTCAGCTGGTTGATCAGTGGCTTTGGCTGGACGGTCTCGGTCGCGCTAAGTGCATGGTGCATCGCCATCGTGATCGGCGCGCTTGTCGGTGTCGGAAAGACGGTACCAAACCGGGTGATCCGCGCCATATGCGCCACATATGTAGAGATATTCCGAAACGTGCCGCTGCTGGTACAGATGTTCATCTGGTATTTCGCAGTGCCCGAATTGCTGCCCGACGACTGGGGCAGATGGATGAAGCGCGACATGCCAAACCCCGAATTTGTCACCGCTGTCGTGGCGCTTGGGCTTTATACCGCCTCGCGTATCGCCGAACAGGTGCGTGCGGGCATCGAAACCGTGCCACCGGGCCTTACGGCCGCTGCGACTGCGCATGGTCTCAGCGTTGGCCAAACCTACCGCTATGTTCTGCTGCCGATTTCATTTCGGATGATCGTGCCACCCCTGACCTCGGAATTCCTGACCGTGTTCAAGAACTCCTCGCTGGCCCTGACCATCGGTCTGCTTGAGCTGACCGCGCAAAGCCAGCAGATCGCCGAATACACCTTCCAGGGGTTCGAGGCCTTTACCGCCGCGACCGTCATTTACGTCTGTATCGCGCTGATCGCCACGGTCCTGATGCAGGTGCTGGAAAAATACACCCGCATCCCCGGCTATGTCGGAAAAGAGGGCTGATCCATGGGAGATTTTGATTTCAGCGTCATCTGGGCCAACTTGCCGTTCCTCTGGCAGGGCCTGCAACTTAGCCTGTGGCTGACCTTCCTGTCGATCATCGGCGGCATCGTTCTGGGCACACTTCTGGCACTGGCGCGACTGTCCGGGATCGCGCCGCTGTCGCTGGTTGCCGCGACATACGTCAACCTGATCCGGTCGGTGCCGCTGATCCTTGTGATCTTCTGGTTCTTCTTTCTGGTGCCGCTGGCCATCGGGCGGCCCATCGGCAGCTTCTACTCGGCGCTGATCGCCTTTGTCCTCTTCGAGGCCGCGTATTATTCCGAAATCATGCGCGCGGGCATCCAAAGCGTCAAAAGCGGACAGGTGCATGCCGGGCAGTCTACTGGGCTGAACTACTGGCAAATCCAGCGCTACGTCGTTTTGCCGCAGGCCTTTCGCAACATGATCCCGATCCTCGTGACGCAGGGCATCATTCTGTTTCAGGATACATCGCTGGTCTTTGTGGTCTCCTTGCGCGACTTCATGACCGCCTCTTCGATAGTCGCGCGCACCGAAGGAAGGCTGGTTGAAATGTATCTTTTTGCCGCCGTCGTCTATTTCGTAATCTGCTTCTCCGGCTCAATGCTGGTGAGAAGCCTCAAATCCCGGATGAGCACATGATCAGCATCGAAAACATCAGCAAATGGTATGGCGATTTTCGCGTGCTGACCGAATGCACCACCGGCGTCAAAAAAGGCGAAGTTGTCGTGGTCTGTGGCCCCTCCGGGTCGGGCAAATCGACACTGATCAAGTGCGTCAACGGGTTGGAGCCTGTGCAAAAAGGCAAGATCACCGTGGACGGCGATGAGGTGACCGCCAAGCGCGCAAATCTGACAGCGCTTCGATCCCGCATTGGCATGGTCTTTCAGCATTTCGAACTTTACCCGCATATGTCGGTGCTGGAAAACCTGTGCCTCGCACAGGAAAAGGTTCTCAAACGCGGCCGGGACGAAGCCGTTGCGCGCGCAGAGAAGTTACTGACACGGGTCGGCATGGCCGATCATGCCAAGAAATTCCCCAGCCAATTGTCCGGCGGTCAGCAGCAACGCATCGCGATTGCGCGCTCTTTGGCAATGGACCCGATTGCAATGCTCTTTGACGAGCCGACCTCGGCGCTTGATCCCGAAATGATCAAAGAGGTGCTCGATGTCATGGTTGAACTGGCACAGGAAGGGATGACGATGATGGTTGTCACCCACGAAATGGGCTTTGCCCGCAAAGTCGCCGACAGGGTCATCTTTATGGACGAGGGGGCGATCATCGAGGACAGGCCGACGGCTGAGTTCTTTGACAACCCTGAAAGCGACCGCGCCAAGGATTTCCTCTCAAAGATACTCAATCACTGAGTGCATGTATGTTCGTTTGGGTGCGGTCACTTAGGTGTATCAATTTAACCGGCGGATGAACCCGGCGGTGTGGCAGTGCTGATTTGGACGTTTGATTGCCGACGCGGGGCAGTTGGCATCGCCAATGGCCACCCATGATCCTAACCATCATAAAGCCCGGCGCTGCGCGCGCGCAGCTTGGTCAAAGCAAGGACTGTGTCAATTGTCGGCGTTGGCGTGTCGGTGATCCGGCCCAGTTCCTGAACCGAGCCGACCAATGCGTCGATTTCCATCGGACGACCCTGATCAAGGTCCTGCAGCATTGATGTGCGATGTGCCCCGACGGCCGCGCCGCCGTTGATGCGACGATCCACGTCGATCGGAAACTTGACGCCCATCTTCTCGGCAATCTGCTGTGCCTCGATCATCATATTGCGCGCAACTTCGCGGGTGCCCACATCTGTGCACAGGACATCAAGCGTTGCGTGGGTCAGCGCAGAGATCGGATTGAACGACAGGTTCCCCCATAGTTTTACCCAAATCTCATCGCGCAGATGTGGGCGCACCGGGGCCTTGAGCCCCGCAGCGCTCAGCGCCTTGGACAGGGCCATTGCGCGGTCCGATTTGCTGCCGTCAGGTTCGCCCAGACTAAATCGGTTCCCTTCAATATGCTTGATCACGCCTGGCTGGATGACTTCGGCCGCCGGATAAACCACGCAGCCCAGCACCCGGTCCGGACCAAAACCGTCCCATTGCGCATTGCCCGGATCAACCGTTTCCAGCCGCGTGCCTTCGAGATCGGTGCCGATCTTGTGGAAATACCACCAGGGAACACCGTTGACGCCGCTGACAATCGTGGTGTTTTTCCCGATCAGGGGCTGAACTTTGGGCACGATAGGGGGCACTGAATGCGCCTTAAGCGTGATGATGACATAATCCTGCGGGCCCAGATCGGCTGGGTTGTCGCTGGCCGTCACCTTGACGGTTTGGAGCGCGCCGTCCTCTTCGATCAGTGTCAGCCCCTTGTCTTGCATGGCAGCAAGGTGGGGGCCGCGCGCGACAAGGCTGACGTCGGCACCCGCCTGCGCCAGTTTCACACCCAGATAACCGCCAATGGCACCGGCACCAAAAACACAAATCTTCATGGATCAGGCCCCCTCTGCCAGACCGAGCTTTTCGGCCAGTCCAATGCGCTGCATCTTGCCGGTCGCCCCTTTGGGAATTTCGTCCATGATAATGATTTTGCGCGGCACTTTGAAATCCGCAATATGCGCGGCTGCAAAGCTGCGGATATCCTGTTCCGTTGCGCTTGAGCCTTCTTTGAGAACGACCGCTGCGGCCACGTCTTCGCCCAGCTTGGGATGTGGCAGCGCAAAGGTGACGACCTGTGCGACATCAGGGTGATCCAATAAAACGCCGTCAACCTCAAGGGGGCTGATTTTTTCGCCGCCGCGGTTGATGATCTCTTTCAGGCGGCCCGTCAGGTGCAGATAGCCGTCCTTGTCAAAGGCCCCCTGGTCGCCCGTACGGAACCAGCGCGCGCCATCGGCTTCAAAGAAGTTCTTGGCATTGGCGTCAGGGTTGCTCTCATACCCCGGTGTGACATTGGGGCCAGAGATGACCACTTCGCCCGTGCCCTCAATCAGGTGATTTTCAGTCTCATGTGCGATGCGCATCTTGGGTCCGGCCGCAATACCAACTGCACCCGGCTTTTGCGCGCCGGCACCAAGCGGATTACAGGCCATTTGGTGCGCCGCTTCGGTCATCCCGTATGCTTCGACAACAGGCGCGCCAAAGGTCTGGTTCAGGGCGACCATCACCTGCGCGGGCAAGGACGCAGAGGACGAGCGTAAAAAGCGCAGCTTGGTGTCAGCGATGACATCCGCATTGCGCCCTGCGCGTGTCAGGATGGCCTGATGCATGGTGGGCACAGCAGTATACCATGTCGGCTGCGCCTCTTTCATCCAGCCAAAGAATTTCAGCGCGTCAAAGCCCGGCGCGCACCAGATCGACGCACCCGATGACAGCGACGCCGCAACAGCGGCAATAAGCCCGTGGATATGAAAGAGTGGCATGACGTTCATGCAGCGGTCTGCCTGCGTCAGCTTCAGCGACTCGCGGATGTGTTGTGCAGAGGCTGCGACATTGGACTGCAAAAGCGGCACGATCTTGGGTCGGGACGTGGTGCCGGAGGTGTGCAGGATCAGGGCGACATCATCGGCAGCTGGTTCCCTGTCTGAGGGCGCGGCGGCCTTGTCGGCTGACAGTGTGAAAGCGCCAGCGGCGGCCCCCTTGGGTACTGAAAGGCGAATGATGTTCATGCCGAGCTTGCTGGCAGCGGCATGTGCAGGGCCGTCATCGCCCTCAGGAAGGATCACCGCTTTGGCGTTCAGGTCTTCCAGATAAAACGCAAATTCCTCTTCTTTGTATGCCGGGTTCAGCGGCGCGGTCGTCGCCGCTTGGGCAACTGTCATAAAGGCGGCGGCCATTTCCGGGCCATTGGGCAGCACAATTGCCACGCGGTCGCGGGCATCAATACCCATCCCGTTCAACGTCTTCGCAACCTCTTGGGTCAGATCCCGCAGTCCATCATAGCTAAGCCAGTCACGCCCCGGCGCGCCGATTGCAGGAAGGTCGCCGGAATGATTGGCAATAAGCGCCTTGAGCGTGGTTTCCATTGAAAAGTTCCTTTTACCTGTTGCAGTTCGACGGGTGGTTTGCGCTGAGCGGGCAGGCAATCATCCGGTGGCCGCCCTTTGCATAATGGCCTCTGGTGTAAATGGCATGCGTCTCATGCGAAGTCCTGTGGCGTCAAAAACCGCATTTGCGATTGCTGCGATTGTCGGTCCGGGCGAGGCTTCTCCGGCACCCACAGACGCCGCATCCGGTTGATCCAATAATGTTACCCCAATATTTGGCACGTTGTCGAAACGGATGACCGGATAACTCTCCCAATCACGGGATTGGATACCATCACGGTCCCATTTGACCTGCTCATAAAGCGCCCAGCTTGCGGCCTGAAGAAACCCGCCCTCAAGCTGCGCCGTCAACCCGTCTGCGTCAATGATCCGGCCCGCGTCGGCGACGATAGTCGCATCCAGCAAAGAGATTTCGGCGCGGTCATTCACGGCGAGTTCGACAAAGACCCCGACGCGGGTCATCTGGTTTTTGTACTGCGCGTAGGCGACGCCACGTCCGCACCCATCAGCCAAGCTGGGGCGTATCTCGATCTGCCGCTCCAGTTCCGCCAGCACAGCCAAAGCGCGCGGGTCGTCCAGTTGGGACTGGCGAAAGGCAAGGGGTGGGACCGAGTGCTTGCGCGCAATTTCATCCATGAAGCTTTCAAGCGCAAAGATATTGGCGGCCGCACCAAGGCACCGCATCGCCGATGTACGGTGTGGCAGATCAGAAACCAGATTTTTAACCAGACGGGTTTCGGGAAATGCATAGACCGGGTCGAGATTGCGATGCATGCCCGCGTGCCGCCCAAGGTTCGGCATTGCCGCGTTTGGACCGATGGGGTCTGCCCGAAAGTGATTGGCCAGCAGCCGCGACGGTCCTGTTCTGTCGGGGCCGGGACGGGGGCGACCGCGATGGGTGTCACTATAAACCTCCGCCGAATATGCCGTGATCTTACCGTCCGCCACAGTTGCAGCAAGATCCACGGCCATTGCCGGGGCGCACGGTTCCCAGCCGTGTTCATCTTCACGGGTCCATTTGAGCAATATCGGCGTCTCCGCCAGGGCCATTGCAATCAAACACGCTTCAAAAGCCGCGTCATCCGCACCGGTGTGGCCATAACAGCCAGAGCCGGGGACATGTGTAATCTCCACTTGCTCCAGAGACAGATCAAGGCTGTCGGCGATGCTCTCGCGCAGCGGATAGATGCCCTGACTGTGGCTGTGCAGGATCAGCTTTTGTCCGCTCCATTGCGCAAGTGCGGCAGAGGGGGCCAGTGACCCGTGCAGTTGGTAGGGCCGCTCAAATCGCGCGGCGTGGTCGGGATCCGGATCTGGCTTCGGGATGCCCTCAGAGGTCGGCGTGGCGTCAATAACCAGAAACCTCTGCGCATTTGTGGCACAGAGTTCATCAAACACATCGATCTCTGGCAATCCGCCCCGCAGGTCCCAGTCACATG
Organism: Sulfitobacter sp. SK011; assembly: GCF_003352065.1. Classification (NCBI taxonomy): domain Bacteria; kingdom Pseudomonadati; phylum Pseudomonadota; class Alphaproteobacteria; order Rhodobacterales; family Roseobacteraceae; genus Sulfitobacter; species Sulfitobacter sp. SK011. The sequence goes on from NZ_CP025803.1 coordinate 1,587,238, forward strand.
CCGCGAAAAGCTTGGTCGCGGCCTTGATGACCGGCCACTCTTGAGGTCCTGCAAGGGCAAGGAAACCGCCGTCGCGAATGATTGAGAAACCCGAACCTTTAAGGGTCTTGAGTGTCTTGGCATCAACATCACGCAGAACCGCGCGCGCATGTGGGGGCCGGATTACGCGGGCGTGCAACATGCCGGGCCGGTCGAGATCATGAACATATACAAAACTGCCCTGCACCATATCTTTGAGACCGCGCATTTCGGGCCGGGGCAGGGTGCTTTGGGTTCTGGGCGCTGGCAGACGATCCTGATCCACGGTTGTGTCTGAGGGGACATCGGGGATCAGGTCAATGATATCGATCCGGTGGTTGGTCCCGATAAGGTGCAGGACGCCGTCTTTTAACTGCCAATCAGCAACCTCTCCGCCGTTTCGTGCTGCCGCCAGCAAGATCACCTGATCGCGCAAGGTTATGGCAGCACAGCGCAGCGCATGCCCCGATTGTTCGATCGAATTACTGCCCGATGTGATCCCTTCGTCTGGGGCATGGCCCGTGCGCACAGGTGCGACGTCGATCCGCTCGTACGGCACCGTCAATTCTTCATGTGCGATCTGGATCAGCGCGGTCGAGATGCGCTGACCGATATCGACCTTGCCAGTGTGGATCAAAAGACGCCCGTCCCGCGCCGTGACCCAGTCCGCAATCAGTGGATGGGATTGAAGGCTCATCGCTCGGATGCCCGCTTAACCGCGCGCAGAACCCTTGGATGGGAACCGCAGCGGCACAGATGCGGGGTTAGGGCCTCGGTGATGTCATCCTTGTCAGGCTTGGAGTTATGGGAAAGCAGGGCGGTTGTCGCAACAACAAGGCCTGCCGTGCAATACCCGCATTGCGCCGCTGAGGTTTCCACAAACGCGTCCTGGACACAACGACCAAGTTCACTGTCTGCAATGCCTTCTATGGTGGTAATCTCTTTGCGATCAAAGGCTTCAACGGCACTCACGCAAGACAGCACCGCCTTGCCATCAACAAGAACCGCGCAAGCGCCGCATTGCTCAAGCCCGCAACCCAGCTTGGTGCCCTTGAGCCCCAACTCATCCCGCAGCACATAGATCAACGGCGTATCGGGTTCCGACGTGACCTGATGTGTTTTGCCATTGACGGTCAGCGACAAGGTCACGGCGTGACACGCTCCCATAGAATTTTCACATCGACGTCTGCGGATTTGAACAGGTTCATCACCGGACAGCGATATTCGACGTTTTTCGTCAAGCGTTCAAAGCGCTCTTGCGTTTCATCGGTGTGCACGCGGATTTTCAGTTTGACCCAATTGAAGTAGGGCCGCACGCCCTGAACACCGCGGCTGCCGCGCTGGTCCACTTCCCCGTCGGCCTCCATATCCACAGCTGTATAGGAAAACTTCATCGCCTCAGCGCAACGGTTGATGATCACACCTTCGCAGCCCAGCAAGGACGATAGTGTCATTTCCAACGGTGTCGGCCCGGTGTTGGAGTCTTTCTCATCCGTGATCACCACATGGTCGCGGACCATCATCACAGAGCGCGTCGATGCCTCATTGCGCGCGCTCACCCGGCGGATGCCAAGCGCTTGTTTGTTCGGGTCAACACTCGGGGCCAGAAGATCGGGATCGCTCATAAGGTCATCTCCAAAATGTCCAGTCCGTGATTGCGGTCGAGCAGATAGATCAACCCTGCATCATCCACATCGACATCGTTGGACTGAGGCGGCGAGCCATCCGCACCGGGGACCATGTAATGCGCAACCTCTTTCGGCAAATAGGGGTCGGCCACATCCAGCACGCGCAAACCGCCCGCGAACCACGTGGCGTAGATCAGCGTGCTGTCCAGTTTTTCGCGAAACTGATGCCCGCCAAAACGCGCGCCCGGATCGCCGATCCAGGGGCAAGCGCGCTCAGACAGGTCCCATGCAGCAATGGGCTCCATATTGTTCAGATCGGTCACGTCCATCACCCAGATAAAGCCATGCAGGCGGCCGGGCAGGTGGCTATGTTCCTCATCAATGGCGATAGCAAAGCGTTTGCCGTCGATGGTGTGCTCCAGTGGCATGACCGTGTGGGTCGGCTCAGGGATTGCTTCGGGGAAACGGTAGCTGCCCTTGACCGTTGGATTGGTGATGTCGCTTACGTCCAGAACCCGAAAACCCGCGTTCCAGACGGCTGCCCAAAGCTCGTCCCCAGAGCGCATGGCGTGGTGAAGCCGTGTGCCATAGCCTGTCCATGTCGGGGTCTCGCCACCTGCCAGATGTTGCCCCGGCATGTGCCAGCGGGACACTTCTGTCGGGTTTTTCGGGTCTGACAGGTCATAGATCACTAGGATATTTCCAACATATCCCTCTATCTCGGTTGAGATATAGGCGAAATTCTTGTCCATATCGAACCTATGCACCCCAAATCCATGCGTTTTGACATAAGAGAGAAGCTTGGGCGTGGTTTTGTCGGAAATATCCCAGACCCTGAAGCCGCCGTCGCTGTATCCACGCACCGGTGCCGCTTCCAGTTCGGGGATATCGGCCAGCTTGACGCTCAGTTGCTCGGCGACCTCAGTGTCCGACAGGCCTGCGTTTCGTAAACCGGCAATCTTGTCACCTTTGCGCAGAAAGTGTCGTTTTGCCTGCTCGACATTGGTGATCATGATGTCGCCCACGACACGTACCTTGTGGGTGTGGGACCACGCATCCGGAGGGGCGATATGGGACACAACCGTCGGATTTTGCGGATCGCGCACATCAATGATCGACGTCCCCATCGGCGGATCCATGTGACCGATATAGGCGTAGCCATCCTGTACCACCACCTGTCCGCCGCCTGCGATATCCAGATGCCCCAGACGGCGGATATTGCGCTCCAGTTCCCATTCCAGTTCACGTTTCATTGGATCGGTACCTCGATTTTACGTTTGCGCCGAATGCCAAAGACAATGGGCAGGATGATCGACGCGGCAAAGGCCACCCAAAGGATGTTGCCCAGCGTCGACGAGAAAAGCACCATGATGTCGCCATCGGATTTTTTGAGAGACCACAAAAAGTACTTTTCAAGCAGTGGGCCAAGGATCACCCCGATCAGGATCGCCGCGACATGATAGCCGGTGCGTCGCGCGATATAGCCCAGCACCCCAAAGGCCAGCGCCAGATACATGTCGAACATGTATTCACGCGGCACAAAGCCACCCACAAGCGTGAAACTGATGATCATTGGTGCGAGATAGATTGTCGGGATCGTGGTCACATGGCTCATGTAGCGGCTCAGCGGCAGGATCGTGAAGATCATCACGACATAGCTGACGGCCATGGCCATGAACATGCCATAGCCGACCTTTGGCTGATCCTCGAACAGCGATGGGCCAAAGCTGACCCCGTGGAATTGCATCACCACCAGCATGATCGCCGCTGTGGCACCGCCGGGGATGCCCAGGACCAGCAGCGGCACCAACGTGCCGGAGGTCACGCCGTTATTGGCCGATTCCGGTGCGATCAACCCCTCGGGATGGCCTGTTCCATACAATTCGGGCGTCTTTGAAAAGCTGCGCGACTGCTGATAGGCGACAAAACTGGCGATTGAGGCACCGGCACCGGGGATCACCCCGATAACAAGGCCGATAACCGACGTCCAGACGATGTGCCACCAGCGGGTCACAGCGATTGAAACGCCTTCGAATGTGGCGTGCCAACTGGCCTTTTTCACCTCGGCCTCATGGCTGATGATCACCCGTTTTTCGATGATGACAAAAGCCTCTGACACCGCAAACAGCCCAACCAGCGCGGGGATAAGCGGGACACCGTCATAAAGCTCAAGAAACCCGAAGGTGCCGCGGGGGGTTGCATAGACCACATCTGTGCCAATGGACCCGATCATCAGGCCCAGAAAACCAGCGATCAGCCCCTTGACCATGTCTTGCGCTGCAATCGAGGCGATCAGGGAAATGCCGAACAGCATGACAACAATCATCTCGACCGAGTGCATGTAGAATCCCACCCGCGCAAGGATCGGCATCGTGGCCAAAGCAATCAGTGTGGTGAGCAGGCCACCGATACAGGAAGCAACAAAGGAAATCGCCAGCGCCTGCTGGCCTTTGCCCTGCTTGGCCATCGGGTAGCCATCCAACGGCGTTGCGGCCGCACCTGCGGTGCCGGGGATGTTGACCAGAATGGCCGGAATACCCGCCCCCATCCGCGCCGAACAATAGAGCGCAATCATGAAAATCAGGCCAGTCTGAAGGTCCATCGCCAGCGTGAGAGGCATCAGAATAATAATTGTGTTGGCCGCCGAGAAACCCGGAATGGCACCCACGGTCAGACCCAGAAAGATCGTCGGGATAATGACGTACCAATAGCCGATCGTCTCAACAAAGACCTCAGATAGTATTGATGCTGTGCTGCTATCCATTTGCAAGCACCGCCTTCATGACCGTCTCGAACCAGCCGCGTGGAAAGCGCGTATCGAAGGCCCAGATGAACACGGCCCATCCTGTTAGCGCCATGAGCGCGGAAACCATTGTGATGAACACCGGGGTGCGACCCTTTCCCAAAATCAACATGCTGCTGGTCAGAAACAGAAAAGTTGTCAGCGTGAACCCCAGACGGTCGATAAAAACGACATAGGCAATCGTTGTGGCAAACAGCCCGATGCGGCCGGAGTGGATGTCGTTCATTGTCACCAGATTGCGGAACCCCAGGGTGCCCTCACCGCGCCGCAGCCAGACCACGCAGCGCACGAAGAAGATCCCGCAGACAAACAATAGTATGCCGCCCACCAGAAAGGCGCTGACCTGCGCCGTCCATGGCGAATTCCAGATGGTTGAGAAGAAATAAAAGGTGAATCCCACGGCGAAGAGGGGGATGACTAGCTCACCCCCGATCTGGCGAGATGAATTTGGTTTGTCCGAAGGCATTTCACAGGTGTCCCGATGTGCAGGTTAGATGGGTCCTGAACCGGCGGCCGGTTGGCCGCCGATCCATTTTGGCTTACGCGCCGCTCAAGAGCGACTTGTAGCGTTCGCCAAGCTCCAGCATGGACTGCTTGAAAGCTTCGCATTCCTCGACACCGGCATAGATCAGATATTCGGGCTGACCTTTGCTGGCGATATAAGCCTCCATCAACGCGGGATCATCGAACGTGGCCTTGAAGGTTGAGGTCAGTTTCTCGAACCGGTCGGGAAAATCATCTGCCGCCTTTTTGTGGATGCCAAAGGCCCGCGCAGAAAGCATTTCCGGCAGATCCATGCCATAGGCATCATTGATGCTGGGCGCGTTGTCCAATGCCTCGCCGACGATGTTGTTGCCGAAGACAAGCAAGGTCTTGACGCTGTCACCCGCTGCGATCACCGAGCCTGAAGTCAGGACCGAGAAATCAACCTCGCCCGTGACCGCACCGGCGACCGTGCCTTTGCCGCCCTGAAGGGGGATCAGATTGAAATCAATACCCAGCTTGTCGCCAAGTGCCAGCAGACCGATGGACGCCGGATGTGCCATGCGGCTTGTGCCGACATTCAATCTGCGGGTCTTGGCAGCAGCAATGATGTCGTCCATCGTCTTCAGAGGGCTTTCTGCACCCACAAACAGGCAGCAGGGGTCTTTGTCGACCTGACCGAAATAGAAATAGTCATTAACGTCAAAGCTGGGCTCTTGCATCGCCCAGTTCAGCACCTCTGGCCCCATGTTGCCGAAGATCAGATTGTAGCAATCAGGCGCAGCCTTGCCCATGTAGATCTCGTATCCGACGCGGCCTGAGGCACCCGGATAAAAGCCGGGTTCAAAATCTGTGCCCAGCTTGGTCTTCCACACGCTGGAAAAGGCGCGGAAGTTGCGGTCGGCCCCGCCACCCTCGGCGGTAGGCACATAGACGTTGATGTTGCCCTCAGGAAAGTCCGCAGCCCGCGCGATATGCGGGGCGGCAAGCACCATCCCGGTTGCAGCAACGCCGGTTCCGAGAAACCTGCGACGGTTCAGATTTGAAAACTTTTTCATTGTATCCTCCCAGATCATTTTGAGCGCAATTCATTGTCTTTTCCACGTGCGGTGCACTCGTTCGCGCGCGACATGTCGTATTTATCCAGAGGCTGTCGGTCCTCCGAAAATCAATTCGCTTGCTCCTGAATAGATGAGGCGAATGGCGAGAACGGCCAAAATGGTATTCAACGCCAATTTGAATCGCCGTTCGTCTATCCGGGCCAGCAAAAGCCGCCCCGCCAGCGTTCCCAGCACGCCGAAACCGATCAGCAGCACGATCAGTCCGGCCCAGGTCGAAAACGCAAACCCGAGAAACCCAAAGGCAAGCGTCTTGAGCAGATGTTGCACTGTCATCAGCATGGCATGGCTGGCAACATGGGCGTGACGCTCCAGCTTTTGCGCTTTGACGTAGGTGGCGACAAAGGGCCCTGTGCCGCCAAAGAACATGGTCAGAAAGCTGGAAAATACGCCCGTCACCAACCCTGAGCGACGCAAGAAAGCCGGGGGCGTTGCCAGTATTGACCATAGGATGAACAGGCCCACACCGATCTGAATCCATTCCGCTTGCAGTTGCACCACAAAGGTGCCGCCGAAAAAAATTCCGACCAATGCGCCTGCGGTGAAGCCGCCAAGCAAATCCAGCCGCATGTATTTCACCATGATCGCAGCGCGCCCGACGTTGCTGCCCAGTTGCACCAGTCCGTGAACCGGAATGATCGCGGCCGCCGGTAGCAGCGTCGCAAGCACTGCAAGCATCACAGCACCACCGCCAATCCCAAAGGCGACGGTGATGAATGAGCCTGCGAAACTAAACGCCAGAAGCGTTCCTGCGACTGGCCAGCCAAGCCCTGCATGTAATGCGTCCATCATGGCGTTAGGTGTCCAACACTGAAGGATGAAACAGCGCTTCGGGCTGCACCCGGCGCGTCGCCAGATGCTGGTCAACCGAATAGCGGCAAATTGCGTCGATCTCGGCGCGGTTGGCGTCAAAACCGTAAGTCCAATAATCCGGCCCCAGCGTGGCAATTGTTCTTTCCATGGACGCCCCAAGCCAGGGCAGGGACAGCCGATTGGCATTGCCCAGCCAGACAGATCGCAATCGGTCCATCGCAATGTCACGCGCGGCGACGAAGCCGTCATATAGGTCGCGCACATGGGCAGGGTGCGCATCGGCCACGGATTTGCGGATGCCAATCAAATGCATAATCGGAAAGAAACCGGTCTTTTGGTGATAGGCTTGCTCGGCGCTCTCGAAATCAGGAATGAGGCGGATCAGATCAGGATGGCCATCAAGAAACGCCTGCGGCGGTTTTGGGGCGAGCAGCCCGTCAATCTCTCCGCGCAGGAGCATGTCCTGCAAGGTGTCGCCTTCGGTGATGGGGTCGACGCGCATCCCCTCGGGCAGGCGAAGTTCCAGCCGTTCGCGGCGCACGCCCGCGTCCAGCGCGCCCGTGTGCCAATGAATGCCGTCGCAATCTACACCGTATTCGTCCGCCAGAATGCCGCGCATCCAAACTGCGGCTGTCATCTGGTATTCCGGCACGCCGATCTTGCGTCCTGCGAAATCGGCAGGACTTTCTATCCCTGATCCCGCGCGGGCAAAAAAGCCGTTGTGGCGAAAGGCGCGGCTGACAAAGGCGGGGATCGCCGTATAGTCAGATCCGCCGCGCGATAGCTGCAGGATGTAGCTGGAAACCGACATTTCCGTGATGTCAAAGCGTGCTTCCTGCACAGCCCACGGAAACAGCTTGGAGGTGGGGTGAATTTCGCTCGCGAACTGGACGCCCGGAACTTTGACGCGGCCATCATGCAGCGCCATCACGCGATCATGATCCCAAGTTCCAAGCGATAATTCCAGCATCCCTTCCTCCCATCAGAAAGCCCGCGGTGTTAAACGACTTTCACTTCCAGGCTTCCGAGCCCCTCAATGGTCAAGACCATCACATCACCCTTTTCGACGGCGGCCACACCAGAGGGCGTTCCCGACATGATGACGTCGCCTGCCGCAAGCTCAAAGTATTCGGACAGATACGAGATCATCTCGGGCACCTTCCAGATCATCTGGTTCAGGTCGGCCTCCTGACGCAATTCGCCATTTACCTTCAGCTCAAGACGTCCCTGATCCAGATGTCCGGTTTCCGAGACGGGGTGCAGAGGGCCGCAGGGGGCGGACCGCTCGAAGGCTTTGCCAATTTCCCATGGCCGCCCCATCTTTTTCTGGATGCCTTGCAGGTCGCGACGCGTCATGTCCAAAGACAGCCCATATCCAAACACATGGTCGAGCGCGTTGTCCAAAGAAATGTCTGTGCCGCCGGATTTCAAAGCGACAAGCAGCTCGGCCTCGTGGTGGACATCGCTGGATTGGGATGGGTAAGGGAATTCTCCTGACAGGTCCAGATTGTCAGGGTTTTTTTGAAAGAAAAACGGATCTTCGCGGTCCGGGTCGTGACCCATTTCGACCGCGTGGGCCGCATAGTTGCGACCAATGCAATAAATCCGGCGTACCGGAAATTTCGCATCAGTTCCGGTCACCGGCAGGGCGACAATCGGCGGCGTTTCGATCACGTATTCAGTCATGTGAGGATTCCCTTGGATGGATGTTTTCAGGCCAAGCTTAGGGGGAAGTCATGCCAAGATCAATCGCAACCAATATCATCGTGAGGTAATAATTATATTGAAGAAGGCGATTGATCGGTGTTAACTGAACCAATATGGATAATTTGGTTGATCAATCTGCAGATGGTTTGGTTCCGCTCGCGCGGCGTGAACCCTCTGAAAGAGTGAATGACATCGCTGCCTTACGCGCCTTTATTGTCGATGGGAATTATGCTTCAGGGGATCGGCTGCCCTCAGAGCGGGAGTTGATCGTCGAGTTGGGGATGAGCCGCAATGCGCTGCGCAAGGCGCTGGATGCGCTGGACCATGATGGCACCATCTGGCGGCATGTCGGCAAGGGAACCTTTGTGGCCGCACAAGATGGTCAGCCAAGCGTTGGGGCGATTGAGCAGTTGAGCCGGCAAATGACACCCGTGAGAATGATTCAGGCGCGACTTTGCATTGAACCCTCATTGGCCCGTGAGGCGGCAATCCATGCGTCTCGCAGCGCCATCGTCCAGATGAATCAAGCCAAAGATGCGGCACGGGCTGCGAACACCTGGGCCGAATACGAAACCCATGACGATCTGTTTCACAGAAGGGTAGCACAGGCATCGGACAACATTTTGCTGCTGACGCTCTTTGATCACCTGAATGCCGTGCGGCGCGCCGTGTCAGGTGGCACCGTCGTGCGGGCCACGGCGCGCCCGACTGCGGAACATACCAGTTTTGATGAACATGACCGGATCGCCGCCGCAATCGAAGCGCGTGATCCGCACGCGGCGCATCTGGCGATGCGAGGTCACATTGGATCGGTCTCGCACAGACTTTTTGGAGAGGTGTGACAGCAGGACACGACGTGGGGGTAACAAGGCGAAACGTCGGACCCTCAGAAAAGATAAATCTGTATTATTCTCAGGGAGGAGAATTACGATGACATTTCTCGGTAAACTGGCGGCGTTTGCGACCGCCGTGCCGGTCGCGATCTCGATGATGGTCTCGACGGTGCAGGCGGAACCCATTCGGATCGCTTTGGCGGAAACGCCTTCGGACGAATTGGCCGCATTCTTTGTCGCATTGGATCGGGCCAAGGCAAACGGCCTTGACTACGAGTGGACCGCGTTTTCGGACGAGGAATTGGCCATTCAGGCGGTTCTGAGCGGCCAGATGGATATTGGCTTTGGCACGCCATATGCAGCAATGCAGCGCTCAAAAGCGCCGCTTCGCATCGTGTTCCAGCTGTCAAAGCTCAAGTTTTTTCCTGTGACCACCAAGAAATACAGCAGCCTGAATGACCTGAACGGTGAACCGATCCTGCTGCATTCGCGCGGCGGTGGCACGGATTCGATTGCAAACGTGATCGAAGAACGGGTTGGTATCAAATTTGGTGACCGCTCTTATGTGCCGGGTTCGTCCAATCGCGTGGCCGCACTTCTTGGCGGACGAGCGGATGCCACAATCATCGACTTGTCCAACAAAAACAAACTGATGCGCAGCGAAGCTGCAGCGGGCTTCAACGTGCTGGAAATGTTCGAAGTAGAGGCCAGCGACGAGGCGCTTTTTGGCAATCTGACCTGGATTCAGGAAAACGAAGAGCAGGTGGACATCTTTGTCAAAGCGCTGGTCAGCGTCTGGCAGGACATGCACGAAGACCCCACCATCATTCGCCGCGAAACCAACCCTGATGGGCCAATCGGTCAACTGCCAAAAGAGATCCTGGACGAGCTTGACGGCTTTTATGCTGATGCGGTCGAGGGCGGTCTTTATGATCCAAACGGCGGTGGCCGCAAGGCAGCCATGGCTGACATGGAATGGTATTCCGCGGCCGGGCAGCTTGATGGTGACGCAAGCACACTGAACATCGAGGATTTCTGGTATCTGGCACCGCTCGATGCGGCGATGAAGTGATCGAGTAATATCCTGACGCTGCGCCCTCGATTGGGCGCAGCGTCCCTTTCCCCGTCAACCCTCGGGACAAATATTCAATGCTCAACCGTTCCCTCGTGCTAAAGCTGTTGTCCGCCCTGATCCTTTTTGGTGGCTGGGAGATCGCTGGCCGGATACCCGTTAGCTTCGCATTCCCGACATTTCTTGAATCGATGTCCGCGCTGTGGCGCATGATCGGTGATGGCACCATGCTGGAAGCCTACGCAGAGACATTGCAGCCGCTAGTGGTTGGTGTCGCCATATCTGCGGTTCTTGGCATCGCCATCGGCCTTTGGGTCGGGTTGAACAATTTCTTCGACTGGCTTTTTTCGCCAATTTTCATCGTGATGCAGGCCGCCCCTCTCGCGGCGCTTATTCCACTTTTGGTGCTGGCCTACGGAATCGGGCTGACCTCCAAGGTCATGGTTGTCTGCATTATGGCCATGCCTGTTATCGTGCTGAACACCAGCAGTGCCGTGCGCAACACACCTGAATCAATCAAGGAAATGGGCCGCTCATTTTTGGCGAGCGATATGTCGATCATGCTCAAGATCATCATCCCCGCCGCATCACCGGTGATTTTCGCCGGTCTGCGTCTGGGTGTCTCGGCGGGGTTCATCGGGGCCATTCTGGCCGAACTCAAGATCACACCAACCGGCGTTGGCGATATCATTACCTACAGCCGGTCAATCGCCGATTATCCCAGCATGTATGCTGCTATCTTTTCGATCATCCTGCTTGCGGTTTTGTTTTTGAACCTGCTGGAACGCATCGAATCCATTCTCTTCAAAGGAAATCAACGTGGTTATGTCTCCGACTGAAATGGCCGCCGCACCGGCAATCACGCCCGCATTCGAAAGCGCGGTGTCGACGCGCAACATCTCCAAGAACTACGGGGATGTTGAGGCACTGCGCGACTTGTCCCTCGAATTTCCGCGCGGCCAGCTGACCTCGCTGCTTGGGCCATCCGGCTGCGGCAAGACAACCTTGCTCAAGATCATCGCCGGGTTGTTGGAACCAACGTCCGGTGTGGTCGAGGTTAACGGCGAAAAGGTGACGGGCCCCGGACCGGACCGCGCGTTTGTGTTTCAGGATTTTGCTTTGCTGCCCTGGGCCACGGTGATGCGCAACGTCGCCTTTGGCCTTGAGATGCGCGGGGTCGCAAAATCGGAGCGGGAAGATATTGCCGCCAAGTACATCAAAGAGGTCGGGCTTGCCGGTTTCGAGCAGAGCTATCCACACGAGCTGTCCGGCGGCATGCGTCAACGTGTTGGTCTTGCGCGCGCTTTGTCGGTTGATGCACAGGTGCTGTTGATGGACGAGCCGTTCTCGGCGGTCGATGAGCAGACCCGTCGCAAGTTTCAGGAGGACTTGCTGTCGCTGGTGCAGAATGAGAACAAGACCTTTATCTTCGTGACCCACTCCATCGAAGAGGCGGTCTATGTCTCTGACCAGATTGCCATTCTGCTGCCCCGCCCAAGCCGCGTGCATGAAATCATCCGGCCCAGCAGTTTTCGCAACAAGGGTGTCGACAACATTCGCCGCGATTCAGAATACCTCGATATTGTTGATGATATCTGGGCGTCGTTGCGGACCTATGTGGAGTAGGGGCGTGCCATGAAAGTTTTTGGATATCACTTGCCGGGCATGTCGTCTTTGCTGGTCTGGGGGCTCCTGTGGGAGATCGTCGGCCAGTTGAAACTTACCTTTTTTGTGCCACCGCTCTCCAAGGTAATGCTGACGCTTTTTGAGGTCATCGGCACCCCGGCATTCCAGAAGGCGCTGGCCGAAACAGCATATGCGTTCAGCGCGGGGGTCTTTTTTGCAATCATCATTGGTATTCCGGTGGGTATTCTGATGGGCAAAAGCCGCCTGTTGGATGAACTGCTGCTGCCTTGGGTCAATGTATTTCTCAGCGCCCCGCTGACTGCGCTGGTGCCGGTGCTGATGGTGCTGTTTGGGTTTGGCATGAAGTCAATCATCATCACCACGACGCTTTTCGCGATCTGGATCATCATTCTGAACTCACGTGCCGGCGTGAAGCAGATCAACAGATCGCTGGTGGAAATGGCGCACAGCTTTGGTGCCTCGCCTTTCAATGCATTCTTCAAAATATACTTCTGGGCGGCGCTGCCGGAAATTCTGGGCGGTGTGCGCATCGGCATCATCCGCGCCGTGAAGGGTGTGATCATTGGTCAGCTTTTGATTTCGATCGTGGGTTTTGGCGCGTTGTTCGAGCTTTATTCTGCGAACTTTCTGATGTCGCATTTCTGGGCGGTGCTTTTGGTGCTCTTTGCCCTGGCCTTCACCATATCAGAATTCCTCGCCTATCTGGAACGCCGGGTCGCCTATTACGCCGCAAAACGGTAAGAGGGCTTTAGACATATCCATCCAGTTTTGCGCGCAGATAGTGCGATTGCAAAGTGGACTCTTTGGCCGCGAAAGGATACGGGGCAGGGAGGTAAGCAAAGGTAAATCAAATGGCTAACAGCACGTCTCCCGACATCATATACACCAAAGTTGACGAGGCACCGCAACTTGCGTCTGCGTCCTTGTTGCCGATCATCCGCGTCTTCGCGACAGCGGCGGGTATTTCCATCGGGACAAAGGACATTTCGCTGGCTGGGCGCATCATTGCCGCCTTTCCTGAGCGCCTGACAGATGCGCAGCGGCAGCCTGACGACCTCGCGGAGCTTGGCGAACTGGTGAAAAACCCAGAAGCAAATGTCATCAAACTCCCAAACATTTCGGCCTCTGGCCCGCAGCTTCTTGCGGCCATAAAGGAATTGCAGTCGCAAGGGTATGACCTGCCTGACTATCCCGAAGAGCCAGGCTCGGACGCAGAGAAAAAAGCCCGCGCAAAGTATGACGCGATCAAAGGCTCGGCAGTCAACCCGGTACTGCGCGAAGGGAATTCGGATCGGCGTGCGGCCGTTGCCGTCAAGAAATACGCAATGGCAAACCCGCATTCGATGGGCACCTGGGCATCAGACAGCAAGACCCGCGTCTCAACCATGTCCAAGGGCGATTTTCGCTCCAATGAAACATCCGTCACCTTGACAGAGGCACAGGCCGGGCCGGCGCGTATCGAACATACAGCCCCCGATGGCACGGTCACCGTTCTCAAAGACGGCGTGACATTCCCCGCAGGCACAATCGTGGACGCGACGTTCATGTCCGCAAAGGCACTTGATGCCTTCCTGACCGAACAGATCGACGCAACAAAGGCTGAAGGGACGCTGTTTTCGATACACCTGAAAGCAACGATGATGAAGGTGTCTGACCCCATTCTGTTCGGTCATGCAGTCCATGCGTTTCTGAAACCTGTTTTTGACAAATATGCATCGGAATTGGCTGCGGCAGGTGTCGATGCGAATTCCGGGCTTGGCACGATGTTCGCCACGCTTGAGGGGATGACCGACGGCGACGTGATCAAGGGCGAGATTGATGCCCTAATGGCCGAGCGTCCGCCGCTCTACATGGTGAATTCGGACAAAGGCATTACCAACCTGCATGTGCCATCTGACGTCATCATTGACGCCTCAATCCCTGCGCTGATCCGTGCAGGTGGCAAAGGCTGGGGACCGGATGGCAAGGAAGCCGACACCAATTGTGTGATCCCTGACAGCTCATACGCGCCCGTTTATGACGAGGCGATAGCCTATTTCAAAGAGACCGGTGCGCTTGATCCGACAACGGCAGGCACAGTGCAGAACGTGGGGCTTATGGCCCAAAAAGCCGAAGAATACGGCTCGCATCCAACAACTTTCGAAATCCCTGCCGACGGCACCGTGTCGATGATTGCGGCGAACGGCGACGTTATCCATGAACACCGTGTTGAAAAGGGCGACATCTGGCGCTCGGCCTCTACCAGAAAAGCACCGATCGAAAACTGGGTGCAACTGGCCATCGAGCGGCAGAAAGCGGAAGGCTGTGACGCCATATTCTGGCTGGACGAAACCCGTGCCCATGACGCGGAACTGATCAAACTGGTCAAGCCTTTGCTGGCTGCGGCAGGGGTTGCAGAAAATTTCAAGATCATGGCACCACGCGCGGCCACACGCGTTTCGTTTGAGATGATCAGACGGGGTGAAACCACAATTGCGATTACCGGCAACGTGTTGCGCGACTACCTGACAGACCTGTTTCCCATTCTCGAACTTGGGACCTCCGCAAAGATGCTGTCGATCGTCAAACTGATGAATGGCGGCGGCCTGTTTGAAACCGGGGCAGGTGGGTCAGCCCCCAAACATGTGCAACAGCTGATGGAAGAAAACCATCTGCGCTGGGATTCGCTAGGTGAATTTTGCGCATTGGGCGAGAGCCTGAAGTATTTCGGCACGGTCACTGGCAATGCGCGCGCCTCGATTTTGGGGGCCGCGGTCGATGCGGCCACGCAAGGCATTCTGGATAACAACAAGTCGCCGGGCCGAAAGCTCGGTCAGCCGGATAACCGCGACAGCCATTTCTATTTTGCGCTCTATTGGGCGCAGGCGCTTGCCGCGCAAACAAAAGACAGTGGGCTGGCCGATCACTTTGCCCCCATTGCCGAGGCGCTGTCAGGCAATGAAGATCTGATTGTCCGTGAGCTGCACGAAGGGCGCGGCAAGGAGGTGGATATTGGGGGTTACTACCATACCGATCCCGAAAAGACGGACGCGGTTATGGCACCATCGGCCACTTTGAACCGAATTCTCGGCAAAGGTTGATCCACACGTAACAGGGCTTTGGGTCGTTTTCATTCCTGACCGGGGTGGAAACGACCTTTCCTTGCTTTCGACAGGCGTCACAAGGCATCCCACACCTGCCGCCCGATTTTGTCGAGCCGATCATGCGAGCAGAAAAGCGACAACGTGAGCGTCGCCTGCCAGGCCTCGCCCCCGACCGGGGTCACCAGCCCTGCGGCCAATTCCTCGGCCACCACGCTTTCTGGCAGCCACGCAACGCCACTGCCCGATAACATCCTGCGTTTGATCGCTTCGGTCAGCGCATCCATGTACCGCAGTGCAAGGGGGGGCGTGCGCGCGCCGATCGTCTGCTCGACCACGGCACCAAGGAAACTGCTGGGATCATAGCCCAGGTAGGGAATTGCATCGCGCCCGGAATCGTCAAGGTCCCAACCATTCGAACGCGCCGCATTCATTTGCGCGACAGGGATCATTTGTTCGGTGCCGATGTCCTTGCGGGCGAATTGCTTTTCTTCGAATACGGGCTGTACGTCCTTGTGTCGATAATACAGCAAAAAATCGCAGGTCCCCTCGGACAGCAGCTGGCAACAGGTCCGAAGGTTGTCTGAATAGACCCGCACCCGCAGGTTCGGGATGAGATCTTCGAATTCCTTAATCCGCCCGGTCAGATAATTGACAGAAATGGTGTGCAGCACGGCAAACCGCTGAAAGGCTGTGACACCACGTTCCTGGGCACGCAGGGTTTGCCGTATGTCGGACAGATTCGAAAGCGATTCCAGTGCAACAGGCAAAAATTGCTGGCCCGCCTCTGACAGTTGAACAGGATAGCTCGACCGCTGGATCAGCGGCACCCCCAGCCAGTTTTCCAACGACTTGATGCGCCGGCTGAAAGCAGACTGCGTGATGTTCCGCTCTTCGGCGGCACGGGTGAAATTCAGCGTGCGCGCCAAACACGCGAAGTCGCCCAACCAGTTTATGTCCATTTCTGCGCCTCCCAGAACAGCAGTAGTCCATGATTTATAACAACTATGCAATATCCGCATGATTTGATGTGGTATTTGAGTTGGCTTTTTTCCGGGTCCGCCGCGTAGCGTTGAAGTTAGGCATTCTGGGTTCGGCTGTGCGCGGCCGGTCAGACAGCTGAAGGTCGGGCCGGGGAGGAAACCGTAAGGCGCGCCTGAAATCTTTTTGGGAGGAAACCATGACTATATCTTTGAAATCAACGACGGCCATTGCTGCTGTATTGGCTGTCGGCATGACGGCAGGCACAGCAACCGCCGAAACAACCCTGCGTCTCAGCACCTACGTCAACGAGTCCGACATCCGTTACGAAGGCTTTACACATTTTGCCGACCTTGTTGCCGAAAAAACCGGCGGCTCTGTGAAGGTCGAAATCTTTCCGTCTGCTACGCTGCATGGCTGGTCTGAAGGTGTAGATTCCGTTCAAGGGGGCGTTTCCGACATCAGCTGGATCAATGCGGACAACCGGCTGCCCTGCTATGCTGTCACCTCGCTTTATCCGGCTGAAGTCAGCCTCGAAAACCAAACCGGTCTCGATGCGGCCTATGCTGAACTGATCCGTGACGAAGCCGCGAACGCAGGCCTTACACCGCTCTTCAACTCCAACTACTCTTACGATCAGGAATGGTGGTTCGAAGAAGGCATTGATGACATTGGCAACCTTGACGGCAAGCTTGTCCGCTCAATCGGGCCGTTGGTCAGCATGATGATCGAAACATGGGGCGGTGAGCCGGTGTTTGTGGCACCCAAAGAGGTGTTTCAGTCAGCCGAACGTGGTGTTGTTGACGGCATCAACATGGGTGTTGCGACCTACAGCTCCTGGAAGCTGTGGACAGTGATGCCTTATATGGTCAATGCGAACCTGTTTTATGGCAACATTCAGTACATGATCAACAAGGACAAGTTCGATGCGCTGACCGCAGAAGAGCAAACAGCGCTGACAACCGCTGCGTCCGAAACCGAAAGCTGGTTGCAGCCACGTTACGAGGCATGGGTTGATCAGCAGGTTGGCAACGCGGTCATGCAGGGCGGTGGTGCCGCTGTGTCGATCCCGGATGACAAGCGCGCAGAGCTGATTGCGAGTGTTAAGCCGAAATGGGACGAGACCGTGAACGAAGCTTGCGGTGCCGAAATGGCGGACAGCATCCGGTCTCTTCTGGCAAGTCACGCGCCCTAAACACATCTCCCGGTGGTGGTCCCTCTGGTTTGAGGGGCCGCCAACTTTTCATTTTTCAAAGTGAGGTATGTCATGGGTGATGGGTTTGATCGTCTGATTGGTTCCGTTGAGCGTGCTGTTGTTTGGCTTGCTGGTCTTGGTGCCGTCATCGTGCTGGTGCAGATGTTATGGATTTCTTACGGCGTCTTTGTCCGCTACGGGCTTGGTAAACCTGATCGCATGGTGACCGAAGCAACCGCGTTGCTGCTTTTTCCTGTCGCATTTACCGGGCTTGCCTTTGCGATGCGCGAAGATGCCTTTCCCAAAGTCACCATGTTGACCGACCGATTGCGACCCGGCCTGAGGCGTGCCTTTGACATCATAAACCACATCCTGATGCTCGGCGTCGGCAGCTTTTTTGCCTACGCTGGTGTAAGTGCCACTATCCGCGCGTTCAACTCGGGCGTCGCCTCAGAGATTTTGCATTGGCCGCGCTATTGGTTTTGGGCACCGGGTGCCTTTTCGCTGGTCATATTTTCCCTTTACACCGCGTTGCGTCTGATCCGTCTGATCCGCACGCCGGCCCCCTCAGGAGATCTCTAATGGAATGGTATACTGTTGGTCTTGGCCTTCTTGGTCTCTTGATGCTTTTCATCACAATCGGCCTGCCGATCCCCTTTGCCCTTGCCGCTGCATCGCTTCCTTTTCTGTGGCAAATTCAGGGATGGAGCACCTCAATCGTCTCGTCCGAACTCAAACTTTGGGGGGTATGGATTGATTATATTCTGCTGGCGGTGCCGCTGTTTGTCTTTCTGGGCGAACTCATAGGCAAATCGAATATCGGTCCGAACCTTTATCAATTCCTGCACCAAGGTGTGCGGATCAAGGGATCGGCCGCCTACGGCTCAATCGGTGCCAGCGCAGGGTTTGGCGCGGTCTGCGGATCGTCCATGGTCGGCGCTTTGACCATCGGCGGTGTGGCCCTGCCTGAAATGCTCAGGCTCGGGTATGGCAAACGTCTGTCGAGCGGTGTGCTGGCGGCGGGTGGTACGCTGTCGGTGCTAATTCCACCCAGCCTGATCTTGCTCTTTTACGGGATCGTCACAGACCAGAGCATCGGGGATTTGTTCATCGCGGGTGTCATTCCCGGCCTCATTCTGGTCTCAAGCTTTGTTGTCGTTGTTCTGATCTGGGGCATTCTGAAACCCGAGGATATTCCCGGCAGCGAAGACGCAACAAAGATGCCCCTAAGGATGATCATCAGCACCGTTGGTCCTGTTGTGCTGATCGGTCTTGTGATCACCGTTGCGATCTATGCAGGCATCGCCACACCAACAGAGGCAGCGGCTGTTGCCGCCTTGCTGACCGTTGTGCTGGCCTTTTGGGTCGGCGGGCTGACGTGGCAAGGGTTCATGGATTCCATTTTCGCCACCATGCGGACGATGGGGTATCTGGGTTTGCTGTTGTCAGCGGGTGTGTTGTTTGGATTTGTCCTGACCTACTACCGTGTGCCCCAGCAGTTCACCGAATTGTTCCTGTCCTATGAGCTGTCGGCGTTCACGGTTCTGGCCATCGTGTTGGTATTCTACATCATCCTTGGCATGTTCCTCGAACCAGTTTCGATGACGTTTATCACGCTTCCGACGATCTATCCTTTGATGGATGCCGCCGGATTTGATCTGATCTGGTTCGGTGTAGTTTATACCATCACGATGGAGATCGCGGTGCTGACGCCACCGGTCGGGCTCAACCTCTATGTGATCCAAGCCATCAGTCGGGACGAGGTCACAATCGGTGACGTTATCATGGGCTGCCTGCCGTTCATTGGTGCTATGATCCTGCTGATCGCGATCCTGATCGTCTCTCCACAAGTGGCGTTGTGGCTGCCCGAGCAGATGCGCTGATGGCAAGCTTACCTTATCAGCGCGCAGGGTCCGGCCCCGTCCTTGTGCTGGTCCACGGTTATCTTGGTGGATCGGCGCAATGGCGGCGAGAGATCGCGCATTTCAGCGGCCAATTTGACGTGATTGCACCTGATCTGCCGGGCTTTGGCGCTGCTGCCGATTTGCCGGGCTGTGACACAATCGCGGGGATGGCCGGGGCGGTGTGTGGATTACTGGACGATCTCGGCGTCAAGGAATTTGTCCTGCTGGGTCACTCGATGGGCGGGATGATCGCCCAGCAGATTGCCGCAGATCGCCCCGACGCTGTGCTGAAGTTGGTGCTTTATGGTACCGGCCCCCTTGGTCTGATGCCTGACCGGTTTGAACCTATCGAAGTCTCGCGCGAACGGCTGCGTGACGACGGCGTCACAACCACGATCAAACGCATTGGGGCGACATGGCTCAAGGCTGGCAGCGATGCAGCGGGCTTCCCGCTTTTGGTCGAAATTGGCGCGCGGGCAAGTGAGCAGGCTGCGATGTCGGCACTTGAGGCCATGGCGAATTGGGACGGGCGCGCCGCGTTGTCCGGCCTGCCGATGCCCACTTTGGTGATATGGGGCGACTCTGATAAATCCTATCGCTGGCCTCAGGTACAATCGCTTTGGACAAGCATCCCTGACGTGCAGCTTTCTGTCGTGCCCGGAACCGCCCATGCGCTTCATCTTGAAAAACCGGACCTCTTCAATTCTCTGATCCAGGATTTTCTGGGGTAGCCATGGCCATTTGTCTGTTCATTCGCCTGGTGTTATCTCGACAACGCATCAGCTTTTCCACAGCGTTTAAGCGGGTCAAAAACCCGCGATTCACGGGCTTTTCCAGCCAGGCATGACCTGATTGCAGCAGATATCCTCGGCATTGAACAGCTCGTCCGAATGGCCCGGACACATGCACACAGATCACCGGCATGTTGGCGGGTCGATCTGGCAACGCCGGTAGAGCCGCATCGAACCAGCGGCCTAGGGTATCGTTGATTTGCCCCATGACGAGCGCCGTGATGGTCAACTGCCCGATGGTGAAAGCTGTTGGGGGCAACATGCTCACTTGCCTGCCGGGTCTCGGTACTTGCGCACATAGGCTTCCCGGCTCTTTACAAACCAGACCGGCTGTTCCGGCTGCCAACACAATTCTGCCAACGCCTCTGCCTGATAGGCGCGGGCGATAAATTTTAGCATGTTTTGCGGCATGTGGCCAATTGCGCCCAATGCGCAAGGGTTAACGCCCAAAGCGTCCGCGTAAAGGGCGCTGCCTGTCGGGGCGTTCACCCAGCCAAACCAGTCCTGCGCCGGGCCGGGGTCGGCGTGGGCTGACATAACGAAGTTCTGAAGAGAGCAATTTGCGCCTTCAACCGGGGCGATTGTAGGAATGGTCAAAGGGGTAGGGCAACTGATCGAGAGCTTCCAATGCGCGACCAGCTGCGACAAATGCAGTGTCCTCGCGCATGGCCAAGCGACCTGCATAGGCTGGATCGAAAAGGTCCATCAGGCTGACGCGGTTTGGGTCAAGCGGAGCAAGATCAGGATGGTGCCCGATACCCGCGCCGCCCCAAATGTTCGGCGATCCCATTCGTTTGCCGTCAATGATGGTTTGCGCATCGGCGTAGAAAGCCGGATCTATGCGATTGTAGCCGATCCGAACCTCATCAAGTGCGCCGATCAATCCGCTGTTGACCCAACTGGCCAATCTGTTGGTGGTGGGGCAGGCCACGTCAAAGGCGCGTGTTTGGGCAACCGCGTGCATCTCATCCTGATTGGGCACGCCATGGTCGGATACCACATTTCCGGTCTCATTTTGAAACCGATCAAATGCGATACTCAATCCGGCTTCATAATCCGCCCATCCCAGAATTTTGAGCATGTCTCAGGTCTTTTCCAGTAACCAAAACTCAAGCCAGTATGCTTTCTTTCTTCCAGGTTTGCTGCTGAATTCCGACTTTTGGGGATCGTTTCCCTGACGATTGGGTGACATATGTCGCGATCGAATTTCCCCGCTGCGGATGCACCAAAAATACCCGAACCAATGCCATCAAGATCGGTTGGGGGGGGCTCAGTCTTCTTGGGTTGAACAGCGGGAACCGCTCACCGCAGCCTATCGCAACCCTATGCTCCTGCGGGAGGTGCCCAAAGACCCGTCGAGGAAACGTGACTTCCATCACACGGTCTGAAAGAAGATATCT
This sequence comes from Sulfitobacter sp. SK011, assembly GCF_003352065.1. Taxonomy (NCBI): domain Bacteria; kingdom Pseudomonadati; phylum Pseudomonadota; class Alphaproteobacteria; order Rhodobacterales; family Roseobacteraceae; genus Sulfitobacter; species Sulfitobacter sp. SK011. The sequence goes on from NZ_CP025803.1 coordinate 1,608,711, forward strand.
CAGCGCTGAATTGAGGCTTGCGAATGATCCGTTTGCAGCAACGGAATTTGGGGCGTGTTACCTTTGCCTACGCCTGACTGGCGTGCGCCTGTCCATAATTCGGCTGGCAGGGTTTTGGTTTGGCCTCCATCGCGCGCGGCCTGACCAGAAGGCTTTCCGCGATCAACTGGCGTACTTCGCGCCGTTTCAGGACAGGCAATGCACGCGCGCCATAGGCATTTTCGACTGGCTTGGCGGCGAGGTCGGGCAGGAGGGCGAACAGGGTCATTCGGTTGAGTGCTGACATCGTTTTCAAAGCCATGGGGCCGGGGTAAAAGCTTTCGCTTGGGATGTCGTTGGAAATCAGGGTTGCATGCTGATCCAAAAGAACATGTGCATAGGTCACGCACCGACGCCCCCGTGCAAAAGAGGCCAGATGGGATTCCTCTGCGAGGTGCTTTGCACGCACATAGTATGGCGTCGAAGTATCTTCAGTGCGCAATAGGATGCAATGTTGTGGCGACACCACAAGCGCCCGCCGGTTTCCCATGACGCCCGGTTTGATCCTGACCGGAAGCACGTCATCAGGCAAAGGGGCCTTTTCAACAGCCACTTCTGAGCAGGCGGTCCAGCGCACGGGCTCGTCCCCGTGTTCCAGTGTTGTAACCATGTCGCCCGGGCGCAGATCCTCAACTGGGGTTTCGCCTGTTGGTGTCCTTATCATCGTCCCCGCAGTGAAACAGCTGATGCCCATCGCGAAAAACTGTTGTTGGCTGTCGACCTGCGAAGGCTGAATGCCAACCAGTGTGATGGTTTCCCCATTCGGGAAACTGAGAATCGCATCACCCGTACCATCACCGATGGTGTCGGTGATCACCGCATCATAATAGTTGACCGGATTGCCACCGGCATCTGTCAGCCCGGACAGATCAAACTGATCCACGGTCGTGCCGTCACCACTGTCGGTCAGGTCAAAGCCAGAGATCGTGTCGTTGCCATCGCCGTCGCTGAACACCACCAGATCGCGGTCCGTGTCGCCCTGCAATTCGGTATAGTCATCGCCTGCGCCGCCTTCGACAGTGTCGGCACCTGAACCGGCGGAAAACCAGTCATCGCCGCCGCCGCCTGACAGGCTGTCATCGCCCGTACCGCCGTAAATGTCTTCATTGCCGCTTCCGCCGGTGACTGTATCGTTGCCAGCGCCGCCCTCCAGATTGCCGCCGCCCGCGCCGCCTTCGATTGAATCGTTGCCGTCGCCGCCGCGCAGGTCGTCCTGGCCCGAGCCGCCGATGATCGTATCGTCGCCGCCGCTGGAAGAGACATAAGAGTTGTCATCCGTGCGCCCGGACAGATCAAAAAGGTCGCCCTGATTGGTGCCGGTAACTTCTTCGATCTCACTAAAGGAAATCGTATCGGTGCCATCCGTGATGGTCCCCGATTCTTCGCCCGTGAAGGTAACCGTGACTGGCCCTGTCAGGTTGTCCAGCCTGATGATATCATAGTCAGTACCACCTTCGCCGCCGACGATGGTGTCGTTGCCGAACCCGTCTTCGACAATGAACCTGTCCTGATCATCGCCGCCGTCCAGGTGGTCGTCACCCGTCCCGCCATCGATGGTATCTCTGCCAGCCCCGCCATAGATCTGATCATTGCCCGCGCCGCCGTCAATAACGTCAGCAGAGGTATCGCTGTCACCGGGCAACGCATAGTCTGCATCCAGTCGCGCTGCGGTGACGTTAGAAAAGCTGGTATTGACCGTATCAAGAGATATGCCTTGAATGGGTTTGCTGGTCAGCAGCGTGTTGTCGGCGTTGTTCGTCAACTCCGGCATCACGTACACTTCGCCGTCCGTGGTCTGGATCACAACAGCGGTAAAGGTGCCGGTGGTCGCATCGGTAAAAGTGACGGTCGCATTATAGACCACCGCTGAGTCGATCAGCTTGTCCTGACCCCCGATGTTGATCGTTTCGGGCGCTGGATCGTGATCGAAATCTATCCGCGTGTTGGCGTTGTCGTCCGAGACAATTGCATTCTGGAGTGTCTTATAAAGCTCATCGCCCGCACCCCCATAGGACCCCAAAAGCGCGCCCGCGTTTTCGTTGCCAAAGTTGCCTTCGTTGTCATCAATTGCGCTGCCGGACCCAAGGTGGATGACGGTATAGCTGGTGCCGACGGTGTTTGACCCGCCCACGGATGTCGCGGGGTCCTCGCCGCCATAGATCGTGTCATCACCGTCGTGGCCGTCGATGGTGTCAGACCCGGTGCCACCGTAGATCAGGTCATTGCCGCCACCTGCGTAAATGCTGTCGTTGCCCGCACCGCCATCAATCGTGTCTTGCGAAGATGCGCCGTTGTCGGTGATTGAATCGTTGCCGTCGCCGCCAAAAATCAGATCGTCTCCACCTCCGCCTCCGATCGTGTCATCGCCTGTGCCACCGTCGATCGTGTCATCGCCACCTCCACCGGAAATGCTGTCCGCTCCGCTCCCGCCCGAAATCAGATCATTCCCGCCGCCTGAATCGATGGTGTCATTGCCTGCACCCGCATCAACAGTATCATCGCCACCATAGGCGTTCATCTGGGTGCCATCCGCGTCGGAATAGCTGGTCCCCATATTGTCATTGCCAGCGGTGCCATCGACCGTGCCGTCGATAAAGGCGTCCTGCTCGGTATTGGCAACCACGCCGCCGAAATTGTCGCCAGCGACTGAATCGAGCGTTATTGATTCAATCGGCTTGGCTCCCAAGGCCGTGTTGGATCCACTGCCCGCAATATACGGGGCCAGAAAGACCCGGCCGGAAGCGTCCTGCAGCAGCACAATTTTCGTCGTCGCCGTGGTGCCATCGACATAGGTGAGTGTCACGTTGTACTCGATGACACTGTCGAGCGTGGAAGCAACACCACCAAATATCAGGTTTTCGCCAGCCTGCCCGTTGTCGTTTTCGCGGATGGCACCATCGTTGTTGGCGTCATCGGTCGTCAGGCTATCGATGCTGTCATAAAGCGGTGCATCTGACCCGCCGAAGGTCAGGCCAAGCAGAGAACTGGAGTTTTCTGCCTGCCAATTGCTCTCATTCGGGTCGAGATCGGAAAAGATACCAAGGTAGAATGCTTCAAATGTGTTTGTCGCCATTGGACTGTAATCTCACCGCTAAAATCTTGGCCGACCCATGGACCAGCAGCCGCAGCCGTTTTTTTTGAAAGGCGGCCTAAGTCTGGCATCAACGTGTTACTGGTGAGGATTTAGGCGCTGTCAGGTGAATGACTCGTTAAGGATAAGATTGTCTATAAACCGGCAGTTGCTGCAATTTCCGCCGCGATGCTCCCGCACGTGAACCTTTCAATAGGGGGAGGCCATCGGGCCTTTGAGCGACCCGATCAGGCAGTGCTTCAGTGAAGATCAAAATGAAGAAGCTGTAAGTGCAGCATGTCAGATCAGCCAGGAGGTTGATCTTCAATTCGCCTGAGGAACTTCCTCAGAGGCTGACGCTGAAAGGCGATCCTACCCAATGCGCCTTTTGACGGCGTCAAATCTGCTGGCATCGGGGTTGAGTTCGGCGATAAAGGACCTGCCGAATACACCGACATTCAAGAGGTGTTCTCCTATATCAGACTGTGTGGCCGCGGGTCTTGCCCCGGCCTCACCTATGAAGCCGCATCATAAACGCTGCGCGCCTTCACAATTTCGGGCTGCTTTTCGACGGCCCATTGTGCCATCGCCCCGATGGGCGCAAACAGCGACTGACCCAGTTCGGTGATCGCATAATCCACACGCGGTGGAATGCTGGGCGTGACCGTCCGGCGCACCAGCCCATCCCGCTCCAGCTTGCGCAGGGTCTGGGTCAGCATGCGTTGCGAGATATCAGGGATCGCACGCTGGATCGCAGAGAATCGGTATTCCCCGTCCCGCAGCATCAAAATCACCAGAAGGCTCCATTTATCGCCGATCTGGGCCAGCACAGTGCGGATCGGACACAGGTCAAGCCCCAGTTCTTGCTCAATTTCTTCGCGTCGTTTCATCTTTAATCCAGTTACTAAAAAGTGCCTACTTACTAAAAGTAATTAGCTTGAATAGACCTACAGCACGCCCGGCAATCGGGCAAGCATTCATTCAAGGAGAATCAGATGAACACGATCTTTCGCACCGCAACCGCTGTCGCAGCGGTTGCCCTGACCGGTCTTTCTGCAGCCGCCGATCCCGCCGCAAACAAGGACATCGCGCTGGGCTTGCTGGAGCAGGGCCTTGCCAAGGGCGACCGCGATTACATCATGACCCATGTGGCCGAAGGTTACATCCAGCACAACCCGCAGGCCGCTGATGGCCGCGAAGGTCTGCTGGGATTTGTCGGCTTTCTGGAAGCCCTCGACCCGCCGGTTTCTGTCAACCCGGTGCATGTCATCGCGGATGACGATTTTGTTGTCATCCATCAGGAGGCTGAATTCTTTGGCCCCAAGGTGATCATTGATGTGTTCCGCTTTGAAGACGGCAAGATCGCCGAACATTGGGACAGCATTCAGGAAACCGTCACTGAAACCGCAAGTGGTCGGTCAATGACCGATGGCGCAACCGAAATCACGGATCTGGATAAGACCGACGCCAACAAGGCGCTGGTCACTGCGCTGGTGACGGATGTGCTGATGAAGGGCGAAATCGACAAGATCGACAGCTACATCGCGCCTGAGTACATGCAGCACAATCCGTTCGTTTCAGACACCCGTGACGGGCTGAAAGGCTTTATCGCCTATCTGGGCGAAAACGACATTTCGTTCTGGTATTCAGAGCTGCACAATGTTGTCGCCGAAGGCAACTTTGTCTTTACCCAGGCCGAGGGTGTCTATGACGGCACGCCCACCGCCTTTTATGACATATGGCGTGTTGAAGACGGCATGATCGTGGAGCACTGGGACGCCGTGCAGGCCATCCCGACCGAATTCGCGCATGAAAACGGTATGTTCTGAGGGCGCTACCTTTGAAATCAAAGATTCACCCGGCGCGATTGTACCGGGTGGATCACGGGTTTTGCGCTGAGTTAATCTGCAAAAATCCCACGCAGCCAGCTCTTAAAGACCTCGACCTCAGGCCGGTGCGCCTTTTGCGTTTTGCCCTGCATAAAGTAGTGCGATTGCGGGAAGGGAACCGGCGGACCGGAGATCGCGATAGTCACACCGGCGGCAATGGCCTGACGTGCAAATCGTTCCTGAACGACAGAGTGCCCCCCGCCCGATGCGACAAGCGAAACGGCGGCAACGGTGGTGTCCACAGTGATTTGTGTAAGCGCGCCAATCGGGTCCCGGGGCTGCGCGGCAACGTAGATCTTTCGCATGTTTTCATTGCCAAGCACCTGAATGAATGCGCCATTCGTTGTGCGCGCAGGTGCTGCTTGTCGAATGGGTACAATCGTCTCAGTCGAGATTTTCTCGGCTTCAAATCCCGGCCAGTGTCCCAGCCCCTGACGGATATCCACATCCACATCTTCGTCCGAAATCGACGTGGCCCAGATGGTTGAGACCAGCCGGATATTGATGCCGGGATAGTCCTTGGTGAACTGCGGCAGATAGGGTGCCAGCCACAGCGTTGCGGTGGAAATCGGGGCGCGGACGGTGATCGTGCCCCGCGACTGGGGTCCAAAAAGGCTGAGCGTGGCAGTGTCGATCGCATTGAGAGCGTCCCGCACGGTATAAAGGTACGCCTCACCAACTGCGCTGAGTGACAGGTGCCGCGCCTTGCGGATAAAGAGCTTGCATCCCAGCGTGTCTTCCAACGTCCTGATGTGCAGGCTGATTGCCGTCTGCGTCAGACCCAGTTCGCGGCCAGCCTCGGTGAAATTCAGCAAACGGGCAGAGGCCTCAAAGCTGCGGAGCCAGATCAGATTGGGCGTTCGGTTCAGCATTTCTATCACCAAATTTATTTGGGTATCTTTGGCATTATTACTCATTTTGATTTTTGATGAAATGGCGGAATAACATGTCCACAAAGCATTACCCACACCAACACATGGGAAGTACCAGACATGTTGACCACCGCACCGTACGTTGAAAATTTCATGAGCGACGTCATCGCCAACGACAACGTCCCAATCTGCCGGCATGTTGTGCACGCGGATGACCTGCCAATCGAGACCGGCTTTGGGCCCCAATACGGTGGCGCTACCTGGAAGACCCTGATCTCAAGCGACCGGATGGAGTCTGCTGAGGTGGTACTGGGTGTGGCCCAGATCCCGGCGGGTGGCGTTTTGGCCCCCCACCGCCATCCGCCCGCCGAGTTTTACTTTGTTATGTCCGGGTCGGGCGTTGTGATGCTGGAGGGTGTTGCCAACCCCGTCACAAGCGGATCGGCCGTGTTTATCCCCGGCAACGCCGAACACAGCTTTGAGGCGGGGCCAGAGGGCGTGTCATTCGCCTATGGTTTTGCCCAGAACGCGTTCAGCGACGTCGAATACACCTTTTCGGAATGAACCCTTTGTCGGAGAAGTTGGACATGAAAATCGGATTTATCGGACTTGGGAACGTTGGCGGCAAACTTGCCGGGTCTATCCTGCGCAATGGGTATGATCTGACCGTGCGGGATCTGAACCAGGACTTTGTGGATGGTTTTGTTGCCCGTGGTGCGGACAGCGCGGACAGCCCCAAAGAACTTGCTGAGATGTGCGATGTTATCATCACCTGCCTGCCGTCGCCCGCCGCCTGTAGCGACGTGATGGAAGCCGCCGATGGCGTGATCGCCGGGCTGAGCGAAGGCAAGATCTGGGCCGAGATGTCGACCACAGATGAGACCGAGGTTAAACGCATCGCGGAACTGGTGCGCGCCACCGGGGCCGCCCCCATCGAATGCCCGGTTTCGGGCGGCTGCCACCGTGCGGCGACGGGCAACATCTCGATCTTTGCGGGCTGTGACCGGGATACTTTTGAGCGCATGTTGCCGATGCTGACCACTTTGGGCCGGCGCGTGTTGCACACAGGTCCTATTGGGTCTGCGTCGGTGCTCAAGGTAATGACAAACTATCTGGCCACCGCCAACCTGCTGACCCTTTGCGAGGCGATGGTGACAATGAAAGCCGCGGGCATGGACATGGCCACCACCTATGAGGCGATCACGATCTCGTCTGGCACATCCTTTGTCGCTGAAACCGAAGGTCAGGTCATTCTGAACGGCAGCCGCGATATTTCGTTCACCATGGATCTGGTGCTCAAGGATATCGGCCTGTTTCACAAGATCGCGGAACAGCATGACATCCCGCTCGAAATCAGCCCGCTGATGATCGAGATATTCAAGGATGGGCAAAAACGCTATGGCAGCCGTGCACAATCTGACGACATCATTCGCAGGTTGGAAGATGCCACGGGCCTGTCGATTCTGGCAGATGGCTTCCCGGCCGAGATGACCGACGATGAACCCGAAGAGCCGGGGTATGAAGTGGTGCCGCGTGGCGCAACCCGGCTGGTCGCCGAATAGGCTGACCGCACAAAACACAACTGGCCGCCGATACAGGAGTCGTCATGGAAAATCTGGACAAGTTCTTTATCGGCGGCAAGTGGGTCCAGCCGCACTCGGACCGCACGTTTGCGGTAACCAACCCGGCCACCGAAGCGCAGATTGGCCAGATCATTCTGGGCGATCAGCGCGATGTGGACGCGGCTGTTGCGGCGGCGGTATCCGCCTTTGACAGCTATGGCCAGACAACACAGGCAGAGCGGCTGGAATTGCTGGAGGCGTTGCTGAAAGAGACCCGCAGCCGCACCGAAGACCTTGCACAGGCCATGCGTCAGGAGATGGGCGCGCCGATCACACTGGCACGCGAGGCGCAGGCGGACGCAGGTATCGGCCATCTGGAAGCCTTCATTGAAACATTGCGGGGGCAGGACGCCCGCGAAACGCTTGCAAATGGCGATGTTCAACTGCGTGAACCTATCGGGGTCTGCGGATTGATCACACCGTGGAACTGGCCAATCAACCAGATCGCGCTGAAGGTCATTCCGGCGCTGGCGACGGGCTGCACCTGTGTGCTGAAACCCTCGGAATACACGCCGCTCTCCGCGATGATCTATGCCGAGATCATCGAGGCCGCAGGCTTTCCCCCCGGCGTTTTCAACCTGATCTACGGCGATGGCCCCACGGTCGGCGCGGCCCTGTCGCGGCATCCGGACATTCAGATGATGTCGTTCACCGGCTCCCTGCGCGCCGGGATCGCGATCACCAAAGACGCCGCCGATACCGTCAAACGTGTCACGCTGGAGCTGGGCAGCAAGTCGCCCAACCTTGTGTTTGACGACTGCGATCTTGAGACGCAGGTCACGGAATCTGTACAGGCCTGCATGGTGAACACCGGTCAGTCCTGCGACGCGCCAACCCGTCTTTTGGTGCAGCGGTCCTGCTATGACCGGGCCTTGGTCATCGCCAAGGCGGCTTGTGGGGCAATCAAGGTGGGCGACCCTGCGCAGGAGGGCGACCACATCGGCCCGCTCTTTGACAAGATCCAGTTTGACCGGGTGCAGTCCATGATCCAACTCGGGCTGGACGAGGGGGCAACCTTGCTCGCGGGGGGGCTGGGTCGGCCAGAAGGGTTGAATGTGGGATGGTTCGCGAAACCGACCATTTTTGCCGATGTCCGTAACGAAATGCGCATTGCGCAGGAAGAAATCTTCGGTCCGGTGCTTGTTATCATCCCATTCGAGGATGAGGCCGACGCCATCGCCATTGCCAATGACACCCCTTATGGCCTTGCGGCTTACGTCCAGACCGGTGATGAGGCGCGGGCCGAGCGGGTGGCGTCAAAGCTGCGGGCGGGTGCGGTGCATATCAACGGCGCGCCCTTCCGATATGGCTCACCCTTTGGCGGCTACAAACAATCGGGCAACGGCCGCGAAGGCGGATTGCCCGGATTGGAAGACTATCAGGAAATCAAGGTGCTGCACTATCCGGACTGAACGCAGCGGGGGGAACGAATTATCTCCCGCTCCCCCCGCAATCTGTCAGCACAGTATAGGCTGGGTTTATCCGGCCAACGCCTCAACAGGGGCCGCAGCGATCACCAGAAGTTCGACCTTGTAAAACGGTTGCGCAAGGCGTGCTTCAACACAGACCCGTGTCGGGGGTGCAATCCCGCTGACCCAGCTGTCCCACGCCTGATTGAACCCGGCGTAGTCGCCCATATCCGACAGCCAGACCTGCACGGAAATGATCTGACCACGATCCGTTCCGGCTTCTGCCAGAAGGGCATCGACCTTGGCAAAGACGTCGTCTGACTGGGCGATGATGTCGCCGTCTTTCAGTTGCGAAACCTGACCGGCAAGGTGAACCTGCCCGCCATGTGATGCGATTGCAGAGAACCTGGCAGAGCCGCCGATTTTTCTGAGGGTCGTGGACATTGGATGATTCCATCTGAGGTGTTATAAGAATGAGCGTTATTTCACTCAAAGTAGCACTTCAGTCAAACGCGAATTTGTGTACTTGAATTCAGAATTTCTGAATTTTGTTCACGCCCATTGAGACCGTGATGCAATCGTTGCGGCAAAACGAAAGGTGGCGTCAGTTTGACCGTCCCTGATCAAACGAAATGCTGCGGACTGTTGCGGCGATCCCGTTGGCGACCATCTCTTCTGCGGGGGACTGGGCTGTTTCTGACTTACGCAACAGATGAATTTGACGCTTTGCTGTCGGATCGTTGAGGTGGCGGAAAACCAGGGTGTCGGGTTGGAACGGCCAAACCGCCATTTCCGGCAGGATCGTCACCCCGATATTGGCCCGGACCATCGCCAGAATTGAGGTCATATTATGCGCCGACAGGTTGGCCTTTGCATGCAGGTCCCGGCATTGCGGGTTGGCGATATTGGCGGACAGACTGTTGGCAATCAATTGATCCGGGCGCAAATCCGACCAGTCCACAGGCCCGGTTTGCGCCGCAATGGGATGATCAGGCGCGGCAACGACACCAAAACGATCAGACATAAGCAGCGTGCTTGCCAGCCCCATACTCGAATCCCGGAAGGTCGCAATACCGATGTCCACCCGGCCCCAGTACAATTCCTGCAGAACCGAGGCTGAATCCATGTCCCGCACTTCCAGATGAATGGATGCCAGAGCGTCCCGGTTTTCCGCATAATAGCGCGGCATGACTGTTCCCGCGACCGAAGGCACCACAGCTAGCCGCACATGGCCTTTGCGGGCATAGGCGTAATCGTGAATGGCCCTGACCGTCATGTCAAAATGCTGCAACTCGCGTTCGGCCTGTTCCAGCACAAAGGCCCCAACCGGAGTCAGTTTGTTCTTGCGGTCCTTTTCGAACAGATTTTGGCCAAGATGTTCCTCAAGTTGCTTGAGGGTCATGGAAACGGCAGAAGGGGTCTTGGACAGGAATTCGGCCCCGTCTTTCAGATTTCCGCTTCTGGCGACGGCTGACAGGCAGCGAAACATTTCAATCTTCAGCGCCACTTCATTTTTCCTGAATTATACTCAAGTTATTTGAGATTGAGTGAATCGGCATCTGATGTCAATCACCGTGGGTATTTCGAAAACCAGCGGGGAAAAGACGACATGAGCACACTTCACAAAAACCTGATAGCCGGCGCATGGGCAGCGGGCGAAGGCGAGATTGAAAATGTGAACCCGTCGGACCTGAGCGATATCGTCGGCCTGTTCGCGCAGGCAGATGCCGCGCAGTTGGATGCAACACTGGACCAAGCGCGCGTGGCACAGGTGGAATGGGCGGCCTACGGGATGGAGCGCAAGCAAGCGGTCCTGATGGCGATCGGCAACGAGATGATGGCACGTGCGGAAGAACTGGGCACATTGCTCAGCCGTGAAGAGGGCAAACCTCTGGCCGAAGGCAAGGGTGAAGTGTACCGCGCCGGTCAGTTCTTTACCTACTACGCCGCCGAATGCCTGCGCCAGCTGGGCGAAAACGCCGATTCCGTGCGCCCCGGCGTCGAAGTTGACGTGCGCCGCGAGCCGGTCGGTGTGGTCGCCATCATCAGCCCGTGGAATTTCCCGACTGCCACAGCATCGTGGAAAATCGCTCCGGCGCTGTGCTATGGCAACGCCGTTGTGTGGAAGCCCGCGAACGTGACCCCCGCATCTGCGGTGGCACTGGCAGAAATCATCGACCGTCAGGATATTCCCAAGGGTCTGTTCTCTCTGGTGATGGGGGCAGGGCGCACCATTGGCCAGCGTCTGGTCGAAAGTTCGAAGATCAACGCGATTTCCTTTACTGGCTCTGTGCCGGTAGGCCGCGGCATCGCCACGGCAGCAGTGCAGAACTTTACCAAAATTCAGGCCGAGATGGGATCAAAGAACGCCTTGGCCGTGATGGACGATGCGGACCTTGATCTGGCGGTGACACTGGCGCTTGGCGGAGCCTTTGGCGGCTCAGGTCAGAAATGCACAGCGTCGTCGCGTCTCGTGGTGCATGCCGGCATCCACGATGCCTTTGTCGAAAAACTGGTGGCCGGAGCGAAAGCCATGAAAGTCGGTCATGCGATGGAAGCGGGCGTGCAGATGGGCCCGATTGTCAGCGCAGAGCAACTGGCCGAGAACCTCAAATACGTTGAACTGGGTCAGTCCGAAGGGGCCGAACTGGCCTGCGGTGGCGTCCGGCTGGATATGCCGCATCAGGGCTATTACATGAGCCCCGGCGTGTTCCTGAACACCACCAACGATATGCGCATCAACCGCGAGGAAATGTTTGCCCCTCTGACAAGTGTCATCAAGGTCGGCAGCTATGACGAGGCTTTGGCCACCGTCAATGACACCAATTTTGGCCTGACCTCCGGCATCGTCACGCAGAGCCTTGCCCGCGCCACGCACTTCCGCCGCAATGCGCGTACCGGTGTGGTTACCGTGAACCTGCCGACCGCAGGCACCGATTATCACGTGCCCTTTGGCGGGCGTGGGGACAGTTCCTACGGGCCGCGCGAACAGGGCAAGGCGGCGGCGGAATTCTACACCACCGTCAAGACCGCCTATATCGCTGCCGGGACACCACTCTGATGCGCATCGACAACCTGCAATATGCCAACTGGTCGGAAAAGATTTTCCGCCAGTTGCGCGAGGGCAAGGTGGATGCGATTCACGTCACCATCGCCTATCATGAGACATTTCGCGAAACGGTGCTGAACTTTGAGCAGTGGAACCGCTGGTTCGAACAATTCCCCGATCTGATCATGAAGGGCCAATGGGCCAGCGACATCGACATCGCCCGCGAAACCGGGCGCACGGCGGTGTTTTTCGGCTTTCAGAACCCGTCACCGATGGAAGACGACATCGGGCTGATCGAGATTTTGCACACGCTGGGTGCGCGCTTCATGCAGCTGACCTACAACAACCAGTCGCTGCTGGCGACCGGGTGTTATGAGGCTGAAGACAGTGGCATCACCCGCATGGGCAAACAGGTCATCAAGGAAATGAACCGCGTCGGGCTGGTCATCGACATGAGCCATTCGGCAGATCGGTCCACCATCGAGGCGGCAGATCTGTCGCAGCGGCCCATCGCGATCACGCACGCCAATCCCTATGACTGGTCGCCCGCGCTACGCAACAAGAAGGACGATGTGATCCGCGCGGTGACGCAAAACGGCGGCATGCTGGGCTTTTCTGTCTATCCGCATCACCTGAAAGGCAAATCCGCCTGCACGCTGGAAAGCTTCTGCGAGATGATCGCGCGCACGGCTGAGAAATTCGGTGCCGAACACCTCGGTATCGGCACGGACCTCTGTCAGGATCAGCCCGACAGCATCGTCGAATGGATGCGCGTCGGGCGCTGGACCAAGGAAATCGACTATGGCGAAGGCTCCGCCTCGGCGGCGGGTTTCCCGCCAATGCCAGACTGGTTCAACGACAACCGCGATTTCGGGAATATCGAAAACGGCTTGTTGGCCACCGGCATGAGCAAGCATGAGGTCGCCGGGATCATGGGCGGCAACTGGTACAAATTCTACGCGGAAAACTTCACACCCCATCAGAAATAGCCGGTCTGGACCCGCTGCCAAAAGGGCAGGGGACAGGCAGGCACTTGGCATTTACGGGAGGTAATAATGTCAGACACGCCCATCACCGGAACCCCAGTCGGGACCGGTTTCAACAAACCGCTTTTTGCAATCTCGGGGGGCTTTATCGCGGCCTTCTGTCTTTTGGCGCTTTTCAACCTCGACGCCCTATCGGCGGCTGTCGACTGGGGCTTCAACTTTGCAGCGACTTATTTTGGCCTTTACTGGCAGATCCTGTTGCTGGCCACATTCCTGATTGGTCTGGTGCTGTGCGTTCTGCCCGGTGGTCGCGCCATCATGGGCGGTTTGGCCGTGCCGGAATTCACCGTGTTCCAGTGGGGCTCGATGATCATGTGTACGCTGCTTGCGGGCGGCGGCGTGTTCTGGGCCGCAGGTGAGCCGATTGCGCATTTCCTGTCCTCACCACCGCTTTATGGGGCAGAGGGGGCCACAGAGGCCGCTGTCAATCCCGCCATGGCGCAAAGTTTCATGCACTGGGGCTTTCTCGCCTGGGCCATTCTGGGCTCGCTCAGCACCGTGATGCTGATGCATTACCACTATGAAAAAGGCCTTCCGCTGGCCCCGCGCACGCTGCTCTATCCGGTCTTTGGCGACCGCGCGATCAACGGCCCGATTGGCCTGATTGCGGATGCGGCTTCCATCATCGCGGTGGTCGCCGGAACCGTGGGGCCGATCGGCTTTCTTGGCTTGCAGGTCAGCTATGGCATGTCCGCGCTCTTCGGCTTCAGCGACGGTTTTGCAATGCAGGCAACTGTGATCGTCGGGCTGACCATCATCTACACAATCTCTGCGATGACCGGTCTTTCGCGCGGTATTCAGCTGTTGTCCAAGATCAACGTTATCCTTGCCGCAGCGCTGTTGCTGTTCATCCTGATTGCAGGGCCCACCGGGTTCATCTTTGGATCGTTCTTTTCGGGCTTTGCCACCTATCTGGGCAACTTTTTCCAGATGGCGTTGTTCCGGGGTGATGCGGCTGTGTTCGGTGCGCCGGGCTGGCTGGGCTGGTGGACCGTGTTCTTCTGGGGCTGGTTCATGGGTTATGGCCCGCTGATGGCGATGTTCATCGCGCGCATTTCGCGGGGCCGGTCCATCCGGTCGATCATCATCATGCTGTCCATCGTCGCACCCATCGTCACCAACTTCTGGTTCACCATCATCGGCGGCACGGGCATTTCGATGGAACTGGCAGAGCCGGGCACCATCTCGGCGGCCTTCGAAGGGTTCAACCTGCCTGCGGCCTTGCTGGCCATTACCACCAACCTGCCGCTTGGCTTTGTCGTCTCGGTGCTGTTTCTGATCCTGACCACGATCTTTGTGGCAACCACGGGCGACTCGATGAGTTATGTCATCGCCTCTACAATGAGCGATGGTGACATGCCGCCTGCTGCGATCCGGGTGTTCTGGGGTGTGACCATGGGGATCATGGCGATCATCCTGATCTCTGTCGGATCGGGCGGTGTGTCCAAGCTGCAAAGCTTTATCGTGGTGACAGCGGTGCCGGTGTCACTGATCCTGCTGCCCTCGCTTTGGGACGCGCTGCGCATCACGATTGCCAAGGGCAAGCAGCTCTGATGTTACCCTTGTCCGGGCGGCCCCTGCCGCCCGGACATTCCACTTTGCTTTGAAACCAGATGAGGATGCCATGTCTGCCATAGAACTCCGCGATCCAAATCTCGTGATGCGCCTTGCCCGGTTGGGCAGTTTTCATCAGTCGCGCCTGTCCTTCATGCGCGTCTTGACCCGCCGACTTGCCAGCGAAGGCTGGCGGTTTGAACAGACCGCCTTTGACGTGGATGACATCGGCGTCGGCCACGCGGTCTATACCGCCCACGGGCCGGATCACAGTTATTCTCTCGTGGCTTTCGCCCACGATCTGCCGCCCGAAAGCCGCTCTGACCGGGTCATTGCCGAGGCATGGGATGCGACATTCACGCTCTTTGATGGGGTGCCGACGGATGCCGATATCGCGCGCCTGTCGCAAAATATTCCGCTCCAGGAGGCGGGCCGCGTCACCAGCCGCGAACTGTCTGTGTCGCGGGCAAACCGGTCCGTGCGGCTGTGGGAACATGTGGTCTCGCAACTGGCCGCTGGTCAGCAGCCCGACACGGATCAGATCGAGGCCGTAGGGTATCTGATGCGCACCACGGCGGTCTATGGGTCGGGCAAGCTGGGTGCCGCTGACCGCGAAATGCTCGCCGACCGGCCCGAGTTTCAGTCCCCGTTTCAGGTTGAGATGCTGTCGGTTTTCCTGACCCGCTGGTTCGTACGCGATCTGGTGCAGCATATGGCCGATACCCGCGCCGCCGCCGCCGGACAAACCGCAGCCGCACTTGATCCGGGCATCGCAAGGTCCCTTGGCATCGGTAATTCAACAGGTCTGGGCATGGCACCATTTCTGCTCAACCATCCTTTGTTGTTCAACAACTGGATCACCGCCCGCGAAGAGGCGATCCGACTGGTGCGCGACATCGAAACGGCGACCCCGGCTGAGGTGACGCTGTTTCGCGAACTGGTGCAACGCAGTCAGACGACCATCGCCGCATGGCGGTCAGATCATCCTGCGCAAGTGAAAAAGCTTGCCGATCTGCGTGCTGATCTTGCCAGCATTACGACCTATCTGGACGGGTTCTCCTTTTCGGACAGCCACCCATGGGACCGGCTCTTTCAATGGGCTGTCGCCAACCTGACCTCTGAAGGGCAGGAATGGCTGGCCTCCCTGATGCTTGAACCTTACGGCGCGAAGGTGGATCACCTTGCTGCCCGCATGGCCGCTGATACAAACGCCAATTTCCGGATTTCAGGCGGGATGACTGTTGGTGCGATGCGCAAGCAGATTGCCGACATTTATGGCTGGGCGCTGGATACCGACTGGAAAATGCCTGCGAACAAGGCGCGCGCCTGGTATGTGTCCGAGGAAAAGCTGGAGCCGCGCCTTGGCGAACGCTTTGAAGAGCCGATTGAGGAATACGAACAACCGCTGGCCCCCGGTCGGGATGCGGCGGCCCTGTTCGAGGCGCTGACCCATTGGCCCGATGACGTGCAGATCGCTGAATTCCTGCTGCGCCATCCCCGCCATCGTCATACGGTGCGCCGGGTTCAGATCGTGGGCCGCGCGCCCTATGCTGAAATTCGCGACAACACGATCAGCAGCACCATCCTGCCGATTGACATGCTGCGCTGCAAATTGTCGTTCTTTGGGGCCACGCAGTTTGACCCACGGTCTGACCGCTGGGTGCGTATCTGCCTCTATGGCAATGCGCCCTATCCGGACGAACTGAGCCCGGACAACGCCGATTTCTGGATTTATCCCGACGTGACGGAGGCCAGCACATGACCTATTCGCTGAACGAGATTGAGGCGCTGAGCAAGCGCGCGGCGCGTGGATCGGGGTTGTCTTGGGGATTGGCCGAGGAAGCGGCGAAAGGTACGCGGTGGCTTGCCTCCTTTGACCTGCCGGGGCCGCAATTGCTGGCCAACCTGCTGGAACTCAACGACCGCCGCGCCGAAATTGACGTTTCGCCAGTGTCACTTGAAGGCGTCTGGAAGGCACCGGCGGGCCGCATGAGCCCGCTGATCTCGGGCGCGTCGCTCAGTGATTGCGCCGGGCGTCTGCTGGCGTTGGGGCAAATCCAATTGCAAAGTGTCAGCTATCCCTTGCTGGTTGTGCCGTTCCTTGGCGGTGCGGCGCTGCGTCTGAAAACCCCGGTTTCGGTGGCCTGGGATGGCGTGCGGCTGACAACAGACGGCCATCAGCTTTGTACCGAAGGGGAGGACGGGCTGTCTGCGGATCACACGCCCCTGATGACCGTTTCGGCACCCGCTGTCATGGATGGCCCAAAAGAGCCAGTGATCAGGGCACAGGTATCGTCCGAATGCTGGGCGACACTCAGCCGATTTGCGCACCGGACATTTGCACCCGCAACTGACGAAAGCCGCGCGCGGGGCGCTGGTGCGGGCCTGACCGACAACGATTGATGCGGGTCACCCCTTGCAGGGTGCCTTGCGCCTATTCCTCTCCAGCCATTCCCGTTTTCTCGAGCAGGAAGTTACGGATGGTCGGGTCGATAGACGCGTGGTTGACCGGATAGATGCCGCATTTTTCCAGTGCGCTGCGCAGAGATACACGGCTCTCAATCTTTTTCCAGATGGCCCGGGAGGAATAGGGCATGCGCCGCGGGCGCCATGCGAGGCCCAGGGTCATACCACGCAAATAGGTTCTTTGCTGGCGGTGTGCCGGATAAAGCACCGTCTCGGTGATCGACCCTTCCTGTTCACTTTCAAATTCGACCACAAAGATGCGGCTGCCATGGAAGCTGCAGCGACCATCATAACGTGTGCGTTGCAGACGTTCCTGTGACGGTCCCCGTCCGCGTTCAATCGTCCGCGTGTTCATCTGGCCGTTCTCTTCGTCGATGAAGGTTGCACCAATCATGATATGATCAGGCCAGGACGGTGTCAGAAAGTGGATATGATAGGCACCGGCATAGTGCCTGAGCCGTGCCAAATCGCCGGGGAAGGCATTTGCAAAGGGGTCCTTGTGCACCGATGGGCGGTTCCGGTTCAGATGCCCCCGTGCAGCAACAAATGTCGCGTTGTCGGAAAGAAGCAGATGTTCCATGACATCAAAATAGAGCGCGATCCGCCGCAGATTATGCGCTGATGGCATGCCCGCCCCGCTGAGATAACGGTTGAACTGCTGCGGGTTGATCCCGATTTCCCGGCAGATTTGCGCGGTCGAAACCCGCTCTGCACATATGTGCCTCAGATTTTTTGCGAAATTTTCATTCATGGGTCAAATCCATAAGCAACTATATGCAATACTGCTAACACTTGCTTAGTCTAGCGTAAACTCGCGTGATTGTAAGAAACACGTGCCTGCATTCTTCTCACTGAGCATTCATGGGGGAAGCAAATGCAGCGAATCGCAGTGACCGACAATTTCTGGATCGATCTGCCCGATGGGCGGCGTCTGGCGGCGCATATGTGGATGCCGCAGGGCAAAGGGCCGTTTCCCTGTATTCTTGAATACCTCCCCTATCGCAAGGGCGACGGCACGGCTGCGCGCGATGCAACGACCCATGCCGTCTTTGCCGAAGCCGGCTATGCCTGCCTACGCGTCGACATTGCCGGGACCGGCGATTCTGATGGGCTTTTTGACGACGAATATTCCGAGCAGGAGTTGCGCGATGGGGAAGCGGTGCTTGCCTGGATCGCGGCACAGGACTGGTCCGATGGCAAGGTCGGGATGATCGGCATTTCATGGGGCGGCTTCAACGGGCTGCAACTGGCCCATCGTCAGCCTCAAGCGCTGAAGGCTGTCGTCTCGATTGCCTCGACCACCGATCGCTATGCCGATGACATCCACTTCATGGGCGGCTGCCTGCTAAGCGATAATGCCGGCTGGGCGGGAACGATGTTTGCCTATCAGTCGCGCCCACCAGACCCGGCCAACCGACCTGACTGGCGTGCGGACTGGATCGAACGGATGGAGAAGCTGCCATTCATGGCTGCCGACTGGCTGGCCCATCCGACCCGCGACGGATTCTGGAAACATGGGTCTGTCTGCGAGGATTACAGCCGCATTCAGGTGCCTGTTCTGGCGGTCACCGGCTGGGCGGATGCCTATGTCAACGCGCCTGCGCAACTGGTCGAGAACATGAAAGCCCCCGCCAAGGCATTGCTTGGCCCGTGGGAGCATCGCTATGCCCATCTGTCCAAGCTGGGCGCTGCGGATATGCATTCAGAGGTGACCGGCTGGTTCGACCGCTGGCTGAAGGGCGAACAGAACGGGGCCGAAGACCTGCCCGATTACCGCGCCTTCATGCAAGAGCATTTCGACCCCACGGCCACCAATAAACCCCGCAAGGGCCGCTGGATCGCGGAAGCAAGCTGGCCATCGCCGAATGTCAGAATGCGGCGGGTGTATCCGGGCGCAGGCATGTTGGCCGATCAGCCGACCACGGGCGAGATGACTGTGGCGACCGCGCTCAGCGTCGGAAAGGCCAGCGGATACTTCTGCCCCGGGATGCGCATCGACAATGAATTGGCAGGCGACCAGCAGGACGACGATGCGGCATCGGTCTGTTTTGATCTGCCGCTGGAGGCACCGCTGGAACTGATGGGGCGGGCAGAGCTTGCGCTTTCCTTTACCGTGGACCAGCCCGTCGCACAGATTGTTGCGCGCCTGTGTGATGTGTCGCCCGATGGCGTGTCCCAGCGGATCACCTACAGGCCCTTCAATCTAACCCATCATGACAGCCACGAAACCCCGCAGGCCCTGATCCCGGGGCAACGCTACACCGCCCGGTTTGCCCTGAACGCTTGCGCGCATCACCTGCGGGCAGGTCATCGGTTGCGGCTGGCACTGTCCAGCAGCTATTGGCCGATCGTCTGGCCATCACCGAAACCCGCCCGGATCACGCTTGATCTGGCGGATTGCGCGCTGGATCTGCCGGTGCGGTCCGTGGCATCCGAGATCGCAACAGCGGCCCCCGGCGCGCCCCGCGCCTTTCCGACAATTGAGGCCGATACTTTGCGCGCGCCCTCATCGCGGGCGGCAACAACCACGGACCCGGGCGGCCAGATCATTCAGGAAAGCTTTGACGATTTCGGCGCAACACGCCTTGCGAGAAATGGGCTGGAGGCGGGCAGTCAGGTCAGCACCCGGTACACCATTCATCCCGATGACGGGGCCAGCGCGCGGTTCGACGCGCACTGGGTTTTCACCTACAGGCGCGGCGACTGGGAAGTTGAGATCAACACCGAAAATACAATGACCTGCGATGCAGAAAATTTCTACCTGCACCGCAATCTGCGCGCTGTTGAAGGCGCAACCAAAACCGAAGTCCTGACAAAAGAATGGTCGCAGACCATCCCACGCGGGCTTCTTTGAACCACCAACAAGGAGAATTGATATGAAAATCGAATGGAAGAAGGCCGCTGTTGGCCGCAGGAATTTCCTGAAAGGGGCGACGGCGCTGGGTGCCGCATCATTGCTGCCGATGGGATTTGCATCGCGAGCGATGGCGCAGGCCGATGGCGTGCTGCGGGTGCGGTCCTATGGCGACCTGAGCACAATGGACCCCGCGCACAGCGTTGGGGTGGTGGATGAAAACATCCATGCCTCTGTCTACAACAAGCTGATCCAGTATACGCCGGGCACTGAATGGGGCTGGCAGATGGATGCGGCGGCGATGATCGAACAGGCCGATCCGACCCACATCAAATTCGCCCTTCGTGATGATATCGGGTTTACCAACGGACACGGCGCGATGACGGCAGAGGACGTCAAATATTCGTTCGAGCGGATCATTGCGGACGCCACTGAATCCCCCAACAAACCGGACATGGGCCCGCTAAGCCATGTTGAGGTTACAGGCGAACGCGAAGGCACAATCGTGCTGAACGATCCCTTTGCACCAATCTGGACCATCGCGCTGCCGTACATCACCGGCAACATCGTGTCCAAGGCCGCGACAGAGGCTGCGGGCGGGCGCATCGGTACCGACCCGGTAGCGGAATCCGGCCCTTACCTGCGCGACAGCTGGAGCGCCAAGGAAAAGACCGTGCTGAAGCGCAACCCAGACTGGAAGGGCGACGCACCGGCGTGGGATACCATCGAAATTCTGCCGATTGACGATGAAAACACCGCCGAGATCGCCTTTGATGCGGGCGAGTTGGACCTGACCCGCGTCTCGCTGGGTTCGGTCGAACGGTACCGTGCAGGCGTGCCGAATGGCGGATCACTGATCGAGAATCCGTCGCTCTATTACGTCTGGTTGGGGATGAACCTTGATCATCCCAAATTGCAGAACATCAAGCTGCGGCAGGCGATTCAGCACGCCATCGACGTGCCGTCGATCCTGCAAGCGGCCTATTTCGGTGCAGTGGCCCCGTCGACCGGCATCATCGCCCCTGGCCTGATCGGGCATCGCCCGACCGAAATGGTCGCCCCCGAGGCGGATTTTGCCAAGGCGGCGGAATTGCTGGCGGAATCTGGTGAAACCAATGTGACGCTTGCGCTTGACGTGCTGAACAAGACCGAATTCACCACCACCGCACAGATCATTCAGGCCACGCTGTCGCAGATTGGCATCACGGTTGAGATTAACCTGCTGGAATCCGGTGCCTTCTGGGCCAGCGGTGACAACCCTGATCTGCAACTGGTGCTCAACCGCTTTTCGATGGCCCCTGATCCGTCCTATGCGACAGCATGGTTCACCACTGAACAGGCGGGCATCTGGAACTGGGAACGTTTCCGCAACCCGGAATTCGATGCGCTGCACGCCGCTGCAAGCGCTGAATCTGATGTGGCCAAGCGCGACGAGATGTATCGCCGTGCGCAGGACATGATGGAAGAAAGTGGTGCGTACCGCTTTATCACCCACGAGGCGACGCCGGTGGTGCATACCTCGCGCATCACGCCAGCACTGCGCCCTGATGGGCTGCCTTTGCTGCGCTATTTCGGCAAAGCATAATCAAAAAGGAGCGTCGCAATGTTCACATTCGCAATAAAACGATTTGCCCTTGCGGCGCTCATACTGGTGGTCGCGGTCACGGTCATGTTTTTGATGATCCGGGCGGTCCCCGGTGATCCGGTGACGATCATGCTGGGGCCGCGTGCCACGCCGGAACTCAAAGAACGGTTGATCGCCGAAATGGCGCTTGATCAGTCGCTGCCAAAGCAATTGTTGATCTTTTTCAGCGGCTTGCTACGCGGCGATATGGGGGTTGATGTTTTTTCAGGCCGATCGGTCACGACCATCGTCTTTGAACAACTTCCCCATACGCTCAAGCTAATTTTCTCTGCGATTGCATGGTCTGCCGCACTTGGGATCGCCTTAGGTTGTTATGCTGCGGCGCATCCCAATACCTGGATCGACAGGGCCGCCGCCGCCATTTCCGTCAGCTTTATCGCAGCCCCGGCCTTTGTTGTGGCCCTGCTGTCGCTGCTGGTCTTTGCGGTACAGTTACAGTGGTTTCCGGCGATTGGCGTAGGTGACGGGTTCTGGGACGAGGTGCATCACCTTATCCTGCCTTCGCTGGCCATCGGGCTAAGCTGGGTGGGCTATATTGCGCGGCTGGTGCGCGCGTCGATGCTTGAGGTGCTGGGCGAAAATCACATCCGCACCGCCCGTGCCTTTGGCCTCAGCGAACGGCGGATCATCGGCATCTATGCCCTGCGCATCGCCATTTTGCCGGTGGTGACGGTGATCGGTGTCGGCATGGGCTTTCTGCTGAGCTCCGCCGTGTTCACCGAGATCGTCTTTGCCCGCCCGGGGCTGGGCAAGCTGGTGATCGACAGCATCACGACCCGCAATTATCCGATTGTGATGGGCGCTGTGCTGGTGTCGACGGCGCTGTTTGTGCTGTCCACAGCGCTTGCCGATCTGATCAATGCCATTCTAGATCCGCGCGCGCGGACCGCAAACTGAGGGGGGCGCAAGATGACTGAGTTAACCGCAAACGCACCGAAAAGCCGGTCCGAACTGGCGCTGATCATTGCGGGCGTTGCCCGCGATCCGCTGGGCCTGATCGGCCTGCTGATTGTGGGGATCATCGTTTTGTCGGCCATTTTTGCATCATGGATCGTGCCCTATGATCCGGTTGCGATGAACATTCCCGACCGGCTGGTCGGGCCATCATGGTCACATCTGCTGGGTACTGATCAACTGGGGCGTGACACATTCTCACGGGTGATCATGGGCGGACAGGTGGCACTGAAGGTCGCACTTCCGGCGATTTTTTCGGCGATGGCGATTGGCCTGACGCTGGGGATGATCGCGGGCTATGGGCCAAAGTGGCTTGATAACCTGCTGATGTTGCTGTTCGACACGATCCGGTCCTTTCCGACGGTGATGTTTGCGCTGGCGGTGGTCGCACTGGTTGGCCCCAGCTTGCAGACGGTGGTTTTTGTGGTCATGGCGACCTCAATCCCGACCTATGGGCGGGTGGCCCGGACCCAGACGCTGACCCTGCGTAATAGTGAATTCATTCTGGCAGAACGTGCGATGGGGGCCAGCACGGCCCGCATTCTGATCGTGCATATGCTGCCCAACATTATTGGTGTTCTGGCAGTGTTGGCAGCGATGGACATTCCCACCGTCATCGCGCTTGAGGCCGGATTGTCATTCCTTGGCCTTGGCGTCAAACCTCCAACCCCAAGCTGGGGTGTGCTGCTGAAAGACGGCTATGCGCTGATCCGTCAGACGCCATGGCTAGTTGTCGGGGGTGGTTTGCCGATCATTCTGGCGACCCTTGGCTTCACCTTTCTGGGAGAAAGCCTGCGGGATGTCGTGGACCCCAAATTGAGGAAGAACCGATGACCGAGACCTTGTTGGAAATCGACAGCCTGAGCGTGAACTATGAGACCGCGCGCGGGGATCTGAAAGCGTTGCGCGACATAACCTTTGACGTGCGCAAAGGCGAGATTGTTGGTATCGTCGGCGAAAGCGGTTGCGGGAAATCGACACTGATCTCGGCCATTTTGCGGCTGGTTGCACCTAACACGCGGTTTCGCAAGGGCGAGGTTCGCTTCAAGGGTCAGAACCTGCTGCAAAACAGCGAACGTCAGATGCGGGGCCTGCGCGGCGGCGAAATTTCGATCGTGTTTCAGGACCCGATGCAGACGCATAATCCGGTGATTTCCATTGGCAAGCAGATGGTGGATATCCAGCACCGGTCGACGGCGTCAAAGGCTGAAAAGCTGGACAAGGCCGCGCAGATGCTGGCGGCGGTGGGTATCCCTGACCCCGTGGCGCGGCTGCGGCAGTTTCCGCATGAGTTTTCCGGCGGCATGCGCCAGCGGATCGCGATTGCGATGGCGCTAATGTCGGGCCCCGATCTGCTGATCGCGGATGAGCCGACCACGGCGTTGGATGCGACGCTTGAGGTGCAGATCATCGAGCGGCTGAAGGAGCTGCAGAAGGACGTCGGCTGTGCCATTCTGTTCATCTCGCATCATCTGGGCGTGATTGCGGAACTTTGTGATCGTGTGGTGGTCATGTATGCCGGTGCGGTGGTCGAAAGCGGCACGGTGCGCGAGATTTTTCACAATCCCAAACATCCCTATACCCGCCGTCTGATCGAATGCGACCCCGGCCATATCAAGGAACGCGCGCGCATCCTGCCGACCATTCCGGGCGAGGTGCCCGACCTTGCGAACCTGCCCAAGGGCTGTATTTTTCGCGATCGTTGCGAACAGGCAATGGACCGCTGCGCAACCATGCCGCCGCTGGCACGGCTGAGCGAGGGACACAATGCCGCCTGCTGGCTGAACCATGAAGAGGTACCGGCATGAGCAATGTTCTGGAAGTTCGTGACCTGCAAACAAGCTATGGTCCGGTCAATGTGCTGGCCGGGGTCAGCTTTGACGTGGGCGAGGGCGAAACCTATGCGATGGTCGGCGAAAGCGGGTCGGGCAAGACAACTGTCATTCGTGCCATTGCCGGGCTGGCCCCGGCGCAGGGCGGATCGGTCAAATTTGAGGGTCGTGAAATTCGCGGGTTGAAAGAGCGCGATTTTCGCCCACTGCGCAAAGACATCGCGATGATGTTTCAGGACCCGACCGGGTCGCTGTCGCCGCGCCTGACCATCCGCAACCTGATCACCGAGCCTTACAAGATCCAAGGCATGAAAGACCGCGATCTGGACGCCGAGGCAAAGCGCCTGCTGGAACTGGTCAACCTGCCTGCGCATTTCGCGGATCGCTATCCCTACCAGCTGTCCGGCGGGCAGGCGCGGCGCGTCGGTGTTGCGCGGGCACTGGCGCTGGAGCCCAAGCTGATTTTGGCCGATGAACCCACGGCGGGGCTCGATGTGTCGGTACAGGGTGAGCTTTTGAACTTGCTCAACGATCTGCGGGCGCGGTTGGGACTTTCAATGGTGATCATCACGCATAACCTGAATGTTGTGCGCCATGTCGCTGACCGAATGGGCGTCCTCTACCTTGGACGGCTGGTCGAGGAAGGCACGACGGAAGCGATTTTTCATACTCCCCGCCACCCCTACACGAACTGCCTGCTCAGCGCGAACCCGGAACCCGATCCCGATGCCCGGCTTGACCGGATCGCGCTGAAGGGCGAACCGCCCAGCCTGATCCAACGCCCATCGGGCTGCGAGTTCCGCGACCGTTGTCCGGTGGCCAGTGACGTCTGTACCGCTGTTCCGGCATGGGCTACGGATGGCGGCCATGGCGTGCGATGTCTGACGCCCCTGAATTCCTGAAAGAACGACAATGACCGCATCGATCCTGTACCACAACGGCCCCATTCTGACGATGGATGACCAGAATTCAGTGGCCGGGGCCGTGCTGACCATTGGTGACAGAATTGCCGGAGTTGGCCGGTTGGATGACCTGCGTCAGAAGGCACCTGACGGGACTGAAGAGGTTGATCTGCGAGGGCAGACGATGATCCCGGCGTTCATTGATCCGCATGGGCATTTCCCCGATCCTGGATTTATCACGCTGTTTCGCGTTGATCTGTCGTCGGGGCTGCGTGGGGATTGCGCGGATATTCCGACAGCACTCGCACGGCTTGCCGCAAAGGCTGCCCAGACGCCCAAGGGCGAATGGGTCATGGGCGTTCTTTTTGACAACACCACAATCGCCGAGCGGCGCATGCCCACCCGCGCGGAACTCGATAGCGTATCGACGGAGCATCCGATCTGGGTCTTGCATGCGTCCGGCCACAATGGCGTGGCAAATTCGATGACCCTGGACATGCGCGGAATTGACGAAGCCAGCCCCGACCCCGTGGGCGGGCGTTTCGGGCGGGATCCAGTCACTGGTCGCCTGACCGGATTGATTGAGGGTCTTTCGGCCATGGGGGCGATGGGCGATACCGACTTTCTGATCGACCGAGAAAGGTTCTGGCAAGGCTTTGACGCAACACGCGATGAATATCTATCTTATGGTGTGACAGCCGCCCAGAATGCCTGGGCCACCCGCGCACTGCTGGATCACTTCAACAGCAGGTCTGTAGATGACGATCCGGGCATTGACCTCACGGTGTTACCCATTGGCGAACTGGAACCTGAACTCAGTCAGGGCGCGTCGGCGATGCACCGCCTTGCCAATCCGCATTTCACCCTTGGCCCGCGCAAGCTTTTTGCGGACGGGGCATTTCAATTGCAAACGGCATATCTGCGGGACCGCTATCACCGGCCCATAAATCCGCAGGCACCATGCGGTATGCCCTATATGACGGCGCAGGAACTGACCGCTCAGGTACACAAACTGCATGACCTCGGGTTCCAGATCCATTGCCATTGCAATGGCGATGCGGGTGCCGATCTGTTCCTTGATGCAGTAGCCAGCGCGTTGAAGGCCAATCCGCGTGACGACCATCGCCATACGGTTATTCATGGCCAGTTGCTGCACGATGATCAGCTTGCCCGCATGGCCAAGCTTGGCGT
Organism: Sulfitobacter sp. SK011; assembly: GCF_003352065.1. Lineage (NCBI taxonomy): Bacteria > Pseudomonadati > Pseudomonadota > Alphaproteobacteria > Rhodobacterales > Roseobacteraceae > Sulfitobacter > Sulfitobacter sp. SK011. The sequence continues at coordinate 1,635,105 of NZ_CP025803.1, forward strand.
CACGGTCAGCTTCTTTTCAGCGCATATCCATTTCTGGGGTGATCGTCATGCCGACACGTTTCTGGGGCCTGAGCGGGCCGCAGGCATTTCGCCAGCCGGGGCCGCCGAGCGGCATGGGGTCAGGTTCACCCTGCACAACGATGCCTCTGTCACGCCGACCCGCCCCATCCATCTCGCGCATTGTGCGGTGAACAGGATGACGGCGACGGGACAGGTTCTGGGCCCGGATCAGAGAATTTCGGTCCTGTCAGCCTTGCGTGCCCAGACCATCGACGCCGCATGGCAGGTGTTTCAAGAGCATCAGCGCGGTTCTATTGAGATCGGTAAGTTGGCTGATTTTGCGGTGTTGAACCAAAACCCTCTGGATACGACAAATACACTGCTGGCGACGGTGGCCATCCGTACCATCAGGCATGGTAAAACCGTTTTCCGGAAATCCAGTAATTAGGCTCCAGACTCATTGATTTAAAGCCAGAACAAGACGGTGGCTGCGAGCGCGATGGCGGACAGGAACACTTTGGGGCTTCTGTCGTAACGCGTGGCCATGCGTCTCCAGTCTTTCAAGCGTCCGAACATGATCTCGATCCGGTTGCGCCGTTTGTAGCGACGCTTGTCGTATTTGATGGGCTTGTCGCGTGACTTCCGCCCCGGGATGCAGGGCGTTATTCCCTTGACTACAAGGGCCTCACGGAACCAATCCGCATCATATCCTCGGTCACCCAAGAGCCAGTCGGCGGCGGGCAGGCTATTTACCAAAGCCCTGGCCCCGGTATAGTCGCTGACCCACTGCCCGACAGTCGAAACGACGTTTCGATGAGAGGGGGGCCGGCGGTCATGAAGAACCGGATCGGCCGCCCACTTGCATCGGTGACGGCATGCAGCTTTGTGTTCATACCGCCTTTCGTTCGCCCCCCCTCTCATCGCTATAAACAGCGACTGCCGGGCAGTGATCAGACGTCCACGGCCCCCTTTTTTAACCGCAGGCTCGAGGCCGTGCGGTGCGCTTTGAGGTAGGTTGCGTCGATTGAGATCGTCTTCTTGTCAGGTGCCTCGGCAGCCAGCCCCGTCATGATCCGCGCGAATACCCCCATGTCGCTCCACCGCTTCCATCGGTTGTACAGGGTCTTCGCCGGTCCGTAATCGGCAGGCGCATCACTCCATCACAACCCATTGCGATTGATGAAGATAATGCCACTGAGCACGCGCCGGTCATCAACGCGGGGCACACCATGGCTCTTCGGAAAGTATGGCCGAAGCCGCGCCATTTGCTCGTCGTTCAGCCAGAAAAGATTGCTCATCATACCCCCTTAAGCTTGGGAGCTTGAATCATGCGGCCAGAACAGCCTCAAGTCGATTAATGGGTCCAGACCCTAGCTCTTTGGTCTTCTCAATCTTGCTGTTTTGCACCTTTGCCTCAACCGGGCAGGGTTGACACAAACCGCTCAAGCCCGCTCAGGTATCACTGTCGGCCAGAAGGTGCCCAAGTCGCGCGTCGCAGAGTTCTGCACGTCACCTGAGGTTCGGTTTTCCCAACCGCCTTACATCATGCCGGATCGCGCGATAGACCTTGCGACCCCATTCAGCATATATCTTTGGACCGGGGTGAAACCCGCCCGGGCTCATGAGCGACGCATCAGGTTCAAAGTCCATTTCGACAAAACGATACCTTGTTCGACCCGCGACAAGTCTGCGCAGCGCGCGATCAAACCGAAGCGCCTGCGCACCCACCACCCAGCGGAGCGGTTGGGGCAATAGCGGAAAATATTGCATCCGGGGAATACCGGAGACACAGATGACGTCCGGCTGAAACCTGGCCTCTAAGATTTGCAGCAAAGTCGAGAACCGCCGCAACCAGACGGATAGTGGTACAAGAGTGGTGATATCATTGACACCGAGTGAAACAGAAACGACATCAAATTTTTTCTGCGGGCTTGCTTGCAGGCGGGCAATCATGTCCGCCGTCGTGGCACCGGTCTTTGCATCAACGGTCCAATGGACAGTGTTCGTTTGTGACAACCTTTTTCGCATGTGGCCCAGCAGCGCTTCCTCCTGATGGGACGTTCCAACACCCGTTGCAGAACTGTCGCCGACGATCAAAAGTCGCAGGACCGGGCCTTGCCCGCTTACGCCTTCACGGCGTCCAGATGGATCAGGCAATCGTAACGCCAAGCGCCGGACGGTTACGGCTTGTACGGCCAAGATCGGAAACAAAAGAATGCGCGCTGCAATATCAAGCATCTTGGCCTCCGGCACTGGGATTTTATGTTCGCAAAAGAAAGAGCGGACATCTGGGCTGCATTTCAAAGTTTCCAATTGTTTCCTGCGATGGCCAAACGTGTTGACACTATTTTAATAGCTGGGATCGCGACGCCTGGAATTGACGATTATCAAGGGGGCGAACGCATTTTTGGCGTCTCAACCTGCGCGTATGTTCGCAGCGTGTTGAAATCCGTACGGCCTCCGGTTGGCTCGCAAATTGTTGCACGGGGGGCCGAACCGAAAACAAACGGCAGGCTGGGTATACCGAATGCTTTGGCTGGCGTCGGCTGCAAAATGTACAAGTCAACGTGCCTGAGGCACCGTTTTTCTGCGGCAAATCCGGGGCGAGGCCGGGCGGTCGATGCGGATCAGATTTGAGCGTGCGAAGTTTCGCACCCCAAACCGAACAAAGAAGGGCAAGGGGTGCGCAGAACGATGATATTACTGCCTGAAATATCTATAATTATTAAACCAACCAACCGCTGCAGCATTGATAAGTGTCAATCGACATGCTTCGGTTTTTCTTTACTAATCTGCGTCGAGGCGGTTTTCTTGATGCACAAGAGCACAGACGACATCTGTTTTCTTTCATCTGAACAGCAAGACAAGCCTTTTTGGCAGGATTTGAGACGATATGGCGCGCAAGACATCAAAACCCGCAGCAAAAGGCAAACCCAGGCCCACCCGTACACCGATCACAAAGACGAAAGCTACTGCGAAGGGCGACGGTCCTGTCCCTGTCGTCGGTTTGGGTGCTTCTGCAGGAGGTCTCCAAGCTTACGGTGCTTTTCTCGACGCAGTTCCGGCTGACTGTGGTGCTGCGTTCGTCTTGGTTCATCATGTGGATCCGGATCACAAGAGCCTCATGGCAGATCTTTTGGCCAAACATACGGCAATGCCCGTGGTGTTGGCCCAGGATCAAAGCCAGGTTCAGGCCGATCATGTCTATGTCATTCCCCCGAACAAATACCTGGAGATCAAGAAGGGGATGCTGCACCTGTCGGACCCAACTGACCGTCGCGGCACACGCCTGCCGATTGATTTATTTCTACGGTCATTGGCCATGGACCTGGGCCAGAACGCCATCGGGGTTATTCTGTCAGGAACCGGCAGCGATGGATCAGCCGCCATTCGCGAGATCAAGGAACAGAGCGGCATTGTTCTGGTGCAAGAGCCCACCGAGGCCCAACATGACGGAATGCCGCGCAACGCAATTGCGACAGGAGCCGTCGATTACGTCGTGCCAGTTGCCAAGATGCCTGAAATCATCACCAACTACATCCGCCACCCTTTCATTCAAAACGGCGTGGCCAAAAAGGTGCTTGGTGAGAATGCCAAGGACTCGCTGGAGGAGATCATTGCCGTTCTGAAGGCACATTCCCCGATCAATTTCGAACTCTACAAAGATGGTACGCTGCTGCGCCGGATCGAGCGGCGGATGGCACTGCGCCACATGGAAAATTCGGGCGACTACCTTGCGCTATTGAAGGACTCGGCAGAAGAGGCGCGTAGTCTCTGTGCCGACATTCTGATCAGCGTAACATCTTTTTTCCGCGACAAAGACGCATTTGATTATCTGGAAAAGAACGTCATTGAGGGATTGGTCAAGTCCCATGACGCAGGGCATCCGGTGCGGATCTGGGTTCCGGGATGTGCGACGGGCGAAGAAGCCTATTCGCTCGCTATGCTGGTGATCGAGAAAATATCGACGCTTCGCAAGGATGTGAAGGTGCAACTCTTTGCTTCGTGGCCCGAAAGATCATAGTGATGCGCCACATTCCGTCGCGCCAGCTTGACGATGTTGATTTGGACCAGTCCCCGCAGCCTCGTACGCGACGCGTCAGCAATTTTCTGCCACCAAACGGGATGAGCGTCTGCATGCCTGACGTTGCGCACAATGAGAGCAAGCAGGCCTTGCAAGTCGTCATCGTCAACCACAAGCGATCCGTTCATGTACGCTTCGCCAAGCGCCAGTTCGGGGTTCAACACCAGATGCCTGACAGTTGCCTGATCCCGCAGGCGAACCGTCACCGGTGCGCGGGACCGGTCGCCGTAGTCGCGTGTGCCTCCTTCGGGCATGATGACGCGCAGCGATCCAAACGTGATGAGACTGCGCAACAATTTGTCGAATGCACGTTGCCAAATATTGGTCATCTGCCTGACCCCCACACTCTGGTTGTCATCCTCCGAGGACGCGTCACAGCAAGAACCGACGGCCCGACTGGCCGTGCGCTGGGGGAGCCGGGAAAAACGGGGTGCGCGCGCAGATCGACCAGGGGGATGATCTGTGACAGCGCGCGCGAACTGCCTGACTTTATCGAAACTGGTTTGCCCATTCCCAAAGCCTAGTGAGCCTCAGGTGCGATTGATTGATCTTCATCAATCCTCGCAGCGGCTGCGCGTCTAAAGTGCTGGGATCGGCAATCTTCAGTTGAATCGACGCGTGCCTTGCAGCGGTTGCTGGCTTTGCGTTGCGGTGGGCTATGGCTCCGTCAACTCGTTTTTGGTCGCCTTTGCGATTCCGGCGTTGGAGGAGGCTCTTTAAATGACAACAAGTTCTCGACGAAAGCCACAGTCAGGCGCAGCAAGTCCTCCTGACGGAAAAAACGGCAAGGAACGGTCGGATATTATCGTTTTCGTTGATGAGGCAACGGCTAACGGGCTCGGCGTGTGTCACTCTCAACGGGTGGCCGGTGCCCTTGGTGGCAAGGTTCTGCTGGTGCACGTACAATGCCGCCCCAACGGCGACAACGCCCCGGTCGATCCGGTCGAATGGGACATTCGCAAGCAAAAAGCCCAAAAGTGGCTTGATAAACTGATCAAGAATGCAAACGAAGACGGCGTTCCCTGTGAAGCGCAGCTTCTTGAAGGTCATTGCCGCAGCCAAATCCAGAGTATTATGGGGCGGCATCCACGCGCCATTGCTGCCATGCTGAGACCTCGGAGTAGCCAGGGCTGGAACCTGAGTGAACTCGCCTGGGGTGTGCTGTGTTCGTCTGGTGCGGGAGTCTTGATGATTCCCGAGAACGCGAAGGTTGACAGAAAAAAGACATATGAACGTATTCTCGTGCCGCTTGACGGATCGGTGCGCGCAGAGAGTGCGCTGCCAAAAGCGGTCCTGCTGGCGAAGGCAGAAGCCGCGGAACTGGTGCTTTGCCACGTCGCGCCGCAACCTGCTTTGTCAGCATTGGGGATGGCTGATCGTGAGGCCGAAAACCTGCATGAATTGGTGTGTGAGAAAAATGAAAAGGCCGGAAAGAATTATCTCGCCCGGATCTGCAACCGCCTTGCCCAGAACGGTCTGAATATCTCCGCGCATATTTCGAACGATGGTGATGCAAGGCGTTCTTTGATTGATCTCATCGCCCGTGAGAAGGCGGATTTTGTCGTGATGGCGACGCATGGCGAAAGCGGTCACAAGGATGTGCCGACCGGAGATGTGGCCAGGTATGTTCTGGAAAGGGCGGATATTCCTGTCCTTCTGGTGCGGCCCGGAAACGACCGTCAAGGCAATCACGTATTCGGCAAACTGTCGACTGAGGGGGTCAGGCAACCGGTCGGAACTGACTGATGAATGAAACTGTGCCATCTCAAGACAACGCGCCAACTGGTGTGGATATTTCATCGCTGAAGCATCGTGTCGCGAAGGGCAATCCCAGTTTGCTCGACAGCTATCGTGCCCTGCCTGTTCTGGGGGATTGGTTCAATGGTGTCAGGACGTTTTGTTCTGACCCACCGGTGGGGGCACAGCGCGCGGCGGAATGGATTCTCGACAACGATTACCAGATTATCCGGGCCCTACGGCAGCTGAACGAAGGATTGCCCCGGCCGTTCTATGACAAGCTTCCGGCAATCGCGGGGCTGGATGGGCCCGGTCACCCGCGTGTCTTTGCTTTGGCGCAGGCAATGCTGGATCGGTTGGAGCCGCAAATCACGCTGCCGGGGCTGGTGAATTCTGTTGTCCGGTATCAGACGTCTGCCGAACTCACGAATGCCGAACTCTGGGCGATGCCATCCATGTTGCGGCTTGCTTGCCTTGAACGTTTCATCGACGCCGTTGGTGCACTGGATCCGGCGCTGATGCCCCCGCTGGAGTTGAGCGCGGGCAGTCACGCCGCAACAACAGACCGACCTGTTGATCGCATCTCGAGGGCGATAACGGACCTGATTGCGATCGATAGCATCAAATGGGCGGACTTCGTCGATACAGTCAGCCTGGTCGAGGCTGAGCTGAAGAAAGATCCTGCCGACGTATATCCGGATATGACCGTCGAGACCCGAAACAGATATCGCAGGGTGGTCGAAAATCTGGCCGAGCGTTGCGACAGCTCTGAGTCCGAAATTGCACGGCAGGTGGTCGCCCTGTGTAGGGATACCGACACCCAAGGCCGCAGCGCCCATGTAGGGTATTGGTTGATTGAAGATGGATTGCAAACGCTCGAAGCGGCTTTGCGATGCCGGATTCCGTTACGGCTGGCCATGCAACGCAGGATGTCACAGTACAGTGGCACGATTTATGCTGTCGGGTTGATCCTGCTGGCCGTCGCAGCGATGTGCGTTTCCGTTTTCTACCTATGGGCGCATGACGCGACCTTGGGGCAATGGATCGTGGGACTTGCGATATCCCTTCTGCCAGCGACGATCCCGAGCGTCTGGTTCGGACACTGGATCATCACGCTCCTGAGCAGCCCGGATGTCCTGCCCGAGATGGATTTCTCAAAAGCAATTCCGCAGGATTGTGCGACTGCCATTGTTATTCCCGTCATTGTCGCTTCGCGCGAAGAGGCGCGGGCCATCATGCAAAAGATTGAAATCCTGTACCTCGCCAATCCTGATCCGGCCTTTCGCTTTGTCGTTCTGTCCGATCTGCCTGACGCCGATACCGAATGCGTTGCGGACGACGATTTGATTGAAGCTGCGCTGACGGACGGGATCGAAACGCTGAACAGTCGCTATCGGTCAGAAACAAGGCCAGCTTTTTTGCTGATGCACCGTCGTCGCAAGCATAATCCGGTCGAAGGCTGCTGGATGGCGTGGGAACGCAAGCGTGGCAAGCTTCATGAGTTCAACCGCTACGTCCTGCGCGAAGATGCTGAAGACGAAAGTGCATTTGATCTGGTGGCGGGCCCCGTGGAAACCCTGCGCGGGGTCCGATATGCGATCACACTGGATGCAGACACCCAGATGCCGCCAGAGACCGCCGCGCGCCTTGTCGGCATTCTGGCGCATCCGCTCAACCGAGCTGTCGTCGATCTGCAAAGCGGTAGGGTTATATCCGGGCATGCCATCCTGCAGCCCCGGATCGAGATATTGCCCAAGCTCGGCAAGGGAACGCATTTCTCCCATCTTTACGGCGGCGACACTGCGATTGATGTCTACAGCCGCGCGGTGTCCGACGTCTATCAGGACCTCTTCGGAACCGGCATTTATGTGGGCAAGGGCATCTATGATATCGCCGCCCTGCATCGCAGCATGTCGGGGCGCATACCGGACAATCATATCCTGAGCCATGACCTGTTCGAAGGGCTGCACGGTCGCGCGGCGCTGGTCAGCAACCTGATCCTCTATGAGGATCTGCCTGCAAACTATCCTGCTTTGGCTTTGCGCCAGAACCGGTGGATCCGTGGCGACTGGCAACTTTTGCCCTGGCTTGGCCGCAAAGTGCCCGTAGCGGGCGGGGGCAGGGATGCCACGACCTTTTCGGCTCTCGACCGCTGGAAGCTGGTTGATAACCTGCGCCGCAGTCTCATGCCCCCTGCGCTGCTGCTGTTCTTTCTGGTTGGCTGGCTGGTGCTTCCGGGCAGTGCGCTGGTCTGGACGGCTTTGGCATTGGCCGCACCGGGCAGTTATCTTCTGGGCGAATTATTTGGCGTGGCCACAGGTGGAATCCGCAAAGGTTTCTTTGGCAGCGCCGTCCATAAGATAAGGGTCACAGGCGGACGGTGGTTCTTTCTTATTGTGTTCTTGGTCAGTGACACCCTGATCGCGCTTGATGCGATCTTCCGCACGCTCTGGCGGGTTTACGTCTCAGGCCGGAACCGGCTGGAATGGACATCATCGGCACATGCATCAGTCCGGTTGTCACGCAACAGCATCCGCCAGGCATCATGGACGTTGATGTGGCCGTCATCTGCCTTGGCTCTCATAATTGCCGCGCATCTGGCACTATTTGATCCGCAAGGCATCTGGCCTGCCGTTCCGGTGCTGTTCCTCTGGCTGATCGCGCCCGAAATATCCGTCCTGAGTGCGCGGTCCCGCCAGTTTCGCGCGCAGTCCCTGATGGGCCCCCAGCGTGATTACCTGACCTACATTGCACGGCGTACATGGCATTTCTTTGATACCTTCGTCGGGCCGGAAGACAACTGGCTGCCACCTGATAACTACCAATTTGGCGATACCGAAGATGTCGCGCACCGCACATCGCCCACGAACATCGGAATGTTTCTGGTTTCCGCACTTGCAGCGCGTGATCTGGGATTCGTCACGACAACCGACTTTCTGGCGCGCTGCCGCAACACCTTCGACACGCTGGAGCGCATGGAACAGTTTCGCGGTCACATCCTGAACTGGTACGATACGCGGACGCTTGAACCGCTCGAGCCTCACTATGCCTCGACCGTTGACAGCGGCAATCTTGCGGTTGCCCTGATAACATTCAAGCAGGGGTGCCTTGAGTGGGTCGAAATGCCGGTCATTGACAACAGTTGTTTCGACGAACTTCGGGTGACGCTTGACCTGCTGGGCACAGCGATCCGCGAAACGCGGGAAACTGATTTGTCTGACCTCAAACAAACAGAAGCGGCGATCCGTGGTGAGATTGAATGGGCGAAGCTTTCAACGCTTAACTGGGCGAACGTGCTGGCAGTCCTTGCCGATACCCTGTGGCTGGATCTTGAAACCCAAGCGCGGGACGTGATCGCATCTTCGCCCGATCTATCTGAAAAGCAGATCACCGATATAACCACTTGGCTGGAACGCTTCCACCACGGGCTAACTGCCATTTCGCGAGAAATTGAAACCTTCATGCCGTGGTTGGGCGTCCTTGAGGAAGGCAAGCAGGCGGACCTGTCGGCGGCAGATGAAATTGCCAGGCTGATGTATTCTTCGCAGTCGGGTGATGAGGGGACCGCCACGCCCAAGCCCCTTATCGAGATTCTGGACACATGGCGCACCGCACACCCTGATCTGCCACGCATGACCGGGCTCTGGGTCGAGCGACTTTGGAATGCGGTGCAGGAGGGGGCGGCCCAACAGGATAAGATGCGCCAAGGCCTGTTGGACCTCGCTGCACAAGCGGACAGAATTGCCTATGGCATGGACTTCAGCTTTCTTTACGATCCCGCCGTGCGCCTGTTTTCGATCGGCTATAACCAAAGCCTCGGTCGAATGGATGACAGCCACTACGATCTTCTGGCAACAGAAGCACGGCTGGCCAGCTTTTTCGCGATTGCCAAGCATGACGCGCCGATCGAACACTGGTTCGCCTTCAACCGTCCGACCACGCGTCTGATGGGCAAACCTTCGATTTTGTCGTGGAACGGGTCGATCTTTGAATACCTTATGCCGCCGCTGTTTCTGCCCAGTTACCGCGATACTCTGCTCGGCGAAAGCGAACTGACGGCAATCGATTTTCAGCGCGAGTATGCCCGCGCGCGAAACGTGCCGTGGGGCATATCGGAATCCGCGTTCGGGGTCACCGATAGGCAAGGCACTTTTCAATACCGCGCATTCGGGGTCCCCGGTCTGGGCATTCGCCGCGGGCTGACTGAAGACCTCGTCATAGCACCTTATGGCACAGCCTTGGCGCTTTGCGGCTGGCCCATGGCAGCGGTCGAAAACCTCCAGACAATGGCACAGATGGGTGCGTTGACACGATACGGGTTTATCGAGGCGCTGGATTTCACGCCTGAAAGAATAGCGCCGGGTAAAGAGTTTGTTCCGGTCACGACCTTCATGGCGCACCATCAGGGCATGGTTCAGGTGGCCATTGCCAATGCCCTTCAGGGCGACGTGATGGTGCAACGGTTTCTCAAGGAAAAATCAGTCATGGCCATGGACCTTTTGTTGCAGGAAGGCGTGCCATGGGATGCGCCGCTGGAACGTGGTCGCGCCGATGAAGTCTGGGACCACCCCGCCGATACGCAGCCTGCGACCGAACTGGTCCCTTGGGTGCCCTCCCCGAACTTTGCGGTGCCACAGGTACATGTCTTGGGGAATGGTCGCATGTCATCGCTGATCACGGATGGCGGCGGTGGGGGGCTGTCGCTGAAAGACGTGGCTCTGACCCGCTGGCGGGCTGATCCGACACGCAATGCCTTTGGGCAATGGATGTACCTTCAGGATGCCGACGACGGCGATCTTTGGTCACTGGGCGCTGCCCCGACCGTGCGGCAAGATGCGGAAACCAAATGTGTTTTTCACCAACACATGGTTGAACTGCTGCGCCGCCATCGTGGAATTGTCGCGCGAATGGATGTCACGATCGCGCCAGAGGACGATGTCGAGATCCGCCGCCTGACCCTTGTCAACGAAACCGAGCACGACCGCACAATCGATGTCACAAGCTACGCCGAAGTCGTGCTGGCCCCGCCGCTGGAAGATGAACGGCATCCGGCCTTCAGCAAACTGTTTGTGCACAGCAGCTATCTGCCTGAGGATCAGGCGCTGATCTTCACCCGACGCCCACGCCGTCCCGAAACACGCCCGCCCGTCTTGCTGCACAAGCTTGTCACAGCTGATCCGGATATCGAGGTCACGTCATGGGAAACGGATCGTCACCGGTTCCTGGGACGCAACAGCAGCGAAAAATCGCCAGAAGGATTGCGCACCGGGTTGAGCGAAACCAGCGGCTGGACGCTGGATGCCATCATGTCCCTGCAGACGCGTGTCCGACTGAAGCCGATGGAAACGAAAGAGCTGGTGTTTCTGGCCGTCGCGGGCACGTCGATCGATGAAGCCCGCGATGTTGCCAAACACTACCCGATGAACATGATCGCCCCGGCATTTCAGGAGGCATTGACGCAAACCGCGCATAGAGTGCAGCAGCTTGGCATCGCGCCGGAACATTTACCGGAATTGCAGGTTCTGTCGTCTTTGCTGGTTCATGTCCATCCGACGCTTCGCAGCGCGCAGCCGCCGGACGCGAAAGGCTGGAACGGTCAGGCGGATCTGTGGCGGTTCGGTATTTCGGGGGATGATCCGATCCTGCTGCTTGAACTTTCAGATCCCGAAACCTCTGTGCTGCTCGACATTCTGGTGCGGGCTCACAGCCTGTGGCGCCGCTCTGGCCTGCACGTCGATCTGGTGATCCTGCGGGACGCCGCCACCAGCTATGAGGAACCGCTGCGGGAAAAGGTTTTGTCCATCATCAGCGATATGCGGTCCGAGGGTCTTTTGGGCATGCGGGGCGGTATTCATCTCTTGTCGGGCGATCAAATACACAAAACCTTAAAGCGCGGCATCAAAGCGACGGCCCGCGTGATAGTGATGGACGACGGCAAACCGCTCAGGGATGTGCTGGACACGATACTGGAAACGGATTTTGCTCCTGCGCGCTTTGATCGCAGCCCGTCACCCCGATACGACCCTGTGCCGGCCGTCATCAGGCCCGAGACGCTTTTGTTTGACAATGAGTATGGCGGCTTTGAACCCGAAATTGGCGATTATCTGATCTATCTTGCGCCGGGTATGTGCACCCCTGCGCCATGGATCAATGTGCTGGCGAATGACGACTTTGGCTGCCTTGTCAGCGAAGCGGGGTTCGGCACGACCTGGGCCGTCAACAGTGGCGAACATCGCCTGACCCCTTGGTCGAACGATCCAGTGACCGAGCGGCCCGGCGAAGTCCTGTATCTGCGCGATGAAGAAAGTGGTGAGGTCTGGACGACGACGCCACACCCCATGGGCAACGATGCCGCCTGCGAGATCAGGCATGGTGCGGGCTTTACCCGATGGCGCAAGAACAGTCATGGGCTGGAGCAGGAATTGACGTGCTTCGTCCCGGTTGACGCCGAGGTCAAGATTGTCAGGCTGTACCTTACGAACAAATCTGGTCATCCGCGCCGGATCACGGTCACGTATTACGCTGAATGGATGCTGGGTGCCATGAACAGCGTTGCGCGACCCCATGTTTCGGGCCGCTACGATCCGGATCTGAAAGCGATTGTCGCGCGCAATCTCTGGAACCCTGAATTCGCATCGCGGGCAGCTTTCCTGACAGCATCACTGGACCCGCACAGCAGGACCGGTGACCGGCATGACTTTCTTGGCCGGGATGGCGATGTCGATGGTCCCGAAGGTCTGCTGAACTGGGATCTGGGCGGCCATTTTCCGCAGGGCGGGGATGCCTGTGCGGCCTATCAGATCCATCTTGATATACCGCCCGTAGACCACGGCGAAGTTGTCTTTGCCCTGGGGGAGGTGCCCGATACCGACACGCTTGCCGATGCCGTTGCGCGGTGGAAAAAACCACACGCGGCGGACCGCGCCTTTGAGAAGGTGCAGGCAACCTGGTCGAAAAGGCTGAACGCCGTGCAAGTCAAGACCCCGGATCCGGCGTTTGATCTGATGGTCAACAAGTGGCTGCCCTATCAAAACCGGTCGTGTCGCATCATGGCCCGAGCCGGATTTTATCAGGCAGGTGGTGCTTTCGGGTTCCGTGACCAGTTGCAGGATGTTCTGGGATTGTTGCTCAGCGATCCAGCGCGCGTGCGGGAGCATATTCTGCTGGCATCAAAGTACCAGTTCGAAGAGGGCGACGTGCTGCATTGGTGGCATCCGCCCGCCGGTCGGGGCGTGCGCACACGATGTTCGGATGACTATCTTTGGTTGGTCTATGTGACGGGCCGCTATGTAGACGCGACGGGCGATACCGCAATTCTCGACGTCGAGGTGCCCTTTCTCAAGGCACCTGTGCTGAGGCCCGAAGAACACGATCGCTATGCGCTTTTCGAGGCGGGTGCTACGGGAACGCTGTATGACCATTGTGCGCGCGCGCTGGATTTGATGATGGCAACCGGGGCACACGGCCTTCCCTTGATGGGGGGCGGTGACTGGAATGACGGTATGGACCGGATCGGCGATGAGGGGCGCGGTGAAAGCGTCTGGCTCGCGTGGTTCCAGATCGCAATTGTCGATATTTTCTCGCCATTGGCACGTCAGGAGGGTCATTCACATGACGCCGACCGCTGGCAGGCACACGCCGACGCGTTGTCAGATGCATTGGATGACAACGCGTGGGACGGCAACTGGTATCTTCGCGCGTTTGATGACGAAGGTGCCCCTTGGGGATCGTCTGAAAACGCCGAATGCCGGGTTGATCTGATTGCACAGGCTTGGTCGGTCCTGTCCGGCCGGCCCGTAACCGACAGGATGCGGACGTCTTTGGAATCAGCCGGCAAGGAACTTGTCGATCCGCAAGCGCGGCTCGTTCGGTTGCTGAAGCCACCGTTTGACAAGACGGATCGTGATCCCGGATATATTCGCGCCTACCCACCAGGTATTCGCGAAAACGGCGGGCAATATACCCACGCTGCGGTCTGGCTCGGCACCGCCCATGCAAGGATCAAAGAGGGCGATCTTGCCTACCGGATTTTCGACATGATCAGCCCGATCCCGCGGACTGCCACTAAGACCGGGGCGGATCACTACCGCCGGGAACCCTACGTTCTGGCCGGTGACATTTCAGGTGTCGGTGATCAATGCGGACGTGGGGGATGGTCATGGTATTCAGGGGCCGCAGGGTGGGCGTGGCAACTGGGCGTGTTGGATATCCTCGGCGTGCGACCACAGGCCGGACAGCTTCGATTGGAACCATGCCTGCCCAGTTCCTGGGGGGGGGCCGAAATCAAACTTCAAAGCGCGCTTGGCCGGATCGAAATAGAAATCAAGGATCCTGACCGGATTGGTCATGGTCAAATGCGCATCGACGTCGATGACCGCAGCAATGACGAAGCGACCGTCAACTACCCCGGCGCGGGCAAAATCAGACGGGTCGTCTTGGTGCTTGAAGCGCAGGGACCGGAAACCGAAATCGAGGATGGCACCATATTGCCGGATTAAGATTCGGGTGCGGGATTCGGACAGATATTCCATCAACGCTACTACCGCCGGAGGAGTGGAGCGAAACTAACCTTAGATCAACGGGTTAAGTGACCTGTCTGTGCAATCTGTGTGCAATTCTTGCGGATGCCCTTCTGTCCGGACTGCGCGGGCGTTCAGGTTCAGGCGTCTGAGGGCGGTTCGCTCGTCTTTTCGGGCACTTTTTGACGATGACTGGTTCCGAGGAAATATCGAGCCCGTGGACGGCTGCAGCGTGCGTGATGATCATCTTGATCACACCGATATCGATGCCAAGAGTGACGGGACCGGCCCTTGCTTGGCCCGCTTGCGACCATACTCGATCAGCATCGCACGATCGATATGACCTATCCGCTCACTGCCGAGGTCGTTCTTCAAAGTGGCCAGGGTCGCGGCTTTACTTCTGCGGGGTGGTTTCCTAACCGCGCACATGTCGTCTATATGCAGGTCGACGAGATCGCCAAACGTCGCAAGGCGGGAAACGGACGACTTGTTCGGTGACAGGCCCTGATCGACACGCGTCTCCGCCTGACGGGCCCATTTGTGGGCGTCGCTTGAGCGGTGAAAGGTCTCGCTGGCGTAGCGGCCCTTGCGTCTGATCTGGACCTGGGTCATCCACCGGAGGGAAGCTTGCTTATAGTGGCCATATCGTGTGCGCTGAGTGTGCAATGAGTCGTAGAAAAGGGGCAAATAGGGGGATATTGGGGCGTATTCCTGCGTAACAACTTTGCCCTCGCAACAGTTTGAAGATACAAGAAAAATGAAAATAAATCAACACGCTAGACTTTCTATTGCGCCTATGATGGATTGGACAGACCGCCATTGCCGGTATCTGCATCGCTTGCTCAGCAAAGAGGCGCTGCTTTATACGGAAATGGTGACTGCCCCTGCGCTTGTGCGGGGTGGTGCGCTGCATTTGCTGGATCATCATCCGTCCGAGCACCCTGTCGCGTTACAATTGGGCGGGTCTGATCCAGATGAATTGGCCGAGGCGGCGCGGATTGGGGCGCAGGCGGGGTATAACGAGATTAACCTTAATGTCGGGTGCCCGTCAGACAGGGTGCAGTCGGGGTCATTTGGTGCGGTCTTGATGGAGCACCCTGCGCTTGTCGCGCGTTGTGTCGCGGCGATGCGTGCGGCCGTAGAGGTCGAAGTCACCGTGAAATGCCGCATTGGCGTGGACGATCAGGACCCAAAGGTGATCCTGCCCGAATTTCTGGCGCATGTGGTTGGCGCGGGATGTACCCGTGTGGCGATCCATGCCCGCAAGGCGTGGCTGCAGGGGCTGTCGCCCAAGGAAAACCGCGATATTCCGCCACTTGATTATGACATCGTGCACCAGATGAAGGGGCTGTTTCCCAACCTGCATATTTCAGTCAATGGCGGGATCACAACGTTGGATCAGGCCAAAGGGTTTCTCGACGCGGGTTTGGATGGCGTGATGATCGGACGCAGTGCCTATCATGCGCCCTGCGATATTCTGTGTGCGGCAGACCGGGTGATCTTTGGCAGAGGCGAGGACACCAATGCCGCCGATGCCGTGCGTGCAATGGTACCCTACATCGACGCGCATCTGGCTCAGGGCGGCAAGCTGAACCAGATCACCCGCCACATGCTGGGCCTCTTTACCGGGCGACCGGGTGCGCGGATCTGGCGGCGGATGTTGTCCGAAGGGGCCCATTTACCGGGGGCGGGGCCTGCGCTGGTGCTCGATGCACTTGGCGCGGTGGAAACACTGGCCCAACCCCAAGAAGCGGTGTAGCACCGTCAAAACCGCGTGGGGACCTCAAGATGCCTGAGACGATGATACTGGTGCAGATGGCGCTTTTGCTAATGGCCATCGGTGCCTTTGCGGGCGTGCTTGCAGGCCTTCTGGGCGTGGGCGGCGGCATTGTTCTGGTGCCAGCATTCTTCTATGCGTTTCAAACGCTTGGTTACGGCGGCCCGCAGTTGATGCAGATGTGTCTGGCAACCTCGCTTGCCACCATCATGGTGACATCCATCAGGTCGGTTCACAGCCACAACAAAAAGGGTGCAGTGGATTGGGATATCCTGCGCACATGGGCCCCCGGCATCGTGATCGGGGCGGTTTTGGGCATGCTGCTGGTCGCGCAACTGCGCACCAATACGCTGCAGATCATCTTTGGTAGTCTGGCATTGATTGTGGGCCTTTATATGGGGTTCAGTCGCGCGCATTGGCGGGTGGCTGAGGCAATGCCCAAGGGCCTAGCCCGCGCCATCCTGTCGCCCTGTGTGGGGTTCCTGTCGGTGCTGATGGGCATCGGCGGCGGCAGTTTCGGCGTGCCGTTGATGAGCCTTTACAACACGCCAATTCACCGTGCTGTTGCCACCGCTGCGGGGTTTGGTGTGTTGATTGCCGTGCCCGCAGTTGTCGGGTTCCTTTTCGTTGACATGCAGTCAGGCAAGCCGCCACTGACCATCGGGGCCGTTAATCTGGTGGCGTTTTTCATTGTGATCGCCATGACGCTGATCACAGCCCCTCTGGGGGTCAGGCTGGCCCATGCGATGGACCCAAAGCGGCTGAAACGGGTGTTCGCGGTGTTTTTGGTGCTGGTGGCGCTGAACATGCTGCGCAAGGCGTTGGGATGGTGACCACCTGGGCCAAAGACGGCTTTTGCGTCTTTGCCCATGACGCGGCGACCTTGGCCTGGGCGCAAGCCGCGCATCGGCTTGCGGTTCAGGTGTCCAAGGACCCGGCAATACGCGCCGCCAATCTGCGCCACGGTGACACGTGGTTTGTCGGTGTCGACGCCTTGCCCAATGATCCCGACGGCAGCATCGCGGGTGTCGCTTTGACTGGTCCCTGGGCCGACCATATCACCTGGCCACAGATCTGGCACCCCGCGCAATTGTCTATTGTCTATCCGGGCTATCCCAAACAGGACCCGGATGAGACAGACGCAAACCACCAGTATCGGATTACCCGAAAGGCGGCCCATGTGGACGGGCTGTTACCCGTAGGTACTCTTCGGCGGCGCCATATGCGCGAACCACATGCCTTCATTCTTGGTCTGCCTCTCAATGTCGCGGATGCCGCACCGCTGGTGGTCTGGCCGGGCAGTCACCGGATTATGGGGGCGGCGTTTCGAGGTGCGATTGGGGATCAAGACCCCACCGAAGTGGATTTGACAGACACCTATCATACCGCGCGCCGTACCGTGTTTGCGGGAACTGATCCGGTACCGATAGTGGCCAATCCGGGTCAGGCGATCTTGTTGCACCGCCATATGTTGCACGGCGTAGATATCTGGCACCCTCAGGCGACAGCCCCGCCCGAGGGTCGCATGATCGCTTATTTCCGGCCCGAGTTTTCGCCAGACGCATGGGTTGCTGCCTGATCATTTCGCTTGTCTCTGTTTGTCACCCGTGGTTGCTTTGGCCGGGACTCAATCAGGATCACGCGCTTGTCTTCACTTGTTTTTACGGCTGTCCTTTGCGCAGCATTGCTACACGCTGTCTGGAACGCATTGGTTAAGGGCGGCGCAGACAAGCGGGTCAATATGGCCTGCGTGGTGATCGGTCACACGCCTGCGGCGTTGATTGTTCTGTGTCTGGTACCGCTGCCCGCGTTTGCCAGCTGGCCCTATCTGATCGGCGGCATGTTGTGCCATTTTGGCTATCAGGTGTTCTTGCTCAACGCCTACAACAAAGGTGATCTCAGCCAAGTTTACCCCATCGCGCGCGGCTCTGCTCCGTTGATTGTTGCAGCGGTGTCGGTGTTTGGCTTGGGCGTGGTTCTGGCCCCGCTGGAATTGCTGGCAGTGGCGATCATCGCATTGGGATTGATGAGCATGGCACTGGTGCGCCAGTCGGACGGTACCCGCAATCTGCCCGCGGCCAAGCTGGCGCTGATCACCGGGTGTTTCATTGCATCCTATTCACTGATTGACGGTCTGGGCGCGCGGGTCTCTGGCAGTCCCTGGGGATTTTATGGGCTGCTTGGGTTGCTAAATGCCATCGTATTTGCCGCTTATCTTGCGATGACCACACCCCAGGTCCTGAGGCGCACCTTTACCAGCGGCTTGCGCATCTTTTTCATTGGCGGCACCGCATCCTTCGTGGCCTACTCGCTGGTGATTTGGGCCTTTACCCAGGCACCGATTGCGCTTGTGACAGCGTTGCGCGAAACCAGCATCATCTTTGCCCTGCTGATCGGCGTGTTCTTTTTCCGTGAACGTATGGACCTGCCAAAGCTGATCGCCACCTTTGCGACGCTCAGCGGGGCGGCACTCCTAAGATTTGCAAAAAGCTAATGCGCATATTGGCGACTTCTGATCTGCATTGTGATCTGGCCGCAACTCAAGCGCTTGTTGGCTCGGCAGGGCAGGCAGATGTTGTGGTGGTTGCCGGTGATCTGGCCACCAAGGGGCAGGGGGCCGCACCGCTTTTGGATCTGCTCAGAACCATTCCGCGCCCGGTGATCCTGGTGCCTGGCAACCACGACCGACTGGCCGAAATGCGCAGCTATTGCACCGGTTGGCGCGATGGGCATGTGCTGCACGGCGACACCCTCCGGTTTCAGGACATCGCGTTTTTTGGCCTTGGGGCCGAGATCCCGCGCCGCACCGATGAGGTGTGGAATTTCGCGATGACAGAGCCTCAGGCCGCGCGTGCTTTGGCGGCCTGTCCGCCAGCGGCGGTTTTGGTCACCCATACTCCACCAAAAGGGCTTTGTGACCGCCAGAAGGACGGACGACATGAGGGATCGTCCGCTATACTGGATGTGCTGCAAAACAAGGCACCGCGCCTGCATTTGTGCGGTCATATTCATGCAAGTTTTGGTCAATCGGCGCAGGTCGGCGAGTGCCCCGTACACAACCTTGGGCCGACCCTAAGTTGGTTCACAGTCTGACAAATACAATTGTAGATTGAATTTTCCCCACAATCACCCCGACCGCGCCTTATTGTTGCCATTTCAAACACAATACTCAAACCCATGGAAACCGGAAACACCGGGAGAACCGAGAGTAACAAAAGGTAGTGTGTTTGATGAGGATCATATTGACGGGGCCAAAGGGAAATCTTGGATACTGGGACGCAGCTACCCGCACCACCGGGCAACATGCATTTGGGTTTCAGGGTCGCTTTCGAAATCAATCCAGCTGTTCATTTGCGCGGCTCTCAGCGTTTGCAAAGAACAGCAATCATGCCCCGTCAGGCCAAGACGGCGCGATCACATGTGAACAGGGTCTCGACCTGCTCCATTCGATTGCGCAGATACGATAACCAGAGCTAGCTCTGCCGCCGCGCCATGCGTGCCGCACGTCCTCCACGGCGCTTAGAAAACGCACCGGCGCGGCTGGGCAGTTCTGCCATCACCATCCGCCGTTCATCCGGGCTCATCCGTGACCAGCGGCCGATCTCGTCGATGGACCGCAGACATCCCGTGCAGAGCCGCGCTTCAGGATGCACCACGCAAATCTTGATGCAGGGGCTTTCGACCTCGTCGCGCTTCCAAACGTCATCCACCAATTTCCGCGCCACCTTGTTGTAAGCCACCCGTGCGCAGCACCGCCAGGCGGTCAAGCACACCTTGCAAGATATACCCAGCAGCGACGTGATCAATCACCTCGGCGCGACGTTTGCGCGTCGTATCCGCCTCAAGCAGTGCTTTTTCAGCAGCAACCGTGGACAGGCGTTCATCCCAAAAGGTGATCGGCAGCGGCAACAAGCGGTCAAAGTTGCGGGCGAAGGCGCGGGTTGACTGACATCGCGGCCCTTCCGAGCCGTCCATGTTGCGCGGCAGACCCAACACCAGACCGCCGATGCGCCGGTCTGTGATGATCTCGATCAGACGTGCGGCATCAAGGCCGAATTTCTTGCGCCGCACGGTCTCAAGCGGGGTCGCGACGCTTAGAAAACTGTCGCTGACCGCAACGCCAATGGTCTTTTCACCCAGATCAAGACCGATCAAGGCCTGCATCGGCGGCAGGGCGGCGGCGAATTCGGTGATGTCGTCGATGATCATTCCGCAACCCCGGCCTGGCTTCCGGCCGCGCGGATGATGTCAAGCGCGCCTGCGTCACCAGCAAAGACCTCCAGTGCGTTGTTAAAAACCGCAAGCGCCTGATCCTGTTCCCCCAGCACCCCAAGCGAGGTGATCAACCGGGCCCAATCGGTGGGCGGCCCGCCATCTGTTGCCAGCCGGTCCGAGAGGCCCGCAACCATGCCGCCGATCATTTCCATTCGGTCAGCGGCACTCATCTCGGCAGCGGCATCAATGTCAGCAGCAGAGGGGCCTTTGGCATCACCAGTGCCAGATGGGGGCATTGTGTAATCCACCCCGGCCAACTGCGCGATGGCCATGATCTGCTCGCGGATCGGCGCAATCCAGGGCGCATCCGCCGGGCCGCGCCGCAGCAGGTTGTCCCACAGACGAAAGGTGATATCGGGCCGCCCGGTCTGAACCATCATCAAACCGATGTAATACCGCGCCCGGCCATCTTCCATGTCCTGGGCCAGCACGGCGCGCAACGCTGTCTCGGCCTGAGGCGACACATAGCCGCCCGCCGCCAAGACCAGGAGTTCAGCGTAATCACCGATATCCTTGACCGTGGCGCTGCCACCCATGATCCTCAGCACCTCTTTCTGCGCGGCAGCGGCGGCACTGAAATCTCCGACATTTGCTTCGTTCTGGGCCAAAAGACGGTGCCCTTGCAGGTCGTCAGGCCGTTCGGCCACGGTTGCGCGCAACTGGTCCACCATGCTCAGGTACTCGGCACTCAGCGTCCCGGGGACCTCAAAAGGTGGCAGCGCCGCCTCAGCGGTCTCTTGGCTACGGCGGTTTTCACGCATGCTTTCGGCAAAGGCGATGCGATCGGCAAGTGCGCGGTCACCGTATCCCGGCCGTCCCAGTTTGGCATAAAGGGCAATACTGCCTGCGACCACGGCCAGAACGACGATGAAAAGCACAATCGATGGGCGGTGTTGTTCGACTTTGGGCACATCTGCCCCAGCCGCATCCGCAGCCAGTATCCGACGCGAAATTTCGGTGCGCACCCGCTCCGCGTCATCAGCAGGGACCACGCCGCGCGCGACATCCCGTTCCACCGCAGCCAATTGGTCGCGGTAGACCTGAATGTCATATTGCGCTGGTTCCGGCATTGCGATCTGCGCGCCGCGCCAGATCGCACGGCCCAGCACCAAGGCCACCAAAGCGGCCATTGCGACAGTGGTTATCCAGAAGATCATGAATGTTTCGACAAGTTATGCATGGGGCCTACCTAACCTGTGAAACGGATCGACAAAAGGGGACAAATTGACATGGCGCGGATTGGTCTGACACGCGATAATCCCCAATTGCAGGCAATGTCGCAAAATTGCTAAGGAGTGCCGTGGGGAGTATCCTCTTTTCTACTGATCACTCCAGAACAGAACAGGATGCGCCCGCGATGCGAATCTATGTCGTATTTGTCGTGAGAACATCGTCTATCCATGCCGGGGAAGCCTAATATGAAGAAGTACTCAGTATTTGCAGTGGCCCGCGAGGCGATGCGCCACCACACCGGCTGGAACCGGGCATGGCGCGATGCGCAGCCTAAGAAACGCTATGATGTGATCATTGTGGGCGCGGGCGGGCATGGATTGGCCACTGCCTATTACCTCGGCAAGAATTTTGGCATCACCAATGTGGCGATCCTGGAAAAAGGTTGGCTTGGCGGCGGCAACACCGGGCGTAACACCACAATCATCCGCTCCAACTACCTGCAGGACCCCTCTGCCGCGATCTATGAGAAATCCCGTTCGCTCTATGAAACCATGAGCCAGGACCTGAATTACAACGTGATGTTCAGCCCGCGTGGCGTGATCATGCTGGCGCAGACCGAACATGAGGTGCGTGGATACAAACGCACCGCGCATGCCAACAACCTGCAAGGTGTGAAGACCGAATTTATCGGGCCGGAAAAGGTCAAATCGCTGGTCCCGATCATCAACATCGACGGGCCGCGTTACCCGGTCCTTGGCGGTCTCTGGCAAGCGCGCGGCGGCACCGCACGCCACGATGCGGTGGCCTGGGGCTATGCGCGTGCGTGTTCCGACATGGGCATGGATGTGATCCAGAAATGCGAAGTCACGGGCATCCGCCAGACGACCGGCAAAGTCACCGGCGTGTCAACGACGCGCGGCGACATCGATTGCGACAAGCTGGGCATGGTGGTTGCAGGCCATTCCGGGCATCTGGCTGATATGGCTGGGTTCCGCCTGCCGATTGAATCGGTGGCCTTGCAAGCGCTTGTCTCTGAGCCGATCAAACCTTGTATGGACGTGGTTGTGATGGCCAACACCGTACACGGCTACATGTCGCAGTCCGACAAGGGCGAGATGGTCATCGGCGGCGGTACCGACGGCTATAACAACTACACCCAGCGCGGGTCGTTCCACCACATCGAGGAAACCGTGCGTGCGTTGATTGAGACCTTTCCGATGGTCAGCCGCCTTAAGATGCTGCGCCAGTGGGGCGGGATTGTGGATGTGACGGGCGACCGGTCACCGATCCTGTCGAAAACGCCCGTTGATGGTGTGTTTATCAACTGTGGCTGGGGCACCGGCGGGTTCAAGGCAATTCCCGGTTCCGGTTGGGCAATGGCCGAACTGATGGCCAAGGGGCGTTCACCGCTGACCGACGCCTTTGGGCTGAACCGGTTCCAGGAAGGACGCTTTATTGATGAAAGCGTGGCCGCAGGGGTCGCGCATTGATGCATCTGTTCGACACCATCTCTGAAAGACCAATCTTCGTGCGGAACCATCCCGTTGCGGGCGGCGTTGAGCGTGCAGAATTGGAAATATCAGGAGACAACCAATGGCTGACCCCAACGAAACACGCTCGGATCACACAACCACAACCACCACGACCACCACAGGCGGGTCCGGTATGGGCTTTGTCGTCGGCGCGCTTGTCGTCGTGGTCGCGGGACTTGCGTACTTCATGTTTGCGGGCGGTGACGTCGGCGGGTCAGATGACGTTAACATCACCGTTGAAGGTGCAGGCGCTGCCGTTGAAGGTGCTGCCGAAGCCGTCGAAGGCACTGTTGAAGGCAACTAAAGCTTTTCTGCATAACGGAAAAATCAGGCAAGCTGGCATCCGAAACGGTGCCAGCTTTTGCGTGGCGGGCTGGGCCATGAATGGCCGAAAACCGAAGCATTCGGATAAAACTGTTGCCAGATTGTGCTTTGATGCCATGATTTCCTTATTCAAAAGGAGGAATGGACCATGTCAGAAACCATTCACAGCGGCAACGGCACCCAGCGCGGTGTCATCATCGCGATTGTTGTCCTGGTCATTTTCATTGCGGGCATTGCAATGCTCGGGAACGGGTCAGCGCCAACTGAAAACGCAGCACCAACAGCACCTGCCGAGACTGGCGCAGCAGACACCAACGGCTGAACGGCGCATTTACGCGCAGACCGGGCCAAACACCCTCTGGGGTGCATTGATATTTGCGATATGTTCAATGGGTCAGCGAGGTGCTGCTTGGCTGAACGCGCTGGCTGATCGGCTGGCAGGATGCCCGCCGGTTGTTGAGATGTGCACCGGGAAACAGTATGAGCTCGTCGAAGCCATTTCCATGCGCCGTGGCGATGCGTGCCAAGCCAATCGCTTTCAAAAATCCATCAATGACCCGCGTGCCTTTCGTAAAGGCATGCCCAACGTATTTCCCAAGATCGGAGCAATGACATGCTGATCCTGACCTGCCACGCTTGCGGTGTCACCGCCGAAGAAACCGAATTCCACGGTGGAGGTGAGGCGCATCTGAAACGCTTTGGTCCCGGATCATCCGAAGAGGAATTCGAAAGCTATCTGTTCATGCGCGAAAACCCTAAGGGCGTGCATTTTGAACGCTGGCGTCATGCCAACGGCTGCGGCAAGTGGTTTCATGTGGCGCGCGATACGATGACGCTTGAAGTGTTTGGCAGCTATAGCGCGCAGACCTACGGGCCGCCGCCTGAACTGCTGGAAGAGATCGAAGAAAAACGCCCCGGCTGGTCCAAGAAGGAACTGAGCGCATGAGCACACGTCTGGCCACAGGCGGACGCCTGCTGAATAAATCCAAACCGGTCAATTTTACCTTCAACGGCAAACAGTTGCGCGGCTATGAGGGTGACACATTGGCATCAGCATTGCTGGCAAATGACCAAATGCTGGTGGGCCGCTCGTTCAAGTATCACCGTCCGCGCGGTATTGTGGCGGCTGGCCCCGAAGAACCCAATGGTCTGGTGAACCTTGGGCGCGAGGGCAGATTTGAGCCAAACCAGCGCGTCACCACAACCGAACTGTTTGAAGGGTTGGAAGCCGCAAGCCAGAACCACTGGCCCAGCCTAGAATTTGACGTGGGCGCGATCAACAAACACCTGAGCCGGTTCTTGCCCGCAGGGTTCTATTACAAGATGTTCATGTATCCGCGTGCTGCGTGGAAACATGTCTATGAACCCATCATCCGCCAATCCGCAGGCCTGGGCAAAGCACCCAAAGCCCGCGATGAAGACACCTATGAACATTTCTACGCCTTCTGTGATGTGCTGGTCATCGGCGGTGGTGTTGCGGGTCTTGAGGCGGCGCGGTCGGCAGGCCGCTCTGGCGCGCGTGTCATCTTGTTTGAGCAAACGGATACATGGGGTGGCCGTGCGCTGGTCGATGGGGGCAGCATTGATGGCAACCCTGTGGATAAATTTGTGGACGATATCGTCTCTGAACTGAAAACAATGGAGAATGTTCAGATCCGCACCCGCTGCATGGGGGCAGGGGTCTATGACCACGGCTATGTTCTGGGTTATGAGCGCCTGACCGATCACGCGCCCCAAAGCGCCGGACCACGCCACCGTTTGTGGCGCATTCGCGCAGGCCATGTGATCACCGCGACAGGTGCGCTGGAACGTCCGCTCAGTTTTGCGGGCAACGACATTCCCGGTGTGATGCTTGCCGCAGCCGTGCGCGATTACGTCGTGAATTTTGGCGTGTCCGTGGGCGACCGCACCGTGGTTGTCACAAACAATGATAACGCTTACCTAACGGCAATTGCGCTAAAGCACGCAGGTCTTGACGTGCCCGCGATCCTCGATGCGCGGGTGCTGCCGCAGGACAGTCCTTTGATGGCACAGGCCAAGGCGCTGGGCATTCGCGTGATGATGGGACATGCCGTGTCGTCGGTCAAAGGCGGCAAACGTGTGACCGGTGTTGAGGTCTGCAGTCAGGCCGGCGAAGGTGCTGTGCTGGAAGAGATCGCCTGCGATGCGGTTGCCATGTCGGGGGGTTGGTCGCCGGTGGTGCATCTGTGGTCGCACTGTGGTGGCAAACTGCGCTGGGATACTGCTCATGCGTGTTTTTCCCCCGATGTGGATAACCCGCCTATGGGTGCCGATGGCTTGGGCTTTGTTACCCCTGCGGGAGCAGCGGCAGGCGTATTCGCGCTGGACGACGTTTTATGTGACGCCCATGCAGCGGCAGATGGTGTCGCGGTCAGCCTTGGCTTCAAGCTGCCCAAAGACAGCAGCGCGCCCAAGGCGGAACGCCGCGAAGATGCGCCGATGGCCCCAGTCTGGATGATGCCACAGGGCGCCTCGGTCAAGCTGCGTGAAAAGGCGTGGTTGGACTATCAGAACGACGTCAAGGTTTCTGATGTGCGACTGGCCGCCCAAGAGGGCTTTGTCAGTGTTGAGCACGCCAAGCGCTATACCACGCTGGGCATGGCAACGGATCAGGGAAAGTTGAGCAACATCAACGGACTGGCGACGCTTGCGGGGGCATTGGATGCGGATATTCCGACAGTGGGCACCACCACTTTCCGACCGCCTTATCATCCCATTTCCATGGCCGCGATTGGCGGCGAGGCGCGCGGCGACGTGTTTCAGCCGATCCGGCGTACCCCGATGCACGACTGGCACGAAAGCCACGGTGCCGAATTCGAACCGGTTGGCCATTGGCGACGTCCCTATGCCTATAAGCAGGGTGCTGAATCGACCCATGATGCCGTGATGCGCGAGGTCACCAACACCCGCGAAAAGCTGGGGCTTCTTGATGCCTCAACCCTTGGCAAGATTATTGTCAAAGGGCCGGACGCGGGCAAATTCCTCGACATGATGTACACCAACATGATGTCGACGCTGAAGCCGGGCAAATGCCGGTACGGGCTGATGTGTTCCGAAAACGGGTTTCTGATCGACGATGGGGTGGTCGCGCGGATCGACGACGACACATACCTCTGCCACACCACCACCGGCGGCGCGGAGCGTATCCACGGTCACATGGAAGAATGGCTGCAAACCGAATGGTGGGACTGGAAAGTCTATACCGCCAATGTCACCGAGCAATATGCACAAATCGCAGTTGTGGGTCCGAATGCACGAAAATGCCTTGAGAAACTCGGCGGCATGGATGTGTCCAAGGACGCGCTGGCGTTTATGGACTGGGCGGATGGCACCCTTGGTGGTTTTACGGTCCGGGTTTACCGTATCTCGTTCTCGGGCGAGCTCAGCTATGAGATTGCCGTGGATGCAAGTCTGGGACAGGCGTTCTGGGACGCATTGATGGTTGCTGGCAACGATCTGGGCGTGATGCCCTATGGCACCGAATGTTTGCACATTCTGCGCGCGGAAAAAGGCTTTATCATGATTGGCGATGAAAGCGATGGCACCATCATTCCACAGGATCTGGGCCTGAACTGGGCAATCTCGAAAAAGAAAGAGGATTATCTGGGTAAACGCGCCCAGGAACGCACGCATATGACCGATCCGAACCGCTGGAAGCTGGTCGGTCTTGAAACCACGGATGGGTCCACATTGCCGGATGGGGCCTATGCGGTGGGCGAGGGCAGCAATGAAAACGGACAGCGCAATATGATCGGGCGCGTCACGTCGACCTATCATTCGCCCGTATTGGGCAAGGGCATTGCGATGGGGCTGGTACACAACGGCCCGGATCGCATGGGCGAGGTAATCACGTTCCCCGGAACCGATGGCAAAACCTATGAGGCGAAAATCGTCGACCCGGTTTTTTATGACAAAGAAGGGGAGAAGGGAAATGTCTGATCCGGTGACAGCCCTCAAAAACGTCCGTCATGAGACGGGTATCGCCGCCATTTCGGAAATCGGTCCGCTTGGCATGATCACACTGCGCGGCGATCTGGATGCGCCCCATATCCGCAACGCGTCCACGGCAGTGGCCGGGGTCGATTATCCTGCGGACCGGATGTGTAACTGCGTCGGTGAACGCGGTATCGCGTGGATGTCGCCAGACGAACTTCTGGTGATGTGTCCCTATAACGACGTCTCGGAAAGCCTTGATAAGATAAACAAAACCATCGAAAATCACCATACATTGGCGGTCAACGTCTCAGACGCGCGCGCGGTGTTTCAGGTCAAAGGCCCACGTGCCCGCGAGGTGATGGCAAAGCTGGCACCCGTCGATC
Source organism: Sulfitobacter sp. SK011 (assembly GCF_003352065.1). Taxonomy (NCBI): domain Bacteria; kingdom Pseudomonadati; phylum Pseudomonadota; class Alphaproteobacteria; order Rhodobacterales; family Roseobacteraceae; genus Sulfitobacter; species Sulfitobacter sp. SK011. The sequence continues at coordinate 1,662,866 of NZ_CP025803.1, forward strand.
TGGCACCGGACCACTTTACCACAGGCATGTTCCGCCGCACCCGCATGGCGCAGGTGCCTGCCGCGTTCTGGATGCGTGATGATGAGACGTTTCAGATCATCTGTTTTCGCTCGGTGGCGCAGTACATGTTTGACCTGCTGAAGGTCGCCGCACAACCCGGTTCTGAGGTGGATCACTTCTGATCTCAAGCGCCACGTAACGCACCGCTTTGATGTCAGACCGCCTCAATTCTGGGTTGTCGTCCGACGCCAGTATGCTAGCTGTCATTGCGCTATACTACGGGTGGTGGGATGAAAAAAATGTGGTCTTGGCGAGCATCGCTGCCGTCGGTCTGGCAGGTCCAAGCTTGGCAAGCGCTGTTTTATACGAATGTGACATCGCCGATTATGAACGGGCCAAGGGTTGGATTTCGTCCAAGATTGCAATCATTCTGCCCGGCGAGAATTCGGTCAAGATTGTCGATGCCATTACGTTGAACTTTGCCAAGGAACCTGTATCCGGCACCGTTCTGCGTGATAATGCCAAAAGGCTGATCGTAAAATGGACCGTTGAGGGCGTCAAAACCGACGACGGAACAAGTTTTGCGGGTGTCAACTACCGGGCCTCCATCGCCAAGACGACAGGGGCCGTTGAGGTGTCGACCATTCCAAATGGCTACGACACTGATTTACGCGCGAACGGTGACTGCAAGACGCGGCGAAAATGACCCAATCCCCATCAATTGCTCACGTCAATTTACTGGCACTGGGCGAAAAAGGGGATGCACGGCACACTTGGGCAGATATTTTATGCGAAACGGGGGGCTTCTTTTCAGGACCAAAGCCGCGTGGAATTGCTCCAAACCTACGTGATTACCATCGAAATACTACCGGAACCCGATCTAATCACATGCGTTGACCTTGACGAAAGGTGCTACAGCGCTTCATGTGGCCCAGACTGAAATTTCAATTGAGGAGGCCCACCGAATGGCTTTTCAACTTCCCGATCTTCCCTATGCCCATGATGCCCTTGCCGCCAAAGGCATGAGCGCCGAGACTTTGGAATATCACCACGACAAGCACCACAATGCCTATGTCACCAATGGCAACAAGGCCATTGAAGGCACCAAGTGGGAAGGCAAATCACTCGAGGATATCATTGCAGGCACCTATGATGCCGGCGCGGTGGCGCAAAGTGGTATTTTCAACAACATCAGCCAGCTTTGGAACCACAACCAATTCTGGGAGATGATGGGCCCAGGCGACAGCAAAATGCCGGGTGAGCTGGAAAAAGCCATCACCGAGAACTTTGGCTCAGTCGACAAATTCAAGGACGAGTTCAAAGCGGCTGGCGCTGGCCAGTTCGGTTCAGGCTGGGCATGGCTGGTAAAGGCCAAGGATGGCAGCCTGAAGGTCACCAAGACCGAAAACGGCGTGAACCCTGTGTGTTTTGGTCAAACGACCTTGTTGGGTTGTGATGTTTGGGAACATTCCTATTACATCGATTTCCGCAACGCACGCCCGGATTATTTGTCAAACTTCCTCGACAACCTGGTGAACTGGGAAAATGTCGCATCGCGGATGTAACCGTTTGATTTGAAGATAAAAAGTTTTGGCCCCGTAGTTTTGCGACGGGGCCTTTTTTATGTTGCAAGGCGAATTGCGTTTTGCGGATAATCGGAACTGTGCAAGCTTTCCTGGCGTTGAGTTGAAATAGACGTCAAAATACGGAGGCTACTTATGACCCGATTGAGCAATGGCACCTGGGTTCTCGTTGCAGATGGCGAAAAGGCCCTTTTCCTGGAAAATCAGACCGACGGTGAAGACCCTTTTCTTGAGGTCATCCGTCAAGAAGAGCAGGACAATCCCCCAACCCGTGAACAGGCTGCCAATCGCCCGGGCCGCTTTAACGATGGACCATCTGTGCACCGCTCTGCAGTAGCAGACACAGACTGGCACCAACTGGCCAAAGAACGGTTCGCCAAAGACATGGCGGAAATCCTGTTCACCCAAGCGCACAAAGGCGCGTTTGAAAAAATCGTTATCGTTGCACCGCCGCAGACACTGGGCGAATTGCGCAATGAATTGCACAAAGAAGTGGCCGATAAAGTGGTGGGAGAGGTGCCCAAGACATTGACCAATCACCCGATCCCAGAAATTGAGAAAATCGTGAAGAACGAATTGGCGGGCAAGTAGTCAACTGTAAGCTGATCGTTGGGGGGGGTGGACGCGCGCGGGCGAAGGTGGAGTCAGCCTAGGCCTTAGCTGGGGCACCTCGCCCTGTGACAATCCTATCACAAACGCGCGCGCTGCTAAGGCGCTTTTGTGCCCGCAGCCAATGGCGATTTTGGGTCAAAACCACGCACCGCGCGAGCCATGTGTTTTCTTCTGTCTTGCGCAGTTGGAATGCGCGGCCAGTGACGAACACGAAGCCTGCCTTTGTCTGTCTCAGGACTTTGAAAGATGGACACCAGAACCGCCCGGTTATGCGCGTCGGAGCGGTTTGATCGTGACGAAATCCAGCGGGTCGATCAAGCTTGGCATAGCCCGCTGGCCGTAAAACACTTCAAGCCAAAGCCTGATCCAAAGCCTTTAAAGCTGTGTCGGCGTCAGGCAGTATCGTTATGTAATCCAACAGTGTCTCATTTGCGAATCCACAGGTTACAACGTGGTTCAACAAAGACGTTAGAGGATCCCAATAGCCTTTTGTATTTACTAGATAAACGGGCTTCTCGTGTAGGCCCAATTGCCGCCATGTCAGGACTTCAAAAAGTTCGTCCAGTGACCCCGCACCGCCGGGCAGAACCACCACTGCATCGCAGTTCATGAACATGACTTTCTTACGCTCATGCATGGTTTCGGTTACGACGTAGGTCGTCAAATCTGTCTTGCCGACCTCCCAATCCACGAGGTGCTGAGGGATGACACCAAAGGTGTCGCCACCCGCCGACTGCGCCGCCCGTGCCACTGACCCCATCAGCCCCACATCGCCCGCACCATAAACCAGCCGCAGGCCTTTTGCGGCCAGCCCCGCACCAAGTGTTTCCGCATCATGGGTGAAATTTGGGTCATTGCCGGGCCGTGAGCCGCAAAAAACGCAGACAGATTTTTGGATCATCGTAAGGCCATCCTAGCGGGTTTGAAGTTCAGGAAAAAAACAAAAGTGACGCGCCGTGTTTTGACCCGTGTTAACCTGCTTGATACAAGGTCTCAACCGTTGGGATGGCCAGCCGTCTGGCCAAAGGGACAAAATGATATGAACAAAATTCAGGCTGGTCTGGGTGGCATATCCGGCGCGCTAGGGATCGGTGTCGCCGTCATCGCGGTGCTGGCCGTCGCTGTCTGGTTCGGCACCAAAGATGATCCGGTCGACGTGACGACACCCACTGCCTTGGTGCAGCCTGAGGGCGAGGCCCCCGCCGAGCCGCCAGCGGAGACGGCCAAAGGTGAGGATGCGGCACCAAAGACCGAGAGTGTCATGGCAACCGACAATGCGCCCGCTGACCCTGAGGTGACCACCGACAATGCTGAACCGCCCCAAATTGCGCCACCCGCATTTGATGAGGTACGCCGCGAACCCGATGGCATGACCGTTGTGGCGGGACGCGCGGCCCCCGACGCAATTGTGCAGGTTTTGCGTGACGGAGAGGTTATTGGTGTTGCGATCGCAGACGGGTCCGGGAAATTCGCGACCCTGGTGATCGTCGCGCCAGATGGGGAAGGGCATGTGTTGTCCCTGTCACAGAGCGTGGACGGCGTAGAGATCGCCTCGCTTGACGAGATAATCCTCGCGCCGACGACAAGCCCTGTTGCCGTGGCTGAAGTCGCGCCTCAGGTACTCAGCGAAACACCTCTGGCCGAACCTGTCACCGTGGATCCAGACACAAATGCGCCGTCTGCCGTCACCGCTGAGAACACCACAGTGCAGCCAGAGACAGTGCAAGCCGCCCCGTCAGAAGGTGTTGCCGAGCCGATCACCGCACCTGCGACCGAGGCGGCGCAAGTCACCGCGGCGGAGACACCCGACGTTGCTGTTTTGAAATCCACGGCAGAAGGTGTTGAACTTCTAAATCCCGCAGCACCTGAACTGATGGCAAGTGTTGCGCTGGACACGATCAGCTATTCCGACGCGGGCGACGTGCAATTGGCCGGTCGTGCGCAGCCCGAGACACAGACCGTGCGCGTCTACCTCGACAACGACGCCGTGATCGACCTTCCGGTTGACGAACAGGGCCGCTGGCGGGGCAATGTCCCGAATGTTGACGAAGGCATATACACCCTGCGCGTTGACGAAGTTGGCGCAGATGGCAGCGTGACCAGCCGGGTTGAGACCCCGTTCAAACGAGAATCTGCTGCCGCTTTGGCGCAAGCCACCGCCGGTCAAGAGGGCCCGATCAAAGCAATCACGGTGCAAACAGGGGCAACACTTTGGGCAATCGCGCGCGATCGGTACGGCGATGGTCGCCTGTACGTGCGGGTCTTTGAAGCGAACAAAAGCGATATTCGCGATCCGGATCTGATCTATCCCGGGCAGATTTTTGACCTGCCGGATTGATTGCGTATGCCTGAGGTTTGATCAGAAAACCTTTCGAATTATCCGAAAAATCCTGTCACCGCTGGCAAGTCAGCCATGGGCGGACTATGTAACGGACCAACCACATTGGAAGTTATATGCCCGCTGACACTGCCCGCCCGGACACCTCTCAAAAAGCTGACCAAAAACAATTGCTGACCGACGAAGAGCTTGCCGATCAGGCCGAGCGTCAGTCAGGCATGTTGGTGCTGCGCAAGGTCGCGCCCTACTTGTGGCCTGCCAATATGCCTTGGGTGAAACGACGTGTGATCTGGGCGATGGTGGCCCTTTTTGCTTCAAAACTGGTCACGGTCATCACCCCGTTCTTCTACAAAGGGGCCGTTGACGCGCTGTCAAACGAAGGCGTGCCAATGTTGGCGCTGGGGGCCGTGGGCCTGACGGTCGCCTACGGCATGGCGCGTCTGATGGGGGTGGGGTTTCAACAGCTGCGCGATGCGATCTTTGCCCGCGTGGGGCAGCGCGCACTGCGGATGCTGGCGCTTGAGACCTTTGAGCACATTCATAAGCTGTCGATGCGCTATCACATCACCCGCAAAACCGGGGGGCTGTCACGGATCATCGAACGGGGGGTCAAAGGCGTCGACTTTCTGCTGCGATTTCTGCTCTTTTCAATTGGTCCGCTGATCCTTGAGCTGTTGATGATCGGTGTCATTCTGACGATCTTTTTCGACGTTTGGTATCTGGCAGTCGTGGCGGTGACCATCGCTGTTTATGTCTGGTTCACCTTTGCCGTCACCGAATGGCGCGTGAAACTGCGCCGACAGATGAACGATCAGGATACGGATGCCAATCAAAAGGCCATCGACAGCCTGCTGAACTATGAAACGGTTAAGTATTTCGGTGCCGAAGCCCGCGAAGCAACCCGGTATGACGAGGCCATGGCAGGCTATGAAGTCGCCGCAATCAAGACCAACTATTCTCTGGCATTCCTGAATTTCGGCCAGTCGCTGATCATCACGGCGGGCCTTGTGGGTGTGATGGTGATGGCCGCGATGGGCGTTCAGAACGGTACGCTGACAGTGGGCGATTTTGTCATGGTGAACGCCTATATGGTGCAGATCACCGTGCCGCTGAACTTTCTGGGCACCGTCTACCGCGAGATCCGTCAGGCATTGGTCGACATGGGCCAGATGTTTGGCCTTCTCGACCAGCCTGCCGAGATTGCCGATAAACCCGACGCGCCTGATCTGGATGTCACCGGTGGGCGGGTCACGCTTGAAAACGTCACCTTTGGCTATGATCCAGACCGCACCATCCTGCGCGGCGTGACACTCGAGGCAAAGCCGGGTCAGACGGTTGCGATTGTCGGGTCAACCGGGTCGGGCAAATCCACCATTGGCCGGCTGCTTTTCCGGTTTTATGACGTGCAGGGCGGTGCGCTCAAGATCGACGGTCGGGACGTGCGCGACATCACACAGCTGAGCCTGCATCAGGCCATCGGCGTTGTGCCGCAGGACACGGTGCTTTTCAACGACACCATCGGCTACAACATCGCTTATGGACGCGAGGGGGCAAGTCAGGCCGATGTCGAACAGGCCGCGCGGGATGCGCAAATCCATGATTTCATCCTGAGCCTGCCAGATGGTTATCACACTACGGTGGGCGAACGGGGGCTGAAGCTGTCGGGTGGTGAAAAGCAACGTGTGGGCATTGCGCGCACCTTGCTCAAGGATCCGCCGATCCTGCTGCTGGACGAGGCGACAAGTGCGCTGGACAGTGAAACAGAGCACGAGATTCAGGACGCGCTACACCGGGCGGGGCAGGGGCGCACCGTGCTGACCATCGCCCACCGGCTCAGCACGATTTCGGACGCGGACAGCATCGTCGTGCTGGAAAAGGGCGAGATCGTCGAACAAGGCACCCATGAGGATCTTTTGGCGCGTGACGGCCGCTATGCCCAATTGTGGACCCGTCAACAGGCCGAAGAAGGTGCGGCGTAACACGGCATTGTGGTGGCATTGATTGCCACGTGGGGCTTGGCGTGAGGTGGGCACAGGCGGCCCACCCAAATGCCCTATTCCTCTGCGATCGCCTTTGACGTCAGCTTGTCCAGTGCCCCTGTCATCATCGCGAGATACTGCGCATCTGCGGGCAACCCATGTGTTTCAGCCAGATCAGCCGGATCATGATAGGTGACCTGCACCACGCCTTCTGCATCTGCAAAGACCAGCACGCGCAACGGCAGGTCCAGACCAGCGGTTTGACCATCAAGCATCGCAGGCGTTCCCAGCTTGGGATTGCCAAAAATCAACAATTCTGTCGGGCGTAATTCCATCTCTACCTTGGCTGCTCCGGCGGCGTGATCGACACGGGCAAATACCGTGGCCCCGGCACCTTCGACCGCGGCGGCCAGACGGTCCATTGTGATGGTTACGGAATGGGGGCTGATTTTGGTTATCATATCAGCGGCATAGGCAGGAATGGTCATGAGGGCGCTCAGTGCTGTGGCAAAGACAAACGGGCGAAAGATGAAACGAGGTGACATCGGCGAATTCCTTTTGGGTACGAGATAAGATCAACTCTAGCCCCAAAAAGTCATGATGTGAGGGGATCACCCCTCACATTTGGGTTATCGGTGTTATTCCGCCGCAGCCAGCTTTCCGGTTTTGGGTTGTGGGACGGGCGGGATCACCTGATCATTGTCCCAAATGATCTCTTGCGCGGTGTAGCGCCGAGCGTCACGCTGCAACGCCCAATCGCGCGCGGCCTTGCTGGCGCGGCCCAGTGACAGCTTGGCCAGCAACCGTGCAATCCAGCGGATATATGTTGTTGCCCAAACCCGGATCGCCAACATCGACGGTGTCACCATGAGGGTCAGTACCGTTGCAATGCCAAGGCCAAAAACCACAGCTGTGGCCAGTTGCTTCCACCACAGGGCGGTCGGCGAATTGATCGTATAGCCGCCGTCAGCAAAGTTCAGAGACAGGCCAAACATCATCGGCGCAAGTCCCGCCATTGTGGTGATCGTGGTCAGGAGCACAGGTCGGATACGGGCCTGAGCGGTCCTGATGATCGCCTCAATGCGCGGCATATAGCGTTCATATTCCTGATAGGTATCAATCAGGATGATATTGTTGTTCACCACAATGCCAGCCAAGGCCACGATCCCGGTCCCGGTCATGATAATCGAGAATGTCTGATCCATCACCAACATGCCGATCAGCACGCCGGTGGTGGACAGCACCACCGCCAGCAATACCAGCCCGGCGTTGTAGAACGAGTTGAACTGCGCCAGCAGAATGATGAACATCAACCCCAGCGCTGCCGAAAAGGCAGAGCTGAGAAAAGCTTGCGATTCTTCCTGATCTTCCTGATCGCCCGTCCATTCATACGCGACACCAAAAGGCAGCGGCTTGGTGTCGAGCCATTTGGTGATCTCGGTGATCCGTTCATTCGCGGTAATCGGAACCAGCCGCAATGTGCCTTTGTCCGCCAAGGCCTGCAAATCCGCACCCTGTCCCAATTCGGTGCGTTTCGTGACCTTGTACGCCACCCCGTCAGCGGCGGTAAAATCGGTGTCCCCTGCCGCGGGGCGCAGGCTGGCAAAGGTTTCCTGCGTCTCGACGCCATCAACAGTCTTGATCTGGACAAGCTTCATCAGCCCGACACCTACACCCGCCTTGATGTCCAGATACCGTTTTTGGTCGACACGGTTGATCTCGGCCAGTTTCGGAACCGGCGTGCGGGTGATGAAATTGCTCAGCGGGATCAGCCCATCGGCAGTGCGCACCTTGAGCGTGTCAAGCGTGCTCAACACCCGGTCGCTTTCAGGCAAACGCACCCGAATGTCGATTTCTTCGTCCGAGCTGTCGACGCGCATCGTGTCCAGCAAAAGCCCGCGCGTGACCAGTTGCACCATCGCGCCCACGGTCAGAACATCCGCGCCATATTGACCGGCTTTTTCGACATCCACATCAATCTTCCAGTCGATGCCGGGCAGGGGGCGGGTGTCTTCGATCAGGGTCAGACCGGGGGTGGCGTCAAATTCGGCACGCGCAATTGCTGTGGCTGTGATCAGATCGACAAAGCTGTCTGATTTGAGACGCAGATGCACAGGTTTGGCCGACGCCGGGCCACGGGCCTGTGCCAGAATTTCAATGCGAATGCCGGGAATATTCTCAAGCTGCTCGGTCAGCTCCGCAATGATCAAATCACCATCAAAAGCAGGGTCCTGCGTTTGGCGGGTAACCTGATACCCGATCAGCGGAACCGTGAACAATACCTTGCTCAGATTGGGGCGGTCTTCCCAGGGGATCGTCTCAAGCTGAATTTGCCCTATGGAGTCCTTGGGGGCCTGTGCGCCGCCGGTGTTACTGTCCAGACCACCTTCTCCGGCAAAGGAAAACGCCGTTTGAACGCCCGGATGGGCCAGCACGATGTCTTCGGCCTTTCGCAGCAGTGTGTCCTTTTCCTCAAGGCTGAGGTTACCGCGCGCCAGCACATAGACGATGGCCTGTTCTGGTTCGGATTCGACAAAGAACTCGACGCCTTTTGAGTTGTTGCCAAAGAAGATCAGCACTGTGCCCACAAAAACAAACACAACGCCTGCGACGACCAATGGCATGATGGGGTTGCCAGCGATAAATTCGATCACCCGGCCAAAGCGGTTGCGGCGATAGCCGGCGAATACGCGGTCAGGTTCCTTGCGAAACAGTCGCGAGGTGATCCAGCGACCCCCCCGTCCCAAACGGGTGAACAGGCCAAAGAATGCCAGCAGCGCCATCATCGCGCCCGAAAGCCCAATGGTGATCAGCGCGCAGAGAACGACAACGCACAAGAAAACAACCGCGAAGGTCGGAACCACCGATCCAATAACATTCAACCCGTCCATAACGGCGAACCGGGCCGAAATCACCCCAAAGAAGGGCTGCATCAAGGCCATGGGTACCATGATCATCGCAATCGCCAGCGGGAACAACAGCAGATGCAAATACCACCTGAGGCCTGCAATCGAATGCATCCGGTCGGCCATCCAGCGTTCCAGCCGGCCTGTGACACCCCCCAGTACCGGCAGGTAAATCAGCGCCACCACCAGCGATGCCGATAGAACAAAGATCAGCGTGACGGGCAACATGCCCATGAACTGACCGGGCACACCGGGCCAGAACAGCATCGGCAGGAACGCACACAGCGTGGTCGCCGTTGACGAAATGATCGGCCAGAACATGCGCTGCGCGGCTTCGACGTATGCGTGCATCGGCCCCACGCCCTCTTGCTGGCGCGCATCGGCATATTCGACCACAACAATGGCCCCGTCGACCAACATGCCAACGGCCAGGATGAGACCGAACATCACGATGTTACTGATTGAGATGCCCATCAACGCGAGGAACGCAAAACACAGCAGGAACGACGTAGGGATCGCAAAACCAACCAGAATCGCGGCACGGATGCCAAGCGCCGCCAGCACCACAATCATCACCAGCGCAATCGCGGTAAGCACCGAGCCCAGCAATTGCTGCACCATGCTGTCGACAATGCGGCTTTGGTCGTTTGACGTGCCAACGGTCACCGCCGCCCGCAAGCCATCTGGCCAGGCGGCACTTTTTTCCGCCACAACCTGTTTCACTGCAGTGGCCGTATCAATCAGGTTGAAGCCTTTGCGCTTTACCACCTGCAAGGCGAGCGTTTTTTCACCATTAAACCGTGCGGTACCAAGCCGGTCTTCGAAGGTCAGTTTGATCTCGGCCAGATCGCCCAAGGTCACAACCCGGTCGCCATTGGTCTTGACGGGCAGCGCATAAACATCACGCGGCTCGTCGAATGAGGAGGGGATTTTGACGGCAAATGTACCTTGTGACGATTCAATCTCGCCTGCTGCAATCAACTGGTTGTTGTTTTGCACGGTGTTGATCAATTCGCCCGCCGTCACGTCATAGGCTTCAAGGCGCAAGGGGTCGATCAAAACCTCCAACATCTCATCACGGTTGCCCGCGATACCGGCCTCGAGCACGGCATCCATCGGTTCCAGATCATCTTGCAGGTCACGCGCCACCCGCGCCATCGTGCGTTCGGGCACCGGGCCGGTCAGGTTGACAATGATGATCGGGAATTCGGAAAAGTTGATCTCGTTGATGGAGTATTTGTCCGCGCCGTCGGGAAAGTTTGCCTCGGCTGTGGACATCGCATCGCGCACATCCGCCATGATCTTGGTCTTGTCCCAGCCAAACTCAAATTCCAGCGCCACGCCGGCATAGTTTTCCGCCGCCGTGCCGGACAGGGATTTCAGCCCATCCAGATCGGCCAGTTCGGTTTCCATCGGTTTGACCAACAAGGTCTCTGAATCCGCCGCTGAAATACCGGGGAAGGGGACCGACACAAACAAAGCCGGGATTTCAATGTCCGGTTCGCCCTCTTTGGGCAGTGTCGAATAGGAATATCCGCCTACCACGAGGCTGAGCAGGATAAAGGCCAGCACCATCCGCGCACGTCCGGCAGCCCATGCGACAATGCCGTTCATTGGGATACCTCGCGCCAGGTCGGTGCCACTGTGACGCCAGCGGTGACATATTCCTGTCCCGCAACAATCACATCCGCCTGTGCAGGCAGGCCGGTGACCCACACGCCATCGACTGTGTCGCGTATGATCTGGAGCGGCGCAAAAGACACTAAGGCTGCCTCATCCACCAGCCGCACACCAAGCGCGCCATCGTCATTCAGGGTCAACGCGGATTGCGGGATCAAATGGGCCGTGACCCCGGCAGAAGCGATTGAGATTTCCGCTGTCTGACCGTCGCGAATGGCCAGATCGGTGTTGGGCACTTCAATTTCCACAGCAAAGGTCCGCGTGGCCGGATCCGCAGAGCGCGACAGAAACGTGACGGTCCCAGTGACCTGTGTGCCACCCGCCGCCAGCCGCGCCTGGGCGGGCGCACCGATGCTCACCCGGTTCACTTCGGTTTCGGGGACAAAGCCGACCAGTTTGATCGGATCAAGTTGAATGATTGTTGCGCACAGCGCACCGGGTTGCAGCAGGCTGCCCAATTCCGCCGTGTCACTTTCCAACAGGCCGCTGAACGGCGCTCTGATGGTCAGACGCTCAATCTCTTTTTCGGCAACAGCCACGGCGGCTGTCGCCGCTTCGATGCCCGACTGCGCCGCACCGAGGCCGGAGGTGGCGGACGTCACCGCCGCCTTGGCAGATGCAACAGCAGCGTCCGACGACGCTACGCGGGTTTGAGAGGCAAAACCATCCTCGCTCAACCGCGCGGCGGCATTTTGATTGATCTCGGCCTCTGTCAGCCGCGCACGCGCTTCCTCAACCCGCGCTTGCGATTCCGGGATGCGAGATTGCGCTTCGCTTAGCCGGGCACGCGCTTCTTCCAAAGCGGCCCCACGGGTACCGGGGTCCAGCACACACATCGTGTCGCCTTTTGCGATCTGTGCGCCTTTTCGCAAGGGTTCGGACACGACAACTGCGGAAGTTTCAGCGCGCAAATCCACCTGCCGCACGGCGGCAGTCTGGCCGCGCAGCACAACGCCGCTGCCGACTTGTTTGGCCAAACTGCGCATCACCATCACCTTGACCAAATCCGGGGTGTCCGCAGCCTCGGTTTTGGGTTCACCGACAACAGTATCAGTGGCTTGGGGTGCGGTTTCAACCGGATCTGCCCCAAAGAATGCCAGCAGCTGCGGGCGCGCCAATATTGACATGGCCAGCAGAATGGTCACCGCAATTGCAGCCAGAATCGAAAACACACGCATAAAATAACTCCGCGTTGATAATCGGCCACGCCACGGCGCGGCATGTAATTTGATCTATTTAGCGCATGTGAACTAAACAGACCAGTTTAGATAACAAGTATTTTATCCCAGTGAAATTGTCCTGGGAATGCGTGATCCGGGCACCCCTGCAAACCTGACGATGCTAAGCACTTGGCTTGGCACGTTCTGCGCGGTATGAGGGGCAAAATCCAGACCGGGGGCAGGTGCGTTGAGCAATACCGACAGTTTTATTGAAGAGGTCAACGAAGAGGTGCGCCGCGACCGGCTTTATGGTTATTTGCGGCGCTATGGCTGGATCGCCATTCTGGCGGTGATCTTGATTGTTGGCGGGGCGGCGTGGTCGGAATACCGCAAGGCACAGACCCGTGCGCAGGCAGAAGCGCTGGGTGATGCGATGCTGAGCGCTCTTGCGGAAAACGACAGCACCAATCGCGTCACCGCATTGGCAGCGATTGAACCGGGTGCGCCATCTTCGGCGGCCGTGTTGCGCCTGATGACCGCGGCTGAGCAATCTGATGCGGGCGACACCGCCGCATCAATCGAGACACTGAATGCGGTGGCTTTGGACGGTGAGCTGCCCGAGATTTACCGGCAAATTGCACAGTTCAAGTCGCTGACCTTGCAAGGCGACACCACCCCTGTTGCCGACCGGAGGCAGGCGTTGGAAGCGATGGCACAGCCGGGCAATGTATTGCGCTTGCTGGCCACCGAACAATTGGCACTTATCGACATCGACGAAGGCGACGCAGATGCCGCAATTGCGCGGTATCAGGCGATCATATCTGACGCTGAAACCACCTCGGACTTGCAACAACGCGCGCGACAGGTGATTGTGGCGCTGGGGGGCGAACCTGAACTGGGCGATGACGCTGCACAGTTTGGCGCACAGCCCACTGAGAACGGCAACTGACGCAGATCAACAGTCGTCATTTGAGCAGATGAAAAAGAAGTGAGCAGGGCCATGATAAACCAACCACGCTTTTCGGCTAAGGCCATGATCGGGGGACTTTTTTCCGGACTTCTGGTCCTCAGCGCCTGCGCGGAAAGAGAAACCTATCTGCCGGGTCTGCGCGAAGATGTACGCTCCGTTCTGCAAAACTCTGAAGTGACAGAGCCGCTGGATCAGGGTGAGGTTACCAACACGGCCCGCGCCATTTCGCTTGGCGGCACCAGCAACAATGCAAGCTGGACGCACAGCATCGGCACCGCAAAATACCGTGTTGCACACCCGGCGTTGCGTAGCGCACCACAATTGGCCTGGAGCACGAATATCGGCGGCGGTGACAGCCGCAAGCTGCGCATCACCGCAGACCCCGTCGTGGCAGGTGGCCGTGTCTTTACACTTGATTCCGGCGCACAGGTCACAGCGACATCGCTCTCTGGCGCGCCGCTCTGGACCCGCGATCTGACCCCTGTCACCGACAAGCAGGGTCAAGGCACAGGCGGCGGCATGGCGGTCGAAGGCGACACGCTTTATGTCTCGGTGGGGTATGGTGTGTTGGCAGCACTTGATGTCACCTCGGGCGGCATCCGCTGGACACAAGACCTTGACGCCACCGGTTCAGGCACGCCAACCGTCTGGGGCGATCTGGTCTATCTCACCGCCGGCGACGATACCGGCTGGGCGGTGCGCAAGTCCGACGGCAGGGTCGAATGGCAGATGGGTGCCAGCACCACAGTCAATAACGTACTGGGCGCACCGGCACCGGCGATCACCGACCAGTTTGCAATTTTTGCCTTTGGATCGGGCGAAGTGCAGGGGGTTTTCCGTCAGGGCGGTCTTGGCCGCTGGAACACATCTGTGGTCGGCAAACGCCCCGGTCGCGCACTCAGCTCCGTTTCTGATGTAACAAGTGCACCGGTGGTATCTGGCGACCGTGTGTATGTGGGCAATCAATCAGGGCGTCTTGCCGCGCTTAACGTCAACAGTGGCAAACGCATCTGGACCGCGCGCGACGGGGCCATTGGCCCGGTGTGGCCCGCAGGCGATTCTGTGTTTGCAATCACTGATCTGAACGAACTTGTGCGTCTTGACGCCAGCGATGGCAGCCGGATCTGGGGCATACCTTTGCCGAATTTCGTCAAAGATAAACCACGCAAACAATCCGAGATTTTCGCCCATTACGGCCCGATCATTGCCGGTGGCCGGGTGATTGTAGCCTCAAACGATGGGAAGTTGCGCAGTTTTGACCCAACCAATGGGGTGCTGACCGGCGTTACCGAAATTCCAAATGGTGCGACGACCGCCCCCGTGGTGGCTGGCGGCACGCTTTATGTCGTGTCGACAAAGGGCCAATTGCACGCTTTCCGTTAAGCGCGAAATGGGGTAGAGCGCGGGCTTGATCTGCCTCACCTGAGGCCCGGAGCCTTACACATGTCTTTTACCCTTGCCATCGTGGGCCGCCCGAATGTGGGCAAATCCACGCTTTTTAACCGCCTTGTGGGCAAACGTCTGGCGTTGGTCGATGACCAGCCCGGCGTCACGCGCGACCTGCGTGAAGGGGCCGCGCGGCTGGCTGATCTGCGTTTCACGGTGATTGATACGGCGGGTCTGGAAGAGGTCACCGATGACAGCTTGCAAGGCCGCATGCGCCGCCTGACCGAACGCGCGGTGGATATGGCCGACATTTGCCTGTTCATGATTGATGCCCGCGTCGGCGTGACGCCTTCTGATCTGGTCTTTGCCGACATCCTGCGCAAGAAATCCGCCCATGTGATCCTGGCCGCCAACAAAGGTGAAGGTGCCGCTGCGGACGCCGGAGTGATTGAGGCCTATTCACTGGGGTTGGGCGAACCCATCCGGCTGTCTGCAGAGCACGGCGAAGGGTTTAACGACCTTTACACCCATCTGATGCCTCTGGCCGACAAATTTGCCGAACGCGCCTTGGAAGACGCACCTGAAACTGACGTGGATCTGACCGAGCAGGAGGCCGAAGAGGGTGAGGACTTTGTGCCCGTTCCAACCAACGCCAAACCCTTGCAGGTCGCGGTTGTGGGCCGCCCGAATGCGGGTAAATCGACGCTGATCAACCAGATTGTCGGTGAGGATCGTTTGCTGACCGGGCCAGAGGCCGGGATCACCCGTGATGCGATTTCCCTGCGCACCGATTGGCTGGGTGTGCCGATGCGGATTTTCGACACAGCCGGCATGCGCAAAAAGGCCAAGATTCAGGAAAAGCTGGAAAAACTCAGCGTCAGCGATGGTTTGCGCGCGGTCAAGTTCGCGGAAGTTGTCGTTGTGCTGCTGGACGCCGAAATTCCCTTTGAACAACAAGATCTGCGCATCGCAGATCTGGCTGAACGAGAAGGCCGTGCGGTGGTCATCGCAGTTAACAAATGGGACGTTGAAGAAGACCGTCAGGGCAAGCTCAAAGACCTCAAAGAAAGTTTCGAGCGTTTGTTGCCGCAATTACGGGGCGCACCCTTGATCACAGTCAGCGCAAAGACGGGCAGGGGGCTGGACCGTCTGCAAGACGCGATTATGCGCGCCTATGATGTCTGGAACCGCAGGATCACAACCGCGCAGCTGAACCGCTGGCTGTCCGGCATGGTCGAGGCGCATCCGCCGCCCGCCCCGCAGGGCAAACGCATCAAACTGCGGTACATGACCCAGGCCAAGACGCGGCCCCCGGGGTTTGTGGTGATGTGCAGCCATCCTGACAAGGTGCCGGAAAGCTATAGCCGGTATCTGGTTAATGGCTTGCGGGTGGATTTTGACATGCCCGGCACGCCGATCCGGTTGTGGATGCGCGGCCAGTCGGATGCGAACCCTTATAAGGGCCGCAAAAAGGCCCCGCCGTCAAAACTGCGCAAGCACACGGCCGGTCGGCGCAAGGATTGAGCGCGGGAAACTGTTGATCAACGCTTGCGAAACGCCTGTAGCGTCGGCAGGCACAGCACGGCTGCACCCCCCGCCGCGACATAGGCAACAAGAGGCGTGCTGTCCCAATTGGCCACGACAACAGCGACCAGGGCCCAGATCACCGCAACGCCATAGGTCGGCGCGCGCCGGCCCAATGCCGCCTGGATAAAGCCGCCCAACACGATGGCGAGACCCACAAAGATCAGTGCTGCTGTTGTTTGATCGAGCCAGCCATAGCCCGCAGCAAGCAATCCAAGTGACACGCAGGACGCCGCGCTGAGCCAGCCTGCATAAAGCCCCACAGGCCATGCGGCCCATGGCGAATCCGCAACGGGGGCCAGGAACAGGGCAATCAGTGCCGTGATCAGCATCAGCCAGATCAACACGCTTGCCCAGATCGGGCTCATCACCGCCACGGCGAGCCATCCAGTGCCAAAGGCCAGTGACAGCGACAGTGGCACCCGCATGTCATGCCATTGCGCGTCCCCGCGTGCCATCAACACCCCCCAGCCCAGTCCAAGGATCAGCCAGGCGTAAATCACGCCCCATATGGCAAACGCGTATCCAGCGGGCTGTACGGGTGGATTGTCCTGAGGCACGGGAAACTGGTTGGGATCAAAGCCCGCAAACCCGTCCACAAAGAACGGAGAAACGGCAAAAGTAATGCTGAGCAAGAAACACAGGATCGCAACAAAAGGGCGTAAAGAACCGGACATCATTCACCTACAAATTTTACTTTTCGCCAAATGCGGGTATTGTTTTTTGATTTGGCCAACGGATGGTAGCGTCTGAACAAGGATTTACAACATGGCACGGATTGCGATCTTTTGCGACGGCACTTGGAACGATGCTTTTCAGGCGCAGCCAACCCATGTGCATCGCCTGTTCGAAACCACCGCCGCCGAGGTTGATCAGCGCCCGGTCTATGTGCCGGGCGTCGGTACTGGAGGCAAATGGGCGACCCGTTTTGGCAAATTGCTGAATAAGGTCGGTGGCGGTGCGTTCGGTTGGGGGCTGAACGGAAATATCAAACAGGCCTACCGCGCGCTTGCAATGCTTTATCAACCCGGTGACGGCATCCTGATCTTTGGCTTTTCGCGCGGCGCATATACGGCACGGTCGCTTGCCGGAATGATCCGCAAGGTTGGCATCATCGACAACCCCACAGCAGCGCGCGTTGATGAAGCCTTTGAACTCTACCGTCTGCCCGGCCCGGAAAACCACCCCGACAAACCACACATCATCGAAAAGCGCAGGGCGCTGTCGCCGCGCTATGCCACATCGGCCAAAGAGATCGTTTGGCGGGCCGATAACCCCATGGAAAGTGCCGAACAGGAACCGCAGTTGATCGAGGTCGATTTTCTGGGCGTTTGGGACACGGTGGGATCGCTTGGCATTCCCACCAGCATCCTTGGCCCCATCGCGTGGATCTGGAACCGAAAATATCGGTTCCATGACACCAAACTGTCCAGCATGGTGAAATCCGCCCGCCATGCGGTGGCTCTGGACGAGCGCCGGATTTTCTACCGGCCCAGCCTGTGGGATAATCTCGAACAGGGCATTGATGATCCCGGTCTGAACAGAGGCGACCGCACGGACGCGCGCCCCTATCAGCAGATATGGTTCGTCGGCACACATTCGGTTGTTGGCGGCTCGGCTGAAACACGGGGGCTCACGTCGATCACGCTTGAGTGGATGGCTGCGGGCGCGCGACACGCTGGGCTGTGCCTGAATGACACCCCGCCCTTGTTGGATGCGGACCCAGATCCGACAGCAGACAGTCCAGAACTTATGGGCGCGCCCTTGATTTACCGCCTTGCGGGATCGCTGCTGGACTGGCGCAAAGGGCCGGGGCATCCGATTGATCTGCACGGCTCTGCTGAGGAACGCATAAAGGCGCGCGAGGATTACCGCCCGCTGTCGTTGCGGGCGCTAAAGCCGGAATTGTTTGGCGGCAAACCGCACGCCTGATCGCGGATATGCAAATCGAGGCGCGTCATCAGGCCAACTTGCCATCTGCGCCCAAGGTCGTCTTGTTGCCCAGATAGTGCGCCAGCACATCGGGGAGCTTCACCGACCCATCTGCCTGCTGACCATTCTCAAGCACCGCAATCAGACAGCGCCCCACGGCCAGACCGGAGCCGTTAAGCGTATGCACGAACTGCGGCTTGCCACCGGCCTCAGGCTTGAACCGTGCATTCATGCGGCGGGCCTGAAAATCGCCCGTGGTTGAGACGGATGAAATCTCGCGATAGGTGTTCTGACCCGGCATCCAGGTTTCGATATCAAAGGTGCGCCGCGCCCCGAACCCCATGTCACCGGTACACAGGATCACCGTGCGGTAAGGGATGCCCAGCCGTTCCAGAATATCCTCAGCACAGCGCAGCATGCGTTGCTGTTCGTCGTCTGAGTGGTCGGGGTGGACGATGCTGACCATCTCGACCTTCTCAAACTGGTGCTGTCGCAACATGCCCGCGGTGTCACGGCCAGCGCTGCCAGCCTCGGACCTGAAACACAGCGTGTGCGCGGCATAGCGTTTGGGCAGGTCACCTTCCTCAAGCGTGTCGCCCGCAACGGTATAGGTCAGCGGCACTTCTGAGGTTGGCACCAGCCACCAGCCATTGGTGGTCTGATAGCTTTCATCGCCGAACTTGGGCAGTTTATCCGTGCCATACATCGCCTCGTCGCGGACCAGCACGGGCGTATTCATCTCGGTCAGGCCGTTGTGATCGACATGGGTGTCGATCATGAATTGTGCGAGCGCCCGGTGGATGCGCGCCACGGCCCCTTTCAGCATCACAAACCGCGCGCCTGAAATCTTGGCGGCGGTTTCAAAATCCATGCCGGGGATCACACCCATAATCTCGTAATGCTCTTTGGCAGTGAAATCGAAGGTGGGTTTGTCACCCCAGCTGCGCACCTCGACATTGTCGTTCTCGTCTGCACCATCTGGCACATCGTCGGCTGGAATATTCGGGATTCGCGCCAGCATATCCGCAAGCTGCGCATCCAGCTCTTTGGCCTCGGCCTGCATTGCGGCGACTTCGGCCTTTTTCTCACTGACCAGCGCGCGCAGCCGTTCAAATTCGGCCTCATCGCCCTTGGCCTTGGCAGCCCCCACCAGCTTGCTGGCCTTGTTCTGTTCGGCCTGCGCCGCCTCAGCCGCACTGATCTTGCCGCGCCGCGCCTCGTCAAGTGCCAACACGGTTGCGGACACCGCGGCATCCCCCCGGCGGGCAAGAGCAGCATCAAAGGCGGCAGGGTTGTCACGGATGGCGCGGATGTCGTGCATGAGGGCGGTCCTTGAAATTCGAGTCGGTCTGGGTGCGTTATGCCCCAATCCATTGGGTTGGGGTAGGTCTGCTTCACCTATCAAGAATGAGCGTGCGCAGAAACCTTAATACACACCTTGTTAATACCCTATCTCGCCTTGCAAAGCTGCCGCACCACGCTTAGGTTCTGCCAAAATTCGCGGGCCTTTTTACGGGCGCTGTGACAGCCACATCAAAAAGGACCTCCTCCATGCAAGGCATCCAGCAATTCGTGCCACTTATCCTGATTTTCGGGATCATGTATTTTCTGCTCATCCGTCCGCAGCAGAAAAAAGTGAAACAACATCAGGCGATGGTGGCCGCGCTGCGCCGGGGTGATCAAGTGGTGACCCAAGGCGGGATGATCGGCAAAGTGGTCAAGGTCAAAGACGACGGCGAAATCGAAGTTGAGATCGCCGATGGTGTGAAGGTGCGCATTGTCCAGTCGACAATCGCCACCGTGGTTTCCAAAACCGAACCCGCGAAATAAACCCGCCCCTCTGGCTCAGTTAAAAAGGCGGAACCATGCTTCAGATTGATCTGTGGAAGCGGATTTTGATCGCGTTGACCTGTGCGCTGGGCCTGTGGATGGCCCTGCCCAATGCGTTTTACACGCCGGTTGAGCAGCACAATGATGCGATCAAGGCGATTGAGATTGCGGGCTCCACGCCCGAGTTGGAGGCGCAAAAGGCGCTCTGGCCGGAATGGATGCCGTCGGGCCTCGTCAATCTTGGCCTCGATTTGCGCGGTGGTGCGCATTTGCTGGCCGAAGTGAAGGTCGCTGATGTCTATGCCAGCCGGATGGAGGCCTCCTGGCCCGAAGTGCGCGATGCCCTGCGTGGTTTGACGCCCGTGCGCCGCCAGCAATCGCCCGAGGGCGAGTTGCGGGTGCGTTTGAACGACCCGGCCAAGATGCAGGAAGCGTTGGAAATTGTGCGCTCTCTGGCGCGGCCGGTGACCACACTGACCGGCACAGGATCAAACGATATCGACGTGAGCGGCGATCAGGGTGTCATCACCGTGACCCTGTCGGAGGCCGAAAAACAGGCCACCGATGAGCGCACGATGCAGCAATCATTGGAAATCATTCGCCGCCGCATTGATGAGGTCGGCACCCGCGAGCCGACCATTCAACGTCAGGGGTCAGATCGTATTTTGATTCAGGTGCCCGGTGTCGGGTCAGCCGCCGAACTGAAGGCGATCATCGGGACAACGGCGCAACTGACCTTCAGTCCGGTGGTAAGCCGGGGGTCTGATGCAAATGCCAATCCCGGCATCGGCAACGCGCTGTTGCCTGCAGCGGACGAAGAGGGCGTGTATTACATAATTGAATCCGCCCCGGTGGTCACTGGCGAAGAACTGGTCGACGCGCAGCCGTCCTTTGATCAGAATGGCGCACCTGCGGTAAATTTCCGGTTCAACACATCCGGTGCCCGCAAATTTGGCGATTACACCGCCGACAACATTGGCGCGCCTTTTGCGATTGTGCTGGACGACGAAGTGATCAGCGCGCCGACCATTCAAAGCCATATCCCGGGCGGTTCGGGCATCATCACCGGGCGTTTTTCGGTCGAGGAATCAACCAACCTCGCCGTGCTGCTGCGCGCTGGTGCACTGCCGGCCGGTCTTGAGTTTCTCGAAGAACGCACCATTGGTCCGGAGTTGGGGCAAGACAGCATTGATGCGGGTAAGGTCGCCACGATGGTCGCCTTTGCTGCTGTGCTGTTCTTCATGTGGGTCAGCTATGGTTTGTTTGGCATTTTCGCGAACATCGCGCTGATCGTGAACGTCGGTATCCTGTTTGGCATTCTCAGCATGATTGGGGCCACGCTAACCTTGCCGGGCATTGCCGGTATCGTGTTGACCGTTGGGATGGCTGTGGATGCCAACGTGCTGATCTTTGAGCGTATCCGCGAGGAACTGAAAACCGCCAAAGGGCCGGCACGGGCCATCGCCCTTGGCTATGAAAAAGCGTTGTCGGCCATTATCGACGCCAACATCACCACGCTGATTACGGCAGTTATTCTTTTTGCCATGGGCTCTGGTCCGGTGCGCGGCTTTGCCATCACACTGGGGCTCGGCATCATCACATCCGTCTTTACGGCCATCTTTGTCACCCGCTTGATGGTGGTCATCTGGTTCGAATGGCGGCGTCCAAAAACGATTGAGGTCTGACATGCGTTTGCGATTGTTTAAGGACGACACGAGCTTTGATTTCTTCAAACGCTGGAAGCTGTGGCTTGGTATTTCCGGGGTCATGATGCTCGTGGCCTTTGGGTCTTTCATGCTGCAAGGCCTGAATTTTGGCATCGATTTTCGCGGTGGCACGACCATTCGGTCAGAAAGCCCGCTGCCCGTTGATATCGGCGTCTATCGCGGCGCGATGGACGCGCTCGATCTGGGCGATATCACCATCACCGAAGTGTTCGACCCGTCATTTCGTGACGACCAGAATGTCGCGATGATCCGCATACAGGCGCAGGATGAACAAGAGGCAGTGACAGTAGAAGTCATTGAGGCGGTTGAGGCCGCGTTGAAAGAGGTCCGCCCCTATATCAAGTTTATCTCGGTTGAATCTGTCGGCCCCAAGGTCTCTGGTGAATTGATCCAAACTGCTGTTATCGCGGTGGTTTTGGCAATTGGTGCGGTCCTGATCTACATTTGGCTGCGCTTTGAATGGCAGTTTGCCGCGGGCGCAGTTCTGGCGCTGGTGCACGACGTTTTGCTGACCATCGGTATCTTTTCCGAACTGCAGATCCGGTTCGATCTGGCCATCATCGCGGCCTTGCTGACCATTGTCGGGTACTCTTTGAACGACACGGTGGTGGTCTTTGACCGGGTCCGCGAAAACCTGCGCAAATACAAAAAACGCCCCCTGAACGAAGTGCTGAACCTCAGCATCAACGAGACGATGAGCCGGACATTCATGACCTCGTTCACCACATTGCTGGCGCTGATCGCGCTTTTTGTGCTGGGCGGTGATGTGATCCGTGGGTTTGTTTTTGCGATGATCTGGGGTGTGATCGTCGGGACCTATTCGTCGATCTTTGTGGCCTCGGCGATCCTGCTGTATTTCGGCGTCAAACGCGACTGGACCAAGCAAGACCCCAACGCTGGCAATCAATACGCCAACATAGATGCTTGATGCCATTCAGTCGGCCCTGTCCACGGACGGGCTGATCTGGTTGATTCTGGCGGTATTTATCGCAGGGCTGGTGCGCGGCTTTGCGGGTTTTGGCAGCGCGATGATCATCATGCCGGTTGCATCCTCCATCCTGTCACCAGTCGAGGCGGTGATTTTCCTGGTTGCCGCCGAAATGCTTGGTCCTTTGCCAAATCTGCCTGCTGCATGGCGCGAAGGGCGGCCGCGTGACGTGGGCGTGCTGATGATCGGTGCGGTGATTGCCCTGCCTATTGGCCTTTTGTGCCTAAGCCTGATCAACCCGCTGATTTTTGGCTGGATCATCTCAATCGCAGTGATTGTCTTGCTGTCCCTGACCGTCTCGGGCTGGCGGTACAAAGGCACGCTGTCGCGGGGTCTGACCATCGCGACGGGGGGATTGGGCGGCTTTATGACCGGGTTCGCGGGCATTCCCGGCCCGCCTGTCATTATGCTTTATATGGCCAGCCAACTGCCCATCTGGGTGATCCGCGCGAATTTTCTGCTGTATTTGCTGGCGATTGATCTGGTGCTGTTTCCCGTGCTCTGGCTGTCGGGTTTGATGGTCTGGAAGATTGCATTGCTCGGATTGATGGTCGGTATACCCAATCTGATCGCCAATGTGATCGGGGCGCGGCTTTTTGACCCGCAAGCCGAACGGGTTTTTCGCAATGTGGCCTATGTCGTGATCGCCTCTTCGGCTATCATCGGCCTGCCATTGTGGAAAGGGTAACCGATGCGCCTGCATGAAATAGTATTCACAGATGCCAAGCCGGTTGATGGCTATGGTCCGGGGTTTTTCCGTATTGGCGGGCAGGTGATCAACGGGCCGGTGGTGGCGGGGCCGATGGGCACGCAAACATGGGGTGGGTTTGAGGATGCCGAGATGCTGCTGGAGTTGGCGGAGCATATAGATGTGCTTTTTGTCGGCACCGGCGCAGATATCGCGCATCTGCCAGATGCCTTACACCAAAGACTGACCGAGGCTGGTATCGCCGCTGAGACCATGTCATCACCTGCCGCCTGTCGCACCTATAATGTCCTGCTCAGCGAAGGCCGCCGGATTGCGCTGGCTGTCCTGCCGGTTTGAGCACTCGCGTTGACGCCGCAATGAACGCTTTTGGCCTGCGCTGCGATGCGATACTGCTGACCCATGATATTGCGCGTTGAAAATCTGACCCTCGCGCGGGGGGGCATTCCTGTTTTGACGGGGCTGGGGTTTGAGCTGGCCCCCGGCACAGCGCTGATTGTACGTGGGCCAAACGGGGCGGGTAAAACGACGTTGCTGCGCACGATTGCCGGTCTGCAAGCCAGCCTGACCGGGCAGATCACCGGCGCGCAGGATCAGATCGCCTATGCCGGTCATGCCGATGGGCTCAAGGCGATGCTGAGTGTGACAGAGAACCTCAGCTTTTGGGCGGCCGTCTTTGGCCAAGGTCGCATTGATGCTGCCCTGGACGCTTATGCGCTGCGGCCGCTGGCTGACCGATTGGCCGGGACATTGTCGGCAGGCCAAAAGCGACGTCTGGGTCTGGCGCGATTATTGGTGACAGGGCGGTCCATTTGGGTGCTGGACGAGCCAACAGTTTCCTTGGATGCCGAGGCCACGCGTATGTTTGCAGACGCGGTGCGCGCCCATTTGGGACAGGGGGGATCGGCCCTTATTGCCACACATATTGATCTGGGGCTTGAGGCCGAGGTGCTGGATGTCACCGCCTACCGGGCCACGCACAGAACCCGCGCCGGCGCAAGCGACGAGGCATTTTTGTGATTGCCTTGCTGATACGCGACCTGCGGCTGGCATTCCGTGCGGGCGGCGGCTTTGGCCTTGGGCTGGCGTTTTTCCTCATTGTCACGGTGCTGGTGCCGTTCAGCGTAGGACCGCAGGCGGCCTTGCTGGGCACCATCGCGCCAGGTGTTTTGTGGCTTGGCGCGCTCTTGGCGTGCCTTTTGTCGCTCGACCGGTTGCTGGCGTTGGATTACGAGGATGGCACCCTTGATTTGCTGGTCACAGCACCGCTGCCGCTGGAGGCGGCGGTCAGCATCAAGGCCTTGGCCCATTGGCTGACCACCGGGTTGCCGTTGGTTCTGGCGGCACCGGTGCTGGGTATATTGCTGAACCTTCCGACAACCGGTTATGGCTGGCTGGTGCTGTCCTTGGCGCTTGGCACCCCGGCGCTGTCGGTGATCGGCACCTTCGGTGCGGCCCTCACCGTGGGTATCAAACGCGGTGGATTGCTGATGTCGCTGCTGGTGCTGCCGCTCTATGTGCCGACGTTGATTTTCGGCGCAGAGGCCGCGCGCCAAGGTGCCGCTGGTCTGGACGCGAGCACCCCAATGTTGATGCTTGCGGGGATCACCTTTGCCACCATCGCGCTGATGCCTTTTGCCTCTGCTGCAGTGTTGCGGATGGGCCTGAGATGAGCGCGGCCATTTGTCCATTGAGCGTGGCGCGCCAGAGAGGTAGATAAGCGCCATGTCCCTTTGGCAATATGCAAATCCGGTCAAGTTTCTGGCGCTGAGCGCGCGGGTGCAGCCCTATGTCTGGGCGGCGGCGGTGATCTGCGTGGCCGTGGGGTTGATCTGGGGTTTCTTCGGAACGCCCGAAGATGCCAGACAAGGGTCCACGGTCAAGATTATCTATCTGCATGTGCCTGCCGCCCTGATGGCGATCAATGCGTGGTTCATGATGCTGATTGCCTCGCTGATCTGGCTGATCCGGCGTCACCACGTGAGTGCGCTGGCGGCCAAGGCCGCGGCACCCGTCGGCATCGTGATGACGTTGATCGCGCTTATCACGGGTGCAATCTGGGGCCAGCCGATGTGGGGCACATGGTGGGCGTGGGACCCGCGACTGACCTCATTTCTGATCCTGTTTCTGTTTTATCTGGGCTACATCGCCCTTTGGGAAGCGGTTGAGGACCCCGACACTGCCGCGGACCTCACGTCGGTTCTGTGCCTTGTCGGATCGGTCTTTGCGGTGCTGTCGCGCTATGCGGTCAAATTCTGGAACCAAGGGCTTCATCAGGGGACATCGGTGCCGGTGGCCACAGGCGGGCGCACGGTGGCAGATGTATTTTTCTATCCCCTGCTGGTCAGCATGGTGGGCTTTGGATTGTTGTTTGTGGCACTGGTGATTTACCGCACCGGAACCGAAATACGTTTGCGCCGGGCGGCGGCTTTGCTGGCGCGGGCGGGCAGGGAGGTATGATGCCGGAGCTGGGAAAATATGCGTTTGAGGTGTTGTCGGCCTATGCCGCCTCGCTTGCACTTTTGGGACTTTTGGTTGTCATGACATTGCGCCGGGGCAAAGCCGCGCAGGCGGCCCTTGCGCGCGCAGAGGCGGAGGCAAAGGCAAATGGCTAAAATCCGGCCACTGATGATCGCCCCGCCCGTGATCTTTGCCGCATTCGTGGCCCTCGCGGCAATGGGCATGTTTCGCGACGACCCTGAAGGGTTGCCCTCAACGCTGGTGGGGCAGGCGGCACCGGCATTGCCCAATGCGCCCCTTTCCAATTTTTCAGCCCCCGCACCGGACGCCCTGACCTCAGGCGAGGTAACATTGGTGAATTTCTGGGCCAGCTGGTGTCCACCTTGCCGCGCTGAACACCCCAAACTGCTGCAAATGCAGGCCGAGGGGATTGCCATCGTTGGCGTGAATTTCAAAGACACCGAAAGTGCCGCCACGAAATACCTGCGCGATGATGGCAATCCGTTTGCCGCCGTGGGATTTGACCCGCAAGGGCGTACCGCGATCGACTGGGGCGTCACCGCCCCGCCAGAGACTTTTATCGTGGGGGCAGATGGTACTGTTTTGTTCCGCTACGCCGGACCTTTGGTAGGCAGCGACTATGAACAGCGGTTTCTACCCGAATTGACCAAAGCCCTGGAGCAATAAAAAAAGGCCCCGAAGTATCCTCGGGGCCTTTGTTATTTCAAACTGCACAGACCTACTCCGCAGCGATGGCACCGCCTTTGGCCAGATCGCGCAGCACATAATGCAGCACACCGCCATGTTCGATATATTCAATCTCGATCGCGGTATCGATGCGGCATTTGATGGTGATCTCTTTGACCGACCCGTCCGCCATGGTGATTGTGCAGGGCACTTCCTGCAGCGGCTTGATCGTATCCAGACCAGAGATCGACACCGTTTCCTCACCAGTCAGGCCCAGCGTTTTGCGGGTGTCGCCGCCGGTGAACTCAAACGGGATTACGCCCATCCCAACAAGGTTGGAACGGTGGATGCGCTCAAAGTTCTCGGCAATCACGGCCTTGACCCCCAGCAGCGCCGTGCCTTTGGCCGCCCAGTCACGCGATGATCCGGCACCGTATTGTTCACCGCCAAAGATGACCAGCGGTGTGCTGGCATCCTGATAGGCCATCGCCGCCTCAAAGATCGAGGTCTGTTTGCCATCGGGGCCGCGAGTATAGCCGCCCTCGACACCATCCAGCATTTCATTCTTGATGCGGATGTTGGCAAAGGTGCCGCGCATCATCACTTCGTGGTTGCCACGGCGCGACCCATACGAGTTGAATTCACGCACCGGCACCTGCCGTTCAACCAGATACTGACCGGCGGGCGTGCTTTCCTTGAACGATCCCGCAGGCGAGATGTGGTCGGTGGTGATCATGTCACCCAAGAGCGCCAGCACCTTGGCCCCTTCTATGTTGGTGATCACACCGGGGTCCTTGCTCATCCCCTGGAAATAGGGCGGGTTCTGAACATAGGTGGACTGTGGCGGCCAATCGTAGGTCTGGCTGTCCGTGGTCTCAACCGCCTGCCATTTGTCATCGCCCTTGAACACATCGGCGTATTTGGTCTGGAACGCCTCGCGGGTGACGGTTTGTTGCACCAGATCGGCAACTTCTTTGGAGGTCGGCCAGATGTCCTTGAGATAGACGTCGTTGCCGTCCTGATCCTGACCCAAAGGCGCACCCGTGAGGTCGTGATTCATATCCCCGACCAGCGCATAGGCGACAACCAGCGGCGGTGACGCAAGGTAGTTGGCGCGCACGTCCGGGCTGATCCGGCCTTCAAAATTGCGGTTCCCGGACAGCACCGAGGTGCCGATCAGATCATAGTCGTTGATGGCCTTGCTGATCGCCGGTTCCAGCGGGCCAGAGTTACCGATGCAGGTTGTGCAGCCATATCCAACAAGGTTGAACCCGATGGCATCAAGATCCTCTTGCAGACCAGCAGCCTCAAGGTAATGCGAAACAACCTGTGATCCCGGTGCCAGTGAGGTTTTGACCCAAGGTTTGCGGGTCAGGCCAAGCGCGCGGGCTTTGCGCGCCACAAGGCCGGCCCCGATCATCACGTAAGGGTTCGACGTATTGGTGCAGGACGTGATTGACGCAATCACGATTGAACCGTCGTGCAATTGGTAATTGCCGTCCTCAGTCGCGACATAGCCGCGCTTATGGTTGCCCTCGTCGCCGGGAATATCGCGCGGCTCTGGCTGTCCGCCTTCACCTTCCCAAGTGATTTCCTGCGCCGCGGAGGCGTCTTTGCCGGTCCGGACGCCTTTGACGTATTTGGCAAAGGCCGTATGTGCAGTGTCGAGCGCGATATAATCCTGTGGCCTTTTGGGGCCAGAGATCGCCGGGACGATGGTGCCCATATCGAGGTTCAGCGTATCGGTATAGATCGGCGCGTAATCGTCGTCGCGCCACAGACCATTTGCCTTTGCATAGGCTTCAACCAACGCGATACGGTCCTTTTCACGTCCCGTTGTGGTCAGATACCGCAGAGTTTCCTTGTCGATCGGGAAAAAGCCACAGGTGGCCCCATATTCGGGGGCCATATTGGCAATTGTTGCACGGTCCGCCAGCGGCAGCGTGTCCAGACCGGCACCGTAGAATTCGACGAACTTGCCAACAACACCCTTTTCGCGCAGCATTTCAACAACCTTGAGCACAAGGTCGGTGCCGGTGGTGCCTTCCTTCATCTCGCCTGTCAGCTCAAACCCGACAACTTCGGGGATCAACATGGAAATGGGCTGACCCAGCATCGCGGCTTCGGCCTCGATCCCGCCGACGCCCCAGCCGAGAACGGCGGCACCGTTGACCATTGTCGTGTGGCTGTCTGTACCGACCAGTGTGTCAGGATAGGCAACCATTTCGCCGTTCTGGTCCTTGTCCGACCACACCGTCTGGCTCAGATATTCAAGGTTCACCTGATGGCAGATGCCTGTCCCGGGGGGTACAACGCGGAAGTTGTTAAACGCTTTTTGTCCCCATTTGAGGAACGTATAGCGCTCGATGTTGCGTTCATATTCGCGGTCCACATTCATCTGAAACGCGCGCGGATTGCCAAATTCATCAATCATGACAGAGTGGTCAATGACCAGATCAACAGGGTTCAGCGGGTTGATCTTTTCGGGATCGCCACCCAATGCAACCAGCCCGTCGCGCATCGCGGCCAGATCAACGACCGCTGGAACACCTGTGAAATCCTGCATCAGAACGCGGGCAGGGCGGTAGGCAATCTCGCGCGGGTTCTTGCCCCCCTTGGCTGCCCATTCGGCAAAAGCCTTGATGTCGTCCACGGTAACCGTCTTTCCATCCTCAAACCGCAACATATTTTCAAGCACAACCTTGAGCGCGGCAGGCAGTTTGGAAAAATCACCCAATCCGGCTTCCTCTGCGGCAGGTATCGAATAATACGCGATCTTCTGATCGCCTGCGGTGAGTGTCTTGCGGGTTTTGGCGGTGTCCTGACCAACTTGGATCGTCATGGAGTGGCTCCTTGCATTGGTGATGGGTGGCAGTTGCTTGATGCGTAGATGCCATTATGGCCACCGCTATTCAACTGCTATTCAGTCAATATCACTCCCAATGTATACCATTGTGTACCGAATTTGAAGCAAAGTCCCTCATCAAGGTCTCAAGAAACGTTGATTGGTCATTACAAAGATTGAAGGTTAGGCATGAAGGACGTTGAACAGCAATCATTGGAATCACATGAAAATCGCCGCACTTGCCCTTGCCGCCATTACAGCCCTGAACATTGGGACACCGCTTGTCGCGCAAAATTATCCGGTGGTTGTTGAACTTTATACGTCTCAGGGATGTTCGTCATGTCCGGCTGCGGATGCGCTTTTGCATGAACTGGCCGACCGCGATGATGTCATCGCCCTGGCGTTGCACGTGGATTATTGGGACTACATCGGGTGGACAGACGAATTTGGCGATCCGGCCCATGCCGATCGCCAGCGCGCCTATGCCAATGCCGCACAGCGCCGGTCGATTTACACGCCCGAGATGGTGGTGCAGGGGCAAACCGATATCGTCGGGGCGAAAGCAATGGCGCTGTCCAAAGCAATTTCGCACCATGCCCAGGAAACGCCGCGCGTCGGGCTGGATATTTCGCGCGATGGTACGAACCTGAATATTGCGGCCCAAATGCTCGGGGTCGTGAAGGGGCCGATGATCGTGCAAATGCTGCGCTATACGCCGCGACGGGTGACAGAGATCAAGCGTGGTGAAAACGCTGGCAAAACCATTGAATATGCCAATATCGTTGAAGGCTGGCAGGTTCTGGGTACCTGGGATGGGGAAACACCGCTGGCGATGGCCGCTGCTGCGCCGGGCGACAAACCTGCGGTGGTCATCATTCAGGCACAAGGCGCAGGCCCTATTTTGGCGGCCGCCCGGCTGAGATAGCGCAGCGGTTCCAAAATTGGGGTGCGATTCCCGTTAGGGTTCGTGGCTGCGCCAGCGACGATGGACCCAGAACCATTGATCGGGATGTGCGCTGATCCGCGATGACAGGCTGTCATTGAGGGCCTGGGTCATGGTTGTCGCATCCGAATGCGGCACCGGGCTTTCCAGAATACAGTCAAAGTTCAGCCCATCAGGTTTCCGGATGCTGTAAAACGGGATCAGCAGGGCGTTATAGCGCAAAGCAAGCTCTGCCGCTGAGGGGGCGGTGCGTGCCGGTTCCCCCATGAAATCCAGGATCGGAGCAAACTGAACGTGCTGATCAAATAGCAACACCAGTTGGCCACCATCTTTGAGGTGGCGCACAAACCCGGCAGTGCCCTTGCGCCCCTGCGGAAAAACCGGGCCACCAAAACGCTCCATTGTTTTGACGTAATGGGCATTGAAATACGGGTTTTTCATATCGCGGTAGAGGCCGCCAATATCAAAACCACGGGCAACCAAGGCAGCACGTGTTGCCTCGTAATTCCCGAAATGGCCAGTGACAAGGATCACGGGCTGCCCCTTGGCCGCCGCTTTTTCCAGCGCGTCAAAGCCCGGTCCCTGCGGTGTGTTCTTAGCCATCCTTTTCGGAAAATCATGGGCCGAATAGTTCTCAATGAAGGTGCGACCAACATTGTTGAGGCACCGCGATGCAATGGCGCGCCGTTCCGCTGTGGGCATCTCTGGCCAGATCAGGTCGAGATTGATCAAAGCGCGTCTGCGGTATCCGGCCACCGGGCCAAGTATATGCTGGACCAGCCAGCCGACCGCACGGACCCGCGGAGCATAGGGCAGCATCAGCGCAAGTCGGATCACGCCCACAATCAACGCATTGCTCAGATAATGGCCGGTCTTGCGCGTCAGACTGGCGGATGGGACGGTTGGGTGCGACATAAGCCTCGACGGGGAAAACAGATGGCGCAGACATATCCGCTGTCTTGGCGCTCAACAAGGCGCTGCCGACCCTATTCTTCATCCTCTTCGATCACCAGCAACAGATCACCGGATTGCTCCATCTGCCTGATCACAGTGACAATGTCCGCCATCGCTGTTTCGGCATCTGCTGGTTTGACGCTGCCTGCTTCTGTTATGTCCTCGCGCAATTGATCGGCCATGCGGCCAGACATATTTTCGAGGATGTATTCCAAGGTTGCGCCGTTTCCGGCCGCTTCCGCGCCGGCAAGCGCGGTAATCAACTGGGCCGGATCGACCTCACGCAGGATGCGCGGAATGTCGCGCGGCGCTATGCGCTTGGGAATATTGGCGAAGGTAAAGATCGCCCTGCGCACTGCATTGGCAAATCCCATGTCGGTTTCGTCCAGCCCGGTCAAAACATCATCCCGGGTCAGGGTTGTTGATGAATTCAGGATCGCGCCGACCCGCTCAACCGGATCATTGTCGAACGCGCGGACCGGCTGCGCGTCCAGCTGGCTGGCCAGTGACAACCCGATCCGGTCGACCGCATCCGGTGTGACGGCACCCGTCAGTGACACCGCATAGGTGATGCGCCGGGCCTGCGGGCCGGGCAAGCGGCCCAACAGATCCGCAGCCAGAGCCACGGGCAGTTTGGACAACATAACAGCGGCCACTTCAATGCTTTCATGCTCCAGAACCGGCAGCAATCGTTCTGGCCCCAGTTCCTTGAGACGGGCCCACGGATCACCCGACTGTCGCACCCCCGCTTCTTTGCGCAGGCGCGCCGCGGTTTGGCGGCTAATGGTGCCGTCCAGCGCGTCAAGAGCACCGGCAATGCCATCAGGAAACGACAGACCGATCCGTTCCACCTCGTCAGAGAATTCCGCCACCACAGCCGCCAATGTGTCCCGGTCCACTACGCGCATGTTACCCATCTGATGTGTCAGATTGGCCTGCAATTCGTCCGGCAGATCCTCAAGCGGAATGTCGGCCCCCTCGTTGAGCAGCAATCGCACGACGATTGCGGCCTTGGCACGCTTGCTCAATAACGCAGAAACGCCGCCCCCCATCGATGTGGAAAGCGGCGCGAAATTGCCCATGGGTACCATGTCGTTCATCGTTTGCCTGACCCCTATTGCCTTGGGGCCTTTAATGGCAGGCAATCATGAAAAAAGGTTTAGGAGCTATGGCAAATTTTAGTAGGTATAGGTCTGGCCCGTCGCAATTGCGGTGCGCAAGGATGCCTCGGCCCATGTGCCGCCGCCGCCATGCGCGCGAATGGCCCGCAATTGCACCAGTGCATCGGCAATCTTCCCCTGCTCAACCAACCCCTGGCCCATATAGGACCGCGCCAGGATGTTTGCGGGGTTAACTGCCAAAGCCTGAGAGTAATAGCCCATTGCCACATCCATGCGGCCCATCTTGCGGTTGGTGAACCCCAGATACGTCAAGGTGCGGTCATCGGCCTGCGGCATGGCCGCCAGCACAGTCTGTGCATCCATATAACGCCCGGCATGGGCCAGTTCCCGCACCGTTTCATAAAGCGCGTCGACATCAAGATTGCCTTCCTGAGCGGCGACGCATTTTTTAGTCTTCTTATCATAGACTTGACCGTCTTCGCATTTTGGCTTTGACGGTGCGCCTCCGTCTCCACCTGCGGCCAAAAGGCCTGTCGGCAGAGCGAGCGTGAGGGCAGTGGCGATCAGGATACGCATAAAATAACTCCAGATAATCAAGCACGTGTTAGCAAAAAACATAGCATGATTGCATACCCGGTAAAGGGGAGGCTGCTGTTCGCGCTTCACAATTGCGTTTGGTCTGGGACGTATGATCCGGGCTTAGGCTAGGTGGTCGCGTCCACAACGCAGGTGCCTGATGCCGTATCATAACTGCTGCCTTCAGAGCAGGACATCGCCTGTTTGTCGTGCTGGCAACCGGCCGCAAAAGACAATGTGGGTGTCAGGGCCAGCGCAAGGGCCACACATGCAAGTCTCAGTTTCATCATACTACTCCTTTGATGTGCATTGGGCGGATCATACATAATCCGCCCCCATTTTCAAAGCAGTTTAGCGCGGTAGGCCAGGGGGTGCCGCGCCGATCAGTCGCCAAAGACGCGGGCAAAGATCGTGTCCACATGTTTGGTGTGATAACCAAGGTCGAATTTTTCTTCGATTTCGGCGGGCGACAGGGCGGCCAGCACCTCGTCATCTCCCAAAAGCTCGGTTTTGAAATCCGCACCATGTTCCCAGACCTTCATCGCATTGCGCTGAACCAGCTTATAGCTGTCCTCGCGGCTGACACCCGCCTGGGTCAGGGCCAGCAGAACCCGTTGTGACATCACAAGACCGCTGAATTTATTCATGTTGGCCAGCATGTTGTCGGGATAGATCAACATCTTGTCGATTACCCCGGTCAGACGGTGCAGCGCAAAGTCGAGGGTGATCGTCGTGTCAGGGCCGATCGCACGCTCAACGCTTGAGTGCGAAATATCGCGCTCATGCCAAAGCGTCACGTTTTCCATCGCGGGGATCACTGCCATGCGAATGGTGCGGGCCAGCCCGGTCAGGTTTTCGGTCAGAACCGGGTTTTTCTTATGCGGCATCGCAGAGGAACCTTTTTGCCCGGCAGAAAAGAATTCAGCACCCTCAAGCACTTCGGTGCGCTGCATGTGGCGCACTTCGGTTGCGACGTTCTCTATGGAGCTGGCAACCACGCCAAGAGCTGCAAAAAACGCAGCGTGGCGGTCGCGGGGGATCACTTGGGTGCTGATCGGTTCGGGGGTCAGACCCAGTTTTTCGCACACATGCGCCTCAACGGCGGGATCGATATTGGCGAATGTGCCAACGGCCCCGGAAATGGCACCGGTCGCAATCTCTTCGCGCGCGGTTTTCAGTCGCCGCATGTTACGGTCCATCTCCGCATAAAACCGCGCAAACGTCAGGCCCATGGTGGTCGGCTCGGCGTGGATGCCGTGGCTGCGGCCCACGCGCAGCGTGTCCTTGTGTTCCATTGCGCGGCGTTTCAGCGCCGCCAACAGCAGATCCATATCAGCAATCAGGATGTCGGAGGCGCGCACCAGCTGCACATTGAAACAGGTGTCCAGCACATCAGATGAGGTCATCCCCTGATGGACAAAGCGGGCCTCGTCGCTGCCCACATGTTCGGCCAGATGGGTCAGAAACGCGATAACGTCGTGCTTGGTGACGGCCTCGATCTCATCAATCCGGGCGACGTCAAACTGCACGTCTTTGGCCTTCCAGACAGCATCGGCATTGGCGCGCGGGATCACCCCCAGATCGGCCATCGCGTCACAGGCATGTGCCTCAATTTCGTACCAGATGCGAAATTTGGTTTCCGGTGACCAGATGGCGACCATATCAGGACGGGAATAACGGGGGATCATCGGGCACACACTTTCTGAGACTGTTTCTGGGGTCAAAAGGGCAATAGACTGACGGGGGGGCAAGGACAAGCGCCCAGCAGGTGCATCCGGCAACAAGCCCGTTTCTAGGCGATCATGTCGTTGGGGCGCGCCGTGTCGAAGGGTCTTTTGATCCATGCCTGCAAGGCAGAATCCTGCTGACACCTTGGATTTGACACTAAATTGCCTTTCTTTTGTACCAGATCGCGTACAACGTCTCTGGAAAATAGGAGAGAATTATGCGCGTTACAGCACTTTTGGCGACTGCTGCACTGATCCTTGGTGCACCAGTCCTGACCGATCAGATCACCAACAACACCCATGCTGCGGCCTTTGCCAAGGGTGGCAACGGCGGCGGTGGCGGCAACGGTGGCGGCGGCGGCGGCAACGGCGGTGGAAATGGTGGCGGCAAAGGGGCCGATAAGGGCGGCAACTCTGGCGGCAAGAGCGCGGGCAATGGGCGCAGCAAGGCCAACGGCGGCGGCAACGCCAAAAAGTCCTCAGGCCGGTCCATTGCGCGTTCTTCGGGGCAGGGATCGAAAGCCTTCAAGTCTCAAGGGAATAAATCTCAAGCCAGCAAGAGTACCCGCAGCAACAGGTCGGTCAAAACCGCGACGACAAACTCAAAGCGGCCTCCTGAACTGGCACCTCGGACCAAGAACCTGCATTCGCAGCTGAAGGGGCTCAATTCGCTCAATCGCAACATCAACGGATTGATGAATTCATCGGACCCCAAGATGGAGGGTTTTCGGGATTTCATAGAAGCCAGCGCCGAGAGCGCCGCTGCGGAGGTGGCTTTGGAAGAGGCGATTGCGAACTATGCAACGCTTTCGGATAACCTTGCACAATCGCTGGACCTGCTGGGCCTCGACGTGCCGACAACGCAGGACGAATTCGACGCGCTGTCAGCCACGATTGCCGACATTGCGAACACCCCGGCACCGCAAGAAGCTGACTTTACCGCTGCCGATGGCACTGTTGATCTGGACGCCTATGACAAAGCGGTATCCGAGTGGACCGGTGATGTGACCGCGGCCACCGCGGCACTGGGTCAGGTCGACGCAACCAGTGCCGGTTTCTCTGCCCTGCAGGATGCCGAGACAGAGGTCGAGACGACAGCCATCGCATCTTCGGAAGAGGCGATGATTGATGCCATTGTGGCGGGCATGAACGCCACCGGTAACACCACCTACACCGCCGAGGATATCACGCCCGAGATGGTTGATTGGGTTGGTGAAAAACTTGGGGTTGGTGAGGATCAGACCGGACTGATTGACGATTATATCGCGAAGCAGGACGAACCGGAGGTCACGGCCGCCACCACACCGGAGGATGATGAAATCCTACCCGTCGATGAGACCACATTGGTCTTGGCCGACTAAAATTGCTTCCCAAAACTGAATGGCACGGCCCGCAAAGGCCATGCCATTCAGATCACGGGAATTTCACGACAATACCTGCGCTTATTTGACGCGCAACGCATTGAGAGCATCGCGGTTGCGGCAATATTCAGGTGCCTCATCCAAATGGTCGTTTGAGCGCTGCAGTTTTGCACATGCCACCGGGTCGCTGCATCCTGTGCACTGCAGAACCATCGACCGATATTCCTGTGCCGCCTGTTCCGGGTTGTTTTGAGCAAGCGAGCCCAGATCAACATCCATCCGTTCGGTCAGGCCGAACATGAGATCCGCACTTTTGCCGATCTTCGAAAAAATTGCCATTGGTCGCTCCACTTCACGTCCGAAAATACCAGTCGGTGAATGACAGTTTGCCGTGTTTCCGGCAGGAATTCCTTGATCTTGATCAAATGGGGGCGATTATTGGGGCCGGATTGCCGCTAAGCTGACCCGTCAACAAGTTCGGTCAGCACCTCAGATGACCGTTCAAGGGTGCGGTGCACCGGGCATTTATCCGCAATCTCAAGCAAGCGTTGGCGCTGGTCACCGGTCAGATCGCCGGTCAGATAGATGCGCCTGCGCCAGGTATCGATCTTGTCGCCACTGCCAGTTTCGGCGTCTTGTGCGTGCACTTTGTCATGGCAGATATCCACACTGACATGTTCCAGGGGCCAGCCCTTGCGCCGGGCATACATGCGGATCGTCATTGAGGTGCAGGCCCCAAGGCCCGCCGACAGAAAGCCGTAAGGCGACATGCCGCGGTTGGTGCCGCCATAGGCCGCAGGTTCATCCGCCAAGGCATGATGATTGGGGCCGGACATCACGTCTTGCAAATATCCGTTTGGATCAGCCTCAGACACGCGCACAATACCCTCGGGCGCGCCCGGTGGTGGCGCGGGCGGTTTGAGGGGCAGGTATCTGGCCGCCCAGGTCGCAATCACGTCAGCGGCGTATTCTGCATCCGCCGCGCGGGTGACCAGATGGTCCGCATTATCAAGGGTGACAAAACTTTTCGGGTGTTTGGCGGCCAGAAAAATCTGGCTGGCATTATCAATGCTGACAATCTCATCGCGCGGCGCGTGCAAGATCAGCAGGGCGGCATTCAGTTTGGCAATCGCCGGGGTGAGGGCACCGCTGGCCACGTCTTCGATAAAGCCTTTGCCAATGTTGAACGGCCGCCCACCAAGGCTCACCTCTGCCACACCCTTGGCAATGATCTCTGGCAGGGCATCGGCGAAATTATGGGTCACATGTTCGGGGTCAAACGGCGCACCGATGGTGGCGACTGCCTTGATCTGGTCCATCTGGCTGGCGGCCTTGAGCACCGCCGCGCCGCCCAGCGAATGCCCGATCAGCAATGAGGGTGGCTTGCCATCCCCATCCAGATAGGTGCAGGCCGCAATCAGATCATCGACGTTTGACGTGAACGACGTATTGGCAAATTCACCTTCGGAATGGCCAAGCCCGGTAAAGTCAAACCGCAACACCGCAATGCCCATCCCTGCCAGGCGCGCAGCGATGCGCCGCGCCGCTGGAATGTCTTTTCCACAAGTAAAACAATGCGCAAAGAGCGCTGTCGCCAAATGTGGCCCATCCGGCATGTCAAGCCGCGCCGCCAGCGTGCTGCCGTCATGGCCGGGAAAAGTGATGCGGTGGGTGGGCATTGCGAACTCCTTTGTGCGTAGCTTCAAAGGGTGGGTGATCAAACAGGGCGGCGCAAGGGCTGTGACAGCCTTCTCACGACCCCGTGACGCGGGATGCATCGGATTGTGATCTGCGACCATCAAATCCAACCCAGCGTTTGCGTGTTCCAAATTCGCGATGTAGCAGTTGTCTGACAATTCTTTCAGAAAGACGCCCCCATGACCGACGCGCCAAGACCCCGCCTGCACCCCGCCACCATCGCCGCCCATGCGGCTGGCGCAAC
Source organism: Sulfitobacter sp. SK011 (assembly GCF_003352065.1). NCBI lineage: Bacteria > Pseudomonadati > Pseudomonadota > Alphaproteobacteria > Rhodobacterales > Roseobacteraceae > Sulfitobacter > Sulfitobacter sp. SK011. The sequence goes on from NZ_CP025803.1 coordinate 1,700,863, forward strand.
AGATAAGGCCAGTGGTGGGGTTGTGCCGCCGGTGCACTTTGCCACGACCTTTGCGCGGGGTGCCGATTACCTGCCCGTGAACCCCGACAACGTCTATCTGCGGTCTCACAACGAAAACGTGCGCGTGGCTGAAAAGGTACTGAACGCGCTGGAAGGGGCCGAGGATACCTTGCTTTTCCCCTCGGGCATGGCGGCGGTTGCGGCGGTGTTTCGCACCGTGCCAAATGGCGCGTCCGTGCTGGTGCAAAGCCAGATCTACTGGGGCACAACCAAGTGGATACGCGATTTTTGTGCCCGACGTCAGATCACGCCGCATGAGGTTGAAGCCTCTGATATAAATGCGTTTTCTCAGGCTTGTGAGGACCACAAGCCGGCTCTGGCGTGGGTCGAGACCCCATCGAACCCCTGGCTGCGGATCACCGATATTGCGGCGACCGCCAAAGCCGCACATGCGGTGGGCGCAAAACTGATCGTCGACAGCACCGCCGCCACCCCGGTTCTCAGCCAACCCCTGTCGCTGGGTGCGGACATCGTGATGCACTCAGCGACCAAGGGCATCAATGGCCATTCTGATGTGCTGGCCGGGTCACTGGCAACGGCTGATCCCGGCAACGCGATGTGGGCGATGATCCGTGAGGACCGCGATTGCGCCGGCGCGGTTCTGGGACCGATGGAGGCATGGCTGCTGACCCGTGGCATGCGCACGCTGCCGCTTCGGATGCGGGAAATGTCACGCAATGCCATGGAGTTAGCGGAGTTTCTTGAAGACCATCCAAAAGTCGAGGCGGTGCTTTACCCCGGCCTGTCGTCCCATCCGGGCCACGATCTGGCGGCACGCCAGATGACAGGTGGGTTCGGGCCGCTGTTGTCGTTCATTGTCAAAGGCGGCGCACCCGAGGCCCTGAACGTCGCGGGCCGTTTGCAGGTGTTCCACCGCGCCACTTCGCTGGGTGGGGTGGAAAGCCTGGTCGAACACCGCCACACCATTGAGCCGCACACCGGCATCCCCGAAGGGCTGCTGCGGATATCGGTGGGCATCGAGGATGTGCGCGATTTGGAAGCGGATCTGGCACAGGCGCTGGGGCAGTAGAGGCTCAGCGGCTAAGAGATTGGATTAATGAAGAAAATGGGTTCTGTGATGTGGCTGTATCACGTCGGTATTGCGTCGGTGGCTTTGGTTTGTTGGGGGCGGGTTAAGGGGCGTGCGGTGGTTTGGATGAAACTTCTCGATGCAACGATATTTGTCTAATTCGGCCCAAACCGGACCTTCAAGCAGTTTGCGGCTAAAGGCAGGTTTGAGCCGATTGTGTTGAAAAACCCCGTTATTGACGAAAATCGAAAAATTTTTCGCCTTAGAGAGTGACCAACTTTTGGAGGCGAGGGGGTCGGCCAATTTGGCCGGCTGCGGCTCCTGTGCCCGCACTATGCCTCTTACGGTCGATCTGTTCTGACTTTTGGGCTTAATGGGCAGCTGCGCAAAAATCGCGGATTTCAAATTTCAGAGTTTTTCAACACAATCAGCCCTTACCGGAAGTGCTCTCGCTCCGCCTTTCGCGGGTGCAGCAAACTGTTTGCCAAAGCCATCAGCCGCGACGCAGCAAGAAAAGCGGACGTTCAGTCACAGCGCAGCGAGATTTGGAATGCCGATGTCTGAGTTGCGGACCGCGCAGAGACCAGAAATTAGGCTTCACAAACAAAGGAATAGGTCAGCATCCTAAGTTCACTGAGCCCCCTGAGTTGATTTTTTGTCATCTCCTTGGCTGCAGCACCGAACAATATCCGCGTTGTTGGAGAAAGTGATTTTTCGGGCTTGGCCTGCTCCGTTCTCTCTTTGAGTCAATTGTAGCATTCCAAAGTAGAATCCATTTCGTGAATGATACGGAAACCAGCAGGCAACAAATGCTTAGACATCTCCTCTGGTGTCGCGAGATGACTGATCGATGGTTCCGAAGCCCATGGCGCCGGATACAGCACGTCGCCGCCTTCTCCTTGCAGAATATCATAGATTCCAAATCGTGTGCCGGGTTTGAGAACGCGCCGTGCCTCAGTATAGATCGCAGCCTTGTTTGGGATGTTCATTGCAACGTGAACAGTCAAGGCACCATCGAAATGATTTTTTGGAAATGGGAGGTTTGTTGCATCGCCCTGAATGAACTCTGTTTTGTCGCTCAGATTGACCCAGTCGGAAATTGCCGTTCCCACATCACAAAACTCTTGGGTCAAATCCACCCCAGTTACATGGACACCCGCTTCTGCTGCCAATGTTCTGGCCACGCCGCCCAAGCCACTTCCAATATCCAAGACCTTCGATTTGGGAGCCAGCCGCAAGTGCCCCAGCAGCTGAAGGGTCGCCTCGCGTCCTCGAAAATGAAACTCGTCTATGGATTCAAATTCTGAAGCGCTCAGCTCATCTGGCTCGAATCCAGCTTCACGCAGATCACGTGCGATCTTATCGACCAAACCTCCACCGCCGCTGTAATGAGTTGACACGGGTTCAGGCATCTGCCGATCTCCTTCCCGCGCTCTCAGGCTGCAATTTTCTCGACACTTGCCAGAGGCGAAGGGGAGACGTCACAGCGGCTTACCAAGGTTTCTCACCCTGTGTCGCCCAGACGTCTATAAAGTTGTCCCGATTGGGCATTTGCACTGACGGAAGCGTGTCCGCTGTCATGGCCGTGCCTTCGTCTATGATGCCGTTTCGCTCAAGTATGAACGCAGCCAATGCATAGACCTCGTCATCAGTAAGCGATTTTGGTGCATCGAGTGGCATGGCGCGTCGGATGTAGTCGAAGAGTGTCGTGGCATAGGGCCAATGCTTGCCCACCGACTTTGGCCAAATCTCGTTCGGCCAAACCGGTGGCATGACTGGGCCTTCCGTGCCGGTCGCGCCATGACAGTTCGTGCATTGGGCGGCATAAATCTCCGCCCCTTCGACAGCGGTTCCGCTGCCCCCCGGAAGACCACGCCCATCGGGCATGACATAGGTCGCATAAAAAGGCACTTCGTCCGGTGACAACGGCTGCCCCAAATCCGGTCCTTCGGCGAGAGAGGCGGTGGCAGTCAGAACGGCAAACCCGAATAGTGAAAGCTTAGATGTAGACATTCTGAACCGCTCCTTCTGCTGTGATTTGCCAAGGCTGAATGGCGTTGTAGTGGAGAAAGTTCGACGGATCGTACCTCGCCTTCCAATCCGTCCTTGTCGGCTGAACTGCACCTGTCTCATCCGTTGCGCGGCTCATGAGTACCAACGGCGCGCCGTCCCAACGCCAGGGCAACCGGAACCGGGTGAGCGCGCGCGGATGGACGGGCCCCTCCAACGCCGCCTCGGCCCAGCTTTGTCCACCGTCGGCGGAGACCTCTACGCGTTCGACCTTGCCCACACCGGACCAAGCGAGCCCGGATATTTCGTAAAACCCCGGACCATTCATCGTCATGGTGGATGAGGGATGCGTGATAAACGACTTCACACCAATTGCGAAAGTGAACTTTACAGATGAACCGTCGGCAAGGATTTCAGTGTACTCCCCCGACTCGTGTTTAGTGTAGGCTGGCGCGTCAGTGACCCAAAGGCTCGTTAGCCACTTGACGTTCATATTCCCCTCGAAACCGGGCAGAAGCAGACGCATCGGGTATCCTTGCTCTGGCCGTATACGTTCACCGTTCTGGTAGAGCGCGATAATTCCGTCTTCCATGATTTTCTCGATTGGGATCGATCTGGCAAGTGCAGGTCCGTCGCTGCCCACAGCCACGACCCAGGTCCCTTCAGGCTTCACGCCCGCCTCGTCCATCAGGGCCGACAGTGGCACACCCGTCCATTCGGAGTTCGACAGCAGGCCATGCAGCATGTCGCATCCGGCCTGCATTGGTTCAGGCATTATGGCGTTGAAGAGGCTATTGCCGGCGCATTCCAGAAAGTGTGTCGCAGTAACCTTTGGGTAGCGTTCGAGCGCATCCAAATCGAATTTCAGCGAGCGGTCGACAAGACCATGCACCATTAACCTGTGGCTCGAGGGGTCTACATCGGGTCTCCCGCCGTGATGGACTTCAAAATGCAGTCCGCTCGGAGTTATTGTGCCCTGCAGGCGGTGATGTGGCGTGCCGGAAAGACTGAATGCCGCGGCTACATCCTGCCATGGCTCGATAATAGCGCGCTGGACCTCGGCTTCAGCTTCCGCAGGCACCCCGTACCCGCGCGCGCGTTCGCCAGAGATCGTAACCCAGTCAGGAATTGTGGCCTCTGCAGCAGCTCGTGTCGACGATGTTAATCCGGCCGCAACGGCCCCTGTTCCAAATAATGTACTTTTCAGCACGAGACGCCTGCTAAGCAAACCGCCACCGGCAACAAACTCGTGTTCTGCACCGTTACTTGTGTATCGATTCATTGATACGGCCCCCTAAAATTGCTTGCATAAACTGCTCGCACTGGGCCTCAACACTTGCGATCTGTCCAACCGCTTAGAACCATTCTAACACAAAAAGCTCGATTTTTTAAGGGCGCAGTTTACGCAAGCGAAATCTGAACTTTAGCTGCGTCCGCATGTGAGACATAGAACGAGAGCGCAGTGAATGGCCGGAATAGGGTTCGGTCGATTTGCAGAGTTTGAATGTCCGATTTAGTGAAATCGTGCGGCGCCGCCGCGGGCAATGCCGCGATACGATTAAGCAATCACGGTGATTTTCGCTGCGCCAGCATCAGGCAGCTCCGTCCCGCATCTGACGAGTTCATGTGCCGGGCAGCGGAAGTCGGCAAACCCCCGGAACCAGTTAATCGTGCTAAACGAAGCGAAGGTTCCCGCAGAGCCCAAATAGACATCACAGCAAACGGGCTTGCCGGGCATTAAACGATTACGTTTAATAGTGGGGCCACAGCGCGGGCGGGGTCCAAGGGAGATCTTCATTATGCCGACTACATTGCGCATGTTCGTTCCTGCGGCGATCCGGGCTGTCATGGACCGCCTCACGCCGCGCTTAGAAGCCGAGACAGGCGTGCGGCTCATACAAGAGGTTGAGCTTAACCCACTGATACCGAAACGGATCAGAGCTGGTGAGCCTTATGACATTGGCCTGACCAATCCACCTTATGCGAAGGCCTTGATCGTTGACGGATTTGCAGACGGCGACAGCCACCGTGCATTCGGGCGTGTCTCACTTGCGGTTGCGCGCAAGGGCGTGGCGAATGGCCAAATAATAGCGGACTCACATGGTATCGAAGCGCTTCTCCGCAGCGCAAAAAGCATAGCCTATACAGGCGCTGGGACGAGCGGACGCACCTATCTGGATGTGATGGAGCGCATGGGACTGACTGACTCCGTCTTGCCGCAAAGTTATGCGGTGGCTGGGGGCGTGCCCGCGGTGACGGTCGCGACTGGCGAATACGAGCTTGCAATTGCCCCTCTCACAACAGTGATTGCCACGCCCGGAGTCGTTCCCGCAGCCGTGTTCCCGGAACACCTTGGGACACATATAGACATGTCGGTATTTCGGACCGCCGCATCACCAACAGCCGCGGCAACAGTGATTGACATCCTAACCGATCACGATCTCGACGATGAACTCGCTGCGGCGGGAATTGCGCGTTTTCAACTGATCTGATTGCGTTTTGGGCTTCCGGCAAAATTGCGCACTGATAGGAGAGGCCTGTAAGTCCGCATCGTCCGCATCTGACCAGTTCAGGCGGATTGTAGCGAAAGCCGGCAAACCCTGGAACCCGTCACTCGTGAAACACGCAGCGAATGTTATCGAAGAGCCCAACCTACTGAATGCTGCGTCATACTCAGATGTCGCCTTTGGTGACATACCTTTCAGGTATGCGTCTGTTCCTGCTATTGTGTGGGTCAGGAGGGATGTTTCTATGAGTAGAATTGCATTCGAAATGCGGGACCAGATGGATGACATGTCGGAAGCCGATTTCGAAGACACCATGGGCTTGAGTAAATCTGAATTCCGCGACTACCTAAGATCGGCTGCAGACCAAGAGGATAAGTGCCTTGCGCAAGAGGGCGAACCTGCACCCAATTTTGCCGCTCACACTCTGAACGCCGAAGGAAGTATCTCTTCCGGACTTCTGGACCTTTCCGATCTTCGTGGCGCTCCTGTCTCGCTGATATTTGGGTGCTACACATGCCCGGTTTTCCGTCGCCAATCAGATAGGATGAAGCAACTGATTGAGCACTACGGTGGACGGGTTCAGTTCGTTTTTGTCTATGTGTTGGAGGCGCATCCAACAGATGGATGGAACACTGATTCAAACAGAGCGACCGGAGTAATGTATGCCCAGACCATCAATTTGGAGGACCGTGCCAAAGTAGCCAATGACTGGCGAAGCGCATACGAATTCGAGAATCCGGTTGTGCTTGATTGGCCAGACAATCGAATAAACGCGGATTATGCTGGAGAACCAGAACGGCTTTATGTGCTGGACGGTGACGGCATCGTGACGTTCAAATCGGAACAGGGGCCATACTACGATAGCCATCTCGAGGACTGGGCCGCCGCCCTAGAAAATGTCGTCCGCTCAAATTAGGCAAACTTGCATCCGCGAAGTCCCTGGGTCTCAATATTCACAGACGGCCAATTTGCCTCACAACCCGGAACCAGCCATTGGTATGACCAAGTCGCATGGCCGTTTCGTCCTGCATCTGTCGGGTTCGAACACGATGCAGCGAAAGCCCGGTTCTCTCAAACTTGCCGTTCATCCTCGGCGCAGCGAAGGTGTCGGAAGAGCCCAATGCGGGCTTAAATTCAGTTCTTTGCACAGGTGTTGTTGGGACCGGATTTCCCTGGCAGGCTGCTTTGTGAAACAGTGTGCCATCATACTACCCAAGCGATTTTTTTCATCGGAGTGCCTATGGAACGCAAACTGGCCGCGATCTTGGCTACAGACATCGTCGGATTTGCAGGGCTCGTTTCACGTGACGAGAGTGGAACGCTTGAAAAGCTAGAGCGTCTCAGCCGTGATGTCATCGGCATGCAGGTCGAAGCCAACAGAGGTCGCGTGTTTAAGTCAACTGGTGACGGGTTTCTGGCCGAATTTTCGAGCACACAGGAAGCGGTGAACTGTGCTTTCGGAATTCAAAGCATATTGGCACTGGAAGCACTTCGTTCAAAAACGGATGACCACCTGTTACTTCGCATTGGCGTTTCGATGGGCGACGTTGTGGTGCAGGGAGACGATCTACTGGGCGAAGGGGTCAATACCGCAGCCCGACTTGAAGCGATGGCGGAACCGGGCGGTATCGCCGTTTCCAGCGAAGTGATGTCGCAAATACGGGACAAAATCGACCTGCCACTCGAAGACTGTGGTCACAAGCGCCTGAAAAGCACCGACGCTCCGATACACGTATTTATGACGCGATCAAAAACTGGTGGCACGGGGGGATTTCTGGACTTCGATGAAAACGAATTGGCAACGACGCTCATTAAGGGCGGCTGCCTATGTGGATCCATTAGATTTGAAGTGAATGCACCAGCAATCAGCACCGGATATTGCCATTGCAGATGTTGCCAGAAATTTTCCGGGTCGGCAGTCAACGCGTGGACCGCCTTTCCGGCATCCGCGGTTCGGTTTCTAGACAAGGAGCCCTCCTATTTTGCTTCCTCGCCAATCGCAAAACGAGGCTTTTGTTCCGAATGTGGAACAAGCCTAACGTACAAGCTATTTCAGCCGAAAGAGACAGCGTTTCTGGTTTTGCACACATCAAGTCTCGACGAGCCAGAAAACTATCCGCCAGCCGTCCACTCTGGAATGGAAAGCAAATTGCCGTGGTTTGATATCATGGATGATTTGCCTCGAACGCGGTCTGCTGACTCCAGAGTATTGCAGGAAGCATGGTCGAGCGTTGGCTTGCCTGACCCGGAGTCGTGGGGCCCTTGGGCAAAAACTCCTGAAGTATTCTAGCCGAAGTCAGTCTTGGAGCCAGTGTTGCAGCGACCCGTTGAAACCACACCGCAGAGCGGTCGCCTGGAGCTCCCAAGCTACGAAAAATGCCTGACCAATTTCGTCAGATGACCGCAATGAGCCCAAATAGACATCACAGCAAACGGGCTTGCCGGGCATTAAACGATTACGTTTAATAGCGGGGCCACAGCGCGGGCGGGGTCCAAGGGAGATCTTCATTATGCCGACTACATTGTGGTAACTTGCATTGGGTGGCTCCTCTCATAAGCAGTTCATGTCAACTGCACTATGGCGCATTGCGACGCCGGTTGAAGCAGGAGCCATCCACCCCATCCCGCACGTTACCCGTTCGCGGTCGGCACTATTTTGCGTTCGCGGCGAACGACCGGTTCGACGGGCCGCACCGCAGCATCAAACTCGCGAGGTGAACGGCAGCAAGGGGCCGGTCCTGTCGGTCCAAGTCGGCGTCGTTTTCAGCTTTATGCCGCAATGCGGAAGGCGGCTACGAGCCCTTTCCAGTCGTGTCTCGGCGGCTTCATTTCGCAGTTGCGGCAAGCTGGTCGCCATCGCTTGGATGCCTGCCAATATCGTGAGGCCGAGCGGTGTCGGCCGAGACAATCGCCCGCCACCATGCCGAAGTCACTTAACCGGCTTCCAAATCCGAAATTCGCTCGGCAAACAAGTTTTTCAGGACCGCCGACAAGGCTTCATTCCGCAAGACGCGCTGCATTTCAATCACATTTCTCTGGCCAAAAAAACGAAGCCGGTGAACTTCTTCAACACTGGGGGCTGTTTCGTCCGTTTTCACACGTTCGATATTGTTTCCGGCCTCAATCGTGCCTTCCTGAAGCACACGAAGATAGAATCCGGTTTTTGCAGTGGATATACAGGTTTCGAGTGCTTTGGATGAACCCAATTTCACCCCGAATTTATAGCAGGGCATACGTGGCATCGTAACCTCAAACACAGCCCGACCAACGCTGAACTGGTCGCCAATACGCACTTCGCTCTCGACCAACCCCTCGGTAGTCAAGTTCTCGCCAAAGTGTCCGTGCTCAAACGGCTCTTGCCCATAGAGGTCATTGTAAAATGAATAATGTTCAATCGGCGATGCGAGAACCGCTTTGTCGGGGCCACCATGCGCCTTTAGGTTGGCCTGTTCATCTCCGTCGATATTAGTTCGGCGCACCATGCACAGGCCGCCAATTGGCTTTTTGTGGATGGCCGTGGGTACATCCTTGCCCATGTGCCGGATCATTCTTGGTTTGCCAATACTGATTGCCAGAACGCGCATTCTTTCTCCAATCCCGGCACATAAAGAGGGCCGATCTGAGTGACTGCATATCACAGTTTGCACCCGCAAAGAATGGCAGCCACCGGCACAAAGTCGTGTGCTGTCCGGACGAAACCTGAATTTTGGTGACCGCAGCGAACGGCAGGATAGTCCGCTTCATACCAGTTCAAGCGTAGCGCGGAGAAAGGTCCGCAAACCCCCGAAGCGGTCACTCGTGCAATATGCAACGAAGGCCACCGAAGAGCCCGAAGTTACCGACCTGAATCCTGTCTTCGGTAAGAGATTATCTGAGGGCTGAGTCCATGCCAATGGAAGAGATGAGCTCGTAGTAGCCAAAGATGACCATTAGGAAAAAGGCGAAGAGTATGAGCTCATGCTTGAAGTGGTGGGAGTGAAAAAATTTTCTGTCGCGATGATGAATGACATCCATCAATTCGTCGCCAAAGCGTATCGACAAAAAAGTACCTAAGCCTGACAACAGAATGACCCCCCAATAGGGAAACGGATTTGTGAATATTGTGTACAGCAGTTCGGTGAGGATCGTTGTGTCATAGTAGCTCGGGCCTAACAGAAATGTTGCAGCGTTTATGCCAAAGGCAACGATCCAAACGGCTATTTCCGAAATTACCATGCGAATACCGAATAGCAATCGGAGTGGAAAATCCAAGAGAAATCCTGCGTCGGCTATCGGCGTGCACAAAACAAAGAAACTCCACGTCAGCAAAGCCGCGATGCCGCCGGTTGCGACATCGTATTCGTAGGCCAGATACGCAAAATAGCCGACTAGAAGACCGCATAGGAGAATGAACTTGAAGAGTACTTGTGAGTGCGGTTTTGCCGTCATGATGATGCCTTTGTGCAATCTTCAAAGGCGGTGTATTGAATTACTTTCGGACGGTCCACAAACGATCGTTTCGCGTTGCAGCAATTTTAGCCTTAATAAAAACCCGCTGAGCTGTAATTTCCTCGCTGGCGGTTACACTGCAATGACCGGAAAGTCCGCGTTACAGTCCTTGCCCGCTCAAAGTTGAGGCGGCTCCTCGCCCGCTACGACAGTCCAAAAGGCCATTCTGCGGTCTAGCCACGAAGAACCTCAATGGAGACATACGCTGGCTCGAGGTGCGCCTTGCTGGCATGACACCCGCGGCACTTATTGGACCGCACAATACGCGGACACACCCTATTTTTTGACAAATGTGATCTGGTTCACAGACAAACGCCGAAGCGCATTGTAGTACCATTTAAAAGAAACACGGCATCAACCTCGGAGAACCAGAAAATGCAACGCCGCAAACAAATTCATACCCAGAGACTCAGTCAGCCATCAGGCTACCCCAACTCATTCGGACGGCAGGTGTTTGAACGCATTCTCAACGCCATACGCCAGAGCATCGAGATCCAGTTGAAGGTGAGCCAATATCACTGACGGTTGGTGAGCAAGAAGTTCGTCTCATACCAAAAGCAGAGGCGAGGGCCCTGACTCTGTCGGATATCTGTAAGAGTATCTGTAGAGTCCTTTTTTTTGGGTTAAATATCTGAGTGAATCCAGACAATACCCAGAAGATATACCCTACCTAATTTTTTCCTTTCAAGGGCTCCGGAGATCTTTTTTTGCTCTGTATCTCGTTGGCCGTAGCCGCTGGCGCAATCCTCATAACGGAAATCCAGACCTCCAGTTAGTGCTTACACAAGGCCAGGATCAAACGACCGGTAGCCAATTTGCTAACAATCAGTTCCAATTATTTCCCAAAATGCCACAATTTCTACGATACGCCGCCGCTTTTCCATGAGAGGCACAACTGTGCAACGCATGCAAGGATCTGGGCAATGATGGTAGCTGGCAAGTTCATTCTGACACGTATCGAAATTCATGCTGTATCGCTACGTGCAGTAAATTATGCACACGAACCATATGGATCACCTGCAGCTCATCTGCGTCGTCTGCTTAATATTGGACGTGGTGAGCAGCCAGGAGGTTCCTTTGGAAGGGCGATGGCAGCGCAGTCAAATTTTTCCAGCGGCTCCACCGCTGAGATGGATCGGAACCTCTAAACAGGTCACGTTTGCAACGACAGCACCTGCCCATAGAGCAGACACTGGGGAAAAACACGGCCATGACCGAGTTGCGGATGGAGTGGATGGCGTCTGCACCCAACCGTCACGCAACGTGGCATAGTGCAGATGTTTTCATCAGCTAGGAACGGAGCCCCATCATGGAAGTTACGACAATAGGATTGGATTTTGGTAAGGACGTCTTCCAAGTTCACGGTATCACCGCTGACGGTACAGTTGTTTTCAATCGAACAATTCGACGCCGACAGTTGCTCAATTTCTTTGAGACGCTGCCGCGCAGTCTTGTCGGTATTGAGGCGTGCGGATCAGCCCATCATTGGGCGCGTGAGTTGATTGAGATTGGTCACGATGTGCGCCTAATGCCTGCCGTCTATGTGAAGCCATATGTGAAGCGTGGCAAAACAGATGCGGTTGATGCGGAAGCGATTTGCGAGGCAGTTACGCGACCGACGATGCGCTTTGTCGCTGTAAAGTCGAAAGAACAACAGGCCCTGCTGACCATTCATCGGGTGCGCCAGCTCGTTGTCCGTCAGAAAACTCAGATGTTGAACGTGATCTGGGGTCTTCTTCGGGAGTTTGGCCACGTGATCGGCAACGGACCGGTTGCTGCGATGCGCTTCATCAAAGCTTTTGAAACCGATGATTGTCCAGATATTCCTGACGTGGCGAAGAGTATGCTCAAGACGCTTTGTGATCAGGTTGTTGCTCTCGATGACCGGGTCGCCTTCTATGACAAGTTGATCAAGTATCATGCCAGGATCGACGAGCGCGCCAAACGGATAAGGACAGTGCCAGGCGTCGGCCCCATCACGGCCTCAGCCATCGTGGCCACCATCGGTGATGGCAAGACGTTCCTTGCCGCCGCTGGATTTGTTGAGAGGGGTCAACCCCAGCCATGCCGCTAGATCGCGCCCTGTCCGAAACTGATGCGCGTCACCGATTGTGGCGACAATCGCCGATGCCGTGACCGGCCCAATGCCAGGCATGCGCATTAATCGACGTGCATCTGAGTTCAGCATTGCGTGTTGCTCTATCATCTTGGAATAGCCAGAGATGCGTTCGTTCATGCCGATGAATTGGTAGCACTGGATGCCCAGCATGCCGTTCGCGATGTCGGGCATGTCCAGGTGATCACCTTCATGGTGACGCTTTGCAAAAGCCGTAACTGCTTCGATCCCAATCGGCAAAACATGCCCAAACTCGCGCAACAGGCTGCGGATCATGTTGGCCAATTGGGTGCGTTGCCGGACTGCCAAATCCCGGGTGCGATGGATCGACAATATAGCCTGTTGATCTTCAGTCTTGATCTCAACAAACCGCATAGTCGGGCGTCTGACGGCCTCACAAATGGCTTCAGCATCAACGGCGTCGCTCTTGCCGCGCTTCACATAGGGTTTTACATATCCAGCGGGCATGAGCTTCACTTCGTGCCCTAATTTGCGCAGTTGGCGGCCCCAGTGATGGGACGATCCGCAGGCTTCCATGCCAACCCTGCACGGTGGCAGCGCCTCAAAGAATGACAGCAGCTTCGCGCGCTTGATCGCCTTGTTGAAAACAACGCGGCCATTCTCCGAAATTCCGTGCACTTGAAATACGTCCTTGGCCAAATCTAGGCCGACTGTCTTAACTGTCATTGGGTGGCTCCTTTCCTAGCAGTTGGTGATAACTGCACTTTGGCACATTCGATGCCGGTGGAGCAGGAGCCACCCACCTCATCCGCTTAGGGCTGATTTTGTTGAAAAACTTTGTTTTTGGGTCAGAATCTCAATTTTGCTCGCCGTACGGGCCTTCGTGCCGGATCTCGACAGGCATCTAGCAGCCTGCGATCTTGCGCTTGTGCAAGGCGGTCTGACGACATGCATGGAACTCGCCGCTGCCGCTACGCCGTTTCTGTACTTCCCACTCCGAAACCATTTCGAGCAGAACTTTCACGTCGCCAGCCGTCTGGACAGATACAACGCGGGACGAAAAATGATCTTCTCGGAATCTGATCCAGAAGCCATTGCGGAGGCAATGGTAACCGAGCTGAAGAGCCCGCGGGGAGCAAACCCGGTGGCAAGTGACGGCGCAAGCCGCGCAGCGAGAATGCTGGCGGAATTGCTATAGACCTACGGAATGCTGGCCCTTGCTCTTTCAAGGAAAGGGACCTTTGTACAAATTGCAATGTAGGTCCACTTCCCGCCATATGCTGCAGCATCTGCCACTTCGGGCTCTTATTGCTGCCGTTAGCTGCAAGATGCTCTGAGGTCCGCTCTGCGTGACAATGCGGACTTGTGCAGGTGCAGTTAGTGTTGAAGTGGAAAACCTTCACTCTTGAAGCATCGGTCAATTGGCAGCGCAGCACGGTTCATCGAACCGGTCGTTCAGCCGCTTCAATCTGAGCATTCCACAAACTGATCGTTCGCTGCAGTTTAGCTGAACAATCGAGACAGCGGTTAAACCAGCCTGATGTGCTTGGACCATAGTTTCTCTAATTTCTATGCTAGGAAAGTAAGCGTGGAGCGACGGTCTAAACGTAGAAGGCCCGAGTTTACAGATTGACGCCTGACCGGCGCAAACCGTCCAAGAAAAGCTCGCTGTGTTCTTCTTTGAGGAATGGATAGGAACTTGCAATTGCGTTGTAGTCCAATGGCAAGCCCATCTCTGACAGCTTTCTGGCAGCTTGCAGGGCTTCATCGCGATCGCCCGTCAATCCGGATAACGCAACCCGCCTTTGCAGTGCACGACCGTAGTATGGGTCGCACGATTGCGAAAGTCTCAGACGTTCGTTTGCCTTGTCAAATTGCTTGTCAAGCATATGCCAAAGTCCAAGGTCGGCTTCAATGACAGCGCGGTATGGGTAGGTTGGATCAACTCTAAACAGGCGCTCTTGGTAGGAGCGTGCCTTCTGCGGATTTCCCGAAAACCCTGTAATACAACCGCCGAAATGATAGTTCATTCCTGCACTCGGGTTAAGTTCGATCGCACGCTCCACATGCAACAACGCCATTTCATGGTTTTTGTTGGTCCAAAGCTCGCCTACCGCCGTCAGCGCGTGGGCAATCCAGGCACTGCGATCAATATCGAGCGCCCGCCGTGCAGCTTCAAGCGTGGGTGCAAAGGCTGAGGCGCTATCTGACGAAGAAAAATTGGCCATCGCCATTTGAAACTGGGCGGTGGCGATCAATGTAAAAGGCAACACCCAATGCGGCGCGCGTTCAGCCGCATCGCGCGCCAATCGATCAGCCTCCACGAAGTCACTGCGCTTCCCGTTGCTGAGCAACGATGCCGCACGCATCGTTAGCTCCCAAACGGTCATATCCCCCGGTGGTTTGCGAAGGATGCGGCGGGCCTCAGCTCGTTCCAGTTCGGGGGACACATTGGAGGCAATCTGGCCTGCTATTTCCTCTTCGACGTCAAAAAGTTCGTCTATGTCACAGGCCAGACTTTCACTCCATATCTGTGTGTTTAAGTCGGTATCCGTCAGAGCAACCTGAATTTTCAATCGATTACCGGCGCGTCTGAAAGTGCCGTGAACCAAATACCTTGCGCTCAGAAGTGTTCCAATCTCTTGCGCACTCATTTCGGGTGCATTTACACGCGCCGTCGACTGTCGAGCGATCACTGGAAAATATCTCCATGCAGACAAGGCTGCGACCAATTCGTCTGTGATGGCAGTTTCAAGTTGGCTGGACCGACCCTCACCTGAAGTATCTTCGAATTTAAGAACTGCAACTGCCGGTCTGGTGAAAGCATCGGTTTGCTCGGCTGCGTTGGAAACAGCTTCATCCGGAAGGGTTGCTGATGTAACAGAGTTGCTTACTTCTACTTCGCCAACAAACCGCAATCCCCGCCGTTGGACGGTCTTGATGAACTTCTGCGTGGACCCATCATCACCAATCGCCTTTCGCGCATCGCGAACACAACCGGACAATGCCGCATCCGAAACAATCCGATCTCCCCAGAGTTCCGCAAAAATTTCATCCTTGCTCACCAGACGATTGTTGACACTGACAAGGAGTTTAAGAAGATCGAATACTTGGGGTTCAATGCGCACGGGTTGTCCTGCACATCTGAGTTCAGCACGCTCTGCGTCCAGTTCAAATTCATCAAATGCGTAGTTCATGTCGGCTCCCATCTGGCACGACAATACGCCCGTTTCCTAATTTCGCCAAGGAAATGAAGATCGCGCTTTTCCTTTGAAATCCGTCATCATGGGCGGAAATTCAGAAAAACCCAGAGATTCACCACAAGATACTCAGGCCTCCCCCAAGTTTGCGGATCCGCTCCGAGTTAGCACTTCTCCATAGCAACAACCCTTTGGAGATGACCATGAACCAGCAAACAAATTTCCCAGCCACACCAGAAACCTCACCATTGGTGACGTTCTGGAACGAGGTGCTTGCACCGAAATTTACCATGTACCGGCACATTCTAGTGGACGGTCTGTCGCGTCACAGCGCCGCAATCTTGCCAACCCTTCAAATCGCGCCCGGGGATCGCATCCTTGATGTTGGCTGTGGATTTGGGGACACCGTTATTGCTTTGGGCAACCGCGTTGGGTCAACGGGTTCCGTAATGGGCGTGGATTGCTGCGAGGCCTTCATTACCCAAGCTTGGGACCACGCCGAAAAGAACTGGGCAGAGAACGTACGGTTTGCCGTAGGCGATGTTGAACGCGGCGTGGATGGCGCACCATATGATTTTGTGTTCGCCCGCTTTGGCACTATGTTCTTTGCCAATCCCGTCGCTGGCTTGCGTGCCATGCGGGTTGCGCTGAAGCCCGGTGGCAAGATGGCGCATATTGTCTGGCGTGATCGCAAATATAATCCGTGGTTGAACGCAGCCAAAGATATTGTGCAGCAGTTTTTGCCAAAACCGGGCGAAGATGCGCTGACCTGTGGCCCCGGCCCATTCTCAATGTCTGATGAACGCAATACGCGCGCCAAGATGGAAGCGGCTGGCTTTACCGACATTCGATTCAAGCGCATCGACGCGAAAGTGATGGTGGGGCGCAACGTTCAAGAAGCGATTGCGTTTCAACTTGCCCTCGGCCCCGCCGGAGAGACCTTCCGCGAAGCCGGCGACCTTGGCGAAGAGAAACGCGAAGAAATCGAAGCCGCATTGGCAGAGATGTTTTCCCATGCCGAAACAACAGCAGATGGCCTGTGGATGGACAGCTCTTCCTGGCTGATTACCGCACGCAATCCCGCCTGATCCGAGCAACCCAACGCTACGACCAATAACTTTAACAAACACCCTGAAATGGACTACCAATGACACAAGTACAAGAAGTAACCGCCAACAACGGCGTGAACACCGAAGCCTTGATCGGCGCGCGCGGCGCATTTACCCAAACGCCTGAGGCTGCAGCCTTCACGTTCCGCAGCACCTGCGACTGGATCGAAGGCACCTACAGTAGCAATACGATCAACGGATACTTCGGGCTCGGTGAAGAGCAGACGCGCAAGCAGATGTTCACCATCGAATCCGATCATCCTGAGGTGTTTGCGGCTGCAGATCGCGCTGCAACGCCAACAGAGATCGTGCTGAGCGCTCTGGCAAGCTGCCTGACCGGCGGCGTGGCCTCCGTCGCGCAGCATCGCGGCATCCAGCTGCATTCAGTGCGGGCCATTGTCGAAGGCGACGTTGATGTGCGGGGCATACTTGGCATGGACGGTGATATTCGCAACGGCTTCTCGGACGTGCGCGTCTCGTTCGAGGTTGATGCAGATGCCAGCGCGGAGGACATCAGTGCGTTGGTCGCACAATCACAAAAACGCTCTGCACTGTTCGACATCCTGACGAACCCCACCAACGTCACTGTCAGCGTTGCCTGACCTGTAGGGCCCCGCGTGAAAGACATTCGGGGTCCCACTTGGATTTCTTGTGATACCGTGAGGATTTTTAGATGCGACACATAGATACCCTTGTCATCGGTGCCGGTCAGGCCGGCCTCGCGATGAGCCATTGCCTGAGCCAGCGCGGTGTTGCGCATGTTGTTCTCGAACGTGGCGAGGTCGCTAATTCATGGGCGACCGAACGCTGGGACAGTCTGCGCCTGCTGACCCCGAACTGGCAAAGTCGCCTTCCGGGCTATGCCTACGAGGGCGATGATCCTGACGGATTCATGTCGATGACTGATGTGGTTTCCTATCTCAGGGGCTACGCCGCACAGGGTACAATGCCGATTGAAAGCCGCACGCGGGTTTTGTCTGTCATTGCCGAGGGCCAAGGCTACCGCGTGTCAACGAACCGTGGCGACTGGCTGTGCCGGAATGTCGTCATGGCAAATGGTGCCTGCGCTGTTGCGTCAACCCCCAAGATGGCGGCTGCGCTGCCTGCCGATCTTGCCCAAGTTACCCTGCTGGCCTACCGCGCGCCGCGGCAACTGCGCAAAGGTGGTGTTCTGGTCGTAGGAGCATCCGCCAGTGGCGTGCAGATTGCGTCGGAACTGGCCCAAGCGGGGCATGTCGTGACTATTTCTGCGGGCCATCACATTCGCATGCCACGCAACTACCGCGGGCGCGACATCCAATGGTGGATGGACCGCAGCGGCGTGCAGGATCAAGGCATAGGCGATGTCGACAACATTACCCGCGCCCGCAGTGTGCCATCCCTGCAACTTGTCGGGGATGCGAACATTCCGTTGATGGATTTCAACCACCTGCAGGGGCTTGGGTGCACAATTGCGGGCAGGTTGGCTGCTGTCAGGGACGGCGTCGCCCTGTTCTCTGGTGGGTTGGCCAACGCCTGCGCCCTTTCGGACCTCAAGATGCGGCGTTTGCTGCGCAGCTTTGATGCCTTTGCGCAAGAAACAGGTGTTGCGGGTTTGTCTCCTCCTGAACACATCTGCGCAACCGCTCTGCCTCAGCGACCCGACCTGAGCCTTGATTTGACCAGTGGAGCAATTCGCACGGTTGTCTGGGCAACCGGGTTTCGGCCCGATTTTAGCTGGCTGAAGATGCCTGTTTTCGACCGCAAAGGGCAGCTTTTGCACGATGAGGGCCGCGTCGCCGACGGGCTTTATGTCCTTGGCCAGCCCTTCCTGCGCAAACGTAAATCCGCGCTGATTGACGGTGTCGGGGACGACGCGATCATCCTGTCGGACCAGATTGCCCGACGTAGTCACCAAATGGTGGCTTAACCAGAAAGGACCAACAAGATGAACATTCAAACCCCCTCCAAGGCGATACCTCAAGCTACGGATTCGGAGATCCGCATTGCCCAGAACAAAGTGATCGACCGCCTGAGTGCAAATCCGGCGGTGGCGGTTACCACAAACGCACTGACAGCCCATGTCGGAGACGGTCTGACCTGCGCTGTCCAGCAAGGTAAATTCAGGACAGTGATGGATCTGGGACCAGCAATGGGCGGTGCTGCACGCGGACCCGGACCCGGTTTTATCGCCAAGGCGGGTATCGCTGGCTGCATCGCTATTGGCGTCAAAATGGCGGCAGCCCGCGAAGGGATCGAAATCCAAAGCGCTGATCTGCGTCTTGAGACGGTATCGGACGACCTTGCCATCTTTGGGCTGGGTGACAACCGCGCTGCACCTCGTGAAACGCGGATCAGCCTGGATGTACGATCAGGCGCACCCGATTTGGTCATTGAGGCTTTGGTCGCGAACGTCCTTGAATGCAGCCCTTGGTTTCTCGCCCTGCGCGATCCGCAGAACGTCACAGTCACGACCACCGTCAACAATCTGAACAGGAGCGGTTCATCATGAATGCGATTGCCCAACCATCCCGCAATTTGTCGATCTTTGACAAATATGGCGGCATCCGGATCCTGCGTCACGTGATCATGGATTACTATGATCGCGTGCTCGACAGCGATGTGATCGGCCATTTCTTTGAAGACACGGATATGGTCAAGCTGATCGATCACCAGACAAAGTTCTTCACGATGGTGCTCGGAGGTCCTGCGCATTTCTCTGATGCGCGTCTTGCCAGCGCGCACAAACATATGCGCCTGAGCCACGTGGAATTCGACGAGGCAGTTTTGCTTCTAAATGAAACGCTTGCCGATGCGCATTTTGCGCAGGATGACCAGAATACTGTCATCGCTGCCATAGAGGCGCGTCGCAGAATACTTGTCGCGTGAGGGCTTGATATGTTGATCAATACAATTTGCACCGGTTTGCTGGATTCGATGGCAATGGGCGTCTGTGTAGCGGAGGCAGATACCGGGAGCGTTCTGTTTTGCAACGACCTGTTTTCGACGTGGTTTGCCGATGTGCGCGTCGAGGCAATATTGCATGAAACTCTGCCGGACATGACATCCGATGAGTTGGCGGGGATGATCAATGGGACGAGCATCGAAGTGAAGGCCAAAGTAAAACGGCGCAGTTTGATCATCGAGATGAAAGCCCGCAAAATCGCTCTCGATGGCAAGGAAGTTTTGGTTCTCGAAGGCCAGAACGTTTCTCGGCTACATGAAAGTGAGGCCATGATCGACAGCTACGCCGCGATTGTGGAACGTCGGACACGCGATCTGGAACGCGAAAAGGTGCGGGTCGAAAAGCTGTTGCTGAATATCATGCCCCGGTCAGTATATGAGGAATACATGTCGTTTGGATCAGTCGCGCCGCGCCTCTTTGATCCGGTCAGCGTGCTGATGCTCGACTTTGTGGGTTTTACAGAGATGTCTGTTTCTGCCGACCCCAATGTCACCGTGGCTGAGCTGAACGATATCTTTACAGCATTTGACCGGATTGGTGAACTTTACGGCTGCGAGCGGATCAAGACGATTGGTGATTGCTATCTTGCGGTCACAGGGTTGCCACACGCGACCCCAGAGCATGCAGTAGCCGCCGCAAAATGTGCCTCGAAGATGGTCCGCTACCTTGAGCGACGCAATACAACCCACGAGCATCAGTGGCGGGCACGTATCGGTGTTGCTTCGGGAAAAGTCGTGGGGTCCGTCGTTGGTGTTCAGAAGTACATCTATGACGTCTTTGGGCCAGCAGTGAATCTCGCAGCACGCTTGCAGGCCCATTCAGCGCCGATGGAGATCACCGTCTGCCAGAACGCTTCGCAGGAGTTGCAGGACAGTTTTGATTTCAATCGTCAAAGAACCGAAACGCTGAGGGGGTTCGGAGAAATCGAGGTGGCGTCGATCATCAGGCGGCGTCGGGAAGGAAGCACTGAAGTGAAAGGCAACCCTGGCGGTACCGTAGAAATAGCAGCGACTATTTGAGGGAAAATCATCGCCACGCAGTACAGCAGCGATGTTTCGTTTGGCGAAACTTTCGAAGTAGGCCGATTCCATTTGTCAAGCTGATCCGCCGAAGCAGCGAATATTTAAATACTATGGTTTCATAGGCTCAAAATCATGGCAAGATACCATAAACGCTATGTGCGAGACATGCGGCCAAATGCGGGAATACTTGCTAAAACTGGCCATTGCCGCGCGCGTAGCGAAATGGCACTTTTCTTGCTAACTGTGAATTCGACCATGAGACGGCGAAAGCTCGGGTTGAAATCCACCGAGGATGGTAACTTTGAATGGCGGCTTTTACGACGCTGGCTGCATCGTAGCAATAAATCTTGATGCAACTGCAGGGAAATGCTGCGTGAGCAATAGCCGCACGTGCATCAGGCAGCTTTGTCCGCACAGCAAACCTCTATGCAAACCGCAGCGAAAGTCCGGTTCCCGCCGATTTTGTTGAAAAACTCCGAATTTCAGATGTCGTAATTTTTCGGAAGCAACCCGTTAATCCGAAAAGTCAGAAGAGGTTAGCCATGAGACGCAGTGAGCTGTCACATGAGCGGCAGAAGGCCAATTTGGCCGAACCGCTCGCGTAACAAATTCGGTCGCGGCCTACGGGCAAAAATTTTACTGATTTTGCCGAAAACTGAGTTTTTCAACAGTATCCGCCTTAAACCACCAAAGCCACACCGGATTGACCCCTGCCTACCCCCCCATCAACGCCACATCCCATTCATACGCCGTCAGCCGCTCAAACCCGTCTTCGGTGATCAGCACCTGATCCTCCAGTTTGATCGAAAAATCACCGCCCTCGGGGGAGACAAGTGCTTCGACGCAGAGCACCATTCCCGCCTCCAGCGGGTAGTCAAAGGCACCCGGCACGGCGTTGTCAGGATAGGCGACGAGGGGCCATTCGTCACACAGGCCCACCCCATGCATCAGGCAGCCGTATTTCTGTTTCTGGAACTGTGCATCCAGCACATGGGTGTTCGCGCTAAGCTCCGGGATCATCACGCCGGGTTTAAGCATTTGCATATTCTGCTCAATATGTTCGACGCCGTGCCTCATGGCATAGATCATATCGGGGCGCGGTTTTTCGTCGCCGATCCACCAGGTGCGGCTGATGTCGACACAGATGCCATAGCTGCCGACAAGATCGGTATCAAAGGCGATGATCTCGTTCGCTTGCGTGATCCGGGGGCCGCATTCCTGAAACCACGGGTTGGTGCGCGGACCTGAGGTCAGCAGGCGGGTTTCGATCCATTCGCCGCCGCGTTTGATGTTTTCGGCGTGCATCACGGCCCAGATGTCATCCTCGCAGGTCACGCCGTCGCCGACGTGGGTGCGGGCAAAATCCTCCATCTTTTTGACCGCCACCTCACAGGCGTTTGACGCACAGCGCATGGCGAGGATTTCGTCGGGGCCTTTGATCGAGCGGCTTTTTTCGGTGACTTCCTCGCCGTCCATAACCTCGAACCCCTGCGCCTCCAATGCGCGCAGGCCGTGCAGCATGATCTTGTCGACGGCGATGCGTTTGTTGCCGCCTGCATGGGCCTCGATCAGGGCGCGGACTTCGTTGCTGAACACGTCGGCTGCCACATCCACCTTGTCGCCGCGGTCGAAGTAGAAAAGATCCGCGCCAGAGCGTTGTTCGCGCACCAAGGGGTTGAATTCGCTGAGGAACATGCCGTTTTTATAGTCCCAGATCACCATGTATCCATCGGCGCAGACCAGCACGGCGCGGAACGGATTGTGGGTGTTCCAAAGCTGCATGTTGGTGCTGTCGGTGGCGTAGCGGATGTTGAGCGGGTCAAACATCAGCAGGCCGCCATAGCCGCGATCCGTGATGTTCCTGGTCAGGCGGTCAAGGCGATACTGGCGCATGCCCGCAAGATTGGGCAGGGTCAGCCCGGCGGCCTTCCATTCGGCAAAGGCCAATTGGGTTGGGCCGATTTCAACGCGGTCATTGTCGTTTGTGCTGCCATCGGGCAAATGGGTGCCATAGGTCGGGTCAATTTTGCGGGTGGCACTGTAATGGTGGTTCATGGGAGCCTCACTGGATGATCGCTTGTCCCAGCATGGCGCGGTTTGAATTGGAGTATTTGGCAAAACCCGACGCTTTTGCATGTCGTTTTTGCGAGGCTGTTGCTAGGAGTTGAGGGATGATGATTTTGCAAGATACGCTGCCGGAAGCGCAAAGAGGCGCGGCAGAGTTGCCCGGCGTTGGTCCCTGTGCGGCAGATGACTGGCTGCGGGTGGATGAGGTCTATGCTGCGCAGATGGCGTATCGGGCGGAGTTGATCGCCGATCGTCCTGAGGCGGTTTTGTGGTGTGATCCGCCTGCGGTGGAGGCAGCGTGCGAAGTGCTGTCAGAGGCGTTGTTGCTGTTGCCGGGGCTGGGGTTTGAGGTTGGCGAAGAGCAGGTGACGACCCCAGATGGACGGCGCGTCGCATTGGATTGGTCGGCACCGCTTTGGACGCTGGGGCATCTGGTGCAGGAAGATATTTGTGTCCTGCAAAAGCACGGCGAAGAACATGTGCTGACCGGTGCGGTGCTGTGTTTCCCGGCCAATTGGCGATTGGCGGACAAAGCCGGGCGGCCCTTGGTCGGTATTCACGACACGGTGGTTGAATATGACGACAACATCGCGCGGCGGGTCCAGCGGTTGTTTGATGGGGTGCGGGTGGGGCGGCCGCTGTGGCGGTTCAACAGATTATCCTATGCAGAGCCGGACCTGCATCAGCCACGTCGGATTGCCGATGATCGGCCACGGGTTTTTCAGCGCTCTGAACGGCAATGTATTTTGCGGTTGCCCAAGAGTGACGCGGTGATTTTCACCATTCACACCTGGGTGGTGCGGGGTGCCTAGAACGTAGGTTTGGTGATCATCAGCCAGAGGATGGCCAGCACCGCGGCAAAGGCGGGAAAACCGCAGGCGAACCAGATGCGATAGAGACGATGAAAGCGCGGGGGCAGGGGTGCGCCCTGGGCCGCAGCGGTTTGGGCCAGATCACGCAATTGTTTCTGTATCCAGATCACAGGCAGCCAAAAGACCCCGACAAAGACATAAAGCAGCAGTGCCCAGGCCAACCAACCCGAGGTCAGCGGCCATCCGGCAGCTTGTGCAAGGAAATACCCGGTGATCGGTTGGGCGACAGCGGCGGTTGCGGTGAAGAGCCAATCGGCCACCACCACAATCCCTGCGACATGGGCAATCAACGCCGGGTTTTGGCTGCGCTGGCTTGAAAACATGAAAAACGCGATGCCCGCGCCGGTGCCCAGCAACACGGCAGCACCAATCACATGGGCAAAGAGCAACAGATCGTGGATCATCGGTCGTCCATCAGCGCCATGACCATGCCGGCCAGCACAATGCCCGGCAGGACTTTGACAAAGGGGCCAAGCGGATCGACCCAGATGTCGGGTGTCAACAGGGTGCCAGCGGCCAGATAGCCAAGCGAAACGGCGATCATCGCCCCACAGGCGCGGCGCGCGTAGCGGCGAAACAGAATGGCGGTGCCAAGGGCCACATCAATCACGCCGCCGCCGATGACCGCAAAAGATGCGACACCGGCGTCGATGCCGCGCGACGTGAGAACCTCGATGGCGGGCCCTGTGCGGGCAAGACCAATGAGTCCGGACAACATCCAGAACAGGGACAATGTGGCAATTGCCACAGGCAGCAGCAGAAAAAGCCGTGAAAACCAACGGTCTTGCAGGGTTGCGGGCATGTCGCGCAGGGTTTGATCCAAGGACCGGCAGGCAGCCCCACCGGCGGCGTGCCAGGCAGCAGGATCGCCTTTTATCCCGTCTGCCAGGACGTTAAGTGCGGTTGAGCGAAAAGGGGAACGCCAGCCGAGCCAGCCCAATCCGTCGGCGATTTTTCCTGTGAGGGTCAGCAGGGGCTGCGGCACGGTGATGGTGAACCGCCATGGGGCAAACCCCAGCCAGCCGCGTATCTTATTGGTGAGGCTGGCAAAGGTGTGCACATCTGCTGATGTCACATCCGCAAGCGTGCCAGGTGGAATATCGCCGCGCGCGGCCTGCACAACGGCTGCGGCCAGATCATCAAGGGCGATGGTTTGAACCGGGGTGTCAGGCAACACCTGAAAACCAATGAGCGGCATCGCAGCGGCAGCGCGCAGCAACGCCGTGCCGCCATAAGCGGCGCGGCCCAGCACAAGTGTCGGGCGCAGAATGATCCAGTCAAGCGTGCTGTTCATTAGGTTCGCGTCGCCACGGGCCTTGGTGGACATAAAGGCCGTTGGGGCATCCAGCGCCACACCTACAGCCGAAATTTGAATGAAACGCGTTTTCTGATCGCCAAGCCCGTCGATGAGCGCCTTGATCGCACCCTCGTGGATCGCCGTAAGATCATCCCGCGCGCCATCCTGCAACGCGCCCGACGCATTCACCACCACATCGATGCCCGCCAGATCGTGCGCCCAATCGGCAGCGGTCGTCCTGGCGATATCGCGGATCAGCCAATCGCCATTAGGGTCGACGCGCCGCGCCGCATCTGCGTCGCGCCCCACGCCAGTCACCGTAAACCCGGCGGATTTCAATGCGCGCAGACAGGCCGCGCCAATCAGACCATACCCGCCAAGGACAACTGCCCTTGGCGGAGGTTTGACCGATGTCCCTGCCTGCTCATCGTTGTTCATGGCATATCCAGCACCATGTGAGGCTGGCCGTCTGAGGTCTTTTGTGGCGAGACCCCACCGGGGTTCACCGTCGTGTTCACCTGTCGGCGGAACGAGCTGAAATGCGTGGAGGTGACAACGTCAATCGCCGTGTCAAAGCGCAAGGTAAGCGCCCAGAAGCCGTTTGCCGATATGCGTGCGGCTTTGACCTGACCGGTGAACGGATGGCCCAGATATCGGCCAGACACGGTTTGGCCGGGGGTGAAACTCGCGTGATCGTTGCGGGCCTGTGCGGCGATGGTGTTCCAGTCGCGCGCGCCCCATTGGTGGGCGATGGTTTCCAGCGCTTCGGCATGGCTCATGATCTGACCACGCGCGGCCATGTCACCACGCAGGCGTTTTGCCTGTGATTTCAAGATGTCACGGGGTGGGACGGGATAATTCATTTCAAACACTCCTATTCTCGCAAAGGCGTGAAGGGGGTCCGCGTTGCCCAACAATCTGCGAGAGATTGGTGTGTTGTTCGTTTCAGGGCTTCACCGAATTGCGGACGGCAGGGGCCTGACCCTTGCGCCATGACATAGGAGCAGCAAAGGGCACGTGCAAGACGCGATGTGCGGTGCGCAGGGCAGCTGTGGCTTTTGAGTATTTTTGGCGAAAAGAAGCAGGGTGGGTGCGCCCGAGATCAGCCGCATCCAAGAGGTTAACTGTCGATGCGTGCAGCGGCGAGCGCAATCGCCTTTTGATAGACGGTCGCGGCGTTCCATTGGTTCAGGACACGGAAGTTCGTCTGGCCCTCCTGGTATCCGGCCCCCGGTTTCCAGCCCTTTTGACGCAGGTAATTGGCGGTGGATGCCAATGCATCCGCTTCGTTGTAGAGATCCACACGACCATCGCCGTTTGCATCGACACCGTAACGTAATGCATTGCCGGGCAGGAATTGGGTATGTCCCAACTCACCATGTTTCGCCCCTTTGGTATTGGCGGTGATGGTCCCGCGATCGACAAGCATCAGGGCACCAATCGCATGGGGTGTGAACAAGGACGACCGCCGACAGTCATACGCCAGCGTCAGGATGGCGGGCACGACGGCACTGTTGCCCATGTTCCTGCCAAAGCCTGTTTCCATGCCATGGATGGCAAGCAGCACGCCCGCAGGCACCCCATAGCGGTTTTCAAGGGACTGGTAGAACCCAGCGTTGCGCGCCTTGCGTTTGCGCGCCGATGCGGCAAATCCATCAAGCGAGCCGAGCCGGATGCGGATGAAATCATTCAGCGCATAACGCACGCCTTTCTGATTGCGATCAGCCGCGATGGTGCTGCTTGCATAGGATGCCGACGCCAGCGCATCAAGACCGCGCTGTTTGACACCTGCCGCTTTTGCCTCAGCCGCAAAGGCAGCTTTCCAGGCGTTGAACCCGCCACCGCTGTTGCCACATGGGGCCGCATAGGCAGGCACGGCAAGGGCGGCCGTCAGGGATAATGAAATGATGAAAGATTTAATTTGGCGCATCTAAAACCTCACAAAGGACGGGACAAAATTTCCCGAACCTTAGCGCGAATTCTGCAAGGTGCAAAGACTAGACAGATGTGAGGGGTGACGTGATAGCGCAGGATTTTCGTGCAGGCGGGGCGCGGTTAGCCTGCGAAGGCGAGGACCCACTGATATTCGGGTGTTGTTGCGGCCCAGGCGTAAGCTGCGCCGCCCGTCAGGATGGTAACGCCAACAAAAAATGGAAACGTAAAGATGGAGCTTTTCGAACGGGCGCGTCCACCGGATTTCTTGGCTGTACCTGCAAAAGTAGCTTCCTGCGCCTTGTTGATGCGCGCGATGCGTTGTTCGAAAGTAGTTGTAGACACGGCCATCGTTAATTTCCACCTACTGGAGTACTGGGGCCAATCTCACCAATAATAGGGGCCAAAATTGGGCGCGGGTGGGGCATTTTGGATCACCCTGATATTTAACGAAAAAGGGCACCCCCGAAAGGATGCCCTGTGATGACCAGCGGTCGTTTCTGACCCGAATTTTTGATCAGCAGCTGTAGTACATGCCAAACTCGACGGGGTGCGGCGTGTGCTCGTACTTGTGAACTTCTTCCATCTTCAGCGCGATATAGCCTTCGATCTGATCCTTGGTGAATACGTCGCCTGCAAGCAGGTAATCCATATCCGTTTGCAATTCCTCCATTGCTTCGCGCAGGGAACCGCAGACCGTCGGGATCCCGGCCAGTTCTTCGGCGGGCAGATCATAGAGGTTCTTGTCCATGGCTTCGCCGGGATCAATCTTGTTCTTGATGCCGTCAAGGCCTGCCATCAGCAGGGCAGAGAAGCACAGGTATGGGTTTGCCGCCGGATCCGGGAACCGGGCCTCGACGCGCTTGGCCTTGGGGCTTTCTGTCCACGGAATACGCACACAGCCCGAGCGGTTGCGTGCGGAATAGGCGCGCAGCACGGGGGCCTCAAAGCCTGGAATCAGGCGTTTGTAGCTGTTGGTGGTCGGGTTGGTGAAGGCGTTCAGCGATTTGGCGTGCGTCAGGATGCCACCGATGAACCACAATGCCTCTTGGCTAAGGTCGGCGTATTTATCGCCTGCAAACAACGGCTTGCCGTCTTTCCAGATCGACATGTTCACGTGCATGCCTGACCCGTTGTCGCCATAGATCGGCTTAGGCATGAATGTCGCGGACTTGCCGTACGCATGTGCGACGTTGTGGATCACGTATTTGTACTTCTGAATTTCATCAGCCTGCGTGGTCAGCGTGCCAAAGATCAAACCAAGCTCGTGCTGGCACGACGCAACCTCGTGGTGATGCTTGTCGACCTTCATGCCAAGACGTTTCATCGTGGACAGCATTTCGGCGCGCAGGTCCTGAGCTTCGTCCACCGGGTTGACCGGGAAATAGCCGCCCTTGAGGCCGGGGCGGTGGCCCATGTTGCCCATTTCGTAGTCTGTGTCGGTGTTCCAGGATGCATCGGATGCATCAACTTCGTAGGATACCTTATTGATTGAATTTGAAAATTTTACATCATCAAAGAGGAAAAATTCGGCCTCAGGACCGAAATAGGCGGCATCACCGATGCCAGAGGATTTCAGATAGGCCTCTGCTTTTTCGGCCGTGCCGCGGGGGTCACGCTCGTAGGATTCGCCGGTGTCAGGTTCAACAATCGAACAATGCACACAGATGGTTTTTTCGGCATAGAACGGATCGACATAGGCACTTTCCACATCGGGCATCAGCTTCATGTCTGAGGCTTCAATGCTTTTCCATCCGGCGATGGAAGAGCCGTCAAACATGAACCCCTCTTCAAGGAAATCTTCGTCTACCAGATCATTCACCACGGTCACATGCTGCAGCTTGCCGCGTGTGTCAGTGAAACGGATATCGACATATTCGATGTCCTCGTCTTTGATCTTTTTCAGGAACGCTTTGTTGTCCATGAGTTTTGTCCTCTGCTTGGAATGTCGTGGTGATGTGGTGATGATTACAGCGCGTCCGACCCGGTTTCGCCGGTCCGGATGCGGATTGTTTGTTCGATTGTGGAGACAAAGATTTTGCCATCGCCGATTTTTTCGGTTTTGGCAGCATCTACAATGGCTTCGATGGCGGCATCGACCTGATCGTCGTCCAGCACCACTTCAACTTTTACCTTGGGCAGGAAATCAACAACGTATTCGGCCCCCCGGTAGAGCTCAGTGTGGCCCTTTTGGCGGCCAAAACCTTTGACCTCAATGACCGACAGACCCTGAACGCCAACATCCTGAAGGGCCTCTTTCACTTCGTCCAGTTTGAACGGTTTGATGATCGCTTCGATCTTTTTCATGAGGGTCCTCCAAATATTTGCGCGCGTTGAGGGCGTCATTTCATTTTGGATGGGCAGGGTCTATGGATCGGGCTAGTCTGGGGTCGGAAGACGGTGCAATTTATTCTAGCGCGCCTTAAAATTCATCGAACCGCCTAATAATTACGCACAATTGAATCGAGAGTTGAGATGACCGAACTGCTGACCGCCGCCCAGATGCGCCAGATCGAACAGACCGCAATTGCATCGGGTGCCGTAACCGGGCTGGAGCTGATGGAGCGGGCAGGGCGCGGCGTGGTCGAGGCGGTGTTTGAGGAATGGCCGGAACTGGCCGCGACCTCGCACCGGGCTGTGGTGCTGTGCGGGCCGGGGAATAACGGTGGTGACGGGTTCGTGGTGGCGCGGTTGTTGAAGGAGTGGGGTTGGGAGGTTGAGGTGTTTCTATACGGGGATGCGGAAAAGCTGCCGCAGGATGCTGAAACCAACCTCAAGCGATGGGCGGAATTGGGTGAAGTCCGCCTGTTGCATGCGGAAAATGTGTTCAAGGTGGCCCGACCGGATATTGTCGTGGACGCGGTGTTTGGCATCGGTTTGACGCGCGCCTTGCCGGACGAGGTCGCACAGGTCTTGAACCAAGGGGGCAGGGCAGGATGGGCCAAGAGCCACCGGATCAAAACAGTTGCAGTCGATTGCCCTTCGGGCCTCAATCTTGATACAGGTTTTATTCCATTCAACGGCTCTCCCGATGATCCCGATTTTGACGCCTGGCCCAAAACGCTGAACTCTGCCGATCTGACGGTCACCTTTCACAGCCCGAAACCGGGCCATTATCTGTCCCTCGGTCCTACACTATGCGGCGCATTGCGCCTCGTGGACATCGGGCTTTACGGCGAAGCGCAAGAGCGGGTCAGCATCGGCACGCCGCCAGATACTGAACGCGCGCGTCTGGTTGAGCCGGTCTTTCTGGGCAGGCCGTTGCCACAACGGATGTGGCCAAACGACCAAATGGGGCGATCTGGACCGGCGACCCATAAATATGACCGCGGTCATATCATGGTCTTTGCGGGGGGCGTCGGTCGGGGTGGGGCAGGACGGATGGCAGCGCGCGCGGCATTGCGCGTCGGTGCCGGGTTGGTGACCGTCCTGTGCCCGCCCGCCGCCTTGCAAGAAAACGCCTGCCATCTGAACGCCATCATGCTGCGTGCGCTGCGTGATCCTGCGGCGCTGGGCGAGGTTGCCGACGACAGGGTGACTGGTTTTTGCCTTGGCCCGGGACTTGGCGTGTCCGAAAACACGCGCGCAATGGTGGGTGCCGTTCTGGCCCGCCGCGCCACGGCGCGCGACTGGCGCGATCCGGTGGTCGTTCTGGACGCCGACGCGCTCAGCAGCTTTGCCGATTGTCCCGATACCTTGTTTGAACAGACCTACGGGCGCACGGTCCTGACACCACATTTAGGTGAATTTGACCGATTATTTCCCGATCTCGCGCAGGCGCTGCGCCAAGGCGCATCAAAGATCGACGTAACGCGGCAGGCAGCCGAACGCGCAGGTTGCGTTGTTTTGCTGAAAGGAGCCGACACCGTCATCGCCGAACCGGGCGGCGGGGCAGCGGTGCACGCGGCGGCGTACGATCGCGCCGCCCCGTGGCTTGCCACGGCCGGAGCGGGTGATGTTCTGGCCGGCATGATCGCGGGGCTGGCGGGTGCGCCCCTTGCGTCAGAAGTGTTTTCCATGGCCGAGGTCGCCGCATGGCTGCACGTCGAATGCGCCCGCAGCTTTGGTCCCGGCCTGATTGCCGAGGATCTGCCCGAAGAATTGCCGAAAGTGTTCCGGCATCTGAGTGTATAGCTGGTGTCGTAACATCCCCTAGGTCATCCGCAACACATGAAGTTTACCTTTCAATGTCCTGATTTTTTACCCTCGCCAAGCCCGCGCGTGTTTGATACGAGGACCGTCAATCGCCTAGGCGATGCGTGCGGGTGTGGCGGAATTGGTAGACGCACCAGATTTAGGTTCTGGCGCCTATGGCGTGGGGGTTCGAGTCCCTTCACCCGCACCACTTTTTTTGCCTGCCACCTTCGGCCACTTGAGGCCTGGTTGGTTCGAGGTTTCTCCTCTCACCTGCAACACTATTTCGGAATGCCATATTTAGGCTGTTGTCGACGGCTGATTAAGCAGGAGGCCTAACCGGCATTCCACAAAATTTGCCAAACCCCATGTGAGCATCACTTAAGAAAGCGCTGAAAAACTAACGAAAATGATGCAGGCACCGGCCAGAACCCGATAGGCCACACTTCGCCGTCTGGCTCTGCGCTCGGCGGCTTCATGTTCTGATAATTTTTCTAGAAGTTGAAAAACTCCTGGCTCTCTGAAAATTTGCCTTGGCATGACTGGTTCACACTTCACTCGTTACACGATTGGGCGAAAAAAGGCCGCGCTGGTTTCCCGGCGCGGCCTGTACTCGTTAAGAATGCTTTCGCGTCATTGTCCCACGGGGATGAAACGACAATGACGCGGGGCCAGAAATTAACCGAAGATCGTGGCCATAACCGTTTACCTTCTATGGTTGAATATGCACTTCAGCCTGAGTCGTTCCAATTGGTTGAATTTAAAAAATTTGAGGATGCAAATTCACTATTAACGGGTGATTTGTTTACAGTCACAACCGCTGACAGTTTGCACGGATGCCTTTGATTGTTGCGCCGGTGGAGACAAACTAGGGTAGAGGGCAGGCCGATCCAATTCCAAGGTCTGCCGGCACGGCGAAACAGGGCGCTCAGCCTCATTTGAGTATATGATGCTTGCGGTTGGGGTCCGACCCAACGTCCGTCAGGTCATCACAGGAAGGTTGGCGATTCGTGGGGGGACGCTGGCAAGACGGGGATGCTGGTGGTCAGCTCTGATCACTCAGGTGACACGTCAAACCACAGACCTTCAATATTGACACAGGCAGGTTCGCCGCAATGGAACAGATAATAGGTGAACCCATTCTGCGGCTTTCTGGCGATATAGCCCCGCCCGACAAGTGATTCAGCATAAGCTGTGGATGTGCCGCTTGTGTGTCGGGGCAGCTTAAGGGTCTGCACTGGCGACACCAAGACATCACTGATCGGAAGCTGCCGATCAAGTGATGCCCTCGGGATCACAATCGGGTTTGATTTTGGATGCAGGGACAGGAACTTGGCATCAAGCTGGATTTTGTCAATCCACTGTACTTTCAGGTACTTACCAGACTGCGTTCTCACAGGGTCGCGAAGACGCAGCGCTTCGATCGGTAGGTTTCCGAAAGAGGTTGCTACCCGTGCTTTTCCGCCAAAGCCCGGCAATGTCCAGGATCGGGTGTCCGGCGCAGGGCGTTGGGGTCTCGGTGCAACGACGTCCGGACCTAATTTCAAGCGTATGTTTTCGAGCAACTGCTCGTCATCAAAGGGCTGCAACATGGCTACTCACAAATCACAAACTAAAATACTGTATTTGTGGCCCGCCGGTGCCCTCCAACACCGACAGGCCAAGCAAGGGCCAGGAGAACATTGCCCTGCTGTTTTGGTCACCGCAATTTACGTTCATGCGGTGGAAATAAGGTTGGCGCTAAGGCATCAGCCAAAAAACTGGAGCGTGATCAGCGAAATACAGACGCCCATAAACACAGCATAGAGATAGGATTGTACCCGTTCGATCCGCTCGGCATTCAGCGTTTCGGCCGGTGCGTTGGGCGGACGTGCATCAGATGAGTGCCGATAATTGGCAGATCCGTGTGTCTGTGTCTTGTGCATATTGTTCTCCAATAACTCAAACCAGATTGCAACTTATGGTGTTAAAGTGACCGTGCGGTGCAGGCCGCACGGTCAGTACTCATTAATAATCGTCCCTGCTGCCTGACGGGATGGAGACGGGCTGCAGCATAAAATCAGCTTGGTTTAAATCTCGTTCCTCTTTCTAGCCCAACGGGAGTGAGTTCTGGAATTGGTTGAATTTATTTTTTTTGCACACGCAAATACACCAATACCGGGTGATTAATTTACCCTCATTACGGGAAACTATGGGGTGAATATGTACCCATTGTTCACAGGAAGTCCGCAATACGGCCAAATTCCGGTTATCCCGCAGGTTGTTTGCCGATTTCCATGGGTGCAGATTTGTCGGATCATGTTTGCTCTGAAAAAATGATGAGAAATTTAGCGGACCCTGAGCGGGGAGCCTCAGGTGGCCGGGCCGGCAATCTTTTCGAGCAAACTCAGCGTTATGAAAACGATGAATGCCCAGATCACCAGCTCAAACGCAGCAAGATTGGTGCCGCTCAGCCAGACCTGCAAAAGCCCCCCTTGCGGGCGCAGGCCAAGTTCGGCCATTGCCCCGTTGCGCGCCCAAAGTTCAAGCGGCCAAAACCGTGAGATATAAAGCAGCGCCAGTGCCGCGACAAAGACCAACAGGATATTTAAAAAGCGGGCTATCATCACAGCACTTTTATGGTTGTGTCATCGACCAGAAACAGCAGCAGATCGCCACGGCGCACAACCTGACCTTCGACAGAGATGTAAACACCGACGTAATCCAGCATCAAAGGGCTCACCGCGCCACCGCCGCTGTCACCGATCATCAGGAATTCAGTGCCCTCCACCGGCTGCGAGGACACGAAGACGGGTGGAACACCGCCCAGCAGACACAGATTGGCGCAGGCTTTATGTGCCAGGCCCCGACCCGGACGCATTGCCCCGGCAAGGCATTTGCCATCACAGATCTCACCTGTCAGCCGCCAGACGCCCAAATCTTGCGAGGGTACGGGTGCCGGATCTTGGTCGCCCGCTTTGACGCTGCGGACCTGAAGCATATCGATTGATCCACGCTCCAGAACGATACCTGTCACCACAGCCGATTGCCCTTCGTGCGGCGCGGTGCGGCGCTGGGCACCGCGTTTTGCGGCACCTGCCAGCATCAGTGTGTGGCCCGCTTTGATACGGTCGTTGCCTTGCGTGACATATAGTGTGGGGTAGGGCGCGTTTTGCACAATGCCAGTCACCGTCTGCGCGCCATAGTCAAATCGGAACGCCCCCGAACCGGGGTCATCCTGTGTCGCCCCCACAACCAGACCCATCGCCCCCATCAGCACAACAAAGAGCGCCATGACACCGATCAGGAACCCCTTAAGAGCCGTCGGGACAGGCAGGTACCCAATGAAAAATGGCTTTTTGGGGAGCTTCATGTCGTGTCTCCCGACAGCGCATAGGGTTCGACAAAGGTGCCGGGCGGGTTGGCGTCGGGATCAACCTGCACCTGCCCGTTGACCACGCGCACCCGGTAGGTTGGTACTTTTTCAGTAAAAGGGGCGGGCGACCTGCCGTTGGTGACATCGTATTGAAACCCGTGCCATGGGCAGGTCACAAGGCAATTGATGATCTTGCCTTCGCCCAGCGGGCCATTCTGGTGCGCGCAGGCGTTCGAAATGGCGGAAAGGGTGTCGTGATTGCGGAAAACCGCCACTCTTTCACCATTCGAAAGACGTGCAACGCGGGCATGGTTTTGGGCGATGTCGCCCAATGCACAGATGGTTTCCCACGAAGCCTCTGCGGCGGTTGCCACCGGGTCCAGCCGTGTGCGTTCGGCCCAGGCGGCGGCAAGATGCAGCAGGGTCGTAACAGCGACACATATCACCACGATAATTCCGAAAACCGGATTGGTCTGATCTTGCAGGACCCCGAAGGCGATATGCGCCATCACGGACGCATAGGCCGGATAGATCAGGTAATGCAGCGATTTCCAGACCCGTGGGGTCAGGAATTTCATCCAGAAATCATGGCTGGTCGCCGCCAGTATCATCAGGCAGAGCAGGGAAAAGATCCCGAATGCCTCGAACGGGAAGCCAAGCAGTCGTCCATATCCGGTGTTCGATGCCAGAAGGGCCAGATATTTGTCCATCGGCCCGCCAACAAAGTACCAGTTGAGGATAAAGCCGGCATGGGTGATCGCGACGAAAACCGTCAGAACGCCAAAATGGCGGCGGTTGTAGAGCAGGGGCAAGAACCGCGTGTCGAGCCGTGCAAGTGGCCCGATCGTCAGGATCGCTGTCATCATGAAAAACGCACAGGCCCCAAAGGCGCGGGCGTTGTGAATCTGTCCCGTGATGGCGCGCTCATGGTCCAGAATACCGGGGGTCAGGTTCACAAAGATCCACAGGAACGCCATGATCCCGACAATCAGGATCGCATCATAGATGTATTTGTTCCGGTTCCATTGAACGGGGACGTATTTGACGCTCACTGGGTGACCTCCGCGGCGGGGGTAAGGCGGACTGCGGGCACATCCGCGGGCCATGTCTGGCGCAGTGCATAGGCGCTGCCAAGCGTCAGGGTCACAACGACGGCCATCACAGCCACCACAACCGCGTGCGCCTGACGCGGTGGTTTATGGCGCAGATGCCAATTGTCGCTCCCATGTGCCAATTCCCACCAGCGCCACAACACAAGCGGCCAGATCAGGATCACGCCCGGCACGATCAGTGGTCTGAACGTCAGTGCGCCACGTGCATCTTCGTCAATGATATCCATCCCGAAAAGCACAAAAGCGATGGCAACAGCCGCGCCCAACACCAGCCAGCCCTGTGCAAAGCCTATCAAAAACACTGACGCGGTCATATTCCCCTCCAACGACGACGTGGATCGGCATTTCAATCAAATACAACGCTATTGTGCGTCATAGAACAAGAAGGAAGTGAGCAAAAACAATAGGGTTGACGACCCGCTAGGCCAGCACGATCAACCAGAACCAGACGGTCAGGATTGAACTGGCCGTCGCGATCAGCACCGATGTTGCCGCCACCCGGCGCGCGCGGCCATACATATTGGCAAAAATATAGGCGTTGAACCCCGGTGCCATTGCCGCCGTCAGCACCCCGGACCGAAACGCATCCTGGGGCAGATCAAGGGTGGTGCCAAAGGTCCAGACAAGTGCCGGATGCACCAACAGCGCGATGATGCAGACCATCGCAATGGCTTTAATATCGCCCTCAGGCTTGTACTGGATCAGCACGCCACCAAGCGCAAAAAGTGCCGCAGGCAAGGCGGCCCGCACGATCAGCGACAGCGCATCATCAACAACACCGGGAATGGGCAGGCCTGTCAGATTGACGGCAAAGCCCAGCAGGATGCCGATCACCAGCGCATTGCGAAACATCGCGCGGCTGACATTGCGCACCAGCGACAGGCCGGTTTGGCCCCGGTTGCGCACAAATTCCATCACCGTAATGCCCAGACCATAGCAAAACGGCGCGTGAAACGCGACGATGGCAAAGTTGCCCGCCATCGCATCCGGCCCATAGGCGCGTTCAGTGATCGGCAGACCCAACAGGATCGAGTTGGAAAAGAGACAGCAAAAACCGATGGCCACGCAGTCTTCCCAATCGCGCTTAAAAAGCAGCCGTGCGCCAAAGATACCAAGCGCGAAACACAAAGCGGCACCTGTGTAGAAACTAAACATCAGGCGCGGATCGAATGACGCAGACAGATCCAGCCGGGCGATGGCTTGAAACAGCAGGCAGGGGATGGCGAAATTCTGGGTGAACTTCATCACCCCGTCGATGCCCGTTATCGGGAACAGACCCCGCCAGACCGCGACATAGCCAAAGCCAATGACCAAAAAGACCGGCAGGATGACATCAAGGAGCGTTTGCAAATCGGGACCTGTGGTTGGGGTGAAAGGGCAGGCGTACAGAGGCGCGCGCGGCGGTTATCCGGCCGATTGAAACGTCACGGGAAGCGGGAAAGTCAGCGTCATCCCGTCATAAGCGGGTTCGATATGGTCGGGTGTCTCAGCGACAAGGGTCGCATAGTCCAGATCATTGTGCATGTTGGTCAGCACCGCCTTGCGGGGTGCCACCTTTTCGATCCACTCAAGTGTCTGGGCCAAATGGCTGTGGGTCGGATGCGGATCCCGGCGCAGGGCGTCCACAATCCAACAGGTCAGATTGTCGAGATGCGGCCAGACATCATCCGGAATAGACGCCACATCAGGCAGATACGCGACGTCGTTCATCCGAAATCCCAGCGCGTCCATGCCCCCATGTTTCACCAAGAACGGGGTAAAGGTGAGGGTGCCGCCGGGTCCGTCAATCGACACATCCCCGGTGATGTCATTCATGTCCAGAATGGGCGGGTACATTGACCCTTTTGGGGTCACAAAAGCATAGCCGAACCGCGCAAAAAGGGCGGCGCGGGTTGGGGCGTCGGCCCAGACCGGCAGGCGCGCGCGCATATTGATGACAATCATCCGCAGATCATCCAGCCCATGCACATGGTCCGCATGCGCGTGGGTATAGATCACCGCATCAAGCCGCCCAACACCTGCATCAAGCAGTTGGTTGCGCATGTCGGGCGAAGTGTCAATCAACACGGTGGTGGTGCCTTCCGGCGTGACCCGCTCAACCAGCAGCGAACAGCGACCACGGCGGTTTTTGGGCTCGGTCGGGTCGCAAGCCCCCCAATGACCGCCCAGCCGCGGCACCCCACCCGAAGACCCGCAGCCCAATATGGTGACACGCATCTCTGCCATCAGGCTGCGGCCCTGTAGTGCGCGACCTTGGTAAACAGGCGATCAAAGTTTTCCTGCGTTTGGGCCGCAAAATCGGCGTAGTCCATGCCAAATGTCTCGGCCGCCTTGCGCGCGGTATGTGCCGTGTAACCGGGCTCATTCCGTTTGCCCCGGTGCGGGGGTGGCGCAAGGTAGGGCGCATCGGTTTCAACCAGTATCCGATCAAGCGGTGCGGCGGCAAAGATGTCACGCAAGTCGCCGGATTTCGGAAATGCCGTAATGCCGGACATCGACAGGTAGAACCCAAGATCAAGGGCGGTCTGTGCCAATGCAGAGGAGGAGGAAAAACAATGCATCACGCAGGCAAACGCGCCGTTTGCATGTTCCTCGGTCAGGATGCGCGCCATGTCATCGTCCGCCGCGCGGGCATGGATGATCAGCGGCAGCGCCGTCTGCCGGGCAGCATCAATGTGGATGCGCAGGGAGTGTTGCTGAACATCAGCAGATTCGGCGGTGTAGTAATAATCAAGTCCGGTCTCGCCAATCCCGACCATTTTTGGATGGCGGGCAAGCGCGATCAATTCATCGGTGCGGGCCAGTGGCTCTGACGCGGCGGACATCGGATGGGTGCCTGCAGCATAGAAAACCGGCGCGTGCGCCTCTGCAATGGCGCGGACAGCGGGTTCGTTCTTGAGCTTTGTGCAGATCGTGACCATGCGGGTCACACCGACGGCGGCGGCGCGGTCGATGATGTCGGGCAACTGACCTTCGAAATCGGGGAAATCGAGGTGGCAATGGCTGTCTGTGATCTGTGGTGGGTTGGTCATGCCTGTCCCGGTATCTGCGCTAGCGGGGCGCGGTGTCGCCCATCTTGAACAGGGTATCTAGGACCAGTGCGGCAGGGTCAAGGTTGACCGCCATGCCATGTTGCGCACGTGCGGATATCTCTTGCGCCACTTCCGCCCATGCACGGCCCTGCGCCGGAGTTGGTGACAGACGGTGCAACAATTGCGCTTCGCCCGGTGCGGCCTCGACTGCGGGTGGTGTGCCGGTGGCCCCGGTGCGCGCAAGCCGCGCCAGCAACAGATCAATGAGGGTAAAGAGCAACGCCAGCTTTTCCTCAGCACCGCGCTGGGCGGCGGCTTCGGCCAGCTTGATGGCGCGGGCGCGGTCCATGCGGGGCAGGGACGCCATCAGCGCCACCAGTTCAGCATAGATTTTCAGCCCCCCCATCAGCAACAGGCGCAACGCACCGCCCACCGATCCGCCGGAAAGCTCCGCCAGCGCGCCCGGATCGCCCTCGATCGCGACACCGGAGGCGGCCAGCGCATCGGCCATCTGATCAGCATCCAATGTGCCCATGCGCAGAACCCGGCAGCGCGACCGGATCGTCGGCAAAAGGCCCGAGGGCTGATGGCTGAGCAACAAAAGCGTGGCCCGCGCAGGCGGTTCTTCGAGCATCTTCAAGAGCGCATTGGCCGCGTTCACGTTCATCTCGTCGGCATCATCAATGATCACCACGCGGCGACCACCATCGGCTGCGGACATCTGGAAAAACCCGTTCAGCGCCCGAATGTCATCCACCACGATCTGCTTGCGCATGCGCTTGGTGTCAGGGTTGATGCTGCGCGTGACCGCCTTGAGGCCACCTTCACCACCCGATGCAATACGCCGGGCAACCGGGTGATCGGGGGCAATGTCCAGCGTGCCGGGTGTGGGGGCCGCAAACATGCCGCCCTCATCGGGGTCCGGCGTTGCCAGCAGGAACCGTGCAATGCGCCACGCGAGCGTCGCTTTGCCCACGCCGCGCGGCCCGGTTAGCATCCATGCATGATGCAGCTTGCCCGCATTGAACGCCGCCAGAAACGCAGCCTCGGCCGCCTCCTGCCCAATCAGGCGCTCGGTTTCGCGCGGGTGCAGGGCACCGTCGACGCGGTCAGGTTGGGGGGCATCATCGCTCATGATATGCGGTGTACCATGTTTGGGCAGAGAGGGAAGATGGAGAGAGGTGAGATTGCGGGTTCGATGGCTGTGGGGATGGCAGGTTTGAGCCCAGAACTGGCATTCATTTGAGCAAGGTCTCTGCCAAGGAGGTCGAGGATACAGGAAATGCTGGCATACTGGTGCCGGAACAGGGCGAGGTCGCTAACGGCAATAAGATCCGCTGCGCCGACGCGCCGTATCAAAATGGAAATGATCTTTGTGATAGCGGTCGGCGTCGGGGCCAAGCACCGTGCCGAATAAACCGCAGGCCCCTGTGTGCAGCTCACGCATAACTGCGTTTGTCTCTTTGTTCGCCCAGCCGTCGCGCACGGTAATCACGGTGCCATCCATCAGTATGAAGGACGAGATATCAACCGCGCGACCCTTGGCATGTTCGGAAAGACGCCCGCGGGACCGATTGTTCTGTTTCCTGCAGGCATAATGGCCGGACAGACGCAATCCCTTCAGACCACCTCCCTGATCCGCAAAGGCCGGTTTTGCCGTGTTCTCCAGCCAGGTCTTCAGTGTAATGGCCGTCCTGCAATCCATCGTCGCCAACTGGCTGAGCAAGACATCAGACACAGCTCTGATGCGTACAGGCTCGGCAATGCCGCATCCCCGTAACTTCCCCGAAAAGGGCTTGCGGTTTTCACCGATAATGGTCCAGTCGCTACACACAGCGCCGCGTTCAAACATCTTTTCTCGCCCGATTTCGATCTGGCGAGACCTGCAAGGGCGCAGCCGTGGTCTTGGAGAGATCGTCAAGTCTCGTTTCGGGATGGCAGCGGCGGCTTCTTGCCCGGAGATTATCGCCAGATCTGCTGGCAGTTCATACGCCACAAGACCTTGTGATTGCGCCTGCGCAGCTTCTTCGCAATCCGGCGCGGCGCTCGCCATACTTGCGCATAAAATAAACAGAGAAACCAATACGCGCATAAAATACCTCGTTCCCATTCAGGGCGGGCCGATTGCCTTTTTGTCTCTTTCTACAGGTCTTTGGTACAGCACCCTATCATGCCTTGCGAAGCAGCAATAGCGGTCAATAATATCTGTCTTTGTAATCTACTATTGTAAGCCTTTGGAACAATACGACTTCACACCTTCAACACCCCCGGCATTCGCTACTCAGAGGCCAATGGAAAACATGCGAGACACAATAATGCGTCTTTAGCACCGTTGCTCAGGGTGTTACGGAATTATCTAGAAATAGTCCCACTGCAGCGAACAGCTGGATTGTCCCGCATTGTGGGTCTTGGCAATCTTAATTTGCCGCGATGCAGTCGTTTCAAAGGCGCACTCCACAAGGGCCCCGCTCAGCCCAAGGCTTGGACCACATCCGCCGCTACGTCCTCAACACTCCGTCCGCCGTCAATGACCACAAACCGATCTGTGAATTCTTCGGCCAGCGCCAGAAAACCGGCGCGCATCTTGGCCTGCAATGCCTCGCCAAATCCCTCAAACCGTTCTTCTGCCGTCTGCCGTGACAACGCACGTGACAGCCCCTTTTTGGGGTTCATGTCGATCAGGATCGTCAGGTCGGGTTCAACCCCGATCATCAGGTCATGCAGGGTGTCCACCGTCTGGCGCAGATTGCCGCGGGACAATCCCTGATACATGCGTGTGGAATCGGCAAAGCGGTCGCAGATCACCACTTTGCCTGCCGCCAAAGCCGGGCGAATGGTGCGTTCCAGATGATCGCGGCGTGCGGCCGTGAACAGCAGGATTTCGGTCTCTGCCGACCAACGGTTCGGGTCGCCTTGCAAGACCAACGCACGGATTTCTTCGGCACCCGGCGAACCACCCGGTTCGCGCGTCAGCACGACCTCACGCCCCTGGGCACGCAGATGGTCAGCCAACAGGTGCGCCTGGGTGGACTTGCCCGACCCGTCGATGCCTTCAAAACTGATAAACATGCCCTTTAGAGCGTCATTGGCGGTCACGACGCGTCCTGCGGCCCCGCGTTGAGGCGCGCCAAAAGATGGCGTGCGGCGGCGGTCATCTTGACCATAAATCCACCGGGGCCGACCGCCTCTGAGGCAACCAGCGGGACCCGGACTTCAGACAGACCTTCACGGGTCAGAACCAGTTCAGCCAATTCATCGCCCTTGGAAATGGGCGCACGAAAGGGACCTTTGTAGATCACCTCGGCCTGCATTTCCTGCCCCCCTGCGACCGGCGCGAGGACCGACAATTCTTCCTTCAGTTCCAGACCGACCGTCTGGGCCATGCCCATCGACACCGGGGCCTCGGCCAATTGCGTGCCGGCTTTGCCCAGTGACCGCTGCGAGAATTGCCGGAACGCCCAATTGACGATGGATTCAGATTCCTGCGCACGGGCGGCAACGCTGTCGAGGCCGGACAGGACAAAGATCACCCGCCGGTCACCTTGCTTGGCAGAGCCGACAAGGCCATAACCCGCCTCGCTTGTGTGGCCGGTCTTTAATCCATCTGCGCCAATACCCAGCGTTAACAGCGGATTACGGTTTGACTTGTTGCTGGGGACCCGGTTGTCGAATTCAAATTCGGTCTCAGCGAACAGCGGATAGAATTGCGGAAAGTCAGTGATGATGCGGTTCGCCAGCAGCGCCAGATCGCGCACTGACATCAGGTGCCCCGCTTGTGGCCACCCGTTTGAATTGGCGAATGTCGAACTGGTCATGCCGAGTTGCTGTGCGCGTTGGGTCATCAGACGGGCAAAGCCGTATTCGGTCCCGTCAGGCGACAGCGCTTCGGCGATCACGGCACAGGCATCATTGCCAGACAATACGATGATCCCCCGCAAAAGATCCTCGACCTTGACGCGCTCTCCGGACCTTAAGAACATCGACGAACCGCCATAGGACATGGCGTGTTGAGAGACCGGCAATTCCTCAACCAGATTAAGACCGCCATCTTCCTTGCCCCGTTCGATCGCCTCAAACGCCATGTAAAGCGTCATCAGTTTTGACATGGACGCGGGCGGCAGAGGCGTGTCGGCATTCTTGGCCAACAAGACAGTTCCGGTTGTTTGATCAAGAACGTAAGCCGCAGTGGCGCGGGTCTCAAACGCGAGGGCGGGCAGGCTGAACAGGATCAGCGCCAGACAGGCAGAAATATGGCGGATCATTGGGTCAAGATGCTCCTAAATCAGGTCAATTTGCAACGGCGTAGGCATCAGAGAAGCCTTCAGCCTTGATCGCTTTGATCAGGTTATCAAGTTCAGAGGCGCTTGTCGCCGGGCCAACCAGGACACGCCAAAACGCCTTGCCGTTGATCTCACTGCGCCTGACGGATGGCACCATACCTGCGCCGCGCATTTGTTTGGCAGTGCGTTCGGCGTTGGTTTCAACGCTGAAAATACCCAGCTGGACATAGGGTTTTGACAGATTGGAGGCGGGCGCGCGCGGTGCAGGGGCGGCTGGCTGTGCTGCT
The DNA here is from genome assembly GCF_003352065.1 of Sulfitobacter sp. SK011. Classification (NCBI taxonomy): domain Bacteria; kingdom Pseudomonadati; phylum Pseudomonadota; class Alphaproteobacteria; order Rhodobacterales; family Roseobacteraceae; genus Sulfitobacter; species Sulfitobacter sp. SK011. The sequence continues at coordinate 1,743,678 of NZ_CP025803.1, forward strand.
TCTGCCGCGGCGGCCACGGGGGTGGGGTCGGCCTCTTCAATCGCGGCACCTGCGGATGCAATTGGATCAAGCGCTGTTTCTGTGATCTCGGCAGGGCCGGCAACGGTGCCCTCAACAGCAGTGTCTTCCGGGGCGGGCGCGTCTGCCTCTTCACGGCGCAGGGCGGTGACGTTCAGCGGTGCCGGAGCGCCGGCCAGAACGTCGAGCGCCGCAGCCGCATCAGACGAAATCTGAAGCTTGGGGCCCGGCAGGTCACGTTCCCGGCGGAAAAGCGCGCCAATCACGAACTTGCCATTCGCCTCGTTGCGGATGATCACCCGCTCTGGATCGGTGACATCGGGATGCGCAACCCAGACACCGCCAAGGGAGGGGCGGCCATCCCACAAGCCTTGATCGGTGACCGAAAACACGTCGGGCGCTTCCACGTCACGCTCAACCAGCGTGGTGGATTTGGCGGTGGCGGCTGTGCTGGATTTGGCACCGGCTTTGGGCAAGGGCATGGCAAACTTGCCGTTTTCATCACATCCCGCCAGAAGGCTCAGCGAAAGTGCAGCACCTGTTAGCATTGTCACTGCCCGGTGCGGAATGCGCATGGGGTTTGTTGGCCTGCTCATGTTTGTCGTCCTTGCCTGCGTGCCCAGAGTGAAAGGGCCTGTTTTACCGGTTGTTCCGGCACGTCTGAACATCCCCTTCAAGAGGGGCTTTTTTGCACTCTAACCTGCATGGCCGCACCTGAAAAGGCCGACCTTGGCGGATCGGCAGATTTCCCCTCGGAGCGGCTGATATGAAATAAAATTTTGGCTGAATGCATTTGCCCATTTGCCGAATCAACTTTGGCGCTTTAGGAGGGGCGGGCTGCGGAGGCTTGGCAGAGTGGTCGAATGCACCGGTCTTGAAAACCGACGAGGGTGAAAGTCCTCCCAGGGTTCGAATCCCTGAGCCTCCGCCACTACGCCTGACATATTCCAATATACAACGCACTTGGATGGTGTCAGCGCGGTGGCGTCCTGCATCGTAACCAACACCACCAAGGCTGATGCGCATTCTGACCTGCGAACTTTTTCTCAGCCGTTGGCACTGTGTTTATTGCTGGCGATGGGGCCGGGATCGGTGCCGGAAAGGCCGCCGCCATTTTGGGCGGGATTGCAGCACGTGAGGTCGTCCATGATCTGGGCCCGATAACACAATATGGCGGCGACGCTGAGGCCAGACCGCTCCAAAGACAATTGGGAACGGAACGCGCAGCACGCCCTTTCATCGACCGGGCCATGCCCCTTTTTCGGCCGCTTTAGTATCGCAGGACGAGATGATCATCTTTCGGTTCGAAGAAGTCGCAGCGGGCGACATCCGGCGTATAGCAGGTTTGGGATGTTACGGCCCAAACGATTCCGACACATTGGGCCACGTCGGTATGGCCCTCTGTCAGGGCCGGTATTGTGGATTGTCAGCGACGCAAATCCTGTCCGACACAAACAAGATTTCGCCAGATGAAACACGATACGATCCAATACGTCTGCCACTATAGCCTGTCACATTCAGCGAAATCGTTGCCCTGACATAGGATGAAGAAAGTGAGGAAACGCCATGATCGATCGGATGCAAACAGGCCCCCCGCATGAGCAAGATTGGCAAGCAAAATGGTGCTGCGTATCTATGTGGACAGGTTGGGGATGGCGACACTGTCACAGAGCAAACCAATGAGTGTCTGACCCGTGTTGGCACCTTTCTGGCGCAAGCTGGATCGCCGCCGGACCGGGCTGGCTCTTCAAAAATGCGAAAGCGCTGCGGCCACCCGTTGAACGCTGAAGTTACAATACCTGGAAGGGCACCGCCGTCAGGTGAATTTTCGGAAAAGCTTGGTCTGGTCGAACATATCCTCCAACGCTTCCATTCGGGTCCGGGTGTCAGACCAGCACAGGTCCTGCACGGCAGAGATCATCGTTTCGATCAGCAGCATCGGCATGACGGCGGAATCCCAGGCCGACGGCACGACGATGCGGCTGCTGAAACAGATGTCAGACAGCGCATGGATCGGAGAGCGCCACTGGTCCGTAAAAAGGATGATCTTGGCACCCTTTGCATGCGCCATTTCCGCAAGTTTCAGGGTGTTGTTTTCGTACCGCCGCACGTCGAAAATCACCACCACATCGCCTTCCTCAAGGTCCAAAAGGTAATGCGGCCAGGTGTTGGAGGTCGATTGAACGTGGATGACGCCGGGGCGGATCACCTGCATGTGCAGATAGAGATATTCAGCAATCGTGTGGGATATCCGCCCGCCTACGATATAGACCGTGCGGTCGGTTTCGGAGATCAGCGCGCAGGCGTCGTCAAACGCCGCCGGTTCGATCTGTGCCAACGAATGGCGAATGTTGTCGATGACCGCATCGGTGATCCGGTTCAGCACATGGCCCGATGGGGCGCCTTCTGTCCATGTGTCGTGTTTGGCAATCGGGTTTCTGGCCTTGGCACGCAACTCTTCACGTAACGCGGCCTGAAAATCGGGATACCCCTTGAAGCCCAGCTTTTGCACCATGCGCAGCACTGTCGGGCCAGACACGTCGGCGTCCTTGGCCAGCGCGGACAACGGCCCAAGCCCGCTGGCGGGGTAGTTTTCCAGGATCGAATGCGCAAGTTGCCGCTCTGCTCGGGTCAGATTGTCCAAGCCGCTCTGAATGCGGTCCGCGATGGTAAATTCTGATCCGGGCAAGGGGGGAATCGCCTCATTTGATAGCTATCGTTACAGAAGTATAGCAGATGAATAATATATTACAGAAAATTGTTGACAGAATCTGCGCACCGCCTGAGTGTTATCGAAATTGGGGGATTATTGGTGCCGCAGATTTCGACATCCGAACAGCCTGTTGTTGTAACGTCCGCACGGGGACCGTCGGACGTTGTGCTGGTCTGCGAACACGCTTCGGCTTTTATTCCGCCCGCATTGAATGACCTCGGATTGTCCGAACGGGACCGGCAAAGCCATGCGGTCTGGGATCCCGGCGCATTGGCCGTGGCAGAAGAGATGGCCCGGATCATGGATGCCACGCTGGTGGCGGGCGGGGTGTCGCGGCTGGTTTATGATTGCAACCGCCCGCCGGACGCGCCGGATGCGATGCCGGACCGCAGCGAACGGATAGAAGTTCCCGGCAACCGGGGGCTGGACGCTGCCGCGCGAGACAGGCGTGTGGCGACGTATTACCTGCCTTTTCGGCGTGCTTTGGCCGATGCGATTGCCGCCTGTGCCAAACCCGTGATCGTGACCGTGCACAGCTTTACCCCCAATTATCACGGTCAGCCCCGTCAGGTTGAAATCGGTATTCTGCACGACAGCGATGCGCGATTGGCCGATGCAATGCTGTCGATTGCGCCGCAGCACACGCAGATGAACACCCAACGCAACGCGCCTTATGGCCCGGTCGATGGCGTGACACATACGTTGAAAGAACATGCGCTGCCGGGGGGGCATCTGAACGTGATGATCGAACTGCGCAATGACCTGATTGCCACAGAAATGCAGCAACAACAGATGGCCGGTTTGCTGTCTCGCTGGATCAGTGCCGCCCTTGAAAATCTGGGTCAGGATTTGCATGCATAGTCTGGCGCGCGGGTTCATTCGGGCGGTCGATGCCCTTAACTTCCGGCTTGGTCGGATTGTGATGTATGGCATCTTTGTTCTGATGGCGATCCTGCTGTGGTCCTCTGTCAGCAAGACGTTTTTTCTGCCGTCGCTTTGGACGCTGGAGTTGGCTCAGTTCGCGATGGTGGCCTACTACATCCTTGGGGGACCGTACTCGATCCAGCTGGGCTCAAACGTGCGGATGGATCTGTTGTATGGGGATTGGTCGCCGCGCAAAAAAGCATGGGCCGACCTGATCACCGTATTGTTCCTGATTTTCTATCTTGGCGTCATGATTTACGGCGCAGTCGGATCAACGGCCTATTCGCTGGGGTATTGGGGGACAGAGCCGTTTTCGTTCTTTGGCGGGCTGATCACCGGAACCGAAGAAATCGGGCGCATGGAAACCTCGCCGTCGGTCTGGCGGCCATGGATGTGGCCGATCAAGACAGTCATGGTCATTGGTCTGTTCCTGATGCTGTTGCAGTGCATTTCCGAACTGCTCAAGGATGTGCTCCGGCTTCAGGGTGAGGTGGTCTGATGTCCTACGAAGTGATTGCCACGCTGATGTTCGCCACGATGATGCTGATGCTGCTGACCGGGCAGCGGGTGTTCGGGGCCATCGGATTTGTCGCCGTGGTTGCGGCGCTGTTGTTGTGGGGCGACAAGGGCGGCTACGACATCGGGTTTTCCGCCGCCATGAAACTGATGAAGTGGTATCCGCTGCTGACGCTGCCGATGTTCATCTTTATGGGCTACGTGCTGTCTGAATCGCGCATCGCTGATGATCTGTACAAGATGTTTCACGTCTGGATGGGCGGGCTGCGCGGCGGGCTGGCGATCGGCACCATCGGGTTGATGGTCCTCATCTCGGCGATGAACGGGCTGAGCGTTGCGGGCATGGCCATTGGGTCCACCATCGCGCTGCCGGAATTGTTGAAACGGGGCTATGACAAACGCATGGTCACCGGCGTCATTCAGGCCGGTTCCAGCCTTGGCATTCTGGTGCCGCCATCCGTTGTGTTGGTGCTTTATGCGATGATCGCACGTCAGCCGGTTGGACAATTGTGGCTGGCAGGTATTTTGCCCGGATTGATGATGGCCGCACTGTTCATTGCCTATATTGTGATCCGCTGTTGGAAGAACCCGGTGCTGGGTCCGGTGCTTGACGCGTCAGAGCGTGATATTCCGCGTGCTGAAAAGCTGCGTCTGCTCAGGGCCGGCATCCTGCCGCTGGTGATTTTCGCCTCGATGATGGTGCCATTCGTCAACGGCTGGACCAGTCTTGTGGAAAGCTCGGCCATTGGGGCAGGGGCCGCATTCTTTGCAGCGGTGCTCAAGGGGCGCATGACCCGCGAGGTGTTTGAAAATTCGGTGCGCAATACCCTTGGCATCACCTGCATGTTCATGTGGATCATCCTTGCGGCACTGGCCTTTGGCGCGGTGTTTGACGGCTTGGGTGCGGTCAAGGCAATCGAGGGGCTGTTCACCGATCAACTGCACCTGTCGCCCTGGACGATTTTGATTTTGATGCAATTGTCCTTTATCCTGATGGGCACGTTTCTGGACGACACGGCGATGCTGGTCATTGTTGCGCCGCTTTATGTGCCGCTGGTGGGCGAATTGGGGTTTGACCTGATCTGGTACGGTATCCTCTACACCATCACCACGCAGATCGCCTATATGACCCCTCCATTCGGCTATAACCTGTTCTTGATGCGTGCGATGGCCCCGCCCGAGATCACGCTGCGCGATATCTATGCGTCGATCACCCCGTTTGTCTTGGTGATGGTCGGTGCGCTGGCGCTGGTGATGCTGTTTCCGGGACTGGCGCTGTGGCTGCCTGATTATGTGTACAACCAACCATAAAAGAGCCCCTGCAAAGGGGGCCTGTCATTTCAACAAAGGAGTAAGATCATGACGACACGCAGACATTTCCTGAAGGGCGCAGCAATTGCCGCCCCGGCCGCCCTTGCCGCGCCCAGCATTGTGCGGGCGCAAACCGCGATCAAGTGGCGGATGCAGACCTATGCGGGGTCTGCATTGGGTGAACAGGTGACGAAGCCTTGCGTCGATTACATCAATGCCGCCGCAAACGGCGAGATGGAGATCGAACTGTTCTATGCCGATCAGATTGTGCCGACGGGCGAGTTGTTTCAGGCCATGCAGCGCGGCACCATCGACGCAGTGCATTCCGATGACGATTCAATGGCCTCGCCCACGCCGCTACAGCAATTCGGCGGCTATTTCCCGTTTGCGACCAAGCATATTCTGGATGTGCCGGCCCTGTTCAACCAATATGGGCTCGCCGATATCTGGCGCGAAGAATACGCCAAGGTCGGGGTGGCATGGCTGTCGGCAGCGGGTCAGGACCCCTGCAACTTCAACACCACCAAAGAGATCAAATCAGTCGCCGATCTGGATGGGCTCAAGCTCTATACTTTCCCCACAGCCGGGCGGTTTCTGTCCAAATTTGGTGTCGTTCCGGTGAACATCCCCTACGAGGATGCCGAGGTCGCGGTCCAGACCGGGGAATTGGACGGTATGGCATGGTCCGGCATTACCGAAGACTACACTGTCGGTTGGGCCGGGGTGACGGATTACTTCCTGACCAACAACATCTCGGGTGCATGGATCGGGTCGTTCTTTGTCAATCAGCAAAAGTGGGCCGATCTGCCTGATCACCTCAAACAACTGGTGATGGCAGGGATTGAGGCAGGTCACACCTATCGCAACCAGTGGTATTGGGGTGGCGAGGCACGGCTGCGCGCGACGGGCGACAAGCTTGAGCTGCGCACCATTCCAGCTGAGGAATGGAACGAGGTCGAAAACGCGGCCAAGGAATTCTGGACGGAGATCGCCGAAGAGGGTGAAATCCATTCAAAGATCGTCCAGATTTTCCGCGACTACAATGAGGTCATCAACAAGGCCGGACCGCCCTACACCAACGGTTGAAACATCAACATTCGGGGGGCGGCGCGTGGCGTTGCCCCCTCACCACAATTGACTGGAGCCACCAATGCCCGCACCGATGAGTTTCAAAGAGCTGAAGGCCGCCGTAAAAGACGGGGGCATCGACACGGTGCTGGTCTGTCTGGTGGATATGCAGGGGCGCCTGATGGGCAAACGGTTTCACGCGGTGAACTTCGTGGAAACCTCTTTTGAGGAAACCCATTGCTGCAATTACCTGCTGGCCACCGACCTTGAGATGGCCACGCCCGAGGGATTTGCCGCGACAAGCTGGCGCGCGGGCTACGGCGACTATGTGATGAAGCCCGATCTGGACACGATCCGCCTGGTGCCATGGCTCGAAGGCACCGCAATGGTGCTTTGTGATGTGCTGGATCATCACCATCACAAGCCCGTCCCACATTCCCCACGTGCGATACTGAAAAAACAGATTGAGCGGCTCAGCGCGCTAGGCTTTGACGCGATGATGGCGACAGAATTGGAGTTTTTCCTTTTCGCCGACAGCCTCGACACAATTCGCGAAGGCGGGTTTCGCGACCTCAAGCCGATCAGCGGCTACAATGAGGATTATCATATCTTCCAGACCACCAAGGAAGAGCATGTGATGCGCCCGATCCGTAATCATCTCTATGCAGCAGGTCTGCCCATCGAAAACTCAAAGGGCGAAGCAGAGACCGGGCAGGAAGAGCTGAACATCCGCTATTCTGCGGCACTTGATTGCGCCGATTACCACACCATCGCCAAGCACGCGGTCAAGGAAATCGCCTGGCAGCAGGGGCACGCCGCGACCTTTCTGCCCAAATGGCATCATGACCGGGTCGGCAGTTCATCGCATGTCCATCAATCGCTGTGGCAAGAGGGCAAAGCGATGTTCGTCGACAAGACAGACGAGCTTGGCATGTCTGATCTGATGAAACACTACATGGCCGGGCTGATCGCCTATGCGCCGGATTACACCTATTTTCTGGCCCCCTATGTCAACAGCTACAAGCGCTTTGCCAAGGGAACTTTTGCACCGACCAAAACGGTCTGGTCCGTGGACAACCGCACCGCGGGTTTCAGGCTGTGTGGGGCAGGAACCAAAGGCGTTCGGGTCGAATGCCGCATTGGTGGCTCAGACCTAAATCCCTATCTGGCGCAGGCGGCCATGCTGGCGGCGGGGATCAAGGGCATCGAGGAAAAGATGCCGTTGGCGGCCCCGACGCGCGGTGATGTCTATGAAGATGCCAAGGCTGGTGATATCCCGCAATCGCTGCGGGCCGCGCATGAGAATCTCAAAGGGTCCTCTTTTCTGCGGGCGGCAATGGGGGACGACGTGGTCGACCACTATGCCCGGGCTGCGGAATGGGAGTTAGAGGAATTTGACCGCGTGGTCACAGATTGGGAAATCGCGCGCGGATTTGAAAGGGCATAAGACATGGCAACGACAAAATGTATCTCTCCGATCGACGGATCGCTTTATGCCGAGCGCGAATGCCTGAGCATGGACGCCGCACGTGACGCCGTTGCGCGGGCACGCAGGGCGCAAGCCGCCTGGGCCGCCCGACCGTTGCAGGAACGCATCGATCTGGTGATGGGCGCGATGGCCGAGATTGAGCGTACCCAGGAACGTATGGTGACGGAACTGGCCCATCAGATGGGACGCCCGGTCCGGTATGGGGGCGAATTGGGCGGCCTGAAGGAACGCGCCAGTTACATGTCTAAGATTGCCCAAGACGCGCTTGCGCCAACGAGCGTTGAGGACAGCGATGCGTTTCGCCGCAAGATCACCCGTGAACCGCACGGAATTGTCTTTGTGGTGGCCCCGTGGAACTACCCCTATATGACCGCCAACAATACCATCGCGCCGGCGCTGATTGCGGGCAATGTGGTGATCCTGAAACATGCGGCGCAAACCATCCTTGTCGGTGAACATCTGGCCGATGCCTACCATGCGGCTGGCGTGCCGGACGATGTGTTCCAGAATATTGTGCTGGATCATGACACCACATCCGCGCTGATCGCTGAGAATGCATTCGACTTCATCAACTTCACCGGGTCCGTGGGCGGCGGTCAGGCGATGGAACGCGCCGCAGCCGGCACGTTTACGGGTGTCGCGACGGAACTGGGCGGCAAGGATCCCGGCTATGTCCGGCATGACGCCAATCTGGACGCCGCCGTGGATACGTTGATGGACGGGGCGATGTTCAACGCCGGGCAATGTTGTTGTGGAATTGAACGGATTTACGTGCATGAAACGCTTTATGATGCTTTCGTGGAAAAGGCCGTGGCTTGGGTGAACCAGCTCAAATTGGGCAATCCGCTGGACGAGGCGACGACGCTGGGACCGATGGCAAATGTGCGCTTTGCCAGTGAAGTGCGCGCGCAGATTGACGAAGCATTGGCGGATGGTGCCACCGCGCATATCGAAAAGATGCCTGCCGATGACGGCGGGGCCTATCTCACGCCACAGATCCTGACCAATGTCACCCATGACATGCGGGTGATGCGTGATGAAAGTTTCGGACCCGTTGTGGGGATCATGCCGGTCAAGGACGACGAAGAAGCCATCGCACTGATGAATGACTGTCAGTTTGGTCTGACATCGGCGATTTTCACGGCTGATGCAGAGGCCGCGGACGCCATAGGCGCGCGGCTGGAAACCGGGACAGTGTTTATGAACCGGGCCGATTACCTTGATCCCGCGCTGTGCTGGACCGGGTGCAAAAATACCGGGCGCGGTGCCGGACTTTCCAAACTGGGCTTCGATGCCTTGACCCGTCCAAAATCATATCACTTCAAGAAAGCCTGAGACATGACCCTGAAAGCCAACTGGTCTTATCCTACTGCGATGCGTTTCGGTGCCGGAAGGATATCCGAGATTGCCGAGGCCTGCGCGGTCGCTGGCATCAAAAAACCGCTGCTGGTCACGGACAAGGGGCTGGCGGGTCTGCCGATCACCCAAGGCACGCTTGATCTGATGGAAGCCGCCGGGTTGGGCCGTGCGATGTTTTCGCAGGTTGACCCAAACCCGACCGAACAAAACGTCGCAGCAGGTGTCACCGCCTACAGCGATGGCGGCCATGACGGTGTCATCGCTTTTGGCGGGGGATCGGGCCTTGATCTAGGCAAGGTTGTGGCTTTCATGGCCGGTCAAACCCGGCCGCTGTGGGATTTTGAGGATATCGGCGATTGGTGGACGCGGGCGGATGCGGACGCCATCGCACCCATCGTTGCGGTCCCGACCACCGCCGGGACAGGATCAGAGGTGGGGCGGGCGTCGGTCATCACCAATTCCGAAACCCATGAGAAAAAGATCATCTTCCATCCGAAAATCCTACCCGCCGTGGTCATCTGTGACCCGGAACTGACCGTCGGCATGCCGCCCGTCATTACCGCAGGCACCGGCATGGATGCGTTTGCCCATTGCCTTGAGGCGTTCTGTTCGCCGCATTACCATCCGATGTCGCAGGGCATTGCGCTGGAAGGCATGCGTCTGGTCAAGGAAAACCTGCCGCGCGCCTATGCGAATGGCTCGGATATTGAGGCACGCGGGCACATGATGTCTGCCGCTGCGATGGGGGCCACTGCATTTCAAAAAGGTCTGGGGGCCATTCATGCCCTGAGCCACCCGATCGGCGCGGTGCACCACACCCACCATGGCACCACCAATGCGGTTGTCATGTTGCCGGTGTTGGATTTCAACCGCCCCGCAGTTGAGGACCGTCTCGGTATGGCGGGCAATTATCTGGGAATATCGGGCGGATTTGATGGCTTTAAAACCTATGTGCGTGAGTTGACGCAAAGCCTGTCGATCCCGGCAAACCTGACCGATCTCGGCGTCACCGACCCGGACATTGATGCGCTGGTGGCATCTGCATTGCGTGATCCGAGCGTCGGGGGCAACCCTGTGGAAATGACCGCCTCCAACACCAAGGCGCTCTTGCTGGCCTGTTTCTAATCCTGCCGTTTTTGCAGCAGCAGCGAGGCAAGCCCAAGCAGGGCTGACACCACAATCAACAGCAACGACACCGCGTTGAGCACCGGTGTCGAACCCAGCTTGAGCCGGTCAAACATGGTGATGGTCAGCGGCGCGTCCGACCCGACCAGCATCAGCGTGGTGTTGAAGTTCTCAAAACTCATCAGCACCGCAACCACGCCCGCCGCAGCCATTGCTGGAAATAGAAAGGGCAGGGTGACGGCCCGCACGGCACCCCACCGGGTCGCACCCAGGTTCAGCGCCGCCTCTTCGAGGCTGGGGTCAAACTTTTGCAGCCGGGCCGAGATGACCAGCGTCGCAAATGTGGTGATGAACGAAAACTGTCCCAGAATGACCAGGATCAATCCGGGGCGCAGCCCGTCAAACCACATGCCTGTTGCGTCTTCGAGAAAGTTTGCAACAGAGGATGAAAAAACCAGGATGGAAATCCCTAAGATGATGCCGGGAATGATCAGCGGCAACAGCATCAGGATGTAGAGGAACCCTTTGCCGCGAAATTCGTACCGCACAAACAGGAATGCGTTGCAGGTTCCCACCACAACCGCCAGCAGCGAGACCCAGAACGCCACCACACCCGAGGTGATCAGCGACCGCAAGATCGGGCGTTCATGGAAGACCCCGATATAGGGCGCGTCGGTGCCAAAGAACCATGCCCAGGTGAACCCTTCCCAAGGCAACGACGGAAAGACGCTGTCGTTGAAGGCAAAGACACAGACCGTCGCAAGGGGCAGCGCGAGATAGATGAAAAACAGCGTGACATAGGCCCGGTAGGTCCATTTGAACGCGCCACTTTGGGGGATGCCGGTGATCATGTCTGAGCCATCGTTTTACCCAGCGATTGCCCGGACAGTTTGAGACCAACAAAGACGATCAGCGACGACAATCCAAGCAACAGGAACCCAAATGCCGATCCAAGTTCCCAGTTGAACCGCGTGATGAACTGGCTGTAGATCAGGCCAGTGAACCACAGGCTGTCCTTGCCCCCAAGCAGGATCGGCGTCAGGTAATTGCCAAGGCTCAGCATGAACACCACGATACAGCCCGATACGATGCCGGGCATGGCGTGGGGGATCACGATTTCGCGAAGGATGGCAAAACCGCTGGCCCCCAGATCATAGCCTGCCTCGATCAGACTGTCATCGAGGCTGTCCAATGTGGTGACCAGCGGCACGACCATGAACAGCATCGAGGTATAGACCAGCCCCGTCATGATGGCCGCATCGTTGTAAAGCATCTCAACCGGGCCGGAAACGAGACCGAGATACTGCAAGGCATTTGAGAAGACGCCCGTTTCACGCAGCAGGATCATCCAGCCAAACGTGCGCACCAATTCGCTGACCCAGAACGGGATCAGACACATCAAAAACAGGGTTGTCTTGGTGCGTCCGCGCGTCAGCTTGGCGATGTAATAGGCAATGGGAAACCCGATCAACAGGGTCAGCATTGTCGATGCAATCGACATATAGGCGGTGCGCGCAAATGTGTTCCAATAAAGCGGCTCGTTAAAGAACACCCCATAATTGGCAAGGCTCGTTTCGTATTCGCGCACGCCCACCTTTTCGCGCAGGCTTACCAAAAACATACCGATATGCGGCAGGACAATCAGTGTGACCAGCCAGATCAGCAGAGGTGCCATCAGCAACCAGAATGCCAGTTTTGAGCGATCAGTGCCCATCACGTTCCCCTTTTGGCGGGATAGACCCGGGTCTGCTGTGGTTCCCATCCAAAATGGACCACATCACCCCGTGACAAGTCGCGGAATTCACCGGTTTGCGGCAGGGCCACTGACATCTCTGCACCTGTGGCCTGATCGCGCAGGATCAACTGACTGTTGGCCCCGTTGAACAGAACGCTTTCAACCGTGCCTTGCCCGGCGTTGCCCATCCCGCCCATGTCAGACGCCTTGCGCGACAGACGCACGGCTTCGGGGCGCACAAAAACCTCAACCTTTTCGCCCCGCGACAGACCCCCACTTGCGTCGATCCCGCGCAAGATCTGGCCCTGGTTCGTCGCCATCTGCAAGCCATCACCGTCGCGCTGATCCACAGTGGCGGTAAAACGGTTCGCTTCGCCCACAAAACCAGCAACAAATGCGGTGGACGGTTCGTAATAAAGTTCCTTTGCGGTGCCCGTCTGTTCGAACACGCCGTGGTTCATCACCGCGATCTGGTCGCTCATCACCAATGCTTCTGACTGGTCATGGGTGATGTAGACAAAGGTGGTATTGAACTCGGACTGCAGCTGTTTCAGTTCAATCTTCATGTGCTCGCGCAGCTTGAGATCCAGCGCGCCCAGAGGTTCGTCCAACAGCAGCACGTCCGGCTCAAGCACCATGCAGCGTGCGATGGCCACCCGTTGTTTCTGGCCACCGGATAGCGAACTGACGGGGCGATCCGCGACGCCGCCAAGGCCCACACGGTCCAGCACGCGCTCAACCTGTTTCTTGATGTCCGTTTTGTTCACGCCGCGCTGGCGCAGGCCGAAACCAACATTGGCCCCGATGTTCATCATGGGAAAAAGCGCCAGATGCTGAAACACCATCGACACGGGGCGTTTGTTGGGGGGCACATCCAGCACAGATTTGCCCTTGATCAACAGATCACCGCTGGTTGGTTTCTGAAACCCGGCAATCATTCTGAGCAGCGTCGTCTTGCCACATCCCGACGGTCCCAGAATGGAAAAGAACGTGCCCTGCGGCACGCTGAAACTGACATCTTTCACCGCTTTGAAGTCATCGAAGTTTTTTGAGATAGCGCGGCATTCGAGATCGGGAATTTCTGACATGTAGTGCAGGCCCTGAATAAAATCGGGAAGCGCGATATCCGCGCTTCCCCATCGTGACGTTCACGTCTTTAGTTGGCGGCGTTGATCCGGTCGAGTGCAGCACCTTCCAGCGCCTCAAGGCCTGCAGGCACAGACGGATACCACTTGATGTTGTCGATCGCAGCTTGTGGAAAGCTGGCCTGATACTTGGCTTTCAACGCATCATCCACACCGGCGTCCCCACCTTGCGACGCGGTAAAGTTGCCAGCCGCGGCTGTGATCATCGCGGCAACCTCGGGCTGCATCACAAAGTTGATCCAGGCATAGGCTGCGTCATCGGCGCGACCGCGCGCGGGCAGGGCAAAGGTATCGATCCAACCCAATGCCCCGGACGCAGGCGCGACAAACGTGATGTCGGCATTGTCATCGTTCAGCTGCCAGCCGCCTGTGTCCCACGCCATTGAGGCCACAACCTCGCCTGAGCGCAGCAGGTTCTTAAGCTCGTCACCACCATCCCAGTAGGTTTTGACGTTGGGCTTGCAGTCAATCAGCTTGGCCTCGACCTGATCCAGGATTTCCTTGTAGGCCGCTTCATCACCGTAGGCGGCAAATGGGTCCAGCCCCATTGAATAGGCGAAGCCGATCAGCGTTGGACGCTTGAGGCGGTAAGACACCTTGCCGCTGACAGATGCATTGCACAGGTCGGTGTAGTCCTTGACGTCACCGGCCATCGCAGTGTTCACAACCAGACCACTGGTGCCCCAGACATGCGGCAGGCCGTATACCTCACCATCGACGGTGGTATTGCCCTTTGTCGCTTCCAGCATGGATGGGATGAAAAGACCGGTCTCGATTTTGGACATATCAATGGGCTTGTAGATGCCGAATTCTGCCTGCGGGCCCGCGATCCGGTCCTGGCTGGGTTGGGCAAGGTCAAACCCGCCGCCGTTGGTCGCGCGCAGCTTGGCGATCATTTCTTCATTGTTGGATTTGGTCACTTCGACCGTGTGGCCGGTTTGTTCCTCGAATTTGGCAATCACGTCATCCGGTGCGTAGCCGCCCCATGTCAGCAGCCGCAATGTGTCCGCGTTCACCGCACCCGACGACAAGGCCAGAGCAGCGACGGTTGATAGGATCAGTGTCGATTTCATCATGTTCTCCATTATTTTTCTTAGCCCGAATGAACGGATCTTACCCCGTCTTTCCGGGTCCCCTGTCTTTAGTGGTCCCATATGACACGGACGTGACAGCAATCCGTGTCTGGGTTTCCTTGCACGATTAGTACATCTATTTTCTTCTTAAACAATGGCTTTCGGTGCGGTTATGCGGGTCAATCTCAGCACCTGAGAAATGGCACTTCACAATACGCATGGTGTTGGGGAGCCAGCATTTGAATTCGGAATTTCCACACCGTCAACGCGCCTTGAATGGCGGCCTGCTGCCGTATCTGACATGGCATCGGTAGCCGCTTGCCAATTTGTGTTGGAGAATGCCAGTGCCGCGCTTACAGAGGAGGGATGGAAGATACCCCTTCAAGCACCGAGTTCTACGCATCTGTCATTCCGCAGGATGATTTTGCGATCTTTGCGGACGGACAGGCCTATACCGCCTTTCCGGATGATTGGTGGGTGGGCACCTCGGACATTGTGGGCTCGACACAGGCGGTTGCCGAGGGGCGCTACAAGACCGTGAACATGGTCGGCGCGGCAGTGATTTCGGCACAGATGAATGCCCATGGCGGTGCAGATTTCCCGTTCATCTTTGGTGGTGACGGTGCCGGGTTTGCGGTTCCGGCAGCGTGGAAGGACCGTGCAGAGGACGCGCTGGCGGCCGTTCGGGTTTGGGCGCGCGAGGAGTTCGATATTGGTCTACGGGTTGGCATGGTCCGGGTGTCGGACATTCGCGCCGCAGGGCTGGATATCACTGTTGCGCGGTTTCAGGCGGCCAAAGGCGTGGATTATGCCATGTTTTCCGGCGGGGGGCTCAGCTGGGCTGAAGAGCGGATGAAGACCAGCGCCCATGGTTTGCCCGAGGCCCCTAAAGGCACCAAGCCAGATCTGACTGGCCTGAGTTGCCGGTGGAGCCATATGCCCAGCCAGCATGGGTCGATATTGTCCGTCGTCATCGCGCCGCGCGTTGACGTGACCACCCCCGAATTTGCGCGGCTGGCGCGCAGTGCGATTGAGCTGGCCCACGGACTTGCGCGCGCTGGCCATCCAGCCCAGCAAGCAGGCCCCGGCGTAGACTGGCCACCCGCGGGTGCCACCCTTGAGGCACATGCGCAACGCGGTAACGGATCGCTTGGCACCGCACGGCGCAAGGCGCTGTTTGAAAGTTTCATGGCATGGGTTCTGATCAAGACCGGCCTCAAGGTCGGGGGATTTGACGCGCGCAGATACCGGCGGGTGGTGGGCCAAAACGCTGATTTTCGCAAGTTTGAAGACGGGTTAAAGATGACATTGGACTGCGACGCAGCGACCGAGAAGCGGTTGCGCGCGTTACTTGAAAA
This sequence comes from Sulfitobacter sp. SK011, assembly GCF_003352065.1. Classification (NCBI taxonomy): domain Bacteria; kingdom Pseudomonadati; phylum Pseudomonadota; class Alphaproteobacteria; order Rhodobacterales; family Roseobacteraceae; genus Sulfitobacter; species Sulfitobacter sp. SK011. Next base: position 1,759,512 of record NZ_CP025803.1, read on the forward strand.
GGCGGAAGCGGACGGGATCATCCGGTTTGGCCTTCACGCGCAATCCGAGGCGATGATGACCTGCATCGTGCCCTCCATCCTCAGGGACGATCATATCCATTTCATTGATGGTGCCGCTGGCGGATATACGGTGGCCGCGCAGGCCATCAAAACCGAAAAGGCGCGCTGAAGGCGGGAACGTTGCCCCTGCCATATGGCGCAGCATTCAATCCTGACCTCCAACACAAAAGCGTCCAAGCGTTGTACCCGTTTGCTTGTTATTTGTGGCGCACGCGGTAGGCTGGTTTTGCTCGATAATCTGATTTTCAGATCAAAACGACGGAGGAGCCAACCTTCGAAAATTCAAACGTTTCACGCGAGGGCACAAAAATGAACACCGATATTCCACCGGGGGCACGCGCCCCTTATCTTTGGGAGGCGATCATCTCGCTTTTCTCACTGGTCGTCGGGATCAGTATCTCGATCGTGGCTTATGGCCTTGATCCCCAGGTTCCGATGCTTCTGGGCGTTGTCGTCTCAAGCATCGTCGCATTGCGGTGCGGATTTAGCTGGCAGAACATCCAGGACGGCATGGTGCGCGGGATCACCAATGCCCTGCCTGCAATGATCATTCTGCTTGTTGTCGGCATCCTGATTGGGATCTGGATATTGGCGGGTGTCGTGCCGACGCTGATCTATTACGGCCTGACCTTTATGTCTCCTGCGATCTTTTTGCCCGCGACGCTGATCATCTGTGCGATCACCTCTCTTGCCACGGGCACAAGCTGGGGCACGTCAGGTACCATCGGTGTTGCCCTGATGGGGATCGGTGCCGGCCTTGGGTTTCCATTGCCACTGGTGGCCGGCGCAGTTCTTTCGGGGGCCTATTTCGGCGACAAGATGTCACCGTTGTCGGACACTACCAATCTGGCCCCGGCCATGGCAGGCACTGATCTGTTCACCCACATCAAACACATGTCCTATACGACGGGTGTGACAATCTCGCTGACCTTGATCATCGAGATCGTGCTTGGCCTGCGCTACAGCAGTCAGGGCGGCGACCTCGGTCAGATCGACACGATGCTGGCCACATTGCAAAGCACGTTCACGATCAATCCTGTTCTGGTCCTGCCGCCGCTTGTGGTGCTGTTTGTCTCGTACAAAAAGATGCCGGCAATCCCCGGCATCACGCTTGGTGTCCTGGCAGGGGCGATATGTGCGGTTGGTCTGCAAGGTGCCGGATATGAGGCGCTCGCGAACGCGGCCTTTGGTGGCTACACGTCAGAAACCGGCGTGGCCGAGGTTGACGAACTTCTGAGCCGTGGCGGACTGGAATCCATGTTCTTCACCATCAGTCTTATTATCGTCGCGATGATGTTTGGCGGCGTGATGGAACGGACCGGTCAGCTTAAGGTCATCGCAAATTCGATACTCGAATACGCGAAATCGACCGGCTCTATGATCTTGTCGACGGTCCTTACCTGCATCGCGGCCAACCTGATCCTGTGCGATCAGTACATGGCGATTGTCATGGGCGCTCGGACCTTTGCGCCAGCCTTCCGGGACCGTGGACTGGCCCCAGAAAACCTGTCGCGTGCGGTCGAGGATTCAGCGACAGTCACGGCCAATCTGGTGCCGTGGAATTCGGGCGGGGCGTTTCAGGCGGCGACGCTTGGGGTCGCGACGCTTGCGTATCTGCCGTTCAACTTCTTTTGCTGGATGTCGCCGATTGTGACGATCATCTTTGGCTACATGGGGTGGACCATCTACAAGATCGACCCAGCAAAGGCACAAGAACCGATTGCTGAGCCGGCAGAATAAAACTGCAAAAAACGGGCTGGGCGTCAAAACACGTCCAGCCCGGCAAGATGCACTTAGCTGGCCCGCAACAGCCTTTCACAGGTGCGCAGGGCGCAACAGTTATTCTCAGCTATTGGGTAAAGACAAGATCCGCCTTGGCGCTGTGTTCGATCACCGTGCGGGCGTTTTGCATGTCGTTTTGTTCTGCCCTTTTGGCAGCATCTGCAGGTGACAGACCGTGATCAAGCCAGCGGGTCATCAGCCGTTTCTTCAACTCTTCGGCGGGCACATCGAGATAAACCGACATGTCCCACAATCCCAAAAGGTCCCGCCATCCGGGGGTCTGCATCAGCAAATAATTCCCTTCGACCACAATGGTATCGATGTCGCCTGATACGACGCCCGACGCCCCAATGGAAATATCGCGGGCGCGGTCAAAGGTCGGATAGTAAACCGTGTCCTCCTGCGCGCAGCGGCTGATCAGGGATGCGAACCCAGCGCTGTCAAATGTATGTGGCGCGCCTTTCCGGTCCAACGTTCCGTTTGCCTGCAAAATGGCATTATCTAGGTGGAAGCCGTCCATCGGTACCACACAGGTGGACACGCCCATGCCAAGCAGAGCATCACAAAGTGCCGCCGCAAGGGTGGATTTTCCGCTTGCCGGTGCGCCGCAAACCGCAATGAGCCGCCGTTTCTGTTGTCTGGGGGCATCAGAGACAGCCGCAACAAGGGCATCAAATGAGGTTATCCGGTCTGCCATGTGTTTCCTTCCATCTGCGCCGCTAAGTCATCTTGTCGGGAGCAGGGCCAAGCGACGCGCGCATGCGCACTTCTGAGGCAAGCTCTTGGGTCTGGGTCGGGCCGTTGCCATTCAGCATGTCAACCAGCGTCCGCGCCGCACATTTGCCCATCTCACGATGGGGAACATGGACAGTAGTCAATGCAGGATAGGCCACTTGTGCCAGTTCGATATCGTCAAAGCCAATGATCGAAACGTCGTTGGGCACCTCAAGACCCATCGTTCGCGCCGCGCGCAATGCGCCCACGGCAAGCACGTCGTTGCCGCAGAAAACAGCCGTGGCCCGCGCAGGCAGTTGCATCAGCTTTTCAAATGCGGTTGCACCGTTTTCAATGCCGTATGGGGTCATGATAATTTCAAGGTCTTTGGCATTCAGGCCCTTTTCAGTCATTGCCTCTTTGATGCCTTCCAATCGTTCTCTGGCCCGGTCATTCTGAGACACCTCAGCCGAGATCAGCGCCAGATCGCGGTGGCCCATGTCAATAACGATCCGGGCCATATTGCGCATCGCTGCGCGGTTATCAAAGCCAACAGAAGGGCGCGCCTGTGTGCGGTCAAAGGCCCATGTCACCAAAACCGGCACCCGTTGCTTTTCCAGAAACTCATAAATTTCCGGCCGCCTGTCATGGCCGATCAGCAGCAGCGCGTCGGCACCGCGCGCGACCAGTGACCTGATCTGCTCTTCTTCGATGTCTGGCTTGTAGGATGAACTTGCCACCAACAAAGTATACCCGTGCACACGCAGCTCTTCCTGAAACGCCTGTAGGCCGCGCGCAAAAATCGCGTTTTCCATGGTCGGGATGATCGCCCCGATGGTGTTGGTGCGCCGCTGCGCCATCACCCGCGCGCCAAAGTTTGGCGAATACCCCAATGCAATGACCGCTTCCATCACCTTGTCACGGGTCCGTTCCGTCACCTGATCGGGAAAATTCAGGCAGCGCGAAACCGTTGCCGTCGAAACCCCGGATCTGGCGGCAACATCGTATAGGGTAGGGGCTGGCGTTGTCGCCTTCATGGGCGGTCCTGTCATGGCATCAACTTTTTTACATCAACATTAACAAGTGCCTAAGTCTATCCTGAATACAAAGAAATGTAAGTGCTTGCATTTTCCTTATGTAAGCGCTTACATTAGAGCATCAGAATCGGCTTGGCCTCTGGGAGGAGACGCGACATGCCGCTCATTGGAGCATTAATCCTATTTGCAGTTTTCGCGGTGAATGTCGCGCTGGGATCATCGGGTGCACCGACGTTCCTGAATGATATTGGCGAGTTTTTGGTTCTGGCTGTCACGGCAATCCTTTTTGTCGTGGGCATCTTAAAAAAGGAAGCTGATGCAAAAAGCGCAGCCTCACATCAAGGTCCATCGGGAGGACATTCAATTGACGACTGAAAACACAGAAATGAAATTGGCCACGCGCCGCAACTTCTTGAAATTGGCAGGCGCTGGCAGTTTTACCGCCGCATTGGTTGCCGGTGCCGCTGGCACATTGTGGTCGACAGAGGCCGCGGCCCAGACCGCAAATGAAGAGCGCGACCGTGAAAAGGCTGCCGAGCATGTCATGACAATTGCCACGGCCTATGTGCTGGGTGCAACGCGCAGCTATCCGATCATGCAACTGGACCTCAAAGAGAACATCCAGAATGCGACGAACGGCAAGGTCTATGTCAAATTGGCCCCCGGCGGTCAGTTGGGTGCGGGCGGCGCATTGGTCCAGAAAGTCCAGGGCGGCACCATTCAGGCAGCGCAGCATTCGCTGTCAAACTTTGCGCCTTTTGCCTCGGTGGTCGATCTGATCAACATGCCGTATCTTTGTGGGTCCAACCAGCGCTTCACCAATCTGGTGACGTCCGACACGTGGAAAACCGAAGTTCACCCCAAGGTTGAGGCCGCAGGCTTCAAGCCGCTTTTCTACGTCAACATCGACCCACGCGTCGTTGCTGTGCGAAAAGGTGGGGCAGGGGCGGTGTTGTCACCAAGCGATCTGGCTGGCGTGAAGTTCCGCGTGCCGGGCTCGGCGATGCTGCAGCAATATTACCGCATGGTCGGTGCAAACCCAACGCCGGTTGCATGGGGTGAAACACCATCTGCGATCAAACAAGGTGTGGCTGATGCGCTTGATCCATCTGTTGGCGCGCTTTATGTCTTTGGCTTCAAGGACATCCTGAGCCATGTGACGTTCACACAGGCGGTGCCGGACAGCCAAGTCTATTCCTGTAACCTTGAGTGGTTCAATTCGATGCCTGCTGATGTTCAGGACGGGATCGTATTTGCATCTGAAATTACCGCTCAGATGAACCTCGCCAAGGTGCCGTCAGCACGCAACTATGCGATGGCCGAATTGCGCAAGTCTGGTGTTGAGTTCCACTCGCTGTCTGATGATCAGCTGGCCGAATGGAAAGACGCAGGCGGGTTCCAGCGTTCCGAATGGGATGAGTTCAAGCTTGAGCTTGCAGGGTCCATGGACACCTTTGCCAAGCTGGAAGAAGCGGCTGGCACAATGGGCCGCTATTACGTCCACGACGCGTAAAACACCATGGCGGGTGCCCTTTCGGGGACCCGCCGACCTTGTCGAGTTTCTTATTGGTTGATCGTTCCCCGTGCGAGGCCCCCCGGTGCCTTGCCCCTCAAAAGGTGATCCCATTGTCGTTCTTGGAAAGATTGAATCGTGACGCTGAACGCTGGGCGTTGCTGGCATTTTACGTGATGCTGGTGGTGACCATGGCTGTCGAAGTTTTACGCCGTGAAATTTTCTCGTATTCGTCCATCTGGGGTGAAGAGGTGGTGCGCTATTCGTTCATCTATCTCGCATGGATCGGGGCCGCGGCCGCGATCAAGCAACGGGCGCATATTCGCATCGACGTGGTGCTGCATTACCTTGGGCCAAGAACAAAGGCGTTGTTCTATATCTTTGGCGATCTGGTGATGTTTGGTGTGGCCCTTGTCGCACTCTACTGGTCATTCGAAACGGTGCTGGTCTCGGCCAAATTCGGATCGGTCAGCCATGGTTTGCGCATTTCGATGGTCTGGTTCCTGATGGCTGTGCCGGTGGGGTTTGGCCTGATGGTGCTGCGACTGGTGCAATCTTTTCTGCGCGATCTGCGCAGCCTTCGTGACGGCACACCCGTCTACGAAGGTGACAAAATGTTTGATTGAGGAATACCGACATGCTTTGGAACACACTCAATCAAACCGTTGAACTTGGCTGGGATTTCTACCTGCCTGTCATTCTTTTCGTAGCCCTGTGCGCCATGGCGGTGCCGGTCTGGGCCTCGATCGGCGTTGCTGCAATTACCATGTTGCTGATGTCAGGCGACCTGCCACTGGCGCTTGTCGGCGAAAGCCTGTTTGACGGCATCGACGCCTTTGCGCTCACTGCGGTGCCGCTCTTTATTCTGACCGGCGACGTGCTGGTGCGCACCGGGCTTTCGCGCAAGTTTCTTGATGTCGCCGAGGCGCTGACCCAGTTCGCCAAAGGTGGTTTTGGGTCTGCTACCGTTTTGGTCTGCGGCATGTTTGCGGCCATCTCCGGTTCAGACGCCGCAGGGGCGGCAGCGGTGGGCCGAATGACAATCGACCGGCTGGTGGAATCCGGTTACCCCCGTCCATATGCCTGTGCATTGGTGGCGGCGGGTGCCTGTACCGGAATTCTGATCCCGCCCTCCATCGCCTATATCATCATCGGCCTTGTGCTGGGCATATCGGCCTCGACCCTGTTCCTCGCGGCGCTTATTCCCGGGATTGCGATCCTTGTGTCGATCCTGGTGACCAACATCGTGGTGAACCGGATCTATGGCTATGAGGGCGGCGGCAACATCTCATTGTCCGAGTATGTGTCGCAATTGGGAACCGCGCTCAAGACCGGCTGGTACGCCTTTATCGTACCGGGCATTATTTTCTACGGCATCTTCTCTGGCCGCCTCACACCCACCGAAGCAGGGGCCACCGCCGTGATCGTGACGATCATCATCGGCTTTATCCTTGGCACGTTGAAGCTCAGCGATTTCCCGGCGATGCTGGTCAGTTCTGCCAAGGTCAACGGGGTCATCCTGCCCATCATCGCGTTTTCATTACCGCTGGCACAGGCCTTGGCAATCATGGGCGTGCCGCAGGGTTTCGTCGCGTCGATCACGTCTTTGACTGATGATCCGACACTGTTGATCCTGTTGATGATCGGCATCTTGATTGCGGCCGGGTGCGTGATGGAAACCACGCCCAACATCGTGATCCTCGCGCCGATCCTCAAGCCGCTTGCCGACAACATCGGCATGAACGAAATTCAGTTCTGCATCATGATGATCACCGCACTTGGTGTGGGCTTTATCACCCCGCCGCTTGGCCTGAACCTGTTCGTGGTATCAAGCATTACGGGTGAATCGATCCTCAAGATCGCGGGTCGCGCTGTTCCGTTCGTTTTCTTCATGCTGATCGTCGTTTTGATGATCGCCTATATCCCTGCGATTTCGACATCGCTGCTTCCTGACACATTCAAATAGGACTGACCCAATGGCTCGTGAATATCTCAAAAAAGCTACGTTGACTTCAAAGTCGGATGCCTCCGACGTCCATGAAACTGTCGTCAAGATCCTGTCTGATATTGAGGCAGGCGGCGACGACGCGGCGCGCGAATATGCCCGCAAGTTCGACAAATATGACGGCAACATCATCCTGACCGCCGAAGAGATCGAGGCGGCCACCGCACTGGTTCCTCAAAAGCTCAAGGATGATATCAAGTTCGCCCACGACAACGTGCGCCGTTTTGCCGAGGCGCAAAAGGCGACCGTCAGCGATGTAGAGGTTGAAATTCAGCCCGGACTGATCGCAGGGCAAAAGGCCATTCCAGTGGATGCGGCTGGCTGTTATGTGCCCGGTGGACGCTATAGCCATATCGCCAGCGCGATCATGACCGTGACCACCGCCAAGGTTGCAGGGTGCCAGCACATCACCGCGACATCGCCGCCGCGCCCCGGTGTGGGTGTGGCCCCGGCAATCATCTATGCCGCGCATATTTGCGGTGCGGACAAGATCATGGCGCTGGGCGGTGTTCAGGGTGTCGCGGCGATGACCTATGGTCTGTTTGGCCTGCCCAAAGCCAATATTCTTGTTGGCCCCGGCAACCAGTTTGTGGCCGAAGCCAAGCGTATTCTCTTTGGCCGTGTCGGCATCGACATGATCGCGGGTCCAACCGACAGTCTGGTGCTTGCCGATGCCACGGCTGATCCGATGATTGCAGCCGTTGATCTGGTGTCACAGGCCGAGCATGGGTATAATTCGCCGGTCTGGCTGGTCACCGACAGCCGCGAGATTGCCGAAGAAGTCATGCGTCTGGTCCCGACCTTGATCGAGGACCTGCCGCAGGTGAACCGCGACAACGCCTTTGCCGCATGGCGCGATTATGCCGAGGTGATCTTGTGTGCCGACCGCGAGGAAATGGCCGCGACCTCGGACGATTACGCTCCCGAACACCTGACCGTGCAGGCAGAAGACCTGGATTGGTGGCTGAACCGGCTGAGCTGCTATGGCTCCTTGTTTCTGGGTGAAGAAACCACCGTTTCTTATGGCGACAAGGCCAGCGGCACCAACCACGTTCTGCCAACCTCTGGTGCGGCGGGCTATACCGGTGGTCTGTCTGTGCACAAGTACATGAAGATCGTCACATGGCAGCGCTCGACCCGCGACGGATCAAAGCGCGTGGCGCAGGCGACAGCGCGGATTTCAAGGCTGGAGGGCATGGAAGGCCACGCACGCGCGGCTGATGTGCGGCTGGCCAAATACTTCCCCGATGAAACCTTTGATTTGACCGCAGATGGCTGAACATTTGCTTGATCTGACAGGTAAAGTTGCCTGCGTGACCGGGGCCAGTGCTGGCCTTGGTCAACGCGCGGCTGTTGCTTTGGCTGCGGCTGGCGCGCAGGTCGTCGGCGTCGCGCGCCGGACCGAGGCGCTTGCGGCCTGGGCTGATGCCACCGGGGGGCGCGCGGCAAACGTTGCCGCAGACCTGTCACAGCGTGACCAGATCGCCCAGATCGCGGCCGAGATTTCCACGCCTTTTGGCGCGCCGGACATCATCGTGCATGCCGCCGGGATCAACACCCGCGAAACCGCAGATGACGTGACCCCCGAAGGCTGGGACGTCACCATGAACCTCAATCTCGCGGCCCCGTTTTTCCTGACCCAAGCTCTGGTGCCAGCGATGAAGGCCAAAGGCTGGGGCAGGGTGGTGAATTTCGCCTCACTGCAAACCACCCGTGCTTTTCCCGGTGGGATCGCATATGGTGCGTCCAAGGCTGGCATCGGGCAATTGACCCGCGCCATGGCCGAGGCGTGGTCGAAACACGGCATCAATGCCAATGCTATCGGGCCAGGGTTTTTTCCGACCGAATTGACGGGTCCGGTCTTTGCCGATCCTGAACGCGCCGCGCGCAATGCCGCGCAAACCTGCATCGGGCGCAACGGCGAATTGCACGATATTGACGGCCCGCTGCTGTTTCTGTGCTCTGATGCCAGCGCGTATGTGACAGGGCAGATCCTGATGGTTGACGGGGGATTTACCGCAAAATGAAAGCGCTTATTTACGACGGTCCCGAACAGCTTGGCTTGCGGGATGCGCCCGAACCGGTGCCGGACAAGGGTCAGCAATTGATCAAGATCCTGGCCGTTGGCATTTGTGGCTCTGACATGCATGCCTATCTGGGTCATGACAACCGTCGCCCTGCGCCATTGATCCTGGGTCATGAGGCCGCAGGCGTCATTGTGGGCGGGGCGCGGGACGGCGAGCGCGTGACGGTCAACCCCCTTGTGACATGCGGCACCTGCAAGGCCTGCACATCTGGCAAGGACAACCTGTGCCCAGAGCGCATGATCATTTCAATGCCACCACGCGAGGGTGCTTTTGCCCAATTTGTCGCCATGCGCGACGAAAATCTGGTGACCGTGCCGGATCATGTCAGCTTTGATCAGGCCTGCCTTGCCGAACCGATCGCCTGCGGCTGGCACACGGTGCGTTTGGCACGCGAGACACTGCAAGAGCCCGCAACAACAGCACTGGTGATTGGCGGCGGTGCCATTGGTCTGGGGGCGGCACTGTCGCTCAAGGCGCAAGGGGTGGCCGAGGTGACAATCGTTGAACCCAACGCATTGCGCCGCGCCACGCTGAACGATGCCTGTGGGCAAAACGCAATTTCACCAGACGATCTGGACGCGGCTGCGATGTTTGATCTGGTGATCGACGGCGTTGGCTATGCCGCCACGCGCAAGACCGCATCGGCGCACGCCCGTCCCGGCGGCGTGATTGGTCACATCGGTCTGGGCGAGGACGCAGGCGGGCTTGATATCCGCCGCATGACATTGCAGGAAATCACCTTTATCGGCACCTATACCTACACCGCCCAGGATTTCCGCGACACGGCGCGGGCCATTTTTGACGGCAGGCTTGGGCCGCTCAACTGGACCGAGGCGCGGCCATTATCCGACGGCCCTGCCGCCTTTGCCGATATCCGCGCCGGGGCCACCTCGGCCCCCAAGATCGTTCTACATCCACATCCATAACCCATCCGCGCCACGAAAATGCGCGCCCAAAGGAGAGACAACAACGTGTCCATTAGCAAAAAGATCGTTGATGATTTCGTCGCCAACGACGTGTCGTTCATCACGACAGTGCCATGCAAGCAATTGGCCGGCGTGATCGACGAGGTCGAGGCCCGCCCGGAAATCCATCACGTCCCCTCAAACAAGGAAGACGAAGGCATGGGCCTGTGCGCCGGTGCCTTTATGGGCGGTAAACGCCCGGCCATCATCATGCAGAACACGGCAATTGGTGTGACTTTGAACACCCTTGCCACGCTCACGCAGTTCTACCGCATGCCGCTGCCGATGCTGATCAGCTACCGGGGTGAATTGCGCGAACCTGTGGCCTGTCAGGTCGAGATGGCCGTGCACACCAAGGCGCTGTTGGCCCAGTTCCTCATCCCGACCTATCACTTCCACAAAGAGTCTGACGCGTCCGAACTGGATGCGATCCTGAAATACACATTCATGTGCAACAAACCTGTTGCGATCCTGACGGACGCATCTTTCTGGGGAGGCTACGGCGACCAATGATACGTTCTGAAATCCTGCGCGAAATCGCGCCCATCCTTCGTGACCAATTGGTCGTCTGTAACATCGGTCTGCCCAGCCAGGAGCTGCATATGATCGACGACAACGAGAAAAACTTTTACATGCTGGGCACCATGGGGCTGTCGTCCTCCATCGGTTTTGGTCTGGCGATGGCACAGCCCAAGACCGTGATCTCCATCGACGGGGACGGGTCGGTTCTGACCAACTTTGGCACCTTGCCGACGATTGCCAACAACGTCACCGATAACTTCATTCTGCTTATCATCGATAACGGGTCTTATGGCTCAACCGGGGATCAGCCGACCTATGCGGGCAAGAAAACCAAGCTTGAAAAAGTGGCCGAGGCCTGTGGCTGCGAGAACGTCGTCGTCTGTCAGGACGTGGACACCGGCAAGGTTTTGCAGGCGGCCATCGACAGCAAAAAGATGACCATCATCGTGTCCAAATGTGACAGCGGCAACATTAAGCTGCCGGTGATCACCATGGATCCTGTCGTGATCCGCGACCGGTTCATGAAAGCTGTGGCAAGCTGATATGGCGTCAAACATCCATTCAAGCGCGGATGCCCGGCGCATTGCGCGCCGCCGTCTGCCTTGGATGGTGTTTGACTATATCGACGGTGCCGCGGGGGCAGAAACCGGGGCCGTGCGGAACCGCGCGGCCTTTGACGCGCTGGAGTTTCGCCCGCGTATACTGCGCGATGTCAGCAAGCGGTCGCTGTTTGTGCCACTTTTTGGGGGGACGGCGGGCGCGCCGTTTGGCATCAGCCCGATGGGCATGTGCAACCTTGCAGGCCCCGGCGCAGATATGATGCTGGCGCGGCTTGCGGCGCGTGAAAAAGTACCGCTGGGCGTGTCCACCGTTGCCTCAACCGCGATGGAACCGCTGATCGAGACGGCCGAGGGCAACGCGTGGTTTCAGCTTTATTTCAGCGGCGATGGCACCGGAACCTTCAAACTGGTCGAACGTGCCAAGGCTGCAGGCTACGAGACAATCATCCTGACTGTTGACGTGCCGGAAGTGGGCCGCAGACCGCGCGAACTGCGTCATGGATTTACCATGCCGTTCAAGATTGGCCCCAAACAATTTGTCGATTTTGCGCTGCACCCACGCTGGTCGCTCACGGCCCTATTCAAAGGCCGACCCCAGATGGCGAACTTTGACATGCCGGGTTTCGAATTTGACCGCAAGGAAAGCCGATCCAAAGCAGACCGGGACACGCTTGCCCGTCTGCGCGACATGTGGCCCGGCAAGCTGGTGGTCAAAGGGGTGCTGGACGCCGAGGATGCCATTGCAATGCGCGATGCAGGCGTTGATGCGGTGCAGGTCTCAAGCCATGGTGCGCGGCAATTGGAAAGTGCACCATCACCCATCCTTATGCTGCGCGAAATACGCAATGCCGTTGGCCCTGATTTCCCGCTGTTCTTCGACACTGGATTGCGATCAGGCGAGGATGTGATCAAAGCCTATGCTTTGGGCGCGAATTTCACCTTCCTTGGCCGCATCATGCAATTTGCCATTGCTGCGGGCGGTGAAGAGGGGTTGCACCGTCTTTGGGATGTGTTGCGCGATGAAAGCAGCATCACACTGGCGCAAATCGGTACGACGTCTTTGCTGCCTGACGCCATCAAGGGCGCTTTGCGAGACACATAAGGTTAGGCTTTGCCGTCATCGGCTTTTTCATCATCTGGCACCGCATCGTCGTCCAGCAATATCCGCCACGCGGCCCCGTCCATGTCGTCATATTGATCGGCCCGCAGGCTCCATAAAAAGGCGATCAAACCCAATGCGCCAAGGCAAAGCGATACCGGGATCAGGATGACAAGGATGTTCACTTTCGTCCGCCCCATGTCAGGCGCATTGCGTTGAGCAATACTGTGATCGATGAGGTCGACATTGCGATCGCCGCCAGCAACGGGGTCACAAAGCCAGCCATCGCAAAGGGGATGACCAACGCGTTATACCCCGCGGCAATCGCGAAATTCTCAAGGATGCGGGACTTGGCCTGCTTGGCGGTGGTGATCAGTTCAGGCAACGCAGCCAGACTTTGACCCAACATCACCACATCCGACGCTGCGCGTGCCGCATCCACGGCGGAGGCGGGCGAGAGTGACGCATGCGCCGCTGCCAATGCACCGGTATCGTTCAAACCATCACCGACCATCAACACATAACGCCCCTCAGCCGCTAGTCTGTTCAGGTAGGCGACTTTGTCCTCGGGGCGCTGATCGGCGTGCCAATTGTCGATATTCAGGGCGTGCGCGAGGGTGCGCGTCGCCGCATCGTTATCCCCTGAGATCAGATGCACCTGAAGGCCGTCATCGACAAGTTTCCTGATCGCCTCATCAGCCCCTTCGCGCAGGCGCGCAACAAGCGGCAAGAACACCGGCGCGCTGTCGCCAATCCGCAGCCATGCACCATGCAGATCGTTTGGCGTAGCCCCGACAAATGTGGCAGAGCCAAGCGCCACAGTCTGCCCTTGCCACTGGCCTGTCACCCCATTGGCTGGCTTTTCGTTGATCTGTGAAACGGCTGCCGGGGCATCCTCGGCCAGCCCAAGGGCAATCGCGCGCGACACCGGATGGCTGGAGTTCTGGGCCAAGGCCAAAGCGACGGCACGCTCATCGTCGCTGAACCCGCTCAACGCGGCAATTTGCAGTTGTCCTTCGGTCAGGGTCCCGGTCTTGTCAAAGACCACTGTATCGGTCTTGGACATCCGTTCCAGCGCGGTGCCGTCCTTGACCAACAGGCCACGTCGAAACAACCGCCCCGCCGCCGCTGTCGACACCGCTGGTACGGCCAGACCAAGCGCGCAGGGGCAGGTGATGATCAACACTGCAATGGCGATGTTGAGTGCCAGCCGCGCGTCAGCGGCCAAAGCGAACCATCCGATAAATGTTACAAGCGCCAGCAGATGCACCAACGGGGCGTAGATCGCTGCCGCCCGGTCCGCCAGCGCGGTATAGCGGTTGCGCGCCGATTCAGCTGCGTCAATCATCGTCACCATGCGCCGCAACGTGGTATCGTCGCCCACGGCAGTGGCACGCAAGGTCAGCGGGCCGGTCAGGTTCACCTCACCCGCGCTCAACTGGGTCCCGGCACTGGCTGCGATGGGCAGGCTTTCACCGGTCAGCAGGGCGCGGTCGATGTCGCTGGCCCCGTCAATCACGATCCCGTCGACGGGAATACGACCGCCGGGCAGAACAATGATCTTATCCCCAATCACTGCCTCTGACAGATTGATGACTTCACGCCCTGCGTCGGTCAGGCGGGTGACGCGGGGAACTTCCAATGCGGCCAGTTCTGCGGCGGCAGACCGGGCCGACGTGCGGCAACGGTGATCCAGATAACGGCCCACAAGCAGGAAAAACGTCAGCGACAGAGCCGCGTCAAAATAGGCATCCGCCCCGCCTGCGGCAGTCTCGTAAAGTGACATCGCCGTGGCAAGGATCAGCGCCAGCGAAATCGGCACGTCCATGTTCAACCGACCCACGCGCAGGGCCTGCCAGCCATTGCTGAAAAACGGCTGTGCTGCATATCCGATGGCGGGCAGGGTAATCGCGGCAGACAGCCAATGAAACAACGTGCGCGTGGCCTCTCCGGCACCGGACCATACGGCGACGGACATCAGCATCACGTTCATCATCGCAAACCCCGCGATGGCGATCCGCAACAACAATGCCCGTCCTTGGGTGTCATTGGCTGTGCCAAGCGCGCCGCTGTCCAGCAGATTGGCCTGCACCCCCAAAGTTGCCAGATGGTCGATAAGCGCTTCGGGCAACGTCCCCGGTGTCACAGTGAGTGTCGCTTGCTTTCGGTTCAGGTTCACGCGCGCGCGCCGCACGTCCTCCCGCGCCAGCAGGCCCCGTTCAACCGTGGCAATGCAGCCAGCGCAATGGATGGCCGGCAGTGATAGGTGAAGCGTCTCACCCCCCGCCGCACCCTGTTCGCGCGTGCGTGCGGCCGGTGTGGCAACACAGGCCGGACAGGCAACAATCGAGGGGCGTTCCGCAAGTGCCATCAGGGTGCCTTGATCTGCATCGGAATGCGCCGTCGAAACGGGGTGCCGTCCTCAGCCTCAAGGTTCAGCCACAAGGTCCAATAGCCCGGTGACACGCTGACGGGGGCGGTCAGATCGGCACCTGTCCACGAAAACGCCGGATTGACATCATCGGCGACATGGGTTGCACGACCAAGTGTTGCGCTTACCACAGTGGGCTGCACCGGCGTACCGGCAGCATCGGTTATGATCAGGTGCAGCATGCCGCCTTTGACCTTTGCCCCAACGTCCCAGCCCAACCCATCCTGAGCGGTCCGGTCGGCGTCAAATTCCTGGCTGGAGACATAGGAGTTCTTGGTCACCAGCCCCGGAAAGGTTGTAACGGCCTGAAAGGCGAGCGTCAGGTTCACGCCGATAATGACGGTAAAGGCCCCAACAAACATCGCAAATACGTGCCATCCTGTCAGTGTCCGTTTCATTCGCCGCCCTTTCCGTTGAATACCGTGCCAACACTGGCGCGAATGTCCGCGTCGACGTCTTCGACCCAAAGCCGCAGATCGGTCCGGTCCGCCAGTGCTGCGGGGGCATCGCGGCTGGCCGTGACATAGACTCGCTGCAGGAATGTTGTGTCAGCGGGCACTGTGACGTCCAAACCGGTCTCTCCCTGCAGCGCGATGTCCAAAGTCTCATCCGAGGTCAGTGATAAACGCAACGCCCGATCTTCACCAGATTTGTTGCGCAGGCGCACGTCATAGATATTGCGGATCGCCCCGTCGCTTTGCATCACAAACGTCGGGTTGCGCACCGGGGACACGGTCAGTTCGATATCCGAGCGCACAAAAAGCGCAAAGAGCAGGCCAAGGCCAACTGCCGACCACAACACCGTGTAAAGGATGGTGCGCGCTTTCAGGACATGTTGCCACCAGGGGCGGGGTTTCCAGGTGTCATCGGCTGGTGAAAGATCAGGGGGCGGGACATCCTCAAGGGCAAGATAGTCGATCAGACCGCGTGGCTTGCCAATCTTGTCCATCACGTCATCACAGGCATCAATGCACAGCGCACAGGTGATACATTCGAGCTGCTGCCCATCGCGAATGTCGATGCCCATCGGGCAGACGTTCACGCAGGCCATGCAATCAATGCAATCGCCTTGTTGCGGGGCTTCTTCTGCAACGGTTTCTTCGGCATAGGCGGTTGCGGTGCGGGTGGCGGCGGCGGCACGCGCGCCTTTGCGATGTTTGCCACGTGGCTCGCCGCGCCAGTCGCGGTAACCGACAGTAAGCGTGCCTTCGTCCATCATCGCGGCCTGAATGCGCGGCCAGGGGCACATGTAGATGCAAATCTGTTCGCGCATGAACCCGCCAAAGATAAAGGTCGTCGCAGTAAGGATCGCGATTGAGAAATAGGCCACCGCAGGCGCGTCAAGCGTCACCAGATTGCGGGCCAGGCTGGGGGCGTCGGTGAAATAGAAAACCCAGGCACCGCCTGTGGCGATTGAGATCATCAACCAGACAATCCATTTGCTGACCCGCAGCCGCCATTTTCGAAAATCCCACTTGGCCTTAAACAGCCGCAACCGCGCGTTGCGGTCGCCCTCAATCCAGCGTTCGACCAGGATGAACAAATCGGTCCAGACCGTCTGCGGGCAGGCGTAGCCACACCACACGCGGCCCAGAGCCGAGGTAAACAGGAACAACCCAAGCCCTGCC
Organism: Sulfitobacter sp. SK011; assembly: GCF_003352065.1. NCBI lineage: Bacteria > Pseudomonadati > Pseudomonadota > Alphaproteobacteria > Rhodobacterales > Roseobacteraceae > Sulfitobacter > Sulfitobacter sp. SK011. The sequence goes on from NZ_CP025803.1 coordinate 1,775,915, forward strand.
ATGATCAGCAACCCGGCCACGAAATAAAATTCGTGGGGCCATATCTCGACCCAGAAAAAGAAAAATCGCCGGCTTGCCAGATCGGCCAGCACGGCCTGATCGGGCAGGTTCGGTCCCCGATCCCAGCGCAGCCAGGGCAGCAGGTAATAGATGCCCAGCGTCACCCCCATGATCCACCATTTCAGGGAGCGGAAAAATCCTGTGACACGGCGCGGAAAGATCGGCTCGCGCGGGGCGTAAAGGGGAGGAGGCGCATCGGCCATAGGAATCGGTCCATCTAGCTGGGTCTGTTCGCACGGGTGTTATGAAGGATGGGGGCAGGGGCCGCTTTGATCTGGGTCAAGAAATTTAAGGGGTACGTTGGGCGGTAAAGGTCGGGTTGGAGCCCAACCTGTGAATTCACTTTTCGTGCTGCGTGCGCTTGCAGCACGAAAAATGCTGCATGAGCGTAAACTCCGTTGCCGCCACGCAGCGTGAAAAGCGGTCATTCATGCAGACCGCAGCGAGGATCTGCGGGCGAACTCAGAGTGCGGACTTAGTTGCCGTTCGCTAATTTCATACCGGTTGATAGTTTCGACGCGTCGCAACATGAAGCGCGGCGAGATAGCGGGCAAACACTAGGCCGCTCAGAGTACCGCTGACGCCATCAAGGCCGAGCTGGACGCCATAGACCGCGCTCTGGTCCTACCACCAGCGATACCACGAGAGCATCAACAAAGTCACACCCGCTGACGCCTTTTTCGGTCGGGATAAAGCCATTCTACAGCAACGAGAAAGGATCAAACGAAAGACGCCCGAAGCGCGCCGCTTGCATGTTGGAAAAGGCCGATCTTTCGCTATGAAATGTGTGCAAGCGTACCCAGCATGAAGTCGCGGCTATAGTTGAGGTGCCGAACGCGGGCATCATCTTCTGATCTGTGCATTACGGTTTCGTAGTCTGCAAAGCAGATCAACTGGGCATCATTTTGGATCAGTTGGAAGTTTCGATTGTTAAGAAAGGCCATCTGAAACGAGACCGCTGCGCTCTCATTTGGAAAGTTGAGTACAGTTGTGTTTCCACCGGCGTTGTTAAGTAACCCATAGCAAGCCACCTTCTGTTGTTCGAAGATGAAGCTGGCGAACTCAATGGTGCTTTCTTGGTAGCTCTTCATAGCAACTCCCATCATCAGCAGAGGACTAACCTAGTCCACTGCGATTTTGCGCAGTCTTGGACTGAGTCTGAAAGAGAAAATAGGAGGGCTTTCTGCGCCGCAGCAATGGTGCTTAAGAATTAGGCACTTTCAGTAGCACATGGGCTCTTTGCGGCCATAAGCTGCGCGGACGACCAGTCTAGGATAAACCGACTTTCGCTTCATGATGGCTAATCAGGTAAGATGCGGGGCAATGGATGATTTCGCTGCAGCTCCCCAGAACGGCTGCTTCATTCAAATAGCCTGTGAGCGTAGCCCCTGGTTTCTCCGACGACCTCTTTCATTACAGACTCGAGTGTTGGCCAATAGGGATGGAGGACAGCATCAACCGCATCGTGATTGCTGCGCAACAAAGTGTGGTGCTTTGTCGCAAGGTGCCTCATGCGGCTGTTTTCTTTCAGGCACATCATCTGAATGGTCCTGACACCACGGTTCTGGGCCATTGCGAACATACGTTCAAACAACGCATCTCCTATCCCAATATTCTGCCAGTCAGGTTCAACAGAAAATGCAGCTTCTTTCGTTGTAGGCCAGGAATGAAAATCGCCGCGCAGTTCGACAATTCCCCGCAACTGACCGTCGACAGAAGCGCCACAGACCATGCTGTCACCACGAAAGATGTTCTTTGCATATTCTAGGATGCGATAGTCACTGATCGCACCACAAAACCGCGCGCGGCGGGATAGGATATCGAGACGTAGAAAGTGATCCCGAATTTTGTCTTGGTTGGCCGCATAGAGACGACTGACCAGAATCTCCTGAGGATGTCTGTTGAGACGCATTGCTTGAGCCTCCTGTCTGCCCAAAAATTTGGGCCAGCATCTTCGGGAGGAGGTGAAGATGCTGGCCCTGCGCATTGGCGTTCCCTGTTGGTTTTGTTGCCGCCGCCGCTCGTGCTGGCTTACTCTGGGAGGAGCGAGAACCAGCACTTTTCGTGTATTCCTCAGACCGATCGGCCTGTCCTCTATTCCTCAGCCATCAATGTTTCTGCATACTTGGGTATGTCGGAGCGCTGGATGCCGATCTGGGCAAGCTGATGGTCGCTCATGTTCGAGAGCGTCGACAGCATCCGGGCCATTTGAAGGGTTCTCATTGCGGAGTGCGCTTTAGCCATAAACCGCACCAGTATAGAGACAAAGCCATGCGCCATCTTTGACAAAGAGGTCAAAGCGGTGGCTGCGTGACCGGTGTCAGGTCCGGCCGTATGTGAATTAAAGGCCATATGCTGCCTCCAAAGCCAATCGCTTGATGTTGCTGCGTGGAATGCCCAGATCTCTCAGATCACGGTCCGTGAGCGCCGCGAGTTCGAAAAACGTGGTGCGATAAACCCTACGCTTGGCCAGCGCCTGTCGGATCTGATCACGCTTTTGATGAAAGATTGAGCGGCCAGCATCCAAAACGACATCTAGCCCAGAATTTGATCGTGTAACTGCCATGTGATTACCTCGTCTATTGCTGCGATGCAGTATTTATGCTGCACTGCAGAGATACGAGTATTTGGTAGCGCTCACAATTGGGCGATTTGGCAAAGGGCCTGTTCCGGATTGGCACAGGGAAGTGATGTAAAATGGATATTTCTGCGCAGATGTTGACCTTTGCGACTGTTGTCGAACGCGGCAGCATTTCGGCTGCGGCACGCAACATCGGACAGACGCCCTCTGCGGTCAGCAAACAAATTGGTCTGCTTGAGGATCAGGTTCACTACCGTTTGCTTAATCGGACCAGAACGGGCGTGACACCGACACAGGAAGGTCAGGAATTCTACGAAAAGTGCAAAGCCATGGCGGAAAAGTACAAAGAGGCCGAAGCGCTAATCCTGAACTTGGACGGTATCCCGCGTGGGATGCTCAAAATCGCATCCAGCGTTGCGTTTGGTAAGTCTCAGTTGATCCCTGTTTTGCCTGCATTTCTAGAGGAAAATCCCGACGTTCAAGTCTCATTGGAGCTTACAGATCGCGTTGTCGATTTGCAGAGCGAGGGCTTTGACGCCGCCATATGTTTCGCCGAACAGCGCAAAATTCCTGACATCATGGTCCGTCGCATCATGCAGAGCCGTCGGGTTTTGTGTGCGTCACCTGCCTATCTGGAACGGTGCGGAACCCCCCAAAGTTTCGAAGAACTGAGAGAGCATAATTGCCTTAGGATTGCTGGAAATAGCGAGCGGAACTCCTGGGACAACCCCGAGCCATTCAATGACCAAGGCTTCGAAGCAAAGGGACGTTTTGAGGGAAACAGCACTGACGTTATCTATCGCGCAGCGCTTGCTGGGATCGGTATTGCACGGCTGCCCTGTTACATGGCGGATCAAAAGTTCCAGTCGGGTGAGTTGGTCCATGTTCTGACGGAATTCACACCGCCGAGTACAGACATTGCCATCATGTTTGCCGACAAGCGCAACCTCGCTCCTAAAACACGTGCGTTCATTGATTTCCTTTTGCGTCAATTCCGGGACGTCCCTAATTTTCAAATGACCGGGTCTTGATCGCTGGCGCGTGAAAATTTCTGAAAGTAGGAAGAACTATGGCGAAAGATACAACACAAATAGGCAGAGAACTCTCTGAACGTTTGAACCCTGGGATGGAAGAAGCGCTTAATGCGCGCTACGGCAACCTCCTCCCCGGTATGGCCGAGGGTGTCGTCGACTTCGCTTATGGTCGCCAATATGCCCGACCTGGTTTACCCCTGCGTGACCGGTATCTGGCGACAATCGCTGCTTTGACCGCATTGGGTTGTCAGACAAGACCACAGCTGATGGTCAATATAGCAGGCGGGCGCAAAGCCGGATTATCTTTGGAAGAAATCGCAGAAGCCATCTGGCAGATGGCACTCTATGGCGGCTTCCCGTCGGCGATCAACGCGCTGAACGCCGCGTTGGAAGTGTTTGAAGCAGAGGATGACAATATTTAAGGAGCCAAGTTCAGAAATTACAATTTAGACCGACACTACCGCTAATATGTCTTCACGCGTGATCTGGTTTTTGGTGGCGTTCTTTATTATTTCGCCGCGTCTCAGAACAACAAGCTGATCCGCCAGTTCAAATGCGAAATCAAAGTACTGCTCGACCAAGATAATCGCCATATCCCCACGGTCACGCAGCAGGCTTATGACTTTTCCGATGTGTTGAATGATGTTGGGCTGGATGCCTTCCGTTGGCTCATCCAACAACAGTAGTTTTGGCTTGGTGATCAGCGCACGGGCAATGGCCAGTTGTTGTTGTTGCCCACCCGACAGATCGCCACCGCGACGGTGCGCCATTTCTTTCAAAACCGGGAAAAGCTCAAAGATATCGTCGGGGATAAAGTGCTCTGATTTGGACAGGCACGAAAATCCCGTTTGCAGGTTTTCGCGCACTGTCAGCAATGGAAAAATATCACGCCCCTGCGGGACATAGCCGACACCCATCTGGGCCATCTTATGCGCCCCTGACTGATCCAACAGTTTACCGTCAAATGTGATATCCCCGGTTGAGCGCGGATGCGTGCCGGAAATCGCCCTGAGCAGACTGGTTTTACCGACACCATTGGTGCCCATAACACAGGTCACCTCACCCAATCTGGCATGCATTGAGATATCATAAAGAACTTGCGAATTGCCATAGTGTAGGGTGAGGTTTTTTACGTCCAACATATTCTATCGTCCCAAATAAACGTCGATGACGTCTTGGTTTTTGGTGACATGATCAAGCGAGCCTTCCGCAAGGACAGCGCCTTCATGCAGCACAGTGACCTTGCAGTTGAGACGCCTCACAAACTCCATATCGTGTTCGACCACAACGACCGCGCGGGTCTTGGCGGCGTCCACAAGGATGGCCGTGGTTTTTTCACGCTCCGCAGGGGTCATGCCCGCTGCGGGTTCATCCACCAACAGGAGTTGCGGTTCCTGTGCCAGCAACATACCTATCTCCAGCCATTGTTTCTGCCCGTGGCTCAGCTCTCCCGACACGCGCAACAACGCGTCGGCGAGGCCGATCTGATCGGCGAGTTCTTTAACGCGGGTAAAGTCCGTTTTCGAGGGTTTGAAAAACAATACGGCCAGGGGCGCGCGGTCTTTTAGCAGGGCCATCATCAGATTTTCCTGCACGGTTTGTTCCTCAAACACTGTCGGCTTTTGGAACTTCCGACCAATACCAGCTTGGGCGATCTTGGCCTCCGACATGCCGATCAGCGATAGGCTCTTGTCGCCCCACAGAATGTGCCCTGTATCAGGTTTGGTCTTGCCGGTAACGATATCCATGAACGTCGTCTTGCCCGCCCCATTCGGTCCGATCACAGCGCGTAACTCTGCATCGGCGATTTGGAACGACAGGTTGTTGATGGCGCGAAACCCGTCAAAACTGGCGGTGACACCCGAGACTTCGAGAAGCGTGCTCATGCGTCTGTTTCCTTGTGCTTGCGTTTCAGCAAATCGATCAAGCCGCCGATGCCGTTCGGGGCGTATAAAGTGACCAAAACAAAGCTGAGGCCCAGTAGGACGAGCCACCAATCCACCCATTTAACCGTGTAAAACCCAAGCGGCACATCCGGTGCCTGACCGCCTGTAAACCAACTGGACACAAGACTGACAAACGCCGTACCGATCACCGCTCCGTAAAGCCTGCCGCGCCCACCGATGGCCACCCAAACGGCGAGGTAGATCGAGGCAATTGGGGCGACTTCGGCGGGATTGATGATGCCTGCTTGCGGGTAATACAGCGCCCCCGCGATGCCAGAGATACAAGCAGTGAGCGTGAAAACGGCCAACTTGTAGGTCTCAACCGAATACCCCAGAAACCGCACGCGCGCTTCGTTGTCGCGAATGCCCCGAATGACGGAGCCAAATTTGCCGGAGACAACCCATGCCACCAGTAGATAGCCCAGCCCGAGGGCCAGTGCCGAGGCCCAGAAAAACCATAATGAGACCACCGATTGCGGAGCTGTGATGCCAGGAAGGTTTTGTAGCCCCGACAAGCCGTTGTTGCCGCGCAATCCGCTGGCGTTTTGAAAGAGATAGAGTGACAGGCCCAGTGTCATCGCTTGGGTCAGGATCGACAGATACACGCCCGTGACGCGGCTGCGAAACGCCAGCCAGCCGAACACCAGCGCGAGGATGCCGGGGACCAACACCACAAAGGCCAGTTGCAAAACCAGACTGTCGGCGAAGGCCCAGATCAGCGGGAAGTCACTGCTGCCCACGACACCGAAAATCTGGTTGCCGATGCCTGCGGTGATCTCTTCGGGTGTGGGCGGCAACACCCCATCTGACAGGGAGTTCACGACGATCTGGCGGGTGCGTTCATACATCAACCACATGCCGATCATGTAACCTCCAAGACCGAAGAACGCGAAATGGCCCAGCGACAGGATACCCGCATACCCCCAGATCAGGTCCATCGCGATTGCGATCAGGCACAAGCACAGCGTCTTGCCCAAGACTTTGACGAAACTGGTTGAGATGAGGCCGATGCCAAAGCCTTCGGACAGTACCGTGACCCCCAGCGTGAAGAGCGCCAATATGGCGAGGAAGATCAAGACCGACGGGTTGCGCGCAATGAAGGATCTATGCATGGCGTTAATCCCCCGCCGCGCGGCCTTTGAGGGCGATAATGCCCCTTGGCCGGAACTGAATGAAAATAATGATAAAGATGATCATATAGGTCTGTGCCGCCAAGGTGTTTGAAGGGTTCAGGAATTCGACACCCTTCTGGAAGCCGCCAATCATCGCAGCCCCCGCCAACGTGCCCCAGATGTTGCCAACACCGCCGACAACGACGGTCATAAAACTTTGGACGATATAGTCGCTGCCCATCTCAGAAGTGACCTTGGCGAACAGCCCGATGGCCACCCCTGCAATGCCCGCGATACCAGAGCCAAGCCCAAAGGTCAGCATGTTTACGCGGTCGGGATTGATCCCCATGCTTGCTGCCATCTTCGGGTTCTGGGTAACCGCGCGGGTCTCAAGACCCAGCCGCGTCAGCTTCATGATGAACAGGAACAGCGCTAAAAAAAGAAACGCGAGGACAAAGATCGCGATACGGATATAGCTGATGGACACCACATCGTTGATGGCCCAAGCGCCGTCCAGCCAAGGGGGCGAGGTCAGCGGGCGTGCCTGCGTGCCAAAAATGTTCTTCGCCAGTTGTTGCAGCGCGATGGAGACGCCGAAAGTTGCCAGCAATGTTTCAAGCGGACGATGGTAGAGCCAGCGCACAACAAGTCGTTCAAGGGCGACGCCAGCGGCGAAGGTCACAGCAAAAGCCAAAGGCACCGCGATCAGGATTGAGGCAGTGTGGTTGGGCACAAATTGCTGCACGACATATCCAGTGTAGGCCCCCATCATGATGAATTCACCATGCGCCATGTTGATCACGCCCATGACGCCAAAGGTAATGGCAAGGCCAATCGCAGCAAGGAAATAGATCGAAGCGAGCGAGAGTGCATCGAGCCCCAGATCAGCTACCTGACTGATCGCCACGCGGGTCTGTGACGCAGAAACGGCGGCCTCGGCGGCATTGGTTACGACTTGCGACGGTTCTGCGTAGACGTCAAAGAAACGATAGGAAGCAAGGCTTGCGGCAATGTCCGCCTGCGTCACTCGAGGAGCCGCTAAGCCACGCTCAACCAGCGCATCATACACTTTGTCGCGAGCATTTTCCGTGGACAGTTGCGCAACTGGAAAACCGGCGATCCGACCCCCATCGATCTGCGCTTCAAGCGTGGCGTCGCGGGCATCCACCGTGATCTCGACAGGCGCATCACCCGCCGCAACCAATAGCGCATAGGCGTCAGCGCGTGTCAGCGTGTCACTGCCGACATTGACCTCTTGTGCGATATTCGCATCCGGTTGAGTTTGGGCGACAACTCTTGTGGTGCTCAGGATCGGGTTCAGCGTTGCGCGAAAATCAACTCCCAGATCTCCGGACATCTCGGTAATCGCCGCCACCCGGCTGGGTATATCGTTGTCGTAGGCCATGGTCATCAACCGCTCCAACCGCGTCTTGCGGGCCAGAATATCTTCATCCGTTTCGCCTGCGATGGAGCCACGCAGCGGTGCCAGCAACGCCACCTCGGGATCACGGGCAATCGAGTTCAGCGCATCGGCGCGTTTGGCGGGGTCAGGATCGGACAGTTGGAATTGCACAAGCGCCGTCGCGATCATTGCCCGCACACCGCTGTTGGGTTTGAGTTGTTTCAAATCGGTAGAGGCCGCGGTGCCAACCTCGCCGCGATCCTCGAAGTCTAGGAGCGTAAAGGTGCCATCCGCGTTCTTGGTCGCAGCAAAAAACAAACCATCCGCCTTACGCTGCCACATCTCCTTGGCCTGCCAGACCTCGAACACAGTCTGCATCTGCGGCAATCCGCTTGCCACCAGCGCGTCAATCGCGGGGCCAATTGAGCGGCGAGAACTTTTCTCGATCAACGCACGCTGGCTTTGCAACACGTCTTGAACGGGTGTCGTCTGGGCCGTTGCCAAGTGGCCAAAGGACAGCGCAAAGCACAAGGCCAGCAGCAAGATCTTCATAATTCAATTCCGGGAAATAAGAGGTGGAGGGCACGCTGAGGCGTGCCCTCGCAGTTGGGTCAGTAGTTGGACAAAGTCTGCACGCAGTTCTTTGTCTCGGCATTGTACATACCGCAGCCCAAGTCCTTCCAATCCGACACCAACTTGGCGGATTCTGGTAGGAAGTCAGTCCATGCATCGCCGGGCACCTCAGCGGTCTGGCTGATGATATCGAACTGGCCCTCTGCCGTGATTTCGCCAATCAGCACCGGCTTGGCGAGGTGGTGGTTGGGCAGCATGACGGCTGTGCCGCCGGTCAGGTTCGGGAATTCCTGCCCGTACATCGCCGTGCGCACGGCGTCTACTTCAGCACTATCCGCAGCCTCAACTGCGTTCACCCACATGTTGAAGCCGATGTAATGCGCTTCCATTGGGTCGTTGGTCACGCGTTCTTCGCCCATGCGCTCTTTCCACGCGGCGATCCATTCGTCGTTGGTAGGTGTGTCTGCGGATTGGAAATAGTTCCACGCGGCGAGATGCCCGACGAGGTTGCTTGTGTCCAGACCGGACAATTCTTCTTCCCCAACTGAGAAAGCCACAACCGGAATGTCATCCGCTGAGATACCCGCCGCCGACAGTTCTTTATAGAAGCCGATGTTCGCATCGCCGTTGATGGTTGAGATCACACCAACCTTTTTTCCGTCCGCGCCAAGAGCCACAACATCGGCCACGATCTTAGACCAGTCAGAATGGCCAAATGGCGTGTAGTTCACAAAGATATCAGTGTCCGCGATGCCTTGGGATTTCAGGTAGGCTTCGAGAATATTGTTTGTGGTGCGTGGATAGACATAGTCGGTCCCGAGCAGCGCGAATTTTTCAATGCCGAGCTCTTCGAGAAAGTAATCCGTTGCAGGGATAGCCTGTTGGTTTGGTGCAGCACCTGTGTAAAACACGTTCTTGGAGCTTTCCTCACCCTCGTATTGCACGGGGTAGAACAGCAAACCGTTCAGCTCTTCGATAACGGGCAGCACAGATTTACGCGACACAGAAGTCCAGTTGCCAAAAATGACGTCGACCTCTTGAACCGTCAGCAATTCGCGGGCCTTTTCTGCGAAGAGCGGCCAGTCAGAGGCCGGGTCGACAACAACCGCTTCAAGCTGACAGCCCAGAACACCACCTTTGGCGTTTTGCTGGTCAATCAGCATCTCCATCGTGTCCTTCAATGTGGTCTCAGAAATCGCCATTGTGCCGGATAGCGAGTGCAGCACACCCACTTTGATCGGGCAATCAGCGGCCATGGCAGGCAGGGCCGCAAGCGTGGCAAGGGTGGCGGCAAGAGCAGTTGTCGTTTTCATGTGATCTCTCCTTGCAGGGACAACCGCCGCATCTTGCTCTCGCAAGACATGGGCATTAGCTGTTCCCTGCAACTTAAATGTTGCAATCCGTGTGGCGGCTGGTCTGAGGTCCAATTCATCCGGTCGTCACACACCCCATATCTGCGCCGTCGCGATTCGACGGTTGGGGATGTGCCATGGTTGCTGCGTTGCAGCACGAAGGGCAAATTTGTCTTTGGACAAAATCAACCACCATCATAGGATGCTCAAATCTTGGGCGAATTTGACGCGATGTGCCGCAAAAATGATAGTTTGAGCGATTTTGGTGTGTATTTAGATGCTAATCTCTGCCCCCTTTCGCCTCAGTATGATGGAAATACGGGCAACACCACAGACTGCCGAGGCTGCTCATCAACCAATCTCTACATATCGAACAGCCCGCATCGGGCCTGTCACAGCCGCGTGCAATCGGCACGGGAAAGCTGTCTGTTTACGGTGATGAAAACGACATTACCCGCCTGCGCGACCTGCGCCAGTCAGGATCGCTCAAGCTGGTGTTTCCGAAGACCCATAGGCCTGATGCTGAGGTGATCTTGCTCAATACAGCCGGAGGCATCACGGGTGGCGATACGTTTTCGCTCAACATCGAGGTGCAAACCGGTGCCGCTTTAAACATTACCACCCAAGCCGCTGAGCGGGCGTATCGCGCCCAAATCGACGAGATTGGTCGCGTCACGACGGATATATCAGTGCACGATGGGGCCAGTCTGAACTGGCTGCCGCAAGAGCTTATCCTGTTCGATGGCTGCGCGTTGCGGCGGCGTTTGCGTATTGATCTCAAACCCCAAGCGCGCCTTTTGATGGTAGAACCCGTCGTCTTTGGCCGCGCTGCTATGCCCGAATTCTTGCGTGATGTCAGGTTTCAAGACCGCATCAGGATCACCCGCGAGGGGTCCCCGCTTTATATTGACGGAATAGACCTGCACGGCGACGCGACCGCACATCTGGCCCGCCCCGCCATCGCCGGTGGTGCTGGTGCCGTGGCAAGCGTCGTGATGGTGTCACCTGCTGCTGCTGCCCATCTAAAGCCCGTCCGCGCCCTGCTGCCCGAAACCGCGGGGGCAAGCATGCTGGCCGAGGATGTGCTGGTGATCCGCCAGCTTGCTCGGGACAGCTTCGAGCTGCGCCGCACTCTCATTCCTATCCTCAACCATCTGACACAGAACACTTTACCAACGTCCTGGAGACTGTAATCCATGCAACTCACTCCCCGCGAAAAAGACAAACTGCTGATCGCCATGGCCGCCGAAGTGGCGCGCAAACGCCTTGCGCGTGGTGTCAAGCTGAACCACCCCGAAGCGATTGCGCTGATCGCGGATGCGGTTGTCGAGGGCGCGCGGGACGGGCGGTCCGTGGCAGACATGATGGAAGCCGGTGGCCATATCGTGACCCGCGATCAATGTATGGAGGGCATCGCCGAGATGATCCACGACGTGCAAGTCGAGGCCACCTTTCCCGACGGGACCAAGCTGGTCACCGTGCATGATCCCATTCGTTGAGCACCCTAGGAGAACTTGAGATGAACCGTATCCTGCACAGCTTACCTTTGAGCCTTCTGGCCACCGCCGCTGCGTCACATGAGGTTTCACATTTGCACAATCATCTGACCTATCCGGACTGGATGCCGTTGGCTGCTGGATTGCTTTTGATCGGCTCTAGCGCACTCATAGCTTGGCCGCGCAAATGATCCCCGGCGAAGTATTTCCGCCCAAGGGCATGGTGATCCTGAATGCGGGAACGCAAGCGATCACTCTGATGATCGCCAACACCGGTGACCGCCCCGTTCAAGTCGGCAGTCACTATCATTTCGCCGAGACCAACCCCGCGTTGGAATTTGACCGTGCCTCTGCGCGTGGCCTGCGCCTCGATATCGCTTCCGGCACCGCCGTTCGTTTTGAGCCCGGCCAGCGCCGCGAGGTTCAGTTGATCCCCATTGGCGGCGCGCGGCGGATTTTCGGTTTTAATGGCGACGTTATGGGAGATTTATAATGCCTGTTGAAATCCCACGCGCGCAATATGCCGCCATGTATGGCCCTACCACCGGCGACAAGCTACGCCTTGCCGACACCGATCTGATCATCGAGGTGGAGCGCGACCTGACCACATACGGTGAAGAGGTAAAGTTCGGCGGCGGCAAAACCATCCGTGACGGCATGGGGCAGTCCCAAGTCTCCCGCGCGGGTGGTGCTGTCGATACAGTGATCACAAACGCGCTGATCGTTGATCACTCCGGCATATACAAGTCCGATGTGGCACTGAAGGACGGACTGATCCATGCTATCGGCAAGGCAGGCAACCCCGATACACAGTCGGGTGTCGATATCATCGTCGGTCCCGGCACTGAGGTGATCGCAGGCGAAGGCCGCATCTTGACCGCAGGTGGCATGGACAGCCACATCCACTTTATCTGCCCCCAGCAAATGGAGGATTCACTCCACTCTGGCGTGACCACTTGTTTTGGCGGAGGCACCGGTCCCGCCCATGGCACGCTGGCAACCACCTGCACGCCGGGCCCATGGCATATCGGGCGGATGTTGCAGTCGTTTGATGGCATTCCGATGAATATCGGCCTTTCGGGTAAAGGCAATGCCAGCCAACCCGCCGCATTGGTCGAAATGGTCGACGCAGGTGCCTGCGCGCTGAAGTTGCACGAGGATTGGGGAACCACACCCGCTGCGATTGATTGCTGCCTGTCGGTGGCTGACGACATGGACGTACAAGTGATGATCCACACCGATACCCTGAATGAAAGCGGCTTTGTCGAGCATACAGTTGCCGCGATGAGGGGTCGTACAATCCATGCGTTTCATACCGAAGGGGCGGGCGGTGGCCATGCGCCTGACATCATCAAGATTTGCGGTGATGCCAACGTCCTGCCATCTTCGACGAACCCAACGCGACCCTTCACTGTGAACACGCTCGAAGAGCATCTGGACATGCTCATGGTCTGTCACCACCTTGATAATTCCATCCCCGAGGACATCGCCTTTGCCGAAAGTCGCATTCGACGCGAGACGATCGCAGCCGAGGATATCTTGCATGACATGGGTGCATTTTCGATCATCGCGTCCGATTCACAAGCCATGGGGCGCGTCGGTGAAGTCCTTATCCGAACATGGCAAACAGCAGACAAGATGAAGAAACAGCGTGGGCCGTTGGCGGAGGAAACCGGCGATAACGACAACATGCGCGTCCGCCGCTATATTGCGAAATACACGATTAATCCCGCGATTGCTCAAGGGGTGAGCCATGTCATCGGTGATATTTCCGTGGGCAAGCGCGCCGATCTGGCACTGTGGAATCCGGCGTTCTTTGGGGTAAAGCCAGAGATGGTTTTGATGGCGGGCAGTATTGTTGTGGCGCAAATGGGTGACCCGAATGCGTCGATCCCCACACCACAACCGGTCTACAGCCGCGCGATGTTTGGTGCCTATGGCTCTGCGTTGCGCAATACATCGGTCAGCTTTGTCTCCGGTGCCGCGCAAGATGCGGGTATTGGTGATACGCTCGGCCTAGCCAAGCAAACCGTCGCTGTCAAAAATACGCGCAGCATCGGCAAGGCAGACATGATCCTGAACGATGCCCTACCACAGATAGATGTGCATCCAGAGACCTATGAGGTCCGTGCGGACGGCGTTCTGTTGACCTGCCAACCCGCCGAAGTACTGCCGATGGCGCAGCGCTATTTCATGTTCTGAGAGGCCCTTATGACACAGCTTCCTATCGCGCAAACCCTACACCGAAAGGGCCATTGGAATGGTCCTGCAACAACTTGCGAGTTGGATTACACCGAGCGGTTCCTACGCCGCAGACGGTTGACCATGGCATCTGGCGAACCCTTCATCGTCGATCTGGCCCAAACTACATCGCTTGACGAGGGCGACGCGTTGGAACTTGATACAGGTGCGCTGATCCGGATCTCCGCCGGAGTTGAAGCCCTCTATAAAGTATCCGGCCCCGACCTTGTCCGACTGGCGTGGCATGTCGGCAACCGTCACACACCGTGTCAGATAAACACGGATCACCTGTTGATCCAAGCCGACCCCGTGATTGGTCACATGCTCGAACACCTTGGCGCAGTTGTTGATCCGGTGAGCGCGCCTTTTACCCCCGAAGGAGGTGCCTATGGTCATGGTCGCACCCATTCCCACGAACACGTCGCCACCGCGCATGACCACTGAACACAATATTCTGATCCTTGCGCAATGGTTGTCGCCTGCCTTTCCTGTGGGTGCCTTTGCCTATTCGCATGGGTTGGAAACAGCCATTCATAGCGGCGCGATTGCCACGGCGTGTGACCTGCAAGATTGGCTCACTTATGTGCTGAGCCATGGCAGCGGGCGAAACGATTGCATCTTGTTACGCGCGGCGTATTCCAGTGGCCCTCAAGCCGCTCTGGATGATGTGAACCAAACTGCCCTCGCGGTGTCCGCATCCAGCGAACGCATCCGTGAAACACAGCTTCAGGGCAGTGCTTTTTCGCAAACAACCTCCGCAATTTGGGGCAGTGATAAGACCGAGTTTTGCTATCCTGTCGCCGTTGGGCATGCCGCCGCGCAGCTGCGGTTGGATGTCGATCTAACCGCAGCGTTCTATCTTCATGGCTTTGTCAGTAATTTGGTATCAGCGGCGGTGCGTGCTGTACCTTTGGGCCAAACCGAAGGCCAAAGGGTTCTCGCGGCGCTGATCCCCATGTGCGACCAGATTGTTCAAGACACGCAATGCACCACGCTGGATGATCTTAGCAGCACGGCTTTCCTCTCCGACATCGCCGCGATGCGACATGAAACCCTTCAACCCAGGATATTCCGCTCATGACACGACTTAACGGCCCTTTGCGCATCGGTATTGGCGGCCCTGTTGGGGCTGGTAAAACGACGCTGACAGCCTGCCTTGCCCGTGCCTTGCAGGCAGACTTTTCGATTGGAGTGATCACCAATGACATTTACACCCAAGAGGATGCAGAGGCATTGATGCGGATGCAAATCCTCCCACAGGACCGTATTATCGGTGTCGAAACAGGCGGCTGTCCACACACTGCCATTCGCGAAGACGCTTCTATCAATTTGGCCGCTATTGCGCAGATGCGTGCACGGCATCCTGATCTTGATATCGTGTTGATCGAAAGCGGCGGCGATAATCTGTCAGCGACATTCAGCCCTGAACTTGCTGACGTGACAATCTATGTAATCGATGTGGCGGCAGGAGAAGATATACCGCGCAAAGGGGGCCCTGCGTTGACCAAGTCGGACGTGCTGGTGATCAACAAAACCGATCTTGCCCCGCATGTTGGCGCATCATTGGATGTGATGAAACAAGACTGCGAGAAAATGCGCGGTGGGCGGCCATACGTTTTTTGCGCACTTCGGCACCGTGATGGGGGGGACAAGGTCCTTAGCAGCATCTTGGAAGTCGGTGGGCTCGTCAAAGTACGTTGACGGCGGGCCAAATCACTACGAATCACAGTTCAAGTTCACTCGCTTGATTGCATGTGTCTAACGCTCGACGCAACCAAACGCACTCCGCTGGCTATGCGCAACTGGTCACAGCGGGACGGCTTAAGAAGGACAACATGAAGCGTCTGTCAGTTCTCGAAATTCTCCTGAAGATTGAGGATGAAAGCGGACGATGAGTTCGCTATGGCGAGCGGTAACTTGCCCCGCGACCTGACGGTTTTATCTCGTCCCAGCGAAAATGCGGTTTGGGTTTGGCACCTGGACGCAGGTTTCAACGACCGCTTCGGTGACATGCAATGCGCTACACCCAAAACTTTGCCGCATGCGCCAAAGAATGCTGCGTCAGCGAAGCTGATAATCCCAAGGACGGGTTTGTCCGCATAGCTGACATCTATGCCGACCCCAAAGACGGCCTGACTAGAGCCGATTGTGACCTGACCTCATCAGCTTCAAAGTTGCGGCCATCGCTCCGCCGGAACAAATTCATGGTTTTGATCGTTTAGCGTTCTCGGTTTTGGGATGGCTTCGGGTCTGGCTATTTGAAAATTGCGGCGTAACGTGGCGCAAAGAACTTGGTAAAGGCTTTGACCTCAGGGCGTCGGTACGCGTCCGGTGCGATCAGCATCATATTTGACCTCGACAATTCCTCAATGTCGCCAAAACAGCGGATGAGAGAGCGATCAGAGTCAGCCAGCCGCAGGTTAACAAGGCCAAGGCCCTGACCCGCCCTGATCGAGGCCATCATCAGGCCCATTTCACTGACAGACAGCACAATTTGATCCGGCGACGCATGGCGTAACAGCCAATCATGCAGATAGTCTGGAACGTCGTCGTGCTGGAAAGTTACGAATTTGTGGACCTGAAAATCTTCCGGGGAGCTGGGCAGCCCGTGTCTGTCTGCATACCCTTGGCTTCCGAACAATGCCCATTTTGCAGTGCTGATTTTCCGGCAGACAAGTGTCTCATCCGGTTCGCTTTTTGCAACCCGCAACGCAATGTCGGCTTCGCCTGCAGAGAGGTCCAGCACCTTGAAGCCGGAAATAAACTCGAATGAGACGCCTGGATTCAAGGCAATAAATTCGCTGAATATGTCTGTCACGCGGTCCGAAAAACTGCCCGGGGCAGTGATGCGGATTGGTCGGCGTTTGCTCAGCTCATGTGTCTTGCTGGTAAAGTTTTCGATAGCCTCTTCAACGGCTTCTGCCAGCGGATAAAGACTGCGCGCTTCTTTCGTCGGCTTGAACCCTCGGGTATCGCGGTCAAACAGCGTTAGCCCGATTTCGTTTTCCAATGCTTCGATGCGCCGGGCGACTGTGGGTTGGGCAACGCCCAGTTTACGCGATGCCGCCAATGTCGAGCCTTCCCTGACAACCGCCAGAAACACACGCAGGTCAGTCCAGTTTCGAAACGCGTTCTTCATTTTTGCAGAACAACACAATATCTAACACGATACCAGAAATTTGGGTCGTCAGCTAACTTGAAAGCCGTACCGAAAAGCCAAAAGGAGCTAGCCGTGACCTCCCTTATTTTACCGCGACCAGCCATCTTGAGACGCCTCAAAGACCTCTGGAAAGCTCTGGTGCCGTCGAACGATTGCGCGCTGCCCCCCGATAACCCGGAGGAGGAAAGCCGCGCGCGCCGTGATATGATCCTTGAGGTGCTTGATAGAAATCCTGACGCATTCCAAAGCGAAATGGACATTCAACATTTGGCGCATCTTTATCGGTGCAGGTTGTGATCCGATGATGTGCAGTTCACCTGCCCAGCAGTTCAGACGACCTGCGTCCTTGTCCACTTTGCAGACACTGATCCGTGGATCCGAGCGTACATAGAAAAGGGGGCGTCCCTCCTCGGACACCCCCTCCTTCAGGCGCGGGCTTGGTGCGAACAGAGCCATGCGCCGAAGTGTTCTGCGCGTATCAGGGCGCGTCGCGTTCGCCGCCGCCCAGTTGGTGGACATAGGCGGAAACTGCGTTCACTTGCGCATCGCTCAGGCGCGGTCCCCAAGCGGGCATCACGCCGAATCGTGCATTGGTGATGGACTCGCGCAAACTCAACCGGTCGCCGCCATAAAGCCAGATCGCGTCCGTCAGGTTCGGCGCGCCTTGTTCCCGGTCGCCCATGCCTGCATCGCCGTGACACGCAGCACAATTGTCGGCGAAAATCTGAGTTCCGGTCGCCGCCAGGCCTGCGTCATGTTCTTCGCCGGCAAGGCCACGCACCGTTTCAATCAGCGCGTCAATCTCACCTGCTTCCAGGATCTCGCCGTAAGCAGGCATCTGGGAAAACCGCGCATCATCATCGGTGTCATTGCGGATGCCGTGGCGCACGGTCAGCACGATGTCGTCAAACGTGCCGCCCCAAAGCCAGTCATCGTCGAGCAGGTTGGGATACCCTTTGGCCCCCGCCGCCCCGGACCCGTGGCATTGCGAACAACTGTTGCGAAACACCGCTGCACCAGAGGACACCGCGTAGTGATAAAGCGCCTCATCCTCGCCAAGAGCGGCAAATTCAACATTTGAAAGCTTTTGATCAAGGGCTGCATTTGACGCTTCAAACTGTTCGATATCCCGTGCCACTTCACCGCGGGTCGAATACCCAAGCAGCCCCGAGGTCGCCCCATTGATCAGGGGCCATGCCGGATAGGCAATTGTATATCCGATACCCCAGATGATGGTGAGGTACAGGCACCACAGCCACCAGCGGGGCAGGGGATTGTTCAACTCTTTAATGCCGTCCCATTCGTGGCCCGTTGTCTCAATGCCGGTGACGTCATCAACGGGTTTGGAGTGGCCGGGAGGTGTTTTATTGGCGGTCATTGTGCGCCTCCGATCTTCATGCGGTCGCTGTCACCTTCGGTGCTGTTGCGGTTCGGTGAGGTGTCATTGCGAAAAGGGATGTTCGATGTGTCGCTGTGGGTTTCGCGGCTGCCCGGGCGAAACGCCCACAAGATCACACCAAGGAAAAACAATGTCATCGCCAGCAACATCCAGCTGTCCGCGAATTGGCGCATCCATGAATAGGTATCCATTATGGGTCTCCTTAGCGGCTGGCGTCTGGGGTGAAGGTTGAAAAATCAACCAGCGTGCCCAGCATTTGCAGATAAGCCACCATCGCATCCATTTCGGTGATGCCCGGCTGACTGTCGAAATTCCGCACCTGGGCACCGGGATAGCGTTCCAATAGCCCGTCATAGTCGCTGTCGGGATCGGCCTGTGCGTTGAAATCGGCCGCCGCATTCTCAACCATGTCATCCGAGTAAGGCACGCCAACAGCGCGATGTGTCTTGACCAGGTCCTGAACATAAGTGGCCTCGATCGGGGTGCGCGCCAGGAATGCATATTTCGGCATGATCGATTCAGGAACAACCGATTGCGGATCCATCAGGTGATCGACCTGCCAGCCATCCGAATAGCGCCCGCCAACCCGTGCAAGGTCTGGCCCGGTGCGTTTGGACCCCCATTGGTGCGGGTGATCATACATTGATTCCGCAGCGAGCGAGTAGTGGCCATACCGGTCCACTTCATCGCGCATCGGGCGGATCATCTGGCTGTGGCACACATAACAACCCTCGCGCACATAGATTTCGCGACCCTTCAGTTCAAGCGGCGTGTAGGGGCGCATGCCTTCGACCTTTTCGATGGTGTTCTCAAGGTAGAACAGCGGCGCGATTTCGACGATCCCACCCACAGTGACAACCACAAGCGACAGCACCATCAGCAATGTCGCTGAGCGTTCGATTGCCGCATGGCGGCTCAGGAAGGTCTTTTTCACGGGGGCGGGGGTGTTTTGATTATCTGACATATCTTCGTCCTTACTCGGCAACCACACCGACGGGCGCGCTTACGCGTGCGCCGCCGCGGATGGTCATCCACATGTTCCAAATCATGATCAGCGCACCGCACAGGTACATGACCCCGCCCAAACCCCGCACGATGTACATTGGGAATTTCGCGGCAACGGTGTCGGCAAATGAGTTGACGAGGAACCCTTGCGCATCGACCTCACGCCACATCAAACCTTCCATGATGCCGGTGACCCACATGGACGCCGCATAAAGAACGATGCCGATGGTGGCCAACCAGAAGTGCCAGTTGATCGCGGCCATCGAATGCATCTGCGCACGACCCCAGAGTTTCGGCGTCAGGAAATACAGCGCTGCAAAAGTGATCATCCCGTTCCAGCCCAGAACGCCGGAGTGTACGTGACCAATGGTCCAGTCAGTGTAGTGTGACAGCGAATTGACCGCGCGGATCGACATCATCGGACCCTCAAACGTCGACATGCCGTAGAACGCGAGGCTGATCACCATCATCCGAATGATCGGATCGGTGCGCAGCTTGTCCCATGCACCATTCAGCGTCATCAGACCGTTGATCATGCCGCCCCAGCTTGGCATCCAGAGGATGATCGAGAAAACCATGCCAAGGGTCGCCGCCCAATCGGGCAGGGCCGTGTAATGCAGGTGGTGGGGACCAGCCCAGATATAAAGGAAAATAAGCGCCCAAAAGTGGATGATCGACAGCTTATAGCTGAAGATAGGCCGGCCCGCCTGCTTGGGCACGAAATAGTACATCATACCAAGGAAACCCGCCGTCAGGAAAAAGCCCACCGCGTTATGGCCATACCACCACTGTGTCATGGCATCTTGCACGCCCGAAAACAGCTGAACTGAATTGGAGCCAAAGACAGAGATCGGCAGTGAAAGATTGTTGATCAGATGCAGCATCGCCACGGTGACGATGAAGCTTAGGAAGAACCAGTTGGCGACATAGATGTGCTTTTCGCGCCGGTTGATCAGAGTACCCATGTAGATCACCAGATAGGACACCCAGACGATGGTCAGCCAGATATCGATGTACCATTCCGGCTCGGCGTATTCTTTGGATTGAGTGGATCCCAGAAGATAACCCGTGGCGGCCAAAACGATAAACAGCTGATAGCCCCAGAACACGAACCACCGCAGGTTCCCGCCCCAGAGCCGCGTCGCACAGGTGCGCTGCACGATATAAAACGACGACATGATCAGGGCGTTGCCACCAAAGGCAAAAATCACCGCCGATGTATGAAGCGGGCGCAGACGGCCAAAGTTGGCATAGGGTTGCGCCCATTCAAAGTTGAGCGCGGGAAACGCCAGTTGAAAGGCAATGAACGTGCCGACCAGAAATCCGACAACGCCCCAGAACCCGGTTGCGATGACGCCTGCGCGCACCACATCGTCCATATAGCCGTTGGCATCAACGCCACTACGAGGGGGCTCGTCGGTGTTGCGCAACACCCAGATGAACATGCCCGCAGCGATGGCCATGATCAGCAGCGCATGCACCTGATAGGCCAAATCCCGACCCCAGTCGGCTCCGATGGCCGCAAATACCGTGATCAGCGCAAGCGCGATCAATTTGACATAATCAGACGTCATATCTTGTCCCCTTTTTGCGCCGCACGCCAGATGGTTGGCCCTCTGGGTTAGCGTCAGCAGTGCGTTTGGAGGCAGAAATGACAGCCTCGGACAAAAGGGTCTTTGATCTGTGTCAATAATTCAGAGCTTTGTTTTGGGGTAAGGTCAAAGAAAGAGGCGACAAATCCTGTCACGCTCATTCGAATGGCGTCCAGGGGAGGAAAACCATGTCTATTCAGACGCTCACAACGATTCTGACCCATCAAAGCAGCGCAGATGAACAGCTTGACGCAGCGATTGCATTTGCCCGCACATGCGACGCGCATCTGCAGGTTCTGACGCTAGGCATCGGTTTTGCGCAAGCCGGTGTGATGTTCGGTGCCATTGATGCGGTGCCGGCCTCGATCGGGCTTGATGATGCCCAGGACCGTGCCGATGCATTGGCAAATCATGCCACGGCCCGGTTGATGAGAGAAGACATCAGATGGGATGTGGACCCTGTCGCCTGTTTCACATCAGGCATGGCCTTTGACATCATCCGCCACATCCGGTTCAGCGATCTGGTTGTTCAGGTGCGCCCCTCGGGTGAAGAGGCGGGATATTCCAGCAGGGTCGCAGAAACGATCCTCTTTGATGCGGATGCACCATTGTTGATGTTGCCCTCGGACGTGGCCGTTACTGCACCCGCAAACAGCATCATGGTGGCTTGGGATGAAAGCCCCACAGCGCTGCGCGCGACGCGGCTGGCAATGCCGTTCCTGCAACAGGCCGCAAGGGTCTATGTGGCGCTGGTCGACCCCTCAAAGGACGCGCCTGACCGGTCGGACCCCGGTGGCGCATTTGCGCAATTCCTGGCCCGCCATGACGTCAAATGCGAAGTGGCCGTCATGACCCGCACCGAGTCAACGATCGCAGAGACGCTGGGCCAACGGGCGCAGGAAATGGGCTGTGACATGATCGTGATGGGCGCATATGGACATTCTCGCCTGCGCGAGGTGCTTTTTGGCGGCACCACGAGGACCATGTTGGAAAAGGCCGGACTGCCGATCCTGTTTGCACACTAGGCCCGAGGCCCGGATACGTGCAGATCTGCTAGAACTTGCCCGCGATCTCTTCGTCCCCGGTTTCTGCTTTCAACCGCGCCATGTCAGGGATCTTGATGCTGCGTGTGCCGGTCAGTGTTATAAGACCATCCTTACGCAGGGCAGTCATCTGGCGGCTGACGGTCTCAATGGTAAGCCCCAGATAGTTCGACATTGCCTCGCGTGACATTGGCATCTCGAATTCGAGGCCATCCGACACCTCTTTCATGTGCAGATCCGCCGTGCGCCGCGCGATAAGTGCCAGCAAAAAGGTGATTTTCTCACGCGCCGTTTTGCGGCCGAGCAGCATCATCCACTCGCGTGCGACATCCAATTCATCCAGCGTCATTTCCAGCAGGCGTTGCCCGATATGCGGGGTGACGGCCACCAGTGCCTCAAATGGCTTGCGCCGAAAACAGCACAGCGTCACCTTTTGGATGGCCGTGACATCAAAGCCAACCGTGTTGCGGCCGGGTCTGCCGATAAAGTCAGACGGCAGCATCAGACCGACCATCTGGACCCGCCCATCGGGTAATGTGCGCGACAAGGTTGCGGCACCGGTGACCACCGAGGCCACAAAATGCATCTCGTCACCTTCAAACATAATCGGCTGTCCGGGATCATAGGTCCGGTAATATTTGATGTCTTCCAGCTTGCTCAATTCATCGGAATCACATGTTGAACACACCGCGCGGTAGCGGATGTTGCAGTCGGCACAACGGGTGAATTCTGAACTGTTCCGGGACAGGCTCATAGGAGGCAGCCTTTATGTTTTTTCTGTTCGCTGAACCATCATAGCAGTTCGCCCGGCAAACGAAAGCAAGTTGCACTGCGTCAGGTGCGCACAGCGGTCCTTTAGGGCTCATCCGGGATCGGCGCGCCCGGTCCGATCTGGCGTTCGATCGCCTGTTGCGCAGCCCCTGCAACCGCCTGCCGATCTGCGTCTGTCATTGTGTCAGACCCAGCCACCTCAACCTTGACGTTGCGTTCGGCCATCCGGATGCCGTTGGCGTCAAACGCATCACGCACCATCTGATAGGCATCACGGCGCACCAGCCATTGCTCGCCCGGTCGGGTCATGAACTTGACGCCCACCACCATGTTAAACTCTTCCATCCGCCGCACCCCCTGTGATTTCAGGGTCTCAAGAATGCTGGCACCGTATTCTTCGTTTTCTTTCAGCTGGGTGCCAATGGTCTTGATCAGCTTTTTCACCAGCTTCAGGTCCGTATCAAATGGGACGCGGAATTCGAGCTTCATGATCACCCAGTCGCGCGAATGGTTGGTCAGGTGGCGCAACTCCCCAAAGGGCAGCGTGTGTACAGCGCCGCGGTGATGGCGAATTTGCAGAGACCGGATCGAGATACGTTCGACCGTGCCGCGCAGATTGTCGATCTCAACATATTCGCCAACCCGAAAGGCGTCGTCGATGAGAAAAAATATCCCCGACACCACGTCCTTGACCAGCGATTGCGCACCAAAGCCGATGGCCACGCCAACAACCCCGGCACCGGCCAAAAGCGGTGCCACATTCACCCCAAGTGAGGTCAGGATCGACATCGCAACCATGGCCAACAACGTGATCATCAATGTCACCCGCAGCAAAGGCAACAGCGTGGCCATCCGCGCTTCCGGTCCCGGTGCCGTGCCCGGTTCGGGGGGCTGATAGGCATCAAGGCGGCGATCAATCGCGGAACTGGCCCAGACCCAGACCAGATCGGCAATCAACAGTGCAACAGCGCTGTCGATCATCAAAGCGACGGTTTTGCCCGCAAGCGTCGGGGACGCCGCACGCTCAAACACCCGCAGATCCCAGATCAATGCAATCGCAAT
The DNA here is from genome assembly GCF_003352065.1 of Sulfitobacter sp. SK011. Taxonomy (NCBI): domain Bacteria; kingdom Pseudomonadati; phylum Pseudomonadota; class Alphaproteobacteria; order Rhodobacterales; family Roseobacteraceae; genus Sulfitobacter; species Sulfitobacter sp. SK011. The sequence goes on from NZ_CP025803.1 coordinate 1,799,744, forward strand.
GCCAACCCCAAACAGCGCGATGAACCGCACCAGCCGTTGTGCGATGGGGCGGTAACTTTCGTAAGGGTGGGGCAGGGAACTTGGCTCTTCGATGAACTCGATCTGCGCATCGGCCTCTTCGGTCAGCGGCAAAACCACGGTGGGCTCTGGGGGTTGAGCGCGTTCGAATGCGCCGTCGACCCAAACTCTGAGCAACCGCAAGCTGGGGATCAACAGACCGACCAGCACCAGCGTCCACATCAGCGCAACCTGACCCAGCACCAAAGCACAAAAGGCCAGCGTGGCCAGCACCGCCAGATACAGCCGCCACATGCGCGCGGGCTTACTGAGCGGCTTGGCCCAGCGGAACGTGACAAAAATTGCGATATACGTGGCGACAAGTGCCACCGCCGCCAGCACCAGCCTGACGCCAAGCGCATGTGCTGAATCAAGCGCCACACCCGTCACACGCGGGAACGTCCCAGAAAGCGATGCCGCCAGCACAAAGAGACCCGTGAGACACAGAAGCACCCGGCTGAGGTTTCTGGCAAACCGATTGCCAAGGGGCAGCAGCCGCAATTCCTGCACCGATGGGGCCAAAAACAGGACCAGCACGCTGTGAATGGCGCGCACTGAAAAGATGACAACCAGCAGATTAAGGACAAACCCTTCGAGGGCAGGGGGCCAGTCGAAAGCTGCAAATGCGCCGATGCTGCCAAGCGCAAAGATCGCGAGACCAGCCAGCGCAATCAACGCGCGCAAACAGGCGGCACCAATGCGGCCCCGGATGGTTTCAACAGGGTGAAGTTCAATCCGCAGCTTTAGCGCGTTGGTATATTGTCGAAAAAGCCATTCAAGCCCGGCACCGACAAAAAGAAAGATCATCACAAAGGTCAATCCGCGCACCTGCTTGCCTGAGTTCAGCTTGGTGCGCCATTGTTCAGCAAATAGCCCAGGTGTCGTGGGCAAAACCTGCCAGGCCTGCGCAATATCGCCCATCCGGGTGCGGGTCTGGTCCAACACCCCGACCAGTTGATCGCGCAGGGTTTGCGATCGCGTGGTATCTGCAAGGTCTGCGTCGTCCGCCTGGGTCGCAATCCAGTTTTGTATGCGTTCGTCCGCCAACAGACGGGTAAATTCGTGCAGATCATTGGCGGAGGGATCAGTGATCACCGCGTCTTGGGCCGATGCACCCACGGGAACCAGCCAGAATGTCAGGCACGCGGTCACGGCGAAGATGAGGCGCATCATGCGGACACCTGCGATGGGGAAACCTGTGTTTCCTCCTCTTCATGAAAGCTGAAATCAGGCTCATTGATCCTCTCGACCGTCAACGCCCCTGCGCTGGTCAGGGGCAGTTGACAGGCAAGCCGCACATCGCCACCGAATTTCAGGCGGTCCAATGTGGCGCGTTCCAGTGTCGACGGGGCCAACAGGTTGGTCTCGGCTTTCAGGATGCGCACGGCGCAGGTTCCGCATCGGCCGCGACCAGAACATAAATTCGCATGGGGCTGTCCGTGCGTGCGGAACGCATCCAACAAAGTCTGGCCGGTGTCCCCCTCAAATGAGCCGACATTTTTTGTTTTCAGGTGGATTACCGCCGGCTTGGCCAACGCATACCGCATGAGGCGCGCAACAAGCACAAGCACCCCCAGGACGACAGCCCCCCACATCACCGAACTCTGGATCTGGATGATCAGGGCAAAAGGTATTTCGGGGGCAGCATACCCCGGTGCAATTTCGCTTTGCACGACTTGGGGGCCGATCCCTGAGGCCAAAACAATCCGGCCCGCCGCAGTGAACCCCAGCAAGGCCAGAACAGGAACCGCCACCCCAAGCGGGTAGATCCAGGGTAACGCCGATGCAATCGTGGGTTTTGAACGGAGCCACATGAAAAACCCAGCCGCACCGTGGACCCAGGCAACGGACAACAACAGCACTTGGATCAGCCCGTAGCCCGGATTGCTGAGCCAAAAGATGCGCACAATAAGGTCGTAATCCACATCGACCCCCGCCCTTTGCAACATGACCACGCCAACGGCATGGATCGACAAAAGGGGGATGACGGCCAATCCTGAAAGCGCCTGCACCAGATCCTGAACGGTGCCGCCGATACGGGGCCGTTCATAGACCGACCACAGGCCAATCGCGTAATGGAATAGCAGGGCCGTCAACAAGATCAGCCGCGTCACGTCGGTGCCCCAGATCCCCGACAGATAGGGGCGCGCTGCATCCATGGCTTCTATTGAGATCAGGCCCAGACTGAGATTGATCAGATGCGATGTCACATATCCAAGCAGATACAAGCCAGAGATGAGACGCAGATTGCGCAAGAGGGTGCGAGACCCTGTTCGACGGGGGGCGGCAGTCAAATGAACAATCCGATGCAGTTAAATAATGATCGGAATACTAGGGCCGGGAAGGGGTCAGGTGCAAGCGCGAGGTGCCACCCGATGCCTGCGCGCCATTTTGTCGGGGCCCGGTCATCCACAGAGCAAAGGAATGTCTCAAAGACATTTCTAGTTGCAATAACACGGCGGATGGCTTTTTATTGGCTCACCAATCAATAAAAATCCTTTTGGGAGTTACCAACGCCATGAAACGCTTGCTTGCAACATCTGCACTTGCCCTGACTGTTGCCACATCTGTGGCCGCTGCAGGCTGTGAAAAAGTCACCTTTTCTGATGTGGGCTGGACCGACATCACCGCAACAACTGCGGCTGCCTCTGTCGTGCTGGATGCGCTGGGATATGAGACCGAGGTCAAGATCCTGTCGGTGCCTGTGACCTATACATCCATGGCAGCAGGCGACATTGACGTTTTCCTGGGCAACTGGATGCCAACAATGGAAGCTGACATCGCCCCTTACCGCGAAGCAGGCACCGTTGATACGGTCCGTGCTAACCTTGAAGGTGCAAAATATACGCTGACCGTCAACAAAGCTGCTGCCGACATGGGCATCAAAACCTTTGCTGACATCGCCGCACAATCCGAAGCGCTGGAAGGCAAGATCTACGGCATTGAGCCCGGCAATGACGGCAACCGTCTGATCCAGTCGATGATCGACGCGAACGCCTTTGATCTCAAGGACTTCGAAGTGGTCGAAAGTTCTGAACAAGGCATGTTGGCGCAGGTTGCCCGCGCTGATCGCAAGGGCGATCCGGTGGTGTTTCTGGGCTGGGAACCCCACCCAATGAATGCCAACTTTGAACTGACCTATCTCGAAGGCGGCGATGATTTCTTTGGCCCGGACCTTGGCGGTGCCACAGTTTATACCAACACCCGCGCCGGATACGCGGCTGAATGCCCGAATGTGGGCGCGCTGTTGAACAACATGGAATTCACCCTTGCCATGGAAAACGAAATCATGGGCGCGATTCTGGACGATGGCAAAAAGCCAAACGAGGCCGCAGCGGAATGGATCAAGGCCAATGCCGGAGTTCTTGATGGCTGGCTTGCCGGTGTGACGCACCTCGACGGCAGCGACGGTTTGGAAGCTGCAAAGGCGGCGCTGGAGTAAATCCACCACATGACTGACAAAGCCCGCCCGCCGTACTGGGCGGGCTTTTTCACATTCGATTGCCTAGACCATCTTTGAGGGACACACATGAATTGGCTCACCGATAATAAAATACCGATCGCGGACGTGGCCGAAGATGCTCTCGACTGGCTGCAGATCAATGGCGAATGGTTCTTTGATGGCATGGCCACGGCGATGGAATGGCTGATTGAGGCAATCCTCTGGGTGCTGCAAACGCCCCATCCGCTCATCATCATCGCAGCCTTTGCAGGTCTGACATGGGTGATCCAGCGCAACTGGAAAACGGTTGTGTTTGTGGTGCTGGGGTTCCTTTTCATTCTCAATCAGGACTATTGGGAGGAAACCACAGAAAGCCTGACGCTGGTGCTTTCGGCATGTGTGGTTTGTATGGGGGTCGGTGTCCCCATTGGCATTGCGGCGGCGCACCGCCCGCGTCTTTACCGGTTCATGCGTCCGGTGCTTGATCTGATGCAGACATTGCCAACATTCGTCTATCTTATCCCGGCGATTGTGTTTTTTGGCATCGGTATGGTGCCCGGCCTGATCGCCACGGTGATCTTTGTGCTGCCCGCACCGATCCGCCTGACCCAGCTTGGGATTTCATCAACACCTAAATCCCTGCTTGAGGCAGCCGAGGCATTCGGGGCGAAACCGAGCCAGACATTATGGAAAATCGAACTGCCTTATGCGCTGCCTCAGATCATGACAGGCCTGAACCAGACCATCATGTTGTCATTGTCGATGGTGGTGATCGCGGCCCTTGTCGGGGCGGACGGGCTGGGCGTGCCGGTGGTGCGGGCGCTCAATCAGGTGAACACCGGGTTGGGGTTTGAATCCGGGCTCATCATTGTGGTGGTTGCAATCATGTTGGACCGTATGTTGCGGGTGGGTGACAAATGACGACAGCTGTAGAATTCGACAACGTCTCAATCGTTTTTGGCGACAAGCCGGACAAGGCATTGCCGCTGATGGACGAGGGCCAAAGCCGGTCTGAGGTCGAGGCGGCAACAGGTCAGGTTCTGGGCGTTCACAACTGTAGCCTGAGCGTTGCAGAGGGTGAGATCCTTGTCCTGATGGGCCTGTCCGGGTCTGGAAAATCGACATTGCTGCGCGCGGTCAATGGGTTGAACCCGGTGGTGCGTGGCCATGTGACCGTGCACGACGGTTCGTGGTCGGCCAATGTCCAAAGTTGTTCGGCCAGTGACCTGCGTCAGGTCCGCCGTGAATGTGTGTCGATGGTGTTTCAGCAATTTGGCCTGCTGCCGTGGCGCACCGTGCGCGACAACGTGGCATTGGCGCTGGAACTGTCTGACGTGCCGAAAAAGGATCGCTATGAGCGCGCGGACAAACAGCTCGCACTTGTCGGTCTGGCCGATTGGGCGGACCGCAAGGTCGGCGAATTGTCAGGCGGCATGCAGCAACGCGTGGGTCTGGCCCGTGCCTTTGTGACCGAAGCCCCGATTTTGCTGATGGATGAACCCTTTAGCGCGCTTGACCCCTTGATCCGGACACGATTGCAGGACGAACTGCTTGACCTGCAACGCGACCTCAAACGCACGATCATCTTTGTCAGCCACGATTTGGACGAAGCGTTCAAGCTGGGCGGGCGCATTGCCATCATGGAAGGCGGGCGGATCGTACAGATCGGCACCCCGCGCGAGATCTTTTCAAACCCCGCGTCCGACTATGTCGCCGATTTCGTCGCCAACATGAACCCGCTCGGCGTGCTGACGGCGCGCGATGTGATGGGAAAGGCATCCGGGGCCGCATCGCCATCTGTGAATGCCGAAACCCCCGTTGCCGAATTGATCGCGCAGCTTGAGGGGACCAATGCGCGCCTTGATGTGACAGAGGATGGCAAACGCATTGGCACCGTCACAGCGCCAAGCATCATTGATAGGCTCAGAAGCGACGCCTGAAGGCGACGTTTCTTAAACACATGTTTTAAAGATAGGCCGCCAGCGCCTCGCGCACCGCGTCGGGCCACGGCATCGAGGTATGTTTGACCAGATCACTGGCGGCCAGCACCTGGGTGCTGTTCCATCGGTGTTCGTCACCGCAATCAATGGAGTGGGCCAGCGTTACCGAAGACCGCCCCAGCTTGACAACGTTCAATGTGAAAACAAGCTCATCCCCAAAGAGCGACGGTTTCGAGAAATCGCAGGCCAAATGCACTGTCGGCGTGCCCCAGCGTTCTTTCCAGATAATCTCGTTCCACGGAAAGCCGAGATGGCCAAAGAACTCTTCGTTCACGCCGTTCAGAATGTTGAGATATGATGGGAAATACGCTGTCCCGGAAATATCGCAATCGCCAAAGTGCAGGATGCGGGAGGTGGTGAAAGTTTGCGACATGGCAAAGGGACCTTTTTGACTGTTCGCGCGCAAACTACGTGTGAAGACCAAAAACCTCTAGCCGATAATCAATACCGTGCGGATGTTTATCGGTGACGCGGCCCTCTCCTCTGATCCCAGCCGCGCAGAAAAATGCAAAGCATCTTAATATGCAGCCTTCGCGATCTCACTCCTCGCCGGTCACGGTCAGCCCGAGCAACCGCCAGATCTGCATGCCGCCCCGGTAATAGAAGATGCGGTCCGCCGGATACCCCGCCTTGACCATACTGCGGATTGCCGTGGGGGACTGGCCGCACCAGATGCCATTGCAAAAGAGCGCCACGCGTTTTGCGTTCTCGCAATCCCACCCCTCAAAATCCGGCTCGCATCCCAGCGTACTCAGTTCGTCAAGGACATAGGTATAGGGTATGTTGATCGCGCCGGGGATCGTGCCGCCCTGAAACCAGTCCGAGGTGCGGCTGTCCACCACAACGTCGTCAGGGCTCTTGAGCATTTTGATCAGTTCCAATTCACCGATCGTGGCCACGCCTTCTGTCGGGGTAACCGGCTGGATACAGAAGTCGGGGCAGGGACGCGAGGTGCGCGCCCAATCGCCGCCAATCTCGTGCGTCGTATCCTGAATTCGGCCAATTTCGACCGGACCGTTACGCGTCTGCACGGTGACCGATGGCATGTCCTTGGTGATGCCCACCTCAACGTCGGCCAGTGCGGTGCCAGCGGCAAGGGTAAATGCGATTGTCAGCGCTAGTTTTCTCATGATGAGATCCTTTTGTTCAGTTGCGTTTCCGGGCCAAGCTTAGTCGCCGAAATGGTCCGGCGACACCGCCAAATGTCCCGGATTGTCTGCCGCGGATGCGGAACTGCCACCAGATCGCGCGCAGCACAGAGGCATGAGTGAGTTTATATGCATCTGAATGGGCAACTGTTGACCTGCATCAATAACACCCTGCGCCAAATCGCCCATGCTGCCCAACATAAAGAAAAGGATTCTAAGAATGTTAAACGTTTCGAAACCATCGGCCAACCGTATAGATATCGAGCTTTCTGGTGTCCTCGACGCAGCAGGAATGCAGGCAGCGCTTGATCATCTTATTGAGGAATCCGAGGGCATCACCCACGGTAAAATGCTGTATACGATCTCGGACTTCGAAATGCCGACATTGGGTGCGATGGCGGTGGAGTTTCAACGGATGCCAAAACTGTTCAGCCTCACCAGCAAGTTCGACAAATGCGCGGTGCTCTCGGATGCCGCGTGGATTCGCAGGGCGGCAGAGATAGAAGGGGCCGTCATTCCGTCACTTGAAATAAAGAGCTTTGCCCTTGCCGATGCCAAGGCGGCAGAAGCCTGGCTCAATGACACTGTTGAGGAAGAAAGCAACGACGCAGAATTTGAGAATTTTCCGATTTAGAACGGTGCAAGGGTGCCCTTGCGCCCAAGGTAACACCACTGATCTGCCTGATCCGTTCTTATTCTTCAGGGATGCCCAGTTTGCGCAGATAGACGGAAAAATCCTCCAACGCTTCGGGAGAGAATACCATGGCGTCCTTGTACCGCTTGATACTCATGTCGGGATAGGCCCTGAGCATGATATCTTTCGAGGCTTCCGCTTCTGCGACGCGGCCTGCCGCGAGTAACGCCGGGGCAAGATTGCGGTGAATCCAAAAGGCACTGGGCCGTTCCATCAGCGCACGCTGGAAGAGGTTTGCCGACGCGCTGTAATCGCCGGAAATCTGATGCGCGCTGGCCATCCCGACAAGATTGTTGAAATTCATCGGATCAAGCGGGCTTAGCCGCATGGCGTGTTCGAAATGTTGAAAGGCGGCTTCGGGGCGGTCGGCGTAGACCTCAAGCCAGCCCAACCTGCTCAGCGCCCAGGCGGAATTGGGGTCAAGTGTGATCGCCCGTTCCAGCAATATCCGAGCGGTGCCGTGGTTGCGCGCAAAGGTATGCACAACGCCAAGCACCGACAGGATCAGAGGGTCATCCGCCGAAAAACCTGCCGCTTTTTCCGCCAGATCAAGAGCGCGGGCTTTGGCGGTTTCGATGTCATCGGTCCAGTTATAGACCGAATGCTGGGCCCAGCACCAACCCGAGAGCGCCAGCGCCAGCGGATAATCCGGGTCGATCTTGAGGGATTTCTGAAGCAAATCCAATGCAAGCGCCGCTTCCTCTTGTTCCTGCATCCACACATGGCGGATGGCGCGCATAGCATAATCATAAGCGCCCATGTCATGTGGTCTTTTGTGCATGGCGCGGTCAATTTCTGCCTTTTGAATCGACGGTTGCAAGGCCCCGGCGACCTGTTCGGTGATCCGGTCTTGAAGGTCAAAAAGTTCACTGTCCGCGCCGTCGTATTTTTCGGCCCAAAGATGTGCGCCTGTCGTGGTTTCGATCAGCTGAACAGTGATCCGCAGTTTGCCCCCTGCGCGCTGTACGCTTCCTTCAAGCACATACCCCACGCCCAATTCACGCCCAATGTCGATGACATTCATATGGCGGCCCTTGTAGGCAAAGGCTGAATTTCGGGCGATCACAAAGAACGACCGTATCCGCGACAAAGCGGCGGTCAGGCTTTCGACCACCCCATCGGCGAAATAGTCCTGATCGGGATCGCTGGACATGTTGTCAAAGGGCAGGACCGCAATCGACGGTTTGTCAGGCAACGCGAGCCTGTGCGCGGGATCGGCGGTCTGAACGTCGGGCCAGCGAAACACCCGGACTTTGCGGGTGATGTTTTTCAAGACCCGTTCGCCAACATCCGCAAATTCAGCGTCGACCTTACCCGAGACATGCTCGTGTGCCGTCGCGCTCAGCGCGACGCCGCCGGGCGTACAGACCTCCTGGATGCGCGCCGCGACATTCACACCGTCGCCATAGATATCTGAGCCTTCCAGTATCACATCGCCCAGATTGACCCCGATGCGCATGGCAATGGTCATGTCGCCGGAAATACCGTCGTTAAAATCGGGCATCGCCTGCTGGATCGCAATGCCGGCCAGCACCGCATCGACGACACTTGAAAATATCACGATCGCGCCATCGCCCATCAGTTTGGCAATGCGTCCATTGTGGTTTGTCACCTGTGGCGCAACGATGGTCCTGCGCAGCTGTTTGAGAACCGCCAGCGTCCCGGCCTCGTCCACGCCCATCAGACGTGAAAATCCGACAACGTCCAAAGACATGATTGCCGCGAGTTGCCGTTGTGCGCACTGTGTTACCATGGGACGCGGCTCCTGTTCATCCGGTTGCGGCCTGATCCGACGGGAGTGATGCAGATACATGCATCCAGGCCGCGCGGATCGCCTCAGTTGCGATATGTGCATCCTGCACCGAAGTGGCCCCACAAATCACGGATATTCTCATGACCCATTCGCCGCGCCAAAGGCCACCGCTGACGAAAATGAGGCCCTCTTGCACCAAGTGGTCAATCACACCAACGGCATAGGCTTTGCGCCGCTCGGTCCCGTCGCCGTCATGACCGAAACGCAGGATAATCTGATTGAGCACCACATCGTTCATCACCTGAATGCCCGGTGTCGCCTGCATGCCCCGGGCGATCTGGCGCGCAATCGCGCAATGGTCGCGCACCATCTGAACAACGCCGCTGCGCCCGAGGGATTTGAGCGCGGCCCAGGTTGGCAAACCGCGTGCCCGGCGTGACAATTCGGGCACCAGAAATGACGGCAGCCTGTCACCAGGCCCCTGCGCTGGCAGGTAGCTGGCGGAAATTGCCATGGCGCTTTGCAGCGCCTGTGCATCGCGCACGATGGCATAGCCGGAATCAAAAGGCACCTGCAGCCATTTGTGTCCGTCAACGGCCCATGAATCGGCCCTTTCGACGCCTTTCGTCAGGCCGCGTAAATCGGGGTCGGCACGGGCCCAAAGCCCAAAAGCACCATCCACATGCAGCCAGGCATCATTGTCTTTGGCAATCTCTGCAATCGCCAAAAACGGGTCAAAGGCACCGGTGTTGATCTGGCCTGCCTGTGCAATGATCAGCTTGGCCCCCGTGGCTGACGCACATTTGCGCGCCAGATCATCGGCACGCATCCGGCCTTGCGCATCGGTATCAACCCGGATGAGCCGCTGATTGCCGAACCCAAGATACCGCAGCGCCGACAAGACCGACGTGTGCAAGTCGTCACCAACAAAGACATGCACCTGAGGGGCCCCAAAAAGCCCCTGAGCCTCGACATCCCACCCGTGCCGGCGCAGCAATTCTCCGCGCGCGGCAGCCAGCGCCGTAAAGCTGCCGATTGTGGCACCGCTGACAAAACCCACCGCCGAGGTGCGTGGAAGATCAAGAATGTCGAGCAGCCAGCCTGCTGCAGTTTCCTCCACCGCTGCGGCGGTGGGCGAGGATGTGTGCATCGCCGCATTCTGTCCCCAGGCAGACGCCAACCAATCCGCCGCAACGCCCACCGGCGAGGAGCCACCCAGCACCCATCCGAAAAACCTCGGGTGGGTCGTGTGCATGAGGCCGGGTTCCCCGAGGTCCGCCAGCTCCTCAATCACGGCACTGTCGGGGCTGCCCGTTTCCGGCAAAGGGGCCGCAAACCTGTCACGCATTTCGGCATAGCCCTGATGCGGCCGCACCTTTTGAGTGGCCACATCAGCCCTGTATGCCGATGCGCGATGATATGCCGTTTCAAAAACATCCATCAGACTTTGTCCGCTCAGCCCATTTGCGCGTCAGGCGTAGAGAGCGAGATCGCAACCTCTTCGGCGTCCATGTCCTCAGCAATGTTTTCGAACATCGGTGTGGTCAGATAACGTTCACCGGTATCAGGCAACATGCACAGAATAACCGACCCTTTTGGCGCGGTTTCGGCCACTTTCAATGCGACGGCAAAGGTGGCACCCCCAGAGATACCGGTAAAGATGCCTTCTTTTTGGGCAAGGTCCTGAGCGCATTGAATGCCATCGGCACCGGCAACCGGGATCAGATCATCATAGCCGTTCTTATCAATCGTTTCCTGCAGAACGGCTGGGATGAAATCGGGCGTCCAGCCTTGGATGGGATGCGGTTCAAAAGCAGGGTGGCTGCTGGCGGGCGCATTGTTGGCACTGCGTTCCTGTGAATGGCCACTGCCAATCAGCTGCGCATTGGCAGGTTCGGTCAGGATGATCTTGGTGTCCGGGCGCTCTTTGCGCAAAACCCGCGAAATGCCTGTGACCGTGCCACCGGTGCCATACCCCGAGACCACAAAGTCCAGCCGCGATCCGTCAAAATCGGCCATGATCTCGCGCGCCGTGGTCGCCTCGTGAATGGCGGCATTGGCAGCGGTTTCAAATTGTGCCGCAAGGAACCAGCCGTGTTTTTCGGCCAGTGCCGCAGCTTTTTGGTACATGCCAAAGCCCTTCAATGCACGCGGCGTCAGCACCACCTTGGCACCCAGCATGCGCATCAGGCGGCGGCGTTCGATGGAAAAACTATCGGCCATCGTCACGACAAGCGGATAGCCTTTTTGAGCGCAGACCATCGCCAGTCCGATCCCGGTATTGCCGCTGGTGGCTTCGACCACAGTCTGGCCGGGTTTCAGCGCCCCAGAGCGTTCCGCCGCTTCGATAATGTTCACTGCCAGACGGTCCTTGACCGACCCCGCCGGATTGAACGCTTCGGCCTTGACGTAAATCGTCGCCCCATGTGTTGGTATGTTGTTCACCCGGATCACCGGCGTGTCACCGATGGTGTCAAGCACGTTGTCATAAAGACGCCCGCGCCCCTTTGTGGTTCTGATGGTTTTGCTGGCTGACATGTGAAGTTCCTTTTCTGAGCTACGCTTGGGGATAGTTGTCTGACCGGACGGACAACTTGATGGTGCCCGTCCGGTCCGTTTGAAATGGCCGATAAGACGTCTGTTTATTTGGGGGTCCCCTTGTGGATCACAAACTTACAGACATCGGCCGCGATGTCTTTAGTTATCTATTTCGGCGCTTGTTTCGCGTCGAGCGGCAGCATCAAGTGGACCAACGGGGTTTCATCCCACATGACATAGGGGCCGCCATCATAGGGATTGCGAGGAAGACCGGCCAGCATCTCGGTCTGCGGAAACAGAACCATGAGATGTGGCCCTTCCTGAACCCAGACGCCGCCGTCGTTTGGATCGGTAGCCATGGGGTTGTCGTTGTTGACCATCGCATCGCCGGCCAGCATGTAGGAAAAGCCAACCTTGTCCGTTGTAAACGCGGTTCCTGACGCCGCGGCAGCCATCCACTCCATCCAGACGGCGTCATTGCACATCGGGTGCGTGTCGCCGGGGATCAGGCCAATGCCCGGCAGGCAAACCCACCCATTTGTTCCACTGCGCAGAACCGTTCCGTCGACATCCATGATCGTGGCATCGTCGGTAACGTCCGAAGGGGCTGCTGTGAGGGCGCGGGCAATTTTTTCTTCCGTCGTTTCTGAAACGGAAGGCGTGGCAGCACAGGCCATGGAAAGTGCAAGCATCGCCGCGAGGGACCGGTTTGCATAATGTGGCATATCAAATTCTCCTTTAAAGCAGTGTTGAATGATCAACATCTGCCAGACCGTGCGCGGGCCTGCTTGAGGAGAACTTGAGTTTTTCGTGGTGTTTCCCACAGATGCGCATAATGTTTGAAGATGCGCTACCGTTTTGACCTTTTTACGCTGGACCTCGATCGCGGGCTGTTGCTTGAACAGGGGCGCGATCTGGCGATTGAGCCGCGCGCCTTTGCGTTGCTGGCGCTTTTGGTGATGAACCATGACAGGGTGGTGACAAAGGACGAGATCGTCGAAAAGGTCTGGGACGCCCGGATTGTGTCTGACGCGGCGATTTCCACAGTGATCAAGACAACACGCAAGGTTCTGGGCGACGACGGTGTAACGCAGCAATATATCCGCACGATACGTGGCCGGGGCGTGCGTTTTGTCGGCACCGTGGTGACACTTGCATCCGCGCGCGTTCCGGTCCCGAATGACCATGCAGCAGCGGCTGGCGCAATCACACCGTCCGAGCGCCCGTCGATTGCCATCCTGCCATTTCGGATGGTGGGCTATTCCGAAAGCCACAGCGCGGTCGCCGATGCCATCCCCGCCGAGCTGATTTCATGTCTTTCACGCCTGCGTTGGCTAAAGGTGGTGTCACGCGGTTCCACATTTCGCTTCCGGCAGGATGATCCTGATCTGACAGTGATCCGTGACACGCTGGGGGTGAGTTATTGCCTGACCGGTTTGGTTGAAATTTTCGGCGCTGTGGTTGCGGTCTCGGTCGAGTTGTCCGACACCCGAAGTCAGGCAGTTGTCTGGAGCGAACGGTTCTCGGGCACGATCAGTGATGTCAATCAAACCAGAAACGACATCGTGAACCATGTGATTTCAGCGCTGGAACTGCATGTGCCTTTGAACGAAGCAGAACGCGCGCGCCTGCGCCCGCCTGAAAACCTCGATGCGTGGAGTGTATATCATCTGGGGTTGCAACATATGTACCGCTTTAACAGGGCGGACAATCAGATAGCAGCGGGACATTTTGAGCGGGCCACCACGCTGGAACCGGGCTTTGCCAGAGCCTATGCTGCACGCTCGTTCACAAGTTTTCAAAGTGCCTTTCTGAAATACTCCGATGATCGGTCTGGGGAAGTTGAAAACGCCCGGCGCTTTGCCGAAAAATGCGTTGAGCTTGATCCGGTGGACCCGTTTGGCAATTTCACCCTTGGGCGGGCGCATTGGCTCAAGGGTGACCCGGAGGCAGGGATGCCGTGGATTGATCGCTCTGTCGATCTGAGCCCGAATTTCGCACAAGGTTTCTATGCACATGGCTGGGCCGACGTGATGGCGGGCCGAAACACAGACGCCTTGAAGCACCTTGAAAACGCCGCTTTGCTCAGCCCACTGGACCCGTTTTTATACGCGATCCAGGCCGCCCGCGGGTTGGCCTATCTGCAATTGGAAGACTATGACAATGCGCTGCTTTGGGCAGAAAAAGGGGCGCGCGCACCCGGCGCGCATTTTCTGATCGGCACGATTGCCGCGATGATTGCCAAGATCAGTGGCGATGAACAAAAGGCTGCCTATTGGGGGAAAAAGGTGAAAGAGCGCAGGCCGGACACTTCTGTGGCAACGTTCTTCACGGCGTTTCCTTTCGAGGATTCAGAAATGCGCAGGTCCATGCAAACGGCCCTTGTCTCCATTGGGCTGAAAGATGACTACACAGGCCTGCATGATTAGGCCTTTGAAACGCGCAAGATCCCACCCATACGTCGATCTGCCCACCACACGGCACCGCTCAAAAATTTCCGCCACGCACCGCCTTCGCCGATGGGCTTGAAGTGAAAGGGCAGGGCCGCTTGCGACAAGGGCAGATGCCGGAGCGCCGCAGCACATGCGGGGAATTTTGTTTTCAAATCAATGCCAGCCTTCGCTTTCTTGAGAAATTTCGGCACCGCTATTGCAAATGCGGTGCAGTGTTGTGCATGTTTAAATCCTGATTATATCCGGAGTTTCTGTGTCCCTCCTTATTATTGTTGCCCTGCCATTCTTTGGTGCACTGTTGCCAGGCGTAATGAATTCAGCGGGCCGATCCGCCTGCGCTGGTGTGACATTCACCGTATCGCTCGCCGCCTTTGTTGGTCTGCTGACCAATCTGCCAACTGTGCTGGCAGGCGACGTTGTGATGGCGCGGGTGAACTGGATGCCTTCGCTCGGCTTGAATTTCACTTTGATGCTGGATGGGCTTGGCTTTTTCTTTGCCCTGCTGATCCTTGGCATTGGCCTTTTGATCATCGCCTATGCGCGACACTACCTAAGCCGCGATGACAACATGGGCGAGTTCTTTACTTACCTGTTGCTCTTTCAGGGCGCGATGGTGGGCATTGTTCTAAGCGACAATATCCTGCTTTTGCTGATTTTCTGGGAACTCACGTCGCTTTCTTCGTTTCTTCTGATCGGATTTTGGAAGCATCTGCCCGAGGGCCGCCAGGGTGCGCGGATGGCCTTGGTGGTCACGGGCACAGGCGGTTTGGCGATGATCGGTGGTATGCTGATTCTGGGTCAGATTGTCGGCAGCTATGACCTGAGCGTCATCTTGCAGAACCGCGACGTTATTCAGGCTGATCCGCTCTATGTGCCGGCCCTGATCCTGATCCTGCTGGGCTGTTTCACCAAGTCGGCACAGTTTCCGTTCCACTTCTGGCTGCCGCATGCGATGGCGGCACCAACTCCGGTTTCTGCCTATCTGCACTCGGCCACGATGGTGAAAGCGGGTATATTCCTGATGGCGCGGATGTGGCCCGTCTTATCCGGCACGCCGGAATGGGTCATGATCGTCACCAGCGCCGGGTTGATCACGATGGTTCTGGGCGCGGTGATTGCGTTGTTCAAACACGACCTGAAGGCATTGCTTGCATTTTCAACGGTCAGCCATCTTGGCCTGATCACGATGCTTTTGGGCACAGGCACGGCCTTTGGTGCGATGGCGGCGGTCTTTCACATCCTGAACCATGCGACCTTCAAGGCGGCTCTGTTCATGTCTGCCGGGATCATCGACCACGAAGCACATACCCGCGACATCCGCCGCCTGGGCGGTCTGCGCAAGCTGATGCCGGTCACCTTTTGCATCGCGTCGCTGGCGGCTTTGTCAATGGCGGGGATACCGCTGCTCAACGGGTTCTTATCCAAGGAAATGATGCTGGAAGAAGCCAATCATACGGTGCTTTTTGGCGTGCCTTTGCTGGTGCCTGCTCTGGCAACCTTTGGGGCGTTGTTTTCGGCGGCCTATTCGTTCCGTCTGATCGGTCATGTTTTCCTGGGTCCGGTGCGCGACGATTATCCCGCCAAACCGCATGATCCGGGCGCGGGTCTGTGGTTGCCTCCCGCACTTTTGGTGGTCCCGGTGGTGGTGATTGGCATCGCACCGTTTCTTGCCGAGCCATTTGTAAAACTTGTGACGGCCTCCGTGCTGGGCGATGCGGCGGCGGTGCCAACTGCGCATTTCAAACTTTGGCACGGATTGGTGCCAGCGCTCTTTATGTCCGTCATTGCCGTCGTTGGTGGTTTGCTGCTGCTATCGGTGTTCAACCCGGCGCTGCGCCTGTGGGATGGCGCACCGCGTCCTGAGGCCAAGGTGATCTTTGAAGCCATCGTCGAGGCGGCAGCCCGGCTGGCCCAAAAGCTGATCCTGCCGCTGCATAACGGGGCATTCACGCGCTATGCAGCCATCGGGTCGATTGCGATTTTTGCCGCCGGGCTGCATGCCTGGAGCACCGGCACGATTGGCGCACCCACGCGCATCATGCAGCCGGCTGGCGCATTGCTGATTGCCGGGTGGTCCATGCTGGTGGCTGCAACCGTCGGTCTGGTGCTGCTGCACCGCAACCGTTTCCTGTCGCTGATCCTGATTGGCATCGTTGGCCTGATGGTGTCAGTTGGATTTGTGTTCTTCAGTGCGCCCGATCTTGCCATGACACAATTCACTGTCGAAGTGGTCACGATCATCCTGCTGCTGTTGGCGCTGAATTTCCTGCCGAACACGACGCCGATTGAAAGTACCGTATTGCGCCGTGTCCGCGACGCTGGTGTGGCGGTCGCGGGTGGTGTGGGGACATTTGCATTGGCCTATTATTTCCTTCTGCGCGAAGCGGTAACGACACCGATCTCGGAATTTCATCTGGCCAATTCCTACAAGGGTGGCGGTGGCACCAATGTGGTCAACGTGATCCTTGTCGATTTCCGGGGCTTTGACACCTACGGCGAAATCATCGTTCTGGGCATCGCGGCGCTGCTGATCTATGCACTGACCGAGACCTTGCTGAATGGCCCGGTGCGTGCGCGGCTGTTGAACCGCAAGCCCGACCAGCCGCGCGCTGGCGACGTGCACCCGATGATGATGGTTGTGCTCACGCGGGTCATCATGCCGGTGGTTCTGTTGGTCGGTTTCTATATCTTCTGGCGCGGCCATAACGAACCGGGGGGCGGCTTTATCGCCGGTCTCGTTGTTTCGATTGGCGTGGTGATGCAATACATGGCCAGCGGTTTTGCCTGGACCTCGTCGCGATTGAGATATCCCTATCACGGGGTGATCGGGGCAGGGGTGCTGATTGCCGGTCTGACCGGTATTGGATCATGGTTCGTGGGCAAGCCTTTCCTGACCTCCGATTTCACTTATGTCCGCATTCCCCCGTTCGAGAAATTTGAATTGGCCACAGCGGCGCTGTTTGATCTGGGCGTGTTTCTGGCTGTCGTCGGGGCGGTGATGCTGTCGCTGGAAAGCTTCTCGCGGCTCGCACGGCGCGCGCATGTATCAGACAGCGAACATCCGATGGACATCGACCCGTCGCGGGACGATCCGCCGACCGATGGCACCGCATTCGTAAAGGAGGGCGGGTGAATGGAGCTTCTTGTTGCATCCGCCATTGGCATCCTGACCGCAGGTGGCATTTACCTGATGCTGAGGTTGCGCACGTTTCCGGTGATCCTGGGCATGTCGCTGCTGACCTATGCCGTCAATGTGTTTCTGTTCGCATCTGGCCGTCTGACCGTGGGGGCCCCGCCGATCCTGCGTGACGGCGTGACAACCTATACCGACCCGCTGCCACAGGCATTGGTTCTGACCGCGATCGTGATTTCCTTCGGGATGACAGCGGTGGTGGTGATGATTGGCCTTGGGGCGTTTCTGGGGTCGGACGATGACCATGTGGACGACCTCACCGACGCCTCTGATACCAAGGCGGAGGGCAGATCATGAACCACTGGATCATCGCCCCCGTTGTTCTGCCCGCGTTGCTGGCACCGTTCATCGTGCTGGCCGCACGGTACCACATCGGCATTCAGCGCGCTTTTTCTTTGGCTGGGGTGCTCTCACTGATCGGCATTGCTGCAGGGCTGGCCTTGCAGGTGTCGGACGGGTCCATCGTGCTTTATCGACTCAGCGATTGGGCCGCGCCCTTTGGCATTATCTTGGTGGGGGACAGGTTGTCGACACTGATGGTTCTGCTGACGGCGGTGCTGGCGCTTTTCGTGCTGCTTTATGCGGTTGGGTCCGGTTGGGACAACCGCGGGCGGCATTTTCATGCGCTGTTCCAGTTTCAGCTGATGGGCATCATGGGCGCGTTTCTGACCGGTGACCTCTTTAACCTTTTTGTCTTTTTCGAAGTGTTGCTGATCGCATCTTACGGGCTGATGATCCACGCAGGGGGCAACGCGCGGCTTCGCGCAGGCGTTCAATACGTGCTGTTCAACCTCATCGGCTCAACGCTTTTCCTTTTTGCCCTTGGGTCAATCTATGCCGAAACGGGCACCTTGAATATGGCTGATCTGGCCAACCGGGTCGCCATGATCGGACCGGAAGATACGGTGGGTATCCGCGTTGCCGCCGTACTGCTGTTGCTGGTTTTTGCGATCAAGGCCGCACTGGTGCCGCTGCATTTCTGGCTGCCGTCAAGCTATGCCGAGGCACCCGCACCGGTCGCAGCACTTTTTGCGATCATGACAAAGGTCGGGGCCTATGCGATCATCCGGGTCTACACGATGATTTTCCCGCCAGAGCTTGAGGTCACCGCAGGTCTGCATGATCTTTGGTTGCTGCCTGCCGCACTGATTTCACTGGCCATCGGGATGGTCGGTGTTCTGGCCGCCAAAAGGCTGGACCGGCTGGTGGCCTTTTCTGTCATCGGATCAATGGGCATGGTGATGGTGTCAATCTCGCTGTTCAACCCGGCAGGCATCGCAGCGGCGCTGTACTACATCGTTCATTCGACTTTGGCAGGGGCCGCATTGTTCCTCATATCGGATCTGGTGCGAACGGGGCGGGCGAATTTGGAACTGACCCCGCAGCCCCCCGTCGCCGGAACGTCGCTGACGGCTGGCTTCTTTTTTGTGGGTGCAATCGCGATGGCGGGCTTGCCACCGCTATCGGGATTTCTGGGTAAACTTCTGGTGCTGGATGCCGCTTATGGCACCGACCTTGTTGTCTGGATATGGGCGATTGTGCTGGGGTCCAGCCTGATCAGTATCGTGGGATTTTCGCGCGCTGGCAGCATTCTGTTCTGGAAAGCCCATGCAAAGGATGAGACGAAAGAGGTGCCCGAGATGACCCGCCCCGCCGCCTTGTCTTATGTCGCGGTGGGCGGGCTGATATCGCTGATGGCCTTGCATACGATTTTTGCGGGGCAGGTGCATGGGTATACAACGACCATCGCGGCACAGCTTTTCGCGCCAGAGCCCTATATCTCGACCGTGGTGGATACGCCCGGCAAGCTGAGCAAGCCGAAGGAGGGCCATTGACATGGCACGCGCATTTCACTGGCTGATGCCGCACCCGTTTCTGACGCTGATACTGGCGGTGGTCTGGACGCTTTTGCAGAATGAAATTTCTGCTGGAATGGTCGTATTTGGCATCATACTCGGGATTATCATACCTTGGGGCACGTCGGTCTGGTGGCCGGACAGACCAAGAAGTTTTCGGTTGGGCAAGATGATCAGCTACAGCATTGTGGTGATGTGGGATATCCTTGTCGCCAATGTACAGGTGGCCTGGATCGTTCTGACCGTGCCGAATGCCAAGCTGAAACCGGCGTGGATCGTGATCCCGCTGGAATTGCGCCAGCCCGAAGCCATCACGGTGCTTGCCGGGACCATAACGCTTACCCCCGGTACCGTGTCTGCGGACCTTTCAGACGAGGGTCACAGTCTGTTGGTACATGTGCTGCACACCGACGATGCTGATGCCGTCCGGGATGAGATTAAATCCCGCTACGAGCGCCGCCTTCAGGAGATTTTCCTATGACGACAGCAACAGGAATTTTGGATTTCGCTCTGGTGATTGCGTTTGTCGCACTTGCCCTTGGTCAGATCCTGTCCATGGTGCGGCTGATACTGGGCCCCACACCCGGTGACCGGATCCTTGCGCTTGACACGATGGTCATCAACGCACTGGGTCTGGTGATCGTGCTTGGCATCCACCTGGGCGTCCAGATTTATTTTGAGGTTTCGCTGCTCATTGCCATGTTGGGGTTTGTCTCCACCGTCGCCTTGGCACGGTTCCTGTTACGCGGGGATATCATCGAATGATCGCTCAGATTATTGGAACCTATGTTGTCGCACTCTGTTTGCTGATCGGGTCATTCTTTGCCGTTGTAGGCGTGATTGGCCTGTTGAAATTCAACGATCCGATGACGCGTCTGCATGCCCCGACAAAGGTCGGGACCGTGGGGATCGGCATGTTGCTTCTGGCCTCAATGATCCATTCGTTCGTCTTGGGCGAAGCCTCGATTCATGAAATCCTGATCATGGCGTTCCTGTTTGTCACCGCCCCGATCTCTGCCAACTTTATTGCCAAGGTCAGCATCCACCGCCGGGACTGTGCCACGCCACCATCGCCCCCGCGCGACGACACATGGTCAACGCTGGGCACACCGCAATCTGATCGCAAGACTGAAGAGATCAGCCAGAAATAGGCGATACCGCGTCACGCACCCCCTTGGGGCCGCGCCATGTACGGTCCCTGAGCCTTGCGGCCTAAAGAATTCATGAATGAGATTTTAGGGAACGTGTTATCAAACGATGATGAAGCCCATAAAGTCACGAATG
Source organism: Sulfitobacter sp. SK011 (assembly GCF_003352065.1). Lineage (NCBI taxonomy): Bacteria > Pseudomonadati > Pseudomonadota > Alphaproteobacteria > Rhodobacterales > Roseobacteraceae > Sulfitobacter > Sulfitobacter sp. SK011. The sequence continues at coordinate 1,820,162 of NZ_CP025803.1, forward strand.
GATCACTGGCGAAAGACGCGGTTCCTCAGCGTTCTCTCTGACATCACCAGTTTTGCGCAGTTTGCCCTTCGTCGCTTTGCCAATGACGGGATGAGCCAGGCCGCAGGCGCGCTGACCTATTCGACACTTCTGGCACTGGTGCCGCTTTTGGTGATTGCATTTGCCGTGTTGTCAGGTTTTCCAATCTTCGACCCGGTCAAGGCGCAGGTGGAAGAGCTTTTCTTAAGCATTCTGGTACCAGAGACCAGCGATGAAATCAGGACGTACCTGACGGAATTTACCCGCAACGCAAGCAATCTGACAGCAGCAGGCATCGTGGCGCTTCCCATAACGGCAGTGCTGTTGCTGTCCACGATCGAGACCACTCTGAACCGGGTGTGGCGGGTGGACCGGCCCAGACCACTTTTGACCCGTCTACTGGTGTTCTGGGCGCTTCTGACTTTTGGTCCGCTGCTTTTGGGGGCAAGCCTTACCTTGACGACGGATGCGATGAAGTTCGCCCAAGGCTCGGCCTTTGGCTCAGGTGTGGGGCTGACCCCAGATTGGCTAAAGGCAACACTTGCCGTCCTGACACAATCGGTTGCGTTCTCATTGCTCTACATCTTGATCCCCGCCCGGCAGGTCCGTCTGCGTGATGCCGCGATCGGGGGTGTTTTTGCTGGGCTCGGGTTTCAGGTCCTGCGCTGGGTGTTCAATACGTTTTTGACCTCTGGTGCCAGCTATACAACGATCTACGGGGCGGTTGCGATCATCCCGATATTTCTGATCTGGATGTATTTGTCATGGACCGTCATCATCCTTGGGGCGGTTCTGTCCGCGTCCTTTCCCGACTGGTGGCGCAGGCGCGATCCGCTCACAGGGCTGTCGTTGTCCCCCGCAGAAACACTGGAGGTTGCGGTTGCCCTGCTGGCAGCCTTTGGTCGCCAGTCAATGCAAGGTGGCACGACAACGCAGGAACAATTGGCCGAAGCAATCCCGCTTTTGTCGCGCGAACCGATCATCGATGCGCTGCGCAACGCGGGCTACATTGTCGAAGCAAAGGACGAGGGGCTGAGTTTGGCACGCAATCTGCAAAGTGTGACGCTGGCCGAACTGGCCCGCGATCTTGGGCTGGCGCTGGGGCGCGCGCATGATGCCGTCGAACGGCCCGCCCTAAGGCGTGTGACAAAAGCGTCAGGTCAATTGCCCGCGCTGTTGGTCAGGTTGCAAAAAGCCGAAGACGACATACTGAGTGCGTCCATCGCGCAGACCATTGCAGACGCTGTTTCAATGCCGACCGATGAAGCCGGGCCGGACGACTGAATGCGCCTTGCAGGGCGCTGGTGGTTCGGCTGGGCTTTGGTGCCGCACAAGCTGCGATCAATCTCAGTCAGCCGCCGGAATAATCCCGGATGACAAAATGCTTTGTTGTGGTTTCCAGCACATTCCAGAACCCCCGAAAACCGTTTGGGATGAGAAAGCTGTCTCCCGCACGGAAATCCTGAACCTGCCCATCCTCCGAGATCAACTGCGCATGGCCGGACAGAAAAACACAAAACTCGTCCCGGTCAAAAAACGCATGCCATTTGCCGGGTGTGCTTGTCCATGTCCCGGCCATCAACGAATTGTCCGGGCTGGTAAACCGCATTGTCGTGGTGTGGTGCGGATCACCTGACACCACGCGGTCGGGCAGATCGGCAAGGCGGCGCTGGGTGGTTTCTGCTAGGGCCTGAAAATCAATGACGGGTCCGGTCATGAGGTGCTCCTGTGCTTAGCCGGTGAAGTGGGTGATGCCATAAAGAATAAATCCAGCGATGAACACGGTTTCTGCGAGAATCAGAATAATCGCTTGGCCGCCCACATCCAGAATGGTTTTGAGCGAGGTCTTCATGCCAACCGCGGCGATGGAAATCAACAGGGCCCAGCGGGATAATTCTGACAGCGTGTTCTGCAGAAAGCCGGGGATCAACCCAAGTGAATTGATCGCCGCAAGCACCAGAAACATCACAACAAAGAACGGCACCAGCGGGGGTTTTTTGCCGTCTTTGACCTGCTCTGGATCGGCCTCTGCATAGCTGCGGATCACCAGCGAAAAGACCAGCACGACAGGGGCCAGCATTGTCACCCGGATCAGCTTGACCAAGGTCGCAGTCTCACCCGTTTCGTTGCTGACAGAGAAACCCGCCCCAACAACCTGCGCCACATCATGGATCGTACCACCAAGGAAAACCCCGGTTGCAAGATCGTCCAGATCGAGCGCCTGTGTAATGATCGGATAGGCAATCATCGCGATTGTGCTCAGCACGGTCACAGCAAGCACCGTAAAGATCAGGTTGCGTTCGGAATGTTCATTCTTGGGCAGAATGGCAGCAATGGCCATCGCCGCAGATGCGCCACAGATTGCGACAGATCCACCTGTCAGCAAGGCAAAGCGCCAGCCGCGTCCCAGCAGCCTGGCACCAATCATCCCGACGAGAATGGTCAGGATCACGCCGGCAACCACCAGCAGGATAAGTTTAGGCCCAAGTCCGATTAGCAATTCGATGCTGATACGCGCGCCCAAAAGAGCAACGCCAACGCGCAAAACGGTTCGCGACGTGAAGGCAATGCCGGGAACGCAGCGGCCTTCTTCGGCAAGAAAGTGAAACGCGATCCCCAGCAAAAGCGCCATCAGCATCGCGGGAGCACCGTAATGTTCGGATATGAATTTGGCTGCTGCGGCGACAACGCAAGACACCAGAAAACCCGGTCCATTCTCCGACAGAAATTTCTGTAGTTTGTGAAACGGGGTGTTGGCAGGAAGGGCAGGGTTCGTCATTGGACAGAAACTCCTTTGGCGCATGCCATTGGCACCACGCTTGATCGCGATACTTCGAGGGCCGGTACGTCAAATAATTGGGTGGATGAGACAGGCGCACCTGCCTCATCCGGGCAGCGCTGCTTAATTGACCCGCTGCGACTGCATGTCGGAGGCTTTCACCCCCGCCACGGAGACTGGTTTTTTCATGGCGTCGCGGCGGAATGGTTCGCCGAGTTCCTGGTTCAGGACAACCTCGATAAAGGTGGTGACGCCGTTTTTCATCTGGTCCTTGATGGCGGTGTTCAGCGCATCGGTGAGCTGGTCCATGCCGGTGACCTGCACGCCTTTGAGGCCGCAGCCCTTGGCGATCTCTGCATAGTTCACACCTTCGTTCAGCTCGGTGCCGACAAAGTTGTCATCGAACCACAGGGTCGTGTTGCGCTTTTCGGCACCCCACTGATAGTTGCGGAAGATGATCATGGTGATCGCAGGCCAGTCGCCGCGGCCACAGGCCGTCATTTCGTTCATCGAGATGCCGAATGCGCCGTCCCCGGCAAAGCCTACAACCGGTACATCCGGGCAGCCGATTTTCGCACCCAGAATGGCAGGCAGGCCATAGCCACAAGGACCAAACAGGCCCGGTGCCAGATATTTGCGGCCCTTGTCAAAAGACGGATAGGCATTGCCAATCGCGCAGTTGTTGCCGATGTCAGAAGAGACAATCGCATCCTTTGGCATCGCCGACATGATCGCGCGCCAGGCCTGACGCGGTGACATCCGGTCGGGCTGGCGGTTGCGCGCCCGCTCGTTCCAATCGACGCCCTCATCCGCGTCATCTTCGTGATCCATCGAGGACAGTTCCTGGGCCCAGCGGGATTTGGTCATCGCAATCAGATCCTTGCGCTCCTTGCGGCCTTTGTCGCCGGCACCATCGCTGAGTTTCGCAAGCAGTTGCTCAGCCACGGCTTTTGCGTCGCCCTGGATCGCCACGTCGACCTTTTTGGTCAGGCCGATGCGGTCAGAGTTGATGTCGACCTGAATGATCTTTGCATTCTGCGGCCAGTAGTTGATGCCATAGCCGGGCAGGGTGCTGAACGGGTTCAGGCGGTTGCCAAGGGCCAGGACCACATCGGCTTTCTGGATCAGCTCCATCGCCGCCTTGGACCCGTTGTAGCCCAAAGGCCCAACAGCCAGCGGGTGACCGCCGGGGAAGGCATCGTTGTGCTGATAGCCACAGGCGACGGGCGCGTCCAAAGCTTCGGCCAGTTTTGCGGATGCCTCAATGCCACCGGACAGGATCACGCCAGCTCCGTTCAGGATGACCGGGAATTCGGCCTCAGAGAGCAGCTTGGCCGCATCCGCCACGGCCTGTTCGCCGCCCTGCGGGCGTTCAAGGCGGATGATCTGGGGCAGTTCGATGTCAATCACCTGGGTCCAGTAATCGCGCGGGATGTTGATCTGTGCCGGCGCACAGCCGCGCCATGCCTTTTCGATCACCCGGTTCAGCACTTCGGCCATGCGCGACGGGTCGCGGACCTCTTCCTGATAACAAACCATGTCTTCGAACAGCTTCATCTGTTCGATTTCCTGGAAACCACCCTGACCAATGGTCTTGTTGGCCGCCTGTGGCGTGACCAGCAGCATCGGCGTGTGGTTCCAATAGGCGGTCTTGATCGGCGTGACGAAATTGGTGATGCCGGGGCCGTTCTGCGCAATCGCCATCGACATCTTGCCAGAGGCGCGCGTGTAGCCGTCGGCAATCATCCCGCCAGACGTTTCATGCGCACAATCCCAGAACTTGATCCCCGCTGCCGGAAACAGATCAGAAATCGGCATCATCGCAGATCCGATGATCCCAAAGGCATTGTCGATACCGTGCATCTGAAGAACTTTTACAAAGGCCTCTTCGGTGGTCATTTTCATGGTGTGTCTCCAGGTGATCTAAATTTCGAAAAACGTGTGGTTCGGGGGTCAGAGAATTTCGTCTCGAAGGTAATAATAGGGGTACATCATCCTCTGCCCCATCCGGCGGAACGGCGTAAGAATGCCGTGGCTTGGCAGCGGTGAGGTAAAGATCGGCAGGTCAAGTTCCTGACCTTTGCCCGCGATCAATTGCGCCATGCGTTTGCCGGCCTGTGCGGAATACATCACGCCATTGCCGCCATACCCCATGGCATAAAAGATGCTTTCATCCTTATCCGGCTGGCAGATGCGCGGCATCATGTCATGGCTCACATCGACCCAGCCCCACCAGGAGTAATCCAGATCTATGTCCGTCAGCGCCGGAAACTTGCGGTGCAATCCCTTGCGCAGCAACGCAAGATGTTTGGGGTTCTCGGCATCCTCGCCGGTAATGGCGCTGCGGCTGCCAATCTGCATCCGGTTGTCCGGCAGCAGCCGGTAGTAATGCCGCAGTGTGCGGGTGTCTGTCAGCGGTGATCGGGTCTGAATGCCGCATTCCGCCAATTCCGACTTGGTCAGTTTGCGCGTCACAATCGAGTTCGACAAGATAGGCATCAGCCGGTGCTTGGTGCGCCCACTCAGGCCCGGTGGGGTATATCCGGCAGTCGCAAGGGCAACCGCACGGGCGCGAACGGTGCCGCCCGGCGTTGTCAGATGATGCACGCCGTCCACAATTTTCCACCCCATGACGGGGCTCGCGGTGTGAATTTTCGCACCCAGCTTACGCGCCAGTTTGACGTAGGAGAACGCCAGTTTTGCGGCATGGATGCTGGTGCCGTCCGGTTCCCACATTGCGCCATGGGCTTCTTGATCTTTGACGTGTTTTTCATGCAGCTCGTCGCGGCCCATGACACGGCTGCCATAGCCAAAAACCTCGTTGAGAAGCGCGCTTTCCTTCTCCAGCTTTGGGATCACCTTGGCCCGGTGGGCGATGTAATAGTGACCACCGGTTTGCGGATCGCAGTCGATGTCGTCAGAATTGACAAGGTCGTTGAACAATTCAAACGCTTCGACGACTTCGCCGTGCATCTTTTTGGCGACATCCACGCCCCAGCGTTGAATCCACTGCGACCTTTTGAGACGCCCTGATGATATCTGCGCCTGACCACCGTTGCGGGTCGAACACCCCCAAGCCACCTTGTTGGCTTCCAGCACGGTGGCCTTGATCCCATGTTCTTTCGCAAGGTGGATCGCCGTGGAAAGGCCGGTGTAGCCAGAGCCGACAACCACGACGTCCACATCCATATCGCCTGAAACGGGGCCGTCATCCTTGGGTGGCTTGCCAGCCGTGCCAATCCAATAGGTCGGTGCGTGGTCCCGGTTGTGACCGGGACCTGCATCCACCATCGGATCATATTTGGCGTCGTAGCTGGCGCGGGGCCAGTGGCGGGGTCTTTGAGAATCCGGCACGCGAAGTCTCCCTGATCAGAGGGTGAAATTATGCTTTGAAAGGCGGGCGAGACTTGCGCAAAGCCTGCTTTACGATGATCATGCCATCCCGCAGCGTGAACAGATCAGCCCCCTGCGCCTCAACGCGCATGCCATCAGCGCCGGTGCCCGAAAAGGTCCATTCAGAAACCGCACGATTGCCGCTGACAAAGTGGCTATGGTGGTCCCAATGTGCGTCTTTCATCCCGGCCCAGACGGCAGAAAACGCCTTTGCTATCGCGGCGGCCCCTTCGATTTTGGCACCAAACACGTCGGGACCGCCAACAGTGTAGAAAACGCAGTCATCTGCAAAATGGGTCATGACACCGTCAACATCGTGCCGATTGAAGGCATCGAAGGTGTCGGACAAATCTTGGGCAGTCAGGGTCTTGGACATTCAGGTCTCCGAAAGGGAAAAGGGGTTAAGAGGAGGTCGCGTCGTCCCGGTAGGGAACAACGAGGGTTGGAATATTGGCGCGTCGCAGAACGCGTTTGGTGACGGTGCCGAGGAAAGTATGGGAAAACCCATGTTCATGAGCCCCCAAAATAATGAGATCACACTTAAGCTCAGCCGCGCGGCGCAGGATCGCTTCTGCCGGGTATCCATCGACAAGTTCTATGGATTCAACCTGTTTTTGGATGTCGCGGTCTTCTTCCGGCACATGCGCCCAAAAGTTCTTTTGACGCTCGGCCAGGATGGCCTTGACGTGGTCGTGCCGGGACTGCATCGCCGCTTCGCTCGACTGGGAACTCTGCATGAACATCTGCATGGTGATCTTGGCGTCTTCGCTCATCGGCTCAACCACATGCAACACATGAAGTTTCGCGCCAGTTGCCGCCGCCAGAGCCGCTGCATGGCACATCGTATAGGCCGAATGCTTGGACAGGTCAGTTGCGAACAGAATGTGGGTTATTGTTGATTTCATAGGAAATTCCTTTCTGATCGCGGCTCAATATCCAAAGAACCTTGGCAGCCACAGCGAAATGTCTGGGAAGAAGGCGATGATGAAAATCGCGATTGTGTTGATGAAGGCAAACGGCAGCGCCGCCACCGAAATCTTTTCAATCGAGATATTCGATATGCCCGAGGCGATGAACAGGTTCTCCCCCAATGGCGGGGTTTGGAAACCGATGCCGAGGCAACAGACCATCACCACCCCAAAGTGGATCGGATCGATACCGACACTATAGGCGACCGGCAACATCACCGGCACCAGAATAAGGATGGTGGCCAGTGTTTCCATGAACATACCGACAAAAAGCAGGAAGAAGATCACCAGCGTCCAGATGATATAGATATTGTCGGTGACCGACAGCATCCCGTTTGCGATGATGGCCGGTATTTGGTTTTCCACCAGCAGGCGGCCAAACACGGTTGCGGTAAACATGATCAGCAAAACCCGACCTGTCAGCCAGGTGGTGGTTTCGAGGGCTGTGAAAAGTTTGTTCCAGCTCAGTTCACGGTAGATAAACGCCCCCACAACCAGGGTATAGAAGATCGCGACAATCGCAGCTTCGGTTGGCGTGAAAAAGCCTGAATAGATCCCACCCAGGATGACCACGGGTGCCATGAGGGCCCAGAAACCACGGTATAGCTCACACCAGATCTGCCGCGCTGACCACCCTTCCGAAGACCCCTTGTAGCCACGTTTTTTAGACAGGATGTAGTTCATGAACAACAAGCTGCCCGCGATCAGGAATGCGGGCATGAAGCCTGCAATAAAGAGTTTGGGGATCGAAACGGTCTGGAACTGGCCAAACTGCTCGACCGCTTCGGGTGGGGCTGGCATGCCAAGGGCTGCGATGCCGAAGATGATCAACGGGATTGAGGGTGGGATAACGATACCAAGCCCCCCCGAGGATGCCGTGATGGCGGACGCATAGGGGCGACCGTACCCGCGCTCGATCATTGCGGGGATCATCAACATGCCCACAGCAGCCGTTGTGGCGGGGCCGGAGCCTGAGATCGCGCCAAAAAACAGGCAGGCAAAAACAGTCGCTGCGGACATGCCGCCTGTGAACGGGCCTGCGAAACTTTCGGCCACATTGATAAGCCGTCGCGATAAACCGGCGGCCTCCATCAGCGCCCCGGCAAGGATAAACGCAGGCAGCGCCATGAGCGGGAATGAACCAACAGAAGTATAGGCGATCTGGACGAACTTGATCGGATTTTCACCAAGATAGATGAACGAGATAAGTGTCGAAACACCCAAGGCCACGGTAATCGGGGCCCCGATGAACATCAAAAGCAAGAAGCCCCCGAAAAGGATGAGAATGATCTGAGATTCCATTATGTCTTCTCCTGCTCAGGTTTTGTAGTTCCGGCGCGCACCTCTTCGAGATCGATGGCGTCAGGATCGCGCAGATCTTCACCCAGAATGATCTTTTTATAGTTCACCTGCAGAACGCGGAACGTCATAAGCGAGAACGCAATCGGCAGAACGATATAGACCCAGCTCAGGTGGAAACCCATTGTCTGTGACGACTGGAACCTGTTCATCTTGTTGAAGATAAAGTCGATCGACAGATACACAAAATATACGTTGAAAAAGACCCAGAACAGGTCTGCAAAAGCCTCGATATATTTGATCGCACCAGGGGGCAGGAACTTGAACTGAAACGTCACCCGGTTATGCGCGCCTTTCTTGGCGGCATAGCTCGCCCCGAAAAATACAAACCAGACGAACATGTAGATCGAAAGCTCTTCGACCCAGGAGAAAGAAAAATCGAACAATGTCCGAACGATTACCTGCAAGAACAACAGGCAGACAAAAATCGCAAGCAAGGTGCGACAGATGTAGCTCTCTATATTGTCAATTACATACCAGAATCTTGTCATCGGCCCCTCGCTATCGGTTGAGAAAAGCGCCCGAAGGCGCTTTTCTTTATTTCTGTTTTCGCTTTATTCAGAGACCGGGTCCCGGCCAATTTCTGCAAGCACAGCGTTCATCTTTTCGATGCCGCCGATGCTGTCATAGAACTTTGGCCACACGGCCTCTGTTGCGAGCTTGATGAACTCTTCTTCGTTGTTCTCAGGGTCCGTGATTTCCATGCCTTCGTCGATCAGGATTTGTTTGATCTCGGCTTCTTTTTCACGCAGGAACTGTGCAGAAGCGGCTGTCGCTGCCTTGCCTGCTTCCAGAACGATGGCCTGATCTTCGGCTGAAAGTTCCTGAAATACCTGTTCGGAAATGATCAACGGCTCAATCGAGAAGATATAGCGGATGTTTGTGACGTACTTTTGTACCTCATAGAACTTCATCGCGTTGATTGTTGTGTAGGGGTTGTCCTGACCATCAACAACTTTGGTCTGCAAACCCGCAAAGGTTTCTGACCACGCCATCGGCGTCGGGCTGATGCCCCAGGCCTTGTAGGTGTCGATCATGATTTCGTTCTTGGGAACACGGATCACCAGCCCCTGCAGGTCGGCCACGGATTTGACCGGCTTCTTTGAATTCGTCAGAACCCGAAAACCTGTATAGGTCCACGCGATGATGCGCACGCCGGCATCGTTGATGGTGTTCTCTGTCAACTCAGCGCCGATCGGGCCCTGGGTCAGCTTTTCCGCGTCTTCAAGGCTCAGAATGACATATGGCAAAGAGAACACGCCGACGGTTGGCGAGAACGGTGTGACGTTGTTGATGGCGAGGATCGACATATCCAGAGTGCCGATGGCCGCTTCGTTAACGGTGTCCTGCTCAGAGCCGAGCTGACCGTTTAGAAACAGGGTTGCGGTATGCTTGCCGCCTGACAGTTCCTCAAGGGCTGCAACAAAACCTTTGCCAGTTGCTTCCTGGCTGCTTCCGCCGCTGTCGCCAACGGCCACCTTGAAGTTTTTCGCTTCAGCAGTGCCAAAGCTCAGCAGAGCGGTCGCCGCCGCGACGGCAGCAACAGATGTTATTCGGGTGATAATTGTCATGGAATCCTCCTCATTGATGAGCGCTTCTTTACGCTACGTAACCTGATGAGGTTTGTCTCCCGGTCCCCACCAAGAATTCGTAGGCTAATACAAGCCACTGGTTGTGCTAAGGGCCAGATTCGAATTTGACTTAGACCAGTCCGTTTGCGAGTGTCTGACATGCCAGCAACCCGCATCCCCCCAGAATCGTTTTTTCTCGATCGCAAAGGCCACCGCCCAATTCAGACCCAAATACGTGAAACTGCGGTGTCTTTCATCCAGTCAGGTCATGCCGCACCCGGCACCCATTTGCCGTCGTCGCGCAAACTGGCCGAGTATCTGGGTGTTGCTCGGATGACCGTCACGCTGGCCTATTCTGAATTGGTGGCCCAGGGATATCTGGAGACCCAGAACCGCAGTGGCTATGTCGTTGCCACCACAGACATTGTCACCAACGTTGTCGCAGCCGTTGAAAAAGACCGCGACGATGACGCTTTGGACTGGAAGGCGTTTCTGGCAAGTTCTCTGACCGAACGTCGTCGGATTGTGAAGCCGGTCGATTGGCGCAAACTGCCCTATCCATTTGCCTATGGGCAGATGGATGCGACTCTTTTCAACTACGCGGCGTGGCGCGATTGCGCCCGTCAGGCGATGGGACGGCTCGACTTCATCGATATGGCGGGCGACATGGCTGATCTGGATGATCCGCTGTTGGTCAACTATATCCGCTGCCGGTCCCTGCCGCGGCGTGGCATTTCCGCAAATCCGGATGAGATCCTTATCACCGTCGGCGCGCAGAATGGGCTTTGGTTGGCCATCGAATTACTGACCCGGCAGCCCTTGAGTGCGGTTTGCGAAAATCCCGGATATCCCGATACGTTGCAGGCGCTGACGTGGTGCGGTGCAAATGTGAATACCGTGGACGTGGATGAATACGGTTTGCCCCCTCAGAACATCCCCGACGGAACCAGGGCGGTTTTCATCACGCCAAGCCATCATGCACCCACCGGGGTGACCATGCCTACGGCGCGCAAGTTGCAACTCCTTGCGGATGCCGAGGAAAAGGATTTCGTGATCATCGAGGACGACTATGACTTCGAAATGAGTTTCATTGAGCCGCCAAGCCCGGCGCTCAAATCTTATGATCGGCAGGGGCGGGTCATCTATGTCGGTAGCTTTTCGAAAGCGATGTTCCCGGGATTGCGCCTGGGGTATCTGGTCGCGCCACGCGAATTTATCGCCGAAGCCCGGGAATTGCGCTCCATGATGCTGCGCCATCCGCCCGGCCATTTGCAGCGCACAGCGGCTTATTTTCTGGCTCAGGGTCACTACGACCTGTTGATCCGTGACATGCGCCGGAAACTTGCAGTCCGTCGCGCCGCTGTGCTTGACGCAATCGCCAACACAAGCCTGACTCTGGCAGGGGCCGCCAAGTTTGGTGGCTCAAGCCTGTGGATCAAAGCGCCTGACGGGATCAATACAATGGTGCTGGCCGAAGACCTCCTGAAGGATGGGGTCATGATCGAACCAGGGGCCGCGTTCTTTGCGGGTCACGATGGCCCGGTGAACTTCTTCCGCCTGGGGTACTCGTCAATCCCGGCGCATCAGATTGAAGAGGGCATCAACCTGATCGCCCGGCGTGTTGAGAAACACATGGCCGCCCACAATTGATTGAAGCGCAAAAACATATCTGAACATCGCTGCATGGGTCGCCTGACACGTCAGAACAACATGCCTATTCCGGCAAGGAGGTTGATCCTCTTGCTTTCACATTTGCACCAAACATGCTTCTTTTCCGGGCCCGCGCTCGGAGTTGGTACGCAGGCAATAGGCAGACGATCTCGAACAAAGCCCCAAGCGCTTTATCGGATTTCATTCAACTTCTAAGAACCGGAAAATGGTGCCCCCACACGGACTCGAACCGCGGACCTATTGATTACAAATCAAAATTTGTAGGGTAGATGGGCATAGATCAAAGTAGAGTAGACACTCTCAACCCGTTAAAAATATGGGTTTGGGGTTGATCTAATTAGACGGTCCGTTATCTGGGTGGATACAGAACTGTCTACTTTTGGGGTAAAAGTAGACACCATTAGGGGCCAACCATGCAAAACATTACATCCACTGTTGTCGAGAACGCCACCCTGCCAATTGGGAAGGATCAGGACTTCATTCGTGACAGTGTCTTGCGGGGTTTTGGCCTTAAAATCGGCAAGACGTCCAAGACCTTCGTTGTAGAGGGTAGGGTGGGCAACAAGGTGCGTCGCAAGGTGATTGGTGATGCTGTTGGTGACAAAGCGATCACTGTCACCATTGCGCGAAAGAAGGCCATCGTACTGCTTGCCAAGTTTGCCGATGGGATTGACCCGTCAAAGAACAAGAAACTGCATGCGGCTGATCAAATCACCTTGCAAGAGGCTTTTGAATACAAGCTGGAGCGGTCAAAATTGAAACCCACGACACTTGCGATGTATCGAGATGCCATTGACCGTCGCCTTGCTGACTGGAGAGATAGGCCGCTTTCCACAATCACACCAAACGATTGGATTGACCGTTTTCTGGAGATTGAAGAAAATCCTGGCCTTGCGTCTGCTCTTTGTACCAAACGGGTTCTGTCGGCGATCTGGAACCATACACGCTTAAATCTCACGGATAGCGACGGGTATCCCATCTTGCGGGCCAATCCTACAGAGAACACGACGAAACGCACGCAGCGGCCAAGCATGGTCCCGCCGAAAAAGAGACCGATAGCGGACCTGAAAGCGTGGCTGGCCGTGGTTGCGACAATGCAGCCGTCCCGGTTTCAGAAATATTCGGAGATTGCTCTGCGCACTGGATGCCGAAACGGCGAGATAACCACCCTGACTTGGAAACAAGTAAACTTAAGCGATGGGTATTTTGATCTGAAAGACACGAAGAATGGCCGGGATCATCGGGTGTACATGTCAAGCCAATGTAAGGCCGCGTTTGAGCATCTGGAGGAGGAATTTGGGTCAACGCCATTTGTGTGGGGCGCTGCAACATACGACACCAAGAAGCCGTTTTACACCGCGTCTAAGCGGTATGGGTCGCAACATTCACCGCATGATCAACGCTCTACATTTGTAAATCTGGCGATTGAGGCCGGGATACAGGAGGACGTGTGCAAGGCCCTGATCAATCATGTGCAACTGCGTTCCGCAACTGACCATTACAAGGATATCGGGGAACCGATGCAGCGTGAAGCGGTGCAGGTCATATCAGACTTAATTGACGCCAAACTGCTTGCATCCAATTAACGGTCTGGCGTATTCTGTAGCGACATATCCACGGAGGGAAACAGCCGCGTGTCGAAATCGTTGCTTGCGAGCGCGAAATTAGATCAGAGGCTAGGTTTGTGCTGCCACCGTTGTCGGTAGCGTTCATCCACCCGTGGAAATGAAAATCATGAATATCAAACTGAAAAAACCGACTGCACCAAACAAATGCGCCGTGGCCACTCTTCATGCGAAGGAACATGATCCCGTCGAGGACACTGTTGAAACTGTTGGCACTGACCCCGCCGTTGTCCCTGTGACCGCTGCCCCTGTCGAAGCTGACCCGGCTTTCGAGCAACTGTTCACCCCCAACCAAACGGCTCAAATGTTGAACGTGTCGCCAGCGTTCTTGGCCAAGGATCGAAACCTGGCGCGACGATACAACCGAGAACCGCGCATACCTTATGTCAGGATTGGCGCTGCTGTCAGGTATAGATTCAAAGTTTTGGTTGGGATGATTGAGGCCGGGGGAACCGCTGGTCTGAAACCCAACGCTGACTGACAACAAAACACCCCCGGCATTGCAGTGCCGAGGGCCTTTTTCACACCATGAGAAGTGAACGTGACAATGGCTGGGGGGCCATTCCCATGATTGAATCTAAAGACCAAAACCCGCCCACGCAAGACCCGCTGGAAGCGTTGGTGCGCAAGACGATTGAAACGCAAGGGCAAGAGTTTGAAGGCTATGTCTGGGCAATCCAACCCTTACAGGATTGGGCCGATCAAGCGGACGTAAGCCTCATCACAGTGAAGCGGAAGTTCAGCAAAGCGCCGTACGACACATTGTGCAAGCAGGTCGAGGGCAAGAATGCTCTTCTTGTTCGTGTCGGTGTACCTGACCCTAATCAGCCGTCGCGCCTAGCGTCAGAGATGGGCAAAGCCTTTCGCAATGGCGTCGTATTGAACGATAAGTTGAATGCCAAGCAACAAGCAAAAGCGATCAAAGCTGGCACAGAATGGAAGCCTAAGAAATCCGTAACCCGTGATGAATACGGCTGCTTGCACGGGCTGGCGAAGGATTGGCGGGCAGGTTGGCAGTTGCAGATATTCAAGCACACCATCACGCCAGAGGGGTGGGCCACCTTCATGGTTGAGGCCAAAAACCATATGAAAATCCAGACAGAGACAGAGTCATTCCTACAGAAAGGCCTAGGTTACACACCGATGGTTCTTGATTATCCACATCTCAAGACCCTGCGGTTGTTCTGGATGTGTGCGGAGTATGCGTTTGTGGAAGAGATGTTTGTGAGAACAACAGGGCTTGATCAACCATGGACAGGGATGTTGGCGGGCACAAATAAATCGTTTTGGCAGGACTGGGATGCAGATTTGGCGGAGGCCTACTTCACGTGGATGCCACAGTTCAAGGCGATAAATTCTGCGGAGGAGACGGCTGACGGGGAGGCCTGACGAATGTCGTTTTGCTACAAATCTGATCTCAATCTGACACTAATCTGATCCCCAAAATTAGCGAATGATACTTTCTTTTCTATCTATATATTACAGGTAATAGGATAACAGAGTATATTATATATTTTACTGGGGACAAAGAAACATAGTATCATTTAATATATAATATACTCTAGGGGTGCCCTTCGCTGCGCTCATGGAACCCATTCAAGCAAACGACAAACATCCCCGAGGTAAGAGACAGGGACATTCCTCTCGGGGTAAGTAAGGGAGAACAATTGACGCGTACGCGCGCGCGAGCCGCCACCGATCCGCGCCCGACCTACTGCCAATCCGCTGCCGATTTTGGCGCTGGTCCGGCAATGACCCGGCAAAACACAGCAAATGAAAGATTCACCACACGATTGATTTTATAAAGTGAACATGTCGCGAGAGTGCTGATCACTGAGCGGCGCGCAAATGATTGCAAGAAAGTGATTGTAAGCCAAAATACCCATTTGGCGGCATGATGGAAAATTCCTCTCTCCAACGGGGGGCTTTGCACGTCGTAAATTGCCGTGAGAGCCCCTCAGGGACCCATACAGTGACCTTTCCGACCAAACGCCTACCCGTCTAACCCAAACTGTTTCTGGGCGCTGTATGCGGCGCATATTTCTTATGGGTAGGCTGAGGACAGATAGTGGGGCAATCTAGTCATTGTTGGCGCGGCTACTCAACCGTACTTTAACGCCAAGAATAGATCGCGTGGCGGCTGGATTCTTTGGATTTTCTGCTCAGAGCACTTTGCAAATTGCTTGTTGAGTTCATCAATCCGAAATGTCAGGGGTTCAAACTATCCGATCAAAAAAGTGACACACTGGTGCGGTTTTAGGTCACTTTGGCGTATGAAATGTCCTGTTTGTGTCACTTTTCCATCCTGCTTCATTGATTTAAGTCGAAAATTCACTGCCTGTTTGACACAAGTGACACAGGTTGGGGGCTCAACTCGGCCAGTCAAAGTGGCCGATAAGGCCAAGTTCTCCGAGACAAACTACAAGAGCCAGAGAAGGTCACACCCGGTAGAAGAACCTCCCATAACCTAGATATCTGTTTAGCACGCCAAACAGCCTAAAACTGCCCATACAGCTGTGAACCAAAGATAATTCCTACCTTGATATCAATCCATACCCCCACTGTGGGGGTTCCGGGAAGGTGACTCTGTTGCAAGTACTGATCATTGATCAAGTGATAAATGCTCGTGCTGTTAGGCTTTATTCAAACGCCGCCCAGCATACCATATCTCGTGCAATTGATTGCACGGAGCGCACCATGGGGTGCTTCCCACTAGGCTCACCGTTGCACTGAAACTCCCGGGAGATGGCCTAAAGGTGTTTTGGCAAACTACAGGTTCACCAAAGCAGGCGTCATGCTGGATCATCCACTGCCAATCGAAGACCGCCCTCTGGCGCTTCTTGACAAACCCCGGTTAACACCAAACGCGTCAATGATTGCCCTGGACTAGATCAGTAACAGGTTGGGCAAGAACGCGGTCGTGCTGTGTAGTGAAGGGGTAATGTGGTCTTGGCAACTGCGTTCAGCTCATAGAAGCCCAAGGTACACGATGCAGCGGTCCGACTTGCGCGGGGTGCGCAGAAAATAGGGGTGATAGATTATGAACGAGGGATTGCTGTCGTTCGCTGCGGTCAGTCCCAAGGTCAACACTGCGGACATTGCCGCCGTTCGTTTTTCGCACTTCGCTGACGCAGCATTGCTTTGCGAGCGTGGCGCGACCATCGCTGCGTTGCTGCTAATGTCGCCAGATCGGTAACTCACAAACATTGTCTGGGTTGTAATCGAAGACGTGCTTTCACCGCAGCAGACACAGACATGCACGTCGCGGGACAAAGTTGCTATCGTCGACATAAGGCGTAACAATGCAATGTAAGTTACGCCATTGGACGATGCCTCGCAAATTTTAATGCGTCGGCGCGGAGCAGCGGGGTAGGCTGTCTGTCTTTACCGAGCATCAGGAGATGTCGTCATGGAGTATCGAATCGTTTCGGTTACCGAAGTAGACAACAAACCCGCGTTGGAAGAACTTCTGACTGAGTATTATACCGTCATCCTTCAAAAACTCGCTTTGGTCGGCGGGTCTGCGAAAAATGAACCAAAAGATATGGCATCATCCGTTCTGGCAAATATTCAGACTTTCTTGCCGCCAACCGGCCGCTTGGTTTTGGCATATGGCGAACAAAACCGTCTCGTGGGGTGTGGCACCCTGCAACAGGCCCGCCCAGATGCCGGAGAGCTAAAGCGTCTTTTTGTTCGACCGGAGGCAAGTGGAAACCGACTTGGCCGAGCTTTGGTGGACGCACGGATGGAGGCCGCTCGGAAGATGGGATGGCGCACCCTTTTGGTGAATGCTGTGACAGGCAATCGAGATATGCTCCGCATCTATGAAAGCCTAGGCTTTAGGTTTATCGAAAGATACCCAGAATGCTCAGACCCGATCGAGCTGACCGACTTCTTTGACTATATGCAGTTCGATTTCGATTGAATGTTGCTCTGTCCACTTTGGGCCCGCTGTTCAAATTCGCTGTCAGAGACAGGAAAGGGTCCTGCCGAAGCGCAAAGGTCTCGGAATTGTCCCACACGTCGACAAATGCAGGACTTAGCCTTTGTCTTCCACGGCCGGTTACTGACGGCCAGAAGCAAGAGGCGTGCTGCATTGGCATTGGGCGGCTCCGAGCCCTAAGCGGACGTGGATCGCCTTGCAGCGAGCCGCTGGTATGGGATCAGCAATAGAAGACTGACGACCAGCGAGATGGCACCAAACTGGAAGGCGACAGAAATATCGCCCGTCTGTTCCGCCAACCAACCCGAAACAACTGGACCACACAGAGAGCCAGCGTAGTTCATTGCGAAAAAGACGGACATGCCAGAGGCACGCTGCGCCGGGGCCAAAAGGGCAGGACTATCAGCCCAAGCGCAATGCCAACAGGGAAAGACCCGAGATACAGAGCCATGGCAACGCTGATCTCGCGACCTACGAACCAGTCAGCGACCATTTTCGTCATCAGGACGTTCAGAAAGAAACTGCCGACACCTGCCAGAAGCCGGCCCGCGATCTGAGCGTTCCAATCATCGAACATCGCCATCAGCAAGGCTCCAGCGATCATCATGCCGAGACCGACCAGAACCATCCTCTGGTCCCCAAAGCGCCGGCCAAGCGCGCCGCCGGGGAACGCCAAAACGACACCAGGCACGAAGTATATCCCGATCAGAAACCCGATTTCAGCAAGGCCAACACCAAAAGTTTCTCGAAACAGCGGTGATAGCGCACCCACGACCTGAAACTGAAACGCCATCGTGGTTCGAGCAGCGAAAAGAACGAAAAGCATGAGCCATCTGGCCGGCATGGGAACCTCCTACGCCGGCGTAAAGAAATGATGGCATTGCAAGAATGGCTTGCTCGGCATGATCACAAGAAAGGAATAATGCGTAAAAGGAAAGGCCTGTGTCCGGCGCTCACATCGAGCAACCAAAGTCCAGAAAGGCCACAATCTGTTAATTCGATCTATGATCTTTGCCGCCGTTTTGCACGAATGGCCGTTCTTTGCGCAGCGAGGCAGCACTGGATCATACGCCTCGCAGTATTTTCAGCCCTGCAAGCGCGCGCAGCAAGATTCTGACGTTTCTGCTATGGGCTTGTCTTATGCTTTTCCCATTGATCTGCGAAGATTGAGCCGGTAGCTCCACCGGTTGAAGCGGTTGTAGACCGTACTCGGCGGGCCGTATTCGTCCGGCAAATCCGCCCAGGAAATGCCCGTGCGCAGGACGTAAAATATGCCGTTGATAACGCGCCGGTCATCCACGCGCTTTTTGCCGCGAACTTTGTTGGGTAGGACTACCTTGATGAACTCCCACTCCAAATCGCTCATGTCCGACCGCGCCATTGCCCTTCTCCCATCTGGTGGTTTTTAGGAAATGAATCACAAGAACATGTGTTTGATAAGTAATTTATAGGTGTGCTGCCTAGATATCATTCTAGCCTATAGCAGACGTCGGTGCCCAACGCAGCGAATGACGGCTTTCCGCCCTTTGTGAAGACTACCGCTTCCGGCCCAAAGCCTGCAGCCAGCAACCAAGTTGATAACACCGAAGGTAACAGGGCTTAGTCGAAATGTGCTATGCTTGTATGTAGCGGAGGAAGATCAAATGAGCTTTGTATCAATCACGACCTGGCGAATGATAAGCGAAACTGAGAGCCTTCAGCATGTGACAGACCTGATGCAGCTAAAATACTTCCCTGGGCTGTTAGCTTTGGGCGCAAAGCATTCAATGCTCGTGGACGTTGACTTAGACCGTTTCGCCATCGTGACGGTTTATCCAAGCCGCGAGGTGCGCGATGGTGCCATCGCCCATGTCTCAGCCCTTCGCATTGAAGGCGCAGAGGAGTTCGGTGCAGAGATGATGGATGCCTATGGCGGAGAGTTGTTGGCCTCGTCCGAAGCTTAGAATGCTCTATTTACTATGCCCGCCCAGCAGAGCTTGATGCGTAATGCAGCGAACGATCGGCCCCCGCCCTAACGTTGAAAAGTGCTTAATGCAGTTTTTGGCTACAAGGCGTCCAGTTGACAACGACTAACTCTTCAATTTGCTGGCGTGGTATTCAATCGCGCTTGCCAAACCTTTCAGTGATCTCTTTTCTTCGTCAGTCAAATCCCCGAATGCGGTTTCTATTTCCTCAAATAGCACCTCCATTTCCCGCATTTTGTCTTTCAGATTGTGAAGCTTCTCAGTTCTTTCTACAGGGGCCGTCATCTCAATCTCCTATAAAAGTGGCAATGGTCGCTATCTTAGATACGTAACACAGACGCACGGTTGGAAGCAGGTCCAGCTAAAAGAATATTTCCTCAAATATCGGGCTTGATTGTGCAACCGCTTGACCGCCTCACAGAACAAACTTGCAGGTCTCAGGGTGGAACCATTCACGAACATAGTACGCTCAAATCACCGTCCAAAGAACGTAAGCCGCCATGAAAATCACAATTATTGATCCAAACGTATAAAAAGTCGCCCGGACTTCGTGACTCTGTTTTGTCAAGTAGGCACCGGCATGGGCCAGTCGCGCGCCCACGAAGCCATACATCAGAATTTGGGCAAGCCATAAAGCAGGATCGACGACAACAAAGACCAAACCGACCGCCCAAAATGCTGGGATGTTTTCCAGATCATTGCGATGCATGCGACGTGAGCGGTCAACATAGTCATTGAGCTCAAGTTGGTCGGGTCTCGGGTTCTTGTTTATCGGACCTTTCTGTAGGTCCTCAGGGTTTACCAAACCTGAATCGCTTTTTATCATCCGATAAACAGTCATCCAGCCTTGCAGCATTACCTTCAGCACCATCAGTGCCGCAACCAGCGCATAGGTTTCAAAGACTGGGTTATCCAGCGTTAAAGAGTTCATTTCATTTCCCCTGTTGCTATCTGGATATTGCTGGCAAAATCTAGCGGTTTTCCTACAAGCCAGCTTGTACCTTTCTAGCACGTAATCGAACAGAACGTCATTTATTGATGGGCCGCTGAGGGCTAGTAGCTGCCTCGCGTCAGTGCAGAGGAAAGCGCGTTGTGACCGTCGTCTGAATGTCAGCTTCACCTGATCGCGGCATGAGATTTCGCGCTTGCAGCGAATGACCGCAAGAGCTGTTTCATTGATGGATTTCCGAGACACCTTTAGATAGTGTCAGCTTCGAGTAGGAGCGGGAATGGCACGACGGCTGGCAGCAATATTAATAGCAGACGTGGTCGGTTATTCGCGTTTGATGAGCGAGAATGAAGCAGGCACTTTGGCGGCATTGCGGGCACACTGGACTGAAGTGTTTGATCCGGTCGTCGCTGACAAGCGTGGACGGATTGTAAAGATGATGGGTGACGGAGCGCTTGTAGAGTTTTCAAGCGCCGTCGATGCAGTCGACGCGGCATTGTCGATACAGCGACGCAGTATCAAAGCGAACGGCAAAATTCGACTTCGGATCGGTGTTAATCTCGGAGATATTATTGTCGACGGCGATGACATTTTCGGTGATGGTGTGAACGTAGCCGCCCGACTTGAAGCGCTGGCGGAGCCTGACGGAATATGCGTTTCTTCACTTGTGCGTGAGAGTGTCGGAAATCGGGTTGAAGCAGATTTTGTTGACGCAGGTGAGCACGACATCAAGGGGCTAGAGCATCCGCTCAGGTTATTCCGCTGGCCCGCGAAGGGTGCGGTCCAGGTAAAGCAAGAAAAACCGTCTATTGCTGTTCTGCCCTTCCAAAACTTGTCGAGCGACGCGGAGGATGAGTATTTTTCCGAAGGTGTGGCAGACGACATTGCCACTGACTTGTCTAAAATATCAGGACTTGTTGTCATTGCTCGCAATGCGACCCGGGAATACAAAAACAGCTCTTTTTCCGCCAGCCAAGCAGCGCGTGAGCTTGGTGCTCGGTATGTTCTTGAGGGTAGTGTGCGCAGGGGTGGTGGCCGAGTCCGCGTCAACGCCAATCTAATAGATACAGATAATTCCAACCAACTGTGGGCGGATCGGTTCGACGGAGAGTTGGCGGAAGTTTTCGACTTTCAAGACCGTATCACTGAAAGCATTGTTGCCAAATTGGCAGTCACTCTCACCCAAGCGGAACAAGAGCGTGCATTCCGAAAGGAAGTCAAAAGTTTGAAGGCGTATGACTATGTCTTGCAAGGAAATGCTTTTCACGCTCGCAGCACCCAACTCGACAATGCTAAAGCGCTCGAGCTCTATTCTTGCGCAATCGAATTGGATCCAGAATACGCTCCAGCACATGCGGGGCTTGCGTGGGCTTGCGTGCATGACGCCAATCAGCGGTGGAGTTCCGATCCTAAGGCGTCGCTTGAGTTGGCTTCACAGCACGCCAAGCAAGCCGTCCAGTTAGATTCTGGATTAGGGAAGGCTCATATGGTTCTTGGCGACGTTTACTGCTGGACGAGACGACACTCACTGGCAGTCGCCGAAGGACGAAAAGCGGTAGAGTTAGATCCAAGCAACGCCGACGCGCATTTCGCGTTGGGTTACTATCTCATTACGTCCGGAGCCTCCGAAGACGCGGTTAAAGAAGCGCAGCTTGCCTTGCGGTATAACCCCGTGTTTGCCATCTCCTTTTACTATGAGGTGTTGGGAACTGCACTCTATCTCACAAAACGTTACGATGCCTCTGTCGCTGCTTTGGAAGAGGGTCTAGGACGCTATCCGAATGCTGACGGTCTGCACCAGTGGTTGGCGGCAGCTTATGCAAAGCTGGGTGATCTGGACGCTGCTCGTATTCATTCAGACGAGTATTTGACACTACGACCAGATGAGACACTGACGAAGATTTCTGAAAGGCTGCCCTACAAAAACAAAGGTGATCTAGGGCATCTGATTGATGGATTGCGACTAGCCGACGTGCCCGAATAAACCCGGGTTTCATTCAGTTTGCTCTATGACCGCTACGTCCGCTGACCGACGTTTGAGCCAACAAATTGCTGCACGATGCACGAACGGCTGCAATGACGGGCCGCATCGCAGCATTTGAACCCAGTCGTGAAGGGCCGGTATGGGCCGAAAGCGCGGGTTCGCCAAACGCTTAGGAAGTAAGCTCTATTCGCAAATGTTCTCTTTGATATAACAATTTGAACCGATGCAACCCTCCCAGCCTTCAGCTTTGATGGAGTGAGATTTCTCGTTGAAGACACCCTCAATCACCTTAGCTGACCTTATCTTATCGAATCTGAAAACCCGTTCGGACGCATAATCTTGCCCCTTGGTGCACCCACGGGTCTGCCAGCCATGCATATATAGTTTGCCGTTATTTCCAATTGCGACTTGATGCACATCGACTAGACGCGGAAGGCAACCTTTGCTGGCGTCTTTGTCGTAGACGATCTCGACAACGCGGTTTGTTTTAGCCGCCTCGCAAAGCGGCGCTTCGTGTACCGATTGGGCTTGGGCAGGTGAGAATATTTTAATGGTAATGACCGATGCCATCGTTACGTGATTTAATCTCATTCCAGTGCTCCTCAATACAAACTGTCCATTTATCTGGTGCTTCGCTCAAAGACCACTTTAACGTTATTGACGATACACTTACTGTCCGACGTTTAGAATTAGTCGGTAAGAGTGTCTGATTTTGGGGCGTTGCAGCCATTCTGCGTACAATGGGCACACCGATTTAGCCAGATGTCCTCTTTCGGGAAGTTGTTATGCTGAACCGGTAGCCTTTCAGATGGCGGCTTTGCCGTAATCGGTAACGTACTTCACTAGCGATCAATCCACAATATCGACCCGATATCCTGCCCGGGGGAAGTGAACGCAAAGGCTTCCGACATCCGCATCAAAACGATGAACCGCAATCCTATCGTGATCGGCGACGACGACCTCTCCCTCTACGGGTTGTTCGCCACCATCAAGATCAGGGGAGACAACAACCCGCATTCCGGGCTTCAGGCCCTGCGGATCCAGGTCATCCGTAAAGGGCGCTGTTGCCGGTTCATGTTCTTTGGCTTTTATGATCGCATCTTCGGGCGACATTTGAACGAAAGTCCCATGGCCTATTTCTCTGACATTTTCCTCCCAGCGGACGAGGTCAGAAAACTCAGACAAAAATGCAGATCCCTTGTCCCAGCGGCCGCGCAGGAACCACACCAAATGATACAGTTGCGCGTCTATTGCAGCCGGATGACCGCCAAGCAGAAAGGCGCGGCCATCAGACATCTGCGCATTCACCCAATGCAAAGGCGCACGCATCTGCGACGCAAGATGGGGCAAGTCGGCATTTGCGGCCTTTAAGCCCGCAGCCCAGTCAGCGCCAAGATACAACCGACCGCGATCTTCTGCGAAGTCCTTCGGCAGTGCTTCTCCGGCCGAACCGAGAACGATCTTCACTGCCAGATCAAACATCGCACCGTCCGTCCATCGACTCAGCGCCCAGATCAGGCCAGCGTCTGTTGTTGGAAAGAATGTTGGCGTCGGATAGCGCCTCTCCAATTCTTGAAGGATACATTGGGTGTCACAATAAATATCAGCACCGATCTGCATCACGGGTGTGCGCCGATACCCCCCAGTTAGTTTTGTCAGCATTGGCTTTGGTGCCAACCTCGGGATTTCGACATTGCGCCAAGACAGCCCCTTCATTCCCAAGGCAACCCGCGCCTTTTCTGCGACAGGTGATTGGGGATAATTGTGCAGAATGATTTCGGAAGCGTTGTCAGTCATACAGCGAACTTTCTTTTAACGTCGTCGAGGTGTCCTGAGAGGGGTCTTGATGCCTGCATAACGTCGATCAGTCAAACGACGGTATCGCATTGCATCCATTTCGCCTTATCGACCATGTCTGCACGATCGAAGGAATCGCCGCAAGATGCTGCCGATTGTACGAAGGTTCTCTATCTGCGGCTGTTAATTCAAGAGCGTATTTCGGTCTCATCGGGCTCATGGTTCTCTCCGAGGTCGGCGATGCCGCCTCATAATGGCGTCGGGGACTGGTGCCTCAAAAAGGTCCGCTGCGAGGTCGCTTGAGTTTAAGCGCATCGACATTCGACGGCGAGGTCATCCGGCCACCGTCCCGATGGGACGTCTTTACACCCGGACGGGCGTATTCGGTTTTAAGTTAACTCATGCTGGTAATCCCTCTTTGGTCCAGGCGAAGGTTGTGCCGTCGCGCCAGATGCGGGTCATGATGACGGCCAGTTTTCGGGCTGTGGCAACAATGGCCTTCTTCATACCTCTTCGCCCCACAAGCCGCATGGCCCATGCTTTGAGTGGTGAGAAGCGGGACACACGTTGGATCAGAATGTTGGCGGCTTCATAAAGCAGTTTGCGCATGGACCCGTCACCGCGTTTCGAGATGCGTCCTGACCAATCCGTTTCACCAGATTGATATGGATGACTGCAACGCGGACAAAGCTGCCGCTCGCTATGGTTGCGTCAATGGCCGCTTTGCAGATCTTAGCGCCGCTTGGGCCACGACCCATAAGATGTAAGAGACGTGGTCCGGCATAATGAGCAAAAGCGGGGCGGAGCAAACCGACACGCCAGCGCAAGCTAATTTTTCACCTATGTCATAGATTAAAACCACACTGGACCTCTAACAATCGCGAGGTTAATCCAGTCTGTTCGCTGTTTTTTGTCCAGTTTCCAACGCATTCAGTTCGGCGAATGGCGCGTGCGGCTGGCGGCATGTGGCACATTTGTTTGCCGACGTAGGGTTTAATCGAATGCGAATCTTGCCAGTTTGATTTGTTTGAAATTTGGTGCCATCAAACAGGATGGAGTTTTTAGACGTTAGTCACAACGCCGCGCTTGTTATCGCTTCGATCGTGATTGCCCTTGTCGCGGGCTTCACGGGTCTGACCTTGTCCAAGGACCTTTCAAAGCAAAGTGTCTTGCGTCGCAAGGGGTCGATTGCGATGTCGGCCATAGCCTTAGGTGGCGGCATTTGGTCGATGCATTTTGTGGCGATGCTTGGCATTCAGATGCCTATCCTTTTTTATTATGATGCGGCGATTACCCTCGCGTCCGCTTTGCTGGCAATCCTTATTGTGGGCACGGCGTTGCTGTTACTGCACTTTCACGAACGGACGCCTGTCACCTTGTCCGCCGCAGGTGCCATTGTTGGATGCGGCATTCTGGCGATGCACTATGTCGGAATGGCCGGCCTCCAATTGTGCCGCGCGGTCTATACACCTTTCGGAATCCTTCTGGCCGTCGTGTCTGCGGTTGGGCTTTGTATTGCTGCGTTCTGGATTGCCTATGGCCAACGGTCCAATCGCACTATCTTGTTGGGGACGTTGTGCTTTGGGGCAGCCGTCAGTGCTGTTCATTTTGCCGCCATGGCTGGGACTAATTTTGTCGCTGTTCCCACGCTGCATGAATTCGGCCCGGTGATGAGTAACGAAACGCTGGCGATGGGCGTTATCTTATCAAGCTTTGTCATCTTTGGCGCTTTTCTTTGGATGGGCGTGACGTTCCTTAACCCGACCACATCCTCGGTTAAGGAACCTTCAGTTGTGTCTGCGACTCCCGCCACGATGCCCACTGTGTCAGTGCCTGTTCCAATCGCTGTCCGCATTCCATGCGAACGCA
The DNA here is from genome assembly GCF_003352065.1 of Sulfitobacter sp. SK011. Lineage (NCBI taxonomy): Bacteria > Pseudomonadati > Pseudomonadota > Alphaproteobacteria > Rhodobacterales > Roseobacteraceae > Sulfitobacter > Sulfitobacter sp. SK011. The sequence goes on from NZ_CP025803.1 coordinate 1,846,052, forward strand.
ATGGCGTTACGCAATTGATTGACCCCGCTCAGGTGGCATTTGTGCGCGCCGAGGGCCATTATACCTACATCTACACCAAGGATGAAAAGCACTTCTGCGCCTGGCCGATCACCGAGGCCCTTAAGCGGTTGGATGGGGCGGGATTTATTAAGACCCACCGCAGCTATTTAGTGAACCCAAAGCTAGTCGAGCACTTCGAGCGGCTGAAAGACAATGGTGTGTGTCGCTTTGGCGACACCAAACTCCCCTCTGTCCCGGTCAGCCGGTCGAATTTAAAGCTCGTCCAAGACGCACTGGGCCTATAGCGCCGCAGTTCGTGCGGCCTAAGATGCATTTCGTGCAAAAATCAGATCATTTCGTTGAATAATGCAAGCGTCGGCATACCGCTGCGTACAATCTGTTCTTCTGAAAAATAATTGCGGAAACGGGAGGCGAAGCAATGATACCAGCGGCGTTTGAATACTACAGGCCGACAGACATGGCAGGGGTGATTGCTCTGCTTCAAGAACATGGGGACGATGCGCGGGTGATCGCGGGAGGGCACAGCCTGATCCCAATGATGAAGCTGCGGATGGCCGAGGTGCCGCATCTGATCGATTTGCAAGCCATTGAAGGTCTAAACGGGATTACCATCAAGGATGGCACCATCAAGATCGGTGCAATGGTCACGCAGCACGAGATCATCAACTCTGCCGAGTTGGAACAGGCTGCCCCCATTATGAAAGAGGCAGCTCTGCAAATTGCCGACCCGCAGGTCCGCTACATGGGCACTGTTGGTGGGAATGTCGCGAACGGCGACCCCGGCAACGATATGCCCGGTCTTATGCAATGCCTGAACGCGCAGTTTCATCTGGTCGGACCGGATGGGGACCGCGCCGTTGATGCGCGCGCTTTTTACGAAGCCGCCTATATGACGGAACGCGATGACGAAGAGGTTCTGACCGCCGTGACATTCGCGGTTCCCGTTGGTGGCTTCGCCTACGAGAAACAAAAGCGCAAGATCGGCGATTACGCGACCGCTGCTGCAGCCGTGCAAATTTCTAATGAAAACGGCAAGGTAGCGACAGCTTCGATCGCGATGACCAACCTCAGCGATACGCCGGTCTGGTCAGAGGCCGCTGGAGAGGCACTCACCGGCACGGGCTGTGATGAGGCATCGATAAAAGCTGCCGTCACGGCCATGCTAAGCGATATTGATCCAACAGAAGACAACCGAGGCCCGGTCGCATTCAAACGCCACGCCGCTGGTATCGTCCTTGGCCGCGCCATCGCGCGCGCTTGGTCACGGGCGTAAGGGAGAACACACATGTCAAACAAGATGCACGTCAAACTGAACGTCAACGGCGAGGATCACGAATTCTTAGCCGAACCCCGCGAGCTGCTAATCTACGCGCTGCGCGAAAAACTCAACATCACCGGTCCGCACGTCGGTTGTGAAACGTCCCATTGTGGCGCTTGCACAGTGACGATGAACGGCAAGTCTGTGAAATCCTGTACTGTCTTTGTGGCCCAAGCCAATGGCGCAGAGGTCACCACCATCGAAGGCCTCGGCAACCCAGACGCGCTGCACGTCCTGCAAGAGAACTTCAAAGAGTACCACGGTCTTCAGTGCGGTTTCTGCACGCCGGGCATGATCACCCGCGCAGCGAAGCTACTCGAGGAAAACCCCAACCCGACCGAGGAAGATGTGCGCTTTGGCATCGCCGGCAACATCTGCCGCTGCACGGGCTACCAGAATATCGTGAAATCAATTCTTTCAGCAGCGTCTGAGATGAATGCAGCCAAGGAGGCGGCACAATGAAGGACGAAATCACACGCGAAGAACGGGTCGCGGGCCTCTCAGGCATGGGCTGCTCGCGCAAGCGGGTCGAAGACGCGCGCTTCACCCAAGGCAAGGGCAACTACGTCGACGACATCAAACTGCCAGGCATGTTGCACGGCGATTTTGTGCGCTCGCCCTATGCCCACGCGCGGGTCAAATCGATCAACACCGACGCCGCAATGGCGCTGCCCGGCGTTGTAGCGGTGCTCACCGCCAAAGACCTTGAACCGCTGAACCTGCACTGGATGCCCACGCTCGCGGGTGACAAGCAAATGGTGCTGGCAGATGGCAAGGTCTTGTTCCAAGGTCAAGAAGTTGCATTTGTTGTGGCCTCGGATCGCTATGTCGCAGCTGATGCAGTTGAGTTGGTCGAGGTCGATTACGAAGAGCTTGAGGTGATCGTCGATCCATTCAAATCGCTGCAATCTGATGTGGTGCTGCGCGAAGATCTGGTGGCCGAAGACGGCTCGATCCCCAACGGTGCGCACGGTCCGCGCAAGCACCCCAATCACATCTTCACTTGGGAAGCCGGCGAGGAAGAAGCCACCAATCAAGTGATCGACAATGCCGAAGTCGTGGCCACCGAAGAGATGTATTATCACCGCACCCACCCGTGTCCGCTAGAGACCTGCGGCTCCGTCGCGTCCATGGATAAGGTGAACGGCAAACTGACCCTATGGGGAACCTTCCAAGCGCCGCATGTGGTGCGCACAGTAGCATCACTTTTGTCCGGTATTGAAGAGCACAACATTCGCGTCGTCTCGCCCGACATCGGTGGCGGGTTTGGCAACAAGGTTGGGGTCTATCCCGGCTATGTCTGCTCGATCGTCGCCTCCATTGTCACGGGGGTCCCTGTGAAATGGGTCGAGGACCGGATGGAAAACCTGATGTCCACCGCCTTTGCCCGCGACTACTGGATGAAGGGCAAGATCAGTGCCACCAAAGAGGGCAAGATCACCGGCCTACACTGTCATGTGACAGCCGACCACGGTGCGTTTGACGCCTGTGCCGACCCGACCAAGTTTCCAGCAGGTTTCATGAACATCTGTACCGGATCGTATGACATTCCCGTCGCCTACCTTGGTGTCGATGGTGTCTACACCAACAAAGCCCCGGGTGGTGTTTCTTACCGTTGCTCGTTCCGCGTGACCGAGGCTGTGTACTTCATTGAGCGGATGATCGAAGTCCTTGCGATTGAGTTGAACATGGATCCAGCAGAGCTGCGGTCGATCAACTTCATCAAGAAGGAACAGTTCCCATATACGGCTGCTCTTGGCTGGGAATACGACTCCGGCGATTATCAGACCGCTTGGGACAAGGCGCTTTTGGCGGTGGACTATAAAGGTCTTCGGGCTGAGCAAGCCGAACGGGTCGAAGCGTTCAAGCGCGGTGAAACCCGTAAGGTGATGGGCATTGGTCTGTCGTTCTTTACCGAAATTGTCGGTGCTGGCCCCGTAAAGAACTGCGATATCCTTGGGATGGGCATGTTCGATAGCTGCGAGATCCGCATCCACCCAACTGGGTCTGCCGTCGCGCGGCTTGGGACGATCAGCCAAGGTCAAGGCCACGCCACAACCTTCGCGCAAATCCTAGCGACCGAGATTGGCCTGTCCGCCGAAAGCATCACGATTGAGGAAGGCGACACAGACACCGCCCCTTATGGCTTGGGTACTTATGGCTCTCGCTCGACCCCCGTTGCGGGTGCTGCGGCGGCAATGGCAGGGCGCAAGATCCGTGCCAAAGCGCAGATGATCGCGGCCTACCTGCTTGAGGTCCACGACAACGACGTGGAATTCGACGTGGATCGCTTCGTCGTCAAAGGCGCGCCGGAGCGGTTCAAGACGATGAAAGAAATCGCCTATGCCGCCTACAATCAGGCCATCCCGGGGCTAGAACCAGGTCTGGAAGCGGTCAGCTACTACGATCCGCCCAACATGACTTACCCGTTTGGGGCCTATGTCTGTGTCATGGACATTGACGTCGACACCGGTGTCCCAGAAATCCGCCGTTTCTATGCGCTGGATGACTGCGGCACACGGATCAACCCGATGGTCATCGAAGGGCAAATCCATGGTGGCTTGACCGAAGCGCTTGCCGTAGCCCTTGGGCAAGAGATTGCTTATGACGACATGGGCAACGTCAAGACGGCCACGTTAATGGACTTCTTCTTGCCAACGGCGTGGGAGGTCCCGAACTATGAGACGGACTTCACGGTCACCCCAAGCCCGCACCACCCGATTGGGGCCAAGGGCGTTGGCGAAAGCCCGCATGTCGGCGGCGTGCCTTGCTTCTCGAACGCTGTACAGGATGCGTTCCGGCCCTTTGGCAACCGTCACACCAATATGCCCCATGACCATTGGCGCATTTGGCAGACAGCCAATAATCTTGGCATGCACGACTAGGACATAGATGCGGGCTGCAACGCGCTGCCCGCATCATCTGGGAGGACACAGATGACTTGGAAGACGCTACAAACGGCTATGGCCGACCAGGGGTATATCGCTTCTGGTGATCTCGCTATGGCGCTGCATCTGTCTTTGTCGCTTGGGCGGCCTTTGTTGCTGGAGGGGGCCGCAGGCGTCGGCAAGACCGAGGTCGCGCGCGTCTTGGCGGCTGTTCAAGATACCCAGCTGATCCGCTTGCAGTGCTACGAAGGCTTGGATGCTGCGCAAGCGATCTACGAATGGAATTACCAACGTCAGCTCTTGGCGATCCGCGCAGCATCTGAGGATGGCGAGACAGGCAAAACCGTTGAAGCGCGGATATTCTCGGATGAATTTCTGCTTGAACGTCCCCTGTTGAAGGCGATCCGCCAAGACAAGGCACCCGTCCTACTTATCGACGAAATCGACCGTGCGGACGAAGAGTTTGAGGCCTACCTGCTCGAAATCCTGTCGGAGTTTCAGGTGACCATTCCTGAAATGGGTACGATCACTGCAACGACGCGCCCCATGGTCATTCTAACTGCCAACGGCACCCGTGACCTGAGCGATGCGTTGCGGCGACGCTGCCTCTATGCCCACGTGCCTTACCCTGATCTTGAGACCGAATTGTCCATTTTGGTGACGCGCTATCCAGACATTACAGACCGGCTTTGCGCTCAGATCGTTGGGTTTGTGCAGACATTGCGCAAACAAGAGCTAGAGAAAAAGCCCGGCATCGCCGAGATGTTGGATTTCGCCGCCGCATTGATGGGGCTCGGCGTGGCCGATCTGACAGATGACCCTGAAATTTTGCAGGCAACGCTGACGACCTTGCTGAAAACACAAGTGGACCGCGATGCGATCCCCACAGAAATCGCACAACGTCTGGCAGGCAAAGCGGCATGACGCTTGTGACCAAATTCGCTGCCCGCGATCCGGGACCAGCTGAGCGCATGGCTGGATTCGTCGCACATCTGCGCGACAATGGTTTGCGACTTGGCGTGGGTGAAACTGGCATCGCGCTGGACGCCTTAACCCATATCAACGCGACAAACCCGCATGACGCACGCCGCGCGCTTAAATCCGTATTTGCCGGCTGCGTCGAAGAAGCGGCACAATTTGATGGGTTGTTTAACAGCTTTTGGATGAATGGCGGGCGGGTCAAAACCCGCGTAACCGCAACAGCTGTGCCAAGCCAAAGCGAAAATGTGCAGTCCAGTCGCGAGGCAACGGAAGAGGCAAGCGGTGGAACTGGCGACATCAGCGCCCCAGACAGTGGTGATGGGGACGCGGAAAGCGATGGGGAAGGCAAACTCATCGCCACAGATGTAACCAACCTGTTCAAGAAAGACCTGCGCGACCTTGTCCGGCCCGAAGATATTGCCGAGGCTGAAAAAATCGCACTCCGCCTTGGGGCTGCCTTGCGGGATCGGCGATCACGTCGCCGCAAAGCCGCGCGCAAAGGAGATCAAATTCACTTTCGCAAAGTCATGCGGCAAAGTCTTGCCACCGGTGGCGAACCCTTCGCACTCCCCAAACGCCAACGGCCCGACCGCACCCTGCGGATTACCGCGATCTGCGACGTCTCAGGTTCGATGACCGTCTATTCGCGTGTCTTTCTGGCGTTTCTTGCAGGGCTGATGCGGGCAGATGCGCGCGCGGATGCTTATCTTTTCCACACCCGCCTTGTTCGGATCACCGAAGCCTTGCGCGACAAAGACGCGCTCCGCGCCTTGGCACGGTTGTCATTGCTGGCCGAAGGTTTCGCAGGCGGGTCCAAAATTGCGGATAGTCTCGACACCTTTGCAGGCACCTATGCCCGTCGTTTTGTCGATAACCGCACCGTCGTGATGATCCTGTCAGACGGCTATGACACAGCGTCGCCCGATGGGATCTCCGATGCGTTGGTCCGCTTAAAGAAACGTGGCTGTAAAGTCATCTGGCTCAATCCGCTGAAAGGCTGGGACGGCTACGCTCCAACAGCCCAAGCGATGGCTGGGGCCTTGCCGCATCTGGATTTATTCCGTGCAGCCAATACGCTGGGCGACTTAGCGGCGCTTGAAACAGAGCTGGCGCGGCTATGACACCCAAACAGATCACTGATCACGGGCTGCAGATGGGCGAAGACTGCTTCGCAGTTGCCACGATTGTGCGCACCGCGGGCACCACCTCTGCCAAGCCCGGAGCCAAGGCGTTGCTGCGCGAAGATGGAACGATCCTTGAAGGGTGGCTTGGCGGCGGCTGTGTGCGTGGTGCGATCAAGGACGCAACTTTGCGGGCCTACGCGACAGGAAAGCCGCAGTTTATCTCAGTCGCTCCGGAAGAAGATCTGACAGAAAAAGGTGTACGCGCGGGCGATGACGTTGATGGTGTCCGCTTTGCGCGCAACGGATGCCCGTCTAAAGGCACAATCGACATCTTTATCGAGCCCTATATCCCCACGCCTGATTTACTGATTTTTGGACAGTCTCCAGTTGCTGAAAAGCTAATTGAGCTTGCTCCGCAGTTTGGATGGGCTGTGGCCACCGCAAGTGCTGACGCCCCGATGGCCGCACGCACGCAAGGTCGCGGGCGGTATCTTGTGATTGCGACACAAGGCCAAGGTGATCTTGCAGCGCTGAAGACCGGACTAGCCGATGCAGTCGATTACGTTGCATTTGTCGGCAGTACCAAAAAGTTTGCCAACCTGTCCGAAAAGCTGATCGCTGCGGGCACAGATCCCGCACAAATAGCCTCTGTCCGCGCGCCCGCTGGGTTGAACATTGGAGCGGTGACGCCTGCTGAGATCGCGCTTTCGATCCTTGCGGAACTGACACAGGTCAAACGCGATCTTTTGGCGAAGGTCGCGCAAAATGGATAGCTTCGGGGCGATTATATTGGCCGCTGGCTTGTCGCGCCGCATGGAGGCGCGCAACAAGTTGTTGTTGCCGATCAACGGCAAACCGATGATCCGGCACGTCGTTGAAACCTATCTTGCTGTCGTGGACAGACAGGTCTGCTTGGTGACAGGATTTGAAGCCGATAGGATTGAAGCGGCGCTTGCAGGTCTGCCGATCCAGTGTGTTCACAATGCTGATTATCAAGCGGGACAGCCCTTTTCAGTCCGTACAGGGCTTCTTGCTGCACCCGCCGATGCATCAAACTATCTGATCGGGCTTGGCGACCAGCCACAACTTACAGCCGACGAGCTGCGCGCGCTAATCACGGCGCATTTGGCCGCAGATGTTCAGAAAATTTCGATCCCTTACAAAGACTCCGCACGTGGTAATCCGATCATTGTGCCCGCAGCACTGCGCACCCAATTGCTGGCTGATCAGGCCAATCCTGGCTGTGGAAAATTCACACGCGCCAATCCTGAACTGGCCCAAAACGTCCCGATGACCCAACCCGGTTTCTTCAATGATATCGACACGCCCGCCGCGTTTGCGGCTTTCGAACAAATGGCTTCGCAAATGGGTATGACATGAAAAAATACGCAACTATTTTCGGGCCTTCCGTCAGAAATGGGCCCTCACACCTGCGCAAGCCGAAACACTTGCGTCCATCCAATTCCCCTGCTGTTAGGAAAGACAAACCATGGAACTGAAAGATGAAATCACCATCAATGCACCAATGGCCCGCGTTTACGAGGCCTTGAACGATCCTGAAATCCTGCGCCAATGCATTCCGGGTTGTGAAGAGCTGATCCAGCATTCAGACACAGAACTTGAGGCAAAGATCGTGCTGAAAGTCGGGCCAGTGAAGGCGAAATTCAGCGGTGATGTTCAATTGGACAAAAGCGGTGCCCCTGATGCGTTCTCCCTGACGGGGCAAGGCAATGGCGGCGCTGCGGGCCACGCCAAAGGCGGAGCAGATGTGTCATTGGTTGCAGACGGTGACATTACGATCCTAACATATGATGCCAAGGCGCAGATCGGCGGTAAGCTGGCGCAACTTGGTAGCCGTTTGATCCAAAGCACGGCGAAAAAGCTTGCGGCCAAGTTCTTCAAGAACTTTGCAGACGTGTTGGATGCCGAAAAGGTTGGCTAATCCAATCATATACCAAGACCACGCTGTCGATGTTCTGGCGCAGGTTGCGACCTATGTCAGAACAGGGCAGCGTTTTGTCTTGATTACCTCTGTTGATATAAAAGGCGGAAGCGCCCGTGATGTCGGGTCGCTGGCCGTTGTCTCGGATAAGGGAGAGATGACGGGCTATATGTCCAACGGCTGCATTGATCAGGATATCTTGTTTCAGGCACTGGATTGCTTGCGATCTGGAACGGCACGATTGTTGCGTTACGGAGATGGTTCGCCATTCCACGATTTGACCTTGCCTTGTGGCGGGGCCCTGTCAGTGTGGATCGACCCTACGCCCGACAAAACAGCGCTCGTCGCAGCCTATGACGCCTTGTTGGGACGCAAGCCCGCACATCTGACGTTTCATCCCAAATCCGAAACTGTTCAGGCTTTTCCTGCTGCGATTAAGATGGCTTACCAACCCAAAGTGGCCCTGACCCTTGCCGGGCGCGGTGCCGTTTTTCGCGCTACAGCCAAGGTTGCACATGCCATCGGATTTGATGTGACTTGCTTTTCGCCCGACACGCATGATCTAGTTGCGGTCACGGCTTACTGCAAAGACGCCCCAACGCATGTGACGTCTCAGCAAAGTATCATCAAACTAGATTTAGATGAGACCAGTGGTTTCTTAACTCTGTTCCACGATCACGACTGGGAACCCGCGTTCCTTGTTGCAGCACTGGCGACCCCGGCTGGGTTTATCGGTGCTTTGGGAAGCCAGAAAACCCAGGCTGCTCGACTTGCCCATTTGGCAGACCTTGGCATCTCGGACCGAGATCAACAGCGGATCAGGGGCCCAATCGGCCTTGTACCATCACTGCGCAATGCCAACCTTATCGCAGTCTCGGCATTGGCCGAAATCGCGCAGGCCTTTGCATATAACCAACAAGTAGTCGTCGACTAAATCAGTCAGACGAATTTTGCCAATTGAAGTTCCAGATTTTGGCTCTGCGGAAAAAGCCGCAACATGCAATCGATGTATCAAAGTCTGCTTTCGTGGAAATTGTAAGTACGACTTCAGATTTGATTTAACCAATCGGCTGTTGCGATGGACCAAATTTAGTGACGATAAGTGCGATGTCGTCCACATTCAGTGAAAAAGCATTCAAAACTGTAACCACGACCTCATTATCCATCAAAATATCTGCTCCGATTGCAGTTGCACTTACTTCAATCTAGGGGATCTTGGGTCTCATCATACCTTAGAACGCTCCGGTCGTCGTTATCGTTGAAGTCTTCAATAATGGCACCAGACCCGCCGCCCATCCAAGTCTCCAGAACGAAACTGTCCATACTGCAGTTGTCGTTAACTGCTTATGAGAGGAGCCACCCAATGCATGTTACAACAGTCGGTCTAGATTTAGCCAAGAACATTTTTCAAGTACACGGAATTACTGAAGACGGAACCATTGCGTTTAATAGGTCTTTGCGCCGAGCTCAGTTGTTGGCATTCTTCGAACGCTTGGAGCCGTGTTTAGTTGGCATGGAAGCTTGCGGATCAAGCCATTACTGGGCGCGCGAACTTTGCAAGCTTGGCCACGAGGTGAAGCTGATTGCGCCTATTTACGTGAAGCCATATGTGAAGCGGGGGAAATCCGATGCAGCTGATGCAGAAGCAATTTGCGAAGCTGTCATGCGCCCAACAATGCGGTTTGTCGCAGTCAAATCTCCTGAGCAGCAAGCCATTCTTTCGCTGCATCGGGCCAGAGACCTGATTGTTCGGCAAAGAACCCAGACGATCAACATGCTTCGCGGTTTGCTGGCAGAGTTCGGCGTTATTTTTGCTCAGGGTGTCGGGCACGTCGTCAAATTTGCAAAGAATGCGACCGAAGGGCTTTTACCTGATCTACCGCCAGCTGCCTGCGAAGTGATTTTAGATCTCAGCGAGCAACTTCTAGCTCTGCATCTGCGGGTGAATTGGTACGGCCGCCGCATGACTGCGGCGGCAAAATCAGAACCGCGAATAGCGTTGCTTCAAACGATCCCAGGCATCGGCCCCATCACCGCTTCTGCGATCGTGGCGACCGTGGGGAGTGGCGAACAGTTCCAAAGCGGTAGAGATTTGTCGGCTTGGCTGGGCCTGACGCCAATTAACAAATCAACCGGTGGCAAGGAGCGCCTGGGACGCATATCAAAAATGGGCGACCGCTACATTCGACGGCTTATGGTCGTTGGTATGACCTCCCGCATCAAACAGATCAAAAGCGCACCAGAGCGATTTGATCCTTGGTTCGCCGACATTTTACATCGAAAGCCAGCCAAGTTGGCGGCGATTGCCATGGCAAATAGAACTGCACGGATTATCTGGGCGGTGCTATCGCGCAATCAGCCCTACGAAGTACGAGCAGTCTGAACCCAGAAGGAACGAACAACGAGATAGCAAGACCAATGAAGTGATGGCGGACAAGTCAGCCGCAACATCGAGACACCCCGGGGTTTGTCCAGGACGACAACTGTCCGTCTGCGAGAATGGGGACTTGATCAGCGGAAACCATCAAGGCCAGCGGACCTAAGCTCCGCGCGAACAGGCCGAACACAAGACCGTATCTGACAAATTGCCGATTACTTCGAAAAAAGTCTTGCTTTGCAGGTGCCATCCACACAGGACAAACCCGCCGTTCGCTGCAGGTCCGCATGAACAGACCGATTGAACGTTTGCTCAGCGAACTTTCTTGTCCTTCGCCAAGTTAGCCTGATCCGTCGCGAACGGCCGTAACTTACCAAATACCGGATTTGACGTCGCCATATTTCAGCTGTCAAAGTGCAAATGTCAGTTCTGCTTTGGGCATCCAACAAACCAGAAATAAAGGCACTTCGAACAAAAGGGCTGCGCTCTGCCGAAACAGGTTTCCCAAGCCTACTGAAGAGACCCGCTCCGATTTCTCCGCAGAATTTGTCAAAATATGGTACTGTTTAAAAATGCGTACTTTTTCTAAGGGGAGGAAGATTAGACGTGGCACACGAAAAACAGTTAGAAGATCTCAAGGCAGGATGGGCAGCACTTGCGGCAGGGGAAATGGACAAGCTCGCCAGTTTCTATTCGGAGGATATGATTTTCGTTTTGCCCGGGCAGGACGATGTATTGAAGGGTCGGACTGCTTTTAGGGCAGCTCTTGACAGCATAGGCCAAGCGCTGCCTCCGGGCTTTGACATCACTGATCTACGCTATTGCCCTGGTGACAACGAAATCATGAATGTGATCGAATTTACATCCGAAAAACTGCCGAATGGGTCGCAATGTGCAGTCTTGTTCAAGTTCAACTCCGACGACAAGATCATCGAAGAGCGCTGGTTTGTTGATACTGAACAGTGGAAGGCTGCATTCTGACAGAATGCTCAAACATCGGACGCATTTTTGATCCGCAACGCGGTTTGGTTCAACCTCTGCTCCAGAGCAAGCCAGCCTAGCGGAGTACAAATTTGAATCGCCTGTTCGATAAGCTGATTCGCCGTATCAAGGTTCTTCGCTCGAAACTCCATATCGGCAACGAGTCCTATTGCCTCTGAGCGCAGCCCATCCATTTCCAAATTGATCGCGCTGTCCTGAATCTCCTGAAAGATCCTTCGCGCGTCCAAGAATTTTCTGGACGTAATGTTGTATTTCAGAAGTTCCAGCCTGGAAATACTTGCTGCACGGAAGTTCCCGCGCTCCTCAAAGTAGGTGATGCCCTTCTCAAGCCATTTGGCTCCTTCTTCAGATCGCCCCGTTTGAATCAACGCGGTGCCATACGCGGCGTCCCCGGCATATGCAAAGTAGAACCCGCCAATCTGTTCGCTGCGCCACGGTGCCTTGGAAAGTCGTTCCAGACCTTGCTCTGGCTCACCCAGCGCCACGTGCGTCATTCCCAAAGCAAGTTCGGACATCAGGCGATCAAAGCCGCTGGCGGCGCTTTCCATACCAGCGCGTGCGAAATGTAGCGCTTTATTTGAATTTCTGGCTGCCGCATGGCTGACAGCGAGCAGGCATGCTCCCCAACATTCTGCTGGCGGATAAGTGTCGTAATCGCCAATTTCAAACAGAGATCCCGCCACATTTACGGCGTCACGTATTTTGCCACTCTGCATCGCGTGGCACCATCGTCCATAATAGGCCAGTGTTTTCAGATAGCGATCGCCAAGCTGTTCACCTGTCGCTTGCACAACGTCTGCCTGAGACAACACGTTGGAGTATCGCTCGCCTTCTGCAACGATACTGTCCAACCAGAGTGACAAACCAAGCGCGTAGCCGACGCAACTTTCATCTCCAAGTTGGCGAGCAATGTGAAGGCCAGAGGCCAACGAATTTGCGGCCTCTTTGAAACGTCCAGCATGCAGATAACCTTCGCCGATCCAAGTCAGCGATCGAGAAACCTCTTCAATTTCACCAAGTTCTTGTATGCGCGGCAAGTGGCTTTTTGCCATCTGGGTCATCGCGGTGAAATCCCCGTTCCAGCAAAGAACCTGTGTTTGGTTCACGACGGTACGAGCCAGCAGTAGTGTTGCTTCGTCCCCGGTTTGTTCCATTGCTAGGTCCAGGCATTTTCCAAACCACATTTCGGCGTCGCGCAACGCAAAAAGGTCCAGCGCCTTGCATCCGGCTAAATAGGCAAAACGTGCAGTTTCCTTTTGATCGCCTGCGGCTTCGAAATGATAGGCAAGTATTTCCGCAATTTCGGTGTGATTACCGGCGTATGTTTTTTCTAGCCTCTGCGCTGCCTCACGGTGAAGCATGCATCTGTCATTCGACAGCAAACTTTCATAGATTGCTTGCTGAACCAGCGCGTGATGAAAGTGCACTTTGTTCTCGTTCTGTGGCGAGGGTTCCAGAATGCCAAGCCCGCTAATTTCATCGATTTCGGTTTTTAAGCTGTCTCCAAGCAAACATATCTCTGTTTCACGACCTAGGACCGATGCCATTTCCGCGACGCGGCGCGCACCGGGTGAAAGAGCATCCACCCTTTGCATCAAGAGACCCGCAAGCGTATCGGGAATAGCAGCATGGCTATCAGCTTCCGTACTCTGTTGGGTTTCCAAAACGTGGCGTGCAAGTTCTTCCAAAAACAAAGGATTGCCTCCGGCGCGGTCGATGAGCCTACTGTATCCACGGGCTTCTTCATCTGACACCACGCACTCGCGCAGTAGCATGAACGATTGTTCACGATCCAACGGAACCAAATAGATATTTTCAACCCCTGGGGCGCTGAGCCAGGTCGCATCAAAATCCGGTCTAAAACAAGTGACGACTAGAACGCCGGGCTTATCAACTTCGCGGATCAGATGGTCGACAACACTTGCTGATCTCTCGTCCGCCCAGTGCAGATCATTAAGAAACAGTACCGTAGGATAGGTCCGGCCTTGAGCCACAATCAGTTCGACCAATGCTTCAAGTGTACGGCGCCCGACCAAGTCATGGTCAATTAGCGATTGATCGGCATTGCTGTCTCTTATTAGCAGCATCAGATAGGGCACGTGGCGTTTGCGATCTAGACCAATCGCCGCAAACGCGTCTTCAAGGGATAGACCTTCCCGTTTCCTTTCGGCTGCATATTGGCGGACCATTTCAATAAACGGGTGAAAAGCGGTGGCCCCACCATGCGGGCTGCATTGCCCCTTTAGACTGGTAAAGGTTTCCCCAAAATTATCATAGAACTCACGAACAAGCCTCGACTTTCCTATACCAGCTTCGCCTATCACATTTACCGCCGCAGACGCACCTACACGCATCCGACCCAGCGCAGCAGTCAGAGCTTTCAACTCCTGACTGCGGCCAATAAGCGGGGTCAGGCCGCCCTTTTGTCGATCTAGGCGGTCTCGCGATCTGGCAATGGCGGTCACCATCCAGACAGGAATTGGATCTTGGAACCCCTTCATAATGTGGGGGCCAAGGCTTACGAAATGCGCGGTACCATCCGCGAGACGTCGGCTGGCCGGGCCAACAACCACGACGTTTGGCGGGGCTGCCGACTGCAATCGGGCTGCAAGATTTGGTGTCGAACCTAAAGCGCTGTGTTCTTTGGCCATACCTTCGCCAACGACCTCTCCGACAACCACTGGCCCTGTTTCAATACCGACACGGGCAGCCACAGAAACGTCTTCCGTTGAGCGGGGTAAGTCCGATACCAGCTTGACTAGATCCCAGCCTGCTCGAATTGCCCGATCTGCATCTTCTTCATGGCTTTTGGGGTACCCGAAATACGCCAATACGCCATCGCCATAATACTTTGCGACATATCCTCCGTACTGTTCTACGGTTTTTTTAGCCGCGTCCTGAAACCTGCGGATATGCGCGCGATAATCTTCCAAGGAGATTTGTGTCGACAGTGCTGTTGAGTCGACCAGATCAGCAAACATAAAGGTTAGCAGGCGCTTCCTGACTGATCCTTCGTCTCCCGCGTCAGGTTCGATCTGCGCTGCTGCGACCAGGATGCGTTTGCGGTGGCCAAGCTTATTTACCCCTAGTTCACGCAGATCACCGTCAGTTAAGTTGACGAGTAAATCGTAATCAACACCCTGCTCGTGAAAAGCGTTAGTGTATTCGGCAAGTCCATGCTCGCTGAGAAAGTTTTGCACCCGTTTTGGCATATGAAACCTCGGTGGATGATACCACGATAACACAACGTCAGCTTCTAATGAAACTTGACCAACTCCAATGACCGATTTGAGCTCTTTCTGGTGCAATGCTGGTTGTTCGTGGAATTCTTTCTGAGTGAAAGTCCGGCAAACAGAAGTCGTTCGCGAAGTCTTGCAGCCGCAGAGATTGTCAGCTCTCCGCCCCTTTTGCCTGATCCTGTGCTCAAGACTGATGTCGGCTTCGGGCTCCAACCCGCCATTCGCGGCACAATATACCAAGGTCCGGTGAGGGCCGAGAGCGACATTTAACGTCAGAGACGAATGATCGACATTCGCTCCGATCTCACGCTTATCTCTTGCTCTCTCGGCCAAACAGCATAGCGTTGTACGGGGTTCTAAGCCCTCCGGAAAATCTGGAGAGCTGAGCAATGATTGCACACAACAATTTCCAACACGCCATTCAAGACCGTTTACGCGACCTTGTCGGGTCGTTTGAGGCACGACCCCTTCAGACATCGCGCGTGTTTGACCGATGGCTTGCATCGAGCCTTCTGCAAAAGTCGATACGCAGAGACAAACCCGATCTCGCGTGGCTCGCAGCAAGTTATCTTCTTGAGAACTATCCGGCGTATTTCTGGAGACGACTGCCAATCATAGCATTGGAAGACATCGGTGTTGGCGATCTCGACGTCACCATGATGGCAATTTTGGCTGGGTCCAATACGCGGTTGCGTGTTGAGCTTGGCGGATGCCTTTTGGCCGCAACAGCATTGATCGAGCTGATGTGTGCTGCCACCAAAGATCGTTCAACGGATGATCTGTTTGATGTCGTGTCACGCAGCCCCAATCTGCGGGAAGAGCGCATCGCCACATTTGAGGCTGAGCAGTTGGAGGATTTGTTCAAAAGTGACCCCCCGGGGGGAGGGGTCTTAAACCTTGCGAATTTGATGTTTGTTCAAGCAGGCAGTATCGGCGATCTTCCCGCATCGGCCATCAAGAAGAAGATTTGGGCCGATGTAATCCATCGAAACGCTTCTGACACAACGCCGATGGGATTGGCGGAGACATCACTGTTGGGGCTGAAGACAACGGGTTCAATCCTTGCCCCGATGTTGTTTGCCGTTGGCTGTCATGCAGATACCAAATGCCCTGAAACGGATGACGCTTTGCCTGATAGCCCGACAGGCACCGCGATCCCGACATGGGCAATGGGACAACACACCCGGGTTGGGTTGGATGGGTTCCGACGCTACATTGGCCGATCTCAACGCATTCACGATTTCCTATCAGACACCGCCAATGGTTCTGTCTCTCGGCCCAAAACCATTGGCGGATTAGTGTATCGATTGGACTGCGGCCAACTCAGTCATCGCCGAGACTGTAAATTGGCTGCTGATCTGAAACATCAGGCGACGCACCTCGGATGGGGCATCCCAGACGAAGCAGTCGCGGATGCGCTTTCGATCCTCCGTGATGAGTTTGATCTGGTGAATGCCTGTCGCGCTGAGGCCTTGAGGGCCTATCTGACATGAGCAGGTTTGCAAAGAACTACAGTTGGACTGATCATCGCCTAACCCGGGATAATACTCTCTTATCCCGGCCCACAATTGGCACCGATATTGGCGCTCAAACTGCAAATGCAGCGGTTGATCACTATGTCCGTGAAAGTATCTCAGAAAACACGCGCCGAGCCTATCGGTTTGATCTTGCCCATTTCAAATCCTGGGGCGGAAACTTACCGGCGTCCGCCGACGACGTGGCGCGTTACCTTGCTGAGAATGCCGAAATTTTAACACCTGCGACTCTCGCACGGCGCATTGCCACAATAAGCAAAGTTCATTCCGCCAACAGCTGGCCCAACCCGTGCCGAAGTGAGCTGGTGCGCACGACGTTGCAAGGGATCCGTCGTGCGAAGGGCACCGCGCAGAAACAAGCAAAGCCACTGCTTCGAGATGATCTGTTCCTTGTTCTGGATAGTATCGGAGAAAGCATACGGGATCGCCGAGATCGGGCCTTGCTCTTGCTGGGATGGGCTGGAGGCATGCGTGCTTCAGAATTGGTGGGGTTGAGAACAGACGACATCGAAGCGGTTTCTGAGGGCCTTATATTGCACCTTCGACGTTCAAAGACCGATCAGGAAGGCAAGGGCCGCAAAATTGGCATCCCTCTCGGGCGAACCCGTCACTGCCCCGTCACCGCTCTTGCAACTTGGCAAAAATATCCGGCAGAAAAAGCGGGTCCATTGTTTTGTTCTGTTGATCGTCACGGCAAGGTCTCAACCACGCATCTGCGCAGCGACGCGGTCTCCACGATCTTACGCAATTGCTTATGCAGAGCAGGATTAGCATCCGAAGGCTACAGTGGCCATTCACTGCGGGCTGGGTTTGCCACCAGCGCAATCAAGGCTGGTGTGCCGAACCATAAGGTGAGAGCGCAAACGGGTCACGCATCTGATGTTATGCTAGGCCGCTATGTGCGTGATGCAGGATTGTTCGAGGGGAATGCAGTGCTGGGATTGCTTTAGAGTTTAAACTTCTTGTTGCTGCTAGCGGCCCTTTTCCGCCCTTTGTAAAGGTTGCCGCTTGCGGCCCAAACCGGACCTTCAAGCAGTTTGCGGCTAAAGGCAGGTTTGAGCCCAACACCGGAACTGGCAAATTCGCGCTGCGTGCGGTCGCAGCGCGAAGAATGCTGCGGGTGCTCAAACTTCGGTGCTGCTGCGCGGCGATGATTCCGGTCATTCATACAGTCTGCAGCAGATCTGAGGCCGCGAATTTGCACATTGCGGAACATAGACGACATAGACTCAGCCGCTCATTAGCTTCTTGATGCCGCCTATGAAACTCGCGTCATTCTGGCTCTTGCGCTCGTCCAACAGTCGCTCCGCATCCTCACCGGCACGGAAGCGGAAGCGGAAGCGCAAGCGGTCGCCGGTCTCATTGGCAGCGTTACAGATGACCTCGGCCACCGTTTCGGGCGCGGAGGGATTACGCCCGCCTGCATGGTGCATGTCATCGGGGATGCGGCCTTTAGGTACAAAAATTCATGCACTTACCAATCAGAACGGCCTGCCGATCCGGTTCGAACTGACACCCGGACAGGCCCATGACGCGCCGCCCTGCAAGCACCTTCTGGATGCGCTGCAACCCGGTCAATACGTGCAAGCGGACAAGGCCTATGACGCCGATTGGATCCGCGAGATGATCTGGGAACAAGGGGCCATCGACGTGATCCCGTCCAAATCCAACCGTAAGTTGCCCAAGGATTTTGACGCCGAAATCTACAAAGAGCGCAACAAAATAGAACGCTTCTTTGCCCGTCTCAAAGCCTCTTTCCGCCGCATCGGAACCCGATATGAGAAAACGTCATGCAACTTTCTAGCTCTGATCAATCTGGCATCGGTACGTCTGTGGATCGAGTTTTATGAGTCCGCTGCCTAGCAGATCTGGATTCTGATCGCCGCTTGACTACTGACGCATTGCGATCAGGTTGGCCATAGTACACCGGGGAGTTAAATAAGTTGCTACATAGGCGATGTTGCTCAATGTTGTGACAGGGCTCAAAGAAAGTTTCGATTGGATGAAAAAGAATGCTCTTGATGCAACGGATATTCGTATTCTCAGCGCGGTTCAGAAGCACGGGCAACTCAGCAAGATCAAGTTGGCAGAGATCGTCAATATTTCTGCCACCCCGTGCTGGGCCCGCTTGGACAGGTTGAAGGCTGCGGGTTTCATACGAGGATATCACGCAGAACTCGCGCTGGACCGCATCGTTGACTTTACCCAGGTCATTGTAACTGTTTCTCTGACCCATCACCGAAAGGTGGATTTCGAACGGTTTGAGGCCCATATAATGAGTCTGGACGAGGTCACCGAGTGCATCGCCACGGGAGGCGGGATGGACTATGTGATGAAGACGACAACCCCCAGCCTTGCCTCATTTCAATCCTTAATGAACGACCTGCTATCGCTGGACGTCGAGATTGATCGCTACATGACTTACATCGCGACTCGGCGGGTCAAATCAAGCCAGCCCAATCTTGCAAAACTGGTGGACAGGGCAAGTAATTAACCCCGCACGCCCAAACAGTCTGTTGAAGTTCAAAAATTGGTCTGATTGGTTTGTAACGTGCAAAATTTCAGCCCGCTTTCAATAGCCTTTCAAGACTAAACCTTCGCCAGGTTCAAACACTCCATGGCCAGTCGGGCCACGTGCTAACAAGGGCGAATAACATGACACAAGCAGACGACCTACAATCGGAAGATTTCGGCTTCGGTACACAGATCCGCAAATCTCCCTATTTCGACGCAACAGTTCGCTGGGGCGCAAAAGGATTTTCGGTTTATAACCACATGTATATTCCGCGCGACTTCGGTGATCCGGAACAGAACTTCTGGAACCTGGTGAACGACGCGATCCTGTGCGATGTGGGTGTTGAGCGTCAGGTTGAGATCACCGGCCCGGATGCCGGCAAATTCACTCAGATGCTGACCCCGCGCGATCTGTCCAAACTGGCGGTAGGGCAGTGCAAATACATCATGATCACCAATGTCGATGGCGGGCTTCTGAATGATCCGATCCTGCTGCGTCTGGCGGAAAACAAATTCTGGATTTCGCTGGCTGACAGCGACATCCTGCTGTGGGCGCAAGGCCTTGCCGTGAATTCCGGGATGGATGTCACGATCTGCGAACCCGACGTATCACCGCTGCAATTGCAGGGGCCAAAATCGGGCGAGATCATGAAAGCTCTGTTTGGCGACAGCATCGCGGACCTCAAGTACTACTGGCTGCGTGAGCTCGACCTTGACGGCATTCCGCTGATCGTGTCGCGCACCGGCTGGTCAAGCGAATTGGGTTATGAGCTTTATCTTCAGGATGGATCACGCGGTGATGAGCTGTGGGAAAAAATCATGGCTGCGGGCGCGCCCCTTAACCTCAAACCCGGCCACACATCCTCGATCCGCCGGATTGAAGGTGGCATGCTGTCGTATCACGCTGATGCGGATATCACGAATAACCCATTTGAGCTTGGAATGGACAGGTTGGTGAATCTTGATATGGAGGCTGATTTTATCGGCAAGGCCGCGCTGCGTCGCATCAAGGAAGAGGGTGTAACCCGCAAACAGGTTGGTCTGATTATCGAAGGTGACGCACTGAACGGCCCGAACACCTCTTATTGGCGTATTGAAAAGAATGGTGTGGTTATCGGCAAAGTCACGTCTGCTGTCTATTCGCCGCGTCTGGAACAGAACATTGCGCTGGCGATGGTCGCGACAGAGCATGCCGATCTGGGTACACGGGTGAAAGTCGTGAACAGATCCGGCATCGTGAACGAACCTGGAACGGAAAATGCCACCATCGTGGAACGTCCGTTCTATGATCCCAAAAAACAAATCGCAGCATCATGAACGCCACAATCAGATCAGAGGCCCTGAAAATGTCAGAAATTTCTGTTAACTTGCACTGGCATCGCACCGTGCCTGCTTTGCAGTCAGGCAATTACTCGGGCGAACATGTTGTGCAGTATAATCACAGCAATGAAGTCCAGGTGGACGCGGCCCCTGATTACGGCGGCGATCCTGCCTGCACCAACCCCGAGCAGGCGCTCGCGTCGGCGCTGTCGAGCTGTCACATGCTGACGTTCCTCGCGCTGGCGGCCAAGGCCAAATGGCCGGTGGCCAGCTATCACGATTACGCCGTCGCCCATCTGGGCAAGAACCCGCAGGGGCAGATGTCGGTCACGCGTATTGACCTGCATCCGGTGGTGCGTTTCGACACCGGCTTTCAGGTCAGCGATGCAGAGATGGAGCAGATGCAGGATCGCGCCCATCGTTATTGTTTTATCGCCAATACGCTGGCCAACAGCGTCGAAGTCAACATTCTGTAGACCTCAGAGAAGGAACTGACCCCATGCAAAAGAGCGATATACTGCTGCGCGATCTGGATGATACTGGCATCCTGCGCCTGACCCTGAATGATGTGGGTCGGCGCAACGCCCTGTCCGAGGCGATGCTGGCAGAGCTGGGTGCTGCCTTTGCCAAGGCGGGTACTAATGCGTCGGTACGCGTTATCATTCTCGCGGCCAACGGGCCGGCCTTCTGCGCCGGCCATGATCTCAAGGAAATGACCGCCGGTCGCGCGGGTCCTGATGGCGGCAAAGCTTATTTTACCAAGGTCATGACCTTATGCTGCGGCGTTATGCAGGCGATTGTGAACTGCCCCAAACCTGTCATCGCCGAGGTTACGGGAATTGCAACCGCAGCGGGGTGTCAGCTTGTGGCAAGTTGTGATCTGGCCATTGCGGCCGACACCGCGCAGTTCAGCACACCTGGTGTTCATATCGGCCTGTTTTGCTCTACACCCATGGTGGCCTTGTCACGCAATGTGAATAACAAACACGCGATGGAAATGCTGCTGACCGGTGATATGACACCGGCAAGTCGCGCGGCCGAAATCGGGCTGGTCAATCGCGTGGCCGCAGCCGACGCATTACAAGATGCCACGATGGAAATGGCCGCTAGGATCGCATCGAAATCCAGCATGACGCTGGCCACCGGTAAACGGGCCTTTTATGCGCAACGCGAAATGCCGCTGTCTGAGGCGTATGACTACGCCTCTCAGGTGATGGTCGAGAACATGCTTGCCCGCGATGCCGAGGAAGGCATCGGCGCTTTCATCGAGAAACGTAGCCCCGAATGGCAGGACATCTGAGCCAATGGACACCAATCTCTACAACTCTGGGCTGGACCGTAACCCGGCAAACTATCAGCCCCTGACGCCGCTGACCTTTCTGGAACGCGCCGCCAGCGTCTTTCCCGATCACACCGCAATCGTGCACGGTTCGCTGCGGCGCAGCTACGCGGAGTTTTTCGCGCGGTCGCGGCAACTTGCCTCGGCATTGAGCAAGAACGGGATCGGGCGCGGCGATACGGTGTCTGTATTGCTGCACAACACGCCTGCGATGCTTGAATGCCATTACGGCGTGCCGATGTGCGGCGCGGTTCTGCATTCGATCAACACGCGGCTTGATGCGGCGATCATCGCGTTCCAGCTGGATCACGCAATGGCCAAACTGGTGATCGTCGACAGTGAATTGATGCCGCTGATGCAGGAGGCGCTTGCCCTTGCCACGGTAAAGCCCGTCCTGATCCAGTACGACGATCCAGAATACGATGGTGCGCGCATCGAAGTGAAGACCGCCGATTACGACGTGTTCCTGACGCGTGGCAACCCGGATTTCGACTGGCTGATGCCGCTGGACGAATGGGATGCGATTTCGATCAACTACACCTCTGGCACCACGGGTGATCCCAAGGGTGTCGTGTCACATCACCGCGGTGCTTACCTTCTGGCCCAGGGCAATGCGTTGACCACGTCGATGGCAAAACACGCCGTCTATCTCTGGACCCTGCCGATGTTTCATTGCAACGGCTGGTGTTTCCCCTGGACCTTGTCGGCTATTGTCGGCACCCATGTGTGCCTGCGCCAGGTCCGGGCCGAACCGATCTGGAATGCGCTGGCGGATGAAGGCGTCACCCATCTGTGCGGTGCCCCCATCGTGATGTCGCTGATGATTTCGGCACCGAATGCGGCCAAACGTGACCTTGATCGCACCGTGCAGTTCTTTACCGCTGCCGCCCCACCGCCTGAAAAACTGCTGGCGGACATGAAAACCGCTGGCTTTGACGTCACGCATCTTTACGGACTGACTGAAACCTATGGCCCGGCGGTGGTGAATGACTGGCATCAAGGCTGGTCCGCTCTGCCCGCAACCCGGCAGGCGACGCTGAAGTCCCGCCAGGGTGTGCGCTACTTGCCGCTGGAGGGTCTGGATGTTCTGGACCCGGAAACGATGCTGCCCGTGCCGCGCGATGGCCAGACCATGGGCGAGGTCATGTTCCGCGGCAACGTGGTGATGAAAGGGTATTTCCGCAATCCCGCCGCCACCCAAGACGCCTTTGCCGGTGGCTGGTTCCACTCGGGCGATCTGGGGGTGATGCATCCAGACGGGTATATCCAACTCAAGGACCGGTCCAAGGATATCATCATCTCCGGCGGCGAGAATATTTCGTCGATCGAAGTCGAGGAAACGCTGTATCGCCATCCCGCCGTCGGGGTTGTTGCTGTCGTCGCAATGCCACATGAAAAATGGGGCGAAACGCCCTGTGCCTTCGTCGAACTTGCAGAGGGGCAAGTGGCGGATACCGATACGCTCAAGGCATGGTGCAAAGAACAGCTTGCGCCCTACAAGGTGCCGGGCAAGTTTGTCTTCATGGACATTCCGCGCACCTCGACCGGAAAAATCCAGAAATTCGTCCTGCGTGAACAGGCAAGAGATCTTGGCGCAAAATGACATCAGGCAGATGAGCCATGCACGCAATTAAATCAAGCCGCTCCTAGACCCAAATCTTTGCCGACGGAGGCTCTCTTCCCATGTTTCATTCAATCGATCTAAATGGTTATGTCGCCGTCGTCGTTCTGGACGGGTTCTCAACTTTGAGTCTGGGGTCGATCATTGAGCCTTTTTCTCATCTGGCAAAGTCGTTTCCAGAGATTGCACCAAGGTTGATCCTTGCTGGGCTGGACGGAAGGTCTGTGCGGTCAAAAAGCGGAGTGATGATCGAGTGTGACGAGGACGGAGAGGCCCTGATTGTGCGACTTGGCCGTGGGCGTGCACCCGCGTCGATCATCATTTGCAGCGATACCGAGGCTCGTATCGTTGAGAGGAGCCGACTTCTGTCGCTCTTACGTCTTGCGAACCGAAATGGCGTGTCAATTTACGGCGTAGGCGGTGCGACCTGGCTGATGGCCGAAACTGGCATCCTCAAAGGCGGCAAGGGCACGGTTCACTGGAAATCGCTCGCGGCTTTCGCGGAACAATACAGTGAAGTCTGTACTGAAGATGCGCTTTTTGTCTCAAATGGCTCGGTGATAAGTTGCGCTGGAGAACTGGCCACCCTCGACATGGTGCTGGATATCATTGGCTCGATTTCGCCGCAGGCGGCGGAGGCCACGGCAAATCAATTGCTGGTTTCGTTACCGCGGCGTGGGAATACCAGCCAACCCGGATCACTGGCGCATCGGTTGCGGGATGTGCCCCAGATCCTCTCGGATGCGGTGCGGGTGATGGCGTACAACATCGAGTATCCGTTGCAAGCGACGCAGGTCGCTGAGAAATGCGGTGTGTCTGTACGCCAGCTTGAGCGGTCGTTTCAAAACCACCTGAGCACATCGCCAATGCAGTATTATACGCAGCTGAGGCTGGAGCACGCGCATAATCTGACGATGCAGACAAACATGACCGTTCTCGAGGTGGCTGTGGCCTCGGGGTTTGGCTCTTCCGGGGCGCTGAACAAGAATTTCGCACGCAGGTATGGCGAGACGCCGAAGCAACGCAGACAGAACGCACGACGCCTAAGTGTTGCTGAGGCGCTTTGAAAGCCTTTCTTTATCGTCATCCACAAGCTCTGCTATGCGGGTGGACTGCGCCAAAATCTATCGTAACCTGTGCCCGACGCAGGGAAGGGGACAAAAATGTATCGCATCCGGTTATTCGCTGTTCGCCACGCCCGCAGTTTTGAATGGATCTACAAATGCGTTGAAAGGGTGATGGTTGCCCTTGATCCGTTGTTTTCCCGGATCGGGTACAACAGGGTCGAGCGTCCCGTTGCTATGATCGAAAAGGGCGTAAAAACCTTGCTATTCGATTGCAAAATGTGTGGGCAATGCGTTTTGTCGTCTACCGGTATGTCCTGCCCGATGAATTGTCCGAAGCAATTGCGCAACGGCCCCTGCGGCGGAGTGCGCGACGGCGGGTATTGCGAGGTCAAACCCGATATGAAATGCGTCTGGGTGCTGGCCTGGGACGGGGCAAGCCGCATGAAAGAGGGCGCAAGGAAAATCCGCGAGGTCCTGCCACCGGTCGAGCACACGCTCAAGGGGTCGTCTTCCTGGCTGAGGGTGAGCCGTGAAAAGGCCGGTCAGATGCGCGAGAGCCAGAATGCGGCACGGGTCACGCTGGCGAAGGCGTTCCCCGAAGCGCGATTGCAGGAGCCGGCGGCGGCACCCCTGAGCGTTGAGCCGCCCAAGGCCACGCAAGCGGAGTCTGAGCGATGATTGATTTGGATGGCGTTGGCACCGATCATTTTGCCTATATCAAGCCACCGGAAGGTCATGTCTCACACAGCAGGCTGGAGCGGGTGCTGCGATCAGGCCGATTTGCCGTGACGGCCGAGCTCAATCCACCCGACAGCGCCGATCCTGCGGATGTCTTTGAAGCAGCACAGCCTTTGGGCGAAGTGGCTGATGCGATTAATGCGACCGATGCGTCTGGCGCAAACTGTCACATGTCTTCGATCGGGATATGTGCCTTGCTGACACGCGCGGGCTATTCGCCGGTCTACCAAATTTCCTGCCGCGACCGGAACCGGATCGCGATTCAGGGCGATGTGCTGGGAGCGGCGGCGTTGGGTGTGTCCAACGTCTTGTGCCTGACGGGGGATGGTGTGGGCGTCGGGGATCAACCGGGGGCAAAACCGGTGTTCGATTTCGACTCGCTCACGCTTTTGCGCACGATCCGCACCATGCGCGACAAAGGTGTGTTCCTGTCGGGGCGCAAAATCACCCGCCCGCCGCAGCTGTTTCTAGGTGCGGCCGAAAACCCCTGTATTCCACCCTATGACTGGCGGCCCGACCGGCTGATCAAGAAGATCGATGCGGGTGCCGAGTTCATCCAGACCAATTACATCTTTGACATTCCTCTGTTCGAAAGGTTCATGGCGCGGGTCCGTGATGAGGGCGCAGAGAAGCGCGTGTTCATCATCGCCGGTGTCGGCCCGCTGGCGTCGGCCAAGGCGGCGCGATGGATGCGCAGCAATGTGCCCGGCATCCACATCCCGGATCAGATTATCGCGCGTATGGAAGGGGCCGCGAACCCTTCGGAGGAGGGCAAGAAGATCTGCATTGAGCTTATGCAGCAGTTGCGCGAGATTGAAGGTGTAGCGGGCGTGCACATAATGGCTTATCGCCGCGAGCATCTGGTTTCCAGCATCATTCTGGAATCCGGCGTTCTGGCCGGGCGGCGCTCTGCGAAACGACGATAAAGCTTGCTCTGGTGACGGCCTCGCGGCCGTCAGAAATTCTGAACTCTGAGACTAGACTGAGTCGGTCATGGCTGGATTATGAAATGTCGTGGTCGTTTGGATGTGCGATCTATGTCTCCCGCAACCTCGCCATCGCTCGCACTACTTGCCCCTATTTCGAAAACCTGCTGCACTATGCAAACTTCGACGAATAGTTGGTTTGTAATCAGCTGGGTTCGACGTGATTGAAAGATCGGTCTAGGGAAATCCGCTTCATCGCCGAAAGTTCGCCGCCGCGAATGCGAACATTTTTTGCGTATGCGAAAGCTGCGTTGGCAAAAGGCGGCTCTGTCCCGCGTCTTGATTGTCAATCCTTGTTGCAGCGAAAGGGTGGTTCGGGATTGGAGGCTCGTCGCCGTTTTGAACGACCGCTCTGGTGACCTTGGCTGCAACGCAGCAACAGCCATGCCGCAGTTGCGAGGTTTTTCTGCGTGAGCACTAGCTGCGCCTGCATAAGTCCGGAAAGTCCGCATAGCGGAACTTGGGGCTGACCGCAGCGAACGACAGCAATCCGCCCTTCCTGCAGGCGTTTCTCAACAACAAGAAGGCCCAAACAAGACCTTCATGCAAGCCGCCGCGAAGGACCGGTCAGAGCCCAATGTGTCCGATGCTGCGCATTGTATGAATGTCTGGAATGCGTGATGCTGGGACTGAAAGAGTGCAACGACCGAAAATGGAGATTGGCCTATGGCTGGTGAATTGAATGGAAAAATTGCTGCGGTCACTGGCGGAGCGTCAGGAATAGGGCTCGCAAGTGTCGAGTCGATGCTCTCTGCTGGGGCACAGGTGGTTATCGTTGACCGTGATGCCATTGCGCTGAAGGCAATTTGTGACAGGTATGGCGACGCCGCCATTCCGCTTGTTATCGACCTGTTGGATCCAGTAGATTGCGCGACATTGGTTCCTAAAATTCTTGAGTTGTGCGGCCAGCTCGACATTCTACATTGTAACGCTGGCTCATATGTCGGTGGCGATTTGATTGAAAATGACACCAGTGCCATTGATCGCATGATGAATCTGAACGTCAACGTTGTGATGAAGAATGTACACGATGTATTGCCACACATGATCGAACGAGGATCGGGCGACATAATCGTCACCAGCTCTCTGGCTGCTCACTTTCCCACCCCATGGGAGCCCGTATATGCTTCGTCCAAATGGGCTATTAACTGCTTCGTCCAGACTGTTCGTCGACAAGTTTTCAAGCATGGTATCCGCGTAGGCTCTATATCACCGGGGCCAGTTATCACGGCCTTGCTGTCAGATTGGCCACCGGAGAAACTACAAGAGGCGCGAGACTCTGGAAGCCTGTTGGAAACGAGTGAAGTCGCTGAAGTTGTTATGTTCATGCTGACGCGACCTCGCGGCATGACAATTCGGGACGTTGTGATGATGCCTACAAACTTCGATCTTTAAACGACCGGCCCTCTAAAAATTTACTCAGTCGACGGAAAGCAGACTTTGGCACAATCTCAGCCGAGGTCCGGAAAGTCCGCACAAAGAGCATTAGAAACCATTGCAGCGAAAGTCCGGTTCTTAGAAATGGATGAACGATTTCGTGGCTTGGTGCAAATTTGGTGCAATCGGCACGGATTGTCAGCATTTTCAGTGACAGCCGACGGCTAGTCTCTAGAATAGTATTTATACTATTCAGTGTGTTGACGTTGCTGAGTATCTTCGGATTTCCAGCCGTGTCTTTCTTTTAATCAGTAGGTCTCCGGTTCGAACCCGGACGGTCTCACCATTTTTCCTTTTTTGATCAGATAGTTACGATTTCACATAGAGCGGAGAATTCGGCATGGAAAATCCGGAAGCTTATCGGAATCCTGAGCCTCCCCCTTAAGACCGTCTACTTATTGTCTACTTTTGACTAAAATAGGAAACTATCGGGCTTTGCCGAATTGGATCAGGTATATGATTTATAAGTGAAATTTAATGGTGCCCCCACACGGACTCGAACCGCGGACCTATTGATTACAAATCAATTGCTCTACCAGCTGAGCTATAGGGGCAAACGTTTTACAACGTCTTCACAATCAACAACCCAGTGCCGCGATTGCGTGGGCGTTCTTTAGTAGATGATTGAAAAGGATGCAAGAGTGCTGACACCCTACTGAGCAAGGAAATTTTCGGGCCAGGTTTTGACGCATTCGTCAGGGCAAAGGTCGATGCTCTTAAGCGATCAGAAGAGCAGCCTGCGCGCCTCCTATGGTGTTGCTTTCGGGCTCAAAGCATGGCCGTTCCACAGATCAAATGAGCACGTCGGCCAACAAACGGCGCATGGCTGCGGGCGACGGGCCCATGGCGCACGAGCCATATCGGTCTGAGTAAAAACGAGACGCTCACCGCCTTGGCACTGGGACTAAGGGGCGACCCGTCGAAAGTCGCCAATCACATTGCAGTTTTACACCTGTTCGCGAACCCGCTATTCAACGGCAACAGCACCCCAATCTTAAGCGGAATATATGCAGCTGGTATTGCACACAGGCACCCATTACACCGAAGAAGACCGACTGCTGAAATGTCTGCTTCACAACAAGAGCAGCTTTGCCGAACGCGGCATCGCGGTGCCGGATCCCAGCGGTTTTCGGGGGCTGTTTCGGGCCACGCTCAACGCCATGCACAAGGCCCCGGCAGGGCCGGATGCGCGTGACGTATTGCTGGATGCCGCCCTTGATGATGCCTCTGCGGATCGGCTGATCCTGTCTGATCCGAATTTTTTCCGCACACCAGCCACTGCCGTGATGAGGGGCCATCTTTACCCGGACGCTGCAAAGCGGATGATGTATATGGCAGAGCTTTTTCCGAATGATGATCTGGAGATTTTCATGGCCATTCGGAACCCTGCATCCCACGTACCCATCTTTTTTGACAAGGCAATCGACAAGAAACATGCCGCGTTCTGGGGGGGGCGCAATCCGCTTGATCTGCGATGGTCGCAGACCATTGGTCTGATCCGAGAAGCGGCCCCGGAAATCCCGATTACGGTCTGGTGCAATGAAGATTTGCCATTGATCTGGGCACAGGTCATCCGTGAGATTGCAGGCCTTGAGCTCCATGAAAAGATCTCAGGCGGGTTTGATTTGCTGGCCACCATCATGACCAAAGAGGGCATGCAGCGGTTCAGGGCCTATCTCGACAAACACCCAGAGATGTCAGAGATCCAAAAGCGCCGGGTGATTGCCGCGTTTCTTGATAAATTCGCCATTGATGACGAGATTGAAGAAGAACTGGATATGCCCGGATGGACCGAGGAACTGGTCGATGAAATGACAGATATCTACGACGACGATGTGACCAACATTCAGCGCATTCCCGGCGTGACGATGATCACGCCCTAAGGGTGCCATCGCCTCGAAAATGAGACCTATCAACACCTTATGCATTGATGTTTGCTGTTCCCAGCGCCGCCACATTTTGCGTTCTGCCGGGGCACAGCTCTTTGGACGTCACCCGCGCTAGACCGCGCGCGACAACCCCTGAGCCGTTTCGCAAATCACATCATACGCCAGATCGACATCCTGAGCCGTACTGGTGAACGCGCCTGCCTGAAACCGGATCACCAATGCCCCGTCAATCCGGGTTTGCGTCAGATAGATGCGGCCATCGTCGTTGATGCGGTTCACCAGCGTTTGGTTCAAAGCGTCAGCATTCTTCACCCCCTCAGGCGCATAGCGGAACGTGAAGAGCGACAGCATTGGCTGCGTCACAATCTCAAAATCAGCCGTGCCATCCAGACGGGCGGCCAGCGCTTGCGCCCAGGTCACATGATTTCGGATCATCTCGCGCAGCCCGTCCAGACCATGGGCGCGGATCAGAAACCACAATTTCAGGGCGCGAAAACGGCGTCCCAAAGGCACCGACCATTCGGAGTAGTTAATGATGCCATCCGCCCCGTGGGTCTTGAGGTACTCTGGCTGGATGGCCAGCGTTTTAACCAATGTGGTCGGATCGCGCAGAAAATGTGTGGTGCAGTCAAACTGCGCGCCCAGCCATTTGTGCGGGTTCAGAACAACACTGTCAGCGCGGTCAACGCCAGCCCAAAGCGCCTGAAATTCAGGGCAGATCATTGCCGAACCGGCCCATGCAGCATCGATATGTGTGTAAAGCCCCTCGGCCTCTGCCACGTCCATGACCGCGCAGATGTCATCGGTTGCCCCGGCGCTGGTGCCACCGACACACGCAATGATCCCGGCGGGAAGGTGCCCGGCTGCGCGGTCTGCTGCAATCGCGGCACCAAGGGCGTCCACATCCATGCCGCGCGCAGGCCCATGGGTTTTGATGCGAACCAAATTGGCCTCACCAATCCCGGCGATCCAGATCGCGCGGTCAATCGATGTGTGCACCTCGGCCGAACAATAGATGCGCAGGGCCGGCTGACCCGCCAGCCCCTTGGCATTGCCCGCCCATTCCAGCGCTTTTTCCCGCATGGTCAGGACCGCACAAAGTGTGGCGGTGCTGGCGCTGTCCTGGATCACTCCGGCAAAACCATCCGGAAGGCCAACCGCCTGTCGCATCCAGTCACATACACGGGTTTCCAGTTCTGTGGCCGCGGGCGAGGTCTGCCATAACATGCATTGCGCCGCGATGGCGCTGACGTAATATTCTGCCAGCACCGAAATCGGGGCGGCATTGGCCGGGAAATAGGCAAAGAAACGCGGGTGCTGCCAGTGCGTCATACCGGGCAGAATCGTGTTTTCCAGATCGGCCAGAATGTCGTCAACGGGCTGTGCGGCATCGGGGGGCGACAGCGGCAATTGCGCCAGAATATCGCCGGGCTTTGTCTGCGCGCGCACCGGGCGCTCGCGCAGGTTTGCATGGTAATCGGCGGCCCAATCGGCGGCATCCTTGCCCCGTGCGCGAAATTCATCCCACTTCATCGTGTTCGGACCTTCATTGTTGATCTCCTGAAAGATAACGGCGGATTGAGCGGGCCTTGCGCAACAGCGCGGGCTTACATCATTGATGGTGCCTTCCTACGGCAGCGACCCGCCATATCAAGTCCAATCCGCATCGGTGTTATGGCTGACCTGTGTCGTCCAGCGGCCACCACGCCACCCCTGCGGCCGCAATTTCCCGGTCGCGCCATGTCACAGGGTCCGTGCCATAGTTAAAGGCAAACTGATGTGTTGCCGTGTCGCGCAGGCGCAGGCCCTCGGGCAGTTGCGTTGGTTCCAGACCGCCTTGGCGGGCCAATGTGTTTATCAGCCTGTCCCACAATGTCGCATCCGGCCAACCTGCCAGATAGTGCAGATTTCCAGTGGCCAGCAGCGCGGGGGCACCGTCTTGGCCGCTCAGGACGGGCTCTGCTGCCCCTTCAACTGTTTCAGCCCAATGCACGATTGCACCGCCGCCCTGAACGGGCCGCGACACGCCCGGAGGCAGGCTTTCCACCCGTGTCACCGTCGCATCCATCCTCGTCAATGCAGGACCCATTGGCTGAGGGATGCGCAGTTCGTCGGTCACCAGATTGCTGCGCGGGCCGATCAGGCATGGGGCCTTGCAGGTATCCATTGCCGCACGCAAATCATCGGGCAGGGTGGCCAGTCCGGGGGCCAGCACCAATTTATACCCGCTCAGATCCGCATGATCCGCTGACAGAATATCCACCGAAAACCCCTGCCGCCGGACCGCCTGATAGGCGTCAAAAACCAGACGAAAGTAGTCAAAGTCGGCCCCCTGCGGCAGCACATTCCAAGCCCAGGCAGACGCGTAATCCAAGATCAACGCAACGGGAGGCTGTGCAATATCGACCTCAGGCATTTCGCCGATTTCCGCGGCGACGGCGGCGGCTTCGGCCAGTCCCGGTGCGGCCACATCATCCGGGCGCATCAGGCCTGCGTGCATCTGTTCCTGCGCAAAAGGCGCTTGGCGCCAGCGAAAATAGCTCACCACCTCGGCCCCGTGGGCAAAGGCCTCCCAGGTCCAAAGCCGCACCATGCCGGGCAGGGGGGCAGGGTTGTAGGGTGCCCAGTTGACCGGGCCGGGTTGCTGTTCCATCACCCACCAGCGCCCCTTGTTCATCGCGCGGTAGAGGTCGTGATGAAAGGCCTGCATGTCGGGATCACCCTGTTGCAGATAACGGGCCTTGTGCGCGGCGGACGCCTCCAATCGGTCCGACAGAAAGCCGATGGGGTAGCTGTCCCAGGACGCAATATCAAGATCACGCGCCACGGCGAAGTGATCAAATTCCAGCACCCGGCCCATGTAATTATGAATGAGCGGCGCATCCGTTAAGGGGCGCAATGCCGCCACCTGTGCTGCATTCCACGCAACCACCTGATCTGAACAAAAGCGGCGAAAGGCCATCTCATGCGACGGGTTGGCCTGGGTCACGGTCTGGTTGGGCAGGTCGATCTGGCTGAAACTGCCATAGTCCATTGACCAGAACACATTGCCCCATGCCATGTTGAGCGCCGAAATATCCTGGTACTTCTGCGCAAGCCAGTCGCGAAACGCAACACGCGCCGCCTCAGAATAGCTGATCACCGTCTCATGACAGCCGTATTCATTGTCGATTTGCCAGGCGGCGATGCGCGGATCGCGCCCGTATCTTGTACCCAATTGTGCCGCCATCTGTGCCGCTGCGTCGCGGTATCCTGCATGGCTGTGGCAATAGTGGCGGCGGGAACCGAACTTGCGCGCGTGGCCTGTGGCGTCAACGGCCAGCATGTCGGGGAACCAATTCAGCATCCAGCGCGGCGGGGTGGCAGAGGGTGTGCCAAGCACAATTTTGAGGCCCGCATCGGCCAACACCGCGATCGCCTGATCCAGCCAGTCCCAGTTCAACACACCCGGCTGCGGCTCCAACCTGGACCAGGCAAATTCGCCAATGCGAACCCATGTGATGCCCGCCTCAGCCATGCGTGCGGCATCCGGTGCCCACATCTCCTGAGGCCAATGTTCGGGGTAATAACAAACACCAAGGGCGCGTTTCATAAGATCACCTGCGGTTCCGGCAGCCCTTTGGACACATCCGGGAAACAAAAAGTCATACCATCTGTGGCACCCGGCTTTTTTAACCCTTGCGTGGCAGATGTCACATAAAGATCGCGCAGATCAGGCCCGCCAAAAGCAGGGCAGGTCGGCTGCGCTGCGGGGACCTCGATCTGGCGCAAGGCTGTGCCATCGGGGGCAAAACACGCTACCTGACCCGCCCCCCACAGCGCCACCCAGATGTTGCCTGACGCATCTGTCACCGCACCGTCCGGATTCAGGCCATCCGCGGCCAAGTCTTTGAAAACCTCCGGATCACCATCGGGCCATCCGGTTTTGGCATCCAGAGCGATGCGCATGATCTGCCTTGTCGTCGTGTCGGTGTAATACGCATGACTGTGGTCTGGCGCGAAACAAATGGCATTGCTGATGGTGATATCACCCACCACCTGCCGCAGAGTGCCGCGATAGTAACGATAGATCGCCCCGGCCTTTGGCTCTGCCGTTTTGCCCATGGTGCCAATCCAAAATCCACCCCAAGGATCGGCGCGCCCGTCGTTGGACCGGGTGATGGCGTTGTCCGCCTCAAGATCAACCAGATGAGTGCGGGTGCCAGAGCCGATATCGAACCGCCAAAGCGCCGTTTCAGAGGCAATGACAAGCGTGTCGTCGTCCACCCAGCCCGCCGCCGAATAATGGGCATCAAGCGGGTATTCACGGCGTGTTGCACCCTTTCGCGAGAAAAGGGTTTTTCGGGCAATATCAAACCAAAACAGCGTGTTGCGTGTAGGGTGCCACAAGGGTCCTTCGCCCAACAGACAGGTATGACTGTCGAACGTGCTCACCTGATCGCAGCCTTGTAGGCGTCCACCAGCGCACGGGCGCGTTCCTCAACCTCGGCCACCGACAAGCCCGGTTTGTAAAGCGCAGAACCGATGCCGAAACCATCCGCGCTCGCCGCGATCCAATCACCAAAGTTGTCCGCGCCTGCGCCGCCCACGGCATAGACCAAGGTGCCCTTGGGCAGGACCGCACGCATGGCGGCAAGACCGCCGGTGCCCGCCATATTGCCGGGAAAAAGTTTGAGACCATCGGCACCTGCGGCAAGGGCGGCAAAGGCTTCGGTCGGGGTAAACACCCCCGGCCAGCTTTGCAGACCGCGCGCCTTGCTGCGCGCGATCACCGCCACGTCGCAATTGGGCGACACAATCAATGTGCCGCCTGCATCCGCAACTTTATCTACCTGTTCAACTGTCAGGACTGTGCCCGCGCCAATCACCGCGTGATCCGCATGCTCGCGCGCCATAACGGCGATGCTGTCATAGGGGTCGGGTGAATTGAGCGGGACTTCGATCGTGGTGATGCCGCATCCGATCAACGCACCTGCGACCGCGGGGGCCTCTGTCGGGGTGATCCCGCGCAAGATCGCAATAAGGGGTAAGGTCATGAGGTCACCTTTGATGTTTTATAGGCGGCGGTCAGGCCCGCAAGGGTCATCCGTTCCGCATCCGCCAAAGTCGCGGGCACCCCTTGCGCGGCCAATGCCTCGACATAATGCCGTGCTGTTGCATCGGCCCCGATGATTGCGACCTGTTGGCCCAACCAATAGGGGCGTGCGGCGGCAAGCTCGGTCCCGATCAATGCCCCGGACAACCGCGCACGCGACACCGGCGCAGGGGTCGCGTTCAGCAAATCCTCTGCGCGAATGGAAAAAAGCCGCGCCGCCAATTTTTCGGGCCGCGACAGGGTGTCTGAAACAGCTTCGACAAACGCATCTGCGTCCCAGCCATCCGATTGTACCGAATGGCGCAGAACCGACCCGGTCGAAATCAGCGCAAAGAGTTCACCGGTCATGAAGGTCTGGAAACTGACCACTTCGCCGGCGCTGATCTGCACCCATTTGGCATGGGTGCCGGGCAGGCAGATGACACCGTCCCAATTGGGGTTGAGCGCCAGAAATCCAGCGATCTGTGTCTCTTCGCCGCGCATCACATCCGCAGGTGTGTCTTGTTTAAGCCCCGGAATGATACGGATGTCCTTGGCGGCACCCGGCACCTTGATCATGCGATCGCCCAGCGGTGTACAGGGCACAGACCGATAGGGCGCTTCAACCCATCCCTGCCGGGACCCCACCATGCCGCAGGCAATGACAGGCACGTTTGACGGCAGGCCCCAATCGTCAGTAAGTGCCGCCAATGCCGGGCCGAAACCGTCCCGCGTCAGCCCGCCCATGCCGGCGTCTGACCCTGCGCGGGCCAACACAACATCCCCCTGCATCGCCCAGACGCGCAAATTGCTGGTGCCCCAGTCCACCGCAATCCATTCTGTGGCACCTGTACTCATCAAATTATCCTGTCGTTACCGTGCCGCCATCGACGACCATACATTGCCCGGTCATCATCCGGCTGGCGTCGGAGGCCAGAAAAAGCACCGCATCGACGATATCGCGCGGGGCCAGATGGGTCTTGAGACACTGCCGGTCCAGATGTGCGGCAAGATCCTTTGGCGTGGCCCATTTTTCAAGTTGCTTTTCGGTCAGAACCCACCCCGGGGCCAGCGCATTCACCCGCACGCCGTCCGGCCCCAGTTCGCGTGCCAAGCTACGGCTCAATGCCGTAATGCCACCATTGGCCGTTGTATACGCAGGATAACCTGCATTGCCCATCATATAGCTGACCGAGCTGAAGTTGATGATGGACCCGGCACCCTTCGCCTGCATCCCCGGTGCGACCGCCTGAGCTGCAAAGAAATACGCCTTGAGATTGATTGCCAAAAGCGCGTCCCAGCGGTCAGGCGTCAGTTCGGCCATCGTATGGCGCTGATCGTTGGCGGCATTGCTGACCAGCACGTCGACCGGGCCAAATGTATGTGCGGCTTCTTTGATGGTGGCCTGCAGACGGTCGGTATCCGTTATATCGCCTTGCAGAAACAGCGGCGCGCGCCCGTGTTTTTCCTGCATATCCGCCACAAAGGCGCTGGCATCAGAGCGGCCGATAAAGG
Source organism: Sulfitobacter sp. SK011 (assembly GCF_003352065.1). NCBI lineage: Bacteria > Pseudomonadati > Pseudomonadota > Alphaproteobacteria > Rhodobacterales > Roseobacteraceae > Sulfitobacter > Sulfitobacter sp. SK011. The sequence goes on from NZ_CP025803.1 coordinate 1,881,979, forward strand.
TCACATTCGCCCCTTGCGCCAGAAACCCATCCGTCAATGACGCACCAATGCCAGATCCACCACCGGTGATATAAACCGATTTGCCTTGCAGGTCGTGAAACGTGGCGATCTGGGTCATGTCTTTTCCCTTGTTGAAACGAGCATCTTTTTAAGTTGCGCCGATGCGCTTTGGTTATGCCGCATGTCTTTTACGTGCCCATTCAGGGATCCAGTCCCCATGCGCAATCAATAAATCATCCACCAGTGATCTGATTTGTCTCAGATCAAGCTCTGCGGCGGTATGGGGATCCATATAGGCGGCGTGATAAAGCGGTGCGATGTCTTCAGTCAGCAGCGCCTCAACCGTCAATTCCTGCACATTCACATTTGTACGCATCAGCGCCAGCAGATGCTTGGGAATATCATCGACGACGGTCGGCTGTATGCCATGGCCGTCCACCAGGCAGGGCACCTCAACGGCCGCCCCCTGCGGCAGTTGCGGGATCAAACCGGTGTTCGCAACATTGCCATAGATCACGGACGGCGTGCCGGTGACGATGCTGTCCATGATCGTGGCCGCATATTCGTTGGACACCTCATGGGCGATGGCCGGGGCATTTTGCAGCTCTGCATATTGATCTTCCCATGTCGCCACCTGTTCAACACAGCGGGCAGGATATTCGTCCAGTGGGATGCGGAATTTTTCAATCAGGTCAGGGCGGTGCGATTTGATGAACCACGGCACGTATTCGGCAAAATGCTCAGAAGACTCCGTGGCGAAATAGCCAAGGTGCATAAAGGTCTCGTAGCGTACAAGGTTCGGACAGCGCGCATTCCAGCGCGATTCAAGCGGGATTTTTCCAGCGTTATAGCCCGCCCGCATTGCGGGATAGAGATCCTTGCCGTCCGCATCCGTGAACTCAAGCAAGAACGCCATGTGATTGATCCCGCCCACCCGGTAGCGCAGCGTTTTTTCGTCAAGTCCCAGATCAAGGGCCAGTTCCTCAACTGTGTTTTGCACCGAATGGCACAAGCCCACTTGTTTCAGTGCCGGATAACGCGCGCTCAGCGCCCAGGTGTTGATCGCCATCGGGTTGACGTATTGCAACATGGTAGCACCGGGGCAGACCTGCGCCATATCCTCGGCGATCTTCCACAGATGGGGCACGGTGCGCAGACCCCGCATGATGCCGCCAATGCCCAGTGTGTCGGCGATGGTCTGGCGCAGCCCATAGGTGTTTGGAATGTCAAAATCGATTTTGGTTGACGGATCAAAGCCACCGATCTGAAAAGCGACGATGACAAAATCCGCACCCTCCAGCGCCTCGCGTTGGTTGGTGTGGGTGCTGACCGTTGCCGCGGCCCCCACCGACAGGATCAGCTTTTTCGCCACCAGTTCGGATTGCGCCAGCCGGTTTGGATCAATGTCCATCAGCGCGATATGCGCCGCACTGAGGGATGCCTTGGACAGCGCGTCCCCAATCAGGTTCTTCATAAAGACGGTTGAACCCGCCCCGATCATCGTAATCTTGGTCATCTCGCATACTCAGGTTGAGGGTTATTTCACCGCGCCCAACGTCAGACCGGCGATAAAGTGTTTCTGCATCAGGAAAAACATCGCGACCGGGGGCAGGGCGGCAACAATGCTGCCTGCGCTCATCAGGTGATACATCGCGCGAAATTGCGAATTAAACGCGGTGATGCCTGCGGTCACGGGTTGGCTTTCTGGTCCCTGGGTCAGCACCACGGCCCAGAAATAATCGTTCCAGATGAAGGTAAAGATCAGCACCGACAGGGCCGCGAGCGCGGGCTTCATCAGGGGCAGGACAACATACCAGAAAATCCTGATCTCCGAGATGCCCTCGACACGTGCCGCCTCGATCAGTTCAAAGGGCAGGGCGCGGATAAAGTTGCGCATGAAGAGCGTGCAAAACCCGGTCTGAAAGGCGATGTGAAACAACACCAGCCCGGTCTTGGTATTGTAAAGCCCCAGATCCAGCGTCAGGTCACGCACCGGCACCATCAGGATTTGAAACGGTACGAAGTTGCCTGCAACAAACATGAAGAAAATCCAGATATTGGCCTTGAACCGATAAATGCCCAAGGCAAACCCGGCCATCGCGGACAGGGTCACCGCACCGATCACCGTCGGCACCGTGATGAACACCGAATTTAGCAAGTACCGCGGCATGTCGGAGTTGAAAAAGACCTGACCGTAGTTCTCAAAGAAATCAAACGACGATGGCAGGCCCCAATAATTTGCATTGGTGAAATCCGCCCCCGGTTTGACCGAGAACACGGCGACCGCCAGCAAGGGCAACAGCCACGCGATGAGGGCCAGCGGCAGGATAAGCTGATAGGTCGTCTTGGCGGCGGGGGCACGTTTTTCCAGCGGTGTCGGGAACATCAGCGTTTCTCCTCGCGGTACATCGACCATAGGAAATAGGCGATAAAGACCATCATGATCGCAAACAGAACGACCGCGATTGCGGCACCATATCCCATGCGGAACCCGTATTCGGACAGCGCCACCTCGAACATATAATACGCCAGCACGCGGCTTGACCCGAAGGGGCCGCCGCCGGTCATGATCGAAATCAGATCGAAGGACCGCAGCGCGCCAATGATTGTGACAACAAAAGCGATGAAAGTTGCGGGCCGAAGTTGTGGCAGCACGACATGCCAGAGCATGCGCAGCCCCTTGGCCCCGTCCAGACGCCCGGCCTCGATCTGTTCGGGGTTCACGGCGTTCAGGCCGGTCAGGTACAGGATCATGCAATAGGCCGTTTGAGGCCACAGACCGGCAAGGATAATCCCGTAGGTCACGGTGTATTCATTACCCAACACATTGATCGGTCCCATTCCGACCCATCCAAGGACCACATTCAGGATACCGAATGCCGGATCATAGAACCACGTAAAGACAAGGCCCACGACAACCTGAGAGATGACGAATGGAAAAAAGAACAATGATTTATAAAGGCGGATGCCCGTCACCGTCTGGTTCAAAAACAGCGCGATAAACAGCCCCGCAGGGATCGCCAGCAGATACAGCACCAGCCAGATCAGGTTGTTCTTCAGCGAGGTGTAAAACGCATCCCGGTCCTGAAATTCGTAATACAGGTCCTCATAGTTGCGCAGACCCACATATTCCGCCTCACCCAATCCGTCCCATACATAAAGCGACAGGTTGAACGACTGAAAAACCGGGTAGATGACGTAGAACACAAAGAACAGGATGGCGGGGATAAGAAAGAGCCAGGGCGCAAGCGTCTGTTGATTGCGCTGCCAATAAGAACGGGTTGGCGCGGATGCGGTGGGCAGGGCAGCTTGGGTCATGATCTATCCTTGGGCGGCGGTGCAGGGGGCCTGCGCCTTACGGCGGATAACGGGGGCAAGGGGCGGCTGGCTGCCGCGCCTTGCAGTGTCAAAGGCGGGAAAAGAGGCACCCATGGGTGCATCTTGCCTGCTTATTTGTAGATGCGGCCGCGTGCGCGTTCCAGCTTGGACAGGATGCTGTCGACCTGGTCCGGCTTGACCATGAATTCCTGGAACCCTTCCATGGCAACTTTGGCCATTTCCGCAGGGGCATCCCGGTCAAAGAACTGTGCAACACCGCCGGGGCTGTTCGATGACAGCATCGCAAAGCCCTGGTTCAGGAATTCGTCGTCATCCACAGAGGCCTTGGCGTTGACGGGCAGTTGGCCCAGAGCGTCGCCAGCATTGATGATGGTCTGCTCTTCGGCACTTGCCATGTGACGCAGGAATTCACGTGCGGCATCCTTGTTCTGGGCGTTGGCCGGGATGTGGAACGTGTCGGTTGGCGCGTCTTCGGCCAGTGCCACATCCGGGTTGATCGCCGGGAACTGATAGAAGTCGATCTGGTCATCGCTCAGACCCGCTTCGCGCAGCGGTGCCACGGCAAAGTTACCCATCAGATAGGCGACCGCTTCGCCATTCACCATGAAGGGCAGGGCTTCCTGCCAGCTGTAGGTCTGGTGGTTGGCGATAAAGCCGCCCATGTCGATCAGCTCTTTCCAGTTTGCGAAAGTCGCCTTGACCTCATCTGATTCCCACGACGCATCGCCTTGCAGCAATTGCATATGGAAATCAAAGCCGTTGGTGCGCATGTTCATGTAGTCAAACCAGCCGCCGGCGGTCCACAGAAACTTGGTCCCGATGGTATAGCAGGCCCGACCGCTTTCAACGATCTTGGCGCAGTTGGCCTTTTCTTCTTCCCATGTGGTTGGCTCAGTCAGACCCAGCTCCTTGAAGATGTCTTCGCGGTAATAGACGCCCCACTGATAATATGTGTAAGGCACGCCCCACTGTTTGCCATCAATGGTCATCGCACCTTTGGTCGAGGCGAGGTCCTCTTTGAACATGTCCTCTTCCCACAGGTCACTCACGTCCTCAAAAAGGCCCGCTTCGACATAAGGGCGCATGCGGTTTGCGGCGTACCATGTCGCCACGTCTGGTGCATCAGCCGTCAAAAAGTTGCGAATCTGCGTCTTGTAGGCTTCGCGGTCAATCACGGTCGTTTCGATATTCAGATCAGGGTGCTTTTCGCCAAATCGGCCAATCGCACCTTCCATCGCGGCGCGGGGGGCAGGGTTGGATGTATCGAGGAAAATCTTGAGATCCCCGGACAGCTTGGCATGGCCATCTGCAAACGCAGCGCCGCCCAACATGGTTGAACCGGCCAATGCAGCCAGCATGAGTGATTTTCTAAAAGTCATGATTGTCCTCCCAGACAGCTTCTTCGTTCAACGTTTGAGGTTCCATTATATGAAACTTGGTTTTATATATTGAAAACTACACCGCAACCTGCCATGCTTGTCAAGTGGGTTGGTGCCAATAAGAGCATCACTTGCGCGAAAGGGAGGATGCCCAAATGTCCGGCGACGGCACAGTGGGAAAAGCAATGGATGTGCTCGATCAGGTGGCTGCTTTTGGCCGTCCGGTGCGATTCGGTGCCCTGCTGAGCGCCAGCCCCTTTCCCAAAGCGACGTTGTATCGGTTCCTGCAAACCCTCACCAATCAGCGGCTGTTGGAATATGACGCTGAACACCAGACCTATTCATTGGGGGTGCGGCTTGTGCGTCTGGCCCACGCGGCCTGGACGCAATCCAGCCTTGCCCCGATCGCGCGCCCTCATCTGGACCAACTGAGTGCCAAGATCGGGCTGACCGTGCATCTGGCACAATTGGACAATGGTCAGGTCCTTTACGTGGACAAGCGCAACGCTGTGCACCCGGTCGAGATGTTCAGTCAGGCCGGCAAGGTCGGTCCCGCCTATTGCACCGGCGTGGGCAAGGCGATGCTCGCCTTTTTGCCCGAGCTTGAGCAACGCCGCGTTCTGACCCAGCAAAGCTATCACCGCTTTACACCTCAAACCCTCGCAGAGCCTGCAACGCTCAAGGCGGAACTGGCCCATATCGTTGAACGCGGCCATGCCTATGACCGCGAAGAACATGAACCGGGCATCATCTGTGTCGCCGTGCCCATTTTGACGGGACATGACAAGGTGCTGGGCGGTCTGTCGATCACCGGTTCCACCCAAACAACCAATTATCAAAAGCTCGACGCGCTGGTGCCGGATCTCAAGGCAGCAGCACTGGCCATCGCACAACACGCCGAGGCGTGGCGGTTTCCGGGCGATCACCCCATTCAACAAACAGGAACTTGAAGCATATGACAGGTGTAACGCTAAACGGTGCCATCAAACGCTATGGCGATGTGCAAGTGATCCACGGCATTGATCTGGTCGTTGAAGACGGTGAGTTCTGCGTCTTTGTCGGCCCGTCAGGCTGCGGCAAGTCGACGTTGCTGCGCATGATTGCAGGGTTGGAAGAGACCACCGAAGGTCAGATCAGCATCGGCAGTCGTGACGTGACCAAAGCCGACCCGTCAGAGCGCGGGGTGGCGATGGTGTTTCAGACCTACGCGCTTTATCCGCATATGACGGTTGCCGAGAACATGGGTTTTGGCTTGCGGATGAACGGCGTGCCCAAGGCCGAGATCGCCAAAAAGGTCAAAGCGGCGTCCGATATCCTGAAACTGGATGATTACCTGAAACGTAAACCTGCGAACCTGTCCGGGGGGCAACGGCAGCGTGTGGCCATTGGCCGTGCAATTGTGCGCGGTCCCGAGGTGTTTCTGTTTGATGAACCTTTATCGAATTTGGACGCCGAACTGCGCGTTGAAATGCGCGTTGAAATTGCCCGACTGCACAAGGAAATCGGGGCGACGATGATCTATGTGACCCATGATCAGGTCGAAGCGATGACGCTGGCTGACAAAATTGTCGTGCTGCGCGCTGGTGTGATCGAACAGGTAGGTGCCCCGCTTGAGCTCTACCGCGACCCCGACAACCGCTTTGTGGCGGGCTTTATCGGCTCGCCCGCAATGAATTTTCTGAACGGCACGGTCAAAGATGGCGCTGTCGATGTGCCTGCACTGGGCCGGGCAGTCTCACCTACAGTGAAATTACCACCCGATGGCACGGCGGTGACTGTCGGATTGCGCCCCGAACACATGGAGGTGCATCCGGGCAAGGGGGCGTTACATGCGGATCTGTCCGAGGCGCTGGGCGGGGTCAGCTATCTGCACCTTGATACACCGACCGGAGAACGCATCATTGCCGAGGAACGCGGCGATGACCGGGCCCGCGAAGGCGATACCGTTGACATCACCTTTGAACCACGGCGTCTGATGCTCTTTGATGGGAAATCCGGTCTGCGGCTCAGGTAATGTTTTAGGCTTAAAATATTTTGGCTTGAAATACATCAAAACCTCCCATAGGCTTTCCCAAACGTCAGCATTGGAGGAAGTTTTTGGCGCAATCTGTTCGCTCAAAAAATGCGTCTTACCGACCGGGGCACGTGATTGTCACCGGGGGCGGGTCAGGCGTTGGGGCCGCCATTGCACAGGCTGTCGCCTTAACCGGGGACCGGGTGACGATCATGGCTCGGCGGAAGGAGCCGCTGGTCGAACAGGGTCTGCCCTATCAAATCTGCGATGTGACCGACGCGACCGCCGTCAGGCAGGCATTTGCATCGGCACGCGCAGAAAACGGTCCGATTACGGGCGTCATTGCCAACGCAGGCGCGGCCCATTCCGCGCCTTTTGACAAAATTACCGCCCAGGACATGGCGGATATGCTGGCCGTCAACGTCACCGGCGTGTTCAACGTCTGGCAGGCCGCCCTGGCCGAGATGAAAGAGGCAGGCCACGGGCGTCTGATTGCAATTGCCTCAACAGCTGGGCTCAAAGGCTATCCCTATGTTGCGGGCTATGTCGCGGCCAAACACGGGGTTGTGGGGCTGACCCGCGCCTTGGCTCTCGAACTGGCGCGCACCGGCATCACGGTAAATGCCATCTGTCCGGGGTTCATCGACACACCGTTGCTGGAAAATTCCATCCAAAACATCACCCAGAGTACCGGAAAGACAGCCGAAGAAGCCCGCGCAATTCTGCAACGCGCCAGCCCGCAAAACCGGTTTGTTCAGGTCGAAGAGGTTGCCGCCGCCGCTCTTTACCTCATGTCCGACGCCGCCGGGGCGGTGAATGGGCATACGTTGTCATTGTCGGGTGGCGAGGTATGAACGGCCCCAAAGACCGCCTACGCCTCTGGCTGCGGCTGCTCAAAGTGGTGCGCGGCATCGAAGGTCAATTACGTGAAAATCTGCGACAGGAATTCGCAACCACCTTGCCGCGCTTTGACATGCTCGCCGCCCTGTCACGCCACCCTGAGGGCCTGAAGATGAGCCGCTTGTCCGGCGTGCTGCGCGTCTCCAACGGCAATGTCACCGGCATCGCGGACCGACTGGCAGAAGAAGGTCTGGTGAAACGGGTGCCTGTGCCGGGGGACCGCCGGGCGATGATCCTGCGGTTGACGCAGGCAGGTGAGGTCGAATTCGCGCGGCAGGCGGCGGCCCATGAAGCGTGGATTGATCAGATGCTTGCCAGTGTCAGCGCCGAGGATGCCCGCGCGATGGCAACCCGCCTCAACAGCTTTGCCGCCCATGTGGAAGAAAAGGAAAATGCCAATGCGCAGTGATGTGAAACATTTTATCTGCGAGATCGACGCCGGCATCGCCACCGTGCGGCTGGACCGTCCGGACCGCAAGAACCCGCTGACCTTTGACAGCTACGCCGAACTGCGCGACTGGTTTCGCGATCTGGTCTATGCTGACGATGTCGATGTGGTGATCTTTGGCTCCAACGGCGGTAACTTTAGCTCTGGCGGCGATGTCCATGATATCATTGGGCCTTTGACGCGCATGAATATGAAGGAACTGCTGCGGTTTACCCGCATGACCGGTGATCTGGTCAAGGCCATTGTGAACTGTGGCAAACCGGTGATTGCGGCAGTGGACGGCATTTGTGTGGGCGCGGGCGCGATTATCGCAATGGCTTCGGACCTGCGCATCGCAACGCCCGAAGCCAAGACGGCCTTTCTGTTCACCCGTGTCGGTTTGGCGGGCTGTGACATGGGGGCCTGTGCGATCCTGCCGCGTGTCATCGGCCAAACCCGCGCGGCTGAGTTGCTTTACACGGGCCGGTCGATGACGGCGGAGGAAGGCGAAAGATGGGGCTTTTTCAATCGCTTGACAGACGCAGCTGATCTGGAAAGTGCCGCCCGTGATCTGGCGCAGAAGATTCAGGCGGGTCCGAATTTTGCACATATGATGACCAAGACAATGCTGGCGCAGGAATGGTCGATGTCGATCGAACAGGCAATCGAGGCCGAAGCACAGGCGCAGGCCATCTGCATGCAAACCGGGGATTTTGAGCGGGCGTATCAGGCGTTCGTTGCAAAGGAGCGCCCGGTTTTTGAAGGGGATTGAGCGGTGCAGCGTCTGGACATGTGTATTTTGGGAACAATGAAACGGGGGGCTTTGCACCATGTCTGACCGCAGTTTTCTGGAATGGCCATTTTTTGAGACACGTCACAAGGAATTGGCCGAGGCGCTGGATCAGTGGGCGGGCAAAGAACTGTCAGCAATTGACCACATTGACACAGACGCTGCGTGCCGGTCGCTTGTCGCGATGTTGGGGGCCGCAGGGTGGTTGCAATATTCCGGTGCCGAGGCCGGTCAGAAACTGGATGTGCGCAGCCTGTGTCTGATCCGCGAGACTTTGGCGCGCCATGACGGTCTGGCGGATTTTGCCTTTGCGATGCAGGGACTTGGGACCGGCGCAATCTCGCTTTTTGGCACCGTAGAACAGCAGTCTGACTGGTTGCCACAGACCCGGTCGGGGTCGGCGATTTCTGCATTTGCATTGACCGAGCCGCAATCGGGATCGGATGTGGCCAATTCCACAATGACCGCGACACGCGACGGCGATGAGTATGTGCTCAATGGCGAGAAAACATGGATATCCAATGGCGGGATCGCAGATGTCTACACGGTATTTGCACGAACCGGCGAGGCACCCGGCGCACGCGGGCTGAGCGCACTCATCGTCCCTGCAGGCCTGCCCGGGTTTGAGATCGCAGAGCGTTTGCAGGTCATGGCGCCGCATCCGCTGGCACGGCTGAAGTTCACTGATTGTCGGGTCTCTGCATCGGCGATGATCGGGGAGCCCGGCAAGGGGTTCGGCATTGCGATGGCGGTCTTGGATGTGTTCCGTTCCACCGTGGCGGCAGCGGCCTTGGGATTTGCCCGCCGCGCGCTGGATGAAGCGGTCGTGCGGGTGAATACCCGTCACGTTCAGAATGCGCCGTTGGCCGATCTGCAAATGGTTCAGTGCCGCATCGCTGATATGGCGGTCGATGTGGATGCAAGTGCGCTGCTTGTCTACCGGGCCGCCTGGGCCAAGGACATGGGCGCGGCGCGGGTCACACGCGAGGCCGCAATGGCCAAGCTTTTCGCCACCGATCAGGCGCAAAAGGTGATTGATATGGCGGTGCAACTGCATGGCGGGGACGGCGTGCGCATCGGCGAGACGGTCGAACGACTTTACCGTGAGATCCGGGCCTTGCGGATCTATGAAGGCGCGTCAGACGTGCAGCGTGTGGTGATCGCACGACAGACTTTGGGGGGCAACACATGACACTTTTCCAATCTGCCCACAGCGATACATTTTCCCGTGACAACCTGCCGCCACAAGAAAGCTGGCCGGACCTGCTTTTGGAAGGATTTGACTATCCGGAACGCCTGAATGTCGCTGTGGAACTTACTGATTCAATGGTTGAAAAGGGTTTTGGTGATCACACGGCCCTGATCGGAAATGGGCGGCGGCGCACCTATAAGGAACTCGCTGACTGGACCAACAAACTGGCCCGTGCACTGGTTGAAAACCTTAGCGTGAAACCGGGAAACCGTGTGTTGATCCGCAGTGCGAATAATCCGGCGATGGTGGCCTGTTGGTTGGCGGCAACCAAGGCCGGTGCGGTGGTGGTGAACACGATGCCGATGCTGCGTGCGGGCGAGTTGAGCGCGATTGTCGACAAAGCAGAGGTCAGCCATGCGCTGTGCGACACAAGGCTGATGGATGAAATGGCGATCTGTGCCAAATCGTCTGAATTTCTGAAAACCGTGGTGGGGTTTGATGGCACGTCGAACCATGACGCAGAACTGGACCGCCTGGCGTTGGAAAAGCCAGTCCAGTTTGATGCGGTTGCAACGGCGCAGGACGATGTGGCGTTGCTTGGTTTTACCTCTGGCACCACGGGCGACCCCAAAGCCACGATGCATTTTCACCGCGATCTGTTGATCATCGCGGATGGTTATGCGCGCGAGGTTTTGGGGGTCACGCCTGAGGATGTTTTTGTCGGATCACCGCCTCTGGCCTTCACCTTTGGGCTTGGCGGCCTGGCGATATTTCCGTTGCGCTTTGGGGCGGCGGCGACATTGCTCGAAACCGCAAGTCCACCCAATATGATTGAAATCATTGAAAAATATAAGGCGACGGTTTGCTTTACGGCACCCACCGCATACCGCGCGATGTTGCAGGCGATGGACGCAGGCGCGGACCTGTCATCGCTGCGCGCGGCCGTATCAGCCGGAGAAACCCTGCCGGCACCTGTCTATCACGACTGGCAGGAAAAGACCGGGAAACCCATGTTGGATGGGATTGGCGCGACTGAAATGTTGCATATTTTCATCTCAAACAGGTTCACCGATCACAAGGCCGCCTGCACCGGCAAGCCCGTGACCGGTTATGAGGCCAAAGTGATTGATGAGGCGGGGGCGCAAGTGCCGCGCGGCACCGTCGGCAGGCTCGCCGTGCGCGGCCCAACGGGGTGTCGATACCTCGCGGATGACCGACAGCATAGCTATGTCAAGGACGGGTGGAACATCACCGGCGACAGTTTCATGATGGACGACGAGGGGTATCTGCATTTTGCCGCGCGCAATGACGATATGATTGTCTCGGCTGGGTATAACATCGCCGGACCTGAGGTTGAGGCGGCGCTGCTCAGCCATCCCTTTGTCAGCGAATGTGGTGTGGTTGCCGCCCCGGACGAGGCGCGCGGCGCAATTGTGCAGGCGCATGTGGTTCTGAACGATGGTGTCCCGAAAGATTTGAATACAATCAAGGTTTTGCAGGATCATGTTAAAGCACAGATTGCCCCCTATAAGTACCCGCGTGATATTCAATTTATCGACGCTCTGCCAAAAACCGCCACCGGCAAGATCCAGCGTTTTGCGTTGAGGAACCAGAAATGAAAGTCACACCATGAGCAGCTTTGACGACGCCTCAAAAGGCGCAAAGATGGATTTTGCCAGGGACAAATCCTATAGCGATTATCTGGGTCTGGACCAGATTCTGACCGTCGAAAACCCGCTGGACATGGCGCATGACGGGCTGTTGTTTATCATCCAGCACCAGACGTCTGAGCTGTGGATGAAGCTGGTCATCCATGAACTTACTGCGGCGCGTCTGGCGATCCGGTCTGGCGATTTGCAACCCGCTTTCAAGATGTTAAGCCGCGTGGCGCGGATATTTGAACAGCTCAATTCAGCCTGGGATGTGTTGCGCACCATGACGCCCAGCGAATACACCGCATTTCGCCCACATCTGGGGGCGTCATCGGGATTTCAATCCTACCAATACCGGTTGATCGAATATCTTTTGGGCAACCGCAACAGGGCGTTGACCAAACTGCACGAACACACGCCCGCACCCCACGCCGCTTTGGTGGCTGAGATGGAAGAACCGAGCCTGTATCAGGTGGCGATTGACCTTTTATGCGCGCGGTTGGGGGCGGAACCGTTGTCTGGCAAGCCAGAGCCAACAGCATGGAGTGCCAAACCTGAGGTGCAGGACCTGTGGCAGCGCGTCTATGAAGACCCTGCAACCCATTGGGAACTTTATGAATTGGCGGAAAAACTGGTTGATCTTGAGGATTATTTCCGCCGCTGGCGCTTTAACCACGTGACGACGGTCGAACGCATCATCGGTTTCAAACGCGGCACCGGCGGGACCAGCGGCGTGGCCTATCTGCGGAAGATGCTTGAGGTCGAATTATTCCCAGAATTGTGGCATGTCAGAGGAGCATTGTAAGTGGCAAATGTTTTGAGAAAAGAAGCATTTATCCTGCCAGAGGGCATGATTTATCTCGATGGCAATTCGCTCGGTCCGATGCCCAAGGGCGTGCCTGACCGCGTGGCCACTATGCTGCGCGATGAATGGTCCCAAATGCTGATAAAGGGGTGGAACAAGGCGGGCTGGATGGCCTTGCCCGAACAGGTTGGCAATATGGTTGGCAATCTGATTGGCGCGCCAACAGGATCCGTGGTGATGGGCGACACATTGTCGATCAAGGTGTTTCAGGCATTGGCGTCCGCCGTCAAGATGGTCCCGGACCGGCGGGTGATCCTGTCTGACACCGGCAATTTTCCCAGTGATCTTTACATTGCCGAAGGGTTGGTGGGCCTGTTGGGCCAGGGGTATGAATTGCGCACAGTCGCCCCAGAAGAGGTCACATCAGCGATCAGCGATGACGTGGCTGTGGTGATGTTGACCGAGGTCGATTACCGATCAGGCCGCATGCATGATATGAAAGCTGTCACCAAACGCTGCCATGACAACGGGTCGGTGATGATCTGGGATCTTGCCCATTCGGCGGGCGCGATACCGGTCGATCTGCACGGGTCCAACTGTGAATTTGCGGTGGGATGTACGTATAAATATTTCAACGGCGGGCCGGGCGCGCCTGCGTTCATCTATGTGCGTCCTGATCTGGCGGATACCGTTGAACCTGCGCTGAGCGGCTGGTTGGGGCATCGCCAGCCCTTTGATTTTGATCTCAATTATACGCCTGCCAAAGGTATTGAACGGATGCGCGTTGGTACCCCACCGATCATTCAGATGGCCGCCCTTGAGGTCGCGATGAAGGTTTGGGACGGCATTGATATGCAAGATGTGCGCGCGGCTTCCGTGGCGTTGCAAGAACAATTCATCGCTGAGGTAGAGGCAAACGTGCCGCAACTGACTTTGGCCAGCCCGCGTGACAGTGCGGTGCGCGGCTCGCAGGTGTCGTTTCAGTTTGAACACGGCTATGCCGCAATGCAGGCGCTGATTGACCGTGACGTGATTGGCGATTTCCGTGCGCCAGACATAATGCGATTTGGCTTCACACCGCTCTATCTTGATGCGGCGGACGTGAGCCGCGCTGTGGCGGTGATCAAAGACGTGATGGACAATGACCTGTGGGACAATGAAACCTATAAAATCCGCGCACGCGTGACGTGATCGGCGAGAGGGAAGGAACACTCATGACACACCGGATCATTCAACCCGAAGGCTGGGCACCTGCAAAAGGCTATGCCAACGGCATGCTCAGTGCGGATGGACATTTGTTTGTCGGAGGGCAGATCGGGTGGACCGCAAATCAGACATTCGAGGCCCATGATTTCATCGGTCAGATGAAACAGGCGCTGAAAAACATCCGCGCCGTGGTCGAGGCCGCAGGCGGGGTGCCAGAAGATATCATGCGCCTGACCTGGTACGTGACCGACAAGGCCGAATATCTCGCAGCACAGGCAGAGGTTGGCCAGGCCTACCGTGAGGTGATGGGCCGGCACTTTCCGGCAATGGCCATGGTCGTGGTCGCCGCGTTGGTCGAAGATGAGGCAAAGGTCGAGATTGAAGCGACGGCAGTGATCAGCAAGAAATAGACGCCGTCTCAAACATCGAAAAATATACTTTCATCAGAGCCTTGCAGGTTGATATTAAACCTATATGTGAGGTCTTTTTCCGGCTGCGCCAATAGCGTTTTTACCCGCACCTTGTGTTCTATCCGCGCCAGCACCGGATCATCCGCGTTGCCTTCCTCATCCGCAAAATACGCGCGGGTGTGCAGCCCGATATTGATGCCCCGCGCCACGATCCAGAGCGTGATATGGGGTGCCTGCATGCCGCCCTTTGGCCAGGGCACCGCGCCGGGTTTGACCGTTTCAAAGCGAAATTCGCCGGTGTCCGGATCACAGGGACAGCGCCCAAACCCGGTAAAATGGGGGTCAGCGCCATCGGCACCTGCATAACGACCGTTGGCATCTGCCTGCCATGCCTCAACCATCGCATCGCGCAGCGGCGTGCCGGTGCCGTCAAATATCTGACCGACGAGGGTGATGCGGGGCCCTGCGGCGTCCCTGGTGATCATCTGCTGACCTATGTCACGGTCATAAACGCCTGTTATCCCCGCAAAATTTGGCGTGCAGCCGATATGAACGTAAGGCCCGGCGGTCTGGCTTGCGGTCTCGGGATAATCGGTCATCACAACCCCTCCATGCGGTTTTCAAACATCGTCTGTCGGCGTCCCCGCAGGGTGATGTCAAACCGATATGCCCGCGCATCCATCGGCACGGTGCGGGCAATATCGAGCGGTGCGATCAACCGCGCAACAGCCTCTTTGTTCGGGATCGTGCGGACAATCGGGCACAGCGGGATCAGCGGATCGCCCTCAAAATACATCTGCGTGATCAGACGTTGCGCAAAACCTGCGCCAAAGACGCTGAAATGAATATGCGCGGGCCGCCAGTCGTTGGGTCCGTTGGGCCAGGGATAGGGGCCGGGCTGCACCGTGCGAAACTCATAACATCCATCCGCATTGGTGATCACCCGCCCACAGCCGCCAAAATTGGGGTCGAGTGGCGCGATATAGCCTTCTTTTGCATGCCGATAACGACCGCCGGCGTTGGCTTGCCAGACTTCAAGCAAGGCCCCCGCAACGGGCCGCCCGAATTGGTCCTGAACCCGGCCATGCACAACAATACGTGGGCCGATCGCCGAATGCCCCTCAGCGGCGAAATTATGCAACAGGTCGGCATCGAGCGGGCCAAGCATGTTGTGGCCAAATACCGGCCCCGTTTCTTCGCTCAGCGTGGTGGGAAAGGACAGTGGGGCGGCCTGCGGACTGCGTTTGATGGAGGTGCGATATTCCGGATGCAAGGCGCGGGGGTGGTTGCTGTGATCACGCGCGACATAGCCGCCGAGTGGTTTCAATTCTTCAGTCATCAGTACGCAAGCCCCACATAATTTTCTGCCATCGCCTTTTGTGCTGCATCATTGCTGCGCAGGAAATCAAGCTCGGCGCGCTGCATGCGCAGATCAAAGTCCGATTGATCGGGAAAGCGGTGCATCAGCGATGAAAACCACCACGAAAACCGCTCTGCCTTCCAGACCCGCGCAAGCGCGCGTTCCGAATAGCGGTCCAACCCATCGGCGTCCTTGTCAGCGTACCATGCCTTGAGCCCCTGATAGAGGTAATGCACGTCAGAGGCGGCAGTGTTCAGCCCCTTGGCCCCGGTGGGCGGTACAATGTGTGCTGCATCCCCGCACAGAAACAGCCGCCCCCAGCGCATCGGTTCGGTCACAAATGACCGCAGCGGTGCGATGGATTTTTCGATGGATGGCCCGGTGATCAGCGCCTCGGCGACCTCAGCGGGCAGGCGGCGTTTCAATTCCGTCCAGAACTGCGCATCGGACCAGTTTGAGACCGTATCGGCCATGGAGCATTGCACGTAATAGCGGCTGAGATTGGCATGCCGCATTGAACAAAGCGCGAAACCGCGCGGTGAATTGGCATAGATCAGTTCATGGTTCACAGGGGGCGTTTCGGACAGGATACCAAGCCAGCCAAAGGGATAAACCTTTTCGTACTCCCGGCGCACGTCCTCGGGGATGGTCTTGCGGCTGACCCCGTGAAAACCGTCACATCCCGCAACAAAATCGCATTCGATCTGATGCTCAGTGCCCTCCACGACGAAACGCACGCTCACCGCATCGGTGTCAGCCCCGTCAATCACAACATCCTCAACATTGAACAGCGTCTGCGCGCCCGCCGCTGCGCGGGCATCATATAAATCACGGGTGACTTCGGTCTGGCCATAAACGATGACGGGCTGCCCGGTGTGTTTGGCAAAATCGACCCGAAACATCGCGTCTTCATAGGCAATCAGCGTGCCGTCATGTGCCAGCCCTTCGGCGCGCATGCGGGCGTCAACGCCTGCTTCTTTCAACAGCGATGCCATGCCCTGTTCCAACACCCCAGCGCGGATGCGGCTTAACACATAGTCACGGGTCTTGCGTTCCAGCACCACGGCTTCGACGCCGACGCGGTGCAAAAGCTGACCAAGCAAAAGCCCCGATGGCCCGCCGCCAATGATCACAACCTGAGTGCGCATCTGTCCTCCTGAGTTGGGATCAGATTACCGCAATTTGACCTTAAGGCCAGTGGTAACGACGCCCGCGTCAGCCCCGTCGAAATATCGGTGCCAGTGCGGCCGACAGCGCAAAGAGCGCGGCAGCCAATGTCACAATGCTTGGCCCGGTGGGGGTGTCGAAAGCAAAAGACCCCGCCAACCCGCCAAGCGCCGCAATTGCCCCAAGGACAATCGCCCAAAGTGCCATCATTTCCGGGGTGCGGGCAAAGGGGCGGGCGGTGGCCGCCGGGATCACCAGCATGGCAGCGATAAGCAGTGCCCCCACAACTTTGATCGCGACCGCAACGGTGATGGCAAGCGCCAGCGTCAGGATCAATTGCTCGCGGCGCGGTTTGCCCCCCGACGCGGTGGCCAGATCGGGGTTGAGCGTGGCTGTCAGCAAGGCCTGCCAGCGCCAGACCAGCAGCACCGCCACCGCAATGGCCCCAAGCCAGATCACACCCAGATCCACGCGCGTGACGGCCAGTATTTCACCAAAAAGATAGGCCGAAAGGTCCACCCGTTGCCCCGGCAACAGCGACACGGCCACCAGGCCAAGCGCCAGTGCCGCATGAGCCAGCACGCCCAGCAGGGCATCAGCACTCACGTGGCGCTCTGACAAGCTGCTGACAATCAGCGCCATGACAAGTGCTACGATCAGAACGCCCGCAAAAATCGGCAGGTCTGTGGCCAGTGCCAGCGCCACACCCAGCAAGGCCGCGTGGCTGGTGGCATCGCCAAAATAGGCCATCCGCCGCCAGACCACGAAACAGCCCAAAGGGGCGGCGGCCAAAGCGACGCCAAGGCCGGCAAGGGCGGCGCGCAATGCAAAATCATCCAGCATCAGCGGGTCCCATGGTCATGAGAATGGCCGTGTCCATGGTCGTGATCATGATCATGCCGATATAGCGCCAATGCCCCTTGGGTGCCGGTGCCAAACAACGCGCGGTATTCGGGGGCATCGGCCACATGTTCTGGCGCGCCTTCGCAACAGACATGCCCGTTCAGACACAGCACCCGGTCAGAGGCGGCCATCACCACATGCAAGTCATGGCTGACCATCAGCACGGCAAGGTTCATCTCGGTGCGGACCTCTTCGATCTGGCGGTAGAATGCGGCGGCACCGGGCTGGTCCAGCCCCTGCGTCGCCTCATCGAGGATCAGGATGTCAGGGCTGCCCAACAAAGCACGCGCCAGCAGCACCCGCTGAAATTGCCCGCCCGAAAGGTCGCTCATCTGTCGTTTCGCAAGTTCCGGCACGCCCGCACGGGCAAGGGCGGCGTCCAGCGTGGCACTGCTTTGCCGATGTGGCAAATTCAGAAACCGCTGTACGGTCAGCGGCAGGGTCGCATCAATCTGCAGCTTTTGTGGCACATAGCCAATGCGCAGCCCAGCAGCCCTGATCACCTCACCCCCACTGGGGGTCAGCGCCCCGATGAGCGCGCGCAGCAAACTGGATTTGCCTGAGCCATTGGGCCCGACGATGGTCACGATTTCACCACGGTCAATGCGGAAATTGACATTCTTCAGAACGACTTGCCCGCCATAGCTCAAGCTCAGATCGCGCGTCTCGATCAGGCTCATGCGGCGTCTTTCTGGCACTCGGGGCACAGGCCCTCGGCCTCAACCACCGTGCGTTCAATCCTGAACCCGGCAGCACGGGCAGCCTCACCCAATCTGCCCTGAGCCGGTGCCGTATCGGTCTCGGCCACCGAATTGCACCCCCGACAGATCAGAAATGCGGGCGCGTGGTCTGACCCCAGATGCGCACAGGCGATGTAGGCGTTGAGCGCTTCGATCTTATGGGCGAACCCGGCTTTGACCAGAAAATCCAGCGCGCGGTATGCCACAGGCGGCTGCGCGCCAAGACCTTCAGCGGCCAGCACTTCAAGCAGGTCATAGGCCCCCAAAGCGCGGTGTTCCGCCAACAGGATTTCCAGCGCGCGGCGGCGCACAGGTGTCAGGCGCAGTCCGGTTTGGGCGCAATGCGCTTCTGCTCTGTCCAGTGTGGTGCGCACACATGCAGCATGATCGTGGCGTTCAAATCCGATGGCGGCCATTGCAAACTCCCGAAATTTTCCACTTGATATGTTATAACATGCAGGATAGCAATTGTAATATTATAACAATAGGAGCCACCATGTCCCGTCTTTTCTGTCTGTTGATGATGACCACCGCACCCGCTTTTGCCGACGCTCCCAAGGTTGTCACCGATATCGCGCCGGTGCATGCGCTGGTCGCTCAGGTGATGGACGGTCTTGGCGCGCCTGATCTTATCATCCCGGCCAACGCATCGCCCCACGGCTATGCAATGCGCCCATCCGAAGCCCGCAATCTGGCGCAGTCGGACATTGTCGTCTGGGTCGGGCCGACCTTGACGCCCTGGCTTGAAGGCCCGGTAAATGCGCTTGGCGCGCAGGCAGAACAATTGGTTCTGGCCGAGGTCAACGGGATCAACGTATTGCCGTTTCGCGAGGGCGAGGCGTTTGAGGCGCATGATCATGAACATGAGCACACTCATGGGCACGCTGATGGTGAGGATGAACCCAGCGACCCACATCTGTGGCTTGATCCGGAAAACGCGTCGGTCTGGCTTGCCGCGATTGCAACAGTGCTGGCCGATGCTGATCCCGACAACGCCGAGGTCTATCACGCCAATGCCAACCGGGGGCAGGTCGCAATCGCGCTTCAGGAAAAAGCCATTGCTGAAAAACTGACACCGCTTTCGGGCACGCCTTTCGTGGTTCTGCACGACGCATTTCACTATTTCGAATCCCATTTCGAGGTTGAGGCGATTGCCGCGGTCAGCGCCGGGGACGCGGCCAAACCGGGGGCCGCGCGTATTGCATCGCTTCGGGCTCAGCTGGCGGACAGCGGTGTGCGCTGTGCCTTTAGCGAACCACAGATCAACGCAAGCCTGCTGGAGACTGTAACCGAAGGGCTGGATGTGAAAATAGGCGTGCTGGACCCGCTGGGTGCGGGCCTGCCGCTGGGGCCGGGGCAATACCCAGCGCTGTTGGGCGCGATGGCCGACAGTATGGTGGCATGCCTGAGCCATAAATAAGGCCCCGTCGCAAAACGACGAGGCCTGAACGTGCTAAAATGAGCAGGCGCTGTGTCAAGACACAGCGATCTTGCCACCGCCCTGCCTGGTGATGACAACCACCGCCGGGCGCGGCGGCATCTTGTCATTAAAATCTGGCCAGCGTGTGGCGGGGTCCTCGAACGTGCTTTCGCGCTCAAACCCGGCCAAATCTTTGGTCCCGTCGGTGCCGGGGTGTTGCACGGCAACAAACAATGTCTCGCCATCGTCGGTAAAGTAAGGCCCGCACATCTCGCCCCCCACCGGGCAGCGAAAAAACAACTTTGAGGTGCCGCGCGCGTCGCCCTCAGTTTCCACCGCATAAAGGCCGTCCGATTTGCCTGTCTTGCCCCATTTGCTGCCCTGATCGGTCGCAATCCAGAGCCGCCCATCTGCATCTATGGCGGCATTGTCGGGCGATCCGAACCAACCGTTTTGCGATGTATCGGGGTTCCACTCTGCGCCCACCTCAGCAATCGCCGGGTCGCCACATTTAAGCAGGATCGACCAGGTACCAGACGTCGCCGCATGATCGCCGCCGTTCTCCTTGATCTCGATGATATGCCCAAAATCACTGGCAGCGCGCGGGTTGGCGGCATTGGTTTCACCCGCTTTGCGTTTGTTGTTGTTGGTCAGCAAAATATAGGCCGTGCCATCGCCACGCGGCTGCGCGTCTTCGGGGCGGTCCATCGGTGTGGCCCCCAGCAGATCAGCGGCGATCCGGGTGTCGATCAACACATCGCCCTGATCCTCAAATCCATTTTCAGCCGTCAGTGGACCCTCTCCATGCACCAGCGGCAGCCAGTTGATGATGCCATCCTCTTCGAACCGGGCGACATAGAGCACGCCCTCGCTCAGCAGGGCCGAATTGGCGGCGCGGTCGTCGGATACGGACCCGTTCGAGACATATTTGTACTGATAGTCAAAGCGGTTGTCGTCGCCCATGTAGATGACCAGCTTGCCATCGGTCGAGACTGTGGTTTCGGCCCCTTCATGGCGAAAACGCCCCAGAGCAGTGTGCTTGATCGGTGTCGATGTCGGGTCCATCGGATCAACTTCGACAACCCAGCCGAATTTGTTCGGCATGTTCGGCTCTTTGTCGATGTTATAGCGGTCATAATGCTGACCCCACGCGTACCACATGCCCGGCACACCATAGCGTGCCATTTGTGCGGCCTCGGGTTGGGCGGAAATGTCGGGCTTGCCTGCGCCGTCCAATTTGTCCGTCCAGAAATAGCCGTGAAAGTTTTCCTCGGCCATCAACCATGTGCCCCAGGGCGTCAGACCACCTGCGCAATTGTTGATCGTGCCGATGACGTTCAGGCCGGCAGGGTCGTCATTGGTCTGCAACCTGTGATGTCCGGCGGCGGGGCCATCAAGGGTCATGGCGGTTTGCAACGGGGAAATGCGGCGGTTCATCTTGCCATCGCGCACAACTGCCCATGCACCGGCGCTGTCTTTGGCAATTTCCACAACAGACCCGCCATGTGCTGCCATTTCAATGTCGATGAGGTCTGGCGTCATACCGGCAAAGCCGTTGCTGTCCTGACGTCCAAGACCGGGGAACATCACCTCTTCGTTGGTGTATTCATGGTTCACACAAAGCAAACCGCGTGTGCCTTCGTCGTTCAGCGGCACAAAGCCGACATAGTCGTTGTTATAGCCGAATTGCTTAAGCTGCGCTGCGGCCGTCTGGTTCATCACGTCAAATTCTGGCGCATCTGCAATGATCGGATCGCCCCAGCGCAGCAGAACATTTGCGTCATAGCCTTCCGCGACATGATGGGTCGCGTCATTGCCCGATGTCAGTTCGTCAAACACATAGCGGCTGGCGGCCTTGGCACCGGCCTCGCTCTTGGTCGGCGCGATCAGGGCCGCAGTACCGAACAGCGCCGTGCTGGCTGACACCCCCAACATGCCCCGCAGCATATCGCGGCGGCCAAAACGCGCGTTGATCACATCGCCAATGGTGCGGCTGAGGTTGGGATTTGTAGGAATGTCATCAAAGGCTTCAAACGCCTCGGCTTTGTTCCCGATCGACGGGTCATTCATGATATCGCTGCGGGTCATGGTGCTTCCTTGTTGGTGGCTTTCAATGCCACCCCAATGCCGCGATTCTGTCACAGCCATATGACAGTTCAGACCCTTTCGCCGCCAAAACCCACAATCAGCTGCCGCAACCCCAATGCAGCCCCTGCAAAGATTGCAATCAGTGTCACAGGGGCGCTGAAGGCGAGCGTTGAGGCGGCGGACAGACCCTGACCAACCGTGCACCCCATGGCAATCACAGCACCAGCACCCATGATTGCGGCACCGATGATCTGGCGGCGCAGCTCGCGGGGGTCTTCGCAGGCTTCCCAGCGGAAATGCCCTTTCCACAAGGATCCGATGAATGCACCGATCCAGACGCCTGCAACCGATCCGACACCGAATGACAGCGGGCGTGCGGATCCCTGCATCGCATAAAGCAGTGTCTCGCCCACAGGGGCCGCATAGGTATGCGAAATCAGGACCTGCGGGGCAAAACCATTTTGCGCGATCCACGCGGTGCCGGCCCAACCGGTGACAATGGCAAGGCCCACGATTGCGCCCCAGATGATGGCAGAGCGATTGCGCCGAAAATCGGCGGCAGACAACATCGCGCCGATGATCAGAGCGCCGATGAACAACCCTGCAATGACAAGCGGAACCCCGGTCATCTGCGCCACAACATGCGCTATGCCATCCGGTGTGCCAGTGTCAGCCACCCGTGGAAACAGCGCAGCACGCACATATGCAAACGGTCCGGCGAGCGTGCCAAAAGCGGCAAGGCCCATCACCAGCACAATCACAAACGACCGCAGATCACCGCCGCCAAGCCGCGCGATCGCGCCAAACCCGCAGTTGCCCGACAACGCCATGCCGTAGCCAAAAAGCAGCCCACCGACAATTGCGGCAGGCCATGAAAACGCCACGCTGAAGTAGAACGCATTGTCGAGGTTGATAAACCCTGCAGCCGCCAACCCGAATGTGCCAATGATCGCGACCCCGATGGCCAGACCCCACATCCGTAAACGCGTGTCAGAACCGCCATAAAGCGCGTCTTCGATGGCCCCCAGCGTGCAAAACCGCCCCAACCGCGCGGCCAGACCCAACAGGATGCCCCCAACCGCGCCCAGCAAAGCCGCGGTCATTGGCTGACCCAGAAGATCAATCATCTTTGCAAAAGAGGTCGTAGACCACCTGAAGCACCTTGCGCGGGCGGTCGTTGGCCAAACGGTAAAAGATCGTCTTGCCCTCGCGCCGTGGAATCACCAACCCCTCAAGGCGCAGCCGGGACAATTGCTGGCTGACCGCCGCCTGGCGCGCAGACAGCAGGTCTTCCAATTCGGTCACAGATTTTTCCCCGGACACCAGATGGCACAGGATCATCAGACGCCCCTCATGGCTGATCGCCTTGAGAAAGTTGGCTGCGGTCACGGCGTTTTCCAACATCCGATCCATGTCTTCGTCAGAAATGTCAGGGGTGATTACCGGCAGGGCCATAAACTGTCCTTTGAAATGCAAGTCCTAGAATGCAATGTCATCGGCAATAGCATCAATCCCGGCTTGCGCACAAACGTCATCTGCGTCACCGCCCGGCGCGCCGCTGACCCCGATCCCGGCGACCGTCGCACCATCCCCGTCCTGCACCATCAATCCCCCGCCCAGCGGCAGGGCCTCGCTTAGGTGGCGGATGCCAGAGGCGGGCATCCCGGCCTGGGTGGTGGCGGCCAGATCGGTGGTGTTGGTGCGGAAACTTACGGCGGTCCACGCTTTGCGGCGGGATGTTTCATAGACATGGGCACCCGCAAAGCGATGGCGCAGGAACACCTGCGGCACGCCCATCCGGTCCACCACCGTGACGCCAACCTGAAATCCCTGTTCCTGACAGCTGTCCATCGCGGCCTGCGCCATTTGCAGCGCAAATTCCGGCTTGAGGCTTCGGTATTCGACAAAGGCATCATCGGCCCCGGCAAGGGCAGTTGATGCGGTAAGGCAAAGCGTAATCGCGAGGGTCTTCATGGCGTCTCTCCAATATAATCCGTGGTTTCGCGCAGAATTTCGTCCAGTAAGGGCCAAAAGAAATCCATTCCCGGATATCCTTCGAGGCGGATCAGTTCGGCCCCGTCTTCGACAACCAGAAACGTCGGCGTGAACACCACCCGACGTTTCAGATCAACGTCTTCTTGCACGTCTCTGATATTGACCCGGCGCAGCGGGGCAAAGCGCCCCTCAGAGGTTTTTGGATAGATCGGGCCAATTTCGGCCTCCCACCGCGCGCAATAGACACAGCCGGGCTGATCAACCATCACCAGTTCGACTGCCCAGACGGGCAGGGCGGTCAGGGCCGCGACGAAAAAGGCAAAAAGCGGGGGCATGTCAGCAAGCCTGATTGACGAATGTATAACACTCAACGTAATTTGAATATGTGAATTGATCAAGCTCAGGAAAGCCCAAGGCAATGTTCGACATCAGCTATGCAGGGGCGATACTGGCGGGACTGCTAAGCTTTTTCACCCCCTGTATCCTGCCGATGGTGCCGTTTTACCTGTCTTATATGGGCGGGTTAAGCGTTTCTGAGCTGCGCGGCGACGGACAGATTGCCCCGGGCGCACAGCGCAGGCTGATCGCGTCGTCGATGTTGTTTGCGCTTGGGGTCAGCAGTATATTTGTGATGCTGGGCATGGGGGCCACAGCATTGGGTCAGGTATTTGCGCAATATCTTGATCCGCTGTCATGGGTGGCGGCAGCGATTTTGGTGGTCTTTGGCCTGCATTTTCTGGGGGTGATCAAAGTGCCGCTGCTCTACCGTGAGGCGCGGCTGGAGGCGGGTGGCGCACCGACGTCCATCTGGGGGGCTTATGTGATGGGCCTCGCTTTTGGCTTTGGCTGGACACCCTGCGTCGGTCCGGCCCTGGGCGCGATCCTGATGATCGCATCGGGCATGGGCGAAATCTGGCGCGGCGGTTTGCTTTTGCTGGTATACGGGCTTGGCATGACCGCGCCGTTCATTGTTGCTGCGGTTTTTGCCAAACCGTTTCTGAATTGGGCCGCGCGTAACCGTGCGCTGGTCGTCCGCGTGGAAAAGATCATGGGCGCAATGCTGATCTTGTTCGCGCTTCTGATCGTCACAGGGGGGGTACGCCTGATTGCGGATGCAATGATCCGCTGGTTCCCTGCCTTCACCTCACTAGGTTGATAAAAAAGGAGACTGCCATGAGACTTCTAGCTTTCATTTCTGCCATGCTGATCGCGCTACCGCTCTGGGCGGCTGAACTGGGCGACGATGGCCTGCACAAAGCGCCGTGGATGCGCGACACATTCAAGGATCTGCGCGAGGATTTGGACGAGGCCAATGGCGAGGGCAAGCGCTTGCTGCTGATGTTTGAACAGCGCGGCTGTGTCTATTGCTCCAAGATGCACGAAGAGGTGTACCCACAGCCGGTTGTCGCGGATTACATCACGGATAATTATTTTGTCGTGCAACTGAACCTGCATGGCGACATCGAAGTGACTGATTTTGACGGCGAGACGTTGAGAGAAAAAGACATGGCGCGCAAATGGGGGATTCTGTTTACGCCCACGTTGATGTTCATGCCCGAAGAGGTGCCAGAAGATGCGACAGCCCCCCGTGCGGCGGTGGCGGTGATGCCCGGTGCGTTCAGCAGAGGGACAACGCTTGATATGTTCACCTGGGTCAACGAGAAACGCTATGCCCTTGACGGGGATGAAGATTTTCAGCGCTACCATGCCCGCATGATAAAGGAACGTGACGATGGTACCACGGACTGAGTGGCGGCTCAGGCAATAGCCATTCATATATTTGAATTTGTTCTTGCGCTTTTGGGCCGCGCTGACTTAGGGTGAGACAACAAAGATCACACGCAGATGTGGTCGAACTCGGGAGGAGACGATTGCAATGATGAAATGGATCGTAGCGGCAGCATTCGCGACAAGTGCTGGCATGGCGGCGGCAGAGATGGTCGCGCCCACAGATGTGGCATTTGACGATGCCGGCGCTGTCGAGGTGTCGCTGTCCGGCGTGGCAGGGGATGCCGCAAATGGCGCGGCAATTGTTGGTGACAAGAAACAAGGCAACTGCGTGGCCTGCCATCAGGTTGGTGCGCTGTCCGATATCGCGTTTCAGGGTGAAATTGGCCCGCCGCTGGATGGGGCCGGGGACCGCTGGACCGAAGCAGAATTGCGCGGCATCGTTGCGAATTCCAAAATGACCTTTGAGGGCACGATGATGCCGTCATACTACAAAACCGTCGGATACATCCGGCCCGGCGACGCCTTTACCGGTGATGCAGCATCCGAACCGCTGCCGCCGTTGCTGGATGCGCAGATGATTGAGGATGTCGTGGCATTCCTTGCCACGCTCAAGGACTAGAGCGCAATTGCGCCTTTTCAGGATAAAGGAGAGAACGATGGATTTCTCAAGACGTGAAACACTGGGGTTGGGACTGGGCGCAATTGCACTGATCACCCTGCCAATGGGGGCATCTGCCGCGACGGTGGATGAACTGATCGCTGAATTCACTGGTGGCGCTGAAATGGCAGACACCGGCGTCACATTGACAGCACCAGAGATCGCCGAGAACGGCAACACTGTCCCGATCGAGGTCGAAGCACCGGGCGCAAGCGCAATCATGCTTTTGGCCACCGGTAATCCGACACCGCCAGCAGGCACTTTCAACTTTGGCCCATTGGCCGGCAAGCGTGCGGCCTCTACCCGCATCCGTCTGGCCAAAAGTCAGGATGTCGTCGCCATCGCCAAACTGGAAGACGGCACATTTGCCCGCACCAGCGCCGAGGTCAAAGTCACAATCGGGGGCTGCGGCGGTTAAACCCGCGCGTCCCCTCATCGAGGAGAATTAAAACATGGCAGAAGGTGTAACACCCCGCGTCAAAGTCCCGAAAAAGGCAGCGGCTGGGGATGTGGTGACGATCAAGACCTTGATCAGTCACCCGATGGAATCAGGTCAGCGCAAAGACGACGATGGCAACCTCATTCCACGGTCGATCATCAACCGGTTTACCTGCGATTTCAACGGCCAGAACATCATCGACGTGACGATGGAACCGGCCATGTCGACCAACCCATACTTTGAATTTGACGCAACCGTGCCAGAGGCAGGCGAGTTCAAATTCACATGGTACGACGACGACGGAAGCGTCTACGAAGAAACAAAATCCATCGCGATTGAATGATCCTCAAGGGTTTTTGACGACGTATGGAACAGGGAGGAAACGCTATGAAATTCAAGGCTATGACAGCGGTCGCAGCACTTCTGGTCGCCGTGCCAATGGCAGGCTTTGCGGATGAGGAAGCGGAACTGGTCATCAACGATGAAATCGAGATCATGACCAAGGTTCCGGCCCCCGCCCATCTTGAGGGTGTGCTGGGCGATGAGGTGTTGTCAGGCTGGCGTTTCCGGTCGGATGAAACCCAGGTCCTGCAAATGGATGATTTCGACAACCCCGGCATGATTTTTGTTGATCAGGCGATTGAATCCTGGAACGCCGTCGAAGGGTCCGAAGGCAAATCCTGCTCTTCATGCCACGAAGACATTGCCACCAGCATGAAGGGCGTGCGCGCGACCTATCCCAAGTGGAACGAGGGTGCCGAAGAAGTCCGCACCCTGGCGATGCAGATCAATGATTGCCGCGAAAATCAGATGGGTGCGGAGCCTTGGAAATACGATAAGACCGACATCATCTCGATGGAGGCGCTGATTTCGGTGCAATCGCGCGGCATGCCGGTGAATGTGGCCATCGACGGCCCGGCCCAAAGCACGTGGGAGCAGGGCAAAGAGATGTATTACACCCGCTACGGCCAGCTTGAGCTGTCCTGCGCGAATTGCCACGAAGATAACTACGGCAACATGATCCGCGCGGATCACCTGAGCCAAGGTCAGATCAACGGCTTTCCGGTGTACCGTCTGAAGAATACCAAGTTGAACGGTTCGCATTCCCGGTTCAAAGGCTGCATCCGCGATACGCGGGCCGAGACCTTCAATCCCGGCAGCGCCGAATTTATTGCGCTTGAACTTTATGTGGCGAGCCGTGGCAACGGTCTGTCGGTAGAGGCACCTTCCGTCCGCAACTAAAGCCATACCGACGTAATACAGACATGATACTGACCCCGAATTCTTGGGGTCGGTTCAGTCCCTTGCACCCAATGAACGGAGCCTGATCAATGTTGTCGCGTCGTGATTTTTTGCAAATGTCCATGGCTGCGGCCTCAATTTACGGCGGCTCTGGCTTTGGCAATTGGGCGCGACTGGCCGCTCAGGACCGCTTTGATCAGGATGCGCTGCTGGAATTTGAAACCTTCGGCAACGTGACATTGATGCATGTCACCGACATTCACGGACAACTCAAACCGATCTATTTCCGCGAGCCTTCCGTGAACATTGGGGTGGGCGACAACAGGGGCAAAGTGCCCCACCTGACCGGCGAGGATTTTCGCGTGCGCTACGGTGTCGGCGGTGGCACACCGATGGATTACGCACTGACATACGATGATTTTGTGACCCATGCGCAGGCCTATGGCAAAGTGGGCGGCCTTGACCGGGTCGCGACCGTTTTGAATGCCATTCGGGCAGACCGGCCCGATGCGCTGCTGCTTGATGGCGGCGACACGTGGCACGGATCAATGACCTGTCTCAAGACCCAAGGGCAGGACATGGTTAATGTGATGAATGCATTGAAGCCTGATGCGATGACATTCCACTGGGAATTCACCCTCGGATCAGAGCGTGTTCAAGAGATCGTCGAAGGGTTGCCCTTTGCAGCACTTGGTCAAAACATCTTTGACGCCGAATGGGATGAACCATCGGAATTGTTCAAGCCATACGAGTTTTTTGAACGCGGTGGTGTTAAAATTGCTGTAATAGGTCAAGCGTTCCCCTACATGCCCATCGCCAATCCGGGTTGGATGTTCCCGGAATACTCGTTCGGCATCCGCGATGAACATATGCAGGAAATGGTGGATGAGGTCCGCGCAGCAGGCGCGGAATTGGTGGTGTGTCTCAGCCACAATGGCTTTGATGTGGACAAGAAAATGGCCGGGATCGTCACAGGCATAGACGTGATCCTGTCGGGCCATACCCATGACGCGCTGCCCGAACCTGTGCTGGTTGGGCAGACCCATATCATCGCCTCAGGATCCAATGGCAAATTCGTATCGCGCGTCGATCTGGACGTGCGCGACGGCAAGATGATGGGCATCAAGCACAAGTTGATCCCGATCTTCAGCGATCTCATCACGCCTGACCCTGCCGTGACCGCGTTGATCGATGCGCAACGCGCGCCGTTCCTGGATGACCTCACCCATGTGGTTGGCAAATCCGATGCGCTTTTGTACCGCCGCGGCAATTTCAACGGCACTTGGGACGATCTGATTTGCGATGCACTGCTGTCGGAGCGCGATGCGGAAATTGCGCTGTCGCCCGGTGTGCGCTGGGGGCCGTCGATCCTGCCGGGGCAGGACATCACCCGCGAGGATATTTTCAACGTCACTGCCATGACCTATCCAAATGCCTACCGCACTGAAATGACAGGTGAATTCCTGAAAGTGGTGTTGGAAGATGTGGGCGACAACCTGTTCAATCCTGATCCGTATTACCAGCAAGGCGGTGACATGGTGCGGGTTGGTGGCATGGGCTTTAAGATGGATATCGCCAAACCTCAGGGCGAGCGGGTCAGCGAAATGACCCTGTTGTCGTCAGGTGAGGCGATTGACCCCGCGCGCAGCTATGTCGTGGCAGGATGGGCCAGCGTCAATGAGAGCACAGAAGGCCCGCCGATTTGGGACGTGGTCGAAAGCCACATCAGCAAGCTGGGGACAGTAGGTACGGGCGCACGGACGCCGGTTGATGTTGTGCTGCCAGACTGAATTTATCTGAATTTGGGGGTTCTCAGAGCCCGATAAATTCAATAAGTTGAATTTGTAGATATGTGGGGAAGCCACCATGACATTTTCATTCAAAGGCAAAAAGCCTAGCAGGCGGGCGTTTCTGACCGGGGCCGCGGCAACGGGGGCGGGGCTGGCAACTGCGGCCTCGGCCAAGGATCCGGCCATTGCGGTGCAGCCGTGGATGCAGGAGCTGGGCGATGGTGTGGACGTCGCACCTTATGGCATGCCGTCCGAGTATGAAAAGGATGTCAAACGGCGCAGCGTCGAATGGTTGACCGCCGATCCGGTGTCGTCGATCAACTTTACCCCGCTGCACGATCTCGACGGGATCATCACACCAAATGGCCTGTGCTTTGAGCGTCATCACGGCGGCGTGGCGCGGGTTGATCCGGCGATTCACCGTCTGATGATCCACGGTCTTGTCGACAAGCCCTTGGTGTTCACAATGGAAGACCTCAAACGGTTTCCCCGCGAAAATCACGTGTACTTTCTGGAATGTGCGGCCAATTCCGGGATGGAGTGGCGCGGCGCGCAGTTGAACGGCTGTCAGTTCACCCATGGCATGATCCACAATGTAATGTACACCGGGATTCCCTTGCGCCTTTTACTTGAAGAAGCGGGCGTAAAGCCTTCTGGTAAATGGCTTTTGGTTGAAGGCGCAGATGCGGCGGCGATGACCCGTTCGATCCCGATGGAAAAGGCGCTGGACGATTGTCTGGTCGCTTTCAAGATGAATGGCGAGGCGTTGCGCGCCGAACAAGGCTATCCTGTGCGGCTGGTTGTGCCGGGCTGGGAAGGCAACATGTGGATCAAATGGTTGCGCCGCATCGAGGTGGGCGATCAGCCCTGGCATCACCGCGAAGAGACCAGCAAATACACCGATCTGTTGGAAGACGGCGTGGCGCGGCGCTTTACCTGGGAAATGGACGCAAAGTCCGTCATCACCAACCCCAGCCCGCAAGCACCGATCACCCATGGGCCGGGGCCAACCGTGCTGACCGGTGTGGCGTGGTCTGGCCGTGGCACGATTCCACGTGTGGATGTCACCATTGATGGCGGCATGAACTGGCATCAGGCCCGGATGGACGGGCCAAGCCTGATGAAGTCCATGCATCGGTTTTACTATGAATTTGACTGGGACGGATCGCCCTTGCTGCTGCAAAGCCGTGCCCATGACAGCACCGGCTATGTGCAGCCCACAAAGGACGCGTTGCGGGCGGTACGCGGGGTGAATTCGATCTATCATAACAACGGGATACAGACCTGGGCCGTGGATGCAGACGGGAGGGCGGAAAATGTTGAGATTTCTTAAAGGCGTATGTGTTGCCGCGCTTTTTGCCGGACCCGCTGTGGCAGAGCCGCTGGGTTTGGGGCAGACGGTCAGCGAAGACGAGATTGCAGTCTGGGACATTGACGTGCGGCCCGATGGTGTGGGCCTGCCGGCCGGCAGCGGCACCGTCGAACAGGGCGACAAGATATTCGCCGCCAAATGCGCGGTCTGTCATGGCGTTTTCGGGGAAGGTGCAGGTCGTTGGCCGGTGCTTGCGGGCGGTCAGGACAGCCTGACAGACAGCCGCCCGGTCAAGACCATCGGCAGTTATTGGCCCTATCTTTCAACGGTTTATGATTACGTGAACCGGGCCATGCCCTTTGGCGAGGCGCAGTCGCTTGAGGCCGACGAGGTCTATGCGATCACCGCGTATCTTTTGTATCTTAATGACGAAGTCGATGATGATTTTGAGCTGTCCTCAGAGAATTTTGTGCAGACCCGTCTGCCGAATGAAGACGCCTTCAAACCCGATGATCGACCGGAGACAGAAATGGCTGTTTTCACCGGTGAACCCTGCATGGAAAACTGCAAGGACAGCGTTGAAATCACCATGCGGGCGGCCGTGTTGGATGTGACGCCAGAAGAAACCGCTGCAAAGGCGGCGGAAATGGTCGAAACCGGCGTCACTGCACCAGAGACCCCGCAAGAGGCTGTGGCCACGCCGGAAACAGGTGATCCCGCGCTCATTGAAGAAGGTGAGAAGGTGTTCAAGAAATGCAAAGCCTGCCATCAGGTTGGCGAGGGTGCCAAGAACCGTGTTGGTCCGATCCTGACAGGGATTGTGGACGGCAAGGCGGGGGCCATAGACGGTTTTAAATATTCCAAAGCACTGCAGGCAGCATCGGAAAGCGGATTGGTCTGGACCGAAACCGAATTGTCGGCGTTTCTGACAAAACCCAAGGATTATATGAAGGGCACAAAGATGTCTTTTGCCGGGCTCAGAAAGGAAGCGGAAGTTGCTGCTGTGATTGCCTATCTGAAATCGACCACCCCGTAAGCGCCCCCGATAATGTCGTTCTAGCAGGGGTTGATCCCACGCCCCCCCTTGAACCCCTAATCCCCCGAGACTAATCTCTGGGTAAGAGTTTTGCGGGTATGGTCCTGCGAACGGCAAATCAGGCAGGCATACATGAACGATCCTATCGACACCTATATGAACACGCTCGTCCCCATGGTGGTTGAACAAACCAGCCGTGGCGAACGCGCCTACGACATCTTTTCGCGACTGCTCAAAGAGCGGATTATTTTTATCTCAGGTCCGGTGCAGGACGGTATGGCCACGCTGGTCGTGGCGCAGCTGCTCCACCTTGAGGCGGAAAACCCGTCCAAGGAAATATCCATGTATATCAACAGCCCCGGTGGCGTTGTGACCTCTGGTCTGTCGATCTATGACACGATGCAATACATCAAACCCAAGGTCAGCACGCTGGTGATCGGGCAGGCGGCCTCGATGGGGTCTTTGCTGCTGACTGCCGGGCAAAAAGACATGCGATTCTCGTTGCCGAATTCCCGCGTGATGGTGCACCAGCCGTCGGGCGGATATCAGGGACAGGCGACCGATATCATGATCCACGCGCAGGAAACTCAAAAGCTGAAAACGCGGTTGAATGAGATCTACGTTAAGCATACGGGTCAGACTCTGAAGAAAGTTGAAGAAGCGCTTGAGCGCGACAATTTCATGTCTCCCCAAGAGGCCAAAGATTGGGGCCTGATCGACGAGATTGTGGAAAGCCGTGGCAAGGCGGATGACCCTGACGCCCCGGAAAAGGGCAAGAAGGGTAAATAAGATTTGATCCCGGCGCTGTCTCGCAACTGACGATTTTGCGATTGTAGCGCCGGGGGCACTGGCCTAGGGTTGGGGCCAAATCGCAAGGCCCTGATTTGGGCGCACTCGAAACGATGACCTGAAAGGGTTAAAATGGCGAATTCTTCCGGCGGCGACAGCAAAAATACCCTCTACTGCAGCTTTTGCGGAAAGAGCCAGCATGAGGTGCGCAAGCTGATTGCGGGGCCGACCGTGTTCATCTGTGATGAATGCGTCGAATTGTGCATGGACATCATCCGCGAGGAAACCAAGGCATCTGGCCTCAAATCGACCGACGGCGTCCCGACACCCAAGGACATTTGCGATGTGCTCGACGATTATGTGATCGGTCAGGCCAATGCGAAAAAGGTGCTCTCGGTGGCGGTGCACAACCACTATAAACGCCTCAATCACGCGCAAAAGGGCGGGGATATCGAGCTGGCGAAATCCAACATCCTGCTGATCGGTCCGACGGGCTGCGGCAAGACATTGCTGGCTCAGACGCTAGCACGGATCCTGGATGTGCCGTTCACCATGGCCGATGCAACCACATTGACCGAAGCGGGTTATGTGGGCGAAGACGTTGAAAACATTATCCTTAAACTGTTGCAATCGTCCGAATACAATGTTGAGCGCGCACAGCGCGGCATCGTCTATATCGACGAAGTGGATAAGATCACCCGCAAGTCTGAGAACCCGTCGATCACCCGTGACGTATCGGGCGAGGGCGTGCAGCAGGCGCTGTTGAAGTTGATGGAAGGCACGGTTGCATCCGTGCCACCCCAGGGCGGGCGCAAGCATCCACAGCAGGAATTCTTGCAGGTCGACACCACCAACATCCTGTTCATCTGTGGCGGGGCCTTTGCAGGCCTTGACCGTATCATTGCCGCACGGGGCAAAGGATCGGCGATGGGCTTTGGTGCCGATGTCCGCGACAAGGACGCGCGCGGCGTGGGCGAAATTTTCACCGATCTGGAACCAGAAGATCTGTTGAAATTTGGTCTTATCCCGGAATTCGTGGGCCGTTTGCCGGTTTTGGCAACGCTTGAGGATCTGGATGAAGACGCGCTTGTCACGATCCTGACGCAGCCCAAAAATGCACTGGTCAAACAATACCAGCGTTTGTTTGAACTCGAAGACACGACATTGACCTTTACCGATGATGCGCTGGTAGCGATTGCCAAACGCGCTATTGAACGGAAAACAGGTGCCCGTGGCTTGCGGTCGATCCTTGAGGACATCCTGTTGAACACAATGTTCGATCTGCCCGGATTGGACAGCGTGACCGAAGTGGTCGTGAACGAAGAGGCCGTGATGTCAGATGCGGCACCTCTGATGATCCATGCAGATGCTGAAAAAGAGCCGGCCTCGGCGGGGTAGCCGGCCGTTTTTTGGAAACGTTCGATCTATTGCAGAGTGAGCCTATGAAACGCATCTCATCGGGTGGCGAATTTGAGGCCAAAGTCGGTTATTGCCGGGCCGTTGTCGCAGGCGGCTGGGTCCATGTTGCGGGAACCGTCGGGCAGGGGCATGACGTGGTGGCGCAATGTCGTTCGGCATTGGCGACGATCAAGGCCGCACTGGAACAAGCAGGCACCGATTTTGCGCATGTGGTGCGGGTTACATATATATTGCCGGATCGGACCGAATTTGAACCTTGCTGGCCAATCCTGTCAGAGGTTTTTGGCGAAAATCCTCCGGCGGCCACAATGATCGAATGCGGGACGATCAACCCGAAATACCGGATCGAGATCGAAGTCACAGCACTGCTGCCTAGCTGACTTCTTCAAACTTTTCACCCAAACGGGCACTGACATCATCCCGGTTCAGTGATTTCCATTTGGATCGGCTGGACGTGATAAATCCTGCATCAGCCAGATCCTTTTGCAATGCGGGCATGTCCAACTCCCCCATCCAGAGCCGCGATCGTGCCGGACCTGTGGGTTTCCAGGAGCGGGTCAACCGGTTAAGCGTAAGAGGTGTGATGCCAGCGAAGGTTTTCAAGTGCCTTTCCAATTGCCGGGTCGCCCCTGACGGGCGGCGCACAATGATTGCCACTTCCTGTTTTGCCTCTGCCACCATCGCCAAAAGATGCAGCGCAGAGCCTTCGGCGGCGATGATCTGTTGCGCGGCCTTGTAGGTGGCGATCTGGGTGCTCAGGTCGTGCTGTTGGGGGTGGAATATGGTGTATCCCTGTTTGGCCAACTCGGCTTCAAGCTCCGCTTCGCCAATCAGACTGCCACGCCGGGCAGGCAGGCTGCTGCGGCTGATATAGATCTTCTTTGGGCCTTTCGCTTTGATATCCTTGGCGAAATTTCGGGCAATGGCATCGCGGAACTGTTGCGTCCCGTCGATCATTGTCCCCAGCCCAAACCCCTGACCCGGCACTATCAGGCGTTCAACGCGCGTTGGCGCGTCAAGGCAGACAACGGGCACGTCAGAACCCATTAATTTTACAAATTCATGTTGGAACGTGTGCACTTCGCCGCCGTTGCGTGGACGTTTGGGGGCAAAAAGAATGCCTTCAATCGGTTCATCCAGCGCATCAAGTGCCCAGAGCCGTGCAGTGCTTTCGACCAGAAAGTGACCAAAGTGCATCCACAGCAACCCGCCCCAAAGCCAGGTGCCTTTTCGCGTTGCCAGATCACCCTTTGGCATTTTCGGCACCACCGTCAGCACGCGCCCATTGCGCCAGAGCGCCCCGGAACTGCAATAAGACCCATCAGCGTTCAACACACCCGCATTTTGCACGAAATCCTGTTCGCTCGGCGGCACGATAATCGCATTTTCCAACGTCTGTTTTTCCGTCGCCCAACCGCTGTCGGGGACAGGAGGCTGCAGGCTGGGATCATAGGTGCAGGTCCAGACAAGTCTTGTGCTGTGGCTGTTTACTTTGGTAAATCCTGCCGCCTGAAGGATGGATTTGCATTCCTGTATCCCCTCCCTTCCGTATGCATTGGGGTGGAATTCAATCACAATGGCGCGCACACCATCCAGCGATGCATGACGCAGGAAGTCCAGTTCGCCCCCTTCAATGTCCATCAAAAGAACATCGGGTTTGAAATCGGCGTGAATCTTGGCGTAATCGGCTGTGGGCACATCAACACGGGTGGTGGACTTGCCTTCCGCGTCAATCAGCGAGGACCCAAGAAAGGAATTGCGGATGTGAAACGCCATCGTGTCGGGCGCATCCGGCGCGCTCATCAGCACCTGATTGCGTACCTCGATCTTTTTGGTAAGGCCATTAAGGCGATAAAGCGCATTGATATGTTCGATCAGGTTTGGGTTCGCCTCAAACGACAGCACTTTGGCTGGCTTGCCGTTTTTGGCGGCAATCGCACCGACCAGACCCAATCCCGCGCCCAGTTCCAGCACATGATCACCGGCACGAATGACTTCCAATGCACCCGCAATTTCCTGACCTTCATAGCGTGCCGCATTGATCCGCTCGACGCGTCCTGGCGTGATCATGGGGCTGTCGGGTACCTTGACCCCATGGCATTCTGCGACGTGAGCCGCCTTTTTGGCCGTGGTTTTTACCTTTGTTTTGGGTTTGGTCTTGGCTGCCATGAGGACTGTCTCCGTTTTGGAAACACTAGGGGGGCCGGGTGAACAGGCCAAGAGCTTTGACCGCGAACCGCTGCTGACTTTTGAAGAGGGGAGTCTTTGCTGCAACACATCGGCGCAGGCTGGACGCCGCGCGCGCCATGGTGCATAAGAAAATCAGCAAGAGCGGAGACCACCAATGGGCATTCTCAAATCAGTTTTCAGGGCGCTCACGTGGTGGGATGGCCAAACGTTGAACACCCAGCTTTTCACCTGGCGCAAGGGCACCAAGGTGGGCGAGGATGATCAAGGCAATATCTATTACCGCAATGCAGACGACAGCAGGCGGTGGGTTATCTTTAACGGTGAAATGGAAGCAAGCCGGGTGAACCCCGATTGGCACGGCTGGCTGCACCACACATGGAATGAGACGCCCACAGACAAGCCTTTGACCCATAAGAAGTGGGAAAAACCCCATGTGGAGAACCTGACCGGGACTGCGCTGGCCTATGCGCCCGCCGGGTCGATCCGTCAGGCAAATCCAGCGGACCGTTCCGATTATGAGGCCTGGAGCCCGGAATAAGACCGGGCTTTGCCCCTTTAGAGTGCACAATTGATGTCAAATTGGAACTGCATGATGTGGAAGTCTTTGATATTGCTGCCTTTGCTTGCGTCCCCACTCGCGGCGCAACAAGTGACGTCGGCACCGGGTGGGGTGCTGCGCGCACTGGACAAGACATCCGGCCAGACCACAGATATCGAGATGATCTCAGGTCAATCCGCGACCCTTGGCACCTTGCAGATTGTGATGTCTGATTGCCGTTATCCGGCTGGCAACCCGGCCGGCAACGCCTATGCCGCCCTGGAAATATCTGAAAGAGGTAAGTCCGGGACGGTTTTTTCCGGTTGGATGATCGCATCCTCGCCAGCGCTTTCCGCGATGGAGCATCAACGCTACGATGTGTGGGTCATGCGCTGTACGACATCATAAATCGTCGTCGGCGGCGGGGCTGCAAACTGCGCATGCCCTGATTTGGCCCGGTCCAGTTCTGCATGATAGGCCGCTTTGGTAATCTCAACTGCACCCAGCGACGCCAGATGCTCGGTCAGAAACTGCGTATCAAACAGTGTAAAGCCCGCGCGAAGTAAACGGTCCACCAATACCGCCAGTGCCATTTTTGAGGCGTTTGTGCGCCGTGAAAACATGCTTTCCCCGAAAAACGCAGTGCCCAATGTGACCCCGTAAACACCGCCAACAAGCATTTCACCGTCCCAAATCTCAACCGAATGTGCATGACCCTTGTCATGTAGCGCACTGTATATTTTCGATATTTCTTCGTTGATCCAAGTGTCGGTGCGGTCTGCGCATCCCGCAACGACGCCCGCGAAATCCTGATCGATACTGGTGGTGAACGCCGTCCGCCGCATGTCTTTGATTAAAGAACGCGACAAATGAAAGCCATCAAGCGGCATCACCCCGCGGCGGCGTGGATCGACCCAGAAAATCTCCGGATCGTCCCGGTGTTCGGCCATTGGAAAGATTCCAATGGAATAGCCGTGCAACAACAGTTCCGGCGTCAGCTCGGCCATTGCAGATCAGGCTTCGCCGAGGTTGGTTTCCAGCCAATGTTCCAACCAGTGGATGTTGTAAGCGCCGGTTTGCACCGCTTCTTCTTCCAGCAAGGCGCGAAACAGCGGAATCGTGGTATCGACGC
This sequence comes from Sulfitobacter sp. SK011, assembly GCF_003352065.1. Lineage (NCBI taxonomy): Bacteria > Pseudomonadati > Pseudomonadota > Alphaproteobacteria > Rhodobacterales > Roseobacteraceae > Sulfitobacter > Sulfitobacter sp. SK011. Next base: position 1,920,042 of record NZ_CP025803.1, read on the forward strand.
CATCAATGATCAACTCGCCCAGGGCGCGTCCCAACCGGGCGAGGGCTTCGGGGCGGTCACGGCCATGAACGATCAGTTTGCCAATCAGGCTGTCGTAATAGGGAGGGATCGAATAGCCGTCATACAAGGCGGAATCCATCCGCACGCCCAGACCTCCGGGGGCATGATACTGGCTGATCCGACCGGGTGAGGGGCGGAAATTTGGCAGTTTCTCAGCGTTCAGCCGCACTTCGATGGCATGACCGTTGATTTTGAGGTTTTCTTGTGTGAATTCCATCGGCAAGCCAGACGCGACGCGGATCTGCTCGCGCACCAGATCGACGCCAAAAATGCCTTCGGTCACGGGGTGTTCGACCTGCAACCGGGTGTTCATTTCGATGAAATAGAATTCGCCGTTCTCATAGAGAAACTCGATGGTGCCAGCGCCGATATAACTGATATCCGCCATCGCATCGGCACAGACCTTGCCAATCCGTGCGCGTTCTTCGGCGCTGATCGCGGGGCCGGGGGCCTCTTCAAACACTTTCTGGTGGCGGCGTTGCAGCGAACAATCGCGTTCGCCCAAATGCACAGCGCGGCCTTTGCCATCGCCAAAGACCTGAATTTCAATGTGCCGCGGCGTGGTCAGATATTTCTCAATATAGACTTCGTCGTTGCCAAAGTTTGATTTGCCTTCCGCACGCGCGGTCTGAAAGGCGCGTTCCATATCCTTGGCGGTCTGGGCAACTTTCATGCCTTTGCCGCCACCGCCGGCGGTGGCTTTGATGATCACCGGATACCCGATTTCGGCACCCAGCTTCTTGGCCTCGTCAAGGGTGGCCACGCCGCCCTCTGATCCCGGAACGCAGGGCACGCCGAGCTTTTTCATCGTATCCTTGGCGGTGATCTTGTCGCCCATGATGCGAATGTGTTCTGCTGTGGGGCCAATAAAGGTAAGGCCATGATCCTCGATCACCTGCACGAAACCGGCGTTCTCTGACAGAAAACCATATCCGGGGTGGATCGCCTCGGCACCTGTGATCTCGCAGGCGGCGATGATGGCTGGGATCGAAAGATAGGATTGCTGGCTTGATGGCGGGCCGATGCAAACAGATTCGTCCGCCATCCGCACATGCATCGCGTCACTGTCCGCCGTTGAATGCACAGCGACCGATTTGACGCCCATTTCACGGGCGGCGCGGATGACGCGCAGGGCAATCTCGCCCCGGTTTGCGACAAGGATTTTGTTGAACATTGTCAGCGCCCTATTCGAGGATCACAAGCGGCGCACCGAATTCGACCGCATCGCCATCACCCACGATGATGCGCTTGACCGTGCCTGAGCGGGGGGCGGGGATGTGGTTCATGGTCTTCATCGCCTCAACGATCAGCAATGTGTCGCCTTCGGCGACAGTTGCACCAACCGAGATGAAGGCAGGCGCGCCCGGTTCGCCCTGCATATAGACCGTCCCAACCATGGGTGAGGTCACGGCACCGGGGTGATCTGCGGGGTCTGCTGGGCCATCGTTACCGGCTGCGGGGGCAGGGGATACTGAGGGCGCATGAGGTTGAGGTGTCGGCGCTGGTGCCGCGTGCATCTGCTGCGGTGCCATGATTTGTTGTGGAGGTTTGCGGCTGACGCGCACGTTCAGACTGTCGTCTTCTGCATAGTCACGCTTGACCTGCAACTCTGTCAGGTCGTTTTCGTTCAGCAATTCGGCCAGTGCCCGAATAAAAGCGACATCTGAATCATGGGTATTTTTTGTCATGTTTTCCTCAACCGGTTGGGTTGGCATTGTTGGTATATGCTCTGCCATTTCCCATGCTTATAAGACATGGGCGGTGCCAAGGAAAGCCGCCAGTTATGTTGGTATATCTACGCCCTGTCCGGGATGGAAAATCGGAAATTTTCCAGGGCCGCGTTGCCAGGTTTGGCATCAAACCGAAACCAGATGCGCCCGCTGGACGCTCTGGTTTCGGTATTTAAGAAAGGGTGAATGGAAAAAGGGCGGATCAGATCGCGAGATATTCGGCCCGCAGTTCGGCGTTTTCCAGCACTTCGGCAGCGGTGCCGTCAAAGACGATGCCCCCGGTATCAAGGATCACCGCGCGGTCGGCCAGTTTCAGCGCCCGCACCGCGTTTTGTTCGACCAGGATCGTGGTGATGCCCTGATCCTTGATCAGCGAAAGCGTCTTTTCGATCTCGTCCACGATCACCGGGGCCAGCCCTTCGTAGGGTTCATCCAGCAGCAACACTTTGATGTCGCGCGCCAGGGCCCGGGCGATGGCGAGCATTTGCTGTTCGCCCCCGGACAATGTGATGCCTTCCTGGGATTTGCGTTCACCGAGACGGGGAAAAAGGTCGTATATCCGCTCAAGTGACCAGCCGATGGGCGGCGCGATTTGCGCCAGTTTCAGGTTTTCTTCAACGGTCAGGCCGGCGATGATGCGGCGATCTTCGGGTACCAGCGCGATACCGGCAGCTGAGGCCTGATGGCTGGCCATATTGTGCAGCGGTTGGTGGTCAAGCCAGATTTCGCCTTTGCGCGCTTCGGGACTGTCCAACCGGGCGATGGCGCGCAGGGTAGATGTTTTGCCCGCGCCGTTTCGGCCCAATAACGCCAGAATTTCGCCCTCGTGTACGTTAAAGCTGACGCCTTGCACGATATAGCTTTCGCCGTAATAGGCGTGCAGGTCCCAGACAGACAGAAATGCGGGGGCCGTGGCGGCATGATTGGCGTTGCGTTCAATGGTTTGGGTTGTCATGTCTATTCCTTTTGCGGATGTGTCGTAAGGTGGACGCGCCGTCCACCCTCGTTCAGGCCGCGTCTTGGCTCTCGCCCAGATACGCTTCACGCACTTTGGGGTGGCCTTTGATCTTGTCGGGTGTGTCTTCAACCAGCGGGGTGCCCTGGGCGAGCACGGTGATGCGTTCGGCCAGCGAGAACACCACATGCATGTCGTGTTCGATAATCGCGATGGTAATGTCGCGTTCCTCTTTGATCTGTTTGAGCAGATCAATGGTGTTGTTGGTGTCTGCGCGCGCCATACCAGCGGTGGGTTCATCCAGCAGCAACAGGCGCGGGTCCTGCGCCAGACACATCGCAATCTCAAGCCGCCTTTTGTCACCACGTGACATGGAGGCCGAATGCATGTCGCGTTTCTCGACCAGTTTCATCTCTTCAAGCATGTGCATCGCTTTGTCGTATATCTCTTTTTCGTTCATCACGCTTTCGATCGCATGCATCCGAAACGCGCCATCACGTTTGGCAAAGCAGGGGATCAGCATGTTTTCCAGGACCGTCAGATCGCCAAAAATCTCAGGCGTCTGAAAGACCCGTGAAATGCCCATCTGGTTGATCTCATAGGGCTTGCGGCCCAGGACCGATTGACCGTCGAACATGACCGACCCCGTGTCCGGGATCAGCTTGCCGACAAGACAATTCAGCAGTGTCGATTTGCCAGCCCCGTTGGGGCCGATAATCGCGTGAACAGTGTTTTCTTCGATGTTCAGATTGACATCGCCCAAGGCCTGAAGACCCCCAAAGCGTTTGCCGACGTTTTTAACCTCAAGAATGGCCATCTGCGGTTGCTCCTTATTCTGCGGGGGTTGTTTTGCCATCGGCGGTGTCATCCGATGGTTTTTTGCGTTTCAGCAGGCGGCCGATGCGTTGGCCCCCTTCGACAAGCCCACCGGGCAGGAAGATCACAACCAGCATGAACATCAGACCAAGCGTCAGGTGCCAGCCTTTGCCCACAAACGGGTGGATGATAAACACCATGAAATCCTCAAGCCCGTCGGGCATGAATGAAAACCAGCTGTGCAACACGTTGTCGTTGATCTTGGCAAAGATGTTTTCGAAGTACTTGATGAAACCGGCACCAAGGACAGGTCCGATCAACGTGCCAGCACCGCCAAGGATGGTCATCAGCACAACCTCGCCCGAGGCGGTCCATTGCATCCGTTCGGCCCCGGCAAGCGGGTCCATTGAGGCCAGCAACCCCCCCGCAAGACCGGCATACATGCCCGAGATTACAAATGCTGCGAGCGTGTAGGGCCGCGTGTTCAGCCCTGTGTAGTTCATCCGCTGCTGGTTCGATTTCACCGCGCGCAGCATCATCCCAAAAGGCGATCGGAAGATGCGGATGGCGAGGTAAAAGGCCAAGAGCATGATGATTGCGCAGAGGTAATAGCCGGTAGAGAAATCAAAGCTCCAGCCCCCGACATTCATCGTGTAGGTTGATTGCATCTCCTGCCCGAACAAATGCGGAATATTGGGCAGCGCATCATTGTGGAAATACTGCGGGTCAGAGGTATAGACCTGCAAGCCGGTTTCGCCATTGGTAATCGGCGTGCCAAAAAAGCGTCCGATCAGGTCGGAATAGGCGATGGCGAACAGCATCTGAGCGAAAGCAAGGGTGAGGATTGAAAAATAGATCCCAGAGCGCCGCAAGGATATGTATCCGATCGCCAGCGCGAAGATGCCCGAAACAACGATGGAAAGAAAGATGCCGGGGATGATGTTGTATCCCAGAAGCTTGAACATCCAAACGGCTGAGTAAGACCCCACACCCAGGAAGGCGGCGTGACCGAAGCTGAGGTAGCCTGTGAGCCCAAAGAGCAGGTTAAAGCCAATCGCAAGAATGCCGAAGATCACAAAGCGCTGCATCAGGTCGGGATAGCCAGCGTTGAATTGTGCCATCGCCGATGCTGTCGGAAAGGGGTTCAGCAGAAAAGGGGCCGCTAGCGCCATAACGGCGACAACGATCAGCAGGCGGGTATCGCGTTTTTCTAGTCCAAACATGTTCTATTCCTCCATCACACCTTTGCGGCCCATCAGGCCACGGGGACGTGTCAGCAAGATGATAATGGCGACCACATAAATGATGATCTGGTCGATGCCGGGGATGACGGCTTTTACTTCGGTCAGGGATGCGAGGCTTTCCAGAATGCCAAGCATGAAGCCCGCCAGCACCGCGCCGGGCAAAGAGCCCATGCCACCCACAACAACCACAACGAAGCTGAGGACCAGAAAGTCCATACCCATGTGATAATTGGGTGAGTTGATGGGCGCGTACATGACGCCCGCCAGACCCGCGACCGCAGCGGCGATGCCGAACATAAAGGTAAACCGCTTATCAATGTCGATGCCCAGCAGTCCCACGGTTTCGCGGTCCGCCATGCCGGCACGTACAACCATGCCAAACGTGGTGAATTGCAAAAAGGCGAAGACGGCACCGATGATCAACGTGGAAAAACCAAAATAGACCAGACGCCAGTACGGATAGGCCAGCGAGGTGTCGAGCCCCAGCATCGGCCCGAAGTCAAAGCTGCCGACAAATGCGGAAGGTGCAGGTGTCGGGATCGGGTTGGCCCCATAGAAATATTTGATCACTTCCTGCAGAACGATCGCCAACCCGAAGGTCACAAGGATCTGATCGGCGTGGGGGCGCTTGTAGAAATGTTTGATCAGCCCGCGCTCCATGATGAAACCGATGGCGAGCATCACAGGAATCGCAAACAAAATGGCCAGCGGAACGGACCAGTCGATGATGCTGGCACCCACCTCTGGGCCAAACCAGCTTTCGACATAGGGCGTTTTAACTTTCAGGGGGTTTCCGAGAAAATCCTTCGCAGTCTCACTCACCGTTTCGGTGCTGAGTGTCAGGATTTTCTGCAAGGTAACGGAACAGAATGCCCCGATCATGAACAAGGCACCGTGGGCGAAATTGACCACCCCAAGCGTGCCAAAGATAAGTGTCAGGCCAAGGGCGATCAACGCATATGCGGATCCCTTATCGAGGCCGTTGAGAATTTGAAGAAGAATTGCGTCCATGGTCCCCACCGATTGGATTAAGAAGTCGTGCCGGGCCAACACCCAAGCAGGATGAGGGGGTAGGGCGCGAGATGTCGCGCCCTACGGCTTTTCTTTGGAACGATTTTACGCGCCTGGGTTACACTTGCCCAATTCGCCACCGGCAAACATCGGGTGATCAGGTGCATATTCGACCTGCGCCCGTGGTGTCACTTCGACGATTTCCAGTGTGTCGTATTCGTTTGTCGGGTTCTCTTTACCCTTCATGACAAGCACGTCTTTGAAGCACTGGTGATCGGCACCGCGATAGGTGGTTGGACCATTGCCCATGCCGTCAAAGTCAAAGTCTTCAAGAGCTTCGACAACACCACATGGATTGAAGGTGCCTGCACGCTCAACCGCATCCGCATAAAGCAGCGTCTGAACATAGCATGTGTGCGCAGAGTTGGATGGGGGGCGACCGTACTTTTCACCAAATGATTTGGTGAACGCCTTTGAACCCTCATCCTGCAACTGCCAGTTCCAGTTCATCGAACCGATAACGCCTTGCACGTTGGCACCCGCACCAGCGGCCATCAACTCAGAATAAAGTGGCACGACGATCTCGAACTTCTTGCCGTTCACTTCTTTGTCGAGCAGGCCAAACTGAACCGCGTTGGTCAGTGAGTTGACCATGTTGCCACCGTAGTGGTTCAGAACCAGGACGTCGGCACCAGAGTTCAACACCGGCGCGATGTAGGCAGAGAAGTCAGTGGACGCAAGCGGCGTCAGCACGTTGTTGACGGTCTCCCAACCCATGGCTTCGGTTGCCGCGGCAATCGATTCCTGCTGAGTCCAGCCCCATGTATAGTCCGCCGTCAGGTGATAGGCGCGACGGTCGGTGCCATAGGCGTTCTTGAGCACGGGTGCCAGTGCTGCCGCAGACATGTAACCGTTAAAGAAGTGACGGAAACCATTGGCTTTCTTGTCTTTGCCTGTGGTGTCGTTTGAGTGTGTCAGACCGGCCATGAAAATCACGCCTGCCTCTTGGCAAAGGCCCTGAACAGCCACAGCCACACCCGAAGATGAGCCGCCGTTGATCATCACAGCGCCGTCTTTTTCGATCATCGACTTGGCCGAGGCACGCGCCGCATCTGACTTTGTCTGGGTGTCACCGGTCACAAAAGTGACCTTCTTGCCCAGGATACCGTTGCCTTGCAACGCCTTGGAGCTGAATGTGTTCAGCAGGCCGCCGTCGCCTTCGCCGTTCAGGTGCTGAACAGCCAATTCCTGTGCACGCAGCTCGTCCAGACCTTCTTCGGCGTAGGGGCCGGTTTGTGGCACGTTAAAGCCCAGCGTGACGGTGTCGCCTGTTGGTGCGTTTGTGAAACCTGTGTGGCCATCGGCACGCAGGTACGTCGGCAGCGCCAGACCTGCGCCAGCGACAGCGCTGGTTTTGATCAGACCACGACGTGTCAATTTAGAAAATGACATGAATTCCTCCCAATTGTTGAAACTGCGCGTCCGCTATCGTTGAGCGGACGCACAACACACAAAGTGCAAATATCTTATCGCCTGTATTGTGAAAACGGATCAATAAGCCCCTTGATAAACACGACTATTCTGTAAATATCTTCGCAAAGGCTTTGTCCTTTCTGTAAATAAAATGATGTTGCAGCGCAGAAACCCATTGATATTGCGCGATAATGTGAGGGCTGGGGATGGTACGGGAAGCATTGACAGGCAGCCGCATTCGCGAACGCAGGGTGATGGCGGGGCAAAAGCAGGCCAATCTGGCGCGTCAGATCGGAATCTCGGCCAGTTATCTGAACCTCATTGAACATAATCGCCGCAGAATCGGCGGTAAACTGTTGCTCAACATCGCCGCGGCACTGGGGGTGGAACCGCAGGCCCTGACCGAAGGGGCAGAGGCCGCGTTGATTGCGACGCTGCGCGAGGCGGCGATGGATGCGGGCCTGACCGGTCCTGATGCTTCACGCGCTGATGAATTTGCGGGGCGTTTTCCCGGCTGGGCGGATGTGCTGGCCGGCACGCGCAGGCGTATTGCAGCATTGGAACAGACGGTTGAGGCATTGACTGACCGTCTGGCGCACGACCCGCATCTGGCCGCCTCGATGCATGAATTGTTGACCACCGCAGCGGCGATCCGCTCCACCGCGTCCATTCTGGCAGAAACAAAGACATTGCAACCCGAATGGCGCGACCGTTTTCATGCCAACATCAACGAAGACAGCCGGCGATTGTCGGACAGTGCTCAGGCGCTGGTGGCCTATCTGGATTCTAATCCTGAAGCCCCGGAAACCGCGAGTTCCCCCCAGGAAGAAGTCGAGGCGTTTTTGACCGCGCATGGGTTTCATTTTGACGCTCTGGAAAACGGTGACGACGTGGCAGAGGTTGTTGAGGCGGTGGTCATGCAGGCCCCGCAGCTGCAATCGCTGGCCGCGCAACACATCGCCAGAGCGGTCTTGCATCAGGTTGGCCGTGACGCGGCGCGACTGTCGATATCCGATCTGCGCGCAGCAGTGGCTGAGGTTGGGTCAGACCCCGTCACACTTGCCCGCAAACTGCGCCAACCCGTCGTGCGCGTGCTGCGCCGATTGGCTGCATTGCCCGAACACGGTGCTGGACTGGTGGTCTGTGACCGCTCTGGTACGGTTATTTTTCGCAAGTCGATCGAGGCGTTCACAGTGCCGCGGCACGGTGCCTGTTGCCCGCTCTGGCCGTTGTTTGCAGCGCTGGGGCAGCATGGGGCCGTGGTGGCGGGCCGCGTGTCACAAATGGGTCCGGCGCAAGCTCAGTTCGACTGTTTTGCGGCAAGCGAAGCCATTGGCACCCCGTCTTACAACACCCCACCTTTGGTGCAGGCCGTCATGCTGCTGGTGCCCGCGCCAACGGATTCCGGGGCCGCACAACTGGTGGGATCAACCTGCCGGATCTGTCCGCATGACGACTGCGGTGCCCGGCGCGAACCCTCGATCCTGGCAAAGGGCGTTTAGACACGTTGGTGCTTTGACAGACCTTTCATTCCGGTGCATCCTGATCCGTGCTGCACAAGCACCTTGCGTCAGACAGGGGCGGTGCCGCGCGAGGGGGAGGATCAAAGCCGATGGGCAAACATGTGGTGCTGGTCGAGGACGAAATAAACATCGCCGAGGCCATCCGTTTTTTGCTGTCTCAAGAGGGCTGGCGGGTGGAAACTCTGGCCAACGGGGCCGCCGCGGTTGATGTGATCCGCAAGGTGATGCCCGATCTGGTGATGCTCGACGTCATGTTGCCGGGCAAGAGCGGTTTTGAAATCCTGAACGAATTGCGCGCTGATCCGGTATTTGCCGATATGCCGATATTGATGCTGACCGCACGCGGCCAAAGCAGGGACCGCGAGATGGCCGAAAAAGCTGGCGTAAGCCGGTTCATGACCAAACCATTTTCCAATGCTGAAATGCTGGAAGCGGTGCGCGAATTGACCCAACAATGACGGAGGTCTGACCCATGGCGCGCAGCCCTATCTTTTTGGAACGGCGCGGCTACCGGTTGCGCAGGATGATGGATGCGCTGCGGTTTCTGCCGCTGTTGGGATTGGGCTTATGGATGGTGCCGTTGCTGTGGCCGGCGTCAGAGACGACCGCACAAGGTGACCTCGACTCAATGCCGCTGAGCATGGCGCTGCAGTATATTTTTGGCATCTGGGCCCTGCTGGTGCTGGCCGCATGGGGCCTGTGGCGGCACACCCGAGAGCAAGCCACAAAAGATGGTGAACCAAGCGCCGAGGCTGATTGATGGTTTCGCTCAATCAGCTTGTCATGGTTTGCCTGCTTTATGTTGCTGGGCTGTTCATCGTTGCCTTTATGGCAGAGCGGGCGGCCCTGAAGGGGCAGGGCGGATGGCTTCTGCGCTCGCCTTTGGTCTATACGCTGTCGCTGTCGATCTACTGCACGGCCTGGACGTTTTACGGGGCGGTTGGATATGCCGCGCGGTCGGGCCTTGAATATGTGACAATCTATCTGGGGCCGTCGTTGGTGATGATCGGCTGGTGGTGGATATTGCGCCGGTTGGTGCGCATCGGGCGCAGTCAGCGTGTGACCTCGATTGCTGATTTGATTTCATCGCGATACGGCAAATCGAATACGCTGGCCATTGTTGTCACGATCATGGCAGTGATCGGGGTGACGCCTTATATTGCGCTGCAATTACAATCCGTTATTCTGTCTCTGTCGATTTTTGCGGCCCCAGATACGGCCCTGGTGGGCACCGAACATGAGGTGATCAACAAAGGTCAGGCGGCCTTCTGGGTCGCGACGGGTCTGGCGCTTTTTACCGTGCTTTTCGGCACCCGAAACCTGAACGTCAATGAACGCCATCACGGTGTTGTCATTGCCGTGGCGGTTGAGGCGGTGGTCAAACTGGTGGCGCTTTTGGCTGTCGGTATCTTTGTGGTCTGGGGGCTGGCCGGAGGGGTCAGCGAAACCCTGACCCGCATCGATGCTTCGGCCATCGGTGAATGGCATGTGCAGGGCAGCCGTTGGGTTGCATTGACCATGCTGTCAGCGGCGGCTTTCTTGTGTTTGCCACGGATGTTTCAGGTCATGGTCGTGGAAAACGATGATGAACGGTACCTGCAAATCGCCTCATGGGCATTTCCGCTGTATCTGATGTTGATGAGCCTTTTTGTGGTGCCGATCGCCGTGATTGGTCTTGACCTCATGCCCGTGGGGTCGAACCCGGATCTTTTTGTACTCAGCCTGCCGCTGAGCCAAGGGCAGAACGGCCTTGCGATGTTTAGTTTCTTGGGGGGCTTTTCGTCGGCCACCTCGATGGTCATCGTGGCCACGCTTGCGCTGAGCACCATGGTCAGCAACCACATCGTCATGCCGATCTGGCTGGCGCTGCGACAGGATGGCGCGACACAATCGGGGGATGTCCGCAATGTGGTGATCCTGGCGCGCCGGGTGTCAATCTTGCTGATCATTTCGTTGGGTTTCCTTTATTATCGTGCCTCAGGGGGCAGTGGCGCGCTGGCGGCGATTGGCACCATTTCATTTGGCGGCGTTGCGCAGTTCCTGCCTGTCTTGCTTGGCGGCATATTCTGGCGTGGGGCCACGCGGATGGGCGCGCTCTGCGGACTTGGCACCGGGTTCGCCTTGTGGGTCTTTACGATGTTGCTGCCCAGCTTTGGGCCGGGTACCGCGCTTTCTGTGGCGACGTTTGAACAGGGGCTGGCGGGCATCGGATGGCTGCGGCCAGAGGCGCTTTTTGGCATCGACGGGTTGGACCCGACGGTCCATGCCGTGGTATGGAGCCTGTCGTTGAACACATTGGTTTTTGGTCTCGTCTCGCTCTTTACCTTTCCGGACCCGGTTGAACGGCTGCAGGGGGCGCAGTTTGTGAATGTGTTTGACCATTCCAGCCCGACACGCGGCTGGACCGCGTCAGTGGCGGGCAGCGAAGACCTGATGATCATGGCGCAGCGCATTCTGGGTGCCGCAGAGGCGCGGGCGTTCTTTGGGACACATTCAAAAGCGCAAGGAGTGACGGGCGGGTTGCCGGAACCCACCCCACAGTTTGTTCAGGCGCTGGAACGTGAACTGGCCGCATCCGTGGGGGCGGCAACGGCCCATGCGATGGTGGCCCAGATCGTCGGCGGCACATCCGTATCGGTTCAGGATCTCTTGGCGGTTGCCGACGAATCCGCACAGATGCTGGAATATTCCAGCCAGCTTGAGGCGAAATCGCGCGAATTGTCCGAGACCGCCGCACAACTGCGCAACGCCAATGAAAAGCTGACACAATTGTCACTGCAAAAAGACAGCTTTCTCAGCCAGATCAGCCATGAATTGCGCACGCCGATGACGTCAATCCGGTCCTTTTCAGAGATATTGCGCGATGCCAAGGGCATGAAAGCCGCTGACAAGACACGCTATGCCTCGATTATCCATTCAGAGACCATTCGCCTGACGCGTCTGCTCGATGATCTGCTGGACCTGTCGGTGCTTGAAAACGGTCAGGTGACGCTCAACATGCGCACCGGGCAATTGGCGGATGTACTGGATCAGGCGGTGATCACGGCGCTTGCCGGTGCGGCCCGGCCGCTCAGGATTATCCGCGATAAGAAGGCCGAGGCCGTCACCTTGACCACTGATTTGGACCGGCTGGCGCAGGTATTTATCAATCTTGCGGCCAATGCGCAAAAATACTGCCGCGCGAACGATCCCCAATTGACGATCAATGTGCAGCATGACCGGGAGACGCTGACCATTGATTTTATTGACAATGGCGATGGCATTGCCACCGATGCGCAGGCTGTCATCTTTGAAAAGTTCTTTCGGATCAGCGGGGTAGAGGGCGAAGGGGCCGGGCTGGGGTTGGCCATTTGTCACGAGATCATGACCCGGCTTGGCGGCGATATCGCCTATCTGCCACGGGATGCCGGCACCGCTTTTCGTGTGACCTTGCCGCTGAAAGGCAAAGACACAAAGCCGGAAAAACGCACGCTTGCCACGCTGACATAAAGGCGTTGGTAACCAATCATCGTCTAAGTGTGTCCCAAGGCCCGCAAAACGCGGGTGGAGGCGATGGGACACGACCAGCAGATTATGACCGCACAGACATCGGGACAATCGGAACGCGATCAACCGCACTCCGCGCTGCATCGCAAGGCGCAGGTCGGGCGGGTTGAGCATCAGACCCATGCAATGTCTGTGCCCAAAGCATTGCGGCTGACACTGGCCAAGGTGGCAAATGAAATGTTTGGCATGGCCATGGCCGCAATCGGCATCCGGATGGAAAAACGAGACGGTGACGCCCTTGCCGAATTGTTTGAAATGCCGGCTTTGTTGATGGCGCTTGATGGGCCATCAGGCAGGCGGGGGGCCGCAGTTTTTGATCCAAATCTGGTGGGTGGGCTGATCCAACAGCAGACGATGGGCAAAGTGATGCCTGAGGTCGGGGGTGCAACGCGCCCCCAGACAGCAACGGACGCTGCCATTTGTGCGCCGTTTCTTGACGCCCTGCTGGACAGGGCGGCAGTGTTGCCGGAAACCGAAATCGAACGGCAGCTTTTGCAAGGGTATCGGTTTGGCATCCGGGCCGAGGATGCCAGAATCCTGCTGATGAGCTTGGAAGCGCCAGAGTATCAGGTTGTGCACATCACCGTGGACATCGCGGGCGGTTGTCGGCAGGGGCAGATCATTTTATGTCTGCCCATCGTGCCCAAACCGTCTGAAATATCGCGGGGCCGGGACGACGATGGCACCTTAACTGACGGCGCGGGACCACGACGGCAAAACTCGTTGAACGATACCGTCATGGCGCTGCATGTCGATCTCAATGTGGCCCTGGCGCGGATATCCATGCCGGTGAGTACGCTTGGCGCGCTTGCCCCCGGTGATGTTTTTGAACTTGGGATCACTGCGTTTGACCAGTCACGGGTGCTGACCATGTGCGGGACCGGGGTTGGCCGTGGCACTTTGGGTCAGATTGACGGGGTGCGGGCGCTGCGGGTCGAGCATCAGAACATTGCGGCCACAACGCCAAAACGCCGCGCCAGCGACCGTGAGGGGCTGGACCTTCCGGACGTCACGGGCGACGGCACCGGCACCCGCGCCACAGATCCGAACGCGGAACTGTCCGCTCCAAGCCCGGATTTGGCAGAATTGCCCGTTGGCAACGCGATGAACGGCGTGTCAGCCCTGCCTGATTTCGCTGAACTGCCGGATCTGCCGGATTTGCCCGACATGTCGGATCTGCCGGGGTTCACGCAAGAGGACGATCTTACCGACTTGCCGCGTGCAGGTGCTGGATAGCGGGCGGTTGCAGGAAGATGGCGAAAGGGAAAAGAAGCTTAGCTAAAGGGCTGTGCCAAAACCTGTCGCATATTTTCAATGTCATATCCGCCACTGCGCGCGGCCGCGATGATTGCGTCCGGCGTCATTTGACCTGCCTGTCCCAAGGCCCATGCAATTGTGGACCGGGTGCCTGATGCACAATAGGCCAGGACGACATGATCGGTATCGGCCCCCAGGGCACGGTTGGTGGCGATCACGTCCGGCACCATGGTTTGATGGGTCAAAGGCTGCACCGCAAAGCTGATGCCTGCTGCCTTTGCAGCGGCTTGCATCGTTGCTGCGCTATGGCTTGGCGGTACCTCAGCGTTCGGTCGATTGCACAGGATGTGGGTAATGCCAGCCGCTTTGAGCGCGGACATATCACCCGGTTCGATCTGCGGGCTGACGTAATAGCGGGGGGTCAATTGGCGAATATCCATAAGCTGATTTACGCCCGAGCGCTGTTTGTGTCCAGCGCACCCTTTGCCCGGGGTGCCAATGCCATGCCCGCAATCATTGCTGCCAAAAATGTCAGCCCGCCAATGCCGCCATAGCTGAGCGAGGCGAGCGCAGGGCCGGGGCAAAGCCCGACAAGGCCCCATCCCATCCCGAACAGCACCGCCCCAATGATCAGATGACGATCAAACACCGGGTCTGCTGGTGCCGGAAAGTCGCCCCCGACCAGCGGCTTGCGCGCAGCAGCCAACCGCCAAGCGACAAACATCGGGATGATTGCACCCCCCATGACAAAGACCAGTGTCGGGTCCCATGCCCCAAAGAAATCCAGAAAACCCTGTACCTTGTCGGTGTTGGTCATCCCTGACAGATGCAGGCCCAGGCCAAAAAGCGAACCTGAGAGAATAGCGAAAGCTGTCCGCATGTCAAAGCCCGCCCATGAAGCTGCGCAGCGCCACGACCATAACCGCCCCTGACGCGATATAGACCAGAGTGGCGGCAATGCCGCGCGGGCTGAGCCGGGAAATGCCGCAGACCCCGTGGCCAGACGTACAGCCATTGCCGATGCGGGTGCCAAGCCCGACAAGCAGGCCAGCAAGAATGACCAGCCCGATGTTTGAGGTCAGATTGGTCGCTGCTGTGGGTGTGCCAAGCGCCTGCAGAAATGCTGGTAGGGCGATCAGCCCTGCCAGAAACGCCCCGCGTTCCATCCAGGCCCCGCGCGCAGAGCCGTCAATCAGGCCGCCCAATATGCCGCTGGCCCCCATGATGCGACCATTTCCCAGCAGATAGACCGCGCCGGCACAGCCTATCATCAGGCCCCCGATCAGGCCCCATATCCAATCCATTTCCATTTTGTACCTTCAGAGTTTGTTGATGGGCAATTTGAGCATCACCGTGCCGCTGTCATCCGCCTCTGGCATATGACCTGCGCGCATGTTGATTTGGAGCGATGGCACTATCAGTTTTGGCATCGGCAGACTGGCATCACGGGTTTCGCGCAACGTGACGAAATCATCTTCGCCCGCACCACCGCCTACATGAACGTTGGCCGCTTTTTGGGCACCAACGGTGGTTTCCCAGGCAAATTCATTGCGCCCCGGTGCCTTGTAATCATGGCCCACAAAAATGCGGGTCTGGTCAGGCAGCGACAGGATGCGCTGAATGGAGTTGTAGAGGTCATGGGCGGACCCGCCCGGGAAGTCGCAGCGCGCCGTGCCGAAGTCTGGCATGAAAAGCGTATCGCCCACAAAAGCCGCGTCGCCGATCACATAGGTCAGACAGGCTGGCGTGTGGCCAGGAGTGTGCATCACATCCGCGCGCATCTGTCCGATGTGAAAGCTGTCTGCATCCCGAAAAAGCGCATCAAACTGGCTGCCATCGCGCTGAAATTCGGTGCCTTCGTTAAAGACTTTGCCAAATGTGTCCTGAACCGTGGTGATCTGAGCGCCAATGCCGATCTTGCCGCCCAGTTTCTCTTGCAGATAGGGGGCAGCCGACAAATGGTCGGCGTGCACATGGCTTTCCAGTATCCATTGGGTCTGCAGGTTGTGGGCAGTTACATACTCGATGATCCTGTCGGCAGAGCATGTGTCGGTGCGCCCGGCGGCATGGTCAAAATCAAGCACGGAATCGATGATGGCGCAGGCCGACCCATCGGGGTCTTGCACCACATAGCTGACCGTGTTGGTCGCATCATCAAAAAATGCGGTCACATTTGGGGAAACGGTGGGCAGGGTCGTGTCCATCTGCTGGCCTCCTGTTGGTTACAGGGAAACATAGCGTTTTCTGCATGTGTTACAAGCGCAGGTTTGCGGCGGCATCAGGCCAGGCACCTGACGCGAGGGGCGCGCATCGGTATTTGAAAAAGGGTGAAATAAGGCGAGAGGTTACGTCAGGAAAATGCCCAGGATGACCATCATCAGGCCAATTGCCGACAGAAACAGCGCGCCCATGTTCACAGGGATCGCAGATTTCAGCACAGCCCGCATTGCAGCGTCATCAAGACCTGAACGTTTGGCGCGCGCCACCCGGACAATGCACCAGATCAACCCGACAAGACCGATGAGCGACAAGGCCGCACCTGTCCAGATGATCCATTCGAGCGGGGAAGAGGTTGCGTTTTCCATGACCCGTTCGCTACGACAATCAGCAGGTTTGGGCAAGACCCGCTTGCGGGTGTCAAATTGCGCGGGTAGTCAGGCCCCAGATCAATTCGCAAGGAGCGCAGCATGAGCGACACATCCACAAACCCCGATGTCATCGACCCCGTTGGCGATGCGACATATCGCGTGACCGCAAATGAGTTGCGTCAGTTTGTCGAGCGGATTGAACGGTTGGATTCGGAAAAGAAAGACCTCGCCGAGCAGCAAAAAGAGGTGATGGCCGAGGCCAAGGCACGCGGCTATGACACCAAAGTGCTGCGCAAGGTGATTGCGCTGCGCAAGCGCGACAAAGACGACATTGCCGAAGAAGAGGCGGTGTTGGAGATGTACAAAGAAGCGCTTGGCATGTGATTTGAGGTGCTGCTGTTGGCGGCAATCATTCTCATGATTGATTAAAGAAGGCGTTGGGCGGCGGCACCCCTTGCATGCCGCCTTTAAGGCACATAGAAGGGCGGAAATTTTCGTCCGCGCGCCTGTTCGTGCGGCCTTATTCTATGGAGCACACATGCAGGTCAACGAGACACTGAACGACGGTTTGAAACGCGGCTATGCCATCACAGTGACGGCGGCCGAACTGGAAGCCAAAGTGAATGAAAAGCTGGCAGAGGCCCAGCCGACTGTTGAGATGAAGGGCTTTCGCAAGGGCAAGGTCCCGATGGCATTGCTGAAAAAGCAGTTTGGCCAGCGTGTGATGGGCGAAGCAATGCAGGAAAGCATTGATGGCGCGATGTCCGAGCATTTTGAGAAATCCGGCGATCGTCCCGCGATGCAGCCAGAGGTCAAGATGACCAACGAAGACTGGAAAGAAGGCGACGACGTTCAGGTTGAGATGAGCTATGAAGCCTTGCCCGAGATCCCTGAAATCGACATGGGCAAGATCAAGCTGGAAAAGCTGGTTGCGAAAGCCGACGACGCCGCAATAGACGAGGCGCTCGCAAACCTCGCTGAAACGGCGCAGGATTTCAAAGCCCGCAAAAAGGGTGCCAAGGCAAAAGACGGTGACCAGATTGTCATGAACTTTGTCGGCAAGGTCGACGGTGAGGCGTTTGAAGGTGGATCAGCCGAGGATTATCCGCTGGTGCTGGGCTCGAATTCATTCATCCCCGGATTTGAAGAGCAGTTGGTTGGCGTGAAAGCCGAGGAAGAAAAGGCTGTGACGGTCAACTTCCCTGACGATTATCAGGCCGAGAATTTGGCCGGCAAGGAAGCGGTTTTTGATTGCACGATCAAAGAGGTCAAAGAACCTGTTGCTGCCGAGATCAACGACGAGCTGGCGACAAAGTTTGGCGCAGAGGACCTTGCCGCGTTGAAAACGCAGATCGCCGAGCGTCTGGAAGCCGAATATGCAGGGGCCGCACGCGCGGTGATGAAGCGCGGTTTGCTTGATGCGCTGGACAAATTGGTCAGCTTTGATTTGCCGCCCTCGTTGGTCGACGCAGAGGCAGGGCAGATAGCACACCAGTTGTGGCATGAAGAAAACCCTGAGGTTCAGGGCCATGATCACCCGGAGATCGAGACAACAGACGAGCACAAAACACTGGCAGAGCGCCGTGTGCGGTTGGGGCTTTTGTTGGCTGAAGTGGGTCAGAAAGCCGAAATCGAAGTGTCTGACGCAGAAATGACGCAGGCGATCATGAACCAGGCGCGTCAATATCCCGGTCAGGAACGCCAGTTCTTTGAGTTTGTGCAGAAAAACCAGCAGATGCAGCAGCAGATGCGCGCTCCGATCTTTGAAGACAAAGTGATTGATCACATTGTTGAAAAAGCAAAAGTGACCGAGAAGGAAATCACCAAGGACAAGCTGCAAAAGGCTGTTGAGGCGCTCGAAGACGACGCGTAGTTTCGACACATTTCAGAATGACAAAGGCCACGCATCGCTGCGTGGCCTTTTTCGTTGGCAGTTTTTGGTCCGTGTGGTTCAGAGCGTGATGCGGAACTGCGCAAAGCCGTCTGGCCCATCCCCGGCGGGTTCGAGTTTGACGCCTTTGACATCACCGATGTAATCGGATGCTTTGGGTCCGGTGTTGAACAGAACGGTCGCACCCTCGATGGGGGCAAAGGTCCAATTGGCGTCGGCGCGCGGGCTGATCGTGCCTTTGTCGACGATATAGCGCACAATCACGTCGCGGTTCGTATCGGGCCCCTCGAATACGATGGTATCGCCCTTGGCACCGGGAAAATCACCACCGCCCGAGGCACGATAGTTGTTGGTGGCGATGATAAACTCTGCAGCAAGGTCAATGGGTTCGCCGTTGAACTGCAAGTTGACAATCCTGTTGGCACCCTCATTCATCAGGACCCCTTTGGGATCGAATTTCGACGGCTGTGACAGGTCGATCTGATAGGTGACGCCATCCACCACGTCGAAATTATAGCTGGGGAAGGCATCATTCAGCAGCGGTTGATCGGCCACGCCGGGCTGCACCTGATTGAACATGCCCGCAGAACGTTCGAGCCAGTCCTTGACCTGAGCGCCGGTCACCCGCACGGCACGCACTGTGTTGGGGTAGAGATAAAGGTCCGAGACGTTCTTGATCGCCACATCCCCTTTGGGCACATCCGTGTAATACTCCGGCCCGCCACGCCCTCCCGCTTTGAATGGGGCAGCTGCGGATAAGATTGGCAGCCCCTCGTGTTCGGTGCCTTTCATCATCTGGGTGATGTACCAGATCTGTGCATTCGAGACGACCTGCACCGACGGGTCATCGGCGACCAGCGCGAAATAGCTGTGCAGATTGGCGTCTGTTTTGCCCACCGCGCGGCGGACATAGGCTAGCGTTTCGTCGTGTTCCTGCTGCACTGCGGCCAGCACCGCAGGCACACTTTCGACCAGTGCGGTGACACTGCGGTCTTCGTTGCGTTGAGAAATCGGTCGCGCCTCTGCCATATGAGAGGCGATGCGCCAGGTGCCGCCATCGTTTTCCAACATCAGATCGATCAGCCCCAGGTGGCTGCCCCAGAAACCGCCCATGGTGGCGGGTTTGCCGTGGATCGTACCCGCAGCGGCATCAACGGCCGGATAATCGGCATAGGTGGATGATGGGAACACGAGGTGCGAGTGCCCCGTCAGAATGGCATCGATGCCTTCAACGGCGGCCAATGGCACGGATGCGTTTTCCATCAGGTCCGTTTCGTCCGCTGCTCCGATACCAGAATGGGACAGAGCGATGATGATATCGGCACCCGCTTCCTTCATCTGTGGGATATACGCGCGGGCGGTCTGGACGATATCGCGGGTCTGAACGTTACCTTCAAGATGGCGACGATCCCAGTTCATGATCTGGGGCGGCACGAAACCGATGATCCCGATCTTTATCGCATGGGTTTGCCCGGCACCGTCTGTGACCTGATGATCCAAAATGACATAGGGCGGCACCAGGGTTGTGTCTTTTGTCGGTTCGCCGCCCATTTCTTTCACAACATTGGCGCTTACCACCGGAAATTCGGCACCCGCCAGAGATTTGGTCAGAAATTCAAGACCATAGTTGAATTCATGGTTGCCCAGGGTCGATGCGGCAAAACCCAAGGTGTTCATTGCCTTGATGACGGGATGCATATCGCCGTCTTTCATGCCCCGTTCATAGGCGATGTAATCGCCCATCGGGTTCCCTTGTAGGAAATCACCGTTGTCGAGCAGCAGCGCGTTGGATGCCTCTGCGCGGATGTCTTCGATGATGGCGGCGGTGCGGGCAAGGCCGACGGTGTCGACGTCCTTGTCTGCGTAATAATCATAGGGAAAGACGTGCACATGCAGGTCGGTTGTTTCCATGATCCGCAAATGCGCTTGATTGGCGGCGGCATGGACGGAAAACGGATGAAGTGCGAGCAATCCGGCAGAACCGGCAAGGAAATGGCGGCGATTGAGGAGAAGGGTCATAACAGCGTTCCTTTTCAGTGACGATACACCGATATGGTCTGCCTGTGACGATGCCATGACAAGAATTAAATCAAATCAGCCGCTCCGCAGGCCGGTTTCGACCAACATGCCACGGCGTTTTGCCTCGTAGTAATAACCGCGTGAATACCATTTAACAGCGGTGCCATGGTCGCCGTCCGCCAAGAGCCATGCGCCGCGCAGGTATTTTACGGCGTATTTCAGGTTGGTGTCCGCATCCAGCAGATCTTTCGGACTGCCCTGAAAACCCATACTGCGCGCTGTGGCGGGCAGAATTTGCAGCAGCCCATAATAGGGACCGTTGCGCGCACCGGGGCGGTGGGTGCTTTCGCGGATGGCCAGCCGATGAACAAGGGGACGAGGGACATCATAAAAATCCGCCCACTTGTTGATCTTTTGGCGCAACTGAGGCGTCTCATTGGGATAAAGTGGTGGGCCAGTTGGGGCAGGGGCCGGGGTCGGCGAAGCGCTACACGCGGATACGGCGGTGGCACCCAGGACTGCCAGAAATGCGCGGCGGGTGGTGTGGGACATGATCAGATTCGCAAGTTGTTAATACGCGCTGCACATTACGGATGACGCGCAACCGGGCAAGTAGGCGGTCCTGCCATGGGCGGCAATCCGCAAAGCAGCAGCAGAGAATGCCAGCGCGATGGTGCCGATTTTGCCCGTGCAAAGGGGCGCACGAAAAAGGCCGGACGCGTGATGCATCCGGCCCCTGTCATATTCAAAGAAGAGACGATTACGCTTTTGCGTCTTCGTCCTCTGCGTCCTCGGCAGGTGTCTCAATTGCCTCGGCCAGATCGTCGTCTTCGGATGCCGCAGCACCGATATCGTCGAACAGTTCCGCAATTTCAAACTCTGCTTCTGCTTCTTCTTCGGCAGCCAATTCCTGAATGGATTTGCCTGATGCCTGAAGTTCGGCTTCCTCAGGAGAACGGGCGACGTTCAACTGAATGGTTGCTTCAACTTCGGGGTGCAGAACAACAGCAACGTCGTGCAGACCAAGTTCCTTGATCGGCGCAGTCAGGACAACCTGCTTGCGATCGACAGTGAAACCAGCCTCGGTTGCAGCTTCGGCAGCGTCACGGGTGGTGACGGACCCATAAAGCGCGCCCGCGTCAGATGCTGAACGAATCACGATGAACTGCTGACCGTTCAGCTTGTCCGCCATTGCGTCGGCTTCTTTTTTGCTTTCAAGGTTCTGCGCTTCAAGCTGCGACTTGCGGCCCTCAAAGGCTTCAATGTTGGCTTTGGACGCTGACAGCGCCTTGCCCTGTGGCAACAGAAAGTTGCGCGCAAAGCCTGGTTTGACGTCAACGACGTCGCCCATTTGGCCCAGCTTAGCCACACGTTCCAGAAGGATAACTTGCATGTGCTTTCTCCTTAACGAACGGCATAGGGCAGCAAGGCGAGGAAGCGGGCGCGTTTGATGGCACGGGCCAGTTCACGCTGCTTT
Organism: Sulfitobacter sp. SK011; assembly: GCF_003352065.1. Lineage (NCBI taxonomy): Bacteria > Pseudomonadati > Pseudomonadota > Alphaproteobacteria > Rhodobacterales > Roseobacteraceae > Sulfitobacter > Sulfitobacter sp. SK011. Next base: position 1,941,632 of record NZ_CP025803.1, read on the forward strand.
TTCGCAGATACTGCGGTGATACGGGAAGGCACGATTTTGCCACGCTCAGAGATGTAGCGTTGCAAAAGACGTGTGTCTTTGTAGTCGATGGCCGGAGCGTTGTCGCCTGAGAAGGGGCAGACTTTGCGACGGCGGAAAAATGGTTTTGCAGCCATGGTTTATGTCCTTTTTATCAAGCTGTTGATCAACGGCGCTCGCGGCGTTCGCCACGTTCGGGGCGCTCGTCTCGCTTTTGCATCTGCACGGATGGCAGTTCTTTGTGCTCATCAACTTTGATGGTCAGAACACGCATCACATCGTCGTGCAGGCGCATCAGGCGCTCCATTTCCTGAATGGCGGTCGCAGGTGCGTCCGAACGCAGGAAGGCATAGTGGCCCTTGCGGTTTTTGTTGATCTTGTAGGCCATTGTTTTGACGCCCCAGTACTCGTGATCCACGAGTTTGCCGTCGTTGTCGGCGAGGACTGTGCCAAAATGTTCGATAAGGCCTTCGGCTTGCGTGTTGGACAGATCCTGACGCGCAATCATGACATGCTCATATAGCGGCATGCGGTCTCCTATTTATATCAAGGCGCATTTCATAGGCAGGGCAGATTACCTTTGCGGCCCCACCACGAGAGTCTGCGCGGTTCAACGTTTTTGCAAAGGAATGGCTCATATACACGGTTTATGGCGCGGGGCAAGCCGCGAAGTCCGCTTGACCGCAGAACCCGTGTAACCCGCAAAGTTCCATGACATGGTCGCAGCCTCGCCGTTATTTCGTCTTTTTCTTCAGTCAAGGATTGATCAAGAGAATAAGAGTGAACGAGGGACCAAGAAAATGAGTGTATCAGTCGAATTCATGAATGCCGACACGACCACAATCGCGCCTGTGCGCATTGCGGAAGGTGGCCCCATGTTGATACGCGCCACACAGCGCCTGACCGGGGTTGCATTGGTTTTCGCGGCGTTCGCACTTTGGTTGGCACCGGGTGCCGCCTGGGAAAGTGATGTGATGTTGTTCAAACTGATCCTGTCGCTGACTGCTGCGCTGGCAGGGTTGGGGTTGATGCAATCAAGTGCAAAGCCAAACACCCCAAAGATTGAGATTGATACGATCCGCCGCGAAGTGCGGTTGGTGCGGCTGGTGGCGGAAGGCAAGAACATTGTTTTGCAGCGCTGCGGCTTTGCCGATCTTGCCCGCGCGGAATGGGAAGGCGTGAAGGTGCGTTTGTGGGACAAAAACAACGCACCGCTGGCAGAAGTCACGCTGAACGACCGCAATGTGATGACGAGCCTTGTGTCCGGCCTGCGTGCCGCGGGTAAGCTCGTTTAATTCAACGCTTTACTGCAAGGTCTTAGCGCCTCGGCAAACGCCGGGGCGTTTTTTCATGTTCATTTCCGCGCATGCCTTGTTGAAGGGTGCGGAATTGCGCAGGCCGCCTGTCCCGCTAGCTATCATCCATCTTGTTTCAATTTGGAGTGCCATCATATGAAGTCCGTTCTTTTTGCCACAGCCCTTGCTTTCGGTGCGACCAGCGCGGTTGCGTCCGATACTTACGTATTGGATGCCAGCCACAGTCAGGTGCTGTTCAGCTATGACACCTTGGTTTTTCAACAACCTTTGGCGTCTTTTCGGGATTTGACGGCACGATCAACTTTGATGAGGCCGATCCGGCCCGTTCATCCGTGACCGTCTCCATGCCTGTGATGTCAATTTTCACCGGCTGGGAAAAGCGGTCAGAGCACTTCATGTCCGATGACTTTTTCGGGGCGACAGAGGGCGACATGATCACCTTTGCATCTACGTCAATTGAGGTGACGGGCGATGCCACCGCCAAGATCACGGGTGATCTGACGATGAATGACGTGACAAAATCCGTGGTTCTGGATGCCAAATTAAACCAGAAGGGTGATCACCCGCAGGCGGGCAAGCCGTGGGTCGGATTTGACGCGACAACAACTGTGTTGCGGTCAGATTTTGATCTTGGGTTGTATGCCCCATACGTCAGCGACGAAGTGGCAGTGAAGATCTCTATCGAGGCGATGAAAGCCGAATGATCCACGCCGTATTTTGAAGATTGGAAACCGCCGGGTCTTGCACCTGGCGGTTTTTTTATGGTTCGCGATTGGCCTTGAGCGTGATGTGAACTTTGACCGCAAAGGCGAGGCCCTTTTCGTCATTCAGGTTGTCCCCAATGCCAAAATCACGGCGGTCCAGGGTCACATTTCCGCGCATTTCCGCGCTGTCGCCCGTCACGGCCAGATTCAGTGGAAGGGTCAGGGGGACGCTGTTTTCTTTGATGGTGAGCGTGCCAACGGCCTCGTACCCATCAGATGCATGTTGAATGTCTGCCATGAAAACGGCAGTGGGGAATGTCTCCACACGGAAGAAATCCACGCCCAACGCCTGTTGCGTCACCGATCCTAGCGTCAGCGAGGCCACATTAATCGTCGCGGTGACATCGCCGGCTTTTCCGATGGGTATCATTTCATCAAAGCTGATGGCCGCTGTCCAATCCGCAAAAGAACCGGTGACCTCTGACCCGAATTGCACCACGGTGATGTCGATCTGGCCCTCCTGAACCTGCCAGTCAGAGGTCACTTGGGCCAACTGGTCCCCCGTGCTGTCATTGGCTTTGGTTCCAAACGTGGCCAGAACGGTGCCCAATGCGAGGGCCAATGCCCACAGAACGAGCGCGCTGATCAAGGGCGCAGATGTGTGATGTTGAGGTGGCAGGGGGCCGATCGCAGGCTCGCCTGGCAACATGCGTCGCAACGTGGGGTCCCGGTCAACAAAGTGGTGTTTCAATGCGCCCGCTATGTGCAGCACCAAAGCAGCGAGCAGCCCTTTCACAGCAACCTCGTGCACCTCGCCAAAAAGATGTTCAACAACGACGGATTTCGGAATGAGCGGAAGGCCTTGACCAAAGGGCCACCAGATCGGTGCGAAACCGGTGGCGGCGGCATGGCTGATCCAGCCAGACAACGGTACGATGACCAGAGCCCCGTAGAGCAGCCAATGCACTGTTTCGGCGGCAAAGCTTTCAAGCTTTTTTTCGGCATTCAGCAAACCCGGTCTGGGTTGGCTCAGCGCCCAGATGATTCTTCCCAAGGCTACGAAAAAGACGGTGACACCCAGTGTTTTGTGCAGCGAAAAGAACCACGCCTTGCGCGCCAACTGTTCGGCTGTGTCATAGGGCAGATCATTTGCATAAAGCCCCAACGGCAACTGCGTCAGGATGAGCAGGGCAGTGACCCAGTGAAAGGTCTTGGTGACGCCGCCATAGCGCTGCGCGGTGTTTGTCAGGGCCATGTGGCGTGCTCCGTACTGGTTTGGCGGGAAACTAAAACGAACGCCAGATAGCCACAATGACAATTGCCGCACATATGGCGTGCAGACTTGTTTGCGAGGATGGTGCAGGATACATTTTGAGATAAGCAAACGAGATAAGCAGAATACAGGGGTATATCATGAGCGTCGCATTCGTATTTCCTGGGCAAGGGGCCCAAACCATCGGCATGGGGAAAGAACTGGCTGATGCCTATCCTGCCGCCAAGGCGGTGTTTGATGAGGTTGATGAAGCTTTGGGGCAAAACCTGTCTTCCCTGATTTGGGAAGGCGATATTGACACGCTGACGCTCACGGAAAATGCACAGCCGGCGTTGATGGCCACGTCGATGGCGGTCATCCGGGCACTTGAGGCCGAAGGGATCGGTATAGACCGGGTCTCTTACGTGGCGGGACACAGTCTGGGTGAATACTCAGCGCTGTGTGCGGCAGGGTCGGTTTCAGTGTCAGACACGGCGCGGTTGTTGCGCATTCGGGGCAAAGCCATGCAGGCAGCAGTGCCTGTGGGTGAAGGCGCGATGGCGGCCATTTTGGGCCTAAGCTTTGAGCAGGCGGCCAAGATTGCGCAGAACGCGGCGATGGGCGAAATTTGCCAGGTCGCCAATGAAAACGACCCGGCACAGAATGTGGTGTCCGGCAACAAGGCCGCCGTGGAACGCGCCGTTGAACTGGCCAAAGAGGCAGGGGCAAAACGCGCGCTGATGCTGCCCGTGTCCGCCCCATTTCACTGCACATTGATGATGCCTGCGGCGGCTGAAATGGCGCGGGCGCTGGACACTGTTGATTTTAAGGACCCCAAGGTGCCACTGGTGTCCAATGTCTTGGCGGCGGGCGTTTCGGCGTCCCATTTGATCCGGTCCTTGCTGGTTGATCAGGTGACGGGCCGGGTGCGGTGGCGCACGTCGGTGGAATGGATGGTCGAGCAAGGCGTGACTGAATTCTGGGAAATCGGCGCAGGCAAGGCACTGTCTGGGATGATCCGCCGGATCAGCAAAGACAGCGTCAGCCGCACCATCGGGACCCCGGCAGAGGTTGTAGCGGCCAAGGACGCATAATGCGCCTGTCTGCTTTGGTCTTGGTGCTGTGGCTCAGTGCCTGCGGGGTCATTGAAAACGCCTCTGACGGGACGCAGATGGTCGTTGAGGCCGATCAGCTGGTGCTTTCCGGCACCATCACCAGCCGCACCCCGCAGAACTTTGAGCGCATACTGGCGTTGAACCCGCAGATCAGGACGCTGGTCCAGACGAGGGTCGATGGGTCGATTGACGGTGAAGCGACCATCGCCATGGGATACCGTGTGCGTGACTTGGGGCTCTCGACGCATTTGCGGTCCGATAGTGTCGTCGATTCGGGGGGTGTTGATCTGTTTCTTGCCGGACGCAGGCGCACCATGGAACGTGGGGCCAGCATCGGCGTGCACAGTTGGCGCAATGGCTACCGCGAAGGCAGCAGCTATCCGCCAAGTTCGCCAGAGCATGACCTGACACGGGACTATATCGCTGACATGCTGGGCAGTGACGCGTTTTACTGGTTTACCTTGCAGGCAGCTCCCTCAGACGGGATACATGAGATGACGGCGGCGGAAATCGCACGCTTTGGGCTGTTGACCGGCCCGGTGCTGAATTGATGAAACAAAGGAAATACTATGTTTGACCTGAGCGGAAAAAATGCCCTGATTACAGGGGCTTCTGGTGGCATTGGTGCGGACATCGCGCGCATGCTGCACGCCCAAGGGGCCACGGTTGGGTTGTCGGGAACCCGGGTTGAGCCGCTGGAAGCGCTGAAGGCCGAACTGGGCGACCGCGCGCATGTGCTGCCGTGTAACCTGAGTGATATGGACGCCGTCGAGGCGCTGCCCAAGCAGGCGGCTGAGGCGATGGGGTCGGTTGATATTCTGGTCAACAACGCCGGAATTACCCGCGACAACCTGTTCATGCGAATGTCGGATGAGGAATGGAATGCGGTCATGAACGTCAATCTGACCGCGACATTCAAACTGTGTAAGGGTGTGATGCGTGGGATGATGAAGGCGCGCTGGGGTCGGATTGTGAATATCTCAAGCGTTGTCGGGGCCACGGGCAATCCCGGTCAGGCCAATTATGCGGCCTCAAAGGCGGGGATGATCGGTATGTCAAAATCGCTCGCCTATGAGGTTGCAAGCCGTGGCATCACGGTAAATGCGGTTGCCCCAGGATTTATCACAACCGCAATGACGGACAAGCTGACCGACGACCAAAAGGCTGGTATCATGGGACAAATTCCCGCTGGCCGTATGGGCGAACCGGGCGAGATTGCCGCAGCTGTGGTGTATCTTGCGAGTGCTGAGGCAGGGTATGTCACAGGCACCACCTTGCATGTGAATGGCGGTATGGCCATGTTGTAAGCGGCGCTGGAATAGCGTTTGCCAGATGTGTGTCTTATGCTAAAGGGGGCGCAGATTCGACTATTTGGGTGCTTGATTGCCCCTTACACCTTGTGCAAACAAGGGACAGAGCCGCCTCAAAGACGGGGCATCCTCCAACCGCCACAATAAGGCGCGCGGAAAGCAATAGGGGTTTCGGCCCGAAAAGATGAGGATTTACTTATGAGCGACGTCGCAGACCGCGTGAAAAAGATCGTTGTGGAACACTTGAGTGTGGAAGAAGACAAGGTTGTTGAGAATGCGTCATTCATTGACGATCTTGGCGCTGACAGCTTGGACACAGTCGAGTTGGTGATGGCGTTTGAAGAAGAATTCGGCATCGAAATTCCCGATGACGCAGCCGAGAACATCCAGACATTCGGCGATGCGGTGAAGTTCATCAGCAACGCATAAAGCGTTCGGCCTGCCGTGATCGGCAGAAAAATTCTTAAGCGGCGTTGATCCCCTGCGGATTGACGCCGTTTTTGTTTAATTAGACATCTCAAGGGGTTGTGCCGGCGGCGCTGGCAGCGCAATGATCACGCAAAGCAGCTTATCACGTGTGAAGGTAATTCACCCCCCCATGACTACATTCAATGTCTAAAATCCATGTCTGATCCCAATGACGCGTAATGTTCCAACCATCAACACCGCCCGTGTCACTTTGCGTGCCATGCGGGCCGAGGATTTCAACCGTTTTGCCGAAATTTGGGCAACGCCTGAGGTAGTGACGCACATCAGCGGCAAACCCTGGCCAAAATCACGGTCATGGGACGCGTTTTTGCGCAATGCCGGGCACTGGCAAATCACCGGGTTTGGGCAATGGGCCGTCCAGGTGCATGGCGAGCCTGAAATGGCCGGGCAAGCCGGTTTCTTTTTTGGCTCGCGGGGCTTGGGTGAGGATTTCGACCCCTTTCCAGAAGCCGGGTGGGTGTTGGAACCGGGGGCGCATGGAAAAGGGTTGGGTCTGGATGCGGCGCGCGCGGCACATGACTGGTTCGACAGGGTTATTGCGGTGCGCACGGTTTGTATGATCACGCCCGAAAACCACGGATCGCTCAAAATTGCATCGGCACTTGGTTATCTGCCGTTACGCGAGGCAGAGATCGATGGGGAAGTCGTGCAACTGATGACACGCAAGGGGCCGCCGGTCTGACCTTCATTATGTCGTGATGATGTCGTGGGCCAAGCGCGGCCCATGCGCACTTGAACAGACCGCCCCCCGCAAGGTATAGCGGTTCAACGCAAAAAGAACACCAAGGGGCTTGGATATGCGCAGAGTAGTTGTGACGGGTTTGGGGTTGGTCACGCCATTGGCCGATGGGGTCGAGGCAAGCTGGAGCCGGATCCTTGAGGGGCAATCAGGTGCGGGACCCATCACCGGCTTTGATGCCAGCAATCTGGTCACGCAGTACGCCTGCGAAGTGCCCTTGGGTGATGGTAGCGACGGAACGTTCAACGCGGACACCTATATGGAGCCTAAAGAACAGCGCAAGGTTGATACATTCATCATGTTTGGCATGGCCGCTGCACAGCAGGCGGTTGAGGATTCTGGTTGGTTGCCAACAGAACGCGACGATCAGGAGCGCACTGGCGTATTGATCGGTTCGGGCATCGGTGGTTTGAATTCAATCGCAAACACTGCCGTGATGATGGCTGAAAAGGGTCCGCGCCGGGTCAGCCCGTTTTTTGTGCCGGGTGCGTTGATCAACCTGATCTCGGGTCAGGTCAGCATACGCTATGGGTTCCGGGGGCCGAACCATTCGGTCGTGACGGCCTGTTCCACCGGTGCGCATGCCATCGGTGATGCGTCGCGTCTTATCCAGCACGGCGATGCGGATGTGATGATTGCGGGCGGTGCAGAAGCGGCCATTTGCGAAATCGGCATTGCCGGTTTTAATGCCTGTAAGGCGCTCAGCACCAAGCGTGGCGATGACCCCCAGAAGGCCAGCCGCCCCTATGACGCGGACCGTGACGGGTTTGTGATGGGCGAGGGCGCAGGCATTGTTGTGCTTGAAGAATACGAACACGCCAAAGCGCGCGGTGCCAAGATTTATGCCGAAGTTCTGGGTTACGGCCTGTCGGGTGACGCCTATCATATCACGGCACCTGCCGCAGATGGCGATGGCGCGGAGCGGTCGATGCGTGCCGCCCTGCGCGGGGCGGGCCTTGAACCAAAGGACATCGACTATATCAACGCGCACGGCACATCTACGATGGCCGATACAATCGAGTTGGGTGCTGTTGAGCGGATGATGGGCGATGCGGCCGGGCAGGTGACAATGTCATCAACCAAGTCGGCGACGGGCCATCTGTTGGGGGCTGCGGGCGCGATTGAGGCAATATTCTCGATCCTTGCGATCCGGGATCAGGTGGCACCGCCGACGATCAACCTCGACAACCCTGCGGTGGAGACCAAGATTGATCTGGCTCCCAACCAAAAGGTCGAACGCAAGATCAATGTGGCGCTGTCAAATTCGTTTGGCTTTGGCGGAACCAATGCAAGCGTGCTGTTTGGGAAAGTTTCCTAATGTGGCGTCATATCGCGTCAAATGCGGTGACCTTCCTGATGGTTGGGCTGTTCTTGTTGGGTGGCGTGATCTTGTGGGGCAAAGGCCAGTACACGGCTGAAGGACCCTTGCAGGAGGCCATCTGTTTGCAGGTTGAGCGCGGGTCAACCATGCGCAAGGTCAGCCGCAATCTGGAAGAACAAGGGGCGGTAACGTCCTCTTCGATCTTTCGGATTGGCGCGGATTATGAGGAAAAGACCGGTGATTTGAAGGCTGGTAGTTTTCTTGTGCAGCCCGGTACGTCCATGGCTGAGATTGTCGATGTTGTCACCAAGGGCGGGGCCAGCACCTGTGGTACGGAAGTCGTGTATCGCATCGGAATCAACCGGGTTTCGGTACAGGTGCGCGAATTGGACCCTGCGACAAACCGGTTTGTGGAGCGGGCGGAATTCACGCCCGGCGCGGATGATGTGCCAGACATCTACACGGAAAAGACCGCGAAAGCCGACACGCGGTTTCGGATTGCGTTGGCAGAGGGCGTAACCAGTTGGCAGGTGACCGAAGCACTCAAAGGCATGGAGGTGCTGGAAGGCACCGTGGAGGCGGTCCCGCCAGAGGGGGCTTTGGCACCAGACAGCTACGAGGTGCGACCGGGCGACGATCGCAACATGATCCTCGCTGAGATGCAGGCGGCACAGGAGATATTGGTCGCTGCCGCCTGGGAATCGCGCGCACCTGATTTGCCGATCAGCAGCCCGGAAGATCTGTTGGTATTGGCATCGATTGTTGAAAAGGAAACCGGGGTGCCGGAGGAGCGCGGACAGGTGGCCGCGGTGTTTGTGAACCGCCTGAACCAGAACATGCGCCTGCAAACGGACCCGACGGTGATCTATGGGATCACCAAGGGTGAAGGCATTCTGGGGCGCGGGTTGCGTCAATCGGAACTGCGCAAGGAAACCCCGTGGAATACTTACGTGATTGACGGTTTGCCACCCACACCGATTGCCAATCCGGGGCGCGCCAGCCTGATGGCGGCCGCACAGCCGGATGACAGCGAGTTTGTGTTTTTCGTTGCTGATGGCACTGGCGGACATGCCTTTGCCGTTACATTGGAAGAGCACAACCAGAATGTTGCGCGTTGGCGGCAGATTGAGGCGGAACGCGGTGCGGAAGCGGCGGGAAATGCTTCGACGGGTGGCAACTGATAGCGCCCGCCGGGTGGGAAAATACCAATCCTGCAAGCGATATAGGTTAAGGGATTATTGAACCATCGTAATGGCTTGGAAGGTTTTGTTAACCTCATTTCTCTTGACATTGCGCACGCTCTGATGTAGACCTTGTGGCATGCTAGAGGACGTGGGCAAACGGCCCCGGGGTAATTCCCGGTGGTCGTTTTTTTGTGTCTGCTCGGTTGGGGAAAGCCAAACGAGAGGTATGAGCAAGAATGACAATGATTACCCCGGAGCAAGAGATTGCCGAAAGTGAAGAACTGCTTTCTTCGCTTAAGGATGCGATCGGCGACCTGCGTCGTGAAGTAGAAAGCCTGAAAAAACAGGCAAGATCCGGGGAGGAAATCAATGAAACTGCGGCGACCAAGGTGATTGGCAAAGTCACCAGTATTGTTGGGAACTGCGCAAAGGTGGAGACCTATCTGAATGAGTGTCGAAACAGACAAGCGGGCATTGCCCGAGGAGGGTATGCCCTTGATCTTGACAAGGCGCGGGTTGAGATCGGGTGCAAGTTGGATCGGCTCCGCCGATGTGGCGGTACAAGACCAGTTTCTGAATGATCTGGATGAGGGAGAGCTTTTGGCTCTCCCTTTTTTGTTCGAGTTCTGGGCGATGGATCATCAACTGCCACCAGCGGGGGATTGGCGGTCCTGGGTGATCATGGGCGGCCGTGGTGCGGGCAAAACACGCGCAGGCGCAGAATGGGTCCGGTCCGTGGTCGAAGGGGCCAAGCCGCTGGATGCAGGCAAGTGCCGCCGTGTGGCATTGGTCGGTGAGACCATTGAGCAGGTGCGCGAGGTGATGATTTTTGGCGACAGCGGGATATTGGCGTGTTCGCCAGCGGACCGAAGGCCAGATTGGGAGGCCACGCGCAAACGGCTTGTCTGGCCCAATGGTGCGGTGGCCACGGTGCACACAGCCCATGATCCCGAAGGGTTGCGCGGCCCGCAGTTTGACGCGGCTTGGGTGGATGAATATGGGTGTGCTGCCGTAGACAAGGGCGCGAATCAGCCCAACAAATTTCTGGACCTGAAAAGTTCAGAAAGCAGCCTGCCCAGGTATTCCACTGGTGCGCGTGACGATCTGATGCAGATGCAGTATTTGCGCGCGATGTCGGACTATTGGGCTGATCCGGCGCATAACCCACAATCGAGCGAATACGACGGTGTCATGGTGGACATGCGGCGCGCTTTTGTCTGGGCATGGGACGTGCGGCCGTATCCGTTCTTTCCCAACAACCGCGCCTTGTGGAGCGATGGTCAGAACTATGCGCGCGGACATTGGATCAATGGGCGCACGTCATCGCGGTCGCTTGCCTCTGTCGTGGGCGAAATTTGCCGCCGCGCTGGACTGAAAGACTATTCCACCAAGGGGCTTTATGGATATGTCCGGGGCTATGCCGTTGATCAGGTGACGGACGCACGCGCCGCATTGCAGCCTTTGATGATCCGGCACGGGTTTGACGCGATTGAACGCAATGGTGTGCTCAATTTCCGGATGCGGGATGGGGTGGACGCGGTCACGCTTGACCCTCAGCAGCTAGCGGTCAGCCCTGAACTGGACGGAGTGATCGAACAGGTTCGAGATGCAGATGCTGAAATCACTGGCCGGGTCAGGTTGAAATTTGTTCAGGCGGACGGCAATTTTGCCCCCATTGCCGAAGAAGCTGTTTTGGCGGGATGAAGCCACCCATGCCGTATCCGCCTCTGAGTTGAACATGACGCTGACCCGGTCAGAAGGCAGGCAGGTGGCTGAGCGATGGCTTACTGAGGCACGGGTGTCGCGGGAAAACATCAGGCTAGCCTTGCCGCTATCACAAATGGCGCTGGGCGCGGGCGATGTGATCAAGATGCCGGGGGACGGGGCCGAAGGGCCGGGGCTCTACCGGATTGACAGGGTGGAACAGGCAGATGTCCAGGTGATAGATGCCGTACGGATTGAGCCAGAAGTCTATGATCCGGCCCCGATCGATGACGAATTGGTGCAATTGCGCCCCTTTGTGCCTCCTGTGCCAGTTCAGCCCTATTTCATGGATTTGCCGTTGTTGCGGGGGGATGAAGTGCCGCATGCACCCTACATCGCGGCCACAGCGCAACCATGGCCGGGGGCTGTTGCGGTGTATCAATCGGCAACGGACGCAAACTATCAGCTCAATTCGATTTTGCCTATACGCGCAACAATCGGCGTGACCCGCAATGCCATGGCTGCCAGCCCTTCAGGTCTCGTTGATCGCGGGGATGTTCTGGAGGTCAAGTTGACAAGCGGTACGTTGGAAAGCGTGAGCATGGACGCGCTGTTGAGTGGTGCCAATTTTGCGGTAATTGGTGATGGTAGTTCGGACAATTGGGAAGTTTTCCAGTTTAAGGATGCAGAACTGGTCGCACCCAATACCTATTGGCTCAGGAACAGGTTGCGCGGGCAGGCGGGGACCGATGGATTGATGCCCGAAGTCTGGCCAACTGGATCAACATTTGTGTTGTTGAATGGGGTGCCTTTGCAAATCGAGCTAAGCCCCAACTTGCGCCGCGTGGCGCAACACTACCGGATCGGGCCGGCACGACGAGGCACCGATGACCCATCATACCGGCATTTTGTGCGTGCATTTGCCGGTAACGGTCTGCGCCCGCTAAGCCCCTGCCATGTATCGGGCACGCTGGCCGCGAATAGAGACCGCACATTTGCCTGGATCCGGCGCACCCGTATAAATGGCGATTCCTGGGACATCCCAGACGTGCCATTGGGTGAGGAAAGCGAAAGCTATCAGGTGCGGGTGTTGCAGGGGGAAACGGTATTGCGCGAGGTCTTGGTCAACAGCCCGACATGGACCTATCCAAGTGCTGCACAGGTCGAAGATGGGCTTGGGTCTGGGGCTGTTTTGTCGGTCGCCCAGGTCTCAGCGACCTTTGGGGCGGGGCTGGACAGACGGGTCGACATAGGGGCCTGATGCGCGAGGTGTTTCCGAGCGACCTGACGGCGGCGGCGCGGCACCTTTTGGCCGTGCCGCATGACTTGCGCGAAGACGTCTGTTCCCAACTGCTTCGAGAGGCGGATTGGGCAGATAAGTTCGCCAAGCGGATGGGAAAGCCGCATCCGCGCTGGGGTAATGGCACGTTGATGGCTGTGTCGCGTACGCGGCAAATGATGCCGGAAAAATCATTTTCAGACCCCGAATATGCCATTTGTTTTGCCGTGATCCTCCAATGTCTTCAGCGGCATCGTGCCGGGAAGGCTTGTAAGTCTCGGTTACATGCCCACATGAAAAATTAGGTGCATCACGGGTTTGCGTTTGGTTAAGTGATGTTGCATGAGGTAATCTAAACCTAACGAAGGGACCACAACATGGCCGAAACCCGCAGAAACATCGCCCAGATTGACCCAGTTTGGGAACGCATTCAAGACGAGGCCCAACAGGCAGTCATTGATGAGCCTTTGATTGGCGGCTTTGTGCACGCATGTATCCTGCATCACAAATCCATCGAAAAGGCGCTGTCCTACCGCATCGCGGCCAAGCTGTCATCAAATGAGATGTCGATGATGGTTGTGCGCGAGATCGTGGATGAGGCCTATGCTGCCGAGCCTGATCTGGTGGCCGCGGCGCGTGCTGATCTGGTTGCAATTTTTGAGCGCGACCCTGCGTGCCATCGCCTGTTGCAGCCGATCTTGTACTTCAAGGGCTATCAGGCAGTGCAAGCCTATCGGGTCGGCCATTATCTTTGGAAGAACGGCAAACGTGATTTGGCCTATTTCGTGCAGATGCGGGTCAGCGAAATTTTCGGTGTCGATATTCATCCCGCTGCCAAGGTGGGTAAGGGCATCATGATTGATCACGCCCATTCCATCGTGATCGGCGAAACGGCCGTGGTTGGGGACAATGTGTCGATGCTGCATTCGGTCACGCTGGGCGGTACCGGCAAGGAAGAAGAAGACCGCCACCCCAAGATCGGGGATGGCGTGCTGATCGGGGCCGGGGCCAAGGTGTTGGGCAATATCAAGGTTGGCCATTGCAGCCGCATTGCCGCAGGATCGGTGGTGCTGGAAGAGGTGCCGCCGTGCAAGACTGTGGCCGGGATACCCGCTCGAATTGTGGGCGAGGCGGGTTGTGATCAACCGGCTGTTTCTATGAACCACATGTTGGGCCCGTGGGAACAAGACCAGTAATCTGATTTCATAATAATTGAAAAAGCCGGGATCATTGCCCCGGCTTTTTATTTAATATTGCCACCTTAAGGCGCGCGCCAGCGCCAAATCGTCTTGGGCATTCCCAGATAATTCAGGTCAGATGGCGATCAGGCCAACATCGTCATCGGTGCTTCAAGGTTATCCTTGATGGCGTTCAGCAATTCGGCACCCAAGGCACCGTCGATGACACGGTGATCGACGGATAATGTGACTGACATGACCGTGGCCACAGCCACTTCACCTTCTGCGTCCACAACTGGCTTTTTCACGCCTGCACCCACCGCGAGGATCGCGCCGTGGGGAGGATTGATCACCGCATCGAAGTTATCAATCCCCATCATCCCCAGATTTGAGATTGCAAAACTGCCGCCCTGATACTCATGAGGGGCTAGTTTGCGGCTCTTCGCACGGGTGGCAAGGTCTTTCATCTCAGCCGAAAGCGCAGAAAGCGACTTCATCTCGGCGTCTTTCAGAACGGGGGTAAAGAGGCCGCCCTCGATCGCAACGGCAACCGCCACGTCCGAAGGTTTGAGTTTCAACATCCGATCACCGGCCCAGACCGCGTTTGCATCAGGCACCTGTTGCAGTGCCAGCGCGCAGGCTTTGATGATAAAGTCATTGACGCTGAGCTTCACACCGCGCGGTTCAAGTTGTTTGTTCAACTGCGCGCGGAACGCCATGAGCGCATCCAGCTGAATATCGCGCCGCAGATAGAAATGCGGAACGGTTTGTTTGGCTTCGGTCAGGCGCGCTGCGATGGTTTTGCGCATGCCATCCAATTTGACCTCTTCGTACTCCCGATCCGCGTAAATCTTGACAATGGCATCGGCAGAAGGGCCAGCAGCAGCGGCAGGTGCTCCTTTTGGTGCCTCGGCAGCGGCGGCTTTTGGCGCGTCGGATTTGGACAGCCCCTCAACATCAGCCTTGACGATGCGGCCATGCGGGCCTGAGCCCTTGATGTCCGCCAGATTCAGACCTTTGTCAGCCGCAATGCGACGTGCAAGCGGCGAGGCAAAGATGCGGTCGCCCTCAGCAGTTTCGGGTGCCGCGGGTGCCGGCGTTGCATCGGTTTCACCGCGGCCATGCCCTTTGGCCGGTGCGGTCGCGTCCGACGCTTCGGCAGGTGCTGCGTTGGAGGATGCCTGCGGCTCGGGCGCGGATGCAGCACCGATGTCATCGGCGCTTTCGCCATCCTCCAGCAGCACAGCAATCGGTGTGTTCACTTTCACGCCTTCAGTCCCGTCAGAGATCATGATTTTGCCAATGGTGCCTTCATCCACGGCCTCGAACTCCATCGTGGCCTTGTCGGTTTCAATCTCGCACAGGATATCCCCGGAAGACACAGTATCACCTTCCTTGACCAGCCATTTGGCCAATGTGCCTTCTTCCATCGTGGGTGAAAGGGCGGGCATGAGAATTTCGATAGGCATGGTGCCGCTCCTTATTTGTATGTCACTTTTTTCACCGCATCGACGACTTCGGCAGCCGTCAGCAGTGCGTGTTTTTCCAAATTCGCCGCATAGGGCATTGGCACATCCTTACCGGTACAATTGATCACCGGCGCATCAAGGTAATCAAACGCTTCCTGCATGATCACGGAAGAGATGTAATTGCCGACAGAGCCCTGAGGCCAACCTTCCTCGACCGTCACGCAGCGGTTGGTTTTCATCACAGATTTTATGACGGCGGGCGTGTCCATCGGACGCAGGGTGCGCAGGTCGATGACCTCGGCCTCGATACCGTCTTCGGCCAATTTTTCGGCGGCTTCCAGTGCGTAGGTCATGCCAATGCCAAAGCTGACGATAGTGACATCCGATCCCTCACGCCAGATCCGGGCCTTGCCGAACGGCACGGTATAATCATCGACGTCAGGCACATCGAAGCTGCGCCCATAGAGGATCTCGTTTTCCAGAAAGATCACGGGGTTGGGATCACGGATCGCGGTTTTCATCAGGCCTTTATAGTCAGAGGCGGAATAGGGCATGACAACCTTGAGGCCCGGCACCTGCATGTACCATGCAGCATAATCCTGGCTGTGCTGGGCACCCACACGGGCCGCAGCACCATTGGGGCCTCGAAACACCATGGGCGCGCCCATCTGGCCACCGGACATATAGAGCGTCTTGGCGGCGGAGTTGATGATGTGGTCAATCGCCTGCATGGCAAAGTTGAAGGTCATGAATTCCACAATCGGGCGCAAGCCACCAAAGGCGGCACCCGTGGCAATCCCGGCAAACCCATGTTCGGTGATCGGGGTGTCGATCACGCGCTTGGATCCAAATTCATCAAGCATCCCCTGGGATATCTTGTAGGCACCCTGATATTCAGCAACCTCTTCGCCCATCAGGAACACGCTGTCGTCGCGGCGCATTTCCTCGGACATGCCGTCGCGCAACGCCTCGCGGACGGTCTGCTGCTTGAGCGTCGTGCCTTCCGGCCAATCCGGCGTGGTGTCACTTTGCGGCGCTGCGGGCTTGGGCTGGCTCATCCCGGCACTTGGGGCTTCGGCCTTGGTGTCAGCTTTTTCCGCCTCTGCGGGGGCAGGGGCCGCTGATGCGCTGTCGATGTCATCGGCGCTTTCGCCGTCCTCCAGAAGAACTGCGATGGGGGTGTTCACCTTCACCCCTTCACTGCCTTCGGCAATCAGAATCTTGCCAATGGTGCCTTCGTCCACGGCTTCAAATTCCATCGTGGCTTTGTCGGTTTCGATCTCGGCCATGATGTCACCGGATTTGACCGTATCACCTTCTTTGACCAACCATTTGGCAAGCGTGCCTTCTTCCATTGTCGGGCTCAGGGCGGGCATGAGAATTTCAGTAGCCATTGATCAAGCCTCCTGTGGAACTTCGGTTGCGTAAATGTCTGTCCACAGCTCATCCAGATGTGGTTCGGGGCTTTCCTTGGCGAAATCGGCGCTCTCGTTCACGACCTTCTTGATCTCCTTGTCGATCTCTTTGAGGTCATCCTCGGTGGCATGTTTGCCGGTCAACAGCAGGCTGCGCACGGCCTCAATCGGGTCACGTTCGTCGCGCATCTTCTGGACCTCTTCGCGGGTCCGGTATTTCGCCGGGTCCGACATCGAATGGCCGCGATAGCGGTAGGTCTTGATTTCCAGAATGTAGGGTCCTTTGCCCGCGCGACAGTGTGCCACCGCCTTTTCGCCGGCTTCCTTGACCGCAAGCACGTCCATCCCGTCGACCTCCTCGCCCTCGATGCCATAGGCGGCACCACGTTCCCAATAGCTGGTTGAATGGGTCGACCGCTTGGTCGAGGTGCCCATCGCATATTGGTTGTTCTCAATCACAAAGATACAAGGCAGGTCCCAAATCTCGGCCATGTTATAGGCCTCATAGACCTGACCCTGGTTCGCCGCACCATCCCCGAAATAGGTGAAGGTGACATTGTCGTTGCCTTTGTATTTGTCGGAAAAGGCCAAACCAGCACCCAGTGGCACTTGTGCCGCAACAATGCCGTGGCCACCATAAAAATGCTTCTCTTTCGAGAACATGTGCATGGAGCCACCCTTGCCCTTGGAATAGCCGCCCTCGCGGCCCGTCAGTTCGGCCATCACGCCCTTGGGGTCCATGCCACAGGCCAGCATATGACCATGGTCGCGGTAGGAGGTGATGCGTTTGTCACCTTCTTTGGCGGCGGCCTCAAGGCCCACAACAACTGCTTCCTGCCCGATGTAGAGGTGGCAGAACCCACCAATTAAACCCATGCCATAAAGCTGACCTGCCTTTTCCTCGAACCGCCGGATCAACAGCATGTCCTTGTAATAAGCTTTCAACTCATCGGCTGAAACGTTTGATTTCCTGGTGGGTTTCTTGGCTGCCATGGGCATTTCCTCCGTCAGCGCGGGCCGTGGGTGCGCAGAGATAGTTTAGCGTTAAACTATTGTTTATCGGATTCGGGAAGGGAAGGGTAGGGGCATTGTGACGTCGGGTTAAGGGAGCGAGTTCAAAGTGTGGACACAGATCGCTGTTGCGATATTTTTGACTTTTGGGGGCAGTGGAGAGAAGGCCTGCTTTGAGCCCAGAGTCCCGGATGCCGCAAGCTGCACAAGTGACCTGAAACCGCGGAAAAGCTGCCTTACGACCTATTAGCTGAGCAAAGCAGAGCGTCAGTCCCAGCTCTTGATAGCCTGTTTTACACAGGAGTAATGATGTCCTCGGGCAGGTTTGATGGAAACAGGCTTTTTGATTAATTTTACGCTGGCTGATGCGCGCCCATCACCCGGACCCTGATAAACGAACTAAGCGACACCAAGATGATACCAATCGAGAACAGGCACCATATTGCGGGTTGTTCATTTGGGTTGGTCGTCAGTGCGAAGGCGAGAAATGGTCCGATCAACAAATGAAATAACGCAAAGCGCCATGCGCCGTACCAAAGAGGCAGGGCAAAAACAGCAAGAAAATAGGCTGGGAACCAGATGTGGATACCAAAGGTCGAGCTGAAACCTTCCATGAAACCGTTGAGCGGCAAAATCCAGCCAATGTGCCAATCGCCTGAGATCAGGCAAGTTTGTAGCCCGCAAAGTGGCGACCCGGGCGTGCAATTGCCAAGTGCCTGTAGCGGAACCAGTTTCAGCAGCATGAATCCTGTGGCGAGAGCAGCAAGGCCATATACTCTGCGTGCCTGCCACTTCGGCACCGGGGATGGTGCAATTGCCATTGCAAAAGCGTTGATGAACAAGGGCTGAAAGGCAATGTGTAGATAGGACAGCAATGTAATCGATTGGTTTGCGGGGTTCGAGCATTCATCTACAACTGCATATCCAACGGCTTGCAAACCCTCCATCACGGTGAAAAAGCCCAGAGTGATCCAAATCGCTTTCGGTTCACCGCGCATCGCTGTGACCGCGACTGCAGCGCCGCCCAATGCCACCATCGCGACAGACGCCGTTGCGCTCCAACACATGGCAAATACCTCCTGTTCGATCAACCGTGCCTCAAGATTGGACACATTAGCAAGGGTCTCTGATCTGGAAGCCTTTGTGACTGCGAGGCCGCAGAGGTTGGCTTGTTCGTCAAGTAGTTCAGACCACCAATTTCATGCGAGCTTTTGCACCAATGGCTGGAAAGACGATTTAGCAGGCATTCACAGATCAGAAGCGAACGGCAGCAATGTCCGCTTAGCGGACCTTACCGAATAACAATCTCATCGCTGCGCAGCATGCCAAGCACCTTGCGCACGCGTTCATCCAGCAGGTCCAGATCAAGGTAGTCATCCGACAACCGATGGGTCAGATTTTCCATGCGCATGACGTCGGCGCGCACAGAGGCGAGCTGCACCCGCAGGTCATGGCTTTCGGCGACAATCTCGGCGCGCCGGAACAAGCCAAAACTGCCCTGCACGGCGGCAAAAGTGAAATAAAGGCTCAGCGCAAATGCAATTGCAAAAAACAGCAACGTGCCAAAAGCGGGGCGTGGGGTGCGGGTCATCTGGTCTGCCTCAAATCGTCTCTTGCTGGACGTCCACAGACTATGACACAGATGATTCGCCCTGTGAATCCCCTTATTTCATATGAGGTTAGCTTTTTGACATAAATATGCTTGTAACCCACACCACCATGAACCGGGGCGAAATGCGGGGCGAGAATGCAAAGAACTTGTTCATCAGTCCGGGCACAATCACTGCCTTGCCGCGCAACATGCCATCCCAACCGATCTGCGCCACTTTGTCTGCGGCGGCAGGTGGTGCGAATTTCAGCAAGCGAATACCGTGCATGTCTGCGGCGTCGAAAAAGTTGGTCTGCGTCGCACCGGGGCAAAGCGCCGATACGGTCACACCCGATCCGCGCACTTCAAACGCGACCGCCTCGGACAGCGACAGCACATAGGCCTTTGTCGCGTGATAGACGGCCATGTTTGGCCCCGGCAGGAAGGCAGCCGTCGAGGCGACGTTCAAAACCCGCCCACCGCCGGACCCTCGCATATGGGCAATGGCCAGTTTCATCAGCCGCGTCAGGGCGGACATATTAACCTCGATTGAGCTAAGCTCGCGTGCCCAATCGGCTCCGTTATCTCTGTCTTCAGCGAATGGCCCATTGCGACCCAGCCCAGCATTGTTCACAACGACGTCAATCGCGCGATCAACCGTCGCTTCGGACCACAGCCGGGCAACCTCGCTGCTGTCATTCAGGTCTGCCGGGATCACCACCACCTCAGTGCCGCCTGCACGCAATTGGGTTGCCAGCGCTTCCAATTTGTCCTCAGAACGCGCAGTGAGGATCAGGTTGCGCCCCTCGCGTGCGGCGATCCGGGCAAATTCAACGCCCAGCCCCTCGGACGCCCCGGTGATCAATGTCCATTTCGTCATCGGTGAATGTCCTTGTTGCAGGTGAAGGTCAGGCGCAGATCATTAGCGGGTCTGACGGGAAACTGCCAGTTTGTCGCCGGGGTGGCGATAGCCAGCTTGCCGCTGGGTATCTGCACGCGGCGTCTTCAAGTGCCGCCCGCGCTTACCCCTCAAGGGCTGCAACACCGGGCAGGGTCTTGCCTTCCATCCACTCCAGAAACGCGCCACCGGCGGTGGAGATATAGGTGAAATCATCCGCCACCCCCGCTTGATTAAGAGCGGCAACAGTGTCACCGCCACCAGCCACAGAAATCAATGTGCCATTGCGGGTCTGTGCGGCGGCCGCCTGAGCCGCGGCAACAGTCGCCGTATCAAACGGGGCAATTTCAAAGGCACCCAAAGGCCCGTTCCAGATCAGCGTCTTGAGGCCCTCAAACGCCAGACGCACGGCCTCGATGCTGGCGGGGCCAGCATCCAGCACCATCTGATCCGGGTCCAGAACGGTATCGGCCCCCAGCGGCACAACCACGTGATCGGCCCCCGGCGCAAATTCCGTGGCAACCAAACCATCCACGGGCAAGATCACGCGGCAACCGGCCTTGTCCGCCTGCGCCATGATGTCCTTTGCCGTGCCGAAATAGTCAGGCTCTTGCAGTGATTTGCCCAAACCGGCCCCAAGTGCTGCCAAAAACGTATTGGCCATCCCGCCACCGATCACCAGCACGTCGAGGCGGTTCACAAGGTTCTCAAGCAATTCGATCTTGGTCGATACCTTGGCCCCCCCCACCACTGCCCCCACCGGGCGTTCAGGGTTCGAAAGGGCCGCTTCAAGCGCGCTGAGCTCTGCCTGCATCAGACGTCCGGCACAGGCGGGCAAAAGCCGCGCCAGCGCTTCGGTTGACGCATGGGCGCGGTGTGCGGCGGAAAAGGCATCGTTGCAATAGACGTCCCCAAGTGCTGCCAACCGGCGCGCAAAACTGATGTGATTGGCTTCTTCGCCGGGATAGAACCGGATGTTTTCAAGCAGCAGCACATCTGCCGCCCAGGCATCCGCATTCAGCGCCTCAGCGGCCTCAAGCGTCTCGATTAACTGCACCTGGCGCCCCAACGCCGCCTCAAGCGCGGGCAGGATCTGTGCAAGGCTCATCTCTGGGGTCACTTTGCCCTTTGGCCTGCCAAAATGCGCCAGCAGCATTGGCTTGCCGCCCTTGGCCAGAATGTCCGCAACCGTCGGCACGATCCGCTCGATCCGGGTCGCGTCGGTGACATGGCCATTTTCCACCGGCACGTTAATGTCGACGCGCACCAGAACCCTTTTGCCTGCCACATCCATATCATCCAGCGATTTCCAGCTCATTTCACGTCTCCCTGACCATCTGTTGCGCCTGTGTTTTGCTGTTATGGAGGCTTAGGTCAATGGAGCCGCTTGGCAATTGTGGAAATCACCCCTAGGTAACAGTCAAGATTTTCAGTTAAGGAGCGCCCGATGGCCGAGATTACAGACCCCGAAAACACCATCCTGATGGAGCTGAAAGGCGGCACCGTCACAATCCAGCTGCTGCCCGATGTGGCCCCAAAACATGTGGAACGGATGAAAGAACTTGCCCGCGCAGGCAAATACGACAACGTGGCCTTTCACCGTGTGATTGATGGTTTCATGGCCCAGACCGGCGATGTGGAACATGGCAACATGGAAAACGATTTTAACCTGCGGATGGCCGGAACAGGTGGGTCGGACCTTGGCAACGTGCCGGCGGAATTTTCCAAGATCCCCCATGCCCGCGGGTCTATCGGTGCCGCGCGCTCTGCCAATCCTGACAGCGCCAACAGCCAGTTTTTCATCAACTTCAAGGACAACGATTTCCTGAACGGACAATACACCGTCTACGGTCAGGTGATTTCAGGCATGGACCTAGTCGATGCGATCACCAAGGGCGAGCCTCCGGCCGAACCTGATCGCATGATCAGCGTCAAGGTCGCAGCCGATGCGTGACGTTGTAATCGGCGGCCTTTTTGCGGCACTCATCGGCACATCGGCGGTGGCCTCTGGCCTCAAGATCGAAGTGGCCGGTGAGGCCAACGGCACCATCACTATTGACTTGCTCGAAGATGTTGCACCTCTGCACACCGCACGGATCACTGAACTCGCTGCGGCAGGGGCGTATGATGGTGTGGTGTTTCACCGCGTGATTGATGGCTTTATGGCACAAACCGGTGACGTGCAGTTTGGCAAGTCTGATGGCGACACGGCGCGTGCTGGCATGGGCGGATCGGATATGCCGGATGTTCCGGCTGAATTCTCTGAGATTCCTTTTGACAAGGGCGTGGTGGGGATGGCGCGGTCGCAAAGCCCTGACAGTGCCAACAGCCAGTTCTTCATCATGTTTGATGCCGGTCATTTCCTGAATGGCGAGTACACGGTGGTGGGCCGGGTGACGGACGGACAGGATATCGTTGATGCGATCAAACGCGGCACCGGCGGTAACGGCACTGTGGTTGGCGATCCTGACGTGATGCAGAAAGTCACTGTGATCGACTGAGGGCAGCGGCCACAACGTTAAAAAAACAAAAGGCGGTCCAGCACGGGCCGCCTTTTTGCATGCGCGGGGGCCGACGCGGCGGTGCCGCTGTGGTCAGGTCGGGCTAGGGATTTGCATCAGGCATAAAAAAGGGCACCGCAGCGTGCTGCGATGCCTTAAGTCGTTGGTTGCCGTCCTAGCCGTTAAGAGGCGGGGTTCGACTTTTGCGCTGGTGCACCTTTGGCACCGGGGTTCAGCGGATCGTCCTGACGCTGAACCGAACCTTCAAAATGCGCACCCGATTCGATGGCGATGGTCTTGTGAATGATGTCGCCTTCAACCCGTGCAGTCGACGTCAGGCGGACCTTGAGGCCACGCACACGTCCGACAATGCGGCCATTGATCACAACGTCATCGGCAATCACTTCGCCCTTGATGGTGGCGGTTTCACCAATGGTCAGCAGATGTGCGCGAATGTCACCTTCAACCGTGCCTTCGACCTGAATGTCGCCGGTGGTTTTCATATTGCCCGTGACGTGCAAATCCGCTGAAAGCACAGAGGCTGGCGGTTTCGCTTTGGGCGCGCTGGCCTTGAATTCATTGGGCTTGGGTGCCGAAGGGGCACCAGATGCCGATACATTCGAGGTCGTTGGTTTGTGCGCATCGCCGTCCTTTTGAGGGGCGGGATCGTTGATTTTGCTTTTAGAAAACATCGTTTGCAGCCTTGATATAGATCATGGGGTTAACAGCTTTGCCACCTACACGGACTTCATAGTGGAGGTGGACACCGGTGACCCGTCCAGACGCTCCCATATCACCAATATGCTGTCCGCGCGAGACCCTTTGGCCTACTTTTACGCGAATACGCGATTGATGAGCGTATCTTGTCTCAATGCCAAAGTCGTGTTTGATTTTGACCAGTCGTCCATAACCCGATTGCCATCCTGCGTGGGTGACAACGCCGTCCGCCGTGGCATAAAGCGGGGTGCCGGCGCTGGCCGCGAAATCAACGCCTGAGTGCATGCGCCGACCACCGGTTTTGGGATCGCGGCGAAACCCGAACTGGCTGGTAAAGCGAAACCCGTTTTTCACGGGTTTTGCAAAGGGCGCTTTTTCAGCGGCGATGCGGTAAAGGTTCAGACGGTCCATCTGATCCAGCAACCGGTTGGCACGCAATGTATCAGGGGTAGGCTCTTCGCCGCGCGTGGTAAACGACAGCGGCGTCATCGGGCCACCCTGACCGGAATAGCCGCGTTTCACAGTGGCCAGAATGCTCTCGGTGGGCATGCCTGCATTGCGGAACATTTTATCAAGCGGGGCAACCGAAACGGTCATCGCTTCTTCCAACTGGCGAAAGATCGCGTCGTTCTGGTCGCGCATCAGCGCAATCTCTTGGGTCATTTCATCGGCGTAAAGCAATGCGTCCTGCGCATCGACAATCACCTGATCACGTTCTTTTGCCGTGCGGGCCAATGCCTCAGCCAGAAAATCAATCGGGGCGTTGCTGGCGGCGGTTTGAATGACCCCTGTGCCGCCTTCTTCGAGGTCGCCTTGCAATTCAGCAAGCTGCGTGCGCGCGATTTCACGGTCTTTCATCGTGTCGCGCAACGTCGACTGGATCACGTCAATACCGGTTTCCAGTTCGCGGCGGTGGGTCTCTGATTCCAACAACTCCGACTGCATCACAGAAATCTGTTTCAGGGCGGCATTGAACCTGTTTTGCGCGGCAAGTGCTTCGTCGGCGCGGGTGTCGCGCTGAGCAGACAGGTCATTCAGGCGGGCCTGATAGGTGCGCTGATCCCGT
Source organism: Sulfitobacter sp. SK011 (assembly GCF_003352065.1). Classification (NCBI taxonomy): domain Bacteria; kingdom Pseudomonadati; phylum Pseudomonadota; class Alphaproteobacteria; order Rhodobacterales; family Roseobacteraceae; genus Sulfitobacter; species Sulfitobacter sp. SK011. The sequence goes on from NZ_CP025803.1 coordinate 1,965,906, forward strand.
TTGGCCTGCTCGCGGAAATTGCCGGAACCGATGCTGTCCATCAAAATGATGGCCGTCGCCACAATCGCCCATGCCACCAGCAAGGCGGAGCCCGCAAATGCAATCAGCTGGGTGCTGGGGTGTAAACGGATAAAGCGCGTATCATTGTCAGATTTCAGGAACACCCGGCGTTCGGGAAAGTGTCGTTCCAGTATGGAATGGATTTTGATAGCGATCCGTGTGCGCACGTGTGATGTCCTCTTTTTTCGTCCCGAAAAGGCCCACCAAATCCCCCTTTGGTGCGCTCGCTTTCATACGTCATTAGCCAGTGGGTGCCAATCGGGCAACCCTGATGACCAACGGCTTGGCGTCAAACCACCGGAATGGTAGAAATGGGCAAAAATCCGCCTATACCAACGACTTGCCGGATCAGCTTCATCCTTGTTCCGTCAGGGGCCAGTAAAAGTCAGGTGGGATACCCGCCTCGGCGCGCTTTTCTTCGTTAAACGGTGGCTTGAGAGCGCCGTGAAAATATTGCCGGACCAGCGCGTGAAACCGCTCTTTGGGGTCTTCGTCAAACCGCCCGCATAAAAAATGAAACCATTTGCTGCCGTAAGCAACATGGGCAACTTCCTCGGCATAGATCGTCTCAAGCGCGGCGACGGCCCCTTTGTCTTTGGCCTGCTGGAAGATTCTGATCATGCCCGGGGTCACGTCGAGCCCTCGCGCCTCAAGCACCATCGGCACCACGGCAAGGCGTCCCATCAGATCTTCCGCGGTGTCTTCTGCGGCGCGCCACATGCCGGCATGGGCCGGCAATGCACCATAAAAGCTGCCTGCCGATTCAAGGCAATCACACATCAGATTAAAATGTTTGGATTCCTCATCTGCCGCTTTGACCCAATCATCATAGAACCCCATCGGCAGTTTCACATCGCAAAACCGCGCGATGATGTCCCAATGCAGATCGACCGCGTTCAATTCAATATGGGCCACAGCGTGCAACAGTGCGATCCGACCCTCGGGCGTGCCGGGCTTGCGGTGGGGCACGTCGCGGGGGCGTAACAATTCGGGGCGCTCGGGCCTTGCGGGCTGCATCGGGGGGGAGGCGCGGCCCACGTCGGGCGTTTCACCCGCCGCACGCGCGGCTTGCCACTGGGCGGCAAAGCTGCGTGACATTTTGGTCTTTGCGCGGCCATCGCCACAGCGCAAAACGGCTTCGGCCATCTCTGCCAGCGGTTTCACAAAGCGCGCACCGCTTCGAGAACCTCATCAACATGACCAGGCACTTTGACCTTGCGCCAGATGCGCGCGATGGTGCCATCCGCGGCAATCAAATACGTCGCCCGCTCAATGCCCATGGATTTCTTGCCGTACATATTTTTCTCGACCCAGACGCCATAGCTTTCTGTCACGCTGCCGTTCTCGTCTGACAAGAGCGGCACCGTCAGATCATGTTTGGCGGTGAACTTGTCATGCTTGGCCATGGTGTCGCGCGAAATGCCGAAAACCCGGGCACCTGCGGCCTCAAACGCTGCCAGATCTGCCGAAAATCCGATAGCTTCCTTGGTGCATCCGGGCGTGTCATCGCGTGGATAAAAGAACAGAACCACGGCCTTGCCCTTGAGGGCGCTCAGCGTAATGTCGCCGCCACCGGTGGCGGGCAGGGTGAAATCCGGGGCGGGCTGCGAAATCTCTGGCATGGCTCACTTTCTATTCACTTGGAAGGGCAGGTAAGGGCTGTCATACTAGGGCGAAATTGGCAACGGCCAAGCCCCCCTGAATTCCCATGACATGGACATCAATGACCAAAAGCGTCGCCCCACCCACACCAAAGCCGCGCCGCCGTCGATTGCGCCTCGCCGGGGTCTGGTCACTGGCGATGACGATGCTTGTGGTGATCGCCGCAGCGAGCGCGCTCATCTACGTGAAAGAACGCCCCATCACCGCGCCACAATGGGTGCAATCGCGTATTGAGGCGCGGATCGCACAAGAGATGCCGCAAGCCCGCGTGACATTTGGCGAAATGGTCTTTGTCATGGATGAAGGGTGGCGGCCCCGTGCGCTGCTTCGAGATGTTTCCGTGGACACACCCACAGGCACGCAGATCATCGGCTTTAACGAACTCAAAGCATCATTTTCCATGCGCGCCCTGATGCGCGGTGTCGTGCAGCCGCGTGATGTATCGCTGTCCGGGGTCTATGCCGCACTCAGGCGGGGCGAGAACGGGCGCGTTTCCCTGATCGCGGGCACCGCACCATCGGCCCCCCGGCGCGAAGCCGCAACACTGCCACAGCTGATCGGGCAGATGGATCAGGTGTTGGATACGCCTGCGTTGAGCGCGCTGGTCAACATTGAACTGCGCGCCCTGACGCTGCGCTATGAAGACGTCCGGTCCGGTCGGGTCTGGACATTGGATGGCGGGCGGATCGTCGCGACCCGCAAAGGCAAGGCGTTGACCTTGGCTGCGGATCTGGCTGTGCTGAGTGGCGGGGCGGGCGTGGCCACGCTGGCGGCCAATTACACCAGCGATATTGGTGATACGGCAGCCGAATTCGGGGTCAGTTTTGATGGCATTGCAGCCCCGGATATTGCCGCCCAGGGCCCCGCATTCGCATGGCTCGACGTGCTGCGCGCGCCAATTTCGGGCTCCGTGCGCAGTGGTCTGGACGAAAACGGTCGCTTTGCGCCGATCAACGCCACCTTGCAGATCGGGGCCGGGGTAGTGCAGCCGAACGAGCAGACCAAACCGATCCCCTTTGAGGGTGCGCGCAGTTACTTCAGCTATGATCCGGCAGAACAATTGTTGCGGTTCGACTCCCTGTCCGTGCGCAGCCAATGGGTCAGCGGGCAGGCCAGCGGAACCGCCGCCTTGGGGGGTGTGGGGGCGGGCGGACAGCTGACCGATCTGGTCGGGCAATTCACCCTGACAGACCTGACGGCAAATCCGCTGAACCTTTATCCTGAACCTGTGAGCCTCGCCGAGGCAGACATTGATTTCCAAATGAAGCTGAAACCGTTTCGCGTCCAACTGGGTCGGTTGCAAATCTCCGATCAGGGACAGACACTGCTTGTTGATGGCGGGTTGCAGGCCGATCCCAACGGCTGGCGGCTGTCATTGGATGGGCGCATGGACGGGGTGCGACCTGAGCGGCTGTTGGAACTATGGCCAGAGCGGCTCAAGCCCAAGACCCGCACCTGGCTGGTTGAAAACCTGCAATCCGGGGTGCTGAGCAATATTGATCTGGCCTTGCGCCGCAGTCCCGATGCGCCGCCGCAAACCTATCTCGCATTTGATTATCACGATGCCACGGTGCGTTTCATGCGCACCATGCCGCCCGTTACCAAAGGGCGCGGCCACATGAGCCTGAACGATAACCGTCTTGTGGTGACCGTGGATGATGGTCAGGTCATCGCCCCCCAAGGGGGTGCCGTTACCTTGAGCGGATCGTCGTTTATCATGCCTGATGTACGGGTTAAGGATGGGCCGCCGTCCGTTATCCGGCTTTTGACACGCTCAACGCTCACCGCCGCGCTGTCTTTGCTGAACCAAGAACCGATGAAGGTTATGGACAAGGTCAAGCTGCCTGTCGATCTGGCCGATGCACAGGCGGTCCTCGAAGGGACTTTGGCGGTGCCGCTGAGGAAAGGCGGCGACCCCAGAGATGTCAAATTTCATGCGACCGGTGATCTGGTGTCGCTGCGCACTGACACATTGGTCAAAGGGCGCGCGTTGCGGGCCGCACGGCTTAAGGTATCGGTCGACAATGATGGGCTGGTCATCTCTGGCAAAGGGCGCATTGACGGGGTGCCCTTTGACGGCACATGGACGCAGCCGATCGGTGCGGGGGCCAGCAAGAGCGCCTTGCGCGGTGATGTGAGCCTGACCCAGACCACACTTGATGCGTTTGGCATCACCTTGCCGTCGGGCATGTTTTCCGGCGAAGGCAGCGCCCGGATCGCCCTTGATTTTCAGCGGGACACGCCGCCAAAATTTGCTCTTGGGTCGGACCTGCGCGGGATCTCGCTTTCGGTGCCGCAATTGTCATGGGTCAAACCACGCTCAGCATCCGGAAATTTGCAGGTCTCGGGACAATTGGGGACGACACCACAGGTCGATGTGCTGCAAATCGAAGGGGCCGGGCTAAGCGCCAAAGGCTCGGTGCGTCTTGCGGAAGGCGGCTCCTTGGAACGGGTGCGCTTTGACCGTCTGCGCCTTGGTGGATGGCTCGATATCCCGGTCGACCTGATCGGGCAGGGCAAGGGCAACCCGGTTCAGGTGGTGTTGCGCGGTGGCATCCTTGATCTGCGCCGCGCTGAATTTGGCAAACCAAACGCGAATGCGCCACCCGGTCCGCCAATGATTGTCATTCTGGACCGGTTGCAGATTACCGACACCATCGCGCTGACCGGCCTGAACGGGCGCTTTGACACAGCGCGCGGTCTGGACGGGGCGTTTCAGGCGCAACTGAATGGTGGATCACCTGTTGAGGGGCGCGTGAGCCCGCAACAAGGGCGCAGTGCTGTGCGGCTGATCTCTGCCGATGCAGGCGGTGTGCTGCGCGCGGCGGGCTTGCTCAAACAGGTCGTTGGCGGTCAATTGACGCTGTCGTTGTTGCCGGTCGGATCGGGCGGTGCCTTTGACGGGCGGCTGACGATTGGTGATGTGCGCATTAAGGACGCACCGGGCATCGCCGCCTTGCTCAATGCCGTTTCCGTCGTGGGCCTGATCAATGAACTGAATGGCGACGGTATCTATTTTGATGATGTTGAAGCGGATTTCAGGCTGACCCCGAACCGGCTGACCCTGACCAAGGCCAGCGCCGTGGGCGCATCCATGGGGCTGTCGATGGACGGCATCTATGTTTTGGACAGCGGGCAGGTGAACATGCAGGGCGTGATCACGCCTGTCTATCTGCTCAATGGGATCGGGTCGATTTTCACCCGCAAGGGCGAGGGGTTGATCGGGTTCAACTATACCCTCAAAGGTCCGGCCAAAGCGCCAAATGTCTCGGTCAATCCGCTGTCGGCCCTGACGCCCGGCGGTCTTCGGGAAATCTTTCGTGCCCCGGCACCCGAATTGCCCGCCGTTGACGGCGTCACCGGATCAACCTTGCCCGCACCGCCACCCGAACGCGATAAACCAGTTGTCCTGCGCGGCGAGGATCGGTAGGGCGCGGCCATGAAACTGTCTGACTTTGATTTTGACCTGCCCGAAACCTTGATCGCCACCCGCCCCGCTGTGCCGCGTTCCTCGGCGCGCATGCTGGTGGCGCAGGGTGATGATCTGCATGATGGCCATGTGACCGACCTTACCACCTGGTTGCGGGCCGGGGATTTGCTGGTGCTCAACGACACCAAGGTGATCCCCGCGCGCCTGACGGGCCAGCGGGTCCGCGACAGCACCCAAGGACGTGTGCAGGCCAGGATCGAGGTGACTTTGCTGGAGCCGCGCGCAGATGGCACATGGGCCGCGCTGATCAAACCGCTGCGCAAGCTCAAGATCGGGGAAACCGTGGTGTTCAGCGCCGATCTGTCTGCGACACTGGACGGTGTTGCAGACGGGCAGGGCCATCTGCGGTTCAATTGCACAGGTGATGCCTTTGATGTTGCCCTCAATGCCGCAGGGGCCATGCCGCTGCCGCCCTACATCGCCGCCAAGCGGCCTGCCGATGCCCGGGACCTGACCGATTATCAGACCGTCTTTGCCCGCCGTGCGGGGGCCGTCGCCGCCCCGACGGCGTCGCTGCATTTTGACACCGGCCTGCTTGCCGCCCTTGCGGCGAAGGGCGTTAGAGTCACCCATGTCACGCTGCATGTGGGGGCCGGGACATTCCTGCCCGTCAAGGTCGACGACATCAGCCAGCACAAAATGCACAGCGAATGGGGTCAGGTCAGCGCCGCTGCGGCGGCTGACATTGCGGCCACCAAAGCGGCAGGCGGGCGCGTGATCCCAGTGGGGACAACTGCATTGCGCTTGATTGAAACCGCTGCCCGCACAGGCCAGATCGCCGCCTGGGAGGGCGACACGGACATCTTCATCACACCGGGTTTCAAATTTCAGGTCGCGGATGGTTTGATGACCAATTTTCATCTGCCCAAATCCACATTGATGATGCTGGTGTCCGCGCTGATGGGCACGCAAACCGTCAAAAACATCTATGCCCATGCGATTGCAGAACAATATCGGTTTTTTTCCTATGGCGACGCATCGCTGCTTTTTCCCGCCCCCTGAGGCCGCGCCGCAATTAAAGGCGCGCATGTCGTTCTAAGGGATGACTTGGGCCTTCAATAGGTTCAGGGAGGGGTCAAAAGTGACAAAGGATTCGGGCAGATGATTCAGGTTTTGGCCAGCGCGTGGGCGCTCTTGCTTGGCATGGGATTGCTGATGATCGGGAACGGGATGCAGGGCACCTTGCTCGGTATCCGGGGCGGCATTGAAGGGTTCTCGACTTTCGAGATGTCGATCGTGATGTCGTGCTATTTCGTGGGCTTTCTGGGTGGATCACGCATGGCACCCGGCATGATCCGGCGGGTTGGCCACGTGCGCGTCTTTGCAGCACTCGCATCGCTCATTTCAGCGGTGATGATCCTCTATCCTACCTTTCCCAACATCATCATCTGGTCCCTGGGACGCGTGCTGATCGGGTTCTGTTTTTCTGCCGTGTATGTGACAGCGGAAAGCTGGCTCAACAACGCGGCAACCAATGAAAACCGGGGTCAGGCCTTGTCGCTTTACATGATCGTGCAGACGCTGGGCATTGTGCTTGCACAGGCGCTGTTGCTGACCGCGGACCCGTCCGGGTTTGTCCTTTTTGTCATTCCATCGGTGCTGGTCAGCATCGCGGTGACGCCGATTTTGCTGTCGATCAGCCCGACACCTGCCTTTGACACCACCAAACCGATGAGCCTTCGGGAATTGTTGAATTTTTCCCCCTTGGGTTGTGTTGGCATGTTCCTTTTGGGGGGAGTGTTTTCCGCGCAATTCGGGATGGCAGCGGTTTACGGGGCCGAAGCCGGGCTCAGCGTGGCGCAGATTTCGATGTTTGTTGCGATGTTTTTTGTCGGGGCCGTGATCTTGCAATATCCGATCGGCTGGGTGTCTGACCGGATGGACCGCCGCACGCTGATTGTGATCGTTTCACTGGTTGGCGGGGGCGGGTCTGTGCTGGGTATGGTGCTTGGCCATCTGTTCCCGATCCTGCTGGTTTCTGCCTTTGTGGTGGGGGGGATGTCAAACCCGCTCTATTCATTGCTGATTGCCCACACCAATGATTTTCTGGAACATGAAGACATGGCCGCCGCCTCCGGAGGTATGGTATTTATCAATGGCTTAGGGGCCATTCTTGGGCCAATCATCACCGGTTGGCTGATGGGAACAGCCTTGGGACCGGGTGGCTTTTACCTGTTCACAGCCATCTTGTTTTTTGTGCTGGCGGGCTATGCCGCCTACCGCGCGACACAGCGCGCGGCCAAGCCCGTGGACGAGACTGGCAATTATGTGCCGATCTATGCTTCGGCCACGCCGGTAGCAGTTGAATATGCACAGGAATACGCAATAGACGCCAGCCAGGATGCCGACGATGCGGGACATTAGTGCAACTGTGTCGAACCTGTTGCAAAATGTGAGTAGGCAGACAGGTTAAGTAGCTCTTAATCTTTAATAACTTGGAAACCGCACGACAAAGGAGTGCACCCAATGGTAGGCCCTGAAAAGGTATTAGAGTTCTGGTTAGATGAAATAGGCCAAAAAGGGTGGTATGATGCCAGCGATACCCTTGATACTGATATTCGCAATAAGTTTGAGGACACCTGGAATGCAGCCTGCGAAGGCCAGTTTTCGCTCTGGCTGACATATCCATCCGGTGCCTTGGCCTATATCATCCTCACTGATCAGTTTCCACGCAATATGTTCCGCGGCACTGGCAAGGCATTTGCCAGCGACAAGATTGCATTGGCCGCCGCAAAATCGGCCATCGACAAAGGCTGGGACATGCGCATTGACGAACCGGCGCGTCAGTTCTTTTACATGCCGCTGATGCATTCCGAAAATCTGTGCGATCAGGACCGCTGCGTGCGCCTGATGTGCGAACGCATGCCGGTCACCCGCGAAGCCAATCTACTGCACGCCCGCGCGCACCGCGAAGTGATCCGCAAATTTGGACGCTTTCCGTATCGCAACGATGCGCTTGAACGGCCGGGGACAGCCGTTGAACGCGATTATGTGGCCCAGGGTGGTTACGGCATGACAGTGCGCGCGTTGCAGGAAGGCGTTCAGGCAGCGTAGAATTCGCGCCATTCTCGCGGTTGTAGCCCTTGCAAATATAGTTTAACGGTAAACTATATTTGCAATTCTTCTCTGCGAGGTCCCTGATATGGCTGCGAAATCCTTTGATCTTATTGTGATTGGGGCAGGGCCGGGCGGCTATGTTGCAGCGATCCGTGGGGCACAATTGGGCATGAGTGTCGCAATTGTCGAACGCGAGCATCTCGGCGGTATCTGTCTGAACTGGGGCTGCATCCCGACCAAAGCGCTGCTGCGTTCGTCCGAAGTATTTCACCTGATGCACCGCGCCAAGGAATTTGGCCTCAAAGCCGAAGGCATCAGCTATGATCTCGATGCCGTGGTGAAACGCTCGCGCAAGGTGGCGGGGCAATTGTCCGGTGGCATTGGCCATCTGATGAAAAAGAACAAGATCACCGTTGTCATGGGGGCGGCGAAACTGACCGGCAAGGGCAAGGTCAGCGTCAAAACCGACAAAGGTGATGAGGAGTTGATCGCCAAAAACATCGTTCTGGCCACCGGCGCACGTGCGCGCGAACTGCCTGGGCTTGAGGCCGACGGGGAACGCGTCTGGACCTACAAGCACGCCCTGCAGCCACCCCACATGCCGAAAAAGCTGCTGGTCATCGGATCCGGTGCCATCGGCATTGAATTTGCCAGTTTCTACAACACGCTGGGGGCCGAAACGACCGTGGTCGAAGTTATGGATCGCGTGTTGCCGGTCGAAGACGCCGAGATTTCAGCCTTTGCCAAGAAAGCTTTTGAAAAGCAGGGCATGAAGATCATGCAAAAGGCGATGGTCAAGCAGCTTGACCGTGCCAAGGACAAGGTTACCGCGCATATCGAAGTGGGCGGCAAGGTCGAAAAGCAAGAGTTTGACACCGTGATTTCCGCCGTCGGCATCGTCGGCAACGTCGAGGGACTGGGTCTTGAAGAACTGGGCGTGAAAGTTGACCGGACCCATGTTGTGACAGATGAATATTGTCGTACGGGTGTGGACGGGCTTTATGCCATTGGCGACATCGCAGGTGCACCATGGTTGGCGCACAAGGCGTCCCACGAGGGCGTCATGGTCGCAGAATTGATGGCGGGCAAACATCCGCATCCTGTCAAACCCGAAAGCATCGCGGGCTGCACCTATTGCCATCCGCAGGTCGCAAGCGTTGGATATTCCGAGGCGAAGGCCAAGGAACTGGGATATGAAATCAAAGTCGGCCGCTTCCCCTTTATCGGCAACGGCAAGGCGATTGCTCTGGGCGAAGAGGGCGGCATGATCAAAACCGTCTTTGACGCCAAAACCGGAGAGCTTTTGGGCGCGCATATGGTTGGGGCCGAAGTGACCGAACTGATTCAGGGCTATGTGGTGGGCCGACAGTTGGAAACCACCGAAGAAGACCTGATGAACACGGTCTTCCCGCACCCAACGCTGAGCGAGATGATGCACGAGGCGGTGTTGGATGCCTATGGGCGTGTCATCCACATGTAGGTGTCTGGCGTTCGGCTGGGTAACTTGACCTGAGCCGCACCTTCACTTGCGGCAGGAGAAAGCCATGTCTGATCCGTTTCAAAACGTCGACGCGCGCGGCGCTGAATTCATCAAAACCGTAGGTGATGCGCTTGAGACCCGTGCGGCTGAACCCAAGATGCAGGAAATCGTCGACAGCTATCTGGCTGAACTGACCTATCCTGATGGTGGCCTGCACATCGAAATCGGCGCGGGCAGCGGGGCAATCGCCCGCAAACTGGCCGCCCATGCGCACAACGGCAAAGTTGTTGCCAGTGACATGTCACCGGGCCTGATCGCCTATGCCAAGGCCCACAAAGACAATCCCGAAAACCTGCACTTTGAAGTCAGCGACGGGGGGAGATTGCCGCACGCGGACGCCAGCGTTGAAAATGTTGTGATGCACACGGTGTTGTCGCATGTGCCTGATCCATCGGTCTTGCTGACCGAGGCGGCGCGTGTCCTGAAACCGGGCGGGGCGCTGGTCGTCTGTGACGCCGATTTTGCCAAGGCCAGCATTGGCAACGCCTTTGCGGACCCATTAGGGGCCTGCGCGCAGTATTTCGCGGAACACTTCGTGACCGACAAGTTCCTGGTTGGAAAGCTGCGTGATCTGATCGCGCAAAGCGGCCTCGACCTCGCTTCCTTTCGGGTTGCAACCCGGATCATCACCGAAGGGCAGGGCGGCATGACCTTTGTGGGCATGGGCGGCAAGATGATGGTGGAACAGGGCCTGATTGGGCAAGAGCTGGCCGATGCGTTGATTGCGGAATATGACCGTCGGATCGAAAACGGATCGCTTTATGGATTTGTCCCTTTTGCCATCGCGATTGCGCATCGGGTTTGATAAACGCAGGCGACAATCGCTGGTTGCGCACAGACTTGGGCGCAGTACCAAACCCTTAGGAAGTCACGCCAAATGGTCAGCATCAACCGTGTCGTCATGCAACCGGCCAGCCGCCGGATGATCCAGGCGCTTGGACCACAAAAGCTTGAGGTCGCAGAGGTGTCTGGCAAATGGGGCGAAATGTTCAACTTCAAGAGTTATGAACAATTTCGCTATCCCAAATATGACATCTGTGAGGGGCCGTTCAAAGATGCCGAAACGGGTGAGGAACGGCGCTTTGATCTGATCCTTGCCAATCAGGTCTGGGAACATCTGGACCGGCCCTATGCCGCCACCCGTAACATCCATAAAATGCTGCGCAAGGGCGGGTTCTTCTGGGTGGCCGTGCCGTTTTTCGTGCCGTTCCACGCCGCCCCGCAGGACAATTCACGCTGGTCCGCGCGCGGCCTCAAAAACCTGCTGATCGAGGGCGGCTTTGATGCGGATGCAATCCATTCCGAGCAATGGGGCAACCGCCATGTCGCCCTGCGCAATATGGAAGAAGAATGGCCGCCCGTCTACGACCCCGAAACCGATGATATCAAGAACGATCCGATGATGCCGATCTGTTCCTGGGCCTTGGCCCAGAAGACGTAATGCGAAGCTGAGTGACTGATAAAACCCCCTTTCCCTTGATCTTTGCCCTTTGGGGTGCCGGCCTTGGTGCGGCTGCACAATATGGCAAGGTCAGCGTGATCTTTGACATGCTGCCCGACGCCTATCCCGGCGCGGGCGCTGCCATTGGCTTCATCGTGTCGCTGGTTGGTTTTGTCGGCATCCTGTTCGGCGTTGTCGCCGGATTGGTCGTCGCGCGCATCCGTTATCGACGCGCCTTGCTGGCGGCGTTGTGGGCCGGGGCAGCCGTTTCAATGGTGCAGGCGTTCCTGCCACCGCTGCCCTGGATGTTGCTCAGCAGGATCATTGAGGGCGCATCGCACCTTGCCATCGTGGTTGCCGCACCGACCCTCATCGCCCAACTCAGCGCGCCCAAGGACCGGGGACTGACCCTGACGCTCTGGGGCACCTTCTTTGGCGTGGCCTTTGCCGTATTGGCGTGGCTTGGACGTCCCTTGGCGCTGTCACTGGGCCTGCCTGCGCTTTTTGCGGCACATGGGGTCTATATGGCGGGGTTTGCGCTGTATCTTTCTGCACGCCTTCGCGCCCTGCCGGACGAGGGGACACAGCCGCCATTCTCGCTGGTCCAGACCCTGCGCGACCATGTCACCATTTACCGGTCCCCCCGCATTCCTGCGGCAGCGGCGGGATGGTTGTTTTATACCTTCAGTTTCGTGTCGATCCTGACCGTCTTGCCCCCCTATCTGGACGCAGAGGTGCGCACCCTGATCATGGGGGCGATGCCGCTGACCAGCATTGCGGTCTCCATGACCTTTGGCGTGGCGCTTTTGCGGGTCATCTCGCCGGTGCGTGTTGTCGAAGTGGGGTTTGCCCTGTCGGCGCTTTGCATGGTCTGGCTGTGGCTTAGCCCCGGTGCACCTTTGGCCTGTCTCGCGTTGGCCGGGGCGATGGGATTGATCCAGGGGGCCAGCTTTGCCGCGGTGCCATACCTGAATGAAACACCCGCAACCCAGGCACAGGCCAATGGTGCGATGGCCCAGATGGGCAACATCGGCAATACCATCGGCACACCGATTATGGCCGCCGCCTTGGCTGGCATGGGCTATGCCGCGCTGCCATTGCTGGCGGGCATGGCCTTTGTTGGTGGTCTGGCGATCCATCTATCCTTGGGTGTTCTGCGCAAGAAGTGAGTTCGTTCCACTTTCGTTCTCATTTTTTGATTGGAGAATCCCGCCACACCACCTATGTACAGATCGTTAACGGGGGCATGTGATGGCTGAGCTGAAAAATATCGAAGTGCGCGGCGCGCGCGAACACAATCTCAAGAACATAGATGTGGATATCCCCCGCGACCAACTGGTTGTTATCACGGGTCTTTCCGGGTCTGGAAAATCGTCGCTGGCCTTTGACACGATCTATGCCGAAGGGCAGCGGCGCTATGTCGAATCGCTTTCCGCGTATGCGCGTCAGTTCCTTGATATGATGCAAAAACCCGATGTGGATCACATCAGCGGCCTCAGCCCGGCCATTTCCATCGAACAGAAAACCACGTCAAAAAATCCACGGTCCACAGTCGGGACGGTGACGGAAATCTACGACTACATGCGTTTGCTGTTCGCCCGTGTCGGCACGCCCTATAGCCCGGCCACCGGCAAACCCATCGAAGCCCAGCAGGTTCAGGACATGGTGGACCGCATCATGCAGATGGAGGAGGGCACACGCGCCTATTTGCTGGCCCCCATCGTACGTGACCGAAAAGGTGAATACCGCAAGGAATTCATGGAGTTGCGCAAGACCGGCTTTCAACGGGTCAAGGTGAACGGTGAGTTCTATGAACTGGACGAGCCGCCAACACTCGACAAGAAGTTTCGCCATGACATTGATGTGGTGGTCGACCGGATTGTGGTGCGCGAAGGGCTGGAAACGCGTCTTGCGGACAGCTTGCGCACCGCGCTTGACCTTGCCGACGGAATCGCAATTCTGGAAACGGCCCCGTCCGAAGGCGACCCGGACCGCTATACCTTTTCCGAAAAGTTTGCCTGCCCGGTCAGCGGTTTTACCATCCCGGAAATCGAACCGCGCCTGTTTTCGTTCAATGCGCCGTTTGGGGCCTGTCCAGAATGCGACGGTTTGGGGGTCGAACTGTTCTTTGACGAACGCCTGGTGGTGCCGGATCAGAACTTGAAAATCTATGACGGCGCACTGGCACCCTGGCGCAAGGGCAAGTCGCCCTATTTTCTGCAGACCATCGAAGCGATTGCAAAACACTATGGTTTCAAGCAATCCGCCAAGTGGAAGGACCTGCCGGAAAACGTACAGCAGGTTTTCCTTTATGGATCCGGTAAGGAAGAGATCAAGTTTCGCTATGACGAAGGCGGGCGTGTTTACGAAGTGACGCGCGTGTTCGAAGGCGTGATCCCCAACATGGAACGCCGGTACCGCGAGACCGACAGCAATTGGATACGCGAAGAATTTGAGCGTTATCAGAACAACCGCTCCTGCGGCACCTGCAACGGCTACCGCCTGCGTGCTGAAGCTTTGGCGGTCAAGATTGGGCCTGCTGATGGTGGGCCGGAAAAACTGCTCCATGCGGGGCAGGTGGTTCAGATGTCGATCCGCGAGGCATTTGAGTGGTGCCAGACCGTACCGGAACATCTGACGGTCCAGAAAAACGAGATTGCCAAGGCGATTCTGAAGGAAATCCGCGAGCGTCTCGGTTTCCTGAATAACGTTGGGTTGGAATACCTTACGCTGGCCCGTTCAAGTGGCACGTTAAGTGGCGGCGAGAGCCAGCGCATCCGTCTGGCCAGCCAGATCGGCTCTGGTCTTACCGGTGTTCTTTATGTGCTTGATGAACCGTCCATCGGGCTGCACCAGCGCGACAATGACCGGCTGTTGCTGACCCTCAAGAACCTGCGCGATCAGGGCAACACGGTGATCGTGGTGGAACATGACGAAGAAGCCATTCGCGAGGCGGACTATGTGTTCGATATCGGCCCCGGTGCGGGTGTGCATGGTGGCCGTGTGGTCAGCCACGGCACCCCTGATCATGTGGCGAACGACCCCAATTCGATCACCGGACAATATCTGACCGGCGTGCGCGAAATTCCCGTGCCCGCAGCGCGGCGCAAGGGGAACAAGAAGAAACTGCAGGTGGTCAAAGCCACCGGCAACAACCTGCAAAACGTCACGGCGGATTTCCCGCTGGCCAAGTTTGTCTGTGTCACGGGCGTTTCAGGCGGCGGCAAATCCACCCTGACCATTGAAACGCTGTTCAAAACCGCGTCGATGAACCTCAATGGCGCGCGTCAGACGCCAGCCCCTTGTGAGACCATCAAAGGCCTTGAACACCTCGACAAGGTCATCGACATCGACCAACGCCCCATTGGCCGCACACCGCGCTCAAATCCAGCGACCTACACCGGTGCCTTTACGCCGATCCGCGACTGGTTTGCTGGACTGCCCGAGGCCAAGGCGCGCGGCTACAAGCCGGGACGGTTCAGTTTCAACGTCAAGGGCGGGCGGTGCGAGGCCTGTCAGGGCGACGGCGTGATCAAGATCGAAATGCATTTCTTGCCGGACGTTTATGTGGAATGTGAAACCTGCAAGGGCGCGCGTTATAACCGCGAAACGCTTGAGATCAAATTCAAGGGCAAAAGCATCGCAGACGTGCTGAACATGACTGTTGAAGATGCGCAAACCTTCTTTCAGGCGGTTCCGTCAATCCGCGAAAAGATGGATGCACTGATGCGGGTTGGCCTTGGCTATATCAAGGTCGGTCAACAGGCGACCACGCTTTCGGGCGGGGAGGCGCAGCGCGTGAAGCTGAGCAAAGAGCTGAGCAAGCGGTCCACCGGTCGCACCCTCTATATTCTGGATGAACCGACGACGGGTCTGCATTTTGAAGATGTGCGAAAGCTGCTGGAAGTGCTGCATGAACTGGTGGATCAGGGCAATTCGGTGATCGTCATTGAACACAACCTGGATGTGATCAAAACAGCCGACCATATCATCGATATTGGCCCGGAGGGCGGCGATGGTGGTGGCCTCATCGTGGCCACAGGAACCCCCGAAGAGGTGGCCGAGGTCGCGGAAAGCTACACTGGCAAATACCTCAAACCCATGCTGGAAAAACGGACGAAAGTGGCGGCGGAATAGTCCGCCGCCGGCCTTTTCAACGTTTCGTGCCGCAGGTGTTCATGCCCAGCAAGCTGTACAAGGGACACGTCCCCAAAACACCGGTGGCCAATGGGACGATCCCGATCAGAAGCAGCCAGCGATAAGGGGCGTCGGGCATCATAAAGAACGCGACCAACAAGGCGATCCCGACGAGGACCCGCACGGTCTTGTCGAAAACCCCTACATTTTTTGAAAACATGTCACCATCTCCTTGGTTTGATGTTCAAAGAGTCGCATGTTTTTGGTCAGATTGTGTTGATCTGAATCAACATGACTTTATTTTCCGGGTGCGTTGAGAGCTAGATCACACAGGCGGGCAAAACCTTTCGCGTCAAGTGTGTCAAAGCAACCGCTGAGCTTTTCCAATTCATCTGCGCGACTGCTGCCCAACACCGGGTCTGCAAACAGATGAAATTTTTCAGATATCTCGGCATCAGACAAGGGCAGGTCGGTGTCGCCGCGTGGCGTGCGCGGCTCAGACGTGACAGAACGCCCGTCTTTCAGTGTCATCGTCACCTGCGCCCATCGTTTACCGACGGAAATTGCACTGAAATGGGGATCATCCACCAATCGGGTCGCCTGTGAGATGCGCAGGATGTCGGGGTCATGCAACGTGGCTTCGGCCAGTTCCGGCACCCCAACCTGTCCGCGCACGATCATCGCCGCCACGGGAAACGCGATGGAATAGGCAAATTCATCAGGTGTTGCGGGGGTATGGCCCGCCAACCTTGTGGCGTTGTGGAACGTTTTAATCTCGACGGCGGCGATCTGATCGTGGGTCAGCGCATGATCTCGCATCAATGCAGCGGCGGCATCAAGGCTTGGATGTGCCCACCTGCAACAGGGGTAGGGCTTGTAATGGGTGTCCTCGACCAGCCGCCAGCGCTCGCCAAGGTCCGCCCAAAATTTCGGCGCGTCCTCGCAGGTCAGCGCCGGTGCACCGGTAAATCCTTCGCGGGCCAGATAGGCGGCGGTCAGACCCGATGGCGCACCCCAGCCAACCCCGTCGCGCAGCATCGTCGGGTGATCAATGCAGCGCATCATCTGGCTGCGCGGGCCATGATATTCGCCGATGCCTGCCGCATGTCTGATTTGATCGGCGCTGCACCCCAGGGCGCGGGCACAGGCGACAGCGACCCCCACGGCAGTCCATGCACCAGAGGTGTGGTAATCTGCACAGGTGGCATGCTGAGCCAGACCCGCGCGATAGCTGACCTCGTAGGCCACTGCCAGCAATGCGGCGAAATCTGCACCCGTCATTGTCCCTTCTGCCGCATCTGCCATGGCCAGAAGGGCAGGAAACACCGCTGATCCGGCATGGCCCTTGCAGGGGGATGTCCCATCATGCGCATCGACGGCGTCAACGGTGAATGCCCCCGCCATCGCGGCACCTGCGGGGCTGACGGTCTGACCGTTCATCACGATCCGCGCACCACCCGCAGCCCCGGCACCAAAAAGCGCCACAGCACCGCGCCGGGCAATATCGGCCATTGCGGTTGTCGACCCCACTGCGGCCACGCCCATCGTGTCCGTGAACGATCGGCGCAAGACGCGCAGCACATCATCCGGCAGATCGGCAAGGGTCAGATCGGCAGCAAATTTATGAAAGGGCAGGGGCATGACAGATTTCCAGTGGGGCGCATTCATCCCCACCTTACGTCACCTCATGCGCCTGAATTGCCTGTTTGCGACGCTCAGCTGTTGCGCCCGCGCTTTTCAAAACGCGGCAACATGGCGGAAAAGTCCATTCCTTTGCCATCCTCATTCTCGACAAACTGGGCATAAAGCGCGCGGGCCAGTTCACCCATTGGCGTATCCGCATCAGCCATCTCAGCGGCCTGTTGCGACAGCCCCAGATCCTTGAGCATCAATTCCGCGGCAAAGCCCGGTTTATAGTCATTGTCGCTGGGCGCATTTGGCCCGACACCGGGGGCCGGACAATAGGCATTCATTGACCACGAATAGCCTGACGAGGTGCTGACCACATCAAACATCTTTTGGCGATCAAGCCCCAGCTTATCAGCCAGCGCAAACGCCTCGCAGGTGGCGATCATTGTCACCCCCAAAATCATGTTATTGCAGATTTTCGCGGCCTGACCCGCACCAGCATCACCACAATGCACGGCCTTTTGACCCATGATATCAAAAAGCGGTGCCGCCTTGGCAAACGCCGCCTCGGACCCGCCGGCCATGAACGTCAACGTACCCGCAGACGCCCCGCCAATGCCACCCGAGACCGGCGCATCCACGGCCAATACCCCGGCCTTCTCTGCGGCCTCAGATGTGTTGCGGGCACTTTCCACATCGACGGTCGAGCAATCAATAAACAACGATCCCTCGGCCATATGTTCAATCGCCTGCGCCGCCACCTGTCGCAAGATAGATCCGTTGGGCAGCATGGTGATGACCACATCGGCGCCCTTGGCCGCACCAGCAATGTCTGGCGCAACCTCTACCCCGGCGGCAGTGGTGCCAGCCACATCAAATCCGCGCACCTTGTGCCCGGCCTTTGCCAGATTGGCGGCCATCGGCGCGCCCATGTTGCCCAGTCCGATAAAGCCAATTGTCAGCGGTTGCATACCTCTATCCTCCAATGTCAGCGCGTGTTTGCCCAAGGGTTGCAGCATCTTGGAAACGGCGGCCGGCGGCACCTTCATGTCCGCGAACTGCCATTTCGGATTGCGGTCCTTGTCGATTATCGCCGCGCGGATGCCTTCGATGAAATCGCCATGCTCCGTCGCGCGAAAGGTAAAACGGTACTCCAGATCCAGTGCCTTTGCCATGCTCAGCGACGGCCCCCGCAACCGGTGTATGATCTCAATGGCGCAGGCCATCGACAGCGGTGAGGCGCGGCGCATTCCCTTGAGGGTTTCAGCCGCAAAATCGCTGCTGTCGTTGCTCAGGTCCGTCAATACATCGCCAAGGGCCTCGCCGCCAAAAAGCGCATTGATCTGATCGATCCGGCCGTGCAGCGTGCCGGGCGGTGCCACCTCTGCCGCGGCGTCAAGCACTGTCACATCGCCGTCCTGTTCAAGCTTTTCGATCAGGGTGGGCCAATGGTTCTCTGGCACGTAACTGTCTGCAAAACCTGCATATATCGCGTCTGCGGCCCCCATCCTTGTACCTGTGGTGCCCAGATATTCACCCAACCGCCCCGGTGCCAGCGCCAGCATCAGCGAGCCGCCCACATCCGGCACCAACCCAATGCCGCATTCTGGCATCGCGATCTGGCTGGTCTCGCCAACGATGCGGTGCGACCCATGACAGCCAATGCCAACGCCACCGCCCATGGTGAACCCTTGCAGGAACGACACCACAGGCTTGGGATAATTGAAAATACGGTTGTTCAGGCGGTACTCATCGGCCCAGAATTTCTGCCCGTAGGCATAATCGCCTTTGGTGCCGCTTTCATAAAGCTCGGCAATGTCGCCACCGGAACAAAATGCGCGTTCACCGATGGCATCGATGACAATCACTGCGACAGCATCGTCGTTGACCCATCTTTGCAAAGCCGCATCAATGGCCATGCACATGTCATAGGTCATCGCGTTCAACGCATGAGGGCGGGTCAGGGTGATCCGGCCCGCACACCCCGTGACGCGGATATCAATATCACTCATGTCCCGGACCTCAGCGATTCTTCAGCATGTCGCGCGCGACGATCACGCGCATGATCTCGTTGGTGCCTTCCAGGATCTGATGCACCCGCAGGTCCCGCACCAGCTTTTCGATTCCATAATCAGCAAGATAACCATAGCCGCCATGAAGTTGCAGGCATTGATCGACAACCTTGCTGCCAGTTTCGGTCACAAATTTCTTGGCCATCGCGCAGAATTTCGTTGCATCCGGCGCGCCTGTGTCCAGCTTCCATGCGGCCTGACGCAGGAAAACGCGCGCCGCCTGCAATTCAATCTCCATATCAGCAAGGCGGAATTGAAGGCCCTGAAACTGATCAATAGGTTTGCCGAAAGCGGTGCGTTCGCCCATATATTGCAGCGTGGCATTCAGTGCCGTCTGAGCGGCACCGAGCGAACAGGCTGAAATGTTCAACCGCCCACCATCCAGCCCCATCATCGCATATTTGAAACCCTTGCCCTCTTCGCCCACCAGATTTCCAGCAGGAATGTTGCAATTGTCAAACTGGACCTGAGACGTGGGTTGGCTGCGCCAGCCCATTTTATCTTCCAACCCGCCAAAACTAAGGCCCTCGGAGCCATCTTCGACATAGACCGTGGACACGCCCGCCGCGCCATTGTCAGACGTGCGCACCATGGCCAGATAGGCGTCGGAATAGCCGCCACCGGAAATGAAGGCTTTGGTGCCGTTCAGGGTGTATCCTTCATTCGTGCGCACCGCTTTGGTCTTGAGCGCCGCCGCATCGGATCCGGAACCGGGTTCCGTCAGACAATAGCTGAGCACGGTATTCATCGACAAAACATCATCCATGATCCGGGCTTTGAGTTCATCGCTGGCAAAACTATCGAGCATCTTGGCGCACATGTTGTGGATCGACAAAAACGCGGCAACCGAAGGGCAGGCCATGCTGAGCGCTTCAAAAACCAGGGTCGCATCCAACCGGGTCAGGCCAGAGCCGCCCGCATCCTCTGATACGTAAAGCCCGCCAAACCCCAGTTCGGCGATCTTCGGCCACAATTCCTTGGGAATGGTTTCGTCTTTTTCCCAGTCGCGTGCAAAAGGCGCGATATGTTCTTGCCCAAAGGCATAAGCCATGTCGAAAATGGCGGTTTGTTCTTCGCTAAGGGCAAAATCCATGGCTTCAGAGTCCTCGGGTGAAGATTGAAATGAACGCTTGTTTAATTATAGCAGTCTCATCTTCACCCGGCAACAGTTAGAGGCCTTCGTGGAACTCTTCGATCAGGTGTTTTACGACCGCTTCACCACCTTTGCCCTTTTCGGCGGTTGCATATACATCGCGCTGCCGCGTCGCACTGGCCCCGCTGGCCACAATGTCATGCAGGCGCTCGATCTCTTTGAGGCTGCCAAGCGCCTCGGCATCCTCAGCCAACATTTCGATCAATTCGTCCAACAAGTCATCGAAGGGACGGATGCTGCGCTCGCCAAAATCAATCAGGCCCTTTGACACGCCGTATCTCTGCGCCCGCCAGCGGTTCTCAGAAATCAGGAAACGATCATATTCACGCCAGCGCAGGTTGCGGTCGCGCAGCCGCATCAACATCCGCACCAAAGCTTGGGTCAGCGCGGCGAGCGCCAGCGCATCTTCCAGGCGCGGCTGCACGTCACAAATGCGCGCCTCAAGAGTGGGGTAGCGGTCAGAGGGGCGTAAATCCCACCAAATCTTGGTTGTATCTTCGATCACGCCCAGATCAATCAGGGTTCCGGTCGTGCGCTCATACTCAGCCCAACTGCCGAATTTCGGGGGCAATCCCGTGCGTGGCAGATTGTCAAAAACCGTCAGACGGTAAGAGGCAAGTCCGGTGTCGTCCCCCTGCCAGAAAGGCGAAGAGCACGACAGCGCCAGAAGATGGGGCAGGAAATAGCAAAGCTGTGGCATCAGATCAATGCGCAGGGTTTCCGCATCGATGCCAACATGCACATGCATCCCGCAGATCAGCATCCGTCGCGCGACACCTTCCAGCTCGCGTTCCAGAGTGCTGTAGCGTTCCTTGCTGGTGAAATGCTGTTCTTTCCAATCTGAAAACGGATGGCAGCCCGCAGCAATCGGGGCCAGATTGTAATCTTTCGCATGTTTGGCGATGCAGCTGCGCAAGCGGCACAGCTCTTCGCGCGCTTCGGCGACGGTTTCGCAAACTTTGGTGCCGATCTCCATCTGACATTGCAGGAACTCGGGACTGACCTGTTCGCCGAGCTCAGCCTGACAGGTCTTCATCAACGCCTCAGGTGCCGGGGTCAGCGCAAAGCTGTCGCGGTCAACCATGAGGTATTCTTCTTCGATGCCGATGGTAAATTTGTCTTGCATAGTCAATCTATACAATGCCGGACGCGGTTGCGCTACTGTGATCAGCCGCGTGTGGATCTGTCATGCCTGGCAACGTGGGCCGCGCGAATGAACGGGATGGGTAAACGCAAGTGACTATGGTTTGACGGACCGTTTCAGGCCGCGGCACCTGCCGCGCGGTCGCGGGCCTTTGCATCAATTTCACGAAACCGTTGCGGCAAAGCCCGGCGCAAAATATCAATCGGAATTGGCGCATCAGAATGCAAATGGTCAACAGGGTTGATCACTGGCCCGGGCTGTTCCATGGGTTCTGGTGTATGAAACACCTGCTGCTGCGGCGCCGTTTCGGGGGCGTCATCAAGCGGTTCGGGTCGTGTGTGATTGCGCGGAAACCGGGTCAGGGGCCTCGGTTCATGGATCCGGCAAAACACCTTTTCCTCAGGCTCTGGTTTTCCAAACAGCATCGCAAACATCAGTAATTTTCCCCAAAATCAAGATATTGCAAATTAGGGTAGAGATGGAATTTGGCAAAAATATGGCGCTAATTTAACGCTAATACGGGCACGCTGGCTGCTGCCTGCGTGCCCGAAGAGGGGTCAGATGACCAATTACTCCATCACAGGGATGGAAAATTCGCCGCCCTCTTTGATGCCCGAGGGCCAGCGGGCCGTCACAGTTTTAGTGCGGGTGTAGAATTTGAACGCATCCGGGCCATGCTGGTTCAGATCGCCAAAGACCGATTTTTTCCAGCCACCAAAGGTGTGATAAGCCAGCGGAACGGGGATTGGCACGTTGATACCCACCATGCCGACATTGATGCGATTGGCAAAATCACGCGCCGCATCGCCATCACGGGTAAAGATCGCGGTGCCGTTGCCATATTCGTGGTCCATGGCAAGGCCGATCGCCTCTTCATAGCTTTGCGCACGCACGCAGGTCAGGACCGGACCGAAGATTTCGTATTTGTAGATGTCCATGTCTTTGGTTGCGCGGTCAAACAGGTGCGGCCCAACAAAGAAACCTTCTTCATAGCCCTGCAATTTGAAATCACGGCCATCGACAACCAGTTCCGCACCCTGATCAATCCCGGTTTGCACCAATCGTTCAATATTTGCCTTGGCTGCGGCGGTCACGACCGGGCCGTAATCGACGTCTTTACCAGAGGTGTAGGGACCAACCTTGAGGCTTTCGATGCGCGGCACCAGCTTTTCGATCAAACGGTCTGCGGTCTCATCCCCGACAGGCACCGCCACGGAAATTGCCATGCAACGTTCGCCAGCCGCACCATAACCCGCACCAATCAACGCATCCGCGGCCTGATCCATGTCAGCGTCAGGCATGATGATCATGTGGTTCTTGGCACCGCCAAAACACTGCACGCGCTTGCCGTTTGCACAGCCGGTGGCATAGATGTATTCCGCAATCGGCGTCGATCCGACAAAGCCGACGGATTGAATGACATCGTGGTGCAGGATCGCATCCACCGCTTCTTTGTCGCCATTTACGACCTGCAGCACACCCTTGGGCAGGCCGGCTTCTTCCATCAGTTCAGCCAGCATCAGCGGCACGGACGGGTCACGTTCGGACGGTTTGAGAATGAAGGCATTGCCACAGGCGATCGCCGGGGCAAACATCCACATCGGGATCATCGCGGGAAAGTTGAAGGGCGTGATGCCTGCGGTAACGCCAAGCGCCTGACGCATCGAATACATGTCGATGCCGGGGCCGGCAGAATCGGTGTAGTCACCCTTGAGCAGTTCCGGCGCGCCGATGCAGTATTCAACCACCTCAAGGCCGCGCTGCACGTCGCCCGCCGCATCGGGCAGGGTCTTGCCGTGTTCACGGCTCAGCGCTTCGGCGAGTTTGTCCATGTTATCGTTGAGCAGGGACACGAATTTCATCATCACCCGCGCACGGCGCTGTGGGTTGGTTGCGGCCCATTTTGGCTGTGCCGCCTGTGCATATTTCACCGCCTGATCCAGTTCATCGGCGCTTGCCAACGGGCATTTTGCCTGCACTTCGCCGGTGGCGGGGTTCATGACGTCAGCAAACCTGCCAGACGTGCCTTTGACATGAGCGCCGTTCAGATAATGTGTGAGTTCTTTCATGGTCATCTCTCCCTTGATGTTGACAGCACGATAGGCTTGCAAAAAGACAAGGGAAAGAGGCAAGGTTCCAAAATGGTTTTGCATTTTTGCAAGACTGAGGCCAATCTCATCTGGGTGATACCGTCCATAATGAAAGACAGACATGGCGCATAACTGGGACGATCTGCGGCTGTTTCTGGCCGTCGCACGCGAACAAAGCCTGTCAGGGGCGGGAAAGGTCCTGCGCCTTGATCCCGCGACCCTGGGGCGCCGCGTGGCGCGGTTGGAAAAGACCCTGCAGGTTGGGCTGTTCGTGAAATCACCGCAGGGGTATGCGCTGACCGAGGCCGGCGTGCAATTGATGGAGCGCGCCGAGGTGGCCGAGCGTGCCATGCGGTTGGCCACCTCAGAGGTCGCGGTTGAAAGCGAACATCTGACCGGGCAGATCCGCATTGGTGCCCCGGATGGCTGTGCGAATTTTCTGTTGCCGCAGGTCTGTGCACAGATCGTCGCGAACAACCCCGATCTGGACATCCAGATTGTCGCCTTGCCACGTATCTTTAACCTGTCGCGGCGCGAGGCGGATATGGCCATCGGGGTCAGTGCGCCGACTGCGGGCCGGTTGGTGGTGCAGAAGATCACGGATTATCAGCTGCATCTGGCAGCATCCGAGACGTATCTGGCCGCCCGCGCCCCTGTGCACCACCTCGCGGACCTGAAAGACCACCGGCTGGTCGGCTATATCCCCGATATGATTTTTGACCGGGAACTGGATTATCTTGCTGAACTGGGCGGTGCGCGGGTGCCGATGGCATCCAACTCAGTCTCGGTGCAGGTCAACATGATACGTCAGGGGGGCGGCATTGGTGTGGTGCATGATTTTTCGCTGGGATTCGCGCCGGGGGTCCGCCGCATACTGACAGATAAATTCGGCCTGAAACGCGCCTTTTACCTGATCCGGCACGAAGATGACCAACGCAACCTGCGGTTAAGCCGCTTTGCACATGCGCTCAGCACCGGATTGCGCGCAGAAGTGGCCCGGATTGAGGCCCTGAACTAAGCCAAACACTTGACAGAACACCCAATGCTGGTGACGCTAAGACAATTGTCATCCAACCAAAGGAGCATTCAATGCTGGTGTCGCAAATTCTCAAGACAAAATCGGATGACGCGGTGTTCACGTCGCTGCCAACAATGTTGATTTCTGATGCTGCCAAGATGCTGTCGGAAAAACGGATCGGGACCTTGGTGATTTCCAAAGATGGCAAGACGCCTGATGGCATTCTGTCTGAGCGTGACATCGTGCGGGAACTGGGTGTCAAAGGTGGTGCGTGTCTGAAACAGACTGTCGCAGATCTGATGACGTCAAAGCTGGTCACCTGTAGCCTTGATGACCGGGCAGACGCCATTTTGCAAAAGATGACCGATGGCCGGTTTCGCCACATGCCGGTGCTGAAAGACGGTGAATTGGTGGGGCTGATTTCGCTCGGTGACGTGGTCAAAGCGCGGTTGACAGAACTCTCGATGGAGAAAGATGCCCTTCAGGGCATGATCATGGGCCATTAACCCAGAAATTCGGGTTGCACCCCAAAGCGCAGCGTGGTTGCGTGACCAGACTGACATGATCCAATCGAGACGAATTTATGCGCGTTGGCCTTTACCCCGGCACCTTTGATCCAATCACTTTGGGACACCTTGATATCATCCGCCGGGCGGCAACGCTGGTTGATAAACTGGTGATTGGTGTGGCGATCAACCGCGACAAGGGCCCGTTGTTTCATCTGGAAGAACGCGTGGCGCTGATTGAGGCGGAATGTGCGACCCTTGCTGAGCAAACCGGGATCGAGATTGTCGTACACCCTTTTGAGAACCTGTTGATCGACTGTGCCCGCGATGTCGGTGCGCAGATCATCGTGCGGGGCCTGCGGGCGGTTGCGGATTTTGAATATGAATATCAGATGGTTGGCATGAACAGGCAGTTGGACGATACAATCGAAACCGTGTTTTTGATGGCCGAGGCCGCGCATCAGCCGATTGCCAGCAAACTGGTCAAAGAGATCGCCCGCCTTGGCGGTGATGTCAGCAAATTCGTGACACCGCGGGTCAACAGCGAATTGCTAAAGCAGTTTTCCAAAGGATAAGGCGGGCGGGGCGCATTCACATCCGCCCCATGACCCCGGCCATATCGACCATCCGGTTCGAAAATCCCCATTCATTGTCATACCACGCCAGAACCCGCAGCAGATTGCCCTGCTGAACGGCGGTCTGATCGCTGGCAAAGATGGCGCTGCGCGGATCATGGTTGAAATCCATCGACACCAATTTGCGGTCCGTGACGCCCATCACCCCGTGCATGC
Organism: Sulfitobacter sp. SK011; assembly: GCF_003352065.1. Taxonomy (NCBI): domain Bacteria; kingdom Pseudomonadati; phylum Pseudomonadota; class Alphaproteobacteria; order Rhodobacterales; family Roseobacteraceae; genus Sulfitobacter; species Sulfitobacter sp. SK011. The sequence continues at coordinate 1,991,696 of NZ_CP025803.1, forward strand.
CCTTGGCCGCCTTTGCCATCGCGGCGTTGACCTCGTCCGCGCTGGCGCTCTTGTCGGTCTCAATCACCAGATCAACGCAAGACACATTGGGCGTCGGCACCCGAATTGCGGTGCCGGTGATCAACCCGTCCAAGTCGGGCAGGACAACACCCAAAGTCTGCGCAGCACCCGTGGTGGTCGGGATCATCGAAAGGGCAGCGGCCCGTGCGCGGTAGAGGTCCTTGTGCGCCCGGTCATGTACCGGCTGGTTGCCGGTATAGCTGTGCACCGTGGTCATATGCCCGCGCCTGATGCCAAACGCCTGATGCAGGGCATGCGCCACGGGCACCAGACAGTTGGTCGTGCAGGACGCATTGCTGATGATCGTATCAGCCGCAGTGACCAGAGTGTCGTTCACCCCGTAAACGATTGTTTTAATGTCCCCTTTACCGGGCGCAGAGATCAGAACCTTCTTCGATCCGTTTTTGAGGTGAAGCCCTGCCAATTCAGGGCTGCGGAAAAAGCCGGTGCATTCGAGCGCGATATCCACATCAGCCCAGGGCAATTTGTCCGGCTCACGTTCAGCAGTGACGCGGATGGGCCCGCGGCCCACATCAATGGTGCCATCGCCCAAGGTGACAGGTTTGCCAAACCGCCCATGAACGGAATCAAATTCGAACAGATGCGCGTTGGTTTCCAGCGGGGCCAGATCGTTGATTGCCACAACTTCCAGATTGCCCTGGCTGCGCTCCAGAATGGCGCGCAGAATGTTGCGGCCGATGCGGCCAAATCCGTTGATCCCAAGCTTGACGGTCATGATGGCACCTTTTGATCAAATTATGCGATCAAAATGCGCGCTTCACCTGTGGTGTCAACGGCTCGACCCGGATTATAACGTACCGATACAATGTTTTACGCGGCACACTGACAACACTGGATCAGCGCCAGAAAGCGATCCATTCGATCAGTTCGAATAGTTTTTTGCCCAGAAAAACAAGGTGATCACTGCCATACACCATGCTGTCCAGCACAAGCGCGGCGATCAGGAACGCTCCTAAATATATGGCAATTCGGTTCGTCACAAACGCTCTCCGGGTGGCGTGCCCCGATATGACAGGGGTGCTGCATACGTGCAAGCATCAGAGCGCGCTATTTCTAGCCCAGGTTGCCCATCGCAACGGCAACATCCGCCATCCGCACAGAGAAGGACCATTCATTGTCGTACCAGCCCAACACGCGCACGGTCCGGCCCGCAACGACGATGGTCTGATCAGGCGCGAAAATGCAGCTTTCCTCGGTGTGATTAAAGTCGATGCTGACCTTATGTTCGGGATCATACCCCAACACCCGTTTCATCGGCCCATCGGCAGCGGCGCGCGCGGCGGCGTTAATCTCTTCAACGGTGACGACGCGCGACGCGGTGAAGGTAAGGTCGACAGCGCTGACATTGGGCGTGGGCACCCGCATCGCTGTGCCATCGAGCTTGCCTTTGAGCGAGGGCAACACCTCGCCCAACGCTTTGGCGGCCCCGGTCGACGTGGGGATCAGCGCCATCGCGGCAGCGCGGGCGCGGTAAAGATCAGAATGCCTGCGGTCCAGCGTCGGCTGATCACCGGTATAGCTGTGAATCGTGGTCATCAGACCCGATTCAATACCCACCGCGTCGTGCATGACCTTGGCCATCGGGGCAAGACAGTTGGTCGTGCAGGAGCCGTTTGAAATGATCCGATCGGATTTGACCATGGTGTCATGGTTCACGCCATAAACCACGGTACGGTCGACGTTTTTACCGGGGGCAGACAGCAAAACCCGCTTGGCCCCATTCTTGAGGTGGACATTCGCCTTGTTGCCGTCATTGAACTGCCCTGTGCATTCCAACACCACATCGCAGCCGGACCAGTCCAATTCTTCGAGATTGTAGGTCGACATCACTTCGATGTCGTTTTGGCCAAGGTTCATATACCCGTCGTCAATGCTCACCTCACCGGGGAACCGTCCGTGCACCGAATCGTATTTGATCAGATGTGCCGCCGTTGACAAAGGCCCTGTGGCATTGATCTTGACCACCTCGATATCGTCACGACCTGAGGACGCAATATGGCTGAGCGTGCAGCGGCCAATGCGGCCAAATCCGTTAATGCCGACTTTGATGGTCATGAAAACAATCCTTTAGGTGGCGTCCGTTGGCCGCTCTATATCGGGGGGGCGGCATGGGTTAAAAGGGGGAAAGATGCAGGATTTCCATATGTTAGCGTTAAACTTGACTGTTAGCGGTAAAAGTGGAGGGCCACCAAAAGGGTTTGCCCTCAGCCCGCAGAGTGCTAGCTAAAGGTTCTGACAGCAGGGGAACAGGTATGAGCGGATTGATTGCGTTACTCGATGATGTGGCGGCGATTGCCAAAGTGGCGGCGTCCAGTATTGATGACGTGATCGGGCAGGCGGCCAAGGCGGGAACCAAGGCTGCGGGCGCTGTGATTGACGATGCGGCGGTGACGCCCAAATACGTGCATGGATTTGAATCCAGCCGCGAGCTGCCGATCATCTGGCGGATCACCAAAGGATCGTTGAAAAACAAGCTGGTTTTTTTGCTGCCCATTGGGTTGCTGCTGTCGAATTTTGCGCCTTTCCTCATTCCGTTGTTTTTGATGTTGGGTGGGGCGTATCTATGTTTTGAAGGGGCCGAAAAGGTTGCCCATGCATTGGGCTTAAGTCACGGCCATGAGGATTATCCCGGTCACGACGAGGTGCCGGATGATCCTGCCCATCTCGAAGAACAAAAGGCCGCCGGGGCCATCAAGACGGATTTCATTCTATCCGCTGAAATAATGACAATTGCACTGGCTGCGATCCCGGCCAGCAATTTCTGGATGGAAGCGGCAACGCTCGCCGCTGTGGCAATCATGATCACGGTCGCTGTTTACGGATCTGTTGCGCTGATTGTTAAGATGGACGATCTGGGGCTGGCAATGGCCAATCACGGCCAGCTGGGCCTGACCCGCAGCCTCGGCCGCGGGCTGGTAAAAGCCATGCCGGGCTTTCTGCATCTGCTCACGATTATCGGTACCGCGGCGATGCTATGGGTTGGCGGATCAATTATCGTTCATGGGCTAGAGGAACTGGGGTTCGGCACCTTGGGACACTGGATACATGATGCGGCCTATGCTGCAGGACATGCTGTTCCGGCTGGAATTGAGGGGGCCGTTGAATGGTTTGCCAAAGCAGCCCTTGACGGCATTTTTGGTCTGCTGCTGGGGCTGGTCCTGATCCCCATTGGGGAAAAGATCGTCACCCCGATCTGGCGCAAGGTCATGAACCGCGATGCGGCAACTCAAGCTGCATTGAAATAAGCGAAGCGAGCGGGGCGATCCGCCTATTCTTCCCGGTCGCGCGATCGAAAGAGTTTCGCCGAAGCCAGGGCCGCAAGCATCAGCATTCCGGACATCGTATAAACGACAATCGCCAGCACCAATGATCCCCCGCCAATCAGCCAGACAACTGTGCAGAAGATTGCAAATAGGATCGCGCAGAGAAGATAGGCCAGCAACATGGATCAGGTCTTTCTGAGTTTTAAAAACATCAACACAGCAACTCTGTACGCAAAGGACTAACGTATCGTTAATTTAGTAAGTACTACTATAGATTGATTCTAGTATAAGTAGCAAAAAGGAAATTTCGCGATGATATTTTTGTGGGGAAGCTCCAATTACAGGTGATAATCACGAAAATCGCCGCTACCCAAAGGCAGCGGCGATTCATGTAACTCTCTTTTAAAGGCGGTGGCACCAATCGGCGCACAATTTTAGGTTGTGCTTGTTACGCCAGCAGTGCCTTGGCTTTTGCCGCCACATTTTCGGCGGTGATCCCGAACTTTTCAAACAGCTCTTCGGCCGGGGCAGAGGCCCCAAAACGGTCCATGCCGACAAAATCAGCCTTGCCGAATTTGCCACGTTCGCCGAGCAGCCAGCGATCCCAGCCCATGCGCACACCAGCCTCAATGCCGACACGTACGGCCCCACCGGGCAGCACGCGCTTACGGTAGGCATCGTCTTGTGCGGCAAAAAGCTCCATGCAGGGCATAGACACGACCCGCACACCAATGCCTTCGGCCTGCAAAAGATCACGGGCCTGCATGGCGACATGCACTTCTGACCCGGTGGCAATCAGGATCACCTGCCGTTTGCTGTCTGCATCGGCCAAAACATAAGCGCCTTTTTCGGTCATGTTGGTGTTCTTGTGCTCGGTGCGCACGGTGGGCAGGCCCTGACGGGTCAATGACAGCACCGATGGGGTTTTCTGGGATGAAAACGCGATCTCCCACGCCTCGGCTGTTTCAATCGTGTCAGCGGGGCGGAACACATAGGTATTTGGCGTGCTGCGGCTGATGGCCAGATGTTCAACCGGTTGGTGGGTTGGCCCATCTTCGCCCAGACCGATGGAATCGTGGGTCATCACAAAGACGGTTGGGATCTGCGACAGGGCCGCCAGGCGCATCGCCGGGCGCGCATAGTCGGTGAAACACATGAATGTCCCGCCATAGGGCCGGATGCCGCCATGCAGGGCCATGCCGTTCATCGCAGATGACATGCCATGCTCGCGCACCCCCCAATACACATACCGACCGGCGCGGTTGTCGACGTCGAACACGCCCAGATCACCGGTTTTCGTGTTGTTGGAGCCAGTGAGATCTGCGGACCCGCCCACCGTTTCGGGCAGGATCGGGTTCAGCACTTCCAGCACTTTTTCAGAACTGGACCGGGTCGCCAGTTTCGGTGCCGTGTCCGACATCTGCTTTTTGAAAGCTTTGATCGTCGCACTCAGTTTCTTTGGGGTGTCCAGCGCCAGCGCACGGTTAAAGGTCTCCCGCTTGGAGCGCGGCATTTTGTCGAACCGCTCTTCCCATTCTTTACGCGCATCCACGCCGCGCTTGCCGATGGCTTCCCATGCATTTTTGACATCTGCGGGCACTTCGAACGGGCCGGTTGTCCAACCATAGGCGGCCTTGGCCTCTGCGTTCTGATCGGCATTGGTCAGGGCACCGTGACCTTTGGAGGTGTCCTGTGCCGCGTGGCCCAGTGCGATGTGGGTTTTGCAGGCAATCATCGTCGGCTTGTCAGATTTACGGGCCTCTGTGAGGGCCGCGTCAATTTCATCCGGGTTGTGTCCGTCGATTTCGATTGTATGCCACTGGGCTGCTGCAAAGCGTCCCACCTGGTCAGTATGGTCGGACAGGCTCACGGGGCCGTCGATGGTGATGTTGTTGTTGTCCCACATCACGATCAATTTGCTCAACTTGTGACGTCCGGCCAGGGTGATTGCCTCTTGGCTCACCCCTTCCATCAGACACCCGTCGCCCGCGATGACGTAGGTATGGTGATCGACAACCTTGCTGCCATAGGTCGCGCGCAGAATTTCCTCGGCCATGGCAAATCCCACGGAATTGGCGATGCCCTGACCCAATGGACCCGTGGTCACTTCGATCGCATCGGCAAGAAAATTCTCAGGGTGGCCCGCCGTGCGCGCGCCCATCTGGCGAAAGTTCTTGATTTCTTCGATGGGAAACTGCGCATCGCCCACAAGATAAAGCAAAGAATAAAGCAACATGGACCCGTGACCGGCAGACAGAATGAACCGGTCCCGGTCAGGCCAAAGCGGGTTGGCGGCATCAAATTTCAGGTGCTTTTCGAACAATACCGTGGCCACATCAGCCATGCCCATCGGCATACCAGAATGGCCAGAGTTGGCTGCAGCAACAGCATCCAGGGTCAGTGCCCGAATGGCGGTTGCTTTGGACCAGTGGTCAGGGTGTGCGCGTGAGAGGGCTGTCAGATCCACGTGGAGGGCTTCCTTATAGAGGATGAAAATATGTTGCGCCCGTGCATATCAGCCGCCCCGCAAAGTTCAAGCCAAAGCGGCGCTTTGCGGCAAGGTCGCGGTGCAGCTAAGATCAGCTTTGCCGCGCAAGGCGCTGTTTCAAAAGGAAGGGGGCGCATTTGGTTATTTCTTTGGGTAGGATTGGCACAAATGCTGGCATGCTGGCGATTCGCTGTCATGCAGGTTAAGTAGACAACAAGGACCAAGCCGTAGATGAGGGGACTTTTCCAGTCATGAGTAACATCGACGAATTACAGCGTCGCATCACCGCCGCCATGGACCGGGTGGCACTTGGTGTCGAAAAGCTCGGTACTGCAACCGGCGACGCTGATCCCGAAATGGCGCAGGCGCTGGAGGATGAGCGCACCGCGAATGCCCAGCTCACCGAACGGGTGCGTGCGCTCAAGATCAAATTTGCCTCTGAAATGGCCACAGTGCGCACGCAGGTCGAAGACTCTGATGCCCGCATGGCGCAACTGGACGTGGAACTGCAGCGGGTGCGCCGCGCCAACACCCAACTGACCGAGGCTTGTGCCGCGCTGCGCGATGCGAATGAAGAAGGGGTGGGTGATCCGCACCTGATCAACAAAGCGATGCTGGCCGAACTCGAAGCCCTGCGCGCCGCCCGCGCCGCTGATGTGGCTGAAGCAACTGCAATCTTGTCCGCGCTCACCCCGCTGATGGATGGTGCCAGTGCAGAGGAGACCGCATAATGCCCGAGATACAAATCACCATCGGTGGTCGGCAGTTTGAAGTTGCCTGTCAGGACGGCGAAGAAAGGTACCTGCATTCCGCCGCCAAGATGCTGGATGACGAGGCCCAGGTGCTCAGCGATCAGGTGGGCCGGATGCCCGAAGCGCGGATGCTGTTGATGGCGGGGCTGCTGTTGGCCGACAAAACCGCATCCGTTGAGGACCGCATCACCGAAGTGCGCGCCGAACTGGCAGAACGCGAGGCTGAACTGGCCGGTCTGCGCAATGTCACGATCGAACCCGAGCGCATTGAGGTGCCTGTGGTGCCGCAGGCGGTGACAGACACTCTGGCCGAACTTGCCGCGCGTGCGGAATCTCTGGCGGCAGAAATTGAAGAAAAGGTGGGCTAGGCCTGCATATTTGGCGAACCGGAATTCCTTGAGAATTCCGGTTCAGTTTTTCCAAGCGAACACGTGGCCTTAACCGTTCGCTTCGCGAATCTTGTCGGCGGCATCTTTGTCGAATGTCACACCGTTTTCGGCAAAGAGCGTGTCCAGTTCACCTGACAAGGTCATTTCCGTGATGATGTCACAGCCGCCAACAAATTCGCCTTTGACGTAAAGCTGCGGGATGGTGGGCCAGTCAGAGAAGTCCTTGATCCCCTGACGGATGCCGTCGTCTGCAAGCACATTTACGTCTGAAAAATCGACGCCCATGTAGTTCAGCACCCCCGCCACGCGGGATGAAAACCCGCACTGCGGCATCTCTTTGGTGCCCTTCATGAACAACACCACGTCATTGGCGGTGATGGTTTCTTTGATCTGGTTGCTGGCGTCTGTCATGTGCTTTGTCCTTGGTATTTCGAGTGGGATATCTGGGATCAGTCCGGTGCTTTGGTGGTCAGTGCGAGGGCATGCAGGTCGCCATTGGCCCCGTCCATCTTGCCCTTCAGCGCGGCGTAAACGGCGCGTTGTTGTTGCACGCGGTTCTGGCCACGAAAACTTTCGTCGATGACCATCGCGGCCATGTGCACACCGTCACTGCCTTCCACGGTAATCTGCGCATTTGGGAATGCGGCGCGGATCAGGTCTTCGATTTCGCTGGCTTGCATCGGCATAGGGGCGCTCCGGTCAGGCATGGTTTTGTTATCCTAGATGTAGTGGCGCTTGGCGCGGGGTGCAACGGGGAAGCGGTAACATCTGGGTGCCGCGGATTTCGCTTGGCAATCACGGCCCGGTCAGCCAGCCTAGGGCCATTCAAATCAGGGGGACCAAGACGTGCAATCGCCAGAACGCATACCGGAACAGGCCCTGTCGTGGGTCGATGCTGGCCTTGGCGCAGCGCTGGCCACGGTCATTGAAACATGGGGATCGGCCCCGCGCCGTGTGGGTGCGCAACTGGTGGTATCGGGGCAGGGCGACATGCAGGGCTCCGTATCGGGCGGCTGTGTCGAAGGTGCCGTGGTGGTTGAGGCGATTGAGGCACTTCAGGACGGGCGGCCACGTCTGTTGGAATATGGTGTCAGCGATGGCGATGCCTTTGCCGTCGGTCTGGCCTGTGGCGGGACGATCCGTATTATCGTTGAACCCGTGGGTGAGGCGGGCATGCCGGTGCAAATGCTGCGCGATCTGGTGGACGCCCGTGCCGCGCGCCGCGCCGTGGCCTATGAGGTGGCGCTGGACGGCACTGCGCGCACCTTGACGGACAAAGGTCACGCAGACCGCTTTCGCATGGACCGCTCGGGCCTCAGCGAAGATGGTCAGCAATTCATTGCCATCCACAATCCGCCCTTGCGTCTTGTGATCGTGGGGGCGGTGCATATCGCGCAAGCACTTGTGGGCATGGCACAAACTGCGGGATTTGATCCGCTGGTCGTGGACCCGCGCGAGGCGTTTGGATCAGAGGCGCGGTTCCCAGATGCCGCGATCATCAATGACTGGCCGGATGCCGCGTTGCAGACCATCGGAATTGATGCCCGCTGCGCGGTGGTGCTGTTGACCCATGATCCCAAACTGGATGATCCGGCCCTGCACATCGCGCTGGCCTCGGACGCGTTTTATGTCGGCGCTCTTGGCAGTACGCGCACCCATGCAGCGCGGGTTGAGCGGTTGACCGAAGCCGGGTTTTCGCCCGACCAGATCGGGCGCATTCGCGCCCCTGTCGGCCTGAACATCGGGGCGTCGGGGCCTGCTGAAATCGCAGTCTCCATTTTGGCCCAGATGATCCAGACCTTGAGGCAGGGATGAGGTTTGGCCCGGTTCTTTTGGCAGATGCCGAAGGTGCGGTATTGGCGCATTCGGTGGCTGTTGCAGAGGGCAGGTTGCGCAAAGGGCGGGTGCTGAGCGCCGAGGATGTGACCCAGATCCGCGAAGCCGGCCTTGTCGAGGTGATTGTCGCGCGGCTTGAACCCGGCGATGTGGATGAAAACACCGCAGCGGCGCACTTGGCGGGTGCGATCAAAGGCAACGGCGCGGGGTTAAGCGCCACCTCTGCCTTTACGGGCCGCGTCAATCTGATTGCCGATGGTCCGGGGGTTGCGGTTCTGGACGTTTTAGCGATTGAACATGTTAACAGGGTTCACCCGATGATCACCATCGCGACAGTGCCGCCCTGGCAACAGCTGGCCAAGGGGGGCATGGCCGCAACGATCAAGATCATCTCTTATGCGGTGCCACAAGCCGATCTGGACTTGGCCTGTGCCGCCGCGGGAGCAGGCGCGATCAGACTTGCCGCGCCGAAACTCAGAACAGCCACCTTGATCATCACCGAAATTCCCGGCGGCGTCGGTGACAAAGGCCGAATTGCCATCGCAGCCCGACTGGAAGCACTTGGCGTTGGCCTTGAGGCGGTGGTGATGGTGCCACACAAGACCCAGAAACTGGCCGATGCGATCAAAGATGCCAAAAGCGATCTGGTGCTGGTCCTCACAGGCTCCGCCACCTCTGATGATCATGATGTGGCCCCCAGTGCGCTGCGGCTTGCCGGCGGGCAGGTCCACAGATTTGGCATGCCGGTTGATCCCGGTAACCTGTTGTTTATCGGGGATATTGGCGACCAACACGTGATTGGTCTGCCGGGGTGCGCGCGCTCACCGGCCCTCAACGGTGCCGATTGGGTTTTGTCCCGTGTGGTCTGCGGGATTGAGGTGACCTCGCGCGATATTGCCGCAATGGGCGTAGGTGGCCTGCTCAAGGAAATTCCAACCCGGCCCCAACCAAGGCGCGGCAGTTGAGAATTTAGTGCATTATTGTGCCTGTTCGCAGAGTTGGCGCATTTTTCAGTTCTCAACGTGCGGGTGTCGTGCTTAACTCCCCTCAAACAAGACAATGAACCGGGAGGATATTATGCCACAGGTCAACATGACCGTGAACGGAAAAGCCGCGTCTGGCGAGGTGGAGGGCCGCACATTGCTGTCGCACTTCCTGCGCGAGGATCAGGGGCTGACCGGTACTCACATCGGATGCGACACCAGCCAATGCGGTGCCTGCGTGGTCCATGTAAATGGCGAGGCAGTCAAAGCCTGCACTATGCTGGCCATCGAGGCTGAAGGTGCCGACGTGGCCACCATCGAAGGTCAGGCCAATGCAGATGGATCGCTGAACGTGATCCAGCAGGCGTTTCAGGACCATCACGGATTGCAATGTGGGTTCTGCACACCGGGTATGGTGATGTCCGCCGCCGCACTGCTTAAGGACAATCCAAAACCAACAGAGGCTGAGGTGCGTCATTATCTGGACGGCAATATCTGCCGCTGCACCGGCTATCACAACATCGTCAAGGCGATCATGGCCGCATCCGGTCAGGACTTGGGTCCGCTGGCGGCTGAATAGACAAATCAAAGCGTGGGTTACACCCACCCTACGGGGAGGAAACGTAGGGTGGGTGAAACCCACATATTGGGGAGGAATAAATAATGCCTAAGGACAGTGGAATTGGTGCCAGCAGCAAGCGGCGCGAAGACGTTCGGTTTTTGACCGGGGCAGGCAACTACACAGACGACATCAACATCCGGGGGCAGGCCCATGTATTTTTCCTGCGCTCTGACGTGGCCCATGGCACACTGACAAATGTCGATACATCCGCGGCCGAGGGCATGCCTGGTGTGGTCAAGGTCTTTACCGGTGCGGATTTCGCCGAAGTGGGCGGGATGCCCTGCGGCTGGCAGGTGACCGACAGACATGGCGAAGCGATGCAGGAACCGCGCCACCCTGTGCTGGCCCATGGAAAAGTCCGCCATGTCGGCGAACCGATTGCCGCTGTGGTCGCAGATACACTTGAGCAGGCCCGCGATGCCGCGGAAGCCATTGTGGTTGACATAGATGAACTGCCCGCCGTCATCGACATGAAAGACGCAGTCAAGGACGGGGCAACCAAGGTACATGATGATCTCACTTCAAACCTTTGTTATGACTGGGGATTTGTTGAGGAAAACAAAGGCGCTGTGGATCAGGCATTCAAGGATGCGGCGCATGTAACGACGCTGGAACTGGTCAACAACCGGCTGGTCGCCAACCCAATGGAACCGCGGGTGGCAGTGGCGGATTATGCGCGCGGCGATGGAGAACATACGCTTTATACCACCTCGCAGAACCCACATGTGATCCGGCTGTTGATGGGGGCGTTTGTCTTGGGCATTCCCGAACACAAACTGCGCGTTGTGGCCCCGGATGTGGGCGGCGGGTTTGGCACCAAAATCTTTCACTATCAGGAAGAGGCGTTTTGCACATTTGCCGCCAAAGCCTGTAACCGCCCGGTGAAATGGACATCCAGCCGGTCTGAGGCGTTCATTTCGGATGCGCACGGCCGGGACCACGTGACCAAGATTGAACTGGCGCTGGATGGGGACAACAACTTTACCGCATTGCGCACCGACACCTATGCCAACATGGGGGCCTATCTCAGCACCTTTGCACCTTCGGTGCCAACATGGCTGCACGGCACATTGATGGCAGGCAACTACAAAACGCCGTTGATCTATGTGAACGTCAAGGCGGTGTTCACCAACACGGTGCCGGTGGACGCCTATCGCGGTGCCGGCAGGCCAGAGGCCACGTTCCAATTGGAGCGGCTGATTGACAAGACGGCGCATGAACTGGGTGTCGATCCGATAGCCCTGCGGCGGCAGAACTTTATCACCGAATTCCCGTATGCCACGCCGGTGGCGGTAGAATATGACACCGGCAACTATGTGGCCACCATGGACAAGCTCGAAGAGATGGCCGACATCGCGGGGTTTGCCGCACGGCGCAAAGCGTCAGAGGCCAAAGGCAAACTGCGTGGCTTTGGCATGAACTGCTACATTGAGGCTTGTGGCATCGCGCCCTCAAACCTCGTTGGGCAATTGGGCGCACGTGCGGGGCTTTACGAATCTGCGACGGTGCGTGTCAACGCCACTGGCGGTCTGGTCGTCATGACCGGCAGCCACAGCCACGGGCAGGGGCATGAGACATCCTTTGCGCAGGTTGTGGCAGAGATGATCGGCATTGACGAAAACATGGTTGAGATCGTGCACGGCGATACAGGGCGCGGGCCGATGGGCATGGGCACCTACGGGTCCCGCTCTATTGCAGTGGGCGGATCGGCTATGGTGCGGGCGACCGAAAAAATCATCGCCAAGGCCAAAAAGATTGCCTCGCATCTTCTGGAGGCGTCCGAGACTGACATTGAGCTCAAGGATGGCGTATTCAGTGTGGCAGGGACGGATAAATCCGTGGCCTGGGGCGATGTGACACTGGCCGCCTACGTGCCGCATAACTATCCGCTTGATGACATTGAGCCGGGTCTGGAGGAGACGGCGTTCTATGATCCGTCCAATTTTACCTATCCATCCGGCGCCTATGCCTGCGAGGTCGAGCTTGACCCCGAAACGGGTCAGGTCACGATCGAAAGGTTCTCGGCCGCAGATGACTTTGGCAACATCATCAACCCGATGATCGTGACGGGTCAGGTGCATGGTGGACTGGCCCAGGGGATCGGTCAGGCCTTGCTGGAAAACTGTTCTTATGACAGCGACGGCCAGTTGCTCAGCGCGTCCTATATGGATTACGCGATGCCGCGGGCCAGTGATCTGCCGTTTTATGATGTTGATCATTCCTGCCAGACACCCTGCACACACAATCCCTTAGGCGTAAAAGGCTGTGGTGAGGCAGGTGCCATCGGATCGCCGCCATCGGTGGTCAATGCGGTTTTGGATGCCATGCGGTCAGGGGGACATGACGTGGCGCATATCGACATGCCCGTCTCGCCCGCGCGGGTCTGGGCGGCGATGAATTCTTGAGTTGCACCGACAGGACCGGGGGCCAACCCCCGGACCCCCGGTAGTATTTATGGAACAATGAAAGGGAAGGCGGCAGGGATCGTGCCGATCGCCCCGAGGTTGAAGGAAACAAGATGTACAATTTTGACGTTGAAAGACCCACCACGATCGCAGACGCGGTTCAGGCGATGTCGCGTGACGAGGCGCAGCCGATCAGCGGCGGGCAGACCCTGATCCCGACGCTCAAGGCGCGGCTGGCGGCACCGTCGGTTTTGGTGTCACTGACCGGCATTGATGAGATGCAGGGGGTGTGTACGGACGATGAGGGACGGCTCTGCATCGGCGGGGCCACAACCCACGCCACAGTCATGCGCGAGGCGGCGTCCCATTATCCGGCGCTGGCCGGTCTGGCAGCGCGCATTGGCGATCCGGCGGTGCGCAATCGTGGCACCATCGGCGGATCGGTGGCCAACAACGACCCGTCAGCCTGCTATCCCGCAGCGGTGCTTGCGAGCGGGGCTACCGTTGTGACCAACAGTCGCGAGATTGCTGCAGACGATTATTTTCAGGGCATGTTTGCCACCGCTTTGGAAGAAGGTGAGATCGTCACGGAAGTTAAATTCCCGGTTCCGGACGCCGCGCATTATGAGAAGTTCATTCAGCCTGCATCGCGGTTCCCGCTTGTGGCTGCGTTCGTGGCAAAGTTCAGCGACGGTGTGCGTGTCGCGATCACCGGGGCGTCCAATGATGGTGTGTTTCGCTGGACGGAGGCAGAGGCCGCACTGACTTCGAATTTCTCGGCGGATGCGCTGGCAGGTCTGAGTGTCGATGGCACGGACATGATCAGCGATCTGCATGGCACCGGGGCATACCGCGCCCATCTGGTGGGTGTCATGACAAAACGCGCAGTGGCTGCTATCGGATAACAAGCCATTGGAATCAGCGAAAGACCGCCTTCATCCTTGGGGGCGGTTTTTTTGTTTTTTATGAGATGGTTAGATGCAGTCGCGTTGGGTGATGAGCCGCAATCCCCAGTGCCTGCCGTCGTTGATATTGGATAGCGGAACCCGCTGGCGATATATGCGTTATTACGCAAGCGCTGCTCGAATGGCGTCAGAAAACGGCAAGGACTGCATCAATGAAAAAATTTCTAAAATCAACAACCTCTCTGAGCATCAGCATCGCTTTGGCGATGCCGACGACAGGTTTTGCTCAGGCTGAGGCCGTGTCCTGCGGCCCCACCAAGGAGCAGGTCGAATTCCCCTGTGCTTTGAAATCCGGCGATTTGATCGAGTCCAAGAAGGATTTGAGGGAGGCCCGCAAAGCGCTGCGGCAGGCTCTGAAGGCAGCCAAAGATAGTGGTGCAGCCATAACCGAAGACATGTTGGAGGCCGTCGAGGATGCCTCGGATGAGGCGGTGGATCAGGCTGCGGCAGACCAAGCGGCAGCGGATCAGGCAGCGGCTGACCAAGCGGCTGCAGATCAGGCGGCAGCGGATCAAGCGGCTGCAGACCAAGCAGCGGCAGATCAGGCTGCAGCAGATCAAGCGGCAGCAGACCAAGCAGCTGCAGACCAAGCAGCAGCGGATCAAGCGGCGGCAGATCAGGCGGCTGCGGATCAAGCGGCCGCAGATCAGGCGGCGGCAGACCAAGCGGCTGCGGATCAAGCGGCAGCGGACCTGGCGGCGGCAAATCAGGCAGCGGCAGACCAAGCGGCAGCAGATCAAGCGGCAGCGGACCTCGCGGCGGCAAATCAGGCAGCAGCAGATCAGGCAGCAGCAGATCAGGCAGCGGCTGACCTCGCGGCAGCGAACGCAGCAGCAGACGCGGAAGCACAGGCCGCGCTGGAAGCACAATTGGCGGAAGAAGCGGCAGCAGCTGAGGCGCAGGCTGCTTTGGATGCACAGGCTGCCACCGACGCCCAAACAGCCGAAGCAGCGGCGGTTGAAGAAGCCCTGCGTGAAGAGCGCCGTGCCGCGCGTCGCGAGGAGCGTCGTGCCGAGCGTCAGGCAGAGCGGGCAGCGGCAGCAGCGGCTGCAGCCGAGGCTGATGCAGGCACGGCAACGGCAACCGTTGTGACCGAGGAAGTCACAGCGGATGAAGTGCGGACGTCGGATGAAGAGTTCGACACATCTGTTGCCAGCCGGTCCGCGGCAGCGGCACCAGCGACGGCGGCAGCCACGGCAACCGCGCCCGCCGCCGCCCCGGCCGAAGACAGCGGGTTGAGCAAATTTGAAAAAGCTCTGTTGCTGGGTCTGGGTGCGGTCGTGGTCGGCTCTGTGCTGAAAAATGGCGACAAGATTGTCAGCCGATCTGGTGACCGCGTCGTTGTACAAGATCCAAATGGCGATTTGCGGGTCTTGAAAGACGACGATGCCTTGATCCGCCGCCCCGGCGATGAGGTGCGCACCGAGACATTCAGTGATGGATCAAGCCGCAGCACGGTCGTGAAGCCGGACGGATCCAGGATTGTGACCATCCGCGCCCGTGATGGGTCTGTTCTGCGCCGGGTGAATGTCGATCCTCAGGGTCGCGAATACATTCTGTTTGATGACACCACCGTGGAAGAGCAGGAAATTGTGGTAAATGAACTGCCACAGATCGAGCAACGTTCTGCATCTGTGGGCACCCAGTCCGAGGATGCCCTGCGTGCTGCTTTGGAAATGCAATCAGCGGTGCCGCAGAACCGGACGTTCTCGTTGCGTCAGGTGCGCGAGATAAGTCAGGTGCGTTCACTGGCTCCGGAGCTTGAATTGGATGCGGTCCGCTTTCAAACCGGGTCAGCGGCGATCTTGCCAGAGCAGGCGCGCAGCCTGGCGCGTATTGGCGGCACCTTGCGTGAACTGATCCGCCAGGATCCGCGCACGGTCATTTTGGTCGAAGGGCACACAGATGCCGTGGGCGATGCGACCTATAATCTGGCCCTGTCGGATCGGCGTGCGGAAACGGTGGCACTGGCCTTGACGGAATATTTCAATGTGCCCCCGGAAAACATGATCACCCAAGGCTACGGTGAATCTGCGCTGAAAATACCGACGCTGACCGCAGAGGCGGCGAACCGCCGGGCCGTTGTGCGCAATATCACCGGATTGCTGCGCTAAGTTCGACCCTTTAAACGAACAAAAGCCCCTGCGTCACAGCAGGGGCTTTTTTTATCGACGGGCTCTATGCGTTTACCCCCTCAGCCAAATGGCAGAGGGAGGCGCGTATGGTCAGCTTTTTGGCAAAGGTCCAATCAGCATGACCATCTGGCGGCCTTCCATCTTTGGAAAGTTCTCGACCTTGCCCGCATCTTTGGTGTCTTCGGCAACCCGTTCCAGCAATTCGCGGCCCAGATTCTGGTGCGCCATCTCACGGCCCCGGAAACGCAGGGTGATTTTCACCTTGTCGCCATTTTCCAAAAATTTGAAAACATTGCGCATCTTCACATCGTAGTCATTCGTGTCCGTATTCGGGCGAAACTTGACCTCTTTGATCTCGATGATCTTTTGCTTCTTGCGCGCTTCGGCTTCGCGTTTCTGCGTCTCGTATTTGAACTTGCCAAAATCCATGATCTTGCACACGGGTGGATTGGCGTTTGGCGAAATCTCAACCAGATCAAGTCCGGCTTCCTCGGCCATTTCCATGGCACGTGTCGGGGTCACGACGCCGGCGTTTTCGCCGTCTGCACCAATCAGGCGGATTTCAGGGGAACGAATATTTTCGTTGACGCGCGGGCCGGTGTCGCGTTGCGGCGGCGCATTATGGGGTCTGCGAGCGATGGTGATTGTCCTTTGATTGTTCACAATTTTCGAATTTGCAAGGTAGACGCGGTACCGGACATCTTCAAGCCGCAAAATTCAGCCTAAGGAGGCATGCAAAAAGAATTTCCTCTTGAACCTTCTGGGTTTGATGCGCATTTGGACCATCAGAGGGCCGGGATGCACATGCAAGACCACCAAGGCTCGCCATGAGGGGACTAAAACATGAAAAATATTATTTGGATTATCGTTGCTGCCGTGATCGCGATCGGCGGTTATATGCTGTATTCGGGCAAATCCGCCACCGAAATGGCGACAGACACGGCCGAGGCTGTGACAGCACCAGAGCCGGTTGATACGACAGCTGAAACGGAAGCGGCAGAAGCAGCGGCGGCAGCCGAAGCAGAAGCCGCCGAAGCGGCAGCAGCAGCCGAAGCTGAAGCAGCCGAAGCAGCAGCAGCGGCGGAAGCCGCGGCGGCAGAAGCAGCAGCGGCAGAAGCTGAAGCAGCAGCGGCAGCCGAAGCGGCAGCAGCCGAAGTGGAAGCGGCAGCGGCACAAGCCGCAGCAGAAGCGGAGGCAGCAGCGGCAGAGGCGGCAGCAGCCACAACCGAGGCAGCGACTGACGCGGCCGAGGCGGTAGATGAGGCTGCTGATGCAGCAACTCAAGCCACCGAAACCGCAACCCAATCAGTAGACGCCGCCATGGCAGATGAGCTGCTGACCGTTGAAGGCTTTGACCTCGATAAAGTGACAGCGATGATCGAAGAGTCCGATCTTGGTCCACTGCAGAAAACCACGTTGACCAACGGTGTTGAGGCCGCAAAGGACGATCCGGACCTGCTCAAGGCCTTGCTGGAACAGATCCGCGAAGCGATGAACCTCTGATCTGATCAGACGTCAATCACATCAATAAAAGAAAGCCGCGTCCTTGAAAAAGGGCGCGGCTTTTTCTTTGGCACTTTTCTAAAGTCCGTTGATTTTAGCCGACAAAGGCCTTTTCAACGACATAATGCCTGGGGTCTGAATTCGCCCCTTCCTCAAGGCCAAACCCTTCGAGGATCTTCTTGAGGTCGGTGTTCAGCCCGATGGATCCACAAACCATCGCCCGGTCTGTCGGGGCTGAAATGCCGTCAATCCCCAGATCGCTGAACAACGTACCGTCTTCGAGCAAGGTGGTGATCCGGCCCATCTTGGGGCTTTGTTCACGGGTGGTGGTCGGATAATAGCGGATCTTGGCCAGATTTTCGGCACCGATCAGTTCCTGCATCATCTCATCCGCCTGCAGATCTGCAATCAGGGTGCGGCTGTATTCCAGCTCAGCCACATCGCGACAGGTATGGGTGATGATCACCTCATCGTAATCCTCATAGGTCTGCGGTTCACGCAAAAGCGACGCGAAAGGTGCAAAGCCTGTGCCGGTGGCAAAGAACCACAGCCGCTTGCCGGGCAACAGGGCGTCATGCACCAGCGTGCCGACAGGTTTGGGCCGCAGAATGATCTGATCGCCGGGCTGGATATGCTGCAGTTTCGAGGTCAGCGGCCCGTCCTGTACCTTGATCGAATAGAACTCCAGCTCGTCGTCCCATGCCGGTGACGCAATGGAATAGGCGCGCAGCAGCGGCTTTTGCTTGCCGGTCACCGGGTCGGGATCGCCCATCAGGCCAATCATCACAAATTCACCCGACCGGAACCGCAACGAGGCGGGCCGGGTGACGCGAAAGGAAAACAATCGGTCAGTCCAGTGTTTCACAGAAGTCACTGTCTGCGCGTCCGGCAGGGTCGGTACGGGTTTGGCGGCTGTTTGGTTCACAGGTGTTTGCTCAGTCATTATTCATCTCGCAAGCGGATGCCTGCGGCCTTGTCTTAAAAGAAGGGAGGGGTGAGGGCAACGCAGCTTTAGGTCGCAGCGCCGCGCAATCGGGATTGGTAATCATTCTGCTGCCAATCAGCGCGGAACAACCATTGATCAGAAGGCTGGCGCGCAGCGATGGCACCGTCGACCTCGACCTCATCAAAACCGGCCCGCCGCGCCATGGCATATTGATCAGCCAGCACCGCGCCATGCGCGCGCAGACGCCCGGTGTATCCGCGCAACCGCAGCGCCCGCGCGATGGTAAAGCCGCGGCCATCTGCGGAGGACGGAAAATCAACGCGGATCATCTTGAGACCCGTCAAATTGATTGTGCCGGGGTCCGCGTCAGACGGCAGGTCAAGTGCCACGCAATCGTTTGCAGCACCCTGATTGCAGAACCCTTGGGTCCAGTCGTCCGCGACGAAACCGGTATCGTTAATAAGTTGTGTCATGTGTTCGCTCCTGTTCGCACCATTTTACCATTCACAAAATGGATGCCACATTCATCTTTTGGTGTGTCTCTCCAACGGCCTGCGCGGGGGTCTTCACCTGATCTGACCGGTGAAGTGCACGGCGCACACCCAATGGAGGGAAAGCCGCGCGCGACCAGAGGATGACGCGGCAGCCGGTTTTCGTCGATGTAGTCAGACACGTCCCCAGCATGCCAGAATGCCAGCGGATTAACCTTGATCCGCGCTGGCGCGTCCGCGCTGACGGCTTCAACCTCGAAGAACGGCAAAGCGGCGCGCGCGCCAGACTGAAACCGCTTGCGCCCGGTGATCCAGCCGTCAAAACCCTTTAAGGCTTTAGCCAAAGGCGCGGTTTTGCGCAGGCCACAGCAGGCATCGGGGTCGGTTTGATGTAAGGTGCCATCCGGGTCATGCTTTGCGATATCAGCAGCCCGCAGGATAGAGACATTGTGCAGCCCCAGCCGTTCGGTAAGTTCCTGTTGATAGACCAGCGTTTCGGCAAAAAGCATTTCTGTGTCGATGAAAAGCACCGGCAGATCGCGTTTCACCATTGAGGCGAGGTGCAACAGCGCCACCGATTCCGCGCCAAAGCTGGATACCAAGGCAAGGTTTGGCACCTCGCGCACGGCGGCGCGCAACACATCTGTGGCGCTGTGATGGCGCAGGTCCGTGTTGAGGCGGGCAACCCTTTCCACCAGCGCGGCACCCGTTACAGGCCCCGGCGCATCGGTATTTTTAAAAGGGTGAAGATCAGGGTGATCAAGCGGCATTTGCCCGGTCTTTCTGATCCTCAGGGTAGAGGGCTGCCTTAAACGGGGCCAGACCGAGGCGTCTGTAGGTTTGCAGGAAGGTCTCGGATGGCTCGCTGCGCAGCTCAAGATAGGCCAGCACCAGTGTTTCAATGGCCGGAACAATCGCTTCGGCTGAGAATCCGGGGCCCGCACGTTCGCCCAATGCTGCGTCTTCGGTGCCGTCCCCGCCCAGTGTGATCTGATAGTTTTCCACACCTGCGCGGTCGAGACCGAGAATGCCGATGTGGCCCACATGGTGATGCCCGCAGGCATTGATGCAGCCTGAGATCTTGATCTTGAGCGGGCCCACGTCATGTTCCAGTTTCAGTTCATCAAAGCGCGTGGCGATGTGCTGGGCGACGGGGATCGAACGGGCCGTGGCCAGCGCGCAATAATCCATGCCGGGGCAGGCGATGATATCGCTGATCAGCCCGATATTGGCGGTGCCAAGTCCCGCCGCGCGCAACGCCGAGAACACCGATGGCAGATCGCCACGGTGCACATGCGGCATGATCACATTCTGCTCGTGGCTGATGCGCAGTTCATCGTGGCCATAGCGTTTGGCAAGCTCCGCCATCAGCCGCATCTGGCTTGAGCTGGCGTCACCCGGCGTTTTGCCATGTGCCTTGAGGCTGATCGACACAATCGCATATCCCGGCGCACGGTGTTCGCTGATGTTGGTGTCGGCCCAGCTGCGAAACAGAGGATCATGCTGATAGGCGTTGCGAAAGGGGTCTTCGCTCGCGGTTTTATACGTTGGCTGGGCAAAATCCGCCTCAATCCGGGCAAGCATCTGCTGATCCACGCCGGTAAACTGCGGACGGATCAGTGCAAAGCGTTCTTCGACCCGCGCGCGGATATCGTCGATGCCGTTCTCATGCACGGTGATCTTGATGCGGGCCTTGTATTTGTTGTCGCGCCGACCCAACAGGTTGTAGACGCTGACGATGGCCTCAAGATAGGGTAGCAAGTCGGCCTGTGGCAGGAATTCATTCAGGACTTTGCCAATCATCGGGGTGCGGCCAAGGCCACCGCCGACGATCACTTCATACCCAATCTCACCATCACGTTCCAGAATACGCAGGCCGATGTCATGTGCCTTGATCACCGCGCGGTCATTGGCCGAACCGGTGACCGCCACCTTGAATTTGCGCGGCAGGAATTGAAATTCCGGGTGGTCCGTGGACCATTGGCGGATGAGTTCGGCCACCGGACGCGGATCGGCAACCTCATCTGCTGCAGCCCCGGCAAAGTGGTCCGCCGTGACATTGCGGATCGTGTTGCCCGAGGTCTGGATCGCGTGCAGGTTCACCTCTGCCAGCGCATCGAGCATATCCGGCACATCGCGCAATTCGGGCCAGTTGTACTGGATGTTCTGACGGGTGGTGAAGTGGCCATAGCCCTTGTCCCATTTGTCCGCGATATCCGCGAGCTTGTGCATCTGCGCGCCATTCAGCGTGCCATAAGGGATCGCCACGCGCAGCATATAGGCGTGCAATTGCAGATAGAGACCATTCATCAGGCGCAGAGGTTTGAATTCATCCTCGGTCAACGACCCGTCAATGCGGCGTTCAACCTGTGCGCGAAACTGTGCGTTGCGGGTGGCGAGAAACTCGGCATCAAAATCGGTGTAGTGGTACATTACAGGGTCTCCTGTTTGCCGTGCGCGTAGTTCGACGGGCCTTTGGCGCGAAAATCTTCGCGAAAATGGGTGGGGTGGGGCGTGTCATCCTGCAGTGTCACATCGGCGAGATACACACCCACAACGAGGTCTTGCTGCGCACTGGCATCAATCAGGCGCAGGTCGGCGTCGGCCTCATCGGTCAGAACCTCGGCTTCTGCCAGATGGCGGGTCCAGCCTGTTGCGGTCTGATAGATCACATCGCCTTCCAAAAGGGCGTTGGCGGTGACGACTTTGGGGGTAAAAGGCTTGGCCATGTCAAAGGGCCTCCTGATAGGAACAGGGCTGTTGATTTTGCGTCGGTATCACGTCGGTATTGCGGCGGTGTGACGCGAGGGCGGCCCGTGGGGCCAGACCGTAGAAGGTGAGCGCCGGGCCGGACATCTGCGCCGCTGCCAGATCGGTGGGCAACTGCGCCAGCGAGGTTTCCAAAATGCGTTGGTCGGGGCGAGAGGCGTTTTCGATCACCGTGACGGGCGTAGCGCGGTCTGCGCCGTGCATCAGCAAGCGACCCTGCACAAAGCGCGCGGATTTTTTGCCCATGTAGATCGCGGCAACTTCGTTCGGGCGGGCAAGTGCGGCCCAGTCGTGATCGGCAAAGCCGTTCATGTCATGGCCCGTCAGGAACCGGACAGACGCGTTGCGGCCCCGGCGCGTCAGGCTTTGGCCAATCGTGGCGACGGCGGCAGATGCCGATGTGATGCCCGGCACGATGTGCCATCCGATGCCATGGGCGTCGACCGCGTCGATCTCTTCGTCGAGACGGCCAAAGACCGTGGCATCGCCGGATTTGAGGCGCACGACCTGCGCGCCTTTCAGGGCATGCTCAACCAGTAAATCGTTGATTGTGCCTTGCGCGGTGGACGGGCCAAAGCCCTCTTTGCCCACGTCAATCATCACCGCTTCACGGCGCGCAAGTTCGAGGATTTCGGGGCTGATCAAACGGTCGTAAATCACCACATCCGCCTCATCAAGCGCACGGCGGGCTTTGAGCGTCAAAAGCTCAGGATCGCCCGGACCGCCGCCAACAAAGGCCACATGACCGGGACGGGCGGTTTTGCCCAGGTGGTCATCCAGCAGCGTGTCGAGCGCCGGTCTGACCCCGGCCTCGCCATCGGCAATCGTCCTGGGGCCGGTGTTGAAATAGTAGTCGCGCCAGAAATCGCGGCGGGCGCGGCCAAAGGGCAGGGCGTCTGCGGCATTGCGAAAGGTCTTGCCGATGCGCGCAAGGGTGCCAAGCGTGGCGGGCAGGCGCGCTTCCAAATCGGCCTTGATCGCACGGGCGAGCACGGGGGCCGCACCTTCGGTGCCAATTGCGATGGTCACGGGATCACGGTCGACTATTGCGGGGGTGATAAAGGCGCTGTCAGCAAGATTATCGACGATATTGACCAACGCGCCTTCGGACCGGGCAATGGCGGCGGTGCGCGCGTCTTCGGGCGCATCCTCGTCCGCTGCATAAAAGAGGGCGGCACCTGTGACATCACCGCTTTGCAGCGCGCGGGGGTGCAGGGCCAGTTTGCCAGCGTCGGCCCAGGCGGTGATTTCGGGGGCGGGGTTTGCAGCAAAGACGCTGATCTTTGCCTCGCTTTTCATCAGCAGCCGCAGTTTGGCCAATGCTGCATCACCCCCCCCGGACAGCACGATGCGCTGGCCCTTTGTGGACAGAAAGATGGGAAAATGATCCATATCGGCACCTGCTTTAGCGTTACTCTTGATCTCATATATAGGAAATTATCCCGATAATGCGCCAGATGTCTGGACAGATAAGAACGCTTGTTCTATCTGATGCGCGGTTCGGAACAGCAGGACCATAATTGAAGGAAGCACAGGATGAGCGTTCGGATCGACGACACAGACCGGAAGATTTTGGCCCAGCTGCAACGCGACGCCAGCCAGTCCTTGGACGATATTGCCAAAAATGTGGGCTCTTCCAAGACGCCGGTGTGGAACCGGATTCGCAAAATGCGGGATGCTGGGGTGATTGGACAGCAGACAGTGATGCTGGATGCCGAGGCGCTGGGGTTTGAGGCGTGCTTTTTTGTTCTGATCCGCACATCGGAACATGAGGCGGAATGGCAGGCGCGGTTTCTGAAAGCTTTGCAAGACCGCCCCGAGGTGCAGGAAGCGCACCGATTGGCGGGCGACATCGACTATATCCTCAAGGTCCGGGTCAAGAACGCGCGGGCCTATGATGCGTTCTATCAGGCGCTGATTTCAGAAGTGCGCGTGCACAATGTAACCGCACTGTTGTCGATGGAAGAGATCAAGTCGACTGTGATGTTGCCGTTGTAACGGGGACCGGTCCGGGGTGCCGGTAGAACAAAGCTGTCTCACCCCGAAATTCCACATCAATTCGGCATTGATGCAAATCAAGGGAAGGCTTGGCGAAATCCTCTAGTGTTTGGTGAATGAACCAAGAGGGGACGAATATGTTTGAGAAAATAGTTGTCGGTTTTGACGGGTCCGAGATGTCCGAACATGCGCTTCGGCTGGCATGCCAATTGGCTGAAAAATTCGGATCAGAAATACATCTGGTGCACACGCCGCAGCCACACACGGTTGCCTTTGCGATGGGGGCGGTTGCCGGGTATCACGCGGCGACGACAATGCCATCTGCCGAAGAAGTTCAACAAGCCGCCGACAAGATTCTCGACGCTGGCAAAGCCATTGCGAAAGAACACAACCAGACGATCAAGCAGACCTACAGCGAAAGCGGCGATCCCGCTGACCATATTGTCGCCTGCGCAGAAGGTTGCGGTGCCGATCTGATTGTGACGGGCCGTCGCGGACTTGGGGCAGTTGGGTCCTTGCTTCAGGGCAGCACATCTTTGCGGGTCAATCATTTGGCGAAATGCCCAAGTTTGACGGTCGTCTAAGGGTTTCGGTTATGGCCGGATCACCAATTGGTCCAACTTGTGAAAATGATAGGCGTTGGCATAGTGCGGAACCTCTGCCAGCGTCATGTTTGGCAGATGCGCAAAAAGCGCGGGCAGGGCGATCTGCAATTCCAGCCGTGCAAGCGGCGCGCCGACGCAAAAATGCAGACCGCCGCCAAAAGCCGCATGGGGTTTGGCGGGGCGTGTCGGATCAAATGTATCGGGGTTCTCGAACACCGCCGGGTCGCGACCGGCAGCACCCAGCATCAGGGCAATTTCATCCCCTTTTTTCAAGGTGATATCCCCCAGTGCAATATCCTCATAGGCAAATCGCGTGAACATATGCAATGGCGGATCAAAGCGCAGCAGTTCCTCGACAGTTGCTGCGATATGATCAGGGTTCAGCAGCGCGACGGGTGTGCGATGGTCCAGCAGACATTTCACCGCATTGCCAAGGCTGTGCACGGTTGCCTCGTGGCCCGCATTCAACAGCAAGATACAGGTGCCGATCAATTCATCCGTGCTTAGTTTCTCACCGTCTTGCTCGGCCGCAATCAGATGGGTGATCAGATCATCGCGCGGGTCATTTCGGCGCTGGTCAATATAGCCGCGCAGGAACGTAGTGAAGTCGCGCGATGCCTGATTTGCGGCATCCTCGATCGCGCGGCTGCGGCCCGCCTGATACATCGCGACCATGGTGTTGGACCAATGCAAAAGATCGCGCCACATGTCTTCTGGCACGCCCAGCAGGCGCGCGATGATCCGCACAGGCAGTTGTGCACAAAAGGCGGGGATCAGATCAAATGGTTCAGACGGCAAAGTGGCCAGCAATTCGGCTGTGACCTGTTCAATGTCCGGTTTGAGCCCGGCAATCCGGCGCGAGGTAAAGGCGCGCAGCACCAGACCACGCAGGCGGGTGTGGCGGGGGGGCTCCAGCTCCAGCATCGAATGTGCCTCGACCTTTCCCCAGTCGGACAGATGCGCTGGGTAAGGTTTGCGCATGTCCTCCGGCACCTCGCGGCCCAGCCGCCGATCCCGCAAGAGCGCCTGCACGGTGGCCGCATCAAAGGCCGCCAGCATCCCGTAGTCTTGCCAGAACAGCACCGGTCCATCCCGGCGGGCGCGGGCGTAAGCGGCATAGGGGTCTTGGACAAAATCAGGGTCCAGCGGGGAAAGGTTGAGCATTTTCATGGGGCCACATGAACCCGCTGGGACTGGTCTTTGCAAGGGGGCTCGTGCAAACTTGGCGCATGAATAATTCGATGCGCCAAAGAGCCGCCCTTGTGCTGGCTTTCCTTGCGGTTGTGCTGGTCCTTGCTGGCGCAGTTTGGCGCTATGGCTACGTGAAGGGACTTGATCAGCTTGACGCGCGCGGTCAGGCCGATCTGGCATTGGCGGGGGACCGGTTGGTCGGGCAATTGCAGCGCTACCGGGATCTGGCGGTGTTGATGGCCGATCACCCCCAGATCAAGGCACAGCTGGCAGGCACGGATGCGCGTGCAACCGCGCGGCTGCTGCAAGAGGTGGCCGACAAAACCGCAGCACTGGATGTTGCGGTGCTGGACAAATCAGGCCGGGTCAGGGTTGCGGCGCAAAATGAATTTCCCCGCGACATGAGCGATCAAGCCCATGTTCAGCGCGCCTTGCGGGGCGCGTTGGGGTGGGGGCATGGGCCGGGATTGCCCCTGACCAAACGGGCGTTTTATCATGCGGCACCGGTCTTTGATGCGGCGGGCCAGGTGCAGGGCGCGGTGGTGGTCATAACCGATCTCAACGGCATTGACTACAATTGGCGCGGCACCAACCCGGCGGCGTTCTTTACCGATGATCAGGGCATCGTCTATATCTCAAACAGGTCCGAGTTGTTGTTCTGGCAAAGGCCCGAAGGCATGGCAGGCCTGGTCCCGCCTGTTGGTGCGCCCCCCGAATTTTCGGAGACGTACCCCGGCGGCCATGAGGTCTGGCATCTGGGCTGGGGGCGCTATTTGCCCGGTGATGCACTGCACCTGACGCGGGAGTTGCCGGTCATTGGCATGCGCGGCGAGGTGTTGCTGGATGTCAGTCAGGTCCGTGCCTTTGCGCTGTCACAGGCGCTTGCGTTTGCGGCGCTGTGCCTTGCCTTTGGGTCGCTGTTGTTCCTGGCCGCAGAGCGCAGGCGCGCCTTGGCCGGGGCCAACGTGCAGCTTGAGGGCCGGGTGGCAGAGCGCACACTGGCCTTGCGCGAAACCAATGCAAAGCTGCTGCGTGAGGCCGCTGAGCGCGAAGAGGCGCAAAAGGCATTGCGCCGCGCGCAGGACGATCTGGTGCAGGCGGGCAAGCTCAGTGCTTTGGGCCAGATGTCTGCGGGCATCAGCCATGAATTGAACCAGCCGCTGATGGCGATCCGGTCGTTTGCCGAAAACGCCGTGCAGTTCATGGAGCGTGGCGCGCCCGAGCGGGCCACCGAAAACCTGACCCGGATTTCGGATATGGCCCGGCGCATGGGGCGGATCATTCAGAACCTGCGCGCCTTTGCCCGTCAGGAAAACGGGCCGCAGGAAAATGTTGATCTGGGTGCGGTTCTGCAATCGGCATTGGACCTGACCGAAGGACATATCGAAGACGCAGGGGTGCGCCTGGACTATGTGCCCCCTGACAGACCGCTGATGGTGCGTGGCGGCGAGGTGCGGTTGGGTCAGGTGTTTGTCAATCTGATCACCAATGCGGTTGATGCGATGGCCGCAAGTGAGGTCAAGACCCTGACTGTCACCGTTAGCGACGCGGATCCTTTGACCGTCAATTTTCGGGACACCGGACCGGGCATTGAAATGCCGGACAAGGTTTTTGACCCGTTCTACACAACGAAATCAGTGGGCAGCACCGGGGGCATGGGACTGGGCCTGTCCATCAGCTATGGGATCGTTCAAAGCTTTGGCGGGCAGATCAGCGGCAGCAATATGTCTGAGGGTGGCGCGTTGTTCTCGGTGACGCTTGAGCGGTCGTTAGAAGGGGCAAAAGCGGCATGATACGCACCGTTCTGTTGGTCGATGACGATGCGGCAGTGCGCGAGGCACTGGCGCAGACATTGGAATTGGCGGACATAAAGCCGCTTACGGCAGGGTCATTTGTGGCCGCCAAGGATCGGATCACCGACAAGTTTGAGGGCGTGATCCTGTCAGACATGCGGATGCCGGGGCGCGATGGGTTTCATCTGTTGGACTATGCGCGCAAACAAGACCCCGATTTGCCCGTCATCTTGTTGACGGGCGAGGGCGACATTCCCATGGCGGTCGAGGCAATGGGCCAGGGCGCGTTTGGGTTTTTGGAAAAACCCTGTGCGCCTGCTGAATTGCTAAGCGTTCTGGAACGGGCGTTGAAAACCCGGGCGCTGGTGCTCGACAATCGCCGGCTGCGGCGCTTGGTTGAAACCGGTGATCCGGCGGCCCGGATGCTTTTTGGCACCTCTGATCTGGCCAATGCCCTGCGCAAACAAGTGCGATTGGTGGCACAGACCGATGGGGATGTGCTGGTGACGGGCGCGGCCGGTGCGGGGGTGTCAAAGGTCGCCGAAGTGATCCATCTGAGTTCGATCCGGTCCAAAGCACCTTTTGTCAAACGCGCCGCAGCCGGTTTAAGCCCGGACGCTCTGACCGACATTTTAAATGAGGCAGAAGGCGGCAGCCTTTTCATCAATGAAATTGGACAGTTGCCCGCGCAACTTCAACTTACCCTGAGCGAAGCGGTGGAAGGCCGCACGCCGGTGCGCCTGATCGCGGGCAGCACGCAGGATCTGGCGGCAGAGGTCAGCGCGGGACGTTTTAATGCCGATCTCTATTACCTGCTGGAGGTGCTGACCGTGCGTATTCCATCGCTTGCAGAGCGGCCCGAAGACATTCCGGTGATGTTTCGCCGCTATGTCGACATCGCCGCCGAACAATCTGGCCAAAGCGCCCCGGAGGTTACCCCGCAGATTGTGGGTGGGCTGATGGCGCGCGACTGGCCCGGAAATGCACGCGCATTGATGTCGGCAGCGATGCGGTTTGTGATGGGCCTGCCTGATGACGGCGAACAGGACGCTGCCCTTGGTCTGGCGGAACAGATGGCGCATGTGGAACAATCCCTGCTTGAGGCTGCCTTGCGCCGCGCACACGGTCAGGCCAGTGCGGCCGCAGAGGCGCTCAAGCTGCCGCGCAAGACATTCTATGACAAGCTCACGCGCTATGGGATCAAGACCGAAGACTTTCGCGACTGAACCTGTGCGGAATCCCGCACAAAGGACGGCTCGTTCGTGCGGATTTTCGCACAGACGGTGAATTTATGCGCCGGACGTATGTTAAGAAGTCCGCGTATCCATCTGAATTGCCATATGAATCGATCGCGCCCACATTGCGTCCAACACAACCTTGTGACCAGCGGTTTATCACGATCTTATGCTGTCAGCGCATTCATTCGGATGCCGAACCGACTGATTCTATACTCTGGGAGGAGACACCATGAAATTTTTGACCGCTGCCACTGTGGCCCTGACCCTTTCCGTCAGCGCCGGTGCTGTTGCCGCCGCGTGTGATGATGGCGAGATTGTCATCAAGCTGAGCCACGTTACAAACTCTGACAAACACCCCAAGGGTCTTGCTGCATCGCTGCTTGAGAGCCGTGTGAACGAGGAAATGAACGGTAAAGCCTGCATGGAAGTGTTCCCGAACTCGACACTTTATGACGATGATAAAGTGCTGGAAGCGATGTTGCAGGGCGACGTTCAGATGGCGGCACCGTCGCTGTCGAAATTCGAACAGTTCACCAAAGTGTTCCGCATTTTCGATCTGCCTTTCGTGTTCAAGAACATTGCAGCCGTGGACGAGTTCCAGAATTCTGAAGCTGGCGCAAACATGAAGATGTCGATGGAGCGTCGCGGCCTTATAGGTCTGGCGTTCTGGCACAATGGCATGAAGCAGATGTCGGCCAACAGGCCACTGGTTCTGCCAACAGATGCCGCAGGCCTGAAATTCCGCGTGCAGCCATCTGAAGTAATCAAAGCACAGATGGAAGCAATTGGCGTGTCACCACAGCCGATGGCATTCTCTGAAGTGTACGGCGCACTGCAGACAGGTGTTGTGGACGGACAGGAAAACACATGGTCGAACATCTATGGCCAGAAGTTCTTTGAAGTGCAGGACGGCTCGACCGAAACCAACCACGGTGTGCTTGACTACATGCTGGTTGTGTCAACCGACTGGTGGGACAGCCTGCCAGAAGATGTGCGCACACAATTGGCGACCATCGTCGAAGAGGTAACCATCGAGCGTAACGCGGCCGTTGGCCAGGTGGACATGGATGCCCGTCAGGCCATTCTGGACGCCGGTGGCAAGATTGTTGAGCTTAACGATGCACAGCGTCAGGCTTGGGTTGATGCGATGAAGCCGGTCTGGGACCAGTTTGTCGGTGATATCGGTCAGGAAAACATCGACGCCGCACAGGCGATCAACGCCGGGTTCTAAGCCAAATTCGTTTTGCGATATTGTCCGGCCCCCATATACGTGGGGCCGGACGATTTGACATATCTGTCATTCAAAGGGGGCGAGGGGCCATGTCTTCTCATTATGAGCCACGGGGGCCTATGGGCCGTTTCGTGCACGAATTCGAGGAAACCGCAATTGCGCTGATCCTTGGCATCATGACGATCATCACATTCATCAACGTGGTGCTGCGCTATGGGTTTAATACCGGCATCATCTGGGGTCTTGAGGCAGTGACGTTCCTGTTCGCCTGGCTGGTGCTGTTCGGCGTGAGTTATGCGGTCAAAGTCACAGCGCATCTGGGCGTTGACGCGGTGATCAACCTTTTTGACAAGGGTCCGCGCAAGGTGCTGGCGGTGCTGGTGGGTGTCATCTGTATCATCTACTCGATCTTCCTGCTGAAGGGCGCGTGGGATTACTGGGCACCCTTTGCGGGGCTCGATGCCACATCAGGCCGCTGGTTCCCCACCGGGTTTGAAAACAGCCGCGATCAGGCATGGTACGAAGTGGCAGAAACGCCGATCCCGGATTGGCTGCGCTTTATTGAGCCTTTGATGAACCAAGGTGAAACCTACGAAAAACTGCCGCGTTTCATTCCCTATGCAATCCTGCCCATTGGCATGGCATTGTTGCTGTTTCGGTTCGTTCAGGCGACACTGCGGATCCTATCGGGCGAAAAAGAAAGCATGATCGTGAGCCACGAGGCCGAAGATGATGTCGACGCCGTCAAACACATGAACGCGGAAAGATAAGATCATGGAAGTATTTATTCTTTTCACGATGGTTGTCGGCCTGATGCTGATCGGTGTGCCCATTGCGGTGTCGCTTGGCATGTCGTCGATTCTGTTTTTGCTGGTTCTGAGTGACACCTCGCTGGCATCCATTGCCCAGACCTTGTTTCAGGCAATGGCAGGCCACTATACGCTGCTGGCGATCCCGTTCTTTATTCTCGCGTCGTCGTTCATGTCGACCGGGGGTGTGGCGAAACGGATCATCCGGTTTTCCATCGCACTTGTGGGCCATTTGCCCGGGGGTCTGGCGATTGCCGGTGTTTTTGCCTGTATGCTTTTTGCCGCCCTCTCTGGGTCATCGCCCGCGACAGTGGTTGCCATTGGTTCCATCGTGATCGCAGGGATGCGACAGGTGGGCTATACCAAGGATTTCGCGGCAGGTGTCATCGCCAACGCCGGCACCTTGGGCATTCTGATCCCGCCGTCTATCGTGATGGTGGTCTATGCCTCCGCAACGGATGTGTCGGTGGGCCGGATGTTCCTCGCGGGGGTTATTCCGGGGCTGATGGCCGGCACCATGTTGATGGTGACCATTTACATCATGGCCAAGGTCAGGAACCTGCCCAAGGGTGAATGGCGCGGTTGGGGTGAGGCATTTGAGGCAGGCAAGGACGCCGGTTGGGGTCTGATGCTGATCGTGATCATCCTTGGCGGCATCTATGGCGGTATCTTTACCCCCACAGAAGCGGCAGCAGTGGCGGCGATTTACGCCTTTCTCATCGCGTGTTTTGTCTATCGCGATATGGGGCCGCTGCACGTCAAAGGTGACGGCACCAATATATCCCTGATCAACAAGCCAATGGCGCTGGTGTCGGTTTTCTGGCACCGCGATGTGCGCAATACATTGTTTGAGGCGGGCAAGCTGACGGTCACGCTGATGTTCATCATCGCCAACGCGCTGATCCTCAAGCACGTGCTCACCGACGAACAGATCCCACAGCAGATTTCAGCCGCCATGCTGGATGCCGGGTTCGGCCCGATCATGTTCCTGATCATCGTCAATGTGATCTTGCTGATCGGCGGTCAGTTCATGGAGCCATCTGGCCTCTTGGTGATCGTGGCACCGCTGGTGTTCCCGATTGCGATTGAACTTGGCATTGATCCGATCCATCTGGGCATCATCATGGTGGTCAACATGGAGATCGGGATGATCACGCCGCCTGTGGGTCTGAACCTCTTTGTAACCTCAGGCGTGGCCAATATGCCGATGATGTCGGTGGTGCGCGCAGCGCTGCCGTTCACCGCCGTGCTCTTTGTGTTCCTGATCATGGTGACCTACATCCCGATCATCTCCACATGGCTGCCGACGTTGATGATGGGGCCGGAACTGATCACCAAATAGCGCGGTTGCGCAGGACAATTTCAAAGGGCGGCATGTCAGATCGACGTGCCGCCCTTTTGCCTGTGTGGTGCATCGGTATTTAAGAAAGGGTGAATTGTTAAGACGCAGCAAGGGCCGCGATGATGGGGGCAAAGTCGCTGGCCTTGAGGGAGGCACCGCCAACCAGCGCGCCGTCGACATTTTCCGCCTGGAATATGGTTTCCGCATTGTCGGGTTTGACCGACCCGCCGTAGAGCAGGGGGATGGCATTGCCAATGTCATCGCCAAACCGGGTGATCAGCCGCGTTCGGATGAAATCATGCACTTCGATGATCTGCTCAAGGCTTGGGACCAGCCCTGTGCCGATGGCCCAGATCGGTTCATACGCAATGACGGTGTTGGTGGCGGTCATCGCATCGGGCAGGGACCCTGACAGCTGGCCACCGATGATATCCAGCGTGTTGTTGGCCGCGCGGTCCTCTCCGCTTTCACCGATGCACAGGATCGCGGTGAGGCCCGCGGCCCATGCGCATTTGACCTTTTGACGCACATCGCCGTTGGTCTCTTCATGGGCGTCGCGCCGTTCGGAATGGCCGACAATCACAAATGTGGCACCTGTATCCGCAACCATCGCGGCAGAAATATCGCCCGTGAATGCGCCAGAGGCCTGCATGTGGCAATCCTGTGCGCCGATATGGATGCCTGACGCCTTGGCCACTTCTGCCGCCCGGTAAAGCAGCGGCGCGGGCGGGCAGATCACCACGTCGGGACCATCTTGGACCAGATGAGGGGCCAGCGCCCCAAGCTCTGCCAGTGCGGCAGCAGTGCCATTCATTTTCCAGTTTCCGGCGGCTATTTTGCGTCGCATGAGGTGCCTTTTTCTAAAGTGTTGAATGCCTGAATAGCACCCGTGGCAGATCACGGCAACGAATAGGGTTTTGCATCCCGTCGATGCGCGTTAGGGAATGCGCGAAACGAGGAGTTCTGCAATGATCCCGAGAATCGATTTGGTTCGCTTGAGCGGCGGTGATGCGCAGGCGCTGCGCGACATGCACGTGGCTGCAACCGAAATTGGCTTCGCGACGGTCCATAACACCGCTCTGGATGGCGCGCGCGTGCGCGAGGTGATTGAGACTTACCGCGAGTTTTTCAAATTGCCTGAGGCGGATAAGGCCCCCTATGACATGTCCAAGACCGGCTCGAACCGGGGATGGGGCGCGGCAGGGTCCGAACAGGTCGACCCGGATGCGAACCCTGATTACAAACAGTTCTTTGACAGCGGTTTAAGCCTGCCCAAGGATGATCCGCGGCTGAGCAATCCGTTTTATGCCGCGAACAGGTGGCCAGCCAAACCGAAAGGTTTTGAACAGATTATTGGGCGCTATTACACCGATGCCTGTGCTGTTGCGATGGCGGTGCTGCGCGGTGTTGCGCAATCAATTGATGCGCCGCGTGATGTGTTTGACGGGGCATTTGATGCGCCGATGGCCTTGCTCAGGGGCAATTATTATCCGTCGCGCCCGGTGTGGGCCGGGGCCAAGGACTTTGGCATTGCCACCCATACCGATTATGGCTGCCTGACGCTGCTTGCGACGGATGGATCACCGGGGCTGGAGGTGCGCAGGCGCGGGGGCGGCTGGATCCAGCTGAGTGCCGAACCCGGTGAGTTCATCATCAACTTTGGCGAGATGATGGAGTTTTGGAGCGACGGCGTGGTGCGCGCCACGCCGCACCGCGTGGTCGGCGGCAAGGCAGAGCGTATTTCGGTGCCGTTGTTCTTTAACCCAAGCCATGAAACCAACGTGGCCCCGTTGGGGTCGGATGAGGTGGTGCTGGCAGGCGATCATCTGTCGCGTCGCTATAATGAGACCTACGTGCACCTGCAAAAGCGGTAGACGTCAGCGCAGCAGCGCAAGCGCCTCGCGGGCAAGCGCTGTGGCAAGGTCGGGATCATCAACAGCGGCATCGGGCAATGTCCAGTATGGCATAGAGGACTCCGCACCGTTCTTGCGGGTATACGTCCATTTTTGCGCGCCCATTCCGCTGAGTTTGGCGTCAAAGGCGCTGTCTTGGGATTTGATCAATATCTGCGCATCGGACCGCATGAGTGCAAAGATCACGCCGTCCGCATAAATCCCCATGCCGCCGAACATGCGGCGGGTCGTGATATCTGGCAAGGCGCTGAACAGTTCTTTGGCAAAGGCGATATCCGCCTCAGCCAGGCTCACTTGGTGGCGAGCGCGTCGTCGAACTTGATCGACTCTCCGCAGCCGCAGGCCTCGGTCACATTGGGGTTGCGGAATTTGAAGCCGGATTCGAGCAACGTCGTTTCATAGTCAATCTCGGTGCCGAAGAGAAACATCTGTGCCATCGGCGCGATCATCACCCGCGCGCCATCCTGTTCGACAACTTCATCGTTGGGGTCCGTCGCTTCGACGTATTCCATGGTGTATTCCATGCCTGCACAGCCGCCCTTTTTGACGCCGATGCGCAGCCCTGCATGGCCTGCCGATTGCATGAGCTTTGCAATCTGGCTGGCGGCCTTTGGGGTCATGGTGACCGCTTGTTTGCCGGGGATGCCGAACATGGTGTGTACTCCTATGCGCCTAAGATAGGCGCGGCGCGGTGCATTCTCAAGCGGTTCACAGCGATTTCATAACCGTCTGGGTGATGAAGGCAACAACCAGCGCCCAGCCAAACGAGGCAAGCGTGCCGATGATGACATATTCACTGATCGCGCGGTCCTTTGAGACGGTGTCGAACCGCAGGATGGATTTGGCAGCGATGAGGAATCCGATGCCTGTCGGTTCCCCGATGATCACCATCAGATAGATCAGTGTGCGTTCCAGAATGCCGATGATTTTTCCTGCATTTTCAAGGCCCTCCGAGTTGTCCTTAACGGAGAAACTTGCCATCAGGTAACCGATTGCCGGAAACCCGGCGCGGGTGGCGACGATAAGCCCGGTTGTGAAAACCGCAATCATCAAGAAGGTATCGGTATGATCTGCCCAATATCCCATCGCCACGGCATCGGGGATGTACCATGCGGCGACCGCAATGGTCACCAGATGCGCCATCTGATCGCTGAGATAGGCCCAGAGGGTGTCGGGAAGTTTATAGGTTTTGACCGCATCGATCACAAAATGGATCACCGCAATGATAAGCGCCAGTTGCAGACTGCCGCCCAGCGCAATCGCCGTGCAAAAAAACACGATGGCAGCATGTAGCGCCAAGACCGCTGGTCTACGTTTATGTTTGATGATCCAATTGGTTTGAAACACAAAATCAGCGAATACATGGCCGGTGAGCAGCGCAATTGCCGTTTGCATGAAAAGGTCGGGCATGTGGGGGTCCGATGCGGTTTGCGGGTCAATGTTTGGTGGTGGAAAGGGGCATGAGGTGAAAACGGGGTGGGCATGATCACCTGAAATACAGGTTAATTAGCCTGTTAATGCAAAATACAGGTATATTAACCTGTTATTGATCCTCCTCCATCACGTCACAGACTTCCAGCAGGCGCAGGATGCCACTGCTGTCTATTTGTTGCTGTACGGTTTGCTGGGTCAACCCCAGTGTCGCAGCAACCTCCATTTGGGTGGGGCCGGCAGGCGGCAGCATCAGATAGGCAACTTCGGATTGTCGGCGGGTCCAGCCTTTGATGATGTGATCCGCTAGGGGCAACGCGGTGCGCAGGGGCAGGGGCGCGTCAGGGGCGGACAGCAGCACGCCGCGTTTCATCCCATCAAGTGCATGACCGGAGCGGACAAAAGCCGTGCCCTCAGCCCCGGACAGGTCATCCCCGGTGATATAACCGGTGCCCAGACCAATGCCTAAGCGGGTTTCAAACCCTTTGCCCGCCCGCTGAACCGCTGCGCGCACCGCAATTGCGGCCCGAAAACACAAGCCCGGCGTCACAGCCATTTGCCAGCCATCACCCCGAAACCGGGTCAGTGGCGCGGCCATGCCCTGCCAAGCCCCAATATCCGCGGCGGCGGCATCCAGGTTTTTGAAAATAAGCGATAATTCATCTGACGTCATGTCTGACGATTTCACAATGTCACCTGTAAAAACGGCCCATTTCGTCATCTGTCGTCCCTCGTTTTACACAATGTCGCAGGAAGTAACGCGCCGCGCAACCGTGACGCTTGGCGTAAAGACATGGGTAAGGAAATGCAGAGGAACGACACAAGTGAGGCGGTGTTTACATGAACCCAAGTTCAAGCCGCGCCTCATCCGACATCATGTCCATACCCCAGGGCGGTTCCCAGACAAGGGCCACATCAACCTGTTTGACCCCGGCCAGCGGCTCAACAGCATCGGCCACCCAACCGGGCATTTCGCCCGCAACAGGACAGCCGGGCGCGGTCAGCGACATCTTGATATCAACTTCATTTTGGTCATTTATATCAATGGTGTAGATCAATCCAAGTTCGTAAATATTGACCGGGATTTCAGGGTCATAGACGGTGCGACAGGCCTCAACAACAGCTTCGTAAAGCGGATGATCGGTCGATGACGGCGCAATCAGCGGTGTGCCTTCAAGCGGGTGTGTCTGGTCGGTCATCTTGGCCTCTTTTATGTTCCTGAGTGTTTATATAGGGTTTGAGGTGGCCGCCGTCCAGTGGGCGGCTCTGACCTAGTTGGTAAAGGTCACTGACACCGCAGGATCACCCGGCAAACCGGAATAGGTGACACGCGCCCCACCTTTCATTTTGGCCGATGGCGTCAGCGGACCGAACGATCCGACACTGATCAGATCACCTTTCTTTAACGTGATGCCCTTGGACATCAGCCAAAGCACCGAATTTGCCGGGTTGCCCAGAACCGCGTTACCGGGGGCAGAGACGACCACCTCGCCGGACCCATCGCGCAAGGTCACGATCATCTCTTCCAGCGCCAGTGCCATCGCAGCAGGATCATCAACGGCAATGCCTGCGCCCAGCACACCCAGTTTTGGGGCCACGCCAATGGCGGTGAGGGTCACCGCATTAATCGGCTCGCCTTTGGCCAACGTCATATCGGGCAATTCGATGAACGGATGCACAGCGCTGATGTTTGACAGCACATCACCCGGTGTTGTGGCCTCGTTGATCGCGTCGTCGCCAACCACAAACACCAGATCGGATTCCACCATCGGGATCGCCCCAAATTTCGCGGGCACCAATGCACCACTTGGCAGCATCATCTTTTCAAACAGCAGGCCCTGCACAGGTTCGCTCACCCCAAACCTTTCCTGAGCTGGCTTGCTGGTCAGCCCGGCCTTATAGCCGATCACCGGACCCATCGTGGGTTCCAGCGCGGTTGCCAGTTTGGCCTGGGTGCAAAGCGCGTCTTCCATGGTGCCATTTGCAGTCAACGCAAGGGCCGGTTCATTGGCCGTGACAGAGGCGACAAACGCAGCGATTTCAGCATCCGTGGCGCAATCGGCAAAGGCGAGGCCGGGTGTGATCAGGGCGGCAAGTAGAACAAATGGGCGCATCGCAAAATTTCCTGAAATAAAGAACAATATACCCATGAGCATAATCCGACAGGCCCGCATAGCAAGCATCAACCGCGTTCAGGCACTCGTTTTGCGCCGTCGCGAGGGCTGTGGTTTCACCCGCGCCTCAACCTCGTCATAAAGCTTGCCGACAATGTCTTTGCCGCTGGCCTTTTCGATGCCTTCAAACCCCGGCGACGAGTTTACCTCAAGCACCTTGGGCCCCGCATCAGAACGCAGCAGATCCACGCCTACCATCCCCAATCCAAAGGCGCGCGCGGCACGTACCGCCGTATCACGTTCGATCTTGGAAATGCGCACGACCTTGGCCGACCCGCCCCGGTGCAGGTTGGACCGGAAATCACCCTCTGCCCCGGTGCGTTTCATCGATGCGACAACCTTGCCTGCGATCACCAGACATCTGACGTCTTCGCCTGCCGCTTCTTTCACGAAATCCTGCACCAGAAAGTTGGCCTTGAGTCCGCGAAAGGCGTCGATCACCGATTCAGCGGCCTTTTTCGTTTCCGCCAGCACCACGCCTTTGCCTTGGGTGGATTCCAGCAGTTTGACGATCAAGGGGGCGGTGCCCACCAGCGCCATCAGATTTGAGGTGTCCTTGGGCGAGGCCGCAAAAGCGGTTGTGGGCATGCCGATGCGTTTGGAGGCAAGCACCTGATGGGCATGCAGTTTATCACGGCTGGCAGTGATGCCCGCGCTGCCGTTCACGCAATAGGTGCCGATGGTTTCAAACTGCCGGATCACCGCGCAGCCATAGGGCGTGATCGACGCCCCGATGCGTGGGATAACCGCATCATAGCGGGGCAGGCGTTTGCCATCATAATGCACTTCCGGTGCCAGCTGGTTGATCGCCATGTAACAACGTGCGGTATCGATCACCTCAACCGTATGCCCGCGCGCCTCGCCGACCTCGACCAGACGGCGGGTGGAATAGGTGTTGGGCTCCCGGCTCATCACGGCGATGCGCAGCGCCCGTTTCGGCGCGGTCTTGCGCATCGCGGCCGTATGGTAAACGTCATAGTTGAGATCAGGCTGCAACCGGCGCTCGGTGGCGGAAATGTTGATGTGTTCACTGAGGGCCTGACGCCCCAGCAACATGCGGCTCGACAGCCCCGCGCGGTTGGTCAGGGTGACGTCAATGGGCCAGCTTTGGCCCGCGACGCACAGCGTTGTCGAGATCACAAAACGCTGCTCGGATTCGCCGTTCGACGATGTCACTTCGCGGCGATCAATCAGCGGCGCAGAACAGGTGATGGAAATGTCATCGCGCCCCGCAATCGGGTGCACATTGAAACGTACCTTGGGTTTAGCCGGGGGGCCGAACACTTCGATATCATGCGCATGCAGCGCTGATGTGCGGGCCCCGGTATCAACCTTTGCCTTGATCGCCGGCAATCCCAGATCAGGCAGGGCAATCCATTCCTCCCAACCGAAGGTCAGCTTATCCATGTAATTTCTCCGATTGGTGAAGCGTCGACGTATCAAGCCGCCAGATCAGGCTCAAGCCACAATATGGAGAGAGGGCGCAGATTTGGGTCGGACTGCGGGTGCTGGCGCAGGCTTAGTTTTCGTTGATGTCCCGTTTCACGATACGCGCACCGCTGGATTGCCGGCGAAACACCAGCCGCAAACCCATCCAGGCAATCAGCGACAGGATCGCAAACATCGCGATCAGTGCCGGCACATTTGTGGCAGACATCACAAAGACAAAGACCGCCATGGCCAGCGCACCAATCGCAAAACCCAGAAAGATAAAGCCGGGGGCCAAAAGTTCGATCACGCCAAGTGCCAGTGCCGCACAGATCCAGACCCACCAGAGTGTCAGATAGTTTTCCATCAGCCACGCCCTTTCAAAAGCTTGAATGCATCGCCAAAGGCCTCAAGTGCCTGTGCGGGCACGACGATCGTCTGATTGCCAGATCCATTGCCCATCACATTCAGCGCCTCAACCTGTTTCAGCGCGATCTGATACTGCGCCGCTTCGAGACCGTTTTCGTTGATGGCAAGCGCCACAACCTGGGTTGCGTAAGCCTCTGCGTCGGCGAGAATCCGGCGTGCCTTGGCCGTTTGTTCTGACGCGTAAAGTTCGGCGTCAGCCCCCAGTTCCACGGCGCGTTTCTTGCCTTCGGCCTCAGTCACCTGTGCGCGACGCGCGCGTTCGGCGTTCAACTGCTGCATCATCGCGTTGCGGGTCGCCTGATCAAGGTTCACATCCAGAATTTCCGCGCGGGTCACCTGAATGCCCCAATCGTCCACGGCGTCCTCGACATGCGCTTTGATTGTGGTGATCAGCTGGCTGCGGTTGGCTTGGACCTCGTCAAGGTCCATCTTGCCGATCTCGGCGCGCACAATCCCTGCCACCGTGGTTGAAATCGCTGAATCCACATCGCGAATGCGGTACACGGTCTTTTCCGGCTCTGTGATGCGGTAAAACACCGATGTATCGACCTGTACCAACACGTTATCGCGGGTGATCGCGTCCTGGGATGCGGTGGGCAACTGGCGCTCCAGAATCGAGATTTTATGCGCGACCCGGTCGATAAAGGGCGTAATCATGTTGATGCCCGGCCCAAGCACTGCGCGCAGACGACCAAAACGTTCGATCACATGCTGTTCTGACTGCGGGACGATTTTGACCGCCTTGAAAATCAGAATGACAACCAAAACGGCCAGCAACAGCCACGCCAGATTGTTTTGCAGCGCATCCAAGAGCATTTGTTCGATGTCCAAGGTTTCCGTCCCTAAGTTTGTGTTAATTCAGCTTTATGTGGTGGGTTTTTGCGCTGATTGCAAGTTTTCCCGCTCTGGTTTATCGCCCTTGGACACGTGCAAAGGACGATCCCATGAAACGTATCTCATTTGACAAGCTTGCGCAGGACGGCAAGGCGCGCGTTGGCGTGATCCACACCACGCGCGGTGACATTCGCACGCCGGCGTTTATGCCCGTGGGCACGGCGGCCACCGTCAAGGCGATGCTGCCGGAAAGCGTTGCGGCGACGGGCGCGGATGTGCTGTTGGGCAATACCTATCATCTGATGTTGCGGCCAACCGCGGAACGCATTGCACGGCTGGGCGGGCTGCATAAGTTCATGAACTGGGACAAGCCGATCTTGACGGATTCGGGCGGCTTTCAGGTGATGAGCCTTGCCGATCTGCGCAAACTTACCGAACGCGGCGTGACGTTCAAAAGCCACATCGACGGTTCAAAGCACGAGATTACACCGGAACGGTCGATGGAGATTCAGGCGCTTCTGGGGTCGGACATTGTGATGTGTTTTGACGAATGTCCGGCCTTGCCGGCGGATCGGGCGCGCATTGCCGAAAGCATGCAATTGTCGATGCGGTGGGCGGCGCGGTCCAAGCAGGCATTTGGCGACCGGCCGGGGCATGCGTTATTTGGCATTCAGCAAGGTGGATTGGAACAAGACCTGCGCGCGCAAAGTGCCCAGGCCCTGCGCGAGATCGGATTTGATGGCTACGCCGTGGGCGGGCTGGCCGTGGGCGAGGGGCAGGCCGCCATGTTCGAGTGCCTTGATTATGCGCCCGACATGCTGCCCGAGGACAAGCCACGCTATCTGATGGGGGTGGGCAAGCCCGATGACATTGTGGGGGCCGTGGCGCGCGGCATCGACATGATGGACTGTGTATTGCCATCGCGGTCAGGCCGCACAGGTCAGGTGTTTACCCGCCACGGGGTATTGAACATCAAAAACGCGCGCCATGCTGATGATCCGCGCCCTTTGGACGAAAACTGTGGCTGTCCCGCGTGCAGCAGTTATTCCCGCGCCTATCTGCACCACGTGTTCCGAAGCCAGGAAATGATCAGCTCCATGTTGCTGACCTGGCATAATTTGCATTATTATCAGGATATTATGGCCGGTATGCGCAAGGCCATCGCCAGCGGGACGTTTTCGAATTGGCAATCGGATTTCCACGCAAGTCGCGCGCAGGGTGACATTGACCCTCTTTGAAAATCAGGCGAATTTCAGCACTTTGCGGCGATAGCGACCGGTCATGGACCAGTCCCGGCGGTCAAAATGCTGTGCGCGCAGGTGATCTGTTCTGTCCCCCAGCTCATCGTCGAACCAATTCATCAACGCGGTCCGCAACAACATGGAATTGCGGTGCGATATGAGTGTGACAAGACACCCGTCTTCATCTGCAAGAGGCGAGATTTGAATTTCATAGGTGCCTTCGACAAGGCTTCGATTCTTGGGGTCAACCTCACCAAAATGATGGTATTTCGCATGGGTCGGTTCCTGCTTTTCCAGAAATGTCATTGTCTGCAATTCAAACAGTGATCCCCCGTGCGTATATTTGGCCTGCAGGCTGTCGGGATCGTCTTCTTCGGGTTCAAGATCGCGGAGCAAGATATCCCAATGCTCTTCAAGGCTCCCGGCGTCGGGAACAAGTTCAGCCCAGAGCGCCTCTGCCGTTCTTGGTGATTTGAACCGTCTGATTTCGCGGTGGTCGACGAAAAGGCGGAAACGGTCCGAGAATTCGCCATAGATCAGCGAAAAAAGCATCATGTACAAAGCAAAAGGAAGGATCGCGCCAAGATAGGGGATATCGAACACGCCCGGCACTGCGATCCTGATCGTGGCATAGGCAAAGATGTTGATCGTAAACAGTTCAATCAACAGCCGCCAATTTGGCAAGACAAGGATAAGCAGCGCCGCCGTACACATGATCACAAGCGCAACAATCAAAGAAACAACGATAAATGCTGCGACAAAAATCCATTCTTCGAAAGGATAGCTCGCCATGCCGCCATTCAGATGAACGGCCATCATCATCATGCCGAGCGTGCCAAAGAAACCGCCAAACAACAGCCTGCGTCTTTGTCTGTAAATCAGTCGGAACATGTCGATCCCTTTTTCCTGTCGCGGGTATTCAGGCCCATCGTTCCGGCGGTTTTGTGGCGCAAATACGTTGAACCAGTGGAAAAATTCCGCGCGTGGCACAGTCGACTTAGCGCAGGATTTTCTGGCACATGGTCGCGTCAGGCGCGAACCATTTCGTTCAAACACGATCAAAACGGTGGTTGCCCTTGCGCGCGGCACGCGCGATGATGCGCGCAGGTTCCGCACGATAAGGGATTGAAACAGGCGGGCAGGGTGCACAGATACCTAACCCAGAACAGGAAACGACAAAGTGGTTGCCTCATGAGGGACCGAAGTTGTTTTGCCAAGATAAGGAAATGAGCATGCAAGAGCCTTTAAACGCGTCATATCCAGTATTGCCATTGCGCGATATTGTTGTGTTCCCCCACATGATCGTCCCGCTGTTTGTGGGCCGCGAAAAATCGGTGCGCGCGTTGGAAGAAGTGATGGCTGACGACAAGCAGATATTGCTGTCGAGCCAGATTGACCCCGGCGAGGACGAACCTGAATCCTCCGGTATTTTTAAAGCCGGGGTGTTGGCCAATGTGCTGCAACTGCTGAAACTGCCCGATGGTACCGTCAAGGTGCTGGTCGAAGGTCAGGCGCGGGTGCGGATTACCGAGTACCTTGAGAATGATAACTTCTTTGAGGCACGGGCCGAATATCTGACAGAAATGCCCGGCGATGCGGCAACCACCCAGGCGCTGCTGCGCTCTGTGGCAAATGAATTCGAACGCTATGCCAAGGTCAAGAAAAACGTTCCCGATGAGGCACTTACAGCCGTCGGTGAAACCACTGAAGCTGCGCGTTTGGCCGATCTGGTTGCGGGACATCTGGGCATTGAAGTCGAGCAGAAGCAGGATTTGCTTGAAACGCTGTCGGTGTCTGAACGGCTCGAAAAAGTCTATGGACTGATGCAGGGCGAAATGTCTGTTCTGCAGGTCGAGAAAAAGATCAAGACCCGCGTCAAATCGCAGATGGAGCGCACGCAGCGCGAATATTATCTGAACGAACAGATGAAAGCGATCCAGCAAGAGCTGGGCGATGGCGAGGATGGCAAGAACGAAGTTGCCGAGCTGGAAGAGAAAATTGCTGCAACCAAGCTGAGCAAGGAAGCCCGTGAAAAGGCTGATGCAGAGGTCAAAAAGCTCAAGAACATGAGCCCGATGTCCGCCGAGGCGACCGTCGTGCGCAACTATCTTGACTGGATGTTGTCGATCCCGTGGGGTGTGAAGTCACGGGTCAAAAAGGACCTGAGCAAGGCACAAAAGGTGCTGGATGACGACCACTATGGCCTGGAAAAGGTCAAGGAACGGATTGTCGAATATCTGGCCGTGCAGCAACGCAGCACCAAAATGAAAGGCCCGATCATGTGTTTGGTCGGCCCTCCGGGTGTGGGTAAAACGTCGCTTGGTAAATCTGTTGCCAAGGCAACGGGGCGCGAATTTATCCGCATCTCGCTTGGCGGCGTGCGCGACGAAAGCGAAATTCGCGGTCACCGTCGGACCTATATCGGTTCGATGCCCGGTAAGATCATTCAGGCGTTGAAAAAGGCGAAAACCACCAATCCGCTGATCCTTC
This sequence comes from Sulfitobacter sp. SK011, assembly GCF_003352065.1. NCBI lineage: Bacteria > Pseudomonadati > Pseudomonadota > Alphaproteobacteria > Rhodobacterales > Roseobacteraceae > Sulfitobacter > Sulfitobacter sp. SK011. The sequence goes on from NZ_CP025803.1 coordinate 2,035,471, forward strand.
TCGATGAGATTGACAAGATGGGTCAGGATTTCCGTGGTGATCCCGCATCGGCGATGCTTGAGGTGCTGGACCCGGAACAGAACTCCACCTTTGTGGATCACTATCTGGAGGTCGAATATGACCTCAGTAACGTGATGTTCCTGACCACATCGAACAGCTATAACATGCCGGGGCCTTTGCTGGACCGGATGGAGATTATTCCGCTGTCAGGCTACACCGAGGACGAAAAGCGCGAGATCGCCAAGCAGCATCTGGTGGAAAAACAGATCAAGAACCACGGCTTGAAGGGCAAGGAATTTGCCATTGAAGACAGTGCCTTGACCGGGATGATTCGGTATTACACCCGCGAAGCGGGCGTGCGGAACCTTGAACGTGAGATCGCCAAGGTTGCGCGCAAGTCGCTGACCAAGATCATCAAGAAAGAAGCCGACAGCATCACGGTGACCGGCGACAATCTGGATGAATTCCTTGGCGTGAAGAAGTACCGCTATGGCTTGGCTGAAAAAGACGACCAGATCGGTGTTGTGACCGGGCTTGCCTATACGTCTGTCGGCGGCGAATTGCTTCAGATCGAAGCATTGCGCCTGCCGGGCAAGGGCCGGATGAAGACCACCGGCAAGCTGGGCGATGTGATGAAGGAAAGCATTGATGCGGCATCAAGCTATGTGCGGTCGATCAGCCCCAAAATCGGGGTCAAACCGCCAAAGTTTGATACGATTGATATTCACGTGCACGTGCCAGATGGGGCAACCCCGAAAGACGGGCCATCGGCCGGTCTTGCGATGGTAACCTCCATCGTCTCTGTGTTGACGCAGATCCCGGTCCGCAAGGACATCGCGATGACGGGTGAGGTGTCTTTGCGCGGCAATGCGATGCCCATCGGCGGGCTGAAGGAAAAGCTGTTGGCGGCCTTGCGCGGCGGTATCACGACGGTCTTGATCCCGGAAGAAAACGAAAAGGATCTGCCCGAAATCCCCGATAACGTGAAAGAGGGGCTGACCATCATTCCGGTGAGCCACGTATCCGAAGTGTTGCAGCATGCTTTGATCCGTGAACCCGAAGCGATTGAATGGGATCAGGACGCCGAAGATGCCGCTGCAGCGGCGGCATTGGCGGGCAAGTCAGGCAACAGCGACACTGCAACGGCCCACTAGTCAGGCCGTCAACCAAATCAAAAGCGCCCCAAATTGGGGCGTTTTTTTTTGGGCTTTTTTCAGGCCTGCATGTCGAAGCCTTGAGCAGGATGCCTGTCGCTCAAAAACTGCACTAAGCAACGCAGACTATGGCCCAGACTAGTATTTGAGGTGTTTTGGCCCTACGCTGTTTCCAAGCGAGAAACAATCATAAGTGTGAGGCAGACATGAGCACGACAACAAAAAGCCCGTCGAAGGCTAAGACAACCAGATCCACAACCAAATCCACAGCCACGTCTGCGAAACCAACCGGTGCCAAACCGAAAGCAACACAAGCCTCGGCACCCACAGCAACAAAGCCAACCGAAACGCGCGCGCCCATCTCTGCGCCGGGCGGCAAGACGCCACCGGTTCAAAACGCCCCCGCAGCCACTGTCGTGGATGGCCCTCAGGCCGTCATCCTTGGCCCGGTGTTGCGCAAGAAAGAGCTGATCGAAACCGTTGTGACCCGTTCTGGCATTAAGAAAAAAGACGCAAAACCCGTTGTAGACGCCATGCTGGCGGTGCTGGGAGATGCATTGGCCGACAATCGCGATTTGATTCTGCCGCCACTGGGTCGCATCAAAATTCGCCGGGAAAAGAAATTGCCGAATGGCCGTGTATTGACTGTCAAAGTCCGGCAGACAGCGCCGCTCACCCCCAAAGAAGAAACCTGATTTCCGACCCGCAAGGCAAAAGGTACGCCCGGCACCCTTGTCGGCGTTGCTTATCGGCATGCCATACCCTTGCGCACCGCCGCTCAATTGGCTAATCGGCTGAAAGACGGGTGATTAGCTCAGTGGTAGAGCGTTTCGTTCACATCGAAGATGTCAGGAGTTCAAATCTCTTATCACCCACCACCTATTCGCAAACTGAACGGACCGCTTAACACGTGCCTCAAAGCCATCCGAAAATCTGGTTCCTCCGGCATGGGCAAACGGAATGGAACAGGGCATATCGCCTGCAAGGACAGCTGGATTCGCCCCTGACCAGCCAGGGCATTGCCGAGGCTCAGCGACAGGCGCTGATCTTGCCGCCGATACTGGCCCAGAAACCTGATATTTTCGTGTCACCATTGGGCCGTGCGCGGCAAACGGCGGATATCGCGCTGGGACACACACCATATCAAACCGATCCGCGCCTGATGGAAATCCACGCGGGCGCGTGGCAAGGCATGCTGCGGGCCGATATCATGGCGGCACGCCCCGATTGGGCGTCAACCGGGCCCTCTGCGCTCGAAATTTACGAGGCGGCCGAAGGGGGCGAGGGGCTGAATGCCTTTGAGGCGCGCATCATCGACTTTCTCGGGGACCTGACAGGCCCGAGTGTGATTGTTGCGCATGGACTGCTGGGGCAGGTGCTGCGCGCGATTGTGCGCGGAATGGACCCGCGCGCCGCCGGGGCATTGTCCAATCAACAGGGTTGCGTCTATTTGCTTGAAAACGGCACAGAGACACTTCTTGAGGGGGAGCCGTGAAAGCCTTTCCCGCACTATATATTTTGCGGCATGGCGAAACCGAATGGAATGCCCAGAACCGTTTGCAGGGGCGCTTTGATTCTCCGCTCACGTCGGTTGGCAAGGCACAGGCGCGGTCACAGCGCAGCATTCTCAAGACCCGGGATCTGACTGGTTTCAGCGCCTTCACCAGCCCACAGGGGCGCGCCTTTCATACCGCGTCCATTGCGCTTGAGAGCCTGACGGACGGCATCGAAACCGACAATCGATTGCGTGAAATCGGTGTGGGCGACTGGGCCGGGCGCGCGCGCGCTGATGTGATGGCATTGGCACCCGACGCCCATGATACCTTTGATTTATATGAACGCGCGCCGGGCGGTGAAGGGTTCAACGCCTTGCGGATGCGTTGCGTTGCTTTTTTGGAGGAACTGGATGGGCCATCCGTCCTTGTCACGCATGGGATCACATCACGCATGTTTCGTTTGATCGTGCTGGGCCTGCCAGACGCCGCATTGCGCGATTTGCCCGGCGGGCAGGGCGTTGTGTTTCACCTGGAAGCCGGCCAGCAAAATAGATTGACAATAGGGGCTTGAAGCCTGCCCCCGCCTTGCGCTAAGAGACCCGCAGCGGGTCGTTAGCTCAGTTGGTAGAGCGCTTCGTTTACACCGAAGATGTCGGGAGTTCGAGCCTCTCACGACCCACCATTCCCCCCCGTAACTGAAGAGGCTGCTTCGTAACAGCCATTGGAAATGAGACACGTTTCGCTATTCGGGTCTGCATAGCTGTTGTTTCAGGGTTCGCTAACGATATTGGCTGATTTTCTGCTCTTTCCGAAAAAACCTTTATCCGCGTCTCATCAAGGCGGTGACCCAGCCAGGCTCAGATGCTATGCAGGATTAAGTGCCGGTCCCGGCACACCTTTTGAGCCAAACAATGGAGGTCTCACAAAAGTCTCTGCTGGGCCGATTTTCTTAATAAATCCCGAACATTACATTTTCAGGAACCGACCGAGGGCAGACGCAACTTGATCTTGCCGCTGACCGCCATCCTGAATTGTCGCAAAACCTGTCAATACAGGATATTACCATGCCGCTGTCCCGCCATTGGCGGCGCGCTGATCTGGTTTATATCCAGACAGTTCTTATGCACATCCACACGGCAGTTAGTCATTTTTTGGGATTGGCGAATATGGTCAACACCGCCAACAAATTTGTCTTGCTGATGGAAAATCAGCAATGCCATAACTTTGTCCGCGATATAGATAATCTCTGGAATGGTGGGCATTTTGACTGGGATGACATGCATATGTACCGGTTGGATAGGTCTACAGCAGCCCGCACGATCCTGTTATCAAAAACGCCACAAGACTATCCCGTTCTGACCAGTGACGCACAAATACGCGACGGCCTCAAGCCGTCGCAAAGGCGGCTTAGACGGGCCAATGAGGACAGTGATCGTGGCCTTTTTGGTGAGCCTCTTGGCTCCTCACTTGGCCGCGTCCAATTGCGATAGAATTAAGGTTTTTTGCCCCAGTGGAAAAAAAGGCGCATTAATGGCCACCATCACGCTTGACGGGGCAGGGACAGCACCCTAATACGGCCCAACGTTCAGACACGTCCGAGCGCGCAGTGGGCGGTTGTAGCTCAGTTGGTTAGAGTACCGGCCTGTCACGCCGGGGGTCGCGGGTTCGAGCCCCGTCAACCGCGCCATCACTGCTTGAAAAAGGTCCGCTGTCGCGGGCCTTTTTTGTTTGGTGGACCTGACGTCAGGCTGACCAATTGGCAATCACGTCAAATCCATCTGCGGTTGGGGCCTCTGTGAGGTGGTCGGCAAAGTTCGCCCACAATGCCTGAACCGCCTGCGCATTGCCTTCTGAGGTTTCACGGCTTTCCACCAATGACACAACACAGCCTTTGCCGTCGTCGTCGATCATGTTGATGAACGAATGAATACCCGGCAGCGCCATGATTTGAGGTTTCAATTTTTCTGTAAGCGCCTTAGCTTCCTCAATTGAACTTGGTTTGACTCTAAAATGCGTTACTCTTGCAAACATGTCTTTTTCCTTCCTATTCCCGGCAGCCGTAATTGGTGCCGATGGCAAGACATACCACAAAACAACGCAAAATTGGGGTATTTTGGCAGTCTAAGCGGGAGGGCTTTACCTCGCGCGGCACATTTGCCCATGGTGCCAGGCGTCCAACCGGCAAATCGTGTTGACGCCGTTGGTCGCTTGGCCTATCCGACCCGCAACGCGCGGTTGTAGCTCAGCTGGTTAGAGTACCGGCCTGTCACGCCGGGGGTCGCGGGTTCGAGCCCCGTCAACCGCGCCACTATTCCCGCAGGCTTTGAATACGATAGATCAAACGCTCGGGGTCCACCATTTTATGGGCGCAGAAATGCCAGCAACGCCGCCGACGTTTCATCAGGGTGCTGATCGACAAAAAAATGACCCCCGGGCATCGGAGCGGGCGTGATATCTGACAGACGGTCCGCCCATGTTGCCGCCACATCATAGGCACGGCCCATCGCGCCATCAGCACCCCACATCACCAGCGCGGGGCAGGTGATGCGGCGGTCAAGATCAGCCGCGTCGTGGTCGAAATCAAAGGCAAGTGCGGCTCGGTAATCTTCACACATGCCGCGAATGGTGTCGGGATCGCGCCATGCGGTGCGATAGGCGGCAAGGGCTTCGGGCGCGAAATCGGTGATCTTTGCGGCACCCCAGCCCAGCAGGCAGGACACGAAATAGGCATCGGGGTCATGCGCAATCAGGGTTTCAGGAAACGGGCGTGGCTGTGCCAGAAAGAACCAGTGGTAATAGGCTTTCGCGACGTGCCGGGTCAGGTCATTGAGCAACAGATGCGTGGGCACGATGTCCATCACCGTGAGCGTCTGCACCGCTTTTGGTGCATCCAGCGCCAGACGATGCGCCGTGCGCCCGCCCCGGTCATGGCCAACAAGGTGGAACTGGTCAAAACCCAAATGCTGCATCAAACCCAGTTGATCCGCCGCCATTTCCCGAAAGCTATAGTTTTCAGTGCCCTGCGGCTTGCTGCTGGCACCATAACCGCGCAGGTCCGGAGCGATGACAGTGAAATGCGCGGCAAGTCTGGGGGCCACGGCGTGCCACATCATATGGGTTTGCGGAAAGCCATGCAGCACCATCAGCGGCGGGCCGGAACCGCCCCGCGCAAAGGCGATCTGCTGGCCATTTACCGCTGCGGTATCAAAGGTGAAGCCGGGGATCGTGCTCAAGCGCTTCACCGTGCAGCGGGAAGGGGCGATAGGTCCACACCTCGCGTCATGTCAGCGCATCCAGGATACGCGCCCAGCTGCGGATGCCTTTGTGGAATGATTCCATATCGTATTTTTCATTCGGTGAATGGATCGCGTCATCGTCTTTGCCAAAACCGATCAACATCGGTTCTGTCCCCAGGATGTCCTGAAAATAGCCCGCAATTGGGATCGACCCACCGCAGCCGATATAGGCCGCCGGGATGTTCCATTCATTGGACAGCGCCTGACGGGCGGCTTCGAACATCGGATCACTGGTATCGGCACCAGAGGCGGGGCCTGACCCATGGGGGGCAAATTCGACGGTGCAATCGACCGGCAGGGCCTCCGTCACCATCTTGCGAAAGTTTTCGCGGATGGCGTCGGGGTCTTGGGTCCCGACAAGGCGAAAGCTGATTTTGGCGTGGGCCTTGGACGGCAGGACGGTTTTGAACCCAGCGCCGGTATAGCCACCCCAGATGCCATTCACGTCGCAGGTGGGCCGCGACCAGATCATCTCAAGCGGGGTGCGGCCCTGTTCACCTGCAGGCTCAGAAAGACCCACGTCGCCGAGGAATGTTGCATGATCAAAGGCAAGGCCCTGCCACTGGGCCTCAAGCGCGTCTGACAGTTCCGGCACGCCATCATAAAATCCCGGCACGGTGATGCGACCCGTATCGTCATGCAGCGATGCAATGATTTTTGACAGCACCCGGATCGGATTCATCGCGATGCCGCCGTACATGCCCGAATGCAGATCAAACTTGGGCGCGGTAACAGTCACCTCTTCGCCCAGCAGGCCGCGCAGCATTGTCACGATGGCCGGCGTCTTGGATTCGAACAGACCCGTGTCACAGATCAGCGCGATATCCGTTTTCAACTCGTCGGCGTTTTCCTTCATGAACGGGACAAGTGAAGGCGATCCGCTTTCCTCTTCCCCTTCGAGGAAAAAGGTGATCCGGCAGGGCCAGTCGCCTTTGACGGCCTTCCATGCGCGCAACGCCTCGATAAAGGTCATCAACTGGCCTTTATCGTCTGCGGCACCGCGGCCACGGATCACCGGGCCTTTGGGGGTATCCTGCACCTCTGGGTCGAACGGATCACGGTCCCAAAGATCAAGCGGATCAACCGGTTGCACGTCATAGTGACCGTAAAACAGCAGATGCGGGGCCCCGGAATTATTGGCATTGCCCACATGACCCACCACCATCGGATGCCCCGGCGTGGGCCGTTTTGACGCGTCAACGCCAAGCGCTTTCAGGTCGGCCACCAGCCAATCCGCGGCGCGATCGCAATCGGCCTTGAACGCAGGATCGGTTGAGATCGACGGGATGCGCAGCAGATCGAGCAATCGGTCGGTGGCGGCGGGCAGGTCGGCGTCGATGCGGGCGAGAACATCATCAAGTGACATGGAGGCATTCCTTTGATCAGGGACAAACGAGGTTTGGCCCGGACCGTATCAGCCAGCAGCGACTTGTCCAGAGGTGCCGCTGGCCCATTTGCCAATCAGCAGGGCCACAAGGGCTGCAACGCCAAATCCTGTGACAAGGGTGCCAACACTGCCATCATAGCCGTTGCTGATCACAAACCCGATGGGAATTGCCACAGCCGTTGCCAAGGCTCCGACCACGGCCGCGCCAAGCCCTGCCATTTTGCCCAATGGTTCCATCGCCAGCGCGTTGAGATTACCAAAAAGCAACCCCATGCCGAAAAACGTACTCATGATCCAGATCATGAAAAGCGTGAAGGGCGGCAGCCCACCCCAAAGGATCACGGCAATCATAAAAATCGCCGATGCCCCCATGACCCCGAACAGCGCGAGGTTGGAGAGAAACCGCATGCCCCACTTTTCCACCAGCGCAGAGTTCAGGATCGACGCTGCACCGATGGAAAGGGCCGCAACCGCGAACCACAGCGCAAAGCCATCGCCCTTGTCATAGCTGCCCTGAAAAATCTGCTGAGCCAGGCTGAGGTATGCTAAAAACGGACCAAAGATCACGCCTGCACACAACGTGTATCCCAATGCTGCGGGGATGCGGCAGATGATGCCAATGCCCTGAAAGATGCCTTTGAGCGAAAAGCTGCGGCGGTGCGCGGGCAAGAGCGTTTCAGGCTGGCGCAGACCAAACCACGCCCAGCTGATCGCGGCGATCACCAGCAACAGGGTAAAGGTCGCACGCCACCCTGACTGCGCGATCACCACCTGGCCAATGGCCGGTGCCACTGCGGGAACCAGAATAAACACCGCCATCACAAAGGACATGATCCGCGCCATCGCGCGCCCCTCAAATCCATCGCGCACAATGGCAATCGCAACAATACGCGGGCCAGCCATCCCCAAACCTTGCAAGACGCGCCCCGCAAGCAGCATCTCGAAACTGGACGCAAACAAGGACAGCGCACAACCGACGCAAAACACCGCATAGCTGGCGTGGATCACCGGACGGCGCCCGTAACAATCAGACAGAGGACCGGTAACAAGCTGCCCGATCGCAAAACCCGCAAAGAGAACCGAGATGACCAGATGCCCGGCGTTCGGGTCGCTTTGGCCCAGATCGCTGGCAATCAGCACCAGTCCTGGCAACATCACGTCGGTGGTCATCGCCACCAGCGAGATCATGAAGGCGATCAGGACAATGAATTCGGTGCGCGAAACCTGCGCGGGTTGGATAGTGGTCATGCCGCCATGTGCCGTATTCACGGTCGCTGCGCAACGACGAAAGGGTCAGCCCTGGCTGCACACCAGTGCAAAGCCTGCCACCACCAATGTGCCGCCGCTTATCTGCGACAGGTTGAGCCCGTGATGCGCCCAGGCAGCATATCCAAGCACTAAAATGGTTTCTGTGACCATGATCCCCAGATAGACAACAGGCAGGCTCGCCTGCCGCAAAAGCGTGATCTCGGCGATCGCGGCCACGGACAGCCCCGTGATGATGATCAACGTCGGCAGTTTGTCATCACTTTGTGAATAGACCTGCATGCCGATTGTAGCAAAGGCATAGCCTGCTGCGGTGATGGCCATCAAAAGGCCGGCGGTAAATAGATGTAGAGAATGTGTCATGGAACATAATTTCCCTGTGACGGATTCAGTTATAAAATAAAAAGCCACACGGCAAAAATAATGCGTGTGTAAAATGTATTGGTACCAAAAGTGACTGATTACGGATGGTGCAAATAAGGAAAGCATGCGCCGGTTTGGCTTTTGGTGCAAGTCAGGTAATCCGTACCCCCCCGAACATGCGGCCCAGCCAAGCTTGATCCAGATCAAGGCTGCGACATTGCGTGCCGCTATAAAGCATTGAACGCAAGCGGCGCTTTCTATAGGTATTCTAAGAATAGAATGTGAATGCGGGGGCCTTTGCCGTTTTCATGACTGCCAGATGGAGAGGCGCAATGGACTACTCAGACAAAATTGATGAGGCGATTGCGCGCCTGCATGAAGAAGGTCGTTACCGGACATTTATCGACATTGAACGCCGCAATGGCCAGTTTCCGCACGCGGTCTGGACCCGGCCAGACGGCACGAAACAGAACATCACTGTGTGGTGCGGCAATGACTATTTGGGCATGGGCCAAAACCCCGTTGTGATCGAGGCGATGCACGAAGCATTGCAGGCCACCGGCGCGGGTTCTGGCGGAACCCGCAATATTTCGGGCACCACAGTGTATCACAAGCGCCTTGAGGCCGAACTGGCCGATCTGCATGGCAAAGAGGCCGCTTTGCTGTTCACCTCTGCCTACATCGCTAATGACGCGACGCTTTCGACGCTGCCCAAGCTTTTTCCCGGTCTGATCATCTATTCTGATGCGCTTAACCACGCCAGCATGATCGAAGGCGTGCGCCGCAATGGCGGGGCCAAGCGGATTTTCCGGCACAATGATGTTGACCATCTGCGCGAACTGCTTGCGGCTGACGATCCCGCTGCGCCCAAGCTGATCGCTTTTGAATCAATCTATTCGATGGACGGCGATTTTGGCCCGATTGAGGCGATCTGTGATCTGGCGGATGAGTTTAACGCATTGACCTACATCGACGAAGTGCACGCCGTTGGCCTTTATGGGCCACGCGGGGCAGGGGTCGCGGAACGGGACCGGTTGATGCACCGTCTGGACATCATCAACGGCACGCTTGCCAAGGCATATGGCGTGATGGGCGGCTATATCGCGGCATCGGCGAAAATGTGTGACGCGATCCGGTCCTATGCGCCCGGGTTTATCTTTACCACTTCTTTGCCACCTGCAGTCGCCGCTGGTGCCGCAGCCTCCGTGGCGTTTCTAAAGCGGTCACCGGAACTGCGCGAAAAGCATCAGGCACAGGCCAAGGCGCTGAAGCTGCGGCTCAAAGGGCTGGGGCTGCCGCTCATTGATCATGGCTCGCACATCGTGCCGGTGATGGTGGGCGACCCTGTGCACACCAAGTTGTTGTCGGATATGTTGTTGCAGGAATACGGTATTTACGCCCAGCCGATCAACTTTCCAACGGTGCCGCGCGGCACGGAACGGCTGCGTTTTACACCGTCACCGGTGCACGGACCTGATGAAATGGATGCACTGGTGCATGCGATGGATGGGCTGTGGTCACATTGTGCGCTGAATCGTGCCGAGGCCGCAGGGTAAAACGTTACTATTCGTAATTTCCGTTGCCTTATGCTAGCGTTATCGAAAGAAAAGGCCAAATCCGAATCGACGTTTTGATTTTGGGTTAAGGCTGCAGGTAAGTGAAATGACGGGGCATTGGGTATGATCGGGCGTTGGTCCTCCAAGATCGCTGTGGATGAGGCTGTCGAACCTAAAGGGTTTGATGCTTTTGAATTGCGTCTTGGCGATGTGATGCGTGGCGAACGCGCGACCTTGGGTAAATCCCTGCTCGACGTGCAGCGCGAACTGCGAATCAAAGCCTCTTACATTGCCGCCATTGAAAACTGTGATCCCGATGCATTTGACACTCCCGGTTTTATTGCCGGTTATGTCAGGTCCTATGCCCGGTACCTGAACATGGATCCCGACACGGCATTCGCGGGCTTTTGCGCCGAATCCGGTTTCTCCGTTGCGCACGGCATGTCCGCCAAAGCATCTGTGATCAAAAAACCGAGCTTTGAAGAACGCAAGAAACGTCCCTCGGAAGAGAACCTTTTCGCGCGCCCGAACACGCCCTTTACACCGGCAGGCGACAGCCTGTTGAGCCATATTGAGCCCAGTGCAATTGGCTCCATGCTGGTGCTGATCGCCCTGATCGGTGCCATTGGCTTTGGCGGTTGGAGCGTGCTGCAGGAAGTGCAGCGTGTGCAGGTGGCCCCGGTGGATCAGACGCCGGTTGTGTTGTCTGATCTGGATCCGTTGGACGGCGCTTTGGCCTCGGCCCCCGAGGCCAGCAGTGATTCCTCTGCACCGCGCGTCATGGACACGCCGCGCGCAGATGCGCTGGACCGGCTTTACCGCCCACAGGCATTGGATGTGCCGGTATTGGTGGCGCGTGATGCCCCCATCGCCACCATTGATCCGCGGTCTGTCGGCAACTTTCTGATACCCAGCATCCCATCGCCTAATGAAGCGTCAGGCGGTGCTGTTCTGACAGCCCAGAGCGATGCAGCCCCCGTTAACGACGTCCCGCAAGTGCTTGAAGGACCAGCAGATATGGTGCGCATGGTTGCGGCCTATCCATCGTGGGTTCGGGTCAGCGCTGCGGACGGGACTGTCATCTTTGAAGGTGTGATGAACAAAGGCGACATGTGGGATGTTCCCGCGACTGAGGAACCGGCAACATTGCGCACTGGCGAATCCGGGGCGTTGTTTTTTGCCATGGCCGACGGATGCTATGGCCCCGTTGGTGCCCGCGGCAGTGTGACATCCAACCTGCCTCTTCACCACGAAGCCCTGGCCGAGCTTTACGACCCTGTCGACCCGCTGGCCGACACATCGCTCAGCCGGATGTTTGCGGACCTGCAGACGTCGGAAATTGACCCAGCCGTTCTGGCCGCGATGCCCTGCCAAACCCGCTAATCCTGCCATTGCGATTTTGACCTTGGAAGACTAGGTAAAGGGGACGACAACCCTCGCCAAAAGGTGCGCTCATGTCACTCAATCACATCCGCCCCTGGCGCAACATCTATCGCCGCAAATCGCGACAGATCATGGTGGGCAATGTGCCGGTTGGTGGCGACGCACCGATCAGCGTCCAGACCATGACCAACACCCTGACCACCGACGTCGCGGGCACCATCGCACAGGTGCAGGCAGCGGCCGATGCGGGTGCCGACATCGTTCGCATTTCCGTCCCCGATGAAGCGTCTTCCAAAGCGTTGAAAGAGATCGTGCGCGAAGTTACCGTTCCGATCGTTGCGGACATTCATTTCCACTATAAACGCGGGATTGAAGCAGCAGAGGCAGGTGCGGCATGCCTGCGGATAAACCCCGGTAACATCGGCGATGAAAAACGCGTACGCGACGTGATCAAGGCGGCGCGCGATCACAATTGTTCGATCCGCATCGGGGTGAACGCGGGATCGCTGGAAAGACATCTGCTTGAAAAATACGGCGAACCCTGCCCGGACGCGATGGTGGAAAGCGGTTTGCATCACATTAAGCTGCTGCAAGATAACGACTTTCATGAATTCAAGATCAGCTGCAAGGCCTCGGATGTGTTTATGGCCGCCGCAGCCTATCAACAATTGGCCGAGGCCACAGATGCGCCGATTCACCTTGGCATCACCGAGGCGGGTGGATTGATCAGCGGGACGGTCAAATCCGCCATCGGGATGGGCAATCTGTTGTGGATGGGGATTGGCGATACAATCCGGGTGAGCCTGTCGGCGGACCCGGTCGAAGAGGTCAAGATGGGCTTTGAGATTCTCAAATCTTTGGGCCTGCGGCATCGCGGTGTGAACATCATTTCCTGTCCCTCCTGCGCACGGCAGGGGTTTGATGTGATCAAAACCGTTGAAGTGCTGGAAAAGCGGCTGGAACACATCAAGACGCCGATGAGCCTGAGCATCATCGGCTGTGTGGTCAACGGACCCGGCGAGGCGTTGATGACAGATGTTGGGTTCACTGGCGGCGGTGCCGGGTCCGGCATGGTCTATCTGGCGGGCAAGCAAAGTCACAAGCTTGGCAATGACGGGATGATAGAGCACATCGTCGAACAGGTTGAAAAGCGGGCGGCGGCGATTGAGGCTGAAACCGTGAATGAGGCAGCAGAGTAGCGGACGCGACCTCTTTGCTGTCGACAGCCCATCTGGCCTTGGTTAGAAATAGATATGGTATCCGAGGTCCAGAAAAAACCAACATATGCTGAGTTTTTCAGCGGCGGTGGCATGGTGCGTGCCGCGCTGTCGGATGGGTGGGACTGCCGTCTGGCAAACGACATCGACCCGATGAAATGCGAGGTTTATGCGCGCAACTGGGGGGATGCCGGCCTTGTGCAGGCGGACGTGGGTCAATTGGATCCGGACCTATTGCGCCAACCGATTGATATGTATTGGGCCTCAAGCCCGTGCCAGGACTTTTCACTGGCGGGCAAGGGGCTGGGGCTGGCAGGCTCACGAAGTGGGACGTTTTCAACATGGGCCACACTGATCGAACATGCGATCCAAGACGGGTATGCACCGCGCATCATTGCATTTGAAAATGTCGTCGGCCTGATCGCACGCAACCGGGGCGCTGATTTTGCGGCCGTCATCCGGCGTCTTGCAAAACTGGGGTACCGTGTCGGTGCCCTTGAAATCGACGCAACGGCGTTTCTGCCACAAAGCCGGTCACGGCTTTTTGTGGTGTGCCTGCGCGATGATCTGCTGATCAAAGGGCTGACAACGCCGCAGCCAACAGGTCCGTTTCACACAAGGAAACTGATGAGTTTCGTTGCCTCGGCCCCCCGTGATATCGCGCGCAACTGGATGTGGTGGAAACATGCGCCCGTCGCGTCCGATCCCAAACTGCTGGTGCAAATGATTGACCATGCGCCGGATACCGCGTGGCTGACGGCGCGTGAAACGAAACGGCTTTTGTCGATGATGTCACCCCCAAGCCTTTCCCGGATCGAGACCGCCAAACGGACCGGGCACCCCGAGATTGGTATGCTTTACAAACGCGGGCGCCCCGATGGCAATGGCAGCACCCATCAGCGCGCAGAGGTGCGCTTTGACGGGATTGCCGGATGTCTCAGAACGCCGGGCGGCGGGTCATCGCGTCAGACGGTCCTGTTTGTTGAAGGTGACAAAATCCGTGCGCGGCTGTTGTCCTCAAGAGAGGCGGCGCGTCTGATGGGGCTGGAAGACAGCTATGTTATGCCCGCGCGCTATAACAATGCCTACAAGGTGGCGGGTGACGGGGTTGTGGTGCCGGTGGTCAGATACCTCGATCAGCAGATTTTTCAGCCCGCATTGCAACTGGCCCGCCTCAGGGACGTCGCGTGAGTGCGGCGCAGGATTTTCGAAGCAGGGCGTTGTCGCAGCTGACCAACGAGATTGGTGTTTATGCGCTGTGTGATCTGGACGGTCAGCCGATTTATGTTGGCCAGTCCATTGACGGCATCCGCACTCGTGTGCGGCGGCATCTGACCTCGGCCAGATCGGATGTGATTGCAAACCGCCAGATTGACGTGTGGGAAATCGCCTTTGTCTGGGCGTGGCCTGTCGACGACAAGGCCGATGTGGCACCTTTGGAAAACACCCTTTTTGATCAGTTCAATCGGCAGCAGCCGTTGATGAATGGCAAGGGGCTGGTGGTCAATGCCACGCCTGTGACCGTCCCTGAGAAACAAGAAATACAGATCATCGAAGAACAGGAACGGCGCAACCGCCTGACCCCGTCTCAGCGCCTGCCGCGGCAAATCCAGCAGTATAACCTGTTGGTGGATTATATACTGACCGTCAAAAATGCGCCGCACCTCAAGGTGTCCTTGGACGCGCATTTTCAGCGGCTGATCAAATACCACCAAACGTTTCTGTAAGGGTCTTTTTAGCCGCGCTTTTCGGCGACGACGGCCTGCATCTGGTCATAGGGCAGATAGCCGCGCAGCAGTTCGTCCTGCATCACAAACGTCGGCGTGCCAGAGATTTTCAGCTTTTGCGCCAGCGCCCGTGTTTCGGCGATTTCGCGCGTCACCTCTTCACTGTCCATCCGCGCTTCGATGGCGTCGACATCCAGGCCAAAGGTCTCTCCCAAACGGCGCAGCGCGGGCAAGGTAACGTCGCCATTGAACGCCATCAGCGCGTCGTTCAGCGCATGATAGCTGTCGCCGCCCGCAACCTGTTTTGTGGCCACGGCAAAGCGTGAGGCCAGAACCGACTGTTCGCCCAGAATGGGGAATTCTTTGACAATCCATTTGATATTGCCATCTGTTTCCAACAGCTTGGCAACTTCACCATGGGCCTTTTTGCAATACCCACAGCGGTAGTCGAGAAATTCAACCAACACGATATCGCCGTCAGGGTTGCCCCCCACCCATGAAAAACCGTCATCAAAGATTGCCGCCGCATTGTCAGTTACCAGGGTAAAATCTGCCTGCGCCTGCTGCTCTGCTTCGCGTGCCTGTAGCAACTCGACCGCTTCCATGATCACTTCGGGATTATCCATCAGATAGGCCCGCACTTCGGCGCGAAACTGTGCGCGTTCGGCATCGGTCAGTTCCGTCAGGTCCATCGCATCGGCGGGCAGGGCCATTGCAACGGAAAATGCTGCGGCAAGAGCGGGGGCAATCAGGCGGTGCATTATGACAAAAACCTCTTTGAATGGGGAGTACGGGTTGACGGCTGTGGCCTGACACGGTGAAACACATCCCAACAATAGGAGCAAGCCCATGCGCATATCAACCCGGTCCGCCGTTGATCCCTTTATTGTGATGGACGTGATGCAGGCCGCGTCAGCAGCCGAAGCCGCCGGGCGTCACATCATCCATATGGAAGTGGGGCAGCCCGGCACCGGGGCACCCAAAGGGGCAGTGCGCGCATTGTCAGATGCGATGGCCAAGGGGCCTTTGGGCTACACTGTGGCACTTGGATTGCCTGCTTTGCGTGCGCGCATCGCAAAGATGTATGGCGACTGGTACAACGTCGATCTTGATCCTGCGCGGGTGGTGATCACGCCGGGATCGTCGGGTGGCTTTATCCTCGCCTTCACAGCGCTTTTTGATACGGGCGACAAGGTTGGCATCGGTGCGCCGGGATACCCCAGCTATCGTCAAATTCTCAAGGCGCTGGCATTGCAGCCCGTTGATTTGCCCACTGCGCCTGAAAACCGGTACCAGCCCGTGCCGGAAGATTTTTCGGGCATGGATCTGGCAGGTCTGTTGGTCGCATCACCTGCCAATCCGACCGGCACCATGCTGGATCGTGGCGCGATGAGCGCGCTGATTGATGCCTGCGCGGACAAGGGCGCGTCCTTTATCTCGGACGAGATTTATCATGGCATTGAGTATCAGAAAAAGGCGGTGACGGCGCTTGAGGTGACCGATGATTGCTATGTCATCAATTCTTTTTCCAAATATTTCTCAATGACCGGCTGGCGCGTCGGCTGGATGGTGGTGCCCCAGGATCACGTGCGCGTTGTTGAACGGATTGCGCAAAACATGTTCATTTGCGCGCCGCATGCAAGCCAGATTGCCGCACTTGCCGCGATGGATTGCGATGATGAATTGCAGGTAAACATGGACGTTTACCGCGCCAACCGTGCGATGATGCTCGAAGGTCTCAAAACTGCAGGTTTTACCAATTTCGCGCCACCGGATGGGGCTTTTTATGTTTACGCAGATGTGTCCGATCTTACCGATGACAGCCGCGCGCTGGCCGCTGAAATTCTTGAAAAAGCGGGGGTGGCGGTCACACCGGGCCTCGATTTTGATCCTGCGCGGGGTCATACCACATTGCGCTTTTCCTATGCCCGCAGCAGTGCCGACATCAAGGAAGGTCTGGCGCGGTTGGTGCGTTTCATGGCCGCGCGGTGAATTGCTGGTTTGCACCGGCGATAGGTGATAGAGACACGCACAACAACGCGCCGAAATGGTGGACCAAATGCGGGCACTTCTGAAAATACTGACGCTTTGGCTGATCTGCGCCACGGGGGCCGCAGCGCAGGATTTGACGGCACTCGCACGCGTTGATCCGGCGCGCAGTGAGATCAGTGATGGCTGGTTTGGTAAAACCTCCATGACGCTGGGGTTAAGCCAGGGCGTGCCGTTTCGCGTGTTCCTGCTTGATGCGCCGGCCCGTTTGGTTGTCGATTTTCGCGAGGCCGATTGGGCCGGGGTCAAGCCCGGCCAATTGCTGGCCGAGCCGGGGCGCATTGCCGCGGTGCGCTTTGGGGCGTTTCAGCCGGGGTGGTCCCGGTTGGTTGCAGATCTGGCCGAACCTATGTTGCCGGTGCAAATTGGCATGCCCGTCGATGAAACAAGCGGTGCGGCCAGTCTTGAGATCACGCTAAAGACCACCGATGCCGAAACCTACGCCGCCAAGGCCGGGATACCGGTTGACCCGGCCTGGACGGCCGCGCTGACCAAGCCGCCAAAGCCAAAATTGCCAAAGGACGATGCATTTGTCGTTGTCATTGATCCCGGCCATGGCGGCATTGATCCGGGCGCAGAACGTGATGATGTGGCCGAAAAGGACTTGATGCTCAGCTTTGCGCGCGGCTTGCAGGATGTGCTCAAGCGCAGCGGCGTTGACGCGATCCTGACCCGTGATGACGATATTTTCGTGGCCCTCGAAACGCGGGTCGCCATTGCGCATCAGATGCGTGCGGATGTGTTTTTGTCCCTGCATGCCGACATCCTGAGCCAGGGTGGTGCCCATGGTGCCACCGTCTATACCTTGTCGGATGACGCCAGTGATGCGGCCACCGAACATCTCGCGGCCCGGCACAACCGGTCCGATATAATTGCAGGTGCAGACCTGACAGGGTCGGATGATCAGGTCGCCGGTATCCTGCTGGATCTGGCCCGACAAGAGACAGAGCCGCGCTCAGCTGCCCTTGCTGAGGTTATGGTTGCGGGGATGAGCAAGGCGGGCGGACCGATGAACCGCCGACCGTTAAGGAAAGCGGGCTTTTCGGTGCTGAAATCAGCCGACATTCCATCGGTTCTGGTCGAAGTTGGGTTTCTAAGCTCAAAGCGCGATCTGGCCAATCTGCGCGACCCGGTCTGGCGCGCGGTCATGGTGAACGCGATGGCGGATGCGATCCTTGCGTGGCGCGATCAGGATGCGGCGCGCAAGCCGTTGATCCGTCAATAATTCAGGGCTTCATTTTGCGCGATAATCCGCCCCAAAATGAAGCCCTTGTGTTTTGACCCTGTCGCCGCCTTCCTGTATAGCCAGAGCAATAATAAGTTCCAAAATGGTGGTATCTGCGTGTTCCGATTTGTCCTGTCTTTTCTGGGGGGTATTTTTACCACCCTGACCATGAGCATCGGCATGGCAGCGCTGACCATTGGTGCGATTTTCTGGATGTATGGCCGCGACCTGCCCAGTCACGAATCGCTGGCGCAATACACCCCCCCCACAATCAGCCGGATTTATTCGGGGCAGGGGCGTCTGATTGATGAATTCGCCAAGGAACGGCGGCTGTTTGCGCCTGCCGACACAATTCCTGATCTGGTGAAGCAGGCGTTCATTTCTGCGGAAGACAAGAATTTCTATACCCATGAAGGTTACGATCTGCGCGGTATCGCGGCGGCGGCTGTCGATGCGGTGCGCACGCGCGGCAAAGATGTGCGTGGGGCTTCGACGATCACCCAGCAGGTGATGAAGAACTTCCTTTTGTCTGGTGACCGCCGCGCTGAAAGGAAGATCAAAGAGATCATTCTGGCCGCCCGTGTCGAAGAAGCTTTGACCAAGGAAAAAATCCTCGAACTTTATCTGAACGAGATTTATCTGGGTAAAAATTCCTATGGGGTGGCGGCGGCCAGTCAGACCTATTTCAACAAGACGCTGGACGATCTTGCGCCTCATGAAGCCGCGTTTCTGGCGTCTTTGCCCAAGGCCCCTTCTGATTATGACCCGGTGACGCAAAAGGACCGTCTGATGGCCAGGCGCAATTTCGTGCTGCGCGAAATGAACGAGAATGGGTTCATCACCGACGCGGCCTATGAGACCGAAAAGGCCGCGGCTTTACGTTCGGTCCAGAACGGCGACTTTGAGAGCTTCAAGGCAGAATTGCCGCCCCGAGACTATTTCACCGATGAAATCCGCCGCCAATTGTCCGAGGACTTTGGTGAGGGCGAATTTTTCACCGGTGGTCTGACAGTGCGCGCCACCATCGACAATGAAATGCAACCGATTGCCGCCAATGCGCTGCGTCAGCAGCTTGAAGAATACGATCGCGGTGCCGGGGTGTGGCGCGGGACCGGCAAGACAATCCCGGCTGACCAGTTGAGCGATGAGCAAACATGGCGCGCCGCATTGGCCGACATCAAGGTGCCACGCGATGTAGATCTGGATAACCAATGGTATCCGGCGGTTGTGCTTGAGGTGGGCGAAAACGACGCCCGGATCGGCATCGAGGGCGTGGAAGACGACGAAGACGGCCATTGGATACCGGCCAAAGATGCGCAATGGGCCCGCAAACGGCTTGCTGACGGCAAACTGGCGAGCAAGGCACGCACCGCAGGCGATCTGGTGTCGGTGGGTGACGTTGTGCTGGTGCGCCGCATGACCGCCGATGGCACCGGCGAATTTATCCGCTGGACCCTGCGTCAGGTGCCCGAAGTGCAGGGCGGTTTCATGGCGATGGACGTGGACACAGGCCGCGTGATTGCAATGCAGGGCGGGTTTTCCTATCAGGCATCGGTGTTTAACCGCGCCACGCAGGCCAAACGCCAGCCCGGCTCCAGCTTTAAGCCTTTTGTGTATGCGGCGGCACTGGATTCCGGGTATAGCCCGGCGACCATCGTCGTCGACGCCCCGATTGAGATCAACACGCCGCAAGGGGTGTGGCGCCCGCGAAATTCGTCGAACAAGTTCTACGGCCCCACGCCGCTCAGGACCGGTATCGAACAATCCCGGAACCTGATGACCATCCGTCTGGCGCAAGAGATCGGAATGGAAACCGTGGGCAGCTATGCCGAACGGTTCGGTGTTTATGACTATCTGTCGCCAGTGCTTGCCAATGCGCTGGGATCACAGGAATCCACGCTTTATCAAATGGTTGCGGCCTATGCGATGTTTGCCAATGGCGGCGAACGGGTGGAGCCCACCTTGGTGGACCGGGTGCAGGATCGCTATGGGCGCACCGTTTACAGCCATGACAAACGCATCTGCAACGACTGCCAACTGGCCAGTCTTGAACCGGGCGTCGCCCCGCGGGTGATCTCGAACCGTGAGCAGGTGATGGACCCTGTGACGGCCTATCAGCTGACCTCGATGATGAAGGGTGTTGTGGACCGCGGGACCGCCGCAGGGGCGATCAACCTGCCGGTGCCGATCGCGGGCAAAACCGGGACCACCAATGATGCCAAAGACGTTTGGTTTGTCGGTTTCTCATCCAACATTGTCGCCGGATGTTACATTGGTTTTGACAACCCCCGCTCGCTGGGCAAGCGTGCCTATGGTGCGGGCATGTGTGGACCCGTTTTCCAGCGCTTCATGAGCCAGGCGATAAAGAAATACGGCGGCGGGCCATTTGACGTGCCTCCGGGCTGTACCTTTATCAAGATCGACCGCTTCACAGGGGCCCGATTGAGCGATGGGGCATCCGGGGACAACGTGGTGCCTGAATGTTTCCGCGAAGGCGAAGAGCCGATCTTTGGCATCATGTTTGATGGCGGCTTTGCGATGGGTGCTGATCTGCCACTGGTTGAAGAGGTCGGGCAATTGTCGCGCCAGATCACAACATCGACCGGCAAGAAAGCGGTCGTGGGCCCAAAGGCAAGCTTTGGCACCCTGTCGTCGGGCGGTCTTTATTAACCGCCGGGGTGGGTTTCATCCACCCTACCGCTTGCTGAGCAGGGCGCGCTGGTTTATCTGATCTTGATCCAATCAAAGGCAGATAAACATGCGCGCAGAGGCACAAAACACCGCAGATCAGATCGCAAAGTCGCTGGATTTACTGGCGCAGCGGCTGAACGTGGAAACGGCCCCCCACAGGTTGGAAGAATTCAATGCCCGTGTTGAGGACCCAAACCTGTGGGATGACCCGGATGCCGCGCAAAAACTGATGCGTGACCGTCAGATGCTGGTGGATTCAATTGCGGTATACGAGGGCATCAAACAGGAACTGGCCGACAACGTCGAACTGATTGAGTTGGGCGAAATGGAAGACGACGCCGAAGTTGTCGCCGACGCCGAAGCCGCGTTGAAATCGCTGGCCGAGAAAGCCGCCCAGAAAGAGCTTGAGGCGCTGCTCGATGGCGAGGCCGACGGCAATGACGCCTTTCTTGAGATCAACTCTGGCGCGGGCGGCACTGAATCCTGCGATTGGGCCAGCATGCTGGCGCGGATGTATGTCCGCTGGGCCGAGAAAAAGGGCTATAAGGTTGAACTGCAATCGGAATCTGCGGGGGAAGAGGCAGGCATCAAATCCGCGACCTACAAGATCAGCGGCCCGAACGCCTATGGCTGGATGAAATCAGAATCAGGAGTGCACCGTCTGGTGCGGATCAGTCCGTTTGACAGCGCAGCCAAACGGCACACGTCGTTTACCTCTGTCGGGGTCTATCCGGTGGTCGATGACAACATCGAGATTGAGGTGAACCCGTCCGACATCCGCATCGATACATACCGGTCATCCGGTGCGGGTGGTCAGCACGTGAACACCACTGATTCCGCTGTGCGCATCACCCACCATCCGACCGGCATTGTCGTGACCTCATCCGAGAAATCGCAGCACCAGAACCGCGAAATTGCGATGAAAGCCCTGAAATCGCGCCTGTATCAGATGGAACTGGACCGCCGGAATGCCGCCGTGAACGAAATGCATGAAAACAAGGGCGATGCGGGCTGGGGCAATCAGATCCGGTCCTATGTCTTGCAGC
Organism: Sulfitobacter sp. SK011; assembly: GCF_003352065.1. Lineage (NCBI taxonomy): Bacteria > Pseudomonadati > Pseudomonadota > Alphaproteobacteria > Rhodobacterales > Roseobacteraceae > Sulfitobacter > Sulfitobacter sp. SK011. Next base: position 2,057,327 of record NZ_CP025803.1, read on the forward strand.
CGTACCAGATGGTCAAAGATCTGCGCACGAATTATGAGACCTCGGACACCAAGGGTGTTCTGGACGGTGATCTTGACGGTCTGATGGGGGCCACGCTGGCGCTTGCAGTGAGCGGCAAAAGCCGGGCTGAGGCGCAGGGCGACTAAGAGACGATTGGGGGCTTGGCCCCCAAACCCCCGAGTACTTTAGGCGAAAAGAATCAGGCTCTTGCGTGGGCTGGTAAATGTGGGTTTGCTGCTTTTATGGATATAATTGACATGGACGCACTGGCCTTGTCAGCAGCAATTGATGCCAAGACCGTAAGTGCGGTTGAGGTCATGCAAGCGACATTGACCAGAATTGATGCGGTGAACACCGACGTAAATGCCATTGTGTCTTTGCGTGACCGTGATGAATTGTTTGCCGAAGCGGCACGCGCAGATACGGAGCCCCGCAAGGGCTGGCTGCACGGTATTCCCATCGCCATCAAAGACCTCGCCAAAGCTTCCGGGTTACCAACCTCTGAGGGATCGCCCTTGTTTGCAGGGCATATCGCTGCGAAAGACGATCTGATGGTAGGGCGGCTTCGGGCGGAAGGGGCATTGATCATCGGCAAGACCAACACGCCGGAATTCGGCCTTGGCTCGCATACCTTCAATCCGGTGCACGGGGCCACCCGCAACCCCTATGATTTGGGCAAATCCGCTGGCGGATCATCGGGTGGTGCGGCGGCGGCGCTGGCCACGCGGATGCTGTGCGTGGCCGATGGGTCAGACATGATGGGCTCACTGCGCAATCCGGCGGGCTGGAACAATGTCTATGGCATGCGGCCCACATGGGGCACTGTGCCGTCAGAGGCCGAGGGCGACATGTTCCTGCATCAACTGTCGACGTCCGGCCCGATGGCACGCAGCCCGACGGATCTGGGCGCCCTTTTGGATGTCATGACTGGCGCAGACCCGCATCAACCGCATGGGTTCAGCCCCGCTGATACGTTGCCTCAGCTTGCGCGAGATCTGCCGCGACAACGTATCGGGTGGCTGGAGGATTGGCAGGGCGCGTTGCCTTACGCGGACGGGATCAAGGAATTGAGCGAGTTGGCCTTGGGTCAACTGGGCGCGTTGGGCCATGACGTCGACTGGATTGCGCCGGGCTTTGAGGCGGATGATCTTTGGCACAGCTGGATCACCTTGCGGTCCTTTTCCGTCGCGGCAGGGTTGCGCGCACTCTATGATGATCCAGACAAACGTGATCACCTGAAACCCGCCGCGATTTGGGAGGTTGAGCGTGGTCTGGCGATGGATGCGATGACGCTGCAGCACGCCAGCGAGGTGCGGTCAGATTGGTTCCGGCGCACAACAGACCTTTTTGAGCAGGTCGATGTGCTGGCGCTGCCCTCGGCACAGCTTTGGCCGTTTGATGTTGATATGACCTATCCCACGGAAATTGCGGGGGTGCAGTTGGACACCTACCATCGCTGGATGCAGGTGGTGATCCCGGCGAGCCTTTTGGGACTGCCGGTCGTGAACATCCCCATTGGTTTTGGCGCAAACGGTCTGCCAGCGGGGCTGCAACTTATTGGCCGCCGCGGCAGCGATGCCCGGTTGCTGCAATTGGCGCAGGTTTGGCATGCTGCGACGACATGGCCGCAAAAACACCCGCCTAAAATCTTGACGTGATCAGACATCGACTGGCATCCTGATCCCATGGAACAAATTCAGGCAAGCCCCGACCGCCCGCATGGCCCACCCGACCTTGCCATGCCAACCTTGGCGATGTTGCGCACCGCACTCGGAGCTGGGTGGCGTGATTTTCTCGCTGCACCGACGTTTGGCCTGGTCGCTGGTGCAGCCTGCGTTCTTGCCGGGTGGGTGATGGTGGCAATCACTGCCGCCTCAGGCAACACGTTTTGGTTTGTGCTGGCGGTGTTTGCCTTTCCGATGGCGGCACCTTTTGCAGCATTTGGCACCTACGAGGTGTCGCGCAGACTCGCACGCGGGGCATCAACCGGGTTCAAGGACATCCTGAAGGTGCTCTGGGCCGAACGCGGCGGCCAGTTGCCTTGGCTGAACGGACTGATGGTTGTTGTTCTGCTGTTCTGGTTTTTTCTGGGGCACATGATCTTTGCGCTGTTTCTGGGCCTCAAGCCGATGACCAATATCATGTCATCGGGCGAGGTTTTTCTCAGTCCCAATGGTCTGGCGATGCTGGCCATGGGCACCTTTGTGGGCGGCTGTTTTGCGCTTTTGTTTTATGCGGTCTGCGTCATCGGCCTGCCGATGCTGCTGGACCGGGACGTCGATTATGTGACGGCCATGATCCGCTCGGTCGGTGTGGTCATCCATAGCCCGGTACCGATGTTGGCTTGGGCTGCATTGGTCGCTGTCGCGTTGTTTCTGGCGATGTTGCCGGGGTTCCTGGGCCTTTTGCTGGTCTTGCCCTGGCTCGGGCATGCCTCATGGCACCTTTACGATCAACTGCGGCAGGCGGGCGCGCGGGCCTAGCGCAGGGGCGGGTTTGGCGCGTGCAGCGGCACCTCGCGACCATCATCAATAAGCCGTTGCCGCAAGATCTGGGTGTCTGGGTGACCAAGTTCCATGGCAAAGACATGGGCGTGAGTCAGGAAAAACCCTCGCGCTTGTGGATCATCCGTCGCGTCCGCTGCTGCGGTATAAAGGGTGACAAGTGCCGCCAGATCGCCCGCCGCATGGGCGGCAAGCAGGCGATCGTTCAGATCGTTCACTCTGCCGCCGTTGCTTTTGCGGTGCGGCCACGTTCAATACATGACGCGACCCATTGGTGAAACAGATGCGTCGGCCCATCCATCGCCGGTGAGAACCGTCCGCCATCAAAGCCGCCACCGTGCCGACCCCGCTGCATCCCTTCAACGGCCATGATATCCTCTACGAATACCACCTGCCATTGTTCGGTGTTTTTGGCCCGCAAATTGGCCGAGGTTTCAGGCGACGCGTAATAGAGATGCGCCGTTTCAACCGTGCGGTCCACCGCGATGGGATCAAGAAGGATCACAAAGATATGGTCACGTTGCACGCCGACCATGACGTTGGGAAGAAACGTAAGGTATTCGCCCGCTGCCTGCCATTTGTCTGAAAGGCCCGGAAAATCAGGGAAAACAGACCCGTCTTCATCTTTGATCTGGCGGTACACATGCGTCCCTTGCCCAGAAAATTTTCCGACGTTTTCAATATGGTAATGATCTTCAAGGCGTGAATAGGAATTCAGGCCGGGGTGGACCCAGGGCAGATGGTAGCTTTCGCAATAATTCTCAACGATGAGTTTCCAGTTGGTCTTGAGGTCAAGCTGAATGCGACTGTCGGCACCGCCATGATACACCGGCATATCAAATTCCGCCCATCGCGCCAGCAGATCGGCATGCACGACCTCAAATGGATCAGCGTTGCCCGAAATATTCACGAAAATCACATCATTCCAGATATGGCTGCGCACTTCGATCAAACCAAGGGTCGCCTTGTCGATGGCATCATGTACGTTCTGACCTGGCCCACCCACATGCGGGGTGCTGACCAATCGGCCGTCCGTCGCATAGCACCAGCTGTGATAGGGGCAACGGATCGCCCCTTCGATCTTGCGGGGTTCTTCGACCAGTATCATGCCGCGGTGGCGGCAGATGTTCTGAAACACCCGTACGTTGTCTTGCTTGTCGCGCACGATCAACAGCGGCATGCCCAGGAATGTGACAGGTTTGGCATCACCGATCTGAGGCACATCGGCAGCGACAGCCAGGCCGGACCAATTCTCAAAAAACACGGCGTGTTTTTCTTCGTCAAAAACACCTGCGTCAATGTAATGGGCGTTGGGCAGTCCGTTCGCTTCTGCGATGGGGCGATGGACGCTGCTTAGATCGGTGCTGGAATGATCCATGGGTGCTCTCCTGATGGTAAGATCACCCTAGGCAATTCCGCATGCCAGTTCGTCACCGCAAGCGACGCGACTTTATCACTGGCGACATGGCCCATCAGGTAAAAGCTTCACCGGGGCGAAGCAAGCGCCGGTGATAGGGCAGCAATTCATCACTTGTGCAAAACCCGGCACTGCGCGCGGCGGGCAAAACATCGGTCATTGCCGTTCCAAGGTATTCATAAACCAACCGCGTGGCGCGCAACCCCCCGACACTCTCAGGGACGGTACGTGTTACGTACCCAAGCCAAAAGTTGTTGTCGAATGACGCAACCCGGCTGAGATAATTAAACGAAGATGTCATTGCATTCTTGCGGCTTGCCAAGATCGAAAGACCATCTTCTTGCTGCATGACAAGGCCGCGGAATTCACGGGCCGACGCATGCGTTGGCAAGAATTGCAGTTTCATTGCCTTTTTTGTTTCAAAACCGCGCAAATATGTATTGCTTGCGTCGCGCCGGACATGGACCAGCCCCACGATGTACAAATCTTCCGTGACAAAGCTGCGGCGGGAGAACCGATAAAACCCCGCCGGAAACAGCTCTTCTGGCACATCGCGCGCGCCAGAGCCCACAAAATCGCGCAGGAACGGGTTTGCGATTGGGTCCTGATTGCTGCCAATTTCATCAACCGGCTGCAACAAAACCCGCGCATCAACCCCAAAAAACAGACAGATCCGCGACAAGACATCAGGCCGCGGAAAGCTCTCTCCGGACAGGTAGCGATTGAATTGTGTGCGGTTGATCCCCAGCTGACGTGCAAGGTCCGAAATGGAATCATAACCGGTCGCAAGTGTACGTAAGTTTAGACCAAACATATTGCGTAATTGTGCAGGTGATTGGGTATTTGGGGCCATGATCCGCCTAAAATTGTGCCCATTTTGGATTTTGGCAATGGGGGTGGAGGAAATCAACTGCTAATCATCTCAGTTGACGCTAGTGCGCATCATAGCCGACGCTAATACGCAGCAACACCCTATGGATTACGACACAAATTGCAAGCGTACGTTGCGGTTTTTACCGTGTCACTCTACCGCACCTTGTTGATAGCAAAGGTAGGCTGACTATGGAGGTTGCACACTAGATGATAGGCGTGGTTCTTTGGAGCGATCAGGATGATCGCAAAGCGGTTTTCTGGTGCGAAGACCATGGTGATCTTGCCTATTACGAAGCTGCGGATAAAGTTGCTGAAGGATCCGCCTTTTTCGATGCAGGCGATATGGTGCAATTTGATGTCGCTGTTGAGAGCAGATTGCGCAAGGCGTTTAACCCGCGCATGGTGCAGGAACAGGCATGCGCCGGGTTGCCCGAAACGCTGATGCGCACCCCCGCGCCATCCCAGCAGCCCCAGTCAGCCAAGATTATTGCCTTCAGTCTAAAGCAACGGGATGTCGCAATGCCTGTTTGCGCGATGAAAGCCTAAACGGGCAGGGCCTGCCGCCTCATTCCCCGCGGGAAAGGGCGGCGACGCCCGTGCGTGCAACATCGGTCAGGCCCAGAGGCCGCATCAGATCGGCAAACGCATCAATTTTGTCCGGCACGCCGGTGATTTCAAACACAAAACTTTCCAGCGTGCTGTCCACAACATTGGCCCGAAAGATATCTGCAAGCCGCAGCGCCTCGACCCGGTGATCGCCCTTGCCGGCCACTTTGAACATCGCCAACTCCCGCTCAACGCTCGGCCCTTCGACGGTCAGGTCATGCACCTCGTGGACGGTGACAATTCTGCCCAGCTGTGCCTTGATCTGCTCGATCACCTGCGGCGTGCCCGAGGTGACAATCGTGATGCGGCTCAGATGCCCGGTGTGATCGACCTCTGCCACTGTCAGGCTGTCAATGTTAAACCCGCGTCCGGAAAACAGGCCAATCACCCGCGCCAGAACGCCCGGTTCGTTTTCAACCAGCACCGCGAGCGTGTGCTTTTCAATCACGTCCGAGAAATTGGGCCGCAGGTTGTAAGCAGAGTGCGACGTCGCACCTTTTTTGAGCTTGAGAGCTGACATGTTCTTCGTACCTTTCGTTTCGCATTGGAATTCCGCAGGAATTCCGGCCCGCCTTCCTTGAAGGAACGCGATTACACCAACACTGACCCTTTTGCGTCAATCACACCTTGAGTGTCCGCTTCACCCAGCAACATCTCGTTATGCGCTTTTCCGGACGGGATCATCGGGAAACAATTCTCATGCTTTTCAACGAGGCAATCAAAGATGACCGGGCCATCATGGTTCAACATTTCCATGATCGCGTCGTCCAGATCGTCAGGATCGGTGCACAATATTCCTTTGGCCCCAAAGGCTTCGGCCAGTTTCACAAAGTCGGGCAGGGCCTCTGACCAGCTTTGCGAATACCGCTCACCGTGCAGCAATTCCTGCCACTGGCGCACCATGCCAAGGCGTTCGTTGTTCAGGATGAATTGTTTGACGGGCAGATTGTACTGCATTGCCGTGCCCATTTCCTGCATGTTCATCAGCCATGAGGCTTCACCCGCGACATTGATCACAAGGCTTTCAGGGTGCGCCATCTGCACCCCGATGGAGGCGGGAAAGCCATAGCCCATCGTGCCCAGCCCACCGGATGTCATCCAGCGATTGGGGTCTTCAAAGCCCAGATATTGCGCCGCCCACATCTGGTGCTGGCCCACTTCTGTGGTGATATAGCGGTCATGATCCTTGGTCAGCGCCTCAAGGCGCGACAGCGCGTATTGCGGTTTGATGATCTTGCCGGACTGCTTGAATTTCAGGCAATCAATGCTGCGCCATTCGTTGATCTTGGTCCACCACTTGGCCAGCTCCACACCATTGGTCTTGCGGCCGCGCGACTTCCAAACTTTCAACAGGTCCTCCAGCACATGACCCACATCGCCTACAATCGGGATGTCGATGCGGATGACCTTGTTGATCGATGACGGATCAATGTCGATGTGCGCTTTTTTGGACTTGGGGCTGAAATCAGGGATTGTGCCGGTGATACGGTCGTCAAACCGCGCGCCGATGTTGATCATGAGGTCGCAGTCATGCATCGCCATGTTGGCCTGATAAAGACCATGCATGCCCAGCATCCCCAACCATTTGTCGCCGGACGCCGGATAGGCCCCAAGCCCCATCAGGGTTGAGGTGATCGGAAACCCGGTGGCTTCAACCAGTTCACGCAGCAATTGCGAGGCACCCGGACCAGAGTTGATCACGCCACCACCGGTGTAAAACACCGGACGCTTGGCCTTTTCCATTGCGGCCACCAGTTCGGTGATTTCTTCCATATCGCCTTTGACGCGCGGCTGGTAATGCGAGGTCGAGGGCCTTTTCGGTGTATAGGTTCCCGTTGCAAACTGAACGTCCTTGGGGATGTCTACCAGCACCGGACCAGGCCTGCCACTTATGGCCACATGGAATGCCTCATGCAGCACGCCGGACAGTTTGTCGGTCTCTTTTACCAGCCAGTTGTGTTTTGTGCAGGGGCGGGTGATGCCAACGGTATCGGCCTCTTGAAAGGCGTCGGACCCGATCATGAAAGTGGGCACCTGCCCGGTGAGAACCACAAGCGGGATGGAATCAAGCAAAGCGTCGGTCAGACCGGTCACCGCATTGGTGGCACCGGGACCAGATGTAACCAATACCACACCGGGTTTGCCGGTTGAGCGCGCATAGCCTTCGGCGGCATGCACCGCGCCCTGTTCGTGGCGCACCAGAATGTGCTTGATGCTGTTTTGCTGAAAAACCTCATCATAGATCGGTAGGACAGCGCCGCCGGGGTATCCAAATACAGTATCGACACCTTGATCAATCAAGGCTTGGACGATCATTTTGGCTCCGGTCATTTGGCGTGACATCGCATGTCTCCGTAAGTGATTTGGTTTGGATCTGTTTTGGTCTGGGCGCATAAAAAAACCCCCGGTTCTGACGGGGGCGCATGGGATTGATTATGGTTGTCCGTTACCGGCCCATGCGCGTATTTCCTAGAATGACGACGACGCCGGTCATGACGTGAGGCTCCTTTAAGCGTGGCGCGACATTATGAGCGGTGCGCAGGCGGGTCAACAGGCAATTGACAGAAATTTATGTCCCCAGTGTGAAAAAATTGGACATATTATTTCACAGTGCGGCGGTTTGACGCAATTTAACAAATTTTGGAGTGGGGGATGTCAGGAAATCAGGGCCATATCGCAGCGGGCATCCTTTGCCAGCGTCTGAATCTCTTCGGCCAGGGATTTGAATTCCTGGGCGATCACCAGCAGACCCTTGCCCACATCCCCGGCGCGCGCCGCCTCGACACTGGCATTCAAGGACACCAGCCGCACATGTCTACCGATGTGTTCGAGGCGCGAAAGTCGGGTCCCCAGCGCATTGGCGGCCTGTTTGGCTGTTTCGATTTCTGCTTTGCGCCCGGCATCTATGTTGGCCCAGACATCTGAAATCACCTGAGTCATCTGGTCCCTGACCACCGGCCAGTTCTGTTCCAGAAACGCACGTGCCTGATCAAAACGCAGCGGAGTGCCGGCAGCAACGCCCTTTGCAATACGTTGGACTTCCAAAAGCACCGTTTGCATCTGGAGATTGCGTTGTGGATCCTGCGCTGCCGCCGTGCGGATCATATCAACATGCGATTGCGGCTGGCCTGCAAAAGGACCCTTGCCAAAAACCAGCGTCACATGGCGTTCAAACTGGCGGGCAATGCCCAGAAACTCATCCCGAACAACGTCGCGTGATCGTTCATCGGGCGCGGCGTGATAGGCCATCAGCCGCATCGCCATCTGAAGGATCAAGCCACGCGTGGTAGCGACCTCATCAATAAGTACCCGCAGATTATGTTGATCCTGATCAAGGTGTGGGGTCAAAGGCGTATAGGCGCTTGGCGTGGTCTGGTGGGCGGTGGCAGATGTTTGCACAGCGAAAATTCCATTTTGCACTGGTCTAGCCTGCAATGGTAAATTTTCCCTTGCGATTGGCCCGCAGAAATCAGAATGCGCTGCCCGTGCCCTGCAATACGCCATGTTCCAAGGCATAACGTGTCAGGCCAGCGGTGCTGGAGATGCCCAATTTGCGTTTGATGTTCTTGCGGTGGGTTTCAACCGTGCGGACTGAAATTTCCAGCGCCTGTGCCACGTCCTTGTTCGATTTACCTTGGGCAAGTTCCAGCAGGATCGTCTGTTCGCGTTCGGTAAGCGCCTCGCGGGCACCGCCTTGTTTTGGAGCGATGGACCCTTTTGCGCCGGTGCACAGATATTGCTCACCCACCATGACCGTATCAATGGCCAGTTTGATCTCATCCGTTGGCACGTCTTTCAACAGATACCCCATCGCGCCGTGGCTGAGTGCAGAGGCGATGTATTCCGCATTGTCGTGCATGGTCAGGATCACGATGTGGGTCTGGGGCCGTTGTTCCAGCACGATCTCGGTGGCGGATAATCCCCCAAGCTCAGGCATGTTGAGATCCATCAAGATCACGTCAGGGGCCAGCGCATTGAGGTTGTCGATCAGCTCACGGCCATTTGACAGCGTGGCAACAACGTCGATATCGTCATAGCTTTCAAGGATCGACTGAATACCCTCGGCAACCATCGGGTGATCGTCAACGATCGCGACTTTGGTGGCAGCTTTGATCGGTTCACTCATTGTGCAGCGACTTTCTGTTGGGGCGGTTTTGTCTTTTCAGGTGGCAGCAGATGGGTCAATGGCACGGTCGCCTCAATCGCAGTGCCGCCGCCAAGCACATCAGACAGACGCAGGGTGCCGCCAAGCTGCTCCATCCGTTCCTGCATGTTGCGCAGGCCCAGCCCCGGATTGGTGGCCGGTTTACGCCCGGCCAAGCCGTTGCCATTGTCGCTGATCTTGAGCGTTGCCCCGCGGGTATGACCACGCAGATCAATCTGCACTTTGGTCGCCCCTGAATGGCGCTCAATATTGGTCAGCGCCTCTTGGGCAATGCGGTAAAGCGCGATCTTGGCGTCATTGTCCAACCGATTGCGAAAGACCACGGTGTCAAAATGGCAGGTGATCCCGGTGCGGGTCTGAAATTCCTCGGCCAGGGTCTTGATGGCCGGCCCAAGACCCAGATCATCCAGCACACCGGGGCGCAGGTCGCGGCTGATCCTGCGGACCTCCGAGATGGCCTCGCCCAGTGACGCAATGCCCTTGCCCAATGGGGCTGCCGCAGTGTTGTCACCGCGCTCCAACCGGCGGCGCGCATTATCAAGGGCATACCGGACACCAACCAGAATCTGGCTGATCCCGTCATGCAATTCGCGCGCCACGCGTCCGCGTTCTTCTTCCTGGGCGTCGAACACCCGCTGCGTCAGCTTTTTCAGTTTGGCGTCGGCCAGCCTGCGTTCGCGCAAATTGATGATCATCCCGGTGCCAAACACGGCCAGAAGCGCAGTCAGCGTGATCGCACCGATATAGATAAACGTGCGCCGCACCCGCGCCTCTACATCCGCGCGCGCCGTTGCGACCGACGCCACCACATCATCAATAAAAACGCCGGTGCCAACCGCCCACCGCCATGACGGAAAGGAGGTGACATAAGTGATCATCCGCGCCTCTTCTCCGGTTGAGGGCTTGGGCCAGATATAGGAATGATAGCCCGCACCATCGCGCGCGATGCGGATCAATGCGTCAACCACAGGCGTGCCTTCGCTGTCGGTCTGTCCGGTCCAGTTCTGGTTGATCCGCTCGGTTTGGCGCGGGCTGACCAGTGCGTTTCCGTCATAATCATAGACAAAGAACTGGCCGTCATCGCCATAGATCATCGCGGCGAGTATCTGTGCCACCTGCGCTTTGGCCGTTTCATCATCGGGTGCGGCGGACCCGTAGATAAAGTAAAAGCCGTTGCGCGCCTGCGTGACGTAGTTGCGCAGTTCGGCTTTCTTGGCCTCGATCAACTGGGTCTCAAGGGTTGCGATTTCACGTTCTGCCAGCGCGCGGGACTGCAAAGCCACCAATATTGCAATTGCGGCCACTGCCAGGATCAGCGGCACAGCCGCTAGCAAGGTCAGCTTTTGACCATAACTGGGATTGAATCGGGGGAAACGAAACATAACACGATTCGATACCCCCATTCAGCAGCGAATCAAAGCCGGTTCGCGGCTATTGGAGGGCCATAGACAACGATGTTAGCGCCATCTGCGTGGTTTTGGGTATGCATTTCCTTTTGAAACCGGCAGATCAAAGCCCGCACTACGTAGTACTAGGTATTCCCAATTCCAAAGGTGTTGATAGAGTGGCGACACCTGAAACGACCCGCGCGCCATGATTGCGAAGCGGGCACTCTATCTGGGAGGAGTATCTCTATGGACCGTCGTTCATTTCTGAAGACGTCTGCACTGGGCGGCACAGCCGCTGCCGCGACAACCTTGGCCGCACCTGCATATGCTCAAGGCAAGCGCACACTCACAATGGTAACATCATGGCCACGCGGCTTTGCCGTTCTGGACGATGCGGCCACATACCTCAACAACATGGTCAATGAGATGTCTGACGGCACGCTGACCATCGACAAAAAAGCCCCCGGTGAACTGGTTGGTGCGTTCGAAGTATTCGACGCTGTTTCCTCTGGTCAGGCCGACATGTACCACTCCGCTGACTATTACTTCATCGGTCAGCACCCTGCTTACGCGTATTATACAGCCGTGCCTTTTGGCGGCACAGCGCAAGAGCTGACAAACTGGTACCACCACGGTGGCGGCCACGAGTTGCACAACGAACTGGGCGAGATCTTTAACCTCAAGTCTTTCCTTGCAGGGAACTCCGGGTCACAGTCCGGCGGTTGGTTCCGCAATGAAATCAATTCCGCCGCAGACTTCAATGGTCTGAAATTCCGCATGCCGGGCCTTGGCGGCAAAGTGCTGGGTGAACTGGGTGCTTCTGTTCAGAACATCCCCGGCGGTGAACTTTATCAGGCGCTGTCATCCGGCGCGCTCGACGGTCTTGAGTGGGTTGGCCCCTTCGCGGATGAACGCGCGGGTTTCCAGGAAGTCGCGAAAGTCTACTACACCGCTGGTTTCCACGAGCCGGGCTCCGGCCTTGCGGCTGCAGTGAACCTTGATGTCTTCAACGAGCTGTCCCCGGCGCACCAGAAGATCATCGAATACGCAGCGATGGCGACAACACACACCCAGCTTGCCGAAACACTGGCCAACAACGGTGCGGCGTTGACACGTTTGCAGGCACAGGGCGTGAAAACCCTTCAGTTCCCTGACGACGTCTGGGATGCCTTCGGTGCGGCGTCTTCCAAGGTGATGGACGAAAACATGGGCGATGAGCTTTTTGCACGCACACGCGAAAGCTTTGAAGCCTCGCTGACATCGTCCGCTGAATGGCTGTCCAAGTCTGACGCATTCTATGTTGAGCAGCGCGAGCGCGTGCGGAACGCAGGCTAATCCTGCCACCATACTATTCCAGAGGCCGCAGTTCTTGCGGCCTCTGGGCACACGAACAGACCATCATTGGGATGATGGTCGTCTGCGCAAGCAGGGCATCAAGCCCGGCACGCATGGGAGGGGACATTAATGGCCGATGAAATCGTATGTTCGGGATTTTTCCGCGCAGCTGAGGGCGCAAAGCTCAGCTGTCTTGATAAATTCCAAGATAGCGGCATGATCCAGTTCTTCTTCGGTAACATACTGGAAGCCTTCTATAATTTCTTCGCCGCACTGCTGAACCCCGGTATGTGGCTCAACTGGTCGAACGGTGAATCGCTGATGCGGTTCATTTATTACGGTGCATCGGTTGAACTTTTCTTCGTCTCGCTGACCCTGATGATCATCATCACCGCATATGGCATGTATAACCGTGCCTTCATGTGGGGCTGTGTGAGGGGCCTTGAGGGCTTCGTGAACGGAGTGGGCAGGCTCTTTGCCTGGGCCGGCCTGCTGATGGTGCTGCAACAGATCATTATCGTCTTTATGCAGCGGATTTTCACCCGGCCGGACATCTCGATTGGCTTTGGCATTCCGCTGCAATTTGACATCTCGTGGTTTGCAGAAGAATTGAAACTTTTCAATGCTTTGGTGGTCTGTCTTTGTGTATCCTACACCTTTGTGCAGGGCGGGCATGTCCGGGTTGACCTGTTTTACGCAGGCGCGAAATTCCGCACGAAAAAGTTCGTCGACATGTTCGGCGCGCTGTTTTTCATGATCCCTTTTGCAGTGGTGACATGGCTTTACGGATGGTTCTTCATGTGGCGCCATCTGGTCACGCCAAATCCATCGGCGTCCGACAGGCTGGACCTGCTGTTGCGCAAATCCAAATTGCTCAAGTGGAACGTCGAAACCATCGGCTTCTCACCCAATGGCTTCAATGGCTATTTCCTGTTCAAGCTGCTGCTGATCGCATTCTGCCTGATGGTGATGCTGCAAGCGGTGGCGGTCTTTTACCGCAGCTGGTGTGAATTCCGCGAAGGGCCAGAGAGCGAAAACAAATATCTCGACAAGGACACACTTGGCGAGGGCGAAGAAGCCTATGAGGGAACCCACTGATGCTGTTTGGTCTCGACGGGGTCGAAGTCGGCCTGATCATCGTTTTTGTCTGTCTGTTTGGCGGCATCCTGTCTGGTTTCCCGGTGGCGTTTGCCATTGGCGGCGCGGGCATCATCTCGTTTGGCATCATTGCCGCGATGGACAGCGCAGGGTTGCTGATCCATCAGGCGATTGACACCTCAAGTGCCGCTTACCGTGATCTGGTAAACTCCGGGATCAAGCAGGATACGATATCTGTTTTCAGGTACCCTGATCTGCCGCGCATGGCAGAATCGGTGTTTCCGCAAGGCTGGGAAGTGGCGCTGGACCGCAACGTCAGCTTTATCGTGAACCGCATGAATGAACGCGTGCTGGCGGGCCAGTCGATTGAGACATTGCTGGCGGTTTTGATGTTCGTCTTGATGGGCATCACGCTGGAACGCTCCAAAATCGCCAACGATCTGCTCACCACAATGGCGCGGGTGTTTGGCCCGCTGCCGGGTGGTCTTGCTGTTTCGATTGTTGTGGTTGGGGCGTTTCTGGCGGCGTCGACCGGCATCGTCGGGGCCACGGTTGTAACCATGGGCCTGCTGGCGCTGCCCACAATGCTGCGCAACGGCTATTCGCCCGAATTGTCGACCGGCGTCATTGCGGCCTCTGGCACCTTGGGCCAGATTATTCCGCCCTCAATCGTGATTGTTTTGCTCGGCACGCTGGCCGGCGACCTCTATTCCGCAGCACAGGAAGCACGCGCAACCGCTGCGGGCTGTACCGACGCGCTGACGTTCCTGGGGGAGCCTGCGGTCGTCTCTGTTGGCACGTTGTTTCAGGCGGCTTTGTTGCCGGGCATCCTGCTTGCGCTCCTTTATGCGCTCTATGCCTTTGGATATGCGCTGCTGAACCCCGACAAGGCCCCTGCGGTGCCCATGGGCTCCACCAATGCAGAGCCTGTGACACGCGGCGAGGCGTTCACATGGTTCCTTGGTGCGCCGGTCCTTTTGATTGTCGGCACAATTTTCCTTGGCAACCTTGGCATTGTCGGCAGCCAGTCCACAACGGTATCAAGCTATTCAGACATCGGCGATGCAGCCAGCCTGCGCACCAATGTCGGGCCAGACTGTCAGGCGGCGATGATTGATCTGCATGGTCAGGAAAAATGGGATGCAGCACTAGCCGAACAGGCCACAATCGATGCCGCCGGTGGCATCGTGCAAAGCGAAAAGCTGAGCGAAGAAGCTCTGGCCGAAAAGCAGGCTTTGAAAATCTCGGATGCCGCACCGATTGGGACGGGCGTAGCGATCATCCTGATCCTGCTTTCGCTCTTTATGACAACAGCGCGGGGCGTATCACCGTCATCGGATGCGCGGCCATTGATCATCGGGGCAATTGGCGTCGTTTTGACCGTGTTGGTTGATATATTGCTGGTGGGGCCGCAGACGACGTCGGGCACCATGGTTGTGCTGATGGCACTCCCCTTTGCCTTGGTGATGTACGGTGTCGTTTATGCGACCAAGCTTTGTGTCGGTAACGAATTGATCCGTGTGGTGTTTCCACCGCTGGTGTTGATCATTGCGGTGCTGGGTTCAATCCTGGGCGGGATCACCAACCCGACCCCTGCGGCTGCTTTGGGTGCCGGTGGGGCGCTGATGCTGGCGGCCTATCGCAAGCTCAAGGATCAGGACAGGTCGCCCAAGGTGATCATCTGGTCAACGCTGGCAATCATCATCTGTATTCTCGTCGGCGTGAACTTTGATCTGCGGATCAATCAGGCCGGTGTGAGCTTCGAATCCTGGATCGCCTTCTTTGTGGCCTATGCGGCCTATCTCTATGCGGTCTTTGGCCTGCTGTTTTCCTGCTGGATTTTGTACACCTCCGGCGTGCTCAGCCCGGTTGTGCGTGAAACGGCCAAGGTGACATCCATGGTGTTCACCATTCTGATCGGGTCGCAACTGCTGAACCTTGTGGTGATCAGCTTTGGCGGGGAACATTACATCCAGCAATTCCTGAAAAGCTTCGACAATGAATTGACGGTGTTCCTGATCGTGATGCTGGTGCTTTTCGTGCTGGGCTTTGTGCTCGACTTCCTTGAGATCATTTACATCGTGGTGCCGATTGTCGGGCCGGTGATTTATGGCGGCACGTTTGACCCCAAATGGGTGACCATCATGATCGCGGTGAACCTGCAAACCTCGTTCCTGACGCCGCCCTTTGGTTTTGCGCTGTTCTATCTGCGCGGGGTCGCACCGGCCAGCGTAACAACCGCGCATATATATCGCGGCATCATCCCGTTTGTCCTGATCCAGGTGGCGGGGCTGGCGATCCTGTGGCTGTTCCCGGCGATCGTGACAATCGTGCCGGATCTGATCCCGAACTGATCCTTGCGGCCATTGTGAATATCATGAGGGTGCCCATAGCTTCTGGGCACCCTCATACATTTCAGGGCATGACCGCGCCTGATTGCCGTTTCTTCGGCACGTACATGATCGAAAAATGAGGGGGTGCCTGCCTGCGCCTAGCGGCGGGCCATGTCGGGCAGGGCGATGTTGGCGACCTGTTCCGAAATCGGATCATTGCCAAGCGGGTGGCTGTCCGGTTCAAAACTCTCAGGGTCTTTCAGCTTTTGCCAGGCACCGCCCATATAGATCTCAAGCCCTGAAAACTTGGCTTTATAGCCCATTTTCTGGCTGCCGGGCACCCAATACCCCAAATAGACATACGGCAGGCCTGCCGCACGCGCGATTTCGATGTGATCGAGAATGATGTAGTTGCCCAAGCCGTCGCGGGGACGGTCGGGCGTATAGAACGAATAGACCATGCTGACGCCATCGCCCAGAACATCTGTCAGGCAAACGCCGATCAATTCCCGTGTATCGGGGTCGGTATATTCGATCACCCGGCTGCGAATGGGAGTTTCCTCGACCATTGCGGCAAATTCGAACACATCCATGTCGGCCATACCGCCGTCTGCATGGCGGCTGTCGAGATAGCTGCGAAAGAGCGCATATTGATCTTCGGTCGCCCAAGGCGATGTGGCACGACGGATCAGGTGTTCACTGCGCTTAAGCGTGCGTTTCTGGCTTTTGCTGGGGGTAAACGCGGCCACATCGATACGTGCGGACAGGCACGCGGCGCAGTCAGAGCAGGACGGACGATAAAGCACGTTTTGTGAGCGTCGGAACCCCTGACCAGACAGGCTGTCATTCAGCTCGGCAGCATTTTCACCCTGCAACGCCGTGAACAACTTTCTCTCCATCCGGCCCTCAAGATAAGGGCAGGGCTGGGGGGCTGTCACATAGAACTGTGGCGTTAAGGGAAGCGTGTGGCGCATGAGATTCCGTCGTTAGATGTCAGATGATAACAACCCACCCGCCAGCCGCCAAGTAACGTTTTGCCAAATGGTTACACGCCGCGACGGCGGTTCACGGCAACCGAGCCAAGCACCATATCCGACAGTCCTTGCTTGCGCGCGGACACACACATTAAAACAACCGATATCAATTGCAGCGGGGCCACCGCCCATGAAAAGGAATAGCCAAGCGTGTGAAAGAGGGCAGTGCCAAAATCAAAGGGCTGATCGCGCAGATCGCGCAATTCCATCCCCATCAGGCGCATGCCCCAGGTGGCGGACCCCGTGGTTATCGTGATGACCCGGTAGATAAAGCCAATCACCAGCATCAGAAACGGGAAAAAGAAGATACCGGTGAATGCGGTAAAGGGCAGGATCATCAGGCACATTGCAACGATCACAATCATGTCCACCACCCACGCCAGCAAGCGTTTGGTGGGAACACCATCGTAGAATTCAGGTTGCGTATCCGGGTCGGGCGTATGGGGCATCTAAAAACATCTCTGACATGGTTTTGCCCCCCAACCAAAGGTCGGGAGGCGGGGGGAGGTTTGGTTTGGCTCAGGCCTCGGTTGGGCCTTCGCTGCGCTTGGCGCGTTCGTCCATGAACTGGTCAAACTCTGCCTTGTCCTTGGCTTCCCGCAGACGGGTGAGGAAAGCTTCAAAGTTTGTTTGCTCTTCTTCCAACCGGCGCAGGGTATCAGCCTTGTAGGCGTCAAAAGCGGCGTTGCCAGTGCTGCGTGTCGGCATTGAAAAGCTGCGGCTGCGGGTTGCGCAGGATTTACCAGAAAACATGCGTTTACTCCAGATCATGTACATCAAAAAGGCGAGGCCAACAGGCCAGAAGAAGACAAAGCCGAGGACCATCGCGGCGATCCATGCGCCTTTGCCTTTGTCATCAAGCCAACCCTCTGCGCGGGCAAACCAGCTGGCGCGCGGGGCAAAGCCTTGCTCGGAGGTAAGTGTGGTCATCTGTTTGGTGCCTTTCGGGTCAAGAGGGATGGGCCGTGTGGCCCTGAGGGATTATGAATGTGAATGTCTTTCACATCACCAAGATTGGCATTTGCAGGCGAGCTTGCAAGGGCTAATGTGAATGTTTTTTACATTTATCTATTTTATGACGTAAAATCAAATATTTCCGCGCTAGATATTTCGACGATTTTTTGCGGTGACAGACCAAAAACATGGTGCGGCGTGCCTGCAGCCGCCCAAATAACGTCGAAATCCAGCAATCTGCGGTCGAACCACGCACGTGGTCTGGTCAGATGCCCGATCGGGGCGACACCGCCAATCGCGAACCCGGTCTTGGCACGGATCAGGGCCGCGTCTGCTTTGCCCAAGGGTTCCCCGGCAAGGGCGGTGGCGCGGCTCAAATCAACCTGATTGCCGCCCGCCGTGATAAAGAGCAGGGCCGCGCCCGACCTCTCACCACGCAGGATGATCGATTTGGCAATCTGATCGACGGCGCAACCAAGGGCCGAAGCAGCATCCTGGGCTGTGCGGGCAAGGGCGGTTTCGCGGATATCCGGGTCAATCCCTGCGCCTTGCAGGCTGGCGCGTACACGTTTCAGGCTCTTGCTCATTGCGCGACACTGACGCAAAGCTGTGGGCATGACAACACGAACGCTCGCCGCTCAAATCACCCAGACCCCGCGGACCTATCACCAAGATCGCGCCGCCGAAGCAGCAGCACATGTTGCCGGTGCTGAGGTTGAGGTGCGCGACCTTGTCAGCGCTGCGGCGTCCTGCGCACCCTATCTGCTGGGACTGTTGGCCAAAGAGGCGGATTGGTTCCTGAAGGCGGCAGAGGCCCCCCAAGAGGCGGTCACGCAGGTGATCGCGGATGCGGCGGGTTTTGATGCAGCCACTCTGGCAGATGGTCTGCGACAGGGCAAACGTCGGGTCGCCCTGATGGCGGCGATTGCGGACTTGGGCGGGGCGTGGTCATTGGAGCAGGTGACCGAGGCGCTGACAGATTATGCTGACGCTGCCTGCGCTGCGGCGTTGCGGGCGGGTCTGGCGGCACAGATCAAACGCGGCAAACTGCCCGGCATGACCGAAGATGACCTGCATGATGCGGCAGGCATGGTGGTGCTGGCCATGGGGAAAATGGGCGCGCGAGAGCTGAATTATTCCTCGGACATCGACCTGATCTGTCTGTTTGACGAGACCCGTTTTGATGCGGCTGATTTTCACGACGCGCGCACGGCATTTGTGCGTGCCACCCGCGCGATGAGCGGCACGCTGAGTGATCTGACCGGCGAAGGCTATGTGTTTCGCACCGATCTGCGCCTGCGGCCTGATCCGGCCGTGACACCCGTCTGCATGGCGATGGAAGCGGCAGAGCGTTATTATGAATCGCTGGGCCGGACATGGGAACGGGCCGCCTACATCAAGGCGCGGCCCTGTGCGGGGGATGTGAAAGCCGGGAACGCGTTTCTCAAGACGCTGCGCCCCTTTGTCTGGCGCAGGCACCTTGATTTTGCGGCGATACAGGACGCCCATGACATGCGCCTTGCGATCCGCGAACACAAAGGGCTGGGGGGGCCGATTACCTTGCCGGGGCACAACATGAAACTTGGGCGCGGCGGCATCAGAGAGATCGAGTTTTTCACCCAGACGCGACAATTGATCGCCGGTGGCCGTGACCCGGACCTGCGGGTGCGTGGCACCTGTGACGGGCTGAGTGTGCTGACTGAAAAGGGGTGGGTGCCCGGCGATGTGGCCGAAACCCTGACCGATCACTACCGCCATCACCGCACCATAGAACACCGTTTGCAGATGGTTCAGGACGCGCAGACCCACACCTTGCCAAAAACCGATGCAGGCTTTGACCGCTTGGCCTGTATGGTGGACATGGACACGCAAGCGATGCAGGACGACATTCGCGCGCGTCTGAGTGCGGTGCATGAGCTGACCGAAGGTTTCTTTGCCGCGTCACGCGCACCCGGTGACAAACCGGATGCGGCCCCACATCAATTTGATGCACAGGTGATTGACCGCTGGCTCAGCTATCCGGCGCTGCGCAGTGATCGGGGGGCCGAGATTTTCGAACGGCTCAAACCCGGTTTGCTGGCGCGCCTTGCCACATCGGCCAAACCGGATGAGGCCTTGCAGGCCTTCGATGGGTTTCTGGCCGGACTGCCCGCCGGCGTGCAACTTTTCTCGCTGCTCAAGGCCAATCCGCAACTGGCAGACCTGCTGATCGATATCGTCACCACCTCCCCGGCATTGGCACAGCACCTGTCGCGCAATGCCGGGGTCTTTGATGCCGTGATCGGCGGTGACTTCTTTAGCGATTGGCCGGCGCGGGATGCATTGATCAAGCTCCTGGAAGAAGAACTGGCGGCAGAGGCGGATTATGAGACGCGCCTTGATGCCTCGCGACGCTGGGCGCGCGAATGGCATTTTCGGATAGGCGTGCACCTGTTGCGTGGATTGACCGACGCGCAGACGGCAGGTGTGCAATATGCCGACCTTGCAAGTGCTGTTCTGACAGTACTGTGGCCGGTGGTGATTGAACAGTTCGCCACCCGGCATGGCCCGCCACCGGGGCGCGGTGCGGTGATCCTTGGCATGGGGTCGCTGGGCGCGGGGCAGCTGACTGCGACCTCTGATCTGGACATGCTGGTGATCTATGACGCTGATGGCGTTGAAAGCTCGGATGGCAAACGGCCCCTTGCGTCCCGTTTGTATTATGCGCGCCTCACGCAGGCGCTGATCACCGCGATGACCGCGCCGATGTCGCAAGGCAGACTTTACGAGATCGACATGCGGCTGCGCCCCTCGGGCAATCAGGGGCCTGTAGCGACCAGCCTTGCTAGTTTTGAAAGCTATCAAAAGACCGAAGCATGGACATGGGAACATCTGGCCCTCACCCGAGGGCAGGTGGTCGCCGGGCCCAAGGCCCTGGCAGATGACGTTGAAAAGATGCGCCAGGAGGTGCTAACCACCGATCAAGACCGCGCCAAGGTTCTGAGCGACGTCGCCGAAATGCGCGACCGGATTGCGGCGTCCAAGACACCTGATGGGGTTTGGGATGCCAAGATCGGGCCTGGGCGGCTGCAGGATATCGAATTGCTGGCACAGGCAGGTGCATTGATCGCCGGGCAGGGCGCGCGCGACATCCCAAATGGCCTTGCGGCAGCGCGTGATACCGGGGTGATCTCGTCCACGGACTGCGACGTGCTGGTCCTGGCCTATCGGCAATGTTGGGCGCTGCAATGCGTCACGCGGTTGTTGTCAGCAAACCCGATTGACAGCGCCACCCTGGGTCAGGCGGGGGCGGCATTTCTGTGCAGATCACTTGACTGCGACACCCTTGATGCACTTGAGGCGCAGATGAACCAGACCTACGCCGCAGCAGGTCAGATCATCACAGCCGCACTGCGCCCCAAAGCAGAGGCAAAGACACGACCCCAGACGAAGGACACGGCATGATCAAGGGCGATGCGCATGACCCCAAGGGGTTGATATTCGAATCCTACCGGATCGACGGCATTTCGAAGTCCGAGTGTCGTACGATATTCCTGGATTGGGCGCTGAGCCTGCCGATTGAGAATGACACCGGCAAGACGATCTCGCATCTTTTGACGCAATACGGCCCAGACAATCCAGACCACCCGATGACCGAGGTTCTGAACGAGGGCCTTGTCAGCATGGCCGCACCGCGCAGGCGCGGCGGATGGCGGAGCCGCACGCGGAACTAATGCGGCCATCCGGGATACGCGCCTTTGGTCGAAGCCCTATCGTTAAATCACCGCCACAAACAGATGTGTCAAAAGCCTTTTGCGTTTTTGCGTGCTTCTCTTGTAGGTTGAGGCGGGCGCTGGCTCAGGCATCAAGTGGCCGAATTGTTCTTCATCGCAACAGGCAAAAATCTACCAACGAACGGAAATATCAAAACGAATGTCACTCGACTGGCTCATAACGCAAGTCAATCAATCCTTTGGAAATTGGAGCGAAATGGCAGGCTATCTGGCCTCTGTCCTCGTCTTTTTGACCTTTTGGATGAAAACCATCGTCCCGCTGCGCATGCTTGCGATTGCCTCGAATATTGCATTTATCGTCTACGGCCTGACTGCAGGTCTGATGCCTGTCCTATTGCTTCATGCGATCCTGCTGCCGCTGAACATATGGCGCACCACCCAGCAGATAAATCTGTTTCGGCGCGTCAGACATGCCTCAACCGCCCGCGCCAAGGTTGACGCGCTCTTGCCCTTTATGACGCTCAAGAGCCATCCGCGGGACACGGTGCTGTTTCTCAAGGATGACGCGGCCCACAAGATATTCCTGTTGCACACCGGGCAGGTTCTGGTGCCAGAGATCGGAAAATACCTTCAGCCTGGGACCCTGTTTGGTGAGATCGGGATTTTCATGCTGGACCAAAAGCGTATGGCGTCTGCCGTCTGCTCAGAAGACTGCGAAATATATGAGATTGATCATGATGATATCCTGCAGCTTTGTCTTCAGGACCCGGCATTTGGCATGTTTCTGACCAAACTCATCGTTGCGCGCATGTCCGAAAATCTGAAGCAGTCGGAGGACCGCAGGTACCTGGCCGCGTCGGAATTCTAGCGTGTTGTGCGCATTGTCGAGACTGTCGGTGAGACCCTGTCTGGCACTTTTCACGGCATAAAGGCGTTGTCGAAAAGGCGATCAAATCAGCATCTAACCATGCTGTTTACAGCACCTGGAAACACGGATCCCAAGGCCATTCTACGCTTTGGCAAACGTCTTTTCGCGTCATTTTGACAGCCTCGAAGCCCTGAGAGCACACGTTAAGGTTGTTGAGTGACCTTCGGAAAACTCCTTTTTTGTCTCAAATTTGCCATAATTCCCGGCCATCCTCAGAACAATAATAAAGCCTGATCAAGAAATGAATGGGCATCAACCGAGGCACGGAGCGAGGACGAAATGAACATATTGAAACTGATAACTCTACTCGGACTTGGCACGCTTATGTCGGCCTGTGGTAGTGTTCCCGATATCGCCAGCCGTAATGCGCCGTTTGAGACAACAGGTGCAGCATTGGCTGCCCCTGAGGTTCAAGCCCAGTTGCCGCAGGCCATGCGTGTGACTGCAATCAACGTCCGCGTCCCGCGCACTCTCAAGGTGTCAGAGGCGAATGTTTTTTATCCACGCGCAGACATCGTGTGGCGCGGTGACCCAATCGGTGACCGTCATGCCCAGATCCAGTCGATCTTTGAAACCGCGTTTGCGCAAGGCACCAGTGACATGACAGGTCCTGTCGATGTCATCCTTGACGTTGAAATTGTCCGTTTTCATTCGGTGACTGAAAAGACCCGTTATACAGTCGGCGGCGTGCACAACATGGAATTCCGTCTGACGGCGTTTAATGCTGTGACCGGCCTTCCACTGGCCCCGACACGTCAGATTGAAGCGAACCTGCCGGCCTTTGGCGGTGCGCAGGCAATTGCCGAAGAACGCCGCGGCCAAACACAAAAGGTCCGTGTGACCGGGTATCTGGCACAGGTGATCCGCCAGGAGTTGCAAAAACCGGTCTAACCGGACAATGCGCGGCGGTTGGCCTTTCGCGTCAAATAGGAAATCTGTGCTTTCACAAAAGCTTTGAAACGACTAGAGGGGGCGCTATGACAGCGCCCCTTAACACATCCGCCTCACCCGCGCCCGACCTTCCGGTTGTGCGCCTGTTGCCCAAAGCCAACGCGCGCGCCATCCGTCACGGCTTCCCTTGGGTCTATGCCAACGAACTGGTGACCGACCGCCGGACCAAGGCATTGGCACCCGGCACCATTGCCCGCCTCGAAGACAGCGACCGTCAGGCGATGGGTGTGGTTGCGATGAATTCCAATTCCAAGATCATCGCCCGCATGTTGGATCAAAACGCCGACGCGGTGATTGATCAGGCGTGGTTCGAGGCCCAGATCACCCGTGCGCTGGCCCTGCGCACGCTGATCTATGACGATCCTTATTACCGTCTGATCCACGCAGAAGCTGACGGCTTGCCCGGCGTGATTATTGACCGCTTCGGCGATACCTGTGTCGTACAGGCAAACGCGGCCTGGGCTGATGTGCATCTTGAACCGCTCTGCGCCGCCCTTGTCGCGGTAACAGGCGTCAGCACCGTGTTAAAGAACGCAGCTGGGCGCACCCGCACGCTGGAAGGTCTTGATGATGTTTCTGCGGTTTTGGTGGGCAATGCACCTGAAGCACCGATCCCTGTGCCGATGAACGGCGCGACCTATATGGCCGACCTGATCGGCGGCCAGAAAACCGGATTGTTCTATGACCAGCGCCCCAACCATGCCTTTGCAGCCCGCGTTTCGCGCGGTGCACGGGTGCTGGATGTGTTCGCGCATGTCGGTGGTTTTTCACTGGCCGCATTGGCCGCAGGCGCACAAAGTGCGGTGGCTGTGGACGGGTCTGCACCAGCACTGGAACTGGCGGCACAAGGGGCCGCCGCCATGGGGATGAGCGACAAATTCGCCACCCGTCAGGGCGACGCCTTTGACGCGCTGACCGCGCTCAGGGCTGAGGGCGCGGAATTTGATGTGGTGATCTGTGATCCGCCCGCCTTTGCCCCAAACCGTCAGGCGATGGAGGCCGGACTGCGCGCCTATGAACGCATCGCACGATTGGCGGCACCCCTGGTCGCTGAAAACGGTATTCTGGGCCTCTGTTCATGCTCCCATGCCGCTGATCTGGCGCAATTCCGAACCGTATCTGTGCGCGGCATTGGACGGGCAGGGCGTCGGGCCACCTTGTTGCACACCGGATTTGCCGGGGCAGATCATCCGCAATTGCCGCAACTTGCCGAAAGCGGATACCTCAAAGCCCTGTTCTTCCGTCTCTGATCCATGCGGGTCGTGCTGGATGCCTGCGTGCTGTTTCCAACGGTGATGCGTGAAGTGCTGTTAGGGGTTGCCGCGACTGGCGCTTTTGAACCCCGCTGGTCCGCACGGATATTGGAGGAATGGGCGCTGGCCGCCCGCAAGCTTGGCCCTGAGGGCGAGGCGCTGGCACGGGGCGATGTTGCACTTGTCAGCAGCCATTTTCCAAACGCAACTGTAAAGCCCGCACCGGGTCTTGAGGCGCGGTTGTGGTTGCCTGATGACAACGACATTCATGTCCTAGCTGCCGCGATCGCGGGTCATGCAGATGTAATCGTGACCGCCAATGCCAAGGATTTTCCCCGTGGCATACTGGCCGAGGAAGGCATCGCGCGCGCTGACCCCGATGCGTTCCTGTTGGGCCATTGGCAGGCCGAACCTGACATGGTGGCAGGTGTTGGCGATCGTGTGCTGAACGAAGCGCGGCGTTTGTCCGGACAGGATTGGAACATCCGTGCCTTGCTCAAAAAAGCGCGGCTGCCACGTCTGGCGAAAGCCTTGTCTTCCTAGGTATTCCACCGCTGCTGTAGACGGGTAAGGGCGGCAATACGTTCCTCTGTTTTTGGATGGCTCAACAGCCATGCCGGGGCCGTCCCGTGATTGGTCTGGGTTAATGCTTCAAGTTTGTTGAACAAGGATATCTGCGGGGCGACACCGATCCCTGCCTTGGTCAGCAACGCAGCGGCATAGGCGTCGGCCTCGTATTCATCGCTGCGCGACAGACGGGCTGCCAAAAGCGTGGTCAGCAAATTGGCGATCCAGATGCCGAAGAACGGAATAAAGCGGCCCAGCACCATCGCCAGCACGGTGCGCATGGCATTCTGACCGGAAAAATCAATCATCCGGCGGCGCGAATGGCCCAAGGCGACATGGCCCAACTCATGCGCTATCACGCTGGCCAGTTCTTCGGCGCTGACCTCGCCCGCTTTGAATTTCTTGTAAAATCCGCGGGTGATAAAGATGCGCCCGTCCGGCGCGGCAAGCCCGTTCACCGGTTCAATCTCGTAAATATGGACCTTGATGCGCGGCAGATCGAGGGCGGTCGCCATCTTGGCGCTCATGTCGCGCAGCGCGGGATCCATCAGAGGCGATGATTTTGCATCCAGCTCCTTGGCGGTGCGCCAGGCGGAAAACCGGTACATGGCGAGGGCGTAGAGGACGGCAAGCAAAATGGGGAGGACACGGATCATAGGTTTAATATGGGGGCGTTTGGGAGCGGGGCAAGCGGTGTGCAGCGGTATTTAAGAAAGGGTGAAATGAAAGCAGGTTTTCCCGGGGTCGCGGTAACAAAGGGGCAAGGGACGATCAGCGGGTCAGTTCCTTGATCCCGCGCGTTAATCCTTCTAGCGTCATTGGAACCATGGCCTGCGCGCCGAAAATCTCCTGGATCATCGCGATGGACTGTGTGTAAGGCCAGTACTTCTCGGGCAAGGGATTGATCCACAGGTTGCTTTGCCACTGGTCGCGCGCCCGGCTCAGCCAGACCGATCCCGCCTCCGCATTCCAATGCTCATTGGCCCCGCCCGGATAGGCGACCTCATAGGGGGACATCGACGCGTCACCAACGAATATACATTTGTAATCAGGACCATAGGTGCGCAATATCTCATGGGTAGGCTGCTGTGCGTCCCACCGTCTGCGGTTGTCGCGCCACACACCTTCGTAAAGACAATTGTGGAAATAGAAGTATTCCAGATGCTTGAACTCGGATTTGGCGGCGCTGAACAGTTCTTCAACCACCTTGATGTGAGGGTCCATTGACCCGCCCACATCCAGAAACAACAACACCTTGACAGCATTGCGCCGTTCGGGCCGGGTTTTGACATCGAGATAACCGTGTTCGGCCGTGGCACGGATGGTGCCGCCCAAATCCAACTCTTCGTCTGCGCCATCGCGCGCCCAGCGGCGCAGGCGTTTCAGCGCAACTTTGATGTTGCGGGTTCCCAGTTCAACTGTGTCGTCCAAGTTCTTGAATTCACGCTTGTCCCAGACTTTGACGGCCCGTTGATGCCGCGATGCCTGTTGCCCAATTCGCACCCCTTCGGGATTGTACCCATAGGCCCCAAACGGCGAGGTGCCAGCCGTGCCCACCCATTTGTTGCCGCCTTGATGTCGGCCTTTCTGCTCTTCAAGCCGTTTCTTGAGCGTTTCCATAAGCTTATCAAAGCCACCTAATGCTTCAATTTCGGCTTTTTCCGCAGCACTCAGGTGTTTTTCCGCCATCTTTTTCAGCCAGTCGCCGGGAATATCAACGGCTTCAAGAACGTCATCCAAGCTGATGTTTTCCAAGCCTTTAAAGGCTGCGGCAAAGGCGCGGTCAAATTTATCAATGTTGCGTTCATCTTTGACCATTGCGGTCCGTGCGAGATAATAAAAGCCCTCAACATCATAGGTGGCAAGCCCGGCTGCCATGCCATCCAGAAATGCCAGAAATTCCCGCATCGACACGGGCAACCCATGTTTGCGCATCTGTTCGAAAAAGGGCAGGAACATGCGCTTTACGTCCCGCTGAGCAGGCGGTCCAGAATGACAGTCAGGATCATACCGACGACCACAAATGCCATGGCATAGCCAACAGCATATTGCGCGATATCCTTGCGGTTGCCGCCGCGTTTTTGAGCCGTGCGCCCACCCAGAAATGCGCCAAGAATACCCAATATGATTACTATCATGACGCTTGCCCGCTTTATCCTTTGAGCGGGTTCAGCGATGCAATCTCGCGCAGCTTGGCCCGCACAGCCCAGTCTGGACCAAAGCCGTAACGCGCCCAGCCGATACTGTCCAGCCTGACGCTGCGCGCCTCGGCTGTGCGGTTCTCCAACTCAAGCGCCTCGGAGCGCAAAAGCAGCAATGTCGCAAGCAGTGCTGCGTTCTGGCTCTTGCGTGCGATGTCGATGTGGGGCGCGATCAGACGCAGGGCCGCATCCCCCTGACCCTGGCTGACGGCATAGCCGCCCAATTGCGTCGCGACATAGGCCCGGTGCAACGCCGTACCCGGTGTCTGCGCGTAAAAGCGGTCTGCGGTTGCGTAATGATATTGTGCGCCTTGCGGGTCGGTGTTTTGCAGGACACGGCCCATGGCGTAATGGGCAAACGCCCGGCGGTTGTCTTGCCAGCCCATCGCGGTGGAAATGCGAATTGCCTCTCTTGCGGCTGCATGACGGCTGGAAAAGGAAACCGAGCGTCCCAGTGCGATCTGAATCGCGCGGCTCCACGCCAGCGGGGTGCGGGTACTGACGCGGGCAGGTCGGTAATTGCCGCGTGGGTTGATACGCGAAAAGATTTCGGGCAGGGCGGCAGCCACCTGGCCCCGCGACATGCCTGATCGCAACGCTGGATCGTAGTAGGCGCGCAGGATCATCATATCGAAACCGGTCAGAACCGTGTGCACATTGTCATCGTTGAATACACTGTCGGGCAGGCGGTAAAGATCGTTGAGCGGTCCCAGCGCCTGCGCCAGTTCTTCGTGCAAACAATCGCGCACTTCCTGTGGGCTTGCATCATTGGGCAGGAATATCGCCATTCGTTCGCGCTTTTGCAGCAGCGTCCAGTTGGTGCGTGGCTGTCTGCGCGCTGAGCGATATTCAGACAAGGTGCTGACATTGGGGGCCACGAAACACGCCGCCTGCGGTAAGACCCTGCGGATGTCCGCGCGGCTGACCGCCTGGATTGTGATATTGGCGCTTGAATTCGTGGTATAGGTGATGTCGATTTTCGCCTCAGAGCGCAGGCGTGAAATCAAGCGGCTTAGGTCAGACCCAAGTGTCGCAGGTGCCGCACCGGTGACGCGTACGGTGACGGGTGTTTCAAATCGGGTCAGCACCGGCAAGGCGCGCCCGCTTTCCATCTGGAAGGACAATTCAATGAAATCGGCTGCCAGATCTTTGTTGGATCGCACCGGGGCCGAAGGCTGTGTTGCGCCAAAACTCTTCATTGGGGGCAGGGTGCTGGTGCTGCTGATTGCGCGTGTCGCGACCTCGGGCTGGGAGGCTGGAACGCAGGCGTTCAACAACATCACAAGCGGCAGAACAATGCGCGCTCTCATTCAGAAATTTCCATAAAATCAGGGGTTTGGCAAAGTGAATTGCGTAGCGCTGCCACGCAAGGCGTGCACACGGAATGTGTGTTTTGGATCATCATACTTGCCTGCCTGCCCTTTTTGAGCGTCTTGATTTGGGTCTTTTTGCCCGCCTTCTCGACCTTTGTAGGGAGCAATTAAGGCAAAAAAGAGGCAAATTGGGCAGAGAAAAAGTAAAGGTGTTTTTCTTGTCAGGACGACTCCGAAAAGGCATCCGGAAACGGGGAAAAAGCCGCATTCTCGTTGAAATTTTTTGGAGCGCCAAAGCCAAATTTTCGACAAAAAATATCTGAGGACTTAGTCGGGCGTTTCAAAAACGACCCAGATCAGAAAACACCTGTCCCGCGCGTTATCGCTGACCGCGCGCCATGAACGCCAGACGTTCAAACAAATGCACATCCTGTTCGTTCTTGAGCAAGGCACCATGCAACTTGGGAAGCGCAGATGTGCCGTCTTTCTTCAGATCAGCAACATCCATATCTTCGGCCAGCAGCAGCTTGAGCCAGTCCAGCACTTCTGACGTCGATGGTTTTTTCTTGAGGCCCTGCTGGTCGCGAATTTCATAAAATTGCGTCAGCGCCGTGGTCAGCAAAGCTTCCTTGATGCCCGGATGATGCACTTCGACGATCTTTTTCAACGTCTCCATTTCTGGAAATCGGATGTAGTGAAAGAAGCACCGCCGCAAAAACGCGTCCGGCAGTTCTTTTTCATTGTTGGATGTGATGATGACGATGGGGCGATTGACCGCTTTGATGGTCTCGCCGGTCTCATAGACAAAGAATTCCATCTTATCGAGTTCCTGCAACAGATCGTTGGGAAACTCGATGTCAGCCTTGTCGATTTCATCGATCAGCAAGACGACTTTTTCACCCGCTTCAAATGCCTGCCAGAGCTTGCCCTTGCGGATGTAGTTTTTCACGTCATGCACACGCTCTTCGCCCAGTTGGCTGTCGCGCAGGCGGCTGACTGCGTCGTATTCATAAAGGCCCTGTTGCGCGCGGGTGGTCGATTTGATGTTCCATTCGATCATCTGCAAACCCAAGGCATTGGACACCTGGCGGGCCAATTCGGTCTTGCCGGTTCCAGGTTCGCCTTTAACGAGCAGGGGCCGTTCCAGCGTGACAGCGGCATTTACAGCGATCGTCAGGTCGTCAGTTGCGACATAATCGGCGGTACCTTGGAATTTCATAGCGTTTTCAACCTCTCATGCCGCAGCGTTGATGCCTCGCCTTTAAGCAAAATTCACAAGCATTGTGTAGTGACAATCGTCAAATGCTGAGTTAAACGCTGCGGCAAGGGGGCAATCAATGAGGAGTAACCTCAAATGCCAGGTCCAAAATTTGTCGAGGGAGACACTATGAAGCAGGAAGTTTTCCTGTCGGACGACTACGCTCCGGCAGAGGACGAACCATTCATGAACGACAAGCAGGTCGAATACTTTCGCCGCAAGTTGCTGAACTGGAAAGCCGAGTTGCTGGCCGGCAGCCGTGACACCATTGAGACGATGAAGGACGGTACGCGCAACATCCCTGATGTGACCGACCGCGCCTCGGAAGAAACCGACCGGGCACTTGAACTGCGCACCCGCGACCGGGCACGCAAACTGGTCACCAAGATCGAAGCTGCCCTGCGCCGGATCGACGAAGGCGAATTTGGCTATTGCTCGGTCACCGGCGATCCGATTTCGCTCAAGCGCTTGGACGCGCGGCCCATTGCGACAATGAGCCTTGAGGCGCAGGAAAAGCATGAGCGGCGCGAAAAAGTCCACCGCGACGAGTAAGGCCGGGGCAATTTTTTCGGTCTGACAAGGATTTTTGAAACGCCGGGGTGGATGCTCCGGCGTTTTGTTTTGGGGGACGAGCGTGGACATTTCAAACGCCATTGTGGTGGGCGGGGGCATCGGCGGCTTGGCGGTGGCCACGGTGCTTGCGCGGCAGGGCGTTGCGGTGACGGTTCTGGAACAGGCGCCACACATCGCCGAAGTGGGGGCCGGATTGCAGATCAGCCCGAATGGTCTGGCGGTGTTGCGCGCGCTTGCGCTTGACGGCGCGCTGCGCGGTCGCGGGGCTGTCCGGGGGCAGGCGGTTGTCCTGCGCGATTATGTGGCGGGCGAAACCGTTGCGCGCCTCGATCTGATGCGCTTGGCAAGAGATCAGCAGTATTACTTTGTCCACCGGGCCGATCTGATTGAAGTGCTGGTGGCGGCGGCCAAGCGTGCGAACGTGAGTTTCGAGCTTAACGCTCAAGCGGCAACGCTGCGTCCGGGGGCACTGCCGGTTGTGCAGATGTCCGATGGGTCAACACGGCGCGCCGAAGTCGTCGTCGCAGCAGACGGGATCCATTCAATGGCGCGTCCCGTGCTGAACGGGGCTGATACCGCAGCTTTCACCGGGCAGGTGGCGTGGCGTGCGCTTGTGCCAAACACATCCAATCATCCTGACGAGGCCCATGTGACGATGGGGCCGGGCCGACATCTGGTAAGCTATCCGGTGCGCGGCGGCAATTTGATCAATCTGGTCGCTGTCGAGGAACGCGCGGACTGGGCCGCCGAAGGATGGAACCATCGCGATGACCCACAAAAACTGCGCGCGGCCTTTGCCGAATTTGGTGCCGAAGCCAAGGAGATGTTGAGCGCAGTTGAAAATGTGACCCTCTGGGGGCTGCACCGTCATCCGGTGGCCGCGACCTGGCAGCGTGATGGCGTTGTCATGTTGGGTGATGCCGCGCACCCAACCCTGCCGTTTCTGGCACAGGGCGCGAACATGGCGCTCGAAGATGCATGGGTGCTGGCCGATCACCTTGCGCGGCTGCCGCGCGATGCCGCACTGGCGCAGTATCAGCGCACCCGCGAGGCCCGCGTGCGCCGGGTGATTGCGGCCGCACAAAGCAATGCCACGCGATATCATCTGCGCCCCGGCCCGGT
Source organism: Sulfitobacter sp. SK011 (assembly GCF_003352065.1). Classification (NCBI taxonomy): domain Bacteria; kingdom Pseudomonadati; phylum Pseudomonadota; class Alphaproteobacteria; order Rhodobacterales; family Roseobacteraceae; genus Sulfitobacter; species Sulfitobacter sp. SK011. Next base: position 2,088,913 of record NZ_CP025803.1, read on the forward strand.
GCGGACCGCAGCCCATCTGGGGCTGCGGCTGGCCAGCAAACTGGGGCCGGGACGGATGATCGGTGCCTTCAACTGGCTCTACGGGCACGATGTGACCCGCAGGCCGTGATCACTGGGCGCGCTTGACCATCCCGAACAGATCACGTGGATCTTCGGGGTCGGCCAGCAGGTCAAGTGGTTGATAAAGCTTGGTCTCAGCAATCTGGTCCCGCACATAACGCAGCGCCGAGAAATCCTCGATCGCAAAGCCGACACTGTCAAACAGAGTGATCTGTTTGTCGTCGGTCCGCCCTGCGGCCTGACCGGTCAGGACCTGCCAGACTTCAGTAACGGGGTGATCGGCATCAAGTTGCTGGATTTCGCCCTCGATCCGTGTCTGTTCGGGGTATTCCACAAAAATGCCAGCCCGGTGCAGGATAGCCGGGGCCAATTCGGTCTTGCCGGGACAATCGCCGCCAATGGCGTTGATGTGCACGCCTGCACCAACCATGTTGTCGGTCAGGATCGTGGCATATTGTTTATCGGCGGTGCAGGTGGTGATGATCTGCGCGCCCAGCATCGCATCCTCTGCGGTTTTGCAGCTCACAACAGTGATGCCGTGACCCGCAAGGTTGGCGGCGCATTTGGCGGTGGCAGCAGGGTCAATATCGTAAAGGCGCACCTCGTCGATGCCCGCAATCGCCTTCATCGCCATGGTCTGAAACTCTGACTGTGCGCCATTGCCGATCATCGCCATGATATGGGCGCCCTTCGGGGCCAGCAACCGCGCCACAACGGCGGAGGTGGCCGCCGTGCGCATGGCGGTCAGGATGGTCATTTCGGTCAGCAATACCGGGTAACCGGTGGCAACATCGGCAAGCAGGCCAAAGGCGGTCACCGTTTGAAGCCCGTCGGCCGTGTTGTCAGGATGGCCATTCACGTATTTGAACCCGTAAACATCCCCGTCAGAGGTGGGCATCAATTCGATCACGCCGACATCGGAATGGCTGGCCACGCGAGGGGTTTTGTCAAAAAGTTCCCAGCGTTTGAAATCTGCCTCGATATAATCGGCAAGACCGATCAGCATCGGTTCAATGCCGATGTGGTTGATCAGCTTCATCATGTTTTCGACAGAGACAAAGGGCACAAGAGCTTTGGCGGAGGGTTTGAGGTTGGTCATGTGATGTTCCTTCAATCTGATCAATACGCGCGTGTCGGACGGTCGAACACCCGACGTCCCAATGCGGATGCGGCCAGATCAACCATCAAGGTTGCCGTGCGGCCCCGTTCATCGAGAAACGGGTTCAGCTCAACAAGATCAAGCGAGCTCATTAACCCTGAATCGCTGATCATTTCCATGACCAGATGACCTTCACGCACGGTTGCACCGCCGGGGACAGTGGTGCCAACCGCAGGGGCGACAGAAGGATCGAGAAAATCCACATCAAGTGACACGTGCAGCAACCCGTTCGCCGCCTCAACCTTATCAAGGAATGCGGACAACGGACGCGCGATGCCGCTTTCGTCAATCTCGCGCATGTCCACATGGGTAATGGCGCTGTCTTGTAGTGCCGCGCGTTCTGCGGCATCGACCGAGCGCAGACCGATGATGGCGATGTTTTCCTCGGCCAGCGGGGCGTCGATTTCTGGGAACCCGACAAATCCGTCGCGACCGGTGACATAGCCCAAGGGTGTGCCATGCAGATTGCCGCTGTCGGTGGTATCGGGTGTGTGAAAATCTGTATGCGCATCCAGCCATAGCACAAAAAGCGGGCGCCCCACCGCATCCGCATGACGCATCGCACCCAGCACAGTGCCCAATGACAGCGCATGATCGCCACCCATGAAGATCGGCAAGCCGTCATTCATCGCGGCCTCAGACGCATCAGCGAGGCTGGACGTCCAGGCGATGGTTTCCTCCAACTGCACCAGCCTTGGATGTTCTTTGGCCTCAAAAGGGGCAGGGGCGACATCACCCTGATCGGTGACGGTGTGACCCAGACCGCGCAGCGCATCCGCCAAACCCGCGGTGCGGTAGGCATCGGGTCCCATCAGGCAGCCTTTGCGCCGCTTGCCACTGTCCATGGGCGCGCCCACCAATATGCAGTTTTGCTGTGTCATCCATCTGCTCCTTTGAAACTGTTGAACTGTCATATCCGACATATTGGGCCGTGGACAATTGATCAAACTGACCATATTGGGGAGAGGTTGACCAAAATGGATAAAACTTATGGACGAAACGGATCATCGGCTGATCGCGGCCCTGCGCCACGATGCACGTACGGCACTTTCGGATCTGGCGCTGGCCTTGAACCTGTCGCGCACCACGGTACGGGCCCGCATCGCGCGGCTGCGTGAACGTGGTGAGATCGTGGGGTTTACGGTTGTCACCCGCTCGGATGTGATGCGCGACCCGGTGCGTGGCATGATGATGATCGGGATCGAAGGGCGCGGGGCGGATCGGATCACCCGGCAACTGAACCTGATGCCGGAACTGCGCGCGGTCCATTCGACCAACGGACGCTGGGATGTGATCGTGGAAATAGGCACCAAGACTCTGGAGCACTTTGACGAAGTTCTGGCGCGCATCCGGCGATTGGATGGTGTGGTGGCCAGCGAAACAAGCCTGTTTCTGAAAACCCGCAAATCGGGGTAAATGGGACGTCTTTGCACCGTCGGCATGACGTCGGTTACGGTCTGCCCGCGACCGCAGGCGGTAACAGCGCCTCAATCTCGGCAAATCCCATGGCCTTGTCTGAATAGGTAAAGCTCCCCTGACCGGCAATCTCACGCGCGGCGTCAATGAACGCCCCATAGGCGCGCCGCACCAGCGCGGAGCCAACGCTGATCCGGCGCACGCCTGCATCTGACAGTTCTGTCACGGTAAAAGTTGCACCGGGCATGCCCATGACCACGTTCACGGGTTTTTTCAAGCTGGCGCAGACGGTGGAAATCACGTCGAGATCCTTCAGACCGGGCGCATAGAGAACATCCGCCCCTGCCGCTTCAAAGGCCTGAAGACGGCGGATGATGTCATCCACATCGGTGCTGCCCCACAAAAGCCCCTCGGCTCGTGCGGTCAGGACAAAATCATCGGACAAGGCGCGGGCGGCGTCGCTGGCGGCGGCGATCCGGTCGACGGCATGATTGAAATCATAGATCGGCGCGTCGGGATCACCTGTGTGATCCTCAAGCGAACAGCCCGCCAGTCCGATGTCGGCAGCGGCGCGGATCGTTTCGGCAGCATTGGCCGGATCGTGGCCGAACCCATATTCCAGATCAGCAGACACAGGCAGGTCCGTGGCCCCAACAATGTCGCGGCAGTGGTTCAACACAGCGTCGCGGTCCACCTGACCTTCGCGCAGGCCCATGGCAAATGCCATTCCAGCACTTGTGGTGGCGAGCGCAGCAAAGCCCATGGCGCAGAGCATCCGTGCGCTGCCGACATCCCACGGGTTGGGAATGACAAAGGCACCGGGGCCACCGTGCAGGTCGCGAAATGAATTGATCATGATTTGCCCCCCCCGTGCAGCCTAGGGTCAGCAGGCGGGGAAGGAAAGTTTTATGTGCGGCGCGCCGCCAGCACCCAGATCGCCGCCAGGCCAAGCGAGATCACCCCATTCCAACCGGCCATCGACAGGCCCATCAGTGACCAGACAACCTCGTCACAAAGCACCAGACCAGTGGGCGCATCCATCGACAACAGATCGCTGCCGCCCATCGCACCCAGATCAAGGCCGCCCCCGGTGCACGACGATGGCCCCGGCCACCAGCGCCATTCGACGCCTGCGTGGTAAAATCCGATCAAACTGGTGGCTGCGGCGGCCAAGGCACCCGCCCAGATCAACGGCCGTGGTCCGCCAATCATCAGAACCACACCTATCGCGATGGCAGCCGCATGCGGCCAGCGTTGCCACAGGCACATCTTGCAGGGCAGCAGGCCGCCGATATGCTGAAATCCGTAGGCCCCCAGCAAAAGCGCTGCAGAACCAAGCGTGGCAAGTGCGATCAGGGTCGTGCGGGTCATAGGTACTTTACCAGAACAAAGCCGCCAATCAGCAGCGCAAGAGCAAGGGTAAACATCAACCCAAGTCTGCGTTCAATGAAATCCCGGATCGGGGCACCGAAATGCCACAGCAGGCCCGCAACAATGAAAAACCGCAGTCCCCGCGCCAGCACGGATGTGGCCACGAACGTCGCCAGCGGCATACCTGTCCAACCGGACATGATCGTGATGACCTTGTAGGGAAACGGCGTGATGCCCGCGACCAGAACGGCCCAGAACCCCATATCGTTGAACCGCTCAGAGAATTCGGCCATGGCGTCGGCCTTGCCCAGCGAGGCAAGGATCGGCTGACCGATGGTATCAAACGCCAGCGCCCCAATCGCATACCCCAGCAAACCGCCCAAAACGGAGGCCACCAGCGCCACTCCGGCGATCAGCCATGCCCGACGCGGCTGTGCGATGATCATCGGGATCATGATGATATCCGGCGGGATCGGAAACACCGAACTTTCCACAAACGCGACACAGGCCAGCGCCCAAAGCGCATGAGGATGCTGGGCGAGGCTGAGCGTCCAATTATACAAGCGTTGGATCATGTTGGTGGCTCCGATTATGCTGGATGATGGAACAGCACGCGCGGTGGCCGGGGTCAAGTGGCGCGTGGCATTTGAATGAAATTACTCTTGCCCAGCCCTGCGATGCGCGATACATGCCCCTCGTGCCCAAGTGGCGGAATGGTAGACGCAGGAGATTCAAAATCTCCCGCCGCGAGGCGTGCCGGTTCGAGTCCGGCCTTGGGTACCACCCTGTTTTTCAGGTCTCCGTTCTGATTAGACATTCCTGCTTTGACGGACAGTCGGTTGAAGAGCATTGATCAGCCCGGATGTGCCAATCCCCCATTGAATATCCTTCCATCAGGCATGAGCAGACCGCGGTGCAGAAACTCTTTGGCGATGCGGGAGGGTTTACGATTTGAGTGGAAACAATATTTCAGCATTCGCGCGAAACGAGAACCAATATCGGCGGTTTCGCAGCATTGTTTCGGTTGAGATGAATAATTCTAGAATCTGACCAAGCAGAAATCACAGTTTAGCTGATCAAGGAGTGCCGTTGGCCGTTTCCCGATTTAGCACACTTAACCAAGTTTGCGTTTGGCGTCGCGTGACCGCACTCAGGGTCTCTATCAAGAAATGAACGAACTGAGCGAAGCTGGGCCCCGGAGGACTTGGAAACAATTAACCTTATTCCTCGTTGACGGTCAGAATCTCTCACAAAAAGAACCGGACAAGTTCACGGCATTTACCATTATTTTTCGGCTATTTTATTCTTTGTTGGATCGATCTCGGGGAATAGAGATGGCCCTGTCCAATTGGGGAGTAGAATTTATAGAACACGGGGCGGAGTGCCACATTCCTGCGCAATCAGGTCATTGGAAGGCCGTGAGGTGCCTTTGCGCCGAATCTCCTTATCGGAGGGAATGGTTAACGGGCCATCCAGTTGGGGTGCCCAGCCTTTGCCCTGTTTTTTGACAGTTTTGAAACGGGTTTGCAGATTCAATCATGGATTGTATCCAAGAGCGAAACAATGATACAGGATTGTGTTGAAAACCGGGTCATTCTAAGCGATCTGCAGCCGATATCCGTCTTTTCCCCTGAAATATATGTAAAAATATTGTAAAAGTTGTGGAAGTGCAGCCTTTTCCCGCATGAGTAAATGTTGATCCAATTTGAGGGGTGCCACTGCCATGGCCACCATTAACGGAACCCCGGGTTCCGACACGCTTCAAGGTACTTTCGAGAATGACCAGATCACAGCCGGGGCCGGAGACGACCGCGTTTCGGGGCTGGGCGCTGATGATCTGATTGACGGTGGCGCGGGCAATGACACGCTTTATGGGGACACTGGCGCAGGCACCGCACCGGGTCAGAACGCATCACCGCTCAATCTGAGTTTTGGCAACCGCACCGCGAACACTGGCAACAGCGCCGACGCTGGGGACAGTGTGGTGTACCGCGACGTGGCGACCCTTGCGGATGGCACATCGGTCTGGGGCCGTCTGGTTCTGGTTGCGACCTCTGATGACAAAATGCCCATCGACCTGACCGGCGGTACAGGCGCGGAAATCCTGCTCAATCGGGGCGGCGGATCGCGGTATCAGGGTGAAACAGCGACCTTCAGGTTGGAATTCTTTGATCCTGCCACGGGCAATCCCGTCTCTTTGAATGCGACAGGGACATTTGTCGATCTCGATCGGGACAGCCCCGGCGATCAGGAATCGGTGTCCATCGTCGCCAGCAGCTATACCGCTTTTGCGACCAGCGCCGGAACATCGCTGAACGTCACGACGGGCAATGGCACGGTCAACGCCGCAGGCACAGAAATCAACGGACCATCCGATCAGGATGCGTGGTTTTCGCTAGAGTTTGAAAACCGCGAATTTATCGAATTCACGTTAGAGGCACGGTCATCGGGATCTGGGTTTACCCTCTCTGGCCAATCGATTGGCAATCCTTTGGTGACATCTCTGCCGGGCGGCAACGACACTATTCTGGGTGGCGATGGTCAGGATCTGATCTTTGGTCAGCGCGGCGCAGACAGTCTGGATGGCGGTCAGGGTGACGACACCCTTGATGGTGGGGATGGCGACGATGTGCTGGTCGGCGGAGACGGCGATGACAGCATCTTTGGTGGCGCTGGCATGGACACGATTGTTTCAGGTGCCGGAAACGATCGGGCCGAGGGCGGCTTTGGCAGCGATACGTTCACGTTTGATGCGGCGGGCAACCATGTGATCATCGGTGGCGAAGACGCGGATGGATCTGACATCGACACGCTGGACCTCACCGGCGTTGACCGCAGCACCTACCGGATCATCCCCGGAACACCCGAGGCAGGTCGCATCGAATTTCTGGACACCCAGGGCAACGTCGTCGGGCGCACGGATTATTCTGAAATCGAAGAGGTGATCATTTGCTTTACCCCCGGCACGCGCATCGCGACCATTCGCGGCGAAGTGGCGGTAGAGACGTTGAAAGAAGGGGATCAGATCATCACCCGCGACAATGGCGTGCGCCCGCTACGCTGGATCGGGCGGCGTGATTTGAACCGGGTTGAACTGGCACATATGCCGTCACATTGCCCCGTCCTGATCCGGCATTCTGCCTTGGGCAAGGACGCGCCCCGGCGCGATATGCTTGTCAGTCCAAACCACCGCATGTTGATAACGTCGCACTTGGCCGAGGTTATGTTTGGCGAACGCGAAGTGCTGGTCGCGGCAAAACATCTGACCGGACTTGACGGCGTGGACAGCGTTCAGGTGCCTGCAGTCAGCTATATTCACCTGATGTTCGACAATCACGAGGTGATCCTGGCAGATGGGTGTTGGGCCGAAAGCTTTCAGCCGGGGGATCATTCAATGGCAGGTATCCGATCGCAACAGCGCCGCGAGATTCTGGACCTGTTCCCGGAATTGGAAAACCCGCAAGGTCTGAACAATTATTTTGCCGCACGCCGGTTGCTGCGGGCCCATGAGGCAAAGCTGCTCACGGCTTAGCAGGAACCGTGACGCAAAAATCTGGGACATGATCGTTGTGGATCAAGGGGGATCCTGTCGCGACGTGCGCCAGATCGCCCATTGTTCGGGCGTGTCCAAATCACCACGGGCACGGGTGCCGGGCAGGGGCACCAAAACCATCTGGTCCTGATGTGCGGCGACAACTTCGCGCCCGCCGCTGTCGCCACGCAATGCTGCGAGTTCAGCAAACACATCAGCCTTGAAGACAATTGGATGACCCGCCGCACCGTCCTGCGTCGCGCCACGCCAGATCAATTTTTGTGTCTTTAAATCAACGGATTGCGCGACGGTGATCAGGTCGTCCGCAGTCAGGTCAGGCAAATCCGCCAGCAGCACCATCGCACATTTTGTACCCGCCGGCAGCGCCATGATCGCTGCCCGCAAACTGGCGTTCATGCCCTCATCTGCATCCGCCACTGGCAGCGTGGTCACCTGCAATCCCGACAATGCGTCATAGCGCGGATGCGGTGCCGGTGGCAGCGCGACAATCACCTTTCCATCTGTGACCGCGCGGGCCATCTGCGCCTGACGTCGCAGCAGAGGCACGCCGTCAATCTCTTCCAGCAATTTGTCACGCCCGCGCATCCGGCGCGATTGCCCGGCGGCCAGAATGATAATTGGAAAGGACATGAGATGGGCCATGAAGCCACCTTATGTTGTCACTGCACGGTGGGAAAGCTATCCCCGCATCCGGGTTCCGTCCGGATCAAAGAGCGGCGTGGAAATGAGCGTGGCAGGGCGCATTTTTCCCAAAATCTCGATCTCGACCTGCAGGCCATCTTGGGCTGCGGCGGTGGGCACAAATCCCAGTGCAATGGATTTGGCTGCATGGTGCGAATAGCCCCCGGAGGTGCAAAACCCAACCACCTCGCCACCCAGCCAGATCGGTTCATACCCATGCACATCTGCGTCGATTGCATCGACCTCAAAAGCTGTCAGCTTGCGGGTTGGGGGCGTGGCACGTTCCGCCTCGGCCAGTGCGCGACCAATAAAGGCGGTGTTTTTCTTGAAACTGATAAAGCGGTCCAACCCGGTTTCCGCCGCCGTGTAATCCGGCGAAAATTCTGACATCCAAGAGCCAAAGAACCGGTCCAGCCTCAGTGACATCATCGCGCGCATGCCAAAAGGCACCATGCCATGTGGTTGCCCGGCGGACCAAAGCGCCGTCCAAAGCGCCCGCTGGCCCATGGGATCACAATAAATCTCATACCCCAGATCGCCGGTATAGCTGACCCGCTGCACGATGCAGTCGACCATGCCAACGGTCATTTTCCACACGTCGAGAAATTTCATGTCGCCAATGTCGGTGCGGGTGCAGGCCTGCAAGACATCGCGCGCATGCGGTCCGGCAATCTGAAACCCGGTGCGGCGGTCAGAGATATTGTCGACCTGCACACCCTCTTCGAGATGCTGTTCAAACCAGCGGCTGTGAAACGCCTGCGCGCCGTAAGAAGCAGTCAGTTGAAAGTCTTCTTCGCCCAGGCAGGAGATGGTGAAATCACCAATCAACTTGCCCTTTTCCGACAACATGGGTGTCAGGGAAAGTCGCCCTTGCTTTGGCACGCGCCCGGCCATGATCCGATCAAGCCACGCCCGCGCGTTTGGTCCGGTGACACGGTACTTGCCAAAATTCTGCACCTCATTGATGCCCACGCCGTTGCGCACCGCAGTCACCTCGCGGGCCGTGGCGGCAAAGGCATCAGAACGGCGAAACGAGGGTGTCTCGAACGTCGGCTCATTCCCGGTGGCAAAATAATTTGGCACCTCAAGGCCATATTGCTGCCCCCAGACGGCACCCATCGAGGTGAAAATGTCATACATCGGCGTGGTGCGGTTGGGGCGCGCGGCGGGCAGTTCCTCGTTCGGGTAAGACACCGAGAACCGCTTTTGATAGTTTTCAATCACCTTGGGCAGCGTATAGCCGGGTGAAATCCAGCTGCCGAAACGGGCGACATCCATCGCCATCACATCGCGTTCCGGCTCGCCTTCGATCATCCATTGCGCCAGCGTTAGGCCCACGCCGCCGCCCTGGCTGAACCCGGCCATCACGCCGCAGGCGGACCAATAATTGCGCACGCCCGGCACCGGACCCACCAGCGGATTGCCGTCAGGGGCAAAGGTAAAAGGGCCGTGGATCACGTTTTTGACGCCCGCGCGTTCCAGATCGGGAAAGCGTTTGTAGGCAAAGGTGATGCTGTCCTCGATCTTGTCAAAATCGTCTTGCAGCAAGTCCTGACCAAAGCTCCACGGGGTGCCATCAACGGCCCAGGGGCGGCAGCTTTGTTCGTAAAACCCGATGCACAGCCCCTTACCCTCTTGGCGCAGATAGGATTCGCCCGCCGGGTCCATGACATGCGGGTGCTCATGGCCGTCTTTCATCATGTCAACGATCAGCGGCACCTCTTCGGTGACGATATACTGGTGCTCCATCGGGTGCAGCGGAAAGTATATGCCCGCCATCGCCCCCACTTCGCGCGCCCACAGGCCGCCGGCATTGATCAGATGTTCGGTATGTATCGTGCCCTTGTCGGTCACCACGTCCCAGGTGCCGTCCGCCCGCTGATTGGTTTCGCGCACCATGCAGTGGGTTTCAATCGTCGCACCGCCCATTTTTGCGGCGCGCGCATAGGCGTGTGTGGTGCCGGACGGGTCAAGGTGCCCGTCCAGCGGATCGTAAAGCCCGCCAATGATGCCATCGAGGTTGGTCACGGGCGCGATTTTTGCGATCTCTTCGGGGCCGACAATTTCGGTATCAAGCCCCATGAAACGGTGCTTGGCCCGTTCGGCAAGCAGCATGTCAAAGCGGTCCTGATTGTCGGCCAAAGTGACGCCGCCGACATGGTGCAAACCACAGGACATGCCGGTGATTTCTTCCAATTCCTTATATAAACGAATGGTATAGCCCTGAAGCGCGGCCATGTTGGTGTCGCCGTTAAGGGTATGAAACCCGCCCGCAGCGTGCCATGTGGACCCCGATGTCAGCTCAGAGCGTTCAACAAGCATCACGTCAGACCAGCCAAGTTTGGTCAGGTGATACAAAACGGATGCGCCAACGACGCCGCCGCCGATGATCACTGCGCGGGTGGTGGTTTTCATGGGAAACTCCGGTCGGTTGTTTGCCCGAAACTGCGCGAGCAGGGCGCAACGTTCATGTGGTTTTCCGACACGATCTGTCGATTTTGGCTTTTATGACGGGACGCGGTGCGGGTCAGCATCGCGATGGGCGGCAAGACACTACACGCTGGCTGTATTTTAGACCACAATAAGGCCTTGGTGCGCGCGCAAAGCACGCTAGCTTGGCATCATGAATTTTGATTCCATGATCCCGCACACCCTGATCCGTAAAGCCCGCGAATATTCGCGTAGATTATGGGTGCGCGTGGTGTTCCTGGGCCTCTTGGCCTTTGTCGCCCTTGGGGTCACGCAGGTAATCGAGGCGCTGATCCCCAAAGAGTTGGGAACGACGCTGACGGGCGCTGCCGCTGACCGCCTGTTGCAGATCATTGCAAACGCAATGCTGGCCGTTACCACGTTTTCCATCACCGTGATGGTCACGGTTTATCGTGCCTCATCAACACAATGGACGCCGCGGGTGCATCGCCTGATCATTCAGGACCGCACGACACAGAACACATTGGCAGTGTTCATCGGTGCCTATGTCTATGCGCTGGTCGCCATCATCCTGCGCGAGCTTGGCATTTATGTCGATGAACGTGCGCTGGTGCTGTTCGTGATGACGGTTTTGGTGCTGGCGGTGATTGTGATCTATTTGATCCGCTGGGTTTTGCATCTGCAAACCTTTGGCAGCCTGATCGACACGACCCGCCAGATCGAAGACGTGACGCGGGCGCAGTTTCAGGATCGGTTGGACAATCCCTGTCTGGGGGCGAATGCCTTTACCGGCGAGGTGCCGGAAGGCGCAAAGGAACTGCACGCCTGGGAAAGCGGCTATATTCAGCACATTTATCCTGAGGCGCTTGATGCGGCGGCCAAGGCGCATGGTGTCGAGCTTTATCTGATCAAGAACATCGGCCACTTTTCCTTTGTCAATGAACCGATGCTGATGGTGGCCGATCGGGGTAAGCCTGAAGACGATGACCACGACTGGGACAGCCTTGTAGCGGCTGTGCGCGCCAACGTTCGGCTCGGCGACCTGCGCACCTATGATCAGGATCCCCGCTTTGGTCTTGTGGTGATGGGCGAGGTCGCGTCAAAGGCCCTGTCACCCGGCGTCAATGATCCCGGCACAGCGATTGATGTGATCACCCGGATTGGCCGTATCCTGTCGGCCTATACCGATGAAAAATCGCAAGACCGAGACACCAAACTGGACCGGCTTTATGTTGCTCCGCTAGACCCCAAAGACCTGGTCGAGGATGGTTTTGCCGCCCTTGCGCGCGATGGGGTCGCGGTTGTTGAGGTACAACAGCGCCTGCAATCGGTGTTGGCGGGCCTGATGCGGCACCCAGATGACGGGTTGTGCAAAGCCGCACGCGACGCAGCCGAGGTGCATTTGCGCCGCACGTTAGGCGCTATTGATTTTGAACCGGACCGGGAGCGTGTGTTGTCCTCGGCGGCGTCAGATTTGTGCACTGAACTGCGAAAAGAAGTGCTTGACCAAGCGGGGGAGTGACATCTCGGACCGCAACTTGCCCCGCTGCGACGAGACATGTCGCGGATGGGCAATCTGACGGCACGTGACGGGTTCAGATTGCGAGGCAACGTAACCCTCACTCAGGACCCATCCCCATGCGCACCCATGCCCAAGCCGTTGTCATCGGAGGCGGCGTAATCGGCTGCTCGATCCTGTATCACCTGACCAAAATGGGATGGACGGATGTAGTGCTGCTGGAACGGTCTGAACTGACGTCGGGGTCGACCTGGCATGCGGCGGCCAACATTCACGGGCTGCATGACAACAACAACATCACCCGCATTCAGAATTATACGATGGACCTCTACAATGCGCTTGAGGCAGAGACCGGGCAGTCCTGCGGCGTCTTTCAACCCGGATCGCTTTATCTGGCACAGACCGAAGCGCGCGAACATCAATTGCGCCTGCAGGCGGCCAAGGCGAAATACTACGGCTTGCCGTTTCGCGAAGTGAGCCGGGCAGAGGCCGAGGAACTGCATCCTTTGGTCAATTACGATGGCATCCGCTGTATCATGTTCGAAGAAAACGGCGGCAATGTGGACCCCTCGGGCGTGACCAATGCCTATGCGGTTGGTGCGCGCCAGAACGGGGCTGAGATCATTCGCTTTTGCCCGGTGACAGGGACCGAGCAACAGGCAGACGGGTCGTGGATTGTGCGCACTGAAAAGGGCGATATTGCAACGCAGTGGGTGGTCAATGCGGCAGGCCTCTGGGGGCGCGAGGTGGCGGCAATGGCGGGGTTGAAGCTGCCGTTGCAACCGACCGAACACCAGTATTTCGTGACCGAAACGATTGCCGAGATTGCCGGGATGGACCGGCGATTGCCGTCCGTCGCGGACCGGGACGGCGAATATTATCTGCGTCAGGAGGGCAAGGGCCTGCTCGTCGGTGCCTATGAAAAAGACATGCGGTTCTGGGCCGAAGACGGCACGCCGCAGGGTTTTGGCCACGAGCTTTTTGCCGATGATCTGGAGCGGATTGAAGACAACATGATGCGCGCGATTGACCGAGTGCCGGCAGTTGGCGAGGCGGGGATCAAACGGGTGATCAACGGACCGATGATCTGGTCGCCTGACAGCAACGTGTTGTTTGGGCCAGTGCCGGAGTTGTCAAATTACTTCTGCTGCAACGGGATCATTCCGGGATTTTCGCAATCGGGTGGCATGGGGTTGCTGGCGGCGGATTGGATTGTCACCGGTGAGACACGCTATGACATGTTCGCCTGGGATATGGCACGCTTTGGCAACTGGGCCGATGCGGCGTTCACCAAAGCGCGGGTACGCGACCAATATGCCAACCGCTTCAAAATCCATTTCCCGAACGAAGAACGCGATGCAGGCCGCGCGGTGCGTACCAGACCTGTCTATGAGGTGCAAAAGGACATGGGTGCCGTCTTTGGCCTGAACTATGGCTGGGAACATCCGCTTTATTTCGGTGATACGGTGGGGGCCAAGGATGAAACCCATGGCTTCACCCGTCAGGGCTGGTGGGATATTGTCGGGCGCGAATGTAAGATGTTGCGCGATAACGCAGGCATCATCGACATCTCGAACTTTGCCAAATACCGGGTCAAAGGGGCAGGGGCCGAGGCGTGGCTGAATGCGCTTTTTGCCAACACCATGCCCAAAACGGTGGGCCGGTCCTGCCTGACGCCGCTGATCGGTGTGCGCGGTGGCATTGCGGGTGATTTTACAGTCACACGTCTGGGCGAGGATGAGTTCTGGATCATCGGATCAGGGATGGCCGAACGCTATCACCAGAGGTTCTTTAAGGAGGTACCGCTGCCTGACGGCACAACATTCGAAAGCCAGACCGTCAAGATGTGCGGCTTTAACGTCGCCGGGCCAAAGTCGCGGGACATGTTGCAGCGTTTGACCAACACCTCGCTGGCCACCGCGGATTTCCCGTTCATGCGGTCCAAATGGATCGAACTGGCGGGTGTCAATGTTCTGGCGCTGCGGGTGTCATTCACCGGCGATCTGGGGTGGGAGCTGCATTGTGCGACCGCAGATCAGGCGCGGCTTTACGCAGCACTCATTGCGGCGGGCAAGGACGTGGGCGCAGGCCCTGTCGGATCGCGCGCGCTGATGTCGCTGCGCATCGAAAAAGGCTATGGCTCTTGGAGCCGCGAGTATTCTCCTGAATACTGGCCTCAGGAAGTCGGCCTCGATCGGTTGTGCAAGATGGAAAAAGAGTTTCTGAACAAAGCAGCCGTGGCCGAAACCCTGGCCAAAGCGCCGCGTGAACATTTGGTGATCCTGGCCCTGGACCCGGCCCAGACCGATGCGTCAAATGCCGATGCGACGGGGGGGGAGCCAATTTTCAAGGACGGCAAGGGCATCGGGCGGGTGACCTCCGGGGCCTATGGCTATTCTGTCGGGCAATCGCTGGCGCTTGGGTTCGTGAAGGGTGTTGAACCAGGTGAAGAGGTTGAAGTGATGGTGCTGGGCACGTCCCATAAGGCAGTGGTTTTGGCCGAGCCGCCCTTCGATCCCAAGGGCGAAAAACTGCGCGCGTAGTTGTGACGCTGTTCATGGGGCCGTCTGCGCCCCATGCACGCGTCTGTTGCCCCGACCCCCATCATGGATGCGCGGTGGATAGAGTTTCACCTGTTTAAGGCGCAGAATGGCGGACCCCCATCGTCGATATGCTGGCACTGCATAACGGCAATGCGGCTGTGACGTAGAGTTTCGCACCGCACGCCATTGACTAGATCAGGGGTGCGGTTACGTACTGTAAAGATATTCATTACGGATTAATAAGAAAGCAATTCCATATGTACGCCGATATTCAGAACCTGTTGCAAAAGCGCGCAGAGCTGCTGTGCAAGGGTCAATTTGAAGAGGTGGCAAAGCACTACCACTTGCCGTTTGTTGCCTACCACGATGGTTTTCCTGTTTATGTAAGAAAACATTCAGAGGTCATTGACGCCTTGGCAAGAATTGCGGCTGTGCTGACCTCCAGAGGTGTGGTGCGGCTGGATGTTGACGTGATTTCGATGGACTTGCCCAAGAACAAGCGTTTCAGGGTGTCGGGCCGCTATAGCCAGATCGACGGGCGGGGCGACGTTGTTTCGCAATCCGATATGGTTCTCTATTTTGTCGAGTCTCCCAAAGGGCCCATTATTGAAATGGTGGAATCGCACGACTGTCCTATGGCAGAGGTTTGGGAGCCGGAAAGCGCATTCGCCTGAGAACGGGCTGAAAGTTCGCCCCTCGTGGCGTAGTGGCTGCCTGAACATGCACTACACCGCGAAAGCTACAGTGGTCTGATTTTCAACTGCGTGATCCGGTTGCCTTCCCGCGCCAACACCTCAAACCGGTAGCCGTGGAACGAAAACACCTGACCCGGTGTCGGGATCATCTGCGCCTCATGGATCACCAGGCCTGCAACTGTGTTGGCCTCGTCATCGGGCAGCGACCAGTCCGTGGCGCGGTTCATGTCGCGGATGGTCATGGCCCCGTCAACGATCAGATGGCCGTCTTCGGCGGTTTTGACAGGGTGATCCGCGTCGGGGTCAAATTCGTCCGTAATCTCGCCGACGATTTCTTCCAGAATATCCTCTAGCGTGATCAACCCTTGCAGCGAGCCATATTCATCAACAACCAGCGCAAAATGCGTGCGCCGGCGCAGGAACTGGCGCATCTGTTCGTCCAGTGTTGAGGTTTCAGGCACGAAATACGGCTTCATCGCCACGGCGGCGATGTCGAAATCCTTGAGGGCGGCGGCATCGCCTTCGGGGCCGCCAATCAGCTTGTACATGGCGCGCAACAGGTCTTTTGCATGGATCACGCCGATGATGTTTTCGGGATCATCGCGGTAAACCGGCAGACGGGTGTGGTTGGAATCCAGACATTGCCCCAGAATTTCCGAAGGATTGCTGGCCGCATTGATCATCTCAATCCCGGAGCGGTGCAACATGATCTCCTCAACCGCGCGTTCGCGGAGATCAAGCGCGCCCAGAATGCGGTCGCGGTCTTCTTTTTCCACCACGCCTTCGGAATGGCCCAGTTGCAGGGCACCGGCGATCTCTTCGCGCACCGCCAGAATGTTACTGTCAGGATCAATCGCCACGCCAAAAAGGCCAAGGATGCCCCGCACCAGAAACCGAACCGCCGCCACCAGCGGCGAAAAGACCAACACAACAATCGCAATGGGCCGCGACACCAGCGCGGCGGCGCGTTCGGCATTGGTGATGGCATAGGTTTTGGGCAGCACCTCGGCAAAGATCAGCACCAGCAGGGTCATCACCAGCGTGGCCAGTGCCACACCGGATTCGCCAAACATCCGGGTAAACATTGCGGTGGCCAGCGATGCGGCCAGAATGTTCACAAGGTTGTTGCCCAAGAGCACCGACCCGATCAGGCGTTCGTTGTCTTCGGTGATCTTGAGTGCACGGGTTGCGCCGCGCGATCCCTTGTCCGCCTGCGCGCGCAGTTTGCCGCGTGACGCAGCGGTCAGCGCCGTTTCGGAGCCTGAAAAGAATCCTGACAGGATCAGCAGAAACAGAATGATCCCGGAACTGAACCAAAAAGCGCCATCAAACATTGCAGTGCCGGTTTCCATTTGTGAAAGTATCCATGTGATATAATTTACATGTGGTTATGGGCATACCACCGGTGTCATTCAAGGGTTCAGGCGGGGTAGATGGCGATGAAACATGCTGATCTGGGCGCATTGGATGGCCCTGTTTTGCTGTTTGGGGGGCCGTATTCGAATGTTCAGGCTTTGGATGCGGTGATTGCGGCAGCAGCGGCACGTGGCATTGATCGCGGGCATATGATGTGTACGGGCGATATTGCGGCCTATTGCGGCGCGCCCGGCCCCTGCGTGCAGCGCCTGCGGGATCTGGCCTGCCCGGTGGTGGCGGGCAATTGCGAGGTGCAGTTGGCCAGCGGTGCACCGGGTTGCGGATGCGGATTTGACGCGGGATCAACCTGTGATCTGCTGAGCGTGGGGTGGTATGGTTTCGCGGCATCCGCCCTCTCGGCCGATGACAAGGCATGGATGGGCCAATTGCCGGATTTCATCACCTTCATCCATCAGGGCGCGCGGTACGCCGCGATACATGGTGGCGTCACTGATGTTTCCCGATTTATCTGGGGCAGCTCGGATGCTTCTGTCTTTGATCACGAATGGCAGGCATTGGAGGATCACATCGGCCCGGTCGATCACATCATCGCAGGCCATTGTGGCATCCCGTTTATCCGCAAGACGCCGAAGGGCCGGTGGATCAATGCCGGCGTGATCGGGATGCCGCCCCATGACGGGCGTCAACAGACGCGCTTTGCGATACTCGATGGCGGTGAGGTCCAGATCCATCGGCTGGATTACGACGTGGCAGGTGCGATGCGTGACATGGCGGATGCCGGTCTGCCCGACGGGTACAGGCGCGGATTGCAGTCGGGCTATTGGCCGTCCGAAGATATTCTGCCTGCCGATTTGCGTTTGCCCTCTTTGGCAAGGGGATGATGTTCGAGCACCAGTTCGGACAACCGCTCCTCAAGCACGTGGGTGTAGATTTCCGTGGTGGCCACATCCGCATGGCCCAGCATGGTCTGAATGGCGCGCAGGTCTGCACCATGCGCCAGCAAATGCGTCGCAAAGGCATGACGCAGCGTGTGCGGGGTGACTTTGGCAGGGTCAACGCCCGCGGCCACCGCGAATTCCTTGATCAGCAGATAAAACCGATGCCGGGTCAGATGGCCTGACGCGCCGCGCGATGGAAACAGATGCCTTGAGACAGGCAGACGCTTGGCCTGCGCGGCCTCATCCTGTTTGTCGCGAATCAGCAGCCATTCAGCCAGCGCAGTGCGGGCAGGGGGCGACAGCGGCACCATGCGTTCCTTGCCACCCTTGCCCATGATCAACAACAGCCGTGGATCACCGCGCGTGGCACTGATCGGCAGACCGACCAATTCGCTGACCCGCATGCCCGTCGCATAAAGCAGTTCCATAAGGCAGGTATTGCGGGTCTGGTCGGCTTGTGACCGGCCAGAGGCGCGTGCGGCCTCAAGCAGGGCGTCCACCTCGGCCTCTGAAAGGATCTTGGGCAGGCGTTTATCCTGACCGGGGCCTGCAATCTGGATCGCGGGATTGTCGGTGCGCAACCCTTCCTCAAAAGCAAAGCGGTACAGCTGTTTGATTGCAGATAGCCGTCGGGCGCGGGTGGACTTGGCCAGACCTTGCGCATCGCAATACACCAGATATGCCTCAACCTCCGCCTTTGTGGCCTGCATAAAATCAGAGCCACGGCGCGACAGAAACGCATCGAAATCCTTGAGATCGCGGCCATACGCCAGCAGCGTGTTGGTTGCGGCACCCAATTCGGCCGCCTGCGCCTCTAGAAAGCTGGAAATCCAATGAAAAGTCTGCGTCTGCATGATCTCACCGCTCCAGCAAAAGGGTTTGCAACGCTAAACGGCGCGCCGTGTCCTCAAGACCCAAAGCGCGCAACGTCGCAAGCGCATCGCGCAGCGCACCGGCATCCCCGCCCGCCCCGTCGTGCAGAAGGTCAAGCAAGATCAGGATGCTCTCGCCCAGCCGCTTCTGGCGGGTACCGGCGATCAGATCGGCGCGCGGTGTTGCCGTTGTAAACGCCTCGAACACCGCCCGTTCCATCACATCATCCGGCGCTTTTTCGGGCATTTCACCAATGCCAATCGCGGTGAGCAGTGATTTCTGCTGGGCATTGACCGATGCCACTTCATAGGCGGGTGACAGCAGGGCAATCTCAAAAGCGATGTCAGCGGCGCGACCGGTCAGGGGTATCTGCGCAAGCGGATCGGCAAACAACGTGGCAAATGACACCTCAAGCCCTGCTTCATGCATCGCGGCCCAGACCGTTGGCAGGGTTTTTGCCACAGCCTCGGCGCTGCCGGTGTTAAGCGCTGTTTCAAACCGTTGCAGGGCGGAAACCCGGTCCCAGATGCCCCCTGAAGCGGCGGCTTGCCGATCCGTGTAAAGGCCCAGCAAACGATTGTCCGGCAAGGCACCCAGCCGCGTCAAACGCTCTGCGGCCTCCAACTGCGCCTTCCACCCCGCAACATCGCGCAGATCTGCAACAGCGTATGGGCGGGCCAAATTGCCTGTTGGCAAAGGCTCGCCAATGGTTTCGAACAACCGAAAACTGAGCGGGTCCATTTTCCGTGGCGCGCGCAGGGGCGGCGCGCCCTCATAGGCATCGGGGTTCAGGAACCGGTCGATCAGATCAAGCTTTTCGTCGCTCATCAGCCCCAGTGCCTGCGCCGACCCAAATGTAAGCGCTGCATTGTCCCAGTTGCCCGCCCGTGCCGCACAGAAAATCCGGGTGCCATAGTCGCGGGTCAGATGCGGTGCACCTGCCAAGGTGGCACAGGCGCGGTCTTCTGTTCCGTTCAACAGGCTGATCTGCATCCATAAATCGAAATGATCAGGCGACGTCGTCACCCCGGCCTGTTCGATCAGCGACAAGGCCGGATCAAGCGCGCCCAGCGTCACCAGCTTTTCAACACGCGCCAGCGCCAGGGCGTCCCCCGCCGCCACACCGCCACGCGGGGCCTGCGCCTCGGCCAGCAAGACCGTATAAAGCAGCGCCTGTGCGGCAGGCAGGGTCGGATCGGCAAGGTCTTTGATTTTCTTGATGATCTGATCTGCGTCGCTGCCCGCCCAGATGTCGGTTGGCAACCCGGTCACGGCCGTTGGCACCAATCCGATTTCGCGCGGGCTGCCTTCGCCCAGGGGTGCGACTGTCACGACCGGTGGCGTGCCGCTTTTGGTCACGGGCGGTTCGGTTGATTGCTGCCCTTCAGGGATCTGCGAGGGCAGCTGGCCCGTCGTGGCAGGGCCTTGCGTGCCCAGCCAGTCAATCACCGACAGCGGGGTTTGGCCGGACGGCATTTCTTGCGTCTGGGCGTGGGCGCTAAAGGCCATAAATGCCGGTACAAACACCCAAATTCCCAGATTGGCCATCCGCATCATCCGCATGTTATTGCGCAATCAATGTCACGGGTTCACGCGTTTCTACCTGATCGGGGGAAAAATCGACACCAAAGAACGGACCGAGATACGCATATCCAACAAGCCCGATAAAGCCCAGAATCAATAGAATTATCAGCAGCTTGATCAGTTTGCCCATGAAAAATGCCCGTTCGTTTTTTGTATTCTTTACCCATTCTATATATGGCCTTTTCCCCAATATCACGTCATTCAGATAAAAATGAGCGGAATTGAGCAAACACAAGCCGATGCAGGCAAGTCCGCCCCCCGGTACGTCTTGAAAAAGACCGTGGCCATGGTGGGGATGATGGGTGCTGGCAAGACCGCCGTGGGCCGTGCCGTCGCCACAAAGCTCGGCGTACCATTTCTGGACAGCGACAGTGAGATCGAAGCGGCAGCAAACCTGAGTGTTCCCGAAATCTTTGCCCGGGATGGCGAGGCCTTTTTTCGCAAGCGCGAAACAGAGGTGATTTCGCGCTTGTTGGATGGGACCGCTTGTATCCTGTCGACCGGCGGCGGCGCTTTTCTGGCTGAGGTGAACCGCGAAATGATTGGCGCGCGCGGTGTCTCGCTGTGGCTGAATGCTGATCTGAATCTGCTGTGGAACCGGGTGCGCCACAAGGACACCCGGCCTTTGCTGCACACGAAAGACCCCAAAGCAACGCTTCAGGCGCTCTATCAGGTGCGGGTGCCGATCTATGAAAAGTCAGATCTTTCCGTGCTTTGCGCGCCGAAAATTACCATTGATTCCATGGCGGAACGGGTGATTGAGACGTTGCTGAGCAGGCCGGATGTGTTGGAGAGACGCGATGCGTGAGACCGTGAACGTCAATCTGCCGGGCCGCGCCTATGATGTGGTGATCGGCCCTGATCTGTTGGCAGAGGCGGGCGCATATCTCGCCCCGATGCTGGCCCGCAAAAAGGTCGCGGTGATTTCGGATGCAAATGTCGCGGCCCTGCATCTGGAAACGCTGCGTGCTGGATTGGCGACCGCCGGGATTGAGATGGCGGCGATGACGCTGCCGCCCGGCGAGGCGACGAAAAGCTGGGAACAGCTGAACATCTGCTGTGATTGGCTGCTGGATCAAAAGGTGGAACGCCGCGATCTGGTGATCGCCTTTGGCGGCGGCGTTGTGGGTGATCTGGTGGGCTTTGCCGCAGCCATCCTGCGGCGTGGGGTGCGGTTTGTGCAAATCCCGACGTCGCTGCTGGCACAGGTCGACAGCTCTGTTGGTGGCAAGACCGGGATCAATGCAGCACAGGGCAAGAACCTGATCGGGGCGTTTCATCAGCCGTCATTGGTGCTGGCGGACACAGCCGTTCTGGGCACGCTCACGGCCCGCGATTTTCTGGCGGGCTACGGTGAGGTGGTCAAATACGGGCTGCTGGGGGATGCGACATTCTTTGACTGGCTTGAGGCCCAAGGCCCGGCATTGGCAGCCGGTGATGGGGCCGCTCGGGTCGAAGCGGTGCGGCGGTCGGTGCAGATGAAGGCCGACATTGTGATGCGCGACGAGACAGAGCAGGGCGATCGGGCATTGCTGAACCTTGGCCATACGTTCTGTCATGCGCTTGAGGCGGCAACCGGATATTCGGACCGTTTGTTGCACGGCGAGGGCGTCGCGATCGGGTGTGCGCTGGCGTTTGAATTGTCAGCGCGGCTAGGCCTGTGCAGTCAAGAGGACCCAAGCCGGGTGCGTGCGCATCTCAAGGCGATGAGGATGAAAACTGACCTGTCCGACATTGCGGGTGATCTGCCGGATGCCGAAGGCCTGCTGGATCTGATGGGACAGGACAAGAAAGTGGTCGATGGTCAGTTGCGGTTTATTCTGGCACGCGGCATTGGTGCCGCTTTTGTCACCGGCGATGTGCCCCGCGATGCGGTGCTTGGCGTATTGCGCGATGGATTGGCCGCGCGCTAACCGTCAGTCGCGCCGCAGAACCATTGCGAACTTGTCCTCTGCTGAAAAACCGACGACCTCGTAAAACGCCTTGGCACCGCGCTTTTGCCCGGTCATCAGCATGATTTTATAGGCGTCCGCATCCCAGGCCGCCGCGATCGCCGCATTCATCACTGTGCGGCCCAGACCCTGTTTTTGATGATCGCGCCGCGTCACCACGTTTTCGATCAATGCATAGGGACGCGCATTCCAAAGCACATTTGGCAGCAAATGCAGCGTCACCATTGAAACCAGATCATCGCCGATAAAGCCGCCAAAAACCGAGGTGCCGGGATGGGTGATCACAGCGTCAAACGCACCCGCATCTTGTGCGGGTGGTCCGACCGTAAGTTCATTGTAAAGCAAGAGCGCGCTGTCCACGTCGGCATGACCCAAAACGCGAACAGAGACGCCCGACCGCATCAGAACGGAATTTCATCATCCAGATCACGCGACGATCCACCGCCGCTGCCGCTACCGCCCCCTGAGGAGGAAGGGCCGCTGTCATATCCGCCGCCCTGATCGTAGCCGCCGCCGCCAGCGCCGCGGTCATCATATCCGCCCCCACCGCCTGATCCGCCGCCATCGCGCCCATCAAGCATGGTCAGCGTTCCGTTAAAGCCCTGCAACACCACTTCAGTGCTATAGCGGTCGGCACCAGACTGATCTTGCCATTTGCGGGTCTGCAACTGGCCCTCGATATATACCTTGGAGCCCTTTTTCAGATATTGTTCGGCGATCCGCACCAGACCTTCCTGAAAAATCGCAACGCTGTGCCATTCGGTCTTTTCGCGGCGTTCGCCGGTGTTGCGGTCTTTCCATGTCTCGGATGTCGCAATGCGCAGATTGCACACTTTGCCGCCGTTCTGAAACGAACGCACTTCGGGGTCGCGCCCCAGATTGCCGATAAGGATCACTTTGTTGACTGAGCCGGCCATGTCGCCCCCCTTGGTATTGTCGTTTTTGCAGGGCCGAATCCATCGACCTCTTCTAATTGTGTTGCTTATAGCTTGGTTGATCCATGGTTAACATCGGGTTTCCGCCCAAATTGCCGCAGCCGGTCGTGAATTCAAAGGCTGACAAAAACCGCTGGAGTTGGTAAGGAGTGGACCGAACGAAGGGTTGGGGGACTGGAATAGATGCGCAGATCGCAAATATGGGCCGTTGCGGCAGTCGCCAGTATGGTTTTCGGGTCCGCTGCGCCGGTTTCCGCTGATATTTTTTCGTCTAAGAACCGCCGTGGCCTCTTTAACGCCCAAAAAAGCGTGCTCGATAACCGCGCGGCCAAACAATATTCCGCCTCGGTCCGGCTGAAACCACCGACCGTTGTGACACCCACCAAATGGGACGACCAGACCCCCGAATACCGGGGCAAATACAAGGGCGTCTATCTTGCACTCGCCCGCGAGGCGGCCAATCGGCACGGCATTCCGGCTGACCTGTTCTTGCGCCTGATCCAGCAGGAAAGCGGATGGAATGCCGGTGCGCGGTCGCACAAAGGGGCGATGGGATTGGCGCAGCTGATGCCAGCCACGGCGCGTAAATTACGGGTTAATCCCGACAATCCCGAAGAAAACCTCGAAGGCGGCGCACGCTATCTGAAACAGCAATACCGGACCTTTGGCACATGGCGTCTGGCGCTTGCCGCTTATAACGCAGGTCCAGGGGCGGTGAAAAAGTACGGAGGCATCCCGCCGTACAAAGAAACCAGGAATTACGTGAAAGTAATCGCAGGCAATTGAGGCTAGGGTCTTGGCATTATCTAAGACACGTCCGACATTTTGTTGGGCTCTCGTAATTGGCGCTGTCATTTCGATCGCCGTTTGCGCGTTTTTTCTGCACCTTGACCTGAATGTTGATCCGGCTGTCTCAAGGCTGCAAACTGACCGATTTCCTTTGCCCAGGCCTTGGACAATATTCGCATCACTGCTAATCGGCATGGCTCTTGGAACGCAGCTTGCGCTTTTATGGGTAAATTGGCATCGAATGCGTTCAGTTCTTAAACCAAATATCGGACGCTTGATCGGGTTCGCCATTTTGATTGTCCTTGCGCCGGTTTCTCAAATTTGGGGCATCCCGGTTGCAAACATTTTTTGGTTGTTCTGGCTGATCAACTCTATCCTGACAGGGGAAATGTTTAGTTGGCACAATATAGAATATAACCAATTGGCCCCCACCATCCTGACCATTTGTTATCTGCCACTTTTTTACATCTTTTCCTGCCTGTCCATCAGCGGCATTCAAAGGAAACCGCTGAGAATAGCTATTTTTGGTCAAGTTTGGCTCGCAGCTTATGGTACAGTTCTGCTTATTTTTGGATTTTATTCTGGGAATATGTGAATTTCGGCGGTGTCTCAGCCAGC
The DNA here is from genome assembly GCF_003352065.1 of Sulfitobacter sp. SK011. NCBI lineage: Bacteria > Pseudomonadati > Pseudomonadota > Alphaproteobacteria > Rhodobacterales > Roseobacteraceae > Sulfitobacter > Sulfitobacter sp. SK011. The sequence goes on from NZ_CP025803.1 coordinate 2,113,406, forward strand.
AGCCCAGCACCGGATCACAGAGGACTGCGGGCAATTATTTTGAACCCGAAAGTCGGACAACCAGCGAAGTTTATGGCAATGGGCAGATCATGGAATGATCCGCCCCTTGTTTCATGTTGAATGTCATTCCGCCGCGACGTTCACTTCAATCACTGGCTCCATTTCATCAAACTTTTCTTGTGAGAGATGGCATTTGACCTGATGCCCATCCGCCATGGTGCGCATCGGCGGCACTTCTTTTTCACAAAGCCCGCCCGGTACCTCGGATTTCCAACGGCACCGCGTCTGGAACGGACAGCCCGGTGGCGGGTTCATGGCTGACGGAATGTCCCCCTCAAGCACGATGTGCTTTTTCTTGACCTTGGTGTCTGCAATCGGCACCGCCGACAGCAGCGCCTCGGTATAGGGGTGATAGGGCGGGCTGAACACCTGATCGGTGCTCCCGAGTTCAACCACATGGCCCAGATACATCACCATCACCCGGTCGCTCAGATAGCGCACAATCGATAGATCGTGGCTGATGAAAAGCAGCGTGGTTTTCTGTTCGCGCTGGATTTCCATAAGCAGGTCCGTGACCGCAGCCTGCACCGACACATCCAGCGCCGACACCGGTTCATCCGCCACCACAATGCGCGCATCACCCGCAAAGGCGCGCGCGATGCCGACCCGTTGCTTTTGCCCACCGGACAATTGCCGCGGCATCCGGACGGCAAATTCACGCGGCAGTTTCACCAGATCAAGCAGTTCCAGCATCCGTTGCCAGCGCTCTTTCTCGTTCTTGCCGATTTTAAAGATCTCAAGGGCACGTACGATCTGGCGGCCCACGGTCATTGACGGGTTCAGCGTATCAAAGGGGTTCTGGAACACCATCTGAATGTCGGCCACGTTCTGGGTTGTGCGTTCTTCGATCGGGACGCTGCCAATCTCCTGATTGTCGAGCGTGATGGTCCCTTCGGTGGCGGTTTCCAGTCCCATGAGCACCTTGGCAAAGGTCGATTTGCCACAGCCGGATTCACCCACAATCGCCAGCGTCTCGGATTCGCGGGCTTCAAAGCTGAGGGTTTCGTTGGCTTTGACCACCTTGGTGTCGCCGCCGCCAAACATCGCATTGGCCGCGACCTGATAGTATTTCTTGAGGTTTTCCATCTTCAGGACAACTTTGCCCACATCACCCTTGGTTTTGACCTCGGCCAACTCAAGCGGGGCCTGCCAGTCGATTTCCTGGAACTTCAGGCAACGGGTGTGGTGGCGGTCATTGCCCGGCACCGGATACATCGGGATGGCCTTGTTTTCGTTGCACAGACCCTCTTCAAAATAGTCACAGCGCGGCCCAAAGTTACAGCCCGGCGGGCGTTCGTGGGGCAGGGGGAAGTTACCGGGAATGGCGATCAGCGGGCGCGCGTTCTTGTCGGCACCGGGCAACGGGATCGAACGAAACAGCGCCTGCGTATAGGGGTGCTGCATCTCGTCGAACACCTCTTCGATGGTGCCGCGCTCGACCGCTTCGCCGGAATACATCACGCAAACCCGGTCGCAGGTTTCAAGGATCAGACCAAGGTTATGCGAAATGAACAACATCGAGGTGCCGTATTTGGTGCCAAGTTCCTTGACCAGCTGCACCACAGCCGCCTCAACCGTCACGTCCAGCGCTGTCGTGGGTTCGTCCAGGATCAACAATGACGGTTCTGACATCAGCGCCATCGCAATGACGATGCGCTGTTGCTGTCCGCCGGACAACTGGTGTGGATATGCATTCAGGATGCGCGACGGGTCGGGCAGTTTCACGTCCGTCACCACCTGAAGCGCGCGCGCCATGGCTTCTTTTTCATCCATCCCGGCATGGATCATCGGAACCTCGGCCAGTTGCTTTCCGATCTTCATGGCCGGGTTCAGGGATGCCATCGGTTCTTGATAGATCATCGCAATCTCGGACCCGCGGATGTCGCGCAGTTCCTCGTCCGACATTTCGCCCAGATCGCGGCCCTTGAACTTGATCGAGCCGCCGACAACGCGGCCATTCTTGCCCAAATCCTGCATGACGCCCAGCGCCACAGTGGATTTGCCGCAACCGGATTCGCCAACCAACCCGACCGCTTCGCCGGGCTTGACTGAAACGGAAAAGTCCATGACCGCCGGAATTTCCCGCAGCCGGGTGAAAAACGAAATCGACAGTTTGTCGATCTCCAGAATTGGACCGTCATAATCCGTCTTAGGCATCTCTTGTCTCCCTCATAGGGTGCCGATTTAGAGGGTGGTATCGCCTCTTATCAGCTTAAATATTTGGTGGACCGGGGGTATCCGCCCGGTCCGCACCTTTCATCAATCGCGCAGGCTTTCTTCTCGCAGACCATCCGCCAGCAGGTTGAGCCCCAGAACAAGGCTCAATAGCGCCACCGCCGGTGCCAAGGCCGCATGTGGATAAAGCGACAGCAAACGACGACCCGAGTTGATCGTGCTGCCCCAATCCGGGCTTTCAGATTCAAGCCCCAGACCAAAGAAACCCAAGGTCCCCAGCAGGATGGTCGTATAGCCAATGCGCAAACAGAAATCGACGATCAGCGGCCCCCGCGCATTGGGCAGGATTTCCCACAACATGATGTACCATGGACCCTCACCACGGGTCTGTGCCGCGGCCACATAGTCGCGTGTCTTGATATCCAGCGCGAGGCCCCGGACGATCCGAAACACTGTAGGCGAATTCACAAACACCACCGACACAAACACCACAAGAATGCCTGCATCGATGTTGAAAAGGTCAATCGCGTTGGGAAGGCCGGGAATGCGGTAGGTCTCTGCATCCACAATCGCGCCATTCGTGCTGATCAATGACAGGTAGAGCCAGGCCATCACCCCCAGAACCACGACCAGCAAAGGCGTGCGGAATGTCGGTTGCGTGTAATAGCGCGAATTCAGCAAGATCCCGACGAACACCAGCGGGAACACAAACAGGAACGCAGCCATATAATTGGGAATACCTGTCAGCACGATCTCTGGTGTGACCAGCAGATAAAACAGCAAGATCACCGGGAAGGCGAGGATGAGGTTGGCCAGAAACGACAGGATCGTGTCCAGACGGCCGCCATAATACCCCGCAGGCAACCCCAGCGTGATGCCCACCATGAACGCAAAGAGCGTTGCCAGCGGGGCGATCTGCACCACGACCCATGATCCCTTGATCAAGCGGCTGAACACATCGCGCGCAAGATTGTCACCGCCCAGCAGGAACCACTGAAAGTCATTTTCCTCGGCCCGCGCGAGCGGGGTACCGGGCAGTTTGTTTTTCATGCCCGAGACCTGGCTCAGGCTGTCATGGGTGGTCAGCATGTCGAAGACACCCCCAAAGATGCCGGTGAACACCCAGAACATCACAATCGCAAACCCGATCATGCCCACGGTGCTGTCAAAGAGTTTGCCGTAAAGCCCCAGCTTGCGCTTGAATGTGATCGACAGCGCGAAGGTTGCGATCAGCGCGATCCACACCGGCAAGAACTGGCGTGACATGCCGCCAATGATACCGGCCCCTGTGCCCATGAAGACGCCAAGAACGAGGTAGGCAAGCACAAGTGCCACCGCCGAATAAAACAGGTAGGTGACAATCACACCGATAAATCCGCTGGCACCGCTATCTGCGGCCAGTGTCCCATCTGCATTGACTGCCCGCGTGCCGGATACGGTGACGTAGGAGGCCACGATCTGGATCACGACCATCAAAGCCAACAGTGCGATGACCAGAAAAAAGATAAAGTTCAGTCCGCTTAAGGACCCGGTCCATGACAATTGTTCCATGTCCATGCTCCCTTAAGAAATGCGAATGCGTGGGTTCAGGTAAACATAGCCGATATCCGATATCAGCTGCGTCACCAGCACCACGACAACTGAAACGACCGACACTGCCAGCAACAGCTCAATATCGTTGTTGGAGGCCGCCTGTACCAAGAGCCAGCCAAAGCCCTTGTAGTTGAACAGGGTCTCAACGATGACCACCCCATTCAGCAACCAGGGGATCTGCAACATGATCACTGTAAACGGTGCAATCAGCGCGTTACGCAGCGCGTGTTTTAACACGATGTCGCTGAATTTAACGCCTTTCAGACGCGCGGTGCGGATATATTGTGCGGTCATCACCTCGGTCATCGAGGCCCGTGTCATCCGCGCAATATAGCCCATCCCATATAGCGAAATGGTCAGCACCGGCAAAAAGAAGTTCCAGAAATTTGCGCTATCCATGGCGCTGGTGGCAGAGCCAAGGAACAGGGTCTTGCTTTCCAAAAGCCCGATCTCGCTCAGCCAGGGTGATATGCCAAACTTTGAGGACGCCAGAACCGCAATGAAAATAACGCCGGAGACATATTCGGGTGTTGCGGTTGTGGCGATCGAAAAGGTGGACAGCGACCGGTCAAGCTTTGATCCCTCGCGCATGCCCGCCAATACACCGACAAGCAGCGCCGTTGGCACCATCAGGATCAACACCCAAAGCATGAGCTTTCCGGTCAGCGCCAACCGGGTCAGCACTGTCGCCCCGACATCATCCTTGAATACGGTTGAGAACCCCCAGTCACCCTGCAGGATACCGCAGCGTGTCGGGCGCTCCGCCTCGGGGGTGCCTTCTGGAAAGCAGCGGCCAAATACCTTGCCATCTTCTTTTTCCGTGACCCATCCCGGCATGACGCCCAACCATTCGCCAAACTTGTCGTAGGTGGGTTGCAGATAGCCACGGTCGCCCAGATAGCTGGCAACCGCTTCATCCGACATCCGGAAGTTGCCTTGCGTCTTGGCCAGCTTTTCAAGGTTTGGATAGAGATTGGTCAGCCAGAACACGATGAACGTCAGGCACAGCGCCGTCAGCAACATCACGCCCAGGCGGCGAAGTATGAATAGTCCCATGAAGTGCCCCTGTTGAGTGGCTAAGCAGGTTTGTCCCGCCGGTTTTGGTTTTTATCACGTCCGGCGCTCGGTGCCTTGCTGTGATCATCCAAGCACATAGTGCTCTGAATTATTTATCGTTTCTTTTCGAACCCCCACGTGGTTACGGGGGCGCTTGGGGGCGCGCTGGCATTGCACAATCAATATCACCTGAAAATCCCCCACGCCTATGAGGCATGACTCCGATGCACAGGTCAACGGCAACTTCCGCCCTTTCGCGGTTATTTTGCGACATGTTTCTTGTATGAAAGCGACCTTTACTTCAGGGGCGGCTTTGTCTGTTGTTCTCTTGCCCGGGCTTTGCCGCGCGCAGCTTGCTGGGCGCATGTCCCGTATGTTGCTGCATAAATCGGGTGAAATAGGCGGCTGATCCAAATCCAAGATGTCGGGCAATGTCCTGAGCGGGCTGTATGGTTTCACTCAAGAGACTGCGGGCCGCGTAAACCACACGTTCGGTCAACAGATCAGCCGCGGTTTTGCCGGTGGCGGCCTTGACCGCACGGGTCAGATGGGTGGGTGTCACGCCAAGCTCGGCGGCATAGTCGGCCATTGGTGCGCCGCTGGCATAGCGTGCAGATACCATTGCACAGTACCGTGCGCTGAGCCGGGCAGCGGCGTTGCGGCGGGTGGGCACATGTTCCTCTTGCATGATCTGTCGTCTGAGCCAGACAGACATCAGCGCCGCATGTGCTTCCAATGCGTCCTGACGCAGGGGGCGCTGCGAATTTTGTTCGCGCTGTGCGGCTTCAATCAGGCCGTTAAGCTCTGTTTGCACATGGACATCCCTGATTCTGAGATGGCGTGGAATTTCAGGCAACCTGAGCGGCGTGCCTTGCGGGATCACCACCACTTGCCCCATGCCCTGCCGACCCAGATCAAGGGCAAAAAGCGCACCCGACGGGATCAACAGCGCGTTGTGCACCCCCAGACCCCGGCGTTGCCCATCAAGCAACACGCGGCCCTGTCCACGGGTAATCCAGATCAGCAGATGGTGTGGGCGGTCATGGGCAAGCTGCAGTTTCCAGTCCTGTCCGGCGGTCAATTGCGGCAAGGTCTGGATCTTGATGTCAAAGGAGTGCTCAGTCATGAAAACATCGCATATGGGAAAGAGTTCAGGGCGGTTAATCCCAAAATACCCCCACAAAAATCACCATTTGTCAATTTTATGGACACTCAAGGCTGGTGAATATGCGCCCACGTTGCCATTTTGCTGCGCATCCAGGTGCGTTGTCGTTTGGCAAATTGCCGGGTGGCGGTCACAGCGGCGTTTCGTGCCTGATCAAGCGTCATGTCACCGCGCAGATGCGCCATCAGTTCCGGCACCCCAATGGCGCGGTGCGCAGGCAGGGCAGGATCATAGGTCGGCTGAACTGCTGCAACCTCGTCCAACGCACCGCCGTCGATCATCAGGTCAAACCGCTGCGCGATCCGATTGTTCAACCAGTCCTTGTCCGCGTCGATCACAATGGGAAAACACCGATCCAGCGGCAAAAGCGGCGGGGCCGTATTGTCCTGCCATGCGGCCAGACCCCGCCCGGTTGCTTGCTGAACTTCCCATGCCCGCTGTACGCGGACCCGGTTCATGATGTCGATCCGTTTGGCGGTTTCGGGGTCAATCCCGGCCAGCAATTGTGCGTGCTCCAGTGCATCGCCCTGCGCGCGGACCGCGGGTGGCGTGGCCGGGATATCGGCCAGACCCTGCGTCAGAGCGGTAAAATAAAGCCCGGTACCGCCCACGATGATCGGCCTGACCCCGTCCAGCAATCCCGCCACCTCGCGCAGCCAGTGGCCGGTGGAATAGGCTTGGGTGGCCGCAATATGCCCATAAAGCAGATGCGGCGCGCGCGCCTCTTCTTCGGCAGAGGGGCGCGCGGTGATCACCCGCCAGCACGCATAAACCTGCGAGGCATCGGCATTTACGATGACGCCGCCCTGCCGTTCGGCAATCTCAAGCGCCAGCGCCGATTTACCCGACGCGGTCGGGCCTGCAATCAGGACGGGCTGATCAGGCGACAGCTGTTCCAGCAGATCAGAGGCGGCAATTGGCATGGGGCGGCATATTTCTTTCTCAAGACCAGCGGGGACGGATTGAACCTTGCCTCCATTTGCGACATTTTGCGGCAGATTGAAATGCTCAATGACCCTCCGAAAGGTGCCCCCAATGTCCGATGCCACGCCCCAAGACGCCCCGCAGTCCACGTTCAAACGGGTCATGCTCAAGATTTCGGGTGAGGCGCTGATGGGAGATCAGGGGTTCGGCCTGCATCCGCCGACGGTGGAACGGATTGCGCGCGAGGTGCAGACCGTGCACGAAATGGGCGTTGAAATCTGCATGGTCATTGGGGGCGGCAACATCTTTCGGGGCCTGCAAGGGTCGGCTCAGGGGATGGAACGGACCACCGCAGATTACATGGGCATGCTCGCAACGGTAATGAACGCGCTGGCGATGCAATCCGCGCTGGAAGGGCTGGGCATCCACACCCGCGTCATTTCGGCCATCACGATGAACGAGGTGGCAGAGCCCTATATCCGCCGCCGTGCTGTGCGCCACCTTGAGAAAAAACGCGTTTGCATCTTTGCCGCCGGCACCGGCAACCCGTATTTCACCACCGATACCGCCGCCACCCTGCGCGCCAATGAAATGTCCTGCGAGGCGATCTTTAAAGGCACCAAGGTTGACGGTGTCTATGACAAGGACCCCAACAAGTTTGCCGATGCCAAACGCTATGACACGGTCAGCTATGATGACGTTTTGCAAAAGCGTCTGGGTGTGATGGACGCCAGCGCCATTGCACTGGCCCGAGACAACAACCTGCCGATCATTGTGTTCTCATTGGATGAACCGGGCGGTTTCCGTGGCATTCTCGCGGGCGAGGGCACGTACACGCGGGTGCAGGGGTAGGAAGCATCAGAGGTTTGCCGTTCCTGCGGTGACGCAGGTCTTTGCGGGGCTGATGTGGAACCAAGGGATGAGGAAACCATCAAAATCGGCGACGGATCTGATGGTGCAGATGCTTGGACCAAGCTAATCCCTAGTATCCACTGCGGTCCGATGTGCAAAGTTCAGATCATACCGCCCCGACCAAGCCTTCCGATCCAATTTTGGGTCCGGTCATAATTCGCGAATATTCCTTGAGATATGGTTATTCCGGGACATCGGTGGGCGGAGGCGACTATACAAGTGCGACAGGCTGTCATAAATAGTCCACCAACAGCCCAGACAGCAGTACGAGGAAACCATGGCAGAAGACTTCATACTTGATACCGACGATCTTGAGCGGCGGATGGAGGGGGCGTTTGGCGCACTGCGCACGGAATTTGCGTCGCTGCGCACAGGGCGCGCCTCGGCGTCTATGTTGGAACCGGTAATGGTCGATGCCTATGGCTCCATGACCCCGATCAATCAGGTCGGCACGGTCAACGTTCCGGAATCGCGGATGGTCACGATCAACGTCTGGGACAAGGCGCTGGTCGGCAAGGTTGAAAAAGCGATCCGCGAATCTGGCTTGGGCATCAATCCACAGCTGAATGGCACCATCATCATGCTGCCGATCCCTGAATTGAACGAAGAACGGCGCACCCAGCTGACCAAAGTCGCGGGCCAATACGCCGAACATGCGCGCGTCAGCGTCCGCAATGTCCGCCGCGACGGCATGGACCAGATCAAAAAAGCCAAGAATGACGGCGCGCTGTCAGAAGATGATCAGAAAATTTGGGAAGATGAAGTTCAGGAAATTACCAAAAAGTTCATCTCCAGGATCGATGATCAACTTGAAACCAAACAAGCCGAGATCATGCAGGTTTAATCCGATCTGTGAGCTAGATGCCTGTCAATTGAAAGTTAGTACATGAGTTCCGCCAACCTGCCAGCTTCCGGGCCAAAGACCAAAATCGTTCCCGGTGGGCCGCGCCATGTGGCGATCATCATGGATGGCAACGGGCGGTGGGCAACACAGCGCGGCAGACCGCGGTTGTTTGGCCACCATGCGGGGGCCAAAAGAGTACGGGAAGTGGTCGAATCCTGCCCGGATTTTGGCGTCGAATACCTGACGATCTTTGCATTCTCGACGGAGAACTGGAAGCGCACTCAGGTCGAAGTTGCCGGGCTGATGAGCCTTTTTCGGCGCTATATCAAAAAGGAAACCCGCAGCCTGTCTGAATTTGGCGTGCGGGTGCGTTTCATCGGCGACAGGGTCCGGCTTGACGACAAGCTGATCAAGATGATGACCGATCTTGAAGAGGCGACAGAGCACAACACGCTGGTGCACCTGACCATCGCGATAAACTATGGCAGCCGCGACGAGGTCGCCCGCGCCACACGGCGGTTGGCGCAGGATGTGGCAGACGGGCGGCTTGATCCGGCAGCGGTGGATGAAGAAACCTTGCCCAAATATTTGGATACCTACGTTCTTCCCGATCCTGATCTGGTCATCCGCACCAGCGGCGAGGCGAGGATTTCCAACTTTCTGCTGTGGCAATCTGCCTATGCTGAATACGAATTTATCGACACCTTGTGGCCCGACTTTTCCAAAGAAGAATTCGGCCGACTGTGCGCCGCCTACGGCGACCGTGATCGCCGTTTCGGTGCCGTGAAAACCTGACCGGAGAGACAGATGAACACATCGCCTGAACAATGGTCTGACCTGACAGCGCGGATGGCGTCGTCGGCTGCGATGGTGCTGATCGGATTGATCGGTATCTGGTTTGGGGGGCACATATTTCATGCGCTGGTGGCGCTGATTTGTGGCCTGATGGTCTGGGAGCTGGTTGGCATGCTGCGTCCGGGCGTGCGCCACGTGCAGTTGCAGTTGGGCGTGTTGACCGGGTTCGCGGTCTTCCTTGCGATCTATCTTCCGGTCGGATTCGCCCTGCCGATTTTGCTGGCCCCGGCGATGATCGGATTTGGCTATCTGTCTGAAAACCGGACAATTTATATGTCCTATACCGTGCTGATCCTGCTGGCCGGATACGGCATGATGCAGGTCCGCGATGACATGGGTTTTGGGTGGCTGTTGTGGCTGGTGATGGTTGTGGTTGTCACCGATGTGGTTGGCTATTTTGCCGGTCGCGCTTTTGGCGGGCCAAAATTTTGGCCCCGCGTCAGCCCCAAGAAAACATGGTCCGGCACCGCCTCTGGATGGGTGGGCGCAGCAATTGTGGGGCTGCTCTTTTCGATCAACACCGGCGTGGGTCTGCAATTGATCGGGATATCCATCGCGGTCTCGATGGCATCGCAGATGGGCGATATTGCTGAATCCGGGCTGAAGCGGACGATGGGTGTCAAGGACAGCTCAGACCTGATCCCCGGCCACGGCGGATTGCTGGACCGCTTTGACGGGATGTTGGGAGCCTCATTGTTTTTGCTGATCATCGGCCAGTTTATTGGCTTTCCTCCGGGACTGGGCTGACCCGCGATGCCGCGCCGCATCAGTATTCTGGGGGCCACCGGATCCATCGGGCAGAATACCCTCGATCTGGTGCGCCGCAACGCGGCAGCCTACGACGTTGTGGCGCTGACCGGGGCGGGCAACATCGCGCAATTGGCCGCAGATGCGATGGAAATGCGGGCCGAAATCGCGGTAACAGCGCGGCCTGACCTGCTGGAGGATCTGCGCGATGCGCTGAAAGGGTCAGATGTCGAGGCCGCGGCAGGCGCGGATGCGGTTGTTGAGGCGGCCAGCCGTCCGGCAGATTGGATCATGTCGGCAATCGTGGGTGCCGCCGGGCTGGCACCGGGATTTGCCGCACTGGCGCAGGGATGCACGCTGGCGCTTGCCAACAAGGAATCGCTGGTGTGCGCCGGGCAGCTTTTGCTGGAAACGGCCCATACCCACGGCGCGACCATACTGCCCGTCGACAGCGAACATTCTGCGATATTTCAGGCCCTCGTCGGTGAAGATATCACAGCGGTGGAGCGGATCATCATCACCGCCAGCGGTGGCGCGTTTCGCGATTGGCCATTGGATAAACTGGCGCAGGCAACGCTGGATCAGGCGTCGTCCCATCCCAATTGGGACATGGGCCAGCGCATCACCATTGATTCCGCGTCAATGTTCAACAAGGCGATGGAAGTCATTGAAACCCGAGAGTTTTTCGGCGTCGAACCGGACCAGATCGAGGTGCTGGTGCACCCGCAGTCGATGGTGCACGCCCTGGTCGGGTTTCGCGATGGCGGCTTGATGGCGCATGTTGGCCCACCCGATATGCGCCATGCGATCGGATATGCGCTGCACCATCCGCACCGGGCACATCTCCCGGTGGAGCGTCTGGATCTGGCGGCTATCGGCCAGCTTGATTTCTCGACCCCCGACGATGCGCGTTGGCCCGCCCTGCGGCTGGCCCGCGAGGTTATGGGGACGGGCCGATTGATGGGAGCGGTGTTCAACGCCGCCAAGGAAACTGCATTGGACGGATTCATCGCAGGGCAGATCAATTTCACCCAGATGGCCGAGGTGGTTGAGGACGCGATGACACAGCTTGATCGCCAGCCCGGCCATATTGATCTGAGCATGACCCTTGATAACGTGCACAAAGTGGACCATTTGGCACGTGAGGCGGCAAAAGCCGCGATTGAAAAAAGAGCAGGGTAGCGTTTTGGATATTTTGAGTTTGTTGCCGCAATTTGGCGGGCTGATCTGGACTTTGCTGGCATTTGTGGTCGCGCTGTCGGTCATCGTGGCGATCCATGAGTACGGCCACTACATCGTCGGGCGCTGGACAGGGATTAAGGCAGACGTGTTTTCACTGGGGTTCGGCCCGGTGCTGTGGTCCCGTCGCGACAAACATGGCACCCGCTGGCAGATCGCCGCCTTGCCCTTTGGCGGCTTCGTGAAATTCGCAGGCGACGCCAATGCCGCATCGGGCAAGGATGAGGCGGCGATGGCAGCGGTTGCTGATGACCCGGAGGCCAAGCGCCACACCATGCACGGTGCACCGCTTTGGGCGCGCACGCTCACAGTGGCAGCGGGGCCTGTGTTCAACTTTGCCCTGTCGATCATCATCTTTTTTGCAGTCGCGCTGACCGTTGGCGTGGCTCGGGACCCGCTGACTGTCGGCGAGATGCGCCCGCTGCCCAATGAGGCACAAGGTCTGCAGTCCGGAGATGAGATTGCGGGCATCAATGGTGTGACCACACCCAGTATGGAAGATGAAGAGGCCTATAATGATTTCATTGAAGGCATCCCACAGCAGCAGGTCCTCAATTACGACGTGGTGCGCGATGGCACCGCTCTGAGCGTTGATGGACCCTATCTGTTGCCACCTTTGGTTAATCAGGTTGTGCCGCAATCAGCCGCCTTTCAGGCGGGGCTCAAATCAGGCGATGTCATCACGGGCGTGGATGGCGAGCCGATCTTTGCCTTTCAGCAATTGAAAACCGCCGTTGAGGCATCGGATGGTAAAGCGCTGCAGCTCAACGTCTGGCGGGCGGGCGAAAACCTTGAGTTTACCATGACCCCCAAGTCCACGGATGAGCCGCAGCCCGACGGCAGCTTTGTGAAAAACCTCCGCATCGGCATTGCCGGTGGGATGGCGTTCGAGGCTGCAACCCAGGCACCCGGTCTGGGTGAGGCGCTTTGGGGCGGTGTGGCGAACACCTGGCGGATCATTGATGGGTCGTTGTCTGGTCTTAAACAGATGATCGTTGGCAACATCAGCACCTGTAATCTGTCAGGCCCGGTGGGTATCGCACAGACTTCCGGTGCCATGGCGAGCCAGGGCGCGCAGTCGTTCATCTACTTCATCGCCGTTTTGTCCACGGCTGTGGGACTGCTGAACCTCTTTCCGATCCCGGCGCTCGATGGCGGGCATCTGGTGTTTTATGCCTATGAGGCTGTGGCTGGCAAACCACCCAGCGATGGTGCTTTGCGCGTCCTGATGACCGTTGGTGTGTCGCTGGTGCTGATGCTGATGGTCTTCGCGCTTGGGAACGATCTATTCTGCCCATGAAGGGCAAGCCAAAAATAGGGGCCTCATGACGCGGCTTATTCTGGTTCTTGGTGATCAACTGACACCGACGCTTTCGGCATTGGAACAGGCCACCCAAGGCGACATCATCGTGATGGCCGAAGTCGCGGATGAAACCACCTATGTGCCGCATCACCCCAAGAAGATTGCCTTTGTTCTGACCGCGATGCGCAAATTTGCGGCGCAACTGCGCAATGACGGGCTGACCGTGGTTTACACGAAACTGGATGATCCTGAAAATACGAGATCAATCACCGGCGAGCTGCTGCGCAGGGCCGCAGAATATGGCACCAGCACAGTGATTGCGACAGAACCGGGCGAATGGCGGCTGATTGCGGCATTGAACGATTTGCCACTGGACACAACGGTCCTGCCCGATACGCGGTTCATCGCCTCACACGCCGAGTTCGAGGCATGGGCGAAAGACCGCAAGGAACTGCGGATGGAGTGGTTTTACCGTGACATGCGCCGCAAGACCGGGTTGTTGATGGACGGCGACAAGCCGGTCGGGGGCCAATGGAACTTTGATCATGACAACCGCAAGGCAGCGCCCAAGGACATTCATTATTTCGGCCCGATGCAGTTTGATCCTGACCCGGAGGTGATGGCGCTTGTCGCACAGCGCTTTGATCAGAATTTTGGTGATCTGGAACCGATGTGGTTTGCCACGGACAAGGAACAGGTGCTGCGCCATTTTGAACGGTGGCTGCAGGACGCCTTGCCGCTTTTTGGCGACTTTCAGGATGCAATGCTCAACGAGAACAGGTTTCTTTATCACTCTGTCATTGGCCTTTACATCAACGCAGGCCTGCTTGATCCCCTGGCAGTCTGCCGCGCAGCGGAAGCCGAATATCAGGCGGGCCGCGCACCGATCAATGCCGTGGAAGGGTTCATCCGCCAGATCATCGGTTGGCGCGAATACATGCGTGGCATCTATTTCCTGCAAGGGCCGGAATACACGTCGCGCAACGTGCTGGGCCACACCCGGGACCTGCCGGCCTTCTTTTGGGGCGCGGACACCTCGATGAACTGTGTTGCCAAAACGGTTGAGCAGACCAAGACAGACGCCTACGCCCATCATATCCAGCGCCTGATGATCACCGGAAATTTCGCTCTGCTGGCGGGGATTGATCCGGGGAAGGTGCATGAATGGTATCTGGCGGTTTATGCCGATGCCTATGAATGGGTTGAGGCCCCCAATGTCATCGGGATGAGCCAATATGCTGACGGCGGGATTGTGGGATCAAAACCATATGTGTCCTCAGGGGCCTATATCAGCCGCATGTCTGATTACTGCAAGAGCTGTGCCTACAAGGTCAAGGACAAGACCGGCAAGAATGCCTGTCCTTTCAACCTGCTGTACTGGGATTTCCTGATCCGCCACCGCGACCGGTTTTCAGGCAATGCACGGATGGGCAACATGTACCGCACCTGGGACCGGATGAAGCCCGATCATCAAAAGACGGTGCTGCAAGATGCATCCCGTTTTCTGGCGCGGATGGACGCGGGCGACGCCGTCTAGGACCGCGGGGCGGTGCACCGGTTAGGGGTATTTCTTATCCTGAGCAAACATCCGCAATCGCCATATTCCGGCCACATTTGGTCAAACTCGTGCCTTAATCCTTTGTTAGGACTTGATGCGTTGCCAAAGGAGCACGACATGCAAGCGATTCAAAGTTCATACCGGGGCCTGAGCCTGTTGATGGAACTCAACTGGGATCGCGTCCTTTATGTGGCCACCATTGCCTTCGCGCTGGCCGCAGGCGCCTTTGTCGGATCTCTTTGATTGATCTGCCAACCCACTGTATGATGTCTAACTGGGTTAGATAACTGCATTATGTAGTGAATTTTTACCACCGATGGTTTTGACAAACGGCGATAACCTGCGTACTCAGGACGTCAATGATGTCTTAAGATTGGGTTAGAACCATGGGGCTGAGGATTGAAGGCGCTGCGCCTTCCGAGCGGGCAATAACGAAAACACTGTCGAACTTAATGCGCGGGGTCTCTGTTTGTGCCCTGTTGTCAACGGCTTGGATGGCACCTGCCACACAAGTTCTTGCGCAGAGTTATCAGTTCAACAGCGTCGTGATCAACGGCAACGAGCGGATCGGCGACAGCGCCATTCTGGCAAGGGCCGGAATCAGGCGCGGTGCACCGGTCAGTGGTGGTCAATTAAATGACGCCTACCAGAACCTGCAAAACTCGGGTCTGTTCGAAACTGTTGCCATTGAGCCGCGTGGCAGCACGCTGGTCATCACCGTGACGGAATTGCCCACGCTGAACCGCGTGCGGTTTGAGGGCAACAAGCGGATCAAGGACGAAGTGCTGGAAGGGGTGATCAACTCGACCGAACGGCGCGTCTTTAATCCTGCGCAAGCAGAGGCAGATGCCGCGGCGATTGCGGAGGCCTATAGCAGCGATGGCCGTTTGTCGGCCCGTGTGCAGCCCCGCGTTATCCGTCGCAATCAAAACCGCGTCGATCTGGTGTTTGAAATTTTCGAAGGCGACAACATCGAGATTGAACGCCTGAGCTTTGTCGGCAATCGCATCTATTCGGACCGCCGCCTGCGCCGCGTGCTGGACACCAAGCAGGCGGGCCTGTTCCGCCGTCTGGTCAGACGCGATACGCTGGTCGAAAGCCGCATCGACGTGGATAAGCAATTGCTGCGTGATTTCTATCTGTCGCGCGGATATGTGGACATGCGCACCTCGGCAGTTAACGCTGAACTGACCGAAGAACGTGACGGTTATTTTGTGGCGTTCAACATCACCGAAGGACAGCAATTCAAGTTTGGTGAGATCAATGTGGTCTCGGAAATGCCGAACGTGGATGCAAACGCCTATCGCCAGATTGTGAAAGTGCGCCCCGGCGTGGTCTATTCGCCCACCCTGGTTGAGGCCGATATCGCCCGTCTGGAACGTCAGGCAATCCGCGATGGGGTGGATTTCCTGCGTGTTGAACCGCAGGTCGAGCGGAACGACCGTGATCTGTCGCTGAACATTACATATGTACTGAGCCGTGGACCACGGGTCTTTGTCGAACGCATCGACATCGAAGGCAACACAACCACGCTTGACCGCGTCGTCCGGCGTGAATTCGATGCGGTAGAGGGCGACCCCTTCAACCCGCGCGAAATCCGGCAGGCCGCGGAACGGATACGCGCCCTTGGCTATTTCGAAACGGCAGAGGTCAACGCCCGCGAAGGATCCAGCAGCGAACAGGTTGTCGTTGATGTGAACGTTGAGGAAAAACCAACGGGGTCTCTGAACTTTGGTGGTACATTCTCGAACAACGATGGCATCGGTCTGGCGGTCAGTTTCTCTGAGTCCAACTTTCTTGGACGCGGACAGAAATTGGCCCTCACGGTTTCAACCGCGTCAGAGGCGACACGCTATGGCATCAATTTCGTTGAGCCGCGCCTGTTGGGTCGCGACGTGGCGCTTGGTTTGAACCTTGACTATGCCGAAACCAATTCGTCGTTCTCTTCTTATGATTCAAACAGATTCATTTTTCAGCCAAGTCTGACATTCCCCATTGGCGAAAACAGCCGGCTGTCTCTGCGATACAGCTTTCAAGATATTGAGTTGATTGATCGCGATGTTGCGCCGGCGCAAACCAATGGCGGGATTGTTCAAAGCGATATTAACGCAGGATCTCTTTCCTCGTCGTCGCTTGGTTACGCCTACGCATATGACACACGCGCAACGGGGCTTGATCCGACGTCTGGCATTCTGTTTGAATTTTCGCAGGACTTTGCCGGCTTGGGCGGCGACAACAAGTACATCAAAACTGTGGCCAAAGTCACCGGCGAAAAGAAAATCTTTAACGAAGATGTGACGTTGCGCGCGACGCTCGAAGGCGGCGCATTGGCATGGCAAAGCGGCACAAACCGCGTTGTGGACCGGTTTATTCTTGGGCCGTCCGACATTCGTGGATTTGAACCCGGTGGCATCGGTCCGCGTGAGATAGGTGGCACACTTGATGATCCCTTGGGTGGTAATCTCTATGTTGTGGCACGCTTTGAGGCTGAATTCCCGCTGGGCCTGCCAGAGGAATATGGGATCAATGGCGGCCTCTTTTATGACGTCGGGAACCTGTGGGATCTAAGCGATGTGAACACCGGTGCGGCAACTGGCACCGTGGTTGGCGAAAGCGGCTCTTTCCGTCATGTTGTGGGCGTATCATTGTTCTGGGACACACCTGTGGGTCCGCTGCAGTTCAATATCTCGAAAGCGTTGAAGAGCGAAACCTTCGACAAAGAACAGAGCTTTGAAGTCACTCTGCGCACGACGTTCTGATCTGATGATCGGCCCGCGTGCCATCGTGATACTGGTGCTGGCCCTTTTGGGGGCCGCACCTCTTTCTGCCCAATCCCAAACCGACATTCCGCTTGAACGCGGCGTGGTGAGCAGCCCGATTTTGACCATCGATTCTGACCGGGTTTTTCAGGAAAGCGAATTTGGCTTGCGGGTCGCGCAGGAGATCGAGATCGAGGGGAATAAACTCGCCGCTGAAAACGATCAGATCGCGACGGATCTGGAGGCCGAGGAAAAGGCATTGACCGCCCAGCGCGCCGATATGGCCCCGGAAGATTTTCGCGTTCTGGCAGATGCATTCGACAAGAAGGTTCAACAGATACGGCAGGAACAGGCGGCCAAGGGACGTGCCTTGAACGCCTTGCTGGATGAGGAACGCGACGTGTTTCTGAGCGCCGCGGCCCCAGTGTTGGAACGGTTGATGCGCGATGCAGGGGCGGCCGTTATTCTCGACCGGCGCACCGTCTTTGTCAGCGCGTCTACGGTTGAGATCACAGATGATGCCATTGCGTTGCTGAATGAAACAATAGGCAGCGGTACGGCGACGCCCAAGCCCTGACGCTTGCCCCGAGGCTGCGGAATTGGTAGCCATTTGTAAATAATTGCAAAAGACGGACAGCCAATGACCCAAGAGAAAAAGCGCGCCGACATTCAGATGATCCAGCGCATTCTGCCGCACCGCTATCCCTTTCTTCTGGTCGACAAAGTCGAAGAGATCGACGGCACCGCATCCGCCGTCGGATATAAGAACGTCACCATGAACGAACCCCACTTTCAGGGCCATTTCCCCGGCACACCCATCATGCCCGGTGTGACAATTGTCGAGGCGATGGCCCAGACCGCAGGTGTGATGGTCGGCGTTGCCCTTGATCAGATGGACCGCGACATGCTGATCTATTTCATGTCCATTGATAACTGCAAATTCCGTCGCAAAGTTGTACCGGGTGACGTTTTGCGCATGGATCTCAAGACGGTGCGCGGCAAGGCGGGCGGCAAGGTCTGGCGCTTTGCGGGTGTGGCCACGGTTGATGGCGAAATGGCCGCCGAGGCCGAATTCATGGCGATGCTCGACCTTCCAAAAGTCTCTGCATGAGCAAAATTCACGCCTCAGCGGTGATTGAACCGGGCGCGCAAGTGGATCCATCGGCGCGCATTGGGCCGTTTTGCATGATCGGGCCAGATGTGGTGATACACGCGGATGTGGTTGTAAAAAGCCACGTGGTGATCTCTGGCCAGACGGAAGTGGGCGAGGGCACCGTGATTTTTCCATTTGCTGTCATTGGTGAAATACCTCAGGACCTGAAATTCAAGGGCGAGGCGAGCCGGTTGGTCATCGGAAAACGCAACCGCATCCGCGAGCATGTCACCATGAACTGCGGTACCGAGGGCGGCGGCGGATTGACGTCGGTGGGCGATGACGGGTTGTTCATGGCGGGATGCCACATTGCCCATGATGCGATCATCGGCAACCGGGTGATTGTGGTGAACTCAGCGGCCATCGCCGGACATTGTGTGATCGAGGATGACGTGATCATCGGCGGGTTGTCGGGCATTCATCAATGGGTGCGCGTGGGGCATGGGGCCATCATTGGCGCTGTGACCATGGTGACAAATGATGTGATCCCGTACGGGCTGGTGCAGGCACCGCGCGGTGATCTGGATGGGCTCAACCTCGTCGGTCTGAAACGGCGCGGCGTGGCACGCACTGACATCACCGCGCTGCGGGCCGCTTTTCAAATGCTGGCACAGGGAGAAGGCACGTTCCATGACCGTGCACAGCGCTTGGGCGAAGAGACAAGCAGCGATTATGTGCATGAAATCGTTGATTTTATCATGGCCGACACGGGCCGTCATTTCCTGACCCCCAAATGACCCTGGCGCTGATCGCAGGAAACGGTGCATTGCCCGCACAAGTTGTTCAGGCTCAGGCAGAGCGGCCATTGATCTGTGTGTTTGACGAAAGCAAGCCTGATGATGTGACCGCCGATCTGACCTTCCGGCTTGAAACGCTGGGGTCGCTGCTGCTGAATCTGGGCACGCGCGGGGTGACGCAGGTGTGTTTTTGTGGCGGGATCGACCGCCCGACATTTGATCCCGCGAAACTGGATGCTGAGACGGCAGCGCTGGTCCCCATGCTCAAAGAAGCACTGGCAGCGGGTGACAATGGCGCGTTGCAGGTGATCAAGGATATTTTTGAACAAACCGGGTTCACTGTCGTTGGGGTGGATCAACTGCTTCCCGATCTGGTGGCCCCGCCCGGCGTGTTGTCGGAAAAATGGCCGGACGCGCAGATGCGCCGCGATGCCGCGCGCGGCGAACAGGTCTTGGCAGGCCTTGCACCGCTGGACATCGGACAGGCCTGTGTGATCGGTGCCGAACAGGTGTTGGGGATCGAAACAATTGGTGGAACTGCACATTTGCTGGCGACCCTGCCAGACAGGGTGCGTAGTGTCTCAGCAATTCTATGCAAAGGCCCCAAGGAGGGGCAGATCAGAGAGATCGACATGCCCACCATCGGTCCCGCGACCATTGAACAGGCCCACGCCGCCGGTCTGGTTGGTGTGATCATCGATGCAGGCGATGTGATCCTTCTTGACGCGGACAAATGCACAGCACTGGCGGATCAGTTCGGCATGGTCCTGTGGTCCCGGCGCGGGGGCGAGGGGTGAAGATTTTCATCCTTGCAGGAGAGCCTTCTGGCGACCGTTTGGGCGGCGCCTTGATGGCCGGGCTCAAGACGCTGCAGCCCGACGTGCGCTTTGAAGGGATCGGCGGGCCGGACATGGCGGCGCAGGGTCTGGTCAGTCGCTTTGATATGTCCGAACTGTCCGTCATGGGGCTGGCGGAAATTCTGCCAAAATACCGCGCCTTGAAAGCGCGCATCAGACAGAC
Organism: Sulfitobacter sp. SK011; assembly: GCF_003352065.1. Classification (NCBI taxonomy): domain Bacteria; kingdom Pseudomonadati; phylum Pseudomonadota; class Alphaproteobacteria; order Rhodobacterales; family Roseobacteraceae; genus Sulfitobacter; species Sulfitobacter sp. SK011. The sequence goes on from NZ_CP025803.1 coordinate 2,133,506, forward strand.
GGCGGATGCCGTCCTCGCCCTGCAGCCCGATGTCATGATCACCATCGACAGCCCCGATTTTTCGCTGCGCGTCGCCAAGCTGGTCAAGGAAAAAAGTAACATCAGAACAGTCCACTACGTGGCACCCACCGTCTGGGCGTGGCGCCCCGGTCGGGCGCAGAAGATGGCGCGTTTCATCGACCATGTGCTGGCGCTGTTCCCGTTTGAGCCGCCCCTGATGCAGGCCGCTGGAATGGCCTGCGATTTTGTCGGCCATCCGGTTGTGGCCGAACCTGTCGCCAGTGAAATGGACGCAAAAAAATTCCGCGCGGAGTTGGGGATTGGCGATGCACCGATGCTGCTGGTTCTGCCCGGATCACGGCGCAGTGAAGTGGCACGGCTTGGCACCGTCTTTGGTGAAGCGGTGGCTAAGCTGATGTACCAAAAGCCCAGTTTGCGGGTGGTCATCCCCGCCGCAAGCGCGGTGGTCCATGATGTGATCGAGGTTACCAAAGACTGGGCCTTTGCACCCATCATTCTGGATCCGCGTGACCATCTGCCAGACGTAGCCAAGGCCCAAAAACGTGCGGCATTTCGGGCTGCAGATGTCGCATTGGCGGCGTCCGGCACTGTCTCACTTGAGCTTGCAGCATCCGCAACCCCGATGGTGATCGCCTATCGCATGCACTGGCTCAGCTTTCGGATCATCCGCTGGATGGCGTTGATTGACACGGTCACGCTGGTCAATCTGGTTTCAGACACCCGCGTTGTCCCCGAATTTCTGGGGCCAGAGTGCACCGCCGATCAGATTGCCGGCGGCTTGGCAAAGGTGCTGGCCAATCCAGATGCCCAGAATGCCGCGATGGCGGTGACAATGAAACGGTTGGGGCAGGGCGGCGAGGCACCGGGCCTGCGCGCGGCCAAGGCGGTGCTGGCCCGTCTTTAAATCATGCGCCCCACCGAACGCGCGGAAAATATTTACCCCTTGTGAATCCAGCCACCGCCAAAAATGCGGGTGCTGTCGGGGTCATAAAACACGCAGGCCTGACCGGGGGACACACCTTCTTCGGGTGTCAACAATTCCACCTCGGCAGTGGTGGGTGTGAGCGGGCGCAAAATCGCATCGCGTGGCGGCCTTGTGGACCGGACCCGCACCGCAATCGGCCATTCAGATTGCGACATCAGCGCGGCATCACCAAGCCAGTTGATCTCGCGGACCGGAATTTTACGGGTGGCGAGCATGGATTTCGGGCCGACCACAACTTCTTTGCGGTCCGCGTCAAGCTTCACCACGAACAGCGGATCTGCCAGCCCGCCAATGCCAAGGCCCCGGCGCTGACCGATGGTATAATTGATCACACCTTCATGACGGGCCAGCACGTTGCCCTCCAAATCGACAATATTGCCGGGATCAGCGGCTTCCGGGCGCAGTTTGCGGATGACAGAGGCATAATCGCCATTTGGCACAAAGCAGATATCCTGACTGTCCGGCTTCATCGCCACGCCCAGCCCGTATTTCGCAGCCAAAGCACGAGTGTCGTCCTTGGACGGCAGATGGCCCAGCGGAAAGCGCAGATAATCAAGCTGCTCGGGGGTGGTTGAAAACAGGAAATAGCTTTGATCGCGACTGCCATCGGCGGCGGCGTGCAGTTCGGCACCGTTATCACCCATTTTGCGCTGAATATAATGGCCCGTTGCCATGCAATCGGCCTCAAGATCCTTGGCGGTTTCCAGCAGGTCCTTGAATTTCACCCGCTCATTGCAACGGATGCAGGGCACCGGCGTTGCACCGGCCAGATAGCTGTCCGCAAACTCATCAATCACCGCGTCTTTGAACACATTTTCATAATCGAGCACGTAGTGCGGAAACCCCATTTCTTCGGCCACACGCCGCGCATCGTGAATGTCGATACCGGCGCAGCACGCACCCTTTTTGGCCAGCGCCGCACCGTGATCATAAAGCTGCAAGGTGACGCCGACCACATCGTATCCTTCATCCGCAAGCATCGCGGCAACGACAGAGCTGTCCACGCCACCCGACATCGCCACCACGACGCGCGTGTCGGCGGGCGCTTTTGCAAAGCCCAATGAATTGAGCGGCGGTGTGTGGTCGAGGGGCATGTCATGTCTCCGGGAGGTGTTAGGAGCGAATATAGGAAAATGCGAACTACTCACAAGGGCGCGCTTCACTTTGCATTAAGGCTGCGGGTGCAGATTGGGGTCAAATAATGCCGGAAAAGCTCATGTATCTGAAAAAAGTTGACGGACCGCGTTCTGTGACCCTTGCCGATGGCACGGTGATGTCGCGCAGTGATCTGCCAAATACCGCGACCCGCCGCTGGGTTGCGTCACGCAAAGCTGCTGTGGTGCGGGGGGTGGTCTATGGCCTGATCACCCAGGCCGAGGCGCTGGAACGTTACCAGATCAGTGAGGATGAATTTCTGGAGTGGGTCCGTGCGGTCACAGATCACGGAGAAGCGGCTTTAAAAGCGACTGCATTGCAAAAATATAGACAACTTTAGGTTGCGAATCTGTTAATCCAATCTCTGTTAGCGAGTGGTTAACCTTTTTTGTTCACGATCTAGTCCAAAGCAATGAAGCCGCCCCGGAGAAAAAATTAATGCGTGTATTACTAGTCGAAGACGATCCAACTACTTCTCGCAGCATCGAGTTGATGCTGACCCATGCAAACCTCAATGTGTATGCCACTGATCTGGGTGAAGAAGGGATCGATCTGGCGAAACTTTATGATTACGATTTGATCCTTCTGGACCTTGATCTGCCAGACATGAATGGCCACGAAGTTTTGCGCCAACTGCGCCTGTCACGCATTGATACACCGATCCTGATATTGTCCGGGGCTGATGACACCGAAAGCAAGATCAAGGGTTTCGGATTTGGGGCGGATGATTATCTGACCAAGCCGTTCCACCGCGAAGAACTGGTGGCGCGCATCCACGCGATCATCCGACGCTCCAAGGGGCATTCGCAATCTGTGATCGAAACCGGTCAAATTGCCGTCAATCTGGACGCCAAAACCGTCAGCGTCGACAATTCAACAGTACATCTGACGGGCAAAGAATACCAAATGCTTGAGCTGCTGTCCCTGCGAAAAGGGACAACCTTGACCAAGGAAATGTTCCTGAACCACCTCTATGGCGGCATGGATGAACCTGAACTCAAGATTATTGACGTGTTCATCTGCAAGCTGCGCAAAAAGCTGAGCATTGCGACCGGCGGCGAGAATTACATCGAAACAGTCTGGGGCCGGGGCTATGTGCTGCGTGATCCGGAACCTGCTACGATGAGTTTGGCAGCGAGCGCCTAAGCCGCCATCCAACCGATACGACCCTCCAAATCGTGCTAGACCTGCCCCCCGTCGCCACCTATCTAAGAAGATAGAAGCGACACTTCCGGGGGCAGGTCTTTTGACATCTGAGATTGCAATAGAAGCGCTGACTGAGGCGCAGGCCAAGGATGAACTCGCGCGGCTTGCCAAAATTCTGAAACGTGCAAACGCCGCCTATCACACACAAGACGACCCGGAAATTGACGATTCTGAATATGACGCGCTGAAACGTCGCAATGCCGCAATCGAGGCGCGGTTCCCGGACCTGAAGAGGCAGGACAGCCCCAGCGATCAGGTCGGTGCCACACCAGCTGACGGGTTTTCGAAAATCACCCATGCGGTCGCGATGCTGTCGCTCTCAAATGCTTTCGACACAACAGATGTCGTTGAATTTGATGCCCGTGTTCGAAAATACCTCGGAATAAGCGCGGATGTCACGCTGGCCTACACTGCCGAACCCAAGATTGACGGTCTGTCACTGTCCTTGCGATACGAGGACGGCCGGCTGATCCATGCCGCAACACGCGGTGATGGGGCCGTGGGCGAAAACGTTACGGCAAATGCGCGTACAATTGGCGATATCCCACAGGTCCTGACAGGCGCGCCATCCGTTCTTGAGGTACGCGGCGAAGTCTACATGAGCCATGCCGATTTTGCGGCGTTGAATGATCGTCAATTGGCGGCGGATGCCAAACCCTTTGCCAACCCGCGCAATGCGGCGGCAGGATCATTGCGCCAGCTCGATGCCAGCATCACGAAATCACGCCCGCTGCGGTTTTTTGCCTATGCATGGGGCGCGCTGTCAGATCCGCTCGCAGACACCCAGATGGGTGCCATCACGCGGTTGTCGGATTTTGGGTTTGCCACCAACCCGCTGACCGCGATCTGTGACGGACCGGACGCGATGCTGGCCCATTACGCACTGATCGAGGAACAGCGTGCGACGCTGGGATATGACATCGACGGCGTGGTCTACAAAGTCGATGATCTGGCGCTGCAGGACCGGCTCGGCTTCAGATCGACCACCCCCCGCTGGGCGATCGCCCACAAATTTCCGGCTGAATTGGCCTGGACCGTGCTGGAGGGCATCGACATTCAGGTTGGGCGCACAGGCGCTCTGTCCCCCGTCGCGCGGCTGCGGCCAGTGACGGTTGGTGGTGTGGTCGTGTCAAACGCAACCTTGCATAACGAGGATTACATCAGCGGTCTGGACAGCAAGGGACAGCAGATTCGCGGCGGCAAAGACATCCGCGTGGGCGATTGGGTGCAGGTCTATCGTGCCGGCGATGTGATCCCGAAGGTCGCTGATGTGGATCTGAGCAAACGCGATCCCGGTGCCACCGCTTTTGTCTTTCCGACCCTCTGCCCGGAATGCGGCAGCGAGGCGGTCCGGGAACCGGGGGATGCGGTGCGCCGTTGCACGGGTGGTCTGATCTGTCCCGCACAGGCTGTTGAAAAGCTGAAACACTTTGTGGCGCGCGGGGCGTTTGACATTGAGGGGCTGGGTGCCAAGCAGGTTGAACAGTTCTATGCCGATGGCTGGATCAAGGAACCGGCAGATATCTTCACCCTCAAAGAACGGTATGGTCAGGGTCTGCAGCAATTGAAAAACCGGGAAGGCTGGGGCGAGAAATCTGCGAACAACCTCTTTCAAAGCATTGAGGATAAACGGAATATCCCGCTGGGCCGCGTGATATTTGCACTTGGCATCCGCCATGTCGGCGAAGCGGCGTCAAATCTGTTGGCGCTGCATTATGGCACCTGGGATGCGTTTGAAACCGCGATGATCGCGGCAGAGGCGCAACAGGGGTCCGCCTGGGATGACCTGATCGGGGTCGATGGCGTCGGGGCCGTGATGGCGGGATCGGTGGTAAATGCCTTTGCGCAATCAGCCGAACGTGCGTCCATCGATCGGCTGATTGCGCAGTTGAACGTCATCGCCGCAAAACGGCCCGACACATCCGGCAGCCCGGTTGCCGGAAAGACGGTGGTTTTCACCGGCACGCTTGAAAAAATGACCCGCGCAGAGGCAAAAGCGCGGGCAGAGCGGCTGGGTGCGAAGGTGTCCGGGTCGGTCAGCGCAAAGACAGATATTCTGATTGCCGGTCCCGGTGCCGGATCGAAAGCGAAAAAGGCCGCGGAATTGGGCATTGAAACCCTGGATGAAGACGGCTGGCTCTCGTTGATCAGTGACGCATGAGCGGGCGGCCGGAACCCCTTTTCCCGCTGTTTGCAGGGTTGGAAACGCTTGAAGGTGTCGGCCCCAAGACCGCGCAACTGTTTGCGCAACTTGGCATTCTGGCCCCACGGGACCTGTTGTTCACCTTGCCCTATTCCGGGATTGATCGCGCCCTGTCTCAAACGGTCAAAGACGCGGTGTTGCCTGCAACATTGACGGTGGCCGTGACCATTGGCGCACATTACCCGGCCAAGAACAAAGGCGGGGCGTACCGCATTCACGTCGAGGATGCCAAGACCAGCTTTCAGTTGGTCTATTTCCATGCGCGCGGCGATTATTGGAAAAAACAACTGCCTGAGGGGTCTCGTCGAATTGTCTCGGGCCGGGTTGAGCTTTTTGACGGCATGGCCCAGATGGTGCACCCCGATTTCGCCGTGGCCGAAGCGGACGCAGACACTATTCCGGCCTTTGAACCCGTCTATCCGCTGACCGCAGGGATCACCCAAAAGCTGATGTACAAAGCCACCCGTGGTGCCATTGCGCGGGTGCCTCAGATGCCCGAATGGAGCGATGCAGGGCACGTGAACCAATCGAAATGGCCTGATTTTCTGACGGCGGTCACGCAGGCGCATGATCCTGCGTCGCTGGCGGATCTGGCCCCGACCGCACCTGCGCGCGAACGGCTGGCCTATGATGAGCTTTTTGCCCATCAGGTGACCTTGGCGTTGGCCCGACAAAAGGAACGCCGCAAAAAGGGCCGGTCCAGCACCGGTGACGGTCGCTTGCAGGCCCGGGTGATGGCCGCATTGCCCTATAAACCGACCACAGCCCAGAACCGCGCAATCGCGGAAATCACCGGCGATATGGCAACCGAGCAGCGCATGAACCGGCTTTTGCAGGGCGATGTCGGGGCGGGCAAGACGCTTGTCGCCTTCATCGCATTATTGCGCGCGGTCGAGGCGGGCGGGCAGGGGGTGTTGATGGCCCCGACCGAAATCCTTGCCCGCCAGCACGTTCAGGGTTTGCGCCCCTTGGCCGATCAGGCGGGCGTGGTGTTGGAAATTCTGACCGGACGGGACAAGGGCAGCGAACGACAGGCCAAGCTCGCGGCATTGGCACGTGGCGATATTCAGGTGCTTGTCGGGACCCACGCGGTGTTTCAGGCGGATGTCCATTTTCACGATCTGCGGCTTGCCGTGGTGGACGAACAACACCGGTTTGGCGTGCGTCAGCGTCTTGAACTGGGCCAGAAGGGCCATCATGCGGATGTTCTGGTCATGACCGCAACGCCAATCCCCCGTTCGCTCGCCTTGGCACAATATGGCGATATGGACGTTTCCGTATTGGATGAAAAACCACCCGGCCGCAAACCGATCAAGACCGCTTTGGTCAGCACCGAACGTATTGATGAAGTGGTGGGACGGTTGCGTTCTGTCATTGCCGAGGGGCGGCAGTGTTACTGGGTCTGTCCGTTGGTTGAGGAAAGTGAAATCAGCGATTTGATCGCTGCCGAGGAACGGTTCAAACGGTTGCGCGCCGCCTTGGGCGAGGGGGTCGTGGGGCTGGTGCATGGGCAAATGCCGCCCGCCGAAAAAGATGCGGCCATGCGCGCGTTTCAGAATGGCGAAACCCAGGTTCTGGTTGCTACGACCGTCATTGAAGTGGGCGTGGACGTGCCAAATGCCACGATCATGGTGGTGGAGCGCGCCGAGATATTTGGTCTGGCGCAACTGCATCAGTTGCGGGGCCGCGTAGGGCGCGGCCAAGAGGCGTCGACCTGTTTGTTGATGTACCAGCCACCGCTGAGTGAGAGCGGCAGACAACGTCTGGAGGTTCTGCGCGAGACCGAAGACGGGTTCATCATTGCCGAGACCGACCTCAAAATGCGCGGCACCGGCGATCTGATTGGCACGGCACAATCAGGGGTGCCGCGGTTCCGTGTGGCCGATCTGGAACGACAGGCCGGGCTGATGGCAGTGGCGCAATCGGATGCCCGCAAACTCTTGAACGATGACCCTGCATTGACATCCCCCCGCGGCGAGGCAACGCGGCTGCTGCTGTGGTTGATGCGGCAGGATGAAGCGATCCGTTTGATTTCAGTGGGTTAACGGGTTTCCACCTGCTTTGTTCGCAAATGTTCTCATTTAGTTCTTTACAAGTGGTTAATAAAATGAGAACAAAGAGGCAACAAAGACGGAGACACAGAATGACAACGCTGAAATCGCTCAAATCCATCGCAACCCGGTCGCAAGGCACGTTGTTGCAGGATGCCGTCGGTGCGGCTGCCTTGATTGTGATGCTTGTTGTTGGTCTGCATCTTCCTGCCTTTGTTTGATATCTGCCTGCGCTCTCATGCCGCTTGCCTGACGCATCCGTCCCAAATTGATGCTGCCAACTGACACTGCCTGTCTGACGTTGGCATCGGGGGTATCCCCTACGGCAAATCCGGGTCCCACATGAGAAACGCTTTCCTTGCGCCGCCATCCTTTTCAGGATGTGCGGCGTTTTTTTTGCACATCATATCAGCCCGGACTTCAAAGCCCGCCCCAGCCGACATTCCATGTATCAAATCAAGATTTGCTGACTTCTGCCGGTGCCGTGGCGTGCTGCATCGCCTCAGCCAGCGCCTCAATGCTCAACATGATCGACGCATGCCGGTTCTTGTATTCAACCGCAGGCGTGAGAATCTCAAATCCGTCAAAGGGCGCATCGGGCACCGGCCCATGGTTTTTCAGCATGGCATGCAGTTGATCGCGGGCCTTTTCGACCTGTTCCAGCGTCGCACCCAGTGCCGCACCACCCATGACAGCCGCCGCTGCCTGGCCCAAAGCGCAGGCTTTGACGTCTTGGCCCAACTGCGCCAACCGTCCGTCTGCGACGCGCACATCAACCGTCACCGTGGACCCGCACAGCGGCGAGCGGCGCTTTACCGTGGCATCGGGCGCATCCAGATGACCCAGATGGGGAATGTCCGCCGCCAGCGCCAGGATACGCGCCGAGTAAAGTTTGATAAGATCGGTATCGCCCGACATGGTTGTTTCCTTTGCCTTTGAATGCCTACATAACCCCCCACACCAAAGATGCAAAAAACTTTTCTGAGAGGGGCCAAGCGGATGCGATTTGATCCTGCAAGTCTGACCTTTAATGACGCGGGGCTCATTCCTGCGATTGCGCAGGATGTAGACAGCAAAGAGGTGCTGATGCTGGCGTGGATGAATGCGCAAAGCATTGCCCAAACGCTGGAAACCGGACGCGCGACGTATTGGAGCCGCTCCCGGCAGGCTTTCTGGATCAAGGGTGAAACCAGCGGCCATGTGCAGGAACTGGTTGAACTGCGCTTTGACTGTGACCGGGATTGTCTGTTGGTGTTGGTGCGCCAGACCGGGCCGGCCTGCCACACCGGGCGGCGGAGCTGCTTTTTTACGGCTGTCGAGGATGGCAATGAGCGTGAGTTGACCAAACCCATCTAGACGCCTATGCGCGGTCTTTTGCCAAGATCACATACTTCCGCTAGCCTGTTCATTCAAAGGGGTCAGGGATGGGGGTTTGGCATATGAACACGGCAATAACGGGTATCAGCGCGGTTTTATGTGCCGCGATTCTGGCCCCGATGGCGCAGGCACAATCGGCCGGGTTCGATCCGCGCGGCAACTGCAGCACCGTGTTGGGCACTGCGACCGAGGCCGATCAGGTCATGATCGCGGCATGGACGTTTGGGTTTATTGCGGCCAACACCGACAACGTGCGGCCCGTTGACCCAAACAACAACGCCATTCTGCTGGGGAACCTCGCCAAAGTCTGTCAGGCCAACCCGACTGCCAGCCTTTTGGCACTGGTTGAGGCCAGCAGCAGGCCAGAGGATCGTTCACCGCCCGCCACCGCACCTGTCGCGACCCCAGGCAGCGAAGCCGAAGCGCACGCCTTGCTCAGCGCATTTTTGGAACCGGGGGCCGATTTACGGGCGCTGACACAGGCGATCCTGCCCACCGAAGCAGAGGTCAGGGCGGTCTATGCCGATCCATTGGCGACCGCCTTGTGGGCCAGTTATCAAGAGCAGATGGGGCCGGGAACGGCGTTTGGCCCCAAACCGTATCAAGACGATATCATTGTGGTCCACACCACCACCCGTGCGCTTTTTGAACAAAAGCCGGTGCTGGATAAATTCCCGGGCGGGTATAAAGACGTGCTGCAGTATTTCAAGATCGACGTGCCGATCGTCCGGTTCAAATTTGTAAAGCAGGGCGAAACCTTGGGTCTGGCATTTGACGGGCTGATCTATGTGAATGGCCGATGGGTGATTATGCCCAAACCCTGGCACAGTCTGCCGGGTTAGGAACCGCGCCTAAAGCCCCACCATCAAACGAATATCTTTGGGGGTTTTGCCCTCAACCCGATAAAGCGAAATCGCCCGCGCGTCGTCGCGTTTGGCCAGCCGTTTGCCTGCCGCGTCCCGGATCAAGCGGTGGTGGTGATAGGTGGGTGTCGGTAGCCCAAGAAGCTTTTGCAAGACGACATGGATTTTTGTCGCCTCGAAAAGATCCTCACCGCGCACCACATGGGTAATGTCCTGAGCCGCATCATCCAGCACCACCGAGAGATGATAGGATGTGCCCATATCACGACGGGAAAGGACGATGTCGCCAATACCCAAGGTCAAGGTATCGGCATCAACGCGGATATCGCCGTGTCGTTGCCCCGTTTCAGTGAAATAGAAAGTATTATCAATGCTCTGAACCGCTTTCCTCATGTCCAGACGCAAGGGGGTAATCGTGGGTCTCAGGCCCGTGCGACAGGCCGTTACACGGCATGTACCAGGGTAAATTACCCCGTCCGGCCCATGCAGCGGCGCGCCTTCCTGAGGTGCAGAGGCCGCCGCCGCGATATCTGCGCGAGAGCAGGTGCATGGATAAAGCAACCCTTGCTGCCAAAGCTGATCAAGCGCGTCATCATAAGCGGCATGGCGCTCCGACTGCCGCATCACGGGTTCTGGCCATCGCAATCCCAGCCAAGCCAGATCATCATAAATCTGCATCTCCCATTCAGGGCGTGCGCGCGACTGGTCAATATCCTCGATCCTGAGTAGAAATTCACCGGCATGTGCCTGTGCCATATCAAAGGCCAAAAGCGCGGAATACGCATGTCCAAGGTGCAGCGGCCCTGTGGGTGACGGTGCAAAACGTGTCCGAAAGTTCAAGTCTTTTCAATCACATAGACATTGGACTTCAAGTTAATGCCCGGCAGATGCGGTCCGTGTTCGCGAAACAGCAAACACGCGGCACCACAGTCGAGCCATTCGCTGACCCGTGCCTCGTTGGCCTTGTCCTGCAGCGCGTGATCGTTGAAAGAAAATACCATTAGCCCGCCTTTCGCGAGCCCCTTCATCAACGTGTCAAACACAGAGATCGGGGCAGCACCGGCCCCAATGACCCCGATCGCGGCAATCGCGGCATAATCGCCGGGCGCGTGGATCAGCGGTGCATCAGCCTCAACATGATGCAAGGTGCGATAAACGCCTTTGTCATTGGCCCGCGCCAGCATATCTGCCGACAGATCCATCCCGTCAATCGTGGTAAATCCACCGAGTTTGAGCGCCAAACCCGAAAGCCCGGTGCCACAGCCAAAATCAAGAATGGGCTGGGTGGGATCATCACTGTATTTGGCAAGCGCTTTTGCACATCGTTCAGGCGTGGCATAGCCGTTTTCGCCTACTTCGGCCTCATAGCTCGCGGACCAGTCGTCATAAAGCTCGCGGGTTGAGGCGGCATCGCGCGCGCCATACGCTTTGTCGAGAAAAGGATCACTCATGCAGAAAAATCTACGAAGGATGTATGGTCCCGTCCAGCCCTAACTTTCCAGCCAGCTTTGCCAGTCTGCCTTGGCGCGATCTGTATAGGCCTTGTAGCGGTCCTTGCGCCCCCGCCGACCTGATTTCAGGCCCTCAACAGGGGGAAACAGGCCAAAGTTTACGTTCATTGGCTGGAAGGTTTTTGCCTCGGCACCGCCAGTGATATGGGTGATCAATGCGCCCATCGCTGTTGTGTTGGGCGGCGTGGTGATCGCTTCTCCCCTGATCTCGGCCACCGCCATGCGCCCGGCAAGCAGACCCATCGCCGCACTTTCAACATAGCCTTCGACGCCAGTGATCTGGCCTGCAAAGCGGATATGAGGCCGGGCGCGCAGACGCATCTGGTCGTCCAACAGCGTGGGGGAATTGATAAAGGAGTTGCGGTGGATGCCACCAAGGCGCGCGAATCGCGCATTCTCTAGACCTGGAATCATTTTGAAAACATCGGCTTGTGCGCCATACTTCATCTTTGTCTGAAAGCCGACGATGTTGTACAGCGTGCCCAGTTTGTTGTCCCGGCGCAGTTGCACAACGGCATAGGCTTTGACATCGGGCTGATGTGCATCGGTCAGGCCCACAGGTTTCATCGGCCCAAAGCGCAGGGTTTCGCGTCCGCGTTCGGCCATGACTTCTATGGGCAGACATCCGTCAAAATAGGCAGCCGTTTCGCCTTCGCGGAATTCGGTTTTGTCTGCCGTCAACAGCGCGTCGATGAAGGCCTCGTATTGGTCTTTGTCCATCGGGCAGTTGAGATAGGCAGTGCGTTCTTCCTCGGTATCGCCCTTGTCATAGCGCGACTGCATCCATGCTTTATCCATGTTGATGCTGTCAAAATAGACAATTGGTGCGATGGCGTCGAAAAATGCCAGCGCCTCGGCACCGGTTTGCGCGGCAATGGCATCGGCCAAAGAACCGGACGTCAGCGGCCCGGTCGCAATGATCCAGTGGCCGTCATCGGGCAGTTCAGTGATTTCGCCGTATTCGACGCTGATATTCGGATGGGCCAGCAACGCATCTGTCACCGATTGGGCAAAGGGATCGCGGTCCACCGCCAGCGCGCCGCCGGCAGGCAGACGGTGTTTGTCGGCCGTGGCCATGATCAGCCCGTTCGCTGCGCGCATCTCCCAATGCAACAGGCCCACCGCGTTCTGTTCGCTGTCGTCAGACCGGAATGAGTTTGAACAGACCATTTCACCCAAAAGCCCGGTCTGGTGTGCAAATGTGCCGACCTTGGGCCGCATTTCATGGATCACGACGGGAATGCCCGCGTTTGCCGCCTGCCAGGCTGCTTCTGATCCGGCCATGCCGCCGCCGATGATATGGAGTGTCTGTGTCATGAAACGCGATGTAGGGCAGGGTGCTTTGGTAAGCAACAGGCAGCCAACACCTGCGGTACAATTACTTGCAGTGGAGAATGTCAGGAGGGGGTGATTTTTGGGGTCGCCGCTGCAGGTATGGTCGGTCAGTGAGAGGCTGACCTGGAGGGACCTTCCGCCGTCGGCGACCCAAAATCATTAAGGCTATTGGCCTTGCCCTATTGATGCCCCAATTATGCCCGATTTACTAGAGCAAAAACGTAAACAATCGCAATCATATTTGGAAACAATCATTGCGACCAGTCGGGGGGCCGTTTTTCGATGAAGGCATTGATGCCCTCCTGGGTGTCCTTGTTCTGCATGTTTTCAACCATAACGTCGCCGGTATAGGCATAGGCCTCAGCGACCGGCAGCTCCAGCTGTTGATAAAAGGCGACTTTGCCCAGTCTCACAGCCGACCCCAATTTAGAGGCGATTTGATCCGCCAAGGCCGCGGTGGCGGCGCTGAGGTCGTCGCTTTCGACGACACGGTTGATCAGGCCAAGCTCCTCAGCGCGGGTGGCGTTAATGAAATCGCCTGTGGTCAGCATCTCAAACGCCTTTTTCCGGGCGATGTTGCGGCTAAGCGCCACCATCGGGGTTGAACAGAACAATCCGATATTGACCCCGTTCACGCCGAAACGTGTCTCTTTGGCGGCGACCGCCAGATCGCAGGTGGCAACCAATTGGCACCCCGCGGCGGTTGCGATGCCATGGACCTGGGCAATGACCGGCTGCGGCATGAACCGAATACGGGCCATCAGGGCAGAGCATCGATCGAACAGATCCCTGAAGGCGGCAACCCCGCCGTCCGCTTCTTTTCGTTTCTCTGCCATCTGGCGCAGGTCATGTCCGGCGCAAAATGCTTTGCCCGCGCCCGCGATGGTGATGACCCGGACCTGCGCATTGTTTGCCAGACCATCCAAACCGGTTTGCAAAGCTTCCAACATCTCATCGGACAGCGCATTAAGCCGTTCTGGTGCGTTCATTGTCATGTGCGCCACTGGTCCGCGTACTTCAATCTCAAGAATTGCCATCTTGCTCTCTTACCCTCAAATAGGCCAATCCTAGGTCAACACAGCAGGAAAGAACAAGCATGCCCGTAATGATGGACGAAGAGGCGCTGACACACTTCATGCACGAGGTGTTTGATCAGGTGGCAGAAGACTTTGCTGTCGATCATGTGGGCGAGGGCGAAATCACCATGCGGTTGCTGACCGCGCACCGGCATCTGCGCCCCGGTGGCACCGTGTCTGGCCCTTCGATGTTCGCGCTTGCGGATGTTGCGGCCTATCTGGTGACGCTGGCCATGATCGGACCACAGGCATTGGCCGTGACCACAAATTGTTCAATTGATTTCATGCGCAAGCCGCTGGCAGGGGTGAATTTGATTGCCAAAGCGCGGCTGTTGAAGCTGGGCAAGCAATTGTCGGTGACGGATGTGCTGATCTATTCAGAAGGGTCTGACAAACCGGTGGCGCGGGCCAGCCTGACCTATGCGATTCCGCCGAAATCCATTGGATAAGATGAAAAATGGGCCGGGGAAAACCCGGCCCAAGTGAAGAGGTCTGAAAGTCACCACAGGGATGTTATGGCTTCCAGAACACGCGGCAAGCCTCCGTTTCGGCCTGATCCGGTGTCAGTCCCACATCGCGCAATTGCCACGGCTCCAGCTTGCGCAGCGCCAGACGTGTGCGGCGGCGTGTGGCCCATTTCGTCACGCAGACCGCAAATTTGACCGCCAGCAGCGCAGCGATTGGCATGCTGCGTGTGTTTAGGGCGGTCAACATCTCGGAAGAGAGGGTCAATGCGTGTGTCATGGGTATCTCCTTTTACTCAATTGTATTGACACAATATAGCAAATCGCTACGATCAATTGGTACAAAGATTGATCTGAAATGACTAGGCAAACATTGTAATGGGTACAATTTGGCAACCGGAACTGTCCGATGGCGCAGGGCCCAAATATAAGGCCGTGGTGGCGGCGATCCGCAAAGCGATAAGCAAGGGTGAGCTTGGTGTCGGGGACAAATTGCCGCCAGTGCGCGATCTGGCCTGGAAGCTTGGCATCACCCCCGGCACCGTGGCCCGCGCCTATACCATTCTGACCGATGAGGCGGTGCTGACCGCCGAGGTCGGGCGCGGCACCTTTGTGACAGCACCCTTGCGCGACGTGCCCTATGTGCCGATCGAAATTGACGCGGTGGCGCACATGGGCCCGCATGACATGCACCGCGTTAATCTGTTTTCTCCGGTGCTGCCAAGCATTGGACAGGCCGCACTGATCCGGGAATTGCTGGGTCAGGTGGCCGACAACCCGGCGTCGGGGGTGATGCATTACCCGACCCGTGCGTCCGCGGTTCTGGCGCGCAAGGCCGCGTTGAAATGGTTGGCTAACACACCGCTGGGGCCGATAGACGCAGAAGATGTTGTCATGACCATGGGTGGGCAGCACGGTATTTTTCTGGTGTTGCAGGCGGTGCTGAGTGGGCGCCGGCCTACGATTTTGGTTGAAGAGCTCGCCTATCCCGGCTTTCGCCGCGCGGCGGAACTGCTGCGCGCGGATGTCGTGCCGGTTGCGATGGATGAGAAAGGTGTGATCCCGGATGCCCTTCATGCCGCAGCCAAGGGGTGTGATGCTCAGGTATTCTGCACGTCCCCCGAAGTGCACAATCCGACGGTTGCACACACGCCACTTGCGCGTCGTGAAGAACTGGTGGTCGTTGCACGCAGCCACGATTTGCAAATACTGGAGGACGATTGTTACCGCATGGGGATGGAGCGGGCCGCCACATACCGTGCATTGGCTCCTGAATTGGGGTGGTATGTTTCTTCGATCGCAAAGACGCTGACGCCCGCGCTGCGGCTGGGGTTTGCCGTGGCCCCGAAAGGCAAGACATCCGGCTTGCGGCGCGCCAAGGAACATGGCTTTTTCGGGCTGCCCACACCGATGCTGGATCTGGCAGCACTGTTACTGGGTGATCCCCGGGTCAATGCCCTGACGGCCAAGGCGCGCGACATCTATGGACAATATATACAGACCGCAGCGGATACCTTGCAGGGGTACGACGTCAACTGGCGGCTGGATGTCCCGTTCTTGTGGCTCACGCTGCCGCAGGGCTGGCGGGCGGTCGCGTTCTGCCAGGCGGCAGAGGCGGCGGATGTGCCGGTGCGGCCCGCCGAAGAGTTTGCCGGACGCGATGCGCGTGTGCGCCACAAGGTGCGCCTTGCCATCAACGCGGGCGTTTCCATTGAAAGCTTTGCTGCCGCCGTGCAGCGTTTGCGTGACTTGCTGGATAATCCACCGGAACAGATTTCGGTGTAATAAGTTGGGGTACTATAATACCTATTTATTAAGCTATTGTTTTTGTGTGTTTAAATACGACGCACACCGCTTGACGTGGCAAACCGCATGTTTATAACCCGCCCATCACATGAAGGCATCGCCCGTTTGGCCGTGCTTTTACCATCAAACGGGAAATTCCGATGAAAACCTTTTCTGCAACACCGGCAGACATCGACAAGACATGGATCATCATCGACGCCGAAGGCGTTGTTTTGGGCCGTCTTGCGTCGATCATTGCCACGCGCCTGCGCGGCAAGCACAAGCCGTCATTCACCCCTCACATGGATTGCGGCGACAACGTCATCGTCATCAATGCCGAGAAAATCCAGATGACCGGCAAGAAGCGCGAAGAAAACTTCTATTGGCACACCGGCCATCCCGGCGGGATCAAGCAGCGCACCAAGGCACAGATCCTGGAAGGCGCGCACCCCGAGCGGATCGTGACCCAAGCCGTCAAGCGCATGTTGCCCGGCAACCGCTTGTCACGCCAGATCATGACCAACCTGCGCGTCTATGCAGGCACTGAGCACGGCCACGAGGCGCAAAGCCCTGTCGTTCTGGATGTGAAATCAATGAACTCTAAAAACACGCGGAGTGCATGAGCATGGCTGACGAAATCAACACACTCGAAGACCTGGCCGAAGTTGCAGGCGTTGCCGCAGCTCCAGAGGTTGAATTGCCCCCCCGCGAGCCCGTCCGTGACGAGCTGGGCCGGGCTTATGCCACAGGCAAGCGTAAAGATGCGGTTGCCCGCGTCTGGATCAAGCCGGGTTCCGGCAAGGTCACCGTCAACGGCAAGCCGCAGAACGAATATTTTGCACGCCCTGTTTTGCAGATGATCTTGGCACAGCCTTTCTCGATCACCGACCGGGTTGACCAGTTCGACGTGGTTGCCACAGTCAAAGGTGGCGGTCTGTCCGGTCAGGCCGGTGCGGTTAAGCATGGCGTGTCCAAAGCATTGCAGCTTTATGAACCCGCTTTGCGCGGTGCCCTGAAAGCAGCAGGCTTCCTCACACGCGACAGCCGCGTGGTGGAACGTAAGAAATATGGTAAGGCCAAGGCGCGTAAGAGCTTCCAGTTCTCCAAGCGTTAAGTTTACCTACGATTATTGCAAAGAAGGCCGCCTCTGTTTGGGGTGGCCTTTTTTATGTCGACGCGCTGACGCGCGCCGACCGGAATGGGGGCGCTGCCCCCAAACCCCCGCGGTATTTTTGAAAAGGGTGAAGAGGCTGGGGGTTTTCAAAAACAGCAGCGATATTATGTGAAGCGATGACACGCTTAGGAAACAAAGATGAAGTACTCCGTTCTTGACCTGGCCCCGATCCCTGACGGGTCAGAGGCAGCGCAGGCCATTCGAAATACAGTTGATTTGGCCAAGAGCGCCGAAGGCTGGGGCTATCACCGGTATTGGATGGCAGAGCATCACAACATGCCCGGCATCGCCTCGGCGGCAACATCGGTGCTGATTGGCCATGTGGCAGGCCAGACCCAAAGGATGCGCATCGGGGCGGGTGGGATCATGCTGCCCAATCATGCGCCCCTGGCCATTGCAGAGCAATTTGGCACATTGGCGGCGATCCACGGCAACCGGATTGATCTGGGGCTGGGCCGCGCGCCGGGTGGCGATGAGGCGGTCTATCACGCCTTGCGACGGGGCGGTGATGACTTCCCGGGAGCTGTAACCGAATTGAGGGGCTATCTTGGCGATCCGCGCCCCGGTGCCCCGGTGCGCGCGATACCGGGCGAGGGCAGCCATGTGCCGATCTGGATTCTTGGGTCATCGCTTTATGGCGCGCAACTGGCGGCACATTTTGGTCTGCCCTATGCCTTTGCATCGCATTTTGCGCCGGACGCGCTGGAAGAGGCGCTTTATCTTTATCGGAGGGACTTCAAACCGGCGACACCGGAGGCCAAGCCCTATTTCATGTTGGCGGCCAATGTCTTTGCCGCTGATACAGATGCGGAAGGCGCGTATCTGCGCACCTCAATGCAACAGGCGTTTGCGCGCATGCGGACCGGCAAACGGGGCAAACTGCCGGGACCTGTTGAGGATATTGACGCAGAGATTGGCACCCCTGTTCGGCGCGCCGTAGACCAGATGCTGCGGGTTTCGGCCGTTGGATCGGCAGAGACGGTTAAGCGGCAATTGGCTGAGATGATCCAGTCCTATCAGCCGGATGAGATTATTCTGACCGGGCAGATACATGATCATGACGCGCGGCTCAGGTCGTTTGAAATTGCGGCTGGTGTGATGGCGGATTTGACAGGTGATCAGGACGCGCAGTTGGCGAGGGCGGCAAGTCGGTAATAGGTGCGGCTGCTTTCAGCCTTTCGCACGTCGATACAGGTTTCGTCGATCAGCCATTGCGCCATCGCAAATGACTGGGCCCGCACAGCGATGTTTGAGCCGTCTGGCAGAGCGACGACCGCACGCACATCAAAACGCAGCTCATCCGAGGTATCGAACGTCGACAGAACTTTGCCCGTCGTATAGCCCGCATGCACGTGATGGTCAGGCGTGCGGTAGATGAAATAGGCAGCGCTTGCGATTGTGAAAACCAATCCAGCAACAATCAATGCGCCCCATTCCTAGGCCGGATATTGCCAACGTTGCGGCAGCATCCGCACAAACCTATTCATCTGGCCGAACCAGACCGAGCCCCCGCAGATATATCCCGATGCCGCTTTCCAAAAGCTCATCAGCCGGGAACGGCGATGCCCGGCCCGGGGAGTTGCGGGCGAAAAGTTCGACCACACCGTGGCTCATTGCCCAGATATGCGCGGAAAACATCGACGCAGGCGGGCGTTTGTCAGCCGGAATATGTTGGCTGAGGTCGGCGGCGGCCTGTTCCAGCACCCCATTGGCACGGTTGGCAACAGCGGCCAGTTCCGGTGTCCTGTTAACCGAAATGCCACTTTCAAACATCGCGATGTAATGGCCGGGGTATTTGCGCGCAAAAGCAAGATAGGCGCGACCCGTCGCTTCAAACGCCTTGAGCGCCGAAGGTTGGCCGGATTGGTAGGCAAATTCCATCAGATCGGCAAAAATCTCGTAACCCTGCATCGCACCTTCGGCAATCAGGTCTTCGCGCCCCTCAAAATGCCGGTAAACAGCCGCCGGGGTCACACCCGCCTGTTTGGCAGCCTCAGAGAGGGTAAAGCCGGTGGGCCCGCGCAACTCAATCAACTCAAGCGCTGCATCAATTAGCGCCTGTCTGAGATTGCCGTGGTGATAGCCGCGTTTAGGCATCCCAGATGTCCGGTCCGCCACAGATCGACGTATCGATTGGCCCGATGGCCTTCTTGTTTTTTTGTGGGTAATCAAAGGTGTGCAAGATAACCCTAATGGCATTAAGCCGCGCGCGGCGTTTGTCATCGGACCGGATCACTGTCCAGGGGGCATTTTCGGTATGACTGCGGGTCAAGGTTTCCTGGATCGCGGTGGTATAGGCATCCCATTTCGTCAGGCCTTTGACGTCGATGCTGCTGAGCTTCCATTGCTTGAGCGGATCACGTTCGCGCGCCAGCATGCGGCGCAGCTGTTCGGCACGCCCTACGTTCAACCAGAATTTGAAAAGATGGATGCCATCTTCTGCCAACATCGCCTCAAACGGGTTGACCTGTCTAAAGAAATGCGCCCGTTGGTTGTCAGTGCAAAAGCCAAAAACCGGCTCGACGACGCCGCGGTTATACCAGCTGCGGTCAAACAAGATCATTTCACCGGCTGAGGGCAGGTGTTTGATATAGCGCTGAAAATACCATTCACTTTGTTCCGTTTCGGTGGGTTTGGACAAGGCGACGACCCGGGCCGCACGTGGGTTCAGATGTTCCAGTATCCGGCCAATTGTCCCTCCCTTGCCAGCCGCATCTCGGCCCTCAAACACCATCGCGATACGCGTGCCGCTGTCGCGGACCCATGACTGCAGTTTGACCAGTTCGATCTGGAGCTTCTTATAGTCTTTTTCGTACCGCTTGCGCGCCAACCGGTCGCTGTGCGGATACGAGGCCGCCAGAATATCATTTTTGTCCGCGCCGCGAATGGCATTGCGGATATCTTCCGGGGCATCATTTTCAAAAAACGCGCTGATCGCGCCGTCAAAGGGCAGGTCCATATGGCCTCCTGAAATTCGGTGTCTGATCTTATATATGGGATGTTAAGCCGATTAACGCAAACCCGCACGCGTTGCGGCACGCCCAATGGCGTCGACAACGGTCTCAGGGTTGGTGTGGTGCGGCATGTGGCCGAGGCCCGGCAATAGTGTCAGTGCACCATTCGGTACGTCGTTTATCAAAACCTCGGCATGAACGGCGGCGGGCACAATGGTATCCGCATCCCCGTGCAGAATTTCAATCGGCATGGTGAGGGTGCCGTATTGTTTTTTCATTTCAATGATATAGGGTAAAAGCCCGTTGACCTGTTGCGCATTGGCGCGGGTTGATGCACGGCGCAGCGTGAGGCCCGAACCGATATGGTCGACATAGCCTTCGGGCGGGTCTTGCGGTGCAAAGATGGAACTGACGCTGGCGTCCACAACGCTCTCTGGCAAATAGGCCGTGACCAGAGGGATCAGCACAGCACCGCCAAGCGCCGAACTGGTTGCTGCATAGACCCAGCCAAGGCTGCCGGGCCAAGGTTCGGATGCGGCAGACACCAGCACCAGCGCCGCGGTATCACTCGGCCGGGCCAAGCCCCATGCCAAGGCCACAGCGCCGCCATAAGAGTGGCCCAGAACAACCGGGTTCTTGACGCCGATCTGGTCGGCGGCCCTTTGCAGGATCGCCGCCTGTTCCTGCGGCGTCTCTGACAGGGTGTTCCAGGCACCAGCGGTGCCGGGCAAACGCCCGGTCCAGCCCATTCCGGGGCGGTCAAAGGTGATGACCCGGTAATGGTCGGTGAGGTGCCCGGTCAGGCCAAAGGTAAAATCGCGCAGATTGCCGCTCGCCCCATGGATCAGCACCAGATCGGGACCTGTTCCGCTCACATGGACATGCACCGGAACGCCGTCGGTCATGACGATCTCGCCAATCGCCGGATATTGTGCCTCTGCGGTGGTCTCGCGCGCATTGGCGCGCCATTGGGTCAGTGCAATCACCGCGATGAAGCATCCGAAAAACAAATACACCTTAACCCCCAATGCTGGAAATCTCGTAAGGAGTAGATTGATATATCTCGTTGATCCAATTGCCATAAAGCAGATGCGCATGACTGCGCCACCGGTTGACTGGCATCAGCGACGGGTCATCGTTTGGATAATAATTGCACGGCACGTTGATCGGCGTTCCAGCCGCAATATCGCGGTCATATTCCTGCTTAAGCGTGTCCCGGTCATATTCAAAATGATTAAAGACATAGAGCGCGCGGTGGCCCGGATCTTCGATCAGACAAGGGCCAACCTCGTCACTCCCAAGTAACGTCGTGAGACCGGGTTTCGCGTCCACTTCGGCCTGTTTCATTTCAGTCCAGCGCGATACGGGCATCACACAGTCATCGGAAAAGCCGCGCAAGAACGGCGATGACGTCGCCAGGTTCTTGTGACGGAAACAGCCGAAAGCCTTGGCATCCAGCAGATGCTTTTTGATGCCGTGGAAATGATGGATCATCGCCATGCCACCCCAACAGACCCCAAAGGTGGCGTGCACGTTGGTTTGCGTCCATTCCATCACTTGGGTGAGTTCGTCCCAATAGGTCACTTCTTCGAATGGCATATGTTCGATCGGCGCGCCGGTGATGATCAACCCGTCAAATTTCTGGTCCGTGACCTCTTCAAACGGGTGATAAAAGCTTTCCATATGTTTGGCGGCGGTATTGCGGGTCTGGTGACCGGACATGCGCAACAAGGTCAGTTCGATCTGCAGGGGCGTGGCACCGATCAGACGGGCAAATTGGTTCTCCGTCTGAATTTTCTTGGGCATCAGGTTCAAAAGCGCAATGCGCAGCGGGCGAATGTCCTGCCGTGCGGCCAGTTCCTCGTCCACCACCATCACGCCTTCGCGCGTCAGCACGTCATAAGCGGGCAGGGTGGATGGTATCTTGATGGGCATGGGACACTTTCGCTATCTTGGATGCTTTAGATAGACCGCGACATTGACCCTGCCAAGAGGGCGCACATCACGAAGGGGTCAGGCAGATTGCACAGATCAACCGGCGGCGGGCAAGGTGGTGGCAATCAGGTCAACAAAATCGTCCTCACTGCGCAGCGTGCCGATCTGGTCCGGGGTGATGGTCACCCCCCATTTTGCCATGGCGGCATAGCGGGGTTGCCGATGGGTCAGGGCCTTTGCATAGGTCCATCGAATGAAAGCATTGGGGTCAACATCATCCTCTGAGCATTTGTTTTCGTTCAGATATTCCTGCCAGACGCGCTCAAGGAATTCAGGTTGATAGGCCATCGGTTTCGGGGCTTTGTCAAAGCGACGGATCAGTTCCTGAGTATGCGCATCGTCGCCTTTGATCCAGACCAGCAGGCATTCCTC
This sequence comes from Sulfitobacter sp. SK011, assembly GCF_003352065.1. Taxonomy (NCBI): domain Bacteria; kingdom Pseudomonadati; phylum Pseudomonadota; class Alphaproteobacteria; order Rhodobacterales; family Roseobacteraceae; genus Sulfitobacter; species Sulfitobacter sp. SK011. The sequence goes on from NZ_CP025803.1 coordinate 2,156,033, forward strand.
CGACAGCGCATTCAGCAGGGGATCCTGCGGGTCGCCGGGATCAACCCATTCACAGATCGACCCCCCGGTGTCGCAGATAAAGTGGTCATAGCCATAAAGAGTCTGCGCACGGGCCGAGAAATAACCGGTGTCCAGCAACGCGGAAATTTCGGCCTGTTTGAATAACTCCTGACGTTTGGCATATTCCGCCATTGGCAAACCACCCTTGTCCGGATCGCCGGGTTTGCCCAACCAGGTCGCCACTGGGCTGAGGTTTTCGAAGGTGATGTTTGAGCCGATATAGATGCTGTCACTCAAAAGCAGATCACGCAGAAACGGCACTTTCATCGCTTCTGCCTTGGCATTGTCGGCAATGGTTTCGCCCAGATAGCGGGTGCCGATCCGGTAGTCGATTGAATAGTGAAACCAGTTCTCTGAGCCGCGCAACAGGCCGGAAAGATGGGTTTTTCCCAATCCCGACATGCCGAACACCAGCACTTTGCGATGGGCGGCATCGCGCCATTCTTGGGCAGAGGAATACAGCATAAATTCGGGTCCGTTGATCAGCGTTTACCCTGAGTACCCCAGCCGTGCAGCAGACGCCAGATGCGGCCATCAAGCACCATCAATCCAAGGGCAAGCAGTGCAAAACCGCCAAACGCCGACGCGCGCAGCGTTTCGTCGCGCACCCATGCCCCAAGAACGATAGCCACGGGTGCGACCAGCAAAGTCACCAACATCAGATTGCCACTGCCCGCCATGCTCAGCACCCGGTAATAGAGCAGATAAGCAAACGCCGTGGCCGCCAGCGCGTAATAGGCAATCGCCAGCAACGTCGGTGTTTGCAGGTTCAACGTTAGCGGCCCTTCAATCAGCCATGCAGCGGGCAGCATGATCAAGGTCGCCCCGGTGACCATACCCGCTGCCGCCACCTGCGGCGGCTGATCTGACAGCATTTTGCGCGCCCAGACGCCCGCCAGCGCATAAGACACGGTGCCCGCGATGACGGCCAGTTGCGCCAGCGACCGAATGTCGAAATTACGCAGGTTTTCCAGACCGATGGCCGTGGCGACACCTGCAAAGCCCAGCATGACGCCCACGGCCTTGCGGGTTGAAATGCGTTCATCCGCAAAAAAGATCGCCGCGGCCAGCACCCCGAATATGGCGGTTGCGGCGTTCAGGATCGAGGTCAGACCGCTTTCAATGTGCAATTGCCCCCAGGCCATCAAGCCAAAGGGAATGACGTTGTTCAACAAACCCATGCCCAGAAAAGCAGTCCAGACGCGCGGCTCACTCGGCAAGGGCAACCGCATCACCGCAACGGCAATCCAAAGTGCAATCATCGCCCATCCAACGCGGTGCGCGACCGAGGTCAGCGGCCCGATTTCGTCCAGCGCCACGCGAACGGCCAAAAACGAGGCCCCCCAGAGCAGAGCCAACACCAACATTTCGGTCCATGCGCGTGAAGATATGGTTTTTTGGATCATCATGCCAAAGCACTATCCCAGACCGCACCCGTCGGCGACCCGGTTCATGCGCAAGACATGAAAAAAGCCCGGCGTTTTTGACACCGGGCTTTCTCAGTCAGATTTCGTTTTGATTAGAAGTTGTAACCGATCTTGAAACCGATCGATACAGCGGAGTTATCTGTAAATGCCGCACGTGGCGCGCCGCCGGTCTGGGCGCGGGCATCACCGATATTTGTGTAGCGAATACCAGCTGAGATATCCAAGTTGTCGGATGCCTGATACTTTGCGCCCAGTGTAATGTATTTTGCGCCATCTGTTGGGGACAGCGGGGAGACAAGGTCATCCCCGTTTTCTCTTTGGTAGCCGATTGCGACAGAGCCGGACCACTGGTCGTTAAACCTGCGGCCAACACCGATCTCATAATCGGTTGAATCTTCAATATTGGTCAGGCTGGTGCCGGCAGGTGTGTTGGCACCGAAAAACGCCGGAATGGCACGTGTATCGCTATACCGCGCATAGCGGATTGAACCGAACACCAATGTGTCTTTTGCAACACCGGTCTGGAACTCAAGATTGAGGCTTTCTGGTGTTACAACTTCTGTCAGGCCGGGAGGTGCAACAGGTACCCCGCCAAATGTTTCATTTGTTGGCAAATCATGGGTGATCTTTGATTGATACGTAAGCGCCACACGCAATGCGATTTCGGGCTTTTCATAAGCCGCGCCAAGCAAAAACCCAAAAGCACCAGCTGCGTCAAGTTTGGCGCTATAGCCGTTCAATCCGGCGTAAGCGACACCGCGCAATGAAACGTCAGCTTCGATTTCCTGGTAGCGCAAACCACCATGGACGCTGAAATTGTCATTGAACTTGTAACGGCCAAGGACTGTGAAAGCGATACTGTCGACGACAGCTTGGGTGCCGCCAAGTGACGGGGAGGTCGCAATGACAGGATAGCTGATGTCCGCGCCAAATGGTTCGTCAACGATCATCGCGACAGAGATCTTGTCGTTGATCTCGTAACGCAAACCACCACTGAGGACGCTAAAGTTACCCCCGACGTTCCCGGTTGTAGCTGTCGAACCCAGGTCCGTGCCATCAAGGCTGGGATCAGCTGCCCCGAAGCTCAACTCGAATCGGTTGCCGCTCTCAAAGATGATGCCGATATCTTGGTTCGACCGATCAATGCCGCCAGCCTGTGCGGCGAATGCGGATGCGGTCAGGGCTGTTGTAGCCAGAATAAATCTCTTCATTATCACTCCTCCCCAGAAGTTCCCCGTCGCGAGGTACAATCATAGGGTGTGCGCGGGATGAACGTGTTATGTGGACAGATGTGCCATTCGGTCAATTCGTGACGCTAGGGCACATTTGTTCGTGACCCTACGTTACGGCTTTTGAGCAACACTTTTGCGCGTCTCAAACCAGATATTAAGGTAATTCCCGGCAAAAATCACCACAGCTCCGACAAAAACCAAGATATCCAGCGATTCTTGATAGAGCAGCATCCCCAGGACCGCGATAACCGGCAGGCGGATGAAATCAATCGGGACGACGACAGTTGCGGGCGCAATCGACAGGGCGTTGGTCAGGCAATAATGCGCAAGCAGGCCGCACACGCCAATCAGCGCCAGAAACGGCAGGCTGGCGGCGTCCGGCAGGGCGATGTCGCCGTCATATCCAGCGGTAATCAACCCAAAGACCAATTGCATTGTGGTCAAGTAAAACAGAATGCCGGTGATGGTCTGGGTCCGCGTCAGGCGTTTGGTGAACATGATCGTCAGCGCAAAAAAGATCGCAGAGGATGCCGCAGCAATCAGACCGGCGTTTATCCCGTCGATGCTGGGCCGGGCGACAATCAGGATGCCGATAAAGCCCATGATCGCGGCAATGCCACGCATAAAGGTCAGCCGTTCACCCAAGATCAGCGGCGACAGCACGATCACCCAAAGCGGGGAGGTAAATTCAAGCGCAAAGACCTGCGCCAGCGGAATGACAGTCACCGCATAGAACCACAGGTTTTGCCCGGTAAAATGCGCCAGATTGCGAATGACCTGCTGGCCCATGTTGCGGGTGTTGATCTGACGCCATGCCCCGGTGGCAAATGCGACGATGATCACAACGAATACGCCAAAGGCGCTGCGGTACATCATAATCTCAAATGTGTCGAACCGCGCGCCCAGTTCCCGCCCGGCTATGGCCATGGCAGAAAACGACGCAATTGACCCGATCATCCAAAGTGCGGCGCGCAGGGTTGTGCTCATGTCATGGGGTCCAAATCAGGCAATTCCGCGCGGTGAAACGCCATTCGCGCCAGTACATTATTCCCACTCAATGGTGCCCGGTGGCTTGGAGGTGATATCATAAGTCACCCGGTTGATGCCCGGCACCTCATTGATGATGCGTGTTGCCGTTTCACCAAGGAAATCATGCGTGAACGGATAATAATCCGCTGTCATCCCATCGACGGATGTCACCGCGCGCAAGGCGCAGGCAAAATCATAGGTCCGGCCATCGCCCATCACACCAACGGTGCGCACGGGCAGGATCGCGACGAAGGCCTGCCAGATCTCGTCATATAGCCCGTGTTTGCGGATCTGGTCGATGTAGACCGCATCGGCCTCGCGCAGAATATCAAGCTTGGGACGGGTGATTTCACCGGGGCACCGGATCGCAAGACCGGGGCCGGGAAACGGATGGCGGCCGATAAAGCTGGCGGGCAGGCCCAATTCACGGCCCAGAGCGCGCACTTCGTCTTTGAACAACTCACGCAGGGGTTCAACCAGTTTCAACCCCATCTTTTCAGGCAGGCCACCGACATTGTGGTGGCTCTTGATCGTCACTGAAGGGCCACCAGAGAAGGACACCGATTCGATGACATCGGGATAGAGCGTGCCTTGTGCCAGAAACGTCGCATCGCCCACGGCCTTGGCGTGTTTCTGAAACACGTCGATAAATAGCTTGCCAATGATTTTTCTTTTTGTTTCCGGGTCACTTACACCGTCAAGTTCACCCAGGAACAGTTCCTGTTCATCGGCATGGATCAACGGCATGTTATAATTGTCGCGGAACATGGTGACGACTTCCTCAGCCTCACCTTTGCGCAGCAACCCATGATCGACAAACACGCAGGTCAGCTGATCGCCAATCGCCTCGTGGATCAACACCGCAGCGACAGAGGAATCGACACCGCCAGACAGCCCGCAGATGACCTTTTGATCGCCAACCTGCGCACGGATCGCGGCAATCGCTTCTTCACGGTAGGCGCGCATGGTCCAGTCGCCTTTGAACCCGGCCAGTTTGACAAAGTTCTCATAGAGCTTGGCCCCATTGGGCGTGTGATGAACCTCTGGGTGAAACTGAACCGCGTAAAAATTTCGTTCCGTATCGCCGGTGATGGCAAAAGGTGCGTTGGGCGAGGTGCCATAGACCTCAAACCCCGGTGCGATTTCGCTGACATGGTCACCGTGGCTCATCCAGACCTGTTCACGGTCGGCCTCAAACCATCCCTCCAGCAGCGCCAATTTACGCGCCTCAGGGGTCACGTACGCGCGGCCAAATTCAGCGGTGCCATGGCCGCGTTCCACTTTGCCGCCAAGACACTGCATCATCACCTGCTGGCCATAACAGATACCAAGGATCGGCACGCCCAAATCAAAAACCGACTTTGGCGGCATCGGTGCGCCCTCGGTAAAGACAGAAGACGGGCCACCTGAAAAGATCACTGCTTTTGGCGCAAAATCAGCCAGAAACGCGTCCGTGACCGCGTTAAAGGGGTGAATTTCGCAAAACACGTGCAATTCGCGCAGGCGGCGGGCGATCAGTTGCGTCACCTGGCTGCCAAAGTCGATGATCAGCAGGCGGTCATGGTCGGCGGGGGAAATGATATCTGTCATGGCTGTCTGATTATGCGCGGGCGGCGAGGGTGGCAAGAGGTGAAGGGGCGCGGGGTGCGTGTCGGGCTGGATATCTTGGCCGAAAAAACGACTTCTTCACTTTGGGTCATGTCGCTTTTTTCTCAGTCTAGCCGTTATCCGCGCGAAGGGTGCGTGGGGAATGGGATACCTACGGGGCAACAGTTGGCACGAGAGGGGATACACAATGGCGGAATCAGCACGGCGGGCTCGGGGCGGCGGCGGTGCCGCACGGCGCGCAGAGCGCAGCGCAGTGTCGTTTGAGACGGCAAAGTATATTGAGCGCAATATTCCCAATTTCGAAGTGCTGAATGAAGAGGCGCTTGAGATTATTGAGCGCAACGCGGACATCATTCTCGAAGAGATTGGCGTGAATTTCCCGGACAACCCAGAGGCATTGGACCTGTGGCGCGCCGCTGGCGCGTCGGTTGACGGCGACCGCGTGCGTATCCCCAAAGGCCTGGCCCGTGAGCTGTGCAAAACCGCGCCTTCCGAGTACACGCAACATGCCCGCAACCCGGCGCGCAATGTTGTGGTGGGCGGCAAGAACCTTGTCTTGGCACCCGTCTACGGCCCGCCCTTCGTACGCGACGCTGTGGGTGGTCGCCGCTATGCCACGATGGCGGATTTCAACAAGTTTGTGAAACTGGCCTATATGTCGAAATGGCTGCACCATTCTGGTGGTACAGTGTGCGAGCCGACGGATATTCCGGTGAACAAACGCCATCTCGACATGCTTTATGCGCATATGACGCTTAGCGATAAGCCGTTTATGGGATCTGTGACCGAACCCAGCCGCGCGCAGGACAGCGTCGATATGTGCGGCATCCTCTTTGGTGAGGACTTTGTTCAGAAAAACACTGTGATGACTTCGCTCATCAACATCAACTCACCGATGACATTTGACGATGTGATGATGGGCGCGCTCAAAGTCTATGCCGAGAATAACCAAGCCTGCATCATCTCGCCGTTTATCGTCGGCGGGGCGATGGCACCGGTATCGGTGATGGGGACGCTGACGCAGGTCATGGCCGAAGTTCTGGCGGGCATCGCCTATAGCCAATTGGTGCGCAAGGGCGCGCCGGTGATCTTTGGTGCCTTTGTGACGTCGATCGACATGAATTCCGGTGCGCCGACATTTGGCACCCCCGAGGCGGCGCATATCACCTATGGTGCCGGTCAACTGGCACGGCGCATGAACCTGCCGTTCCGGTCTGCTGGATCCTTCTGTGGCTCCAAGTTGCCGGATGCGCAGGCGGCCTATGAAACTGCGAACAGCCTGAACATGGGGCTGTTGGCAGGGGTAAACTTCATGCTGCATTCATGTGGGTGGCTTGAGGGCGGTCTGGTCAGTTCCTTTGAAAAATTCGTGATGGACGCGGATCAATTGGGCGCGCTTCATCATATCGCAAAGGGCGTTGATATAGACGAGAATGCCCAGGCCATGGATGCGATCCGCGAAGTGGGTCCGGGTGGCCATTACCTTGGCTGTGCGCACACTCAGGCCAATTTCAAGGCGGCATTCTGGAAGTCCGACCTGCTGGATTACAAACCCTTTGAGACATGGGAAGACGAAGGCGCACGCGACACGCAAGCCCTCGCGTCAATCCGGGTTGAGAAGATGTTGGCCGATTATCAGCAGCCAGCGCTTGATCCAGCGATCCGCGAGGCACTCGATGCCTATGTGGCGCAGAAAAAAGCGGCCGAGCCCGACAGCTTTATGTAGGCTGGCTGCCCGTGCCGCAGGGTCAACCTGCGACTTCGGCAATTTGTGAGGCCTTCAGCACGCGGGCCTCACCCACCATCGCGATCAGAACGTCAATGTGGCGGATCAGGCTATAACCTGCATCCGCCGCTTTGCGTTGGGCGTTCAACTCCGCCTCAATCTCCATCAGCTTGAGCAGGGCGGCACCGTGCCGGGGCAACACGCCATAGCCCAGGAGCCGGGGCAGGTGGTTCGTGCGCGAATATCCCTCTGCTCCGATGCGCGCGGCGCGCATCATCAGACGAGGGCGGTGGAGCGTGTGCAGCATGGAAATCAGATCTTGCATGGTCGGTCCTTTGGTCACTTGGTGGGAGGCGGTCAGAATCGCCTTGTCCTCAGCACAGTGGCACAACCCATGCGGGTGTTGCGCGGCGCGATAGGGACCCGCGCGGTGCTTTCATAACTGTTTATCTTTTAGAAACAATGATTACCAAACCGCCTCATTTTAACGAATGGGTAACAGATACAGCCTTAGGTTGTGTCGATAAAATTGTCTGTAACTTTGTGGATAACTTTCCTTAGACGGGAGAAAGATGCAGGAATGGAAACCCCAGACATTCTGAAACTGCCGGGATGGGTGCCCACCGGGGCGCTGCATTATCTGGCCCATACTGAACGTGGTCAGCCGATCCGCGCGCTGGCCCGTGTGGCGGGTTGCCATGCGTCAACTGTCATGCGGCAAATCCGGCAAATTGAAACGCGCCGGGATGATCCGCTTGTTGACGCCGCCCTGCGCAAGCTGGGGTCGGTGCCGCTGAGTTAAACGCCCCAAACATCATACAAAACAAGCAAGGAATGCGCCCCGATGGCCAAAACGCCAACCGATGCCCTGCCAGATGAAGCCACATTGACGCGCGAAGCGCTGCGCATATTGCGGCGTTTGTGCGAAACCGGTGCCGTCCTGGCGGTTGCCGCTGAAATGGAAAAAGCCGTCGTTGTGCGCGACCTGGCCAGCGGTGGCAGCACCCGCACAGCCGTGGTGGCGTCAAATGTGGCGCAGGCATTGGCGCTCAAAAACTGGATTGCTGCCGGGAATACCGGCCGGATCATCCGGTATCACATCACCGCCGCCGGACGCGCCGCACTGGACGGGATGTTGGAGAACCTGAAAGAGCCGGTTCCAGCGCAACAGGGATTTGCCGAGGCGCAAGCCGCGTTTTCCGGGGCACAAGATACATGGGATGATGACGCAGAAGGACAGGACACGGCCACCCAACGGGCGAAATACAATCTGGCTGAAAGCCCTCTGGCCGCTCTGGCGCGGCGCCGTGATGCAAAGGGCAAACCGTTTTTGCGCGATGATTTGGTCCATGCGGGTGAAAGGCTGCGCGAGGATTTTGAGCTTGCACAGATGGGCACGCGGGTCACGCAAAACTGGGATAATTTCCTGACACCGGGCACGGGTGGCGCGACAAAACGCGGCGGTGGCATCGTTGACGCGCCCTCGGCCGCGCGTGCGCGGGTTGCAGCCGCACTCGCCGATCTGGGACCGGGGTTGTCGGATGTTGTATTGCGCTGCTGTTGTTACCTCGAGGGGTTGGAGACAACGGAAAAACGGCTGGGTTGGTCGGCGCGGTCAGGTAAGATCGTGCTACGGATCGCGCTGATGCGTCTTAAGCGGCATTACGATGAAACCATCGGGCCGGGCGGGCCGATGATCGGGTAGGGCTTTGTGCGTGGTCCGGGTTTGATGTTTTGCAGGAGTGCGGAAACGGGTTACTGAGCAGGCGCGTGCAAAAGCGTTCTGGTGAGGTGGTTGACTAAGATCAATCGCGCGGGGGCTGATTGTGAAAGGGTTTGTGCAATGTTCATGCGTCTTATGACCTCTGCCCTGATCCAAAGAGCAGTTGACCCCGCCCTCTGAAAGCAGATTTTCATGCGTCTTCCCACCCCACATTTCAGGCTGCCGATCCGCAAGATAGTCACTGTTGCGTTTTGTGCGCTGGCGACGCCTCTGGCCGCGCAGCAGGGGGCGTGGACTGGTGCGGTTTTTGGGGGTGTTCTGACCAGCAATGACTTTGAAGAGGTTTTTCAGCCCAACCAAATCGACTTTGTCGACAGTCAGATCGCAGGGGTGATTCTGGGCTATGAATTGCGTCTGCCCGACGACCGCTGGACGCTGGGGGCCGAGTTGCAGGTGGCAAAGCATTTTGGCATTCAGACCCATACGGAAATAAATGTGCCGGTGGTGCTGCGCTATCATCCACGCAATCCGTGGCCGCGCCCTTTGGAAAGCGTGGCATTTGGTATCGGAGGGTCGCATGCAACTGCGCTGCCACAGGTGGAAATCAACAACGACGGCGCGACCCGGCGCAATTTGATCTATTGGTTGTTCGAAGTCGAATTTGCCACCCCGCAGCCAAGTGACACGGTATTTCTGCGATTGCACCACAGATCGGATGCCTTTGGGCTTCTCGATCCACCGGCGGGATCAAATGGGGTTGTGTTCGGGCTGCGTCGTTCATTTTAGGTGCGCCAGGACCGTTCCACAACTGGGCCGGGCAGCAGCCATGCAAAAGGTCACAGTACCTTTCCCATTCAGTTGTTTGTGTTAAATAGGGTAAAGCAGTGAACCCGAACAAGGTGCCGAACCATGCGTGATCTGAAAATCCCCGAGCAGCGTCACCCCGAAAAAGCGCGCAAGCCTGACAATGCGCAGCCGAAAAAGCCAAGCTGGATCAGGGTCAAGGCACCTGGCGGCAAGGGCTATGCCGATACCGCCAAGATCATGCGCGATCATAAACTGGTCACGGTGTGCGAAGAGGCGGGATGCCCAAACGTTGGCGAATGTTGGTCCCAAGGCCACGCCACGATGATGATCATGGGCGAGGTCTGTACCCGCGCCTGCACGTTCTGCAACATTGCGACCGGCAAGCCACCCGAAGATCTGGATGTATTTGAGCCGGGCCGCGTGGCGGATGCCGTTCAAAAGCTGGGTCTCAATCACGTGGTTATCACATCAGTGGACCGCGACGATGTTGCGGACGGCGGTGCGGAGCATTTTGCCCAGACCATCCGGGCCATCCGCAAACGGTCGCCTGACACTACCATTGAAATTCTGACCCCTGATTTTATCCGCTGTGACCCATCAGTACTTGAGATCGTGGTCGAGGCGCGCCCTGATGTCTTTAATCACAACCTTGAAACAGTCCCGGGGCTGTATCCCGAAGTGCGCCCCGGCGCGCGGTATTTCCATTCATTGCGGCTGTTGCAGCGGGTCAAGGAACTGGACCCCTCGATGTTCACCAAGTCGGGCATCATGGTGGGGCTTGGCGAAGACCGCCAGTCGGTCATTCAAGTCATGGAAGACATGCGCGCCGCTGACATCGATTTTCTGACCATTGGGCAATACCTGCAACCCACGCCAAAGCACCACCGGGTCGATCGGTTTGTACATCCGGATGAATTTGCGGCCTATGAAAAGGCGGCCTATGGCAAAGGGTTCCTGATGGTTTCGGCCACGCCGCTGACGCGCTCAAGCTATCATGCGGGCGATGATTTTGCGCAGTTGCGCGCGGCACGCCAGAAAAAGCTGGGCATTTCCTGACAAGCTGAATTTCGCGATTGCGACCGGTCACTCGACCGCCGGTATCGCCTTGAGGTAAGCTGCAATCGCGGCCCGGTCGCTTTGTGGCAGTTGCGCGAGGTTGCTGACCACTTCGGCCATCTCGCCCCCTGCGCTGTCATACTCAGGTGTAAAGCCAGACGTGAAATATTCGATCAGATCTGCCTCTGACCAATTAAGCTTGGCGGGTGTGATGTTGGGAATTGTGCCTTTGCCCGACGGGTTCGGCGCGCCGGACAACCACGCATCCCGGTTCAGCCCGCCAAGGGCGTTGCGAGGTGTGTGGCATTCGCCGCAATGGGACAGGCCTTCGGCCAGATACCGCCCGCGCGCGACCTCATCAGAAAGATCGCCATCCAGTACAAATTCTTCTGACCCAAACAGCATTTTCCATAGACCCAATCCGCGCCGGATGTTGAACGGAAACGACACATCGTGCGCTTTGGAGGGGATTGCTGAGGCAGGCAGGCTTTGCATGTAAGCAAAGAGGTTGATCACATCCTGTTGGTCAAGATGCGTGTAGGCGGTATAGGGAAACGCCGGATAATAATGGCTGTTGTCGGGCGAAACGCCTTTGGTGACCGCACGCGCAAATTCAGCCAAGGTCCAGGCACCAATCCCGTGATCCATGTCAGGTGAAATATTGGGCGCATAAAACGTACCGAAATCGCTGGGAAAGGGCAGACCACCGGCCAACACCAGTTTTGCGTCCTCTGTGGCACCCGGAACAGCATGGCAGGACACACATCCACCAGCCGCTAACACCAACTTGCCTGCCTCGGGATCAGGGGCCGTTCCCTGACCAAAATTGGGGTCAAGGGCAGCAGGGGCCGTCAGGGCAAAAAAGCCCCCGGCGGCGAGGGCCGCACAGGCCAAACCTGCTGTTAGAAACCTGCGCAAGGCTTAGTTCTTTGGGCCGCGGAATGTATCGTGACATGCCTTGCAAGCCCCGCCGATGGCACCCATGCCTGCTTTTACCGCATCCAGATCGGCGGCATCCATCATGTCGGCGCTGGCCTTTTCCAGTGCTGCAAATTTCTCCGCAAAACCGGCCGCATCCGTCCAGATTTCAGCCTTGGCGCGGGACCCTTCGATGGCACCCTGTTCGGTGCCTGCGATCCATAATGAAGTCCCGTCCAACTTCGCCAGCGCATTCAGGTTTGCCGCTGCTGAAGCCACCAACGCCGCGTCAAATTCAGCGTCCCCCTTGGCAATGTCACCCAACAACCCGGTGTTATAGCTGATCATTTGCATCTGTGCATGGCGGGCGGCGACCGCCTTGTCGCTCGCGGTTGCGGCAAGGCCGGCGGTTGCCACAATGGCAATGCTTAACCCGATGGCAAATGGAAGGCGCGGTAAAGATGTCATATAGTTCTCCTTTGTTGATCCGAACCTAACATAAGGCATTCCCGCAGGAGTAAACATTTCCGTGAGCGTCTGGGCCGTTTTGAAAGGGGCGAAATGATCAGAATTTGCGCGGTATCCGTTCTGCGGTGGCCCAGTCCGGCCACCAGCCCATCCATTCGAGGCCCCAAATCGCAGCCGCCAGTGCGATCACGCCAAACACCAGCTTGACCCGTGTGGGTGACGGGGGATTGCGCGCCCATCGCGACATGCGGAAGAGCCAATTCGGGTTCATACAAACCGCACCTTACCAATAAACGGCAGGTTGCGGTTGCGTTGGGCAAAGTCGATCCCGTAACCCACGACAAATTCGTCGGGGATTTCAAAGCCGGTCCAGTCGGCTTTCATATCGACCTCGCGACGGCTTGGCTTGTCCAGAAGCGCGATGGTTTTAAGGCGGGCAGGTTCGCGCGATTTCAGCAGGTTTGTAACATGATGCAGCGTGTGACCGGTATCGACGATGTCCTCAACCAACAACACGTCACGCCCTTCAATTGCGCCGCGTAAGTCTTTGAGAATGCGCACTTCCCGGCTGCTTTCCATGCCATCACCATAGCTTGACGCCTCAAGGAAATCGACCTCGATCGGCAGGTCCAGCTCGCGCACCAGATCCGCGATGAACACGAATGAACCACGCAACAATCCCACCACAACCAGTTTGTCCGTGCCTTCGAATTCGTCGCGAATGGCGCGGCACAATTCTTCGATTCGGGCGGCAATGGATTTGGCCGAGATCATTTCGTCTATGACATACGCGCGATCTGGCATGGCTTTGCCCTTGAATTTATGCAGTGAAACAGTGAGATAGGGCTAACGCTGTAAGCACCGGAAATCAATGCCTACCCATTCAGAGACCAAGTCGCTGCCTTACACCGCGCAACAGATGTACGATCTGGTTGCGGATGTGGGCAAGTACCCCGAATTCCTGCCATGGACTGCTGCTGCGCGCATCCGGTCCAACGAAGACCGTGGCGATCATCGGGTCATGGACGCCGATCTGGTGATCAGTTTCAAAGTATTTCGCGAACGCTTCACCAGCCGGGTTGTGCTGTGGCCTGAGACAAAGAGAATTCATACTGAATATCTGAACGGGCCGTTCAAGCACATGCTGTCGAATTGGGCGTTTGAAGACACAGATGGTGGATGCAACGTGCATTTCGATGTCGATTTCGAATTTCGCAACGCCATTTTGCAAAAGATCATTGGCGTGGTGTTCAACGAGGCGATGACCCGCGTCGTGCGTGCCTTTGAAAGCCGCGCCGCCGAACTTTATGCCCCAGTTGAGCCATGACGGTTACGGATCAGCTGATTAAATTTGCCGCTGTGACCCCGCCACAAGACGCGCTGACGATGATGCGGCTGTCACTATTTGACTGGGCGGTATGTGGTATTGCAGGTGCGCGCGCACCGGACTTTGATGAATTTGTGGCAGCACAACTGGCGCGCGGGCAGGGGCCGGCGACGGTGATTGGTGGCGGCACAGCACCTGCTGCCACGGCGGCGTTGATCAATGGGACGCTATCCCATGCGCTTGATTATGATGACACGCATTTTGCCCATATTGGTCATCCGTCGGTCGCCGTGATCCCGGCCGTTCTGGCGCTGGCTGAAGAGGTCGATGCGCCGATGCATGAGGCGGCTGAGGCCGCGACAATCGGTATTGAGGCGTCGATCCTCACCGGTCTCTGGCTGGGCCGTGCGCATTATCAGGTGGGGTATCACCAGACCGCCACCGCCGGGGCATTTGGGGCCACCCTGGCCACCGGGCGCCTGTTGGGTCTTGATCCGTCAGAGATGCGGCACGCCCTTGGGCTATGTGCGTCGATGGCATCGGGCCTGAAGGCACAGTTTGGCACCATGGCCAAGCCGCTCAACGCGGGGCTCGCCGCGCGTACCGGGGTTGAGGCGACGCTTTGGGCACATGCGGGCATGACTGCGGCCCATGACGGCATGGCGGGCCCACTGGGGTTTGCCGCAACGCACCAGGGTCAAAACGAAGATATCCGTCCGGGCAAGGGCGATTGGCACATCACCACAATCAGCCATAAATTTCACGCCTGTTGTCATGGCCTGCACGCCATGCTTGAGGCATTGGGCGACCTGCGGCTGACCTCAGAAAACGTGTCCGGAATTCATATTCGCACCCATCCGCGCTGGATGTCGGTTTGCAATATCGCCGAACCAACCACCGGACTTGCCGCCAAATTCAGCTATGCCCAGACCGCCGCGATGAAACTTGCGGGCCATGATACCGGTGCGATCGCCAGCTTTTGCGATGCGATCTGTGTCGATGATGAAGTGCGCGCACTGCGCGAAAAAGTCAAAGTGTCCCAAGACGACCGTTTGACTGAAACCCAGGCGGAAATCACGGTGACCGAAAGCACCGGCGCATTGCGGCGGTTGCGGCATGATTTGATGACACCGATGAGCTTGGCAGAACGGGCCGAGAAATTGGGTGCAAAAGGGGTTGCCTTGTTGGGCGATGCCCGCGCCGATGATCTGTGGCAGATCGCGCAGGGCGAAAACCTGCGCGATCTCACCGATCAACTGCTCATGTCATAGGCCCGTTCGCCGTGCACGCTGAGGTCGAGGCCGTTGGTTTCAATCTCAAGATCCACGCGCATCGGAATGATGGCCCGGCAGATCACGATCAGGCCCAGCGTGACCACCGTCGTAAACGCGCCCACGATCACCAGCGACCCAAGTTGAGCGGCCCATGTGCCAGCACCCAGCACCGCGATCATGATTGTGCCGAATATTCCGCCAACACCGTGCACCGCAAAAACATCCAGCGTGTCGTCAATCTTGAACCGGTTGCGGATCAGCACAACCGCTTCCTGACACAAGATACCTGCCACAGCACCGATCAAAAGCGCGGCCCAAGGCCCGACAAACCCGGAGGCAGGTGTGATTGAGGCAAGCCCGGCGATGGTGCCCGTCACGATGCCGACGAGTGAGGCTTTGCCAAACTTGATCCGTTCCCACAGCGCCCAGGTGAGCGACGCAGTCGCGGCGGAGATATGGGTGACGGTGATTGCCATTGCGGCACCGCCATCAGCGGCCAGTTGCGACCCGCCGTTGAACCCAAACCAGCCGACCCACAACATCGCGGCCCCGATCATTACAAAACCGGGGTTGTGTGGCGGTGTTGTCTGATTCTTGCGCGGTCCAAGGAAAATGGCGATGATCAATGCTGCCAGACCTGCTGTCTCATGCACCACGATGCCGCCCGCGAAATCCCTGACGCCCGTTTCACCAAAAATACCACCATCGGCCAACATGCCGCCGCCCCAGACCCAATGCACGACAGGCGCATAACAAATCAGCATCCACAGGCTTGAGAACAGCAGCATAAAGCCAAAGTTGATCCGTTCGACGTAGGCACCGACAATCAGGGCGGGGGTGATGATCGCGAACGTCATCTGGAACGCAAAGAACAGGATTTCCGGCAGACTGCCGCTTAGGCTGTCCGAAGTCACCCCGTTCAGGCCCGCCTTGGCCAAGCCTCCCCAAAGCCCGCTCTCGCTGGGGCCAAATGCGATTGAATAGCCGACAAAAAACCACAGCACGCTCATCAGACAGGCGATGGCATAACAATGCATGAACACGCTCAACACGTTGCGCGCGCGCACAAGCCCGCCGTAAAACAGGGCCAGCCCCGGGAGCGTCATAAACAAGACAAGGGCAGTGGCGGTCATGATCCAT
The DNA here is from genome assembly GCF_003352065.1 of Sulfitobacter sp. SK011. Taxonomy (NCBI): domain Bacteria; kingdom Pseudomonadati; phylum Pseudomonadota; class Alphaproteobacteria; order Rhodobacterales; family Roseobacteraceae; genus Sulfitobacter; species Sulfitobacter sp. SK011. The sequence continues at coordinate 2,171,828 of NZ_CP025803.1, forward strand.
GCGGAATCGGCAGCATTCATTGGTGTCTCTCCGGGCAGTCAAAAGTATGGGAGAAGCTCAAAGCCTGCGCGGACTGCATGGGAAAGGATCAGAGCGCCAATTAATTATGCAAAACTGCAATTGCACAACATTTGGGCGGCTCCGGTGCCGCTCTGCCTAATTTGAGGGCGCTTGTGCAACCGCCTGCGCAAGAAGCGCCAGCGCATGATCGCGGGCCTTGATGCGGACCTGAGCGCGTCCCAAAGCACCAAAATCATGGGTTTCGCTGTGCTGCTTGCTGGCTGTGGCCAAACCGAAACACACGCGGCCTTCGGGTTTGTGATCCGATCCGCCGGGGCCAGCAATCCCGGTGATGGACACCGCGATCTGTGCATCTGATCGGGACAGGGCCCCTTGCGCCATCTCCTGCGCGGTCTCTTCTGATACCGCACCGTGGTCGCGCAATGTTGCGGCTGACACGCCCAGTAAGTCGATCTTGGCGGCGTTGGTGTAGGTGACGAAACCGCGGTCAAACATCGCAGACGATCCCGGCAGATCGGTGAGTGCCGCGGCAAGCATGCCGCCCGTACAGCTTTCTGCGCAGGTGATCATGATACCTTTTTTGATAGCCTCAGCAAGGAGTTGGGCGGGGATGCTCATTCGGTCACGTCCCGTGATAGAGCGCCGCAAGGGCCATCACACCAATCGCGGCAAACACGCCGGCAAACACATCATCCAGCATCACACCCATCGCGTCACCGCGCCGATCCGCCCAGCCCACGATCCATGGCTTCCAGATATCGAACAGCCGGAACAGCGCAAAGGCCGCGATCCAACCGGGCCACATCGCCAGAATGCTGATCTGCATCGACCACGCGGCATAGCTGAGCGGCAAGAGTGCAATCCACTGCCCGACCAATTCATCCACGACAATCTCTGATGGATCATGATCGTCCGACCCTTGGGTCATTTTTGCGGTTGCCCACCACCCAATCAAAAACGCTGCGACCACGCCGAAGATCAACAACGGAAACCCGCCGATGATATGGACAAGCCACGCATAGGGCAGGGCGACCAGTGACCCCCATGTGCCGGGTGCCGGACGGATGTATCCGACGCCCAAAAGCGTTGCAGTCAGCTGGGCAATTTTCATGATTTCACCAATGTTGCTGTGGCCATTGCGGCGATCCCTTCACCGCGCCCGGTAAACCCAAGCCGCTCGGTTGTGGTTGCCTTGACCGACATGCGGGCAATGTCGATGTCGAGGATGTCCGCCATCACTGCGCGCATCGCAGCGCTGTGCGGGCCCACCTTGGGGTGCTCACAAATCAGCGTGCAGTCGACATGGCAAAGCGTAAAACCCATCTCGCGGGCCAACCCGACCGCATGGCGCAGAAACACATCACTTGATGCGCCTTTCCATTGCGGATCAGAGGGCGGGAAATGTTGGCCAATGTCGCCCATCGCCAGCGCCCCGTAAATCGCGTCTGTCACCGTGTGCATCCCGACATCAGCATCAGAATGACCGACAAGCCCCTGATCATATGGGATTTTTACGCCACAGAGCATTACATGATCGCCGGGGCCAAAGGCATGCACGTCAAAGCCGTTGCCAGTGCGAATGTCCATTCTGTTCTCCAATATCCGGGCCGCGCGGGCGAAATCATCTGCGGTGGTGATTTTGATGTTGTCCGCATCGCCCGGGGTCATCGTGACGGTGATCCCAGCGGCGCGCGCAACCTCCACATCATCCAAAGCGGTGCCCGCATAGGTGTCGTGCGCGGCGCGTATTGCGGCCACTTCGAAACCTTGCGGCGTCTGTGCCGCGAAAAGCCCGGCGCGGTCTGTGGTGCCGGTGATGCGGCTATCTGCACCGCGCCAAAGCGCGTCTGTGATCGCCAGTCCCGGTGCCGCCGCAGGGGCGGTGACAAGCGCGTCTAGCACGCCAGAAATGACCTGTGCCGACACGCAGGGCCGTGCGGCATCATGGATCAGCACATGCGTTTCATCTCCCAACGCAGCGAGGCCGTGGCGCACCGATGTGGCACGATCTGCGCCCCCTTCGGCGACAGTGATCCCCTGATCCTCAAACGCAGCGGCATGGGCCATGTCATCAGGATGCAGGACCACCACAATGCGGTCGATCCCCGGATGATTTTGAAAAGCGGCCAATGTGTGATCAATCACCCGCGCGCTGGCCAGCATTTGCCACTGCTTTGGCTTATGCCCGCCCGCACGAGTGCCGCGCCCGGCGGCAACGATCAGCGCTGTTGTTGTCATGGATGAGTGGCCTTTTGCATGATGTCTGTCTAGGCAAAGCAGGGCAGGCACGCAATCACCGCGATATTCTGCCTATAATTTAGGCATACCTCGGCAAGCGACCGCATTTTACCTGCCAATTTCATTGAGCTTGCAGCACCTTGGCGCTAAACCACCCCAATGGCCGCAAGGATTAAGGATTAAGCATGTGATGCCCCCATCGCTGCCTTTCGACTCACCTCACCCGGTATTCCTGGCCCCGATGGCCGGAATCACCGATTTGCCCAACCGAACGCTTGTCGCGTCCTTCGGTGCCGGGTTGGTGGTGTCCGAGATGGTGGCGAGCCATGAACTGCTCTGTCGCCGCCCTGGCACCCGCGAAAAAGCCGAGCTGGGACTGGGTATTGAAGGCACCGCCGTTCAGATCGCCGGGCGCGAGGCAGAACCGATGGCCGAAGCCGCCCGGATGATCGAGGCGCAGGGCGCGCGGATCATCGACATCAACATGGGCTGTCCCGCGAAAAAGGTCACACAAGGGGCGTCCGGATCGGCGCTGATGAAAACGCCGGATCATGCGCTGCGCCTGATCGAAGCGGTTGTGGGGGCCGTCAAGGTGCCGGTGACGCTCAAGACCCGGCTTGGGTGGGATGATGCGATGCTGAACGCGGCCGAGATTGCGGTGCGCGCCGAGGCGGCGGGCATTCGGATGATCACCATTCATGGCCGCACCCGGTGCCAGTTTTACAAAGGTCACGCCAATTGGCGCGCGATCCGCCAGATCAAGGATGCGGTGCAAATCCCCGTCATTGCCAATGGCGATATTGTCGATACGGCAACCGCGCGAACGGCACTTGAACAAGCGGGCGCTGACGGCGTGATGATCGGGCGCGGTGCGCAGGGCAAGCCGTGGCTTTTGGCGCAGATTGCCCACGATATTTACGGCACCCCGGCACCGACGATCCCGTCAGGGGCAGCTTTCACAGACATGGTTGCAGGGCATTATGCGGCCATGCTGTGCTTTTACGGCGAGACATTGGGCCACCGTGTCGCACGCAAACATCTGGGCTGGTACATGGATACCTGCGGCACGCCTGCCGATCTGCGCCGTGCGGTGCTGACCGCAAAAACGGTGGCACAGACGCAAGCCTTGATCGCGCAGGCGATGCAAGGGGATGCAGATATGGTGGCCGCGGCATGAAATCAGACTTGCGCATCTGGGCCTCATTGCCGGTTCCTGCAGTGATCATCGCGCCCGATGACAAGATCATCGACATCAACCCGGCTGCCGAAGGGTTTCTCAATGCGTCAACGAAATCGGTTGTGGGGGTCCCGGTCTGGGATATCATCGCAATTGATGACCCGTTCGAGGTGGCTTTTGCACGGTCACGTGAACAGGGTACACCGCTGTTCGTGAATGACGTGGATGTGGGCTCGGGTCAACGTGCGCCTTTGCAATGCGGGTTGCAGATTGCGCCGCTGGCCGAGGCGCCCGGTCATATGATCATGATGATCACGCCGCGCGAATTGGCCGGGCGCATGACCCAGAATCACACGGTGAAATCCGCCGCAAAATCCGCCATCGGCATGGCCGAAATGCTGGCTCACGAAATCAAGAATCCGCTGGCCGGCATCACCGGTGCGGCGCAGCTTCTGTCAATGAACCTTGCGCCGGATGAGTTGGAGCTGACGGACCTGATCGTTGCCGAAAGCCGCCGTATCGTCAAACTGCTGGAGCAGGTTGAGCAGTTCGGAAATCTGACCGAACCCGTGCGCCAGCCCGTCAACCTGCACGATGTGCTGGACCGCGCACGCCGCTCGGCACTGCTGGGTTTTGGCGCGCAGATGAAGATAATTGAGGATTATGATCCCTCCTTGCCCATGGCTTTGGGCGACAAGGACCAGTTGCTGCAGGTAATTCTGAACCTGCTGAAAAATGCATCAGAAGCGGCGGGCGAGGGCGGGGGCACCATCCGTCTACACAGCTACTTTGAACATTCATTCCGGTTGCGCCGATCTGATGGGTCAGGCCAATCGCTGCCTTTGCAGATCGAAATCATCGACGATGGCCCCGGATTGCCCGAACACATCAAGGGCGATGTGTTTGATCCGTTCGTTTCGGGTCGTGAAAACGGCACCGGCCTTGGGCTGGCTTTGGTCAGCAAGATCATCTCGGAACACGGCGGCTGGATTTCGGTCACGTCGGTGCCTGGCAAAACCGTGTTTCGCATTTCGCTATCCCGCGCCCCTTTAGAATCGGAGAAGACATAATGGATGGTACCGTTCTGGTCGCAGACGACGACCGCACGATTCGCACCGTTTTGACACAAGCGCTGACCCGCGCAGGATGCAAGGTGCATGCCACCTCAAGCCTGACGACCCTGATGCGTTGGGTCGCTGAGGGCAAAGGCGATTGTGTGATCACCGATGTCGCAATGCCCGATGGCAACGGGTTGGAGATGCTACCGAAGATTTCACTGGATCGGCCTGATCTGCCGGTGATTGTTATTTCGGCCCAAAATACGATCATGACGGCGATCAAGGCGGCAGAAGCGGACGCCTTTGATTATCTGCCCAAGCCATTTGATTTACCCGACCTGATGAAACGCACCGCACGGGCGCTGGACCGGGACGGCACGCCAAAGCGTGCGATGCCGACCGGTGATGGTGACGCTCAGGACGAACTGCCGCTGGTGGGGCGCACCCCGGTGATGCAATCGCTCTACCGCGTTGTGGCGCGGGTGATGAATGCGGATCTGCCGGTATTGATCTGGGGGGAAAGTGGTACGGGAAAATCGCTGATCGGCAAGGCGATACACGACTATTCCGACCGCCGCAGCCTGCCGTTTGTCACCGTAACAGCCGGCGATCTGCAAGACTTAGAGGGGCCAGCGCGGGTGCTGGCGCGGGTGCGTGGGGGGACTTTACTGATTGATGAGATCGGCGACATTCCCCAAACCCTTCAGGCGCGTATTGCGCGGATGATGGATGCACCGGGTGAATACAGCCCCCGGTTTCTGGCGACCAGCCAGACCGATATGGCCGCCGCGATGAAAGACGGCACCTTGCGCCGTGATCTTTATTATCGGTTGTCCGGGGCGACGCTGCATGTGCCGAACCTGCGCGACCGGGTTGAAGACATTGACCTGCTTGCCACGCATTTTCTGGAGCGTGCCGAGGGCGGCAATACCGGGGCGCGGCGTCTGTCCGAGGGGGCGATTAAAGTCTTTGCCAACTATCCCTGGCCGGGCAATGTGCGGCAGTTGGAACATGCGATGCGGCAATTGGCGCTGACCAGCCGCGCGCCCCAGATTACCCAGACCGAGGCCGAGCAGGTGTTGGGCGCGCAGCCCGATCAGGAGCCACTGCATGCCCAGGCCAGCACCGAGCGTCTGGGCGCTTCGGTCGAGCGGCATTTGCGGCGCTATTTCGATTTGCACGGCACGTTGTTGCCGCCGCCGGGCCTTTACAGCCGCATTCTGCGCGAAGTTGAGGCTCCTTTGATTGAAATCGCTCTGGCCTCAACCGCTGGAAATCAGGCGAAATGTGCCGATCTGCTTGGCATCAATCGCAATACTTTGCGCAAGAAGATCACCGACCTCGATATAGAGGTGACACGCGGTCGTAAAATGATGTAAAAGGGCCACATAACCGTGGCCATCAGGTATCAACCCTGATCAGGACCACAAAATATGGCGGTAGGTGCGTGCGCGCACCACATCATCGGTGAGGAGAGCGGGTGGCAACCCGGTCACGCAGTTTTACACTGGAACGTCTCGGTCGTTTGCGCCGGATCAAGCGTGTGCGCAATGGCTTCACGTTGGGTCTGGTCGTGCTTGGCCCGGTTCTGGCAATGGCAACCTATCTGATCCTTGGTCCCTTGGGCCAAAGCGCGAATACGCCGGGCTTGCGGCTGATCCTGTTGCTCGATCTCGTTTATGTGCTGCTGATTGCGGCCCTTGTGCTGGCACAGGTCGCCCGTCTGATTGCAGCACGGCGCGCCAAATCCGCAGGATCACGACTGCACCTGCGGCTGACCGGGGTCTTTGCGCTGATGGCGTTGATCCCGACTGTGACGGTCGCGGTGTTTGCGGGGCTTACGGTCAATGTCGGGCTAGAGGGCTGGTTTTCGGACCGCGTCAGCGGTGTGGTCAGCAATTCACTGGACGCCGCGCAAGCCTATGAGGCAGAGCAGCGCGAAGACCTGATCTCGGATGCTGTCGCTCTTGCGCGCAGCATCGACAACGCGCGGCGGCAAGGCATTTCGCTTAGTGACAGTGAACTGCTCGGCGAAGGACAGCGGCAAATCCAGCGCGGGCTGCGCGAGGCCTATCTTATTGATGGCACGGCACAAATCAGGGCGCGCGGCGACCGGTCTTATCTGTTTGATTTTGAGGAACCGACAACCAGCCAGATGGAGGCGGCGGCATCTCAAGAGGTGCTGGTCATCGAAGATTGGCCCAACAATGAGTTCCGCGCGCTTGTTTCGATGGCGTCATTTGTCGACCGGTATCTCTATGTCAGCCGGGACGTGGACGGCGAAATCCTGTCCTTGCTGGACGAGACCAAAGAGACGGTGCGCCTTTACCAGCAGTTGGAATCAGACCGTGGACGGTTGTTGTTTGAATTTGCGCTGGTTTATCTGGCCTTCGCCGTGATCCTCATTCTGGCCGCCGTCTGGTTGGGCCTGTGGTTTGCGGAACGTCTGTCTGGGCCTGTGGGGCGGTTGACCGGGGCCGCACAACAGGTCGGGGCCGGGGATCTGAACGTGCAGGTCCGCGAAGAAGACGGCGATGACGAAATTGCGATGCTGGGCCGGTATTTCAACCAGATGACCAAGCAGCTTAAGGGTCAGCGCGAGACGCTGCTCGACAACACCCGCCAGATTGAACGCCGCCGCCGCCTGTTTGATTCGGTCCTGAGTTCGGTCACTTCCGGGGTTGTGGGGCTCGACCCGGAAGGCTGCGTGACATTCGTCAACCGCTCGGCGATGCGGCTTTTGGATTGGACCGAGGAACAGCAATCGCTGGCACTGACAGTTGCCGTGCCGGAATTTGGTCCGCTCTTTGACACAGTGATCTCAGGCCCCGGCGAGGTGGCACAGGGCGAAGTCAAAGTGTCCCGTCAGGGATCAATGGAAAACCTGCTGGTCCGCATGGCCACGCGGCGCGGGGACGATGGCGGGCTGGAAGGCTACGTTGTGGCATTTGACGACGTGACCGATTTGGTCAGTGCACAGCGAATGGCAGCCTGGGGCGACGTGGCGCGCCGGATCGCCCATGAAATCAAGAACCCCCTGACGCCCATTCAGCTGAGCGCGGAACGCATCCGGCGCAAATTCGGCCCCAAGGTCGGGGAGGATGCGGACGCGCTGGAACAGATGACGGGTGTGATCATCCGCCAGACTGGCGATCTGCGCCGCATCGTTGACGAGTTTTCCAAATTTGCGCGGATGCCTGAACCTGAGACATCCGTTCAGGACATCAAACAATTGGTCCGTGACGCCGTGTTGTTGCAGCAAACCGGACAGCCCGGGGTCAAGATCCGGGCCAATTTGCCGGATGATCCGGTTATGGCGCAGATTGACGGCACAATGATCTCGCAGGCGCTGACAAACCTGATTAAGAACGCAGGCGAAGCCATTGAATCCCTGATCGAAAAAGGTCCGCCAGAGGGGCTGATCCCGCAAATCAACCTGACCCTTACGACAGATGAGACAAGCGCGATATTGACGATTGCCGACAATGGCATCGGCCTGCCTGAAGACCGGGCCGCACTGTTTGAGCCCTACGTCACGACCCGGAGCGAAGGCACAGGTCTGGGCCTGCCGATCGTCAAGAAGATCATCGAGGAACACGGCGGCACGCTTGTCCTCGACAATGCGCCCGTTTTTGACGGGCAAAACCATTTTGGGGCCATGGCGGTGATCACGCTGCCTTTGCTCCCCCATGTAACGACTGAGTAGAGTGGAGAAAACCGATGAGTGACATTCTGATTGTAGACGATGAACGCGACATTCGCGAACTGATCTCGGATATTCTGGAGGATGAGGGGTACAACACCCGGCTGGCCGGCAACTCTGATGACGCGATGGCCGCGATCAATCTGGAACCACCATCGCTGATGGTGCTCGATATCTGGCTGAAAGACAGCCGCATGGACGGCATTGATATCCTCAAGGCGGTCAAGCGGGATAACCCGGATGTGCCGGTGGTGATCATCTCTGGTCACGGCAATATCGAAATTGCTGTCGCCGCGATCAAACAGGGGGCGTATGATTTCATCGAAAAGCCCTTTAATATCGATCAGCTGTTGGTGGTCATCCGCCGCGCCATGGAAACCTCGCGGCTGCGGCGCGAGAACCAGAGCCTCAAACGCCGCGATGTGACCAGTTCAGAAATGATCGGTGCCTCGGCTGCGTTCCGGGCGTTGATTGGCCAGCTCGACAAAGTTACAAAATCCAACGGCCGGGTGATGCTGACCGGACCTGCCGGGTCAGGCAAGGAAGTCGCCGCGCGCTATATTCACGCACAATCGGCCCGCGCCTCGGCCCCGTTTGTCACGGTCAATTGTGCCGGTGTGGAGCCGGACCGCATGGAAGAGGTGCTGTTTGGCCGCGAAAATGCAGAGCGCGGTGTGGAACCGGGTTTGCTTGAGCAGGCGCATGGCGGCGTTATCTATTTTGATGAAGTGGCGGATATGCCGCTTGGCACCCAGTCAAAAATCCTGCGGGTGTTGGTGGATCAGCAATTCACCCGTGTTGGCGGCAACGACAAGGTGCGCGTCGATCTGCGCGTTGTGTCGAGCACAAACAAGGACCTCGACGCCGCCATCAAGGCTGAAACCTTTCGCCAGGAATTGTTTCACCGCCTGAACGTCGTGCCCATTGCCGTCCCGGCGCTTGAGGAACGGCGTGAAGACATTCCGCTTTTGGCGGAACACTTCATTGCGGAAATGCACAAATCGCAAGGTTTGCCACAGCGTGAATTGAGCGAGGATGCGATTGCGCTGCTGCAGACAATGATCTGGCCAGGCAACGTGCGTCAGCTCAAGAACCTTGTGGAACGGGTGTTGATCCTGGGCGATGGCACCGGCCCGATTGAGGCCCGCGAATTGCCGGGCGAGGATGATCACAGCGAAGAAGATGGCCGTGTCGTGTTGTCGGGTGCCTTGGCAACCTTGCCGCTCCGCGAGGCGCGCGAGGCTTTCGAACGCGAGTATCTGCTGACCCAGATCAACCGGTTTGGCGGCAACATCAGCCGCACGGCAAACTTTGTCGGCATGGAGCGCTCAGCCCTGCACCGCAAGCTCAAGTCACTGGGCGTGGTGACATCTGCCAAATCCGGCGTGCGGGTGGCTCATGTGGATGTGGATGAGGACGAGGGCGTCGAGTAGGGGCCCGATCCCCAATCGATTGAGATGATCTCTTCGGCGCAATGCCTGACCACTGACCGCTTAGCCCGCGCCGAGGTCGCCCAGAACATCGACACCCTGCATCTTTAGAAAATGCAGCATGTCAATAAATACCCAGTTTTCCGCCAGCTTATCACCTGCGCGGCGGTAAATATCGACAACGCGCATGTCGGCACGGGTGTCAGTGCCCGCAATACCCATGAACCCGCCGGCATTTGTCAGCGTCAGGTTTGGCCAGCCAAAGAACCCGCCATAGCTGCCTTCAGCCATCCGGCAGAGGTGGCCGTTGAAGACCCGGTCATTGATGTGGCGGCGAAACGGGCCTTGGTGCTGTTCGATGTAGCGGTCAATCGTATAAGTGGCCCCGATGCCTTCGGGCCCCCACCACAGCATGTCTTCGGTCCAGTTTTCAGACAATTCTTCATGCGGCGTGCGTTCTGTCGGGTTCTCATTGGCGGCTGAGATGGCCCCGATCATCCGGTCAATCAATGCGAGGGTCTTTTTGCCTTCGGGCGCATCGCAAGCATCCAACAACCGCCCATCATGGGTGCGCGGGCCGGGCTGCACCAAATGCGCTGCTGTTTGATTTGGAAACCTGTTCGCGCCCGCCTGTGTCATCAGGTGCAACAGATCACAAAACATCGCCGTCTCAACGATGCGGCCGTTCTCAACGCGGTTAAATTCTGCATAGCGCAGCATCGCGATCTTGCGGCTGGCGGGAATGTTCAGGAATGGCGCATCAAAAAGCCCCATCAAATGCCCCATCGACACAGTCCATGTGGAATTGAACCCATCAATTTCATTTAATCCGGCAAAGAATATGTCCTCTCGGCGTTGCAGGCTGGTGAAACTGCGCAAAAGCGGGGACCAAAATGCCTCGGCGGCCCCATTGGGACCGGTCTGTGTTTCAAACGGATGCACCCCGCGCCAGATGCAAGTCTCAGCGCAGCGTTCTGCCAGAATGTGCGCGATTGTTTCTGGGGTGGCTTTTTCCAGCGCGGCATAATGCGCCTGAACCAATACTTTGGCATCTTGTAGCTGGGACATGTCACAGATCTTTTTTGGGTGATTCACCTGCCAACACTAGTTTCATGCACACGTGTGCACCAGCAAATACTGGTGGCGTCCCCGCGAAACCTAACCGCGGGTCACAATCTGAAAAGAACCATCAGAATTGCGGATCACACAGGAATTGCGATTGAGGTTCGGCAGCGTGGTTGTTGCCCGTGCAGGCGTGGCGCGTGCAATGCTGTCAGGGCAGGGTGGAATGCTCACCGGGGCATAGCCTTTGTCAGCCATACATTGCGCTTCAACACGCTTGCGCAGGCCGTCGTTGGGGTCAAAGGTTACAAGTTCACCGGGAATATAACGGCCTGGCCTTGTGACACATGTGCCCGCCGCATTGCAGACCCGGGATCCCGGAATATAGCGCGGCGGCGTGCGGCGCACCTGGGTTGACGATGGCACCTCGCGCAGGGCCCGTGTCTGACAGGCGGTTGTCTGTCTCTCAAGCGCGTTCACCGAAACGCCGGGTTTGTAATAGGTGTTAAGCGGCGCGCATCCAACAAGGAACAAGACACCCGCAAGACCCATCAAATGATAATGTTTCATGGCATCATTCTGCACCAAATCAGCGCGGAGCACAATTCTATTGCCCCTTGCCTTGACCTGCGTCTTGGCTTCTAACCGATCCCAATTGTACTGTGGGTGCTCGACCCGGCACGCGGTAGGGACGACATGCGACAACGGCAAAAGGTGCAGTCATGAAAGTGATCATATGCGGCGCGGGACAGGTCGGTTGGCAGATCGCACGCCATCTCAGCGGTGAGAAGAACGATGTCACCGTTGTGGACAACAACGCCGATCTGGTGCGCCGTGCAACCGATACGCTGGACGTGCAGGGCATCGCAGGTTTTGCGAGCTATCCTGACGTGCTTGACCGGGCGGGCGCGCGGGATGCGGATATGATCATCGCCGCGACCCATTCCGACGAGGTCAACATGGTGACCTGTCAGGTCGCCCATTCGGTCTTTGGAATCAACCGCAAGATCGCGCGCCTGCGCAGCCAATCCTATCTCGATGCAATCTACTCTGATCTTTACCGCCGCGATCACATGCCGATCGACGTGGTGATCAGCCCGGAAAAAGAAGTTGCGGCGGCGGCCCTGCAACGATTGGCCGCCCCCGCGGCCTTCGACACCGAAGTGTTCATGGATGGCAAAGCGCATTTGCTGGGCATCACGATCAGCGGCGATTGCCCGGTGATCAACACGCCCCTGCGCCAGCTGACAGATCTGTTTTCAACCCTGCGCGCGGTGGTGGTTGGCGTGCGCAGGGACGGGTCGCTTTTTGCCCCTGAACCCAAGGACCAGCTTTTTGCCGGCGACGATTGTTATGTCTTTTCCCACAAAGACGACATCCCCCGCACAATGGAGATTTTTGGCAAGAAGACCACCAAACAGGAACGCGTGGTACTGGTCGGTGGCGGCAATGTCGGCCTGACTGTGGCGCAGCATCTTGAGGCGGGACCAACCCGAATGCGGACCAAGGTGATTGAGAAAAACCGCGCCTGTGCCGAACGTGCCGCCGAAGCGTTGGAACGCACCATCGTGCTGAATGGTGATGGTCTGGATGCCGCGCTATTGGCAGAGGCGGGGATCGCGCGCGCTGATGCAATGCTGGCCATAACGGATGACGACAAAACCAACATGCTGGCGTGCGTGCGCGCCAAGGCCGAAGGCTGCCCGTATGTGATTGCGCTGATCAACGACCCGACGTTGGTTCCGCTGATGACGCCGCTTGGCATTGACGCCTATATCAACCCCCGTGCCACCACGGTCAGTTCCATCTTGCGCCACATCCGTCATGGCCGGGTCCGCGCCGTCTATTCCATCGGTGATGCCGAGGCGGAGGTGATTGAGGCCGAAGTTCTGTCAACCTCACCGATTGCGGGCAAACAGGTGTCAGAGATTGATTTTCCAGAAGGCGTCCTGATCGGGATGCTGCGCAAGGGCGACAAGGTGATGCGCCCTGTCGGATCAACCCGGATTGATGAAGGCGATGTTATCGCGCTTTTTGCATTGGCTGAGGATGTGCCGAAGGTTGAACAATTGATGCAAGTTTCCATCGACTTCTTTTAACCGCAAGAGGGACACTGTTTCGCTGTGAGCCGCCAAAGCTTTATCCGCGCCACGACGCTGCAACTGCCGCTGTTTTTGCAGCTGTTCGGCCTTGCATCGGTGTCGATGATCGTGCCTGCGGTTTACAGTCTGGTTGTGCGTGATCTTGAAGCGTCACGGGCGTTTTTCTATACCGGGTTGCTTGGGGTGATTGCGTTCACCATGATTGCCATTGCCCATGCGGGACGCACTCCCCGGCATGGTGCGTTGGGGCCGCTTATGTCGCTTTTTGCGGCCTTTGTGTTTCTGCCGATCCTCTTTGCCATTCCCTTTGTCGAGGCGCTGCCAACAACTCTGTTTCTGCATGCGTATTTCGAGATGGTGAGCGCCATTACCACGACCGGTGCCACCATGTTTCGCGATCCAGACCGGCTGACGGATACGTTGCATTTGTGGCGCGCACAGGTTGGCTGGATGGGGGGCTTGTTGATGTGGGTCGCGGCCTCGGCGATTTTGGCACCGCTACACCTTGGCGGGTTCGAGGTGACGTCGCAGGCTGAACCGGGCAGGCGCGACCAGACTGACAGCAACCGCATGGCCCCTATGAACCCCAGACACCGTTTGGCCCGCAGCGTGCAGGCATTGGCACCCATCTATGTGGCGCTCACGCTGGTGCTGTGGCTTTTGCTGCTGGCCAATGGCGAACGGCCGCTGGTGGCCCTGTGTCACGCCATGTCGGTTCTGGCGACATCAGGCATTTCGCCGATTGGCGGGGTGCAAACGTCAGATGTCGGCGTTGCGGGCGAGGCGGTGATGCTGTTGTTTATGCTCTTTGCCTTGTCGCGCCTGACCTTTTCCAAAGACACAGTGACCGCGACCCAGGGCGGGCTGATGACCGATCCCGAGTTCCGGATTGGACTTTTCATTGTCATCGGGGTGCCGCTAGTCCTTTTTGGGCGGCATTTTCTGGGGGCCTATGATGTTGAATCCATGGATAATCTGGGGCAGGCGGCCTATGCATTCTGGGGCGCTGTATTTACGGTTATGTCGTTTCTCACGACCACCGGTTTTGTCTCTGAACATTGGAGCGAGGCCCAAAGCTGGTCCGGCCTTGCCACGCCGGGGCTGATCCTGATGGGACTGGCGCTGATCGGTGGCGGTGTGGCCACCACGGCAGGCGGGGTAAAATTGCTGCGCGTCTTTGCGCTGTATCAGAATGGCTCGCGCGAGATGGAGCGGCTTGTCCATCCCAGTTCGGTCAGCGGTGCGGGCGCGTCGGGGCGACGATTGCAAAGCAATGGGGCGTTTATTGCCTGGATATTCTTCATGCTGTTCGCGATCTCTCTTGCGGCCATCACCTTGCTGTTGACTTTGGCGGGCACAGATTTCGAGCAGGCACTGGTTTTATCGGTGTCCAGCCTCGCAACCACCGGGCCATTGACCGAATATGCGGCGGATGCACCCATAAAACTGATCGAACTCAGTCTCACGGCAAAAGCCGTTTTATGTGGCGCGATGGTGCTGGGACGCCTTGAAACACTGGCGATTATTGCGCTTTTGACACCCGACTTGTGGCGCGCCTGACACGCATTGGCGTCAATCTGCACATGGTGCGGGATATTTGGGCTGGAAACTCGCTGCAACGCACGACATACTCAATCCAATGGGGGTCTCCGGTCCGCGGATGCCAGCAAGAACAAAAGCGAGTTTGAACTATGGCGTCTGACAGACAGAACCTTCAGGATGCATTCCTGAACCACGTGCGCAAGACCAAGGTTCCGGTCACAATTTTTCTGATCAACGGTGTAAAACTGCAAGGTGTCATCACATGGTTTGACAACTTCTGCGTGTTGTTGCGCCGCGATGGTCAGTCACAACTGGTTTATAAGCACGCCATTTCGACGATCATGCCAAGCCAGCCGATCTCGCTTTACGAGGGCGAAGACGCGAATTGAGCCGTCCACCGTTTCAGATTGACGACACGGATGGCCCGCGCGTCACCCGTGCTTGGGTTCTGCATCCAGAGATAAAATCAGACAATGACCGCCGCGCCCCGGTGCCGGCACTGGCCGAAGCCGTGGCATTGGCCAAGGCGCTGCCGCAACTTGAAGTGGTCGGTGCCGACGTTGTGCCGCTGCGCACGGTGAGTGCCGGGATGCTGTTTGGCTCTGGCAAGGTCAAGGAACTGCACGACACGTTGGAAGAGGCCGAGATCGAACTGGTGTTGGTTGATGGCCATGTCAGCCCGGTGCAGCAGCGCAATCTGGAAAAAGCCTGGGGCGTCAAACTGCTTGATCGTACTGGGTTGATCTTGGAAATTTTCAGTGACCGCGCAGCGACCCGCGAAGGGGTGTTGCAGGTCGAAATGGCCGCCCTCAACTATCAGCGCACGCGACTGGTGCGGGCATGGACCCACCTTGAACGCCAGCGCGGCGGATTGGGGTTTGTCGGTGGTCCGGGCGAAACCCAGATTGAATCAGACAGACGCGCCATCGACGAACAATTGGTGCGCTTGCGCCGCCAGTTGGACAAGGTGGTGAAAACCCGCGCATTGCACCGCGCTGCGCGTGCCAAAGTGCCCTATCCGATTGTGGCTCTTGTGGGCTATACAAACGCCGGGAAATCGACGCTGTTCAATCGCTTAACCGGCGCGGACGTCATGGCGAAAGACATGCTCTTTGCCACGCTGGACCCCACGATGCGGTCGCTGGTGCTGCCTGACGGGCCAGAGATTATTCTCAGTGACACAGTTGGATTTATCAGCGATCTGCCGCCCGAACTGGTTGCGGCGTTTCGCGCCACTCTGGAAGAGGTGCTGGCCGCTGATATCGTCTGTCATGTGCGTGATATTTCCCATGCCGAGACCGAAGAACAGGCGCAGGATGTGCGCGACATTCTGGCATCATTGGGCGTTCCCGCCGAAACCCGGACTTTCGAGGTGTGGAACAAACTGGATCTCTTGCCGGCTGAGGCCGCCGAAGCGGTGCGCGCCCGCGCTGAGCGGGACGAAAACGTGCTGGCAATCTCAGCGATCAGCGGCGAAGGACTTGATACGCTGCAAAAGGTGATTGCGAAGGCGTTGCAGGGTGCTGTGCGCGAGGCGGAACTCACCCTGAGCTTTGCCGATGGCAAAAAGCGTGCATGGCTCTTTGCGCAAGAGGTTGTTGAGGATGAACGCCAGACAGATGAGGGTTTTGATCTGACTGTGCGCTGGTCCGCTGCTCAGGAAGCTCAGTTTCAAAGACTGTAGGTTGATGCCTTTCCCAAATTTTTTCACGAAATGGGTCGGATTCCCCAAGCACCGCCCCATATCGTTTGCCAGACATGAAATTGCCGGGGTTCCAAATGACGTACATCATCTTATACATCGCAACATTCGCGATCTTTCTGGGTCTCGATTATCTCGGCCTGAGCTATCTCATCAAGCCGACCTTTGAAAAAGATATTGGCGGGTTGTTGCTTGACCAGTTCCGCGTTCTGCCTGCATTTGTGTTCTATGCATTCTA
Source organism: Sulfitobacter sp. SK011 (assembly GCF_003352065.1). NCBI lineage: Bacteria > Pseudomonadati > Pseudomonadota > Alphaproteobacteria > Rhodobacterales > Roseobacteraceae > Sulfitobacter > Sulfitobacter sp. SK011. The sequence continues at coordinate 2,188,101 of NZ_CP025803.1, forward strand.
CATCGCGGTGCTGTTGTGGTTTGTGTCGCTGCCCGCGCTGGACGGGGACAAGAGCCTCATGTGGGTCTTGGGCAATGCAGCACTGATCGGCGCGATGGCCTATGGGACCTATGAGTTTACCAATCTGGCGACGCTTAAGGACTGGACCTGGGCCATGGTGGCAACTGATTTCACCTGGGGGATTTGCCTGACGGCGGTGTCGGCCACGGGTGGTGTGTGGATCGCGCGGGCCGTGACCTGAGCCTCAAGCACCTGTTTCAGACGACCAGCGCCACGCGCCGGGGCGCAGATCATTCAGGTGCCAATCGCCGATCTGGCTGCGGATCAACCGCAGGGTGGGCAGCCCGACATGCGCGGTCATGCGGCGCACCTGCCTGTTGCGCCCCTCGCGAATGGTAATCTGCAACCAGGCATCTGGCACGGACTTGCGAAACCTGACTGGTGGATCGCGGTCCCAAAGCCCGGCCGGCGGATCAATTTGAGTGACCACTGCCGGGGCTGTCTTGCCGTCTTTGAGCACCACGCCCCTGCGCAGATCATCCAATGCTGCGGCATCTGGCGTCCCTTCGACCTGAACCAGATAGGTTTTGGGGCGCTTGTATTTGGGGTGGGCGATGCGGGCCTGCAGCGCGCCATTATCCGTCAGCACCAGCAATCCCTCGCTGTCTTTGTCGAGCCGTCCTGCGGGATAGAACCCCGGTTCCTCAATATAAGCCGACAAGGTGGGCCGCGCTGTGCCAGCTGTGCCCTTGTCAGTGAACTGCGACAGCACACCGTAAGGTTTGTTGAATAGGATAACCCGGTTCATTATTGCGCAGGCGTGAGCACAGTCACGCCAACCGCCGCCGCCCGCGCAAGCCCTTCGTCCAGCGACATGGGGATGTATTCCCCGCGCCGCCACAGCTGGGCCATGTCGTCATAGTGACGCGACAGAAAATGCCCCGACTGCCCGGTGGAGGTGACAAAGACCGACGAATCCGGATCGGCAAAATCATAAACCCCGCGATAGCCCGCACCGTGCACGTTCTGGAAAGGATCAGGGTCAGTGCCCTTGGTCCGCCCGCGCTGCAGGGTGTGGTCGCCGCCTGATGTCGATTGCAGGATGTTCACAAAATACCGCAGCACCGGCACCTCACCCAGCACAGCGTGATTGTGTGTTGCCTGATGCGCGTCCCCCCAGCGCAGGGATTCAAGTTGTGATCCCCATGTCTCATTGATCCACAAAAGTGCATCATCCAACGCCAGACGCGCCATGTCCGAGCAGGTCTCCACCGGGGCTGATTGCAGCACGTCACACCAGACCGCAGCACCGTCAACGTCACGATAGACCCGCTCGATAAACAATGGCTCAACATGGTCAAACTCATCCGCAAGCGGCCCCAGTTCGTCCTGGATCAGCCGGTCCTGCAAGGCCCGTATCCATGCGGCATAGATCAAAGGTTCCGGCAGGTGTTCGTTCATTTCGCCCGACCATCCGGCCAGCAAAGACAGGGCGCGCTGGCGTTGCCGTTCGGCAGTGCCGTCCGCCGCGGCCTCTCCGGTGAACCACAACTCGGCACCGATCAGCGGCAGCAGCGACCGTGCGGTAAAACTCACCGTATCAAGTTGCGCTTCGATAAAACTGTCTCGGGTGTGAACCTGCCGGTTCTGCATCAACCGTTGCCAGCGCTGCACCCGCTGGGTGTCGCCCCACAGGTAAGACACATGGTTGGGGAACGGTCGGTCCACGGTTTTGTTGTTGGTATTGCCAAGAATACCACCCGAGGGTGCGACAAATTCGGGGTTGGCGGTGAACGGCATGATGCCGTCCCAGCGGTTTGATGCGATCCAACCGGGCGAGGGCATGCGTCCCTTGCTTTGATGACCGGCATCCCGGCGCGGCAAGGCACCGATGGTTTTCATGGCGATGCGATCGCGGTCCGCCAGCATCAGGTTCTGCGCCGGGGCCACATAGCCCGCCGAAGCGGCGATGCCATCCTCGATGGTTTTTGCCTCCATCAGGGCCATGGCGGCGGACAGCGACGTGTCGTTCTCGCTAAGCACAGTCCAGTTGACGGATGTGACATGGCCGGGCGGCGTGATGGAGGATAGATTGTAATGACTGCCGGGCAACACCGGGCCATTATCGGTCCAGCGCAGGGTCACGGTCACCGGATCGGCGTCTTTTACGGTGATAATGGACGACCGGGTCACAAACTTTTTGAACCCGTCTGGTGTGCGGTATTCCTCTGGGTTGTACGGGTTGATCTCTTCGATATAGACATCTTGATCGTCGACATTGGCGGAAGTCAGACCCCAGCCCAAATCGGCACTGCGCCCGGTCAAGACCACCGGCATCCCCGGAATGGTCGCCCCAATCACCCCGCCAGAGGAAAGCTCAAGCCGCGCCAGATACCAGATCGACGGTGCCGTGAAGCCAAGATGCGGGTCATTGGCCAGAAGTGTCCCGCCAGACGCCGACCGCGACGGTGCCGCCGCCCAGGCATTTGACGCCCCGGAAAACGCCAGATGTTTGAACGGCGAGAGTGGATGCGCATCAAGCGGGATGTTGTCGGCAAAGCGTTTGACCCCCGGTGCAAGGGCGGCATATTCCGGTAATGCGGCAACCCCCGTTCCCGGGGCATCGGGCAGGATATCGACCAGACGCTTTTGATCCGGCAACGCCAGCGAGGTCCGCGCCCGGATCACTTCGGCCTCCAGATGGCCGGAGAGCTGCAATCCCATGAGTTTCACAATTGCGACGGAATCCGCAGGGCTCCACGGGGCCATTGGCGCGTTGAACAACCACATTTCAGGGGCACCGCGACCCAGTGCTTCGGAATTGATCTGATCCAGACGCGCGTTGACACCGGTGGCATAGGCCTCAAGTGCGGCGCGGGTCTTCGGATCCAACGCCTCAACCGACCTCACGGCAGCCCTGTAGATATCAAAGCGGCGCAACAATTGGTCGGTGTTCAATGTGGCAGTGCCAAAGACTTCGCTCAGACGCCCTTGGGCGGTGCGCCGCAGCATGATCATTTGCCACATGCGGTCCTGTGCATGGGCAAAGCCAAGGCCATAGTACACGTCCCGATCAACCGCGCCGAAAATATGCGGCACATTGGCATTGTCGCGCACGATTTCCACAGGCGCAGTCAGCCCATAAACCGCAACCTCGTCATTGTAATCGGGCAGGGACCGCGAGGCGAGCCAATAGACCAGCCCCGTGACCACAACTGTCAGCACAATCAGCAAGGCCGCTAGACGCACAAGCCAACGAAAGATCAGGGCCATGGATTGCTCCGGGTAAATGCAGGGCGCCGATTGACCAAGGCGCATGAGGTGTTAGGTGTTGGGTCTCGCAATATCGCAACTGAATGACAAGGAAAAGCAGATGGCAAAGCTCGCATTTTTGGGACTTGGGGTAATGGGCGGTCCAATGGCCGGGCATCTGCAAAAGGCGGGCCATGATGTGACCGTCTATAACCGCACCGCCGAAAAGGCGCATGCATGGGCCAAGTCATATGGTGGCACCGCCGCGTCAACACCACGCGAGGCCGCAAAGGATGCTGATTTTGTCCTGGCATGTGTCGGCAATGACGATGATTTGCGCTCGGTCTGTCTGGGCGATGAGGGCGCGTTTGCGGGCATGACCAAAGGCGCGGTATTTGTCGATCACACCACTGTTTCAGCCGCCGTGACCCGCGAACTTTACGAGGCTGCGGATGCAGTACAGATCAGTTTTGTCGACGCACCCATATCCGGCGGTCAGGCCGGCGCGGAAAATGCGCAATTGTCGATCATGTGTGGCGGCGATCAGGGGGCGTTTGACCGCGCACAGCCGGTGATGGACGTCTATTCAAAGATTTGCCGGCGCATTGGCGACAGCGGCGCGGGCCAAATGACCAAGATGTGCAATCAGATCGCCATCGCGGGCGTGGTGCAGGGCTTGTCCGAAGCGCTGCATTTTGCCGAGAAGGCGGGCCTTGATGGCCGTGCAGTGGTTGAAGTGATCAGCCAGGGGGCCGCCGGCTCGTGGCAAATGGCCAACCGCTATGAGACGATGCTGGACGACAAGTTTGACCACGGTTTCGCTGTGGATTGGATGCGCAAAGACCTCGGCATCTGTCTGGATACCGCCGATGAAACCGGTGCCAGCCTGCCCATCACCGCGCTGGTCGATCAATTCTACAAGGATGTGCAAAAACTGGGTGGTGCACGCTGGGACACGTCCAGCCTGATCAAACGGTTGCGGGCAATGGGGTAGCGGTTGCTAGGTTTTGCTTGTATTGGTGGCCCCACTTCCAAGGTCTGCTTAGAGCCCTAAGTCACTGATGCTGCAGCCTGCATGAATGACGGGTCTGCATACAAGGCTGTTGGCAATGCTAGATTTGTTGTAGTGGTAGTTCATGACACCTGAGCATCTAAGAACACGAACGCCTGAACAACTCGAAACAATTATTATCCGCCATCGCGAAGCCGGGAAGATGGGCGAGCCTCTTTGCGTCAAAGCGATGGCCGAGTTGTCAACGCGAACTGTTAAGGGCTTCAATTTAAAGCTGGCGGTTGATCATCTGATCGAAGCGGCAAGAACGGAAACGCCCACCGACTTTAAGCAGATTGCGATTGCGTCAGGTGTGTTCGATCCGGATACGCAGAAGTGGGGCCAATGGGTGAACAGCGCGTTGAGCCTTGATCGGATGTGCATATATTGCAGGTCTCACAACTTGCCGCAACTTACGGCGATGCTCGGCAATGCAGGTGGCAAGGTAAACGATGCTGTTACGATAGGCTTCTTAAAAGGGCTGGACGCAGCAGGAATTGATTACAAGGGCGAACCGAGAGCGATTTATGACGAGCACCGGTTAGCTTGCATTCAATGGGCCAAGTCAGCATGAGCAACGCTGCCCAGATTACGGGCAACTGTGCGATTTATCATGTCGCGGCAAAGCTGTCGCGACTTGCATGGGCGGTGTCAATGACGACTCGTAACGCCCGCGGTGCAGACATGTTTGCGGTCAACAAGGACGAAAGCGGTGTCCATCCGATACAGTCGAAGGGCCTCTCAAAAAAGTCCGCTGTGCCTCTTGGCACTAGTTTAGAACGGCTGCGGTCAAGGTGGTGGGTGATCACGGTAGGAGCCGGGTCAGACACGCCCGTTTGCTATGTACTGACTTTGGACGAAGTGAAAGAGCACGCGAGTCAAGACAACGGCAAAAACCGTGCGTTCTGGCTTGAGGCTAAGAATTACATGCTGCCTGAATTCGAAGAGGCCTGGTGTAGGCTTGGCGACCCGGCTGGTGAGGAAATCCCGCCTATGACTGCCACAGGCTTTGATGTGGGCGAAGTGATCGAAGAATACAGGCATGGCAGAGTAACTGCCCGAAAACACGTCAGCGGTTCCTTCACAACCTTAGTGGATGGAGTGACGCAGCCGGCGCGGCAGCATTTGATCACAATCCGTGACGAAATGGGTTTGCCGGATAAGGCAAACAACACAACGCGTTCTCTAGGCGCACAAATTTTCGGTTCTTTATAGCTTTTGGCCCAAAATGCTTTTGCACAAAGCAGTCATTGGCGTAGCCGCAGCGAAAGCTAACTTTGTCCGCACAGCCGGTATTATAGCGAACAATTCAGACACATCTGATAAAAAAGCGGACAAATAAATCGCCCGCTTCCAAAAGCATGATCTTCTCGAAAGAAGTTACGGAATAATCCGCGAATATTTGGTGCCCTCCAGCGTCGCGCCAATGCGCAGGCCGGCCCGACCAAAGACCGCTGCCAGAACCGGGGCCAGGACGGTGGTTGTGTCTGCGGCCACGCTGTCGCCCTTGTCAGAGATCACGTATTCCAGATCGGCACCCGCCGCCCAACCGGGGGAACGGCGGAAATCGGTCAGCGCCTGTTCGGTCATGAAAAACAGCACATGCGCATATTGCTGCGCGCCGATTTGCAGACCACCGGATGCCTTGGTCACGGAATAATAATCAACGGTGGTGTCATTAACGCGCAAGGCACCCCGACCATAGGCACCGCCAAAGCCCAGACCCGCTTCTGTCACCAGCGGCATGACCAGCAGGCCATTGGCCTTGGCGGCAAGGTTTTGGGTGTTTGGAAAGCTGCGGTACATCTCTGACAATGTCGCATCGACCCGCGCATCAATCATCGCCCCACCGCGACCGCCCACGCCGTTGCCGCATGCTGCGGTCACGCCCACACTTGCCAACGCGCCAAAAGTGAATACGCGCCGCGAGAAAATCGGATTTTTCATCATGTACTGCCTGTAATTGTTGCCTGCTGCCGGTTCGCCCGACTTGTCAGGAACATTAAGCAAAAATATGCCGGTTGTCATGCGTTTTGGGGCAGGTAACGATAAAGTTGGCGGATTAGTGCCTTTTCATGGGGAAAAGAACCAACGCGAGGACGGCTAAACGGACGAAGTCGCCGTTATTCGTTGAAATCTGAACGTCCGCATCTGCAATATTGGGAACCTATGATGCCCGGGCAAGATGGTGTTTTGGCGAGCAACCGAATTTGCGGGAATAGTCCCGGCTAAAGTGTGTGGGGCTCTCGTAGCCAACTTCAAAACTCGCAACGGAAACCGAAGGGACGCCCTTTGCCAAAAGCGCGCGCGCTTGGATCATCCGCAAGTCCTTTTGATATTGTAGCGGTGTGGTTCCAGTCACTGATTTGAAGTGTTCGTGAAACGACGACTGGCTCATGCCTGCTATTTGGGCGAGGTCACCCACCACCAATGGGTCGCAAAAATTAGCTCTGATTTGCTGAATTGCTCTGGAAATACGGCTGGCATGGCTGTCCACCGACAACAGGTTCCTCAACATGCCGCCAATCGGCGACATAAGAAGGCGAAAGTGTATTTCCTTCAGGATCATCGGCCCGAGGACCTGCGCATCCAGCGGCGCGTCCATCAAATCGAGGTAGCGTTCCATTGGCTCTATCCATGCGGGATCGGCCGCGCTGGCTGAAAGGGACGTTGCATGATGGGCTTCTGATACCGCTTCGCCAACCTGTTCATAGAGACTGCGTAGGACACCTAAGTCGAGGGAAAGTATGAGCGCTCGATAAGGCGTTTCCGGGCTGGCTTCGGTGATCTTTGACACCACTGGTAAGTCATGGCTGACCACGAGAGCGTCGCCCTCAGCAAGAGACACGCGCCTGTCGCCGATATGCATTTCTTTCTTTCCCTGTAGAATTAGGCAGATGACAGGATTGTAGACGACCGCCTCGAACGCACTGACTTCACGGCGTTGAAATACATGCGCAGAGGGAAGAACTCTGCCGGAATGCTTGCTTTCTCTTAAAGCAAGCTCTGTTGCCAGCTGTTGTAGTTTTTCAAAAGACATCGCGGCCTCCTCGTCTCATCCATAACAAATCCCCTCGTTGAAATCACGCTTTATGCCGAATGATTGGAGGAATTGGCAGATATGACGGAGAAATTGGCAGGACAGGACCCGGCCCAACTCCTAGCTTCTCATCGAGCAAGATAACGCGCGGAGCACCTCATGTCTGGACCAACAATCACCTTTCCATTGAACTCTGAGACGGCCATCCCGGCGGTCGGCTTCGGCACCTATCTGATCTCAAACGACGATGCTGAGTTGACGATCAGTTCCGCCATCGCAGCGGGCTACAGGCACATCGACACTGCCTCCGGTTACCGGAACGAAGAAACCGTCGGTGCCGGGATCAAGAGTGGTCTGCATAAAGAAGGCATTGCACGCGCCGATCTGTTTGTGACCGCCAAGCTTTGGCCCGGAAATCCGGCTTGGGGCGACGCGCCCAAGACCGGGGAGCAAACGCTTGAGGAGTGCGACGCAAGCCTTGCGCGTCTTGGATTGGATTATGTGGACCTCTATCTTATCCACGCCCCCTACGGCGGTAACATGCGGCTGGAACAATGGCGTGCCCTGTTGGAACTGAAAGCGCGCGGAAAAGCCCGATCCGTCGGGGTGAGCAACTTTAATGAGGGCCATCTTGACGAGATAAAGGCCGCTGGCTTGCCAATGCCCGATGCCAATCAGATCGAATTGCATCCTTGGTCCCAGAAACCGAAACTGCTTTCCTATATGAAGGCGCACGACATTGCGCCGATTGCCTATAGCAGCCTCGTGCCGCTCTCGACATGGCGGGTCGAAAAAGGGCAGGACAGCGCCAAGACCGACGATATGAAAGCGGATAGCACCGCGTTCAAAGCCATGGCCGAGAAATACGGTGTTTCAGAAGCGCAGCTTCTGCTGCGTTGGGGGGTGCAGAATGGGTATGCCGTGCTGCCCAAAAGCCTGAACCCTGACCGGATGCGACAAAACATCGATCTGTTCTCCTTTTCCATTGATGAGGCCGATATGGCGACAATGGCAACTATGGACCGCGGCGAGGGTGTGGCTTGGGCGTCTGGCGACCCAAGCAAGTAGACGCGGCCTCTTTCCTGCCTGCAAATCTTTTAAAACCAGACGCAAATGGAGCGATCATGAAACGATCTTGCCTTATCACCTCGACTTTTCTTGCCGCACCGCTGTTGGCGGTTGCGCTAGGTGCGCCGCTGTCCGCAGAAACCTCGTGTGACGCGACCATGATGAGCGCCAGCATCGCCCAGCTGAGCGCGACCCATGCGACGGTGAACACATCGGTTCTCATTGATGCCGCGGCCGCAGATGTATGGGCAACCCTGACGGATTTCGAAAACATGGCAAGTTGGAGCACCGGCACGTTGCAAACCATGACCGGCGACATCAAAGATGGTGGAAATGTGGTGATCACCTTCATCTTTGGTGTCGGCGAAAACGGTCAACCGAATTCGAACGAAATTCCACATACGCTGATCTATCAAGAGGGCGAGAAATTCGGTTGGTCTGACCCTTTCCCGGAGGATATCGGCGGCGGTCGCGATAATCATATCTATCGTGTTGAGACTTGCGGGTATCAGACCTTATTCATTCAATCAGACGAGGTTGTCGACAATCCATATGCCACGGATTTCGTCGCGCAGCTTTTACCCATGTATCAAATTTTCAACGCAGAGCTGAAGGCCGTCGTGGAAAACTGATCCTGGTATGCTAGCGACGTAAACCTTTTATGAGAGGGCTTCGCGCCGCCAATCATAGCGGACATTCTTCACGCTGAAGAAACCGCGTAGGTCTGGCCTCAAACCAGCCATTCACGCAGACAATACTTTTGCCGCGTCCGGTGCAAAATATGTCAGCACCCCGTCGCAGCCAGCGCGTTTGAACGCCATCAGGCTTTCCATCATCACCCGCTCTTCATCGATCCAACCGTTCGCGCTGGCGGCTTTGATCATCGCGTATTCGCCTGACACCTGATAGGCAAACGTCGGTGCGCCAAATGCGTCTTTGACGCGCCGGCAAATGTCGAGATAGGGCAGGCCGGGTTTGACCATGACCATATCCGCCCCTTCGCTGAGGTCGCGCGCCACAAGACGCAGCGCTTCATCACCATTGGCCGGGTCCATCTGATAGGTTTTCTTGTCGCCGGTCAGCGCGCCCGACGCGCCCACCGCATCACGGAACGGGCCATAGAACGCCGAGGCATATTTGGCGGCATAGCTCAGGATCATCACATCTGAATGCCCGGCACTTTCAAGCGCGTTGCGGATCGCGCCAATCCGGCCATCCATCATGTCCGATGGCCCAATGATATCGGCCCCCGCGTCGGCCTGCGCCAGCGCCATCTTGACCAGTGCCTCGACGGTGCGGTCGTTCACGATGATACCATCCTCCACAAAACCGTCATGGCCATTGATGTTATAGGTGTCCAGTGCCACATCGCTCATCACCGCCATCTGAGGCACCGCAGCTTTGATCGCACGGATCGCGCGGTTGGCGGGGTTTTGGGGGTCCCAGGCCCCGGCGCAATCTTCGGTCCGGTCGGCAAGTCCGCTGTAGGGAAAGACGCACATCGCCCCGATCCCCAGATCGGCAGCGGCGCGCGCGGCCTCGGCCACCTTATCCACGGACCGCCGCATCACGCCGGGCATCGACGGCACCGGTTCTTCAATGCCCTCGCCACTGCGCGCAAATACCGGCCAGATCAGATCCCCAACCGACAGGGCATTTTCACGCACCAAAGCCCGGATGGCGGGGGTCGCGCGGGTTCGGCGTAAACGCATAGCGGGAAAGGGGGCGTGAACAGGGTGCATGCAAAAATACCTCAAATGGTGGCCACCTTGGCTTGCCACGAAAAATCACGCGCCTCAAGGGTAGGAATTGCCGCAAACCCCCGCTATGACGACCGGACTTTGCCAATGATGGACGCCAAACCTTGGACTGGTATCAGATACTTTTTGAACTGATTGACATGCGATCCTTCTCGAACCTGTGGTTCTGGATCGTGCTTGCAGTTGTGTGGTCAACTGCCAGCCACTGGGTGATTGGCGTGCCCTATGACATGGTGTTGCGCGCGCGCAGACAAGGTGGTCAGGCGCAGGTCGACCTTGAAGACATGGTGCGCATCATGGTGAACCGGATGATGTACATCGCCCAGCTGTCGGGCCTGTGGTTACTGGGTTTCGGGTGCTTTGGTCTGACCATGCTGGGGCTTCTCGCATTTTACTACAATATGGAATTTGCACAGGCGGTGTTCTTGCTGGCCTTTCCGCTGTCGATTGTCGGCATTCTGAGCATATCGACCGCGCGGCTGATCCAGCTTGAGGATGCCAAGGGCGAACGGTTGCACAAACGCCTGTTACGGCATCGTCTTTACACCCAGATCATTGGGATGGTTGCGATTTTTGTAACGGCCCTGTGGGGCATGTATCAAAATATGGCAATTGGCCCTCTTGGTGGTTGACAGCGCGCCCATCGGTGCCAAATGAGGCCCCATGGCTGAACAGACCAAAATCACCCTTTCCGGCACCCCAGAAGGTTATGACGCAAAGGCAATCCTGGATGAGATTGCCAAAAAGGGCGTGCCTGTCGTGCATGTCGCGCGCGATGACAAACGCATGGCGGCGATGCACGCGGCGTTGCGGTTTTTCGCACCTGACATGCCCGTGGTCACATTTCCCGGCTGGGATTGTCTGCCCTATGATCGGGTATCGCCCAATGCCGATATTTCCGCACAACGCATGGCCACGCTGGCCGGGTTGGTGCATGGGATGCCGGACAAATACATCCTGCTGACAACCCTCAACGCCGCAACCCAACGCGTGCCTGCGCGCGCGATCCTGCGCGATGCCGCGTTCAGTGCCCAGGTGGGCCACCGCATTGACGAGGCGGCCTTGCGCACATTTCTGGTGCGGATGGGATTTGTCCAAAGCCCCACGGTGATGGAACCGGGTGATTATGCCATTCGCGGTGGCATCATTGATATCTATCCGCCCGGTGATCTGGGCCCGGTGCGTCTGGATCTATTTGGTGACACATTGGACGGGGCGCGCCGATTTGACCCGGTCACGCAGCGCACCACCGAAAAACTGGACTTGATTGAGCTTGCCCCGGTGAGCGAGGTTATATTGGATGAGCCCGCAATCACCCGGTTTCGGCAGAACTATCGCATTGAATTTGGTGCGGCAGGCACCGATGATCCTCTTTACGAGGCAATCTCGGCGGGGCGCAAACATCAAGGTGCCGAACACTGGCTGCCATTCTTTCACGACGATCTGGAAACGCTCTTTGATTACGTGCCAGGTGCCACGGTCACGCTCGATGATCAGACAACGCCCACGCGGTTGGCCCGCTGGGACAGCATTGCGGATCAATATGAAACTCGGCGTTTGGCGATGGCGAACCGGTCCAGAATGGACAGCGTTTACAAGCCAAGCCCACCCGAAGGTTTATACCTGACCGATGAGGCGTGGTTGTTGGCCACAGCGGACCACCGGTTGATCCAGTTCAACCCATTGCCACAACCCACGGGGCCAGGGGTGTTGGACACTGGCGCGCGGATCGGGCGCAACTTTTCCCCAGAACGGCAACAGGAATCCATCAGCCTTTTTGGGGCCTTGGCAGCGCATATTAAAGCGAAACTTCAAGACGGGCCGGTACTGATTGCCAGCTATTCTGAGGGCGCGCGCGAACGCCTGACCGGGTTGATAGAGGATGAAGGGTTGGCCGAAGCCATTCCGATATCCAATGCCAAACGCCTGGGCAAACGCGGGCTGCATCTGGCGGTCTGGGCGTTGGAACATGGATTTGAGGCACCGTTTGGTGAGGGCCAGCTGACGGTCATTTCCGAACAGGATGTGCTGGGTGACCGCCTGATCCGCGCTCCCAAACGCAAGCGCCGCGCCGAGAATTTCCTGACCGAAGCACAAAGCCTCACACCCGGCGATCTGGTTGTACATGTGGACCACGGCATCGGCCGATACCACGGCATGGAGGTAATCACCGCCGCCGGGGCCGCGCATGAATGTCTGGTGCTTGAATACGCAGAAAAATCCAAGCTTTATCTGCCGGTTGAGAACATCGAACTGCTGTCAAAATACGGCCACGAAGAAGGTCTGCTTGATCGGTTGGGCGGCGGCGCATGGCAGTCGAAAAAGGCCAAGCTCAAGGAACGCATCCGCGAGATGGCCGATAAGCTTATTCGCATTGCTGCCGAACGTGCCCTGCGCAAGGCCCCGGTCTTGGAACCACCGCCCGGCATGTGGGACGCATTCAGCGCGCGTTTTCCTTATACCGAGACCGACGATCAATTGCGCGCCATTGGCGACGTGATTGATGATCTGACCAGCGGCACGCCGATGGATCGACTGATCTGTGGGGACGTGGGATTTGGCAAAACCGAAGTGGCCATGCGCGCCGCGTTTGTCGCGGCCATGTCAGGGGTTCAGGTGGCGGTCATCGCGCCCACGACCTTGCTGGCGCGCCAACATTACAAGAGCTTTGCCGAACGGTTTCGCGGCTTTCCAATCAACGTGCGCCAGCTCAGCCGGTTTGTCAGCGCCAAGGACGCCGCATTGACCCGCGATGGCATGGCGCGCGGCACCGTGGACATCGTGATTGGCACCCATGCGCTGTTGGCCAAAGGCATCCGGTTTCAGAACCTCGGCTTGCTGGTCATCGACGAAGAGCAGCACTTTGGCGTCGGCCATAAAGAGCGCCTCAAGGCATTGCGGACGGACATTCACGTGTTGACCCTGACCGCAACACCAATCCCACGCACCCTGCAACTGAGCCTGACAGGGGTGCGCGACCTCAGCATCATCGGCACACCGCCCGTCGACCGACTGGCGATCCGGACGTATGTCAGCGAATTCGACACCGTGACACTGCGCGAAGCCCTGTTGCGCGAACATTACCGCGGCGGGCAATCATTCTATGTGGTGCCGCGCATCAGTGATCTGCCCGAGATTGAGGAATTCCTCAAATCGCAACTGCCTGAACTGAGCTATGTGGTGGCGCATGGTCAGATGGCGGCGGGTGAACTGGACGACCGCATGAACACCTTTTATGACGGTAAATATGACATCCTGCTGGCCACCACGATTGTTGAATCCGGCCTCGATATCCCCACAGCGAACACGATGGTCATACACCGCGCCGATATGTTTGGTCTTGCACAGCTCTATCAGATCCGGGGCCGGGTAGGGCGCTCCAAAACCCGCGCCTATGCCTATCTGACCACCAAACCACGGGCAAAACTGACCGCCACCGCCGAAAAGCGTCTGCGGGTGCTGGGCTCACTTGATACCTTGGGGGCCGGGTTCACCATCGCATCGCAGGACATGGACATTCGCGGGGCCGGAAATCTGCTGGGTGAAGAACAATCAGGCCAGATGCGCGATGTTGGCTTTGAAATGTATCAAAGCATGCTGGAAGAAGCGATTGCCAAGATCAAAGCGGGCGAAATGGAGGGCCTGAGCGAAGCAGATGATCAATGGGCCCCGCAGATCAATCTGGGTGTGCCGGTGTTGATCCCCGAGGCATTCGTCCCCGATCTGGATGTCCGGCTTGGCCTTTACCGCCGCCTGAGCAGCCTAAGCACCAAGGTCGAGCTGGAAGGTTTCGCGGCCGAATTGATTGACCGCTTTGGCAAGCTGCCACGCGAGGTGAACACATTGATGTTGGTGGTGCGGATCAAGGCGATGTGCAAACGCGCCGGCATTGCAAAACTGGATGGTGGGCCGAAGGGGGCCACGATCCAGTTTCACAACGACAAATTCGCATCACCCGAAGGGTTGGTGTCGTTCATTCAGGATCAACGTGGTTTGGCAAAGGTCAAAGACAACAAGATTGTCGTGCGCCGGGACTGGAAGAACGATGTCGACAAGATCAAAGGCGCATTTGCCATCGCCCGTGATCTGGCAGAGCACGTGATTGCCAAGGAAAAGACGATCGCAAAGCGCGGATAAACCGGCACCAACGATGGCCCGTTCTAGACTGGCATATTGTCAAAAAAATCTTCTTCCTCGTCGGCGGTGCTGACAGCCGCGTATCTTGGAGGTCTCTTTTGGTTAAGCAAATCGTGCAGGCGTCTTGCCAGCGTTGCTTTCTCCTGGTCACTGGCACGCGACAGGATGCGTTCCAAAGCAGAGATGTTGTCATCGAGGGTTGTGGAGGTCATGGCAGTGTCCCTTTTGATGCAGATTAAGCAGATCATTCGGGTCAGGCGAACATGTCATTTCAGCAGCGCAGACGTGGACCTGACCAAAGCAACAATATGCAGCAAGTTGCGCGCTTAAGCTGAATCATATCAACCTGAAAGTGAATCAAAAGTTAATCTGGCAGTTATCCGCCCATTAAATGGGCACAGATGGCTCGGGCCTGCGGGTTACGCTGCATTTGAGGTTTGCTGCGCCTCCACGCGGCCCATCTGCAGCATGAGTGCAAAACCGACCGCTGCCATAAACAGCACCGACATGACCAAAGGCGTTGTGGTGCCATCGAACAATGCGCTGATTGGCACAACCACCAAGGCGGCAATGACTGTTGAGAAAGCCCCCGTGACCGACGCCGCCATGCCAGCGATATGGCCCATCGGTTCCATCGCGATGGCATTCAGATTGCCCAAGGTCAGTCCGGCCTGAAAGAACAGACAGGTCTGCCAGACCACAAATGCCACAAAGCCATAAGGCTCTGTCAGGCTTGCAAGGCTGAACATCAGCATCGCCCCGGACAACAGGATTTGCGCCCCCAGCGTGATCGTTACCAACCGACGCATGCCATAGCGGACAACAAGCAGCGCGTTGATGATACTGGCGCTGCCCGCCACAAGGGCGATGCCGCCGAACCAAAACGGAAAGCTGGTGGAGCGGTCGAAGACCTGAGAATAGATCGGTTGCACCAGCATCAGTGTGATAATCAGCATCGACATCGCAAGTGTCTGCACCAGAATGGATATCCGCACGGTGGGGTGGCTGAAAATCTCGACCACAGCAACCCACATCAGGCGCAACCTGAGCGGGCGACGGCGCTCGACCGGCAAGGTTTCAGGCAGGCGGATGGCCATCCAACCAGCAATTGTCACCGCAAAGATGATAAACGCCAGAAAAATACCGCGCCACCCGGATACGGAAATGATCAGCGCCCCAATCGCCGGTGCAAGCACAGGAACCAGCGTAAAGACCAGCATCACAAACGAAATGATCCGCGCCATTTCACGCCCTACAAACAGATCGCGAATGATCGCGGCGGACACGACCCGCGGGCCGGATGCGCCCAGCCCCTGAAAGATGCGGGCAATCAGCATGATCTCAAGGGTGGAACTGTACCAAGCAACGGCCGCAGAGATGATGTAAATTGCAAGACCGACAAAAACGACTGTGCGCCGTCCATATGCATCGGAAAGCGGGCCTGCGACGAACGTCCCGATACCCATGCCCAGAAAGAATGCCGTGAGGATCAACGGCGCGCGTTGCGCCATATCAGGGGCAAGTTCTGCCGCGATTTCAGGCAGTGCAGGCAACATTGCATCCATCGAGAATGCTATGGTCGCAAACAGCATTGCGATCATCGCGACAAATTCAACACGGCCCAATTTGAAATTATTGTCTTTAAACGGCACGCAACGCTCCGAAAAATAATCGGGCCATTTGTGACGCGACTTGGCGTCAGACTTAACCTAAGGTTGCGCGCTGCACAATCAACAAACGTTAATTATGCCAAAGCTGTATGGCGTGTCCCCAAATGGGCATTCACCTCTTCATGGTCCGGCAGGTAATGCACTTGGGTAATATCACGCAAATCATCACACTGACCGGCCCATGCAGCGCGTATCGCAAGAACAGAAACATTGTAGTTGATCACGTCGGTATGCTTTTGTTCAAAGCTCTCTTCCGTAATGACACGAGACACGAACCGGCATTTGTCCAGCATTGCCCGGCGCATCTTAAAAGACTGCAGACAAGGGTGCCCTTGAAGCTGGGCGAAATTATCGCTGGCGCAACCAACGATCAATTCATCCCCAAGTGCCGCCAGACCGCGCAAAAGTCTGATGTGATTCTGGCCAAACTGATCAAAGCGACCGTATGTCAAAATGACACGGTGTCGGCCTGCAATCTGGGTCACGGTGTTTCTGTTTCCGAGGACGCGCCAGAACAGGGGCCCGTTTCATTGCGCCAAACGGCCTTGATCGCGCGTGCCGTGCCGGATTGCCCGCCGATCGTGTCAAACGATCGCCCAAAGGCCCCAACTGCCACAGATCTTTGATGTTCAGATGGACGTATTTTGACCACCGCGTCCGGTGTTGTGTGCTCGTCTGCCATATTACCCGCTCAATTTTTTATTGGATGGAGGCTTTTGCCCCTCATTGACACCAGACTACGGCAACATTTTCTCAGACGCAAAAGGAAATTGGGTATTTCACTGCGGCGGCTGTCCCCTGGGGCCGTCACATTGGTCGCTGATTATTGCTGTTGCGCAGCGATTTCCGCGATCACCTGTGCCCAAAGCTCTGGCGATTGCGCACCGGGGACGGCGTGTGTGCCAGCAACGATGAAGGTGGGGACCGAAGTGATGCCCATCTTGCGGCTGTGCGCATCGCGATCCCGAATGTCCTGGGAGTCCACATCCGTTTGCAAAAGCTTTGTGGTGACGGCGGCGTCCATCTCGATGCTGTCAGCGATATCTGCCAGAACCTCGACATCACCGATATCACGGGCATCGACAAAATAGGCCTTGAAAAGCGCGGATACCGCCGCTGTCTGACGTCCTTCAATCCCCGCCCAATGGATCAGGCGGTGGGCATTGAGCGTGTTTGGCGTGCGCTTCATCGCTTCGAAATTGATGGTCAGGCCCGCCGCCTTGGCGTGTTCGACAACCGGCGCATAGGCGCGCACCGCACCTTCCTTGCCGCCAAATTTCCCTTCCAGATACGCGCGTCTGTCCATGCCTTCGGGCGGCATATCGGGGTTCAGCTGAAAGGGATGCCATTCAATGACAAACGGATGGTTGGGGTGCTCCGTCAGTGCGCGGTCCAGATGCGCCTTGCCAATATAGCACCACGGGCAAATCGGGTCGGACATCACATCAAGCTTGATCGGTTCACGCATGGTTCTGAGCCTCAAATGCGGCCCTGAGGGACCGTCGCAGCAATTTGCCATTGGCACCCAAGGGCAACGCTGGCAGGTGAACATAAAGACGCGGCTGTTTGTAACGCGCCAGCTTGCTCCGGGCATAAAGGTGCAGGGCGGCCTCGTCCAGTGCGGCGGTGGCGGTATAAAAAGCCGCGATCACAAACACATCCGGTTTGATCTGCACCTGACAGACCCCGATACTGTCCACGCCGGGAGCATCTGCCAATGCGGCCTCAACCTCAAGGGGCGATACCCGAAAGCCACCTGCGTTCATCATGTCATCGTTGCGGCCCAGATACGTGATCTGGCCTGTTGCGTCCATCACGCCTTGGTCGCCCGTCAAGAACCAATCACCCTGAAAGCGTGCCGCAGTTTGATCAGGCGCGCCGAGATAGCCCAGCATCAGTCCCGGATCACTGCGGTGAATGGCGATGGTGCCGGGGGTATCTGCGGGCTGAGGTCCATCATCGCCCATGATTGCGACCAGGCGGCCCGGTTGCGGTCGTCCAATCGTGCTCCCAGTGGCCGGGGCACTGGGGCTGGCCGAGATAAAGGTCGAACATTCCGACATGCCAAAGGCTTCATAAACGGCGGTTCCGGTGGCCTTTTCCCAAGCTGCCCTGACGGTGCCCGCCATTTTTTCACCAGCACTCAGGCCATGTCGCAGATGCGGCAAATTTGGCGGCAGTTCCTGAGCTGCCAGAACGTGCCGATACACACCCGGTGCCGCGGCAAAAATCGTCGCCTCGTGACGCGCCAGTAAGGCAGGGATGTCATCGGCTAAGGTGCCGGGTGCCGGGATCAGCGCCGTTGCCCCGATTGTCCAGGGGTCCATCAACCCGGTGCCAAGCGTATAGGTCCAATTGAACGCGCCTGCGTGCAGCACCCGGTCCGATTGGCGCAAGCCATACCAGCCGTCAAACATCATCTGCCGCGCCCATATGGCACGGTGCGCGTGCATCACAGCCGTGGATTTGCCCGATGTGCCCGAGGTATAGATGATATAGCCAAGCCGATCCGCATCCCCCATGTGCCAGTCGGCAGCGGGCAAGGCCCACATGGCCTGCAACTCCGGCACAGTCAGGATGCAACCGAACGCGGGGCAGGCGACCTGCGCATCCCGCAGAATGGCGCGGGGGTTCAGATCGTCGATGATCTTGACCACCTCAGCTTCTGTCAGCGCTGCAGAGGTCGGAACCGGCACCATGCCGGCGGCCAATGCGCCCAAATAGCAAAGCGGGAAATCAACGGTATTGCCAAGCCGCATCAACAGGGTGTCACCGGGGATAAACCCCGCACGGATCAGCCCGGTGGCAATGCCACGCACCGCACGCTCGACCGCACCGAATGTCCAATCCTGATCGCCATCAGGCGACAGCAGTGACAGGGCAACTTTGTCGCGCAGATCATCCGCCCGCGCCAGCACATGCGCCGCCAGATTGAACGGGCTGGGGCAGGGGCCAAAGGGGCTGGATTGCAGGGGTTCTGACATGCCCCCCGCGCTAGCGCAGCATCGTGCGCGTTGCAAGAGAGCACACGGGCCGCTATAGCCACCATCATGAGCGTTGAGAGCCCAAAAACCCTGATCCAGGTTGCCCGCACGTCTGGCGAAACTGACGTGGTGCCCCCCATCGATCTGGGCGCGCGGGTCCGCGAATTGCGCAAGGCGCGCAAATGGACGCTTGAACAGGCGGCAAAACAGGCGGGCCTTGCGCGGTCCACTTTGTCCAAGATCGAAAATGGACAGATGTCACCGACCTATGATGCGCTGAAAAAGCTCGCGGTGGGGTTGGAAATTTCGGTGCCGCAACTGTTTACACCCCCTGCGGCGGACAAGATCACCGGGCGCATGGCCCTGACCAAATCAGGGGAAGGGGCGGCCAAGGCCACCACCACCTATGAACATGAACTCTTGGCCGATACGCTGCGCAAGAAACAGATGTTACCCTACCGCGCCCTCATTCGGGCCCGCGCCATGGAAGAATTTGACGGCTGGGTGCGCCACGACGGCGAAGAATTCCTCTATGTCCTGACCGGGGTCATCCGGCTTTACACAGAATTTTATGAACCCGTGGACATGCGCCGTGGTGACAGTGCCTATTACGATGCGGCAATGGGGCACAACGTCATATCAATCAGCCATGAAGATGCGACCATTCTCTGGGTCACGTCCCTGGTCTAGCTTTTTGTCATTGTTCGTCGAACAACGCCTTGAGGGCGAAATGACCAATGCCCACCGCAACCAGCTGCGCCACGATAAAGGCCGGAATATGTGCCGGATTGATGCCCGCGAACGTATCGGAAAACCCGCGTGCAATGGTGACAGCCGGATTGGCAAAACTGGTTGAGGCGGTGAACCAATAGGCCCCGGTGATATAAAGTGCCACCAGGGTTGGTACGGCTTCGGCGCGCGCCTTGAGGCCGCCAAAGATCACCATCAGCAGGCCAAAAGTCGCAATCATCTCTGACAGCCACTGCGCGCCGCCTGTTCGGTGCAAAGTCATCGACCATTGCCAAACCGGCAGTTCAAACATGAGGTGCGTGACCAACACGCCGATGATCCCGCCCATGATCTGAGCCGCGATGTATCCCAGCATATCGCGCATCGGCATGCGACCACGCAACGCAAAGGCCAGGCTTACTGCAGGATTGAAATGCGCCCCGGAAATCGGCCCCAGAACCGCGATGATCACATAAAGCATGCAGCCCGTGGCAATCGCATTGGCCAGAAGTGTGATCGCCACATTGCCTTGCGCCAGCGACGCCCCCATCACGCCAGAGCCAATGACAGAGACCAGCAGCAGCGCGGTGCCAAGCCCTTCGGCGACCAATCGGCGGATCATGCGATCAACCCGCTTGTGTTCAGGTGGTCCTGCAGGGTGGCACGGTCCATTGTTTCTAGTGGGGCGGCCAAGAACGCCTCTGCGCGGCGCTGCAATATGTCAAAGGCATCTGCAAATGCAGCTTCTGCCTGATCGGGGGATGCGGCGGCAGGGTCTTCGACACCCCAATGCGCGCGCAGCGGTGCGCCGGGCCAGATCGGACAGGTCTCTGCGGCGGCAGATCCACACACGGTGATCACAATGTCCATCTCGGGTGCATCGTCAGTGCCAAACTCATCCCAGCTTTTTGATCTGAAGCCAATCGTGTCATGCCCCTTGGCGCTGAGCAGAGCGATGGCATGCGGGTTCACCTGACCCGCTGGCTGGCTGCCCGCGGAATAGGCGGTGACACGGCCCTTTCCATCATGGTTAAGCAGTGATTCCAACAAGATGGAGCGGGCGGAATTGCCCGTACAGAGGACAAGGATGTTCATGTGGTACAACGCGCCTTTGGAAAGATAGAAGGATACCTAGTCGCCTATCCGCACGACGTTACGGTTTTATGACACTCAGCCTTTGGGCTCCCACCACCAAACCTCGGGCATGAAATTCGGGCCATCGCCATAGATCGGCAAGGTTTCGGGGTATTTCATCTGGGCGTCATGCGCGATCAACCCCTCGTTATATTGCCAGAACGGGATCACATAGCGGCCCGCCGTCAGGACTCGGTCAAGCGCACGCACGGCAGCGGTGAAATCCGTCGCATCGCGCGCCGACAGCATCGTGTCGATCAAGGCATCAATCGCAGGTGATTTAACCCCCATCAGATTGCGCGATCCGGGTTGGTCAGCGGCCTCTGAGCCCCAATAGAACTTTTGTTCATTGCCGGGGCTCAGCGACAGCGCACGGCGAAAGGTGGTCATGTCGAAGTCAAACTCGTTGGTGCGTGCCACAAACTGCGCATCATCCACTGTTTCGATCTCGGCCGCGATGCCAAGACGGTTGAGCGCTTGCAGGTACAGCTCGGCGATGGCGAGATCCTGACTGCTGCCTTTTGACATGAGGATCTTGAACGACAACGGTGCGCCATCCGCGCCGCGCATGGTGCCATCCTTGGCGGAATATCCGGCGGCCTCCAATTGCTTGAGAGCCAACCGGATGCCCGCACGGTTGCGCACTGAGCCGTCGGCCACAGGCAAAGCGTAGCCGTCGATTGTGCCGGGCAACAACTCATCTGCAAAGGGTGCCAGCAATGACGCGACCTCGGTCGGGGCCGGACCGGGCTGCATCGCCAGTTGGGAATTGGAATAATAGGACGAAATCCGCGGCAACGCGCCGCCGGTCAATGTCTCGTTGATGTATTCAAAATTGAACGCCGCAATCAGCGCATCACGCACCCGCCAGTCGTCAAAAGGTGCACGCCGGGTGTTCATCACAAAACCGGTCATGCCGGATGGCTTTTGATGGGCAAAGCTGGATTTGACCACGTCACCACGTTCAATGGCAGGAAAGGTGTATTGGCTGGCCCAGGTCTCGGCGTTGAATTCGCGCACCGCCGAAATCTCGCCTGCTTTGAACGCCTCAAAAAGCACCGCGGCATCGCCGTAAAAATCGATGACGATCTGGTCAAAGTTGTTGGTGCCTTTGCGAAACGGCACATCGACCCCCCAATAATCTGCGTTCCGGTCCAGCACCACTTGCCGACCCGCCTGATAGTCGCGGACGACGTAGGGGCCAGAGCCAATCGGGATCTCAGCCAGCGGGGCATTGGCAAAATCCTTGCCATCCCACTGGGCCTTGGAAAGGATCGGGCGCATGCCTGCCAAAAGCGCCAACTCACGGTTGTCGGTGTTGAAGGTGAACCTGACAGAACGCGGGCCGGTTTGTTCAATCTTTTCAATCTGCGACCGCAGCCCGTGGTATTTTGGGTGCCCAACAGTGCCGAGCGTGTCGTAGGAAAAAATCACATCTTCAACCGTAACGGGAGAATCGTCGGAAAAGCGGGCGTCCTCCCGCAACGTGAATTCGACCCAGGACCGGTCATCGGGTGTCTCAACCGATTCGGCCAAAAGACCATAAAGAGCAAACGGTTCATCCCAGGATCGGCCCATCAGGCTCTCGTGGGTGAAGAATGACAACTGCCATGGCACCGTGCCTTTGCGCACGAACGGATTGAGGCTGTCAAAGCCGCCCGTATTGCCAAGGGTGATCTTGCCGCCCTTGGGGGCATCGGCGTTCACATAAGGCAATGACACAAAATCAGGTGGTAGGGCAGGGTCACCGTACATAGATATCCCATGTTGAGGTTCTGCCGCCGCCATCGCACCCCAGAGAATCAGTGAAGAAACGCCCGCAACGCACCGCATCTTTTGGAAAATATTTATTGCCATTATTGCAACAATCCCGCTCAGCCCTTGTTTCATTGAGCCAATCCATAACCGGGGATTCTAGTGTAATCAAACTTTTAACTTGGCGCGCGGCGACTGAGCGCTTATAAGGAAGTTACTGCTCGATAGGTTTCTTGCCTGTATGAAACCTGCCTCAATAACTTAACGCCAGCTTCGTGCTGGCGTTTTTTTTTTGGCACCCTGTTACCTTGGTCTGCGACACGCCACGCAATTGTGCGTTCCCTTTGCGTGTGCGGCAAGGCATGATGCACATGCAGCATAAAGACAAGGAAAAGACCCATGGCCTATACAATCGACCTCAGCGGTAAAACCGCGGTGATCACCGGATCAAACTCTGGCATTGGCCTTGGTATCGCATGGGAACTGGCCCGCGCCGGGGCGGATATTGTGCTGAACTCTTTCACCGATCATGACGAAGATCACGCATTGGCCAAAAAGATCGCGAACGAGACCGGGGTCAAGGCGCGCTATATCAAAGCGGACATGTCCAAGGGCGACCAGTGCCGGCAGTTGATCAAAGACGCAGGTGTCTGCGATATTCTGGTGAACAACGCCGGTATTCAACATGTCGCCCCGATCCCCGATTTCCCGGTTGAGAAATGGGATGCCATTATCGCGATCAACATGTCATCGGCGTTTCATACCACCGCTGTTGCCCTGCCAATGATGCGCGACGCGGGCTGGGGCAGGGTGATCAACATCGCCTCGGCGCACGGGCTGACCGCGTCACCCTTCAAAGCGGCCTATATCGCGGCAAAACACGGTATTGTCGGATTGACCAAGACCACGGCCCTTGAGACGGCCAAAGAAGACATCACCTGCAACGCGATCTGTCCGGGCTATGTGCTGACCCCAATCGTGGAAAAGCAAATCCCCGACACGATGAAGGAATACAACATGACCCGCGAAGAGGTCATCGAAAACGTGATGCTGACCCGCCAGCCCAGCAAGGAATTCGCAACGGTTGAACAGATGGGCGGTACAGCGACATTCCTCTGCTCTCATGCGGCGGCTCAGATCACCGGCACGACAATCAGTGTCGATGGCGGATGGACGGCGCTGTAGATGGCCAAAAAACGCATCAATCTCGCGCTTCAGGGGGGTGGCGCGCATGGTGCGTTCACCTGGGGTGCGCTTGATCGGTTGCTTCAAGATGATGACATTGAGATTTGCGGGATATCGGGCACATCGGCAGGAGCATTAAATGGAGCAGCGCTCAAGGCCGGGATGATCACCGGTGGTCGGGACAGCGCGCGCGAAAATCTGGCGTGGCTGTGGGCGCAAGTATCAGGCGTCAGTGATTTGCGTATGGCCTATTGGATGGCTCCTTTTGGGGTTGGGGCCTTAAGTCAGGCGATGGAATATTCCTTGCCACAGGCGCTGTCGAACACCCTGACCAGTATCACGTCGCCCTATGCCTACGGGCCGTTCTACCGCAATCCGCTGTCCGATATCGTGGCAAAGTTTGACTATGAGAAAGTGTGCAACAGGATTGGTCCCTTGCTGTTTGTCTGCGCCACGCGGGTGCGCAATGGCAAGATCAAGGTTTTCAGTGGCGATGAAATCACCCCCCAAGCCTTGATGGCATCGGCCTGCCTGCCAACCGTATTTCAGGCCGTTGAGATTGACGACCCCAGCACCGGGCGCCGCGAAGCATTCTGGGATGGAGGATATACCGGGAATCCCGCGCTATTTCCCTTTTTTGGCAATGATTTGCCCGACGATATCGTGGTGATCAACATCAATCCACTGGAGCGCGACAGCATCCCCAAGACACCGCAACAGATCCAGAACCGGATCAACGAGATCAGCTTTAATTCAAGCTTGCTGCGAGAACTGCGCGCCATCGAATTTGTGCAACGATTGCTGGACGATGGCACAATCCCGCAAGGAAAGATGGCGCGGGTCAATGTTCACATGATCGCAGATGATGCGCTGATGGAACAATTGTCAGTGGCAACCAAGATGACACCAAACCCAGCGGTCATTGCCAGCCTCAAAGAAGCAGGGTTCAACGCGGCGGATCAGTTTCTGGCCAATCATGGCCAGGATATCGGCAAGCGCAGCTCCACTGATCTGCCGGGCATGTTCAGTTGACGGTTTCTTCCGTCTTCTGCTGTTCCTTGGCTTTGACGTTTTCCACCAATTTCAGCAGATCCTGCTGTCCATTCGGATCAGGCAAGCCGCTTGGGTAGACAAGCCCGGCTGAAATCACCAGTTTCGCGGAATCCTCAACGCTCATGTCCAGTTCAATCACGTCTTTCTTGGGGACAAACAGCAAAAAGCCGGACGTAGGGTTGGGCGTGGTAGGTAAAAAGACCGACATCACCTCGCCCGACGGGTCCGATTTTTCGGCCACTTCGCCCTTGGCACTGGTCGATATGAACCCAAGCGCCCAGATGCCCCGCCGTGGGTATTCGATCAGACACGCCGTTTCAAAGCTGCGCTCGGACTGGGCAAAGATCGTCTCGGAAATCTGTTTGATCCCTGAATAGATCGTGCGCACCACCGGGGTGCGTTCAACAAGGCTTTCCGCGAACCTGATAAAAGAGCGGCCCAAGAGGCCCTTGGCGGTCCAGCCGACGATGATGGTAAAGATCAAAAAGATCACAACGCCAAGGCCGCGCACGTTGATCTGCGACGACGGATCGAGGCCAAAGAAGTCCTGAATCATCCGGTCGGGGTGATAGGCCTGGGGCACCAGCGGCAACACCCAGCCGTCGATCCAGCCGACCACCGTCCAGATCAGCCACATGGTCAGGCCAACCGGCGCAATAACCACCAGACCGGTCAGGAATGATGCGCGCAGCCGACCGACCAGACTGCGGCGGTGTTGGATGGGTTGTTCAGTATCAAAGGGCGTGTTCATGGATCGTCGTTGTCCGTATTGGAATCCAATATAGCTAAGTGTTTTGGTGGCCTGCTACAATAACCGAGCCATCAACAGTGTGTAATAGCTTTATTCAGCATTCAAATATGCCGCAATTTGCGACGCCAACCGTGCGTTGTTGCGCACCAAAGCGATATTCGCCGTCAGTGACCGCCCTTCCGTCAGTTCAAATATCCGTTGCAACAGATAGGGCGTGACCGCCTTGCCGCTGATCCCATGGGCATTGGCATCCCTATGGGCTTGGGCAATCACCGGTGCCAAGTCAGCAGCAGGGATTTCGGCGTCCTTTGGGATCGGGTTTGCGACCAACTGTCCCCCCGGCAGGCCCAATGCAGCGCGGGTCTTATGCGCCCGTGCTATGTCGGCAGGGTCATCCATCCGCAACGGTGCCTTGAGCGGTGATGTCGCGCTCCAAAAGGCTGGAAAGCTGTCCTGCCCGAAGGCAATCACCGGCACCCCTTGGGTTTCGAGGACCTCAAGCGTCTTGGCCACGTCGAGAATGGCCTTGGCCCCGGCGGCGACCACAGTCACGGGGGTCAGACCCAGTTCCATCAGGTCGGCCGAGATATCAAAACTGTTTTCGGCCCCTTTGTGCACACCGCCAATGCCGCCCGTGGCAAAAACAGCGATGCCCGCCAGATGGGCCGCGATCATTGTGGCTGCAACGGTCGTCGCACCTGTTCGACCCGATGCAATGCACACGGCCATATCGGCCCGGCTGAGCTTTGCGACACCTTTGGCCTGCGCCAGGTCACTGAGCTGATCCGCGTCCAGCCCGATATGCAACGCGCCATTGATAACGGCGATGGTCGCAGGTGTCGCGCCGGATGCGCGCACATCCGCTTCGACCTGTTGTGCGACTTCAAGGTTTTGCGGATAGGGCATGCCATGGGTGATGATGGTGCTTTCCAGCGCCACAATGGGCGTCCCGTCCTTGCGGGCCTTGGCCACTTCGGCGCTGAAGGTCATGGGAAATTTACTCATATTTTGGTCTCTCCAGATACATAAAGGGCGGCGGCCTGCAGCGCATCGTGCAAGGCATCAGCAGCGCTTTGGCCTTTCAGTTCGGCGGCAATATGCGCTGCCATGAACGTATCGCCAGCCCCAGTGACACGGGCAACATGCACAGGCGGCGGGCTTTGGGTGATGACATCGCTGCCCTCGGCCAAAGTGGCGGGGTTGCCACCGTTGGTCACAACCGCACGTGCCGCCCCGCGGGCCAGCAAACCCGTCGCGGCCTGGGTGGAATCGGTAAATCCGGTCTGACACAGCAGCCCGGCCTCTTCGAGGTTCACGTAAAGCGTGCCGCGCCGCGCTTGCAAAAACGGGCTAAGCCGCAGCGCCTTGCCGGGGGATGCCGGGGCCACACGCAGATCTGCTTTTGCCATCAAGGGGCTACGCGCCACCTGAGACAACAGATCCAGCGTCAGATTGCCATCCAGAGCAACCGCACCAGTGTAGGGCGCGGGCAGGGTGCCATCCGACAGGGGTCGCAAAATCTTGTCACCCGCCGCCTCCAGCGAATGGGCGTCTGCGATCGCTGCGATCAACCCGTTGGCACCTTCGACGGCCATGTAGCGGTCTGTGGGCAGATCATCGGAGCGATAGACGTAATCGGTGATCAACCCGCGTGTGGCACAAGCGCTGATCAACTCATCGCCTTCAGCGTCACGGCCCACCGCGCTGAGCAATGCAGGCGTCAGCCCGAAACGCGCCAGCGCCATGCCAATATTAAGCGCAACACCGCCGGGCAATCGCGTGATCCGTCCCGGCATGTCAGAGCCTTGGCGCATGGCCGTTTCAGAACGGCCAATGACATCCCAAAGGACAGAGCCGATGCATAAAATGTCAGGTGTGTCAGTCATGTCCCGGATTTAGCCGGGCCTGCGGGGGTCATGCAAGCAGGCTTATTGCGGCACCGCAAAGGTCAGCGCCGCCCAAAGCGTTTCCCAAACCGGTGCATCGGGGTCGTCAGCGGCGTCCGGGGCAGGGCGCAGAACCACCGCATCAAAGAGATAGTCGTGTCCGGGTGTCACGGGAATCGTCGCCTCGCCCATCGCATCGGTGCGGTGCAATGTGATGGCCACACTGTCATCCGGGGACCGGTCAAAAACCTCGATCTGGGCATCCGGACGCGGCTGATCCTGATAGCGCAAGGCCACCGACATCTGTCCGTCAAACCCCGCGGCATAAGGGTTGCTTAGCGCGACGAATTCGGTTGCCAGCCCAAGTGCTGCATCAGCGCCCGCGCCGCTGCCAACCCCGATCAACGCTTTGGCGTGGCGGGTATAGCTTTCCTTGAACTTTTCCTGCGACCAGCCCTTTGCGATGTGGTCTGTCGCAGCATTGGGAAAATCCTTGTGCGTTGCGAACTTTAGAAACTTCTCCCATTCCTTGTAGGTAAGCGTTGACGGTGCTGTCTCATAGACCACTACCAACAGGCCGTCCGCATTCAGGGCGTCCAACTGCAAGGCCGGCGCATCCCCGGTGCGGGCCGCCACTGGATTGACCTCACCATCAAAGACCGTCTCGAACCGCGTGCTGCTGCGGTCAAAATACGCCAGCGTGGTCCCGACAAAATTCTGGCCATTTTTGAAGTCCGCCTGGATTGTGTCGCCCGGTGCCACTTGATACGTCTGAGGCTCAATCCAGTATTCATGTGCAGCCGCTGGCGTAAGCGGTAGGGCGCAAGAGGCGACAAGCAGCAGACGGGACAAGAACATGGCAAACACTTTCATTAGAGATAGGGCAAAGCTGGCCTTGTTGAGCGTTTTGTCAAGCATGCTGTTGATCTGTGGCACCATTGTGAACGCCCACGAAGTGCAGCCGACCATTGCTGACATGACAGTGGAAGACGGGCAGCTTTCATTTGATCTGCGCCTCAATGTGGAAACTTTTCTGGCTGGTATCGATCTCGATACAGTGGATGACACCAACAACGCAGAGAATGCCGACGATTACGACGCCCTGCGCGCCCTGTCCGGCAACGATATTGCCGCCCGCGCACCTGATCTGCTGACCCGCTGGAACGCGGTGCCGCTGGTGGTTGTGGATGGCACGCCTGTGACCCTGCGCGCGGCGTATTTGGATATTCCTGAGGAGGTGGATATCGAACTGCCGCGCATTTCGACCTGGCGGCTGGTTGGCAACCTGTCGCAGAACGCAGGCAAAGTTACCGTCACCTGGCCTGTAGGTGCAGGCGCGATGGTGCTGCGCCAGCAGGGTGTGGAAGAGCCCTTTACCGGTTATCTGAGCGGCGGCGAAACCAGCCCCGAAATTGACCTTGGCGGCGGTGGCCAACAGACCACGTGGCAGGCTTTCGCAAACTATATCCCGGTGGGCTTTGATCACATCCTGCCCAAAGGACTAGACCATATTCTGTTCGTGCTGGGGCTGTTCTTTTTGTCCACCCATTTGCGCCCACTGATCTGGCAGGTCTCGGCATTCACGTTGGCCCACACAGTGACATTGGCCTTGGGGGCCATGGGCTGGGTGTCGGTGCCGGCCTCGATTGTGGAGCCGTTGATTGCCGCCTCGATTACCTATGTGGCGATTGAAAACGTCTTTACGTCGGGACTGACGAGGTGGCGGCCTTTGGTGATCTTTGGGTTTGGGTTGTTGCACGGTCTTGGCTTTGCCTCCGTGCTTGGCGAATTTGGCTTGCCTGAAGGGCAGTTTATCCCGGCACTTGTCGGGTTCAACATTGGGGTTGAGCTTGGCCAGTTAACGGTGATCGCCATCGCCTTTTTTCTGGTTGGCTGGGCAATCAGGCGTGATTGGTACCGCCGCCTGATTTCGATACCCGCGTCTTGCGTGATCGCCGGTGTCGGTGCCTATTGGTTCATAGAACGGGCGTTTTTCTAAAGCGCCTTACGCCATCGCCGCAATCAGGGTTTTCAAAGCGGCCTTTGGATCGTCGGCCTGCCAGATCTCGTCGCCCAGACCAAAGAAGTCAGTGAAAGGCGTCAGCGTGCGCATCATACCCTCGTCAAGCGCGCCTTCGGCCACGACCGGAACCTCGATCACCTCAGACCACCACTGGAACAGGTCCAGTTCGGCAAAACTGCCATCACCCAATGTGCTGGCCTGCACGGAGCCAAAGCTGACGTAATCCGCACCTGCTTCGCCCGCCGCCATGCCCTCGTGACGCGAGGTGCCACAAAAGCTGCCGACAATCGCGTCGTCGCCCAGTTCCTTGCGGGTATAGCGCACCGACCGCGCCGCATCGCTCAGGTGCACGCCGTCCAGACCCAGCCGTTCGACCAACAGCAAATGATCGCTGATCACCAGTGCCACATCGCGGGCATGGGTCACTTCACGCAGCGCATCGGCAGCGCGGCTCAGACGGTCTTCATCCTTTGTTGACAGGGCAAGACGCACACAGGCAATCGGATGGGCGTCCAAAACAGCGGCCAAAGTGCTGGGAAAGCTGCTGAGTTCAATCTCGGGCGGGGTGATCAGATAGATCTGCGGCTGCTCGGGCGTGTCCATGCTCAAAGTCCTTTGGTTTCTTAATCAGTCCCTAGCCGAAGGTGGGCAAAAAGAAAACGTCTATTGAAACGCGAAGCCAAGGCGTTCTTGCGATACCGTGGTGCGGCGCGTAAGAGGCGGACATGACAGAAACGACACAGCCCCCCACGATCCCGGCCTTTGTTCTGGTGCGCCCGCAAATGGGCGAAAACATCGGCGCTGCGGCGCGCGCGATGTGGAACTTTGGCCTTGATCACATGCGGCTGGTGGCCCCGCGGGATGGCTGGCCCAATCCGGCGGCTGACGCACTGGCGTCCGGGGCCGGGCGGCTGCTGGACGAGGCGGCCCTGTTTGGCGATCTGCCCTCTGCCCTGGGGGATTGCGATTTTGTGTTTGCCACCACGGCGCGGGGCCGTGACCTGACCAAACCCGTGTTCAGCCCAGAGGCCGCAATGAAAGAAGCCGCGACGCGCATTGGGTCCGGACAGCGGGTTGCAGTGCTTTTTGGCCCCGAGCGGGCCGGGTTGGAAAACGACGATATCGCGCGCTCGAACGCGATCATCTCGGTGCCGGTCAATCCGAATTTTGCCTCACTGAACCTTGCGCAATGCGTGTTGCTGACGGGGTATGAATGGATGCGCGCACAGGGCGATGTGACGGCGCAATCGGTTGAGATGGCAGGCACCGATTGGGCCAACAACAGTGAGA
The DNA here is from genome assembly GCF_003352065.1 of Sulfitobacter sp. SK011. NCBI lineage: Bacteria > Pseudomonadati > Pseudomonadota > Alphaproteobacteria > Rhodobacterales > Roseobacteraceae > Sulfitobacter > Sulfitobacter sp. SK011. Next base: position 2,218,869 of record NZ_CP025803.1, read on the forward strand.
TTGAGCATCTGGGCGCGCATTTTGAGGACCGCCTGAACGAGGCCGGGTTCTTTTTCCCCGAACACAAGGCCACCTCAATGAAGCTGAACCTGCGCAACATGTGGTCTCGGATGCCGCTGACCCGTGCAGACGTGCAGATGCTGCATGGCATGATGCGGCAAATGGTACGTTGGAAAGAGCGCGACTAGACCTTCGCGCTGTGGTGGCCTACCTATCAAGGAAAGCTGAGATATGAGGCCCGCCAATGGCAGAAAAACGCAAGTTATTTGAGGAAGTCGGCACGCCCGAGGCTGCGCGACCCGTGGTGGCGACCGGCGTGATTGACCGCGGGCGCGGCGGCGCGCGCGGGGCCATTCGCATCTGGTTGATGATCCTTTTTGCACTGGTGTTTGTGATGATCGCTGTTGGCGGTGCCACGCGCCTGACGGATTCTGGCCTGTCGATCACCGAATGGCGTCCCATCACCGGGGCAATGCCGCCGATGAATGACGCAGACTGGCAATCTGAATTTGCCAAGTATCAAGAGATTGACGAATTTCAGGTGCAGAACTCATGGATGCAACTGGCCGATTTCAAGCGCATCTATTGGTGGGAATGGGGCCACCGGCAATTGGGCCGGGTGATCGGTCTGGTCTGGGCCGTTGGTTTTTTCTGGTTCTTGCTGCGCAAGCAGATCCCCAACGGCTGGACCGGACGATTGCTGTTGCTGGGCGCGCTTGGCGGTGCCCAGGGAGCCATCGGGTGGTGGATGGTCGCATCCGGTGTCACAACCGGGGCAGGGACCACAGATGTGGCGAGCTACCGATTGGCCACCCATCTGGGGCTGGCCTTTGTCATTCTGGGTTTTATCACCTGGTACATGCTGATGCTGGGCCGGTCAGAGCGTGACCTGATGCAGGCCCGCCGCGCAAAAGAGACCCGGCAATTTGGCCTTGCCACCGGGTTGCTGCATTTCGCGTTTCTGCAAATCCTGATCGGGGCGCTGGTCGCGGGAATTGATGCGGGCCGGTATTTTGTCGATTGGCCGCTCATGCAGGGGCAGTTCTTCCCGCCCGATGCGTTCAATCTGACCCCCGGTTGGCGCAATTTCTTTGAAAACCCCGGTCTGGTGCAATTCATTCACCGCGTTGTGGGCTACCTGCTGCTCGCATTTGGTATTGTCGTTTGGCTACGCGGGCGCAAATCGGCGCACCCCCACACCCGCTTTGCCTTCAATGCGGTGATGGCCGCTTTGGCCTTGCAGGTCGTGCTGGGCATCACCACCGTTCTTTATGCCGCACCGGTGCACATCGCCCTTTGTCATCAGACACTGGCCGTGGTCCTGTGGGTGCTTATCCTGCGGGCGCGGTTCCTGAGCGCCTATCCGATCGCCACATCTTTGAGAGGAACGAAACCATGACTGCATATGACGACCTGATGGCATTTCAACGCGAAACCGAAGCGCTGTCGCAGGTGGCCGGGCGCCTTGGCTGGGATCAGGAAACCGTGATGCCCCGTGCCGCCGCCCCGCAGCGCGGTGAAGAAATGGCCGCAATGGAAAGCATGTTGCACGCCCGCCGCGTTGACCCGCGCGTCGGCGATTGGCTGTCAGGTATTGACCAGGCAACATTGGATGATGTGGGCCGCGCCAATATGCGTCTTATTCAACGCAGCTATGACCGCGCGAGCAAAGTGCCCGCCCAATTGGCCGCCCGCATTGCCCGCGTGACATCCGAAGCCCAGGGCATCTGGGCAGAAGCCCGTGCGAAGGACAATTTTGCGTCCTTTGCCCCAACCTTGACCGAAGTCATCGGGCTGAAGCGCGAGGAGGGTCAGGCCCTATCCGCTGGCGGTGATGTCTATGACGCGATGCTGGAAGATTACGAACCGGGCACCACTGGCGCTGATCTGGCAGCGATGTTCGGTGCCCTGCGTCCCGAATTGAGCGCGCTGCGTGCCGCCGTGCGCGAGGCGGAGGCACCGCCCGTGCTGGAAGGCGTGTTTGACGAAGGCGCGCAGATGAAACTGACGCGGCAATTGGCCAAGACCTTTGGCTATGACATGAGCCGGGGCCGCGTGGACAAGGCGGTGCATCCATTCTCGTCCGGTGGCGGCCTTGATGTGCGCATCACCACGCGCACCAACGAACTGGACCCGTTCAACTGCCTTTATTCCACCATTCACGAGGTCGGCCATGCCGCCTATGAACAGGGCATCGACCCTGACTATCTGCTGACGCCTTTGGGGCGGGGCGTGTCGATGGGCGTACACGAAAGCCAAAGCCGCATCTACGAAAACCAGTTGGGCCGCAGCCGTGCGTTCACCGGCTGGCTTTACGGCCAGATGAAAGAAGCCTTTGGTGATTTCGGTGTGGCTGATGCGGAAACCTTCTATCGCATAGTCAATCGTGTCTCGGACGGGTTCATCCGAACCGAGGCTGACGAACTGCAATATAACCTGCATGTGCTGATGCGCTTTGATCTGGAACGGGCGCTGATCACCCATGATCTGCAGGTCGATGACCTTGAGGCGGCATGGAATGACCGGTTTGAGGCTGACTTTGGCTTTGCCGTCGACCGTCCCTCTGACGGCGTCTTGCAGGATGTGCATTGGGCCGTAGGTCTGATTGGGTATTTCCCGACCTATAGTCTGGGCAATGTCTACGCCGGATGTCTGAATGAGGCGCTGCGAAAGGCGGTGCCGGGGCTGGACGATGAACTTGCCCAGGGCGACACCAGCAGTGCAACATCATGGCTGCGCGAAAATGTGCAGATTCATGGTGGGCTTTATGAACCGCGTGACGTCATTGAACGCGCCTCAGGAACCGCCCCATCAGAAGCGCCATTGCTGTCGTATCTGAAAACCAAGTTTGCAGATATTTACGCGTTATAGGGCCGGAACGGACGGAAAAACACGTTTGATGCGCCCCTCAGGAACGGGTGATTCCCGACCTCATAAATCCACGAACTGGATGGATGAATGACAAACGCCCTCAGGCTTGATGCCGGAGGGCGTATTTTTTTGGGGGTGCGCTGCACATCGAGTGTGAAACCGAAGCTGATTTAGGCCTCTGGTGCTTCTACATCCTCGTCAACTTCGTCGCCCTGATCGGCAATCCATGCCACGCTGACGACGACTTCACCTTTGCCGGTATCAAAAACCTTGACGCCTCCAGCACTGCGCGAGCGGAACGAGATACCCTCAACCGGCACCCGGATGGATTGGCCTTTGGATGTGGCCAGCATAATCTGATCATCCAGCTCGACGGGGAAGGACGCCACAATGTCGCCACCGCGCATCGCCTTGTCCATCGCCGTGACGCCAAGACCACCGCGACCGCGCAAAGGATAGTCGTGACTGGAGCTGAGCTTGCCCGCGCCCTTGGCACTGATCGTCAGGATAAGGTTCTCAACGGCGGACATTTCCGCATATTTGTCGGGTGAGATTGTTGCGTTTGCGTTGATCTCTTCTTCGTCAGACATGTCCGCATCATCGGCCAACCCGGCGACCGCACGGCGCATCTTGAGATAGGCCTGCCGTTCATCGGATGTTGCGTCGAAATGACGGATGATCGACATGGACACCACTTTGTCTTTGCCGCTCAACTTGATGCCGCGCACACCCACGGAGGCGCGTGAATTGAACACCCTTACATCTGTTGCGCGGAACCGGATTGCACGGCCAGAGTTTGTGACCAGCATCACGTCATCATCGTTTGACGCGATGCGTGCATTGATCAGCGTGGTATCGGCGTGGTCATCCTCGAACTTCATCGCGATCTTGCCATTGCGCATCACATTGGTGAAATCACTCAGCTTGTTGCGGCGCACGGTGCCTGCCGATGTGGCGAAAACCACCTGCAAATCGTCCCACTCATCCTCGGCACGGTCCACCGGCATGATCGCGGCAATGCTGACACCTGTCGGGATCGGCAGGATGTTCACAATCGCCTTGCCCTTGGACGTGCGGCCCCCTTGCGGCAGGCGCCATGTCTTGAGCTTGTAGACCATACCGTCGGTCGTAAAGAACAACAGTTGCGTATGGGTGTTGGCGACAAAAAGCGTGGTCACCACGTCTTCTTCTTTGGTGGCCATGCCCGAAACGCCCTTACCACCGCGGCGCTGGCTGCGGAAATCGGCCAAAGGCGTGCGTTTGATGTAGCCGCCGGAGGTGACGGTCACGACCATGTCCTCGCGTGCGATCAGGTCTTCGTCTTCCATATCGCCGGACCAGTCGACAATCTCGGTGCGACGCGGCACGGCAAAGAGATCACGCACCTCTTTCAGCTCATCCGCGATGATGCTCATGATCCGCTCACGGCTGCCCAGAATCTCAAGGTATTCCTTGATCTTAGAGGCAAGTTCTTCCAGTTCATCCGTGACTTCCTTGACACCGATCTGGGTCAGGCGCTGCAACCGCAGCTCCAAAATGGCGCGGGCTTGGGCCTCGGACAGGTTATAGGTGCCATCGTCGTTGGCCGTGTGGGTTGGATCGTCAATCAGCGCGATGTAGGGCAGGATATCGCGCGCAGGCCAGCGCCGGGTCATCAGTTTTTCACGGGCCTCAGCGGCATCAGCCGACGACCGGATGCTGGCGACCACCTCGTCAATATTGGTCACAGCCACGGCCAGACCACACAAGATATGGCTGCGTTCACGTGCCTTGCGCAGCAAAAACGCAGTGCGGCGGGCCACCACGTCTTCGCGGAAATCAATGAACGCGGTCAGAAACTTGCGCAGCGTCAGTGTTTCCGGCCGACCGCCGTTGAGCGCCAGCATGTTACAGCCAAAATAGGTCTGCATCTGGGTGAAGCGGAACAATTGGTTCATCACCACTTCGGCCGTCGCGTCGCGCTTGAGTTCGATCACCACGCGCACGCCGTTGCGATCGCTTTCGTCCTGAACATGGGCAATGCCGTCGATCTTCTTTTCACGTACCTGTTCGGCGATCTTTTCGATCATCGCGGATTTGTTGACCTGATAGGGGATCTCGTCGATGACAATGGCCCAGCGGTCCTTGCGGATTTCCTCAACCCGCGTTTTGGCACGAATGATCACGCTGCCGCGCCCTTCAAGATAGGCTTTGCGCGCACCGGCCCGGCCCAACATGATGCCACCCGTCGGAAAGTCGGGGCCGGGGACATATTCGATCAACTGTTCCGTGGTCAGATCAGGGTCTTCGATCAACGCCTGACAGGCATCAATAACCTCACCCAGATTGTGCGGCGGAATGTTGGTGGCCATACCAACCGCAATCCCGCCAGCGCCATTCACCAGCATGTTCGGGAAACGTGACGGCAGCACCGATGGCTCGCGTTCCTTGCCATCGTAGTTGTCCATGAAATCGACAGTGTCTTTGTCCAGATCACTGGTCATGTACGACGCGACCTTGTCGAGCCGGGATTCAGTATACCGCATCGCCGCAGCAGAATCGCCATCCATGGAGCCAAAGTTGCCCTGACCATCAATCAGCGGCACCGACATCGAGAAGTCCTGCGCCATCCGCACAAGCGCGTCGTAAATCGCTGAATCACCATGCGGGTGATACGAGCCCATCACATCGCCAACCGATTTTGCGGATTTACGGTATGTTTTGTCGTGGGTAATGCCCTTTTCGTACATCGAATAAATGATCCGCCGATGGACCGGTTTCAGACCATCGCGCAGGTCTGGAATGGCACGGCTGACGATGACCGACATGGCATAATCCAGATAGGATGTGCGCATTTCGTGTTCGATGCTGACCGAAGGCCCATCAAAGATGGGGCGTTCAGGCATATTTTCTTCATCGTTTTCAGGGGTATCCGGCGTATCGTTCACGTCATTGGCCTAGCTTTATCACTGCTCTATATCTTGGGGTTTTCTATAGCAGAATGGGCATATGAGGTGCAATGCCTGTGGCCAAAACACACCGACGTCAGTAACATCATAGTGACAACATATTGTTTTCATTGAAAAGTAAATATTTGCTGCCACTCTAGACGGGGGGATCACAGCTTAGGAGGTTTATTATGCCCCGATCAGAAACCGAATTGATGCTCAAAGGCTATGGGCTTACCACGGCGGAATTCTTCTATCATATGCCTGATTTTACCCATGTGCTGAACAGTTTCGTCTGGCAGGAATACGATATCGCCCCGGATCATCCTGAACTCTTTAAATTTGTCGAATTTTGGCAGTCCGAGATCGAGGGGCCCCTGCATTCGGTGCGGTTCAGCCATCGCAAACTGCTTTCCTCCGGGGAATGGCACAATCAGGTTGGCGAATTCACGCTGCACTAGCGACGGATCAGGCCGAACAACTGGCCCCGCCAAGCACACAGAACTTGGCGCAATGGGGGTGGTTCAATGACACATCACGCTCGGCCTGCTCAAGCGTTTCGCCAAGTTCAAATTCAGGCGAATAGGGCAGCAACGTACACGCCAGCACGGCAGGTTTTGCGGCACCCTTGCGTTTGACCACCATCCGCGACGATGCGCACATGATCGTGCTTGGGGATTTATCCAGAATGTCCCAACAGCCGGTGGTGATTTCCGGCACTTCCACCGTTTCGTCCATTTCAGGAAACAACACCGTCATAGCAGGGTTTTGCGCGTCAATATCAAACCCTTGTTCGGCAAAAAATGCAGCATACCCATCGCGGCTTGATGCATCACTGTCCCCAAAAACCGACCGCCCGGCCACCGCCATCCGGAACCCATGATCGCGCAACCATTTCATACCGGTCAGGGTCTTTTGAAACGCGCCGTCCCCCCGTTCGGCATCATGCAACGCCGCGCGAAAATGATCGACGGATATCCGCAGGGTCATTTTTCCCGGATAGGTCTTTTCAAGCCGCACCAACCCGTCTTGCATGTTTTTCCGCATCATCGGACGCATGGCGTTGGTGAGGATCAACACCTCGTATCCGCGCGCCAAAGCGGCCTCTGTCATGTCGATCATCTGAGGGTTCATGAACGGTTCACCCCCGGTAAAAGCGATCTCTCTGACCGGCCATTTGCGCGTTTCAATCTGATCCAGATACGCGGCGACCTCATCGGCGGTGATATAGACAAGTGCGTCATTGGTGGGGCTGCTTTCGATATAGCAGTTCACACATTCAATGTTGCACAGGGTTCCGGTGTTGAACCAAAGCGTTTGCGGGTCTGTCAGCGATACGGCCGCGCGGGCCTCGCCTTTGGCGGTGACGTGGGGGTCCTGAAATTTGCCGGAATTTGCTGCTGTATTTGACGCCTGCAAATCTTTCATGGTTGGTCCTTGCCCCGTGCCTTATGTTATCGTTGAGTGTGCTACGCTAGAAGTGTTGCGAATAAAAGTGCCGCAAAGGGATGTGCACAGACTTGTGAAGCGCTGAAAATAGGATATGTTTGCGCTAACAACGGCCCAATTGGGCGTAACAGGGGTTCTCCACATGGTCTCTCGCGTAATTCCGGTCGATCCATTTGATCTGGTCATTTTTGGCGGCACAGGGGATCTGGCCCGGCGCAAAATCCTGCCGGGATTGTTTCGTCGTTTCTGTGCCGGGCAAATGCCCGCCGATGCAAGAATCGTGGGTGCCGCGCGCACAGACATGGACACTGCCGCGTACCGCGCGATGGTTTCTGACGCGATCGGCGAATTTGGCGGGGAGTTCGCCTGTGAAGGAACAACCTTAAAGAAATTCCTCGAACAGATTGACTATATAGCTATCGACGCACGCGGCGAAAAAGGCTGGGCAGAGCTTCAGGAAATGATGTCCGGAACGGGCAGGGTAGAAGCCTATTATTTCTCTGTCTCACCCTCGCTTTTCGGGGATCTGGCCGAGCGTCTGCAACACTGGGGCATGGCCGATCACGAAAGCCGCATCGTGGTGGAAAAACCCTTTGGCCGCGATCTTGAAACCGCGCGCGCGCTCAACAAGACGCTTGCCACTTATTTTGCAGAAAGCCAGATTTACCGCATTGACCATTATCTTGGCAAAGAGACCGTGCAAAACCTGATGGCGGTGCGGTTCGGCAATATGCTGTTTGAGCCATTATGGAATGCACAATACGTCGATCACATCCAGATCACGGTTGCCGAAACGGTTGGCGTGGGGGGCCGGGGTGAATATTACGACAAGTCGGGTGCGATGCGCGATATGGTGCAGAACCACTTGATGCAGCTTTTGTGCCTGATCGCGATGGAACCCCCCGCGCGCTTTGATCCCGATGCGGTGCGCGATGAAAAACTCAAGGTCATCCGCGCCCTTGATCCTGTTGAACCGCACCATATCGCGCGCGGACAATATCTGGCGGAAGTTGGCAACGAGGCTGAAAACCCAGACTATCGCACTGCCGTCAATGACCCGCGCAGCCACACAGAAAGCTTTGTGGCGCTCAAAGCGAAAATCAGCAACTGGCGGTGGGCCGGGACACCGTTCTATCTGCGCACCGGCAAACGGATGTCTGCGCGCAGTTCCGAAATCACCGTGGTGTTCAAGGAAACCCCACACTCGATCTTTGCAGAAGACGCCGGAAGGCACCGCAATGTGTTGTCGATCCGGTTGCAGCCCAATGAGGGCATCACACTGGGCGTGACCATCAAGGAACCGGGCCCCGGCGGCATGCGCCTGATCGACGTGCCGCTTGATATGACCTTTGCGGACGCGTTGGGCGATCAGGATGCGGATCACGTAGATGCCTATGAACGTCTGATCATGGATGTGATCCGTGGCAATCAGACATTGTTCATGCGCGGCGACGAGGTTGAGGCGGCCTGGGCATGGACCGATCCCTTGATCCAGGGCTGGGAGGCGCGCAATGATGTGCCCAAACCCTATGACAGCGGCTCTGACGGGCCGACGGTGTCAACGGAATTGATGCGGCGGGATGGCCGTGAATGGCGAAAGGTTTAGTCGTGAATATCATCGAATACGCAGACAGAGAGATGTTGGCGATGAATGTCGCTGATAAGTTGGCCAGTGAATTGAAAGCATGCCTGTTGGTCCACGAAACTGCTTCCTTCGCGGTGCCGGGCGGGACAACACCCGGCCCGATCTTTGATTTGCTGAATGGCACTGACATTGAATGGGACCGTGTCCATGTGATGCTGACCGATGAACGTTGGGTGCCGCAGGATCACGCACAATCCAACGCGGGGCTGATCCGGGAACGATTGCTGGTGAACGATGCGGCGGCGGCGACATTTGTACCGTTTTATCAACCGGGGCTGGACCCATCCGAGGGCAGTGCGCAGGTCGCCAAAGGTCTGAAGGACGAACTGCCTATTTCCGTGCTGATGCTTGGTATGGGTGCTGACATGCACACCGCATCGCTGTTTCCGGGGGCCGAAGGTCTGGATGCGGCCCTCGCTGGGAATGCGCCGCTGCTCTGCCCGATCCAGCCAAAGGGCCACGATATTGCCCGCGTCACACTGCCCGGCCATGTGCTGCAGGGGGCGATGGCCAAACATCTCGTCATCTTTGGCACCGACAAACGCGATGCGTTGGAAAGGGCGCGATCCTTGCCACCAGAGCAGGCCCCGATCGCCACGGTGCTGCATGACACAGAGATACATTGGGCGGAGTGAACATGGACATTTGGAAAAGTCTGAAAAGCCGCCAGAGTGCTGTGGCAGACCGACCGTTGCTGGCACTTTTTGAGGAAGACGGTCGCGCCTCGGATTTCGTGGTTGAGACAGCGAATATGCGGTTTGACTATGCCAAGACCAACATTGACCGAGACACCCGCGCCGAGCTGATCAAACTCGCGGAACATGCGGGTGTTGCGGCCAAGCGCGACGCGATGTTTGCCGGTGCCGAAATCAACGAGACCGAAGGCCGCGCGGTTCTGCACACCGCATTGCGCAATCTTGATGGCGGCCCGGTGATGGTGGACGGCCAGGACGTGATTCCCGGCGTCCTTGATACGCTGGCGGCAATGCGCGCCTTTGCCGATAAGATACGCGCCAGCGACATAACAGATGTGGTGAACATCGGCATTGGCGGCTCTGATCTTGGCCCTGCAATGGCCACTGCCGCGCTCAGCCCGTATCACGACGGCCCGCGCTGCCATTTCGTGTCCAATGTCGATGGTGCGCAGATCGCTGATACATTGCGGGGGCTGGATGCAAAAACCACTTTGGTGATCGTCGCCTCCAAAACCTTTACAACCATCGAAACCATGACCAACGCCCGTACCGCCAAGGCATGGATGATCGACCACGGCGGTGATCCCAAGGTCCAGTTTGCAGCACTCAGCACGGCTGAGGAAAAGACCGCTGATTTTGGCATTGATCCCGATCAGGTCTTTGGGTTCGAGGATTGGGTTGGCGGGCGCTATTCCGTCTGGGGGCCCATTGGCCTGTCGGTGATGATTGCCATTGGTCCCAAAGGCTTTGACGCGTTCTTGCGCGGGGCGCAGGCGATGGACACGCATTTCCGTGGTGCCGATCCGCTTGAGAACATGCCAATGATGCTGGCCCTTGTGGGCATCTGGCACAACCAGATCTGCGATTATGCCACCCGCGCCGTGCTGCCCTATGATCAGCGGCTGGCGTATCTGCCCGCGTATCTGCAGCAGCTTGAGATGGAATCAAATGGCAAATCGGTGCAGATCGATGGCACACCCGTGGATCATCACAGCGGCCCTGTCGTCTGGGGTGTTGTTGGCACCAACGGGCAACACGCGTTTTATCAACTGATCCATCAGGGCACGCGTATTATTCCCTGCGAATTTCTGGTGGCCGCAAATGGCCATGAGCCTGATCTGACCCACCATCACAAACTGCTTGTGGCAAATTGCCTTGCCCAGTCTGAGGCGCTGATGCGGGGCCGATCCTTTGCCGAAGCCAGCAAGATGATGGCCGCCGAAGGTTTGACCGGTGCCGAGCAGGAGCGTCAGGCCCACCACCGCGTTTTCCCCGGCAATCGCCCGTCAACCACATTGGTCTATCCGCTGCTGGATCCCTACACCCTTGGTCAGATTGTTGCCCTTTATGAACACCGCGTTTTTGTCGAAGGGGTCATTCTTGGCATCAATTCCTACGACCAATGGGGGGTGGAACTGGGCAAGGAACTGGCCACATCGCTTGGTCCTGTTGTTGAGGGTGTCGAACCGACGACCGGCAAGGACGGCTCTACCGCCAGTCTGGTGGACTATGTCCTCAAACACAGCAGCTGAACGGCTTCGCGGGCTCGCTTTGGTCCCTCACACCAGATCAGGCGCGCGGCCCACGCGGTTGGCCAATGGGGCCACTGTCAGGCCCTGAACGATGATCGAAAAGACCACCACGATATAGGTGCAGGTCAGAATCACCGGCTTCCATTCGCTATCAGGCAGGGACAAGGCCAGAGCTACCGAAATACCACCCTTCAACCCGCCCCAGGTCATGATCGGCGTCACCCCCTGGCTGAATGTGCGAAACGGGCGCAGCAAACTGATCGGCACGACAACCGCGACCAGGCGGGCCAGCAGGGCAATAAAGATCGTCGCAATGCCGGTCAGAATGACATCGCCTGAAAATGCAACGGCAAAGACTTCAAAGCCGATCAGCAGGAACAGAACCGCATTCAGGATTTCGTCAATCAGCTTCCAAAAGCCCTCAACGTATTGTCGCGTGATTTCGGACATGCCCTTGGCTGTGCCCACATCACCAATCAGCAACCCCGCACAGACCGCCATAATCGGGGCCGAAACATGCAGCCAGACGGCCAATTCGTAGCCGCCAAAGGCCAGACCCAGCGTCAGCAACACTTCAAGCGAATAATCATCAATGCGCCGCATGACCCGGAAGGTGAGCCACCCCAGAACAAGGCCCAGCACGGCGCCGCCAACCGCCTCTTGCACAAACAGCAATGCGGCCCCCACCAGCGGGCTGCCGTCATCGGCACCATGTGCATCGCCCGGGAAAGCCAGACCAACCAGCACCAGAAACACGACATAGCCCACGCCGTCATTGAACAGGCTTTCGCCCGCGATCTTGGTCTCTAGCGTTTTGGGCAGATCGGCCTCGCGCAGCACGCCAAGTACGGCAACCGGATCGGTCGGTGAGATGAGCGCGCCAAACACCAGCGCCACCAACAATGGCATGCCTGTAAGCCATGAAAACCCAAATCCAACAATCGCTGTGGACAGGGCAATGCCCAGCGTGGCCATCAAGAACACCGTGATCCATTCCGCACGCAGATCGCTGAGTTTGACGTGCAACGCTCCGGCAAAAAGCAACAGACCCAACATGCCCTCAAGCAGGGCCTCGGAAAAATCAATGCCCGTTACAATGCCGCGTACGGTGTCCGCGATGTTGAGCGCGGGCCACACCAGATCCAGCGCCAAAAGCCCAAATGAGGCCAGCAGCGACACCACCAGAATACCGATGGCAGAGGGCAATTTGAGAAACAGATAATTGATCGCCCCAAATCCGCCCGCAAGGACAATCAACAGCGAGGTGATTTGCAGAATATTCATGCTCTGGCTTTCTTGAGGCGGCAGACAGCGAGGCCACCTGAACTGATCTTGGGTAGGTCGCAGACGTGCGGCACCACTGTCACGGCTTCATATCATAGGTGATCCACATGGTGCGGGTTGCCAGTGTGTCATAGACACCGCGCCCCCGGTAATTGTCATCCGCCGTGATCCACCGCACAACGGCCCAACCTTTTGTCCGCGCGACCTCGGCCACACCATTGATCAATGCCTGCGCCGCGCCGCTGCCACGCGCGTCAGGGTCCACGAAAAGATCATCAAGAAAGCAACTTGTGGCCGCGCGCAGGGGGCTTGCAAAGGGGCGGTAATGCGTCAGGCCAATCAATTTGCCCTGCGCGTCTTGCGCCACCAACCCGCTTGTTTCATGGGACGCATCCATCAACCAGCCGAACACACGGTCGCGCATCTCTGCTGTCTGATCAACTTTATAAAACGTGGCATAGCCTTGATAAAGGATATCCCAAGCGCTGCGATCCTGCGCCGCAACCGGCCTGACTGTGACACTCATTCTGATCTCCTTTGAAATTCAAGCTTCCCGCGCGGCACCATCAACCGCGTCAAACCGGCTTTTCACTGCCGATGGTATCGCATAACGGCCCGATCCATCCGGTTGCAACAGCACCAGTACACAGTCAAAGGACGCCCGCAATGTGCCCCCGGACCACAGCTGCTGAAGCAGTGAAAATGACGTGGTGCGGTAGGCAGTGCAGCCGCAGGTGGTCACGTAATTCTCATCCATCCGCATTTCCTGACGGTAGTGGATGGTCCCGGACCGGATCACAATGCGCGGGTCGTTGGCGTTATCATACTTGGACAAACCCCAATCCTGCACATAGCGGATGCGCAACCGTTCAAACCATTCCATATAGACCGCGTTATTGACGTGGTTCAGCACATCAAGTTCGGAAAACCGCACCTGATCGGCCATCGCCAGGGGCTGCGGTGTGGTAATGCCAAGTGCGCGTTGCTGTTCTGGATCAAGGGGTGTGTGATAGAGCAATGTCATGCCAAATGAGTAGGCCTGACACGCCACGCTTGCAAGAGCGTCTGGCTTTGGTCACTCTGGGCCGTGTACCCCAACGGAGGATCCGCGATGCTTGGCCAGATGATGACGCAACCGCTGTTGATATCGAGCCTTATGGCCCACGCCGAACGCTACCATGCGGGTGGCGAAATCGTATCGGTGAACACAAGTGGCAGTGTCGAGAATACCACATGGGGGCAGGTGGGATCGAATGCCCGCCGGTTGGCCAGCGCCCTGGGCAAACTGGGGCTGAGCGCCCATGATCGCTGCGGCACCATTGCGTGGAACAATCGTAGGCATCTTGAGATCTATTTTGGCGCTCCGGGCGGTGGATTTGTCTGTCATACCATCAACCCGCGGCTTTTTCCCGAACAGCTGGTTTATATTCTGAACCATGCCGAAGATAAGGTGCTGTTCATCGACAAAACCTTTGTGCCACTGGTGGCTGCAATCCGCGACAAGCTGGAGCATCTGGACCATATTGTGCTGATGGAGGCAGAGGTGAGCGATGCCGCCGATGCCTTGCCGGGCATCATCGCCTATGATGATCTGCTGGCCACGGGCGACGCTGATTATCGCTGGCCTGATCTGGATGAAAACTGCGCCTCAAGCCTATGTTATACCTCAGGCACCACCGGAAATCCAAAAGGTGTTCTTTATTCTCACCGCTCAACCGTGCTGCATAGTTTTGGCTCAAACCTTGCTGACAGCATTGGTTTTTCCGCAATGGACGTGGCGTTGATGGTGGTGCCCATGTTCCATGTGAACGCCTGGGGCTCGCCTTATGCCTGCGCGATGGTCGGGGCGCGGCTGGTGTTGCCGGGGCCGGGTCTGGATGGTGCGTCGTTGGTCGGTCTGATTGACGACCACAAGGTAACGGTGGCGCTTGGCGTGCCGACAATCTGGCTGGGCCTTTTGGGTGCTGCAAAAGCCGCCAAAAGCAGCCTTGCCAGCCTCAACCGGACAGTTGTGGGCGGGTCAGCCTGTCCGCCGTCCATGATTGCCGCATTCCGTGACACTTATGATGTCGAAGTGATCCATGCCTGGGGGATGACCGAAATGTCACCCCTGGGCACCGTGAACCAACCTTTGGCCAAACACCGTGATTTGCCGACCGAGGACATGCACAAACTGCGCGAAAATCAGGGCAGGGCGGTCTATGGTGTTGAGCTTGAGATATGGGATGACGACGGAAAGCCGCTGCCACAGGATGGCAAGGCGCAAGGCGATCTGATGACCCGGGGCCATTGGATTTTGGACGCGTATTTCCGCTCAACGTCTGAGGAAACGCTGACAAACGGCTGGTTCGATACCGGCGATGTCGCAACGATGGATGCCGATGGATATATCACCATCAAAGACCGTTCCAAGGATATCATCAAATCAGGGGGCGAATGGATCAGTTCTGTGGAACTCGAAAACATTGCCATCGCACACCCGGATTTGGCCGATGCCGCTGTGATCGGGGCAAAGCACCCCAAATGGGATGAACGCCCGGTGCTGGTGGCGGTCAAAGCCGAGGGCACGCAGCCCAGCGAAGCAGAGGTTTTGGCCATCTTCGAAGGCAAGATCGCCAAATGGCAGTTGCCGGACAAAGTTGTTTTTACCGACGTTTTGCCCCGTAATGCCACGGGCAAAGTTCTCAAACGCAATCTGCGCGATCAGTTCGGCGATGTCTTGATGGGCTGATCAGCCGCGCCAGCGATCCAGCTTGGGGATGCCGCGCGTGAACATCCACGCCATGAATTTGGGCATGCCCGATCTCTGCAATGCCGCAACGCATTCGGCCTGAAATTCATCAACGCTGACGCCGGTATGGCGAAATGCGCCCTGATCATAGCAAAGCGAACAATAGGTCGCGCTGTGACTGCCATCGGCCTTCGTACCACCGCCCTGCGGGTCCTTGGAAAGGGGCATCCCGCAGCTTTGACAATTTTTGGCCATCCCAATGCTCCCCTTGTTCCCATCAACTGTCTGACGTCAGCACCCGCGGGACAGATTTGAGGGTTTGAATAAGGGAGGATTTCTGGTTCATCTTATCGATTAGGAGATCGAGATGACGAAGAAAGCCCAGACGTCCAAAGACGCTGCCGACAAGGTAGTTAAGAACATCCGCCGTAAGACCCGGCAGACATATTCAGCTGAAGAGAAGATCCGCATTGTATTGGCAGGCTTGCGCGGCGAGGAAAGCATCTCGGTGCTGTGTCGCCGCGAAGGTATCGCTGAGAGCCTTTATTACAGCTGGTCGAAGGAATTTCTCGAAGCTGGCAAGCGCCGGTTATCTGGCGACACGGCACGGCAGGCCACATCGCCTGAGGTAAAGGATTTGCGTTCTGAGTCCTTGGCCCTGAAAGAATGCGTTGCCGATCTGACCCTTGAGAACCGTCTGCTCAAAAAAAGCATGACAGGGGCTGGGGAGTTCGAGGAATGAGATACCCTGCGTCTGAGAAACTGGAGATCATCCGCACCGTTGAGGGATCGCATCTGCCAGTCAAGCAGACCCTCGACATGCTGGGCATCCCACGCACGACATTCTATCGATGGTACGATCTCTATGTCGACGGCGGCCTGGATGGACTGGCTGACAGATCTCCACGCCCAAGATCGGTCTGGAACCGCATCCCGGATGCCCGCCGTGGCGACCTGATTGAGTTTGCGCTGGAACATGAAGAGCTGACCACCCGGGAACTGGCCGTCAAATACACGGATGAGAAGCGGTATTTTATATCTGAATCGTCAGCTTATCGCATTCTCAAAGCTGCTGATCTCATCACCGCACCGGATTACGTGGTGATCAAAGCGGCCGATGAGTTCAAAGATAAGACAACGGCCATCAACGAGATGTGGCAGACCGACTTCACCTACTTCAAGATCATTGGCTGGGGTTGGTATTATCTCAGCACGATCCTGGACGATTACAGCCGCTACATCATCGCCTGGAAGCTCTGCACAAATATGCGGGCCGAAGATGTGACAGACACGATTGAACTGGCTCTGACAGCATCAGGCTGCGACCAGGCTGTTGTGCGGCACAAGCCACGTCTGCTTAGCGACAACGGCTCATGCTACATCTCAGGCGATCTGACCAAGTGGTTGGAGGATCAAAAAATGACGCATGTCCGCGGCGCGCCATTCCACCCGCAGACCCAAGGCAAGATCGAACGCTGGCACCAGACCATGAAGAACAGGGTTCTGCTGGAGAACTACTACCTACCCGGTGATCTCGAACGCCAAATCGGGGCCTTCGTCGAATACTACAACAACCAGCGTTACCACGAGAGCCTGAACAACGTCACACCCGCAGACGTCTACTTCGGTCGCGACAAAGCCATTCTCAGGGAAAGGAAGAAGATCAAGAAACAGACAATCCAACAACGTCGCTTGCAACATCAAAAACAAGCAGCATAATCAATCACACAAACGAGCCAGAGCCTCCAATGCTCAAGCCGCTCTGATGTTCCATTTTATATGAAGACGGACACCGACAATTGTCGCGGTTCCATGCGCTGCGATGGTGTCAGTCGCGCCAAAGCTGTAAAGTAGGCCATTCTTCTGGGACCAAACTTCATAACCGTCAAGTGAAAGCACGGAACCAGACGTATTTTGGAGTTCAATGAATTCATCGGACTTATTGGTATTGCCATCGCCGTCAGTATCAATGGCTGCTCCACCTGCATTATCTGCAAGTACTTCACTGATAATAAGGTCATTCAGCCTATCGGCCATTGCACGCTCCAGAAATTCAAGAGGACATTGCATGATCCTCACGACTATATTGGGGCGGAAAATGGAGCGAATTGTGACTGCAACCCCATTTTGGTTTCACGCAAAAAGGGACAATAAAGGCGGGCGAACATGACCAAGTCTGCAAAAAAACCAGTCGTTGGTTCAAATCGCAGCATTCGGTAAAAAAGGGCTCTCTACCGCCGTTAGATCGGTCGCAGCATATTCCCATGCCAAAGGGCACCGCGCCATCAAGAACGGCCCATAGCGGTCACTCGCCAGTCACCTCTGATGCTGCGGTCGCAGCCCGCATTACCGACATTCGCCGCACCTGCACAATCTAGGGAGCGTCAAACTCACACTCAGCGGGACAAATCAGACATTCGCCTCAGCCGGGTTTATGGCTTTTGCAGGCTCGGGGCACTGTTCATGTTGTGCACGCGTCAACGAAGTGTGGAATGGATTTCTAACTTGAAGTACAATCAAAAGATGGAAAGACGCCTCTCAGCACTCTTCGTTGCCGATATCGTCGGATCAACGCCAGCGATGGAAGCCAACGAAGAGCAGGCTTTGGTCAGTAATAATGCCTGTCTTGATGAAATAACACAGGCAATTACGGCGAAGTCTGGCAGGGTCTTTGGTACCGCAGGCGATTCAATTCTGGCCGAATTTCCCAGTCCAGTAAATGCCTTACAGGCCGCAATTGATGCACGTGCAGCGATAACTCAGAATAGACGGTGCTCACAATCTGTCATCAGGATTGGACTACATCTTGCCGACGTTGTTGTTCAGGGTACTGACCTCCGTGGTGACGGCGTCAATGTTGCGGCACGCATCCAGAGCAATGCAGCACCCGGAGCGATAGAGGTGTCGACGCCGTTTTTTGATCAGGTGAAAAGAATTTCTCCCTGTGTTTTTGACGATCTGGGCGCACAGACATTCAAGGGTGTGTCAAACCCGATGCAGATATTTCGCGTCAAGACAGCGTCGGACCGGGCTAGGTACGGTATTGTGCCCACTGTATCTCCGCACGTAGGTGCGAAACGGCCCAATTCTGTGCTGGTTATGCCATTCTTGACGGCGTCTTCCGCAGATGAAGATCAGAAGTTCCTGGTCGAAGGGCTGACAGATGACCTGACGCTAGAACTCAGCCGAATGCATGGGCTTTTTGTTCTTTCAAGGTCGGCCGCAGACGCCAATAAGGAAACCAATGTGGTTGAGATTGGTAAATTGCTAGGAGTTGAGTACGTTCTTTCCGGTTCAATCCGAAAAAAGGGAACACAGGTTCGGTTCAATATATCTCTTGTCGAGACAACACAGGGGCAGATCATTTGGTCGGACCGCATTCAAGGTGAATTTGAAGCTGTTTTTGACATGATGGAAGAGATTACGGGACGTGTAACGGCCACGGTTGCAGGCCGAATTGAACACAAGGCGCTACGCGCAGCGCGGCTGAAGCGACCCGAGAACATGTCAGCGTATGAATGCTACTTACGCGCAATTGATCTGCATCGTTTGGCGGGCGTTACGGAGAGCCAGGTATTTGAGGCGCTTGAGTGGTATGACAAGGCAATCAAACTCGACTCGAATTTTGGGCGAGCTTACGCTATGCGCGTTTGTACCGCGTCTTATCTGGCGGATTTCGATTTGTTTAAAGCCGAACGCGACACATCAAAAGCGCTGGAACTGGACCCGACAGACCCTGAGGCTCACCGCATCATGGGAATAATCAAACTAAAAAATCACGGCGATTTCGAGGCCAGTCGATATCATCATGAGAAGGCAGTGCAACTGGCCCCCAATGACGCCTATATTCTCGGCCGATGTGCTGCGTTTCATACTTTTGCCGGAGCGCCTGACAAGGCCATGGAACTATTGGATAGGGCCGGTGTGCTGGATCCTTTCTTACCGGTTTGGGTGACAGAGGAACGTTGCGCTGCGCATTATGCATCTGGTCAGTATGAAGAAGTTTTGGTCGCAGGACGTACCTTAGCGCATCAGACCCGGCGCAGTCGCATTTATCAGGCGGCGGCACTGGTAGCTTTGGGTCGGACATCGGAAGCACGGGACCAGATTAGTGCAGCGATGGTGGAAGATCCGGACTTGAGCGGCGATTACATTATTTTGCAGGAACTTTTTCAGGATAAGTCGCTCTTGGCGCAGATTGTTGAGCGTGCGCACAAGGCAGGTTTGCCACTCGGGCTAGCCAACGCTCTTCATCCATTGGCAGTCGCAGGTGGTTGAGCAAAAATTTTGGTGTTAAGATGAAAACTCGCCTTCCGTTCTTGCCAAGCGTGATGTTGATATTTGGTCTCTTGTGTTCACAAGTCGCTTACAGTGCGACTCTGAGGTCGCCCCGCAGCGCTGGCGAGACAAACTGCAGCTTGGTTTTGGAAGGGGCAATAAGCGAGGGAGATGCTGAAGCGCTTCAGACTGCGTTACCCTATGCTGAGAGGGGCGAATTCACTCTTTGTCTTAATTCGCCCGGCGGATCCCTAATCGAAGGCATCCGGATGTCTGACATCGTTGCAGATCATGGTGTGGCAACGCTGGTGAAAAATGGTGCGACGTGTGCCAGCGCGTGCGCCGTGGCGTTCTTGGGGGGCACTTGTTCAGCATCGGGAGATGCTGGCATCTATGAAAACCACTGCCGACTTATAGAACCGGAAGCGGTCGTCGAGTTTCATGCGCCTTTCATTCAGGAGCTTGAGCAAGCTCAGTTTGAAACCTTTTCAGCCGCTGATGTCAGGAGGATATGGGCGACGTCTCGAGTTGTGGCAGGTCTATACGCGGAGGCACTCTCCAACCGGGAAGTCCCCATGGACATGATTGTCGACTTTTTGGCGGTCGATCCCAACATTGCAGGTCAGGCAGCGGGAGTACGTTTAATGATAAAAGACAGAGCATTGAGAGATTTATTAATGGCGGGCTTTTGGGCGGGTTAAGTGATCTCTTTCTGTTAATATTTATTAATATCAAGAGTTTATTGGATTAATTGGAGCGGGTAACGAGAATCGAACTCGTAACTAAAGCTTGGGAAGCTGCCGTGATACCTTTTCACCATACCCGCTCTGTGCTCAGCAGATATTGATTTGGCCTGCGAGCGTCAAGACCAACTCAGGTATGAGGGGCCTTGGCCTGAAAGAAAACGATCTCGGCCGGAATACGCAGCCCATCTGGTGTTTCAAAGGGCGCAGCGCATAGCTGTCGAAAATCCGTGCACTGATGGCGTCCTGATCCGCGTCCGTTCCGTTGAAATGCAAAATGGTGCGCCCGGCAGGCCCCACATTGACAGCAAGTTCTGCAACGTCGCGCCGGTTGCCCTGCGGCGTCAGGTCCAAGGCGGAAACAGCAACCCCGATGTCTTCAAACCCGGCCTGTTCCAGAACGTCGCGCACCCGCTCAGGATCGCGCATTGAAAACGGGCCGGGCGCATCGGGATCAACAGCCGGAGGCGCGCCAAGCACGGCCTTCGCGGCGGCGGCGCTGTAGGTAAACCACGGGTTGTTCGCAATCGCGCCCCAACTGGCGCATGACATCCCTGCACCGGGCCGCATTGCCTTGCGCATGTTGGAAAATGCACCGACCGCGTCGGCAAAAAACATCGTGCCAAACCGCGAGATCATCTGATCAAATAGGGCTGGTTCAAAATTGAAATCGGCCGCATCAGCCTCAATAAACTTAACGTTATCCAGATCTTGGGCGCGATCGCGGGCGCGGGCCAGCATGGTTGGAGATATATCAAGGCCATGAACCTGTCCGGCTGCGCCAACCCTTTCGGCGGCCTGCAAGGTGCTGGCACCTGTGCCGCATCCTATATCGAGTATAACCTGATCATTCATCAGGTTCGCGCGCGCCAGCACACCATCCAAAACCGGTTGCATGAGCCAATCCAGCGCGGCCTGCCGCGCCACCCATGTATCCCCGGCACCAGAGCGCCAGAATTCGGCCTGATCTGCGTTTGAGCCGCTCACGCTGGCCGCCGCCTGCGCCTGCTGTCACCGCCACCAGTGTTGAATGTCGCAGTCGGCAGCGTCACGATGCTGTTCAAAATCGGAAACGGTTCAACCGCGTTCGGGATGGCAGAGGCGTTCACAAAATGCTCCTGAAAACGCGGCTCAATAGCGGTTTCAATCTTGTGGATCGCGCGCACAGTTTCTTCAATTTCGGCGCGTGCCAGGGTATTCAGCAAGGCAATCCGCGCGCCGGTGCCAGCGGCATTGCCCGCCGAGGTGACTTTTTCCAGCGGCGCATCCGGGATCATGCCAAGGATCATAGCGTGTTTGGGCGAAATATGCGCGCCAAAGGCACCGGCCAGTACCACACGGTCCACCTTGTCCACGCCGAATTTGTCCATCAACAGCCGGGCACCCGAATAAAGCGCTGCCTTGGCCATCTGAATTTCGCGAATGTCGCGGTTGGTCACGGTGATCCTGGGGCCACCCGCATCTGTGCCGTCATAGACCAGATATGAATTGGTGCGCCCGTCTTCGAAAACGTTCGGCGATCCGGTCTGTTCGGACGTGCCGATCAACCCCGGTGCATCGACAATCCCGTGCAGGCGCATTTCGGCCACCATTTCGATGATGCCAGACCCACAAATACCGGTGACACCGGTGGTGGCAATAGCATCTTGAAACCGATCTTCATCCGACCACAGGTCTGATCCGATGACCTTAAAGCGTGCAATCTTGGTCACGGGGTCAATCTCAACCCGTTCAATGGCACCCGGAGCGGCACGTTGCCCCGACGATATCTGTGCCCCCTCGAATGCGGGTCCGGTGGGCGACGAACACGCCAGCACCTTGTCCTTGTTTCCCAGCAAAATCTCGGCGTTGGTGCCGACATCGACAACCAGAACCAAATCTTCGGATTTGTCCGGTGCTTCGCTCAACGCGACTGCGGCGGCATCGGCACCCACATGTCCCGCGATGCACGGCAAGAGATACACCCGTGCCGAGGGGTGGATGTTCAGCTCCAGATCATCGGCACGCAGGCGCATGGCATTGGATGTCGCCAGCGCAAAAGGGGCCTGTCCCAATTCAAACGGATCAATGCCCAGAAACAGGTGGTGCATGACCGGATTGCAAACAAAAACCGCGTCCACGATCAGGTCTTTGTCGACACCGGCCTCAGTCGCAATTTGCGAGAAAAGCCCATTCATGCCTTCGCGCACTGCGCGGGTCATTTCATTGGCACCCGACGGGTTCATCATGGAATAGCTGACCCGACTCATCAGGTCTTCGCCAAAGCGGATCTGCGGGTTCATCACACCGGAGGATGCAACAACTTCGCCGGTTTGCAGGTCACACAGATGCGCGGCAATGGTGGTAGAGCCCAAATCGACCGCGACGCCGTAAACTGTCCCTTCGTAATAGCCCGGCCAGATGTGCATGATCCGTGGCGGGTTCTCTGCATCGCCCAGATGCAGGGCGACTGTGACCTTCCAATTGCCTTTGCGCAGGACCGGTTGCATCACCTGCAGAATGTTAAGGTCGGCGTTGACCTTCTCCAGATCCCATTGATCGCGCAGGGCATCGCGCAACCGTTCCAGATCACCGGAAGGGTCATGCATGTCCGGCTCTGCCACCTCAACATAAAAGAGCTTGGTTGACGGATTCAGCACGATCTCACGCGCCTCGGCCCGTTTGCGCACCACCTGTTTGTGCACCTGGCTTTCCGGTGGCACATCGATCACCACATCGCCGTGAACCGTCGCCTGACAGCCCAGACGGCGGCCCTCAATCAGCCCGCGCTTGTCCTTGTAGCGTTGCTCAACCGAATTCCATGCCGACAAGGCATCGTCACGCACGGTCACCTTATGCTTGGAGAACTCACCATAGCTTGGGGTGATCTGACATTTGGAACAGATCCCGCGACCACCGCACACCGAATCCAAATCAACGCCCAGTTGTCGCGCGGCCGTGAGGATCGGGGTCCCGACGGCGAAATGCCCGCGCTTGCCCGAAGGGGTGAAAATCACCAGTGGATCACTGCTCATAGGTCTCTGTCCTCAAACGCTTTTCGTCACCATAGCGTCAAGCACGGCAGGCGAAAGGCAATGAGCGGCAAATAATGCGCCTGCCGCGCCATCTTTGGTGCTTCTTTTGGACCAAAGACGACTGCCAACAGGTCGCACACGGCCCCGACACCCGTGACAGCGCTTAATTCCCGGCAACAGCCCTTGGCATCCCGTCACATCCGTGAAATAGCAAACCGCCAAATGAACCCAAATAAAAACCATGACCCAGAGGTGTATGATGGAGATTCGTGAGGCTCTGACATTTGATGATGTATTGCTGGTTCCGGGCGCGTCCTCGGTGCTGCCGTCAACGGCGGATACCCGGACATTTGTCACCAAATCAATTGCGTTGAACATCCCGCTGCTGAGTTCGGCCATGGACACCGTGACCGAAGGGCGCATGGCCATTGCTATGGCGCAGGCCGGCGGCATGGGCGTGATCCACCGCAATCTGACAATCGACGAACAGGCCCGCGAGGTGCGCCGGGTCAAGCGATTTGAAAGCGGGATTGTCTATAGCCCCATCACCCTGACAGCCGATCAAACGCTGGCCGACGCCAAGGCTTTGCAAGAACGCTACAACGTCACCGGGTTTCCGGTGGTGGACGGGTCTGGCCGTGTTGTGGGCATCGTCACGAACCGCGACATGCGGTTTGCCTCTGATGACCGCACACCCGTTAAGGCGATGATGTCCACAGATAATCTGGCCATTCTGCACGAACCTGCGGACCGCGAAGAGGCGATCAGCCTGATGAAGGCGCGCCGGATCGAAAAGCTGTTGATCACCGACAAATCCGGAAAATTGACCGGGTTGTTGACCCTCAAAGACACCGAACAGGCGGTTTTGAACCCCACAGCGTGCAAAGATGCACTGGGCCGTTTACGGGTTGCTGCCGCGACAACGGTGGGTGACGCAGGTTTTGAACGCTCACAGGCGCTGGTCGAAGCGGGTGCGGATATGATTGTGATTGATACGGCGCACGGCCATTCCGAAGGGGTTGCGCGGGCCGTTGAACGCGCCAAAACCCTCAGCAACGAAGTGCAGGTCGTGGCAGGCAACGTGGCCACAGGGGCTGCCACGCGGGCGTTGATTGATGCAGGGGCGGATGCCATCAAAGTGGGCATTGGTCCCGGTTCCATCTGTACCACGCGGATGGTGGCCGGTGTGGGTGTGCCACAGCTGACCGCGATCATGGATTGCGCCGAGGCGGCGGGCGATATCCCGGTCATTGCTGATGGCGGCATCAAGTTTTCGGGTGACTTCGCCAAGGCAATCGCGGCGGGCGCGTCCTGCGCGATGGTCGGCTCAATGATTGCGGGCACCGACGAATCGCCGGGCGATGTGATCCTGTATCAGGGCCGCAGCTTCAAAAGCTTTCGCGGCATGGGCAGCCTTGGTGCGATGGCCAGCGGATCGGCAGATCGGTATTTTCAAAGTGATGCCGCCAGCGACAAACTGGTCCCAGAAGGCATCGAAGGGCAGGTCGCCTATAAAGGCAGTGCCGCCGCCGTGGTGCACCAGATGGTTGGCGGGCTGCGGGCCGCGATGGGCTATACCGGATGTGCCACTGTCGCAGAAATGCGCAAAAACTGCTCCTTCGTGAAAATCACCGGTGCTGGCCTGAAAGAAAGTCATGTGCATGATGTGCAAATTACCCGCGAATCGCCAAACTATCGGGCCGGATAAGTGTTTTTATTCAGTCATATAAACGTCATTGTTCAAGTGATGCATAAACAATGACCCCCGGCGCGCGCGTGGCCGCAGCCATCGAGGTGTTGGACGACATGGCAGGCGGGCTGGCAGCGGAACAGGCGTTGACCCGCTGGGCGCGTCGCAGCCGCTTTGCCGGGTCCAAAGACCGCGCCGCCATACGCGATCACGTGTTCGATGTTTTGCGCACCCGGAAAACAGCGGCGTACTACGGCGGGTCTGACACTGCGCGCGCCTTGATGATCGGGCTTCTGCACCACCAGCGTGCTGATATTGCGTCCCTTTTTGACGCACAAGGTCATGCGCCGAGCCCCTTGAGCGAGGCCGAAGCCAATTTTCCCGACCCACCAACCGATCCGCAAATTCTGTGGAACCTGCCGGATTGGGTGATCCCGCTTTTTCAGACCTCACTGGGTGATGGTGCTGCCGCCGCAGCCCTTGCACTGCAAAGCCGCGCGCCGATCACTTTGCGGGTCAATCTCGCAAAAATTACCCGCGCAGAGGCTCAGGAAATGCTGCGCGAACAGGGGATTGAAACAACTGACAATCCATTGGCAAATTCGGCCCTCACGGTGAATCAAGGCGCGCGTCAGATACGCAATTCTGCAGCTTATTCAGAGGGTTATGTTGAGTTGCAGGACGCCGCCAGCCAAGCGGTTGTGGCGGCGCTGCCAAGGGGCGGCAAAGTGCTTGATTATTGCACCGGCGGCGGTGGCAAGGCGCTGGCTTTGGCGATGGATACAAGCCGACAGGTTTTTGCCCATGATATCGACACGAGCCGCATGGCTGACCTGCCAACCCGGACGGCACGCGCCGCCGCTGGCGTGGTGCAGGTTGAAACTGACGATCTAAGCACGCATGCCCCCTATGACGTGGTGCTCTGTGATGCGCCCTGTTCAGGGTCGGGCGCATGGCGCCGCGCAGCCGAAGGGAAATGGATCCTGACTCCGGATCGGTTGCAGTCTCTTACCCAAATACAGGATGGCATCCTGGACAAGGCGGCCGCTTTGACAGCCCCGAACGGCGTTCTGGCCTATGCCACCTGTTCAGTCTTCAAGTCCGAGAACGAAGACCGCGTTGATGCCTTTCTTGCCCGGAACCCGGGATGGCAGACGGTGTTTTCACACCGCTATGCGGTTGATGATCACGGCGACGGCTTTTTCACAGCACACTTGACCCGAGCGTAACGCTGCGCATACTCAACCAAAGCGTGTAAAGTTTGCCTTGGTTAAAGGCTGATTAACCCTTAGTGCGCGTAACTGTTGGTAAGATTCGCGTAGATCGGGGACGGCTTTGCATAAAGAAACCAGCCAGGAAAATGAGCCGCCGCACGTCGTGCCGAAGACTTATGGTCGGGTCAGGATTCTATTCTTGCTAGCCTTTGTCCTTGGAATATTTGCGATTGTTGCTCCTTTCAGAACGGCCACCTTGGGTCTGACTGCAAGCGCTGCGGCCTTGTTCACAGCAGCGGTGGTCACGCAATTCTTGTCTGGCCTCCGAGACCGCAAGCAAAGCAATGTGTTTGATGTGGTTGCGGATTTCATCGAGAAAGACACCGCACCCGGCATTGTGGCAACCGGTGACGGGCGGGTCATTTCGCAAAATGCTGCTGCAAAAGCCCAGTTCAAGGCGGCCAACAGCCAGACACTTGCCAAGGTTCTGGACACCCAGTTTGCCAATCCCGGTGGCATCTTGTTCCGCCTTCAAGCGCGCGCAGCGGCGAATGGTGCCGCCCGCGAAGACATCCTCACCCGCAGCGGTCACATACGGTTGTCCGTCCATGAAATGGGGCCTGACGGCTATGTCTGGCGAATCGAGCAGATTGCCGAACGTCAGGCACCGCGCAATGCGGGTGACGGTGTGCAATTGCCGATGCTGATGGCGGGGCGCGGGGATGTGATCTTGTTCATGAATGATGCGGCGCGCCTGCTGATGGGCGCGCGGGTCAAATCCCTCGACCGGGTCTTTACCGCGCTGCCTGTTGTGCCCGGTACCCCGATCGAAATTACCACTGCCGAGGGCCCCAAAATGGCGCTTGTTGCTGAGGTTCCGGCGGGGGCCGGGCGCAGGGCGCTTTATCTGCTACCCGCCCCCGATGGTCAGGACGTCGGCAAAGGCTGGCAGGTTTTTCAGGAATTGCCGGTCCCGATGATCAAGGTGGCCCCCGATGGGGCGGTTTTGTCGTTCAATCGGATGGCTGCCAAGCTGATCGGTGTATCGCTGAGCACCGATGTCCATCTGTCGCAGTTGATGGAGGGGCTGGGGAGGTCCATATCAGATTGGCTGAGCGACACATTGGCAGGCAGGTCCGTTCAGAAGTCCGAATTTTTGCGCCTGTCACGCACCGATCGCGAAGTTTTTGTGCAAGTCACGCTGAACCGCATTACTGAGGAGGGCAAACAGGCCCTGATCGCCGTCCTGCATGACGCGACCGAATTGAAATCCCTTGAAGCGCAATTTGTGCAAAGCCAGAAAATGCAGGCCATTGGCCAGTTGGCCGGGGGCGTTGCGCATGATTTTAATAACCTTCTGACGGCAATTTCGGGCCATTGCGATCTTTTGTTGTTACGACACGATCAGGGCGATCCGGACTATGGCGATCTTGTCCAGATCAACCAGAATGCCAACCGCGCGGCCGCGCTGGTCGGTCAGTTGCTGGCGTTTTCGCGCAAACAGACATTGCGGCCGGAAACGCTTGATATGCGCGACACGCTTGCGGATCTCACCCATCTGCTTAACCGGCTCGTCGGCGAAAAAGTGACCCTGACGCTCAGCCATGATCCGGTGCTCAAACCGATCCGCGCCGACAAACGGCAGTTGGAACAGGTCTTGA
This sequence comes from Sulfitobacter sp. SK011, assembly GCF_003352065.1. NCBI lineage: Bacteria > Pseudomonadati > Pseudomonadota > Alphaproteobacteria > Rhodobacterales > Roseobacteraceae > Sulfitobacter > Sulfitobacter sp. SK011. The sequence goes on from NZ_CP025803.1 coordinate 2,246,603, forward strand.
TGAACCTCGTCGTCAATGCGCGCGATGCGATGCCTGCGGGTGGCGAGATCAGGATCATCACCGAATGCACCAAGCTGTCAGAACCATTGGTGCGCGACCGGGTAACCGTCCCTGCGGGGCAATATGTAACCGTTCAGGTCAACGATGATGGTGTCGGTATCCCGCCTGATAAACTGCAAAAAGTGTTTGAGCCGTTTTTCACGACCAAACGCACGGGCGAGGGCACAGGTCTGGGCCTTTCGACCGCATATGGGATCGTGAAACAGACTGGCGGCTTCATTTTCGCGGATTCCACACTGGGGATTGGGACGTCTTTTACGCTGTATTTCCAGGTGCTTGATGTGCAGCCACCCGAGGTGAAACCGGTGATCGCAAAAGCACCGCGCAGCGCCCCGAAACATGCTGATGGCGTCATACTGCTTGTCGAAGACGAGGCCCCGGTGCGCGCCTTTGCCAGCCGCGCTTTGCGCCTGCGCGGCTACACTGTTCTGGAGGCTGACTCAGCCGAGGCGGCCTTGAAAACCCTAGAAGATGAAAGCCTGAACATCGACGTCTTTGTCACGGATGTGGTTATGCCCGGCATGGACGGCCCCAGCTGGGTCCGCGAGGCGCTCAAAGACCGGCCTGATGTCAGAGTGGTGTTTGTATCGGGCTATGCCGAGGATAGTTTTGGCGAGGAACAGACCAAAATCCCAAATTCAGTGTTCCTGCCCAAACCGTTTTCCCTAAATGATCTTACCGACACGGTTCATCAACAGCTTCACTAAGGTCCTGACCCTGGACTTCAACCGATGCTGTCATAAAGCGCAAATTCATCCGCAAACTTGCGTTTGAACCGCATTTCAACATCCGCTGACAAGTTCAGGTCCATCTGCGGCGAGACATTTTCCTGGGTGAGGGACAATTCAACGTGCAGCCGCTCTTTCAGGAACGCCTGCAAGCGCGGCTGATCTTCATATCGAAAATAATGGGTAATCCCGGTGCCGTTGGGCTGGCTTTTCATAAAGTTAAGCTGGCTGCCAACATCTGCAAATCCCGGTTTGTCACCCTTCATATAGGCCAGCACAAATTCATCGAAACTGATCCCGAAGGTGTTGTTTGGTTTGTCTTTCATGAAGGGTCGCTGCCGATAGCGATACCAGCTGCCCAACCATGACACCGGTTCGCGCATTACCGCCATAAGCTCAAGCTCTGCATCGCACACTTTGAGAAACATCGGACGAATGAATCGATTATAGCGATAGACCGGCGCGTGTTTCAGCATTGGTGGTTCAGAGATCACCATATCGGCACGCGGGGCCAATGCCATCTCATAGGCAGTCGTCCCGGTTTTTGGCATCGACAAAAAGGCCAGACGTTCCTTAAAAAAAACCAGCACTTAGCGACCACTCCTGCGTCAAACGACATCACGTGAGTTTGTAAACTACTTCTTAACCTTGATGGGAAAAAGATAGGCAATGAAATAATTTGGTTGAAATGTTCTCCTTTTGATCTCATAAGGAACATTAGAAGAACAAAAATCGAGCGGCCCATCGGCGATTGTAGCGGGAGGTCCACTGTGACACTAAGGGAATAGGCAACATGGCAACGGCAGATCTTTTGACAATGGACAGCAAGAAAAACGCGGAAAAGCAAAAGGCGCTCGACAGCGCACTGGCACAGATTGAACGTCAGTTCGGCAAAGGCTCCATCATGAAGCTGGGGGCTGAGGGTGCTATTCAGGACATCACCGCAAGCTCAACCGGATCGCTGGGCCTTGACATCGCGCTTGGCATTGGCGGTCTGCCGATGGGGCGGATCATCGAGATTTACGGCCCTGAATCATCAGGTAAAACCACGCTGACGCTGCATTGCATCGCAGAACAGCAAAAGGCCGGTGGCGTCTGTGCATTTGTGGACGCGGAACATGCGCTTGACCCGCAATATGCAAAGAAACTTGGCATCGACATTGACGAGTTGCTGATTTCGCAACCCGACACCGGCGAACAGGCGCTCGAAATCACCGACACGCTGGTGCGGTCTGGTGCCGTCAACATGGTTGTGGTCGATTCCGTGGCCGCCCTGACACCCAAGTCAGAGTTGGAAGGCGACATGGGCGACAGCAGCGTCGGTGTTCAGGCCCGCCTGATGAGCCAGGCCATGCGCAAGCTGACCGGTTCGATCAGCCGGTCCAACTGCATGGTGATCTTCATTAACCAGATCCGTATGAAAATCGGCGTTATGTTCGGCTCGCCTGAGACGACAAGTGGCGGCAACGCGTTGAAATTCTATTCCTCTGTCCGGCTTGATATTCGCCGGATTGGTGCGCTCAAGGACCGCGACGAGGTGGTCGGCAACGCAACCCGCGTCAAGGTTGTGAAAAACAAGGTCGCAGCCCCCTTCAAGCAGGTCGAGTTTGACATCATGTACGGCGAAGGCATCTCAAAGATGGGCGAATTGCTTGATCTGGGTGTCAAAGTGGGTGTGGTCGACAAATCGGGTTCATGGTTCAGCTATGGCGACGAACGCATCGGGCAGGGCCGTGAAAACGCCAAACAGTTCCTGAAGGACAACGAGGCGATGGCGATGGAGATCGAAGACAAGATCCGTGCCGCGCATGGCCTTGATTTCAACGGCTCCGAGAAAGAAGATATCGATATTCTTGAGGCATAAAGCCACTTTGACCGGGTTCAAATTCACTCCGGTGCCAATTTTGATCAGTACCATTAAAGGGCGTCCCACAACGGGGCGCCTTTTTCGTGCGGTCAGGCTGTGGACAGCGCGGGGTGCCAAGGGTATTTGAATGCCGATACTTGCCCCGGAAGGCCCAGACATGAAGACCCTTAACGACATCCGATCCACCTTTTTGACCTACTTCGAAAAGCAGGGCCATTCCGTCCAGCCCTCTGGCCCCCTTGTGCCGCGCAATGACCCGACCCTGATGTTTGCCAATTCGGGGATGGTGCAGTTTAAAAACCTGTTCACCGGGCTTGAAACCCGAGACTACAATCGCGCCACGACCGCCCAGAAATGCGTCCGTGCAGGGGGCAAGCACAACGATCTGGACAATGTCGGATACACAGCGCGCCATCACACGTTTTTTGAGATGCTGGGCAACTTCAGCTTTGGCGACTATTTCAAAGCTGACGCGATTGCCTTTGCCTGGGAACTGCTGATCAAAGACTTCGGGATCGACCCCACGCGGCTGCTGGTGACGGTGTACCACACGGATGATGAAGCTGCCGATATCTGGAAAAAGGTCGCAAACCTGCCCGATGAACGGATCATCCGCATTGCCACGGATGACAATTTCTGGCGGATGGGCCCGACCGGGCCCTGCGGACCATGCACTGAAATTTTCTATGATCATGGCGATCATATTCCCGGTGGCCCTCCGGGCAGCCCGGACGAGGACGGGGACCGGTTCATCGAGATCTGGAACATCGTTTTCATGCAGAATGAACAATTCGCCGACGGCACGATGCGCCCACTCGACATGCAGTCCATCGACACCGGGATGGGGCTGGAACGGATTGGTGCGCTGCTGCAGGGCAAGCATGACAACTACGACACGGATCTGTTCCGCAGCCTGATTGAGGCAAGCGGCCATGCATTGGGCGTTGATCCGTTTGGGACCGGCAATGTGCATCACCGGGTGATCGCGGATCATCTGCGCTCCACCTCGTTTCTGATTGCCGATGGGGTGATGCCTGCAAATGACGGGCGGGGATATGTGCTGCGCCGTATCATGCGCCGCGCCATGCGGCACGCGCATTTGTTAGGGGCCAAAGATCCGCTGATGTACAAATTGGTGCCCGCACTCGTGCAACAGATGGGGTCCGCCTATCCGGAGCTTGGCAGGGCACAGGCCTTGATCACCGAGACGCTTGAGCTGGAGGAAACGCGGTTCAAGACGACGCTGGAACGGGGCCTGAAGCTGCTTGAAGACGAGGTCAGCGCCCTGCCTGACGGCGCGGTTCTGCCTGGCGATGCCGCCTTCAAGCTATATGACACATTCGGTTTCCCGCTGGACCTGACGCAGGACGCATTGCGCGAACAGGGGCGCGGCGTGGACACGGCAGGGTTTGACACGGCCATGGCCGCCCAAAAGGCCAAGGCCCGCGCGGCATGGTCCGGATCGGGTGAAGCGGCCGATGCGACCGTGTGGTTTGATGTCGCCGACAGACACGGCACCACCGATTTTCTGGGGTATGACACCGAGACGGCGGAAGGTCAGATTGCGGCGATCATCCTGGATGGGGCCATCGCCGGCAAAGCGTCAAAAGGCGACAGCGTGCAGATTGCCCTGAACCAGTCGCCGTTCTATGCCGAATCCGGCGGGCAGGTGGGTGATACTGGCGTGATCAAGACCGAAACCGGGACGGTCAACGTAACAGATACGCGCAAGACCGCAGGCGTCTTTGCCCATATCGGTCAGGTGATTGAAGGCGAGGTTGAGCCCGGTCAGGATGCCGTTCTGACCGTTGATCACGCGCGGCGCACCGCCATCCGTGCCAACCACTCGGCGACGCATCTGCTGCACGAGGCCCTGCGCGGTGTATTGGGTGAGCATGTGGCGCAGCGCGGATCCCTGAACGCCGCAGACCGTTTGCGTTTTGATTTCAGCCATACAAAGGCGATGCTTCCGGATGAATTGACCAAGGTTGAGCGCGAAGTGAACGCGTATATCCGTCAGAACGCGCCGGTTGAAACCCGCATCATGACCCCGGACGATGCCCGCGCGCTGGGGGCGCAGGCGCTCTTTGGTGAAAAATACGGTGATGAAGTGCGCGTGGTGTCGATGGGTCAGCAGGCCGGGTCAGGCAAGGGGGCAGACAAGACCACCTATTCACTGGAATTGTGCGGCGGAACCCATGTGCGCCAGACCGGCGATATCGGGGCATTTGTCCTGCTCGGTGACAGTGCCATCAGCAATGGTGTGCGCCGGATCGAAGCGCTGACCGGTGCCGACGCAATGATGTGGCTGCGCGATCAGCAGGCAGCATTGCAGCGCGTTTCCGAGGCGCTCAAGACCTCTGTAACGGACGTGCCCGATCGGGTGCGCGCCTTGATTGAGGAACGCAAATCGCTCAGCAACGAAGTCGCGCAACTGCGCCGCGAACTGGCAATGTCGGGTGGCGGTGCCGCACCGGTTGAGGCGCGCGACATCGGTGGGGTCAAATTCATCGCTCAGGTCCTGACAGGCGTGACGGGCAAGGATTTGCCGGCGCTGGTGGATGAACATAAGGCGAAACTGGGGTCAGGCGTGGTGCTGTTGATTGCGGATGCGGGCGGCAAAGCTGCCGTGGCATCCGGTGTCACAGACGATCTGACGGGCCGCATTTCCGCTGTTGATGTTCTCAAGGCGGCGGTGGCCGAACTGGGCGGCAAGGGCGGTGGTGGCCGACCTGACATGGCGCAAGGCGGTGGTCAAAGCGCTGAAAACGCACAAGCGGCAATTGCCGCTGCTGAAACCATTCTGAAAGGATAGACCAATGGGCGCACTCTGGATTGCACATGTGACCGTCACCGACGAAGAAGCTTACAAGAAATACGCCGCCGGGGCGACCGTTGCGATTGCCGATCACGGCGGCGAATTTATTGCACGTGGCGGGCGGTTTGTTCAGCTTGAAGGCAAGCCGCGTCCACGTAATGTGGTGGCACGGTTTCCCGATGTCGAAACAGCCGAGAAATGTTATCATTCAGATGCTTATCAGGCGGCTTTAAGCCATGCCCGTGGCGCTTCGGAACGTGAATTGATGATCATCGAGACCAGCGAGTAAGCATTTTCCCCAGTCTTCTGGAAACCCAGCCCTTGGGGCTATTGAGGGGGCAAAAGCCCCCTCAACCCAAAATACATCAGCTCGCTTTGGACATCCGCTTGCGCTCATGCGGATCCAGATAGCGCTTGCGCAACCGGATTGCATTGGGCGTGACTTCGACCAGTTCATCATCGTCGACATAGGCAATTGCCTGTTCCAGCGACAAAGTGACGGGTGTGGTCAAACGGACGGCTTCATCAGTCCCAGAGGCTCGCACGTTGGTCAGTTGCTTGCCCTTCAGCGGGTTCACTTCCAGATCATTCTCACGGCTGTGTTCGCCAATGATCATGCCCTGATAGACATCCGTCTGCGCACCGATGAAGAATTTGCCACGATCTTCGAGCTTCCAAAGCGCATAAGAAACCGCTGTGCCATTTTCCATTGAGATCAGGACCCCGGCACGGCGGCCCGGAATCGGCCCCTTGTGCGGTGCCCAGGTGTGAAAGACCCGGTTCAGAACGCCCGTGCCACGGGTGTCGGTCAGGAATTCACCGTGATAGCCGATCAACCCACGCGAGGGCACATGGGCGACGATGCGGGTCTTGCCAGCACCGGCTGGCTTCATTTCGACCAGCTCGCCTTTGCGGGGGCCGGTGATCTTTTCGATCACGGCACCTGAGTATTCGTCATCCACGTCAATTGTGGCTTCTTCGATGGGCTCATGACGCACGCCGTCAATATCACGGAACAACACCTGCGGGCGCGAGATCGACAGCTCAAACCCTTCGCGGCGCATGTTTTCGATCAACACGCCCATCTGCAATTCGCCGCGGCCTGCAACTTCGAACGCTTCGCCGCCAGGGGTGTCGCTGATCTTGATCGCGACGTTTGATTCCGCCTCTTTCATCAGCCGCTCACGGATGACGCGCGATTGAACTTTCTTGCCGTCACGGCCTGCCAATGGGCTGTCGTTTATGCCAAAGGTCACGGTGATGGTTGGCGGGTCAATCGGTTGCGCGGGCAGGGCGTCTGTCACCGATTGCGCAACGATACTGTCGGCAACCGTGGCTTTGGACATGCCCGCGATCGACACGATATCGCCCGCTTCGGCCACATCAATGGCCTGCTGGCTGAGGCCGCGAAACGCCATGATCTTGGTCACGCGGAAGTTTTCGATCAATTCGCCGTCGCGCGACAGGGCTTTGACCTGCTCACCCGCCTTGAGGCGGCCCGTTTCTACGCGTCCCGTCAGCATCCGACCGATAAACGGATCGGCCCCCAACGTAGTGGCCAGCATGGTGAACGGCTTATCAATATCGACCAGCTGCTTTGGCGCTTTGACATGCTCGACAATCAAATCGAACAACGCAGACAGATCCTTGCGCGGCCCGTCCAGCTCCATATCGGCCCAGCCATTGCGGCCAGAGGCATACATGGACGGGAAATCAAGCTGATCATCATCCGCACCCAGGTTGGCAAAAAGGTCGAAACATTCATCCAGCGCGCGGTCCGGTTCTGCGTCTGCCTTGTCGACCTTGTTCAGCACCACAATCGGGCGCAAGCCCAATGCAAGCGCCTTGGAGGTCACAAATTTCGTCTGTGGCATCGGTCCTTCAGCAGCATCCACCAGCAGCACAACACCATCGACCATCGACAGGATGCGTTCCACTTCGCCACCGAAATCGGCGTGGCCGGGGGTATCCACGATGTTGATGCGCACACCTTTCCATTCCACCGAGGTGGGTTTGGCAAAGATGGTAATGCCGCGTTCACGCTCAAGGTCATTACTGTCCATGGCGCGCTCGGTGGTCGCCTGATTATCCCGGTACGTACCGGATTGTTTCAGCAGTTCGTCGACCAGCGTCGTCTTGCCGTGGTCAACGTGTGCGATGATTGCGATGTTGCGCATGTCCATGGGATCGGCCTTTTAAAGGGAGTTGCCGCGCCCATACCGTGCGGGTGCAGCAAAGGCCAGTAAAAAAACTTATTCCGCCGCGTCCGCGTTCGCATCCTTGCTGTCTGTGCCGCCTCGGGTCAGCGGCAGCGGTTCTTTGAAGGTCAGCGTGCGATAGGGGAAGGGGATTTCGATGCCCGCCTCGTCCAGCGCGCTTTTGACGGCGGCCACCACCTTGTCCCGGCTCGACCTGATGTCGATGGGCCGCGATCCGGTCCACCATGTAACCTCAAAATTGATCGCGCTGTCGGCAAATTCCTGTGCAAAAATCTCGACATCGCGCACATCGTCGCGCACCGCATCAACGCTGCGCACGGCGTCTGCGATGACCTCGCGGGCGGCATCGACATCTTCACTATAAGCGACGCCACAAATGATCGTTGTCCGGCGCACGTCACGGGCGGTGCGGATTGTGACGGGGTTCTTGAAAAACATTGCATTGGGCGCGACCACCAATTGGCCATCGGTCTGACGCACATGGGTGTCGCGGATGGTGATCTCTTCGACCTGGCCTTCGATGTCCTCACAGTCAATATAATCGTCGATCGAAAAAGGTTCGCGCAGCAACAGCAGCACACCCGCGAGAAAATTCTCGAATACGTCCTTGAACGCAAAACCGATGGCAACGCCACCAACACCAAGTGCGGTCAGCGCCTTGCCCGGCGTGATGGTGGGAAAGGCGATGGTGACTGCAATCAACACGCCAAACAGCCAGATGCCGACCGTGATCAGCATCATGATCACATCTACAAGCGCACGCCGCATGCGCGCACGTTTGAGCGACCGGGGCAAAATCCATTTCAGAACCTTGATCAAAGCCCAGATGAAGATGAGAAACAGAAACGCGAGGATCAATTGAGGCAGCAGCGCCCAAAACCCTGTGGCGTATCCTTCAAGTTGATTGCGAAGCGGGTCGGGCAGGGACGCCCAAAGTGATCCAAATACCTCTGACATGGAAAGGCAACGCGCCACGCACGGCGCGGTTCCCCCTCAATGCGGTGTGGCGTCAGAAAACAGATGGATCACCGCAATACCGCAAATGATCAGCGCCAGACCCAGCACAGCGGGCAGATCAAGGCGTTGTCCAAAAACCGCAAATCCGATGATGGCAATCAGAATAATCCCCAAGCCGGACCAAAGCGCATAAACGACCCCCACAGGCATCACCTTGAGCGTCATCGACAGCAGATAGAAAGACACCGCATAGGCCAGAACAACCAGAATTGACGGCCAAAGACGGGTAAACTGCTGTGAGGCCTGCAGCGCGGTCGTGCCAATGGTTTCTGCCAGAACAGCGAGCGCAAGGATCAGATAAGCGGGCATGTGGAATCCCTCATAATGGCAATTGCGTGGTTTCTTTGATCTCTTCCATGACAAAGCTGGCCGAGACATCTGACAACGGCACCTTGCGGATCAGTGATTGATAAAGTTGGTCATACCCGGCCATATCCGCCACCCGCGCCCGGATCAGATAATCCAGATCACCACTCATCCGAAAGACGCTTAGGATTTCCGGCATATCCTGCGTGGCTTTCTTGAAGGTGTTAAGCCAATCCGGCGCGTGGGCATTTGTACGTATCTGCATGAACACAGTCAGCCCAAGACCCAATTTCGCCGCATCCAGCAGGGTCACGCGCCCCTTGATCACGCCAGATGCCTCAAGCGCACGGATACGCCGCCAACAGGCATTGCGCGACAGATGCACAGCCTCGCCCAGTGTATCAAGCGATTGGCCTGCATCGCGTTGCAGTTCTTTCAGAATACGGCGGTCAATATCATCAATATTCAACATAAATTGGACTATTGTGGGAAATTATCTTCAAAGCAAGCGATATACCCGTATCTTTGGGAAATATTCACGGACGCCTTGGCATAGTTTGCCCCCAGCAAGCCAAAACGCCCTATGAGGAGAGCAAACCATGATCACACGTGTATTTCTGGACCACCCCGCAAAAGTCGATGAAACATTTTTTCAGCATATGGCCTTTGCGTTGAAATTCTCCGGTTTGTTGTTCACTGCTGCCGGTGCGGCATTGGTGCATGCCTTCATCCCATGCCTGTGTGAAAAAACCGCCAGTGGCATCATCGCAAAACTTTATGCACGTACGCACAACCGGGGCCAATAAACATGTGCCGTTGGGCGGCATGGCAGGGCCGGCCACTTTACCTGAGTGAAATTCTGACTGCGCCTGACCATTCGCTGATCCACCAGTCGCGCGAGGCATCAAAGTGCAAAACCGCAATCAATGCGGATGGTTTTGGGCTGGCCTGGTATGGGGATCGCCCAAACCCCGGCCAATACCGCGATGTCTATCCTGCGTGGTCTGACCCAAATTTGAAATCACTGGCAGAACAGGTTCAGGCCCGTCTATTTCTGGCGCATGTGCGCGCGTCAACCGGCACGGCGACCAGCCGCAACAATTGCCATCCGTTTGTGCAGGGCACATGGTCGTTCATGCACAACGGTCAGGTTGGCGGGTTCGACGGCTTTCGCCGCCATGCCGAAGCGCTGATTCTGGATGATCTTTATCCCAACCGCAGAGGGGCCACAGACAGCGAGGCCCTGTTTCTGGTGGCCCATGGTTTGGGACTGGATGCGGATCCAAAGGCCGCGTTAGAAAATGCCGTGGCCCAGTTTGAGGCCCTCTCGCGCAAATCCGGACAGGGCCCGCACATACGGATGACTGCGGCGCTGTCTGACGGTGAAACACTGTTCGCGGTTCGCTACGCGTCGGACCATCTGGCACCGTCGCTGTATTACCAATGGAACGCGGCCTGGCAGGGATGGGCCGTGGTGTCAGAACCTTATGACACAGCATTTGGCGATTGGATCGAGGTTCCAAAGGGCAGCTTTTGCCGTTTTACCGCGACGGAATGCGAGATTGTGCCGTTTCAGCCATCAGTAATGAGTAAGGCCGCCTGAACGGGCAGCACCCTTAAAGAGGTGACTGGGGCCGCAAATCGCGGCCTCTTATTTTTCTAACCTTTGAGCGCCTTGTTCAGGTTCTCATCCACCTTTTCCAAGAAGCCCATGGTGGTCATCCATTTCTGATCAGGTCCGACCAGCAATGCGAGATCTTTGGTCATATCGCCGCTTTCAACGGTGTCGACGACCACCTTTTCCAGCGTCTCGGCAAAGTTGATCAGCGCGGTATTGCCGTCAAGCTTGCCCCGATGCTTCAGACCACCCGTCCAGGCATAGATCGACGCGATTGAGTTGGTGGAGGTTTCCTCGCCCTTCTGATGCTGACGATAATGACGCGTCACAGTGCCGTGCGCCGCCTCGGCCTCAACCGTTTTCCCATCAGGGGTCATCAGAATGGAGGTCATCAGGCCCAGCGAGCCAAAACCCTGCGCCACAGTGTCAGACTGCACATCTCCATCGTAATTCTTGCAGGCCCAGACATAGCCGCCATTCCATTTCATTGCACAGGCGACCATATCGTCGATCAGGCGGTGTTCGTACGTGATGCCCGCCGCCTTGAACTTGTCGGCAAACTCCGCATCAAAGATTTGCTGAAACAGCTCAAGAAAACGACCGTCATATTGCTTGAGGATCGTGTTCTTGGTCGACAGATAAAGCGGCCACTTGAGGTTTAGCGCATAATTCATCGACGCGCGGGCAAAATCGATGATGGACTTGTCCAGATTATACATTGCCATGACGACACCGGCATCGGGGGCATCAAACACCTCATGTTCGATCTCGGTACCGTCTTCGCCGACGAATTTGATGGTCAGCTTGCCAGCACCGGGAAATTTGAAGTCGGTCGCACGGTATTGGTCACCAAAGGCGTGGCGACCCACAACAATCGGTTTGGTCCAGCCGGGGACAAGACGCGGCACGTTCTTGCAGATGATCGGCTGGCGGAAAATCACGCCGCCGAGGATGTTGCGAATGGTGCCGTTTGGCGAACGCCACATCTTCTTGAGGCCAAATTCCTCGACCCGCGCCTCGTCCGGTGTGATGGTCGCACATTTGACACCAACGCCGTATTTCTTGATCGCTTCAGCAGAATCCACGGTGATCTGGTCGTCTGTGTCATCACGCGCCTGAATGCCGAGGTCATAATATTTCAGATCAACGTCCAGATAGGGGAGGATCAGCTTTTTCTTGATGAAATCCCAGATGATCCGGGTCATTTCATCACCGTCAAGCTCGACAATGGGGTTCTCTACCTTGATCTTGGACATATGTCTCTCCTTGGCTGGCGTGTTGGTCTGGCACTAGCCCAGAATCGCGCGAAGGGAAAGGAGGTATACCAAGGTATACCGTGCGCAGACCTCTTTTGGGTGGACCTAAACCGCCAAAAAGACAGTGACATTGGCCGTTTTCCCTGGACAGATATGCGCGAACAATCCCTGCCGCTGCTTTATTGACGTTTGTCGAACCACGCCCGGACCCGTCGGCGGGCATAGTCGAAAAGACCCGGTGCCCCGATGGCGATCTTGCGCCCGACCTTGGCCTCGAACTGGTCATAGGTGACGTCATATGTGACCCAAGACCCCCCGCCCGAGGCCAGATTCTGCATCGGGGGCTGAAACCGGTCCAGGGATTTGGCAAACTTGGCTGCCGGGGTTTCAGCGGCCTCGAATTCCTCCCAGATTGCGCGCAGGTCGTCGCGTAGATCATCGGGCAAAACACCGAACAGTCGGTCTGCCGCTTGCTGTTCCTCATTGTATGTCGTGACGGGGTCATGGGTGCCAAAGATCGGATTGTCGCCTGCGTCGATCTCGACCAGATCGTGCAGGATGAGCATGCGAATGACCCGGTTGATGTCCACATCCGGTCCAGCCTGATCGGCCAGCACCAACGCATAGAGCGTCAGATGCCACGAATGTTCGGCGGAATTTTCATAGCGCGACGTGTCGCAAAGCGTTGTACCGCGAACGATGGACTTGAGCTTGTCTGCCTCGTTCAGAAAGGCAATCTGCTGCTCAAGCCGTGCGGTCATTCCGGTTTGGGCTTTTTGGCTTCGTGATCCAACAGTGTCTTTTTCAAAAACGCACGGCCCTGCAATTCCGCCATTCGGGTGCGGATCGCTGTCAGAAATGCTTCTTCAAGGGTTTGCGACGACGCCCCCAGCACCTCGCCGACCTTCATGAACAAACGATCGTCGCCAATCTTGGTCTGCACAGACAGGCAATCCTCGGCCAGCTTATTGGCCATTTCGGTGACAGCGGGGTCTGACATCAGCGCGAGGTCTCTGTCAGGCGCCGCCTCACATAATCGGTGGTGGAGGTGATCAGTGTGTCCATATGCGGCTCTTCAAAGAAATGGCCGGCACCTTCGACTTCCTGATGGGTAATCGTGATGCCTTTTTGCTCGTGCAGTTTGTTAACAAGGTTCACCGTGTCCGCAGGCGGTGCCACGCGGTCAGCGGTGCCATTGATCACCAGACCAGAGGCCGGGCAGGGGGCGAGGAAGCTGAAATCATACATATTCGCGGGTGGTGCGACGGAAATAAATCCGGTGATTTCCGGACGGCGCATCAAAAGCTGCATCCCGATCCATGCACCAAAGCTGAAACCCGCCACCCAGCAGTGTTTCGAATTGTTGTTCATGGATTGCAGATAATCGAGCGCGCTGGCCGCATCTGAAAGCTCACCAATGCCCTGATCATATTCACCTTGACTGCGACCAACACCACGGAAGTTGAACCGCAACACAGTGAAGCCCATGTTATAAAAGGCATAATGCAGGTTATAGACAACCTTGTGGTTCATCGTTCCGCCAAACTGCGGATGCGGATGCAACACGATGGCAATCGGGGCATCGCGTTCTTTTTGTGGATGATAGCGGCCTTCGAGGCGGCCTTCGGGTCCGGGAAAAATTACCTCGGGCATATGCGTCCCTGTTTGGGGGCTCTTATGGTACTGCCGAATAGTTGACTAATTCGCTAAGGCACCTTAGAACGGTTCTAATCTTGTGTCCGCACAGTTTGCGGGGCTTGACCAAGCACTTAGGCATTTCGCGCGCCCGCGTCAATCAACGCAGGCGCAAATGGGGGTAACGAGCGATGAAGCTGTCAACCAAAGGCCGTTATGCCATGGTCGCACTGGCCGATATCGCCTTGCAGCCGGGCGATGCGCTGGTGTCTTTGGGCGACATTGCAGAGCGGCAGTCGATTTCATTACCCTATCTTGAACAGCTTTTTGTTAAATTGCGGCGCGCCGATCTTGTGACATCGGTGCGCGGGCCGGGTGGCGGGTACCGGTTGGGGCGTCCGGCCTCGGATATCCGTGTCGTTGATGTGCTGGCGGCGGTGGATGAGACATTGGATGCGATGCACAAAGGGGCAGGTGCCTCTGGCGGATCATCGGGCAGCCGCGCCCAATCCATGACCAACCGTCTCTGGGAGGGGCTGAGCGCGCATGTCTATGTGTTTTTGCACCAGACCCGGCTGTCAGATGTGATCTCGAACGGGCTTGTGCCATGTCCCGCTGTGCCAAATCTATTTGCGGTGGTGGATGAATGAACCGGGTATATCTCGATCACAACGCCACCACGCCATTGCGGGCCGAGGCACGCCGCGCGATGGGTGCGGCAATGGATGTGGTGGGCAATCCGTCATCGGTGCATGCCGAAGGACGCGCGGCAAAAGCGCTGATTGAAAAGGCGCGCGCCCAAGTGGCGGCGGCATTGGGGGCCGACGGGGCAGACATCGTTTTCACATCCGGTGCGACCGAAGCAGCAGGTTTGGCATTGTCGGGTCGCAGGTTGCACTGTGCCGCGATTGAACATGATGCAGTCCGTGCGTGGACGGTTGAGGATCTGGCTGTAAACGCGCAAGGACGGGTCGATGTTGACGATCCCGCAACTGCGACCTTGCAATGGGCCAACTCAGAAACCGGCGTCCTGCAAGACCTGCCAACTGGTTTGGCGGTCAGTGACATGACCCAGGGGTTTGGCAAGCTGGCGGTTGATTTTATGGGCTCCGGCGTGCGCATGGCGCTGGTGTCTGCCCATAAGCTTGGGGGGCCCAAAGGCAACGGCGCATTGGTCTTGCGACGCGGTCAGGACGTGCCTGTGCAGATCAAAGGCGGCGGACAGGAAATGGGCCGCCGCTCTGGCACCGAAAACGTAATCGGGATCGCAGGTTTTGGTGCAGCAGCCGAGGCCGCAGCGCGTGACGTGGTGTCTGGCCGCTGGCAAGAGGTTGCTGTTTTGCGCGATTTGTTGGAAGAGGCCCTTGAGGCTTCGACAAAGGCGACTATTTTTGTAGGGAAAGATGCGGACCGTTTGCCCAACACTTCCTGCATCCTGACGCCGGGGTGGAAAGGCGAAACGCAGGTGATGCAAATGGATTTGTCTGGCTTTGCCATTTCGGCGGGGTCAGCGTGCTCATCGGGCAAGGTGCGCGCCAGCGCGGTCTTGCGCGCGATGGGATATGATGAAACGGAGGCAGCAAGCGCGATCCGCGTGTCTTTGGGCCTCGATACGAAACGCGATGATGTGCTGCGGTTTGCCGATACATGGACCGCAAAGTTAAAGAAACACGAGCAGCGGGCCGCGTAATTGCGACTGGCGGGATAGGGGAACGAGACCTTGGATACTGTGATCACAGACCAGCACGATGACGTCAAAGAAGGCGTGGATCAGGACACCGTAGATGCCGTGCGTGAAGTGGGCGGCAAGTACAAATACGGCTGGGCCACCGATATCGAGATGGAATATGCGCCCAAAGGTCTGTCCCCCGATATCGTCAAACTGATCTCGGAGAAAAATGAAGAACCTGAATGGATGCTGGAATGGCGTCTGGCCGCCTATGATCGTTGGCTGACCAAGAAAGAACCAACTTGGGCGATGGTTGATTATCCTGAGATCAATTTCCAGGATCAGTATTACTATGCCCGCCCAACCAGCATGATTGACAAACCCAAATCGCTGGACGACGTGGACCCCAAGCTGTTGGAAACCTACAAAAAATTGGGTATCCCGCTGAAGGAACAGATGATTTTGGCCGGGGTCGAAGGGGCAGAAGACGCGCCCGCAGAAGGCCGCAAGGTCGCTGTGGACGCGGTATTTGATTCTGTTTCGGTTGGGACAACCTTTCAGGAAGAGCTGAAGAAAGCCGGGGTTATCTTCTGTTCCATTTCCGAGGCGATCCGCGAACATCCTGAACTGGTGCGCAAATATCTAGGGTCCGTTGTCCCCGTGTCAGACAATTTCTATGCAACGCTGAACTCTGCCGTGTTCTCAGACGGGTCGTTTGTATATGTGCCGCCGGGCGTGCGTTGCCCGATGGAGTTGAGCACTTATTTCCGCATCAACGCCGAGAATACCGGTCAGTTTGAGCGCACGCTGATCATTGCCGACAAGGGGTCTTATGTCAGCTACCTCGAGGGCTGTACGGCACCCCAGCGCGATGAATCACAACTCCACGCCGCCGTGGTCGAGATTATCATCGAAGAAGATGCCGAAGTGAAATATTCGACTGTTCAGAACTGGTATCCCGGTGATGAAAACGGCAAGGGCGGCATCTACAATTTCGTCACCAAACGCGCCGATTGCCGCGGCGATCGCGCCAAGGTGATGTGGACACAGGTTGAAACCGGGTCTGCGGTCACGTGGAAATACCCAAGCTGCATCCTGCGCGGCGATGACGCGCAGGGTGAATTTTATTCCATCGCGATTGCCAACAACATGCAGCAGGCCGACACCGGCACCAAGATGATCCATCTGGGCAAGCGCACCAAGTCGCGCATCGTCTCAAAGGGGATTTCGGCGGGCAAGGCGCAAAACACCTATCGGGGGCTGGTCAGCATGCACCCCAAAGCGCGCGAATCGCGCAACTATACCCAATGCGACAGCCTGTTGATCGGCGACAAATGTGGGGCGCACACGGTGCCTTACATCGAGGTCAAGAACAACTCCAGCCGGGTAGAGCACGAGGCGACCACATCCAAAGTCGACGACGATCAGCTGTTCTATTGCCGGTCGCGTGGCATGGACGAGGAAGAAGCCGTGGCACTGGTGGTCAATGGCTTCTGCAAGGACGTGTTGCAGGCGCTGCCGATGGAATTTGCCATGGAAGCACAGGCCCTTGTTGCGATCTCTTTGGAAGGGTCCGTCGGTTAATGAACCGGGTACGCGAAACCGTTGATCTGAATGCGATCCGCTGGGCAATCCAAAAGGGCAAGCCTGTGGTCATTCCCGACATTGATGTCGCGGTCTGTCAAATTGACGGGCATACGTTCCGCTTTGCATCGGATCGCATTGCCGATCCGATCCAGCGCAGCAATCGCGGGGGGGCTTTTTACGAAGAACCAGAACTGGCGATGATCAAGGCGCATTTTCCGCAAGGGGGCACTTTTGTCGATATCGGGTCCAACATCGGCAACCACAGCCTTTTTGTCGCAGCGTTCCTGCAGCCTAAGAAAATCATCCCGTTCGAGCCCAATCCACTGGCGTACAAACTGCTGCTGGCGAATGTTGTGCTGAACGAATTCAGCGGAGTTTTCGATCTGCGGCACATTGGCTTTGGCGTGTCGGACGAGAAAGCGGATGGTTTTGGGATGACCAAACGAAAGCGCAATCTTGGCGCTGCACGGATGCAGGCTGGCGAAGGCGATATCGAGACCATCACAGGCGACGAAGCGATGGCAGATGACACGCCTGATTTCATAAAGATCGATGTCGAAGGTATGGAAATGCTGGCCCTGCGTGGCTTGCAGGAAACCATCACCCGCTGCGCACCGATGATCCTGATCGAAGTGGATCAAGAGAATTACGCCGCCTTTGATGATTGGGTCGAAAAACACGGCTATGACGTGATCGACACGTTCAAGCGCTATACCACCAACAAGAACTTTCTGTTGCGCAAACAACAACAGGGCTGATCGGCCCCACCTCATTAGAACTTTGGCGCAGCGCGCCACCAAGGAGACGAGACATGCTGAGCATCAAGAACCTGAACGTGAAACTGGAAGAAGAAGACAAGCAAATACTCAAAGGGCTTGATCTGGAGGTCGAGGCCGGAAAAGTGCACGCGATCATGGGGCCAAACGGGTCGGGCAAGTCCACGCTCAGCTATGTGCTGGCTGGCAAGGGCGGCTATGAAGTCACCTCGGGAACTGCAACCTTGGAAGGGCAGGACCTGTTGGAAATGGAACCCGAAGAACGCGCGGCGGCGGGTCTGTTCCTTGCGTTCCAGTACCCTGTTGAAATCCCCGGTGTCGGCAACATGACCTTCCTGCGCACAGCGGTGAATGCACAGCGCAAGGCGCGCGGCGAGGATGAAATGTCAGCGGCAGAATTCCTCAAAGTGATCCGTGCCAAGGCCAAGGAGCTCAAGATCGACGCAGACATGCTCAAGCGGCCCGTGAATATGGGGTTTTCGGGCGGCGAGAAAAAGCGCAATGAAATCCTTCAGATGGCGATGCTGGAACCCAAGATGTGCATTTTGGACGAAACGGATTCCGGCCTTGATGTTGATGCGATGAAACTGGTGGCCGATGGGGTGAACGCGCTGCGGTCCACCGGGCGTGGCTTTTTGGTGATCACCCACTATCAGCGTCTGCTCGATCACATCAAACCGGACGTGGTTCACATCATGGCGGATGGCCGGATCGTGAAAACCGGCGGACCGGCATTGGCGCTTGAGGTCGAAAACAACGGCTATGCTGATATCCTGGCCGAGGTGGCGTAATGACTGCTGCTGTTGAAAAGACAACACCCCTCGGGGCCGTGATCGACGGGCTGAACATGCCCGCCAAAGGCTGGTCGCGGTCCGCCCGTGAGGACGCGCTGGCGCGTTTGCACACCATGGGCCTGCCGACGCGTCGGGATGAATACTGGAAATACACCCGGCCTGACACGTTGACCCAAGCCACCGCAAATCAGGCGGCAGTGTTCCACCATGACGAATTGCCACTTTTTGACGACATGGACCGATTGAAGGTTGTGTTTGTTGATGGCGTATTCGACGCGCATGCCTCGGATGATCTCGCGCTTGAGGGCCTGACAATTGAACGGTTGGCAAAAGCCGACAGTGACCTGCATTGGGCGCGTGATCTCTACGGAACGCTTGAGGCACGCGGGCAATCGCCCGTGGCCCGCCCGCTGGCCGCGCTCAACACCGCTTTTGCAACCGACGGGGTGCTGATCCACGTGACCGGAAAGCCCAGCAAACCGGTGAGTTTGATTTACGTGCATAGCTCTGAAACCTCGGATGTGATCCTGCATCATCTGATCAAGCTCGATGCCGGTGCCGAACTGACATTGCTTGAAAATGGGCCCGCAGCGGCGCGGTTCAACAAGGTGATGGAAGTCGAGATTGCCGACACGGCAAAGTTTCACCACGTCCGCGCCCAGGGCCGTGACCATGAACGCCGCGCCGCCACCCATATCTTTGCCCGGTTGGGTACAGAATCTCTGTTCAAATCCTTCACTCTCACGGCAAACGGTGTTCTGACGCGCAATGAATGTGTGATCGAAATGGCCGGTGATGACGCATCGGCAACTGTGGCAGGAGCCTGCGTGGGCGACGGTGATTTCCACCATGACGACACCGTTTTTGTCACCCACGACGCGGTCAATTGCGAAAGCCGTCAGGTGTTCAAGAAGGTGCTGCGCAACGGCGCAACCGGCGTTTTTCAGGGCAAGATCCTTGTCAAAGCAGGCGCTCAGAAGACCGATGGCTATCAGATCAGCCAGGCGCTTCTGCTGGACGGCGACAGCCAATTTCTCGCCAAGCCCGAGCTGGAAATCTATGCCGATGATGTGGCCTGTTCGCACGGTTCAACATCAGGTGCGATTGACGAGGAAGCGCTGTTTTATTTACGTGCGCGCGGCATCACCAAGGCAGAGGCAACAAATCTGCTGACGCTGTCATTTCTTGCCGAAGCGGTCGAAGAGATTGAGGCGGAATCCCTGCGCGATGAGATCAATGGGCGGCTTGCCTCTTGGTTGGAACGTCGCACCGGCTGATGGCACTGACCCAAGACATTTTCGCCACCTATCGTGGCCCATCAACCGTGATGCGCCGGTTCCTCAGCCAGGGCCGCAACGAGGTGCGTGCCTTGTTGTTTTTGCTGCTGTCGGGGCTGTTGATCTTTGTCGCGGCAAGCCCGTTTCAGGCCAGAGAGGCCCAGCTTTACCCCGAAGGGCCATTGGCCGTGCGCCTGTATTGGAGCGCATTTTTGTGGATCTTTATCATGCCCTTGCTCATGTACGCCTTCGCTGCAGCCGTCTGGGTATTGTCGCGGGTGGCGCGCGCCGGTGTCAGTGGTTTTGATATCCGTCTGACGCTTTTTTGGTCACTTCTTGCGTCGACACCTGTCTTGCTGTTGCTGGGTTTGGTCGCGGGGTTGATCGGGCCTGGCATTCAGTTGCAGGTTGTTGGCATTCTATGGCTCTGTGTCTTTGGCTGGTTTTGGATTTCGGGCCTTTTGACCGCACAAGGCCGCAAAATATGACGGGCGATGCGTTTTTTCCGTTGGTCCAGACCACGCTGCGCGCCCCACGCCTTGCCGCAGCACAGATCATTGGATGGCAACTCGGCCGTGATGTGCTGTGGACAGCCCTTGGGCTTGTGGCTGTCTTAAACACTTTTGTCGTTGTCCTGCTGGTCCAGATGGCACAGCCCGACATGCCTTTACCCAGCTATTTTAACGCACCTCTTGTGCTTTACGTGCTGCTCGCGGGGACAATAGTCGTCTATGTGCACGCAATCTATTGGGCAGGATTGGCAATCGGCGGTGAGGGTTCATTGGGCGACGTGCTTGCGCTTGTGGTCTGGCTTCAGGTGCTTCGCGCTGTGGCTCAAATCGGGGTTCTGGTGCTGACTGTTCTTGTGCCATCGCTGGCCCTTGTTCTCTCACTCGCCATCGCGGTCTGGGGCCTTTGGATATTGCTGAACTTTATCACCACGGCCCTCAACTTGCCCACGATTGGCCATGCGGCCGCGGTTCTGATCATCGGTGCGGTTGGCCTTGTGTTGGGGCTGGGCGTTATGCTGTCACTGATCGGGCTGGCCGCCCAAGGAGTTTTGAGCAATGTATGACATCGATCTGGTGCGCAGCCAATTTCCAATCCTGTCCCGCGAAGTGAACGGCAAACCGCTGACCTATCTGGATAACGGCGCATCGGCGCAAAAGCCGCAGGTGGTGATCGATGCGATTACCAACGCCTATTCCAACGAATACTCTAACGTTCACAGAGGCTTGCACTATCTTTCTAATCTGGCGACAGACAAATATGAGGCCGTGCGTGGCACTGTGGCCAGGTTCCTGAATGCAAAGTCAGAGGATGAAATCATCCTCAATTCCGGCACCACCGAGGGGATCAACACAATCGCTTATGGCTGGGCCATGCCGCGCATGCGGGCGGGTGATGAGATTATCCTCAGCGTGATGGAGCATCACGCCAATATCGTGCCCTGGCATTTCCTGCGCGAACGGCAAGGCCTTGTCCTAAAATGGGTTGATGTGGATGCCACCGGCGCGCTGGACCCGCAGGCCGTTATCGATGCCATCAGCCCCAAAACCAAGCTGATCGCAATTACCCATCTTTCGAACGTGTTAGGCACCAAAGTTGATGTGAAAACCATCATTGCTGCCGCCCATGAAAAAGATGTGCCGGTATTGGTCGATGGCTCGCAGGCTGCGGTGCATATGCCTGTGGATGTTCAGGATCTGGATTGTGATTTCTATGCGATCACCGGTCACAAGCTTTATGGGCCCTCCGGCTCTGGTGCGATCTTTGTCAAATCCGAACGAATGGCTGAAATGCGGCCGTTCATGGGGGGCGGTGACATGATCCGCGAGGTGAGCAAAGAAGCTGTGACCTACAATGATCCCCCCATGAAGTTCGAGGCCGGAACCCCCGGTATCGTGCAAACCATCGGCCTTGGGGTGGCGCTCGATTACATGATGGACCTCGGTATGACGAATATTGCGGCCCATGAAGATACCCTGCGCGACTATGCGGTGTCGAAACTAGCCGGGCTCAATTGGTTGCAGGTGCAGGGGACGACCCCTGATAAGGCCGCGATCTTTAGCTTCACCCTGGACGGTGCTGCACATGCGCATGACATTTCGACCATCCTGGACAAAAAGGGCGTCGCAGTGCGCGCCGGTCAGCATTGCGCGGCCCCTTTGATGGACCATATGGGGGTCAGCGCCACATGCCGCGCCTCCTTTGGTCTTTATAATACGCAAGCCGAAGTGGATGTGTTGGTCGACGCGCTTGAATTGGCGCATGATCTGTTTGCCTGAAGCGCGCGGTCGGCTGAATTCGGGATTGCAGGGGCAGGGCAGGCTGGCTATACCGCCCGGTGTGGACCCATAGCTCAGCTGGATAGAGCGCTGCCCTCCGAAGGCAGAGGTCGCTGGTTCGAATCCAGCTGGGTTCACCAACTTTCAGACCACAGGTTTTCACACTACGACAGAGGACTTGATGTCGCTTTGGACATGTGGCCTTAGCAACATGTGTTCAAGGTCCGGGTTGCGCCCGGTCTGACCGAATTTCCACAGCCCCGCGATGGTCGCTAACCTCAGATCAGGCCTGCCAATTCTGCGAAGGGATCTCGGTTTGGGTCCTTGTGCCATTCATACTCACTGCTCAAGGCCAACTTTTCGGCCATGTCCATTCCATAGAGGTCCGCCATCACGGCCAACGCCATATCCATGCCTGCTGAAACACCCGAAGAGGTAAAGAACTTACCGTCTTTCACCCAGCGTGCTTGTTTCACCCAATCGACGTTCGGTGCAAGATGGACTGTGTTGTTGAAATCAAGCTTGTTGGTTGTTGCTTTGCGGCCATCCAAAACGCCCGTCATTCCCAAAAATACAGAACCGGTACACACGGCCATCACCCGTTCTGCAGTGGCGGATACCTGTCTGATCCAGTCCATCAACTCTTGGTCCTTGGCCGCCGCCAACGCTGAATCGCCACCGGGGATTAACAACAGATCATAGTCATTCTTTTCAGCGATTGTCTTGTCCACAACGATCTTCTGACCATGAACACTCGGCACAGGATCGCGGCCTTTGGCGACTGTAATTATATGCGTCTGTTCCCCAAAACCACCCAGCATTTCTATGGGGCCAAAGTAATCAAGCGTTTCAAAACCCGGAAAGACGAGTGCAGCAATGGATTTCATGGTTTCTTCCTTATATTTGGCATTAGAGATCTGCACATGCTGCATGTGCTTTTACGAAGCGATCTTTGGACGCCGGAGTCTTGATAAGGTGCTTTGCCGGGCGGATCGGGCGGCGCAGCAACTCTCCGCCACAGTTGGGGCAGATGTTGTCAAAGCGGGTCTCAGCGCAGTCTTTGCAAAACGTGCATTCGAACGAGCAGGTGCGCGCCTCTAAGCTGTCGGGCTTAAGATCAACGTCACAACATTCACAGTTTGGTTTTAGGATCAGCATGGTTTTGACCTTTGTGTGATGAGTATGAGGGTAGATTAATCATTTTGCGTATGGCATAAATGACAACATGCCCTCTTTTTATGCCAATCCCGTATTTTCGACATCGGTACAGATGGATGTTGTGTTCGTTGTCTATCCAAACATCGTTCTTCTCGATCTTGCTGGCCCCCTGCAGGTTTTTACCCATGCACGAAAAGACCCCACATCTAGTTCCGCTTACCATACACATGTGGTGTCCCGCTCTGGCGGGCGCATAACCACCAATACGGTCCTGGAAATTGACAGTGACCCGATTGACGTGTGGCTGCGCGCGCCCAAGGACACCTCAATTCATACGTTGGTGGTTGTCGGCGGGGATGGTGCAATCTCAGCGGCGCGGGATGCTGTTTTTCTGAGGCAGATTCGGCAATTGGCAGACCGATCCATGCGGGTGTGCTCTGTGTGTTCCGGCGCACTTGTGATTGCAGCGGCAGGTTTGCTGGACGGCCGCCGCGCCGTAACCCATTGGGAAGATTGCGATCGACTGGCCAGGGACAACCCGGCAGTTCACGTCGAAATGGACCCCATCTATATCAAGGACGGGAATGTCTGGACATCTGCGGGTATCACCGCGGGCATCGATATGGCACTGGGGATTATTGAAGAAGACCTGGGCAAGCCAGCAGCGATTGAAATGGCCCGTTCGCTGATTACCCCGATGGTGCGTTCTGGGGGACAGTCCCAGTTCAGCCCAGAGCTTGACCGGCAATCCCTTGATGCTGAGGGGCGATTTCAGCAGTTGCACGATTGGGTTATCAACAACCTTTCGCAACAGATTTCGGTGGATGATATGGCTGAGAAGTGCGGCATGAGTGCGCGCAATTTCTCGCGATTGTACACGGCGACGATGGGCACATCCCCTGCAAAGTCCATTGAGGCAATCCGGGTAGATGCGGCGCGTGACATGTTGGTAACCACAAAATTGGGCATCAAGAGCATCGCATCGAAGTGCGGCTTTGACGACGATGAGCGTATGCGGCGCGCATTTCTAAGGCAGATCAGGACTTCGCCGTCGCACTATAGAAATCAGTTCCAATAGAAGATCAGGTGAACCTGTCCGACTTTGCCGGGGGGATCAGACATGTGTTCACCGCCGGGCGCAGCCCAAAGTGGATCCGAAGGGCAGAAATGGGTCTGGGATGAAAGCCCACATTCTCCGCATTGCCGCCACGGGAAAACCTGATTGCAATTCCCGGACACAAAAAAAGCGCCCGAAGGCGCTTATTTTTAAACTCGACGTAAAGATAGGTTTTAGCCGCCCCAGGACCGCACAACACCACAATCCATGTGGACAAAATTCGAACCGGAGTATCGGCCAACACCGCCACCGTGGCAGGCAACTGCGGCCTTTGCCATCTGGTTGACGGACCGCGAAGAAAGGCGCAAATCAGCGGCCTGACCACGCATGTGCAGCGAATTTTTGGCAACGCCACGAGAGCGTGAGCGCAACATCGCGTTCGTTTGCGGGCTGCGATAGCCGGACAGCAACATGTAAGGTTCGTTCACACCCAGCAGATTATGAGACGCCGCCATAATGTCGACGGTGCGCAAATCAATGGATTTCACCCCATCGGTGCGCCAGTCGCGCATGAAATAGTTCACTTCTTTGACAGCGTCCTTGATGTACTGGCCTTCGATCCAATAAATCATGTCGATGCGTTCACCGGTGCGGCCAGAATACATGCGGATACGACGAATATCACCAGCGCCCCGCAGAAAACCTGCTGCGTTTGCGAATGTGGGTGCTGCTGTTACTGTGGTTGCCGCGAAAGCGCCGAGAAGCGCGCGCCGAGTCATGCCCGAAGAGCTGTTGCTAGTCATGTGTTTCTGTCCCGTCGTCTGCCTATACGTACCCTTGATGTTACATGGGCACTTCATCTCATCCCCAGATGCAACATGCTTATGACATATGGTGATTCTTGAACCAAGCGCTGAATCGGAATGGTTCCATCGCAAAGCAGATTTCGGCGAATTTTTGCGCAATATTTGATCAAAGGCCCGGAAATGAACGGCTGACGGGTGCTTTTTTCGCATCACGTCGGCCCTTGTTTGGCTGGTAACGTGAAATGTGAATGGACTTGCCGAACGACATTCCCGAAAAATCAGGAACAAATGGTGTTCATATATTTTTGGGGGAATACGTGAAAAGCGATTCCAGAGTAGTTCGTAGCAGTGCATTTCTAACAGTTTTGGTTTTGTCCGCAGTGGTATTTTTCGCGCCCGGACCCGTCACTGCGCAAGTCACCGCGTTTAAGCAAGCGGTGTCAGAGGCCGCGTCGCGGGACAAAGACATCGCTGCATTTTATCAGTCCAATGGATACAAACCCGTCTGGACCGGGGCCGGTGAAGCGGATCGGGCCCGCCGTGCGGAGTTGATCCGTGCCATCGAAAGTGCCGCATCACATGGATTGCCCGTGGCCCGCTATGATCCCGCCGGGTTGCTCGCGACCCTTCGGGCGGTGCGGTCCCCCCGTGACCGTGGTCTGGCAGAGGTCGAGATGAGCCGGGTTTTTCTGCAATATGCCCGCGATATTCAGACTGGTATTCTGATCCCGAAACGGATCGACCCCCGGATTGTACGGGATATTCCATACCGTGACCGCACCGCCTATCTGACTGGGCTGGTCAATGCCAAACCTGCATCCTTCTTTCGGTCACTGCCGCCCCATAGTCTGGAATACAATGCCCTTCTGAAAGAGAAAATGGCGATGGAACGGTTGCTGTCCCAAGGTGGCTGGGGGCCAGTTGTGCCGGCCAAATCCCTTGAACCTGGCGATCAGGGCAATGCAGTTGTCGCCTTGCGCAACCGGTTGATTGCAATGGATTATATGAGCCGGTCCAACAGCATGACCTATGATCCGGCGCTGACGGACGCTGTGCAGCAATTCCAGATTGCCCATGGCCTGAATGCCGACGGCAAAGCCGGTGCAGAGACGATGAAGCAGATCAACATAGGCGTTGAACAGCGTCTGCAATCGGTGATGGTTGCGCTGGAACGTGAGCGCTGGTTCAACACTGAACGGGGCAAGCGGCATATTTTGGTGAACATTCCTGATTTCACCGCCAAGGTTGTTGACGATGGGGTTGTGACCTTTCGCACCCGGTCGGTTGTTGGGGCAAATACCAGCGACAGACCGACACCAGAGTTTTCCGATGTGATGGAATTTATGGTGGTGAACCCAAGCTGGTATGTGCCGCGTTCCATCGTGACCAAGGAATATCTGCCAGCACTCAAACGCAATCCGAATGCGGCACGCCATATTGAAATTACCGACAGCCGGGGCCGCAAAGTGAACCGTGGTGCGGTGAATTTCAGCCAATACAGCGCGCGCAATTTTCCATTCTCAATGCGTCAGCCCCCCAGCCGCGGCAATGCCCTTGGGTTGGTGAAATTCATGTTCCCGAACAAGCATAATATCTATCTGCATGACACCCCGTCCAAAAGCCTGTTTGCCCGCGACGTTCGCGCGTTCAGCCACGGTTGTATCCGTCTCGCGGACCCGTTTGATTTCGCCTATGCGCTGCTTGCCGCGCAGACATCCGATCCTGAGGGCGAGTTCAAGTCGGTGCTGGGCACAGGCCGTGAGCAGCGTATCAATTTGGTAGACCCGGTGCCGGTGCACATTATTTACCGCACGGCCGTCACAAATGCGCGGGGCCACACCGAATACCGTGCCGATGTTTACGGACGCGATGCGCGGATTTGGGATGCCTTGTCAAAGGCAGGGGTGGCAATGGGCGGCGTTCAGGGGTAATTCTGCCCCCGTAACGCCGGGGATGCCAGAATGACCTATACTGTCAGTGAAATTGCCAAAGCGCTTGGTGCAGAGGCGTTTGGGGACACGGGCCTTGTGATCGCGCGGGCGGCTGAACCACAGGACGCCGGGCCAGGTGACCTTGCTCTTGCGATGGACCCAAAGTACGCGGATGGCCTTTCTCAGGGGCGCGCGCAGATCGCGATGCTGTGGCCCGATGCAGATTGGCAGGCGCTTGGCCTCAAGGCTGCGATATTCCCGTCCCGTCCGCGCTATGCCATGGCTGGGCTCACGCGGATATTGGACAAGGGGCAGGGGTTTGCCCCCGGCATTCACCCCACAGCTGTCATTGATGATGCCGCTCATTTAGGTGCAAACGTCAGCGTTGGCCCCTTGGCCATCATCTCGGCCGGGGCGCGTATCGGGGCGGGCAGCGTCATTGGCCCGCATTGTTTTGTCGGGGTCGACACAACCATTGGCGAAAACGGATTTTTGCGTGAGCAGGTCAGCATCGGTGCCCGCGTCACCATCGGTGCCAACTTTATCGCCCAGCCCGGCGCACGGATTGGCGGTGATGGTTTTTCCTTTGTCACAGCAGAGCAAAGTGCCGTTGAAAATGTCCGCACCACTTTGGGGGATCAGGGCGATGCAAAGGCGCAGCCTTGGACCCGCATTCATTCAGTTGGTGCCGTCACAATCGGCGACGATGTCGAGATTGGCATGGGCTGCACCATCGACAATGGTACCATTCGCGACACCCGTATCGGCGACGGCACCAAGTTAGACAATCAGGTACAGTTGGGTCACAATGTCATCATCGGGCGTAATTGCCTTTTGTGCGGGCAGGCCGGGGTCGCCGGATCTGCGGTGGTGGGCGACAATGTTGTATTGGGCGGCCAATCCGGCGTCAGCGACAACATCAGCATCGGTAACGGCGTCATCGCGGGTGGCGGCACCAAGTTGATGTCAAACGTACCCGCGGGCCGCACCATGCTGGGCTATCCTGCGACGCAAATGGACAGACAGGTTGAAAGCTACAAGGCGATGCGCCGTCTGCCGCGCCTGCTGCGCGATGTCGCAGACCTGAAAAAGGCGGTTTCAAAATCCATCAAGGGTGACTAGATCACAGGTATGGCAGCCACCAGAACAATGGACAGATCAAGGTTGGACCCGGCATGAACATCAAAGATCAGGTGATCGCGATCATCGCGGAGCAGGCCGTTCTGGAACCCCAAGACGTTACGCTTGACGCCACATTGGAAAGCCTTGGCATCGACAGTCTGGGACTGGTTGAAAGCATATTCGCCATTGAAGAGGCTTTTGACATCTCAGTGCCGTTCAACGCCAACAATCCGTCTGACTCCGATTTTGACATTTCAACCGTGTCCAGCATCATTGCGGGCATCGAACGGTTGAAGGCCGAGCAAGGCTGACGCCATGAAGCGCGTGGTGATCACCGGGGCAGGGACGATCAACGCGCTTGGTCATTCGGTCCCGGCCACGCTTGCGGCAATGAAAGAAGGCGTGTGTGGCATTGGACTTCTGGACTTTCGCGATGTGGATCGCTTGTCGATCCAGATCGGCGGACAGGTGCATGGGTTCGAGGCCGAGGGGCGCTATGACCGCCAGCAAATCTCGCTTTATGATCGGTTTACGCAGTTTACACTGGCCGCCGCAAAGGAAGCGATTGAACAATCCGGCCTGATATTTCACGGCGAGCTGGCCGCAACATCAGGCGTGGTGCTGGGCACGGCCGGGGGGGGTGTCTCGACCTGGGATGACAATTACCGCGCCGTGTATGAAGAGGGCAAAAACCGGGTCCATCCCTTTGTGGTGCCGAAACTCATGAACAACGCCGCGGCCAGCCACGTCAGCATGGAGTGGAACCTCAAAGGCCCGTCCTTCACCGTCTCAACCGCCTGTGCATCGTCAAATCACGCGATGGCACAGGCGTTTTCGATGGTGCGCTCTGGCATGGCACCGGCGATGGTCACGGGCGGATCTGAATCGATGTTGTGTTTCGGCGGCGTCAAGGCGTGGGAAGGCCTGCGGGTCATGTCACGCGACGCCTGCCGCCCGTTTTCTGCCAACCGCAACGGCATGGTGCAGGGCGAAGGGGCGGGCGTCTTTGTATTCGAGGAATATGAACATGCCAGCAAACGCGGTGCCGATATCTTGTGTGAGGTGGCAGGCTTTGCCATGTCTTCGGATGCCAGCGATATCGTGATGCCCTCCAAGGCGGGAGCCGCACGGGCAATGATCGGGGCGCTCAGGGATGCGCGCATCAACCGTGACGAGGTCGGCTACATCAACGCGCATGGCACCGGGACGGCGGCCAACGACAAGACCGAATGTGCCGCTGTCGCCGATGTGTTCGGCCCGCATGCAGATCGGTTGATGATCAGCTCAACAAAATCCATGCACGGACATCTGATTGGCGGAACCGGTGCGGTGGAACTGCTGGCCTGCATCATGGCACTGCGCGACGGGGTGATCGCACCGACCATCGGCTATCAGGAACAAGACCCTGAATGCGCCCTAGACGTCGTCCCAAACGAGGCGCGCGAGGTGCAAGTCAAGGTGGCGATCAGCAATGCGTTTGCATTTGGCGGAATGAACGCGGTTCTGGCCTTGCGATCTTTGGGCTGACGCCCCTGCGATGGTGCAAAAAGCAAAAGGCCGCCCCATGGGACGGCCTTTGCATGTTTCAGATCCGGCGCTTGGCTTTACTGCTCAATCACAGAGACCTTGTCATAGCTGGCGGTAAAACCCTCAAGCGACAGTTCCAGTTCAACCTTCTGATCCGGTGCCAATGCGGGAACAATCGTGATCACCGCCGAATTTCCACGTTTGAACGATGCCACGTCTTCCTTGGTCAGGCCCAGACGCACATAACAGCCAACGGGATTGCAAAACGCAAAAGGATAACGGCGCGATTTGTTCTTATCCACCGATACGGTCAACTGCTGGGGCAGGGAGGTTTCAAGCGGCACAACAACGGTCGCACCGGCCTCGGCCTTGCCGCCCTCTGCCAGACGGAACAGCGATACCTCAGCGACAGGTGATCCTTCACCGTCGTCCAGCAATTGATACATCTGGCAGGGATCAACCTCTTCCTCGGTCTTGATGCAACGCATTTCCCACGCGCCGATCACTTCTTTGGTATAGGGTTTGCCCAATTCCGGGTCCTTGTTGGCATCTTCGCCAAGGCTCAGCTGGTCTTCGATCTCAGCCGCAGTACCGCTGGTGCCGGCTGCGGCATCTTCTTCTTCGGTTGTTTCAGCAGGGGTTTCCGTCGCCGTTTGGGCAAAAGACGCCATCGGCATCATCAGTGCAAGGGCTGCACACAGCGGCAGGGTGGTCAAAAACTTGCTCATATCAGTTCCAGTTCTGTTGCGTTGCGATCCTCTAGCATGCTCACAAACCAATGTCAGTGGGGATCAGACAATTTGCACCCTCGAAAGTGGATTAACGCCGATAGTCCTGCACCCAGATCAGCCGCCACGCGCAAATGAAAAAGAGGGCGCAAAGCACCCTCTTTCACGTTCTTCCGATCTCCCCGTCGGACTGTGCCGACTTATTGAGCGGACGTTACGAAACGATATGGCAACGGTCAACAAAAAAAATGCCCCATTCAGATCACATTTTGCACAGCGCCTCAGCTTCAAAAAAAGGCCGTACCCGAAGGCACGGCCAGTCTGACAGGGAGGAAGTGTCCCGACCCGAACGAGGACATGCCGGGCAGGGACAAATAGACTATGGCGTGCAAAGGTTAAGTTTGTATGCTCTGCCGGAACGGATCGGGGCCATGCAGGTACGAGGGGAATTATTGTGACACAAGACATCTTTATTGGCGGTGGCGGGACGGATTACGCAACCCAGCAGTTTCTGAGCATCGGTTATGCAAACCGACATGGGTTGATTGCGGGGGCCACCGGCACCGGCAAGACCGTTACCCTACAGGTTCTCGCCGAAGGATTTGCCGCCCAAGGCGTGTCGGTTTTTTTGTCTGACGTCAAAGGCGACCTGTCGGGCCTCGCAAAATCCGGCAGCGCAGATCACAAATTGCACACGCCGTTTATGGAACGCGCCCAAAAGATTGGCTTTGAGGATTATGCTTACGATGCATTCCCGGTCACGTTCTGGGATCTGTTTGGCACCCAAGGCCACCCGGTACGCACCACAGTTTCCGAAATGGGACCGTTGCTGCTCGGTCAGCTTCTGGGGTTGAGCGAGGCTCAGGAAGGCATTCTGAACATCGCCTTTCGCGTTGCCGATGAGGATGGGTTGCCGCTGCTTGATCTTAAGGATCTGCAGGCGCTGCTGGTCTGGATCGGTGAAAACGCCAAAGACCTTTCGCTGCGCTATGGCAATGTCTCAACGGCATCTGTCGGGACCATTCAACGCCGCTTGCTTGTCCTCGAAAACCAGGGCGCGGCCGACCTGTTTGGCGAACCCGCACTGGCACTGAGCGACCTGATGCGCACAGATACAGACGGGCGTGGGTTCATCAACATCCTGGCCGCTGATCAGCTGATGCAGGCCCCCAAACTCTATGCGACCTTCCTGCTCTGGCTCTTGTCCGAACTCTTTGAAGAACTGCCTGAAGTCGGCGACCCCGAAAAACCCAAACTGGTGTTCTTCTTTGATGAGGCGCATCTGTTGTTTGAGGACGCGCCCAAGGCGCTCGTTGACAAGGTCGAACAGGTGGCCCGCCTGATCCGCTCCAAGGGCGTGGGGGTCTATTTCATCACCCAAAACCCAGCCGATGTGCCTGATGATATTCTGGGCCAGCTGGGCAACCGGGTGCAACACGCCCTGCGCGCCTTTACCGCCAAAGACCGAAAAGAGCTGCGCATGGCCGCCCAGACCTATCGCGAAAATCCGCGCTTTGATACCGAAGAGGCCATCAGAGAAGTTGGTGTGGGAGAGGCCGTTACGTCCTTTTTGCAGAAAAAAGGCGTGCCGGGCATTGTTGAACGCACACTGATCCGCCCGCCATCCTCGCAGCTGGGACCGATTGATGCAGCAGAGCGCGCAGCACTGATGGCCTCCTCGGCCATGGGCGGCAAATATGAGGCGCGTCTTGATCGCGAATCCGCCTTTGAGATGCTGAAAAAGCGCGCGGATGAGGCGGCAAAAGCAGCAGCGGCTGCCGAAGAGGCGGCCCAAAGCGAAGACGCCACACCGTCCTTGCGCGAATTCAACAGCGCCCGGCGCTACGCAGGCAAGGGAGTTGAACGCTCGACCTCACGCGCGCCCCGGCGCAAGGCTGACGAAGGGTTCGGCGGGGCCATTGCGTCTGTCGTGTTCAAAGAGCTTAAAGGCACCACAGGGCGCCGCATCGTACGCGGCATTCTGGGTGGATTGTTCAAGGGGCGCTGACCCCCAATTCATTGTTCCAAAAGTACACATGAGCAACATGAGCCAGACCCACACCGGATCTGGCTGAAACGCCTACTTCTCCGGGATCAGGCCACGCGGGCTGAACCTGAGCACCAAGAGCAATACCAGCCCCATGGTCAATAACCGCATGTGCGCGGCACTCTCAATCAGATGTGCCTTAAGCGCTGATCCGTCTGCCATGCCATAGGTAATCACATTCATCAGCCACAGCCCCATGGGTTCGACCTGAACCCACAGGAACCAGATAAGGAACCCGCCGAGCACGGCACCAAAATTGTTGCCCGATCCGCCGACGATCACCATCACCCAGATCAAGAACGTAAAGCGCAACGGCTGATAGGTGCCGGGGGTCAGCTGACCATCCATCGTGGTCATCATTGCGCCCGCAATTCCGCAGATGGCCGATCCCAGAACAAACACCTGCAGATGCCGCGCGGTCACGTCTTTGCCCATCGCTTCGGCGGCCACCTCATTATCGCGAATGGCACGCAGCATGCGGCCCCATGGCGAATGCAATGCCCGTTGACTGAGCCACAGCAGAATCAACAACACCGCGGCGAAAAGAGCGATATAAAGAACCTTGACCCAAAGCGTTGACCCTTCAACCGGATCAAACCCCATGCGTGCAGCCGTTTCAACAAAGCTGGCGCTGTTTTGCAGATCAATTTCATAAGGCACAGGGCGCGGCACGCCGATGACGTTCTTAACACCGCGCGTCAGCCAGTCTTCGTTCTTCAGTATGGCGATGATGATCTCGGCAATCCCCAGCGTGGCAATCGCCAGATAATCTGACCGCAGCCCAAGCGCTGTCTTGCCAATCAGCCAGGCGGCGGCAGCGGCGAACAACCCACCCACCGGCCAGGCGATCAGGACCGGCAGGCCCAGACCGCCCAAATACCCGGTCGCGGCAGGGTTGATCGCCTCGACACGTTCCACCGCCGGGTCAAGAAACGCCCGAAACACAAAGAAACCCACCACCAAAACGGCGATCACTGACAGGTTCCGGGCCCAGCCGGGCCGCATCTTTTTCATCATCAAGACCGCAGCAACGACGGTTCCGGCACCCAACAGCAACGCGCCGACAATCGCAAAACCGCCCCCTGACCATGCGCCTTCGGTGCGCGGCATGCCCACCAGCACGGCGGCCAGACCGCCAAGAGCGACAAAGCCCATGATGCCCACGTTGAACAGCCCGGCAAACCCCCACTGCAGGTTCACGCCAAGCGCCATGATCGATGAAATCAGCCCCATTGCGATGATCAGCAGCGCCGAATTCCAGCTGCTCGAAAACCCGACATAGAGGATCAGCACCGCGATGATCGCGAACAACAGAGAGTTTTTTTGGATCTGGCTCATGTGGACTGCCCCTTGAATAGGCCCGTGGGCTTGATCAACAGCACAATCAGCAGAATGACAAAGCTGACCGCAAATTTGTAATCGGTGCTGAGAAGCTGCACCAGACCGCTGGGCTCAAGGCTTTCGGGCATGGCGTAGACCAGCACCTTTTTCCAGGCATAGGTGATGGTAACTTCGGAAAACGCGATCACAAAACCACCCGCAATGGCCCCCAGAGGATTGCCCAGACCGCCGACAATGGCAGCCGCAAAGATCGGCAGCAAAAGCTGGAAATACGTGAAGGGTTTGAACGATTTATCAAGCCCATAAAGCACCCCGGCAATCGTCGCCAGCGTTGCCACGATGATCCAGGTGATCATCACAACGCGTTCAGGGTTGATGCCCGACAGCAGCGCCAGATCTTCGTTGTCGGAATAGGCACGCATGGATTTACCCGAGCGGGTTTTGTTCAGAAACCAAAACAGCAGCGCCACAACTGCAATTGCGGTGATCACAGTGATGGCTTGGGTGGTCTTGATCGACAGGCCTTCTTCAAGCCCGGTCAACGTCTTGAAATCACGCGCAGAGATGATGAAGCGTTCACCATCAAGGAAATTCTGATCATCTGCACCGATGATGAACCGCGTCACGCCGTTATAGATAAAGGTCACACCAAGGCTGACAATCACCAGGATCACCGGCTTGGCCTTTTTGTCACGATAAAAGCGATAGACCGCGCGGTCTGTGCCCAGCAGCAATAGGATCGCAAAAGCAATGCCAAAGGGCAGGGCGAGCAGGGCTGTTGGCAGCGGACCAAGGCTGATCCCCCAAGATTGGAACAGCCAGGTCATCAACACCGTGGCCATCGCCCCCATCGCCATGGTGTCACCATGAGCAAAGTTGGAAAACCGCAGGATGCCGTAGACCAGCGTGACACCCAGCGCACCAAGGGCCAGTTGCGAGCCATAAGCGATGCCCGGAATAAGAACATAATTTGCGAGCGCGATGATTGCGTTGAGCAGGTCCATACCTTAGCCCCCCAAAAACGATTTGCGGACTTCGGGGTTGGCTAAAAGTTCCTTGCCGGTCCCTGTGTACCCATTCGCCCCTTGCACCAGAACATAGCCTTTATCAGCAATCTCAAGCGCTTGTCGGGCGTTTTGTTCGACCATCAGAATCGGTATCCCGGTGCGCGCCACCTCGATGATGCGGTCAAAAAGTTCATCCATCACAATCGGGCTGACCCCTGCCGTCGGTTCATCCAGCATCAATACCTTGGGCTGGGTCATCAGCGCACGGCCCACGGCGACCTGTTGGCGCTGACCGCCCGACAACTCGCCCGCGGCCTGATAGCGCTTTTCCTTGAGGATCGGGAACAGGTCATAGACCTGCGCCATCGTGTCCTTGAAATCATCGCGCCGGATAAAGGCACCCATTTCAAGGTTTTCCTCTACCGTCATCGACGTGAAAATATTCGAAGTCTGCGGCACAAACCCCATCCCTTTGCCGACGCGGTCTTGTGGCGAAAGGTTGGTGATATCTTCACCGTCCAACCGGACGTGCCCTTTGCGCATGTCAAGCATGCCAAAAACCGCCTTCATGGCGGTCGATTTTCCCGCGCCATTGGGGCCTACGATCACTGCAATCTCGCCCTGATCCACGGCGATGGTACAATCGTGCAGGATATCGGGGCCATTGCCATAGCCCGCCGTCATACCTTCGCCAATCAGGAAGGGACCACCGGGGGCGGCAAAGCTTTCACCGCTCGATTTTGGGATGACACTGCCTTGCCCCTTGGGATTGCCAATCGACAAGTCCTTGTTGCCGCGGTCACTGTAAGCGTCGCTCATTTCAGCCTCTTTCATTCGCAGCCGGATCAGGCCGCTGGTAATCATCCGCGCAGGAAATCGGATCCGCGCAGTTGTCATGGAGTAACGCCAAAACGCTCCGCGACAGGGTATCCATGTTGGCAATATCGGTGGTTTCGGGCGCATCAAGGTACAGCATGATCCGGAACGCGCCGACCTCGGCCAACATCACGGCGCTTAAAAACGTGTCCCCCTCAAGGGTGTCTTTCTGGATCGACCGAACCGCGCTGCCGCTGGCAAATGTCAGACGATCGTTCTGGAACACCTCAAGCGGGGCGTCGCCATCGGCCGCGATCCATTCAGCGTATGTGGCATAGCGTTCCTCAAGCGTGGCAAGGCCATCGCCAATCTCAAATCCCGGCCATTCTTCGGTAAAACTCAGTGCCAGATCGCCCAGAACAAGCGTTGATCCGTCGCCCGCAGCGTCCCATGCGGCAACTTCCCAAGCCGTATCGCGATCGCACATCCAGACATTTTCGGACAATTGCGCACAAGCCGCCACCGCATGGGGCAGGGCGATCGCCGCAGCACCTGCGATGCTCAGGGCACGCAAATTCATGCGCCCACCTTGTCCTTATTCTTGAGACCGGTACCGAGATAGGCCTCGATCACCTGCTCATTTGCTTTGATATCTGCCAATGTGCCCTCGGCCAGCACATGACCCTCGGCCATACAGATCACCGGATCACACAGGCGTCCGATAAATTCCATGTCGTGCTCAATCACCACAAAGGTATAGCCGCGTTCCTGATTAAGCCGGATGATTGCATCGCCGATGGTATTGAGCAGCGTACGGTTCACGCCCGCGCCAACCTCATCCAGAAATACGATCTTGGCATCGACCATCATGGTGCGGCCAAGCTCAAGCAATTTCTTCTGCCCGCCCGAAATCTGACCCGCTTTCTGGTCGGCCAGATGTTCCACTGTCAAGAATTCCAGTACCTCGTCAGCCTTGGCGCGCAGGGCGCGTTCCTCGTCAGCGATGCGTTTTGTGCCAAACCACGTGTTCCACAAGGTCTCACCGGATTGATTACCCGGCACCATCATTAGGTTTTCACGGCAGGTCATCGATGAAAATTCATGGGCAATCTGAAAGGTGCGCAGCAGACCTTTGTGAAACAATTCATGCGGCGGCAGCCCGGTGATGTTCTCACCATCCATCAGAACACGCCCCGAAGTTGGTGCAAGAACGCCGGCGATCACATTGAAAAGAGTAGTCTTTCCAGCCCCGTTTGGCCCGATCAAGCCCGTGATGGACCCCCGGTCAATCGTCAGCGTTGCGCCATCCACGGCACGAAATCCGCCAAAATGCTTGTGCAGATCGTCGACCACAATCATGTGTTCGTTTTCCAGGCTCATGCGTCCATCCCCGTCGTGTCGGTCCGTTGTCGGCCGATCATTTATTGGTCGTCTTATACATGAATGCAGCCCACATTGCTGCGGGCTGCATTATCTATGCCATCAAGGTTTACTTGAAGCCGATGGTTTCGTTCTTGCCGTCTCTGACTTCGATCATACGGTATGTGCCAGCGGCCTCACCCGGTCCGATCAGTTCGACAGCCGATGCACCGACATAATCAATGTCTGTGCCTGCCTTGAGCAGTTCAAGTGCCTTGCCCAGTTCACCGGGATAGATCTTTTCGCCTGGTGCGTTGGCAACTTCCAGAATTTTGTCCTTGTAATCAGCAGGATCAACGGAATTTGCAGCTTGCATCGCCAGCAGGAACAGGGCCGCTGCGTCATAGGCTTCTGGCGTGTAAGGTGACGTCGCATCAAATGCGTCGCCCGCCATTTCGATCAATGTATCGATGCCTTTGCCTTCGGAGCCCGCGATCTGACCGTACGACCCGTTCAGGTCAGGGCCGATTGTTTCGGGCAGGTTCGCACCGATCATACCACCAGGCAGACCGAATGTTTCCCAGGCACCTGCATCAAGTGCGGATTTGATGATGCCCGCACCACCTTGGTCAAGGTAGCCTGCAACAACCAGCAGATCACCACCGGCAGAGGCCAGCGCGCCCACTTCGGCAGAATAATCCGCTTTACCGTCTTCGTGCGCGGCAACAATGGTCACTTCGCCACCAACAGCCTTGAACGACGATTCAATCGCGTCGGCCAGACCCTTGCCATAGTCGTTGTTGGTATAGGTCAGTGCGATGGATTTGACGCCACGCTCCATCAGGATTTCCGCCATCACTTCGCCTTCGCGGGCGTCAGATGGGGAGGTGCGGAAGAACAGGCCGTTGTCTTCCATGGTTGTCAGACCGGGGGACGTGGCGGATGGGGAAATCATCACCATGCCATTCGGGATTGCAACGTTCTGCAGCATCGCACCTGTCACACCGGAACAGTCACCACCGATGATGCCGTTGACGCCTTCGGCGATCAGGCGTTCCGCACCGGACACGGCCAGACCGTTATCGATACAGCCTGAATCCGCACGGATCGACGTAACCTTGGCACCGTCAAGCAGCATGCCGCTGTCGGTGACTTCTTTCATCGCCAGTTCCGCGCCCGCAGACATCGGGCCGGTCAGCGATTCAATCGGGCCGGTGAAACCAAATTCAATGCCCAGTTTAACTTCTTTTGCGTGGCCATCGGCATAGGCCGTTGTCGCCAGCAGTGCCGCAGCCGTTGTGGCCATAAGCATCTTTTTCATGAGGTACTCCCTTGTTGGAACATGATGTTCGCCGCTGACGTTAGGCGGTGATTTCTTAAAAGAAAAGGAGTTTTTGACCGATCACAACGGGCACCGGCCTCACATCACGACCCTGTTGGTGGATTATTTGCCCAAGTTGCCTACATTTCCTGAAAAGCACATCCAAAACAGGAGAATATCCATGCGTTTGATGAAAAAATTACCCAATTTCCTGCTGTTTCTGACAACCTCTGCGATGCTGCCATTCAGCGCAAATGCAGAACTTTCGGTCAGAATTGACCCCGTGGTCACTGGTTTGGATGCACCTTGGGCGATTGCACCGCTGGCAGATGGCGGCGTTTTGATCACTCAGAAAGGCGGGCAATTGATCTATGACCGGGGCGGACAACGCACCGAGGTCGCAGGGGTGCCAGAGGTCGCACTTGACGGTCAAGGCGGGCTTTTGGATCTGACGCTTGCGCAGGATTTTGACCGGTCGCGTGTGTTGTTTCTGACCTATGCCAAGCCGCAGACGGGCGGCGGTAGCGGGACCGCATTGGCAAGTGCGCGCCTGTCAGACGATGGCACAAAGCTTGAGAATGTGACCCTGCTTTTTGAGATGGCCGCAGGCAGCAGCGGTGGACGTCATTTCGGGTCCCGCGTCGTCGAGGCCCCGGATGGGACGTTGTTCGTGACCATTGGCGAACGTGGCGACAGACCCGCCGCACAGGACCAGAGCCGTCATAATGGCACCGTGGTGCGGGTGAACCGCGATGGCTCGGTCCCCCAGGACAATCCATTTGTGGGTCGCTCCGGCGTCCAGCCCGAAATCTGGTCATACGGGCACCGCAATCCGCAGGGGGCAGGGTTGGATGGGGCAGGGCATCTGTGGGTGTCCGAACATGGGGCCAAGGGCGGGGATGAAGTGAACCGCATCATCAAGGGTGCAAACTATGGCTGGCCGGTCATATCTTACGGGCGGCATTATTCCGGTGCAAAGATTGGCGAAGGCACTGCCAAGGACGGTATGGAACAGCCCGAATTCTATTGGGACCCGTCCATCGCACCTTCGGGTTTGCTGGTCTATTCCGGTGCGTTGTTCCCCGAGTGGGCGGGCGACATCTTTGTCGGGTCGCTGAAGTTTGACTACATCAGCCGCCTGTCCGGCGATCCACTGCAAGAGGTGGCGCAGATCAAAACAAACGAAACAACCCGGGTTCGCGATATCGTCGAAGGGCCAAACGGCGCGATCTGGTTTATTTCTGAACCTCAGGGAACCGTGTACCGGATGACCCCGGCGGAGTAGCGCAGGTGCCTCAGATCGACAACCGCGCCGCATGGGCACCGCGTTCCCGGTAGGGCGTGGTGTCATAATGCGCCCGGTAGCATTTTGAGAAATGCGAGGGCGAGGCAAAACCGCAGGCAAGGGCCACGTTGATCACGCTCATGTCGGTCTGCATCAGCAGATTGCGCGCTTTTTGCAGGCGCAATTCCATATAGTAGCGCTTGGGCGAGCGGTTCAGATAGCGCCGGAACAACCGCTCAAGCTGGCGGGTGGACATGCCCACATCACGTGCCAGCACCGATGGGCTGATCGGTTCTTCGATGTTGTTTTCCATCATCTGAATGACCTGGCTCAGTTTTGGATGCCGCACGCCGATGCGGGTTGGCACCGACAAACGCTGGGTGTCCTGATCGGTGCGGATCGACGAATAGATCAGTTGATCGGCCACCGAATTTGCCATGTCCTCACCCAGATCATCGGCAATTATTTTCAGCATCAGGTCAATCGACGATGTGCCGCCTGCTGTGGTCAATCTGTTGCCATCCACAACAAAAACCGACTTGGTCAGCTTCACCTCGGGAAACTCTTCGGAAAAGCTGTCCTGGTTCTCCCAATGGATTGTCGCTTTTTTACCGTCCAGCAACCCGGCCTTGGCCAGCGTAAACGCGGCCGTGCACAGGCCCCCGACCATCAAACCCTTGCGGGCCTCGCGGCGCAGCCATCCAAGCAGCTTTTTGGTGGTCGCGGCCTGAACATCAATGCCGCCGCATATCATCACCGTATCATCGCGCGCCAATTCATCCAGATCACCATCAAGCGCAAACACCGCACCTGACGAGCTTTGCATCGTGTCGCCACCTTCACCCAATATTCGCCATGTGTAGGCCTGTCGTGATGCCATCCGATTGGCAATCCGCAGACATTCCACAGCCGAGGCAAAGCTCAGCAACGTGAATTCCTCTAACAGCACAAAAACAAACCGGCGCGGTTTGTCGGTGTTCGGCGGTATCCGTGTGGCCGGGCGCGCATCTGACATCGCGACGTCTTTCTTTAATTATTCTTAGGTCATCATGTGTCATTGGCGACAAGACCTGCCGCAAAGCTTGTTCATGTGGGTCAGGTCAGGTCAAGAGGTCGAATTTGGGTTCTGGTCACTTCTGACCTGTTTTTGTATAGGAAAGGCTCACGATAGCGCTGACATTTGCGC
The DNA here is from genome assembly GCF_003352065.1 of Sulfitobacter sp. SK011. Lineage (NCBI taxonomy): Bacteria > Pseudomonadati > Pseudomonadota > Alphaproteobacteria > Rhodobacterales > Roseobacteraceae > Sulfitobacter > Sulfitobacter sp. SK011. The sequence continues at coordinate 2,287,209 of NZ_CP025803.1, forward strand.
AAATGACCGGAGAGATGACAAATGACCAATTGGAGTACAGCAAGCTGGCGCACCAAACCGCGAATCCAGATGCCCGATTATCCTGATCAAGCCGCCTTGAATGCCGTTGAGGCACAGCTGGCGCGTTATCCGGTTCTGGTCTTTGCCGGCGAGGCGCGGAAACTGAAAAAGCACCTCGGCGCTGTCAGCCGCGGCGAGGCATTCTTGCTGCAGGGCGGCGATTGCGCCGAAAGCTTTGAGCAATTCAGCTCGGACGCGATCCGCGACACGTTCAAAGTGATGCTGCAGATGGCAATGGTGCTGACCTACGGGGCGAAGGTGCCGGTGGTCAAACTGGGCCGGATGGCCGGCCAATTCGCCAAACCACGCAGTGCGCCCACCGAAACAGTCAACGGTGTTGAATTGCCAAGCTACCGTGGCGACATCATCAATGCGCTGGAATTCACACCAGAGGCGCGCATTCCTGATCCGACCAAGATGTTGCGGGCCTATACCCAGGCCGCCGCGACACTGAACCTGTTGCGCGCCTTTTCAACAGGCGGTTTTGCCGACATGAGCCAGGTGCACGCCTGGACGCTGGGCTTTACCGATGCCGATGACGCCGAAAAATACCGCGAGATTGCCACCCGCATTCAGGACACGATCGATTTCATGTCCGCCGCGGGCATCACCGCAAGCACAACCCATGAATTCTCGACCGTGGAGTTCTACACCAGCCATGAATCGCTGCTGCTGGAATATGAGCAGGCGCTGACGCGGCTTGATTCGACCTCCGGCAAATGGCTGGCGGGTTCGGGTCACATGATCTGGATCGGGGACCGCACCCGTCAGCCGGATGGCGCGCATGTGGAATTTGCACGCGGCGTTCAGAACCCCATTGGATTGAAATGTGGTCCAAGCATGGAAGTGGACGATCTCAAAAAGCTGATGGCAACGCTGAACCCCGAAAACGAGGCCGGGCGTCTGACGCTGATCGCGCGGTTCGGGGCCGGATCGGTCGGCGATCATCTGCCACGCCTGATCAAGGCCGTGCAGGAAGAGGGCGCAAATGTTGTGTGGACCTGTGACGCGATGCACGGCAACACCATCAAGTCCTCAAGCGGCTACAAAACGCGGCCCTTTGAATCGGTGCTGCGCGAAGTGCGCGAATTCTTTGACGTACATGCCGCCGAAGGGACAGTGCCCGGCGGTGTCCATTTTGAGATGACAGGCCAGGACGTGACAGAATGCACAGGCGGCGTACGCGCGGTCAGTGATGAGGATCTGTCAGACCGGTATCACACCGCCTGCGATCCGCGTCTGAACGCCAGCCAGTCGCTTGAACTGGCATTCCTGGTGGCCGAAGAATTGTCAGCCCGCCGCACATCACAGGCGTCACAGGCCGCTGGCCAAGGCTGATCGGGATTGATCGGGTGATTTAACAAACAACGACGCCGCTGGCATTCTGCGCAGCGGCGTTTTGACCGGTAACAACAATTTGCCACACATGGCTCAACTTACTTGTCGGATTTGACCAGCCGCAAATACGGCGGTCGCGCCTTGCCCTCTTTGCCCTTGAAAGGCGCTTTGGGCGCACGGAACCCCGGTATTTGCTCATGCGGTGCGGGTCGGACCACAGGGGCCGCAGGAAGGTCAAGACGCGTAACAGTCCGGCCCGGTACCAAGGGCCGCACCTCTTGCTCGATCAGATCAAAACGACGCGGGGCGGTGCCGATGTCGCCACGGCTGACCAGACATCCCAAGGCGCGGCTCACATCGCCCAAGTCGCTTTTAAGTGGCAGCAACACCATCCTTGCATCAAGCGCTGCACGCCGGACCCCACCGGGTGACGTCAGGCGCAGGGTGGCAGTGGCAGGTGTCTGAAACACATCCTCAAGTCCATCAGCAATCTGGCGGCGGGCATTCGGGGCAAACAACGCGGTCAGCGGCATGCCACGAACCTCCATCCCCATAAGCTCGTTCAAATGGCTGCCGCCAATCCGCATACGCGCAATACCCGGTGCAATACGCTCAAGGATAAACGCATATTCCAGCGCCGCTTCGATCCCGCGTGGATCAACTTCGGACCGTTTGGGCAACAGATTACCGCCCCGCAGCGCCTCCCAATAGGCTTCTAGCTGCGCGATGATGGCAAACCCGGTATCTGATTGATAATCTGACATAGAGACAACATTTTGCGCGTTCTGGCCATGCTTGTCCATCAGCGTTCACCTTACCTTTGTTTTCGTTTCAGGGCTGCGCGACTTTGTCTCGAAATTTTGCCAGTATCGCGCCAACATGCGGCACCAAGGCCACAGTCCTTACCAAAAACTTAATAGCGGGCCTTTGATACAATTGGTGACTTTTTCGCGCGTCTGGTTAATCGGTTAATGCGCTCAACCTATGCTGGCGGGGCTTGCTCCCGACCCTTGTTTGCCCGTATTGGGACGGCATCGCCGTGCCAAAAAGGACCCTCCATATGATCAGGTCGATGACAGGATTTGCATCTGCCAGCAGTGCAGACGCGCCGTTCAGTTGGGGTTGGGAGGTCCGTTCCGTGAATGGAAAGGGCCTTGATCTGCGCCTGCGCGTGCCCGACTGGGTCGACGGGCTTGAGGCCGGATTGCGCAAGAAACTGTCCGCCCGCGCGACCCGTGGCAACATCGCCTGCAACCTGCGTCTTGTGCGCGAAGGCGGGGCCACGGGCCTGACAGTCAATGCCGACCAACTGACCGCCGTGCTGAGCGCATTGCACCAGATCGAACAACAGGCGATGGACGCGGGGCTGTCATTGGCCCCCTCCAAGGCCACAGACATCGTGACAATGCGCGGCGTTCTGGAACAATCCGCACAGGTGCAGGACACTGCCGCCCTTTGCGCCACGCTGCTGCGCGATTTCGATGCGGTGCTGGCAGATTTTGACGCCATGCGGCAGAGCGAGGGGGCGTTGTTGGCTGACCTGCTGGACAGCCAGCTGGGACAGGTGGCCAGCCTGACGTCCGAGGCCGCAGCCCTTGCCGACACCCGCAAAGATGAAATGGCCGCAACCCTGCGCCGCAATCTGGCCCGGGTGATGGACAATGCCGAAGGTGCGGATGAGGCACGCATCGCACAGGAACTGGCATTGATCGCGGTGAAATCAGATATCACCGAAGAAATCGACCGGCTCGGTGCGCATGTCTCGGCGGCGCGCGATCTGTTGGGGCAGGGTGGTGCCGTGGGCCGCAAGCTGGATTTTCTGATGCAGGAATTCAACCGTGAGGCGAACACACTGTGTTCCAAGGCGCAGAACAAAGCGCTGACGACCGTTGGGCTGGCGCTGAAGGCGGTGATCGACCAGATGCGCGAACAAGTGCAGAATGTGGAGTAAAACATGACGGACCGACAGGGGTTATTGATCATTCTCAGCTCGCCTTCCGGGGCTGGCAAATCCACTTTGGCCCGGGCGCTTCGGACCTGGGATCCGACGATCTCGTTTTCGGTTTCGGCCACCACGCGCGCCGCCCGTCCGGGCGAAGAAAATGGGCGCGAATATCATTTTGTGTCCGAACCTGAGTTCAAGAGAATGGTTGCAGAGCGTGAATTGCTTGAACATGCGCATGTTTTCGGGAATTTCTACGGCTCACCCAAGGCCCCCGTGCTGGCCGCGATGCAGACCGGCACAGATGTGCTTTTTGACATTGACTGGCAGGGCGCACAGCAAATCCGCAATTCCACCCAAGGCATGAACACGCTGACGATCTTCCTTCTGCCCCCCTCGATTTCGGAACTCAGAAACCGGCTTTTGACCCGCGCACAGGATGATGCCAAGACAGTGGCGCGGCGGATGGAAAAAAGCTGGGATGAGATAAGCCATTGGGATGGCTATGATTTTGTCCTGATTAACGATGATCTTGAGAAAACCGAAGCACAGCTCAGGTCGATCATCATCGCAAGCCGCCTGCGGCGCAGCCAGCAAACGCACCTCAATGACCATGTGCGCAAATTGCAGGCGGAGTTTGAGGAATTGTCATGACGCTTTATGCTTTGGGAACCGATCGCCCGACAATTGATGATGACGCATGGGTTGCCCCGGACGCAAATCTGATTGGCAAGGTTGTGCTTGAAGCCGGCAGTTCGGTCTGGTTCGGCTCAACACTGCGCGGCGACAACGAAGTGATCCATGTTGGCAGGGGCAGTAACGTGCAGGAAAACTGCGTGTTTCATACGGATATGGGGTTTCCGCTGACAATTGGGACCAATTGCACAATCGGGCACAAAGTGATGCTGCACGGCTGTACCATTGGCGATAATTCCCTGATCGGAATGGGGGCCACAGTGCTGAATGGGGCCCGGATTGGCAAGAATTGCCTAATTGGCGCAGGTGCATTGATCACAGAAAACAAGGTGATCCCGGATGGATCGCTGGTCATGGGCGCACCGGGCAAGGTGATCCGACAGCTTGATGACAAGGCCATTGCGGCGCTGACCGCCAGTGCCGTGCATTACGCGCACAACGCGGCACGCTTTCGGCGCGACCTTAAACCGATCTGAAACATGACACCGGTACCGCATCTCTATGAGCTGTTGGCGGCCTTACCTTTGCCGACACTGGCCATCGACAAGAGCGAACGGATCATTGCCCTCAATCCATCCGCCGAGGCGCTGATCGGGACCAATGCGAAGGGCCGCCATTTCATCACCATTCTGCGCCAGCCCCAGTTGGTCGAAGCGGTTGAACACACTCTGGCCGACCACACCGCGCGCACCGCCCCCTATCTGGCCGGCGATGCCGGACGCGACACCACCTATGATGTATCTTTGCGGGCGATGCCGGACACCGGCATTGTCATCCTGAGCTTTCAGGATGTGACGCACCTGACCCAAGCCGGCCAAATGCGCCGCGATTTTGTTGCCAACGTCAGCCATGAGCTGCGCACGCCGCTGACCGCACTTATGGGGTTCATCGAAACATTGGGCGGCCCTGCGCGCGATGACCCTGCGGCAAGGGATCGCTTTCTTGGCATCATGACCGGAGAGGCAGAGCGGATGAACCGGCTGGTTGGTGATCTGTTGTCGCTCAGCCGGGTTGAGGCCGAAGAACGTGTGCGCCCCACCGCGCAGATCGACGTGGGCAGTGTTTTGCAAACCACATTGCGCAATCTCAACCCGCTGGCCGTGGACAACGGTGTGACGCTGAAACCCGATCTGGGGTCTGATCCGCTGACCGTGCTTGGCGATGCCGATCAGCTGTTGCAGGTCTTCACCAACCTTGTTGAAAACGCCATCAAATATGGCGGGTCTGGTGGAACCGTGGATATCACCGCCCGGACCCATGCCCACGACACGGCACTGCGCGCGCCCGCAGTGCGCATCACGGTCGCCGACCACGGGCCCGGCATTGACCCTTTGCACATACCGCGCCTGACCGAACGGTTTTACCGCGCCGACAGCCACCGCAGCCGCGCCCTTGGCGGCACCGGACTGGGGCTGGCGATTGTAAAGCATATCCTGAACCGACACCGTGGACGGCTCAGAATCACCAGCGAATTGGGGCAGGGCGCAGAATTTACCGTCATTTTACCGCTGGAGAATGCGGGCATTTGACCAGAACGCAGCAATTTTTGCCATTTCTGACGCCTGTCACGGAGCTTGTCATAAAACTGTAACGTCGCTGTCACAAAAGCGCAGTGAGAGCCGCCTAAACGGGCCTCAAGATCACCATGGGGGTGATCATAAAGACTGCTGACAGGAGACATCATGTCCTTCGCAAAAATGACCACATCCGCGCTGGCGATCGCCGCCGTTTCTGCAACCGCCGCTGCGGCCCGTGATCAGGTGCAAGTCGCCGGGTCCTCCACTGTGCTGCCCTATGCCTCTATCGTCGCCGAGGCCTTTGGCGAGAATTTTGATTTCCCAACCCCCGTTGTTGAATCAGGCGGGTCCTCTGCTGGCCTCAAGCGTTTCTGCGAAGGTGTGGGCGAAAACACCATCGACGTGGCCAACGCATCGCGTCAGATCAAGGACAGCGAAGTTGAGGTCTGTGCCGCAAATGGTGTGACCGATATCATCGAGGTTCAGATCGGCTATGACGGCATCGTATTTGCCTCTGACGTCGCCGGAGCGAGCTTTGAGTTCACCCCGACCGACTGGTACAAAGCGCTGAGCGCCGAAGTGGTCGTGGACGGCGCGATTGTCGCCAATCCCTATACCATGTGGAACGAAGTGAACCCCGATTTCCCGGCACAGGCTATCCAAGCCTATGTTCCCGGCACCAAGCATGGTACGCGCGAAGTCTTTGAGGAAAAGGTCATTCTGGCTGGCTGCGAAGAGACGGGCGATTTCGAGGCGTTCATGGCTGTGAATGGCGATGACAAAAAGGCCGCCGAGAAATCCTGTATCGCCCTGCGCACGGATGGCAAATCGGTGGATATCGACGGTGATTACACCGAAACACTCGCCCGCATCGAAAGCAACAAGGACGGCATCGGCGTATTTGGCCTCGCCTTCTATGAGAACAACACTGACAAGCTTCAGGTTGCGACCATGTCGGGTGTCGTGCCTTCGACCGACAGCATCTCAACCGGCGAATACCCGGTGTCCCGCCCGCTGTTCTTTTACGTCAAAAAGGCCCACATCGGCGTGATCCCCGGCCTCAAGGAATATGCCGAGTTCTTTGTTGCGGATGAAATTGCCGGCCCGGATGGTCCTTTGGCGGAATATGGTCTGGTTTCTGATCCTGCACTGACAGATACCCAAACCACCGTCGCGGATGAAATCGTGATGGGCGGTGGTTCCTGAGACCCGGTCTAAATTGATAAACCAAGGGCCGCGGTTGAGCTGCGGCCCTTGATGTTGACGCGACACCCGATGCCAAGCCCAAAGAAACCAAAGGCGCGAAAGACAGTGCAATGACAGCCACCATTTTTGGCCTCCCCACACCAATCGCCTTGATCTTTGCCGTTTTGGGCATCGCCTTGCTTGGCTATGTTGCGGCCCGCAAACGGGCGGTGGCACGGGCAGGGGGCGATGCGCGCAATCTGCATTCCCTGCCAAACTTCTATGGCATGACGGCAGCGATGTTTGCCGCCGTCCCGGCACTTGGCATCATGGTGATCTGGCTTTTGGCACAACCGACCGTAGTCCAGAACGCGGTTCTGCCGCTGATCCCGGCCAGTGAAATCAGCAGCGCCGGCACCCAGAGCCTGATCCTGTCGGATGTGCGCAGGGTTGCGGATGGATTGGACATCGCCCTGACGCAAGGCGCTTTGACGCCAGCCGAAATCGGTGCAATGGCGGACGATCCATCCTCTTTGCGGGCCACGCTTGGCAATGTGGGTGTGGCGCTGGGTTCAGAGGTTCAGCCCTATGTTCTGGCAGCGGCACAGAAATCACGTGCCATCTCTGCGCAGGGGCGACTTTGGATGGTTGTGGTGGTGCTGGTGCTGGCCGTTTTGGGCGCGGCCATCGCCGTGCGCGCCGCTGATCCGGCATTTCGCGCGCGCAATGTTGTCGAGCGTGGCATCATGGTGCTGCTGATTGCTGCGGCGTCACTGGCCATTCTGACCACCGTGGGCATCGTTTTCTCGATGTTGTTTGAATCGATCAACTTTTTCCGCCTGCACGATTGGAAAGACTTCTTTCTTGGCAGCACCTGGGCCCCAAATTTCCGTGGTGACAGCGATCTGTCGATCCTGCCATTGCTCTGGGGTACGCTTTATATTTCAATCATCGCCTTGCTTGTGGCCGTGCCCATCGGCCTTTTTGCCGCGATCTACCTAAGTGAATACGCCAACAGCAAAGTGCGCAGTCTGGCCAAACCGCTGCTCGAAATCCTCGCGGGGATCCCGACAATCGTCTATGGCCTCTTTGCGCTGCTGACTGTTGGTCCCACGCTTGTGCGCATCTTTGGCCGGGGCGAAGATGGGCTTTTGGGGGTCGACTGGATGTCGGGTGCCACATCCGTTCTGACCGCCGGGCTGGTCATGGGCATCATGCTGATCCCTTTCGTATCCTCCCTGTCTGACGATATCATCAACGCGGTGCCGCAATCGCTGCGCGACGGGTCCTTTGGCCTTGGCGCGACACATTCCGAAACCGTGCGTCAGGTGATCTTGCCTGCGGCCCTGCCGGGCATTGTGGGGGCCATCCTGCTGGCTGCGAGCCGCGCGATTGGCGAGACCATGATCGTGGTGCTGGGGGCAGGGGCCATTGCCCGGATATCAGCCAATCCACTTGAGGCGATGACAACCATCACCACCCGCATCGTCAGCCAGCTGACCGGCGACACCGATTTTGCCAGCCCTGAGACACTGGTGGCCTTCGCGCTGGGTCTGACGCTCTTTGTGCTGACGCTGGGGCTCAATGTTGTGGCGCTTTATATCGTGCGCAAATACCGGGAGCAGTACGAATGACCGATGTCACCAACGCGCATAAATCCCTGCTGGTTCAGGACGCACGCACCCGCAAACGCAACCGGGCAGAGGCGCGGTTCAAGATGTACGGCATCGCTGCGATCGCGGTTGGCCTTCTGATGCTCGCGGTTCTGCTGGTGACAATCATCGGACGCGGGGCAGGTGCGTTTCAACAGACGTTTGTCACACTGCCAGTTGAGCTCGCGGCAGAAAAGCTCGACAAAAAAGGCAATCGCGATCTGGCAGACATCAAGAAAGTCTCCACCTTTGGCTATGCCCCATTGATGAACGCAGCCCTTGAGGCGAAAGTCGCACAGGCCGGGATCGAAACTGGGCTCAAACCCAAGGCGATGGCCGATATCCTGTCAAAAGATGCTGCCGCCCAATTGCGTAATTTTGTTCTGGCCAATCCTGAAATGATCGGCGAGGTCGTTGAATTCAGGTTTCTGACCAACAGCCGCGTTGATGGATACCTTAAAGGCAGGGTCACCCGCGACAGCATCGCCAACGACAAGAACATCAACGCGGAACAACTTGATCTTGTTGACCAATTGCGCGCCGATGGTGCGTTGAAAAAGCAATTCAATCTGGCGTTCATCACCGGTGCCGATGCCTCGGATGCGCGGCCAGAGGCGGCAGGCATGGGCGTCTCCATGATTGGGTCGCTCTTTATGATGCTGGTTGTGCTGGTCCTTGCTTTGCCCATTGGCGTCGCTGCGTCGATCTATCTTGAGGAATTTGCACCGAAAAACTGGATCACCGACATTATTGAGGTGAACATCTCAAACCTTGCGGCGGTCCCCTCGATCGTCTTTGGTATCCTTGGTCTGGCCGTTTTCATCAATTACATGCATCTGCCAAACTCGGCCCCATTGGTCGGTGGTCTGGTGCTGACGCTGATGACCTTGCCGACGATCATCATTTCAACCCGCGCATCGTTGAAATCCGTTCCGCCCTCGATCCGGGATGCGGCACTGGGGGTTGGGGCGTCGAAGATGCAATCGGTGTTCCACCACGTGCTGCCCCTTGCGGCACCCGGCATTCTGACCGGCGCAATCATCGGATTGGCGCAGGCCTTGGGTGAAACGGCGCCGCTGTTGCTGATTGGCATGGTCGGTTTTATCGCGTCAAACGCACCTGACAGCATTTCATCGGGCCTGCTTGACCCAAACTCTGCCATGCCCGCCCAGATCTATGAATGGGCCAAACGCGCCGACCCGGCCTTTTACGAACGGGCATGGGGCGGTATCATTATCTTGCTGGTATTCCTGATCACAATGAACGCCATCGCCATCATGCTGCGCCGCCGATTTGAGCGGCGCTGGTAAGGGAAGCATCCATGAAAGACCACCTAATACCGGAGAATGACGTGACAACCAAACCCGTCAAGATCGCAGCCCGCGACGTGCAGGTCTATTACGGCGACAATCACGCAATCAAGGACGTGAGCGTCGACATAGAGGACAAGACCGTGACCGCCTTCATCGGTCCTTCAGGCTGTGGCAAATCGACATTTCTGCGTTGTATCAACAGGATGAACGACACAATTGATGTGTGTCGCGTCACGGGTGACATCCGCATTGACGGCGAAGACATCTATGATCGCGCTGTTGATCCAGTGCAATTGCGCGCCAAGGTCGGCATGGTGTTTCAAAAACCGAACCCGTTCCCCAAATCCATCTATGACAATGTGGCATATGGCCCGCGAATTCATGGATTGGCCCGCAATAAGAACGACTTGGACGAGATTGTTGAACGCGCACTTAAACGTGCCGCGATCTGGAACGAAGTGAAAAACCGCTTGCAAGCGCCCGGCACAGGCTTGTCAGGGGGCCAGCAACAACGCCTGTGCATTGCCCGCGCGGTTGCAACCGAACCCGAGGTGTTGCTGATGGACGAACCGTGCTCTGCACTGGACCCGATTGCGACCGCACAGGTTGAAGAACTGATTGATGAATTGCGCACGAATTTCTCGGTGGTGATCGTCACGCACTCGATGCAGCAAGCCGCCCGCGTCAGCCAGAAAACCGCGTTTTTCCACCTTGGACATCTGGTGGAGTTTGGTGAGACCGACAAAATCTTTACCTCACCCGAGGACCCCCGCACAGAATCCTACATTACCGGCCGGATTGGATAATATCATGCAAGATCAACATATTGCGTCTGCCTTTGACCGTGATTTGGAGGCCGTTCAGGCCCAGATCATGAAAATGGGCGGTCTGGTCGAAGACGCCATTCGCCTTGCCGCGCAATCGCTCGAAACCCGCGACGATGAACTTGCAGATAAAGTGCGGGCAGGGGACAAGGCCATTGATGCGCTCGAAGACCTGATCAATGAACGGGCAGCACGGGTGATTGCGCTGCGGGCACCCACTGCCATTGATTTGCGTCTGATCCTGAGCGTGATAAAGATTAGCGCCAGCCTGGAACGCATTGGAGACTATGCTAAAAACATGGCCAAGCGCACTGGCGTGCTGTCGCAGATCGACCCGGTGAACGACGGTGCTGGTTCGATCAGACGCATGGCGCGCACGGTTGAAGGCATGCTCAAAGACGCGCTGGATGCCTATATCCAACGCGATGCCGAATTGGCGATGGATGTCATTGGACGCGACGAAGATGTGGACCAGATGTACAACGCCTTGTTCCGCGAATTCCTGACATTCATGATGGAAGATCCGCGCAATATCACGGCCTGTATGCACCTGCATTTCATCGCCAAAAACACCGAACGGATGGGTGATCTTGTGACGTCGATTGCAGAACAGGTGGTCTATCTGGTAACCGGACAGCACCCCGAAGAAGCACGGCCAAAAGCAGATCAAACCTCAATTCGGCCAAAGGCTTGAGTGACATGTCAGTGAGCCAACCCCAGGTCCTGCTGGTCGAAGATGAACCGGCCCAACGCGAGGTTCTGGCCTATAACCTTGAGGCCGAAGGATACATCGTGCGCCGCGCCGAGAATGGCGAAGAAGCCATGCTGCTGGTGGCCGAAGCAAGGCCGGATCTGATGATCCTTGATTGGATGATGCCGCTGATGAGCGGACTTGAAGTGTGCCGCCAGATCAAAACCCGCGAGGAAACCCGCGGCATTCCGGTCATCATGCTGTCCGCCAGATCAGAAGACGTCGATGCCGTCCGCGGACTGGAGACCGGTGCAGATGATTATGTTATCAAACCGTATTCGCTGAAAGAGCTGATGGCGCGCGTGCGCACACAACTGCGCCGGTCACGTCCGGCGGCGGCTGGTGCATCGCTCACGTATCAGGACATCACCCTTGATCCTGAACGCCACTGGGTCAGCCGTGGCGCGCATGACCTCAAACTAGGGCCGACCGAATATAGGCTGCTGGTGACGCTGTTGGAAAAGCCGGGCCGGGTTTTTAGCCGCGACCAATTGCTCGACCACGTGTGGGGCCGCGATATCTATGTCGATACACGCACGGTCGACGTGCACATCGCCAGATTGCGCAAAACGCTCACCAAACATGGCGGCAAGGACCCAATCCGCACCGTTCGCGGTGCGGGCTACGCATTAGGGTGATGCAGCAAGTATCTGATTTTGCAGTAACTCGGCATATCATTTATTTACATAATACTGATTATGAGTACTATGGTCATTAAAAAAACCCACACCGGCAGTACACCCTTACACGCTTGGCAACACCATCTCAGATCGTCACCCTACTGGACACGCGGACGTCGCACACGTTAACTGCGCAGAAACAAAGTGAGTTCTGACCCATGCCTTCTGTTATGATCCTCAATGGTCCCAACCTAAACCTGCTGGGCTCGCGCCAGCCCGAAGTATATGGCAAGACGACCTTGGCGGACATCAATGAGCTGTGCGAAACTGCGGCGCAGCGCCTAGGCCTGACAATTGCCTTTGAGCAATCCAACCACGAAGGCATCCTGATCGATCTGATTCATGCCGCCAAAGGCACCCATGGTGCGATTATCCTCAATGCCGGCGCATTGACCCACACGTCCATTGCGCTCATGGACGCGATCGCATCCGTTGAACTGCCCGTTGTTGAGGTTCATCTGAGCAATATCCATGCCCGCGAGGAATTTCGGCATACCTCCTACATTGCTCCTGTCGCACTGGGTCAAATCTGCGGATTCGGGGCCAAAGGATATGAGATGGCTCTGGACGCGCTGTCAGATCATCTTTTGAAATCATGAGCTTACGGGCGTACCTTCACGCCATTGCGCGCTGCCCGTCGCTGGAGCAACTTTGGGAAACGCATACGCAACGAATGGCCGAATACGGCTTTGACCGGCTGATTTATGGGTTCACAAGGTATCGCACTTCAACATCTTTGGGCGATCCCGAAGATTTTGTTATCCTGACCAACCACACCCGCGAATACACGGACGAATTTCTGCATGGCGGCCTGTATTTCCACGCGCCTATGGTGCAATGGGCGCTCGCGCATGATGGGGCGTGCAGTTGGGCTGTTCTACATGAAATGACCCGTGAACGCGCCATGACCCCTGCGGAAGAGCGTGTGGTTGAATTCAATCGGCACATTGGTGTGCACGCCGGCTATACCGTGAGCTTCAAATCGATCTCCAACCGCTCAAAAGGTGCAATTGCGCTGACCGCGAAGCCCGGCATGTCTCAGGGTGAAGTTGATGCGGTTTGGGCCGAGCATGGCAGTGATATTCAACTGATGAACGACATTGCACATCTCAAGATCCTCACCCTGCCCTACAGCACGCCCAGCCGTGCCTTGACGCCGCGCCAACGTGAGGCGCTGGAATGGGTCGGCGACGGCAAGACCATGCAGGATATCGCCGTACTGATGGGACTGACCACCGCCACGGTTGAAAAGCATCTGCGCCTCGCACGGGATGCGCTGGCGGTCGAGACAACGGCCCAGGCCGTGTTGAAGGCGTCATTTGCGAACCAAATGTTTGTGATGGACGTCTGAAACGCAATAAAAATGCGCAAGGTAAGGAATCCCCTACTGGTCATTTATTTCAAGTTGACGCATAGTAATCTTGTTCCTGCAAAACGGATTTTCCCTAGGAACAACGGCCCGCAAATCCCTGACATAAAGGGGCTCTTTCAGGTCGCCGCGATCAGCTGGCATATTGTTCGCCTGACTGACCGGACTTTACATACACGCCCGGCTCCTCCCCGAGCATATTGTACCGTATGGGCGATTAGGGCAGGTTCATGAGTTGCCATGGACCTGCCCGACCCTACTTCACTGGTTCGTGCCACCCCCACTGCCATACTCAAGCCAACCGCGCGCCGCCGGATCCAAGGCGCTGTCCATCGCCACGTCATAGGCCCTTAACTGGTCCGAGGTCAGTTTGCCTTGCCATTTCCCGCTTGTACCACTGTGAAAGAAATCAGAATCAGACTTCATAAAACCTTTGCCACCAGAGGGCGCGTATCGCTCTGCATGGGTCTTCATATTGTCAAACGTGGCAGCGGACACCAAGGCAGACATCACATCGGGCGGATGTGAGATGCCCAGCAACTGCGCAACCTTTGCCATCGTCCCAGCCAGATCCCGGGTCATGTCAGCGTAGTGAAACAAGGACACATTGGGGCGATCCGCCAGCGCAAGAGCCGCCTTATAGTGCTGCAGTATATGCGCCAGCGGCATTGCATCCATGTCAAAACCTTCGGCCCCGCCATCCAGAAAGCGGCGGAATATCACCTCGTTGTCCTCGTCCTCTGGATAAAAGAGTTCAAATCCCTTCACCGGGATATTCCGCACGTGTTTGCGATAGGAAAAATGCGCATCCAGAGGATGGCGGAAAACCAACAGATATTGCCCATCCTCGCGGTACGGCAGACCGTCCATCGGCGTGTGACTTTTGACACTCCGACGATGCGGCATTGCTTCAAGCCGGTCAGCAACCTCGTCCATTTCGCGGATGCGAATGTCGATCCATGGCATCTTCACCGATAGCTCTGGTTCGACGTCAGGGTCGCCGGAAAAAAGCAGCGCCACGATGGTTTGCATCCATGTGGTCCCGCATTTCGGTGGGGTGACGACATAGACATCATCCGGGCGCGCCACGAACTTGTCCCAGCGTCGGTTGTCGGTCAGTGGACCCAGATACAATTTCCGATCTGACATGGTGATCAATCCTATTCAATAAATTGAACAAGCCCAAGCGTCCGCAGTCCGATCTCAAAACAAAAAACGGGGCGCATCGCTGCACCCCGTTTCAGATATTTTTGTGTGGTAAGCTTAGCCTTTGGCGGCTTTGGCCACTTCGGCTGCGAAATCTTCTTTGATGACTTCGATGCCCTCACCCACTTCGAGACGTACAAATCCGGTGATTGTGGCACCTGCTTCTTTGGCCGCATCTTCGACGGTCAGGTCAGGGTTCACAACAAAGGCCTGATTCAGCAGCGTCACTTCGGACATGTATTTCTTCATCCGACCGACGATCATCTTTTCGATGACAGCTTCAGGCTTGCCGGATTCGCGGGCGATGTCCATCTGAACTGTTTTCTCTTTTTCGACCACGGATGGGTCAAGATCTGCCTCGGACAAGGACGCCGGGTTCACGGCTGCAATGTGCATTGCAACCTGTTTGCCAAAACCTTCATCGCCGCCGGTCATGGCGACCAGAACACCGATTTTGCCCATGCCGGGGGCTGCTGCGTTATGCACGTAGGACACAACGGTGTCGCCTTCGATAGCGGCCATGCGGCGTACCGACATGTTCTCACCGATCACGGCAACCGCGTCTGTCACGGTCTGTTCGACGGATTTGCCACCCATGTCCGCCGCTTTCAACGCATCGACATCGGATGCGGAAACTGCAACGTCAGCAATCCCGGCAACCATTTTCTGAAAATCAGAGTTCTTGCCAACAAAATCGGTTTCAGAGTTCACTTCAACCGCAACGCCGCGGCCACCGTCGACTTTGACCGCAACAAGACCTTCGGCAGCAGTACGACCGGATTTCTTGGCCGCTTTGGCCAATCCCTTGGTGCGCAGCCAATCGACGGCTGCTTCCATATCGCCGTCTGTTTCTGTCAGTGCCTTTTTGGCGTCCATCATGCCTGCGCCAGTGCTGTCGCGCAGTTCTTTGACCATAGATGCTGTGATTGCCATCTTCGGGGTCTCCTGTTTCAAATGAGGTGTTGGGGCAGGTCATCCCTGCCCCACGTTATAAAATCGACGCCGCCGGATGCATCCGGCGGTATCAGATCAGGACTTGGCGTCTGCCACTGTCTCTTTTTTGGATTCGATGTCCAAAACCGCGTCTTTCGACATAACGTCATCAGCCACTGTTTCAGAGGAGGCATTGCCAACTTCCACGCCTGTTGATGCTGCTGGTGCATCTTCAGCCAGCGCTTCTTCAGCGGGTGCTTCTTCCATTGCGCCCAGATCAACGCCTGCTGCACCCAGTTGGGCTGACATGCCGTCAAGAGCGGCACGTGCCGCCAGATCGCAGTAAAGGCCAATGGCGCGCGCCGCGTCATCGTTGCCCGGGATCAGGTAATCAACGCCGTCAGGTGAGCAATTGGTGTCAACCACAGCCACAACCGGGATACCCAGCTTGTTGGCTTCGGCAATGGCCAGCGCTTCTTTTTTCACGTCGATCACAAAGATCAGGTCAGGACGGCCACCCATTTCGCGGATACCACCCAAAGAAGCCTGAAGCTTGCCCTGATCGCGTTCCATGCCAAGACGTTCTTTCTTGGTCAGACCGGCAAAGCCGACTTCGGCTTGCTCGTCGATATGCTTGAGGCGCTGGATCGACTTTGACACCGTCTGCCAGTTGGTCAGCGTGCCACCCAGCCAGCGGTGGTTCATGTAATACTGAGCGCATTTTTCAGCGGCCTCTGCGACCGGCTGTGCTGCCTGACGCTTTGTCCCGACAAAAAGAATGCTGCCGCCCTTGGCGACGGTGTCACGGATGACTTGCAGTGCCTGATCCAGCATTGGAACAGTCTGTGTCAGGTCCATGATGTGAATGCCGTTGCGCGCGCCGTAAATATACGGACCCATACGTGGGTTCCAGCGCTGCGTCTGGTGGCCAAAGTGTACGCCTGCTTCAAGCAGTTGGCGCATGGAGAACTCAGGAAGAGCCATGTCTTTATACCTTTCCGGTTTAGCCTCATCGGGGGTATGACACCATGTGGTGCCAACCGGCGGACGTCTTGGAATGTCTCCCCAAGCAAGCCCAACCCCGACTGCGGGTTTAAGTGAGGTGGCGTATAGGGTGCTGCAGAACACTGTGCAAGGGTCGATTTAACCTTTGACAGCACACAGCGACTGGTCTTTGCTGGTTCACGCAAATGTGACGGGCGCAACCAATCGTCTTCGCGCAGAGTTATATAAAAGAACAATGACAATGGGGAATATCAGATGAACATCTTTACCACTGCAATCGCGGCATCTTTTTTGGCCGTGGCAGCCTATGCTGAACCGCTGACCTTGACGCCCGCAGATCCACAGCCTGACGCAGGCGACCTGGCACCGGGGCTGGCCGTTTCTTACGCCTACAAAAGCGTGCGCACGCTGGAGGAGGCGACAGAGGCATTGCAGGACGCCAGCGAAGGGAAACCGATCAAGGGATTGTCTTATGAAGACAACAATGAGGGTGATCTGACAATGACATCAAAGTCCGCCCAGAAAGTGGTCGCCGCAATCAGTGGATTTATCCGCTTTGATGCGCCCGGCACTTTTGAGGTTGATACCCTCAGTAACGATGGTCTGGTGTTGACTGTTGGCGGTCAGGAAGTTGCGTTTTACGATGATGTTCATGCCTGCGAACCTTCGGGCGTGACAGAAGTCGAGGTGCCTGAGGCCGGATGGTACGCCCTTGAGGCAACCTATTTCCAACGCAAGGGGTCTGCCTGCCTGACCATGGAATGGAATGTAGACGGGGCATTGGGCCAGGTCCCGGACGCGGCGTTCGCGCACACCAAATAATGCAGGCGTTTCAGGCCTGATCCAAAAAATCCGAATGGGCCGCCCTGACGGCCCGTTCGCAAGCCAGCGCCAGCAACTTGCGATTGGCGAAATCAGCAACTTTCAAAGGCGGATGGTAGAAAATCGTCACGCTTCCTTGCCGCGCCTGTGCAAGCGTTGCAACAAGATGCGACCCAAAGGTCATATCCCCCCACCACCCGTAAAAACGCGCGTCCATGCCCGGTGGAGCGCGATACATAACTGTGACCGGCTGAACGGAAATTTCATCCCGTAAACTCGGCTCAAAAAATGCCTGAAACAACGTTGTCTTAAAGGGCAGCACCTGCAAACCATCCGTGCTGGTCCCTTCCGGAAAGAAAAGCAACTTGTGGCCAGCAAAAAGTCGGGTGTGGAAAACCTCGGTCTGCTCATGCGCTTTGGACGGATTGCGCTCGATAAACACAGTTCCAGTGGCGCGGGCCAGCCAACCGATGCCGGGCCACCCCGCCACTTCGGATTTTGAGACAAAATAGATCCGCTTGGCAACATTCAACGCAAATATATCAAGCCATGACGTATGGTTTGCCACGACTGCACCGCGCGCGGCCATCGGCGATCCCTGAACATGATGGGAAATGCCCAAGATTAAAAACGCCATGCGGCAGACGAATTGAGTGATATGGGGCGTCACCGGACGGTTCACCCCGAAGAGTGGCCGTTCAACCATCCGCACCAGCACCAAAACCGCCAGACCGCCAAACACCAGCACAGCCAGCGCCAGCCCCCGCAGGAAAACCCGTATCCAGCCCGCGACCGTTATGCGCGGCAAAACCGGCAGGTCACCACTGTCCCACGTCTGGGTCATTGCGGCCCCCCGCCATAGATGCGGGCCTGACGGGCGCTCATTTGGTTGGTGTCCATGATCAGGCACACATCGACGGTATTGAACGCATGGTCCACATAAGCCCCCTCGCCCACACATCCACCAAGGCGCAGATAGGCTTTGATCAGGCTCGGAATTTGCATCATCGCGGCACGCCGGTCCAGATGAGCCTCGTCAATCAAGTTCATGTTCTGGAAAGATTTATCCAATGTCCTGACCCGCAGTTCAGGTGGTGCCAGATGACGGTGGTGCAACAGCGACAAGGGCTGTGACAGGGCCGCGATGTCGGTGCCATGAAAACTCGCGACCCCGAATAATACCTCAATGCGGTGTTGGGCCACATATTGCGCCAGCGCGGCCCAGAGGTGATGCATCGCCATGCCGCCCCGGTAATCAGGGTGCAAACACGACCGACCAAGTTCCAGGATGCGCCGACCGGATGCCAGAAGCGGTGCCAGATCATATTCGCCTTCAGAATAGAACCGTCCAGCGTCGCGGGCTTTCTCTGGCCGCATCAAACGATAGACACCGACAACGGCCCCGGTGCGCTGATCGTAAAGCAAAAGATGGTCAAAAAACGGGTCCAGCTCGTCTTTTTCCAGCTCTGCATCGTGGTCCACCAGCGCGCCGCCGCCCCCCAGTTCTCGGACAAACACCTGATACCGCAGCCGCTGCGCGGCCCGCAGCTCTTCAGCCGTCTGTGCCAACTTTACGTGAAAATCTGCTGCAACTGCATGGGCCATTGGCCTTTTGCAACCCTCTCGGTGCCTGTTGAAACCTCTTAGGCAATCAGTTGTTCAAGTGCAATACGCACATATTTTTCGGAGATGCGCAATTACATGTATAAGTTGTATTGACGACAGAAATGCACGCTATAAGCTTCAAGCACGTTACGTCTTAATCAAGGTGCGTCGTCAAAGACAGGCATCAAACCAACACGAAAGCTGTCAATGACAATCTTACCTTCGTCCCTGAAATTCACCGTCACTTTGCCTGAAACATTGCTTTGGACCTGTCCCACACCCCATTCTGGTCGATCTGGATTTCGGACCAGCATGCCGGGGGTCAAAATCGCATTAAGATCGTCCATTTGGGCTCCTTTCGCGGGGTTGAGCCTGTGATTGTGCAGGACAACATCAACCTGGCCACCCTGATCGGCAGCCGTATTTGTCATGATCTGATATCGCCGATTGGCGCGATCAACAATGGGCTGGAGTTGCTGTCGATGGCCGACAATCCGCCTGCCGGTCCAGAGATGGAGTTGATCGGGACCAGCGTCGATAATGCCAGCGCCCGCATTCGGTTTTTCAGGATCGGTTTTGGGGCCGCCGGGCATCAGATGGTTGGACGTGCGGAGATCACCTCGATCCTGCGGGATCTCTATCAAGACAGCCGGCTGACACTTGAGTGGCTGCCAGAGGAGCCGCAGCCGCGCGCCGCAGTACGGTTGGCCTTTCTCGCGATCATGTGTCTTGAGACAGCGATGCCATACGGCGGTCGCGCCGAAGTGTCCGAGGCTGAGGGCAAATGGATGCTCAAAGGCACGGCAGACAAGTTGAACGTCGATCCGACCCTTTGGGGGATTTTGGCCGAACAATCGCCCGATACGTCACTGCAGCCCGCCCATGTTCAATTTGCGCTTTTGCCAAAAATCGCAGGTGATGACGGCAGACGTATCAGATCATCCTCGAACGACACCAGCGTCACCATTCAGTTCTGAATTTACGCCCTTATGGTGCCGTCACCCGTCACCAGATATTTAAAACTGGTCAGTTGCGCCGCCCCAACCGGCCCACGGGCATGCATCTTGCCGGTGGCAATGCCAATCTCTGCGCCCATGCCGAATTCACCGCCATCGGCAAACTGGGTTGAGGCGTTGTGCATCAAAATTGCGCTATCAAGTTGGTTCATGAACTGCTGAACGGTTGCGGCATCTTCGCTCAGGATACAATCAGTGTGGTTTGAACCATACTTGCGGATGTGGGCGATGGCATCATTCACATCTGTCACCGTCTTGGCGGCAATGATCATGTCCAGATATTCGCGCCCCCAATCGTCATCCTTCGCCGGTGTGGTGCCGGGAATGTGCCCCAGCGACTGATCCACCCGCACCTCAACACCAGCATCAATCAGGGCACGGATCACACCCTGGCCAATTGTCTTGGCAACCTTTTCATGGATCAACAGACATTCTGCCGCACCACAAATACCTGTGCGCCGGGTCTTGGCATTCATCACAACCTTAAGCGCCTTTTCAGGGTCGGCGTCTTTGTCGATGTAGATGTGCACAATGCCTTCAAGATGCGCAAAGACCGGCACCCGTGCCTCGCGCTGGACCAGCCCGACCAGGCCCTTGCCGCCACGCGGCACAATCACATCAATGGTGTCGGTCATGGTCAGCATCGCGCTGACTGCCGCCCGGTCGCGGGTCGGCACCAGTTGCACGGCATCTTCGGGCAGATCGGCATCACGCAAGCCTTGCTGCAAGCAGGCATGGATCGCGCGGGAGGAATGGAAGCCTTCGGACCCGCCCCGCAGGATCACCGCGTTGCCTGCCTTGAGGCACAATGCACCGGCATCCGCTGTTACGTTGGGGCGCGATTCATAGATCACACCGATGACGCCTAGGGGCGTGCGCACCCGCTTGATGTGCAGGCCCGAAGGTTGATCCCACTCGGCCATCACTTCGCCCACCGGATCGGCCTGTTCGGCAACACTACGCAGCCCGTCGACCATGCCTTGAATGCGCGCTTCATCCAGCATCAGGCGGTCCATCATGGCGTCCGACAGACCCTTGTCGCGGCCAAAGGCCATATCCTTTGCGTTGGCGGCCAGAATATCCGCCCGGCTGGCCCAGACGGAATCTGCGGCACCCATCAGCGCGGCGCGCTTGGCGTGCGCGCCGGCGCTGGCAAGTTCGGCAGCGGCCTGTTTGGCGCGCCGCCCGATATCCGCCATGAGTTCAGGAATATTATCTATATTTTCCATAATCTTACCACTGCCCTTTAAACTGCCATATCATCACGGTGGATCAGCGCAGCCCGTCCCGGATAGCCCAATATCGCTTCGATTTCAGCAGATTTATAGCCCTTTATCTGCGTCGCCTCAGCCGATGAATATCTGGTCAGCCCATAGCCAATTGCCCGTCCCGTCTGGTCCAGCAATGCCACGCTATCCCCGCGCTCAAAGGGGCCTGCAACCGCACTGATCCCCGCAGGCAGCAATGATTTTCCGCGCGCCAGAGCCGCCACAGCGCCCGCATCCAGGGTGACGGACCCGCGCGGTTTCATCGCCGCAATCCAGCGTTTGCGCGCCGCTTGCGGATCGGTTTGCGCGGTGAACCATGTGGCATTTGCGCCCTGTTCCAGCGCCGTCAAAGGCCGCATCACCGACCCTTCGGTGATCGCCATGGCACACCCCGCCGCTGTTGCGGTTTTGGCGGCCATCAACTTGGTTTTCATGCCGCCCTTGGACAATCCAGAACCCGCATCGCCCGCCATCGCCTCAATCTCGGCGGTGATGGTGTCGATCTGCGCATACCGGGTCGCGGTGGCATCCTCGGTCGGGTTTGCACTGTAAAACCCGTCGACATCGGACAGCAGGATCAACTGATCCGCGCCCACCGTGACCGCAATCTGTGCCGCCAGACGGTCATTGTCCCCAAAGCGGATTTCATCCGTCGCAACGGTATCGTTTTCGTTCACAATCGGGACCACACCCAGGCTCAGCAATTGTTCCATGGTGGCGCGGCTGTTCAGATAGCGGCGGCGGTCGGCGCTGTCTTCCAAGGTAACCAGCACCTGCGCGGTGGTGATGTTATGCGGGGCCAGAACCTCTTCATAGGCCCGCGCCAGTCGGATCTGCCCCACCGCAGCGGCGGCTTGCGATTGTTCAAGCGCCAATGTCGTCACCGGCAGGCCCAGAACCCCGCGCCCCAAGGCGATGGAGCCTGATGAAACCAGCACAACGTCATGTCCGAGCGATTTCAGCCAGGCCACATCCTGTGCCAGCCCCACCAGCCAATCGGAGCGCAATGCACCGGTTTTGCGGTCGACCAGCAAGGCCGACCCGATTTTGATGACAACCCGTTTGGCAGCGCTCAGGGTTGCCATGGTGCCGCTTCTTCTACGGGTCGATGGCGCAGGCGGTCATCGTCAATCTGACCGCGCAGGGCGCGCAACACCTCTGTGACGCCTTCGCCCGCAACGCCCGACATCATCATCACATCACCGCCGCTGGCTTTCTTCAATGCTTTCAAAGCACTTGTGCGCTCTTCTTCGTCCAACGCATCAACTTTGTTGAGCACCGTGATCCGCGGTTTTTCAGCCAGATCACCGCCGTATTTTTCAAGTTCTGTAATGATGGTCTGATAATCCTGCGCCACGGTTTCTGAGGTGCCATCAACCAGATGCAGCAAAACTGCGCACCGCTCCACATGGCCAAGAAACAGATCACCAAGGCCGCGCCCTTCGGACGCGCCCTCAATCAGACCGGGAATGTCAGCAACCACAAATTCGGTGTTGTCTACGCCCACAACGCCCAGATTGGGGTGCAGCGTGGTGAACGGATAATCCGCAATTTTGGGCCGTGCATTGGAGGTCGCGGCCAGAAACGTTGATTTGCCAGCATTGGGCAGCCCCAGCAGCCCGACATCCGCAATCAGTTTCAACCGCAGCCACAGCGTCCGTTCCACGCCGTCCTGACCCGCGTTGGCGCGCCGGGGTGCCTGATTGGTTGCCGATTTGAAATGCAGGTTACCGAAACCGCCGTTGCCACCGCGCGCCAGTTCGACGCGCTGCCCAAGTTCGGTCATGTCGACCAACACGGTTTCCTGATCCTCGTCCATGATCTCGGTGCCCACAGGCACCCGCAAGACAATATCGTCACCGTCTTTGCCGGTGCGCTGCCGTCCCATACCGGGCTGGCCGTTCTTGGCAAAAAAGTGCTGCTGATAGCGAAAATCGATCAGTGTGTTCAGGCCATCGACCGCTTCGGCCCAGACCGATCCGCCACTGCCGCCGTCACCGCCGTCCGGCCCGCCATATTCGATATATTTCTCGCGCCGAAACGACACGCAGCCCCCGCCGCCCGCGCCGGATCGGATGTAGACTTTGCACAGGTCGAGGAACTTCATGGCGGTGGCCTTTAAAAAGGAGGGCTAAAGCTTGCGGCTATAGGTCCAGGTGGGTACGGCAGCATCGCGGGCCAGACAATAGGTTTCCGCATCACCGAGATAGACAAAACCCGCATTGGTCAGCACTTTGGCTGACGCGGGGTTGTCATGGTAGACGGACGCAAACATCGTGTCATTGCCCAGCGGGTTCGTCGTGACAAGCGCCTTTACGGCATCGGATGCCAGATGGGTGTTCCAGAATGCCGGAGCAACCCAATACCCAACCTCAGTCTGGTTGCGATCGAGCCGGGACAGGGTAATAACACCCATCACTTCGGCACCGCCCGATTTAAGCCCATCCATCACCCACACATCTTCATCACGCGGCTCGCTCAAGGCGCGGGTGATGAAGGCGTCGATGGTGCCGGGGGGCAATGGATGCGGGATGCTCGACGTGGTCATCGCGACACGGGGGTCACTGGCATACATCTCGATCAAACCCAGATCGGATCGCTGCATTGGGCGCAGGTCAAAGCGTTCGGTTTCGATCACCGGCTGGTTGACAATAGGCTGTATTTTCATCGTCATGTTCCTCCTCCGAACAGTACGAAAACAACAGAAGCGACAGTAAGTGCCGCCAATGTCCACATAAGATAGGGTTCCGCGGCCGTTCCTGCCACGGTCTTTGCAATCCGATCACCTGCAAGTGTCCACATGGGATGCAAGATGACCTGACAGGCCAGCAATACCGCAGCGATGGTGAGTGTCGCAGTAAAGCTTGACGTATCAGGGCCGACAAAGGCAGTAAACCCACCCACAATCATCGCCCACGCTTTGGGGTTCAGGGGGTGCACGATCAGCCCGGCTGCAAAACCGGGAACACCGTCTGTGCTGCGTTCCTGGCCCAGACGCAGGTTTGCCACTTTCCACGCCAGCCAGATGATATAGGCAGCCGAGGCGTATTTCAGCATCTCGAACACCCAAGGCGCGCGGGCGCTGAGTTCCATCAGGCCATAGCCGACGGGCCAGATGACAAGCTGTTTGCCCAACGCGACACCGGCCACAAACGGCAGCGCCGCGCGAAAACCAAAGCGCGCGCCGGTGGCCAGCAGAGCCATGTTTGCAGGCCCCGGCGTGCCAATCTGCGAGGCCGCGAAGACCGCAAATGAGGTGATGGCAACCGACATTACGCGCGTCCCACCTTGGCAAAATCGCGTGCCAGCAGGCCCATGATCACATCATCATGCCATGCTGCCGCCACCCGCCCTGCTTCGCGTTCGCGGCCCTCTTCGACAAAGCCGACCTTTTTGAAGGCGGCAATGGCACGGTCGTTATAGGAAACCACACGCAGGCTCAAACGCCGCAGGAAAAGCGGGCCGAACGCATAGGCAGCAAGCAACCGCAGCGCCATGGTGCCAATGCCCTTGCTGAGGTATTTGGGATCAAGAATACCGATGGCAAGCTCGGCCTTGTAAAGATGCGGGATCACAGAATGTAGCCTGACAGCGCCAACCATGCGGCGTCGATACTCAATGATCCACGCCAGCGGCTCCACCTCTTGTGCGTGCAGCCATGCGGTCGCATGTGCCTTGGTGATCGGGGTCACATTTGCGGGATCCGCGCCAAACATGTGATGAATTTCCGGCACATTGCCCAGCTTGAACCGTGCAGCGGCATCCTGTGCACGTGGACCACGCAAACGCACGTGTCCCTCTTTCAGCGTCGGGCGGGTTTGGCTCAATTGCATCGCACCGCTCCTTTTTGAAACACGTGCATAAAATGAAAAAGGGACCGGCGTTTTCGCCGATCCCTGAATTTTTGATAACCTTACGGGGTCGGGCTTATTCAGCGGCCTCCGCCACCGGAAGGACCGAAATAAATGTGCGGTTTTTCAGGCCCTTGTGGAATTGGACATTGCCATCCACGGTTGCAAAGATTGTGTGATCCTTGCCCATGCCCACGCCTTCGCCCGGCCAGAACTTGGTGCCGCGCTGACGCACAACGATGTTGCCTGGAATGACAGCTTCGCCGCCGTATTTCTTTACACCAAGGCGACGACCAGCTGAGTCGCGCCCGTTACGGGATGAACCGCCTGCTTTTTTATGTGCCATCTGGTCTCTCCTTAGCCTTTAGCCAATTCTTTGGCCTGTGCGATCCAGTCTTCACGACCGACACGACCTTTGAATGACAGTTTCTCTTCAATCGCTTCCACGTCCGCGTCTGTCCACTTTGCAATCTGTGCAAATGTTGTGACGCCTTCGCCGTGCAGCTTTTTCACGATTACCGGACCAACACCAGAAATCTGGCTCAGATCATCGCCACCCTTGGCCGCTTTGGCTTTGGGAGCAGCTTTCTTCTCGGTCTTGGCTTCAGCTTTTTTCTCTGCCTTCGGCTCGGCTTTCTTGGCCTTGACCGGCTTTGCAGATTTCTCTTCCGCTTCACCAGTTTTCACGCGCTTTTTCATTTCCGCCTGATCACCACGGTTGAACGTATAACGCTCGTTTATGGCGGCAACAGCTGCGGCACTGACAGAGCCCGTTCCAATCGCGGCTTCAACACCGGATTTGCCTGCACCGGACGACAAGATGTCCGTAATCTTGACCAAAGTCAGCTTTTGGCGGTGACCTTTGGTGCGCTTGGAGGAGTGTTTCCGACGGCGCTTAACAAAGTTAATTACCTTTTCGCCTTTGATCTGATCGACGACTTCAGCCTGAACGCCGGCGTCTTTGACCATGGGCGCACCGAGAACCGGCTTGTCGCCGCCCAGCATCAGCACGTCGTTGAATTGAACCTTATCACCGGCATTTGCCGCAATACGTTCGACCCGCAGCATATCGCCAGAGGCCACTTTGTATTGCTTACCGCCAGTCTTGATGACCGCAAACATTGCGTCTTCCTTTACTTTCATCCGCGTTCTGTGGTCCCCGTTATGGGCGTTTTGGATCGGCCCGATTGACCTGATCCACCTCGAACAGCGCGCCCATGGGGCGTCATTAAAAAACATCCCGTTGCAAGCGAACCCGCCGGGATGCGGGCTTATCAGTCGAAGCGCTGCTCAAGTCAAGCAGGTTTCGTCAGATAAACAGCGTTAGTCAATGCTCATATGGGTTTCAGACTGCATGCAAGCCGTTCAAAGCTCTTCTGCGGTCATGTTGAGTGCCACAGCGCGCCCCAAGGCATAGGAGATGTCTTCATAGGCCTTGCCAAACCCGTCGAACAGCCCCCGGTTCAGCGCCTGCCCCGCTTTGGTCTGCGAATAGGTCAGATATGCCTGCAGCTCCGCATCGCTGAGCGGATGATAGGCCAGCAGCAGATAGCCATAAAGCCATGACACCGTGTCGTCGGTAATCTCGTCTAGGTCCTCTGCCACATCGGCCAGAATCTCTTCGTCGCTCATCTGGGTTGCCCGACCATCGGTCAACCCGCGCAGAAACTGATAGTTCGAATTCATCGCCGACGTGACATTGCGGTTGATCATATCGCCGCTTTCGACAAAGCCCCGGATCAACTCAAGACGCGCGTCATCGGTCCCTTCCAGTGCCATATACCGCGCGCGGGCCGCTT
This sequence comes from Sulfitobacter sp. SK011, assembly GCF_003352065.1. Classification (NCBI taxonomy): domain Bacteria; kingdom Pseudomonadati; phylum Pseudomonadota; class Alphaproteobacteria; order Rhodobacterales; family Roseobacteraceae; genus Sulfitobacter; species Sulfitobacter sp. SK011. Next base: position 2,314,041 of record NZ_CP025803.1, read on the forward strand.
CCTCGACGTCATCGTCCAGAATGGCAGCGCGTGCGGAATTTTCCAGCGATACGATTTTGCTGCCCAGCTCCGAGGCAAAGAAATCAATTGTCTGTTCCAGTTCTGCCGACAGATCCGGCTCCTGCAATTCACTTTCCAAAGCGCGGCGCACTGTCTCGACCATACGAGCGGTGTCATAGATGGCACCGATCTGAATGTCCCAGCCGGGGCCACCTCGCCCCCCCAGCATATCAACATCCAACTCAGTGGCGTGGCTCAGCCCTTCTTCGCGCAGAATCTGCGCGGCTTCCGGCAGTTTGAGCACATCAACCAGCACCGTCAGTCGCGCATCGGCCAGCGCAGGCCCCGTCATCAACACAAACAACGGCCAGATCAAAGCAAGACGCAGGTTTGCTACCGACGGCAAAAGACGCTGCATGCTCACAGATCCTGACTGGGCTGCATGTCCGCCAACCGGTCGGCGACGGCCTCGAACCGGTTTGCCATGATTTCAAATTGCACCGCATTCATCAGCGCATAAACCTCTTGCATGATCGGTTCTTCCAGTGCGTCGGCGTAGGCGGCCACCTCATCATCAGAAAACGCCTGATAGGTATAGGCAGACGTGGCCAGCGCATTTGCCCGGATCGACGTGCGCAATTCATCTTGCTGATTGCGCATCGCCTCGCGCAGGTCGGGTTCTTCCATGCGCAATTCGATCACACCTGCGGCCGCGGCGGCCAGCAGGAATCTGATCTGAACTTCCTGAATGGCCCGGATCGACGTGTCCTCAGCATTCGAGGCGGAGTTGAGCCTGTTCAAAAGTGCCACGCGCGGGCTGCCAATCCGGACCAGCCCGTCAACGATCTCGGTCCCGCTTTCAGACTTCAACCCGTCTTCTTCGATCATATGCGACTTGTTCTCGACCTCGACCAACCGTTTGCCCAGATCGCTGGCATAGAAATCCGCCGCATGGGTCAGTTGCGCATCGCTGAGCGTGTTGCCCAGGATTTCCAGCGCCATGTCATGCATGATGTCGGTCGCAAACACTTCGCGCACCAGACGGGACCATTCAGACCCAAAATCCTCGGCCTGCATTCCCAACATTTGCGGCGCGGAATCTGCGGATAACCGAATGCTTTCCAGCGCCACGTCAAAGCCGGTGACTTCCAAAAACGCCTCAAGCCGATCCAGGTCCGCCGCATTTGCCGCCGTGCTCAGACTGCTGAGCGCCGCAGACACGATGAGGCAGAAGGCAAGAAAAGAAGAACGATAAAAAGCGCGCATTGGGAAGTCCTTGAGTATCAGTTTATATGCAAGCTTAGGTCATCTGCGGCCAAGGGCAATGAAAATCCCCGTGTGGTCAGGTGATGGGCAGAACCCCTCTTGCCTGAACGCGCAAACCGCACTAGACGGACCGTCCAGACCCCCGCGGAGAAATGCCGGAGTGGTCGAACGGGGCGGTCTCGAAAACCGTTGAGCCTTCACGGGTTCCCAGGGTTCGAATCCCTGTTTCTCCGCCACATCCCCTCAGCTGCGCCTTTTCATTGCGCTTTGGCCCCCTGCAACATTTCGAACACCTCGTCGCGGTCCGATAGGACCAGCAACAGCGCGACATCGCCGGGGTGCAGTTGATCAAGGATCATGCGCGCGCCGATTGCCGGGGTGGCGGCGCGGTCGATCTGGGCAAGGCCACCGGCCTTTGCCGCCGCTGCAATCAGGTCTGGCACGTCTCCCGGCTCACGGCCGCGCAAATGGTTGGGCAGTTCGGCCGCAACCATGCTGTCTGGACGAAACATCAGCGCTGCGGTGGTACCTGCACGGATATCCTCATCAGACCGGTCGCCGGGGTGGCTTTGCATCAAATAGCGGCGCTTTGCGGTGAGCGATGCCAGCGTCCCCGATATGGCTGATATGGAGTGGACGTTATGGGCAAAATCGACAAAGACCCGTGCACCATTGAATTCAAATTCATTGCAGCGACCGGGATTGTCGCGCGCATCGGGCCGAAAGCCCTTTAACCCTGATGTGATCGCAGCCCAAGGGATACCCAGCGCCACGGACACACAAATGGCGGCCAGAACATTCTGAACATTGTATTGTGCAGCCCCACCCAACGTAATGGGCGCATTCGCGACCGCCATTACCGTTGTTGCCGTCGATCCGTCAAAATAGATCAGGTCGCCTTCGGCGAGATAGGCACATGGCGTCCCCTTGGTTTGTGCCTGAACGATTTGAGGGGCGTCAGACCTCAGAGAAAACCAGCAAATGGTTTTGTCCACATGTGCAGCCTCGACCACGCTGACAGGGTCATCTGCATTCAGAACCAGAATGCCATCCGCAGGCAATGTGCGGTGCACTGCAAACTTGGCTTGCGCCAGTTCGGCCACCGTATTCACGCCGTATTCCCCAAGGTGATCGCGCGCGACATTGGTGACAGCGGCAACGCGGGCGCGTCTGGTGGGCAGGCCGCGCCGCAAGATCCCACCACGCGCCACCTCAAGACAGGCGATTTCAACGCGGGTGTCACGCAACAGCATGCGTGCGCCGCCGGGCCCGGAATAATCACCACGGTCCAGAATATCATCCCCCACCCGCACCATATCGGTCGAGGTCAGCCCCGCCATTTTACCGGCGGCCTGCGCGATTGCGGTGCACAGGCGCGTTGTGGTAGTTTTGCCATTGGTGCCGGTGATGAACGCGACGGGGATGTCGTGCAGCGCTGTCCAATCCACATCTTCGGGCGTTGGGATTTCACCGATCGGCCAAGTCTGCGCACCGATCCCATGGCCAATCGACACCGCGTCATCATCGCTGAGCACATCAACGTCATGCTCTGCCGCTGCACGGATCAACGCAATCAAAGCCGGGTCAGCCTCTTGCGCCATTACTGATTTGAGATCGGCAATCATCGCGTCAAACGCCTGTGGTGCCGTGCCCGAAAGCTCGGCAGCACAGAGATGCCAAGCGGTTTGAGCGACAAATATCGCCGAATAAAGCTGATCCATCGGTGCCGAGAGGGCGAGGTTTACACCACCCTGAAACAGCCGAGTGGCAACCTGTTCTTGTGGCCAGCCACAGGCATCCAAAACCCGGCGGGCATGGCGACCCCAGGCATCGGCGACGACGCCGGCATCCCCCTGCACAAACGCATCAATGACCGCCCCTGGATGGTCCCATATCATCCCCGGTCCCGTCAGACGGCGCGCGTCAGAGATGCGGACATGATCCAGCGGTGCCCAGGTGAGTGTCAGCGCGTCTTCTAACGCTTCAATGCGGTCCATCACGCGTCCCCCCGGTGCCAATCGGCGTCAATCGGCATCTTCGACTTGGACCTTGGCCAACAACACACCACGCGCATCGCTGACAATGTTCTGGTCGTTGTCAAACACCTCTTCAAACGAGGCAGGTGCGGGGACTGGCACAACAGGAGGTGCATCGTCATCAACCTGAGGGGCATTGAAATAGATGATCTGTTTCCAGCAGCGCGCAGAATTATCGCCAAAGATCACCAGCAGATCGCCCTGCCCTGCCATTTCAAGACCGGCGTCTACCGCTTCGGTTTCGTCGGGGATCACGGTGATGGCATCCTCGGCCACGCCGTTGCTGATCAGTTCCCTGCGCAGCATCTGTGGGATTTCATCATGTCCACGGCGGCGGCGGTTGTCGTCGGCCTTGCAAATGTAGTGGTCAAAATGCCCGGCCAGAATACGCGCCGCGTCGGCCACGTCCTGATCGCGGCGGTCACCCGGCACGGCCAGAACAGCAATGCGCCGCCCCTTGACGTCCATCCGGTCCGCCAGATCGGCCATTGCCCCAAAGGCGGCAGGGTTATGGGCATAATCAAGGATCACCTTAAAGGGATGTTCGTCAAAGACGTTCATCCGCCCCGGTGCCTGGAAATAGCTGGTGTCAAAGGTGCGCAACCCATGGCGGATATTGTCCAGATCGACGCCAAAGCAATAGGCCATCGCGGCGGCGAACATGGCGTTTTGCACGTTGTGCATCGCCTTGCCTTCAAGCGTGGCGGGGATCAGATGCGACCACAAAACCGGCATGTGCAAACCGTTGTCGTAGATCGTCAGCATGTCGCCGTTCATAGCACTTTCCAGCACGATCGCCTTGCCGCCGGCCTTGATGTGGTCCTTGACCAGCGAATGGCCGGGGTTCGCGGTGACATAAAGGATCGACTTCACATCCGCATAAGGGGCCATTTTCAGGCAGTTGATGTCGTCCGCGTTCAGCACGGCCACGTCCGTTGCACTTTCGATCACGACGCGTTTGACCACGGCCAGTTCCTCGACCGTGTCAATGCCACCAAGACCCAGATGGTCGGCCGAGACATTGAGACAGGCCGCCACATTGGACCTTTGATAGCCCAGACCACTGCGCACCAGCCCGCCCCGCGCGGTTTCCATCACGGCAAAATCGACCTTGGGATCGCGCAGCACGATTTGCGCGGACTTGGGGCCGGTCATGTCGCCTTTGACGCTCAGCTTGCCATCGACATAGACACCATCGGTTGAGGTCAGGCCAACGATCTTGCCGCTGGCTTTCATGATATGCGCCAGCATCCGCGAGGTTGTGGTCTTGCCATTGGTCCCGGTGATCGCTGCAATGGGAATACGGCTTTCCTGTCCCAGCGGGAACAACATGTCGATCACCCTGCCCGAGACATCTCGCGGTTGTCCTTCAGATGGGGCCACGTGCATCCGGAACCCCGGTGCGGCGTTCACTTCAACAATTGCACCACCAATATCTTTGTAAGACTGCGTGATGTCGTCGATCAGGAAATCGACGCCGCCCACATCAAGGCCCACGGCCATGATCGCGCGTTCGGCCATATCGCGGTTGTCAGGGTGCACCACATCGGTCAGATCGATCGCCGTGCCACCTGTCGACAGGTTCGCGGTGGAACGCAGGTAAAACACCTCTCCCTTTGGCAGTACACTTTCAACCGTATGACCGGCATCAGCGATCAGGCGCTTTGCCTGATTGTCGATCTCGAGCATGGTCAGCACCTTTTGGTGGCCAATCCCGCGCCTGGGGTCCTGGTTCACGATGTCGACCAATTCGCTGATCGTGCTTTTGCCATCGCCGATCACGTGGCCCGGCACCCGCTTGGCGACCGCAACCAGCTTGTTGTTGACCACCAGCATGCGGTGGTCAAACCCGGTGATAAAACTTTCAACCAGAATGGCGCTGCTTCTGGAATGTTCCTTGGCCTCGGCAAAGCCGGCCTCGACCTCTTCGTCGGTACGCAGATTGATCGACACGCCGCGCCCGTGGTTGGCATCCAGCGGCTTGAGCACGACGGGATGGCCAATGGTTTTGGCGGCCTCAACCGCGCCACGCGGGCTATAGACCATGCGTTGCTGGGGCACAGGCAGGCCCAGATCGTTGAGCAGGTTGTGGGTGTCTTCCTTGTCGCAGGAAATCTCAACCGCGATATGCTTGGTCTCAGAGGTGATGGTCGCCTGAATGCGGCGTTGAAATTTGCCATGACCGAATTGCACAAGAGAGCCTTGGTTCAGGCGGATCCAGGGAATGTCACGGTCTTCGGCGGCTTTGACCAGCGAACCGGTTGAGGGGCCAAATTCCTTGCGCTGCGCATGCAGCACAAAGCTGCGCAATTCGTCGTCCCAATCGAAATCCGGGTCGAATTTGTAGTCCAGCTGCGCCTTCAAGTCGTCCGGCAGCAGATGCATCAACAACCGCAAGGCCAGATCGCCCGCCGCCAGACCGACATCGCGCTGGCGGTATTGATAGACCATGTTGTAATGACCAAGTGCGCCGGTGCCGCGCGTCCGGCCAAAGGTCACATCGGTGCCGGCAACATTCTGCACCTCAAGCGCGCAATGCTCCAGAACATGGCCCAGCCATGTGCCTTCGTCCTCACGCAGCCGGCGAATGAACCCACCCGCCTCGCTATAAGAACAGCCGTGCTCGGCAAGTCCCGGCAATGCCGCAATCAACCCGTCAATGAAGGTTGTGCCAATCTTGGCCGAAGGCCAGTCTTCCAGAAGTCCTAAGTCAATGACATGCCGGATGACCGGAAAACCTGCCCAGACGTTGGGGCCGACAAAAACATTGGTCGAGACTATCTTCACGCGTGTTTCCTCACCGGTTCAGGGCATCCCGTCAATCGGACGTGTTTTCATCCGCCGCAGGCAGAGAACAGAATGCCATATGTTTATCCGGCGCATAGGCAATATGGGCCGTCAGGTCATAACGGCACCCCTCGCCCAAAACGTCAAGACGAAGTCCAAGCAGGCTCAGTGCCTCGCCCGGGTTTGCAGCCCACATCGACGAATGGGTCAGATGGTTGGCGTCCACCACGGTGACTGTCCCGCTGCCGACAACTTCCAACACATTGTCGGGGCCGATGAAGGCGGCGGTATCTTCGTCAATGCCAAGCCCGATCAAAAAGGGGTTAAAAGACGTCGCGGTCAGCAATCGGCCCAGCCGATTGCGCTGGGTGAAATGCTGGTCGATGATCACCGCATTCGTCAGACCGATACCGGGGGCCAGGGACACGGTGCCCTCAGCCGGGCTTTCGTTACCCTGCCCGCCCGCGACCATGTGCTCTGACATGATCGACGCGCCCGCCGATGTGCCCGCAACCGGGACCCCCGCGGCATTGGCACGTCTGATTTTTTGCACCACCAAGGTCCCGCCCAGTATGGCTGACAACCGCAATTGATTGCCGCCCGTCATGAAAATGCCCGTGGCATCATCCAGCATTTGCGAAAACTCAGGATTATCGCAATCCGCGCGGTGGTTGATCGGCAAATACTCAACCTTGCCCGCGCCAAGTTCTGAAAAGATACGGTGATAATCCGGACCCGTTTCCTCAAGCATCGACGCGGTTGGGATCACCACAATAAACGCATCTTTGCCGCCCGAAAGCTCGACAAACTTGCGATGGATTTGCATTTCTTTGATGCGGTCCTCACCCCCACCGATGGGAATGATAAACCCGCGTTCCTGGGTTTTGCTGACAGGTGCAGGGCACATTTTAGATCGCTGTCCTTTGGTCATAGGTCCGGATCGCAGGTCGCGACCCGATTTGATTGCGATCCCTATGCCATTCCTTTGTGGAAACTACCACGCCTTCTATTTCATTTGCTGTTTTCGGGCGATCACCCCAAAGTAAGAAACCAGATTACGCAAGGACGCACCTGATGTCGCCAATCACTTCGCCCGAACGCGGGTTCCCAACCGCAGAATATAAACAACGCGCGGCCCGCGCCCAGACGATGATGAAAGCCTCTGGCCTTTCGGCCTTGGTGCTCACCACCGAACCCGAGGTGCGTTATTTCACCGGATACCTGACCCGGTTCTGGGAAAGCCCGACGCGCCCCTGGTTCCTGATTGTGCCTGCGTCCGGCGACCCTGTGGCGGTGATCCCGTCCATCGGCGCGGCCCTGATGGGCAAAACCTGGATCACCGATATCCGCACATGGTCAGCCCCCGATCTGGTCGATGATGGCGTGTCCTTGCTGGCAGATACGCTGCTGGAAATATGCGGCGATGGCGGATCCATCGGCATGCCTTCGGGCCACGAGACCCATGTGCGCATGCCCTATGACGATATTACGCGTCTAAAGGCGCTGGTGTCCAAAAATGCCATCACGGGCGACGCTGGGATCATGCGCGCCCTTCGGATGGTGAAATCCGAGCTTGAAATTGCCAAAATTCGCTACGCCTGCCAGATCTCCGGACGCGCCTTTGCGCGGGTGGGCGAAATAGCGGGCGCAGGTGTGCCGCTTGATCAGGTGTTTCGGCGGTTTCAGGGCCTGTGCCTTGAGGAAGGTGCCGACTGGGTGCCGTATTTGGCGGGCGGGGCCGGGCCAGATGGCTATGCAGATGTGATTTCACCCGCCACACCTGATCCATTGCTTCCCGGTGATATCCTGATGCTGGATACCGGGCTGGTCTGGGATGGGTATTTCTGTGATTTTGATCGCAATTTTGCCATTGGTCCGCCCAGTGATGCCGCGAAAGCAGCGCAGGCGAGGCTGATGGAGGCGGTTCAGGCCGGGGCCGACGCCGCACGGCCCGGTGCGCGGGCATCCGATATTTTTCACGCCATGGACAAGATCGTGACAGGCGGTGCCGGCGGGTCAGAGGCCGGGCGGTTGGGCCATGGATTGGGCATGCAACTGACCGAATGGCCCTCGTTCATTGCGGGCGATGATACCGTTCTTGAGGAAGGGATGGTGCTGACCCTGGAACCCGGCATTGATGTGGCACCGGGCCGCATTCTGGTGCATGAAGAAGATATCGTGATCACCGCTGGCGCACCAGAATTCCTGTCGCCCCGTGCCAGCGCAGACCTGCCCATCTTGTGAGGAGCTGATGATGCCTGCCTTTTCCTATACCCTCGAAGGCCCTATCGGCACCCGCGCTACATTGGGCCTTGTGGTCTTGCAATCGGATGAGACCATTGAACACGACTTTCGCCGCCTCTTTGCTGCCCCGGACATCAGCCTTTATGTGACCCGCGTGCCAAGCGGTCTGGATGTCACCCCCGATACCCTCGCCAGCATGTCCGCCGCCCTGCCCGCCGCAGCGGGCCTTTTGCCGACGGCGCTGAAATATGATGTGGTCGGCTATGGATGTACCTCAGGAACGGCGGTTATTGGCCCGGACAAGATTGCCGAACAGGTCAAAACGGGCTGTTCCGCGCGCCATGTGACCGAACCGCTCAGCGCATTGGTGGCGATCTGCGAGGCCAAGGGCATATCGCGCATCGCGTTCCTGTCACCCTACATCGAAACCGTCAGCCAGACGTTGCGGAACGCCCTGAACACCCGAGGCGTCATGACGCCTGTGTTTGGGTCCTTTGACGAAGGCGAAGAAACCAAGGTCGCCAAAATCTCGCAGCAATCGCTTTTTGATGCGGCAATGGCCCTGGGCGCGTCAGACGAGGTTGAGGCTGTGTTCATATCATGCACCAATCTGCGCACGCTTGATGTCATTCCCAGGATCGAAGCGGCTTTGGGCAAGCCCGTGTTTTCCAGCAATCAGGTGCTGGCATGGCACATGGCGCATCTGGCCGGGATTGAGCTAGCCTAGCCGCGCGCTCAGCCGTTCGAGCATGTCAACACAAGACGATAACTGACTGATTTCAATATATTCGTCCGGTTTATGCGCCTGTTCGATGGACCCCGGCCCACAGACCAGTGCGGCCATGCCAAGGCTTTGGAATAACCCCGCCTCGGTGCCGAATGACACCACATCTGTGCCATTTGTGCCGGTGAGTTCCATCACCAGATCGCGCGCCTCATTATCTGTCATCGGCGCAAGCCCCACCGTTTCACCGATGGTTTCGGTCACAATATCCGCGCCAGTCCAGACCGCCTGCATCTGTGGCAAAAGCACGTCGTCGCAATAGCGCTGCATGGTGGTTTTCACATGCGCCAGATCGCCGGATTGAACAGGTCGTGTTTCCCAATCCACCGTCGCCAGCCCCGGGATGACGTTGTGGGCAATTCCGCCATGCAAGGCCCCCACGTTGATCGTGCTGTAGGGCGGATCAAAGGTACTGTTCTTGGGGGCGCGACTCTGTAAATCCGCCCGCAAGTCCATCAGCCGGTTGATATAGCGCACCGCATATTCCACGGCATTCACCCCCAGTTCCGGCTGTGACCCGTGCCCCTCGCGCCCGGTGAAGTGGGTGGAATATTCACAACAGCCCTTGTGCCCTTCGATCAGGCGCATGGATGTCGGTTCACCGATGATGGCAAGCGACGGACGGTCATCGCGCGCCGCCAGATGCTGTGCCAGATCAGCGGCACCCAGGCATCCCGTTTCCTCATCATAGGTAAACGCAAAATGGACGGGTCGCCGTGTCGCCGACCGTGCAAATGCGGGGGCCAGCGCGATGCAGGCCGCGATAAACCCTTTCATGTCACAGGTGCCCCGCCCATAGAGGCGTCCCTTATCTGATGTCATCTCGAACGGGTCGCTCGACCAGCGTTGCTCGGTCACCGGAACCACATCGGTATGACCTGCCAGCAAGATACCCCCTGCCCGCTCTGGCCCCAGCGTGGCATAAAGATTGGCCTTGCCGCCGCTTGCATCATGATACCGCGTGACCTCGGCACCGACCGCAGTCAGTTGGTCCGCAAGATAATCAATGATCGCAAGGTTGCTGTCCGTCGACACCGTGGGAAATGCAATGAGGTCAGACAGGACGCTTATGCTGGTTTCAAGATGGTCCACGCGGGTCAGTCCTTGATAAAGAGCTTGCGTTCAATGTTGCAAAACGTGCTTGCAGGGCCATCGTCGGTGATCAGAATACTTTCGGTGATTTCAAGCCCCCAATTGTCCATCCACAGACCTGGCATGAAATGGAATGTCATACCGGGTTGCAGGACTCTCTGATCCTCGGGACGCAATGACATGGTGCGTTCGCCCCAATCAGGGGGGTAGCTCAGGCCGATGGAATAACCACAGCGCGCGCCGCGTTCGATCCCGGCGCGGTCCATCGCATCGCCAAGTGCATTGGCAATGTCGCAGGTCCGGTTGCCCGCCCGTGCTGCTTGCAGCCCCGCTTCAAGCCCCTCGACAACCGCCTCTTCCCCGCGTTTGATATGATCGGGTGGCGTGCCAAGAAACACCGTGCGCGACAGCGGCACATGGTAGCGCCGATAACAGCCGGCAAGTTCAAAAAACGTCGCTTCACCGGTTTTCATCTCATCACCATTCCACGTTATATGCGGTGCGGCGGCGTCTGATCCGCTGGGCATCAGGGGCACAATCGCGGGGTAATCACCCCATATATCTTCAACGCCACTGATCCCTGCGGCATAAATCTCTGCGGCCAGTTCATTCTTGCGCACCCCCGGTTCGGCCCGGTCCAGTGCAAATCGGATGATCTTGTCCGATATCCGCGCGGCCTTGCGCATGAACTCCAATTCTTCATGCGATTTGATCGCCCTTTGCCAGTTCACGAGCGCAGTGGCATCCATGATCTTGGCGTCAGGAAGTGAGGTGAGCAGCGTCGTATAAGCCTTTGCCGAAAAATAGTAATTATCCATTTCAACGCCAATGGTCCCGGACGCCAGACCCCGCGCTGCCAGCTTGGCCGACAGATCCTGCATCGGGTGGCGTTCCGTCGATTGCACATAATCATCGGTATAGAATTCAACATCCGTTTTACTCCGATCGACCGTGCGCACGGCCCCATTGGCGTCCTGCCGTCTGCCCCACCAGAACGGTTTGCCTTCCAGCGGGACAATCACCGCCTGATGCACATAGAACGACCAGCCGTCATAGCCGGTGAGCCACGCCTGATTGGATGGATCAGTGGCAATCAGCACGTCGAGACCCGCTTCGGCCATCGCGCCGCGCGTCTTGGCCAATCTGCGTTCGTACTCAGAGGGCGAAAACGGGGTTGGGTTCATGTCACTCATGATCAGCTGTCCTTTGCGGCCTGCCTCAAACGATCATCCATTCGTTCGCAATTCACAAACGATATTTTGGTGCGTTGACAGAATCTGACCCACCCCTTAACGATTCACGCCATATGACACGCGATGGCGTCGCACCCTCGTCATACCATTGGCCATCTGGCCATCAATCCTGTACGCCCGGATATTTTTTGTTTGATCGGCCGCTTATGCGCCCGTCCCGAATTGAGGATACTTGGATGACCGACAATCACGACACCGCCATCACTGACCGGGTCAAATTCTTTACCAGCCACAACGGCGAAAAAGCCCCTTTGCCGTTCTCGGATACCGAATACCTGCGCCGCCAGACAAAGCTGCGCGAGATCATGGCAGAGCGCGACATCCCCGCTGTGCTGCTGACCTCGATGCACAACATCGCCTATTATTCAGGGTTTCTTTATTGCAGCTTTGGCCGGCCCTATGGCTGTGTGGTGACCCAAGGTGCCTGCACAACTGTGTCGGCCAACATTGATGCCGGTCAGCCGTGGCGCCGGTCATTTGCCGACAACGTGATATACACCGATTGGACGCGCAACAATTATTGGCGCGCTGTGGCCAGCCTGATCAAGGGTGCCAAAAGGTTGGGGATCGAAGCCGATCACATGACCCTTGCGTCTCGTGAGACCCTCAATGACATGCTGGGCGCACCTGAACTGGTCGATGTCGCCCCGGCAACGATGGCCGCGCGGATGGTCAAATCCGAAGAGGAAATTGCTTTGATCCGCGAAGGTGCGCGGATAGCAGACCACGGCGGCGACGCGATCCGCGCTGCGATCACGGAAGGCACCCGCGAGATTGATGTGGCAATTGCAGGCCGCGACGCGATGGAGCTTGAGATCGCCCGCGCCCACCCCAACAGCGAATTGCGCGACAGCTGGGTCTGGTTTCAGTCAGGTCTGAACACCGATGGCGCGCACAATCCCGTCACCACCCGCAAGCTGCAAAAGGGCGATATCCTGAGCCTGAACGCCTTTCCGATGATCTCGGGTTATTACACCGCCTTGGAACGCACCTTGTTCATGGGCGCACCTGACACAGCATCGCTCAAGATGTGGGAAGCAAATGTAGCGGCCCATGAACTGGGCCTGTCGCTGATCCGACCGGGGGCCACCTGTTCGGGCATCTGCGACGAAATCAACCGCTTCTTTGCCGATCAGGGCCTGTTGCAGTATCGGTCCTTTGGCTATGGCCATTCGTTTGGCATCCTGTCGCACTACTACGGGCGCGAGGCCGGGTTGGAACTGCGCGAAGACATTGATACCGTGCTGGAACCGGGCATGGTGGTGTCGATGGAGCCGATGATCTGGATCCCCGAAGGCACCCCCGGAGCAGGCGGATACCGCGAACACGACATCCTGATCGTGGGCGGCAACCAGACAGAAAACATAACGAAATTTGCCTATGGACCAGAGGCGAATATCATCGACTAAAAAGGCTTAAAGGCATGCTGACGAACGACGTATTGGACAAATGGGACCGGGAAAGTTTCTTCCACCCTTCAACTCATCTGGCACAGCATGCCCGTGGTGACAGCGCATCCCGGATCATTGCCGGGGCACAAGGCAGCCATATCATCGACCGTGATGGCAACCGGATTTTGGACGGGTTTGCAGGGCTTTATTGCGTCAACGCAGGGTACGGCCGGCGCGAGATTACCGATGCGATTGCTGCGCAGGCAGGCCAGTTGTCCTATTACCACGCCTATGCGGGCCACAGCACCGAAACCTCCATTACCTTGGCCAAGATGGTCATGGACCGCGCGCCCAAGCATATGTCAAAGGTCTATTTCGGGCTGGGCGGATCAGACGCCAATGAAACCAACATCAAGCTGATCTGGTACTACAACAACATCCTTGGCCGCCCAGAAAAAAAGAAGATCATCAGCCGGTGGCGCGGGTATCACGGGTCTGGATTGATGACCGGATCGCTGACCGGGCTTGAGCTGTTTCACCGCAAATTTGACCTGCCGCTGTCCGGCGTGGTCCACACCCAAGCGCCTGATTTCTTTCGCCGCGACGATCTGAACCAGACGGAGGCCGAATTTGTCGCCGATTGCGTTCAGAAACTAGAGGATCTGATTGCAGCCGAAGGCGCTGACACCATCGCAGCCTTTATCGGCGAACCGGTCTTGGGCACAGGCGGCATTGTCCCACCGCCCGATGGATATTGGCAAGCCATTCAGGCGGTGCTGGACAAGCATGATATCTTGCTGATCGCGGATGAAGTAGTCACTGGATTTGGCCGTTTGGGCAGCATGTTCGGGTCGGATCACTATGGAATGAAACCTGATTTCATGACCATCGCCAAGGGCCTCACATCGGCCTATGCACCGCTGTCGGGGTCGATTGTGTCTGCGAAAGTCTGGAAAGTACTGGAGGACGGCACCGATGAAAACGGCCCGCTTGGCCATGGCTGGACCTATTCGGCGCATCCGATCGGGGCGGCCGCAGGTGTGGCCAATCTGCGTTTGATCGACGATCTGAACCTCATTGAAAACGCCCGCACTGTGGGCGCATACCTCAAGGAAGGTCTGGGTGAAGCCCTTGGATCACATCCGAACGTGGGTGACATTCGCGGCGACGGGATGCTCTGTGCACTCGAGTTTGTCAAAGACAGACCCACCCGAGAATTCTTTGCCACCGATCAGAAAATTGGCCCGCAAATCACCGCATCATTGCTCGCAAAAGGCGTGATCGGTCGTGCCATGCCACAAGGAGATATTCTGGGGTTTGCCCCGCCTTTCTGTCTCACCACAATGGAAGCCGATGAAATTATTACCAAGACAACGAGAGCAGTTGTCGAAGTCTTAGGCAAAGAGTGAAAAACGCTGAATTCTTCGGCAAATACAGGACTTTTGGGTAGTCAAACCTGTTGCAAAGCATCTTATCCTGTGTTCTCTTTCACCAAATCTGCCAAAAAAGGCAGGACATTTTCACCTGGGGAGGTGCCGCTTGTCTGAAAAAGCCACTCGCGACGGTTTCGTCGTTTTTGACCGCGTTCAAAAGAGTTACGATGGCGAGAACCTCGTCGTTAAAGACCTTAACCTTTCGATTGGAAAAGGCGAGTTTCTGACAATGCTTGGGCCCTCAGGGTCTGGTAAAACCACCTGTCTGATGATGCTCGCCGGGTTTGAGACCGCGACGCATGGTGACATACTGTTGGATGGCAAGCCAATCAACAACATCTCGCCCCACAAACGCGGTATCGGCATGGTTTTCCAGAACTATGCGCTCTTTCCCCACATGACGATTGCGGAAAACCTGTCCTTCCCTCTGGAAGTGCGCAACATGAGCAAATCCGATCGCGAAGCGAAGGTGAAACGCGCGCTTGATATGGTGCAAATGGGTGAATTCGGCGGCCGTCGCCCTGCCCAACTGTCCGGTGGTCAACAACAGCGTGTCGCCCTGAGCCGTGCATTGGTCTTTGAACCTGACCTGGTTCTTATGGACGAACCTTTGGGTGCTCTCGACAAACAACTGCGCGAACATATGCAGTTTGAAATCAAACACATCGCTGACAATCTGGGCATCACCGTTGTTTACGTGACCCACGATCAGACCGAAGCTTTGACCATGTCAGACCGGGTCGCTGTGTTTGAAGATGGCCGCATCCAGCAACTTGCGCCACCAGATGAGCTTTATGAAGAACCACAAAACAGCTTTGTTGCGCAATTTATCGGCGAAAACAACACGCTACAGGGCGTTGTGAAAGAGATAAACGGCGATGTTGCCTTGATCCAACTGGATGATGGCAGCCTGATCGATGCCAAGCCCGTGAACGTCAGCAAGGCCGGTGAACGCACGCAGGTCTCGATCCGTCCTGAACGGGTTGAATTCCAAAAGGAGCGTTTGAAAAAAGGCTCCCATACGCTCAAGGCTGAGGTGCTGGAATTCATCTATATGGGTGATATTTTCCGCACCCGCCTGCGGGTGGCTGGCAATGATAATTTTATCGTCAAAACCCGCAACGCGCCCAATCAGGTGCGTTTGGAACCTGGTACAACCGTCGAAATCGGTTGGCAGGCCGAAGATTGCCGCGCGCTGGACGCTTAGGCGCGCGCGTCATGTCGCCGCCCCATCACCGGGCGCGATGAATAAGGGGCGGTGATCAAACCCGACGTCACTGCCTTTACGAGTTTATCGGGTAAGAACTGGGAGAACCTAAATGAAATTGACCAAAACGCTTATGGCAACCTCTGCACTTACGATTGCGGCAGCAGGTATGTCTTTTGCTGATGGCCACATGGCCAGCGAAATGACCATCGTAAGCTGGGGTGGTGCCTATTCAGCGTCACAGCAGAACGCCTATCACGACCCCTATTCCGCAAACACGGGCACTAAGATCATCAATGATGAATCCTCGCCCGAGGCTGTCGCCAAGCTGCGCGCCATGAAAGAAGCAGGAAACGTGACTTGGGATCTTGTCGACGTCGAAGCGGCGGATGCCATTCGTCTGTGCGACGAAGGTCTGGCGATGGAATATGATCCAGATGAACTGTTGGCAGCGGCACCTGATGGCACCTCTGCTTCGGATGATTTCGGCGATATGATTGTCAGCGACTGCTTCATTCCGCAAATCGTCTTCTCGACCACATTCGGCTATCGCACCGACATGGTCCCTGCAGGCACTGAGGCCCCAACAGGGGCGTGCGACGTGTTCGACCTGGAAAAGTATCCGGGCAAACGCGCGCTCAACAAGCAGCCAATCGCGAACATGGAGTGGGCGCTGATTTGTGACGGCGTTGCATATGAAGATGTTTATGACACTCTTGAGACAGACGAGGGTCAGCAAAAGGCGCTCGACAAGCTTGCAACCATCAAGGATCAGACGATCTGGTGGTCAGCCGCTGCCGAACCGATTCAGCTTCTGGCCGATGGCGAAGTCTTCATGGCATCGTCTTATAACGGTCGTCTGTTTTCCGCCATCGTCGAACAAAGCCAGCCGATCGGCATGGCGTGGGATTGGCAGATGTTTGACCTTGACGGTTGGGTCATCCCCGCCGGATTGCCAGACGATCGTCTTGCGCGGGTGAAAGACTATGTCATGTTCGCGACAGACACGCAGCGCCTGGCAGATCAGGCGAAGTACATCAGCTATGGTCCGGCACGTATGTCTTCGGCACCGCTGGTTGGCCAACATGCGACCCTCGGTATCGACATGGGCCCGCATATGCCAACCGATCCGGCGAACGCAGAGAACACATTCGTGAACAACTATTCATGGTGGGCAGATTATCGCGACGATCTTGATGCGAAATTCCAGGCATGGTTGACGCAATAAACGTTACTTGGAAGGGGCTGTAGTGGCCCCTTCCACCCTCCTATTTGTTTTTCCATTTTTCTGACTTGAACCAATCCGAACGGGGATGACATGAGCGATACAACCACAAAAGGTCCGGTCCTTGCCGCAGATGGCACCCCGCTCAAGAAATCTTTGAATCGCGCCCTGCGGTTGCAGAAACTTCGCGCCCTGGCACTTATCGCGCCCTTGCTGATCTTTGTGCTGGTCACATTTGTGGCCCCCATTGCCGACATGCTGTTTCGCTCGGTTGAAAACGACATCGTGTCAGAGACGCTGCCGCGCACGACCACCTTGTTGCAAGAATGGGACCCCGAAAGCCCGGCACCGCCGGATGCCAATGTTTTCAAAGCGTTTTACGAAGACATGTTCATCGCACAAGAGGGCAAAACCCACACAGTGCTTGGGGGACGCCTGAACTACGAACTCACCGGCATGTCGTCCTTGTTTCGCAAGTCCGGTCGCAAGGTCGAGGACATGGGCGAAGTCTATCAGGATCAATTCGAGGACCTGAATGCATTCTGGAAAGACGGCGAAAACTGGAATGCCCTCATGGGGTCGGACCAATGGCTTGAAGAGATGGCGGGCTGGGACCCAAAATCAAACGCCAAACAACCGCGTTTCGAATTGCGTGACGGCATCGAAGAGATTCTGCCGGAGACCTCTGCCAAGTTCCGTGGATATGCGACTTTCGTCCAAACCGTCGACGAGGACAATCTGGCCAAGGAAGACCCCTGGGCCTTGATTTATTCATCGCTTTACGACGACCTGACAGCAGAAGGTGCCGCATCACTGGGCAATTATGCAGGCCCCGCCGCGGCAGAGTTGCAGGAGGCCGCGGCCGCCGCTGAAAGCTTTGAAACGGTTGATTTTGTTGCCGCGTTCAAGGAGATCGACAAAGACTGGGTTAATCCCAAAGTCTGGCAGACAATCCACACCTACTCGCCAACGATTACCAACGGCTATTTTCTGAATGCCATTGATATGCAAAAATCACCCAGCGGCCCCCAAATGCGCCCCGAAAACCAACAGATTTATCTCAAGCTGTTTTGGCGGACGATGGTCATGTCGGTGATGATCACCGGATCTTGCATCTTGCTTGGTTATCCTGTCGCGTGGATTTTGGCGAACCTGCCCGCGCGCACGGCGAACCTGTTGATGATCCTCGTGCTGTTGCCATTCTGGACATCGCTGCTGGTGCGCACATCGGCCTGGAAGGTGATGTTGCAGCAACAAGGTGTGATCAACGACACGCTTGTCTGGCTTGGGATAGTTGGTACCGACGATCGATTGGCGCTGATCAACAACCAGACCGGCACGATCATCGCGATGACGCATATCCTGCTGCCGTTCATGATCCTGCCGCTTTATTCGGTGATGGCCACGATCCCGCAGACCTATCTGCGTGCGGCCAAGTCATTGGGGGCCACCAACTGGACCGCGTTCTGGCGGGTGTATTTCCCGCAATCGGTGCCGGGCATCGGGGCGGGGTCGATCCTCGTCTTCATCCTAGCCATCGGCTATTACATCACGCCGGAAATCGTTGGCGGTACCTCGGGTACGTTCATTTCAAACCGGATCGCCTATCACATATCAAGTTCGCTGAACTGGGGTCTGGGGGCGGCACTGGGTGCGATCCTGCTCGCTGCGGTGATGATGCTTTATTATGCCTATGACAAGATTGTCGGCATCGACAACGTCAAGCTGGGAGGTTGATCAGATGGTTGCTTTGACACCCGTTTCGCGCACACCTGTTAACTTCTACCTGCCCGTGGTTGCCGCTTTTGGCGCATTCGCCGGTCTGCTCGTCGGCACCGCGCAAGGCAGCGGTCTTTTGGGGGTGATCATTGGCGCCGCGTTGATGGCGGGGATTGCCTATGTCCTGACCAAACTGATCCCGAGCGAACGCACCGGACGCTGGGGTCTCTTTGTGTTGACGGCCCTTGCCGGTGCCTGGGTCGGCGGCTTGCCCGGCTTTCTCATCGGGGGTGCGTTCGGCTGGTTCTTTGGCTGGCTCAGCTTTTGGCTTTACGAAGGGCGTTACCGCGCCAAGCTCGCGCCTTATCTCACACCCAGTCAGGTGTTATGGCACTACGCGTTCCGCGTGATCTGTGGGATGATCTTTATCTTTTTGATCACACCGATAATCGTCGTGATGCCGCTCAGCTTCAATGCGCAGGATTTCTTTACCTTTACACCAGAGATGTTGCGCTTTGATCCAGAGGGCTATTCCCTCAAGCATTATCGCGATTTCTTTAACAATCAGGACTGGCAGAATGCGGTGCGCAACTCGATCCGCATTGCCCCTGTCGCCACGCTTTTGTCGGTTGGCTTTGGTACCCTCGCTGCAATCGGGTTGAGCCAGCCGCATGTACCGTTCCGCCGCGCGATCATGGCTGTGCTGATCTCACCGATGATTGTGCCACTGATCATTTCAGCTGCGGGCATGTACTTTTTCTACAGCCGTATTGGCCTTCAGGGGACCTATATCGGGGTGGTTCTGGCGCATGCGGCCCTCGGCATTCCGTTCGTAATCATCACCGTGACGGCAACGCTTGTGGGGTTTGACAATTCGCTGACCCGCGCGGCCGCCAATATGGGGGCAAGTCCGGTGCGAACCTTCTTCAAGGTGCAGATGCCGTTAATTTTGCCGGGTGTGATTTCGGGTGGCTTGTTTGCTTTCATCACGTCCTTTGATGAAGTTGTTGTGGTGCTCTTTGTTGGCTCTGCCGGCCAGAAAACCCTGCCATGGCAGATGTTTACCGGCCTGCGCGAACAGATCAGCCCGACCATTCTGGCGGTTGCAACATTGCTGGTCGTAATCTCAATCATGCTGCTGACAACCCTTGAGCTTTTGCGGCGCAGATCAGAACGGTTGCGTGGGATGTCGCCAACATAAGAAAGCAGCGTTGAGGCGGTATTGGCTTCACTGGCCAGCCGCCAAAGGCCTATTACTGTCTCAATCGCGTCACCAGACTGCCCCAATCATGATCTAAACTAAGTGTTCACTTGTAAGAGATAAGAACCAAGATCATGTCGCATCTGCACGATCCATCCAATCCACGCCACGCCCGCATGTTTGAGCTTTTGCGCCAAACCCAACAGGCGACGCGCACCATAAAACGGGTCAAGATCACCGCGGTAAAGAAGTTGGATGCCGATGTTGCGCAACAGATATTAACAAACGCAGTGCATTCCTTGCGGTTGCCCAGACCCAACACGAAATAACATACGCTTGCCTGGCAGCGCCTGCATCAGGGATGCCTTTGGATTAAAACTGGGCCGCACCGGGACAGGAAAACACAAGCTGGCCTAAGAAGAACGTCTTTGGATGTTTTGAATATCCGGAAGGCTGATAATCGGCTTACGCAGCCCCTTTGAACCCGGTCGCCACGACAAATTTTTCAGAACTGTCGGATCGGCTTGCTGGCGGTTTGATATTTGCTACTTTTTCGAACCGTTGTTTGAGCAGTTTTTGCAAGTCACCTTCGGCCCCGCCCGCAAGAACTTTTGCGACAAATGTCCCGCCTTCTTCCAGGACATCAAAGGCGAAATAAGCCGCCGCCTCACAAAGAGCGATGATGCGCAAATGGTCGGTCTGTTTGTGGCCCGAGGCCGAGGCCGCCATGTCGGACATCACCACATCTGCCTTGCCGCCCAGCAGTTCCTTGACCTTGAGATCTGCGTCGTCTTCCATAAAGTCGAGCTGATGCAGCTCACAGCCTGCAATCGGCTCCATCTCCTGCAGATCAATGCCCAGAATTGTGCCAACCGCCTTGCCGCCACGTTCGCCCAGCACGTTGCAACGTTTAACCGCAACCTGACACCAGCCACCGGGCGCGCAGCCCAGATCGACAATCCGCGCTCCGGGCACGAGGAACCGGAATTTATCATCCAGTTCCAATATCTTAAAGGCCGCGCGTCCGCGATAGCCTTCGGCTTTGGCGCGTTTGACATAAGGGTCGTTCAACTGCCGTTGCAACCAGCGCGTCGAGCTAAGCTTGCGCCCGCGCGCCGACTTGACCTTGACCTTGAGGTCCCGCTGTCCGCGCCCCGAAGTGTTCTTGCCATCAGGTGTCTTGGTCATCAGTATTTACCTTCTTCCAATACGCCATCGGCGCTCATCTGCGCATATAGCAGCCCTTCGCGCAGACCGCGATCTGCAACTGACAACCGGTCCGTGGGCCAGCACCGCATCAAGGCCTGCAAAATGGCGACCCCCGACATGATCAGCGCCGAGCGGTCCTGCCCAATGCGCGGATCTGCCCGCCTGCCTCCCGGCCCCATCGCAAGATACGAATGGATCACCTTATCTATTTGTTGACTGCTCATGCGCAAGCCGTCCACCTTGGTCCGGTCATATCGTTTGAGCCCCAGATGGCTGGCCGCCACCGTCGTCACGGTGCCGGAAGTGCCGACAATCTGAAACCGTTCCTGCGGCTGCGCGGATTGATAGGGCGTGAACTCCGTCAAATTTTCTTCAAAAAACCAGCTCATCAAGGCAAACCGCGCCGCATCATCTTCGACATCGGAAAACTGATCCCGCAAGGTCGCCACCCCCAATGGCACAGAAATCCAGTCCACCACTTTGGCCGCGGGAATGTCAGAGAGCGCTTGGGAAAACCCCGAATGCAGCCGCATGATGGATTGGGCGCGATCCGCCTTGGGCACATGTTTGATGTCGATCCAGACAAGTTCGGTAGACCCGCCGCCAATGTCCACCACCAACAGGTTCTCGGTCTTGCGGTTGACCAGCGGCGCGCAGGAAATCACCGCAAGCTGCGCCTCTTCCTCGGGTTTGATGATGTCGAGCCGCAAACCCGTTTCGCGGTGAATGCGCTTCATGAATTCTTCACCGTTCAGCGCCCGACGGCAGGCTTCGGTCGCGACCAACCGCATTCGGCGGACTTTGTTGCGGCGCAGTTTTTGCTGACAAATGCGCAATGCCTGAATGGTACGCGCCATGGATCCGCGCGACAATCGCCCGGTCTTTTCCAGACCCGATCCCAATTGGACGGACTTGGAAAAACTGTCGACAACATGAAAACCGCTGCCCTTGGGCTGCGCGATCAACATGCGGCAACTATTTGTACCCAGATCGAGGGCCGCATAGAGTTCGGACGATCTGGGCGGAACTGGCGCGGGGCTCAGAGCCGGTATCGTGTCCTTTTCGAGCGCCCCCGCACCTTTGGGACGCTGTGGCGCCATGTGTCGCGCCTTTCATATCGAGTTGGGTTCAACGTAATGGTTGGCACGCGCCCGCGCAAGCGTGATCACGGGTCATGCGGAAGGGCCTGACGGATTTCTCATAATCATGGTGAAGAATTCGAGCCAGCACCGCCCTCGCGATTGGTATGCTGACGCGGTACACTCCGTTGCAAGTCGCGGAAGGTCCGTGTTCTGTCGAAAACCGCCATCGTCAACTTGCCCGCTTGGATTACAGAAGGCGCAGGGTCATCCACCCGGAGAGGGAATCATCATGCCACAGGTCATCATCGTCTATTGGCGCGATATTCCTGCACAGGTTATTGTCGGCAAGGGGCGTCGCGGCGCAAAACGTCAGCTGCCCGAGCGTTTTGAGCAGGCAATTGACCGCGCCGCCATGAAAATTGGTGCCGAGGATACCGATGCGTATCTGGCGGAATGGCGCAAGGCAGACCCTGTTGAGGTCGCAGGCGACAGCGATGACGCCGTGGCCGACGCCGAGGCCGCGCGCATTGATGCAGAATTTGACCGAGCCCGGATCAAGGCGCTAATTGACAACGACGGTTGGGCCTGATCGCCCATGTTCAAGGATAACATCATGGCTTTACTGAATTTCCGCCGCAAGGAGGCACCCGCCCCCGTTCTGCCCACCGCAGAGATCGAAGCGTTCTTGCAGGATTACTCCATCGAGGTGATGCCACGCACCGCCGAGAAGGTTGAGGATTTCCGCACGCTGCTGCCAGATGGGACCCGCGTCTATATCGCCCATATCGAAGGCACCCCGATCGAAGACATGGTCGCCACCGCCAAACGCCTGAATGCGGATGGATATCGGGTGATGCCGCATTTTCCCGCGCGCATCATCAAGGACAAAGCGACGCTGGCCGATTGGATCGGCCGCTATCAGGGTGAGGCAGACGTCAAACAGGCGCTGCTGCTGGCCGGTGGCGTGACAAGCCCGCATGGCGATTTCAGCGATTCAATGCAGCTGATGGAAACCGGCCTGTTTGATCAGGCAGGATTTGAGCGTCTGCATGTCGCGGGCCACCCGGAGGGCAACCGAGACATTGACACCGACGGCACCATGACAGGTGTGACTGCCGCGCTGAAATGGAAAAACGAATTCCAGACCCGCACGGATGCCAAGATGGCCATTGCCACGCAATTTGCATTCGAGGCCAAGCCGATCATCGCATGGGCCGACAGCCTGAAAGAGGCTGGCATCACCCTGCCCGTTCACATCGGTATCGCGGGCCCGGCCAAGCTGCAAACGCTGATCAAATTTGCCATTGCCTGCGGGGTTGGGCCATCGCTCAAAGTTCTGCAAAAACGGGCGTTGGATGTCACCAAGCTGCTGTTGCCTTATGAACCCACAGATGTGATCAGTGAACTGGCCCTGCACAAAGCGGCCAACCCTGACTTTAACATCTCTCATGTGCATTTCTTTCCGCTGGGCGGGATCAAGACCAATGCCACATGGGCCATCGAAAACGGTGGCGACGCTGCCCAACCTGCAAACGCCGTCTAAAGGACAAACCAACAATGACCCGCACAATTGTCGAATCCAAAACCAAGACCGCCATCATCGGCTTTGATCAGCCCTTCTGTGTGATCGGCGAACGGATCAACCCCACAGGCCGCAAGATTTTGGCCGAAGAGTTGGAGCGCGGCGATTTCAGCCGTGTCGAGGCAGACGCGATTGCGCAGATGGCTGCGGGCGCAAACATTCTGGACGTGAACTCCGGTGCGGTGTTCTCAAACAAGATGGCAGAAGACCCCCGCTATGCCGACAACAACTTTGTTGAGCCGATGCTGATGCCCGAAATGATCAAGATCGTGCAGTCCGTTGTCGATATCCCGATCTGTATCGACAGCTCAGTGCCGGGTGCGCTTGAAAACGGGCTGAAGGCCTGTGAAGGTCGGCCACTGTTGAACTCAGTCACCGGCGAAGAAGAGCGGCTGGAACTGGTTTTGCCGCTGGTCAAGAAATACAATGTGCCGGTGGTGGCGATTTCCAACGATGACACAGGCATCTCTGAGGACCCGGATGTGCGCTTTGCCGTGGCCAAAAAGATTGTCGAACGGGCCGCTGATTTTGGCATTCCCGCGCATGACATCGTGGTGGATCCGCTGGTGATGCCCATTGGCGCGATGGCGACAGCCGGCCATCAGGTGTTCACGCTGGTGCGCCGCCTGCGCGAAGAACTGGGTGTGAACACGACCTGTGGCGCGTCCAACATCAGCTTTGGCTTGCCCAACCGCCATGGCATCAACAATGCGTTCCTGCCCATGGCAATGGGTGCGGGCATGACGTCTGCGATCATGAACCCTGTTGGCCTGCCGGTGAATGCGGCCAAGATCGCCGAGAAAAAGGCCGAGATTGCCGCAACCGGGATCATTCTGCCCGAAGACATGGACGACGAAGTCTTTGTGCAACTGTTCGGTATGGGTTCCACCTTGCCGCGTGCGGGCAAGGAAATGGAAGCAATCCGCGCTGCCAACTTCTTGTTTGATCGCGACCCGCACGGCGGCGACTGGATCAAGTTCAACAAGGTGGCCCCCAAAGCAGGCCAGGAAGGCCGGGGGCGCGCGGGCCGGGTCGGCGGCAGACGCCGCGGCTAAGACAGAACCTTTCTTTTCAGCAAAAGCCCCTGGTGCCGTCGCGCCGGGGGCTTTTTCCGTTTTATACGCACGACCTTGGTCGACGCGTGGTGGAAAATTCTTGGGAAGTAACGCGTAATTAACGGACCGCCCTTTAGAACAGGCACAGCCGAAGAACCAGCGGAATGCCTGAAATGGACCTGATCACACCCACCCACATGCCAACCTGTGATGGCTGAGACCTTATCGCTGGAAGGCAAGCTTGATCTGTCCGCTGTCCCGCAATTGCATGATGATCTGATGGCATGTGCGGGCAAGGACGTGATCGTCAGCCTCGCCAAGGTGACCCAATTGGGGGCGCTTTGCGCGCAAACGCTGATTGCCGCCGCCAATTCCGCGCGCGCAGGCGGCCATGATTTCACATTGGCCGAACCAAGCGACCGCGTTCTGGGCCAACTCGCCGCAATGGGCATGACCCCGGAAATGATCATGGAAGGGTCCGAATGACACTCAACATACTTGCCGTCGATGACAGCCGCACCATGCGCGACATGATCCGTCTGGCGCTGCTGCCCGCGGGATTTACGGTGCACACAGCTGACGACGGCGTCCATGGTATTGAGGTTCTGGATGGCATAGCGCCGGATGCCATCATAACGGACATCAACATGCCGCGCATGGATGGCTTTGGCTTCATCGTCGCAGTACGCGGACAGGAAAAACATCGCGCCACACCAATCCTTGTCCTGACCACCGAAGCCGCCCCCGATCTGAAACAGCGCGCGCGGCAGGCGGGTGCAACCGGTTGGATCGTCAAGCCCTTCGATCCTGAAAAACTGGTCAAAGCGCTGCACATGGTTGCGGGATAACGGGATCGCTGGATGAACTCGCAGATTGATCCACTCGCTGAAATCCGCGCCTCATTCTTTATCGAGTGTGACGAGCTGATCGAGGCATTGCAGGACGGTCTTCGGACCATTGAGGAAGGCCAGAGCGACAGCGAAACGATCAATGTCGTCTTTAGGGCTGTCCATTCAGTGAAAGGTGGCGCGGGGGCCTTTGGGCTCGACGCATTGGTGCGGTTTGCACATAGTTTTGAAACGGTTCTGGTCGAGGTCCGGTCGGGCCACCTGCAAATTGATCCTAGCACGTTAAAGCTTTTCTATCAGGCAGCAGACCACCTGAGCGATCTGGTCCTTGCCAGTCGTGACAGCACATCTTTCCCCGATGCAGAGACTGCAACTTTGGTGGCCAAACTGGACGACCTGCTGGGTGATGATGTGACAGCTGAACCCTTGAATGGGGACGCAATCGATTTTCAACCGATGCCCCTGTCGCTTGACCTCAGTCTTGGGGATGACGACACGGGCGACCCGGATTCCCTTGGCACTTCTGACGCCATGCCAAAGTCACCAGATCGACATTGCTATGTCGTGACGTTCACCCCTTTTCCAGAACTCTTTGAAACCGGGAACGAGCCATTTGTACTGTTGAGAAACCTGAGCAGTCTGGGCTCTGCAATCGTCACCGCAGATCTCAGCAAGATACCCGACTTGCAATTTCTGGTTCCGGAGCTTCCCACCATAACTTGGACGATCTGGCTCGAAACCAATGCCGATGCGTCAGAAATCACCTCTGTCTTTGAATTTGTGGAAGGCCAATGCAGCCTTCAGATTGAGCTGGGCAGTGACCAGAACTCTGACAATACCGATGCTGAGACAACTCAGAATTCAACCGCTCTAAGCCCGGGGACGGCTGAGAAACCGAACAATGGACGCCCGTCTAACATCCCTGCCCCATCAGAAAGGTCCGGTCCGATCACCGCTCCACCCAAATCAATGGTACGCGTCGATCTTGACCGCATTGAAAGGCTGGTCAATCTGGTGGGCGAATTGGTCATCAACCAAGCCATGCTGAGCCAAAGCCTTGAGCAATCAGGCCTGCCCCCCTATTCGGACGCGATGAGTGGTCTGGAAGAATTTCAGCGCCTGACCAGAGATATTCAGGACAGTGTCATGATGATCCGGGCCCAGCCGGTCAAGTCGTTGTTTCAGCGCATGTCCCGCATCACACGCGAAACCTCAGGTGCCCTGGCGAAAGACGTGCGTCTCTATACCCAAGGTGAAGACACGGAAGTGGACAAGACAGTTATTGAACGGCTGGCTCATCCTTTGACGCATATGATCCGCAATGCGGTCGATCATGGGCTGGAGACAACGCAGGCACGTATCGCCGCCGGCAAGCCCCCACAAGGCGAAATCAGGCTTAGCGCCGCGCACCGTTCCGGCAGGGTGATCATCGAAATTGCCGATGATGGTGCCGGGATCAACCGATCCAAGGTCCTGCAGATCGCAACCGATAAAGGTCTTGTCCCCGCAGACTCACAGCTCAGTGAAACAGAGATCGATAACTTGCTGTTTCTGCCAGGCTTTTCCACGTCAAGCGTCGTGTCAGAGCTGTCAGGTCGCGGCGTTGGCATGGACGTCGTGCGCACCGCCATCCAGGCCCTTGGTGGTCGGATAACCATACAGTCGGTACCTGGAACTGGTACAACTTTTTCCATTTCGCTGCCCCTGACCCTGGCCGTGCTTGAGGGCATGGTTGTTGAGGTCGCGGGCGAAACCCTGGTCCTACCGCTCAATCTGGTCATTGAAACACTGACCGTTACCGAGAACGATGTTGAAATGGTCCGCCCCGGCACCACTGTGGTACGCGTGCGCGGCACCTTGGTACCGCTTTTTGATCTGGGTCTGGAACTTGGCTACCGACCTCCGCTTCCCAGCTTTGATGAGGCGGTCATCCTGCTGGTCGCGCATGAGGACGGCAACCGCGCGGCCCTGATCATCGACAATATCCTCGATCAGCGTCAGGTTGTGATCAAGGGTCTTGATGAGAGCTTTTACCGTGCGCCCGGCGTTGCAGCAGCGACGATACTCGGGGATGGTCAGATTGCACTGATCCTTGACCCTTCGGACATCATTTCCAACGCAGGACAGCACTCCGCACCGCGCCCGCCAATCCTTGACGCAGGAGCCTTGGCATGAGCGACGCATGCACATCAACGACAATTGAGCTGTTGACGTTTCGGCTCGCAGATCAGGAATATTCCCTCGACATCATGTCGGTCCGGGAAATCCGCGGATGGACGCGCGCAACGCCCCTGCCCCACGCGCCGCATTTCATGAAAGGGGTCATCAACTTGCGTGGGACCGTGCTGCCGGTGATGGATTTGGGTGCACGTCTTGGTCTGCCACCATGTGAAAAAACCGACCGGAACGTCATCATCGTTGTCATGCTTAAGGACAAAATGACCGGGCTTATGGTTGATGCGGTGTCTGACATCATTGCACTCACCGCACAAGACCTGCAACGGCCGCCGGACATGAACAGCGGCGGTGTACCCAACGTCGTCAGCGCGTTGACTTTGATAGACGACCGCCTGATCCGGGTCCTTGACCTTGCCAGTGTGATTGCGCCGTCAGAAAGTGCTGCGGCATGACGAAACCGCAGGCGGAACTGGACAAGGTGAGTTTTCGGGCCATTGCCGATTTGGCCTATCGCGAAAGTGGCCTGACGTTGGTTGAAGAAAAGACCACGATGATCCAATCGCGTCTCAGGCGTCGGTTGCTGGCATTAAAATTGTCCGAGTTTTCCGACTATTGTGACTTCGTTTATTCCGAACGCGGCCGAGGCGAACGCAAACAACTCATTTCTGCGTTGACGACCAACGTCTCTCATTTCTTTCGAGAGGATCATCATTTCGACGCGCTTTGCACCCGCGTACGCGCCGCCTTATCGCTGCTGCGCGCCGGGGGCAGGATGCGCATTTGGTCGGCGGGATGTTCCAATGGTCAAGAAGCCGTTTCAGCTGCAATCCGCTTGCTCGAAATCTGCCCTGAAATTGCCGATCACGACCTGCGCATTCTCGCAACCGATATCGATACAGAGGTCGTCAGTTTTGCCAGACGGGGCTGCTATCCCAAGAGGTTCACGACGGGCATTGCGCCGGAAAAACTGACCAAGTTCTTTGACGCAGGCCCTGAAATCGATGGCGAAGAGACCTTTATCACCAAAGCCAGCGTGAAAAGGCTGATCCGCTTCAATGAACTCAATCTGCTGAATTCCTGGCCAATGCAGGGGCGATTTGATGCGATCTTTTGCCGAAATGTTGTCATCTATTTCGATCTCGAAACACAAACCCGATTATGGCCGCGGTTTAGAGAAGCGTTGACGCCGGGCGGCTTGCTGTTCTTGGGCCATTCCGAACGCATCGGTGATCCGGCAGCATTTGGGTTTGAGTGTTCCGGGCCCACCAGCTACCGGCGCATGGCCGGGTAACCGCCTGGCGCAATCAGAAAACCGAAAAGGAACCAAGTTATGGCACTGCGCGATCAAATCAGGATCATGGTGGTGGATGATATGTCAACCAGTCGCGGGTTGATCACGCAAGCTCTGGACGGCTTTGGCGTGCGTAACATTACAACTGCGGAAAATGGCAAACAGGCGTTGCTGGCTCTTGCCAAGCATCCTGTTCACCTGGTGATTTCAGACTACAACATGCCAGAAATGGATGGTCTGCACTTGTTGCAACACTTGCGCGGTGCACCAAAAACAAAGGGTGTTGGGTTTGTCCTGATTACTGGAAACGCAGAGCAAAAGATCGTTGATTACGGCAAGAAATTGGGCATGAACAACTTTCTTAAAAAGCCTTTTCAGCCGGACGCCCTGCGCACCTGCATCGAAGCGGTGGTGGGCAGACTTTGACGCCCTCACTGGTTCAGTCCGCCGACGCCGAGGCGCTTTCTGATGTGATGATCCGGCTGTCTGCTTACCTTGGAACATTGGGGGTTCAGGTCCGTAAACTGGAACATGAAATTGGTGAAGAATTATGCGCAAAGACGCCCCAGCTTGCACAGGTGATTATCCACCTGCAAAGCCTTGATTATCTGCGTCAATCGCTGGAAGACCTCGCCAGGTTGGCGTTGTTGTTGGGGCATACTGAGGGTACTGGCTCGCTCACCTTCCCCATCGCTGCCGAGATCAGCGCCAAGCTCACCCTCAACGACACAAAGGTCTTGGTCTGTTCGCGAAAGATCCCGGCAGGCTCTGAAACCAGTAACGATGGATCTGGTGATCTCGATCTGTTTTAGATTACTCAGGCATATACTTTGGCGTAATCACTGCGTTGTTCATGCGTTACCTAGGTCAAACCAATTGTCGACGACCACCGCATGCCCCCCAAAACCGCAGAATGTCCTCAAAGAAGCTCTATCCCATGCCCCTTGGGTTGCAGGGTCAGCACTTGTGGTTCAACGATAAGGCTTGTTTCCCTGACGGTCTGTTGGCGAACGGCCCCGGACATTCCCCAGAACGAACATACTGGGCCATTGCACCGCGCATCTTGTTGCTTGCCGGCGGTGATCAACATGTGGTTCATGCCGCCAACCCCTGCGATCCAATCCCACAAACAACCCGCCACGCAGGACCCCAGCACCGTCGAGATGGTTGCATCGGGACCAACCGTTATGGCGTATTCACCTTAGGTTATGAAAACCACATACTGATCATCTGACCAAACGGTGCGGCCGTCGGCCATGCTTTTCAACTGCTGCGTTGATCGCTTGACCAATATGTTCAAGCGGCAGTTGATGATCAACGGCACCGAATTCCCAGGCCGCTCTGGGCATCCCGAAAACCACGCTTGTTTCTTCATTCTGGCCGATGGTCTGCGCCCCTGAGCGATGCAGTTGCAGCAACCCTTCGGCCCCGTCCCGGCCCAAGCCGGTCAAAATCACGCCAATCACATCATGACCAAACGGTGTCGCCGAGGAAAAAAGCGCGTCCACTGACGGGCAATGTGCGACCCGTTCGTTATTGGGTCTAAGGTACGTGACCCATCTGCCATTTCGGCGATTGATCTCAGTGTGAAAACCCTGTTCGGGGGCCAAGACTATCTGCCCTGCACCAAGACACCCACCGTCAGTTGCCAGTCCGACATCCTGATCAAGCTTCCGGTTGAGCAGTTTTGAAAAACTGATCAAAAACGTCGCCGGCATATGCTGAACGATCACAACCGGCGGGCCATCAGGGCTCAAATCCCGCAAGACGACCTCAAGCGCTCTGACACCACCGGTTGAGGCACCGATCAGAATAATGGGCTGCGGCCCGCCATCAGGCGGCTGCAAGGTGGGGGCGGCGAAAGAGTGAGCTTTCCCTGACGGTCTGACACTGCTGCATGCGGCGGAAAAAACCCGCCGCGCCATATCCCGACTGGTTTTGGCATCTGTGCCACCTGTCGGTTTCAAAATGCAGTCAACCGCGCCGTTCATCAGGGCAGTGATTGTGGCTTCTGAACCGAATTTGGTTGCTGCTGACACCATGACAACGGGCAAGGGATGAAGCCGCATGAGACGTGACAAAAACTCAAGCCCACTCATGCCCGGCATGTGAATGTCCAGAGTGATCACGTCAGGTTTTGTTTCTTTGATGATCTGGCGGGCTTGATTGGCATTTTCCGCTTCACCCACCACGTTGAGCCGTGGATCCCGATCCAGAACGGCCCGCAGCCAGGCGCGCATGGCGCGTGAATCGTCGACAATTACAACTCGTTTCATCATGAAAAACGGTGACTTTCCAATTCCCAGACGGCACGTGCCTAAAGGTGTGTAAATCCACGTGGCGTCCCCGACCTTTATGGCTGCAAGTTGTGAAGGGGTCCTTAATCGGAAAGGTCTGGTGACCGTGCTGCCCTACGAAAACGCTGCGACAATCCACCGGCACATCGATCTCACGACCATCAAAGCTTGCCTTGCTGCGCGGCAAAGGTTTCGATCAGTTTTGTTTAATCAGGCTCAAGGTATTTGAGCCAGACGACAGGGTTAACCCGGCCATGCACAAGAACAGTGCCCCCAACCCTCATGCAGTTATGACACGGGTGCCCCAAGCGTCGCATCTTGCGGACAATTCACCGGGTAACTTGGCATCCGTAAAAATAACCGCAACATCAGCAAGGGAGCAGATGGTCAGCGGTGCCTTACGCTCGAATTTTAGGTGATCCGCAACAACCATCACCTTGCGTGATCGTTGAATCGCCGTGTTGCTGACAATCACTTCCTGCCCGTCAAAATCAAGCAGGTCACCATCCACATCAATGGCCGAACAGCCAAGGACCGAGTAGTCGAATTTGAATTGCTTGACCATGTCCACCGTCAGCCCGCCGACAATGCCCCCATCAGCGCGCCGCAGAACACCGCCCGCCAGAATGATTTCACAGCTGTGATTGGCGGCCAGAATGTTTGCGATGTTGAGGTTGTTGGTCACAACTAGAAGGTTCTCGTGGTCCAGGAGCTCGCGCGCGACGGCTTCCGTGGTTGTCCCGATGTTCATAAAGACCGACGCACCGTGCGGTATCGCCTGCGCGCATTTCACACCAATCGCCTTCTTGCCGGCCTCATTAAGCCGGCGGCGTTCTTCATAGAGGATATTGACCACACCCGACGGGACAACGGCACCGCCATGGACACGCTCAAGCCGACCGCTATCCGCCAAATCGGACAAATCGCGCCGGATCGTCTGGACAGTGACATCGTATAGCCCGGCCAGACCATCGACCGTGACTTTACCTTCCTTGCGCGCAAGTTCGAGTATCTCTTTCTGTCTAAAATTCGAGACCATCACTTTCCCTTTGCCGCACCCAAACCCAAACCGCGCACCTGCGGGGCATTTATGTGCCTAAACAATCAGCAGTCCGGACGCAGCGTCAAGTGCCCGATTCGCAGGATATTGGAGGAATTGGTCAAATACGGGAATATTCGAACAATAAGGCACATATTTTTCAAGGCCTTACGCAATACCGAAAATAAACGAACATTCGTTATTGCCTTGTACCGCGGGATGGTGTTGATTGATTTAGCACCGCAAGCTGGGAGGCTGCGTCGGTCATGAATGCGGGGGGCTTCATTGGATCAGCGTGAAAATCAGGAAATTGTCGATCTTTTCGTCATTGGCGGGGGCATCAATGGATGTGGCATTGCCCGTGACGCGGTTGGCCGTGGACTGAGTGTTGAGCTGGCCGAAATGAACGACCTGGCATCTGCCACCTCCTCCGCCTCCACAAAGCTTTTTCACGGCGGATTGCGGTATCTGGAATACTGGGAAGTCCGCCTTGTCCGCGAAGCATTGATTGAGCGGGAGACCCTGCTCAAGGCGATGCCACACATTTCTTGGCCGATGCGGTTTGTCCTGCCGTACCACAAAGACATGCGGTTCGAGGGCGATACGCCAACATCAAAAGTGCTGAGTATTGTGATGCCCTGGATGAAAGGGAGGCGTCCGTCATGGCTTATCCGGTTTGGTCTGTTCTTGTATGACAATCTGGGCGGGCGCAAGATTCTGAAGGGCACAACATCGCTCAAACTGGCGGGAACGCCAGAAGGTGCGCCGCTGCAGGAACGGTTTGAAAAAGCCTACGAATATTCTGACTGCTGGATTGAAGACAGCAGACTGGTCGTTCTCAATGCCCGTGACGCCGAAGCACGTGGCGCGAAGATCAATGTGCGCACCAAGGTCATTTCCGCAGAACAGGTTGATGGCACCTGGCAGATCACACTTGAAGAAAACGAAAGCGGCAAACGCCGGATGGTCACGGCGCGCATGTTGGTGAATGCGGGCGGCCCTTGGGTCGAGGATATCATTCGCAACACGGTTCGGATCAATTCCACCGAAGGTGTGCGGTTGGTGCGCGGCAGCCATGTTGTGACGCCCAAGCTTTATGACCACGACAAGTGTTATTTCTTTCAGGGTGAAGACGGACGGATCATTTTCACGATTCCCTACGAGACCGATTTCACATTGATCGGGACCACGGATGCCGACCATGAAGACGTCAATCAAAAACCGGTCTGCACCCCCGAGGAACAGGATTACCTGATCAAGTTTGCGTCCAAGTACCTGAAAAAGCCGGTCACGACCGACGATGTCGTCTGGACCTATTCGGGCGTGCGCCCGCTTTACAATGATGGCGCAACCTCGGCGACGGCTGCGACCCGCGACTATGTTCTGAAGGTCGATAAATCTGCCGGTGCGCCGATCCTGAATGTGTTTGGTGGAAAGATTACGACCTATCGCAGGCTGGCAGAAACCGCGCTGGAAAAGATCGCACCGTTTTTCCCACAGACCGGGGATCCATGGACGGCTGGCGTGCCCCTGCCCGGCGGTGATTTTCCGGTGGATGGTGTTGCCGCGCTGATGGAGCGGCTGAAAACGCAGTATCCCTTCCTGAATGCGCGCTGGGTTTCACGTCTGGTCAAGGCCTATGGCCTGGATGCGTTTGATGTCCTTGGCGATGCAAAAACCCAAGCTGACCTTGGGCAGGATTTTGGGGCCAATCTGACCGAACGGGAAGTGAACTGGCTTATCCGAAACGAATACGTACGCAGCGCTGATGACATCATCTGGCGGCGGTCCAAACTGGGCCTCAGGCTCACGAAGAAAGAAATCGACGTGCTGGATGGATGGATGGCAAAATCGACCGCCGATCTGTTGCAGCAACACGCAGGGTAATCTGCGAAAGGGAGAGAGAAATGTCACTTGTTCTAGAGGGCGTGACCAAGGTCGTGAACGGCCAGACACATATTCATCGGACCGATCTGGAACTTCAGGCCGGCACCATGAACGTGCTGCTTGGGCCAACGTCATCTGGCAAGACGTCGTTGATGCGTTTGATGGCGGGTCTCGATGTGCCCAACCGTGGCAAGGTGATCTGGGAAGGCAAGGACGTGACAGGCATGCGCGTTCAAGACCGGGGCGTTGCGATGGTCTATCAGCAATTCATCAATTATCCGTCGATGACGGTCTATGAAAACATTGCCAGTCCGATGCGCCTTTTGGGGCAGTCGAAAGATCAGATTGATGTGGCTGTCAAGAAAGCCGCGGACCTTATGAAACTCTCTGCATTTCTTGATCGCAAACCGCTGGAGCTTTCGGGTGGCCAACAACAACGCTGCGCGCTGGCGCGTGCGCTGGTGAAAGACGCCGGCCTGGTTTTGCTGGATGAACCTTTGGCGAACCTTGACTACAAGCTGCGCGAAGAGTTGCGTGCCGAGATCCCGAAGATTTTTGAAGAAGCCGGCTCCATCTTTGTCTACGCCACAACCGAACCCGAAGAAGCCCTGTTGCTGGGTGGCAATACCGCCACGATGTGGGAAGGCCGGATCACCCAATTTGGAAAGACGCCGCTTGTGTACAGACAGCCCGTCAACGCCACGACAGCGCGGGTGTTTTCTGATCCGCCGATGAATTTTCTCAAAATTCGGAAATCAGGTGACAGGATCATTTTCGGGGAAGGTCAGGCCTCAGCAGCTTCCGGTGCGCTTGCGGGGTTGGAGGACGGCAGCTATCTCGCCGGGTTCCGTCCGAACCATCTGGAGCTGAAAAAACAGAGCGCAGATGCGTTGGAATTCAGTGCAAAACTGCACGTGACCGAAATCACAGGATCCGAGACATTCATCCACCTCGATCATCAGGGCGAAAGCTGGGTCGGACTGATCCATGGGGTCAAGGATTTGAAAATTGGCGCGCCATTGGACGTCTATCTGAGCCCGGAACATGTTTACATCTTTGCAGAAGACGGCACTTCAGTCGCCCCTGCCTCATATGCAACCGCAGCCTGAGGGACCTCAATAATGGCAAAAATAACCCTCGAAAATCTGGCGCATTCCTATCTTCCAAATCCCACGAGCGAAGAGGACTATGCCCTCAAAGAGCTCAACCACGATTGGATTGATGGCGAAGCCTATGCGCTGCTGGGGTCATCCGGGTGCGGCAAGTCCACACTATTGAACATCATTTCCGGCCTGCTGCATCCAAGCCAGGGACGTATCCTGTTTAATGACCGCGACGTCACCATGTCCCCGACCACGCAACGCAATATTGCGCAAGTTTTCCAGTTTCCCGTGGTCTATGACACCATGACAGTGCGCGACAATCTGGCATTCCCGCTGCGCAATCGGGGTGCCGATGCCGCCTATGTGCGCGACCGGGTTCAACAAATTGCGGCGATGATCGGCATGGAGGCCACGCTTGACCGCAAGGCGCGTGGGCTGACGGCGGATGCCAAGCAAAAGATATCTTTGGGCCGTGGCATGGTACGCGAAGATGTGAATGCGCTGCTTTTTGATGAACCGCTGACCGTCATTGACCCGCACATGAAATGGGAACTGCGCACGCAACTTAAATCCCTGCATCATGAATTTGGTCACACGATGATCTATGTGACCCACGATCAGACCGAGGCGTTGACCTTTGCTGACAAAGTTGTCGTGATGTTCGACGGCCGCGTTGTGCAAATGGGAACACCTCAGCAGCTATTTGAGCAGCCAGAGCATACCTTTGTTGGCTACTTCATCGGCTCGCCAGGCATGAATGTCCTCGAGGCCAAGGTGAACGGCGACAAGGCCGTTGTCGCAGGCACAGAGATTTCGCTGGGCAAGGGGTTTGGAACCCCGACAGGCAAAGTCGAGCTTGGTGTGCGCCCTGAATTCACCTCGCTCAGCTCTGGCGATGAAGGATTGCCAGTGACGATCAGGCGGGTGGAAGATGTCGGCCGCCACAAGATCGTGCGCGCCGATTTCCATGGGACTGAGATCAACATCCTCGCCCCGGAAAGTGCAAACATTTCCCCCGATATGAACCGCGTTGTTTTCGATATGGCGGGCATCAACGTCTATTCCGACAGCTGGCGCGTCGCGCCCAAGGCGGCCTGATATGACCCTGCCCAACCCCCTTTTGCCGCCCACAATGCCCAGAGGAACGCACCATGAATAAGACAGTCAATCAAAAGGCATGGTTCCTCATTCTGCCCGTTCTTTTGCTCGTCGCCTTTTCAGCCGTGATCCCGCTGATGACAGTCGTCAACTATTCGGTGCAGGACACATTCGGCAACAACCAGTTTTTTTGGGCAGGCCTTGATTGGTTCAAAGAGATGTTATCGTCGCAACGCATGTGGGACGCATTGGGCCGCCAGATCGTCTTTTCCGCGATCATTCTGGCCATCGAAATTCCACTTGGTATTTTTGTCGCGCTGAACATGCCCAAAAAGGGTGTTTGGGCCTCGTTGTGCCTGGTGCTGATGTCTTTGCCGCTGCTCATTCCATGGAATGTGGTGGGCACGATCTGGCAGATTTTCGGACGTGTCGATATTGGCCTGCTTGGCTACACGCTTGCCGCACTGGGCATCGACTATAACTATACGCAAGACTTCTATGCCGCATGGATCACGGTCATCGTGATGGATGTCTGGCACTGGACATCGCTTGTTGCCCTGTTGGCCTATGCCGGCCTGCAATCCATTCCTGACGCCTATTATCAGGCCGCCAAAATTGATCAGGCCAGCCGCTGGAAGGTATTCCGCTTTATCGAGCTGCCCAAAATCATGGGCGTTCTGATGATTGCGATCCTTTTGCGGTTCATGGACAGCTTCATGATCTACACCGAGCCTTTCGTGGTGACAGGGGGTGGGCCCGGCAACTCGACCACATTCTTGTCGATTGATCTGGTCAAGATGGCGCTGGGACAGTTTGACCTTGGCCCTGCTGCGGCGTTCTCGATCATGTATTACCTCGTGATCCTGCTGGTCTCTTACGTGTTCTACACAGTGATGACGAACCTTGACAAAAGGGATGGCCACTAATGTCTGATTTTACAGTTTCCGCCCCAAAGTCACGCAGCATTGGATTGCCCAAAATCAAGGGCAACGCCATCGTCATGGGTCTCTATCTGCTGTTTTTGCTGCTGCCGATTTACTGGTTGTTGACAATGAGCCTCAAGACCAACTCGGAGATCCTGAACAGCTTTACCTTATGGCCACGCAACCTCACGTTCGACAATTACGTGACAATCCTGACCGATGCGTCATGGTACACAGGCTACCTCAATTCGATGGCCTATGTTGTGATGAACATGGTCATCTCACTTCTCGTCGCCCTGCCCGCTGCGTATGCCTTTAGCCGCTATACTTTCATGGGGGACAAGCATCTGTTCTTTTGGCTGTTGACCAACCGGATGGCCCCACCTGCAGTTTTCGCGCTGCCGTTCTTTCAGCTTTACAGCTCAGTTGGGCTGTTTGATACGCACATTGCCGTGGCCCTGGCGCACTGTCTGTTCAACGTGCCCCTGGCGGTCTGGATTCTTGAGGGGTTCATGCGCGGTGTGCCCAAGGAAATTGACGAGACCGCCTATATCGACGGCTATTCGTTTCCCCGGTTCTTCTTGCGGATTTTCACGCCGCTTGTAGCCTCGGGGATCGGTGTCACCGCGTTCTTTCTGTTCATGTTCAGCTGGGTTGAATTGCTGCTTAGCCGGACGCTGACCAGCGTGGATGCCAAACCGATTGCGGCAACAATGACCCGCACCGTCGGTGCCGCAGGGATTGATTGGGGCGTCTTGGCCGCGGCGGGTGTTCTGACAATCCTGCCCGGCACCTTGGTGATCTACTTTGTCCGCAACTACATTGCCAAGGGTTTTGCCCTGGGCCGCGTGTAAGAAACGAAAGGGAGAAAACAATATGGAATGGATGGCTTGGACTTGGCCCACCGCCGCTTTCTTCGGCATCATCGCGGCCACGCTGATCACCTTTACGATCCTGGCAATCAAATATCCCGAAGTGCCGCGCAACGGTATTCTTCGGATCGAAACGACGCGGGGTGACAGGTTGTTCATCACGCTATTGGGCTCGGCTTTTATCAATCTGGCCTGGCTCGGACTGCTCGATGCCCCCCAATGGGGTGCGCTGATTGTAAGTCTGTTTTACGCCATAGCGGTTTTCCGCTGGGTTTAATCGAAGGGGGGGGCCGGTGTGCAAGAACCGGGCTGCCTTTACTGTTCTCAATAAGGGAGGAACACTCATGAACTTGCGACTTAAAGGAACCACTGCGATAGGTCTTGCTGCTTGCATGCTTGCCGCACCTGCGTTCGCTGACATGGATGCCGCCAAGGCATTCCTTGACAGCGAAATCGGGGATATGTCGACGCTGTCGCGCGCCGAACAGGAAGCTGAACTTCAGTTTTTTGTCGATGCGGCAGCACCCTATGCGGGCATGTCGATCAACGTTGTGTCAGAAACGATTGGGACCCACACGTATGAGTCCACCGTTCTGGCACCTGCGTTCGAAGCGATCACCGGCATCAAGGTCACCCATGACCTGATCGGTGAAGGTGACGTTGTTGAAAAGCTGCAGACCCAGATGCAGTCGGGCGAAAACATCTATGACGCCTATATCAACGACAGCGATCTGATTGGCACCCATTGGCGCTACCAGCAGGCCCGCAACCTGACCGACTGGATGGCCGGCGACGGTGCGGCTGTCACCAACCCGAACCTCGATCTGGCGGACTTCATCGGTCTGTCGTTCACAACTGGCCCGGATGGCAAAGTCTATCAATTGCCTGACCAGCAGTTCGCGAACTTGTATTGGTTCCGCTATGACTGGTTCAACGACGAGCAGAACAAGGCCGACTTCAAAGAAAAGTATGGCTACGATCTGGGTGTTCCGGTCAACTGGTCGGCCTACGAGGACATCGCTGAATTCTTTACCGGGCGTGACCTGTCGCGTCTTGGTGTCGAAGGCGAAGTCTTTGGCAACATGGACTACGGCAAGAAAGACCCCTCATTGGGTTGGCGCTATACTGATGCGTGGCTTTCCATGGCCGGTGCCGGCGACATTGGTGAGCCGAACGGCCTGCCTGTGGACGAATGGGGCATCCGGGTGAATGAAAATTCACAGCCCGTAGGTTCCTGTGTTGCCCGTGGTGGTGCGACCAACGGCCCGGCAGCAGTCTATGCTGTGACCAAAGCAATCGAATGGCTGGAAAAGTACTCTCCTCCAGCCGCCGCTGGTATGACGTTCTCTGAAGCAGGCCCAATTCCTGCGCAGGGCAATATCGCACAGCAGATGTTCTGGTACACGGCCT
Organism: Sulfitobacter sp. SK011; assembly: GCF_003352065.1. NCBI lineage: Bacteria > Pseudomonadati > Pseudomonadota > Alphaproteobacteria > Rhodobacterales > Roseobacteraceae > Sulfitobacter > Sulfitobacter sp. SK011. Next base: position 2,353,553 of record NZ_CP025803.1, read on the forward strand.
TTACTGCCGCGTCAGTAGAACCTGATCTGCCCGTGATGAACGAAGATGGCACGCCAAAGTGGCGCATGGCACCTTCGCCGCATGGTGCATATTGGGTTGAGGGAACCAAGATCGGCTATCAGGATGCTGGTTCATGGACGCTGATGGAATCCACACCAGTTGATCGTGCACAGGCGGCGTGGCTTTACGCGCAGTTCGTGACATCCAAAACTGTCGACGTAAAGAAAAGCCATGTTGGCCTGACGTTCATTCGTGAATCGACGATCCAGCATGAGAGCTTTACAGAGCGTGCGCCAAAACTGGGTGGATTGATCGAATTCTATCGCTCACCAGCACGGGTTCAGTGGTCGCCAACCGGCACCAACGTTCCTGACTATCCGAAGCTAGCTCAGCTGTGGTGGCAGAACATTGGCGACGCAATGTCGGGTGCCAAGACACCACAAGAAGCACTCGACGCATTGTGCGCAGATCAGGAAAAAGTCCTGATCCGTCTGGAGCGTGCAGGTGTGCAAGGCGACATTGGTCCGGTTATGAACGAAGAACGGGATCCGTCCTACTGGCTTGAGCAGCCCGGTTCGCCCAAGGCAAAACTGGAAAACGAAGACGAAGATCCGGTTACGATCTCTTATGACGAGCTGATCAAATCCTGGCAGTAAGTCTTTCGTTTGGGGCCAGACGGTCGGCCCCAAACACATTGCATAACTAACGAAGCAAATTATCAGCTGGACCTGTTCCAGTTGATAAGATCAGCGGCTGCTTTCCAAGGCGGCCGCTGTTTGCAACCCAAAGAAACGGGGGATCCAAAATGACCTATGTTCTGGCCATCGACCAAGGTACGACATCGACCCGTGCGATCTTGTTTGACAGCACGATGACGGCTGTCGCCAGTGCACAAGAACAGTTTCCGCAACATTTCCCCGACTCCGGCTGGGTTGAACATGACCCCCACGATCTGTGGGATACAACCACCGCCACATGCCGCGGGGCGATCGAACGCTGCGGCATTTCAGCGTCACAGATCACCGCGATCGGGATCACCAATCAGCGCGAAACCGTGGTTGTCTGGGACAAGAATACCGGCGACCCCATTCACAATGCCATCGTCTGGCAAGACCGCCGCACCGCAGAGCAATGCCGCACCCTGCGCGACGGCGGACATGAAGCGATGATCACCGCCCGCACCGGGCTTTTGCTTGATCCCTATTTCTCAAGCACCAAGCTCGCGTGGATTTTGAACAACGTCGAGGGCGTGCGCAAACGTGCTGCCAATGGCGAGTTGTTGTTTGGCACAGTCGACAGTTTCCTGATCTGGAAGCTCACTGGCGGTGCGGTTCACGCCACCGATGCCACGAACGCCGCGCGCACGATGCTTTATGACATTCACAAAGGACGGTGGAGCAGCACGATATGCAAACTGCTCGACATACCGATGCAAATGTTGCCTGAGGTGAAAGACTGCGCCGCTGATTTTGGGCACACGCAGTCAGATTTGTTTGGCGCGGAAATCCCGATCCATGGCGTCGCCGGGGATCAGCAGGCCGCGACCATCGGGCAGGCCTGCTTTGAACCGGGGATGTTGAAATCGACCTACGGCACCGGGTGCTTTGCCCTTCTGAATACCGGCGAAACGCCCGTTGTGTCGGAGAACCGGCTGCTGACAACGATCGCCTATCAGTTGGATGGAAAGCCAACCTATGCCCTCGAAGGGTCAATCTTTGTCGCCGGTGCAGTGGTGCAATGGTTGCGCGATGGCCTGCAGATCATCAAGGATGCGGCCGAAACCCAAGGACTGGCCGAACAGGCGGACCCGCATCAAAATGTCGTGCTTGTGCCCGCCTTTGTCGGGTTGGGCGCGCCTTATTGGAACCCTGATTGCCGCGGTGCTGTATTTGGCCTGACCCGCGGGACCGGGCCCGCCGAAATGGCCAAGGCCGCCCTTGAAAGCGTAGGGTATCAGACGCGCGACCTGCTCGAAGCGATGGCGGCAGACTGGCAGGCAACAGGGGTTCAGCCCACGTTGCGGGTGGATGGCGGCATGGCCGCAAGTGACTGGGCGATGCAATTTCTGTCTGACATTATTGCAGCCCCCGTGGACCGTCCCAAGAACCAGGAAACCACAGCACTTGGGGTTGCATGGCTCGCTGGTATGCGCGCCGGGGTGTACCCGGATCAGCAGACCTTTGCGGCGTCCTGGACACAGGACACACAATTCAATCCGACAATGGACGAGATTCAACGAGAGACGAAATACGCATCCTGGAAGAAGGCCGTTCAGGCCACCTTGGGGTTTTAGGGTTGGCAATGACGAAAAGCGCTTTTGACGACAATCTCGGGTTCGCAGACGCAGCAAATGTTCGGGATGATACGGACGCGCAGAAAAACCTTTCGAATAGCGTGTTTTGCAAGAAGTGAGGCAGATGTTTTCATTCAGTGGCCCGCAAACAATCCACTTTGGACGCGGTCAAAGCCAACAGACACCCACATTGGCGGCAGGTTTCGGGAACGCCGTCTTGTTGGTGCATGGGGCCAGTGCGGCGCGGGCAAAATGGCTCATTGATGCGTGCAATGACGCTGGCCTGACGACAAAAACGATAAGCTGTCTGCGCGAGCCATCCTTGCCGGATATTGAGCTGGCGCTGGACCAGCTGAAGGGGTTTCAGCCTGATGTTGTGATCGCCTTGGGCGGCGGGTCGGTGATTGACTTTGCCAAGGCTCTGACCGCGCTGATCCTCTGCCCCGGTGCCCCGCGCAACTATCTTGAGGTTGTCGGCGATGGACGGCAATTGGAGCATCCACCAGTGCCGATGATCGCGCTGCCAACCACGGCAGGCACAGGCGCGGAAGTGACCAAAAATGCGGTCATCTCGGTGCCGGATCGAGGCCTCAAAGTCAGCCTTCGTGATCCCCGCATGGTACCCGACATTGCGATCATTGACGCCAATCTGATGCAGGGCGCGCCAAGGCATGTTACTCTTGCCTCAGGTCTGGATGCCGTCACGCAAGTGATCGAACCCTACCTTTCGGTCAAGGCAAACCCGATGACGGACGCCCTGTGCCGGGCTGCGATTCCAACCGGTCTTGGTGTACTGCGCACCCTTGTTGAAAACGATGCGCCCGACGCGTGGGACAGCATGGCCTGGGTCAGCACCTGCGGTGGCCTTGCTCTGGCGAACGCCGGGCTGGGCGCTGTGCACGGATTTGCGGGGGTGATTGGCGGAAAAACCAATGCGCCGCATGGGGAAATCTGTGGTGCTCTGCTTCCTGCAGTTTTGCAATCCCATCAGCGCAATGCAAAACAGGAGACAGATGTGCACACCCGTCTGCAATGGGTGGTACAGCAAATCGCGGACCACTTTGCAAAAGACAACACCGCAGACCCCATACGTGAGCTGCGCCGCTGGTCTCAGGACATGGGTCTTCGCGGGTTGCAGGATATGGGTTTGGCTTTGGCGGACTTCCCCGAGGTTGCCGAGGCCGCCGCCACCGCATCATCCATGAAGGGCAACCCTTTCCAGCTGTCTCAACCGGACCTCTTGCAGATACTGAACGCGGCAAAATAGGCGCACCGCCGGTGTCGCCGACAAATTCCTGTTGGCGTTCAAAAAATGCGCGAACTGAACCCCGCTATCTCATTGGCTTATCGCCACGGTTTATCACTGCCCTGACGCCAAATAATGGACCTCCGATTGATCGCGAAGGATAGCGGCGGCTTTTTCTGCTGTGAGATCACGCTGCGCCTCAGCCAGCATTTCATAGCCCACCATGAACTTCCGGATGCTCGCGGATCTGAGCAAGGGGGGATAGAAATGCGCATGCAATTGCCAGTGCTCCGTATCGCTGGCCATCGGCGGTGCCCCGTGCCAGCCCATCGAATATGGAAATTCTGTGCTGAAAAGATTGTCATAGCGCGTACAAAGCCGCTGTAGAATATCAGCGAGGGCATCACGTTCATCTTCTGAAAGGTCGGTCAGTCGCACAACATGGCGCGTCGGCATCAGCAGTGTTTCAAACGGCCATGTCGCCCAGTAGGGAACAACAGCAATCCAATGCGGGTTCTGGACCACGATCCGTTCGTTCAGGCGCGCCTCTCGCTGCGCATATGACAACAGCAGGTTGGTGCCATGATCGGCAAGGAAATTTTTCTGGCACAGATCCTCGGTCCGAATTTCGTTGGGAATGAAATTCGATGCCCAGACCTGACCGTGGGGATGCGGGTTGGAACAGCCCATGGCGGCCCCCTTGTTCTCGAAAATGGCAACCCATGCAAATTGCGCGCCAAGCTCTGCAGATTGTTTGCTCCACACATCAACAATCTTGCGGATCGAAGGGACGGACAGCTCAGGAAGCGTCAGGTCATGACGCTCTGAAAAACAGATGACCCGCGAGGTGCCTCTTACATTTTGGGCCTGAAACAGCGGGTCCGCAGCGAAATCGACCAAGGGCGTATCCGTCAGCAGCGCTGGATAGTCATTGGGAAAGACATATGGGCCGGCGTAATCGGGGTTGATCTGTCCGGTCGCGCGCGTGTTGCCAGCGCATAGATAGCAGTTCGGGTCATGCGCTGGTTTGTCTTTTGGTGTCGGGCTTTCCGCCTGACCTTGCCAGGGTCTGTTGCCGCGATGTGGTGACACAAGAACCCAATCGCCTTTAAGTGGATTGAACCGGCGGTGTGGCTGATCAGGGAGCGCGGTATTCGTCATGAAAAACGGCCTTCCATTGATGGCGTCATCGGACCTTTCAGATCGGCATCAGATCATGCAGCCCTAGTTTGCTGCCAATCTGCTGCCCAGCAGTTCACCACTGTCGCTCAGCACCGGATAGGCGATCATGGCAAAGCTGGTATTCACCGCCTTCAGCGCCCGCAGCAGATCCAAGTGGATGCTGCTGGTTTCGATGGACTCTGACAGGCCTTCTTTCAATCGATAGAGGTGCTGCTTTTCCATCCTTTGGGCGACCTCGCGCACGGTTTCTTTCTGCTCGACCAGCATGCGGGCCAGCGACGGATCCTCGTTCATCAGAACAGAGATCGAAAGCTGAACATTGCGATAGACCGTGTCGTGAAACCCGGTCACATCTTTCCAGCCCTCCTTCGAGAACTTGAGGTTCTCCTGGTTCATTGTTTCGGCCAGCATGACCATCTTGCGAGAAATCATATCCGCCGCCGATTCCAGGTTCGCGGCAATACCGGCAAGTTCAATGGCCCGCGTTCCGATTTTGTCCTCACTGTCGTTGCCACGAATGCTTGCCAGGTAGATCCGCAATTTGAGCGACCGCTCAGCGACATCTTGGTTTTCTGCCCGGATCGCCGACGCCGCCATTTCATCAAAACTGCTGTAAAGCGGCAAGACATTACGAAGCATGGCCTCCACCCGTCCGCCGATATACACCAGCTCGCGCAGGGCACAGGAAAACGCACGCTTGGGTTGGTCCAGCGCGTCGGGATCAAGCGCTGTGCCGCGCGCGGCGGCTTCGGCTTCGGCTGAAATATCCGGAACGATAAGCGACACCGCGCGAAACAGCGGGCCGACAAGCGGCAGGCACACAAGCAGCAACGTCGCATTAAAGACCAAATGAAGGTTCAGCGCCTGTTGTGCTGGTTTCGATCCAAGATAGGACGATAGATCCGGAACAGCCGAGAGCAAATAAAGCAGACCTGCCGCACCGCCGCCCCTTAAGATCAGATTTGCCAACACCGCCCTGCGCACCATCACACCAGACTTGAGCGTCAGCACCAGCGCGATGAAGGACCCGCCCAGATTTGCGCCCAGCACCATGGCAAAGGCCGCTTCGGCGGGTATGATCCCCTGTCCAGCCATGGTCACGAACAACAGCACCGCTGCGACACTGGAATGCACCAGCCAGGCAAACAATGCTGCCACCAGAAAGGCCGCTGCGGTCTCGTCAGCAAGGTAGAGTATGACACTCTGGCTTTGCGCGCTTTCGATCATCGGGCGACTGGCCGCGCGGATCAGGTCAAGCGACATGAACAAAAGTGCAAGACCGATGGCGATACGGCCAAACTGGCGGGGGCGACGCCGAGCACTGCGCAGGAAAGTGATCACACCCCCCAGCAGCAGCACAGGTGCGACCAAGGACAGCGACGAATTGAGAAGTTTTGCCACGATCGCAGAGCCAAGGTCAGCCCCCAGCAAAATCGTCAGACCGACAATGCCATTGATCGTTCCGGCCGACATGAAGCCGGCAATGAGGACAGCGACCGCAGTCGAGCTTTGCAACAGGATCGCCGCAATGCTTCCGCAGCCTGCTGCCGTGAACCGGCTGGACGTTGACAACTGCAGCCAGCGCCGCAATTGACCGCCGAATGCGCGCTCAAATCCCGTGCGAACAAGGCGCACAGACCAGATGAGAAGTGCAGCAGCACTCGCCAGATTGAGTAGAATGAAAAACGTGTTTTCTAACATTCGTTCCTCGCCGTTTTAGGATGGCATTTCCGCAGTTCGTCCCGGCAGTGCCCAACCCAGCCACAGGCGACTTGGATTGATCGTACACCAAAAACAAAGCGATGCCACGTCAGAGCAGGCAAGTCGACAGCTGCCTGACACGTTTCCCAACTTCTCTGCAGCTTGCGGCAATAACGCTGCCTTTGTGCAGGTTCGGCGTATAGTCCTGACCCCCATTGACCTCTGCCCATCCACCGGCTTCTTGCAAAATCAAAATCCCTGCGGCGTGATCCCATGGGTTCAACTTAACAGAGCGAAGGAAATCCGCCTGACCCGATGCCAGCATGCGGTATTCGTGACACGAACAGCGCACATCCTCAATCTGGCAGACCGGTTCAAAGGCACGCATGACCCTTGTCCGATCTTGCGCTGCATAGTTGTCCAAAGGCAAAAACCCTTTGGCCATGTCAAGCGGCCGTTCCGGTCGCGGTGCCACCTTGCGAGGGACCTTTCCATCGCGCATGAAATAGGCACCCTGACCGCGGATCGCATAAATCCAGTCGTCCAGCACAGGATCATACAGCAGGCCAAAGGTCGTTTCGCCATTTTCAACAACCGCGAGGATTGTTCCGAAAACAGCAAGACCCGCGACAAAGTTTGCAGTGCCGTCAATCGGATCGACAATCACACTGGTGTCTGCGTCCCCCATTGCCTCAAGAAGTTCCGGTCGGTCGGCCACCGCTTCTTCACCAACAAAGACCGCCTGCGGCAATATTTTTGCTGTGGCCGTGGCAATCGCCCGTTCTGCGGCCCGGTCTGCATCGGTCACAAGGTCCTTGATATCTGCCTTGATCTGCACGCTGTCTGGCGCGAGGTTGCGAAAATGTGGCATGATTTCGCGGCGGCCGGTTTCGCGCACGACGTTGATCAGATCATCAATCTGTCCTGAGGTGAGCGTCATGTCCGCCTGGGGCCGTCGCGCCCCGCATAGGGAAAATGCTGTGGCGTGACAACATGGCGGCCCGTCTTGTCAATCTCGTGGACAAAGTAAAAATCCTGCAGCCCTTTTGGTCGGATCGGCGAGGCACCGAACGGCACATCCGAAGTGTAGGCGCTGGTCGGGCTGCCAGCCACAAAACACGCTATCCCATGGCTGCGCCCTTGATAGGGGCGGTGCACATGGCCAGACAGGATGATTTGTGAGGTCCCTGCCCTTTGAATAATCTCAAGCAGCTTGTCACACCCGTCAAGCTGCGCCACCACGTCAAAATCGTGCAGACCGGGGGGCACCGGCGGATGGTGCATGACGATGACCAGAGGCGCTACGTCGCGCTGCGCGACCTCCTGCTCGATCAATTCAAACGCTTTGGGGTCGATCCTGCCGGTTGGTTCCCCTTCGATACACGTGTCGAGACCGATCAGGCGCACATCCGGCAACTCGACAGTCCGGTTGGAAATGTCCCATGCCGCAAACTGTTCCGATCCGTCGCGGTACTGATAATAGCCCGCCGGGCCGTCATGGTTGCCCGGCACGATATAAACAGGCAGACCGATTGACGCGAAGAGGTTCTCAAACTGGCGAAATGACGCCGGATCAGCGTCGTCGGTCATGTCGCCAGAGACGACAACAAAATCGAGTATTTCGCTGATCCGTCGCACGTCCTGAACAAGATGGTCAAGAATGGCGTCAGCGTCGGCAGATACACCCGCCACCGGGAGTTGACTGAGATGTAGATCGCTCAGATGGGCAAATCGCATGCATGTCTCCGTCATCGGCCACTGAAGATTGGACCGAAGCGTTGGTTTACTTGATCCCGGCGCGCATAAAGTTCGCGACGAACTGGCGCTGGAAGATGAGGAAGGCGATGATCAGCGGCGCGGTCGTCATCAACGTCGCTGCGTTTACAAGCGACCACTCAACACCGCTTTCCACCGTGGCGAAAACGCTGAGGCCGACGGTCACCGGGCGCACTTCGGGCGAATTGGTGACAATGAGAGGCCACAGAAAGTTGTTCCAGTGAAAGCTGATCGAAACCAGCCCATAGGCAAGGTAAACCGGTTTGGCCAGCGGGACATAGACGTTCCACAAGACCCGCCACGCCCCTGCGCCTTCAAGCTGCGCGGCTTCGTCCAGCGACTTGGGCACGCTCATGAAAGTCTGGCGCAACAGAAAAATACCAAAGGCCGAATTCAGATAAGGCAGCGCGATCCCGATGATCGTGTCGGTCAAACCGATACGGGACAGCGTCAGATAATTCTCCACAATGAGGATCTCGGGCGAAATCAGAAGCTGCACCATCACAAGGGCAAACGCAAAGCCCGCCCATCGAAACCGGTAGCGCACAAAAGCATAGGCCACGAGTGTGCACAGAATGAAATTTGCGATAATGACGATGGTAATCAGGATGAATGTGTTGAGAAAATACAGCGCAAACGGGGCCGCATTCCATGCCTGCACAAAGTTCTCAAGCGTCAGGGGCGCGTTCCATTTGAAATTGGCGGAATATTTCTCTTCGTGAAAGGCTGTCCAAACCGAATAGAGAAATGGAAGCCCCCAAAGACCTGCCAGCACAAAGGCCAGTGTTGTCGTAAGTATCCTGTTCAATCCCTTGGTCATTGGTAATGCGTCTTTCTATCTAGGACCCAGAACTGGAAGGCCGCGAGGATGCCGAGGATCGCCACCATCAGCACAGTCAGCGTCGCGCCATAGGCGAAATCGCGTTGCCGGAAGGTGACCTCGTAGATGTAGTACAACAGCAGCGCGCTTGAATTATCAGGTCCGCCCTTGGTCATGACGATGATGTGGTCAACAAGCCGGAAGGCATTGATCAGGGCGTTCACAGCGACAAAGATGGTGGTGGGCCGCAGCAGCGGAAACACAACATCAATGAAAACCCGAACCGGGCCCGCGCCTTCAAGTCGCGCGGCATCCTTGAGGTTGTCAGGCACCGCCTGGAGGGCCGCAAGATAGAAGATCATGAACAGCCCTGCCTCTTTCCAGATCGCCACCACCATCATCGATGCCAGTGATGTTTCGGTGCTGCCAAGAAAGTTGATAGTCGGCAGCCCAAAGAAGTTCATGATCTGCGAAGCAAGGCCGATGCCCGGCGCGTAAAAGAACAGCCAGATGTTTGCCACCGCCACCAGCGGCAACATTGTCGGCATAAAGAATGACAAGCGCATCAGGCCCGTGGCAGGCAGTTTTGAATTCACCAGCAAGGCCATGCTGATAGACAGAATTATGGCAAGCGGGATGGTCCCAAGGGCGTAAAGGCCACTGTTGGTCAGGACCTGCATCAGCTTGTCATCAGCGATCAGCGCCTCGTAATTCTCGATCCCGACAAACTTTGACGGACGGCGCGAACTTGCGTTGTTCCAAAGCGAATTTATCAAGGCGCGCACCGCCGGATAATGGGTGAACGCCACCAGCAGCGAACACGGCAACACCAACAGAATAATCCCGAGGCCCAAAGGCAGACGCTTGTTCATGACTGTCCATTTCTCTTCACGGATGGGTGGTGCCTTCGCGCACGCTGATCAGGGTGCGCGAAAGCGGGAAGCGTTTTGAGAACGCCTTAGTTGTAGTCGCCCAGAACCGCGTCGGCCCCTTCCTGCGCCTTGGCCAGCGCCTCTTGGGCGGTGCTGCCACCGGTCACAACGCTTTCGATCGCGTCAACAAGATACTGCGTGACCTTCGCACGTTGGAAAGTTGCAAATTCGCGGTAGGCGAAAGGCATCTGGTCAAGCGCCACAAGAGCCTGTGGCAATTCTGCGGCATAGGCCTTCATTTCCGGCGTCTCCCAGGTGTCGGCGCGCGGTGCGACATAGCCCGTTGCAATGCTCCAGCGGGCGGCATTTGCGGGTGCGGTCATGAACTTGATAAAGTCCATTGCCGCGACGCGCTCTTCTTCCGTTGTGTCACTGAAGACATAGAAGTTACCGCCACCAACGGGGGCTCCGGGTCCGTCACCACCGGGCAGAAAACCAACGCCCCAATCGAATTCGGCGTTGTCATTAATAAAGGCAAGATTGCCGGTCGACGTCCAGATCGACGCGGTCTGACCTTCCAGAAAGGCCTTTGGGGTGTCGCCCCAGGAAATGCCGCCCGGTGCCATCACCCCTTCCGCAGAGAGCTGCTGCAGAAATTCCAACGACGCGACGGTGGCTGGTGTGTTAAGCCGGGCTTCGATCCCTGTTTCGGTCGACAGAACGTCACCTTTTGAAACAACCAACCCACCGAAAAGCCATGCCCCGCCAAGGCCAAGTGTCGGGATCCGTGTTCCCCACTGGGTCACGTTGCCGCTTGCATCCTTAACCACCAGCTGCTTGCCCATCTCGATCATCTCATCCCAGGTTTTGGGCGGCGTTTCAGGATCAAGACCAGCTGCGCGGAAGGCATCCTTGTTGTAATAGAAAACCGGCGTCGAGCGCTGGAACGGGATGCCATAGATTTTGCCTTCGAACGTCGCATCAGCCATGAAACCGGGATAAAAGCCATCCATCCACGCCTTGTCTTCCGCCGTGTTGGCAATGTCCGAGATCGGCAGGATCACGTCCTCTTCAACAAGCGTAAACAGATCAATTGCCAAAAGAACCGCAACCTGCGGCGGTTCGCCCGCCTGCGCTGCTGTCAGCGCCTTGGTTGTTGTTTCCTCGTAGTTGCCCGCATAGACCGCTTTTACGGTGTGTTCGGGGTTCTGCGCGGCCCATTCATTGGTCAGTTCCTCGATTGTGGCAACCGCAGGTGCGTTCACACCAACCGGGAAATAGAATTCCAGATCAGCAGCCTGCACGCTGCTCGCACCGCCAGCAATCAGGGCGCTCATCACCAACGGCATCGCCGAAGTCTGTCTAAAAGTCATCGTTTTCTCCTCCTTGTTTATGAAATGGGATACTCCCGATCCCAGTCGTTCAGCGCGCGATTGCGGCTGCCTTTCCGTCACTCTTCAAAAACACATGCGTCGATGCGCGGTCCCAGCCCACGGTAATTTCCTCACCTTCCTCGGGAACAGATCCACCGGGGTGCGACAGCACCATGCGCGTGCCAGCGGTCGTCATCAGATGGATCAGAAAAACTTTGCCCTCGTATTCAACGCTCTGCACACGCGCCTTCACCCGGAATTCGCAATCGTCGCCGGGAAAGGTCAGGCTTTCAGGTCTGATGCCAAACTGGCAGGCTGACACATCCTGAACCCCGGTGATCTTGAGATTGGCAGGAAAGGCCACCTCGGACGATTCCAGGATATTTGTCGGCGGCGTCCCGATAAACGTGGCTGAAAATGTGTTGGCGGGATGCTCATAAAGGTCTTTCGGTGTCCCTATCTGCGACACCTCCCCCGCGTTCATCAACACAACCCGATCGGACATCGACAATGCCTCGCTTTGATCGTGGGTCACATAGACGATGGTGATGCCCAATTTTTTGTTCAGAGACCGAATTTCGCTGCGTATTTCGACGCGCAGTTTGGCGTCGAGATTGGACAGTGGTTCATCCATCAGCACCAGTGGCCGCCCCGAGACCAGCACCCTTGCCAGAGCCACGCGCTGCTGTTGCCCACCCGAAAGCTGCGCCGGTCTGCGGTCAAGGAGACTTCCAAGCGCCATAAGCTCAGCAACCCGGTCGATCTGCTTTTTCTTTTCGTCTGCCGGAACCTTCCGGATCTTCAGGCCATATGCGATGTTTTCCTTGATGGTCATATGCGGGAACAGCGCATAGTTCTGGAAGACCATGCCAAGGTTCCGCGCGGCGGCCGCCTTGTTGGTCACGTCCTTGCCGTCAATCAAAACCCGTCCGCCGCTCACTTCGTCCAGCCCGCAGATCAACCGAAGCAGCGTGCTTTTCCCACATCCAGAGGGGCCGAGCAGCGTCAGAAAACCACCCGCCTCAATGCCAAAATCGACCTCTTTCAAGACCTCAACGGGACCCCAGCTTTTGCGCAGTTTCTTGACTTCGATGGAGACACCGTTTTCGTTCATGCCAGCAATACCTCAATATCCGCGCTTTTCAGTTGGGCAAGACTGTGTTCATCCAGACCCGCGCCTGTGATGATGCAATCCAACTGATCAAAATTAGCCGTGTGGACGAAACCGTTTGTTGAAACCTTTTCGTGATGTGCCACAACAATGTTTCGGCGAGATGACGCAATCGCCTCTTTTTGGATCTGACTGTATACTTCATCACCGATTGAGATCGACCGACGGGCGATATCAATGCCAGAACAGCACAGGAAAGCGACGTCAAACGACAACGAGCGCAGCGCAGAAATCGCCAGCGTACCGGTAAAGGAATCGTTGGTGCCGCGATACGCCCCGCCGATAAGGTAAAAGCTCTTGATGTCCTGTTCCATCAACTGTGTCGCAATCCCAAGACAGGTCGTGACATAGTGACAGCCGGGTTTGCGATGGGCCTGAACCGCAATCGCCAGCGCGGTTGTCCCTGCATCCAGATACACCACCTCTTCGTCCGAGAGCATGTCGATGGCCACTTCGCCGATCCGCTTTTTCTCAAGGTGCCCGACGGTTTTGCGTTCTTCGTTCGAGAGGTCAGCAATGATACTTGAATTGATCATCACGCCACCATGGGTCCGCGTGACAACCCCCTGCTGGCCCAATTCTTTGAGATCACGCCGGATGGTCACGTCGGACACGCCGAATTCCTCGGACAGATCCTTTACCCCAACAGAGCCGCGTTCTTCGACAATGCGTGCGATTTTACGGCGTCTGACGCCCGACAGATCCAGGGCCTCGCTCATTGGACAGACCCGACTAAATGTGACCGATTGCTGCTTTCCAAAGCACTCACCCCCCAAATGCTCTTAAATGATCATACAAAGGTGATCATTTTCGGTCAACTGCGATTTTTTATGATCGAATTGAGGGCGCTAGGCCCAAGGCATGGTTGTTTTTCAACGGTGCTGACGTGCCCCCCTTGTTGCTTCACCTGACACTCCTGCCAATCAACTTGTAGCGCGGCTATGGCACCTGTCGTTTTACGGCGGAACAACGCTGTTATTGTCGCCCTGCCAGCGAAAAGGTACAATTTTTCAAATGCAACAACCTGATCAACTGCCCATCATCAAACGGCTTCGGGCCGGTGACGCGGATATGTTCGGCTCTCTGCTTGACCTGTTCGGGCAGGTCTTTGACGACATTGAAACCTATGGCAATGCCCGCCCAGGACCGGCCTATCGCATGCAGATCCTGTCACGCGACGAGGTGGTCATGCTTGTTGCGACAGAGGGCAAAACCGTTGTCGGTGGACTTGTGGCCTACGAGTTACTGAAATTCGAGCGCGAACGCTCGGAGTTCTACATCTATGATCTGGCGGTCGCGCCCGAGCATCGCAGACGGGGCATCGCAACCCAACTCATCGAGGCCGTGAAAGCGATCGCCAGGGAGCGCGGCGGATGGGTCGTCTTTGTTCAGGCAGATCACGGTGATGACCCCGCAATAGCGCTTTACACCAAACTCGGCCACCGCGAGGATGTGCTTCACTTTGACATTTCACCTCGGTAGAATGCCGCTCGACCTTGCTGTTCTCACCAAGGTATGGGTTGAGCCATCCGGCTCAAATGCGGCTCCAAACACCGACCTGACGCCTCGCCTCCGTTGTTGTATGGCATTTCCGACAGGGTTCACCCATCAAGCCGCGTGGTCCGATACCGAACTACTGTTTCAAGCATATCTTCATAGAGCTGTGCTATCCAAAGTGTCCCCGGTAGGGGTGGACCTGCCGCGCTTCCGTGCCGCCCCCGGTGCTCGTTTAAGCCACTTTCCTTTCGAAGGCGACCGGGCTTTTCCAGCCCAATGCTGAGTGCCTTCGACGTGGATTGTAGAAGCCATTGATGTATTCGAAGATCGCCATCTCGGCTTGCCGCTTGGTTGCCCATGACCGCCGCCAGATCAGCTCGGCCTTGCCTTGCCCGGTAGGTGAATAATTATATTCACCGAGAGGAGGGGTTTTGAAGAACGTCTCGACGGCCGCATTGTCATAACAATTACCTTTACCGCTCATGGAGACTTTGAAGCCATGTTGGCGCAGGATCTTCTGGTAATCATGCTAACAGCATTGGCTGCCCCTGTCGCTGTGGAAGATGCAGCCTTTGGGTGGCGCTCGGAAGGCGATGGCCATTTTCAGGGCCCGGATCGCCAAGTCACGCTTCATGCGATTGCTGACCACTGCCCGGCAGTCGAAACGCAGTTTCGATGAGAGGGGGCCCAACCAATGACACGCCTGGAATGCAGATCGAGGATCACCGCCAGATACAGCCAGCCTTCGCGCGTCCAGACATAGCTGATGTCGCCAGCCCATTTCTGGTTCGGCTGATCTGCTTTGAAGTCGCGATCCAGCAGGTTCGGGGCGATGTTGAACGTATGATCGCTGTCTGTGGTCGCCTTGAACTTGCGCGTTCTTTCAACGGTGATCGCCTTTTCGCGCATCAAACGCCCAACCCGGCGTGGCCCCACATCGATGCCGACCTCCTTCAGCTCTTCGGTCATGCGGGGCCTGCCGTAGCTACCCAGGCTCAGACGCGACTGTTTCTTGATGTGCGCCAGAACGATCATATCCATGCGCTGCCTGCGGTTGGCTGGACGGCTGCGGAACGCCCGCAACCCGCGCGGGCTGACATTCATGACCTGGCACAGCCGCTCTATCGGGAAGGCCCCGCATTCGCCATTGTCGCTCCGACCAATGGCGCGACATGGCTCATTCTTCAACGACCCGAAACCTCATGGCTTTTGGCTCGCGAAGAACTGCCCTCTCGGCAGATTGCTGCGTACTCGCCTGTCGGGTAATAGGTGGCTTTGTTTAATATATCCCTCTCCTCCTTGAGGATACGGATCTCGCGACGAAGTCGTTCGTTCTCGCGCGCAAGCTCGCGATCCTAGGGCGAGACCACATCCGTGTCGCGGTGCGCGTTCACCCACTTGTTCAACGTCGAAAGCCCAACGCCTAAATCATCCCCAACTTGTCGCCGTGTCAGCCCGCTCGTCAGCGCAATTCGCACTGCATCCTTGCGGAATTCATCCGTTCTTCCTGTGCCCATAGTTCGTCTCCTTTGCTGCACATTATGCTATCAAAGGAGCGGCACGGAAGCGCGACAGGTCCAGGGCGTCCTGGTCGACCCTCGGGGTGAGGAGAGCATTGCAGCCTTGTGCCGCTGCGAAGGGATCGCCGAAAGCCTGTATCACTCTTGGTCGAAGGAGTTCTTGGAGGTTGGTAACAACCGTCTTGCAGCTGCTGTAAATCCGAAGGTTTCCTCGTCGAATTGCACTAGATAGGCAAAATTCCCTGTAAATTGGTCAGTAACAAGGAAATCAGGCAAAGGCGGACCGCCATTTTGAGGCCACTGAGACATAGCGGATTCCGTCAGCTAGAGTGACCGATCCGGCGCGTCTGTGTTCGGGAACGGGTGTCGCAAGCCACCGCAATTGCCCGCAAATTTTAGGCAATTTGGACAGGGAATAAGGAAACAGGGCAAATGGCGGATCGACAGGGATTCGAACCCTGGAGACGGTCTCCCGCCTACACACTTTCCAGGCGTGCGCCTTCGACCACTCGGCCACCGATCCGTGAGCGGGGGTTTAGCGTGGGGCGGGGCCAACTTGCAAGAGGGAAATCGGCACAAGCCCTGCGCCTGCTGTGTCAGCTGTCGAGATGAACATAAACGCGTCGGTTCAGCCTGCCTTTTTTCTCGATCTTGCCCAACCTCAATGCCCCGATCTCGCCTGTGCGCGCCACATGCGTACCGCCGCAGGGTTGCAGATCAATGCGATTTTCACCTTCTCCGATACGGATCAACCTGATGTCGCCTGCATCCTTTGGCGGCTGCACAGCCATCGTCTTGACCAGATGCGGTGCCGCCGCGAGGGCGGCTGCGGTGATCCAGTCTTCGCTGACGCGTGCGTCCACTGACACCAGATCATTCAGGTCGCCCTCAATCGCGTCGCGGTCCTGTGGCGCGTCCGGCATGTCAAAATCCAAACGTCCGTGGGTTGCGGAAATCTGCCCCCCCGTCACGCCAAACGCGATCACGACAGACAACAAATGCAGCGCCGTATGGACCCGCATGTGTTTGTAGCGCCGGTCCCAATCAAGCACCTGAACCACATGCGCCCCGACCGGGGGCAGGCTGACCGGCTCGGACGGGACCAGAACAATAGTATCGCCCTCCCCTTTGACGGCGGTGGCGATGACAAGGCGCTTGCCATCCCATTCAATCCATCCCGAATCGCCGGGTTGCCCACCGCCGGTTGGATAAAAAACTGTCGCGTCCAACACCAGACCGCCCTCTGCGGTATGTCCCGCAACCTGCGCCGGGGCATCGCGCAGATAGGCATCATTGCGAAACAGCATCCGGGTCATGTAGCAGTCTTGCCTTTTGGTGTCTTTGTCGCTTTGAGCGGCCCTGCCCCGGTCAGCGCCTCCGGGTTACGGATCCACAGATCACGCTGTGCAAAGGGTATCTCGATCTTTTCTGCAGCAAATCGTTCGGCGATGGCGTGGTTCACGTCATTTTTGACAATCATCATCCAGTTCACATCCCTCAGCATCATCCGAACCTCAAACTCCAATGCGTCTGCACCAAAATTCATGAACACAACGTTCGGCGGCGGAGTGCTCAATACCATGGGCTGAGCTTCGGCGATTTCCTGAAGGATCTTGTCGACCCGCCGGGTGTCGGTGCCGTACGCCACGCCAACTGAAACGATGACACGTCCCACTGTGTTGCCACGGGTATAATTCGTGACGGTCCCACTGACCAAATCCGCGTTGGGCACGATCACATCCGTGCGGTCAAAGGTTTCAATCCGGGTGGACCGGACAGAGATGTCGCGCACATAGCCCATCTGGCCACCAACCTCGATCCAGTCCCCTTGTGAGATCGGGCGTTCGATCAACAGGATAATGCCAGATACGAAGTTGCTGACGATGTTCTGCAAGCCAAAACCAATGCCGACCGACAATGCACCAGCGACAATTGCAAGCGATGACAGATCAATGCCCGCACCGGTGATGGCAGCCAATGCCGCAAGAAAAATACCGACATAACCCAGCCCCGAAACAATCGCATTCTGACCGCCGATATCTATCTTGGTTTTCGGCAAAACGTTGCTGCGCAACATGCTTTGAATGAGCCGCGTCAGGACGTAGCCCACAACAAAGATTATTGCGAATTTCAGGAAATCGGTGGGCGAAATCCGGCTTTCACCAACGGCGAACCCACGGCCAACAGCTGTCCACAGCTCAGAAAGGTCCGTGGGCCGCGCCCCCCAAAGCAGCGCCAGAACCGGCAACGCCAGAAGCAACAAGACAATGCCAAAAACGACCGACATCAGCGCATCACGTGCCTGAATGCCCTGCCCTGTGATTGCGCCATAGACATCGGTCAGGAATCGTTGCAGCGTCATCAACAGGCCAAAAATGACAATCGACATGACATAGGGTTGCAGTATCGCCTCAGCGACACCGAGATAGCCAAAGCCAATCAGAACAGGTGTCAGACAGGACACCACGATGGCCCCGACGCCAATGCTGCGGACCACTTTGGTGTGTGTTGACACACGCGCTTCCGCCCCGGTTTGTTCTGGTTCAGATGGCTCTGTGTACCCCTTCAAAATGACGCCAAGCTGATACAGGGCGAAACAGATGATCAGATAGGTGATCAAGGCAATGACCGGGACTGTGCTGGGTGCCGGGTCGGACCCCTCAAGTATCTGGGTCAGGACCACATCAATGATGATCGCGACAGTGATCACACTGACACAGGACCGTGCCTTTTTGCGCGCCAATTGGCTGAGCAGCAGCAGCGCCTCATCATCAGCTTTTGAGAAAACCCGTTCAGCAACCCAGCGAAACCCCAGCATCAACCCGCCAATGATTGGCACCAGCATGAGCACCTCATTGCCACGCTGGCCCAGAATGCCCGTAACACCGACGGAGAGTGCAACGCTCGACAGGCCCACCAACGGAAAGAGAATACGCAGCAGCGAAACCAGAAACCGCCAAATCCCAAAACCACGCGCGCCAAACCGTTCCAGCCGCCCCACGATCCTTGTGGCCCAGCTTCGGCCGCGCACAATCAGCACCAAGCCGATGACCATCGACAACACGACAATCAGGCCATTCTCACGTAATTTATCCCACCTTTCAGCACCGTCTTTTTGATCATTTTGCGCCCATATCTCAACGGTTGCCCGCTGCAGGTCGGCCCATGCCTGCGGCCAATGCACCGGGTTCAGTGGCGTGGGAGAAATCGTCAAAAGCTTGTTGGTCTGTCGGTCGCGCAGCAGCTGATCGATTTGCCGCACCAGCCCATCGGCCTCAAGAAAGGACGCCTCAGCCTTTTGAACCGGGGCAAGTAACGCATTGAGCTGCGCAGTCAGGTCTTCGCGTTTGGCCGCAATGCTTGGGTCTTCTGGGACCGCATTATCGCCTTCCGGCGGTGTTCCCAAGGCGGCCACCTGTTCGCGAAGGGTCGCAATCCGGTCCGCATTTGCGTTTCGTGCGGCATCAAATTCCGCGCGGTATTCGGCGATCCTCTCGCGTATGGCTTCGAACGTCTCATCGCTCAGAGAGTCGTTTAGGATCGATTCCTCCGCACGCAGGGCCAGGACATTGTAGCGCTCAAGATCCTCGCTCAGATCATTCTGGGCAAATGTCGCGGTGACAAGCGTGACGACAAACCCAATCGCCAGCACAACTTGGATCAGCAGGTTTTTCATACGTCTTCAAACACGCCGGGGATCGAGGCAGGCGCGCGGTCCAGCCAACCGGGGGTCGGAAGGCCCTTTTCAGCCAGGAATTCAGGATTGAACAGTTTCGACTGATACCGAGTGCCGAAGTCGCACAGGATGGTGACGATCGTATGTCCCGGCCCCATATCGCGGGCCATCCGCATGGCCCCGGCAACGTTGATGCCGGATGACGCACCCAGACACAGTCCCTCGTGTTCCAGCAAATCAAACACCACCGGCAGCGCCTCGGCGTCGGAGACATTATAGCAGAAATCCGGCTTCAATCCTTCGAGGTTCTTGGTGATGCGCGCCTGCCCGATGCCTTCAGCAATCGACCCGCCTTCGCTCGCCAGCTCACCAGTCGTGTAATAGCTGTAAAGTGCGGCACCATCAGGATCAGCCAGCGCGATTTTTACACCCTTGGGCTGCAGCGCCATTGCAACGCCAGCCAATGTCCCACCTGACCCGACGGCACAGCAAAATCCGTCGACCTTGCCATCGGTTTGTTCCCAGATCTCTGGCCCGGTTGTTTCGATATGGGCCTGACGGTTGGCGACATTGTCAAATTGGTTGGCCCAGATCACGCCTTCATTGGTGGTGCGTGCGAGTTCTTTGGCAAGCCGTTCTGAATAGCGCACAAAATTGTTGGGGTTCCGGTAAGGGGCGGCGGGCACCTGCACCAGTTCTGCGCCCGCCAACCGCAGCATGTCTTTCTTTTCCTGCGACTGGGTTTCGGGGATCACGATGACCGTTTTGAACCCCATCGACGCACCAACCAGCGCAAGGCCGATGCCGGTGTTTCCGGCTGTTCCTTCAACAATGGTGCCGCCGGGCTTCAGCGTGCCCTTGGCAACGGCGTCACGAATAATGAACAGCGCGGCGCGGTCTTTGACGGATTGGCCGGGGTTCATGAATTCGGCCTTGCCGTAAATTTCGCAACCGGTTTGCTCACTGGCCTTTCTCAGCCGGATCAAAGGTGTGTTTCCGATGGCCTGCGCCAGATCATTCGCGACGTGCATGGATGCCCCCAAATCAAGTTGCCTTTGGTGTATCCGCAGCCCCAGTTAACCTCAAGCCTTCAACCTTAACCTCGCGCGGTTGTGGGCCAGCCAGTAAGCGGCCAAAACCAGCGGTGCATTCCCCGCGCCATAGCCGGTGACCAATGCCATCAGCGCCTCAAAACTCAGGAAATGCGAACGGATGTCTTCGCCCTCACTGTCCAGGCCACCTGTGCCCTGTGCCACATCCGGCAAATCGGCCAAGCCTACGAAAATATAATGAAACTCGGTTGAATTGCCCGGCGACGCATAGACCTCAGCCACTTTTTCAAGCGAACGCACGCTCAGCCCCGCCTCTTCCTGCGCTTCGCGCACCACGGCCTGTTCTGGTGTTTCGCCCGGGTCAATGTGGCCCGCGATCGGCTCCAACTGCCAAACCGAGGCATCACCGCGCGCAAGCGGTCCCATCCGTATCTGTTCCACCAGCAGCACCCGGTCCCGGACCGGATCATAGGGCAGCACGATCCCGGCGTCCGCCCCCAAAAAAACCGCGCGATCCAGCGGTTCGGTCATTTTTCCGTCAAACCGTTCGTGTCGCAGCAGGATGTCATCCAAGGCAAAGAAATGCGCATAGCTGCGTTTGCGATCCATCACCTCAACCCTGCCATGCATCGTCCTTTCCCCATGTAAAGAGTTCGCCGCATGTACCTTTGATCCTGCGCGTCTGCGGATCATCGGGAACATCCCCGCCACCTCATCGCGGGTTTTAACGCCCATATACCCCATGACCTCGACCGCGGCATGGCAAGAAAGGGCAGCCCATTTGGCCTCCCAGGCGCTCAACAGCCACGGACCATCCGGCGTCCACATGCCCGGTTGCGGCACATAGACCTCGGCCTTCTGCCCATCTGATAGCTCGACCTGCACCAGATCATAGGCAAAACTACCCTCGTAAAAATCCAGTCGCGCGATGTCATCATCACTGAGACCGCGGACCAACAGACCCTCTGCCCTGTCGCCGATAGAGGGTGCAATCATCGGAAACGGCCCCTCGGCCACCGAAGACACCAGAAAATCCGGCAGGTGTGCAGGCGTCACATCAAGCATTCCTGCCCCGCGCCCCATCACAATTTCCAACAAGGGCACATGCCGCAGCGTGCCATAAAAAAACAGGTTTTTCATCCGGTTAGCGCCAGCGGTTGCCGGCATATTCGGTCACAAGACCGCTGACCACTGCCCCGACGAGCAAAAACAGCCCAATCGGTACCGTTGCGATCATCTGGCCAAACTCTGCTCCGATTTGAAAGATGGCGACTATCGCCTCCATCGCGTTGTCATAGCGGTTTTTCATCGCAAGGCGCACCATTTCGTTGCAGGCCTGCACGCCGATCCCCCAAAGCATCATGACAAACACCCCGGTCAGACCGTTGTTGATTGCAGCGGTGGTGCCGCGTCCCACCCGCCGACCCATGACGATCCAGCCCGCTAAAAGGCCTATGATGATGTTCAGTGGTACGAAATAGCCAAAATCGGTGCTTTCAGGCATCAAGGGCATCACCATGCCGGACACGATAAACGCAACGATCGCCAGACATATGGCGGCCACCAAACGCGCGGCTGTGGGCATGGGAAGGCTCCTCTTACGGTCATTCGACCCTAAATGGGTCGCCTCACCGTAATCTGCGTTACATCACAATTTCCACTGTCAAATGTCGCTGCGCAAGAAGTGAGGTAAAAATTCCACATACGGCGAAACCGGTCGTCAAAGCCCATTGCGGTGATCTGGTCCCATTTCGCATTGAAGGTTTCGTGCCAGCGGCGCAGCGTGATGTCATAGCTTTTGCCAAATTCGATGGACCTATCAACAACAAGACCCGCCTTTTCCACCTGTTCACGCAGCACCTTTGGGCTGGGCAGCATGCCCCCCGGAAAGATGTACTTTTGGATAAAATCCACACCGCGTTTGTAAACATCCCAGCGCCGGTGATCGACGGTGATGATCTGAAGCGTCGCGGCCTTGCCCGGTTTCAGCCGCTCGCGGACGGTGTCAAAGTAAGTTGGCCAATACTTTTCGCCCACCGCCTCAAACATCTCGATGCTGGCGATGCCATCATAGGTCCCCTGTTCGTCGCGGTAATCTTGCAGCTTGAAATCAACAAGGTCTGAAAGCCCTGCATTTTCAATACGTTCCTTGGCATAGCTAAACTGTTCCTGACTGATGGTCAGTCCCGTCACCCGCAGCCCGCGTTCCTTGGCGGCATATTCGGCAAACCCACCCCAGCCGCAGCCGATTTCAAGCACGTGATCACCCGGCCCGACGCCCATCTGATCCACCATCGAAGCATATTTGGCGGTCTGCGCCGCTTCCAAAGATTGCTGCGCGCCATCCTCAAAAAGCGCCGAGGAATAGGTCATCGTGTCATCAAGCCAGAGGCCATAAAAGTCATTGCCCAGATCATAGTGATAGCTGATGTTCTTGCGTGCCTGCGTTTTGTGATTGCGTTGCAGCCAGAACCGGAACTGTTCAAACACCCGCACAAGACCCATACCGGGGAACCCGTCATAGATGTCCTCGTTGTCCGCATGCACCAGGTCCATAAAGGCCTGCAAATCGGGTGTGGACCACCATTCATCAAGGTAGGCATCGCAAAAGCCAAGGTCGCCCTCACGGATCAGACGCGCAAACAGGTCGTTGTTATGGATCCGCAATTCGGCAACCGGCCCCGGTTTCGCGCCATCCGCGCGAAACGTACGGCCATCGGGCAGGACAAAATCGACCCGCCCATGCTGCATGTCGCGCGCCATCGCGTAGACCCGCGTGAAATAGCGCGGCAGGTCTGCCTGTCCTTCGGTGCTGGTTAGATACACGCCCACATCCCCTTGGTGTTCATTTTCATGCGAGGCGATGCAACTTTATCGCCCCCTGCAATATTAACAAATATTAAAATCCGCGTTCCTCATAAGCGGCGAGTGCCCGCTTGCGGCCGGCATCCAGCGTCACGATTGGGTCTGGATAGGGATCATCCGGCGACAGGTTCCAACTGCGCGGGATCGCATCAAAAAAAGCCAGCGCATCTTTGTGCGGGTCGGCGCGCCCTTCGGCAATCCAGCGGCTGACGTAATCGCGGTGCTTGTCAAACTTATCAAGCTGGGTATCGGGGTTAAAAACCCTGAAATAGGGCGATGCATCCGGCCCGGACCCTGCCACCCATTGCCAGCCCATCGCGTTGCTGGCCGGATCCCAGTCAATCAGGCATTGCTCAAACCAGTGCTGCCCGACTTTCCAGTGGGTCATCAGGTGTTTGGTCAGATAGCTTGCGACGATCATCCGTGCCCGATTGTGCACGCGGCCTGTCACATAAAGCTCGCGCATCGCGGCGTCGACAAACCTGACCCCGGTGCGCCCCTGTTTCCAGGCAAGCACATGGGCGCTGTCGGCGTCGGTTTTCCAGGGGAACGCATCCCATTCCTCGCGCCAGTTCCCATCCAGCATCCGGGGCGTATGGTGCATCAGGTGATAGGCAAATTCACGCCACACCAGTTCCTTGAGGTATTTTTCGGCACCCCGTTTGCCTTCCTGCATGGCTCTTTGGCCTGCGTGCCAGCATTGATGCGGACTGATTTCACCCAGCGAAAGGTTCTCGGACAGGGCCGAGGTGCCATCAACGCCGGGAATGTCGCGATTGTCGCCATAGCCATCCACGACGTCGGCAATGAAGTGACCCAGCCTGCCCTGGGCGGATTGTTCACCAACAAGGGCAAAGGGCTGCACGACCTCGGCCCCTCGGTTCATCGCCGCACCCATTTGCCAATCGTCCAGCGTATCACTTTCTGGCCAATCTTGAGGCGGGCGGATGTCGCGTGGCGTAGGACGTGGCGTATCCACCCCAACGTTTTTTACCGCATTCCAAAACGGTGTGTAGACCCGGTAAAATCCGCCTGTTTTGGTTTCAACGGTCCAGGGCTCAAACATCAGATGGCCACCAAACGACCGCGCTTCGATCCCTTCGACCTTGAACGCTTCTTTGATGGAGGTGTCGCGGGCCACAGCCTCAGGATCATAAAGCCGTGACCAATAGATCGAGGTGGCACCGGTCTGTGCCACAAGCGCGCGCAGCGCCTTCAGCGCCCTGCCGTCGCGGCGTAGGATCAGGCGGCTGCCCTTGTCGGCAAGTGTTTTGCTTAGCGCTTGCAATCCGAGCCCAAGCCGCCACTTCGGGGCTGCCTCAAGCGTTTCGACCAAACCATCGTAAATGAACACCGGGATCACCGGACGCCCGGTCTCGCATGCCGCAGTCAGCGCCGCATGATCGCTCAGCCGCAAATCCCGCCGGAACCACAAAATGATCGGTTTTGTGTCATCCATTGCCGTTGACCCCTTTTCCCTTTTGCTACGATCTAGGGCAGACGCGGATCATTCAAGGCATTGGTTTCACAAAACTTCATCCAAGGCAGTCAAAAGCTGATAGACCTCTTCGTGGGTTGTGTAATGGGTGAAACTGAGGCGCAAAACCCCCTTGGCCGCATCGACGCCCATCGCGCTCAGCGCGCGGCCTGCGTAAAAATCGCCGCCCCCTGCCATAATTCCATGTTTCACCAGCGCCTTGGCCACATCTGCGCCGGGGCGGTTCAGGGCCAGAGCAACTGTTGGCGCACGGTCCGTTGCCTCAGAGGGGCCAATCAGGCGCACTGAATTGCGTGATTTCACCCCGTCAAGCAGCGGTTGCAGCAACTCGGTTTCATGGGCGCGCATCAGATGATGGACAGCAGCGCCACGCGCCGCCGGGCCTGCATCGCCGCCGACATGATGGGCATAGGCCGCGTCAATGTAATCTGCCATCCCCGCGCAGGCCGCAATCTGTGCATGGTCGGGTCCGGCAGGCGTAAAGCGCTTGTAAAGCGAACCGCCGTTAAAAACATGGCCCTGATTTGGCAAGAGTTCCGCAAGCGCGCGCCGGATGACCATCAACCCCTGATGTGGCCCATAGGTTTTATAGGCCGAAAACAGGTAGATATCCGGCCCCAGCGCCCCCACATCGACAAAACCATGCGGCGCATAAGATACGCCGTCAACGCAGACAAATGCACCGGCCGCATGGGAAAGCGCGGTAATTTCTGTCACCGGGTTCACCTGCCCCACGACGTTTGAGCAATGCGGAAAACACACCAGACGCACCTTTTCATCCAGCAGATTTTCAAGGTCTGCGGTGTCCAGATGCCCGGTGTCGGGGTCAATGCACCATTCGCGGATCTCAATGCCCCGATCCGCCAACCGACGCCATGGACCAGTGTTGGCCTCGTGATCCTGATTGGTAACCACAATCGCCTCACCGGGTTCCAACATCTGGCCAAACGCCTGTGCCAGAACATAGGTGTTTTGCGTGGTCGAGGGCCCAAAGCTCAGCTCATCCCCAATAACGCCCAAAATCGCCGCCATGCGGGCACGTGCTTCGTCCATTTCCTGCCCCCCCAGCACACTGGGTTCATAGGGTCCGTAGGGCTGAACCTTGCGTTGGGTGTAAAACCGGAACAGCCGATCAATAACCTGCTTGCAGGTATAGGACCCACCAGCGTTTTCAAAAAACGCCTGACCCTTGAGTGAAGGTTCGGCAAATGCGGGAAATTGGGCGCGCACCCATGCGGTATCTAATGTCATGGGGCCAACTTAGGACAAAGGCTGGGATACGCAAGCGCCGGGGCGTTTGATTTTGACATGACAGCCCCATTGCTCGGCAGGGTGCGACCTGGTGGTGTCAGCGGCAACAACGTCGATCAAGCCATCCTTACGCGGGCCAATTCTGAACGGCCCTTACAGATGGTCTCACAGTCGGTACCAACCCGGTTTTGCGGGGCCGCAAACTTGGTCAAGATAGCGCCGTACCTGCCCCGCTCACCTTGGTGAATGCCTCATCACTCGGGTCTTCCGGATCACGAAAAAAGGACATTGCCGCGTCACAAACAGACATATCGAAAACAGCCTCGACCCTTGCTTAATCCGATGCGAGATCGTCGTTTAAGGTCGGTTTCGCACCCGTGATGTCGTTTGCCACCCAAACTGACCTGATGAAAAGTTTACCCTGACACCACTTTGGACACGACGATCCACCAAGAGTTCTGTGCGCATCGGGGTGTTTATTTTTTGTGCAAAAATGTGCTAAGATAACAACATCTGGTTGCAAAGAACGACCGGACCACAAAACAGGGACTTAAATAAAATGTCAGTTAAACCTCCATTCACGGAGCTCGACATCAATACACAAGATGGCGGCTTCTATCATGGCTACAGCCTTCCGATCGCGCTCATATCCAAGATCAGCATGGTTTTGCTGGTGCTTTGGGCGCTGGTCTTCCCGCTGAATGCGGGTGAAATGCTTTCCGCAGTGAACACATCGCTGCTTTTGAGCTTTAATACCTTCTATATTCTCGCGGTCGGCATGTTTGCCTTTTTTCTATTTGTTGTCGCGATCATCCCCTCCACCGGCCGACGTGTGCTGGGTACACCGGGCCAAAAGCCCGAGTTCAGCAACTTTTCATGGTTCTCGATGATGTTTGGTGCAGGTTTGGGTGTCGGTCTGATGACATTCGCCACCGCCGAACCCCTCGGCCTTTGGGGATCGAACCCCGTTCTGTTGTCCTCTGACCTGGCCCCCAACAGTGAGGACGCGTTGCAATCTGCGTACCGCTACACCTTTGCGCACTACGGCTTTCATGCCTGGGCGATCTATGTGGTGACGGGCCTTAGCCTTGCCTATTACGCCTATACACGCGGCATGCCGCTGACGATTCGGTCGGCACTGACGCCTCTGATTGGCAGATTTGCCAATGGGATTTTCGGTCACGTGATCGACGTGTTGGGTGTTGTTGCCACAATCCTTGGTGTTTCTGTGACCATCGGTTTCGGTGTCAGCCAACTGGTTGACGGCGTTTATGCGATCACTGGCGCAGGCTGGTTGATGGACACAACGGGTGACGCACCAACCGCCACCAAAACAGGTCTGATTGTGGCGCTTGCCTGTATCATGGCGCTGTCGATCCTGTCTGCGGTATCGGGTGTTGGACGCGGCGTTAAGTGGTTGTCGAACATCAACCTGGTGCTGTCGCTGATCCTGCTTTTGACGTTTGTGATCTTTGGCTCATTCCTCTTTGCCATGACCACCTATGCATCGGCGCTGGTGGACTACATACTCAACTTTGTCTCGATCAGCTTCTCTGCCTATAGCCCGGTTGATGCAGGCGCATTTGCCGCCAACGCCCCCGCCGCCGTTCAGGCACTTGGGGCCGAAGACATCGCTTCGGTCTATTCCGGGGCGACAAACCCATGGGGCAGCTTTGCAGGCTTTACCGAAGGCTTGCCGGAAGCCGCAAAATCCTTGCCAGAGGCTGACATTGCCGCTGCCTATGCCGCCGGTACAGAAGGCCGTCTGTTCGGGTGGCAAGCGGGCTGGACCACGTTCTATTGGGCATGGTGGATCGCGTTCTCGCCTTTTGTGGGCTTGTTCCTTGCGCGCATCTCCAAAGGCCGTTCGGTACGTGAATTCGTGCTCGGCGCGGTCATTGCACCGGCGCTGGTGTGTTTCGCATGGATGACCATCCTGGGCGGCACAGCAATTGATCTGTCCTTGAACAGCGAAGAAGCCAAGGCCGCCATCGTTGGCGCATCTAATTCGGCGAAGCTCTTTGTAACGCTGGAACAGATGATCTCGGGCGGTTTGCTTCAGGCGCTGATCGTGATGTGTGTGGTGCTGATCATGACGTTCCTTGTGACTTCCGCTGACTCCGGCATCCTGGTGATGAACACCATCATGTCCGGCGGTGCCGAGGAAACAGGTGTCAAACACCGCATCATCTGGGGTGTGATCCTGACGCTGGTGATCGGGACATTGTTGCTGGCGGGCGGTGGTGGTCTTTCGGCCCTGCAGAACGCCATGATCATCGGTGCCCTGCCCTTTACCATCGTGATGGTGGGCATGGTCATCTCACTGATCAAGGCGATGTATAACGACGGTCGTCGCGACCGTGCGGGCCAGCCCGAAGGCTCAGCAAGCGCACAACCTGCTGAGTAAGCGTTGATCCCAAGAAAAGAATGCGGCGTCCGGGCAAACGGGTGCCGCTTTTTATGTGAGGGGCGAAGGTCCTAAACAGTGCGACCCAATACCAGCCTGACATTGAAAGGTCGCCGTTACTCAGCCGCCTGCGCGCAGAAACAGGACGCGCCCACCGTGCGATCCGCACGGCTTTCCGCGAGCGCCAGACGCTGTGCAATCAGCCGGGCTTCCAGTGTGTCCGCGCCGCCCTTGGCCGACAGGCAGTCGTTCAGCCCGCGCAGGCTCCATACGTTGTCGGGGTGGGTTTGCGCACGGCTTAAGGTGCCGCCCAAACCCAGATCTTCGCGGTACACCGCTTCGGCCTCATCAACCCGCCCCTGTTCAAGCAGCAACGCTCCCAAAGCGTGGCGGGTGGGCTGCATCCAGCCCCACGGCTCGTCATAGGGCAGCGCATCCTCAAGCGCCACGGCATCGCGCAGACGGGCGAACGCCACGTCATAGTTTTGCTTCCGATACTCGATTTCGCCATCCAGCATCGCCTCAGCCACCGCAAGCTGATCAAGACACAGCACATTGTGCATGCGCCGCGCCTCTGGCATGCGGTCGCGGGCAGCCATAAAAAGTTGCTTTTCTGCCTCGGCCTCATCCACATTGCCGCCCGCGGCATGCGCCACGCCTTTTGCATAATGCAGCGTCGCGGTGAGGTTGGCATAAAGCTTTCCGTCCTCGGGCAACGGCTCATCAATGATCTGTTTCCATCGGCCAAACCGGATCAGCACATGAACCCAGATCGCCATATAGCTTTCAAAAAAGTCTGCGAACGGGGGTGACGGAACCCGCAGCAACTCTTCCGGCGTTATCTCAACAAGTTCCCGTGCGGCCTTCCAGGCGGGTTCGAATTGACCAAGGAACATCGCCCCGTAAACTGCAAAATGGTAGTTGTGGATGCGATACCCGGTATAAAGCGTATAGACACCCCGGCGCTCCAACGCCTTCCTGTCGACCTTTGTCGCCTGCCAATTCCAGTAAAAAACATCGCGGTAGTGTCCGCACTGAATGTCGATATGCGATGCCATGTGAATAAGGTGCCCGGCGTCCGGTACCAAGACCCGCAGGGCATCACCAGCCTTGAGCGCTTTTTCCGGAAACGGCGACATTTCCATCAGATGCACATAAAGATGCAGAATGCCTGGATGGACCATCGCCTCTGGCATGTCGTTCAGCGCCTTTTCCAAGACCGCCTGCGCCTCGAGGGTGCCTGCATTTTCCGCAGGGGTGCCAGTGGTTTGATCCCACATGTTCCAAGGCGTCCGGTTAATGATCGCTTCGACAAATATCGCCCTGAGATCAAGGTCTTCGGGATATGCCTCGTGAACGCCCCGCATCGCCGCTGCAAAATCGTCGTTCCAGCCGCGCATGACCTCTATCTTCTCAGGCTCCCGTTTTGGAAAGCGGGCTGGCAATGCCTCAATCAGCGCGCGTTCCGATGCGCTGACTGTATCGACCAAAGCCAAGGCGGCCTGCGTGGCGTCATAGGCGGCTGCCAGCGACTCCCGGCGCATCGCCGTATCGCGCCGTTCCCACGGCATGTTGTAATTTGGACCAATGGCATAGGCGACACCCCAATGCGCCATGGCACAGCCGGGATCGGCGCTGATTGCATTCTGAAAACAGGTGACCGCTTCGTCGTGAAAGTACGCGTAGCACCACACCAGCCCCCGATTGAACCAAAGCTGCGCTTCGGGCGAATGTGTTGTCACCTTTCGCGCATAAACGTCGACATCATAGTATTCCATTGGATTTCCCTCCGCCCTTGGCGACCACGGTAGCCCAAGTCGCGCAAATTGTCATGACGCGGAAATGGATGTTCGCTCGCAGGTCTGGATTGGTCGTCTGCGGTTCTCTCAGGCAATCACCGCGATCGCCATTCGATCCAACACGGCTTCTCTATTGGACACCCTGAAGTGGCCAGATGAAGGGAATGAGGGTCGACGCCAAAAGCCCCACGCTCAGGCTCAGCGGGATGCCGACCCGCATGAAATCGGTAAAGCGATAGCCGCCCGGACCATAGATCATCGTGTTGGTCTGATAGCCAATGGGTGTCGCGAAACTGGCAGACGCCGCAACCATCACCGCAACAATCAACGGTCGCGCATCTAGTCCAAGTGCTTCAGCAAGACTGATCGCCAACGGGGTGATGACCACGGCGACCGAGTTGTTGGAAACCATCTCGGTCAGGATCGAGGTCAGCAGATAAAGCGACCAGATGATCAGAAACGGTGGCATCGACTGCAAGTATGGCACCGCTGCATTGACCACCAGCCCCACGGCACCAGAGGATTCGAGCCCAACCCCAACGGCGAGCATCGAAAAGATCAGCACCAGCAGACGGCCATCGACAAATGAGAAAGCCTCGTCAGCGTCGATGCACCGGGTAAGAAATACGAAGGCGACCGCTATCACCGCCAGAAACAGGATCGGTGCGACCGCAAAAGCCGCCAACGCAACAATGCCAATCAATGCGGCGGTGGCCAGTGGCGCATGGCTGCGCCGATAGGCACGCACCAGTGGTTGGTTGATGTTCACCAGACCGGCATCATCCGCGAGGCGGTTAATGTCCTCCGGTGCCCCCTCAAGAAGCACCGTATCCCCGACCTGCAGAACGAATTGATCAAGCTGGCCGCTGATGTTCCTGTTCCGCCGGTGCACCGCCAGCGGGTACACACCATATCTGCGGCGCAACTGCGATTGGCCAAGTGACCTGCCCACCAGCGTGGCCCCCGGCGTGATCAGCACCTCGACGGTTGTGCTCCTGCGCGAACTCAGCGTGTCGACCAGTCGCACCTTGGGATCCGCCTGCAGCCCCAGCAATTCTGCCATAGGGGTGCGCAACACCACGCGGTCGCCCGCATGGATCGTGACCCCCTTCAGATCGCGCCGCAACGAGACATCGCCACGCAGCACGTCAACCAGCCTCACACCTTCGCGCTGAAACGCCTCCACCTCGGTGACATTTGCGCCGATCAGCGTGCTGTCATCGGGGATTGCGACCTCGGTAAAGAACTTCTTCTTCTCGTGGTCAGACAAGAGTGTCGCCATGCTTTCGCGGTCGGGCAACAGCCGTGGTGCGACGAACCGAAGATAGATCATGCCCCAACCAACAAGAAACACCGCCAGCGGTGTCACTTCGAATATCGAGAATGGTTGCAGACCGTGCGCGCGCGCCACGCCGTCAACCAACAGGTTGGTCGAGGTGCCTATCAGCGTCAGAGTACCCCCAAGGATGGAGGCGTAAGACAGCGGGATTAACAGCTTGCTGGCGGAAACCTTGAGCTTGCGGGCAAGCTGCACAAAGACCGGGATCAGCACCAGCACGACAGGCGTGTTGTTCATGAACGCCGACGCCACCACAGCAAAAGCCAGCAGCATGGCAATGGCAATTCCCGGACTGGTGCTGGCGCGCGCCTCGACCAGCCGGGTAAACAATTCCAGCGTCCCGGTGCGCACCAGCCCTCCGGCAATGATGAACATCGCCCCGATGGTCCAGGGCGCAGGGTTTGAAAGTGCGGTCAGCGCGTCTTCATAAGCAAGCACGTCGAAAATCAACATCGCGGCCACGCCTGCAATCGCCACAACCTCTGTAGGAAAGCGTTCTGAAACAAAGAGCGCGAACATGAGACATAGGATGGCAAGTGCCACCACAGCATCGGAGAGGCCGAAAGAAGACAGATCAATCATTGCTACAGCCCCAAAATTTTCTATCGAATGGCCGATCCATGAGTGTCATCTGATCGCCGCACCACACCGAATAGCTGCACTGCACAGACGATATTTCAAGGCTGGTGCCCCAAAATATCGAGCTGATGATTTGGGTCATCCCTTGGCAAGCATCTCTCGCAAATCAGGCATTCAGCCCAAGGCTTTTGCAATCGCCTCTGCATGCCCCTTGATGGTATCCATATCACCCATCGTGCCGGCGGGTCGCATCCGTTGCCCATCGTGCCGGGGCAGGATGTGAAAATGCAGGTGAAACACCTCTTGGCCGCCTGCGGCCTCGTTGAACTGCTGCAAGGTGATCCCGTCCGCACCGAACGCGATCATACATGCATTGGCGACCTTGTTCAC
The DNA here is from genome assembly GCF_003352065.1 of Sulfitobacter sp. SK011. NCBI lineage: Bacteria > Pseudomonadati > Pseudomonadota > Alphaproteobacteria > Rhodobacterales > Roseobacteraceae > Sulfitobacter > Sulfitobacter sp. SK011. Next base: position 2,385,860 of record NZ_CP025803.1, read on the forward strand.
CGTCGCCATACAGGCCGCCAATTGTGCCGGAGTCGCATCCAAGATATTGCGGCAAGGTGTTTTGGGGATCACCAGACAATGGCCATCGCTGCGCGGCATGATGTCCATGAAGCAATAGGTATCGTCATCCTCATAGACCTTGAAACTGGGGATTTCCCCCCGCAAAATCTTGGCAAAGATGTTGTCATTGTCATAGGTGCTCATGGGGGCCTCCACTGTTGTGTCGCGGTCGTCTTACGAGGTTCAAGGCATCATGGCAATTTGCGACACGCGGCGCGCAGCAATGCGGTTGAATAGAACCGGTGCACCGGGATCAATAGTTTTACGCCAAAGCCCAGCTTGCCCGATTTGGACGGCACTACAGCCGACCCAAAAAGCAGCCGGGTGCCCCCATCCGCGCGCGGCTCAACAGCCAGATAAGACCGCGTGCCCCCCCTGAGGTCGCAGAGCAGAATTTGATCAGGTGTACGTGATTCTACCGTCCAGGCGGCAAACCGATCCGCGCCACCCGATGCCAACGCTGCAACGTCGCGGTCATGGATCCGGCGGCGCAGCGCCAGGGTCAGGACCGCCCGTTCAAGACCAAAGAGCCATGTGGTGTAGAACGCCGAAATGAATGCATCCAACGTCACATCATCGCGCAGCCTTGTCTCAAAACAATCGGTGTAATGCCCCGCCTGCCCCACATAGCGCTGCAACAGCGCGCCCGGCGGCACAGCACAGGGCGCTACATCAGGCATTTACATCGACAACCACGCGGCCTTTGACCTGGCCTTTCAGGATGTCAGCCCCCAGTTTCGGCAAGTCGCTCAATGTTGCGGGCTGTACCATCGCCTCAAGCTTGTCCATCGGCAGATCCTTGGCAATTCTGGCCCAGGCGCGGACCCGGTTGTCATAGGGCTGCAAAACACTGTCGATGCCAAGCAAGTTCACACCGCGCAGCAGGAACGGGATCACTGTGGCAGGCAACCCTGCACCGCCAGCCAAACCAACAGCGGCAACAGAGGCACCATATTGCATCTGCCCCAAAACCCGCGCCAGCATGGCACCGCCCACGGCATCAACACAGCCCCCCCATGTTTCCCCCTCAAGCGGGCGCTTCACGGTTTCAGCCAGGTCCTCGCGTGCCACAATCTGGGTGGCCCCCAGCGATGTCAGATAATCGGCTGTCTCGGGCCGCCCGGTCACCCCTGCCACCTCGTGGCCCAGATTGGCCAAAATCGCGGTGGCAACAGACCCCACACCGCCTGCAGCACCACAGACCAGCACCGGACCGCTTTTGATCCCGTGATCCTCAAGCGCCATCACCGCCAGCATTGCGGTGAAACCTGCCGTGCCAACAGCCATCGCCTGACGGGTATCAAGCCCGTCTGGCAGGGGCACCAACCAATCGGCCTTGACCCGCGCCTTTTGGCTGTATCCACCCCAATGGGCCTCACCAACGCGCCACCCGGTCAGCACAACCTTGTCACCGGGGTTATAGCGATCATCCTCAGATGCCTCGACAGTGCCCGCAAAATCAATGCCCGGCACATGCGGATAATTGCGCACCAGACCGCCCCCCGGCCCAATGCACAGCCCATCCTTGTAATTCACAGTCGAATATTCAACCGCAACGGTCACGTCTCCATGCGGCAATTGATCCAGGCTGATCTCGGTCACGCCCGCATGTGTCTTGCCCTCATCGTCCTTGTTCACCACCAACGCCTTGAACATGTCATCTCCTTTTTGCGGTTTCGCCCCGCTTCATTGTTCCAAAAATACACAAATCCGACGTCGCAACGCGCGTCAGAGCCAGAATTTGTCCCGCACCACCGCGTCCCGAACACCGCCGGGCGTATGCACCTCAAGTTTTGTGCCGGCATCCCAATGGGTCATCCGCACCATCCCGATCGCCACATTCACATCAAAATCCGGTGACCACGCCGCCGAGCTGACCTGACCCACAGGCTTGCCATCTGCCAAAACCGGCCAGGCCCGATCACAACCCGGCACTTTGCCACCTGCGATTTCAATCGGCCTGATCTGCTGGTTTGGCCCTTCCTTGGCCACGCGCAACAGCGCATCGCGGCCAATACAGCCAATCGCGGTCTGGGTGTCGCAAAACCGACCCAAGCCGCATTCGTGCGGGGTGTTGTCGTCCGTCATGTCGTTGCCATAGCTCAGCAATCCGGCCTCGATCCGTTCGATCAGATTGGGACACCCGGCCCGCACATCCAGATCCTTGCCCGCCTCAAACAGCGCATTCCAAAGCGGCATGCCAATATCGCTGCCCTCGACATAGATCTCGAACCCGCCTTGTTTGGAATAGCCGGACCGCGCCACCACCATCTGGCGGCCCTGAAAGTCAAACATGCCAAACCGAAAGAATTTGATGTCGCGCACCGCGTCGCCAAACACCCGTGCCATCAGGTCATCGGCTTTGGGACCCTGCACACCCAAGGGGCTGACATCGGGCTCATCGACCAGCACATCCAGCCGATAGCCGTTGGCAATGCCTTTGACCCAGAGCATCAGATCGCTGTCTGCAATGGATATCCACCACCGATCCTCAGCGAGCTTTACCGCGACCGGATCATTGAGCATGCCGCCTGTTTCATCGACAATCGGCACATAAAAACACCGCCCCGGCAACATGCCACGCAGATCACGAGGGGTCAGCATCTGCATCAGCTTGGCCGCATCCGGACCGCGCAGCTCGACCTGACGTTCACAGGCGACATCCCACACCTGAACCGCTTTTTTGAGGTGGTGATAATCAAACTCAACACTCTCGAACACCGTGGGCAACAACATGTGGTTATAGGTTGTATAGGCTTTGACTCCTGCCGCCTCAACGCCATCGGAGAAAGGTGTCCGGCGCAGGCGGCGGGACGGGGAAATGAGTGCCATTACATATCCTCTGGCATAAAAACGAGATCAGTGACCGGGGCATCACGCCCGGTTGCTGTCAGCATGGCGTGGACCTGACCGCGGTGGTGGGTCTGGTGGTTGAAAAACTGCATGATGCACATCGCAAGGGGCAGCGAAAAATCCTGTTTCATCGCGCCTGAATACCATGACAGATCGCCGTGCAGGTGCACCGCTTTGACCCGCTCTGCCCAGAGCCTGATCAAACCATCTGTGCGAAAGCGCTCAGCGCTCCAGGTGCCGATGGTCGGAAACATCTTGTGGCCATCAGCAGGTTCGCATTGAGGGGCGGCCGTTGTGGGATCAAATCGATTGAGCCACAGCATATCCCCCCACAGCAAATGATTGATCGTGCTCATAATCGACCCAAAGAACGCCCCCCGATCCAACATCAGTTCTTCTTCAGGCATCAGCTTAAGAATGCTCATCAACTGATTGTTTTGCCAGGTATTATACCGCGCCATTGTACGAATATAGGCCGGCTCGATCATGGATTGGGGCCTTTCCAGTCTATCGGGCAAATCTCTGCCGACAACCCGTCAAACGCCCAGACCCGGCCATAATCGCGCACCCGGCTTTTGAGGCCCTTGGCGGCAATGATATCGGGGCCCATCCAGTATTTGGAGTTGCTGACCATCACCGGATGATCGGGACTTTTACCTGCCAGCATTTCAATCTCACCCTGAATTTTTCGGCCAATTGCGATGGAACGCTTGTTCCCTTCGCGGGTGATTTCGACCGGGGCGCGTTCGGCCCCAATAATCTCGGACACCAGCATGGTGAAGAGGCCGGTGGTGCCACCTGCCGCACCGCTAAATATCTGCAGGATGCCGTTGTAGGCTTTGCCACTGGCGCGCTCATCGACATATGCCGCGACCTTCCAGTTGCCCTCGCCCATACGGCCGGGAATATCGACCAGCAGGCCCACGTTCAGCCCGCTCAGGTCCTCTCCTTCGTAATGGCCCTCATCAATCGCAATGGCCATCCAGGCATGACAATGCCCCTCGGTCGGGGGATGCGCGCCCAGCGACACCACGCAGGGGCAAAACACAGTGCACGAGCAGTTCAGGAAAAGCTCGCCCTTGATCGCCCATTCTGTCGGGGCCGATTGTCGCCGCTTGGGGTTCGGCATGCGCTGGTCAATCCGCTGTGAAATGGGCAGCCGATCCGCGTCGGGTCTTTTCTTTGGTGGCATCTTATCCTCCTGAAATAAGGGGCCAGCCCGCTACGACGCACGCGCCGAGGATCAGGATCACACCCATTGGTTTTGTTACATGATGGCCAATCTGCGGCAGTTTTTCCACCACCATAAAGAGCGTGGCCAACCCCATCCAGGCCAGGTTCATCACCCCGCCCGCAAATCCCAGCGCCATGAAACCCCAGCAGCACAAGGCGCAATAGACCCCAAGGCCGAGGCCCATGCGCAACCCGCCCGCAAATCCTGCGCGCCAGTTGCCGATGAAATACATCATCGGGGAATGGCAAACGCCGTGGCAAATCTCTTTTGTGCGGGTGAATTGAAAGAGGCCCACCGCCAGCAACAATGCCGCAGCAGTCCACCGGGAACGCGCGATGCCCAGCATGTCAATCACCCCGGCAAAGAGCAGCGCCAGTTGCACCGCAGCGATCAGCGCCGCAAAGCACAGCCAGATTGCAAAATACCCAAGCAACACCCCTAGCCATCCGGCGCGCGTGCCATTGGCACTGATCATCAGGTCCTCATAGCTGCGCAACGTGGGCACCAACGTCGGCAACATCATCGCCGCCATCATCGCGCCCCACATCACAAACAAAGGTCCGAAATTTGCCATCGGCATGTACATTGGCATGCGCGGGTCCATGGCGCGCATCGCCTCACCCATTTCACCGGGACGTCCCAGCAGATCGACGTCCATCTGCATGGCCATGGCGTACATCATCCACCACGCCGCCAGCACCAGCCCAAAAAAGGCCAGCCAAAGGGAAGATCGCAGAACTGGGTTCATGAAATTGTCCGATTCAACACGCTTGTGAAATTAATGTCAGACATTTAGACTTCGGGCAAACATTAAATGTAAGACATATGAAAATTGACCCCACCAATCCCGCCGATTTATCGGCACAGATTGCCAGCGCGATCCGTGATGCCATTGTCGAAGGGCGTCTGATTGTTGATGAACGCCTGCCCTCCGAGGCAGAACTGGCCGAACAATTCAAAGTGTCCCGCCCCACCGTGCGCGAGGCGCTGAAACGGCTTGCGGCCCAATCACTGATCCGCACTCAGCGGGGGGCCACAGGCGGCGCATTTGTGGCGCGGCTCAGCTTTGAGGCGGCACAGGCCCAGCAGATCACCACCTCAACGCTCCTTATTTCGATGAACGCGGTCAGTTTCGCCACCGCCTGCGAGGCCCGCTATACGCTAGAGCGCGCTTGCGCGTCGATGTCGGCGGCCCGGCGTACCGCCGATCATTTGGCAACCATGCGCGCCGAAATTCACCGGCAATCGCAGCCTGGCCTGACGGATGAGGCGTTTTGTGCCTCAGACGTGGCGTTTCATCGCGCGCTGGTGGACGGTGCCGACAATCCGGTGCTGAGCTACCAATTGGCCGGCGCGGTTGAGGGCATGCAACCATTGATGAACATGATCACCTTCACCGCCCGCGACCGCGCACGTATCATCGCACTGCACACCGATATTGCCGACGCAATTGAGGCGCAAGACGGTGACGCCAGCGCCCATTGCCTTGAAGCACTTGAGCGAGAGACCCAAACGCTGGCGCAAAACGTGTTTGCCAAACGTGCGGCAAGTGCTGCGGTGCATGCCCCATCGTCTGACACGTCATAAGCGGCCCCTTGAAAATAAGCGGCCCCTTGAAACTTTGCCGGTTCTGCCCCATATTCATCTTGTCCTTCGGGACTATGGACATAAACGCGCATGTAATAAGCGGTTCGGACCCGGGGGCGGTACCCGGCGACTCCACCAATATCCTTTATTTGGGGATCATGGGGTCGAAATAGGATCGACGAACGTCTAAAGATGTTGCTTTGTTTCGGCTGACTGCCACCGTTATCGGCGTAAAAAGTACAATTGCAAATAACAATAGTGCTCCAGTTGCGATGGCCGCGTAAGCGGTACTAACGACTGAAAATTAAGTCCTTGCGTTTAGCGACCTAAGGCGGGGTTCGCAGGTACCTGGCAACAGAAACCTGCACTTTCACACCTTTCCTTGATCTCTGTGCACCCTAGATTTGGGGGATGATAAGATTGTTTATCTCTCTTCTGTTGGCCACCACTCTGTCGATTGGCGCGCCTGTATTCGCAAAGGACACCGCCTTGGACCTCAAACCTGACTGGGAATTCGTGGCCGACACCGTGATGGGCGGTGTGTCCACCGGGCAGATTAGTACGCTAAACGTTGCGGGCCGTAACGCCACCCGGCTTACTGGTGCCGTCTCACTCGACAACAACGGCGGCTTTGTTCAAATGGCGTTTGATCTTTTGTCGGATGGGACCGGATTTGACGCCTCTGAACACACCGGGCTTGAGATAGAGGTTTTTGGCAATGGAGAGGCCTATGACCTGCGTCTGCGCACGGACGCCCTGACCCGGCCCTGGCAGTCGTTCCGCACGGAATTTGTCGCATCACCTGAATGGACAACGCTCCGCATTCCGTTCAGCGATATCACCCCGCACAAGACCGACGCCACCTTTGACCCCGCTGAAGTGCGCCGCATTGGCATCGTTGCCATCGGTCGCGAATTTGAGGCCGACGTGGCCGTCGCCGCGATCCGATTCTACCGCTGAGGCTTGACTTAAGCGCCAATTCACCGATGCTGGTGCCATGGGGATCACCGCGAACGCCCCGTGAGGCGACAGCCAGAGGTTCGCATGTTTCCAAAACTTTAAAGGATGCATGCCATGGCTGCCCCAAATGAAATCACTGTTCCCCAATTGTTGCGCCTGATCGGCACCCCCGATGCGCCGGTCATCGTTGATATCTCAATTGATCCCGATTTTGACGCAGACCCGTTTCTGATCCCCGGATCGTTTCGCCACCCGCACAAGGATTTGCCAGGCCTAAAGGCGCGCCTGAAAGGGCGGCCTTGTGTCGTTGTCTGTCAAAAGGGCATCAAGCTGAGCCAGGGACTGGTGGCGTGGCTGCGCGCCGATGGGGTGCGGGCGGAATATCTGTCGGGGGGCATGTATGGCTGGCGCGATCACGCTGGCGCGCCGCGCATTCCCGCCGCCGCCCTGCCCGCCCCGGTTGAGGGTGCGACCCTTTGGGTGACCCGGCACCGCCCCAAGATTGACCGCATCGCCTGTCCATGGTTGATCCGGCGCTTTGTCGATCCCGATGCGCGGTTCCTGTTTGTATCCCCCGCCGAGGTCATGGGCGTCGCAGACCGCTATGGCGCGACACCCTTTGATGTCGAGGATGTGTTTTGGTCGCATCGTGGCCCAAAGTGCACATTTGATACGATGCTGGATGAATTTGCCCTGCACACAGAGGCGCTGGACAGGTTGGCAACCGTCGTGCGCGCCGCCGATACCGATACCCATGACACGTCCCCCCAAGCGGCGGGCTTACTGGCCCTGTCGGTTGGCCTGTCGCGCCAGTACCGCGATGATCTGGAACAGCTTGAGGCCGGTATGACGCTTTATGATGCGCTGTACCGCTGGGCGCGTGATGGGGCCGATGAACGGCACGACTGGCCTGCGGATCGCAAATCATGAGCGTACCAAGCTGGCCGGACATGGCGCGGGTCTATGGCCGTATTGGTCTTTTTTCATTTGGCGGTCCCGCCGCTCAAATCGCCCTGATGCACCGTGAATTGGTGGAAGAACGACCCTGGCTCAGCGAGGCCGCGTATCTGCGCGCGCTGAGCCTGTGCATGCTGTTGCCCGGACCAGAGGCGATGCAGCTTGCCACCTATGCGGGCTGGCGCATGCGCGGCGTGCCGGGGGGGCTGCTGGCGGGCCTGCTGTTCGTGGTTCCCGGTGCCTTGGTGATTGCGGTTCTGGCGCTGGGATATGCCTATTTTGGACAATTGCCACTGGTTCAAGCGGCATTTCTGGGCATCAAGGCAGCCGTCATCGTTGTAGTCTTTCAGGCGCTGCGCAAAGTCGCGAAAAAGGCGTTGCATGGTGCCCAGGGCTGGACCTTGGCCATCCTGTCATTCCTGGCACTTTTTGTCGTTGGCCTGCCCTTTCCCCTGATCATCCTGGCAGCGGCCCTTTGGGGCATGTTTTACCACAACGTCGCACCGCCGGAAGTGGACACCCTACCCCTCCAGGCAGGCCATGCACCGCGCACCATTGCCATTTGGGGGGGGCTTTGGGCCGCCCCTTTGGCGGTGCTCTGGGCCATGGACAACGACTTCTTGCTGCAACTGGGCTTGTTCTTTTCCAAACTGGCAATTGTGACCTTTGGCGGGGCCTACGCCGTCTTGGCCTATATGACGCAGACCGTGGTGCAGGATTATGGCTGGATCAGCACGGATCAGATGATTGACGCACTTGGTCTGGCCGAAACCACGCCGGGGCCATTGATCCTTGTCACTGAATTTGTCGCTTTGCTGGCCGGTTTTGCGCAATCAGGTGTGATGGGCGCGATTGCGGCGGGGCTTGTGGCGCTTTGGGTGACATTCACCCCCTGCTTTTTATGGATTTTTCTTGCTGGTCCCTATCTGGAACGCATCTCAGCCCAGCCGCGACTTGCAGGGGCCTTGCGTGCCATCACCGCGGCCGTTGTCGGGGTTATTGCAAACCTGTCAGTCTGGTTCGCACTGCATGTGATATTTGACCGTGTGACCCCTGAGGTGTGGCTGGCCCTGCCCGGCCCTGATTTGGGAAGCTTTAATGCCCTGGCCGCCGTTTTCACGCTTGCCGCAGCCCTGCTGATGCTGGTTGCAAAACGCGGATTTGTCACCACCATGGCTGTGCTGGCAATCGCCGCCCTTGGGATTGCAATGGTCACGTAAAGCCCCCTTTCCCTCGGCCACAAATGTCGTATGCTGATCATGTTCTATGCCAACCTGGAGATGAACATGGGCCGCGACATCGACTATGGCAACCTGATGCACGAAGCCATGCGGGGTTTGATCCGCAAGGTTCTGCTTGACGTTGCCGAGCGGGGCTTGCCGGGAAATCACCACTTTTTCATCACCTTTGACACCACCCATCCGGATGCGGAACTGGCCGATTGGCTGTCTGATCGCTATCCCGGCGAAATGACCGTGGTGATGCAACATTGGTACGACAAGCTTGAGATCACCGAGGATGGGTTTGCGGTCACCCTCAATTTCGGCGATGCGCCAGAGCCGCTTTATATCCCATATGACGCAATCCGAACATTTGTGGACCCGTCAGTGGAATTTGGTCTGCGCTTTGAAGAACAGGACAACACTGACTCCGACGCGCCCGAAAAAACATCCGACAAGGGCACCGAGTTGAAGCAGGTCCATGAACATGAGCTTGAAGTCGAAGAAGAGCCGGTCAAGGACGCCCAGATCGTGTCGCTTGATTCCTTTCGCAAATAATTTGAACTGCATGGGCACCATCGGCTGATTGCGCAGGCTGGCGCGGGGCGCTACACCGCTTTTGACACATTTGCCAGACGAGGAGCCGCATCATGGCCGATACCCGCACAGAAACTGACAGCTTTGGCCCCCTTGAGGTTCCTTCCGACAAATACTGGGGCGCGCAGACCCAACGCTCGATCATGAACTTCCCAATCGGGTGGGAACGCCAGCCGATCGCAATCGTGCGCGCGCTGGGGGTGATCAAGAAAGCCTGCGCCGAGGTCAATCTGGGGTTCGGCGATCTGGACGCCGATCTGGCCCCCGCCATCCAGGCCGCCGCGCAAGAGGTGATCGACGGCAAGTTTGACGATAATTTTCCGCTTGTTGTCTGGCAGACCGGGTCTGGCACCCAATCGAACATGAACGCCAACGAGGTGATCTCGAACCGCGCGATTGAGATGATGGGCGGCACGATGGGCTCCAAAACGCCGGTGCACCCCAATGATCACTGCAACATGGGCCAATCATCAAACGATACATTCCCCACCGCGATGCATGTGGCCATCGCAATGGTGGCGCGTGACACGCTGTTGCCGGGCCTGCGCAAATTGCACGGCGCATTGGCGAAGAAATCTGACGAATTCAAAGACATCATCAAAATCGGCCGCACCCATACCCAAGATGCTACACCGCTGACATTGGGTCAGGAATTTGGCGGCTATGCGCATCAGGTCGCCAAAGGAATCGCGCGGGTCGAGGCCTGTTTGCCGGATATCTATGAGTTGGCCCAAGGGGGCACTGCCGTGGGCACCGGGTTGAACACCCGCAAAGGCTTTGCTGAAAAAGTCGCACATGAAATCGCCGCGATCACCGGCCTGCCCTTTGTCACCGCCCCCAACAAGTTTGAGGCGCTGGCCGCCCATGACGCCATGGTGATGTTTTCAGGTGCCTTGAAAACCGTTGCCGCGTCCTTGTTCAAAATTGCCAACGACATGCGGTTGCTGGGATCCGGCCCGCGTTCCGGTCTGGGCGAATTGATCTTGCCCGAGAACGAGCCGGGATCCTCGATCATGCCGGGCAAAGTGAACCCCACCCAGGCTGAGGCGCTGACCATGGTCTGTGCGCATGTGATGGGCAATGACGCGGCTGTGGGCTTTGCCGGATCTCAGGGCCATTTTGAACTGAACGTCTATAACCCAATGATGAGCTATAATGTGATCCAGTCGATGCAATTGCTTGGTGACGCCGCCAGCAGCTTTACCGACAACATGGTTGTGGGCACCAAGGCCAACATCGAACGGATCGACAAGTTGATGAAAGAAAGCCTGATGCTGGTGACCGCGCTGGCCCCCACCATCGGCTATGATAATGCCACCAAGGTCGCCAAGACCGCGCATAAGAACGGCACAACCCTGAAAGAAGAAGCCATTGCTTTGGGGTTTGTCGATGCGGAAACTTTTGATCGGGTCGTGCGGCCCGAAGATATGATTGGACCAAAATGAGCGCTCCTCTGAACCTGAACAAGATCAAGAAAGAACACAACCGCGCCTCACGCAAGGCACGCGCCGATGAAAATGCCGTGGGTTTTGGCCAGACCAAAGCGCAAAAAGAAGCGTTGAAAGCCCGCGCAGAACTGATCGCGCGCAACCTTGAGGCGCACAAACGCGAAAAATGAACGCGCGGCCTGTCAAACATTCCGTGACACTGCGAGGCCATCGCACCTCGGTGTCGCTGGAGGATGAGTTCTGGAACGAATTCCGCGCAATCGCTGCTGAAAAAAACATGCCAATCAATGTGTTGGTGGCGGAAATTGATGTGGCGCGCGGCGTTGATATGGGTCTGGCTTCTGCAATAAGGCTCTATGTGCTGCAGACATTAAAGGATCGTTTACCTTGATGGCGATAGGGTTGGAGTATGACGATTCCAGCCCCTCTTTCTGCTGACGCATGGATGATCCATGTTTTCAGTGCAAAGGCCGCCCGCGAAGGCGGTATTGTTCGCAGAAAGCTGCGAGACATTGAAAAATACGTTGGCAGAAACGCTTTTGAAACCGAACTTGCACGTCGCGGATATCATGCCATTGAAAACGCTGGGCAAATGGTAATTTTTTTGCAATCAAGAACCGTTACGCATTATTCTCTAAACGATTTTTTTGAAAAAGACCGGATCGGAATTTTCGAAAATTCCGAGACCCTTCAAGCCACCGACGCCGCATAGATCTTGTTGATATTCCCACTCAATGCCGCGTTGAACTCCGCATCGGACATCGACACATTCAACCCTTCGGTCAAGGCACGCGAAAAGCTTGCGATCATGCTGCTGTTCTGGCTGAGTTTGGCGGAAGCTTCATCCGTCGAATAGCCACCCGACAATGCCACAACCCGCAGCACATTCGCGTGCTGGGCCACTTCATCATACTGCCCCGGAACATCCGGAATGGTGAGCTTGAGCATCACCATCTCACCCGCTGGCAATTGGTCAAGATGCTTCAAAAGGGCATCGCGCAGCAGGTCTTCTGCCGCCGCTTTGGTCTTTGAATGGATGTTCACCTCAGGTTCGAGAATCGGCACCAAACCTGCGTTGCAAACCTGTTTTGCCACTTCAAATTGTTGCGCGACAACTGCGTCAATGCCGCCTGCGTCAGCCTCGTGGATCACCGAACGTTCCTTGGTCCCAAAAATCCCTGCAGCAACCGCACGCGCCAACAAGCTGTCCAGTTCTGGCATCGGTTTGAGAAGCTGCACGCCATCAGCGATCTCTTCCAGCCCCTTGTCGATCTTCAAAAATGGCACGACGCCCCGGTCTTCCCACAACAGTTGCGCGACCGGTTTGCCGTTGATGGTATCGTCCATCGTGCGTTCAAACAGGATCGCACCGATCACCTTGGCGCTGGTAAAATCATCCGCAAGAATGATCCGCGCCCGCATGTCGTGCATCGCCTGGAACATTTCGGCATCGCCCGAATAGTCACTTGGCTGCACACCATAAAGGGCAAGCGCCTTGGGGGTGGAACCGCCCGATTGATCCAAGGCCGCAATAAATCCCTTACCGCTTTCAATCTGCGTTTTTTGTGCATTGTTGATCGCCATGAAACACTCACCTTCGTCTACTGATTCCGTTAAACCTGATGTTAATCCAAAGGCCGCTGCGATGATAGAACCTACCGCCGCTCAAGTCTCAGCCATATACCACTGGCCGAGCGCACGGTCAGATGCGCCACTGGGACCGGCACGCGCACCGGCACTGCGGCAACGCGGAAATCGCGCAATATCCGCGACAGGATCAATGGCCCCTCAACCATCGCAAACCCCGCGCCTGTGCACACACGCGGACCCGATGAGAACGGAATAAAAGCCTCGCGCGCGCATTTTTGACCGTTCTCACTGTGCCAGCGGGTCGGGTCAAAGCCATCCGGGTTGTCCCAAAGCCGTTCATGACGGTGCAGGTGCCAAGGGCTGAGCACAAGCTGCGCGCCCGGTTTCACATCCCGGTCGCGAAACCGCTCAGGACAGGTGTTTTCGCGCACCATCATCGGCACCGGCGGATAAAGCCGCAGTGCCTCACGAAACACATCACGGCTGAGCTTAAGCTTCGACATCACAGCAAAATCGCAGGTCTTCAATGCCTTGGCTTCCTCTGCCAGCTTGTCCTGCCAGTTGGGATGGGTCGCCATCAGATAGAGCGTCCACGCCAATGCCGACGCGCTTGTTTCATGTCCGGCCAGAAAGAATATCGCTACCTGATCAACCATTTCATCGGTGCTGAAGCGATCCCCTGTCACCGGGTCGGCGGTGGTCATGATCTTGGTCGCCAGATCGTCAGGGGCGGTACCGGCCTCAATATCGGCCATGCGGATCGTGGTCAGTTCGGTGATCAGGCTGCGAATTTTTGCAGCACTGGTGCGTGTGCCTTTGCGAAAGAGCCGCGGCATCCAGCGCGGTAGCGGGATAAAGGCCGCAAGGTTCAATAATGGCTGCGACCGTTGATAGGTTTTGAAGGCGTCAAAAACCGCACGGGCCAGATGATGGTCAATCGGGATTGAAAAGAGCGTGCGAAAGATCACATCTGCCGCCGCATGGCTGGTTTCAACCTCAACTTCGATCACCTGACCGACCTGAGCCTCAAGCCGTGTCGCTGTCGCTTCTGCGGCATCCCACATGGCTGGAAACACCTCGCGCAGGCGGCCCCCTTCAAACGCGGGGTCAATGATGCGGCGTTGGCGTTTCCATGTCTCGCCATTGGTCAGGAACACCGATTTGCCCAGCAAGGGCCGCAACCCTTCGCTGATCCTGTCCGACTTGGGGAAATCATCGGGACGGTCCTTGAGCACGGTCTTGATCAACTCGGGTTGGTTGATCAGATAGCTGCGAAAAAACGGCGTCCTGAATTCAGCCATCCACGCCCGATAAAGCCGCGCCGGCTGGGCCGACAGGATGTCAGCACGGAACAACCTGGCATACCGCCAGAGCGATACCTTGTCCGGGCGGCTGGCGGGCTTGGGTGGCGGTTTCATGCAGCAACAGACCTGTATTTACTGACCGCATGGTCAATGCGCGACTTGGAGGGCGCACGGGCACCATAGCGCGCAGCCAAGGTCATGGGCCCCGCCGTGATCTGAAAATAATCATAGTCGCCCGGTTGATCAAAGGCGCACAGATACTGAAAATGCAGGCGAAAAAACCGCCACCTCAGGTCTTTCCACCTTTCAGGGCTGAGGGTTTGGGAAAATG